>NZ_CP096120.1 GCF_023158935.1 Acinetobacter portensis
ATGCTTTGGACAGACTGCTTAACTCGTTTAAGACAAGAGTTATCGGGTAATGTCTTTACAATGTGGATTCGTCCTTTAATTGCAGAAGAATTAAACGATACATTGCGTTTGTACGCACCTAATCCATATTGGACGCGTTATATTCAAGAACATCACTTGGAATTAATTTCTATTTTGGCTGAACAACTGTCTGAAGGGCGTGTGTGTAAAGTTGAAATTTTAGTTGATTCACGACCTGGTGCTATTTTATCTGCAAGTGAACAACCTGCAACAACAACTGCTGCTTTAGAAATAGCACCAGTTGTTAAGCCGAAAAAAGAGAAAGAAGAATTAGGGCATAAAAATAACCGTAAACGCTTACTTAATCCGTTATTTACTTTTTCTTTATTTGTGGAAGGTCGTTCAAACCAAATGGCTGCTGAAACATGCCGTAAGGTTTTAACTCAACCAGGCGCATCTCAACACAATCCTTTATTTTTATATGGACCTACGGGTTTAGGTAAAACACACTTAATGCATGCTGTAGGGAATGCTTTATTGCAAGCGAAGCCCAATGCACGTGTGATGTATATGACTGCCGAAAGTTTTGTTCAAGATTTCGTAAAGTCATTACAGCAAGGAAAAGTAGAAGAATTTAAAAAAAATTGTCGTTCTTTGGATTTATTGCTGGTTGATGATATTCATTTACTGGCGGGTAAAGAAGCAAGCCTTGTTGAATTCTTTTATACGTTTAATGCATTGTTAGATGAATCTAAGCAAATTATTTTGACTTCAGATCGTTATCCAAAAGAATTAACAGAATTAGATCCACGTTTAGTTTCGCGTTTTTCATGGGGCTTATCTGTAGGTGTTGAACCACCAGATATTGAAACTCGTATCGAAATTTTGTTGAAAAAAGCTGAAAGTAACGATGTTGATTTACCACGCAACTGTGCTTTATTTATTGCTCAACAAGTTGTTGCGAACGTTCGTGAGCTTGAAGGTGCTTTAAATAAAGTTGTGGCTATTTCACGTTTTAAAGGGACTCCAATTGATTTAGAAGTCGTTCGTGAATCTTTAAAGGATGTTTTAGCAATTCGTGCGCGTACCATCAGTACTGAAAATATTCAGCGTGTCGTAAGTGAATATTTCAGAATTCCGTTGAAAGAAATGATTGGTCCAAAACGTACACGAATTTATGCACGCCCGCGCCAATTGGCAATGGGTTTGGCACGTGAATTAACTGGTGATAGTTTCCCTGAAATTGGGATGGCTTTTGGTGGTCGAGATCACAGTACAGTGATGCATGCATGTGAAAAAGTGCAGAGCTTACGTGAAGAAGATCCGATCTTTAATGAAGACTATAAAAACTTGCAACGCTTGTTGCAAAGCTGATTAAAACTGTTCAAATTATGTTCTTGCAATGCGGTATTTTCTACCGCATAGTAGACTACTAAAAAATTTATTTATTATTAATCTTCAGTTGTTAGAGGAATGAATCGTGCGTTTGAAAATCGCCAAAGAAAGTCTATTGAATGTTCTATCACATGTTGTTGGAGCGGTAGAGCGTCGCCATACTTTAAACATTCTGTCTAATGTGAAAATTCAAGTAACTAATGAATTATTAACGATTACAGGTTCTGACTTAGAAGTTGAGCTTGTTGCAAGCATGCCTTTAACGGAAGGTGCGTGCTTACAAGTGGGTGAAACAACAGTTCCTGCACGTAAGTTGGTAGATATCTGTAAATCATTACCAACAGCAGCGTTAATTGACTTTCAAATTACTGAAGATCAACGTTGCATTTTAAAATCTGGAAATAGTCGTTTTGTATTAGGAACTTTACCAGCAGAAGACTATCCGCTTTTAGCAACTGAAAATGTACAAGGCACAGAAGTTTCTGTAACTCAGCGTGAATTAAAACGTTTATTTGAAAAAACTGCATTTGCAATGGCAGTTCAAGATGTACGTTTTTATTTAACAGGTACATTGTTAGAAATCGATCAAACACAACTTCGTGCTGTTACGACTGATGGTCACCGTTTAGCATTGTGTGAAACTGCGGCAACATCTACAGCGACACAAGCTGTTCAAGCAATTGTTCCACGTAAAGCAGTAGGTGAATTACAGCGTTTATTAAGTGTTGAAGATGAGCAATTATCTTTGTTAATTGGTCGTGAATTACTTAATGTGACGATTACAATTGCAAACCGTGACAAAGAACAAGGTGATATTACTGTTCGTTTCACGACTAAATTGATTGATGGTAAATTCCCTGATTACCGTCGTGTAATTCCACGTGGTGGCGACAAAGTTGTAATGATTGCACATGATGTATTTAAACAATCACTTCAACGTGTTGCGATTTTAAGTAATGAAAAATTACGTGGTGTGTTCTTAAACTTCAATGCAGATTCATTGCAGCTTCGTGCGAATAACCCAGAGCAAGATGAAGCAATTGAAGATTTAGCAATTCAGTACGCTGATGCATCTTTAGAAATGTCTTTTAACGCGCAATATTTAATTGAAGTATTAAGCGTTTTAGATGGTGATGATGTTTCTATTACCATGACTGAAGCGAATCAATCTGTATTGGTACAAGATCCAACGCAACAAGATCAAACTTATGTTGTTATGCCAATGCGTGTTTAATTTGCAGAATTTTATTCAGATTCAATTATGCATATCACGCGTTTAAACATAGAACGTGTTCGAAACTTAAAAGCGGTTGCACTTCAAGAGTTGCAGCCGTTTAATGTCTTTTATGGGCAAAATGGCTCAGGAAAAACATCTGTTTTAGAAGCTATACATTTGTTGGCAACAGGACGCTCATTTCGAACGCATATTCCAAAAAACTATATTCAAAATAATACGCAAGATGCCATCGTATTTGCACAATCTCTAACTGAAAAAATAGGGATGCAAAAACTGATAAGTGGCGAACAAATTATAAAAGTGAATGGTGATAATGTTGCAACTCAAGGTCAGCTTGCAAAAATACTACCTTTACAGCATATAGATCCGCAAAGTTCAGATATTATTGACTATGGTGCAAAACCAAGAAGACAATTATTAGATTGGATGATGTTCCACGTGGAACCTGAATTTTATCATGCGTGGCAATATTACTCTCGGGCACTTAAACAACGGAATAGTTTATTAAAAGTAAATAGACGTTTAACACTTTCGGACTTAGAGCCATGGAATTTAATGCTCAGTGAATATGGTGAAATATTACATAGTCAGCGGGTAGGAGTAGTTGAAAAGTGGAAGCAATATTTTGCGCAAGATTTACAGACTTTATTACCTAATTTAAATATTGAACTAGAATATGTAGCAGGCTTTCGTGCAGATACAGGATTGTTGAATGATCTCACAAATTATCATTATAAAGATGTCGAGCGAGGCTATACAGAGTTTGGTCCACATAAAGCAGATTTGCGTTTAAAAACTCCAACAGGAGATGCAGATAATGTATTATCACGTGGACAAAAAAAATTACTTGTTATGGCACTAAAGCTATCGCAGATTGCAATGCTACATGATTGCAATAGGGAAACTGTGGTATTATTAGATGATCTGACAGCAGAATTAGATTTAACCGCACAACAACGTTTAATTGAGCGATTGAGCCAACTTGGTAGTCAAGTTTTTATTACCACATTAGACCATGAATCAGTACAAAAGCACTTACATGATTTGTCTATCTCATATCAGTTATTCAATGTTGAAAACGGTACAGTTCAAGTTGTTGTGCAATAATTTTCCAAGTTTGGATAAACCTATTTTTCACTAGGGAGAAACCATGAGTTCAGAAGATCAAGCTGCTTCTCAAACAGAACAAACCACTGAAAAGGCTTATGATTCCTCTAGCATCAAGGTATTACGTGGTCTAGACGCAGTACGTAAGCGTCCAGGCATGTACATTGGTGATACAGACGATGGAACAGGCTTACACCATATGGTGTTTGAAGTTGTAGATAACTCTATCGACGAAGCTTTAGCAGGTCACTGTGATGAGATTTTAGTCACTATTCATGAAGATGAATCTGTTTCTGTGTCTGACAATGGTCGTGGTATTCCTACCGACATTCACCCTGAAGAAGGTGTTTCGGCAGCAGAGGTTATTTTAACAATTCTGCATGCTGGTGGTAAATTTGACGATAATAGCTATAAAGTTTCTGGCGGTTTACATGGTGTTGGTGTTTCAGTTGTAAACGCTTTATCTGAAAAATTGCTTTTAAATATTCGTCGTGCGGGTAAAACCTACGAACAAGAATATTGCCATGGTGACCCAGTTTATAAACTACGTGAAACAGGTACAACTGAAACTTCAGGAACTACTGTACGTTTCTATCCAAGTGCAGAAACTTTTAGCCAAACAATTTTTAATGTTGATATTTTAGCGCGTCGTTTACGTGAACTGTCGTTCTTAAACGCAGGCGTTCGAATTGTTTTGCGTGATGAACGTGTCAATCTTGAAAATGTGTATGACTACGAAGGTGGTTTGTCCGAGTTTGTTAAATATATTAACCAAGGCAAAACACATCTAAATGAAATCTTCCATTTTACAACACAAGCAGAAAACGGCATTGGCGTTGAAGTTGCGTTGCAATGGAATGATACATATCAAGAAAATGTTCGTTGCTTTACTAACAACATCCCTCAAAAAGATGGTGGTACTCACTTAGCAGGTTTCCGTGCTGCGTTAACACGTGGTTTAAACAACTACATGGATAGCGAAAATATCCTGAAGAAAGAAAAAGTTGTTGTTTCAGGTGATGATGCGCGTGAAGGCTTAACTGCAATTGTTTCTGTTAAAGTTCCAGATCCAAAATTCTCTTCTCAAACGAAAGAAAAACTTGTTTCGAGTGAAGTTAAAACAGCTGTTGAACAAGCAATGAATAAGTCATTTTCTGAATATCTTTTAGAGAATCCTCAAGCTGCTAAATCGATTGCTGGAAAAATTATTGATGCTGCACGTGCACGTGATGCTGCGCGTAAAGCACGTGAAATGACACGTCGTAAAAGTGCATTAGATATAGCTGGTCTTCCTGGTAAATTGGCAGATTGCCAAGAGAAAGATCCAGCTTTATCTGAACTTTACTTAGTCGAAGGTGACTCTGCGGGCGGCTCTGCAAAGCAAGGTCGTAACCGTAAGATGCAAGCAATTTTGCCTCTTAAAGGTAAAATTCTAAACGTAGAGCGTGCGCGTTTCGACAAGATGATTTCATCTCAAGAGGTGGGTACACTTATTACTGCATTAGGTTGTGGTATTGGACGTGAAGAATATAACCCTGACAAATTGCGTTATCACAAAATCATTATTATGACCGATGCCGACGTCGATGGTTCGCACATTCGTACGCTACTATTGACTTTCTTCTTCCGTCAAATGCCTGAACTTGTGGAACGTGGTTATATTTATATTGCACAACCACCGCTTTATAAATTGAAAAAAGGTAAGCAAGAGCAATATCTTAAAGATAATGATGCGCTTGAAACTTACTTAATTTCAAATGCAATTGATGAGCTTGAATTGCATGTAAGTGCAGAAGCACCTGCTATTCGTGGTGAAGCTTTAGCACGCGTGATTGCAGATTATCAAACATCGCAAAAGAGCTTGCAGCGTTTAACTTTACGTTATCCTGCAACTTTACTTGATGGTTTATTGGCAATTGAAGCATTTAAGCTTGATCAAACTAATGATGAAGCTTATGTCCAACAATGGGCTGAGACGCTTCGTCAACACATTGAAACGACTCAACCAAGTTTGCGTCCAGAATTAACGCTAGAAGCATTTGAAAAAGAAAATGCTGATGGTACTAAATTCACGACATATTTCCCACGTATTACCATTTACGTTCATAATTTACCGCATTCATATTTATTAGATGCTGGTTTATTGGGTTCAGGTGAATATGCACGTTTATTGAAAAACTCGAAAAGTTGGTTCACATTACTTGAAGAGGGTGCTTACTTACAAAAAGGTGAGCGTAAGATTCCTGTATCTAGCTTCCATCAAGTTTGGCAAAATATTATTCAAGACTCGCGTCGCGGCATGATGATTCAGCGCTACAAAGGTCTTGGAGAGATGAATGCAGAACAGCTTTGGGAAACAACAATGGATCCTGAAAATCGTCATATGCTGCAAGTGACAATTGAAGATGCTATTGAAGCTGACCGTATGTTCTCTTGTTTAATGGGTGATGACGTGGAACCTCGTCGTAAATTCATTGAAGAAAATGCATTAAATGCAGATGTTGATGCGTAATTGATATTCTTAAAAAGCATCCTACGGGATGCTTTTTTTATGTCTTATTAAAAATACAAAATAATTAAAAAATGTACTTTTATAAAATTGACTTATTTAAGCAACATAATGATGATGGATGAAAAGAAATCCTGAATAACAGGTGGAATATAACGTGAATTATTTATTAGAACAAAGTCGTGATGCTTGGATCAATGCCTTTTTTACAGGAAACTATGAGGTGTTGGCACAATATGAAGATGAAAACTTTAAAGTTATTTATGAGCAAGATGGTCGTATTGAAACTAATTCAGTGAGATATGAACGTATTGCGCATGCTGTACAAAATGGCGTATGGAAGCCACGTAATCCAGATGTGGAATTTGAAGAGTTCGAATATAACAATGACCTTAATCAATGCACGGTTTTAATTGGACTGGAGCAAGGAAAAACGATGATTCAGGAAAATTGGATTTTTGATGGACGATGGAAAATCACAGAATTAAGATTTTTAAAGAAGAAACTTGAAGAGAGTTAATTTTAGAAATAAAAAAACCGCAAAGTAGGTTAATTTACTTTGCGGTTTTTTGAAGAATTAATAAATCTTAATCATCAAAAGAATTTTCTAACTCTTCTAATTCCATCATTAATTCCAAAATGAGTTCTTCAGCAGTTTCAAGCTTAGCTTTCAATTCTGTTTGCTCATTCATAAGCTTTAACAAATCATCTTTACGACCTGCTTCGTATAAAGCTGTATCGCCAAGCAAGTTTTCAATTTCGACTAAACGAGGCTGAATTTTTGCAACAACAGCTTCATTTTTTTCAATGTTTTTACGAATAGGGCGACCCAATTCACGACGACGAGCTGCTTCTTTACGTTGACCTTCTTTATCAAGTTTTGACAGAGTTGGTTTTACTTCAACTTGAGATTTAACAGGTACAGCAGGCTTTTGACCATTTTTCATCATGTCGATACGTGCTTGACGTAACCAATCTGCATATGCGACTAAGTCACCTTCAAATTCACGACTTACACCGCCATGAACTAAAATTAGCTCATCACAAACACTTGCCACTAATTGACGTTCATGTGAAACAAGAACAACAGCACCTTCATAGTCTTGAAGTGCCATTGTTAATGCATGACGCATATCTAAATCTAAATGGTTTGTTGGTTCGTCTAGAATTAATACGTTAGGGCGTTGCCATACAATTAAAGCCAATGCCAAACGTGCACGTTCACCACCAGAGAAGCTTTCACTTGGTGTATCCATGCGTTCGCCACTAAAACCAAAGCTACCTAAGAATGAACGTAAAGATGCTTCGCTGATTTTTTTATCTGCAATACGCGCAAGCTGTAACATTGGACTTGCATTACCATCTAAAGCATCCATTTGGTGCTGTGCAAAGTAGCCAATGTTAAGTAATTCAGAGTCTTTACGCTCACCTTGCATAAGCTTTAAATCACCTACAAGTGATTTAATTAAAGTCGATTTACCTGCACCATTCATACCCAATAAACCAATTCGGCTTGTTGGTGTAATTTGTAAATTTACATTGGTTACAATCAGCTTGTCGCCATAACCGATATCTGCATTTTCAAGTTCAAGTAAAGGCGAACTCATTTTTGTAGGTTCACGGAACGAGAACGTAAATGGTGTATCTACATGCGCAGCAGATAATTCCTGCATACGTTCAAGTTGTTTAATACGACTCTGAGCTTGTTTTGCTTTGGTTGCTTGAGCTTTAAAGCGGTCAATATATTTTTGCAAATGTGCACGTGTTTCAAGCTGCTTTTCATAAGCTTGTTGTTGTTGTGCTAAACGTTCACTACGGGTACGTTCAAATGTTGAATAGTTACCCGTGTAAAGAATAAGCTCTTGATTTTCAATGTGTAAAATATGATCTGTGATTGCATCTAAGAAGTCACGGTCATGTGAAATTAGAACGAGCGTACCTTCATAAGCTTTTAGCCAATCTTCAAGCCATAAAATTGCGTCTAAATCTAAATGGTTTGTTGGTTCATCAAGCAATAATAAGTCTGAACGGCTCATAAGCGTACGAGCAAGGTTCAAACGCATACGCCAACCACCAGAAAAGCTCGAAACATCAAGTTGAGATTGATGTTCAAAAAAGCCTAAACCAGCCATAAGTTGAGATGCTTTAGATGGTGCAGAATAACCATCAATTTCATCAAAACGACCATATAAATGAGCAAGTTCATCATCATTTAAACTTTCAGGATGATCTAATTTGTTTTGAATTTCCCAAAATTCTTCATCGCCAGAAAGAACAAAATCAATTGCTTTCATATCTAAAGCTTTAATTTCTTGCGCCATATGTGCAACTGTCCAAACAGCAGGACGCGTAAGTGAACCACTATCTGACTCTATACCGCCTAGCAGTGCAGAAAATAATGTCGACTTACCAGCACCATTCACGCCTGTTAAGCCAATTTTCCAACCTGGATGTAGTTGCATGGATGCTTTTTGAAATAAAACACGCCCACTACGACGTATAGAAAGTTGGTCTAACTGAATCATGAATAAAATTGAACATAAGCGAAAAGATGGCTTATTCTAATGGATGCAGGAGATAAAAGAAAAAGAACAATCAATAATTTTATAAAGCTAATGATTTCATTGGTTTATGTTTTAATGAGTGGTGAATATAAATATATCTTTATAAAAATAATGTGAAAATTAAACCCCTTTAAAATTAAATAGTATAATTCTGATGAAAATAGTCTGAATTAACATTGAATCGCAGATAACTGACCATATATTGTCTATGTTATACTTAACCCATAGTCTTTTATTTAAAGACGTTTGAATTGTATTGAGGAATCCCACATGACTGCCCAAGCACTTGAGCTATCTGATAACGCTGCAAATAAAGTACGCCAATTGCGTGACAGTGAAGGGAACCAAGACTTAATGCTACGTGTTTATGTAACGGGTGGTGGTTGTTCTGGTTTCTCTTACGGTTTTAACTTTGCAGAAAGCCAAAATGAAGATGATGCCGAATTCGTAAATGGCGATGTGAAAATGCTTGTAGATTCGCTGAGCTACCAATATTTAGTAGGTTCAGTTGTAGATTATTTAGAAGGTTTAGAAGGTTCTCGCTTTGTGGTTCAAAACCCAAATGCAACAACAACATGTGGTTGTGGTTCTTCTTTCTCTATCTAAAATAAAATAGAGATATGAAATTTTAAAAGCCCTTAAAAGAGGGCTTTTTTATTGCAAGAAAAACTCAATATTTCATTTAATTTATTTTTAAAGAATCTATTTGTTCTGGAATTCTATTTTTAAGAAAATCCAAACACAATCTTAACGCGAGTGTTCTGTATTGCCGACTTGGCGTAACAATAAAAACATCTTCTTGAGATAAGTGCCACTCAGGCAAAATGTGTATCAACTTCTTTTGTTTTAATAATGTAGCAACTTGAATTTCAGCAACCGCAGCAATTCCTAAGTTAGATTCTACTGCTGTAAGTGCATGTTCAGATGGCGTAACCGTTAAGCGACTGTGAATTTGAATATGCTTTGTTTGTTGCGCTTGAAAGAGTTTAATTTTATTTAAATTTCTATTATGTGAAATTAATCTGTGAGTTTGAAGTTGCTCAGGTTTATTTGGAATGCCGTATTGTTCTGCATATTGTGAGCTTGTACATAAAATACGTCTAACCATACCCACATGTTGTGCATATAAATTTGAGTCGGTTAAATGCCCAATACGAATTGCAAAATCGAAACCTTCTGCAATTAAATCTACCTTTTTATCATTTAGGTCTATATCAATTTCTATTTGTGGGTATTCACGAAGAAACTCAGAAATAAGTGGCAAAACCACCAATTTTCCAAAAGTTCCTGAAGCCGCTATTCGAATTCTGCCTTTAGGCTCTATTTCTAAATTAGATAAATCACTAGTAATAGTTTCGATTTGCTGAAAAATGGGTGAAATTTCTTTTAAAAACAACTTTCCTGCATCTGTAAGTGAGGATGCATTTGTATTTCGGTTTAAAAGTTTTATTTCCAAAATACTTTCAAGGCGCGAAAGCCGATTTGATAAAGTCGATTTCGCAATATCATATCTTTTTGAAGCAGCAGATAAACTTCCAGCTTCTGCAATTAATACAAACCAATATAGGTCATCTATAGAGTAGGGTAAGCTGTTCATATTTTCGAACACAACCTTTCATTTTTATTGTCTATTCACATCATTATAGAACAGTTAAGTTATGTCAAACGGTCATTTGTATTGATCAACACATAAACTAAATATGAAGGAACTTTCTCATGGCTTTAAACTGTGATATTGAAACTGGTACGTGTAGCGTAGGCGATTTAACGCCCAAACAACCCCAACAAGAAAAAGAGTATTTGCATGATATGGCGCTAATTTATATTGGCGACCCAATGTGTTCATGGTGTTGGGGTTCATCTGATGTTGTGAAAGAAGCACGTGCATCTGCCTTAGAAAAAGGGATTCAATTTTCTGCAATTGTAGGTGGTTTACGCCCTGGTGGTGGAGATGAGTGGAATGAAACACTTAAACGCTTTTTACGTAAAGAGTGGGCGAATATTCAACAAGCTACAAAACAGCCTTTTAGTTTTAAAATATTAGAGCGTGAAGAATTTAATTATGATACTGAACCATCGTGTCGTGCTGTGGTTGTTGCTCGTGATTTGTGGCAAGGTATAGATGACAATGATGAAAAATTATTAGAATTCTTTTCTGCCATTCAGCATAAATTTTATGTGGGCGGTGAAGATCCAGCAGCATTAGATTTTTATCAATCTATTTGTATTGAACATCATATTGATTTCGAAAAATTCTCTCAACTTTTTGAATCTGAAGTAGCGAAAGACAAAACTCATGAAGAGTTTTTATTAAATAGAAGTTGGAATATTAAAGGTTTTCCAAGCTTTGCATTACGTGTTGGCAATCAAGTCACACCAATTGGTAGTGGTTACATGCAAATTGAAACAATTAATCAGGCAATAGAAACAGCAATTTCTAAAATAGAACAGGTTAAATAAGGACAATAAAATGGCGTATATTTTACAAGTAGATTTTCCATATGAGGGACCTTGGGGCTCCGATATGGAACAAGCAATGAAACCTTTGGCCGATTCAATTACTTTGGAAAAAGGATTGATTTGGAAAATTTGGACTGAAAATCAGAGTTTAAATGAAGCAGGTGGAATCTATTTATTTACCAGTTCTGTAGATGCTCAGAATTATATTGAAAAACATGAAAAGAGATTAAATGAAAATGGAATACATCAAATTCGTTATAAAATTTTTCATGTAAATCAGCAATTATCTCAGTTAAACAGAGCACCTATTTAATGAAAGTAGGGTAGTTCAAACTTATGGGTTATGAATTGAATATGCTTCTGGTGTAGAGAAAGTTCCACGTGGGACATTTTTGACTAAATATTAAGCACCATCATTTTTTTTCTGTTTGCTATTATTTAAAGCTCATATCAGTTTAATGATATGAGCTTTAATAGATCTATATAGCAGTTATTGTTCCAAGAACACGATAACCTTTAGCTCCTGTTACGCTTGGTAAGTTACCATTTAATTGATTCATAAAACGCATTGCTAACCATGCAAAAGCAGTTGCCTCTACCCAAGTTGGGCTTAGTCCTAAGTCTGCTGTGGTTTGAACCGTCCATTCATGTTTACGTAAACGCCAACGAAGTTGTTCTAATAAATGTGAGTTATAAGCACCGCCACCACATACATAAACTTCACCAGTTTTCATATCTGAACGATAAATCGCTTTTTTAATTGCACGAGTGGTTAACTTCATTAGCGTTGCTTGAATATTTTCTGGGGTATCTTCTAGTTCATTATACTCAAGGTCGCTACGCCAGTCTAAAATTTGTTCATCTAACCATTCCAAATTAAAGTCTTCACGACCTGTACTTTTTGGTGGTTCTTTAGAGAAATATTCATGTGCTTGTAAGCGGTCTAACAGGCTACGAATTGCATTGCCATAAGAAGCCCAATTACCATTTTCATCGTAAGGCTGACCTGTATAACGATGACACCATGCATCCATTAAAATATTTGCAGGTCCTGTATCAAAACCAAATACATCTTCAGGTTTTCCAGCAGGTAACATGCTGACATTGGCAATACCGCCCAAATTTAAAATTACGCGGTGAATGCTGTCATGCTGAAAAAGATCTTGATGAAAGGCAGGAACTAAAGGTGCACCTTGTCCGCCTGCTGCCATATCTCGACGTCGAAAATCTGAAATGACAGGAATTTGAGTAATTTCAGTAATGATATTTGGATCGCCAATTTGCAAGGTAAAACCATGTTCAGGTCTGTGACGAATGGTTTGCCCATGAGAGCCAATTGCTTTTATTTGTGTTTTATCTAAATTATTTTCTTTAATAAGAGTATTAATTCCAGTACCAATCATGGTTGCAAGTGCTACATCTGCTTTCCCCATACGATCAATTTCGTTGTCATCTGGCAAAGTAAGTGCCATTAATTCATCACGTAAATCTGGGTCAAATGGTAATGTAAGCGTAGCATGTAGCTGCAATGGATCAAAAGAAGCAGCAACAATATCGACACCATCCATGCTTGTGCCGGTCATTACCCCAATATAGATCGCTGTCATGATTATTCTTAAGCCTGCATTGTGCTGAAAAAATGTTAGTATATCGCACAAATTGAATAACTGACGTATTTGGGTTTTGTGATGTCAAATTTCCTGCCAGCTGAAGAACAACTCGCCCTCATCCAACGAGGCACTCACGAAATTATCTCTGAAGAGGATCTGTTAAAGAAACTTAAAGAGAACCGTCCTTTAAAAGTAAAGGCGGGTTTTGATCCTACAGCGCCAGACCTTCACCTAGGTCATACTGTACTTATTAATAAGTTAAAAGTATTTCAAGATTTAGGTCATGAAGTATTGTTCTTAATTGGTGACTATACAGCGATGATTGGCGACCCAACAGGGAAAAGTGCTACGCGTCCGCCGTTATCACGCGAACAAGTTTTAGAAAATGCAAAAACTTATCAAGAACAAGTCTTTAAAATTCTTGATCCAAATAAAACTAAAGTTGTTTTTAACTCTGAATGGTTTGCAGAAAAATCTGCTGCAGATTTAATTCAACTTGCGTCACAACAAACTGTTGCGCGTATGTTAGAACGTGATGACTTTACAAAGCGTTATAACAACCATCAACCAATCGCAATCCATGAATTCTTGTATCCATTAGTACAAGGTTATGACTCAATTGCGTTGGAGGCAGATGTTGAACTTGGTGGTACAGATCAAACCTTTAACTTATTAATGGGTCGTACACTTCAAGGTCGTTATAACCAAGAAGCACAAGTTTGTATTACTGTGCCAATTCTTGAAGGTTTAGATGGCGTAAATAAAATGTCTAAATCTTTAGGTAACTATATTGGTGTGTTTGATGCACCGGGTGCAATGTACCAAAAAATACTTTCAATGCCAGACTCTTTAATTGAGCGCTATTTCGATTTATTGAGCTTTAAATCTGTTGAAAAAATTCAGCAGTTATTAAAAGAAGTTGCTGAAGGTCGTAATCCACAAGATGTTAAGAAGATTCTTGCGCTTGAATTGGTAGAGCGTTTCCATGGTGAAGAAGCTGCTGCCAATGCACATAAAGGTGCAGGTAACTTAATTACAGAAGGTGAATTACCAGAAGGTACGCCAGAAGTAACAATTTCACGCGCTGAATTTGGTGGTGAGATGTTTATCACTTCAATTTTACGTGAAGCAGGCTTAACTAAAAATGCTGCACAAGCAAAAGATGCATTAGGTCGTGGTGCTGTTAAAGTCGATTGGCAAACAGTTGATACAACATTCTCTGTAAAAGAAAATGTGACTTTAATTATTCAAGCAAGTAAAAAGGCAATTGCGAAAGTAACATTCACAGACTAAGACACACTGTAGTGTTATTTAAGTTATTGAAAACAAAGCAGACTAAATGTCTGCTTTTTTTATATCTGAATATTAAATAAGTAACTTCAAAAAAACCTTATAAAAAAGACACTTAAATTTACCTAAAGATATTGATTTTCATTAAAGGGGTGTTTAAGCTCTAGATATTTAGGAATATATGTATATAGTGCAAATATTTAATATAAACATATATTTTACAAATATTTAGTTTGATTTGTTTGATGAAAGTTTTACCAATAACTACAACAATAACAGAATGAATCCTAAACCGATTCAACTATAGGGAGAGATTTTGGGAGAGATCTCTTTCTTTTTTTTGTCCAAAATTTAAGATTTAACTTATCTGTCTACTATTTTCTATCTTTAAGCTACTTAACGATGAGTAATTATCTCAAATTCTGAATTGCAAAAATTAAAAGCAATTACAGACGTCATAAATCTTATCTATATAAAAGTAATTTCATAAAGATATATCAATAATGCTTTCTATATATAGGTAAATGGATTTTTTGGCTGAATATTTGGAAAAGATTTTGAAAATGACTAAAAATTTAAAAAGAACGGGTGGTAAACGGAAAAATAATGTAGGAAATAACAAATAAGAAGAAAATAAAATTCAAAATAAAATAATTTTTTTGCCTGAAACGTTCAATAAATAGCTTAAAAAAACGAATATTGCTAATTTTTGCCGAAAAATAATACATACGTGAAAAATATTGCTAAATAGGGCTTGCAAAGCTTAAGGAATCCTCTAGAATGCACCCATACCGACGAGATAGACGGAAACGAACGAAGCACGAAGTGCTGAGTTGTTAAGTTTATTGAAGTCCAGCTTCTAGCACTGACGAGGTGTTAGAAAGATCATTAAGAGATTATGAAGAACAACTTGTGTGGATTTTTACTGATTGATCAATCGAAATTATTTTCATTGATTTGAAGGTAGAAATTACTCGAAGTTTATTTGAGAAATATTTGTCAGAAAATTGATGAGCCAAGATTGGTACCCTTTAAAGGTACTACTGATTTTAAACTGAAGAGTTTGATCATGGCTCAGATTGAACGCTGGCGGCAGGCTTAACACATGCAAGTCGAGCGGATGAAAGTAGCTTGCTACAGGATTCAGCGGCGGACGGGTGAGTAATGCTTAGGAATCTACCTATTAATGGGGGACAACAGTTGGAAACGGCTGCTAATACCGCATACGCCCTACGGGGGAAAGCAGGGGATCTTCGGACCTTGCGTTAATAGATGAGCCTAAGTCAGATTAGCTAGTTGGTGGGGTAAAGGCCTACCAAGGCGACGATCTGTAGCGGGTCTGAGAGGATGATCCGCCACACTGGGACTGAGACACGGCCCAGACTCCTACGGGAGGCAGCAGTGGGGAATATTGGACAATGGGGGGAACCCTGATCCAGCCATGCCGCGTGTGTGAAGAAGGCCTTTTGGTTGTAAAGCACTTTAAGCGAGGAGGAGGCTACCGAGATTAATACTCTTGGATAGTGGACGTTACTCGCAGAATAAGCACCGGCTAACTCTGTGCCAGCAGCCGCGGTAATACAGAGGGTGCGAGCGTTAATCGGATTTACTGGGCGTAAAGCGTGCGTAGGTGGTCTTTTAAGTCGGATGTGAAATCCCTGAGCTTAACTTAGGAATTGCATTCGATACTGGGAGACTAGAGTATGGGAGAGGATGGTAGAATTCCAGGTGTAGCGGTGAAATGCGTAGAGATCTGGAGGAATACCGATGGCGAAGGCAGCCATCTGGCCTAATACTGACACTGAGGCACGAAAGCATGGGGAGCAAACAGGATTAGATACCCTGGTAGTCCATGCCGTAAACGATGTCTACTAGCCGTTGGGGCCTTTGAGGCTTTAGTGGCGCAGCTAACGCGATAAGTAGACCGCCTGGGGAGTACGGTCGCAAGACTAAAACTCAAATGAATTGACGGGGGCCCGCACAAGCGGTGGAGCATGTGGTTTAATTCGATGCAACGCGAAGAACCTTACCTGGTCTTGACATAGTAAGAACTTTCCAGAGATGGATTGGTGCCTTCGGGAGCTTACATACAGGTGCTGCATGGCTGTCGTCAGCTCGTGTCGTGAGATGTTGGGTTAAGTCCCGCAACGAGCGCAACCCTTTTCCTTATTTGCCAGCACTTCGGGTGGGAACTTTAAGGATACTGCCAGTGACAAACTGGAGGAAGGCGGGGACGACGTCAAGTCATCATGGCCCTTACGACCAGGGCTACACACGTGCTACAATGGTCGGTACAAAGGGTTGCTACCTCGCGAGAGGATGCTAATCTCAAAAAGCCGATCGTAGTCCGGATCGCAGTCTGCAACTCGACTGCGTGAAGTCGGAATCGCTAGTAATCGCGGATCAGAATGCCGCGGTGAATACGTTCCCGGGCCTTGTACACACCGCCCGTCACACCATGGGAGTTTGTTGCACCAGAAGTAGGTAGTCTAACCGCAAGGAGGACGCTTACCACGGTGTGGCCGACGACTGGGGTGAAGTCGTAACAAGGTAGCCGTAGGGGAACCTGCGGCTGGATCACCTCCTTAACGAAAGATTGACGATTGGTAAGAATCCACAACAAGTTGTTCTTCATACGATGTACCTGAGGGTCTGTAGCTCAGTTGGTTAGAGCACACGCTTGATAAGCGTGGGGTCACAAGTTCAAGTCTTGTCAGACCCACCACTACTGACGAAGCAATTAATTGCAGAGTAAGACAGAGAATCAGAGACATTGAATCTATATGATAAGCTGGGGACTTAGCTTAGTTGGTAGAGCGCCTGCTTTGCACGCAGGAGGTCAGGAGTTCGACTCTCCTAGTCTCCACCATATATCGTTTACGATATATAAGCTGAGAGATTATAGAATTTAGTAAATTAAACGATAGAGTTTAAGTTTATTAAGTTCTGTGATTTATCACAGTTTCTAGACCTGACGAAGGCTAGAAAAATCATTAACAGAATATATTTGAGTTGAAATAATTTGTTCATAACTCATCAAACTTAAAAACGAAGAAGCAATTCTGAGTTTACGAGAATGATGATTTACTAGCGATTAAACTGAATCAAGCGTTTTGGTATATGAATCTAATTGAAGCTGTACAGTGCTTAAGTGCACAGACGCCAACTGTATGATTGACTAACTTGTTAGTTGATCTGTTGCTAATCCTACTTGTAGGGATTAACGACTGTTTGGGGTTGTATAGTCAAGTAATTAAGTGCATGTGGTGGATGCCTTGGCAGTCAGAGGCGATGAAAGACGTAATAGCCTGCGATAAGCTCCGGGGAGGCGGCAAATATCCTGTGATCCGGAGATTTCTGAATGGGGAAACCCACTTACCATAAGGTAGGTATTGCAACATGAATACATAGTGTTGCAAGGCGAACGAGGGGAAGTGAAACATCTCAGTACCCTTAGGAAAAGAAATCAATTGAGATTCCCTCAGTAGCGGCGAGCGAAAGGGGAACAGCCCATTAAGTCATATAAGTTCTAGTGGAATGCTCTGGGAAGTGCAACCATAGTGGGTGATAGTCCTGTACACGAAAGGGCTTATATGATGATGTCGAGTAGGGCGGGGCACGTGAAACCTTGTCTGAATATGGGGGGACCATCCTCCAAGGCTAAATACTCCTGACTGACCGATAGTGAACCAGTACCGTGAGGGAAAGGCGAAAAGAACCCCTGTGAGGGGAGTGAAATAGATCCTGAAACCGCATGCATACAAGCAGTGGGAGCCGGCATTGTGTCCGGTGACTGCGTACCTTTTGTATAATGGGTCAGCGACTTATGTTCAGTAGCAAGGTTAACCGAATAGGGGAGCCGTAGAGAAATCGAGTCTTAATAGGGCGTTTAGTTGCTGGGCATAGACCCGAAACCAGGTGATCTATCCATGAGCAGGTTGAAGGTTGGGTAACACTAACTGGAGGACCGAACCCACTGTCGTTGAAAAGCCAGGGGATGACTTGTGGATAGGGGTGAAAGGCTAATCAAACTTGGTGATAGCTGGTTCTCCCCGAAAGCTATTTAGGTAGCGCCTCGGACGAATACCATTGGGGGTAGAGCACTGTTTCGGCTAGGGGGTCATCCCGACTTACCAAACCGATGCAAACTCCGAATACCAATGAGTACTATCCGGGAGACAGACTGCGGGTGCTAACGTCCGTAGTCAAGAGGAAAACAATCCAGACCGCCAGCTAAGGCCCCAAAATTATAGTTAAGTGGGAAACGATGTGGGAAGGCATAGACAGCTAGGAGGTTGGCTTAGAAGCAGCCACCCTTTAAAGAAAGCGTAATAGCTCACTAGTCGAGTCGGCCTGCGCGGAAGATGTAACGGGGCTAAAACTATATGCCGAAGCTGCGGATTTGCAATTTATTGCAAGTGGTAGGGGAGCGTTCTGTAAGCCGATGAAGGTGGATTGAGAAGTCTGCTGGAGGTATCAGAAGTGCGAATGCTGACGTGAGTAACGACAAAACGGGTGAAAAACCCGTTCGCTGAAAGACCAAGGGTTCCAGTCCAACGTTAATCGGGGCTGGGTGAGTCGACCCCTAAGGCGAGGCCGAGAGGCGTAGTCGATGGGAAATTGGTTAATATTCCAATACTTCTGTGTAATGCGATGAGAGGACGGAGAAAGTTAAGTCAGCCTGGCGTTGGTTGTCCAGGTGAAAGGTTGTAGGCATGTATCTTAGGCAAATCCGGGGTACTCTATGCTGAGAACTGATAGCAAGCTAATTTATTAGCGAAGTGGCTGATACTATACTTCCAGGAAAAGTCTCTAAGCTTCAGTTACACAGGAATCGTACCCGAAACCGACACAGGTGGTCAGGTCGAGTAGACCAAAGCGCTTGAGAGAACTCTGCTGAAGGAACTAGGCAAAATGGTACCGTAACTTCGGGAGAAGGTACGCTGCTGACGGTGATGGAACTTGCTTCCTGAGCTATCGGCAGCCACAGAAACCAGGCCCCTGCAACTGTTTATTAAAAACATAGCACTCTGCAAACACGAAAGTGGACGTATAGGGTGTGATGCCTGCCCGGTGCTGGAAGGTTAATTGATGGGGTTAGCGTAAGCGAAGCTCTTGATCGAAGCCCCAGTAAACGGCGGCCGTAACTATAACGGTCCTAAGGTAGCGAAATTCCTTGTCGGGTAAGTTCCGACCTGCACGAATGGCATAATGATGGGGGCGCTGTCTCCAGCAGAGGCTCAGTGAAATCGAATTCGCCGTGAAGATGCGGTGTACCCGCGGCTAGACGGAAAGACCCCGTGAACCTTTACTGCAGCTTGACATTGAACTTTGATCTTACTTGTGTAGGATAGGTGGGAGGCTTTGAAACCGCGACGCTAGTTGCGGTGGAGCCAATCTTGAAATACCACCCTGGTAATATTGAGGTTCTAACTCTGCTCCATAATCTGGAGCGAGGACCATGTCTGGTGGGTAGTTTGACTGGGGCGGTCTCCTCCTAAAGAGTAACGGAGGAGTACGAAGGTGCGCTCAGCGTGGTCGGAAATCACGCGTAGAGTATAAAGGCAAAAGCGCGCTTAACTGCGAGACCCACAAGTCGAGCAGGTACGAAAGTAGGTCTTAGTGATCCGGTGGTTCTGTATGGAAGGGCCATCGCTCAACGGATAAAAGGTACTCTGGGGATAACAGGCTGATACCGCCCAAGAGTTCATATCGACGGCGGTGTTTGGCACCTCGATGTCGGCTCATCTCATCCTGGGGCTGAAGCAGGTCCCAAGGGTATGGCTGTTCGCCATTTAAAGAGGTACGCGAGCTGGGTTTAGAACGTCGTGAGACAGTTCGGTCCCTATCTACCGTGGGCGTTGGAAATTTGAGAGGATCTGCTCCTAGTACGAGAGGACCAGAGTGGACGAACCTCTGGTGTACCGGTTGTGACGCCAGTCGCATCGCCGGGTAGCTATGTTCGGAAGGGATAACCGCTGAAAGCATCTAAGCGGGAAGCCTACCTCAAGATAAGATTTCCCTAGGACTTTATGTCCTCTAAAGAGCCGTTGAAGACTACGACGTTGATAGGTTGGATGTGGAAGCATAGTGATATGTGAAGCTGACCAATACTAATTGCTCGTGAGGCTTGACTATACAACACCCAAACAGTTGTTGTATAAAGCTCAATTGATTCGATATTAAGCAAAATAGCTTGATTCAGAAGAAAGTTAGTAAGACAATGTTCAACTCAGATATACCTGTTAATGTATTCTATTTGGTACGAAGTAAGGCATACATCAAGCGATGTAAATAAGACCCGAAATAGTCCATAAACAGTTGTGCTGGCGACAATAGCAAGAGTGAACCACCTGATCCCTTCCCGAACTCAGAAGTGAAACCTCTTTGCGCTGATGGTAGTGTGGGGTTACCCATGTGAGAGTAAGTCATCGCCAGCTCATTAATTCTAAAAACCCCCTCCAATACGGAGGGGGTTTTTTTATGGGCGGGAAAAGATAATTAGTGGAATAGTGTATTTTTCACTCAATTTAAATGTTCGTTATTCATGATTTTTATTCTAAAAATAATTTAAATGTATATTTTTAATAAGTTTTTAGACTAATGTTCAATTGAGTATTTTTTGTTTTGTGTGAAAATTAACATTATAGTTCCAATAGCAAAATGTAGCTGATAGATACATAAAAACAAAAACTTCTCTGTATGAATCGCTATTGGATTAATTGAAATATGAACTTACAGGAAGTAAGGAATGACTCATCAAGCGGTGAACGTTAATCAAATTATTGATCACGCAAAATTTACGCCATTCCATTTTAGGGTTGTTGCGTGGTGCTTATTAATTATTCTTTTTGATGGCTACGATTTGGCGATTAATGGTGTGGTTTTACCACTATTAATGGACGATTGGGGCTTAAGTGCTGTACAAGCTGGTATGTTAGCTAGTACAGCATTGGCAGGTATGATGTTTGGTGCCATGATTTTTGGCTCACTTGCAGATAAAATTGGCCGTAAAAAAGTCATTATGATCTGTATTGTGCTATTCAGTGGTTTAACTTTTGCTGGTGGTTTTGCATCTAACCCTACAGAATTTGGTATTTTACGCTTCTTAGCAGGCTTAGGAATTGGCGGTGTTATGCCAAACCTTGTTGCTTTAACTTCTGAATATGCACCTCAAAAAATGCGTAGTACGCTTGTTACGACTATGTTCAGTGGTTATGCGGTTGGTGGTGTAATGGCGGCATTATTAGGTTCATGGTTTACACCAAGTTTTGGTTGGGAAATCATGTTCTTTATTGCTGGTATTCCATTATTCTTACTTCCAGTTATTTGGAAATATTTACCTGAATCTTTAACGTTTATTGTAAAAGAAAATAAGCAAGAAGAAGCACGAAAAATTGTGCGTAAGCTAGCTCCAAACGTAACGGTAAAAGAAGATACGACATTCGAACTTTATAAAGTTGATGTTCCTGAAGCTGCAAACGTTGCGAGCTTGTTTAGACGTGGTCGTGCAACCAATACATTATTATTTTGGGTAGCCTTCTTTACTTGTTTATTAACCATGTACGCGTTAAGTAGCTGGTTGCCTAAGCTTATGATGGCAGCGGGTTATTCAATGGATAACAGCTTAATGTTCATGATGATTATGAACGTAGGTGCTGTTGTTGGTATTGTTGGCGGTGGTATTTTAGCGGATCGTTTCCATTTAAAACCTGTACTTATGTTCTTGGGTATTATGGGTGCGATTGTTATGAGCTTAATGGGCTTCCAATCTAATCAATTCTTGCTTTATATTTTAGTGTTCCTTGCTGGTGCTGCTTCTATTGGTTCGCAAATGCTTCTTTATAGCTATGTTGCACAATTCTACCCGTTAGCTGTACGTTCTACTGGTATTGGTTGGTCTTCTGCTATTGGTCGTATGGGCGCAATTGTAGGTCCAATTCTAATTGGTGGTTTGTTAGGAATGAATTTGCCAGCGCACTTTAACTTTATTGCTGTAGGTTTACCTGTATTAATTACTGCAATTGCTGTTGCTTTAATTATGCATGATGATGAGCCTGAGAAAATTGCTGCGCAAAATGTAGCTACTGCAAAAGCTTAAAAATTAAGATGTAAAACAAGCCTCCGAAAGGGGGCTTTTATATTAAGAATGAAGGATGATAAATTAAGTATAGTTATAATAATATTCTAAGGTTCCAATGGATTTGAATGAAAAGTTTAAGCATTTTGCTGATGAAGAATATGAGTCTATTGATACAGTAAAAGATAGTATTTTTCATGGAAAAAAAGCAGATTATTTTGCTTTTGATCGCTCTTGGATTTTGGAAGTAAAATTTTTAGAAACAGACAGGCGAATTCAGCTTAATGATTTTATAAATGATTTGGCAGATAACGATCCTGATTTGCCAGTATTTTTTGGAACAGTCTCTGTTGAAAGATTAATCGAAAAGCATAAAAATCCAATTTTGATTAGAAATATATTATGCAATAGATTTGCTCGTAATTTAGAAGCACTTTTGCGTAAAGCTGATAAGCAAATTTTAGAAACTAAAAATGTCATTGATGGGCATAATACTATTGGTGTAGTGGTCATTTTGAATGAGAGAAATGATTTTCATGATCAAAAATTTATTTATCAAGAAATAAGTAGGTTGCTACATAAAGTAGATGAGAAGGGTGCTTTTGAAAGAGAAAATATTCAAGCAGTATGGTATATACATGAATATAAAGAAAACAATAAAAAGCAATGTTTCTCTACTTTTTTAATTGGTCCTACAGCTAATTTCGACTCAGTAAAATCTTTAGCAGATTTATTAAATATGGATTGGATTAATTACAATGGGTATACTTTTAGTATTTAAGAGAACTAAGAATCTCATGGTAAACTTATGAAACTCAACTCATTCTCCCCAATTCCTGAGGATGATGAAGAACTACATCTTCCTGAACTTGTTTATTGGGCATCTTTAGGTGAACTTGAAGAAGTTAAAAAGAGCCTAGAAAATGGTTCCGATGTAAACACAACAGATGAAGAAGGTTACAGCGCATTACAAGCAGCGGCTGAGAACGGCTATTTAGACGTTGTAGAGTATTTGGTTGCTCACGGTGTTGAAGTTAGCTATAAAGGCGAATATACAGCTTTAGAGCTTGCTGAAATGGCAGGACATATAGAAATTGTAAACTACTTAAAAGCACAAAAATAATTGATAGAAAAAAGAAACCCCAACGTCCTGTTGGGGTTTCTTTATATTTCGTGTTTTAGGTATAACTCCTGTCGTACCTCACGTCCTGATGCTCAAACTTATTATTTTAGTTTTCTGTTTGGGAAACTTCCTGTTTCCTTATGACTTAAATATAGCTTGAAAAATAATGTCTGAATAGCGACAAAACTCATCAACTTATGTAAGCTAAAACGTACATTATTGCTTAAAAATAAAACGAATTAAGCGCTAACATATTGAACTAATTTATCAAATGATGCTTTTAGTGCACGCTCATCAAAAGTATTTGCTTCAAACTCTTCTGCTTGATTACGTGAGAAAATATCACGAATTTCTACAACAGCATTGCTATCAACTAAACCAAGCTGAGTTGCAACTTGACGAATTTGATCAATTGAACGTGAACCATTTGAACCGCCATAACTTACGTATGCAGCAGGTTTGCCCGCCCATTCTTTACCTAAGTAATCGAGTGCATTTTTAAGTGCAGGGCTATAACCGTGGTTATATTCAGGACTAATGAAAATGAAAGCGTCACCTTGTGCAACTTTGTCTGCCCAAGCTTGTTGTTTCGGTTGATCATAAATACCTGTTAATGGAGGATGAGCACCTGCAAAAATTGGTAAATCCCATTCTTTTAAATCGACAAGTTCAACTTCCACAGTTGAAAAATCATAAGATTCGATGCTTTTTTGAATCCAACGTGCAACTTTAATTGCTGTGCGTCCTTCACGAACACTACCAATAACAACTTGAATCTTCATTTATAAATCCTGCATTTTTTAATGAATGTTTATTAAATTATTATAGTAATTATTTCATGTATATAGGAACTTTATATCTAAAAGAATCGGGCATAAAAAAAGCTTCCGAAGAAGCTCTTTTATAGAAAATTGAATTACATCAATTTCACACCTTGTTGACCTGCAGGTGTTACTTTGAAAATTTCTACTTCAAAAGTAATGTTTTTACCTGCAAGTGGATGGTTGAAGTCAACTTCGGTAATGTCATCACCAACAGTTTTAACCACGCCATATAAGCTTTGTTTTGCTTTGTCTTCAAACTCGATCATGTGACCTTCAACAGGACGTTGTTCGAATTTTACAGTATCAAATTTTTGTACGTTTTCTGGATTCCACGGACCAAAAGCATCTTCTGGTAAAAGGCTAACTGTACGACGGTCGCCTGCACGTAAACCAAATAATGCTTTTTCAAAGCCTGGTAATAAGCTGCCATCGCCCATAACTAAACTTACAGGCTCTTCGCGGTTACGCGTATTGTCAATTTCTACACCATTTTCAATGGCTACAGAAAAATGAAGTGCGACTTTAGCGCCATCTTCAATACGTGTTTCTTCGTTTGGGTTAATAAAATCAGTCATTTTTTTGCACTTCTGCACGTTGAATACGATGCTTTTCTAAAAAGAACGTATCCACTAATAATAAAATAGTACCAAGCGTAATGGCACTGTCTGCAATATTAAAAGCAGGGAAGTGATTGTTGTTGTAGTAAACGTGAATAAAATCGACAACGTAGCCTAAGCTTACGCGGTCAATTAAATTACCAATTGCTCCACCTAAAATAAGGGCAATTGCAATTGGTAAAACTTTCACGGTTTTTGGCATACGCATAAGCCAAAATACAAAAACAACAGAAACTAAACCTGCAAGTGAGGTAAAGAAATAGCGTTGCCATCCACCAGCATCGGACAAGAAACTAAAGGCTGCGCCATAGTTATGTAGTAATGTCCAATTTAAAAAGGGCAGTACCGGAACAGGGTCTGCATAATTGAGACTTGTACTGGCAATCCATTTTGTCCATTGGTCTAAAATAATAGCCACAATGGACAAACTCAACCACACTAAATTGTGTGGGTAAAATTGGAATAAACCCTTTTTATTTTGTGGATTAGGCATATTTTCTCTCTTCGCCTTGACCTGTAGGAAGGTTGATAATACAACGAGAACATAAACCAGGATGTGCAGAATGTGTATTTACATCTGGAAGTACATGCCAGCAACGCGCACATTTTTCGCCATCTGCAGCTGAAACTTTCACACGTAAATCATCTAGGTCAGATGCTTCACCTTGAGTTTCATCGAAGTCATTTACAAGCACTTGAGATGTAATCATAACAAAACGAAGTTCATCACTTAGCTTGTCTAAAACAGCTTTAAGTTCTGCATTTGCCCAAAGCTCAACTTTTGCAGATAGGTTAGAACCTACAAGTTTTGCATTACGTGCAGCTTCAATGTGCTTATTCGTTGCAGATTTAACTGCAATTAAAGTTTGCCATTGTTCTTCAGAAATTAAGTTTGCTTTAGACGATACAGGAATGTCGTACCATTCTGCTGTGAACACGTATTTCTCTGATTGTTCAGGAATAAGTGGCCAAGCTTCTTGCGCTGTAAAGTTTAAAATTGGTGCCATCCAACGTACAAATGCTTGTACCAAGTGATACAACGCAGTTTGTGCAGAATGACGTGCTTTAGAGTCTGCTTTTGTAGTGTATTGACGGTCTTTGATGATGTCTAAATAGAAGCCACCAAGGTCATTAATACAGAAGTTCGTTAAAGCGCTAGTTACGATATGGAAGTTCATATCTTCATAGGCTTGTTGAACAGTTCTTTGTACTTCCGCAGCGCGTTGTAAAATGTATTGATCTAATGCAACTAAGTCATCTACTGGTAATGCATCTGTTGAAGGCTTAAAGCCATTCAAGTTCGCAAGTAAGAAACGAAGCGTGTTACGAATACGACGGTAACCATCAGACGCACGGCTAAAGATTTCTTTACCAGCAGTCATTTCATAACGGTAATCTGCAGATGCGATCCAGAAACGTAAACCATCTGCACCCATATCTTTAATGATGTCTTGTGGCGTAATAATGTTGCCTAAAGATTTAGACATCTTACGACCTTTCTCATCAACCACGAAGCCGTGAGTTAACAAGCCTTTGTAAGGCGCACGTTCATTAATTGCGATAGATGTTAATAATGAAGATTGGAACCAACCACGATGTTGATCTGAACCTTCAAGGTACAAATCAGCAGGGTCTGTTAATTCTTCACGCTCACGTAGTACAGCATAGTGAGTTGTTCCTGAGTCGAACCATACATCTAGTGTGTCGCGAACTGCGTTGTAGCATTCTGCGTCATCACCAATGAATTCTGAAGCATCACGGTTGTACCAACCATCAATACCTTCTTGTTCAATTAGTTTTGCAACTTCTTCGATTAATTCAGGTGTACGTGGGTGCAATTCGTTTGTGTCTTTATGAACAAAGAATGGAATTGGCACGCCCCAAGTACGTTGACGTGAGATACACCAATCTGGGCGACCTTCAATCATCGATTGAATACGGTTCTTACCCCAATCTGGTACAAAGCTAATGTCATTTTCAATTGCATTTAATGCATTTTGACGTAGACCTTTTGCATCCATGCTAATAAACCATTGCGGTGTTGCACGGAAAATAATAGGTGTTTTATGACGCCAGCAATGTGGGTAGCTATGTTTAATTACAACATGTGCCCAAAGTTTATTTGCTTCAGTTAATGCAGCAATAATTTTTGGATTGGCTTTATAAATGTGTTCACCTGGGAAAATTGGTGAAGTTGGTAAGTAAACGCCATTACCACCGACAGGATTTTCCACTTTCAAGTTGTACTGTAAGCCAACTTTATAATCGTCTACACCGTGACCAGGCGCTGTATGTACTGCACCTGTACCACTAGTTGCAATAACGTGTTCGCCTAAAATTACAGGAACTTGGCGTTCTGCAATAAGCGGATGTTGAAGCAATAAGTTTTCAAGTTTTGAACCTGTGAAATCTGCAAGAACTTCAACAGCAGTAAAGCCATAACGTTCTGTTGCAGATTCAACTAAATCTTTCGCTAAGATGAAGTTTTGCGCTGCTTTTTCTTCGCCTGTTGCTTTAACAAGTTGATATTCGATGTCTGCATGTAGTGCAACTGCTTGGTTAGCAGGCATTGTCCAAGGTGTTGTCGTCCAAATCACAATATCAGTACGATCTGAAACTTCTACACCTACGCGTGCAGATAAATCTGCAAGGTCTACAATTGTAAAACCAACATCAATTGCGTCAGATTTTTTATCTTCGTATTCAACTTCTGCTTCTGCAAGTGCAGAACCGCAATCTAAACACCAGTTTACTGGTTTAAGACCTGGTTCAATGTGACCCGCTTTGGCAATTGCGCCCAATGAACGAACAATGTCAGCTTCTTGTTTGAAGTTCATTGTTAGATATGGATTGTCCCAATCGCCAAACACGCCCATACGCACGAAGTCTTTCTTTTGAAGTTCAACTTGTGTGTAAGCATATTCACGGCAAGCTTTACGGAAAGTAGATGCATCTACTTTTACGCCAACTTTACCTACTTTTTCTTCTACTTTAAGTTCAATTGGAAGACCGTGACAGTCCCAACCTGGAACGTATGGCGCATCGAAGCCATCCATTACACGGCTTTTAATAATAATATCTTTAAGTACTTTGTTAACCGCATGACCTAAATGGATTTGACCATTTGCGTATGGAGGGCCATCGTGAAGTACATATTTTTTCTTGCCAATACGCGACTCACGAATCTTCTGATAAATGTTGTCGGCATACCACTCTTCTAACCATTTAGCTTCACGTACTGCGAGATTTGCTTTCATTGCAAATTCAGTACCTGGGAGGTTTAGCGTGGCTTTGTAATCCACTGCATTTTCAGGAGTTTGCTTATCGCTCATGCAAGTTTTCTTCCAAATTTATCAGCATATTAACTGACGCGTTTTACAATAGAATAATAGGGAGTTTAAAACTGGAAATGGGGGTGATTTCTTCGAAACTCAAGGAGCTTCTCGGTATCATCATCAATTCCTGCTTTGAGTGCTTCAAGCGAAGGATAATTCTTTTCGCCATGTAAATAGTTTAAGAATGTCACCCGCATTAATAGGCCATACAGATTAGCAGAAACATCGGGAAAATGTACTTCTAATCGCCATTCAGGATATTCTTGTTGAATGGCAGGACGAGTGCCGACATGACCTGCACCAAATAATGATGTTGGGGTGTAGCCAGCAATCCCTATTTTTTCAGGATTTTCATTTTTAACTTTATCTTTCAAAGATGTAGTTTCGCATATTACATCTACACCATAAATGCCTTGTAAGCATGGTTTATGGCGGTTTAGTCGAACATTAATGGTTGGAAAATTAATGGTTCGTCCAATTTGGTCACCATATTGCACACGACCTGTAATGCTATACGGGCGACCTAATAATTTGGCAGCAAGGGCTAAGTCTCCTGCTTGTAAGGTTTGACGAATACGTGTTGAACTAACACGTTCACCGTCTAATTCTACCGTTTTTAAATTGGTGATTTGAAAGCCATAATCTTTTAAAAATTCGCTATTTCCTTGGCGGTTTTTGCCAAAGTGAAAGTCATCGCCTAAAACTAAGCTATGTGCATTGAGTTTTTGTTTGAGTAAAGATGCAAATTCTTCAGCGCTTAAACTACGGAATGAATTATCAAACTTAGCAATAACAATATAGTCCACACCAAGTTCTGTTAAATATTCTACTTTTTCGCGTAAAGAACTAATGCGTGGTGGTGCTTCATAAGCTTTAAAAAATTCTAAAGGTTGAGGCTCAAAAATCATAACAGCAGTTTTTAAATTTTGTTGTGCTGCAATTTCTTTTAATTGGGCAATCATGGCCTGATGACCAAGGTGCACGCCATCAAAATTGCCAATAGTTACTGCTGTTTTTGGCAATTGAGTATTTGGTGCTAAAGCATTCAGGCGGAGTAGCTTCATGGCTAAATTAAAAGGTTTAAATTTATGAGGGCTATATATTGCCATATTCTCACGATTACGTCTTGTTGTTCTGTTTTTACTCAAAGGAAATTTACGTTAAATTAATTTATATATCAATTTAACTTATTCTTAAAATAAATATTAATCAGTTTTTCTTATTTAAAAATACTCGTAGAATGATTGTATCACCACTCAATGAGGATTCAGTGATGCAAAAACCACTTTATCAGTTGCAACAAGTGCAAGACATTATTCGTCATTTTACACCAAATTGGTTCACTGCGATTATGGGAACAGGCGTGGTTGCATTAATTTTGCCTGAATTTCCTGTGGCTGAATCCTTGACTTGGTTGTTAGGTAGCACGTTGTGGTTACTGAATATTGTTTTATTTGTCTTGTTTAGCACTTTATATATTTTGCGTTGGACGCTGTATACAAATGAAGCTAAACAAATTTTTAAACATCCTGTCATGAGTTTGTTTTTAGGTGCTATACCTATGGCGCTTGCCACAATTTTAAATGGATTCTTAAAGTTTGGTATTCCTTTAATTGGTGATGTTGCGGTACAGATTGCACAAGTACTTTGGTACATCGATGTATTTTTAGCTGTTGCAATTGCATGGATTGTTCCTTTTTGCATGTATAACCGCCAACAGCATCAGCTGAATACTATGACAGCAGTTTGGTTACTTCCCATTGTCGCTTGTGAGGTTGCAGCAACATCTGGAGGCTTGTTACTAGGTCATATAGAAGCAACACAACACGCAGTTGCGATATTATTTGGCAGTTATATGTTGTGGGGTATTTCAGTTTTACCTGCATTCGCTATTTTAACCATTTTAATGTTACGCCTAGCTTTGCACCAATTACCAAGTAAAGAGTTAGCAATAAGCAGCTGGTTGGCTTTAGGACCAATTGGTACAGGTGCTTTGGCTTTATTGGTTTTAGGTGAACAAGCACCGCATGTCCTTCAGGTGATTGGCATGGAAAGCTTGGGTATATTTGCGCAACAAGGCGGTTTAATTGCGAGCTTAATTTTAATTGGCTTTGGTTTGTGGTGGTTAGGTATAGCAGTATTAACAACCTTAAAACATGCACAACAAGATTTGCCATTTAACTTAGGATGGTGGGGCTTAACCTTTCCATTGGGCGTATTTACCTTAGCAATTTTAAATTTGGCACATCAAACAGATTTACATTTCATTTTTATATTTGGTTATGGTTTTGCCACGATTTTAATTCTGTTATGGATGCTTGTTGCGAGTAAAACATTCAAAGGTTTTTATGCAGGTCATTTATTTTTTTCACCATGTTTAAAAACATATTTGGAGAATAAATAAAGTAAAAGGTGGCTGTAAATCTCTCCCAATTAAAAACCTGATTTTGAGAAAGATCAGGTTTTTTTTATGTTTTAAAGATGTTCAAACAATTGCGTTGAAGTGGTGAATCCTCTTTAATGAGCAGTAATTTAGAAATGTAATGAGATAAAAATGTCTTCAGATTTAGCTTTAATTATGGCTCTTCCGAATGAATCAAAAGGTTTATTTGAACAAGCAGGAGTTGAGGTTCATTACAGCGGAATAGGCAAAGTGAATGCTGCATTTAAAGCATTTGAAGTTATTCAAAAAACAGGTTGTAAAACATTACTAAATTTGGGAACAGCAGGAAGTTCATATTTTGATGCGCATGAACTTGTTGAAGTAACTCAGTACGTACAACGTGATATGGATGTTTCACCACTTGGTTTTGACGTAGGTGTTACGCCAGTAGATACAGATTATCCTGCTGAAATTAATTTAGATGGTTTCTTTGCGCATTTGAACAAAGGGACTTGTGGTACAGGCGATAATTTTGAAACAGGTACGCCAAAGGTTGCTTGTAATTTGGTAGATATGGAAGGTTATGCTTTAGCGAAAGTGTGTAAAAAGCTCGGTGTGCGTTTAATTTCCGTAAAATACATTACAGATGGTGCAAACGATACAGCGCATTTAGATTGGGAAGAGAACTTGCTACTTGGTGCAAAAAAATTATTAGAATTATATAAGACAATTAAATAGAAGAAAGGTTGGCGACCATAGAAAGTGCTATGGTCGTGTGCCAATCATCAATGAAGATGTTCTGTTTTTTTATTTTTCAGTACGAGGAAGAACACCGTATAAGAACATATGAATTGTATGTTGAATAATACGTTGTTGCATGCTTCGGTTACGTAAGGTTTTACCCGTTACCATTTCCATTTGCGTAGAAAAATCTGCGTAGTTCTGCGTCACAGACCAAATATTTAAAATCAAAAGTTCAGGATCGATATCTTTCGAAATTTTACCTTGCTCTTGCCACATGATAATTACTTTTGCTTTACGCTTAAAAAGCTTTTTCAGTGGACCTTTTAAAATTTCAAGAATATGTGGTGCGCCTTGAATAATTTCGAGGGCAAACAAACGAGATGCTTTAGGTTGAGTACGTGAAACCTCAATTTTCTGCATAAGATAATTGGTAAGCGCTTCTTCTGGCTCAAGTTCAGATTCGAGTGATTGTAAAGGCGCAAGCCATTTTTGTAGGACAGTCGTTAATACTTCTACATACAAAGCTTCTTTATTTTCGTAATAATAGAAAATATTCGACTTGTGCATTTCTGCAATTTGAGCAATCTCATCTAGACTAGCACCGCTAAAGCCATAGACTGAGAATACGTCCAACGCTGCATTAAGGAGCTGTTGACGTTTTTGAGTACTCTTTTTCTGTTCCATTAGCAAACTTAAAACAATAAAAAAAGGGGAATCGTCAATTGTACGGCAAATCATCAGATTTGTGGATAATCTAAATTTGTATTTTGTGTATAAATGCATCTTAACTTTAAAGAAAATCTATTAAATTGAGATGGAATCGACATATTTTAGCAATGCTTAATTAAGTATTACTAAAAGTATGTGTTTATTTTTATACAAATGTTTCAAAGAGTTTGGTGATTTATAAGATTTTTTACTCTAAATGTGCTTTTTCTTCATTTTAAATATTTATTAAATAGTAAAATTACATGTTACAAACAAAAAAGTCTTCTAAATTCAAGGTTGAACTTAGAAGATGCTTCTAATTAGGTTGCTAAAACAGCATTAAGAACTTGTTGTTCTAAATTTGCAAAGTCAATTCCTTTTTTGCGTGGTCGAGGTAAATCTACTTTGAACTCTTTGGCAATATGGCCTTTATCTAGCAAGATAATTCGGTCCGCCAATTGAACGGCTTCAGAAACATCATGTGTGACTAAAATTGCTGTGAAGCCTTGTTCAGTCCAAAGTTTCTCAATAAGGTTTTGCATATCTAAACGTGTAAGTGCATCTAAAGCACCTAAAGGTTCATCTAATAACAAAATACGGGGCTTATGAGAAAGGGCGCGAGCAAGTGCGGTACGTTGACGCTGACCACCTGAAAGTTGAGATGGCCATAAAGCCGCTTTTTCTTCTAAGCCAACTTTTTTAAGCAATTCAGATGCATTTTCATGACGTTCTTTAGGCAAGCCTAATTGAACATTTTTTTCAATGCTACGCCATGGTAAAAGACGTGGGTCTTGGAACATGACACGAATATCATCGCTTGTAATACCCTCACGTAAATGACGAGCAGATTTAAATTTAATTTCGCCATAACTAGGTTGTTCTAAATCTGCAATTAAACGCAGTAGCGTACTTTTACCGCAACCACTACGACCAACAATTGCCAAGAACTCACCTGGTTGAATATGTAAATCTAAATCTTCTAAAACCTTAACTTGACCATAGAATTTGTGGAGTTGTTCTATGTAAATTTCAGCCCCTAAAACCGCATTTGGATTAATGTCTGGAGAAATGGGTGAATGTGATTTCGATTCACTAACTTGAAGACCAACACTTAAATCTGTCATCTTATTTTCCTTATTATTTTTGATAGCCTGCATGCCAGCGTAGTAAGTATTTTTCTAAACCTATAGCCAACACATCTGCTAATTTACCTAAAAGTGCGTAAAGTAAAATACCAACAAGTACGATATCTGTTTGTAAAAACTCACGTGCATTCATGGTCATGTAGCCAATACCTGATTGTGCTGAAATAGTTTCGGCAACAATCAACAGTACCCACACAAGCCCCAATGAAAAACGTAGTCCAACCAAAATTGAAGGCATTGCACCGGGTAAAATAATTTCTTTATAAAGTTGCCAATGTGTTAAACCGTAGCTTTTACCCATTTCAATAAGCTGAGGGTCAACTGAACGAATACCGTGATAGGTATTAATGTAAATCGGGAAGAACACACCAATTGCAACTAGAAATAATTTTGCAGATTCATCGATACCAAACCAAAGAATGACCAATGGAATAAGTGCCAAAGCAGGTATGTTACGGATCATTTGTAAAGTTGTATCTAACAACGTAGATGCGAATTTTGATGATCCATTTAATAAGCCTAAAAGTAAGCCTAAACCACCACCCACAAATAAACCCAGTAGGGCACGTCCAGCACTCACTTGAACATGTTCAACAAGTTCACCACTTGCAAGCAATGTCCAAAAGGCTGTTACCACTGCGGTAGGTGCAGGCAAAATCCGACTTTCTAATAAGCCGGTACTTGATGCAATTTGCCAAACTAAAATAAGTACAGATGGGAACAACCATGGCAGCAAACGCTGACCAAGGATTGTTCCACGTGAAACCTTTTTTTCAATTAAGGTATCCACCGAAATCTTTTTAGACATTAAGCAGGCTCCTTATTTTTAATTTCTTTTTTCGTTTCATCTGCAACATAGTTATTTGCCACAATTTCACCGAAAGGACCTGTTAAATTTGGTTGAGCTAATTTTTTACGTGTTTCTAAAGGAAGCAGAGGGAACACGAGTTCAGCGAAGCGAATAGATTCTTCTAGGTGTGGATAGCCTGAAAATATAAACGTACCAATACCTAAATCTGCATATTCTTGAATACGTGCCGCAACAGTTTCAGGGTCACCTACAAGCGCAGTCCCTGCACCACCACGAACAAGCCCAACACCGGCCCATAAGTTAGGCGAAACTTCGAGTTTAGTTCTATCGCCATTATGCAGTTCAGCCATACGACGCTGACCAACTGAATCCATGGTTTTGAATTTTGCTTGAGCCGCTGCAATTGTTGCATCATCTACATGTTGAATAAGTTCTTCAGCAGCAGCCCATGCTTGTTCATTTGTTTCGCGAACAATCACGTGTAAACGAATACCGTAATTTAATTGGCGACCTTTCGCTTCAGCTTTTGCTTTTACAACCGTAATTTTTTCTTTCACTGCCGCGGGTGGTTCACCCCAAGTTAAATACGTGTCTACTTGGTCTGCTGCAAGCTCGATAGCATCTTCAGAAGAACCACCAAACCATAGTGGCGGATGTGGTTCTTGAACAGGTGGATAAAGTAATTTTGCATCATCTACGCTTAAGCGTTCGCCGTGGAAAGTGAATGATTCACCAATATGTGAGCGCGTTAAAATTTCACGCCAAATTTTTGTATATTCAGCAGCAGTTTTATAGCGTGTTGAATGATCTTCATATAACCCATCACCTTTTAATTCTTGTTCATCGCCACCTGTTACAAGGTTCAGCAAAACACGGCCATTTGAAAGGCGATCAAATGTAGATGCCATACGTGCAGCAAGCGCAGGCGTTGTAACACCTGGGCGTAAAGCCACTAAGAATTTCAAGTTTTTAGTCGCATCGATTAAGCTTGCTGCTGTAATCCAAGGGTCTTCACATGAGCGACCTGTTGGAATAAGCACACCTTCATAGCCAAGATTATCTACAGCCACAGCAATTTGTTTCATATAAGCATGATCAACTTGACGGGCACCTTTGCTCGTACCTAAATAACGACTATCACCATGTGTAGGAATAAACCAAAAGATTTTCATGTCAAATTTCCTTGCTCAATATTTAAAAAATTAGTGATTAGATTCAGAATTCAAAATGGCATCTTGAATTTTGATTTGTTTAGGAATGAGCTTTTCTTTATAAAAAAGATCGGCAATTTGTTGTTGTGATTCGATATTTACAGAGGTAATAGGACGAATCGGTGATGGCTTTGATCTACGATCTAAGGCATTTTTTGCAACATCTTTCTTTAAGCCTGTGCTACTTGCATATAAGTCGACAGCTAAATCTTGGTTGTTCAAAATCCATGAGTCTGCATCGTTTAAGCTTTTTAATACTTTGTCGGTTACACCAGGATGCGCATTTACAAATGTTGGATTTGAGATGTAATACGAGTAGGTGGTTGGGAAATCTGAACCGCTAATAAAGGTTGTGACAGGACCACTCAATTCAATTGCGGAAAGAAATGGATCCCAAATTGCCCAAGCATCTACAGAGCCTTTATTAAACGCTGCACGAGCATCTGCAGGTGGTAGCCAAATTGGCTGAATGTCTTGCCATGAAAGATTTGCTTTTTGCAAAACCTTTGCTAGAAATTCATGTGCACTTGAGCCTTTTTGAAGCGCAATCCGTTTACCTTTTAAGTCGCTTAAGCTTCTTATTGAACTATTGTTTGGTAAAACCAAACCTAAAGATTTTTCAGGATAGACTTCGTAGCCTGCATAGCTCAGATTTTTGTCGGCAGCTTGTGCAAAAATAGGTGGTGTATTGCCTACATAGCCAAAATCTACAGCGCCAACTGCTAAAGCCTCAAGCATTTGTGGTCCAGCAGGGAATTCGCGCCATTCAATTTTTGTATTTGGAAACTGTTGTTCAAATAGCTTTTGTTCGCGAGCTACTAAAAAGTTAAGTGATGATTTTTGGAAACCAATTTGTAGTGACTTCACTTCAACATCAGTTTCTTTTTTTGTATCTGTAGACGCTTTTGATGTTGTTTCTTTTTGGCATGCACTCAGCCCCAAACTCAGTGCAGTAATACCAATAAGGGTTGTTATTTTGAGCGAGCTCATAGGTAATCCTTCTATTATTTTTTGCTGCTTAGTAATGCAGCTTGAATATTGATTGTGTTTGGAATTAATTTTTGTTGATAAAAGGCATCAGCAACATACTGCTGTTCTTTGGCAACTTCAGTTGAAATAGGTTGAACACCAAAGCTCATACGACTAATTGAGGTTTTTAAAATATCTTTACTTAGACCTGTTGGTTTTTCTAAAATTTGAGTTGCTTGATCTTGATTATTCTTCACCCAATCTGCTGCGCTATTGAGTTCTGTAATAACTGTTTCAAGTACTTCAGGATGTTGTTCGGCAAATTTGCGATCTGCTAAATAAAATTGATGATTGTTGACTAAGTTTGTGCCATCAGCCAATACGCGTGCACCAATTTGATGTTCTGCTGCTGCAAAGAATGGATCCCAAATAACCCAAGCATCTACAGCACCACGTTCGAAAGCTGCACGAGCATCGGAAGGAGGTAAATACACCACTTCAATATCACTGAGTTTTAAATTATTTTTTTCCAGAACTTTTAATAAAAGGTAATGAACATTTGAACCTTTATTTAAAGCAACTCGTTTACCTTTTAAATCTTGAATGGATTTAATTGGAGAGTCTTTAGGAATAATAAGTGCTTCAGCAGTTAGGGCAGCAGGTTGGTTAGCGATATAAACCAAATTTGCACCAGCAGCTTGAGCAAAAATAGGAGGAGCTTCTCCAACTTCACCTAAAGCAACGCTGCCTACATTCAAACCTTCTAAAAGTTGTGGACCTGCGGGAAATTCAACCCATTTCACATTAATATTTTTTTCTTTTAATGTTGAATCAAGTACGCCACGTTCTTTAATTACAGGAAGTAAACCGTATTTTTGGAACCCAATATTTAAAGTAACGGTTTCAGTTTTTGGTTCTTTATTACCGCAACCAGACATCATTAATGCACCAGCAACCACAGTAGAAAGAACTAAGCTTTTCGTTAAAAAAATTGTGTTGAGGTTACCCATAATGATGTTGCTCCGAGCAGAAATAATGAGGTCGTTGAATGAGCAACTAAAATAATCATTTTTCTTTTTCGGAAAAAATAACTATTCAGGAATTTCTAATGAGAAAAAAAGATAAATAAAAATAAGCAAAGCTTATTCAACACAGGAATAAATACTCCTGTAAAAATTTCACCAATAAAAGTTCATAAGTTAATGATATTTATTTTAAAAATTGATTTTTTAAATTATTTTCTAAATTTATAGATTCAGCTATTCATTTGAAAACTTATATTTGTACGCTGTTTAAGTCATTTAGATATGAGAAATATAGATATATCGAACAATAAAAAAGTCACTTTAAAGTGACTTTTTACAAACAATTGAATTTCGTTGATAGTTATAAAGTGCTTGCCGAGCATTTGGTAAATCATCAACATTTGCATTTTCAAAGCCTTGCTCTAAAAACCAATGTGCTGTTCGAGTTGTTAAAATAAACAGTTGCTCAATGCCCATCGATTTTGCTTTTGCTTCTAAATAATGAAGAATTTGACTACCACGATTCGATTTTCTATAACTTGGATGAACAGCTACACAAGCAATTTCAGCAGATTTAATTTCATTTTCGGCTGTTGGAATAGGATATAAAGCTGCACAAGCTAAAATAGTTCCATCACGTTCAATGACAGCAAACTGTTCAATTTCATTTTCTAAGAGTTCACGTGAACGGTAAACTAAAATTCCTTCTTCTTCGAGTGGGCGCAGTAAATTAATTAAACCACCGACATCTTGAATATTTGCCATACGCACTTCTTCATAATGCGCATCTGTAATCATAGTGCCAGAACCATCACGAGTGAAAAGCTCTTCAATAAGTGCACCATCATAACTATAAGAAAGTAGATGAACACGGTGAACACCATTTAGCGATGCAAGTTTTGCACCTTTTAAATGTAATGCACGATTTGGGCTTTCATCTTGGTATTGCTGAATAAATTGATCAATTTGATGCGGTAAAACCTCACGTAATAATTGTCCATTTTCATTAGATAAACCATGATGCTTACCCAAAAAAATCAATTTATCTGCTTTTAAGCTAACTGCAGTTTTTGTTGCGACTTCTTCAGCTAATAAATTAAAAACTTCGCCAGTTGTCGAATAGCCTGTTGGTCCAAGTACCACAATATTTTGATTATCTAAATGCCGATGGATAGCAGCCGTATCTAAAGTACGAACTTCACCTGTAAGTTGGTAGTCCACGCCATCTCTAATACCGTAAGGTTTTGCGGTAACAAAATTACCTGAAACAACGTCTATGCGTGCGCCGTACATAGGGGAATTGGCTAATCCCATTGAAAGTAGAGCTTCAATCTGCAAGCGAATTGAACCAACTGCATTCATAATTGAGTTTAAAGATTCACGCGTAGTAATACGTTTATTGTTATGGAATGGCGTTTCTATATGATTAATTTTTAAATTTTGAGAAATTTGTGGGCGTGCACCATGAACAAGTACAAGGCGAATACCTAGCGAGTGTAATAGAGCAATATCGTGAATAATATGTTGAAAATTATCGTGTTGAACTGCTTCGCCATCAAACATAATGACAAAAGTTTTATTACGATGGGCATTAATATAAGGTGCAGAATGCCGAAACCAGTGCACATATTGCAACGTCATACTATGTGAAGTTTCAGATATATTTACTGTCATGCCCATCTCAATTGATTTGAATAATTAGAGTATCTTCGATTTTTATATAAATTAAAATATATAAGCACAATTTAAAAAACCATCGGAGATAAATCTTCGATGGTCAGAAAATATTGAGACTTTTCAGCGGTAAATTAGCGGACAATGTCTAAAATTTTATAGCGATGATCGACTAAAACGTAGTCACTATTAATTTTGTACCATTGTTCAGATGGACCCACGTTGTAAATACGTGGAGAATCATTACTTTTAACTTTAAAACGGTCTGTTCTGAGTGGCTCTGGAATTTTATCGCCTTTTTTCCAATCCCAAGATGGTCTTGGTATCGTTGTGTCAATTCTTTGATCACGGTTGGTATCATAGTAATAGCGACCGTTTTGTTGTTGCGGTTGACCGTAAACAGGGGGGCTGTAGTATTGCCCACTGTTATTATAATTTTGATTATCTCTTATTTCGCTATAAAGACCCGTCTGATCATCATAAATAAACTTTTTTGCAAGTGAATATTGAGCTGTAATTAAAGCCGTTAAAGATAAAGTGGATATTGTAAAAAATTTCTTCATATTTATTGTCCTCTATTTTATATGGTTATTTTATGCACTGCTGAAATGGAGGAATATTAGAAAAATGTAAATAATTTAATATTTTTTAAGTATTTTGTGATTTATTTATTATTTTAATATTTCGACATTTTTTAAATAAATTGACCATTCATTGAACAATTATTTTATTTGGGGTACTAAAAAGCCTGATATAAATCAGGCTTCTATAACTTGGTAATATGCTTTTATTAACTAATTCGTAAAATTTTATCAGTTTTAGTATTTACCAATACATAATCGCCATTCACTTTATACCAAGCTTGATTACGGCTTGGTTTTTTTAGATGTTTTGCTTCGCGGTAATCTACTTTATAACGTGAAGAATCATATTGACGTGGTAATGGTTGACCTACACGCCAATCACGACTTGGATTTACTTTATAAGAGTTATAGCGCTTATCATTATTCCAATGTTGCTTACTAGGATGTTTGTCATTTGAGTTCCAATGTGCAGGCGCATGCGATGGATGGTTAAAACGAGCATCGTGGTGCGGTGCAGCCATAGCAGATGTTGCAATAAGAGCACTTAACGAGAGGGCAATTGTTGTTAACACTTTTTTCATTTGTTTTACCACTATTCTATTTGAATGTTTTCCGATAACTTTAAATTAGCGAATAACTAGCGATAAATAATGAGAGGAATATAGTGGAATTGTGAAATAAATGAAGAAATTAAGTATTTTAAAAATACAGGCATAAAAAAGCCCAAACAAAAGTTGGGCGATATAGGTAATTAAAATTAATTAGCGATACGAATAATGGTATTGCTGTCTGTGTTTACTAAAATATAGTTATTGTTCACTTTGTACCATTGTTCATTTCGTGAAGCTTTTGGAAGGCTTGAATCTTTTGAATCTACTTTATAACTGTTTCCTCGGTAATGCTGAGGCATGACATAACCTTCTTGCCATTTTAATTGCTGTAAACGTTGTACGCCTCTTTCTTCGCGCATACGACGTTTTTCAAAGCGTTCGTCACTATTTTCTTCACGGTATTCACGATGTTTTCTACTTTGTTCATGGCGAGGCTTATCAAAGCCTCGATCATCATCATGATGAGGTGCAGCAGCAGTGAGACTGCTTGCCATCAAAGCACTTAAAGAAATTGCGAGTATAGACAATATCTTTTTCATGTTTAACCCTCTTAATATTATTTTCACTATGAGATTACTCTACTGAAAAATTGCAGAGAAACTGTGAAGAAAGAATAACTTTTTATTTTAAAGCCATAAATATATTAAGGTATTATGCTGTATTTTAGGAAAATTATAAAATTTGAATTACATATAAGAACAAATAAGAAAATAGACGTTGAGCTTATTTTTTATAATGAAAATAGCCCTAAATAGGACTATTTTTGAGGCAAGATTAATTCCAATGTTCGACTAAATTTTGTAATGAATTTACAGCTTCAACAACATCTTTAGCTTGGTGAACATCATCTAATGCTGTAATTAAATCTGTAGAAAGTTGTAGATTTTCAATTGAGCGAATCATTTCAACTTTATGTTTTAAATCGGTCATTGATAGCTCCTTATCTGCTGTTTTGCTTGCAAGGTATTATAAGGAATGGAGTTTAATCATAAAAACCGAATAATATTATTGTGATGATAAGGAAAACCGATTTATATTTTTTGTTCGCATAAAAAAGGCAGTTCGAGCTGCCTTTTTAAATATTAAATTTATTCAACTTTGTTAGTATGCGTATTTCATATCTGTGTAGTCTGTTAAAGATTTTTGAACATGCGCATTAATGAATTCGCGTACATCTTCAGGGCTTAAAGGCTCGCCTTGTTTGGTAATTACATGCTCAAACGGTGCTTGTTCTGGCGCAACAATTTTGTATACGAAGTTGGTGATAACACTGTATTTATCATCTTCTTTTAAAATACTAGTCACGTAATGATAAGAATGTTCAAAGTTTAAATCTGTATGTGAAAATACGAACTGATCGAACAGCTTTATATTTTTACCATTTTCTAGGGCTTGAAGTTCACTCATGATGGTTGCTTCAAATTTCATGCCGTATTTTTCAGAAATAGGTTGGCCATCTACAAGTAAAGATACCATTCCATCTTCAAGGTGAGTAACGCCAATATTGCTAAAGTCAGACATGTGAAATTCTCAGAATGTTTAAGTGATATGTGTTTAGTATGAGTAAATTAGCGCTAAAAACAATGCTAGAAAAAACAGCTGTATAAATATTATTCAATTTTAAAATGAGTGCTTATTTTGATGATAAAAAAGGGGGCATAAGCCCCCTAAGTATTTAAAGACATTAGTCTTGGGCATCAATACTTTGACCATTCAATGCAAGACTGTCATCACCCATTAAATATAAGTATGCAGGCATAATCATTTCTGGTGTTGCGAGTGTTTTCGGATCTTCATCTGGAAATGCTTTTGCGCGCATTGCGGTGCGTGTCGCACCAGGGTTTATACAGTTAAAACGTAAATTTTGATGGGTATTTTCTTTAGCAAATAGTTCGCTCACGGCTTCAATTGCAATTTTTGAAACAGAATAAGCACCCCAACGTTCACGAGTTTCTCGCCCTACACCTGAACTTGCAAAGACAACAGATGCGCTTTCAGATTTCTTTAAAAGAGGAAGGAGTTCTTGAGTGAGTACAAAAGGTGCACGTAAATTTACAGCCATAACGTCATCCCAAACATCGATAGGATAATTTTCTAGTTCTGTACGTTCACCTAAAATACCTGCGTTATGCAAAATACCATCTAAACGACCAAATTGCTTTTCTAAGGTATCGACTAAAAGTTCATAATCACGAGAAGATGCACTTGATAGTTGTAGAGGTAAAATGGCAGGTTGCGGTGCACCTAAACTTTCAATTTCATCATAAATGACTTCAAGTTTATTTAAGGTTCGACCATGTAAAACAACAGTTGCACCGTGTAGGGCATAGCTAAGTGCTGCTGCACGACCAATTCCATCACCTGCGCCTGTTACTAAAATAATGCGATCTTTTAATAAGTCGGGGCGAGGCTTATATTCTGAATATTTCATAGTCGAACCTCCTCGTTTTATATCATTATGAATTGAATTTTTTATTGCGGCTTGATCACCATTTTAAGAATGACTTGATGTAATTCATCCACATTGTTCACTATACAATCTGCACGCCATGCTGTTAAGTCATCTTTGTGTTCGATTGGTAAATAACCATATGCAGCCAAAATGGTGTACATATTGGCGTTACGACCTGCATCAATATCTCTTGGATGATCGCCCACATAAATACAGTCTTCGGCATTTATGTTGATTTGTTTTGCGGCAAGATACATTGGCTCAGGATCGGGCTTGGTATTGGTCACATCTTCAGGACAAACCAAAACAGAACAACGTGCAGTTAAATTAAGTGCTTTAAGCAACTCTTCACTTAACCAACGTGGCTTATTGGTCACAATTCCCCATGGAATATGATGACTTTCAAGTTCTTTTAATAAAGGGTACATGCCTTCGAAAAGGTCTGTATCTACGGCAATATCAGCACCGTAAATATCTAAAAAACGTTGACGGTGTGCAAAAAAAATAGGATCTGTCACTTCTAATTCAGGATAGACCAATTTCACCATTGCACGCGCGCCCTCAGACACTTGCGTACGAATTAAATCGGCAGAAACAACCGTTTTTCCTTCTTCACGGCACATATCTTGAATAATGCGAATAAAATCTGCTGCAGTATCAATTAAAGTACCATCTAAATCAAATAATACCGCTTTCATTATGCTTCTTCTTTTTGCGTATAAACCATGTAGTTCACATCGACATTTGGTGCTAACCAATAGCGTTTTGTGATTGGGTTATAGTGTAAACCTGTCATATCTTTCAGTTTTAAATTAGCAGCGCGAATGTCGTGTGCTAACTCTGAGGGCTTAATGAATTTGCTGTAGTCGTGTGTGCCTTTTGCCAACATACGAAGTACGTATTCTGCGCCAATAATGGCAAATAAGTAGGCTTTAGGGTTACGGTTGATGGTCGAGAAAAACACGTGACCACCTGGTTTTACAAGTTTTTGGCAAGCAAGAATAATTGAAGCAGTATCTGGAACGTGCTCAAGCATTTCCATGCAAGTTACCACATCATATTGTCCCGCTTGTTCATCTGCCAACTGCTCAACAGGAATTTGGCGATATTCAATATTTTTAACGCCTTCTTGTTCTGCGTGAAGTCGCGCTACATTTAAAGGTGCAGCACCCATGTCTATGCCTAAAACATTTGCACCACGACGCGCCATGCTTTCTGCCAGAATACCGCCACCGCATCCAACATCAAGTACTTTTTTACCTGAAATGCCACCTGAATGTTCATCAATCCAGTTTAAACGTAGTGGATTAATCATGTGCAAAGGGCGGAATTCAGAATGCTGATCCCACCAAATGGCTGCGAATGCTTCAAATTTGGCAATTTCTTGTGGATCAACATTTAGTTGCGACATCGGGTTCACCTCAATCAAGTCGTTATAATTCAAAAAACTTAGTATCTTCTTAGTGTAGCGGTTATTAAAAAAAAAGCGATAAAAGCCTTAAAAAAGTTCACAGAATGAAAACGAAAAAGGCTAAATTGATTTATAGTATTTCAATAAGCTAATCATAATATTTTTGAGGCAAATAAACGCAATGAAAAAAATTCTTTTAGGTAGCCTCGCTACGGCGATGTTAGCAATTTCAAGTGGTGCAATGGCAGCAAACTTTGTTGCTGGTCAAGATTACACCGTTCTTGCTAACCCTGGAAAAGTAGAAGTTCCTGGTAAAATCGAAGTTCGTGAATTTTTTTGGTATGGCTGTGGACATTGTCATAGTTTAGAACCACATATGCAGGCTTGGATTAAAAAAATGCCTAAAGGCGTTCATTTTGTGCGTACACCTGCTGCTATGAACCCGACTTGGGAACAAGGTGCTCGTGGATATTATGTGTCAGAAGCTTTACAAATCCGTAGAAAAACACATTTACCATTGTTTAAGGCAATTCATGAAGGTGGTCAGCAAATTTTTGACCAAAAATCACAAGCTAAGTTTTTTGTGAAATATGGCGTACCTGAAGCTAAATTTAATAGCATGTTTAACTCATTCCCGATTTCTGCAAAAATTGCTCAATCAAACCAACTTGCTAGACAGTACCAGTTAACAGGTGTTCCTGCTGTTGTTGTGAACGGGAAATATGTTGTTCAGGGTGATGATGGAAAAGTTCCTCAAGTTGTTAATTATTTAATTGAAAAAGAACGCAAAGCAAAATAATTGATAAATTACAAACCGCTCAATATGAGCGGTTTTTTTTAGAATTAAAATTTCTAACTCACAGATTTTAATTACTTTCCCAATTTAAAATACCATGAAAGAGTAGGCGCATTTGAGTGAGCGATTGCATTTGCAAAAGCTGTTGTTGTTGAGCTAATGCAGGTTCTTCAAATTGTCTAGAAAGTTCAATCCAAGCCATTACCCAATTAAAAGCCAAGTTCACTACAAGATGAGCTAGACTTTTTAAATCATCTAATTTTTGAATATGTTTGGTACTGGCTAAACGTTGTAAATCTATTGCTAAATCTTCTACAAGATATTCAATTTCTCGGGCAATTGCTTTACGAATAACTTGGGATGCACCCCAACGTTCGGTAATTATAAAAACCCAATCTTCTGTATGTTGATGAATGGTCTGAAAAAAAAGTTCTAAGCTTTTATCAATTTTAGCTTCAGGTTGATAGACATAACTTTGCCCAATTTGATGCAATGTGCTTTTCAGGTTTAAAGAAATTTGGTCGACAAGTTCTAATCCTAAAGCATCCATATCTTTGAAATGACGATAAAATGCCGTAGGAACTAAGCCAATTTCACGGCTAATTTCTCTTAAACTAATGCTGTTAAATGAGCGTCCAGAAGTGCTGAGGCGTAATGCAGCATCTATAATTGCTTGGCGGCTTTGTCGCTTACGTTCATCACGAATTGGCATGCTAAATGTATCCCTACAATTTTTGTCAACTTAGTTTAGCAAAAAATATCAGTGAAATATGAACCTTATTTTTTAATTATTTCAGATTATTAGAACGGTCATATCTTTAAATTAAAATGGATTAAAGACTGTAACAAAACCTTTGTATTGGCTTCTGCTATACTTAGCCGCAATATATTTGAGTTATAAATAAGGACAAATTATGCGTATTGACCAACGTACTTTAGATCAATTGCGTGACGTTAAAATTACTCGTAACTATACGCGTTATGCGGAAGGTTCTGTATTGGTTGAATTCGGTCATACAAAAGTCCTTTGTACAGCAAGTATTGATCATTCAGTTCCGCGTTTCTTAAAAGGTCAGGGACAAGGTTGGGTAACTGCTGAATACGGTATGTTGCCACGTTCTACGCATACACGTAGTGACCGTGAAGCTGCTCGTGGTAAGCAAAGTGGTCGTACTCAAGAAATCCAACGCTTAATTGGTCGTAGCTTGCGTGCAATGGTGGATCTTAAAAAGCTTGGCGAAAATACAATTACAATTGACTGTGATGTTATTCAAGCAGATGGTGGTACACGTACAGCATCTATTACAGGTGCAGCAGTTGCGCTTATTGATGCAATGAATGTATTGCTTGAAAAGAAAAAGATTAAGCAAGATCCATTAAAAGGTTTAGTTGCTGCGGTTTCTGTTGGTATTTATAAAGATGAAGTTCTTCTTGATCTTTGCTATGAAGAAGATTCTAGCTGTCAAACAGATTTGAACGTTGTAATGACTCAAGCAGGTGAATTTATTGAAATTCAAGGTACTGCGGAAGATAAACCATTTACACGCGCTCAATCGAATGAAATGTTAGAAATGGCTGAAAAAGGCATTCAAGAGTTAGTGAAAAAACAACAAGAAGCTTTAGGTTGGTAAGTTTTTAAAGCTAAAATTGTTGTATTGAAAAAGCGCCGTGAAAATGGCGCTTTTTTTATTGAAACTTACATAAATAAATAGAAAAAATGACATAAATTATCATTTGTAGACAAAGTCATAACATCAATTGGTTTTTCCAACACAATTAATTTTTAACATATAAAGACTTCGTGCAATCACTTGAAAAAGGAGAAAAACATGACAGTTCTTATTATAGGTTTAATGATTGGTACATTTTTAATGTGCGCTTGTGCACCACGAAAAAATGATTAAATCGCAATATTTAAATTTTTAATTAAAAGCAATTTGCAGAGTGACTTTTTTAGAATGATCAACTCTGCAATAGATAAATCTGAATTTAAGATTCAGTTCTAGGCATTAAAACGCATAGATAAATCAATGGCTTTAACATCTTTGGTTAAAACACCCATTGAAATATAGTCCACGCCAGTGGTTGCAACTTCACGTAAATTATCGATAGTAATGTTACCTGAAGCTTCAAGTTTACAACGACCTGCAACGTGCTTTACTGCATCAATCATTTGCTGTTGGCTGAAATTATCAAGCATGACAATATCTGCGCCTGCTTCAAGTGCTTGGTTCAGTTCATCCCAAGTTTCAACTTCAACTTCTACAGGTTTATTGGGTGCAATCACATGCGCTTTTGCAATAGCTTGAGCGATGCCACCGGCTGCCATAATGTGGTTTTCTTTAATTAAAAATGCATCGAATAAACCTAAACGATGGTTTTGTCCACCACCTACAGCAACTGCATATTTTTGTGCAATACGTAAACCAGGAAGTGTTTTGCGAGTGTCTAATAATTTAGTATTTAGACCATCTAAATGTTTAACGTATTCAGCAGTTTTTGTAGCTACAGCAGAAAGTGTTTGCACAAAATTGAGAGCAGGGCGCTCTACGGTTAATAAACTACGAGCAGAACCTGAAAGCTTTAAAAAGGCTTCATTGGCAGCAACAACATCACCATCATTTTTAAGCCAAGTCACTTGCACATTTGCATCATAAGCTTGAATAAGTGCATTCACCCAAGGCTGACCTGCAAGTACCATGTTTTCACGGCTAATAATTGTTGCAGTCGCTTGTTCATCTTCAGGGGTAAGCAAAGCAGTAATGTCGCCATCACCAATATCTTCTTGCAAAGCTTGCTGAATATTGATTTGAATTGACTGTTCTAATAAAGCTGGTGAGATGCTCATGGCAATATCCGTATAGTGAGAACCTATAAAAATTGTGCGCTATATTAGCATTGTTCAATAAAAAAACGTATTTATTAACGTGCTTACATCACTAAGTTTGAGATTTTGATGTGAAAGTTTTAGGATGAATGACTAGCCAAATTTAATTTAGAAAAATTCAGGACTGATTTATGCAACAGGCATCGTCTTTTCAGGTCGTTGATGGAGAGCTTAAAGGCGCTCAATATATTCCTTCGCCAAATTTTAATCAGCGTCCTGAAGGTACAGATATTCAGTTGGTTGTTATTCATAATATTAGTTTGCCACCATCACAATTTGGTGGCGGGTATATCGAAGATTTTTTTCAAAATAAATTAGATTGGTCAGCTCATCCATATTTTCAGACTATTGAAGGCATGCAAGTTTCTGCGCATCTTTTAATTTTAAGATCTGGAGAAATCATTCAATTTGTAAATTTTAAAGATCGAGCTTGGCATGCAGGGCGTTCAAGTTATTTGGCTTTAAAAGAATGTAATGATTATTCGATTGGAATTGAATTAGAAGGTAGCGATGATTTGCCTTTTGAAGAAGAACAATACGAAACTTTAGCAAATGTGGTTGCAACGCTACAAAAAGCATATCCAAAAATTAAACAACATATTGCAGGACATTCCGACATTGCACCGGGTCGAAAAACAGATCCAGGGCTATTTTTTGACTGGGTAAAATTTAGAAAGCAACTAAAGCAACTAAAAAACCTATAAATTGTTAAATTGTAGAATGATTAAACAATGAAACTTCACAAAGAGTTTCATTACAATAGCGACTTGATTTTAGACTAGGTGGTTCCGATGGCGCTTTGGCGATCGACCGTAATTGTAAGTGCAATGACAATGTTATCTCGTGTACTAGGTTTAGTACGAGATATTGTTTTGCTGAATGTATTTGGTGCAGGCAAAGACTTCGATACTTTTGTCGTGGCATTTCGTATTCCAAACTTCTTTAGGCGACTATTTGCAGAAGGGGCGTTTTCACAGGCCTTTATTCCTGTGCTTACAGAATACAAAACAAGCCGAACACATGCAGAAGTTCAAATTCTTATTAGTCGTGTATTTGGTTGTTTAGCAACAGTCATGTCTTTATTGACATTGTTTGCGATGATTGCGGCGCCTGTTATTATTTATGTTTACGCACCTGGTTTTCATGATGATCCTGCCAAATTTGCTTTGGCTTCGGATATGTTTCGTCTGACAATTCCATATTTATTGTTCATGTCATTAACTGCTTTTGCCAGCAGTATTTTGAACAGTTATGGCTCATTTACAACACCTGCATTTGCCCCTGTATTGTTAAATGCTGCCATGATTGCAGGTGCATTATGGCTAACGCCATATATGGACACGCCCATCATGGCGTTGGGTTGGTCTGTTGTTGCTGCAGGATTTTTCCAATTAGCTATTCAAATTCCTGAATTGTGGCGTAAAAAATTACTGATTCCACCAAAAATTGACTTTAAACACGAAGGTGTAGATCGCATCATGAAATTGATGTTACCTGCGCTATTTGGTGTTTCAGTTACGCAAATCAATTTATTGCTCAATACAATTTGGGCATCTTATATGCAAGATGGTTCTGTATCTTGGTTATACAGTGCAGAACGTATGACAGAACTACCTTTAGGTTTAATTGGCGTTGCAATTGGTACGGTTATTTTACCGTCATTGTCTGAACGTATTGCAGAGCAAGACCAAAGCAAATTCCGTGGCATGATGGATTGGGCTGCTAAAGTCATTATATTAGTGGGCGTTCCTGCAAGTATTGCGTTATTTATGCTTTCTACACCTATTATTCATACGCTTTTCGAGCGTGGCGCATTTACAGCAGAAGACACCTATATGACTGCACTTGCACTTCAATGTATGAGTGCAGGGGTAATTTCCTTTATGTTAATTAAAGTCTTTGCACCTGGTTTTTATGCACGTCAAGATACTAAAACACCAGTACGTGTGGGCTTAATGGCAGTTGCTGCAAATGCTATTTTAAACGTGGTATTTATTGGATTGTTTAAGCTGATAGATTGGAATGCAGAACATATGGCACTTGCTTTAGCATCTTCAGGTTCTGCTTTAGTGAACGCAGGTATGTTGTATTTCTATTTACATAAGCGTGATATTTTCAGATTTGGCGCACACTGGAAAAAGCTATTGGTTCAGTTTGCTATTGCTAATGCTGCTATGGTTGCAGCGTTATGGTACGGCTTAACTTTATATAGTGGCGATGCTTCACAGTGGACTCGCATTGTAGAACTTCTAGGTCTTTGTATTGTTGGTGCTGTCGCTTATGGCGTTGTATTAATTGCAACAGGTTTTAGACCACGTCATTTAAAACCATAAAATTTGATGAATAAAAAAGACCGCAAATGCGGTCTTTTTTTATATGTACTTTATTTTGGGGAAACTTCTAAAAGCTCAACATCAAAAATTAAAGTGCTGTTTGGTTCTATTGCATCACCTGATCCAATTTGACCATAAGCTAAATTAGCAGGAATATAAAAACGATAAATTGAGCCTTCTTTCATGAGTTGCAGACCTTCTGTCCAACCAGAAATAACCTGACTCACCATAAATTCAGCAGGTTGTTGACGGGCAATAGAGCTATCAAACACAGTGTTATCTAATAAGCGACCTTCATAATGCACTTTTACTTTTGAAGATGCTTTTGGTGTTTTACCAGAACCTTGCTTAATCACTTCATACTGTAATCCAGATTTAGTGACTTTAATATTTGATTTTTTAGCATTTTCAGCAAGAAATGCAGAACCGATTTTTTCATTTTCTTCAGCAAGATTTTTATGTGCAATCAGTTGCTTTGCTTCAGTATTTTTTTTGAACTGAGTTAAAACTTTAGACATTTCTTCATCTGATAAAGCAGATGATTGTCCTTTTGATGCTGTTTTTAAACCATCTAAGAAAGCATCTAAGTCCATATCTTTGAGTGCATCGGCATTGCCACGACCCATTATATAACCAAAGCTGTAGCCAACTTTATCTTCATAGTTACTTTTATTATTTACCGTTTTTGCAGAAAGACCTGTGCTACATAATGCTAAACACAATAATGTCATTTGAATTTTCATTATATTTCCTTAAATAAATAAGGAGAGCATTGCTCTCCTTATCTCGTAATTTTATTTAACTTCAATAAGCTCTACATCAAAAATAAGTGTGCTATTTGCTGGAATTGTACCCGGAACGCCTTGTGCGCCGTAGCCTAAATTAGAAGGGATATAAAGCGTCGCTTTACCACCTTCTTTCATTAATTGCAGACCTTCAGTCCAACCTGGAATAACTTGGTTAAGCGGGAATTCAATTGGCTCGCCACGTTCTACAGAGCTATCAAATACTTTGCCATCTACAAGTTTACCTGTGTAGTGAACTTTAACGGTTTGACCGCCAGTAGGTGATTTACCAGTACCTTCTTGAATAATTTTGTACTGTAAGCCAGAAGCTGTAGTTTTTACGCCAGCTTTTTTCGCATTCTCTGTTAAGAATGAGTCATTTGTACTTTGAACTTTCTGAGTGTCTGCAATTTGTTTCTCTTGCATTTCTTGTTGATATTGCTCAAATGCTTTTTGTAATTCTTCTTCTGTATATGCAGGTTGCTTACGCGCATGTGCATCACGAATACCTGTTACAAAGCTATCAATATCTAACTCTGGTGGAGTTTGATGCGCAACTTCAAAACCTAAGGCATAACTAATTTTTTCAATACCCGATGCATTCGCAGATGATTTTGCAGTTTGCGTAGCTGGAGTTTGAGTTGCATAGTAAACAGGAACAAGTGCAGCACCGCCTAAAATTACAGCTACAGCGATGGGTAAGGCTTTACTCATAAGTTATCTCAAATTCATTTTATAGTTAAAAGTTGCAGTTATATTAGCAGACTTTTGGATAAAACACGGGCGTTTGAATCTCGTGCATCTTTGTTATCAATATATTCTTATCGCGTAGAATATTCTATAACAGTCTGAATATGTAAAACATTTTTTATACAATAAATATAAGTCTTATTAGAAAAGCCCAAAGTTTGTTAAAACTGAAGTGAATAAATCATAAGGGTTTTGGCGAATCTGTAAATTGAAGGATATTTACTTGAGTTTTATCAGGATTTATTAACTTTAATTGATATGTATTAAGATTTTTTTCACAGCCAAATTTAAGCTCAGGTGATTGAATTATCCCAAGTACCATTCCTGAAACTGTAGGTTGCTTATAAGAATAAATAGCCTGTTTACCGACTAAAGCATGAGAAGAAAATACAAATTGTTTAAGCTGTAATGTATTTAAGTAGCCATTAATTAGTGATTTACAAATAAATAACTCATCTTGATTGCTCCTTACTGGAGTTGGTTGGCATGCCGTTAAAAAACAAACAAGCTTAAACAAACGATCTTTTTCATGAATTTATCCTTATCAAACGATAACTTAAGGATAAAGTAGGTGATAATATGGGTACAGATACAAAATAATCTAAAAAATAGGTACAGATTTTGGCATTTCAATATCAAACCCTTGCACAGCAAGTTGCACAAAAAATATATTTAGGCGAATTAGAAGATGGTCAAAGATTACCATCATTAAGAGATTTTGCAGATCAGCAAAAAATTAGTTTAAATACGGCAAAAAGTTGCTATGAATTATTGGAAGCGCGTGGATTAGTTTTTGTAAAAGCGAAGTCTGGCTATTTTATTAAAGCTCCAAAATTACAAGTAGAACAGCCATATCATGATGATTTTGAATCTCATGCAAGAGATGTTTCAAACTTAGACTTACAAATTGAAATTCAAGCCACATCAATACAAGAGAAATCCATTCATTTAGGTGCGATACAACTTTCTCCAAAGCTTATTCCAATAGATTTATTGCGCCGTTCAATTCAGCGTGCGTTAAAACATAGTAAACCTGAAGATTTTTTATATAGCGACAGACAAGGGCATTCTATTTTAAGAGAAGCGCTGGTTTCTCATTGGGCTGAAGATGGTCTTTTTATTTCTAAAGACGATATTTTTATTACCAATGGATGTATGCCAGCTTTGTCGGTCGTTTTGCAAACGCTCACAGAAGAAGGCGATAGCATTATTGTTCCTACACCAAATTTTAATGGACAGCTTCAATTATTAGCGAGTTTAAAACGAAAAATTGTAGAAATTCCGGCACATCATAATGGTTTTAATTTAGAGCGTTTAGAGTATGAAATGAAGCATTCGGGTGCTAAAGCTTGCTTATTAACAGCGAACTTTCAAAATCCTTTAGGTTTTTGTTTAACGAATGAAGATAAGCAAAAAATTGCAGAATTAGCTGAAAAATATCAATGTTTTATTATTGAAGATGATATTTATGCTGAATGTGGATTCGACCCAAATAAGCCTTTGCCCATTCGAAATTGGGATAAAGCAGGTTACGTGATTTATTGTGGTTCTGTGTCTAAGTCATTATCTTCAGCATATAGAGTCGGGTGGTTTTGTATTACAGCAAAACTAACGTCATTTAGAGCGCAATTTATTAATAGAAATGTTGTGGTAAATACACCATTACAATTAGGTTTGGCAGATTTAATTCATTGTCGTGCTTATAGAACGCATTTAAACCAATTAAGACCAAAGCTATTTCAGCAAGTTGCCCAATATAGACATTATATTCAACAAGCTTTTCGCAGTGTAGATGTACGTATTAGTCAGCCAGAAGGTGGTTATTCTATTTGGCTACAGCTTCCTGAATCTATAAATAGTTTAGATATGTACTATTTTGCACAGACACAGAAAATTAATATTGTGCCTGGAGTTGTATTTGGTGAAGATTCGCGATATTCAAACTGCATTCGCTTAAATGCAGGACATGAATTATCAGATGAAATTAAACAAGCAATTGATGTATTGGCGTAGTGGGTAAAACGTAATTTATAAACTTATTAGAAAATTACTTATATTTAAATGAACAATCATCTTCATGATCGTTAATCATTCCTACAGCTTGCATGAATGAATAACAGGTTGTAGGTCCTACAAATTTAAAGCCCTTTTTCTTAAGCTGTTTCGACATTAAAACACTGAGTTCGGTTTGTGCAGGTGCTTTTTTATAATCTGGTACATCATTCACAATGGTTTTGTTCTGAACAAAGCTCCATAGCCAAGCAGATACATCTTCGCCATTATCTTTCAAATTTTGCCATGCAATTGCATTGTCACGAATAGCTTTTAGTTTTCCAATGTGGCGGATAAGACCTGCATCTTGAACTTTAAGTTGTAAGTCTTCGTCGCTTAAATTTGCAATGTAAGCAATGGAATGATGAAAGAAATGCTCACGGTAACATTCGCGTTTTTTAAGGACTGTAATCCAAGATAAACCCGCTTGTTGACCTTCTAAACACAGCATTTCGAAAAGTTGCTGTTCATCATAAATAGGGCGTCCCCATTCATGATCATGGTAAGCAACATAAAGAGGGTCGTTGGAGCACCAACCACAGCGTTTTACTGTTAAAGACGTCATGGAAATGCTCCATTATTTTTATAATTATTTAAGGCTTAAATTAAAGTTTAAATTCAGCCCATTGGTCAGCTTTGTTATCCCAATAGAAAAGTTCAGCTTGTTGAATTTCTTCAAAAGAGATCCAATCGTCTTTACCAACTTTGTCTGAAAAACCAGTGCTTATTAATAATGCTTCTTCTGTAATTTCCATGACCCAACCCTGACGACTTTTTCCTGCCACCACAATTTTTTGTTGATTGCCTGATTCAGCAAACTCTACCAAACGGTTGATCAACGCTTCTGACATGAATAATTCCTAAAGAAAATTAACGTAAATATGGATAGGGGTTAACAGCACCACGACCTTTGCCACCTAAATAAATTCCATAATGTAAATGTGGAGCAGTTCTACGGGCGTTACCAGTATTGCCGACATAACCAATTAAATCACCTTTTTTGATGTAATCACCTACGCGTAAACCACGTTTGTGACCATCTAAATGTGCATAGTAATGCCAACTTCCACTTGGCCCTAAAACCCAAATGACTTTTCCGCCCAAGTTATTATTGCGTAAATCGGCAATTAAACCTTCTGTTGTGCTAAAAACTTTTGTTCCACGTGGAGCCATAATATCAACCCCTTCGTGTATTCTACCACTGCTTCGAGATGCGCCCCATGTATCTGTTAAATTATTGCGTTTTATACCCTGAACAGGAACAGGAAGTTGGCTAGGCAAACTCATTTTTTTGAGTTTTTGAACTGTAGCAGGGTTGAGTGGTTGGCTTGGTTTTTTTGGCGCTGTACTACATGCAGCAAGAAAAATAACAGCAAAAATTAAACTTAAAATAGAGCTAAAGCGGGGCACAATAAATTCCTGTCTTTTATTTATATAGCGGTTTTAATAATCACCTGACTATGTCATAAATTTACGGCAGAGATCAATTTTTTCATGGCAGTTGGAATGCCCATTTGTGTAGCAATTTGTGATGAATACCAGTTGCCGCCAAGTTCAATTGCTAAATGTTCTTTCAAATCAGCATCTACTTCAAAGCACACAGCCTCTAACAGCCAAGTAAAGTGGGTGAAGCTATGAGATATTTGGGCTTTTTTAATGACTTTTTTTAAGCCCAAACTTTGCGTTTTTTCTAAAAAATCTATTTCATTTTCAATAATTGGTAAGCACCATAATCCGCCCCATAAACCTGAATTAGGGCGCTGTTGCCATAACCATTGATCATTACATTGAATGAGTAATACTTGAGCAGACTTTACGGGCACCGCTTTTTTAGGTTTTTTGAAAGGTAATTCTGTTTCTAAACCTTGTTGATGTGCTTTGCAGTTTTGCTGCATTGGGCAATATAAACATAATGGCTTTTTGGGTGTGCAAACAGTTGCACCTAAATCCATAATCGCTTGAGTGTAATCGTGGTTCCGTTCTGTAGGGCATAAATCTTCTGCAATTTGCCACATTGCACGTTCATGAACAGGTTTAGATAAATCATCTTCAATCGCTAAAAAGCGTGATAAAACTCGCTTAACATTGCCATCCATAATGACGCCATATTGACGTAAACCCAGTGACATTAATGCGCCACCTGTAGAACGACCAATGCCCGGAAGTTCAATCCATTCTTCTAGGTTTTGAGGGAAAGTTCCCTTTTGAGCGACAATTCCTGCGGCTTTATGCAAATTTCTTGCGCGTGCGTAATAGCCCAAACCTGCCCAATAGGGTGCAACATCATCCCAAGATGCATATCCTAAATCTTCAACCGTTGGGAATCGCTCAATAAAACGGTCAAAATATTGCAGAACAGTTTTAACCTGAGTCTGTTGCAACATAATTTCAGATACCCAAACTTTGTAAGGATCGTCGGCAATTTGCCATGGTAAATCATGACGACCATGTTCATCGAACCAAGTTAAAAGGGCATTAGAAAAAGAAAATTCAGACATAAAATAAGGGCAACATCAACTATGGCTGTAGTATAGCGGAATTGTCCAATTAGCCTGAAAATTAAATAGAAGCATCACTATTAAAAGAATGATTTTAGAAATAAAAAAATGGCGCCTAAGCACCATTTATTTTAAGAAAATTTTAAAAGTTAGCCTTGCATTCCCCAACGCGTATCAAGTTTTAAAACTTGACCTTCGTAGCGTGGAATAATATGAATATGTAAATGCGCTGAAGTTGAGCCAAAAACTTCACCATCATTAAAGCCTACATGGAAACCTGTAGGTTGATGGCGGATTTGTAATTCATTTCGTGCAAGTTCTAATAATGTCATCAGATTTTTGCGCTCTTTATCTGTAACATCAAAAAAAGAACTCACATGACGTAGAGGAACAATTACACAATGTCCTTTAGATAGTGCATTTGTCTCGGGTAAAATTACACCGAAATCATTTTTCGCAATGATGTCATACTCATCAAAGTTGCAATATATGCAGTTATTTTCAGTCATTTGTTCATCCTCTTTGTATTTTTATTACCTACCTATTTATAAAAATAAAAGGTAGTTTCAAGCATTAAGCTTTTAACTGGTGAGCAAGTAATTCATACATTGCTTCGAGGCTTTGCTTTTCTGCTTCAGCATTGTAGCCAAGATCTACACCATTGGCTTTGGCTTTTTCATCGGCAAGTGGGTTTGAAAAGCCATGTTTTGCATCTTCAAAAATAATAACTTCATGATTTACTTTTGCTGCATGCATTTCTTCACGGAACGTAGCAACATCGTCTAAAGAAACCATGCTGTCTAATTCACCATGTAAAACTAAAATTTCAGCTTGAATTTTGCCTTCTTCAGCAGGTGTTTGAGCCGATAAATTTGCATGGAAAGTTGCAACAGCTTTTAACGGTGCACCTGAACGTGCTAAATCTAGAATAACTTTACCACCGTAGCAAAAGCCAATAGCGCCAAGTCTTGAGCTATCTACTTCATCTTGTGCCGCTAAAGTTTCTAAAGCTGCTGATGCACGTGTCACAATTGTGGTTGAATCTTGAAATGTTTCAGTCATCCATTCATTTGCTTGAGATGCTTCTGAAGTCACTTTCTTTTGACCATACATATCAATTGCTAAGGCTGCATAACCATTTTCTGCCAATTCACGTGCACGTTGTTCGGTATATTCATTGCGTCCCCACCATTCTGGAGCCACAATTACAGCAGCAACAGGTGTAGTTGACTCAGGCGCAGCAAAGTAGCCAATTAAGGTAGAACCATCTTTTGCCGTATATTGAATTTCACGTGTTTTAATTACAGAAGCCATGCACAATCCTTAAAGCATTCATTATGATTAACCTGATTAAAGCATAAAAATATTGCAGATGTTTTGAAAAGCATTAAATGAAATAGAAACAAATGTGAGAAATTATTATTTATTAATGATAAATAAAAAAAAAGAAGGACATAAGCCCTTCTTTTTTATTAGATACGAGATTAGATTTTAAACTTTTCCACGAGAGAGAAAGCCAACAATTGCAAGAATAACTGCCACAACAAGTAGAATTACAGCAAAGTCTTTAGATAAGCCTGCAACACCACCGAAACCTAATAAACTGGCGATGAGAGCGATAACAGCGAAAATAATTGCCCAACGAAACATTAGAATTCTCCTTACGATTTTTTTGATTATGCAATTTAGTATAAAGATGACAATTCCAATAAATGTGATGTATTTGTTTGTTTTTTGTACTAGCTAAGAATGTTCCTTGGAAACAGGCTCTTCTTTCTTCCTGATCAATTAAGCCTGATATAATGCGATAGCATTTTCTTTTTTATTACACATTATTATGTCTGAACTATTACGCCCACAATTTTGGAAAAATTATAAATTAGCAGAATTAAATACTGCTGAATGGGAAGCTTTGTGTGATGGTTGTGGACTATGTTGTCTAATAAAATTAGAAGACGATGAAACCAATGAAGTTGCCTATACCAGAGTGTCTTGTAAGTTATTAGATTGCAAAACAGGGCATTGTTCAGACTATTCAAACCGTATTAAGCATGTGCCAGATTGCATTCAACTTACACCAGAAAAATTAGCTAAAATTACGTGGTTACCATCTTCTTGTGCCTATCAACGTATGAGTGAAGGTAAAAGTTTACCTTCTTGGCACTATTTAAATACAGGTACACGAGAAAGCGTGATTAAAGCAAGAAAATCGGTTGCAGGTCGCTGTGTTTCAGAAGCTGAAGTCGATGAAGATGAAATTGAAGACTATATTGTGCGTTGGGTTCGCTAATTTAATGCAACTATTTAATCTAAAGATTTTAAGAAATCATCTTCAGAAATGACATGAAATCCGTGTTGTTTCAGTAAACATGCAGTTATACCTAAACCTACAATTTTTGTGCCTGAAAATGAGCCATCATAAATAAAATTTGTCCCGCAAGATGGGCTATTTTCTTTTAAAACGACTGTAGAAACTTGATGCTTTTGAGCCATTTCTAATGCCTTAAAAGCACCATCAATAAAGGCATTTGTTACATCATTTTCTTCAGAATCGATTACTTTTGCTGTGCGATTTAAAACATCTTGAGCGGTTCCACCGATAATTTCTGCGGCTAAACGAGGCGTGTCTAATCCTCCAGAAACTTCAGGGCATATGGTAATGGCTTGTTGTGTTTGTATTAGTTGAGCGATTTTTTCATAGTTATACGCTTTGCCATCGTAACGTACAGGAATGTTCGCTAAGCAGGCGCTAATTAAATATTTCATAAAAATAATGCTTCGTTAAAATGATCGTAAATATTGTGCTGAAAACTGTTGCCTAGATAGATGAATAACATAGTAGACTAAGTAAAAGCTTAGTAAAGTAATAACAAGATGTCAGATAGCAATATTCCACTTCCTGAACGCTTACGTCCTAGAGACTTATCCGAAATTATTGGACAAGACCACCTGCTTGGTTCAGATGCACCTTTACGCCAAATGATTGATCAGGGACATTTACCCTCTATTATTTTTTGGGGACCACCAGGCGTTGGAAAAACGACAATAGCCTTATTGCTTGCTCAAGCTATAGATCGACCATTTGTAAGTTTATCTGCGCTGAATACTAGTGTAAAAGAATTAAGAGAAGTTATTTCAGATAGTGGCGATTTAATGCCACCAGTGGTTTTTATTGATGAAATTCATCGCTTTAATAAAACACAGCAAGATGCACTTTTGAATGCCGTAGAAAAGGGCAAAATTACACTTATTGGTGCAACAACAGAAAATCCATCATTTGAAGTTAATAGTGCATTACTTTCACGTTGTCAGGTTTATACCTTAAATGCTTTAAATGAAAATGCGATTCAAACTTTAATTAATCATGCGATTGAAAAAGATCAATTTTTAAAAGATCGTTATATTCAAATTGAAGAATTTGATGCGCTTATTCAATTTGCAGCAGGTGATGCTCGTAAAGCTTTAAATTTATTAGACTTAATTGCCAGTACATTTGAACCTGATTTAGAAAATATCATCACCAATGCAGTGGTTGTAAAAGTTGCACAGCAGAATATTGCGCGTTACGACAAAGCTGGTGAGCAGCATTATGATTTGGTTTCTGCATTTATAAAGTCTATTCGTGGCAGTGATCCAGATGGTGCGCTTTATTGGATGGCCCGTATGCTTAAAGGCGGCGAAGATCCTGTATTTATTGCACGTCGTATGCTAATTGCAGCATCTGAAGATATTGGTAATTCAAATCCAAATGCACTATTACTTGCAGGTGAATGCTTCCGTTCAGTTCAAGTCATTGGAATGCCAGAATCCCGAATTATTCTTGGTCAATGTGCAGTGTATTTAGCAACAAGTGCGAAAAGTAATAGCACGTATTTAGCTATTAATAAGGCGATGGATTTAGCAGAAAAAACAGCAAATTTACCTGTGCCACTTCATTTACGTAATGCTCCAACAAAGTTAATGAAAGAGCAGGGATATGGTGTCGATTATTTATATCCGCACAATTATCCAGAACATTTTGTACTACAGGAATATTTGCCACCTGAATTAAAAGGGACAAAATTGTATGAGTCTGCACGTAATAAGCGTGAAGTTGAAGGTGAAAAGTTGCAACAACGACGTTGGCAGCAACAGCAATAAAAAAAGCCCGTTCCTTGGGGAAACGGGCATAAAATGGATGTTTCTTAGGGAGATTACATCCAGAGGGTAAACTGGTCGGCAATGTAGAACAAAAACGCTGAGATATTTTCTACATTGCCTTGTATGTAATGAATAATAGAAAAATAAACTTAAAAAGTAAAAATGATCATTTTAATCATCATTATGTGTTTATCCGATTATAAAAGAGACTTTTTTAAAGTTTTCCGAATAAAATATTTATTATCAGAAATTTATTTTTTGATTCAATAAGATACAAAATCACAACTTTTAAAAATGTTGGATCTTCTTGTTTGGGAATATTCATCATTAAATAAAACTGTATAATAGTATGTTATAACATAACATAAAAAGACAGTAATATGAAAACCGTACCTATGCTATTTCTACTTTTTATTCTTATAGAACAAGTAGAAGCAGAAGAAATTCAATCGGCTCATTCTTTAAAATCTATTAAGCTAAGTGCGGAAGAAGAATTTAAAAAAGAGCATAAAGTTGAAAAGCAGTTTATTGAAAAAGCGAATACTTTAGGCGATGCCATTAAACATGTTTCAGGTGTGCAAAGTAGTTCATTTGGTCCAAATTCAGGAGTACCTGTGATTCGTGGTTTGCAAGGTAATCGCGTTGGTGTATTTGAAAATGGAACATCTATTCAAGGGTTAAATGCCATTAGTGGAAATGTAAATATTCCATTCGATCCAATTTTTACAGAATCTATTAAAATTAATAAATCGAGTAATAGTGTGCGTTATGGAGATCAATCTTTAGGTGGGAGTGTTGAAGTAGATAGCGGTTTAATTCCTAAAAAAATTCCAGAAAAATCTCGCGAATTAGATTTGGTTTTAAAAAAAGGTTGGAATAATTTTGATGCGAAAGGTCTTAAATTACAACTCAGCAATCAAACAAACTTAGCGACCAATATTCGATTTTCCAGACAAGAAATTAAGTCTTATAAAATTCCAGGAAAGAGCAAAGCAGATGTTTGTGAAAGTGAAATTTTTAGAAATGGTGGTGTGAATAGTTCTTTGGCAGATGTATGTCAAAAAGATTCAAGAATTAAGAGTACATATAACAAAGCATCTCAGCCTTATATTGATCGATTTATAACAGATAATCCTGATTATGCAGATGGCGATTTTTCATATTATACCGATAATGCAACATCAACTTTTGGCGGAAAATTATATCAAAATATTGTGAATCCCGATTATGTTCAAGGAACAGAAAGGTTTAAACATGAGAATATTAATAATGATGTGACGCCAAACTATAATAAAAAGCTAGGTAATAGTTACGCAATTAATGACAACATTGCTTTGGGAACAACGTATTTTCTAGAAAATGGTTATATTGGATTTAGTGCAGATTATAAAAAGAGTCATTATGGTGTGCCTGGTTTTTCTATGGAAAATAAGTCTTTTCAAACAAACTATGATGATGGTTTACCCGTTGGTGTAAAGACTGAACAAAATACATTTTTATTAGATAGTTTGTTTAATCAACCTTTGCCTTTTTTAGATAATATTCAATTTAAAGCTTCTAATTTAGTGAATAAATCAGGTGAATATATTGGCGCGAGCGAAGCAAATTTATATGAGTTTGAACAAAATTTTGCAGAATTTGTCGTTAAGCAAAAAGAATTAAAATTTTTATCTGGTGAGATGGGGCTAAGTTGGGGGCAAAGGGATGTTCATGGAAAAGGATATGCTCGTTATTTACCGAATGTAAAAACTAATAGACAAGCATTTTTCATTCAAGAGAAACTTAGTTTTAATCCTATTTATTTTGATGCAGGTTACCGTAAAGAAAAAGTCGAACATCAAATTCAAGATCAAACATTTGTGCTAGCGCGTAACGCAAATAATCAAAAATTAGAAAATCGTGATTTTGATTTAACTCAATTTTATGTAGGCGCAGGGCTTAACTGGGGAGAACATGTTCATATTTATGCTAAATATAGCGAGTCTGAACGAGCACCAGAAATTAACGAATTATATTCAAGTAATCCGCATTACTCTGTTATGACTCAAGAAGAAGGTAATCAAAATTTAGAAAAAGAAAAAGTGAAAGCTATGGAATTAAATACAGATTTTGCATTTGATCAATCAAGAATTCAGCTTTCTTTGTATCAAATGGATTTTACAAATTATGTATATTTAATGCATTCAGGGATGGCAATGGGGAATCGTTTACCCTTGAAATATTGGAGACAAACAGATGTTAAAATTGATGGTTTTGAAATTGATTTAAGCTATAAATTTTTGCTCTGTACACGACAAAAATAGATAACTCATTGAAATAATGTCACAATAATTGTTTTCTAACGACGAATACTATGACACATCTCAATGAGTTATATCTTATCTTAAACAAATCTCTAAAATGGAACAAGTCACATTTAAAGTGCTTTGCGCTCATCATGCTTGTGATTATTTTAAAGCAAACATGTAATCTTTCTTCTGCATCTAAAGCCTTGCCCATCAAGTGTTTACCACAATCATTTTATCGACGTATGCAGCGCTTCTTTGCAGGTCAGTATTTTGATTATCGTCAAATTTCTCAGTTGATTTTCAATATGTTTTCATTCGACCAAGTGCAACTGACTTTAGATAGAACCAATTGGAAATGGGGAAAACGAAATATTAATATCCTGATGCTCGCAATCGTTTATCGTGGAATAGCGATACCTATCCTTTGGACATTGCTTAATAAACGTGGAAATTCAGATACGAAAGAGCGTATTGCTTTGATTCAACGCTTTATAGCCATTTTTGGTAAAGACCGTATTGTGAATGTGTTCGCAGACAGAGAGTTTATCGGTGAGCAGTGGTTTACATGGTTAATTGAACAAGACATCAACTTCTGCATTCGTGTTAAAAAAACTTCATTGTCACCAATCATTTAGGAAAGAATCATAAAATTAGTGATTTATTTCGCCATCTTAAAGTTGGTCAAATTGAATGTCGTAAACGACGGATTTTGGTTGGTCGGGTGAAACTATATATAAGTGCACTACAGTTAGAAAATGGAGAGCTTTTACTCGTCGTTTCTCCTCAGTTTAATGCCAATGCTATTCAGGATTATGCATTACGCTGGGAAATTGAAACCTTATTCAGTTGTCTCAAAGGACGCGGGTTTAATCTTGAAAATACGCGCTTGACAGACCCTAGACGAGTGAAAAAATTGATTGCGGTGTTAGCTATAAGCTTCTGTTGGTGTTACTTAACGGGTGAATGGCAACATAATCAAAAAAAAGCGATAAAAATAAAGAAGCATGGACGACTCTCAATGAGTTTATTTCGCTATGGTTTAGACTATGTTCAAATGGCGATTCAGCGTTTAATTGGTTTTGGGAAAAAAGAAGAGTTTAAGGAAATTTTGGCAATTTTAAGAAAGCAGAATCCTGATAGGATAAGGGTTCTGTGAAATTTGTCGTGTACAGAGAAATTTTTGTTAGATCAATGGGGAGATTTAACGCTCAGTGCTTTTGGTGATTTTGTGAAAAATCGTGTGAAGGATACAAAAAAATTACAGTCCTCAAATGATGGTGAATATCCAACAAATATGCCAACTAATCGCTATGGAGCAAGTTTAGAGTGGGAAAAGGATGATTATCACATGCGACTTTCCAACACTTATTATGCAAAGCCACAATACTTAGGTAAAAGTGTAAATACCGAAGTTGCATTACCTGCTTATAATTTATTAGATTTATCTTTTAGTAAGAAACTTGCATTAAAAAATGCAGAAGTTGAATTTTATTTAAATGGAACAAACTTACTGAATGAAGAAGCTAGACCTCAAAACTCGCCATTGAAATATATTGCTCCTTTGCCAGGAAGAGGGTTTCAATTGGGTATAACAATGAGTTTATAAAGCAATATTCCTTTTTGAATTGATATTAAAAAAGCCCTAATTTATAGGGCTTTTTAAAAAGTATTAATAAGCTATTTTTTACTATGAGTGTGCATTTAACAGAACTTGAATTTCAGCATCAATACGTTTTTGCATTTTCCGAATATTCTTGGTGTTAATGCTTTTAAATAAGCTTCTTATTGGAAGAAAAAGTTTTTCACCAATCCCATCAACCAAAACAAATTCAGGTTTATTATTACGGCTTTCGGTGTACATAATTCCTGCAATATTTACTTCACCATAAACAATGTGTAAGTCACAGCAAGCATCATAGAATTCAGCTAAAGCTTTAGCATGTTTATCCGTGAATTTTTTATCTCTACTTAATTCGAAAAGTGTTATGCCTTGACCATTGGGGCTTACAATTTTTTCAGTAATTAAACCCAGACCGTGAGATGTCATGGCGAAGCCATAAGGTGTTTCAATTGGGAACTGAAATTTATTGTCATGATAATTGGTTTTACAAAGCTCTAAGTATTGTAATAATTCACGACGGAATTGTTTGTACACACCATTTGATAATTTGCTTTTAAAAGTATGATTTTGCCAACCACCACCTTCACTAACTAAATCAGGATTCATAATTTTGATAATTTTATTATTATCTTCAGGATGTTGGTAAACAATTTTAGAACATCCTTGTCCTAAGCGTTGTAATTCACTTATTTGATAAATCATAAGTTTACTCGTAGTGAAATGGCACTAGATAAATCTAGAAAATACTGTAAAAGATTATGTATTATTACACTTCTATAATGCTTTATAAAGCATTAGGCAGTAGAGGACGTAATCGCTTAGCTTTAATATATTAGAGCTTATAAGCATTTTAACTGTGAAATTTAAATATAAAAAAACCGAGCTTATTAGCCCGGTTTTTTAAGTTTAGACAGTATTAGATATCTGAAAGGTCGATGCCAATACGTGCAGCAACTTCTTCATAAGCTTCAACAACACCACCTAAACCTTGACGGAAGCGGTCTTTGTCGAGTTTTTTCTTAGTTTCTTTATCCCACAAACGGCAACCATCTGGAGAGAATTCATCACCAAGAACGATGCGGTCATGGAACACACCAAATTCAAGTTTGAAATCTACAAGAAGCATGTTGCCAGTTGCGAATAATTCTTTAAGAACTTCATTTACTTGGTAAGTCAATTCTTTCATACGAGCAAGTTGCTCAGCAGTTGCCCAACCTAATGTGATTGCTTGAGACTCGTTAACCATTGGGTCACCAAGTGCATCATCTTTAAAGAATAATTCGAAAGTAGGTGGAACAAGTTCTTTACCTTCTTCAACACCTAAGCGACGGCATAATGAACCTGCAGCATAGTTACGAACTACACATTCAACAGGAATCATGTCTAACTTCTTAACCAAAACTTCTGTAGGAGAAAGAAGTTTTTCGAAATGTGTTTCGATACCAGCGGCAGCCAGTTTTTCCATGATAAAGGCGTTAAAACGGTTGTTAACCTTACCTTTTCGATCTAGTTGTTCGATTTTCTCGCCATTGAATGCAGAAGCATCATCACGAAAGACTAAAATCAGATGGTCTGCACTATCTGTTTCATAAACAGATTTTGCTTTACCAGTATAGAGCAAGGTTTGTTTTAACATGGAGGGAACCTTTTTCAAAAAAAATGCCTAGAAATGTCTAGGCTGGCCAATTTTGATAAATCTGGGCTAACAATTCTGCAGCAACTTGTTTGTCTGCAAAAGTGTTGTCAGTATTGAACACAGCGAGGCTATTACTTGAACCAACAGAAGATAGTCTTAATACGTAAGATTTTTGATCAATCTTAATTGTTACATCAGTCGCATTTTTGCTTTGAGCTACAATTGAGTGGTTAAGACTGCTAAGCGTGGCAAGTGTATATTGCCAAATTGTAGCAGAATTCCCATCAATTTTGAGCAAAGGATTTTGATTACCATCAGTTATTTGCTGAGGACGACCAATAGAGCTTTCGTTCAAATCATCTTGTGTAGTCGTTTGAGCTTGCGTAAATGTTGTTGGACGTGGAAGCGCAAAACGATTACCACGGTCATTTTCATATTTTGGTGCATTTGCAGTCGCAAGAGGATCAACAATAGGAGCAGGATACAAAGGCGTTGCTGGTCTAACCATTGAACCTTCAGGATATTGTAAAGGTTCGATTGTTGCTGTTTTTTTATAGTCCAAAGAACCATTGCCGATTCCAAGTGAACTACAACCAACCAAACTTAAAGCTGAAAGTGCAGTGACTAAACCAAAACGTATTTGCATAATATAAGCTCTTTTATTTAATGATGCCTGCCGACGTGAGTGCTTCACGAAGCGGAGTGCGATATTGTTCTGCAAGTGGGGTAAGAGGTAAACGAATCCCTGTACCAATAAGTTTCATTTCATGAAGCGCCCATTTCACAGGAATTGGGTTCGATTCACAGAATAAAATGTCATGTAAAATAGCAACCTTGCTATTTAATTGTTCTGCTTTTGAAGAGTCGCCAGTAAGCGCTGTTGCACATACTTCACTCATTTCTTTAGGCGCAACGTTTGCGGTAACAGAAATATTACCTTTAGCACCTAATGCAATAAGTTGATATGCAGTTGCATCATCACCAGAGTAAACAGTCATTGCTTTGCCATTTAAGCCAGTAATTAATTCCTGACCGCGTGGTACATCGCCAGTAGCATCTTTAATACCAACAATGTTTGGGATGTCTGCAAGACGAATAACTGTCTCATTCAGCATATCTACACCAGTACGACCCGGTACATTATATAGAATGATAGGTAAGTCTACTGCTTCTGCAATGGCTTTATAATGCTGATATAAACCTTCTTGTGTTGGCTTGTTGTAATAAGGAGTCACCAACAATGCAGCATCTGCACCAAGTTCTTTTGCTTCTTGCGTAAGTTCAATGGCTTCGCGTGTTGAGTTTGCACCAGTACCAGCAATAATCGGAATGCGTTTGTTTGCTACACGAATGATTTCTTTGATCACTTGAGTATGTTCAGCCATACTTAAAGTAGATGCTTCACCAGTTGTGCCAACTGCAACAATGCTGTTCGTGCCTTGTTCTATGTGCCACTCAACGAGCTTTTCTAGACCCTTCCAATCTACGCTGCCATCTTCTAACATTGGGGTGACAATTGCGACAATTGAGCCTTGAATGGTCTGTGCTTGCTGAGTCATTTTTAAAAAATATCCTATTTTCCCATCCACGTTATGTAGCGAAACAGAAAATGTGGATGGTTGCAGTATTTTGATTTGAGTCAAAATTCAATAATCATCATTGAATAATGCTTATGCAAATTATGACTGATTCAGTTTGTCAGAACAATAACCTTTAGTCAAAGCAATAACAAAGTTTTTAATATTTATAAAACTTTATTGAAATTATAAGTTTGATTTTAAAACGCTGTTATTTTCTTCATTAAAATGAGCCTTTTTTTAATTTTCAATTATGAAAATCCAACAAAAATATTTTGTTTTAAATCTATTCAGAGATTCATTTAAAAGTTATTTGATATTTAAATACTTATTTTTAAGATGAAATAAATCTATTTTTAGATAAAGTTGATCTTAATAGTCGGCTTAATTTGAGGTTTAATTATCGAAAATAAATCATTATTTAAGACCTTTTTAGTCTATTTAAGAAAATTATCATTATTACATGGTGATAAAATATTCTTTAATTGAGCATAAAAATTCAATATTGCTCTATCGATTTTAATTATTTATTGTTTTTAAGACTATTTATCTAATAGTAAATTAATAGAAAATTCACATGAGTTAATTTCAAATATTAAACTCTATTCCACCAATAGTTAGCTACAGTTTTATTTCAAATTTAAAGATGATGGGCACTTTCTTAACATCTAGTTTGAGTTTAACTATGGATAGTGTAAATCACCAATCCAATAAGAAGCATGCAATTGTTACAGTAGCAATCTGCTTTCTTATTGCAGTAATCGAAGGGTTAGATATTCAAGCAGCAGGGATTGCTGCGGCGGGGATTAGAGAACATTTTGGCTTAGATAGTTCTCAATTAGGCATTTTCTTCAGTGTTGGTATTTTGGGTTTATTACCAGGTGCTTTAGTTGGTGGTCGAATTGCCGATCGTATTGGTCGTAAAACTGTCCTTATTTGGTCAGTAGCTACATTTGCAGTTTTCACCTTATGTACTGTATGGGTAAATAGCTTTGGTTCTTTATTGGCAGTGCGTTTCTTAGCGGGTGCTGGTTTGGGTGCTGCAATGCCTATTCTCATTACCTTAGCATCAGAAGCAGTATCTCCACAGAACCGTGGTCGTGCTGTTGGCTTAATGTACTGTGGTATGCCTGTAGGTGCAGCAATTCTATCTTTGGTTGCAGCAACTGAATTTGGTAGTAACTGGAAAAATATTTTCTACCTAGGTGGTTTACTGCCAATCATCGTTATTCCTGTAATGATGTGGTTCTTACCTGAATCTAAAGAATACTTAAAAGCAAAAGATATTGCTGCGTCAGCGCCAGCAGCTGCTGCTGCTCAGGGCTCATTCAAAGATTTATTTAATTCTCAAAATTTAATGCGTACATTGTTCATTTGGACAAGCTACTTCTTCACATTGATGGTGGTTTACATCATGTTAAGCTGGTTGCCATCATTGTTCCAAGAACTAGGCTTTACACGTAAAGAAGGTGCAACTGCGCAGTTCTACTTCATGGTAAGTGCAACGATTGGTACAATCATTTTAGGTATGTTGACTGACCGTTGGAAGAAAGCTTATGTTATTTTGTTAATGTACGGCGGTATCTTGGCTGGTCTAATTGCATTAAACGCAGCAGGCTCATTAACACAAATGTATATGGCTTCGGCATTGGTTGGTGCATTCGTAATTGGTTGTCAAGGTGTACTTTACGCATTCGGTGGTATTGTTTATCCAACAACAGTGCGTGGCACAGGTATTGGTGTTGCTTCTGCGGTAGGCCGTATTGGCGCTATGCTTGGTCCTGCAATTGCGGGTAGCTTATTAACAGCAGGTTTTGGTGCGGCAGGTGTGATCTCAGCAGCAATTCCATGTATTATCATTTCAGCTGTAGTGATGTTGTTACTTGTTCGTAAAATGAATACAACGAACTAAGCAAAATTTTCTTAAAAGACCCGCCATGAGCGGGTCTTTTTTATTTTAGCTTTTACCCTAGGCAGTCAAATAATTTACTCGTTTAGAATAAACATAAAATTTTAAGTTATGCTTGAATACAGTCTAAACTGAGAAGAACATGGTCGGCTTATGCAAAAAAATGCAGCTTTAATTGTTGTTGATGTTCAAAATGGATTTACGCCAGGTGGAAATTTAGCTGTTGCAAATGCAGATGAAATTATTCCAAACATCAATGAAATTGCGACGTATTTTGAAAATATTATTATCACGCAAGATTGGCATCCTGAAGATCATATTTCTTTTGCCCAAAACCATGCCAATAAGAACCCTTTTGATACTGTAGAACTAGATTACGGTACGCAAGTATTGTGGCCATCGCATTGTGTGCAGGGAACTTATGATGCCGAATTGCATCCAAATTTAAAATTGCCAACAGCTCAACTTATTATTCGAAAAGGATTCCATCGTTATATCGACAGTTATTCTGCATTTATGGAAGCTGACCATAAAACAACAACAGGCTTGTCTGGTTATTTAAAAGAACGCGCGATAGACACGGTTTTCGTTGTGGGTATTGCAACAGATTTCTGTGTGGCTTGGACGGCAATTGATGCTGTAACTTTAGGTTTTAAAACCTTTGTCATTGCAGATGCGACCAAAGGAATTGATTTAAACGGTTCGCTGCAGCAAGCATGGCAAGATATGTTGGAAGCAGGTGTTCATCGAATTAATATGAAAGATTTAACAGAACAACAGGCTTAAATAAGTATCGTATTTCATGGGAATAATACAGAATTATTCCCTTTATTTTTATCTCCTAAAACCATAAATACAGGAGTAGGCGGATGTCTATTCTTTTTAAATTTACACAGTTTGTTCAAAAGACCTTTGCTTTATGGGTCATTCTTTTTTCAGGGCTTGCTCTTTATAGCCCAGAAAACTTTGTTTGGTTAAAAACCTATATTACATGGATGTTAGGCATCATTATGTTTGGTATGGGCATGACCATGACCTTGGGCGATTTTAAAAGTGTATTACAAAGCCCGAAAGCAGTCACGATTGGTGTATTTGCACAGTTTATTGTGATGCCAGCTTTGGCTTATTTACTATGTAAGCTTTTTAATTTACCTACAGAAATTGCAATTGGAGTGATTCTCGTAGGTTGTTGCCCAGGTGGCACAGCTTCTAATGTTATTACCTATATGGCAAAAGGGAATACAGCACTTTCCGTTGCATGTACTTCTGTTTCCACAATTCTTGCGCCAATTCTGACACCTGCAATTTTTTATGTTTTAGCTAGTCAGTGGATTGATATTAATGCCATGTCGATGCTGAAATCTATTTTACAAGTGGTGTTATTTCCAATTGTTTTGGGTTTACTTGTACGTGCTATTTTGAAAAACAAGGTCGATCATTATATTCAGGTTATGCCTCTAATTTCTGTAGTTGCGATTGTCGCAATTGTTGCTGCTATTATTGCAGGCAGTAAGGCACAAATTTTAGAATCAGGCTTAATGATTTTAGGCGTTGTAATTTTACATAATGGTTTAGGTTTACTTTTAGGTTTTTGGGCGGCGCGAATATTCAAATTGCCGTACACAGATTGCAAAGCAATTTCTATTGAAGTGGGAATGCAAAACTCAGGTTTAGGTGTTGCTTTAGCCGCAGTACATTTTGCACTTTCGCCAATTACAGCAGTTCCAAGTGCTATTTTTAGTTTATGGCACAATATTTCGGGTTCTGCGCTTGCAACGTATTGGGCAGCAAAATCAGATAAAATAGAAAAATAAATTTTTAGATGTAAAAAAGCCTGACATTTAGTCAGGCTTTTTTATTTTAACATCGCATATTTAAGATGCGCGAGATTGTTTTGCTTTAAGAATTTCAGTACGAATAGTTTGAGCCAATTCTGCTTGATTGCTATCCATGCCGTTAATCATAAATGCATGGCGCGTTAAAACATTGGTCGGATTTGGCAGATTCACTAATTCATAGTGCGTAGACAAATCTTTTAACAATTCGTTTGGTAGGTAAATTGCACTTTCTTTTGCTGAAAGTTGATTTACTAAACGTTCCGCAGCTTGTACTGCATTTAGCTGCATTGTTTCAACTGAAGTTGCGATAGCACAACGAGTTTGTAGAACAAAACGTTTGTCTTCGCGGTAACGCTTATACAATACTTCAGACAGAAGTTGGAACACTGTACCAATCATCGCTAAACATTCTGCAGCATTAGGCTTCTCAGAAGAAATAGTTAAAGTTGCACCATTTCGATTGAACTGCTGAACAGTTGTAATGTCGGAAACATTCAATTTGTAATGTTGAACACAAAGCTCAATACTCTTTGTTAAAAAGATTTGGCATAAATTAAAGTAAGGAATTGAAACCTTATCTGTAATTGAGTCAAGTAATTGCTTTGGATCGTAGAACTGAATATTTAAAGCAATTGCATTTTGATCTTGAGTTTCGGCTTTGAATTCTCTTGCTTTAACTAAAGGCTTCGAAAGATGCTGAGATTGCGCCAATGTTACAGCCGTATTTTTCTTTTCTTGTTCTAATGCTTGAGTCAGCATTTGAAGTTCGTGTTTTAAGCGCGCTTCATTATTAATATTTGTAAGATACTCAGTACGGCTTGGTCGAGCAATAGCGCGATACGCTAACCATAATAAGCTATGAATAAATAATGAAAATAGAATTGCCATCCATTGAGTACGTAAAATTTCACCAATACTTGGCTTAATTAACGTAATTTCAATTGTTCCGACTTTCTTTTCATTTTGTAAGGCATCACGAACAAAAATTTCACCCTGACGTGTTTTTGACATGCCGCCAGTCGCAAGCACCTGCTTATTGGCATCTAAAATACGAATAGATGCAATATTCGGGTTGGTTGCATAACGATTCGCCAACAAAGCAAGAGACACTGTATTGGCAGGATCAAGCTCAGATAAGCTGTCCGTAACCAATTGAGTTGTCATCAATTGCCCTTGATTGGCGCGGTTTTCATTTAATTGATGTGTCGTTGCAAGTACCAATAAAAAGGTATGCAAGGTAAAGCTTACAATCAGTAGGCTAGCAAATAGCCCTTGTCTAGGCGCATTCAACGTAAACTTCCAAAGTAATTCTACTTAAATTCGATTATGATTCTAACAATAGTTGTAGCTCAGACCAGAGTCAATTCATGCGTGAAATCATTCTTATATCATTTTTAGGACCTGACCAACCTAATCAGTTTACTCGATTAATGCAGGTGTTGTCCGCTCATTCCTTACAAATTCTAGATGTTGGCCAAGCCGTCATCCATAATCAACTCACTTTAGGTATTGTTGTTGCCTCTGAAGATCAGACTGCGACAGCATTAGCCATGAAAGAGATCTTAATTTTAGCACATGAAATTGGTTTAACTGTTCGCTTTAAACCAATCTTAACAACAGATTATGATCAATGGGTAAGTGAAGGCGGGCGCACACGTTATATCGTAACGGCATTAGCTCCTGAATTAAAAGCATCTCACTTACAAGCAGTGACTCAAATTGTGTCTAGCCAAGGCTTTAACATTGAAACGGTAACACGTTTATCTGGTAGACCAACCTTAGAAAATGAAGCAGTTGAGCCTAAACGAGCTTGTGTAGAGTTTGGTTTAAAAGGGCAAATGCTAGATGCGGCTGCAATGCGTGCGGCTTGTTTAAAGTTATCTAGCGAATTAAATGTCGATGTTGCTGTTCAAGAAGACAATGCTTACCGCCGTAACCGCCGCTTAGTATGTTTCGATATGGATTCAACACTAATTGAACAAGAAGTGATTGATGAACTTGCGAAAGAAGCAGGTGTAGGGGAGCAAGTTGCCGAAATTACCGAACGTGCAATGCAAGGCGAACTTGACTTCCAAAGCAGTTTCCGTGCACGTGTTGCTTTATTAAAAGGTATGGATGCTTCTGTACTTGAAAGTATTGCAGAACGTTTAACCATTACTGAAGGTGCAGAACGTTTAATTTCTACATTAAAAGCATTGGGTTATCGCACTGCAATTTTGTCTGGTGGTTTCCAATATTTTGCAGAATATTTACAAGCAAAATTAGGTATAGATGAAGTACATGCAAACATCTTAGATATTCAAGATGGCAAGGTAACAGGTGAAGTGAAAGGACATATTGTAGATGGTGCTCGTAAAGCTTTATTACTGACGAAAATTGCTGAAGAAATGGGTATTTCACTTGAACAAACAATTGCAGTAGGTGATGGTGCAAACGATTTACCAATGCTTTCAATTGCAGGCTTAGGCGTAGCATTCCGTGCTAAACCATTAGTTCGTCAAAATGCAAACCAAGCCATTTCAAGCGTTGGTTTAGATGGCGTACTTTATTTACTTGGCGTTCATGATAAAGACTTAAATCGAGCTTAATCACTGAATAGTTTGAATAAAAATACGGCAGTCATGCCGTATTTTTTTGTTTATATTTAGGTTAAAAACGAGAAGCAAGTAGCAGTTTAAAGCAAGAAAAAAATAACGATAAATGCCATCGGTAAAAAAAATTTCTGATCTAAAAAGAGCACTGTTTTTTTTGTAATGACACGCTAAGAAAGAACAGGCTTAAGTTCCCGAAAAAGTTAAAATCAAAAAAATGTAATTACAATATAATATTGCGACAATGTATGTCGCACAACCAAATAACAAGTCTTTTTTTATACAAAAAACTGCTCATAATGCTTTTCATAGAGTTTAAATATACATAGCCCATTAATCTAATTAAAGGTATTCGCGTTAGATGGGCGCTTTGTAAAAAAGCACAAATCTAACACTAACGGAGGTTTTTATGGCAACAGCAGATTTAGCAAGCATTGTCGGCATAAGCTTAGTAGCGGTTGCTTTGATTGCTGTTTTCTTCTCGCCTTATCGCCGCTGGTTAAGTTTTATGATGGCTGGAATGGTATTTTGGGGACTACTGGAAGCGGTACGTTTTAGCGTACAAACAGTATTCGAATTCCCTGTAACCTACAGTTATTTAGCTGCGATTTCATTTGCAATGGTCATGATGACAATATTGCTTTTAGTTGAAGATCGTCGCGCGGAACGAGCAGCAGTAGCAAAGCGTCGTTATATTGAGCATACTCCAGTATATGAGGACGATCAGCAGCAATATTCTAGCCGTTAAGCGAAGACTGATCTTTCTTGAAAAATGCACATTTATGTGCATTTTTTTATACCTAAAATTTATACTTTATTACGTAAAGCAGTACTGCAAAAAAAATAAGCTATGGTAGGATGTCGTAGTTCAATTTTATAAAATTACAATAGGCTTCGATGTCATGAAATTTCCTTCACTACCTGTCGTAAAACTACCACTTGTTGATGTGAGTACAGACCCACTTGATCTTATGATTGCAGGTTTGGTATTGCGTATGAAGCAATTGGCTCGTACAAGTCCTAAATTTATTGAGTTAATTCACGATAGACAGTTCCGTATTCAAATTGGCACGGACTTAGGTATGGCACGTCAAATTATTGTGAATAATGGCAAAATTGATACCGTTTCAGGAAGTGCTGAACCTGCTGATTTTACTTTGCAGTTTGCAGACAGTGAGCAAGGTGTGAAAACTTTGGCTAAAGGCGATCCATCTGTATTTATGACAGGTATGCAAAACGGCACAATTAAAATGGAAGGCGATTTCAGTTTATTGGTTTGGTTTAACCGCGTTGCTCGACTTATTCCACCAAAATTGCCAAAGCCTGTAAAAGAAAAATTGTCTTTTGCTCGTCAATTTATTAAAGAAAAAACGGGTAAATAAATCTTCTACTCCAAAGTTTCCTTTCTTTGAGAAAGTAGAAATTAGGAGAAAGCTTAATAAAAAGCCCTCTGTTGAGTAATGCCAGTCAGTTAAGAAATTGACTGGCATTTTCTTGGATATTTTTGTGCTTTAATTTTCACTACTCGCGGACATTGCCTTTGCCTTTTTTCAGGTAATACAAATATTTTAGATTGTTCAAATAATTGCGCTAAATGTTTGGGTAGGTTTCCTGCTGATTCTAAAGGTGTGTGCCTTAAGATATTGATAATACTCATGGATGCAATATGGAAACTGATCCTTAAAGGACTCACCTTTGCATGTTCAGCGATAAACCTCATCTGTCTTCTTAAGATATTATATGCAATAAATACCCCCCACAATTCTTGATAGACCAAATCAGGTTGTTTGCTTCTTAAAATCCTTGCATCCTGTAAATCACTTTTAATTTCCCGATAACACATTTCTATTTCCCAACGCTGGATATAAAGCATTGCAAGGTCTTTGAATGGATAAACTTTAGAATCTGTTAATGATGTAATGTAACATCTTATTTTCCCTGCATATTCAACTTCAATTAAACGTGCTTCCCAATAGTCACCCAATGACGGATTTATCTTTTTTGCTCTTGCTGAAACAGGCATTTTGATCTGAAAGTCATGGGCCGCATTATGATGAATCACTTCATAACGCAGGTTGTCCTTTGCTCGCATCAACCAATGACTCTCTTCTGCCTGAGATTGCCAACTCACTAAAAAATCAGCAGAGAAGTAAGCACGATCAAATAGGGTAATACTGCGAACTGGTGCTTTTAATTGACTGGCTAAGGTTAATTCACCTTGATCCATACTGCCAATTTGGGCATCAATCATTTCATGTGTATTGGTATTCACTAGGCAAGTCGCTCTGACTTGTGGGTAAGGGGCAGCTGCTGTTTTGCCTTTGGATGAACCAAAGTGCTTAAAGTTTTCTTCTGTATGAGGCATAGACCAAACCACACCATCTACAGCACAAACGCATAGACCGTGAAAGTTGCTATATTGTTGTTGTGAGTCTTTAAACCATGCCTGACTTAATGTCGAAAATAAAGCACTCATGGGTTCTAATCCTAAGCGCTGTCTTGCTTGTACGGATGCACTCGGTACACAGTATTCTGCCGTACCGAAAACAAGTTGCAATTGTTGAACCACATACCAAATCGGCTGATTTCGAAATAGAGCAAGTCCGATCACCAGCCAAACAACATGTTCAGCAGGCAGTTTTCTTTTTCGAATTGATGCTTTACCTGTTTGGTTTAAGCAATCTTCAATCCAGTTTAAATCAATCAATTCACTGAATTGTGAAAGTGAAGGTAGGGTTTGTTTTAATGTTAAATCTAGATTCTGAGATAAATTCATAAAAAAAGAGCGTATTTACATACGCTCTTTTTACAGCATTTTAACTTTTTTTGCTTAACTGACTGGCATTACGCATTTGCGGGCTTTTTTGCATATATAAGATATTGAGTTATTCAATTTCTAAGTTGAATGTTACAGGTCCATCATTGACCAAATGCACTTTCATATCTGCTGCGAAAATACCTGTTTGAACATTTTCAAACTGAGACTTTGCGTATTCAACCAATTGTTCATAAAGTTCTTTTGCATCGTTTGGTGCCATTGCAGGACCAAAGTCAGGACGTAAACCTTTTTGTGTTTGTGCCATCAAAGTAAATTGAGAAACAAGTAATAAGCCACCATTGGCTTGGGAAATATTCCAGCCCATTTTTCCTTGTTCATCATCAAAAAAGCGATATTTTAAAATTTTATCGATCAGCTTTTTGCCTTTTTCTAAATTATCTTCTTTGCCTAAACCTAGAAAAACTAGAATGCCTTTTTCAATTTCTCCTGTTGTTTCACCATCTACAACTACTTTAGCTTCAAGAACTCGTTGCAATAAAGCACGCATAACACAACCACATATGATGTTTTTTAATTCAAACAGATTGTAGCAAATATCACTACTCAGCATGATGTTTTGATGGTTGAATTCATATAAGTGTTTAATAAATATAAAAATCACATAAAAACCAAACTTATGATCTAATAAAACGATTAAAGCTATAAAAATAAACCTTTTTACCAATTTATGTGAAAAATGTAATTTAGCCCGTGCAGGAAAGGTATGAATTGAGAGAAAACATCATGTTTAAGCGTTCTTTATTGGTTGCGATGCTTACAGCAGCAACGGCAGCGACACAAGCTGCACCATTAACAAAAGATAACGGTGCTCCAGTGGGTGATAATCAAAACTCAATCACCGCGGGTCCAAATGGTGGCACTTTGCTACAAGACGTTCAATTGGTACAAAAATTACAACGTTTTGGTCGCGAGCGTATTCCTGAGCGTGTTGTTCATGCGCGCGGTACAGGTGCTTATGGTGAGTTTGTTGCAACTAAAGATTTATCGGATTTAACACTTGCATCACTTTTCAAAGGTGGCACTAAAACTCCAGTATTCTTACGTTTTTCAACTGTAATTCATGGTAAAGGTTCTCCTGAAACTTTACGTGACCCGCACGGTTTTGCAATTAAGTTTTATACAAAAGAAGGTAACTGGGATTTAGTGGGTAACCAATCTCCAGTATTCTTTATTCGTGATGCAATTAAATTCCCAGACTTCATTCATGCAATGAAGCCAAGCCCAATTAACAACGTTCAAGATGCGAACCGTGTTTTTGACTTCTTGTCTAGCCAGCCATGGGCAACAAACATGTTGACTTATGTGTACGGTAACCAAGGTGTGCCAACAAGCTATCGTGAACAAGATGGTTTTGGTGTTCACGCTTACAAGTTGTATAACGACAAAGGCGAATACAAATACGTTAAATTTAACTTCCGCTCTAAACAAGGCGTAAAAGGTCTTAACGTTAAAGAAGCTGCGGAACAGCAAGGTAAAGACTTCAACCACTTAACGAATGATCTTTACAACAACATTAACAAAGGTAATTTCCCTAAATGGGATCTTTACATCCAAGTTTTAGATCCGAAAAATTTAGGTAAATTCGATTTTGATCCATTAGATCCAACGAAAATTTGGCCTAATGATTTAGTTCCAGAAACTAAAGTGGGTACGTTAACGCTTAATCGTATGCCGAAGAACTTCTTTAACGAAACTGAGCAATCTGCATTTGCACCAGGTAACTTAGTTCCAGGTATCGAGCCATCTGAAGACCGTTTATTACAAGGTCGTGTGTTCTCGTATTCAGATACTCAAATGTATCGTTTAGGCACGAACCATCAGCAAATTCCTGTAAACCGTCCATTGGTTGAAGTAAATAATAACAACCAAGATGGTTACATGAACGTAAGTGAACGTGATTCTGATGTGAACTATGAACCAAGCCGTAAAGAGCCAAAACCATCAACTGCGAAAGCACGTGCGGTAGAAACGCCTTTATCTGGTTATGTTCAACAAATTGCTGTGAAAGAGCAAAACTTTAAGCAAGCTGGTGATTTATACCGCTCATACACTGCAAAAGAAAAAGATGATTTGATCATGAACTTGGCGGCTGACTTAGGCAACGTTAAAGATTCAGAAACAAAACACATCATGTTGTCTTACTTCTATAAAGCAGATGCAGACTACGGTACGCGTATGACTAAAGCTGTAAATGGTAACTTGGCGACTGTAAAAGCAAAAGCAGAGAAATTAAAAGACTAAGTTTTTAACTAATCAATTTAGGTTGATTGGCTGAATTGGTGACTAGGGCATAGGAAGTCACCTCAAGAAAGTCCTGTAGAACTCAATTCCTTTCCTGCACCCTAGGGGAGTTTTACAGGCACTCAATTTTTGCAAATTTCAAACTTTGAAATAATTCGATTTCTGTTGGAGTTCATTATGAGTATTTTACAACGAACATTTTTAGCCAGCATTTTTGTCTTTTCTTCTGCATTTGCAACAGCAACTGAAGTCAAAAATATCTCCCCCGCTAAAAATGCTGTAACTAATCAGGTGAACTCACAACAGGAATTGGTTGATCTATTTTTTGCTGCTGCTAAAACGGGCAATGAAGAAGTGATCAATGAATTTTTAAAATATGGTTTTCCTGTAGATGTCAGAAATAAAGATGGTTACACGCCACTCATGATGGCGGCTTATTATGGACATCAAAATATTGTAACAACCTTAATTTCAAAGGGTGCAGACCGCTGTGCCCGCGACAATAAAGGCAATACAGCCTTAATGGGCGCAATGTTTAAATTAGAATGGTCTATAGTGAAACAGCTTCGCAAAACAGATTGTGATGTAAATGCAAAGCAAACAGGACAGAAAACAGTTGAACAATTTGCCAAAATTATTGGACAGGATGAGAAATTAAAGCAGTTAAAAGATTAATTTTACGCTCTGAATATTAAGAATATTTAAGATCCAAGATAAATTGGATCTTTTCTTTTATCTAAAACAGACTACTGTCAGATAAAACTTTTAATTTTTACTTAAAAAATATGCTTTAATGCAATAAGCACAGCGAAATACATCAAGATATGGCTCCAATCATTCAATCTTTACTTGATACAGATTTATACAAATTTACAATGCTTCAGGTGGTTCTTCATAAGTTTCCACAAACGCATAGTGTCTATCATTTCCGTTGCCGTAATTTGCAAGATACGGCTTATCCACTTGTGGACATTTTAGATGATTTAAATGAGCAATTAGATCATCTTTGCCAACTTCAATTTAAAGAAGACGAACTTTTATATTTAAGAAGTTTGCGTTTTATTAAAAGTGATTTTGTCGATTATTTAGAATTATTTCAATTAAAGCGTCGTTTCATAAAAGCTGGAATAGATGAAGAAGGTCGTTTGGATATTTGGGTAGAAGGCCCAATGGTTCAAGCGATGATGTTTGAAATTTTTGTACTTGCCATTGTAAATGAGCTTTATTTTAAACGTATTCGTTCAGATGACGTTTTGGAAGAAGGTGAACGCCGTCTTTTAGCAAAAGTTGAACTACTTAAAAAATACGAAGCAGAACAAAATCCAAATGATCCACCATTTTTGGTTTCAGATTTTGGAACACGTCGTCGTTATAGTTTTGAATGGCAAAAGCACGTTATTGAAGAATTTAACAAAGCTGCACCGCATATTTTCCGTGGAACAAGTAACGTTTTAATTGCGAAGAATTTGAATATTACGCCTATTGGTACAATGGCGCATGAATTCTTACAGGCTTTCCAAGCTTTAGATGTACGTTTACGTAATTTCCAAAAATCGGCATTAGAAACTTGGGTGCAAGAGTATCGTGGTGATTTAGGAATTGCGCTGACCGATGTAGTCGGAATGGATGCATTTTTACGTGATTTCGATTTGTATTTTGCAAAACTGTTTGATGGTTTACGTCATGACAGTGGCGACCCATATGAATGGGGAGACAAAGCCTATGAACACTATAAAAAGCTCAAAATTGATAGCAAAACTAAAATGCTCACGTTTAGTGATGGCTTAAATTTAGAAAAAGCATGGTCGTTGCATAATTACTTTAAAGATCGTTTCCAGGTGAGTTTTGGTATAGGCACAAACTTAACCAATGACATGGGGCAAACACCACTTAATATCGTGTTGAAACTTGTAGAATGTAATGGACAATCTGTTGCAAAAATTTCAGATAGTCCAGGAAAAACCATGACAGATAATGATACTTTTCTTGCATATTTACGTCAGGTTTTTGATATTGCAGAAGTATAAAATCATACATATTTTAAAAATGCCGAACGTTATGTTTGGCATTTTTTTTAAATAAAAATCAAGTTTTCTTATTTAAAATTATGCTAAGTGAATACTAGAATTGCACAGATTACAAAAAAGTAAGTGTGCTAAGATTGAAGTTATTCATCTAAATATATAATGCAAAAAATGGCTACATTTGATTTTAATTTCAAACTGTTAATTGAGGCAGAGGATTTAGTTCCTTACCTAGGAAATGAGAAAATACGTATTGTTGATATGAGCCGAAGTTCGGTATATGCACAATTACATATTCCTCATGCAATTCATTTGAAACCAAATCTTTTGGTACGCCAAGAAGAAAATGCATTGGGTTTATTGCCTGAAGAAGATGGCTTAAAGGCACTGATTGAATATTTAAATATTTCGCCAGATCATCACGTTGTTGCTTATGACGATGAAGGTGGTGCATGGGCAGGGCGTTTAATTTGGAATTTACATTGTTTAGGTTTTTATAATACAAGCCTGTTGAATGGCGGTATTCATGCATGGTTAGGTGCAGGTTTACCTACTTCAGCAGATGTAGAAAGCTTTGAAAACGTAAGTAATTTAGTTCAATTTAATTTAGATGAAACATATCGAATTCAATATGATGAATTACTTGAAAAGGTGAATAATAAAGAGATTCAGGTTTGGGATTGCCGTACAGAAGATGAATATACAGGCATCCGATTAGCTGCGCGACGCGGCGGTCACATTCCAGGGGCTATTCATTTTGAATGGAGTACTGCCCTAAACCGTGAAAATCATTTAAAATTGCATCCATTACAAAACACGCAACAACGTTTGGAACAGTTAGGCTTCAATTTAAATGAACCTGTAGTGGTGTATTGCCAATCGCATCATCGTTCAGGTTTGGCTTATATTTTAGGTCGTTTATTGGGGTGGGAAATTCAAGCGTATGATGGGGCGTGGAGTGAATGGGGCAACCGCCTCGCTAGTCCTATTATTACTGGAGAGTCGCCGTCTTGAGCCTCACATCACGTTTAAAAAAACAACTTTTCATTCAAGCACAACGTGTTGTGCCACAACACCAATTATCTCGTGTTGTAGGTAAACTTGCGGCAAGTGAAACACCAATTATTAAAAACACAGTAATTAGTGCTTTTAAAGCGCAATATGGCATTGATATGTCGATTGCTGAACAACAAAATGCTTTGAAATTTAAATCATTTAATGAGTTTTTTACGCGCTCTTTAAAAGAAGGTGTTCGTGAAATTGATGCAGACGCAACAAGTATTGTGTCACCTGCTGATGGTGCAATTTCGCAATTAGGCAAAATTGAAGAAGGTGAAATTTTCCAAGCGAAAGGGCAAAGTTTTAATACAGCCAACTTAATTGCAGACCCTTTGCTTGCAGAACCATTTAAAAATGGTCAGTTTGCAACAGTTTATCTTTCACCTAAAGATTATCATCGTGTGCACATGCCATTTGCAGGAACATTAACTGAAACGCTTTATGTTCCGGGCGAATTATTTTCTGTGAATCAAACCACTGCTGAAAATATTCCAGGTTTATTTGCACGTAATGAACGTATGGTATGTTTATTTGATACAGAACTTGGTCGTATGGCGGTTGTTCTTGTTGGTGCGATGATTGTTGCGGGTATTGAAACTGTTGCGACAGGTAAAGTTAAACCTTCTGGTCGTTTAGAAGTGAATCAGCACAATTTATTTTTAGAAAAGGGTGCTGAATTAGGTCGTTTCTATTTAGGTTCAACGGCTGTAGTTTTATTTGAAGAGAATAAAATGCAGTGGGATGCAGAATTTAAAGCGAATTCTGCGGTAGAAATGGGTAAAGCTTTAGGTCATACACTTTAAGTTTTATGACATTAAAAAAGCACCGAAAGGTGCTTTTTTAATGTCTTATTTACGAATTTAATTTGAGTGAAATAAGCGTTCTTTTGGAAATACAGCTTTAAAAATTGAACCTTGATTTTCTTTAGATTCGACTTCTAAATAAGCATTATGTTGCATAAGAACATGCTTCACAATGGCTAAGCCTAAACCTGTACCACCTGTAGCACGGCTACGTGCACTATCTACACGGTAAAAGCGTTCTGTTAAGCGTGGCAAGTGTTTCGGGTCAATACCAATGCCTGTATCTTCTACTGTAAAGTAGCCATGCGTACCATCATCATGCCAACCAATGGTAATTGTTCCACCTTTAGGCGTGTATTTAATGGCATTGGTAATGAGGTTACTAAAAGCACTTGCGAGTTCCATATCTGAACCAATCAGTTCGCAGTGGCTATCAATATCTAAATTCAGTGTATGACCGTAATCGACATTATATGCTTGTGCATCATCAAATAATTGGTTCATTAAACTTGGCATTTCAATGATTTGGTTTTTGGCGATACTTTTTTCATTTTCTAAGCGAGAAAGTAAAAGTAGGTCATTTACCAAAGCATTCATACGACGTGTTTGCGATTGCATTTGATCAAATGCACGCTTCCAACGAGGATTAATATCTTCTTGGTCTGTAAATGTTTCAATATAGCCACTAAGCACGGTTAATGGCGTGCGAAGTTCGTGTGAAATGTTGTCTACAAAGTCTTTACGCATTTGTTCAAGATTGTGCATGCGAGTGACATCATAAGCAACCAATAGGCGACTTTCCCCACCAAAGCGAGTCATTTTAACTTGCACATAATGTTCTTCATGAACGCTTGATTTCATTTTCAAGCCATCTGGAGATTCATCAATATGGTTAAAGTATTCAATGAAACTTGGCTGACGTAAAATACTTAAAATATTTCGACCACGATCATGCAGTTGAAAACCAAGTAAGTTTTCTGCAGCAGGATTCCACCATTCAATTTGGTTGTTGTCGTCAATTAAAACAACTGCCTCTGCTAAGGCAACAAGTGATGATTGGGCACGATCAATTAAGCCCACCATTTCTGCTTGTACAATTCGCTCTTGGCGCTGTGCTCTGTAAACATTGAAAAGTAGTGCGCCCCAAATGCCACCTAAGTTTGGTGGGACATCGTAGGGTCTATTTGAAATCCAATCGTTCACTAAATAAAGTGAACGCAGTTGAATAATGCAGAACACTGCAAATGCACAAAGAATACAGCTCCAAAAGTATCCAGTTCCTAATCCAATAAATACAGCAATCACAATAAAGAATGTGAGGAGTCTTAAATCTTGCTTAGAAAAAGCCCATAAGCTGCTGTATCGAAATTTTTTATGATCTCTTGCAAGCTCTGGGACAGGATATGGTTCGTACATAAAAAAATAATTAACCTAATGCGACATCAGCTCGCGTAGAAAAACGGTAACCAGTTCCACGAACAGTTTGGACAAAACGATCTGCACCAAATGGTTCTAAAACTTTACGTAAACGACGAATATGAACGTCAATTGTACGGTCTTCAATATATACGTTTCCACCCCAAACTTGGTCAAGTAATTGAGCGCGGGTATATGCACGTTCAGGATGGGTCATGAAAAATGCCAAAAGACGGTATTCAGTTGGTCCCATTTCTAAAATATTGTTACCAAAGCTTACGCGTTGGCTAATAGGATCTAATATTAAACCATTGGCATCAATAGATTTTTCACCACTTAAAGCATTTGAGCGACGAAGAACAGCTTTAATGCGAGAAACCAATTCACGAGTAGAAAATGGTTTAGTCATGTAATCGTCTGCGCCCGCATCTAGACCTTGAACTTTATGGTCTTCTTCACCGCGAGCAGTCAGCATAATGACTGGAATTTCAGAAAGGCTTTCATCTTTTTTTAAGCGACGGCATAAATCAACACCGCTAACACCACCAGGCATCATCCAATCTAATAAGATAAGAGAAGGGCGTTGATCGACAATCATTTGATGTGCTTGGCGAGCATCTTCAGCTTGCAAACAGTTAAAGCCTGCCATATCTAAAGCAGTGTGGATCATTTCCCGAATAGGAAGTTCATCATCAACAATTAAAATGTAGTCATCTCTCACAGCGCAATACCCTATTAATTAAACGGTTGACGTTTTTGTATTTATGACAGGCTTATTACAAAGACTAATTATGACAGTATCATTGCAAAATAGAAAATATGACAATTATAAAACGTAAATATGAAATTTTCTTGATGATTTTGTGACGTTTTTTATTGCTGTAATGATTGCTATGATTATCTTTCAGATTGTTGAATGTGTTAAAAATTATAAAAAATAGAAATTAAAACAATTTATTTTAAAATTGAATTTTTCTGCAAATATCACAAGAATTATAAAGATACAGAGGCTCAATTTCTCTAAGATTATTGATAATTACTTGTGTCACTTTTATGACAAATTTGTAAAAAAAACGAACTTTTACTAAAAGTGACTGATGAAATTTCAAGTTTTTTCGGTTCATTGTTACAATTAAAAAATATACTTTGAACGGCAATATTTGCCTGTAATAATGCAAAATACTGAGAGATGTAAATAGAATGAAAAATTTTCAAAATAAAGTGGCTGCAATTACAGGTGCGGGTTCAGGTATTGGTCAGCAACTTGCACTTTTACTTGCAAAAGAAGGCTGTCATTTATCTTTAAGCGATGTAAATGAACAAGGTTTAATAGAAACTGTTGAAAAGCTAAAAGATACAGATGTACGTGTTACGATTAAAAAATTAGATGTTGCAGACCAAGTTGCTGTGAAAGAATGGGCAGAAGAAACCGTACAAGATCATGGTTCTGTGAATATGATTTTTAATAATGCAGGCGTGGCTTTAGCATCGACAGTTGAAGGCGCATCATATGAAGAGCTTGAATGGATTGTGAATATTAACTTTTGGGGCGTAGTTTACGGAACGAAAGAGTTTTTACCATTCATAAAGCAAACGGGTGATGGTCATATTGTGAATATTTCCAGTTTATTTGGATTAACCGCACAGCCAACACAATCTGCCTACAATGCGACTAAATTTGCGGTACGAGGTTTTACAGAATCTTTACGTCAAGAACTAGACATGGAAAATTGTGGTGTAAGCGCACTCTGTGTTCATCCTGGTGGTATTCGTACAAATATCGCAAATTCAGCAAAAATGAATGATAGTTTGAAGACTTTAGGAATGAATCCTGAAAAATCTGCAAAATCGTTTAATAAATTGCTGCGTTGCCCACCTAAAGAAGCGGCTCGCCAAATTTTAGAAGCTGTGAAAAAAGATAAACGCCGTTTGCTTATTGGTAATGATGCGAAAGCCCTAGATTTACTACAGCGCTTACTACCAACGGGCTATCAAAAGGTGATTGCATTTGCGAGTAAGTCCAAAAAATAATTGAAGTAAAAAGATAAAAAAGCCTGCAATTGCAGGCTTTTTATGAATCATTTAAATGAATTAGGATGCTTCTGAATTTTGCAAACGGCTTGCAACGACATATTGGTTTTCAGGACGTTTTAAACCTAAGTTTTCACGTAAAGTTGTGCCTTCATATTTTGTGCGGAATAGACCACGACGTTGTAATTCAGGCACAATAAATTCGACAAAATCATTTAAACCGGCAGGAGTAGATGGTGGCAAAACATTAAAACCATCTGCTGCTTCATTTTCAAACCACGTTTGTAACTGATTAACCACTTGTTCAGGTGTACCAATTAATGTCCAATGACCACGAGCGGAAGCAATATATTCATATAGCTGACGAATCGTAAAATTATGCTCTTTGGCAATATCAATGATCAATTGTTGACGGCTTGAGAAGGTTAAATCGGCATCGTTAATTTTAGGAAATGGTGCATCCAAATCGTATTTAGATAAGTCGATGCCACCAGATAATCCTGAAAGTAAACCAAGTCCTACATCAGGTAAAATTAAACTATTTAAAAGGTCATATTTTGCTTGTGCTTCTTCTTCTGTTTTTGCCACAAAAATAGAAACACCTGGCATGATTTTGATGTCATCTGCATGACGACCATATTTCACTAAACGACCTTTAATATCGCGATAGAACGCCTGAGCATCTTCTAAATTTTGTTGTGATGTAAAAATGACTTCTGCATATTTGGCAGCAAGTTCACGACCTGCTTCAGATTGTCCTGCTTGTACAATAACAGGATAACCTTGTGGGGGACGAGGTACGTTTAAAGCGCCTTGAACATTAAAATATTTACCGCTGTGCAAGGGTTCATGACTTTGTGAAGCCTCAAAAAATTGACCAGTTTTTTTATCATATTTAAAGGCGTCATCTGCCCAAGAGTCCCAAAGTTTTTGTGTGACTTCAATAAATTCATCGGCACGTTCATAACGTAACGCAGGATCAGGATGTCTGTCGAAATTGAAATTTCGTGCTGTGTCTGCTGCACTTGTTGTGACAACATTCCATCCAGCACGACCTTTACTAATATGATCTAAAGATGCAAATTTACGTGCAAGTAAATATGGGTCTTCGTAAGTGGTAGATGCCGTAGCAATAAAGCCAATATTTTTTGTGACAGCCGAAATTGCAGAAAATAAAGTGACAGGTTCAAAGCCAACAGCTTTGTCGGTATAACCTATTGTATTTGCATTTTTTGAAGCGCCATGGCTCCAATTTACAGATAAACCATCTGCTAAGAAGTAGGCATCAAATAAACCTTTTTCAGCAGTTTTGGCTAGCTCAATAGCGTAGTCGATACTTAAATGATCTTGTGGACGAGATTCAGGATGGCGCCAACCTGCGGCATGTTGTGATGTTGTAGGAATAAATGCGCCTAGTTTTATTTGTCGTTTTGCCATGAAAAAAACCTATTCATTTTTAATTTATGAATAGGTTTATAGCAACTTTAAAAATACTTGAAAAATAAGATAAAAATAAAACCTTATAAGAAATATGGAATTTAGTTTTCTCCTATTTTATAAATCATTAAATTAAGACTTGAATAGTTTTCTTTTTCCAAACAAATTGGTAATACAAACCTTGCATTAAGCATAAGCAAACAAATGCTAAAGCATAGGCATACCAAATGCCTTCCAAGCCCCACCAATCACTAAAGAGATACGCTGCAGGAACTTCAATACACACAATTGCAAAAACATTAATGAGCATAGGTATGTTGACCGTGCCACTTGCACGCATAATAGATGCAAAAATAGCACTTGCGCCAAAAAATAGAATTGACCACAACACAATGAATAATAATTGTTGCCCTAAAACAACAACATTTGGGTCTGTAATAAATAGTGCCATTAAATATTTTGAGAACAAATAAGCCAAAATGACCAAGCTACCTGTAAACAAAAAATTCATGCTTAAAGCTGTTTTTGTTACTTTAGAAAGCAAGTCAGATTTACCTGCACCAATGGCTTGAGCTGCAAAAATAGAAGCTGCAATTGCAATAGAAAGCGCAGGGAATTGAATGTAATTGAGCACCTGATTTACTGCGCCATAAGCTGCTGTTGCATCTGCACCATGTCGGTTAACTAAACCAATGATGACTAAGCCTGCAACAGAGGTCGTAATCATTTGTACGCCTGTTGGAATACCAAGGCGAAGTATAATTTTACTGAGTTTCGGATGGTGACGGATGCTTTTTATGAGGTTTAAGTCAGGCTTTAAAGGATGATCAGTTCTGTTCAAGTAAATAATTAAAAACAACAGAACAGTGAACATGCCTAAGTTGGTGGCAATAGCAGGCGCAAGCGTTCCTAATTTTGGAAAGCCAAAATAACCCGCAATAAGCACAGGTGTTGTGATTACTCCAACACCAATAGACATTGTTGACGCATAAAGTGGCGTTTTACTGTCACCAACACCACGTAAAATTGAAGTGTAAACAATATAAATAAATAGCAGAGGACTACCTGCAAGCATCCATTGCACATAAGGCAGTGAAAGGTGCATCACATCATCATCTAGACCAAGAGCAAGTAATATGTGTTCTGCAAAAATAACACCTAAAATGGCAATTATGGTTCCGCCTACAAGGGTCATAAATAGCGTTGAACCTACAACATTACGCACTTTTTCAAGGTTTTGGGCTCCCCAAGCTTGTCCAACAAGCACTGTTGCACCTGCAGAAAGACCAATCACAAAAGCCAATAAGCAAAATAAAATGGGGAAGAAAACAGCAACAGCAGCAATGGCGTGTACACCTAGCATCTGTCCCACAAAAATTGTGTTAATAGTGCCCGAAAGATTTTGCAGAATATTAGTCGCAATAAGAGGCAATAGGAAAATAAAGAACGTTTTCCATAAGTTAGGTTGGGTGACTAATGTTTGTTGATTATTCTGCATTAAAAGGCGGACTCACAATATTTTTATGTTATTCATCTAATGGGTTAAGGTAACTTAAAGTGAAAAAAAAAGCCTTAGTTATTCGGTAACAAAGGCTTAATTTTATAGATGTTTTTGTTTAAATTTAGATGCTAGAAAGAATTTCACCTGCACGAATTAAGGTTTCATCTTTTTTGGCAAAACAGAAGCGTAAAATACGTAAATCTTGCGGTTTATTTTTGTAAAAAACAGAGACAGGAATAGACACAATTTTATGTTGTTCAGCCAAATATTGGCACATTTCTACATCGCTTAAATCTGGGCGAATGTTGCTGTAATCTAAGCTTTGGAAATATGTGCCTGAAGAGGGTGTAAATTTAAAACGTGATTGTTCAAGACCTGCGTTAAATAAATCACGTTTGGCTTGGTAAAAAGAACCAAGTTCTGCAATATGTTCAGGATGCTTTTGCATAAAGTTTGCAAGTGCAACTTGAACAGGTGTAACACCACAGAAATTAGCAAATTGATAAACTTGGCGGAATACTTTCATGAGCTCAGGTGAAGCAATGCAATATCCAGTTTTCCAACCTGTCACATGAAAGGTTTTACCAAAAGACCCAACTACATAACTGCGATGACGTAATTCAGGAAATGACAACGCGGAATAATGTTGTTGTCCATCAAAAATTAAATGTTCATAGACTTCATCGGATAACACAACAATATTCGTATTTTGAATTAGTTCAATTAAATTCGACCAATCTTGCTTTGACCAAATGGCTCCTGAGGGATTATGTGGCGTGTTCACAATTATCATTTTGGTTTTTGCAGAAATAGCACTTTTTACTTTATTCCAATCGACTGAAAAGTCAGGTGTAGTGAGCGGAATATGAATAGGTGTTGCACCCACTAGCTGAATAGTTGGTGCGTAACTGTCGTAGCTCGGGTCGAAAATAATGACTTCATCACCTGCATGAACAATCGCTTGAATGGCACTAAAAATGCCAATGGTTGCCCCTGGAGTAATGGTAATTTCTGAAACAGGATCGAGTTGAAGTCCATCTCGTTTTAAAAATTGCGCTGCTACTTGTTCACGTAAAGTGAGTAAGCCATCGCCTGATGAATATTGGTTAAAACCATCCAAAGTGGCTTGGCTAAGTTCTTCTAATAAGGCAGGTGGTGCAGGAAAATCAGGAAATCCTTGAGATAGATTTAAAGCATTTAAGCGTTGAGCAAGGGCAGACATTACACTGAAAATGGTCACGCCTTGCATAGGAAGTTTGGATTGGATTTCGATCATGACCGCACTAAATTGTTAATTTAATCATAGTATTTAACATAGCACGGTCAGCTAAATTTGCGTATTCTAAAAAGTTGAAGAAGACATCAATAAATTGACTGAATGGCGCTATAAAAGCACATCTACAATGGCACGGATAATTCCTAAAGCTAAACCAATAAATGCACCGACGACAACACCATTCACACGAATCATGTGTAAATCGCCACCGACTTCATTTTCAATTTTGTCGATCATTTCACGAGAGTCCCATTCGTGAATACGTTCGCTAATAAAACGAATGACTTTTTCGCTGTACTGATCAGATAAATTAATGGCAATTCCACCAATTTTTTCATTTAACAATTGACGAACAGAGTCATTCGACACAATATTTTCGCCCACTTGTTGAATGGCAATTCGAATATTTTCTGCAATTCCTGAATTTGGTTTTTCTAAGTCATTTTTAATTGCATCGCATAAAATGACCACAGCACCGCTAATAAAATTGAGTACTTGTGGACTTTCGAGCAATGAGTTTTTCGTTTCATTGAGTTTAATGCTTGCAGCACTATTTTTATCTGCAAGTTGTAGCATCAGTTCTTGTCCAAATTCTTCAATATGAACACGCCAAGGGTGATTGGCATCGGAAAGCATCGCTTCAATTTTTTGAATAAGCGAATCAATCGAACGTTGTTGAACATCTAAACCAAAGAAGCTAGCGCCTTTGGCAATTTTCCAAACGCCAATTTCTTTAAATAATTGCTTAGACAAGCGTTGTACTTGTTCAGGATGCTGAATCATCCATTCATGAGCAACATCTAAACCACGTTGTAATACATCTTGATGGAAATCATTCTCTAAAACTGCACGAAGCATTTCACTTGCTAAGTAATTGACGTCTGTATTTTTGACCCATTGAACACTGTTCGATTGAATAAAGTGAGCGATTTGTTCTTGCCCAATAAACTCAAAAACTTTAGGTGCAGTTTGTTGAATAACTTGTGTGACTTGTACATTATTTTTAGGGTTTGCGAGCCATTGTCCAACCGCTAAAGACACATCGGTATTGTTCAGGCTTTTTTCTACAATTTGTGGAGATAGAAAATTTTCCTGAACAAAACGTCCCATCGACTCTGCAATACGAGCTTTGTTGCGAGGAATAATTTCCGTATGGTCACGTAAAAATTTTGGAATTGGCATTTTCCCAAAAGGATTACGAAATAAAACGGTAATGGCATACCAATCGGCTAATCCACCTACAACACCTGCTTCTGCAGAAAGCATTAAAATGTGAATAAGCCAGACATATTCAGGAACAAGTTTTGCGGTCACCATTAAGGCGATCCAAACACACACCGCAGCAATGAGTGCCCAAGTGGCAAACTTTTTACTACGCTGTAAACTTGGTGAAATATCTCGATCTGGTATTGCCATAGATGTTCCGTTATTTATTTGGCTGGAGTACTTGGTTCAGGTTGTAACACATCACCTTTTGGACTCAAACCATATTTTTGACCCAAAGATTGTAAGATGAGAGACGCATCAAAAGCTTCTTCTGGTGCAGATTTTTGGTCTTTAAAGCATTCAATTGTATAGGAAACCTGAGCAGGTTCTACATTTACAACTTGTGGTGTATCAAAAAATGGGTCAGACCAAAATGCAGGATGACGACGGTGATAGCCATACGGGCCATACATTGGCGGATTTGGATATACTACGGCTTGACGAGGTGGTTTTTGCGAACGATTACTTGGGTCATCCATCACTTTAAAAAAGCGGAAACCATTTTTTAGCGTTGTTTGCGCAGCTTTGACCAAAGTAATTTCTTCGGCTGTACCGTAGCTCATATTTGAGTCTGTAACAAAACTAATGCGGTATGTTTTCGCATTGAGTGGTGTAGTTGAAAACTGACCCAATTGATCGAATGTACGCGGTTTACTTGGTAAGGTCGCACAACCTGTTATAGTGAGCGTTGTTGCGACGGCTAAACCAATCAATATTTTTTTCATGCTATATCTCCTTATCGGATAATTAAGTAGCAAGGGGAGAAGGTTAAAAACTGCTATTTGGTTGTGTTAAAAACTCAATTTCTTCAGCCGTAGATTCACGACCTAAAATAGCATTGCGATGCGGATAACGTCCAAAACGATCAATAATCACTTTGTGTTTAATTTCAAAGTCTAAGTTAATTGGATTTCCTAAATCTTGAAATAGTTTTAATGCTTGTTCATGTATGATTTTTGATTCGCTATGCATGAAAGGCATGTATAAAAATTTACGGTAATCTTCAGTTAATTTTTGGTCTAAACCTAAGTGAATTGCTTCTTGAGCAAGAGCAAGTGCTAAAGCATCTTGAGCAAAAGCTTTTGGCGAGTTTCTATATAAATTACGTGAAAACTGATCGAGTACAATAATTTCAGCTAAACGACCTTCCGTAGTTTCACGCCATTGCCATAATTCTGCTTGCGCAGCTTGTTGATGAATATTTTTAAAGTTTTTTAATATCAGTTGGTCAAATTCATCACTTTTTGCAAACCATAGAGGTTGAGTTTTTTCATTGAACCAAAAATCGAGAATCACTTGATAATTCATCACTTTTATATCTCTTTATCTTTTATATGTTTATAGAAACACAAATTTTATATGTCTAAAAGAGTAAGTTTGTGATAAAAAATTGCAAAAAATATATGATCTGTTTCGAGTAAAAACTAGACAGCTTGTATGGAGTAGTCACTCAAACCGAGTATATTGATATAAACTTATGATTTTATTTATGTAGTTTCTTCCATAAGCGAGATAGTAATGAGTCAACCTGAATCGACCTCTCAAGAACAATTACCAGCTTGGGTGGAATCTTCGCTATTCAAAGGGATGTTACGTGGCATAGAACGTGAAACTTTACGTATGCAAAGTGACGGATTCCTCTCCCAAGAATCACATCCTAAAGCGTTGGGTTCGGCATTGACGCATCCGCATATTACTACAGACTATTCTGAAGCTTTAATGGAGTTTATTACGCCTCCAAAAGCAAGTATTCAAGAAACTTTAGATTATTTAACAGATATTCATACCGTTGCGCATCAGCACTTAGAAAATGAAGAAAAGCTGTGGCCACTTTCAATGCCATGTATGTTAGATGATGCCGATGACAGCATTCGTTTGGCGCAATATGGCACGTCAAATATTGGTTTATTTAAAACATTGTATCGCCGTGGTTTGGGTGTGCGTTATGGTCGTCGTATGCAAACGATTTCAGGCGTTCATTACAACTTATCTTTCCCAGATCAATTATTTGAAGCACTGCAAAGTAACGAAACAGACGAAAAACTAAAAGCACTGAGCGCACAAGATTATCGAAGCCATCGTTATTTAGGTTTAATTCGTAATTTTATTCGTTTAACGCCGTTGGTGATGTTTTTAGTTGGTGCAAGTCCGTCTGTTTGTAAGTGCTTTATGACAGGACGTGAACATCATTTATTGCCATTATTGAAAGGGACATTGTATTTACCTTTTGCAACGGCACTGCGCATGGGACGTTTTGGTTATCAAAACTCTGCGCAAAAACAATTAGGTATTCACTACAATAATTTGCCAGATTATTTAAGTGGCTTACAAAAAGCAGTGAAAACATCATATAAACCATTTAGCCGTTTAGGGTTAAATGATACCAATGGTGAGCCACTACAAATTAATGACCACGTTCTTCAAATTGAAAATGAATACTACAGTTTGGTACGTCCAAAACAAGTGCCAAAAGATGGAGAAACACCGTCTGAAGCATTAGCAAACCGTGGTATTGGCTATGTAGAATTACGTGCTGTAGATGTGAATCCGTATAGCCCAATTGGTATTGATGAAAACACAGCAGGTTTCTTAGAAGTATTGGCACTGTATTGTTTACTTACAGACAGCCCTGAACTTCTAGAGCAAGAACAAGATGTGATTGAGAAAAACCAAACAGAAGTTGTGAATCGTGGTCGTGCGCCAAATGCATCTATTGTTGAAAATGGTCAAGTACATTTTATTGAAGATTGGAGCCGTACATATTTAAATAATATGCAGGTTTTTGCTGAATTATTAGATGATGCATACCAAACTCAAATTTACTCAAATGCTTTGCAACTTATGCAAGCACGAGTGGATGAAGTAGATGAAACCCTATCTGCTAAAATGATTGCAGATACTTTAGAACATGGTGGCACTTGGAATTTTGGTAGTCACTTAGCATTACAACATGCTGAAGCTTATGAAAAACATAAGTTAAGTAAAACAACATCGGCTTATTTTAAAGAAACAGCGCAAGCATCTTTAGAAAAGCAAGAACAGCTCGAGCAAGATACAACACAAAGTTTTGAGGAGTTTCTTGCTCAATTTCGATAAAAATTAAAGAGGATTTACCATGAATTGGAGTCGATATCGCTTCGTGAGTGGTTTTTTATTTTTAGCTAGTGTCATTGGTATGGCATTCGCTTTGTATTTAGAGCATGTGCAAGGTTTTGAGCCTTGTCCGCTGTGCGTATTTCAGCGTGTTGGTTTAATTGCTTTAGGTGTAGTTTCACTTATTGCATTTATTCATAATCCTGCTTCAAATATCATGAAGCGTGTTTATGCCTTACTTGGTTTAGTTGGTATTCTTTGGTCTGCTGGCGTGGCTGCACGTCATGTTTGGCTACAAAACTTACCACCAGATCAAGTACCAAGTTGTGGACCTGGTTTAGATTATTTAGTTGATGCTCTTCCATTGAAATCGGTTTTATCTCAGGTTTTAAGCGGTTCTGGAGAGTGCGCAGTTGTTGATTGGTCATTCTTAGGGCAATCTTTACCTGTTTGGTCATTCTTATTTTTTGCTGTTTTAGCTTTAGTAAGTGTGTGGCAACTATTTAGAAAATATCCTGCTTAAAATGCCAAGTTAAAAATATAAAAAAGCCAGTTTAAAACTGGCTTTTTTAGTGCTCTTTTATTTTGTTAGAAGGTTATTTTTAGGTTAAAGCAATTCCGTTATAACGATCTAAATTAATAAAATATTCATGAACTTGTTCACTAGAATTTTCTTGCTGAAATGGGTAAAACCAAAGCGCAATTTGTTCTGCAACACTTGAGTTATGATGAATGCTAAAATGGCTTAAACCATAAAAAATCGCTTTGTGTGAGTCTGAAACATTAAGCTGTAAACGTGGATTTGGATGTTCACCCAAAGCACTTTGTATACTCACCAAATAATCACCAAAAAGATGGCGAGACGTTTTATTCTTTTTCTCACGTTCAATTGAACCAGCAATTAAATATGACTGAATATGCGAGGGCAATGGTGCAGGTTTTCGATGATCATCTACAAAGCCAACACGCGCATCGTTATATTCCCAGTCATCATCTCGAATACTGCCGTGGCGTAAATCTAAAATACCATTGCTACGTATATTAAATAAATGACCAAAAATTCTGACAACAGGAAATCTGCCTAATTTATTTTGAACATTAAAACTAAAACGTTCTAGCGCAGCACCATGATGTGGCGATGCAAGACAAACTAAATTTTCCGTTAAATGTAACCATGAATGCAGACTTTGCTTTGCATAAAACAATGCACTACGGGCAACTAAACCACCCATGCTATGGCCAATTAAACTCAAACTACTAATTTTAGGATTTCGCTGAATTAAGTCTTCAAGGGTATTTGCTAAGCTATGTCCGTTCGATGAAATACGACGTCCTGTGTTGTAATTTAAATACAACATGGTGTTATGGTCACGCTGTGCTAAAAGTTTTTCACCTATGCCACCAAATTGCGGATTTGACCAATCTAAATGGTTCATACACAGGCCATGAATAAACAGCACGACATGACCTGTAAGCTCGCCTTTTTGTACGCTTCCATAATGGTCGTAAATAACCATAGGTAAACTAATTGGATTTTGCTGTTTCAGCAAATAATCTCCGCAAACGCCATTTAAAGCACCTACAAAATAATGCTGTTTGGGTGTAAGTGGTGAAGCGTGGAGCGTTGGGAATTTAGTAATAATTTGACGTAAACCAGGCGCAATATATTGGCTACCGTAGTCTTGAATAGTGTCAAAAGAGTATTTATAAAATTTTTGAATATTAGAATTATTTTTTAATTTGGTCGATTTTTTACGACTAATTCCAAAAACACTCGAAATAACTTCATGTTGAATGGTTTGAATAAGCTCGCGTGCAACATGATTCAAAGGCGTACTTACAACTTGAGCAACACCCTCTAAAAGGTCTGCCTGACTTGGAGGCGTTCGATCCCATTTACAGTATGTTTCATGCAGTGGCGTTAAACTTGGCATATTTTGGCACCTCTTAAGGTGATCATTTTATTAACTCTTTATTTTTAATCGTGATCGCGGTATAAAATTCTACGATGAACAAAGTTGTTTAGAACAACTTTAAAAGTACAGGGCAAGATCACTATTTTTAAGTTATTTTGTCTGACAATTATATTTAAAGTACAAATTTAAACATGAGTGATGAATATCACATAAAATAGTTTAAATTGATTTTACGAAATAAGCAAAAATTGATGAATCTTATTTACTTACATGGCTTTCAAAGTACACCACTTTCTATGAAAGGACGGTGGTTAAATGACTATGTGGAACAACAAACAAACATTAAGATACATCTACCAGATTTAAACATGCCACCTTTAGATGTCATGAAAAATATGGAAAGCTTAATTCGCAGCTTAGATAATGTTGCTGTAGTTGGAAGTAGTTTAGGCGGATTTTACGCAACGCAGTTGGTCGCAAAGTTTGCTGTTCCTGCTGTTTTAATTAATCCTGCTATGCGACCATGGAAGTTATTTAAAGATTTATTTGGGGATGAGCAGATTCCGTACAAAGTCTGTGATACATGGACTTTAGATCATGCTCACTTGATCGATTTAGAACAACTTGCTGTACCGTTTGTGCAAGATGCAGACAAAATATTGGTGTTATTACAACAAGGCGATGAAGTCTTGGATTATCGTGAAGCAGAACGCTATTATAAGCGGTCTTTGCTCATTAGCGAATCCAATGGAAATCATGCAATGGAGGATTTTAAAACTAAAATCCCAATGGCACTGCGGTTTTTATCGGACAGCATAAAATAAAGGAAACAGTACAACGTGTCTCAATATACGGCTCAATCACTTGAAGTTTTATCTGGTTTAGACCCAGTACGCCGTCGTCCCGGCATGTATACAGATACCACTCGTCCAAACCATTTGGCGCAAGAGGTTATTGATAATGCTGTCGATGAGGCACTTGCAGGTCATGCCAACCAAATTACGGTAACCGTTTATAAAGATGGTTCATTGTCTGTAGATGATAACGGTCGTGGTATGCCAGTCGATATTCACCCCGAATATGGGCAAAGTGGTATCGAAATTATTCTGACCAAGCTTCATGCGGGCGGTAAATTTAGTACCGATAACTACCAATTTTCAGGTGGTTTGCATGGTGTAGGTATTTCGGTGGTAAATGCCTTATCTACACGTGTGGAAGTTGAAGTTAAGCGTCAAGGCAACCTTTACAAAATGGCGTTTGAACAAGGTGAAGCTATTGCGCCACTTGAAGTTTTAGAAGGTAAAGCACCAAAACGTGCAAGCGGAACATCTGTTCATTTTTGGCCTGAAGCAAAATATTTCGATTCACCAAAATTTGGACTAAAAGCGTTAAAACATAATTTAAAAGCAAAAGCAGTTTTAGCTGCAGGTTTACAAATTACTTATGTAGACCAAATTAACGATGAAAAAATTGTTTGGCAGTTTGAAAATGGTCTAGTCGACTACTTAATGGATGAATTGGAAGATCGTGAGATCGTTCCACATCCTGCATTTGTAGCAACGGGCGAAGCAGATCGATCAAGTGCAGAATTTGCTATTTGTTGGAATATTGAAGGTGGCGAAAGCACTCAAGAAAGTTATGTGAACTTAATTCCAACCGCACAAGGCGGTACGCATGTGAACGGTTTACGTTCAGGTGTAACAGATGCAATGCGTGAATTCTGTGAATTACGTAATTTGTTACCGCGGAATCTTAAACTTTCTGCTGAAGATGTTTGGGATGGCGTGAACTATATTCTGTCTTTAAAGTTCCAAGAACCACAATTCTCAGGACAAACCAAAGAACGTCTTTCAAGCCGTGAAGCTTCTGGTATTGTGCTTAACATTGCCAAAGATGCGTTTGCATTGTGGCTCAATCAAAATTCAGACGTTGCTATGCAATTAGCTGAAATGATGATTAGTAAAGCAGGTCGTCGTTTAAAAGCAGCGAAAAAAGTAGAGCGTAAAAAGATTGTTTCTGGGCCAACACTTCCGGGGAAATTGTCAGATTGTGTAGGACATACCCTTGAAGAATCTGAATTATTTATTGTGGAAGGTGACTCTGCGGGCGGTTCTGCAAAACAAGCACGAGATAAAAACTTCCAAGCAATTATGCCAATTCGAGGCAAAATTTTAAATACTTGGGAAGTCTCATCAGATGAAGTTTTGGCATCTCAAGAAGTTCATAATATTGCAATTGCGATTGGCGTAGACCCAGGCAGTGACGATCTTTCAGAGCTTCGTTACGGTAAAATTTGTATTCTTGCCGATGCCGATTCGGATGGTTTACACATTGCGACATTATTATGTGCGTTGTTTGTGAAGCATTTCCCAACATTGGTTGAAGCAGGGCATTTGTTTGTTGCAATGCCACCGCTGTACCGAATTGATGATGCAAAAGAAGTTCATTACGCTTTAGATGATGCTGAACTTGACGGTATTTTGAAGAAGTGTAAAACCAAAAATCCTCAAATTACTCGATTTAAAGGATTGGGTGAGATGAACGCAAGTCAGCTTCGTGAAACTACACTTGACCCAGATACACGTCGTTTGGTTCAGCTTGATCTAGATGATATGCAGTTTACTGCGGGCTTATTAGATAAGTTACTTGCTAAAAAGCGTTCTGGTGACCGTAAAGATTGGTTAGAACAAAAAGGTAATCTAGCTGATTTGGTGGTTTAATTTTTTGATGAAAGAAACCGTGCAAATGTACGGTTTCTTTTAAGAGAGTAGTTTAAAGGTCAATATTTTCTGGCCAAAGAAAATACCCACCATATTGACTTGCTCTGAATTCTCCACCAATTGCTTTACCTGAGTCGGTTAAATAATGTTTTCCATTTTCATTTAGGATAAGTAAATTTTTTTTGACTAGTTTTTCTAATAGTTCAGTTGTTTTCAATTTATGTTTTGCTGCTAATTTAGAAGTCGTAAGTTTTTCAAAAGTAGCAGTTTGCTTTTCTGTTTCTATATCTTCATTGGCGCTCGTTTCAGCCTTTACTTCATCTAACGTAATTCTAACTTCATCACTAATACGAATAATACGTTGTGCCTCTTCGTACGCTTCTTTAAAGACATCATTATCTTCATATTTGCGAACGAGGATGCCCATTTCATTATTATTGACTTGGCTAAATTCATAAAGATTTAAACTAGAAATAATGCATTCAGATTCATTTAAATAACATTTTGCATGTAAGTTTTTGCAGAAACTTAAGCGAACATAATCTAGTTTTTGCATTCATTTTATTTCATCGGGATGTAAATCACTTTTACCATAAACAATTCGAATATCAATTTTTAGACGGTCTTTATCTTCAAGTAATTCTTTAATTCGATCATTTAATCTTAAATAAGGACTGATCAGAATAAGGCGTTCTTTCGCATTTTTAATGAGTTCTTCTAAAAAAAAGTTAGTTGCACTTGTATTCAAAAACTTAGCCACTTATTCCCCCCAATTAATTAAAATTATTAGAGGAATATTAAAGCATAATAATGGTTGAGCTAAGACTAAAAGCTATATGAAATAAATGCTTAATTTCTAAAAATCCAACATAAATAAAAAATAGAACTGAAATATCATCAAAAAATAGACTATCACTCATGATAGTGCTTTTAAAAGTATAAAAATCGTATGCTCGTTACATCAACAAAACAGATATAAAGGTAAATAAAATGAGCCGTACAGTAGAACAAATAACACTCGATAAAATGTATGCAGCATTTGCTGAGCAAAATGTAGAAGCCGCAGTAGAAACGGTATCGGATGATTCAGTTTGGATTCATCATGGAACACAAAAATTACCGTCATTACGCTTTGAAGGAAAAGCAGGTGTAAACCAATTTTTCCAAGCGAACTTCACAACTTTAAAAGTTGAATACTTCGATATTTTAAATACTTATCAACAAGGAAATACGATTATTGTGACGGGTAAAGAAAAGTTTATTAAAGTAGAGGATGGCAGTATTTTGGCTCAAAAATGGGTGCAAATATATACCTTTGAAAATGGTCTAATTACACGTATGGAAGAGTTTGCAAGCTCTGCTGCCGATGAAGATTACATTGTAATTTCTTAATATCTCCCAAAATAAAAAAGCGCATTTATTTGCGCTTTTTTATTGTTTTATTCATTATTTAACATCAGTTGCATTAAAACCAAATCTCGCCATTTCCCAAATTTTTGACCTACTTGAGGCATATATCCTGTTTGTACAAAACCCAGTTTTTTATGCAGTTCAATTGATCCAATATTTTCATGATCAATTCCTGCAATCATCACATGCATATTGTTGAATTTTGCATGTTCAATAAGATGTTGCATCAAACGTTTACCTAAACCTTGTTTAACATATTCAGGTGAAATATAAACTGAATGTTCAACACTATATTTATAGCCAGAAAAATTTCGAAAAGATGCGTAATCTGCGTAGCCTGAAACTTTACTTTTTATTGAGTCTTTAACTACAAATACAGGAAAATTTTGCTGTTGGAGTTGTTTAAGCCAAATTTGCAAGTGTTTTAAGTCGTAAGGTTGCTCATTCCATGTTGCCAAGCCATTTAGAATTTCAGTGTTATAGATTTCTAAAATTTCAGGTAAATCTTGTTCTGTCGCAGGGCGAATAATATAAGACATAAAATGGCATTAAATATGAGAACTATAAGTTGAATCATGCACGTTAAGACATAAAAAAAGCAAGGCGATTGCCTTGCTTTTTTAGACTTCAAATCAATTAGAAGTGGTACTTAACTAAAGCACTTACGTCATTTTGATCTAAGCCTTTAATACCGTATTTGTTGTTCCACACAGAGTGTTCAACACCTAGGTATAAACGAGTTTCTGGAGAAATGTGTTTACCAACATTCCATTTCCATTGAGTCGTCCAGTTTAGTTCACTTGCGTGATCTTCTTCAGCCGTTGACCAATCAAGGAAACCATCAACTAAGAATTCTTCAGTACCTACTTTGAACGGTACGCCATACGTTACCGTCATTTGGTAATCGTCATCTGTGCCTTTTTCATTGTCTGCTTTATAGAAATTCAATTGAGCATACTGGAAGTAAGGAATAGCTAAGTCGAAACCAATACCATAAAGGTAGTTGTTAAAGTCAGCGCCAGGTGAATTTGAGCTATTGCCTTCCCAAGTTGTTGCAATTAAAACATCTTTAATAGGACCAAATTCAAGTTTTTGACCAGTTACAGCACCGAGGCTTAAACGTGGTGAAATCTCGAAATAAGTACTATTTTCAAAGTCATTATTTGCACGGTCAGCAAATGCAAAAAAATCGCCATATGTTAACTTTGCTGCATATTCTGCAGTAATAGTCGTTTGTTGGTTATCGTCTTTACCATTCGCAGGATGCGCATAGTTTTCGCCATACAAACCAGTAATGCTAAAGTCTTGCCAAACAGGAGCTGCTTGAGTGAATGCCGCAGTTGTTGCAAGAACAGTTGTAGCTACAATTTGATTAAATTTCATGAAAGTTTTACTTCCCCAAAAAAACGTGTAAAGAATACATGTTATTAAGCAAAAATAAAGTCAAAAAAGATGGTTGGTCAATGCTTATAAGTAGAATTTATCTTTTGTTATAAAATTACAACTTCAAAAGTTTTGATTCTTAAAGGAATATATTGATATAAATATGTCATTGAGTAATAAGGCACATTTTTAAAATTTTATATCGAACGATTTAAAATGAACGATTTGATAATTTGGCTAAAGTTTCCGTATATTTAAATGTACTGTGTTCCTTTTTATTTAAATAGAAGGCTTGTTATAAAATATTATTTTTCAAATATTACTTGCAAAATTTTAAGTTAGGCCCGATATTGAAAGTATAAGGACACGGTTCTGCAGACCTCGTTAGTGTTCATCATTCAATGTGGAGGATGTATTCCAAAATAGATTGAAGATGTTCTATTACTGCTTATAGCAGTGGGTTACCAACGTGCCAAGATAATAAGTTTTGTGCAAGAAAAGATACAAATAAAGAAGAGGATGGAATTATATGAATATTGAACTACGTACAGATAAAAACATTCAAAATAGTGACAGACTCATTACTTATGTGCGTGAAGAGCTACATCAAGAATTCCAACGTCACAGCGAAAAAATTACGCATTTTTCAGTACATTTAAGCGATGAAAATGGCCCTAAGGGTGGCGAGGCCGACATCAAATGTATGATTGAAGCACGTCCAGCAGGCTTAAAACCAGTGGTTGTGAATCATAAAGGTCATAACATTGATACTGCAATTCATGGTGCAATTGAACGCTTAAAACGAAGCCTAGAGCATACATTTGAAAAAAATGAAAAGCCGCGTAGTGCTCAACCTGCATTTGTAGATGCCGATGACGGTATTGTAGACGAAGATTTAGATGACTACAGTCCTCAACATTGAGTCTGAAAAAGCCCTGTGGGGCTTTTTTTTATGGTTTTTTACAGAATTAAAATAGTGTATGCATATTTAATTTCAACAAATGGGTAAATATTCTGCATAATACACATAAATTAAATTAATGAGAGTTCTCTCCATGTTAACAGCGCAGCAACAATTCTTGGTGCAAGCATTAGAAGAAGCAAACCTTGCACAAGTAAAAAGCCTTTTAGCAGATGGGCTCGATCCAAATTTTATTGATGGTGAAAAAGGTCCTGCAATTTCTGTATGGTCTGATGGTTTGTTTAAATGGTGGGAAGAAATTTGTGAAGCGCATGAAGCGGGAACACCGTTAAGTGCAGAACAAAAACAAGCAAATTTAGCGGTACATTTAGAAATTTTAGAAGTGCTGATTCAAGCGAAAGTAAATGTTCATTTGTGGGATTCAGAAGAAGTGTATGGTCCTCTTTGGGATGCTGCAAGCTCTGCATGTGTACCGGTAGTAAAACGTTTATTAGAAGAAAAAGTGAACCCAAATACGAAAGATGAAGAAGGTCTAACAATTTTAACTTCAATTAGTGATTTATTCTTCGATTGTGACTTCGATGAAATTAATTGGTCAGAAGCATTAGAAGAAGAAAAACAGACGTTAGAACTTTTACGCAGTCATGGCGCAAAAATGACAAAAGAATTGGTTTAATTATTTGAGATAACAATTATGTCAGCATTAAAAACTTTAGGGTTCGCTTTATTGGCAGGTTTAAGTGCAAATGCAGTTGCTACTGAATTTTCATTTGATCATGCAGGTTCTGGTATAGGCACGGGTATTACACCTGTAGGTAAGCTTGCTTGGGAACAATCTTTACCAAGCTATAGCTATTCTGAAGAAAAAACAGAAAATGGTAAGTTAAAAAAATCGACGTATAGTGCAGATGTACTATTACGTATAGGTTTAGCCGAAGGGCTTGAATTACAATTAGGTTGGGACGGTCCACAGTGGACACAATCTAAAGTAGGCAAAATCAAAGAATCTAAGCATGGTTTAGGCGATGTAAGCATTGGTTTGAAAAAAGCCATTGAGCTTGATGATGAAAAAATGTCGATGGCAGTTTTGGCGCAAGCTGTAATTGCAACAGGTAATGATGAATTTACCAACGACAAAGACATTTATAGCTTAGGTTCAGTGGTTGCTTATGATCACAGTGATCAGCTTACAACGTCTATTTCTATGATTTATGAAGTTCAAAACAGCAATTGGGCAGTAACAGCTGTACCAACAGTTGAGTATCTGATTGCTGGTAACTGGTCAGGTTTTTCTGAGTTGGTTTATCGTAAACAAGAAGGTCAAGATGTTGAATATAACTTAGGTTCAGGTGTAATTTATGCCTTTAATGAACGTGCCCAAGTTGATGCAACGATTGGCTTAGACTTGAATGGTCAAGATAAAGGTTATCAAGCAGGATTTGGTGTTTCTTACCTATTCTAATTTGAAGAACCTATGAAAAAGCATCTTCTAGAAAATAAGCCAAGTTTGGATGTCATTATAAAGTGGATGTTGGGCGGATTATTCGTACTTCTCTCAACAGCCTTATACGCTCAAACTTCCTTACGTTCGGCAGAAGATGCTTTTGCATTTTCAGTTGAATCTATAGATTCCAAACATGCCCAATTAAATTGGGAGATTCCAGAAAATTACTATCTTTATCAGCATAAATTTGAAGTCAAAAATAACTCAAAAATACTTCCTTTAAATTTACCAAAAGCTCAAAATTTATATGATGAAAACTATGGGGAAACTCAAGTTTATTATCAGAAAGTTCACTTTAATATTCCTATAGAAGCTTCTAAAAAATATCAAGTGATGTGGCAAGGGTGTGCTAAAGATCGAATTTGCTATCCACCACAACAAATAGAATTTGAAACAGATATTAATGGTTTGGTTGCATTAAAAAATCAGTCAGCGCCCTCAAAAAGCTTTTTGGATTTAGCGGCATCTACACAAAAAAATGAAGCGACAAATGCTGTAAATAATACAGAAACATCTTCGCCAAAAAACTTAAATAATGATGAGTCTGCTAAAGATCAAATGTGGTCGGAAAAACTTGCAGATAGTTCATTTATTTACGGATTATTACTGTTCTTTGGCTTAGGTATTTTGTTGGCATTTACGCCATGTTCTTTACCTATGATTCCTATTTTAACCTCACTTATTGTGCGTAATAACAAAGGCTTGAAAGCATGGGTGATTGCTTTGGTCTTTGTTTGTAGTATGGCAATGGTGTATGCAATTTTAGGATTAATTGCATCATCGGCAGGGTTAAATTTCCAAAGATGGTTGCAACAACCATCGACACTTATTGCATTTAGCTTGTTATTTGTAGTATTTGCGCTGAATTTATTTGGCGCATTCGAGCTTAAATTACCGCAGGCTTTGGTTAATAAACTGGATCATGCACAAGCTATGCAACAAGGTGGAAGTCTTGTTGGTGCCGCGGTCATGGGTATGATTTCGGCACTGTTGGTTGGTCCGTGTATGACAGCGCCTTTGGCAGGTGCATTACTCTTTATTTCTCAAACACAAAGTCAGTGGCATGGCGCATTGTTGCTGTTTACATTGGGTTTTGGGATGGGAACGCCACTTCTTATTGCCAGTATTTTAGGTTCTAAGTTTTTGCCAAAAGTTGGCATGTGGATGAATCAAATTAAAGTGATTTTTGCATTTATTATGCTCGCTTTAGCTTTGTATTTTGTGCGCCCATTATTGTCCGAAATGTGGTTCCAATGTTTAAGTTTGGCATTAGGCATTAGCTTTGTTGCCTATGTGCTATTTCGTTTTATGTGGAATAAAACACAATGGAAATGGGCATATATCGCGATCTTAATTTTAACTGTGCCTTATATGGTTTATAGCCAATATCAACAAAGCCAACGGTTCTTTAATACAGCTACAAGCACATCTGCAAATATGGTTTGGAATGTTGCACATACTGCTTCAGAATTTCATCAAATTTTGGCTCAAGCACCAAAAGATCAAGGCATTATTATTGATGTATATGCCGATTGGTGTGTCGCGTGTCAGCCTATAGAGCATCGTATTTTGAAGGCGACAAATGTTCAGCAAGTACTTCAAGGTTTTTATTTAATTAAACTTGACTTAAGTGAATATGATGCAGGTCATCAAGCTCTATTGAATGAGCGTGATATTTTGGGCCCTCCAACCTATTTATTCTTAAATGTGGAACAACAAGAAATTCGTAATTTACGTTTAACGGGTGCTTTTTCTGAACAAGAGTTGCTTAGTCAAATTGAAAAATTTAAACAGCATTTAGGAGATTAACCATGATGCAACTTTATATAGCCAATAAAAATTATTCGAGTTGGTCTATGCGTCCGTGGTTGGTACTTAAGGCTTTTAATATTCCATTTGAAGAAGTGATGATTTCTTTTCCCAAAGAGCGAAATACGGGTACATTCAAGCAAGAAATTCTAGCGGTAAACCCAAATGGGAAAGTACCTGCATTGGTAAACAGTGATCTATTAGTTTGGGATTCTTTAGCAATTTGTGAATATTTGGCAGAGCAATATGCTGAGAAAAATTTATGGCCTTTAGATTCTAAATTAAGAGCAAGAGCACGTTGTATTTCTACAGAAATGCATAGTGGTTTCCCAAATATTCGTAATTTATGTGGTATGAATCTTCGTGCTAATTTGGTAGAAAAAGGTGCTGAACTTTGGCAAGAGTTTAAAGATTTACAGGCAGACGTTGCACGTATTGAGCAAATTTTTTCGGAACGTCCATATAGAGATGGCTTTTTGTGTGGAGAGTTTTCTATAGCAGATGCATTTTACGCACCTGTAGTTACACGCTTAAAAACTTATGCCTTACCTGTGAGTGAAATCACGCAAATATATATGCAAAATGTTCTTAATCATTTTGCAGTTAAAGAATGGATAGAAGATGCGTTAGCTGAAGATACATGGGTGAATTATTTAGAGCCTTATCAAATTCAGAAATAAAATTAAAAAAAGAAGGCAAAGCCTTCTTTTTTTTACTTAAATTTTTAGTCTTTATCTTGTTTATGTGCAAATTCAGCTAAATCTGCCAAAGACTTTTTACCTTCATCAAACCAAGGATGAAACATTTGAAAGTTATGCCACATGCCTGTGTAAATTTTAAATGTCACATCTACACCTGCTTGTTCTGCTTTGTCTTTAAAGCGCTTTGCATCATCGAGTAAAAGCTCTTTAGAACCGACTTGAACAAGCGTTGGTGGTAAATCTTTGAAGTCATCAAACATTGGAGAAACTCGTGGATCTCCAACATCAACATTTTTAGGTAAATAATGCTTAATTCCAGTTTCAATGGTTTCTAGTGAAAGTAGCGCATCATGTTTTTGATTAAAACGGATAGATTCACTGGTCAGCGTTAAATCTAAAAATGGCGAAAGCAAAATAAGACCACTTACTTGAGGTAATTTTTCATTTCTAATTCTTAAGGCAAGTGCTAAAGCTAAATTCGCACCGCAAGAATCTCCTGACAAAATAATATCTTTAGCTTGAATGCCTTGATTGAGTAACTCTTGATAAACATCAAATAATGCATTTAAAGCCGTAGGAAAGCGGTGCTCTGGTGAAAGTGGATAATCGACATGAATCACCTGCATTTGTGTGCGTGCTGCAACATGGGTTAAAAATGCGCGATGTGTATTAAGCGAGCCTAAATAGAAGGCACCGCCATGTATGTGGAAAATCAGCTGAGTTGATTCATCTTGAGGTTTTAGTTCCTCAGCTTTTAATCCTGCTAAAGAAATTTTGCGAATTTCTATATTTGCATCTTTTGGAAAAAGCTTACACATTTGCTCAATTGAAAAGCGTGCCGAACCAATAGGCAGATTCAGTTTGCTAGGTGTACGAATTGAAGTTTTAAGAAATTGCTCTGTTAAAAATTGTTTCAACATTCGCGAGATATCCATATATACTCTATATTGATTGTTATTTAGACACTTTTTATTTAGTTCAACAATATAAATTACAAAGTTACACCAAACGGTCACATTCATAAATTGCTTTATATTTGTGATTTTTTGATACTAAGCTTGTATATAGATACATTAGGGACACAGAAAAATGAAAAAAATTGCAATGGTATTAGGGCTCGTTGGTTTTGCAGCAGTAGCACACGCGGCAGACCCATTAAATGGCACAGTGTGGAAAACAATTGATGATAAAACAAAACAGCCAAAAGCGGTTGTTAAGTTTACTGAACAATCAAACGGTACGTTGAATGCAACTATTCAAAGCATTCTAACGCCAGGTGAAGAAAATTCTTGTACTAAGTGTGAAGGTGCATATAAAAATAAATCACTGAAAGGTGTAACAATTGTACGTAACCTTAAAAATACAGGTGGTGAAAATTATGATGGTGGTTCAATTCTAGATCCTAAAAATGGCAAATCTTATAGCCTGAAAGGTAAGCTTGCGAATGGTGGCAAGAAACTTGAGCTACGTGGTTATATTGGTGTTGCTGCTTTAGGACGTAACCAAACTTGGATTCGTGCTAACTAAGTTTTAAATATATAAATAAAAAAGCCTGACAAATGTCAGGCTTTTTTATGAAGATAAATTTATTTTAATTTACGAATTTCAGCTTCATCAAAACCAATAATAAAGCCTGAACCGGTAGTAATAACAGGGCGTTTAATCATGCTTGTATGTGTAGTAAGTGTTTCAATAAGATTCGCTTCACTTGCAAGGGCATGTTGCTGTTCTTCTTCGCTTAGTTTTTTCCAAGTTGTCCCTTTTTTATTCAGTACTAAATCTTGACCAATTTCAGATAACAAAGTTTTCACAGTTTCGGCATCTATGCCTTGTTTTTTATAATCATGAAATTCATACGCTAAGCCAAGCTCTGTCAGTAAATCGAATGTTTTTTTCATTGAATTACAATTTTTAATGCCATAAACCTTAAGCATAATTACGCCTTATTTAGATTCTAAATTTTAAATAGATTAGCGGAAAATAAAGGAAAGCTCTATGTGAAATCATAAAAATCATGTTTCATGAGTTTGACACGAAAGGTTCATGTAATTGTCATGAAATTCATTGAGAATATGCTGTGTAGATAAGAAGAATAAAAAACTGCAAATAAAAATGATATTTATAAAAAGAGAAAACCCGCATCTAATCATCCTGATTATGCGGGTCTCACTATAACGTCCAATGTCTTACATCCTTGAGAACAAAATTAATTGTTCCTTCTTCATCCTACGGCTTCCAATCCTTTTGTTGTCATCCTGACAGTGTCCCTTTGCCGTGGAGCTATAATGCGCTGATTCGATGTAGAGATAAATGCCCAAATACGACATGTTGTGTAGGACAATAAACTCTATTCAGTGAACACTCGTAAACTTAATTGGTTTAAATTTTATAATCAATGATGACAGGGGCGTGGTCGCTAAACCATTCTTCTTTATATACCCAAGCATTCACTGTACGATCTTTCCAATCTAGAGAGCATGCTTGGTAGTCAATACGCCAACCTACGTTCTTCGCACGTGCTTGACCACGATTCGACCACCAAGAATACACTTCAGCTTCCTTACGAACTTCACGGAAAGTATCTACATAGCCTAAATCATCATAAATATGATCTAGCCAAGCACGTTCATGAGGTAAGCAGCCTGAAGCTTTTTGGTTGCCCGACCAGTTTTTAATATCAATACGTTTATGTACGATATTGTAGTCGCCACAGACAATGATAGATTTATTTTCTTCACGCCATTGTTTTAGAATTTTTTTGTATTCATCTAAAAAGTGGTCTTTGCGTACCTGAGCTTCATCGCCAGATGACCCAGAAGGGAGATATAATGAGCAAATATGCGCCGTTTTTTCTAATCCAAGATCAAATTCGGCTGAAATAAAACGACCTTGTGAATCGGCAAGTTCAAAACCTAAACCATCTGTTACAGATACAAAAGGTAAGCGGCTGTAAATTGCTGTACCTGCGTAGCCAGATTTTTCCGCAGGGAAAAGATGTGTGTACCATCCTTCAGGTTTGAATTTGTCTGTCCATTGTTCGTGCGTAATGCGTGATTCTTGCATGCAAATTACGTCTGCATCGGATGTTGCCATCCAATCGAAAATGCCTTTTTTTTCAGCCGCACGTAATCCGTTTACGTTTATTGACACTACTCGTAAAATTTTTTGATCACTTGGATAGCTACTCTTTGGTATCATGCGCAGTCATAACCTTTCTTTATGAATTTTGGAGCACCTCATGACATCGCCAGCTCAGTTTAACCCTCAAGCTTTTATCGAACTTGCATTATCACGTGGTGTGCTTAAATTTGGTGAGTTTACTTTAAAATCGGGTCGTGTGAGTCCTTATTTTTTCAATGCAGGTTTACTCAACGACGGTGAAGCTTTATCTGTATTAGCTTCGGGCTACGCAGATAAATTAACACAATGTGAAAATGTTGATGTGGTTTTTGGTCCTGCTTATAAAGGTATTCCGTTTGTAGCTGCAACTGCTGTGGCTTTGTCACAAAATCATGGTGTAAGTGTGCCATGGGGCTTTAACCGTAAAGAAGCGAAAGATCACGGTGAAGGTGGTGTTTTGGTTGGTGCTTCTGTTGAAGGTAAAAAAGTTTGGATTATTGATGATGTGATTACTGCGGGTACGGCTATTCGTGAAGTAGTTACAATTTTGAAAAATGCAGGCGCGCAAATTGCGGGTGTTTTGGTTGCGCTTGACCGTCAAGAAAAAGGTCAGGGTAGTTTGTCTGCAATTCAAGAAGTTCAGAAAGAATTAGAAATTCCTGTTCATGCATTAATTACTATGAAAGATTTAATGGATTATTTAGATGCGAAAGGTGAGAAAGAAGCTTTAGCGAAAATGGAAGCTTATCGCATTAAGTATGGTATCTAAGATTTTTTAGAGATGTAAAAAGGGAAGCAAAGGCCACTGCTGTCCCACAATTTTTATAAGAGGAAGCTCACATGAGCTTCCTCTTGTTTGATGGGGATTTTATCGGGTGAAAATAACGCTTTTAAGGTTTTTATTTCAAATAAATTCACCTGAATTATTCTGAGTAAGCGCTGAACTGTCCAGCCTTTTTTCCCTAAATGTTGAGCGAAACTTACTAGTAAATAGGCGATCATCGCAATCCAGATTTGTGTCTGAATTGCGTTCCTGCTGCGGCCTAGAAACGCTTTTAATTTGAGATTTTGCTTAATCGCCTTAAAGAACAGCTCAACTTTCCAACGATCTTTATAAATCGCCGCAATGGTGGAGGCGGCTAAATGAAAGTTATTGCTGAGAAAGCTAAAGTGCTTGCCACTTTGCTGATCTCTATATTCAATTCTTCTTAACACTGGGGCTTTTCTTTTTAGGGCATGTGCGCTATTCAGCTGAATGGTTTCATCTTTTAGAATACCTTTGGATTCAAGCACTGGATGTTGCTGGATCACCTGATACACAGATTTAGGCCTAAAACGTGTGACAAATCCAATGTTTTGAGCAGTCAGATTTGCATACCATTGGTAATCGACATAGCCTTTATCAAAAACTACAATGCTGCCAGCAGGAAACTGGAATTTGCGGCCTTGTACCATGTCATTTTCTTTGCCATTTTCAACTGCAACAAACTCAGGAATATCATTGCTGTGATTCAATCCTATGCTGAGTTTCATGCTGGCTTTTGAGTCGTGAACTTTGGCCCATTCACATAAGGAAAGCGACAGGTCAATATGACTGGCATCCAAGGAATACAAGGGATTCTTAAAGCGAAATTTATGAGCTACTTTTGAGTGTTCATAGTATTTAAGCAACTTGTAAAATAGCTGTTGATACAAGGCAGCAGGCTGCTGCTCATTGATTCGTGCCAGTGTACTTCGGGGTATAGACTTTGCTCCGAGATGACTCAGTTTTTCCTGCTGGCACTCCAGATTGGATTGAATATCTCTCAGACTTTGCCTGCAGGAAAGTTGAGACATCAATATGGCAATAAACTGATCCCATCTTGAGGCCGCTCTAAATTTCTGTCCAACATGGTGTACTTTAGCAAGTTGTTCAAAATCCTGTCGCACGACGGGTTTAATCAGCTGATGAAATACGGTATTCTGATGTGACAAAACCTGAATCCTGGTCGTTAAAGTGTTGGTTCGTACTCATATTTTAACTGTTAGGACTCAGGTTTTTTATTTAAATCAAACTATGGGACAGCAGTGAAGCAAAGGCTTCCTTTTTTGTTGCGTATTACACATAAAATATACTAGACCTCTTGCGAAAGTAAAAAATTGTTTATACTAGTCCCATGAAATATGAAAATTTAACTAGATTTAATGATGGGGAATTTAAACGACTTGTTGGAGTTCCTCGTCCATTATTCTTAAAAATGGTATCAGTGTTACAACATGCTGAACTTGCCAAGAAAAAATCTGGAAGACCTCATTCGTTGTGTTTAGAGGATCAATTGTTGTTAACTTTAAATTACTTACGCTGTTATAGAACTCAAATTGAGTTATCCGCCGACTATAACCTAGCTGAAAGTAATGTGAATCGTACGATTCAGAAAGTTGAAAATGCTCTGATTCAATCACGGATTTTCGCATTGCCTAAAAGGAGTCAAAAGTTTAGTGAGGAGGATTATGTAATCGTTGATGTCACTGAGTCACAGATTGAGCGTCCCAAAAAAACAAAGAAAATTCTATAGCGGTAAAAAGAAGAAACATACGCTAAAAACACAGGTCATTTTTAACCCAAAATTAAAGCAAATTGTAAGTATACAGATTGAAGATGGCAGAAAACACGATCTGACGATTGCGCGTAAGTATTTGAAGGAGATGGTCATTTATCCTTGTATCATGGCAGATTTAGCCTATAAAGGATTTCATCAGATTAAGAGTAAGTTACTCATTCCAATCAAGAAACCTAAGAATTTATCATTACCCCAAATAGCAAAACAGATCAACCAAGAAATCAGTCGGCGTAGGATCACAATTGAACATATCAACGGCAAACTTAAACATTTTCGGATATTAACAGAACGCTATAGAAATAGACGGAAACGCTTTGGTCTAAGAATGAATTTAATTGCTGGAATGGTGAATTGGATGCTCTTAAATTAACTTTCGCAAGAGATCTACTTATAACCATGAAAACAAATTAAAAAGCTCTATTTATTAGAACAGAGCTTTTAATTTTTATCTAAGTTTTTGAAACTTAATGATAAATATAGTAGAAGCAAGTTATATATCTTCTTGTAAGTATTTCTTCAAGCTTATGACAGCTATATATAGATGATTTCGCTCTTAAAATACTGACTATGAAAGGAGCTTTTATGCTAATTCATGAGCTTCTATTTGTAAAAATACCTAAACACTGCCTGAGGAAACTTATTTTTTGGGGTTTAATATGGTTGGTTACAAGAATAGACTTCTTTCGTATTTCGCTCTCTATTTGATTTTCAATTTCTATTTTGGGTATTTGAATTGTAGTTGATACAGAATCATTTTTATTAATAGGGAGGATATTAGTTATAATTTCAAAAAGATTTTGATCAAAATAGTGTTCATTTTTATTATATTCACAGTTAGTACTGCGATTCCATCGCCAGTTAGTGCTAATAATTTTATAATGTAAATGATAAAACTCTTCGCTGTATTGAACATTTTGACAATTGTTAACATCATGAACGCGCCATTGTGAAAACTTAGGTGTATTCCTAGGGTCAATGCACCATTTTTTAGTAGTTTCCACTAATTTTTTTGAGCGATAATAGAAATTGTTAAAATTAATACCAAGATCCTCTCTATAAGGAATTGGTTCAATCCACTCACCTTTTAATTTTAAATATGGTGTTTCTTTTAAAGCATCAAAAACAGTTCGTCCTGTTTTTGAAAAAATTAATTCATCAACATCTACTTGAATTACACCTGCAGCTTTTGCTAAAAAACACTCTTTTGCATGTTCAAGTATTCCATATTGACAAAAGTCTGAATCAAATGGCGCATCTATAGGGCCAAATTTGAAGTTCCAAGGAATTATAAATATATCAATATTTATATCACTTAAATAATTTTTTAAATCTTCTATAGAATATTGATCAGAATTATTATCATAAATAATAACAGAGTTGATATCATGTACACTTTTATAAAATTCTATCCAATCATGGATCCATCTTAAATTGTTATTTTTAGATTTGGTCAATAATACTTTCTTATTTAGAAATAAATCATGATAGCATTGGAAATTCTCCTTAATTTCAAAACATAATTCATTATAGACTAATGTGAATTTTTTTATTTCGGATGGAAAATGAATTGATAGCCTGCAAGCTCTATCAATTTTTTCAATATTAATTTTATTATTAGAAATGAGATTTCCATTAATAAAAAACTTTCCTTTTTTTATTATAGCCTCTAAACCATTGATGGGAGGTCCTGAGAAAACCAATTTGTTTTCTGACTTAAAAATATCATAAGAAAAAGTTTTATAATCAAATTCTAAATCATAATTGGAATCTTTTTTGTGGGGTTTCCTTGGCTCACGTCTTTTTAAATTAATTTCTTCTGGGATTACAATAGGATTAACTTGAAAAACAAAACAGCTCATATAATGGACTCTTATATATTGAAAATGAAAAATCTCATAAATTACAATTTAATTATAAATAGTATAGCTATAATGCTAGATGAGCTCATTATGTCGTGGTTTATTTATAATTCTGATCATTTAAAATAAATCGCTTATACGAAATTTAATTTCATCTACTGATACAACTTATAAAACCGATACTCAGGAAAAATTAACCCGACGATAAAAAGAATGGTAAATCCTATCCATGTAAATAAAGCCATTGCGCGTAATTGTTCTTTATTCTAATACGCTTCCATATCTAAAAAAAAGATACTTTTCCATCCTTTAATTGCATTTGCACCACCCCAAGAAAGTATCCATTTACAAATTAAGCTAATGAAAATATACAAACAAATCCAAACAGGCGTAGACATAATTTTTGGGTGGTGTTTCCAAAAGTATGCTGAAATTAAATGAAGCCATTATTGATATAAAAGAAGGTTAAGTCGAAGGCTTTAAAATGGTTTTCAAGCTTTTTCGAAAAATTACAACTTTTCCTAAAACTACGTCTAATTCGATGCCTTATTTTACAATTATTTCCTTCAATACCTACAGTAAAAAACTTACCAATACTTTGCTTACAGTTTTTAAAGGCAGTCACAAAACTATCCCAGTGATCACTTGAAATTCGGGTGTAGTGAACACCTAATTGCTTTAACTTTGCCTTCAATCGTTGGACTGTCGCCAGATCTCGTTTACCCCAAACATAAGCAACAATTTCACCTGTTTCTCTATGGTATGCGTAAATAAGCCATTGTTTATTCTTTTTATTTCCTACAAAAGTCCAAAACTCATCAACCTCAATAGATTCATAATAATTTTGCTTAGGGCGAATTTTATAAGTGGATTTACTTAATGTTCGTAAAACCTTACCTATGCTGACACGCTCGGTTTCTGCAATATCTCTTATACCACCCCCTCTAACCATCAGGTGGAGTATTTTATTTGTTATACCAGAATGACAACCTCGGTAACTAAGAGCATGATCCCCAATAAACTGACGCTTGCAGTTTTTACATTGATAGTTTTGCTTACCATTTAGTTTGAAGCCATTTTTCTTTATACTGTCACTTCGACAGGTTGGACATTTGATTTCTAGTGTTATTTGCATCTCACTATTTTATCAAAAGCCAACCTGTTTTTTTTTCAGCATACTTTTTGAAACACCACCTATTTTTGAAAGTAGACTTTTTATAAGTCAATAAAATATAACACTAATATTTTTAATTGTTTAATTTATTGTCACATAACTTACATTCCAACATCACGCCTAATTTTTTCTTGCGACCATCTTCCGTTAATACCCAAGCACGGTTTTGCCAAGGCGGAGTATGGCGAACATGCTGATTATGACCACAAGCAAGCTCTGCAACATAATGTTGCTCATCATCCAAATGAAAACCAATGATGGCTTGTAACATTAAGACACCTTCAACATAAAAGAATAAAAAGGATTACGGAAATTCAGAAAAAGAAATTAAGAATCTCCGTTATACTCTTCAGCAGATCATTTTTAAAAGAGCAGAAATATGCGCGTACTTGTTGTGATGGATCCCATCGAAAATGTAAATCTAAAAAAAGACTCATCTATGGCAATGCTTTGGGCGGCAGCTCGACGTGGTCATGAACTAGGTTATGCATTACAACAAGATTTATATATTGACCAAGGTAAAGCATTTGGTCTTATTTCGCCTTTAAACGTATTTGAAGATTACAACCATTACTATGAGCTGGGTGAAAAACAAAAAGAATCGATTGCTGCGTACGATGTTGTACTTATGCGTAAAGATCCACCATTCGATATGAACTTTGTTTATACCACGTATATTTTAGAACAAGCAGAACGAGAAGGCGCTTGGATTATTAACAAACCACAAAGCCTACGTGACTGTAATGAAAAGCTCTTTGCAACACAGTTCCCAGAGCTTCAAGTACCAACATTAGTTACGTCGCAACAAAGCCTAATTCGTGAATTTATTGCAGAACATAAAGATGTGATTGTAAAACCACTAGATGGCATGGGTGGAACAGGTATTTTTCGTTTAACAATAGATGGTGCAAATACAGGCTCTACGCTTGAAATGCTCACAGAAATGGGACAACAGCCAATTATGGCACAGCGTTATATTCCTGAAATTGTAGATGGTGATAAACGCATTCTTATAGTGAATGGAGAGCCTGTACCTTACTGCCTAGCACGTATTCCACAAAATGGTGAAACACGTGGAAACTTGGCGGCAGGCGGTCGTGGTGAAGCACGACCACTGACTGAAAATGACAAAGCAATTGCGGCAAAAGTAGGGCCTTTCTTAAAAGAAAAAGGCTTGATATTTGTGGGTTTAGATGTCATTGGTAACTATGTGACAGAAATTAATGTAACAAGCCCAACGTGTATTCGTGAAATTGATGCAGCATTTGGTACATCTATTGCCGACGATTTATTTGATGTTTTAGAAGCGGGTTTAATCAAATAATTTTAAGGTAGATTTAAAAAGAGCCTCAAATGGGGCTCTTTTATTTCGCATAGCGTTTAAAAAATAAAGACATCACAAACAAACCTAATAAGCAAAGTAACGATGTCACGATACTCATACTTGCCCATGTGTGTGTTGCTGAAACAAAAGCAGCACTGAAAAGAGGAATAAAAAATTGTGCAGAGGCAGAGCATTGAAGTAGTAGGCCTACACTTGCCGCCGCTGCATTGATATGAGGAGTATAGTGTAGTGTCATTGATAAGATTGTGGTTGGAATTACACCACCAATCATTGAAAATAAAACAGCACTTAAAAACTGTATTTCAAAAGCTAACCAGCTATTTGTTGTGAACGTTAGAATACTGGTAATAAACATACCAATAAATCCAATAATTAATAGTTTTTGTGTTGTCCAACCTTTTTGCAACAGCATGCCTGCACCAAATGTTCCGCCTAAATTGGCTAAAACAACAAGTGATACAAGTAAACCTGCTGTTTTTAAACTCAAACCATTCTCTACATAAATACTTGGTAAAAATCCTGTAACAGCAATCCACTGGCTTGTATAGCATGCAAATGCGATCGCTAAACAAATTATAGGAGGGTGTGTAAGGGTGATACGAATAATTTGCCAAAGACTATCTTGAGCTGCGGGTACAGGAGATTTTATGGTTTGAGGGGAATGATCAATATTTAAAAATAGTTGAATGATGAGCGCAATAACAAAGCAAGAGATACCTAAAATGACCCAAATAGTTTGCCAAGTTAAATATTCTAAAAGTAAGGGAATTGTAAATACTGCGAAACTAATGCCAAGCCCCATATAAGAACTCCAAAGTCCCATTTTGAAACTGATGGTTTCTGGCTTGCTAATGCGCTTTAAAATTGCAGGCGCACAAAGAGAAATAGTTAAAAAACCAATACCTTCGATAAATCTAAAAAAATAAAGTAAAGCAACAGTATCAAGCCAAGGACCTGCAAGGCTACTTAAACCCATAATAATTAAGGCCAAAATCAAACAGCGTTTTAAACCTAATTTTTCGGAAAATGCACCTATACTCAAGGCAAATAACATACCCGCACCTTGAACAATAGATAAAGATAAACCTGCTTGAGTGAGTGTTAAGTTTAAATCCTTTTGCAAAATGGGGAGGACAACCGATAATTTCCCCATATGAATGGCAGCTAAATAGCCAGCTAAAATAACCCATAAATCCCGTATTGATAACTTAGACATGTGCTTCCGATGCATAACTTTAAGTGAGCAAAACTCTGCTAACTCATAAAGTAAATACAAAGAAATAACATAAATAAGATAAAAGACTTATAGCCTTTACGGCTAAGCTTATTGGAAAAATATGCTAATGAAATAATAGACTGAACAGCATGAACTATATGCAAATTTTGAAAATTCGTTGGTTTATATCAGAGCTAAGGGGGGAATCAAATACAAAGAAAAGTGAATGATATTTCACTTAAGTATAAGTAAAAATACAGACCTGATAATAAATCTAGTTTAAACTTCAATAACTGTAGAAAAAAACGATAAACTGCTTGGTGAAAAAAAGTAAATAAACTTTCACGTACTATACGTTTGTGATTACAATTGATAGCTTATAACGAATTTTCATTAGCCCCTATTAAGTTGAAGAATTAGACCGTGACCAACGCACAGAAAAAACAGCCTAAACACGTCATGATGATGGCGGCAGGTACGGGTGGACATGTTTTCCCAGCACTTGCAGTTGCGAAAGAACTTCAGCAGCAAGGTGTGGAAGTTTCTTGGTTGGCAACACCGTCTGGTATGGAAAATAGATTATTAAAAAATCAAGATATTCCAATTTATCAAATTGATATTCAAGGTGTGCGTGGTAATGGCTTACTTCGTAAATTAGCAGCACCATTTAAAATATTAAAAGCCACTTTAAGTGCTATGCGTTATATGAAGCAGCTTAATGTTGAAGCTGTAGCTGGTTTTGGTGGATATGTTGCAGGTCCGGGTGGTTTGGCTGCGCGAGCGTTAGGAATTCCTGTCATTATTCATGAGCAGAACGCCGTAGCAGGTTTTACCAATACACAATTGTCGCGTATTTCAAAAACGGTATGTCAGGCATTTCCAAATACATTTGCTACAAATGAAAAAGTACAAACAACGGGAAATCCTGTTCGTAAAGAAATTACAGAAATTTTAAATCCGTCTTGGCGTTACCAAGAACGTGAAAAAGCAGGCGAGCCATTACGTATTTTAATTGTAGGTGGATCGCTTGGTGCACAAGCTTTAAATGAGCGTGTGCCAGAAGCATTAAAACAGTTAAATGTGCCGTTAAATGTTTATCATCAGTGTGGTCAAAACCATGCTGAAACAACCCTTGCACGTTATGAAGGCAAGTCTGACCAATTGAATGTAGATGTACAACCATTTATTGAAAATATGGCAGAAGCGTACTCCAAAGCAGATTTAATTATTTGCCGTGCAGGTGCATTAACTGTAACTGAAATTGCAACCGCAGGTGTTGCTGCTATTTTTGTACCATTGCCATCTGCTGTAGATGATCACCAGACTGCAAATGCAAAATTCTTAGCAAATAGCGGTGCAGCAAAAATTTGCCCGCAAGCAACATTAACATCAGAAAGTTTAAAAGAAATTTTAGCCCCGTTGATGAATCGCCAATTGTTGTCAGAAATGGCTACAAAAGCACGTCAACAGGCTCAACCAGATGCAACCCAACAAGTGGTTCGTTTAATTCAAGAATTGTAATCCGAGAAAAATATGTCTCCATCTACACCAGCTGATCAAGCTAAAAAGTTAATTAAAGTGCCTGAAATGCGCCGTATTAAACACATTCATTTTGTGGGTATTGGTGGTGCGGGGATGTGTGGTATCGCGGAAGTATTAAAGAACCAAGGTTATAAAATTTCTGGTTCAGATATCAAAGCATCAAAAACAACAGCACAGCTTGAAGAAAACGGTATTAAAGTTTATATCGGTCATGCGGCTGAAAATATTCAAAATGCCAATGTAATTGTTGTTTCAACTGCAATTGATCAGGAAAACCCTGAAATTAAAGCTGCAATTGAGTCACGCATTCCTTTAGTGCGTCGTGCTGAAATGCTTGGCGAACTTATGCGTTACCGTCATGGTATTGCGGTTGCAGGTACACATGGTAAAACTACAACAACAAGTTTAGTGACTTGTATGTTGGCAGAAGAAAACCTAGATCCAACTTACGTGATTGGTGGTTTGCTTAACCGTACGGGTGTAAATGCTGCGTTAGGTGCGAGTCGTTTTATTGTGGCAGAGGCAGATGAGTCAGATGCATCATTCTTGCATTTACAGCCAATGGCAGCCATTGTGACAAACATTGATGCAGACCATATGGACACGTATGGCGGTAGCTTTGATGTATTAAAAGACACGTTTGTGACTTTCTTACAAAGACTTCCATTCTATGGTTTAGCTGTTGTATGCGGTGATGATGCAAATATTCGTGAAATTATGCCGCGTATTGGTCGTCCTGTACTCACTTACGGCTTTAACGAAGACAACGATATTCGTGCGGTAGATGTTGAACAGATTGGTATGCAATCGCACTTTACAGTTTTGCGTAAAGACCGCGAGCCATTACGCGTAACCATTAATATGCCAGGTGCACATAACATCTTAAATTCATTGGCTGCAATTGGTATTGCAACAGATGAAGGCGTTTCTGATGGTGCAATTTGTCGTGCTTTAGAAAGTTTTAGTGGTGTTGGTCGTCGTTTCCAAGTTCAAGGCGAATTTGAGTTAGATGGCGGTAGCGTGAAATTGGTAGATGATTACGGACATCATCCTAAAGAAGTTGAAGCAACCATTAAAGCTGCGCGTGCAAGTCATCCAGACCGTCGTTTGGTAATGATGTTTCAACCGCACCGCTTTAGCCGAACACGTGATTGTTTCGACGACTTTGTAGATGTACTTTCACAAGTCGATCAACTTTTATTATTGGAAGTTTATTCGGCAGGTGAAAAGCCAATTGTAGGAGCAGATAGTCGCTCATTGGCACGCAGTATTCGTTTGCGCGGTGAAGTTGAGCCAACGCTTATTGATCCTGTTGAAGGCAATATTCAAAACGTGATGAAAAATGTACTCAAGCCAGGCGACTTGTTATTAACACAAGGTGCGGGTAATGTTGGTGCAATTTCAATCGAACTTGTACAAAATAACTTATATTTAAAATAATCTCGGAATGAGGTTTAAATTCAATTAAGTCATTTATAAAGTTTAAGGATATAAACGTGTCTAATGCTTCGAAGTTCGGCAAAGTTGCCGTTTTATTAGGTGGGAAATCTGCCGAACGTGAGGTTTCTTTAAACAGTGGTAATGCTGTTCTAGAAGCTTTGCTTCGTTCAGGTGTGAATGCTGAGGGTTTTGACCCTAAAGATCGTAGCGTAACTGAATTAGTAAACTACGATCGCGCGTTTATTGTTTTGCATGGTCGCGGCGGCGAAGATGGTCAAATCCAAGGTGCGCTTGAATGGCTTGGTTTACCTTATACAGGTACAGGTGTTCAAGGTTCAGCAATTGGGATGGATAAAGTAAAGACCAAGCAAATTTGGCAAGGTTCAGAACTTCCAACAGCACCATATCGCATTGTGACTAAAGATTCCGATTTACAAGAAGTTGTAGATTCAATTGGTTTGCCATTTATTATTAAGCCTGTTCATGAAGGCTCAAGTATTGGTATGAGCAAAGTTGAAAAAATTGAAGACTTTGCAGAAGCGATTGAAAAAGCAACAGAACATGATGCAGTTGTTATGGCTGAAAAATGGATTACAGGTCGTGAATTTACCATTGTAATTCTAAATGGTCAGGCACTTCCTGTAATTCGTTTAGAGCCACCTAAAGATGTAGCTTTCTACGATTACGATGCTAAATATAGTCGTGATGATGTTCAATACGGTATTCCTTGTGGCTTAACAGAGTCAGAAGAAAAACAACTTCAAGCATTATGCTTACGTGCATTCCAAGCAGTTGGTGCAAGTGGTTGGGGCCGTATTGATGCAATGCAAGATGAACAAGGTAACTTCTGGCTATTAGAAGTAAATACAGTTCCAGGTATGACAAGTCATTCATTAGTTCCTAAAGCTGCTCAAGCAGTGGGGTATAGCTTTGATGAATTATGTGTTGTTATTCTTGAGCAAACATTGACGGAAGCGACTCACTAAATTATGGCTAAATTACCAGCCTCTATGCGTCGCAAAAAAGCCGCAATTACATCTATACATGACAAGCCTCTTACTGCGAAAGAAAAACTTTCGAATATCGGTGGGTGGCTACTATTGTGTGTGGCTGTTGTTGTTTTGGTGGTTGGTATATTTGGACTTTATAAAGTTATTACAGATGGTCAAGTTGCACGACTAGATGTTGTAGGTACGACATCTAGCGTAGAACAAAAACAAATATTTACCCATGTTTCACCTGTTGTGAAAGATAATTATTTCACATCGGACTTAAAAGAAATTCGAGATAAAACACTTGAGTTATCTTGGGTGGATCGAGTAGTTGTTTCTCGATTATGGCCCAACTCAATTCGAGTTCGTGTAATGCCAAAACAAGCGATTGCACGTTGGGGAACAGGGCGACTACTCAGTGATGGTGGTGATGTATTTACAGAAGTTGTTGTAAAAAATCATCAAAATTTGCCGCTTTTACATGGTCCAACACATCAGTCTAAAATGATGATGCGTCGATATAATGAGATTAATCAATTATTTTTACCAGCAAATATGCGATTAAAAGAATTATACTTAACAGATCGCATGACATGGTTTATGCAGTTTGATTCAGGTTTACGTGTTATTGTTGACCAAGATCAAATGATGAGTAAACTGCAAAGATTAAGCTATTTGGCTCAGAATGATTTAAAGCCAACATGGGATAGAGTTTCTGCTATCGATTTACGCTACAGAAATGGTTTAGCGATTCAATGGAAAAATTCAGTTGCACCTTATATTGCAAATGGACATTTTGTTGTAACGATTAGTGATAAAAGCATTGCAGGCGAAGTCACTGCGAAGCCATAATAATAGGCTTTAAAATATAGGCTTTTTTGCCAAAAATTAAACATTCACAAGTAATGGTAGTAATAAATAATGAATGAAGCTGTTCCCTCGGTTGTTGCGATAGACATTGGGACACACAAAGTTTCAGTTTTGATTGGTAAGGTACATGCGCCGGATAACATCCAAGTTATTGGGATGGCAACCGCTCGTAACCGAGGCATGAATAAAGGGAAAATTGTAAGTCTCGACAAAGTCGTTACAGCAATTAAAAACGCAGTGCAAGAAGCTGAAGATATGGCCGAATGCCGTATTCACTCGGCTTGGATTTCTATTCCAAGTGCCGAATTGAAAAGCTATTATGCTTCTGGTCGTACGCCAATTGATAATCATGACCATACAATTACAACAAGTGAAGTTGTGCGCGCTTTAGACTTAGCAAAAGCAAGCCATTTAACGTCAGATCATTATTTAGTAAGTGCTGTTCCTTTGGGTTTCGATTTAGATGATGCAGGTGAGTGGGTGCAAAATCCAATTCGCATGTCTGCACATAGTATGACAGCGCATTATCAATTAATGATGATGCCTATTAGTGTTATGCAAAATCTTGATCGTGCCTTAAAAGGTGCCAATATTTTTGTAGAAAAAATGGTGGTTTCGAACCTTGCAACTGCAGAAGCATCATTATTAAAAGATGAAAAAGAATATGGTGTTTGCTTGGTTGATATTGGTGCAGGAACCACAAATTTAGCGGTTTATTTAGAAGGTCGTTTGGCATTAGCACACACGTTACAACGTGGTGGTGAAAATGTAACACGTGATATTGCAGCAGTACTGCAAACCTCTACTGAAGAAGCTGAACGTATTAAACTTTTATATGGTTGTGTCGATTTAAGCGTTGTTAAGCCAGATCACATGATTCAAATACAAGGTATTGATGGTCCGCAAACCATTAGCCGTATTGAGCTATCAGAAATTATCATTGCTCGATATGAAGAAATATTTGCACAAATTCGTCATGAACTAGAAAAAAGTGGTGCAATTCATGGTTTATATCATGGAGTTGTACTTGCTGGTGATGCTTGTCAAATTGAAGGTATGGTGAGTTTTGCACGTAGAGTATTAGGTGTTTCTGCTCATTTGGGCAATCCACCACTTGAAGTAAAAGCAGATGATCAACATCAAGCAGCTTTACGTCGTTCACAATACATTACGGCTGCAGGTCTATTAATGTATAGTCAGACATATGCACAAGACACAATTGTTGAGCCTGAAGATACCGGCGAGCTTTCAGTATGGGGACGTGTAGGGCGAGCATGGTCAGGCTTAAATGAGAAGTTAAAATCAATTTTTTAGTTGAGTTTTTAGGGAATATTGTTAGGAAGTTGTATACAAAATAGCGAGCACTTGACAAGCTAAGCATTGAGCAGCATCCTAAAAACAATTTTTATTAAGATCAAGGCAGTATACGGGCTTAAGTCGCTGCCAATTATGAATTAGGAAATCTAAAGATCATGGCATCATTTGAATTTTTTGAAGATGATCAAGCTGATAATAACGGTCAAGCCCGCTTCACTGTGTTTGGTGTGGGTGGCGCTGGTGGTAATGCTGTACAGCATATGCTTGAGTCTGATATCCAAGGCGTAAAATTTGTTTGTGCAAATACAGACAAGCAAGCTTTGGATCGTATGAATTCGCAATTTAAAATTCAACTGGGCGAACAAAGCACACGCGGTTTAGGTGCGGGTGCAAATCCACAAGTTGGTAAAGCCGCAGCGGAAGAAAGCCGAGAGCTTATTCGTCAGCAACTTGAAGGCACCGATATGGTGTTTGTTACTGCTGGTATGGGTGGTGGTACAGGTACAGGTGCTGCACCTGTTGTTGCTGAAATTGCTAAAGAAATGGGTATTTTGACTGTTGGTGTGGTAACTACACCGTTCAACTTTGAAGGTAAACGCCGTCTGCAATCTGCGGAAAAAGGTATTGAAGCTTTAGAGCAACACGTTGATTCTTTAATTATTATTCCAAACCAGCGCTTGCTTAAAGTATTCCGTGATATTTCAATGAAAGATGCTTATAAAAAAGCAGATGATGTATTGTTAAATGCGGTGCGTAGTATTTTCGATTTAGTTGTACGTCCTGGTCATATTAACCTTGACTTCGCCGATTTGAAAACTGCAATGAGCACGCGTGGTTACGCAATGATGGGTGTTGGCTCAGGTCGTGGTGAAACACGTGCGCGTCAAGCTGCTGAACAAGCAATTCGTAGCCCATTACTCGATAACGTAACAATTATGAATGCCAAAGGTATTTTAATTAACGTAACGGGTGGTGACGATGTAACATTTGGTGAAATTGAAGAAATTACCGATGTTGTGAACCAAATTGCCGATCTTGATGAAGGTCAAGTATTCTACGGTACGGTATTTGATCCAGATGCACGTGATGAAATTAGTGTTACTGTTATTGCAACAGGCTTAACACGTAACTCTGCAGATTCGGTAGAACCTGTAAAGCGTTCAGTTGCACAAACACAGGTGTCTTCATCACATATTGCTTCAACAGATGAAGATGATGTGCCTGCAATTCAACGTCAGCACAATGATGCGTCAACTTCTGCCAATACTTCAGGTGCTACGGGTACTGCTCGTCCAACGCCTATGAGTATTCAAGAATATCTTAAAAACCAACAACATAAGTAATATCTAATGCTTGTTGTGTGAAGTGACTTCAACAAAAAGGTAGCTAAACTGCTACCTTTTTGTTTTTTAAAAATGACTAAATATGCTAACGTATAGCTGTTTGATATATAGATGATTAGAGAAACATGTTGAAACAACGTACCTTACAACGTGTCGTGAAAGCGAGCGGTATTGGTTTACATAGTGGGCAAAAAGTATTGATTAATTTCGTGCCTCACCATGCCGATGGAGGTATTGTTTTTCGCCGTGTTGATTTAAATCCACCTGTAGACATTCCTGCTGATGCAATGTTGATTCAGGAAGCTTTCATGTGTTCTAACTTAGTTCAAGAAAATGCCAAAGTGGGCACTATTGAACATGTGATGAGTGCTATTGCAGGCTTAGGTATTGACAACTTAATTATTGAAGTATCTGCGTCTGAAGTTCCTATTATGGACGGTAGTGCGGGTCCATTTATTTACTTGCTCATGCAAGGTGGGTTACAAGAACAAGAATCACCGAAAAAATTTATTAAAATTTTAAAACCTGTAGAAGCTTTAATTGCAGATAAACGTGCAATTTTTAATCCACATGATGGTTTTCAATTAAACTTTACAATTGATTTTGATCATCCCGCATTCAAAAAAGAATATCAGTCTGCGACCATCGACTTTTCTACCGAAACATTTGTATATGAAGTCAGTGGCGCGCGTACGTTTGGCTTTATGAAAGATTTGGACTACTTAAAAGCAAATAATTTGGCTTTAGGTGCAAGTCTTGAAAATGCAATTGGTGTAGATGATGATGGCGTTGTAAATGAAGAGGGCTTACGTTTCTCCGATGAGTTTGTACGCCATAAAATATTAGATGCGGTAGGTGATTTATATTTATTAGGTCACCAAGTCATTGCAAAATTTGATGGTTATAAGTCAGGTCATGCACTTAACAATCAACTTCTTCGCAATGTTCAAAGTGATCCGACAAGCTATGAAATTGTAACATTTAATGACGAAGCTCAATGCCCAATTAAGTATGTAAGTGTGAGCTAATTCATTATATTCTTAGCGAATGTTATAATATATTAAAAATAATGTGATGTATTTATCGAAATATTGATTACAATGATCATGAAATGTTCAAGTTTGTTATTTTTTATTACTTGCCAAACGTAACAATGCTTGGCTAAGCTTAGGATCTGTTACACAGTCAGCTGCACTTTTGAGCATTTCTTGAGTTTCAGTATTAAGAACTTTGGGCATAACTTCATTTTTTTGGGGTTTAAGAGGTTCTACTCTTAGTCGGACATAAATTTTTTGTAAATCATGAAGTCCTTCAAGCTGTGAAAGTTGAGCAATATATTGTTTTTGTAAATATGCCAACTGACTAATCATGGCTTGATTGAGTCCGGTAATTGTTAAAATACCATTTTGGTAACAAGCCACATGCCATTGTTCAGGTTGTGGTAATAAGGGTTGAATTAATTTTGTAAGTTTCTGCCATGCAGATACTTGTTGAGAGAGAAACGTTAAGTTTCCTGTTTTTGAGTGTTTTCTTGTTTGCTGAAAGACGTTTATTGGTTCAGACATACATCATTCCTTCATGATTTTGTCTTATGTTAAGCGTATTTTTCGGTGGATATCAAGGATGAGATCACCAAGAAACTTTGAGTAAAACAGTTTATGAGGTTTTTATGCATTTAAAACGTATTGTATTTGCTATTACGGTAGCTGTTTCGGCTACTTCTTTAGCATTTGCAGATTTGATTCAAGTGAATACAACGCAAAATAATTCACCGGATCGTTTAGAACAACTTACTCGTACGTTGGCTCAAGGTAGCTACACAGAAACTGAGGATGTTGATGTTCCTGCAAATACTCAAATTTCAGTAAAACTTCGTGAAAAATCGGTTGAATTAAACAACGATTCAATCGCTAAGAAATACAACTCAAATGCTACATATTCTTCAACAGCATATTCTTGGTTGGTGACACATCCTTTGCCTGATATGAAGCGTGTAAGCTCGAACTATGGTGGTCGTACCATGGGTGGTCGTGCTGAAAACCACTCAGGTCTAGACTTATCTGCACCAACAGGTACACCAATTTATGCAACAGGCCCAGGTATTGTAACAAAATCGGGCTGGGGCACTGGTTATGGTCAATATGTTGAAATTAACCATGGGAATGGTTATTTAACGCGCTATGCGCATGCTTCACGTTTAATTGCTCGTGTTGGTGAGCGTGTTAAAGCTGGTGAACATATTGCAAATGTAGGTTGTACTGGTCGTTGTACTGGTCCTCATTTACATTATGAAGTAGTAAAAGATGGCCAACGTAAAAATCCATCTACATATTTAGCGATGCTGCCATAAGAAGGATTATGACTGTTTGAATGAGTCCGCATAAACTCACTCATAAGCTGAATATAATTAGGCTATCATTAAATTTTGATAGTTGTGTTTAAAAAACCGCCAATATTGGCGGTTTTTTGTTGTTTTGAGTAAAAAAATGTCAATGGGTATTTATTTATTAAATATTAGACCAAAACCGTATTCATCTAGAGCGATATCTGCGCTAGCCAAAAGTGTGATACATATATGTATATATAATTAGGCATATGGAATAGGTGAATTATGGCGTTTTATGGCGATACAGATGCGCAAGAAACCCAAGAATGGCAAGATGCGTTTGACTCTGTAATACAGCATATGGGTACTGAACGCGGTGCATTTTTGCTCGAAAAATTATACCAACGCGCAATTGCGAAGCATGTTCCCATTCAGCGACTAAATACTCCTTACTTAAATACAGTTTCAGTAGAAGAACAACCTGCAATGCCGGGTGATCAAGATATGGAGCGTCGTATTCGCGCACTTATTCGTTGGAATGCGCTTGCAATGGTTCTTCGTGCAAATAAAACAGGTGATGACTTAGGTGGCCACTTAGCGAGCTTTGCATCATCTGCAACTTTATATGATGTTGGTTTTAACCATTTCTTCCGTGCAAGTAACGATAATTTTGGCGGCGACATGATTTATTACCAAGGACATTGTGCTCCTGGTATTTATGCACGTTCATTCCTTGAAGGTCGTTTAACTGAAGAACATTTAAATAACTTCCGTCGTGAAGTTGATGGTATTGGCTTGCCTTCTTATCCGCATCCATACCTAATGCCTGATTACTGGCAGTTCCCTACAGTATCTATGGGTCTTGGTCCAATCATGTCGATTTACCAAGCACACATCCAAAAATACCTAATGAACCGTGGTTTGATTAAAGAAGAAAACCGTAAGGTATGGGCTTACCTTGGTGATGGTGAAATGGATGAGCCAGAAAGTACTGGTGCTATTTCACTAGCGGGTCGTGAAAAGTTAGACAACCTCATTTGGGTTGTAAACTGTAACTTACAGCGTTTAGATGGTCCTGTTCGTGGTAACGGTAAAATTATTCAAGAACTAGAATCATTATTCCGTGGTGCGGGCTGGCGTGTAATTAAAGTAGTTTGGGGTCGTCATTGGGATCCACTACTTGCTAAAGATGAGACAGGCGCACTTAAAGCTGTAATGGAAGAAACACTTGATGGCGAATATCAGCGTTTACAAGTGAAAGGCGGTGCTTATGCTCGCGAAAAATTCTTTGGTAAATATCCAGAAGCTGCTGAACTTGTAAAAGATTTAAGCGATGAAGATATTGATAATCTAAATCGTGGTGGTCATGACCCGTACAAAGTATTTGCAGCGTATGCAGAAGCATGTACAGCAAAAGGTCAACCAACTGTTATTTTAGCGAAAACAGTGAAAGGTTATGGCTTATCTGATGAAATTGAAGCGGTAAACAAAACGCATCAAATCAAAAAGATGCAAATTGAATCTTTAAAATATGTACGTGATCGCTTCAACTTACCATTTAACGATGAGCAATTAGAAGAAGTGCCTTTCTATCGTCCAAGCGAAAACTCGCCTGAACTTAAATATATGAAAGCACGTCGTGAGGCTTTAGGTGGTTATTTACCTGCACGTCGTAAAGAAAGTGAACAGCTTGCTATTCCTGAGCTTTCTGTATTTGACGCAGTTTTGAAGGGGTCTCAAGGTAAAGAACAATCTACAACCATGGTGATGGTTCGCTTAATTTCAGCATTATTGAAAGAAAAAGCAATTAAAGACCGTGTTGTTCCTATTGTTCCAGATGAAGCGCGTACTTTCGGTTTAGAAGGTATGTTCCGTCAATTAGGTATTTATGCTGCAAATGGTCAGCATTACACACCTGAAGACCAAGAACAGCTTATGCATTACCGTGAAGCGAAAGATGGTCACATGCTTCAAGAAGGTATTAACGAAGCAGGTGCAATGAGCGCTTGGGCAGCATTGGCAACAAGTTATTCAACAAATAACTTACCAATGATTCCAATGTACATGTACTACTCTATGTTTGGTTTCCAACGTATTGGCGACATTGCATGGGCTGCAGGCGATGCACAAGCACAAGGTTTCTTACTAGGTGCAACAGCAGGTCGTACAACGCTAAATGGCGAAGGCTTACAGCATCAAGACGGCCATTCACATATTCTTGCAAATACAATTCCAAACTGTGTGTCTTATGACCCATGTTTTGGTTATGAGCTTGCTGTTATTGTGCATGATGGCTTACAACGCATGTATGTAAACCAAGAGCGTATTTTCTATTACCTAACTGTAATGAACGAAAACTACGAGCATCCTGAAATGCCACAAGGTGCTGAAGAAGGCATTAAACGTGGTATGTATTTACTACAAGAAGATGAAAAAGCAACTGTTCAACTTATGGGTTCAGGTGTAATTCTTCGTGAAGTAATTAAAGCTGCTCAAATTTTACGTGATGAATACCAAATCAATTCAAACGTATTTAGCGTAACAAGTTTCAACGAACTTGCACGTGATGGTATGGCATGTGAAGAATACAATCGCTTACATCCAATGACTGAAGAAGCAAAAGAAGCATGGGTATCTAAACAGCTTCGTGGTACGAAAGGTATCGTTGTTTCTGCAACAGATCATATGCGTGCTTATAGCGAACAAATTCGTGCATATCTTCCAGACAACCGTCCATTCGTAGCATTAGGTACAGATGGTTATGGTCGTTCAGATTCACGCGCTAAATTACGTAGCTACTTTGGTGTAGATGCAGCTCACATTGTTGTTGCAACATTGAAAAAATTGGCTGATGAAGGTGAAGTAGATGCACGCTTAGTTAAAGATGCAATTTCTACATTTGAATTAGATACAGATCGTCCTGTAGCTTGGGCTCCTCAAGCAACTCCATCTGTACAAGCTGTAGCTGACTACAAAGAGGAGAAATAAGTATGCAAATTACAACTCCTGATATTGGTGTAGATAAAGCAACTGTTGCTGAAATTTTAGTAAAAGTTGGCGATACCATTGCTGTTGATGACAGTATTGTTTTGCTTGAATCTGATAAAGCGTCTGTTGAAGTGCCTAGCACTTCGGCAGGTGTTGTTAAAAGTATTTTAGTTAATCTAGGCGATAGTATTGCAGAAGGCGCTGTACTTATCGAGCTAGAGGCTGAAGGTCAAACGGCAGCTCCTGTTGCAGAAGCACCAAAAGCTGAAAAAAAAGCAGCATCAGTTGCAGAAGCTAAAGTTGAAACTACGTCAAAAGCTGTTGCAACTTCATCTCAAGTTGTTGATGTTCAAGTGCCAGATATTGGTGTTGAAAAAGCACTTGTTGGTGAAATTTTAGTTGCAGTTGGCGACACAATTTCTGTTGATGACAGCATTGTGGTTGTTGAGTCAGATAAAGCGACAGTGGAAGTTCCTAGTACTGTTGCGGGTGTTGTTGAAGCGATCACTATTCAAGTGGGCGACAGCGTAAAAGAAGGTGTTGTGATTCTTAAAGTAAAAACTGAAGGATCTGCGCCTGCTGTATCTGCTGAGTCAGTAAAAGTTGAAGCTGCACCTGTTGCTGAAGCACCTGTGGCATCAGCACCAACAGTAACGACAACTGCTTCAGGTCCTGTAGAAATTGCCGTACCAGATTTAGGCGTAGATAAAGCCGCTGTAGCAGAAATTTTAGTTTCTGTTGGCGACAAAGTTGAAAAAGACCAAAGCATTATTGTTGTTGAATCTGACAAAGCAACGGTTGAAGTGCCAAGTACAACAGCAGGGACTATTAAGGCAATTCATGTTGCATTAGGTCAAAACGTTTCTGAAGGTGTTGCTTTGGTTACAATTGAAGCTGAAGGGCAAGTTGTTTCTACGCCAGCACCTGTTGCAAAAACAGAAGCACCTAAAGCTGCTGCTCCAGTTGCAGCACCTGTTGCTACAAACAGTGTAGATAAGCTTACGAAAGAGCAAAATGTAGCAAACTCAAAAGTTTATGCAGGTCCTGCAGTACGTAAGCTTGCACGTGAGTTAGGCGTTGTATTGGCTGATGTTAAAGCATCTGGTCCACATGCACGCTTAATGAAAGAAGACTTATTTGCTTATGTGAAAACACGTTTAACAACGCCTCAAGCGACTCCTACTGCACAAGTTGCAGTATCTGCAGGCTTACCAAAACTCCCAAGTTTTGATGCTTTTGGTGGTGTAGAAGAGAAAGTATTGACACGTTTACAACAAGTGTCAATTCCACAACTTTCTTTAAATAACTACATTCCACAAGTTACACAGTTTGATCTTGCTGATATTACAGAGCTTGAAGCTTGGCGTAATGATCTTAAAGGCAATTTTAAGAAAGAAGGTATTAGCCTAACAATCATGGCATTTATCATCAAAGCGGTTGCGCATTTGTTGAAAGAAGAGCGTGAGTTTGCAGGTCATTTATCTGATGATGGTAAATCTGTTCTATTGCGTAATGAAATCCATATGGGTATTGCGGTTGCAACGCTAGATGGTTTAACAGTTCCTGTATTACGTAATCCAGATCAAAAATCAATTAAAGAAATTGCTGTTGAATTGGGCGTATTGGGTCAAAAAGCACGTGATAAGAAACTTTCTCCGAAAGATCTTCAAGGTGCAAACTTTACAATTTCAAGCCTAGGTGCAATTGGTGGTACAGCATTTACACCACTTGTGAACTGGCCTCAAGTTGCAATTTTGGGGATCTCTCCTGCAACAATGCAACCTGTTTGGAATGGTCAAGGTTTTGATCCGAAGTTAATGCTTCCATTGTCATTGTCTTATGATCACCGTGTAATTAACGGTGCAGATGCAGCACGCTTCACGAATAAATTAACGAAATTGTTAAAAGATATTCGTACTTTATTGATCTAAACCCTCATTGTATTTCTCCCAGAAGGAGAAAGAAATGAGAGGAAAAACCCTGCTATGGCAGGGTTTTTTTATGAGATTTGAAAAGATCTGAAAATTTAAATATAATAGCGTTACTTCATTGGGGAGTAGCCGCTTTTTACGCAATGTAAAAAGGTGATGATCAACATATTTGTTCTAAAACGAACATGGTCATCATAGCAAATAACCAAATGAGCTTATCACTAAGCTTTCTTTTGTTGGCAAGACCTTTGATTTACCACTCTGCACATTGGCTAGCAGGAGGGGTGAGTCATTGGTATATGTTATTGCTAGCCAGAGAAACACATCATGCTTTCAGCTTTTCTGATTTCTTTAGTGGTTGTAGCCCTTTCTGAAATGGGTGATAAAACACAACTTCTTGCATTACTCCTTGCCGCACGTTTTCGTAAACCTATTCCTATTTTAATTGCTATTTTTCTTGCAACTGTAGTGAACCATGGTGTTTCTGCGGTGCTTGGTCAATGGATTACAACCGTATTAAGTCCAACCATACTTTTATGGATTGTATCGCTTGGTTTTATTGGCATGGCAATTTGGATGTTGATTCCAGATGAATTAGATGATGAATCTGAAAGCATCAATAAATGGCAAAAATATGGCGTGTTTGGTGCGACCTTTGTTCTTTTCTTTTTAGCTGAAATTGGTGATAAAACACAAATAGCCACAGTTGCTTTGGCAGCACGTTTCGACAGCATTGGTTGGGTCACTTTAGGTACAACGATTGGTATTATGCTGGTGAATGCACCTGCTGTTTTCATTGGTAATAAGCTTGCCGAAAAACTACCAATTTCTTTGATTCATAAAATTGGTGCTTTGGTCTTTTTAGTTATTGGTATTGCCGCTTTAGTACAACATTATTTCTTTTAAGATTTACTAGTAAACAAATAAAACCAAGTTAATAGCTTGGTTTTATTTGTGATATCGTTCTCAAACTGCTGATATTATTAATAATATTTAAATTATATTCATTGTAAGTTTCACCAATTAAATATATGTTATCCGTACATAGAAATACGCTTTTAAAATTAGAAATTTTGGGGATTCGGCATGGCATTTGACCGTACTACATCGCAAGTATTATTTGATAATGGGTCACATAAATGTATTAGCTTTACCAGTTTGGTTAAAGGTGAGGGGGTACAGGCCAACCAATTCTTGATTATTGATAATGAACGAGCAGCTGTACTCGATCCAGGTGGTGACTTAACTTATGTCCCACTCACAATGGAATTGAATAAATATACGCGCCTTGCAAACTTAGATTTAGTTATGGCATCGCATCAAGATCCAGATATTATTACATCTATGCCGCGTTGGTTGGTATATACAGATGCTAAAGTTGTGGCATCTAAATTATGGGCTCGCTTCTTACCACATTTAAACTCAGCATTTATGAGTGATCGAATGAAAGGTAGCTGGTTAGATCGCTTAATTGAATTGCCAGACCAAGGTCAAAAAATTGCATTGGGTAATACATCAATTATTGCAGTACCTGCACACTTTTTACATTCTGTTGGTAACTTCCAATTTTATGATCCAATCTCGAAAATTTTATTTTCTGGAGATATGGGTGCATCAATGGTTGAAGATGCAGGTATTCCACTAGAAAATTTTGAAGATCATATTCCAAATATGAAAGGCTTCCATCAGCGTTATATGTGTAACAACAAGGTGATTCGTCTTTGGGTACAAATGGTACGCACAATGGATGTTGAAAGTATTGTTCCACAGCACGGCACGCCATTTATTGGTAAAGAGCAAGTGAATCAATTCCTTGATTGGATTGAAACACTTCAATGCGGAACAGATTTAATGGATGAACGTGTATTTACATGTCCTGAACATTAAAAAATAAATATTGAGAGATAAAACAACATTTTTAAAATATGCCATCTAAAACTTATATTTAGATGGTTGAAAATTCAGAAAATGTTGTCTCACTGAGTTATACAGAATTCGTATTTCAAAAATGGCGCTTATTGCGTCTTTTTTGATTTTATTTTGATGATAAAACTCTTATTAAATAAGCTAAATCTTAAAGTTGTATAAACCAACAATAAGGCAGGAGATAAAACTTTTCTTTCTTATTGTTTTAAATGAGATGGCTATACATCAAATTTTATTTAAATAAGTAATTGAGTTTTATTGAAATAAAGTTGAAATAAAACCTGAAAATAAATAATTGATAATAATCAATGAAATTTACATCCAAATTTGTTTATAATAGCGCACGGAAATTACCAGTGAGACTGTTATGCTGACCATCGTTCAAGAAGCGCTAACCTTCGATGATGTCTTGTTACTCCCTGCCTACTCAACTGTCCTCCCAAAAGATGTCTCATTAAAGACACGTTTTACACGCGGAATTAATCTTAATATCCCTCTCGTTTCTGCTGCAATGGATACAGTGACTGAATCACGTATGGCAATTGCTATGGCGCAGAATGGCGGTATTGGTATTCTGCATAAAAACATGGATATTGCACTGCAAGCAGCAGAAGTACGCCGTGTTAAGAAATTTGAAGCAGGTATGGTGAAAGATCCAATCACCGTAACCCCAGAAACATCAGTTCGTGAACTTATTGCGATTACTCAAGCAAATAACATCAGCGGTGTGCCAGTTGTAAAAGATGGCAAAGTTGTTGGTATTGTGACAGGTCGTGATACACGTTTTGAAACCAATCTTGAACAACCAGTAAGCAATATTATGACTGGTCAAGATCGTTTGGTGACAGTTCGTGAGCATGAATCAAAAGAAAACATTCAAGCACTTCTTCAAAAGAATCGCATTGAAAAAGTGATCGTTGTTGGTGAAAACAACGAACTTAAAGGTTTAATTACAGTAACAGATTTCAACAAAGCTGAACTTTATCCAAATAGCTGTAAAGATGAGTTGGGTCGTTTACGTGTTGGTGCTGCTGTAGGTACTGGTGCAGAAACGCCTAGCCGTGTAGAAGCATTAGTAGACGCAGGTGTTGACGCAATTGTTGTAGATACAGCACATGGTCACTCAGCGGGCGTAATTGAACGTGTACGTTGGGTGAAAGCAAATTACCCACAAGTACAAGTAATTGGCGGTAATATCGCGACTGGTGATGCTGCTCTTGCATTATTAGATGCGGGTGCTGATGCTGTTAAAGTAGGTATTGGTCCTGGGTCAATTTGTACAACTCGTATTGTTGCTGGTATTGGTATGCCACAAATCTCTGCGATTGACAGCGTTGCGAATGCACTTAAAGATCAAATTCCATTAATCGCTGATGGTGGTATTCGCTTCTCTGGCGATATGGCTAAAGCGATTGGTGCAGGTGCAAGCACAATTATGGTTGGTTCACTTATGGCAGGTACTGAAGAAGCACCTGGTGAAGTTGAATTCTTCCAAGGTCGTTACTACAAAGCATACCGTGGTATGGGTTCTTTGGGGGCAATGGCGGGTGCAACTGGTTCTGCTGACCGTTATTTCCAAGACTCTAAAGCGGGTGCAGAGAAACTTGTACCAGAAGGTATTGAAGGTCGTGTACCTTACAAAGGCCCAATGGGTAACATCGTTCATCAAATGATGGGTGGTTTACGCTCTTCTATGGGTTACACAGGTTCATCTACTGTTGAAGATCTTCGTCAAAATGCAAAATTTGTGAAAATCACAGCAGCTGGTATGTCTGAATCACACGTACATGACGTAACTATTACAAAAGAAGCACCGAACTATCGCGTTGGTTAACTTTTCGTAGTTTTTACTCGAAAAAGCCGTCAGAGTTATGACGGCTTTTTTGTTTTTGGTGTAAAGTAATTGGCAGAAAGGTGATGATAAATATCACTATTAAGAAGTGAGAAAAACATGAGTTATTTTGGTACCGACGGAATTCGAGGCAAGTTTGGTGAGTTACCTATTACACCTGAATTTGCTTTGAAGTTAGGGTTTGCCGCGGGTAAAGTATTAAAAAATTATAGTAAAAAAAGTAAGCCAATTGTTGTACTGGGGAAAGACACACGTTTATCTGGTTATATTTTAGAAGCTGCATTACAAGCAGGGCTAAATGCAGCGGGTGTTTATGTACATTTACTTGGACCATTGCCAACGCCTGCTATTGCACACTTAACACGTGCTTTACATGCAAGTTTAGGCATCGTGATTTCAGCGTCACACAATCCATATTTTGATAATGGTATTAAGTTTTTCTCAGGTGAAGGCAAAAAGCTTCCTGATGAAATTCAAGAGGCGATTAATAAAGAATTGGAAAACGATATTTTTATTGAAGACACTGCAAATTTAGGTAAAAGCGTACGTGTTAAAGATGCCAATGGTCGTTATATCGAATTTTGTAAATCAACTTTCCCATACCATTTAGATTTAAACGATTTAACGATTGTTGTCGATTGTGCAAACGGTGCGGCGTATAACGTTGGACCTGCTGTATATCGTGAGCTTGGTGCAAAAGTTATTGCTATTCATAATGAACCAAATGGCTTGAACATCAATGAAGGTTGTGGTTCGACGCATCCTGAGAGTCTACAAAAAGCTGTGGTTGCACATAAGGCTGACTTAGGTATTGCTTTTGATGGTGATGCAGACCGTGTAATTTTGGTCGACAAAAATGGTAAGCAGGTTACAGGTGACCATATTCTTTATATTTTAGCGACCCAAGCTAAAAATAAGCCTACAGGCATTGTGGGTACTGTCATGAGTAATATGGCATTAGAAATTGCACTGAATAAAGCTAATGTAGAGTTACATCGCGCGAAAGTTGGCGACCGTTATGTGCTTCAAGGTTTAGAAGATAACAAGTGGGCAATTGGTGGCGAACCATCCGGTCATATTTTAACTTTAGACAAGAGCACAACAGGTGATGCAATTATTGCATCGCTACAAGTATTGACGGTAATGGTTGAGCAGCAAAAAGCACTTCATGAATTAGTTGAAGGCTTTACGCTATTACCAAACGTACTTGTCAATGTTCGCCTTGCACAAATGTTCGACCCGTACTCTGTTCCTGCTTTAGTGAGCGAATTCGATAAAGTAGAAGAAACATTGAAAGGTCGTGGACGTATTTTAATTCGTAAGTCAGGCACTGAACCTGTTATTCGTGTGATGGTTGAAGGTGAAGACTTAGAAGAAGTAACCGCATTGGCTAATCATTTAGCAGATGCTGTTCGTGAAAATGCAGCTTAGGTAATTCATTATGAATGATGTTATTAAAGATTTGAGTGAGCTTCGTTTAAGTTACCAAAAAGGTGAACTACATGAAGGTCAAATTGAGCAACATCCACATGAGCAATTTTTAAATTGGTTTAACCATGCTTTAGAAGCACAGTTACATGAACCGTATGCAATGTCTTTGGCAACGGCAAATGCACAAGGTCGTCCGCATGTTCGTACAGTTTTGTTACGCGGTGCAACAGAAGCAGGTTATGACTTTTATACCAATTACGACAGTCAAAAAGGCATCGATTTAGCAATAAATCCTTATGCTGAATTGTTGTTTTATTGGCAAGAGCAAGAACGTCAAATTCGTGTATCTGGTCGTGTGGTTAAAATTTCTGAAGAAGAATCGACAGATTATTACCACAAGCGCCCACGCGACAGCCAAATTGCAGCGCACATTAGCACACCGCAAAGTGGTGTCATTGCGAACCGTGAAGAGTTACAACAACGTTTCCAAACTTTGCATGATGAAGTTGAGGGCAAAACGGAATTGGCTAAACCTGAATTTTGGGGTGGCTACCGTTTAGAGCCAGATTATTATGAATTCTGGCAAGGTCGTCCAAATCGTTTACATGACCGTATTACTTATGAAAGAATCGATGGTGTATGGAATATTCAACGATTGATGCCTTAAATGTCTAAAACTCTAATTAAACAAAGACCATTCATTACACGCCCTGAAAATTTTCAGGGCGTGCCTACTTTTGTCGCTGAAATTTTGGCGCGTCGTGGTGTCGAATCTGAACAAGAACTTGAGTTAAAACTCAAGCATCTACTTGCACCAACTATGAAAGGTTTAAATCAAGCCATTCAAATTATTGATGAAGCGATTGATCAACAGCAAAAAATTGTAATTGTTGGGGATTATGATGCAGATGGTGCAACAAGTACTGCGCTAATGGTTCTAGCTTTGAAAGAGATGGGGGCAGATGTTCATTATTTAGTGCCAGATCGTTTTAAATATGGTTATGGTTTAACGCCTGCAATTGCAGATTTAGCATTTACAAGCTATACACCAGATTTACTCATCACTGTTGATAATGGTATTTCAAGCCATGCAGGGGTGGAACAATCACAAGCGCATGGCATGAAAGTGGTGATTACAGATCATCATTTAACAACCAAAGAAACGCCTAAAGCGGAAGCTGTGGTGAACCCGAACCAATTAGGCTGTGAGTTTCCAAGTAAAGCTTTGGCAGGTGTTGGGGTTGCATTTTATTTGCTTGCTAACTTGTCTAGCCATCGTGCAAAAAATGGTAAATCTACAGCAAAAATTACCCAATATTTAGATTTGGTGGCATTAGGTACTTATGCCGATGTTGCAAGCTTAGACTACAACAATCGTATTTTAGTTGATGCAGGCTTAAAGCGAATTCAGCAGAATTTATGTAGGTCAGGCATTAGTGCATTACTAGATATTGCAGGACGAGATCCTACTTCATTAAAAGCGCAAGATTTAGGTTTTGTCATTGGTCCACGCATTAATGCGGCGGGGCGTATGGAAACCATGGACATTGGGATTGAATGCCTTCTTGCCGATGATGCCTCAAAAGCTTATGCACTTGCACAACAACTCAATGATTTGAATGTTGAGCGCCGTCAAGTTGAAGGTAAAATTAAACAAGAAGCTTTGGTTGAACTTGAAAAGCTAGAATTCGATCAGCAAAATTTACCTGCGGCTTTGGTAATGTTTGAAGAGCATTGGCACCAAGGGGTTATTGGCATTGTTGCGGGACGCTTAAAAGAACAATTCCATAGACCAGCCATTGTATTTGCTGCTGATGAAGATGGGGTACACATAAAAGGTTCAGCACGTTCTATTGATGGAATTCATATTCGAGATTCGATTGAACTGGTTGCAGAACAGCATCCGCATTTAATTAGTCATTTTGGTGGGCATGCAGCAGCGGCAGGTTTGACTGTAAAAAAAGAACATTTTTTAGAGTTTAAAACAGTTTTTGAAAAACTCATTGCGAGTATGGATGAAGATTTATTTCAAGCTGTTTTATGGACTGATGGTGCATTATCACCAGAAGCAATTCAAATAAATACAGTCGATTTACTTCAGCATTTAACACCTTGGGGGCAAAAATTCCCTCAGCCTATTTTTGAAGGGCAATTTAAACTTGTAGATTTTAGATGGTTGAAAGAGACGCATTTAAAACTGCGCTTAGCTTTAGATAATGGTCAAGTGGTTGAAGCCATTGCTTTTAGTGCGAAGGATAAATATGACTTTAATCCAATGCTTGATCATGTGCATTTGGTTTATGAATTAGAAAAAAATATCTTTAATGGAAATGTGAGTTTGCAACTTCGTGTTGTGCATTTATCTCAATAAATTTTGATTCATTTTCGATATTAAAAAAGCCACTCAATTGAGTGGCTTTTTTGGGGAAGTAAATCTTTCAGGTATTAGAAACGGTATTTACCCGCTAAACCAAAAGATGTGTAATCGTTGTTACCAACATCACGGAAACCTAAACGACCTTCTAAGCTCACTTGTGGCGTAAAGAATTTACGTGCATTGATACCAAATTCTTGGTTATCAGTTAAGTCGTTGCTGTAATAATCTGCACCAACACTGAATGATTTGTCGATGTAGTAATCGGCAGCTAGATTGTATTCATCTAGGTCACCAAATGCAGCACCAGCTTCTAAGTTAAGGTCTTTGCCATTGCTTAGTGTTGTTACGTATTTAGCACGAATAGTTGGATCAACACCGTCTTTACGATCGTTGTCATAACCTTTCGCACCAACAGCAACTAAGAAACCAGGAGCAGGCATGTAACCTACTTCAGCGCTGTATAATGTTGTGTCATCTTTACCATCATGTTTTACTTTTACATCTTGGCGACCAACATTACCACTTAGGTAAAAATCTGAGTTTGGTACGAAGTATTCAACGCCAACGCCGTAGTTATGAGTTTTTGCATCATCTACTTTTCTGTATTGATACTGAGCATTTACGTTGCTTGCACGGTCTAAATATGCAGCTTCTGCAAGCGGAGCGTTACGGGTTTGAACTGGTTTGAAGTAGAAAGTACCATCTACACCATAAGTACCAGCTGTGCTTCCATGATCAGGATCGATCATGCCAGCAGACGCGCCTACTTCAGCTTGGTATGCATTTGCAGTGCCTGTAATTGCTAAAGTAGATAATAATGCTGAGGCAATTGCTAATTTTTTCATGGATTGTACCCCTTTCTCGTTTGCTTGAATTTATACATTTTTTGTTACAAGTTCTAGTCTAGAGAAAAATGTAGAATGATCAATGAAGACTAAGTTACCGCAATGTAAACCACGTAATATTATGTAATCTAAAAAATATCAACTATTTGAAATATAAATAAAAAATATAAAATATGGTTTTAATTTAAAGGAGGATAATTTTAAAAAATAAACATAAATTGATTAATATTTGATCTAATTGTAAAAAATAAGGCAATTTAGAAGAAGTAAAAAATAGAAAATTCATAACTTGTGAAGTAAGCATATTGGTTAAGAATAGTTGTTCTTTTTATTGATGATTGAAGTTTAAAACTGAGCATTTTGTATGTGATATAATTCTAGGCCATTTTTAGCTTTACATTGATTGCGAGTAATTTACGTGGAAATTAATCCTTATCTAAACCAACTAAAAGACTTAAGCGAACGTGGTCAAACACTACGGGGGTATCTTTGACTACGATCTGAAAAAAGAGCGTTTAGAAGAAGTTCTACGTGAATTAGAAGACCCTGCAATTTGGAACGATCAAAGTCGTGCGCAAGCAATGGCGAAAGAAAAAGGCGAGCTTGAAAACGTTATTAATGTTTTAGAAGGTCTTTCAAATCAATTGGAAGATGCGCAAGCAATGCTTGATTTGGCTGTAGAAGCTGAAGAAGAAGAAATGCTAGCCGATGTTCAAGCTGAATTAGATACAGCTGAAGAAGAATTAGCGAAGTTAGAATTCCGTCGTATGTTCAGTAATCCAATGGATCCGAACCCATGTTATGTGGAAATTCAAGCAGGTTCAGGCGGTACAGAAGCGCAAGATTGGGCTTCGATGTTACTTCGTATGTATTTACGTTGGATTGAACGTCATGGCTTTAAAGCTGAGTTAATGGAAGAGTCTGACGGTGATGTTGCAGGGATTAAATCTGCAACGATTCGTGTAGAAGGCGAGTATGCATACGGTTGGTTACGTACGGAATCTGGTGTTCACCGCCTTGTTCGTAAGTCACCATTTGACTCTGGTAACCGTCGCCATACATCTTTCTCTGCTGTTTTCGTTTCTCCTGAAATTGATGACAATATTGAAATTGAAATTAACCCTGCAGATGTACGTACAGATACTTATCGTGCTTCGGGTGCAGGTGGTCAGCATATTAACAAAACAGATTCTGCGGTACGTTTAACGCATGCGCCAACAGGTATTGTGGTGGCTTGTCAGAACCAACGTTCTCAACATGCCAACCGTGACCATGCTTGGAAACAGTTACGTGCAAAATTGTATGAATTGGAAATGAAAAAACGTAGCGATGCTGCTCAAGCTTTAGAAGATACAAAGTCTGATATTGGTTGGGGAAGTCAAATTCGCTCATACGTTTTAGATGATTCACGCATTAAAGACTTACGTACAAGTGTTGAAAGTTCAAACACAGGTGCTGTGCTTGATGGTGATTTAGATAAATTTATTGAGGCTAGCTTAAAGCAAGGTCTATAAATTTTATTAAGTAAAACAAAGCTCAATTGAGTATTTTGCATTAAATCGTAAAATACCGATATAAATATCGTAAAAATACGATATATTGTATGCGAAGATGCTGAATTGAGCTTTATTCATTTAAAGTGTCTGAATTATGGATATAGATTTAATCTTTAAAGCGCTTGCCAATCCTACACGCCGTCAAATTTTAGAATGGTTAAAAACACCTGAAAAATTTTTGTCGAGTGAAGAGTGCGGTGGTTTTAAACGTGGCGTATGTGCAGGTCAAATTGAAAACTTGGGTAAAGTTTCACAATCGACTATGTCTAACCACTTATCTGTATTACAACAGGCAGGTTTAATCAAAGCTGAAAAATATGGTCAATGGTCGTATTTTTCACGTAATGAAGAATTGATTCAGCAATATATCGAACAATTGAAACATTCACTTTAAATACGTGAATAATGAGGCGAATATGGCTGATTTAAGCTCTCCTGTACAGTTTGGTGATTTAAAACTTAAAAACCGTGTAGTTATGGCACCGTTAACACGAAGCCGTGCAACAGATGATCGTGTACCTACAGCAATGATGGCTGAGTACTATGCACAGCGTGCAAGTGCAGGTTTAATTATTTCTGAAGCAACGGTTATTGCAGAAGAAGCAAATGGTTATTTAAATACACCAGGACTTTTTTCCGATGCTCAAGTTGAAGGCTGGAAACATGTGACTTCTGCTGTACATGAAAAAGGTGGCTTAATTGTTGCACAATTATGGCATGTTGGTCGTGTGTCTGACCCTGAGTTATTGAACGGTGAAACACCTGTTTCAGCAAGTGCAGTTCAACAAGCAGGTCAAGTGAGCTTATTACGTCCTAAACGCGATTATGTTGTACCTCGTCCGCTTGAAATTTCAGAAATTCATTCAATTACAGAACAATTTAAACAAGCCGCTATTCGTGCCAAAGAAGCAGGCTTTGATGGCGTAGAACTTCATGCTGCAAATGGTTATTTAATTGACCAATTCCTACAAACTAAAACTAATAAGCGTGAAGATGAATACGGTGGTTCAGTTGAAAGCCGTGCACGTTTTTTATTAGAAGTTGTAGATGCTTTAATTGAAGTTTGGGGTGCAGGTCGAGTTGGTGTGCATTTAGCACCACGTGGTGATGAACACGATATGGGCGATGACGCTCCACGTGAAACCTTTGGTTATGCAATGGAAGAATTAGGTAAGCGAAATATTGCTTTCTTCTTTACCCGTGAATACTTAGCGGAAGACAGTATTTCAGAATATATGAAAGAGCGTTCAGGGAATGTTCCATATGTTGCCAATATGCGTTTAAGCCGTGATGATGCAATCGAATTATTAGCATCAGGTAAAGCAGATGCAGTTTCCTTTGGTAAAGACTATATTTCGAATCCAGATTTATTTGAAAGATTGGTAAATAATTCAACTTTAAATGAATTAAAACTCGAAAATATGATTGGAACAGATGTTCCTGAAGGATATATCGACTATCCAACTTTAGATAAAGCATAAGTCTTTACATAATAAAGTGATTTTAAAGAGCCACATTGATTAACAAGTGAATGTGGCTCTGTTATATTTTTAATTCACCACATTTTAAGGCAATTCATTTGGCTACTCCATTTTGGTATAACGCAGCACTTTCACTTTTAAAACCAGTTTATAAATGGAAAATTAAAAAACGTGCAGACAGTGCCGAGCAGTTACAACAGGAGTTGCTAGAACGTTTGGGACCTTTTCAAAATCCTAAAAATTTAAATGCAATTTGGTTTCATGTGGTTTCTGTAGGTGAAACAAATGCGGCTCAACCTTTAATTGAACACTATTTGAAAAATGGTCATTCCGTATTAGTTACCAATACAACAAAAACAGGGCAGGCTCGCGCTAAATCATTATTTTTAAAAGAACCTTATTTAGATTTATTTCAGGCGGTGTATTTACCTGCCGATCAAAAACAATTAATTGCAGATTTCTTTAAGTTGTATCAGCCGAAATTATTGATCTTGGTTGAAACGGAATTGTGGCCAAATTTAATTGATCAAGCACATGAATTTAATGTGCCGTGTATATTAATTAATGCACGACTTTCAGAAAAATCTGCCAAAGGTTATGGAAAAGTTCCAAGCTTAACCACATCCATGTTAAGTGGTTTAAATGAGTTGTTAGCGCAAGATCAAGCATCTTTAGAGCGCTTTACTGCTTTAGGTGCAAATACTGAAACGAGCCGAGTGGTTGGGAGTATTAAGTTTGATATTTCTGCACCTGAACTTTTTATAGAAAAAGCCCAAAATTTGGTGCAAGAATGGCAATTAGCACAACGTAAAATTATTACTATTGCGAGTACTCATGCACCTGAAGAAAAAGATATTTTGAGGGCTTTAAAGCCATATTTAACTGAATATCCTGAGCTTTTGTGTATTGTTGTACCACGTCACCCTGAACGTTTTAATGAAGTTTTTGAAGCAAGTCAAAGCTTAGATTTAAATATTCAGCGTCGTAGTTTAGGACAAGCGATTGAACAAAATACCCAAGTATATTTAGCAGATAGCATGGGCGAAATGTGGCTTTGGTATGTAATGAGTCAGGCTTGTTTTGTAGGTGGTTCGCTAAATGAACCGGGTGGTGGTCATAATATTTTAGAGCCAATTGCACTGAATGTTCCGACAGTTTTGGGTAAAAACTACTTTAATTTTCAAACGATTGTTGATGAGTTTGTTGAAGCATCTGCGGTTAAAATTGTACAAACTGCGGAAGAAGCTGCAAAAGATTTAGTACAGCTTGTTTATGATCCTGCATTGGTTGAGTATTTGAACCTAAATGCAGCCAATATTATGGAAAAAAACAAAGGCTCTTTAGCAAAACACGTTCAAGTTATTAATCAATATTTATGAATATCGTTTTGCTTGATGAGCGACAAACTCAGTCAGATGTTTGGAAAATTTCATCGAAACGTCAGCTTGAGCATTTACACACTCATGTGGATGTAAAAATAGGAGATACCCTCAAAGTCGGGATTCTTCAAGGCAAACGGTATCTTACAAAAATTGTCGATATCACTGAAACAGCGATTCATGTGCAACCTTTGCATGAAGAAGCTGTGCCTGAAAAATTAGCAGTTACGTTAATTGTGGCTTTACCAAGACCAAAAGTTTTACGTCGTTTAATTATGGACAGTGTGACTTTGGGTGTTGAGAAAATCATTTTATTACATAGTTATCGCGTAGATAAAAGCTACTGGCAAACACCATTTTTACAACAACTTGATCATTATGTGACATTAGGTTTAGAGCAAGCAGGCGACACCATTTCACCTAAAATTGAACTGTATAAACGCTTTAAACCTTTTGTGGAAGATGTTTTACCCACACTTATTTCAGAAGAATGTCCTGCCTATGTAGCACATCCTTATGTCGACCATAAAATGCCATTTGCGATTGAGCAGGGCTGTACGATTGTGATTGGTCCCGAAGGTGGATTTATTCCTTATGAGATTGATTTACTCATAAAAAACGGCTGCCAAGCAGTTAGCTTAGGCAACCGAATTATTCGTACTGAAACAGTCATTCCTTATGTTTTAGGAAGATTATTTAGCGCGAGCTGACTCACCTTCATGACCTTCACCGCGGTATACTTTTACTTCTTGTACAGGGTAAGGAATTGAAATTTCATGCTCAGCAAAAGCTTGTATTACATTCTCTTGAACGTGGCTAATAGATGCTGATGTACTTGTTTCTGTTGTATCTACCCACCAACGAACTGTTAGGTTTACAGAAAAATCTGCAAGTGCAGATACATTCACGCTAAACATAGGCTCACTTAAAATTGTTGGATCGTTATCTAAGATTTTGAAAATCACATCACGTGCTTTTTGAACATCATCTTCATAACCAATACCAACCACAAATTCACAACGACGACGTGTATATGCAGTATTTACAGTCACAGCGCTTGTATAAACTGTTGCATTTGGAATAACGATACGACGACCATCTGGCGAACGTAAATAAGTTGCACGAATTTGAATATCTTCAACCGTACCCTCCATACCAGATACAATAATGTCATCGCCAATTTTGAATGGTTCGCCTAGTAAAATTAAAATACCAGACAGCAAGTTTTGAAAAATATCTTTAAATGCAAAACCAATTGCAACCGAACCAATACCAAGAGCACTCATGAGCTGACCCGGTGTAAAACCAGGAATTGCAATGACCATCGCAATTAAAAAGCCAATGAAAATAATGGCAGAACTACCAACACGGTTTAATACCAAAACTAAGTTTTGTTTAGTGTAAGAACGGTCAGATAATGCTTTACGTACAAAGTATTTGAATACTTTTGAAAGTAAGCAAAAAATAGTAAATACAATAATCGCAATACAAATATAGGGTAAACGTTCCCAAAAACCATCAACAAATTTATCGATGGTAGAGTAGGCATCATTATATTTTGCAGTATGTGCAATAACAGTTTGAGCAGTTTTTTCTGTTGCTTCGTGTAAAAGCTCAGTTGTACCTTGAGTTACATCGCTCAAAGTATTTTGTTGTCCGGCCACAGGCTTTCCAATAGATTCAAATTGACGCTATTTTGCCTGAAATAAATATAAAAATTAATAATTAAAATTTTACTGCATGTATTATTTTGTCAAGTTTTAAGAAGATTTGTTTAAAAATAATCCGTACTTTTTTCAAGGATTTCCGTTGGAGTTTCAAGTTGTCCCGCACCCATCATGTAAGACATTAAACTACCTGTTCCTAATATAGATAAGATGCTTATAACAATCATAAACCAAGCCAAAATCTTTTCCCAAATTGCGCTAATACGCTGAGGACCGTAATGATTTATACCTTGAGTTCCTGAACCTAAAAGTAGGTAGAAAAATACAAAAATATTCACGAGTGGCACAATAAAAAGCAGAATGAACCAGCCTGAACGATTCATATCGTGAAAACGACGCACTTGAATCACAAGATTAAAATAGAAATATAAAACAGAAATAATTAAAAAGCCCAATCCGCCTAGACCCATTAATGTATCTATGAAATGTGAATCTAAGGATTGAGTACTTAAATTAAAAATACCTAAAGCCAAACTCAGGGTAATAACAGCAAAAAATGTAATTAAGTTGAGAAAACCATACCACGCGATATAACTTAAACGCCCAAAACGGCCATTCAAAGATAAAGGATTATCTTGAATTTGCGTTTGCTGACGGGAAAAGAAGTTAGAAGATTGGTTTGGATTCATGGATGTGCTCAAGGCTTTAAAAAGAGAGATATTTAGAATTAAACATTATTTAAATATACGTTCGAATTATAAAGTGAACTGAATATTTCAGATATAAAAATACACAATTCATATAATTTAAATTGTAATGTCACACATTTAGTTGTACAAATATTATACGACCAAAGCAGAATTGTCGTGTGTTAAAAATAGCCTTAATACTGATTGTATGCAGAAATAATAAATGAATAACGGGCATAACATTTCGAGATGAAATGTAAAAAGATCAAGGAAGTACAATATGAAAGAAATATACCCTGTACCAGAAGGATTTAAAAAAACTGCGCGGACAAATGAAGCAGACTATTTTGAACGTTATCAAAAATCTATAGATCATCCTGAAGAATTTTGGGCTGAACAAGCGAATAAATTAGAATGGATTAAGCCTTTTACAAAAGTAAAAGATACAAGTTTTGAAGAAAATAATTTTAAAGTCGAATGGTTTGCAGATGGTCAACTCAATATAAGTGCCAATTGTTTAGACCGTCATTTAAAGGAACATCCATATAAACCTGCCATTATTTGGGAAGGAGATCATCCTTCTAGGCATAAAATTATTTCATTTTCAGAACTGCATGATGAAACTTGCCGATTTGCCAATGTCTTAAAAAAGAATGGCGTGAAAAAAGGCGATCGTGTGGTTTTGTATATGCCAATGGTTTCTGAAGTTGCTATTTCTATGCTTGCATGTGCACGTATTGGTGCAGTGCATTGTGTAGTATTTGGAGGTTTTTCACCAGATTCATTGGCAAGCCGAATTGAAGATTGCCAAGCCAAAGTAGTTATTACGGCTGACTCAGGTATGCGTGGTGGTAAGCCAATTCCACTGAAAGAAAATGTAGATATCGCTTTAAACATTCCCGGAACAGAATGTGTTCAAAATGTCATTGTGGTGCATCGTACGGGCAACCCAATTGATATGAAAGATGGTCGTGATTTGTGGTATCACTCAGAAATTATGACGGTTAATGACATTTGCCCGCCAGAACCAATGAATGCGGAAGATCCATTATTCATTTTATATACTTCGGGTTCTACAGGTAAGCCAAAAGGGGTAATGCACACTACAGGTGGCTATTTAACCTATGCAAATTTTACATTTCGTGAAGTTTTCGATTTAAAACAAGACGATGTATTTTGGTGTACAGCAGATGTAGGTTGGATTACAGGACATTCATACGTTTTGTATGGTCCTCTTTCAAATGGTACAACCACGCTTATGTTTGAAGGGATTCCACAATATCCAACATGGGCACGAACAGGTCATATTGTAGATAAGCACAATGTTACAGTTCTATATACAGCGCCAACAGCAATTCGCGCAATGATGCGAGAAGGCGATTCATTTGTACGTGAAAGTGACCGTAGTAGCTTACGATTACTAGGTTCTGTAGGTGAGCCAATTAATCCTGAAGCTTGGAATTGGTATTACACGGTTGTAGGCGAGGAGCGTTGCCCAATTGTAGATACATGGTGGCAAACGGAAACAGGTGGTTTCATGATTACGCCATTACCTGGTGCAACGGCTTTAAAACCAGGTTCAGCAACACGACCATTTTTTGGTGTGAAACCCGCCATTGTAGATTCAGATGGTGTAGAGCTTTTGGGAGAAGCGGAAGGAAATCTTATTATTACAGATTCTTGGCCGGGACAAATGCGAACGATTTGGGGAGATCATCCTCGATTTATTGAAACGTATTTTTCAACTTATTCGGGAGCCTATTTTACTGGAGATGGTGCACGTAGAGATAAAGACGGATATTACTGGATTACCGGTCGTGTTGATGATGTATTAAATGTGTCTGGGCATAGATTAGGAACAGCAGAAATTGAAAGTGCTTTGGTTGCACATGAACATGTTGCAGAAGCTGCGGTTGTAGGTATGCCACATGATATTAAAGGGCAAGGTGTTGCCGCTTATGTCACTTTACAAGCAGATACACCTGAAACAGAAGAATTAAGACAAGAACTTGTTGCTTGGGTTCGTAAAGTTTTAGGACCTGTTGCGACGCCAGACGCTATTTATTGGGCACCTGCATTACCCAAAACTCGTTCGGGGAAAATCATGCGTCGAATTTTAAGAAAAATTGCAGCAAATGAGCTTGATAGTTTAGGTGATACTTCAACTTTGGCAGATCCTCAAGTGGTAGATCAGCTGATTATTGAAGTGAAATCTCAACATCCTTAAGTTATTGTTAATATAGAAATACCGTTAGTTGTTTTAGCGGTATTTTTATTTTAAAGATAAAGTCTTCATGCATTGAGATAAAGCAAAAGTTCAACCTCTGATAAGCTAAAAAAAGTTATGAAAAATGTCGATAATATTATGAATGCTTCATCTCCTACTCAATTTGATGCGATAAAAATTGCACAGCAACTTGCAGAAAAATTTGCAGAAACAGCAGCGGAAAGAGATAAAACAGGAGGGAACCCAAAAGTTGAACGTGATTTAATTCGTGAAAGTGGACTTTTAGGTTTGTCTATTCCAAATGAGTTTGGTGGGCAGGGTGGGAGTTGGAAAACCATTTTTAAAACCATTCAAACGATTGCTCAAGTTGATAGTTCACTAGCGCATGTATATGGTTTTCATCATTTACTTATTGCTACGGTTCAGCTTTTTTCACAGCCTGAACAATATGAAAAATGGTTCACACAAACGGCAAAAGAAAACTTATTTTGGGGCAATACATTGAACCCATTAGATCAGCGAACAATTGCAACGAAAGTTTCGGAAACAGATTATATTTTCCATGGTGATAAAAGCTTTTGCTCAGGTTCAATCGATTCAGATATTTTGCTTTGTTCGGCTTATAACGAAGCAGGTAAATTATTGATTGGCGTGATTCCAACAGTACGTGAAGGCGTAAGCTTTTTAGGTGATTGGAATAATATGGGGCAACGCCAAACCGATAGTGGCACAAGTCATTTTGAACAAGTGAAAATTCAAGAAAGTGAATTGTTATTAAATCCCGGGCCTTTAAGTACGCCATATTCGAGTTTACGTCCGCTTATTGCTCAACTTATTTTTGTGCATATGTTTTTAGGCGTGGCTGAAGGTGCATTTGAAACAGCAAAAGCAACGGTTCAAAGCCAAAAAGCATGGTCTAAATCTTTAGCTGAAAATGCGGTGAATGATCCTTTTACTCAAAAGCACTTTGCAGAGTTTTATGTTCAGCTAGAAGGTGTACGTTTGCTTGCAAATAAAGCTGTAGAAATATTACAACAAGCTTGGAATATGGGTGAAAACTTAACAGCAGAACAGCGTGGCGAAGTGTCTATTGCAATCGCAACTGCAAAAATTGCATCTACAAATACTTCGTTATATATCACGCAAAATATTTTCCAAGTGATGGGCGCGCGGGCAACGACAGCAAAGTTAAATTTAGATCGTTTTTGGCGTAATGTGCGAACTCAAACTTTGCATGATCCTGTAGATTATAAATATCAAGAAATTGGAGAATGGGTGCTTACAGGAAAAGTTCCTGATCCAAGTTTTTATTCTTAGATTTTTCTTTTAATGAGAAAGAGCCTTAAATACTTCATTGAAAATTTAAGGCTCTTTTTTGCTTTATTTTTGATGAATATTTTCTAAAGTATCGACCATTGTTCGTGTCATTTGATCAATTTCATAATTCACATCATCACCAAGTTTTACATCTTTCCAAGTGGTTAAACGTAAAGTTTCAGGAATTAAATCGACAGAGATTTGTTGCGTATTTCGGTCAACACGATTCACGGTTAAGCTACATCCATTTAATCCTATAAAACCTTTTAAGAAGAAATATTTGATATTCCCTTCAGGAATTTCGATATCTAAATGTAGGGTTTCACCTGTACGAACTAAATTAACAACTTTTGCCGTGCCTTCAATGTGACCATATAAGCTATGTCCGCCATTTTCTGCACCCACTTTAGCAGAGCGTTCAATATTGATTTCTGAACCTGCTTCAAGAAGTTTTAAAGTGGTAAGTTGATTGGTTAAATTTGAGATATCAAAATGAACCGTATTTTGGTCTGAATCGATGTACGTTGCTGTGAGGCAAACACCATTGATTGCAACACTTGCACCTATAAAAACATCTTGGAAAAAGTTATTTGTATTTGAAACAATAATCGTGCTGAATCCATCGCCTTGACGAACTTCAAGAACCTTTTCTAAACCTTGAACAATGCCTGTGTACATATGCGAAATCTTATTTAAATTTTGAAGGTGATTGTAGAGATGAAAGCAAAGAGCGACCAGTAAATTTTATATTTCGGCTATATTTTGTCTGATTGTAAAACATAAAAAAATCCCCCAAGCCGAGTCTTGAGGGGAATTTGAAACATTAGAATTCTATTTAATTATTATTTGAAAATTACGCAGATTTTGCCGTAATTTGATTTTGTTGAGCTGCTTCAAGTTCACGAACCAAAGACAAAACTTTTTCACCAAAATATTCAACTTCTTCAATAAAATGTAAGAAGCCTGAAAGAATTAAATCGACACCTACAGATTTTAATTCGACAATGCGTTCAGCAATTTGCTGAGGCGTACCAATTAAATTTGTGCGGAAGCCATCGTTATATTGAACCAAATCTTCAAAGGTCGATTTTGCCCAGTTACCTTCACCTTCAGCAGTTGCTGCACCGGCTTCCTTCGTTGCATCACCAAAGGCTTTTACCGCTTCTACATTTGCACCATCAATGATTTCTTGAAGAACTGCTTTCGCTTCTTCTTCTGTATCACGAGCAATGATGAAAGCATTTACACCTACTTTAACGTCATGATTATTTGCTTTGGCTTTTTCTCGAATATCATCAATTTGTTTTTTTAGTTCTTCAGGTGTATTTCCGTTGGTGAAGTACCAGTCAGATACACGAGATGCCATATCGCGAGCTGCACGGGAACTGCCACCTTGGAAAATTTCAATATGCGGTTTTTGAATAGGTTTTGGAGATAATGTGTAATCTTTAAATTGATAAAACTTACCATCAAAACTAAAGTTATCTTGTGTCCAAACACCTTTTAAAGCACGAATAAACTCTTCAGAACGTGCATAACGCTGATCATGCTCAGGCCATTCTTCGCCAATCGCATCGAATTCACCACGGAACCAACCGCTCACAACATTAATGGCAATACGTCCATTGGTTAAATGATCAATCGTCGCTAATTGTTTTGCTGCTAAAGCAGGCTTCCAAGGACCTGGCAAAATTGCCGCAATCACTTTGAGCTTTTCGGTCTTTGCCAAAATTCCATGACTAAAACTCACTGATTCATGTTGATTTTCAGCGTTATAGCCTGCAGTGAAGCGAATTTGCGTAAGTGCATATTCAAATCCGCTATTTTCCGCAGTTTGAGCTAATTTTACGTTGTAGTCATAGCTCCAATCGGTGCGTTGCTTAATATTGCTAACAACTAAACCGCCACTTACATTCGGTACCCAGTAGGCAAATTTAATTGCATCATTTTTTACTTGTGTCATGGCAAATTCTCCACAGTATTTATTGTTATGCCACCTGAGATTTAGGCGTTTTCGCATGTAAACGAGATTCTGCTGCATCTAAGCTAGGAACTGCCGCAGATGGAAGAACTTCTTCTTGCTCAATTTGTTTATTAATACCTAAGCTTTGATTTGCAAGTTGGGTTTTTTCTTTCACAACTTCAGCACGTTGACCTTTTGCAGGTGCCCATTCAAGAATTGGTAATGCTCGAGCCACAGCTAGGGTAATACGGTCAATGAGAAATTCGCTATGAATGGTGTATTCAGGCGTGAAATCACGGTCTGTTGCATACACGCCAATCGGTAAAGTTTGTGCTTGGAAAAAGCTAAATAAAGGGCGTAATTGATGTTCAAGAACAAGCGCATGACGATCACTACCACCTGATGCTGCAAGTAAAACAGGAACATCAACAAGAGCTGTTTGCTCAACAAAGTCAAAGAAATGCTTAAATAAACCTGTGAATGATGCACGGTAAACAGGTGTACCTACAATGAGTGCATCGGCAGCTTCAACTGCTGCAAGGTCATCCTGCACACGTTGTGGAAGTTGGTTGCGGTAAATTGCACCACCTAGCAAAGGACCAATTTCACTGAATTTAATGAAATGGACATTAATTGGCGTTGCCTCACCTAATTCGCTCAAAATAGCCTGAACCAAAGCTTCAGTTTTAGATGGATTATTTAAACCACCTGAAACAGCAACAATATTAAGTGGTTTTTGTTGATTAAAATTTGACATGAGAAAAACCTAAAATGTGATTTATTTCGTAATGTCTTTATTAATCAATATGTGCTTATTTCTGTAAAATACTGAAATAAAGATAAGTTATCTTATTTTTAGATATGGCGAATTAGTGCGGTGTTTAAATGCTAAAGATTAAAATAAGTATATGAATAACAATGTTATATTTAATTTAGATAAGCTATTTTAAAGGTGAGATAAAATTTATACGAAAAACTGATTTAGTAAGTAAAAAACTTAAAAATGATAAGAAAAACTAAAATTTAATCAAAAAAGAGATAATTAAATGCAAAATATAGCTATTTTGCATATCTATAAACATCGATGTGTGGTTAGAATAGTCTCACCGTGCACTAGATCTCTCTCGTGATTTATGAATATTTTAATCGTTGATGATCATCCATTATTTCGTCATGCTTTAATTCAAGCTGTTCGTTATAGTCTACCTCAAGCTCAAATTCATGAAACAGCTGCTGTGAATGAGTTTTACGAGCGTTTGGAAAAAGGTCCAGAGCCAGATCTAGTTTTACTTGATTTGAATTTACCTGGCGCTTCAGGTTTTTCTGCATTGGTTCACGTACGCGCACAGTATCCATCTATTCCTATTATTGTCGTTTCTGCACACGAAGAAGTGTCTATTATCCAACGTGCAATTGCACATGGTGCAATGGGTTATATTCCTAAGTCTGCGCATCCAAGTAATATTGGTGAAGCGATTCGTCAAGTATTGGAAGGTGAAATCTGGTTACCACCAAACTTACCTGCAAACTTGAACTTCGACCCACGTGCGGCAGATGAAACTGCATTAGCAGAACGTATTCAATCATTAACACCACAACAATTTCGTGTATTAATGATGGTTGCTGAAGGTTTATTGAATAAGCAAATTGCTTATGAACTTGATGTATCAGAAGCAACGATTAAAGCGCATGTCACTGCTATTTTCCGTAAGTTAGGGGTGCAAAATCGTACACAAGCGGTATTGGCAATTAATGCGTTAAATATCGAAGAAAAAAATATCTAAATGCAAAATAAAAAAGACCTCATTAAGAGGTCTTTTTTTTGTTTCAATTTTAAGATTTGCTAATTTTTAAGCCAGATAACCATGAGCGTAAAGAAGCAGGCTTTAACGGTTTTCTGAGCAAAATAATATTAAGTTCTTTTAACTTTTGAGGAAGTTCAGGATCAGAATCTGCGGTAATAAGCGCAACCGGTGTATTTTCTGGACGATGTTCCAAAATAAAATCTAAACCGACTTTATCGTTATTCAAATGCTGATCGACCAACCAAACCTGAATATTTTCACGTTGAATAATTTCAGCTGCTTGTTCAGGTTCGGTCGCTTTAAAGACCTGATAACCCCATTTGGTGAGTAGTGTTGTCATACCTTCCAAAATTGCTTCATCATTATCTAAACATAAAATTTTATAGGCTTTTGACTGTAAAGGGATTGCCTGAGTTGGTGTGGCAATCACTTTTGGTGGCTCAACAATAGGCACTTCAATCATGAAGCAAGAGCCTTTTCCATAAGTTGAATAAACATGGATAGGATAATTCAGCAGACTTGTCATACGATGCACAATAGCAAGACCTAAGCCTAAACCTTGTTCACCCCATGGCGATGTATGACCACAACGCTCGAACTCTTGGAAAAGTTTAATACGTTGTTCTTCTGCAATGCCGGGTCCTGTATCCCAAACACCAATTCGAATATGATTTGGTCTTTCGGCAGAACGCAAAATTCCAACAACAACACGTCCTTTTGCTGTGTAGCGTAGTGCATTACTTACAAAGTTTTGAATAATACGACGAATCCATTGCGGATCTGTATCTATCCAGAATTGAGCGTCATGTACGCTGAATTTAATATTACGTTGTGCAGCAATTGATTTAAATTGAAGCTCTAAATCACTTAATAAATCATGCAATGGATACGATTGACGTTTCGGTTGAATGGTTCCACCTTCTAAACGTGCTATATCTAATAATGCAGACAACATACTTTCTGCACCATGTAAAGCACGATCAAGCTGTTGTAGTGTTTTCCGATCATCATCACATTGCACGCTTTGCTCTAAAGCTGTACTAAATAAACGTGCTGCATGCATAGGTTGTAATAAGTCGTGACTTGCCGCTGCAATAAATCGGCTTTTCGACATATTGGCTTGGTCTGCTTGTTCTCGTGCAAGTTGTTGCTCGGAAAGAGCATTTGCTAATTGTTGGGTGCGATCTTGTACACGACCTTCAAGCACAGCCTCATTTTCACGGAATGCGGTAATATCTGCGAAGGTTGTAACGAAACCACCACCTTCAATTGGATTGCCACGCATTTGAATTACGCGACCATCTTTACGAATACGTTCAAATTCGTGTGCGCTACCAACACGCATCCAATGCATACGTTTACGTACATGCTCTTCAACTGAACCAGGACCGCATTCACCACGCTCTGCGTTATAACGAATCAGGTCTGAAATAGGGCAACCTACATAAACAATATCTCTTGGATAATCGAATAGTTTTAAATATTGATTATTCCATGCAACCAAACACATATTGGCATCGACCACGCTCACACCTTGAGTCATGTGATCGATCATTGTCATAATTAAATTTTGATTAAAACGTTGCCATTGAGATGCTTGGTCAAGAATATTTGCAACTTGTCCCAAAGCTAAACCATTATTTACCATTGCTGTAGTTAGCAATGTTCGAGCAGAAGCTGCGCCAATTGTTCCTGCTAAATATTGTTCTGTGAAGCGCCACCACATACCATTAGCACTGCTATTTTCATTTAGTTCTAGATTATTTAGTGTACAAAATTGTTCAAATGCCTTGATTGTTGGTTCATCACCGGTAATGCGTTTTGCAAGGGTAATTAAGTCACGAACTTTTAAACGAGCAACATCTTGATGAGAGAAATTAGTTTCGTTATTTGTATTTTGAGATGGTAGTGGTTTGGTTTCATAATAAAAGAAGCTTTCTGCCTGAATTTGTTCTGCAACACTTGGGCGGAAAATTCGAGAGATCCAAATATATAAAATTAAATTTAATCCTAAGGACCAAAGTACACCATGTGTAAGAGGGGCTAAAGATTGGAAACCTAACAATGCTTCTGGACGTAACCAAGTAATTCCTGCAGGTCCATAATTTAAAAAATAATGTGAAAAATCCAGGAAGCTGTCAGGTAAGCTTCTTAAAATAGTAGGGAGTAATAATGTATATGCCCAAATAATAAAGCCTGTAATTAAACCTGCATAAACACCTTGTTTACTGCCTCCACGCCAATAAAGACCACCAATTAAAGCAGGTGCAAATTGTGCTACAGCACTAAATGCCAATAAGCCAAATACTGAAAGTTGGTCGATATCATTAAAGAAATGGAAGAATAAAAAGCCAAGTAACATTACAACTAAAATGCATACGCGACGTGTAAATTTAAGTACTAAAGGTAGACGTTTATCATGACGAGAGAAGATTTTAAAACGCCATAATGCAGGCATAATTAAGTCATTACTGAGCATGATAGATAAGGCTACGGAAGAAACTAGCAACATTCCTGTAGATGCTGAAAACCCACCTAAAAATGCGAGTAATGTGAGCCAATCTTGCTCATAGCTTAACGGTAAAGACAAAACTGCAATATCTGGAATAGCAAGATAATGCGGAGCAGCATGCATTGCCCAACTTGCAATAGGAACAATTGCAATAGTGGTTAAAATTAAATAAACAGCAAACCAACGTCTTGCACCTCGAATATGATTTTCATCTCGAAGTTCAACTACAGCAACGTGGAATTGGCGTGGTAAACAAATAATTGCAAGTGCTGCAAGTAAGGTTTGAACCCAGAAAGTATCGGGCACACCATACATTTTTATTTCACCAAAAGTACGTGAAACATCTCGTGAAATTTGATGAATATTTTCAGGTGAATCAAATATAAAGAAGCATGCAACAGCAAGTAAAGCAAAAAGCTTAACAAAAGATTCGAATGCTACCGCCAACATTAAACCGCCATGTTGTTCTGTGTTGGCAATTTGTCGTGTGCCAAAAATCATAGCCAAAATAGCAAGAACACTAGTAAGGAATAACACGCTATTTGTTGCGCTTGTTACACCTGCTGTAGGCTCTAAAATGACTGCTGCACTAAGTGCAATAGCACGAAGTTGTAGTGCTAAATAGGGAATAACAGCAATAACGGCAAGTATGGTTACAAGTGATGCAAGTGCACCAGTTTTTCCGTAACGAGCTGCAATAAAATCGGCAATAGATGAAATAGCGTGGTGTTGTCTAACTCTGCCTAAACGTCGCCAAATGTCATAACCTAAAGCAACAAAAAGTAAGGGACCTAAGTAAATAGGAAGGAAGAGAATGCCTTCTCTTACGGCTGCACCAGTAGCGCCGTAAAATGTCCAAGATGAACAATAAACGCCTAAAGTTAGACTGAATAGAAACATTCGACCGCGAGTACTTAAACGACTTGCGTGTTTTTCTCCAAAAAATGCACACAAAAAAAGTAATGCGATATAAAGGGCGAGCACCCCAATAATTAGCCAGCTATTCATATTGCTCACAGCAGAAAATCTATAGGCTCATCATACTCTATTCGTGTACTTATCAGTTTAAATTGATCATTTTTTAACGACCAAAGTCTAAATTACAAGCAGTATTAAACATTGTTAAGTTGCATAGTGAAAATTCGAATTAAAAATGTTGTGTCCATGGTTGGGCAATTATAGGAGTTGGTTTAATGGATGATAAACAAGTAGAACGTATTCTACAAAATCCAAAATTTAAAGAAATGGTCAGTAAAAAAAGTACATTAAGTTGGACTTTAACTGCCATTATGTTGTTTGTATATGTAGGCTTCATGTTGTTAGTAGGCTATAACAAAGAATTTCTTCATAGTTCACTTTCTGGTGGTGTTACAACTTGGGGTATTCCTCTAGGTTTAAGCATCATTGTATTGTCATTTTTATTATGTGGTGTTTATTCATATATCGCGAACAATAAATTAGATCAATTAAATGAAGATGCAATGCGTGAAGTTGAAGCAATTGCTCATGAAAAAGGACAAAATTAAGATGAAATGGAATTCACTTAAAGCACTTGTCGCATCAACGGCATTCATGTCTGGAATGGCTTTTGCAGGTCCAGATTTAGGTGCAGCGGAACAGCAAGCAACAAACTGGCCAGCAATTATCATGTTCATGATTTTTGTTGGTGCAACATTATTTATTACTAAGTGGGCTGCAAAGCAAACAACTAATACCAATGACTTCTACACAGCAGGCGGTGGTATCTCTGGTTTCCAAAATGGTTTGGCAATTGCTGGTGACTATATGTCAGCTGCGTCATTCCTTGGTATTTCTGCCATGGTATTTATGTCAGGCTTTGACGGCTTACTCTACTCACTAGGTTTCATGGTGGGTTGGCCAATTGTATTGTTCTTAATTGCAGAACGTTTACGTAACTTAGGTAAATTCAACTTATCTGACGTTGTGTCTTTCCGTTTAGCAGAAAAGCCAGTACGTACTTTAGCTGCAGTAAGCTCATTAGTTGTAGTGGCATTCTACTTAATCGCTCAGATGGTAGGTGCTGGTCAGCTTATTAAGTTACTTTTCGGCTTGAACTATAATATTGCTGTTGTAATTGTGGGTTTACTCATGATGGCATACGTAATGTTTGGTGGTATGTTGGCAACAACTTGGGTGCAAATCATCAAAGCGGTGATGTTGCTTTCAGGCGCAACTTTCATGGCATTTATGGTAATGAAAGGTGTTGGCTTCAGCTTCACTGAAATGTTCACTCAAGCTATTCAAGTATTCTCAAAAGTTCATGATGTGACTTTGGATCAAGCTGGCGCAATTATGGGTCCTGGTAAGCTTGCTGCAAATCCAGTTGATGCAATTTCGTTAGGTCTTGCATTGATGTTTGGTACAGCGGGTCTTCCACACATTCTTATGCGTTTCTTTACAGTAAAAGATGCTAAAGAAGCTCGTAAATCTGTAGTTGTTGCAACTGGCTTTATTGGTTACTTCTATCTATTAACATTCATCATTGGTTTTGGTGCGATTCTTTATGTATCGAACAACCCACAATTCCTTGATGTTGCTAAAATGGCGGTTACAGGCAAGTTAGAACTTGTTGGTGGTAACAACATGGCTGCGGTTCACTTGTCTGATGCATTAGGCGGTGATTTGTTCATGGGCTTCATTTCAGCAGTAGCATTCGCAACAATTCTTGCGGTTGTAGCTGGTTTGACGTTGTCTGGTGCTTCTGCAATTTCACATGACTTGTATGCAAACGTATTCAAAAAAGGTCAAACAACTCCTGAATCTGAACTTCGTATGTCAAAAATTGCGACTTTAGGTCTAGCAATTTTCGCAATGATTCTAGGTATTTTGTTCGAAAAACAAAACGTTGCATTCATGGTAGGTTTAGCATTCTCTGTAGCTGCATGTGCGAACTTCCCAGTTCTAGTACTATCAATGTTCTGGAAAGGTTTAACTACACGCGGTGCCGTAATTGGTGGTGTTGTAGGCTTAGTATTAGCAGTAGTATTAATTGTATTATCTAAAGCAGTTTGGGTAGATACATTGGGTATTTCTGATACCCCTATTAACCCATACAATGGTCCTGCATTGTTCGCTATGCCATTATCATTCTTCTGCTGCTGGTTGTTCTCTGTGACTGATAATTCAGCACAAGCACAAGCAGAACGCAAAGCGTTTGATGCACAGTATGTACGTTCACAAACTGGTGTTGGTATCTCAGGCGCATCTGATCACTAAGATAAGATTGCCTAAATAAAAAGCCCCGAAAGGGGTTTTTTATTGTCTAAAAATTTGTGTTGATCATCCAATAATTAAAAAAAGTTGTGTTAACAATAAATGAACAGTTGTCTAACAGATTTATTTTTAACAGTAATTTATCATTTTATTCTGCTTTAAATATTAAGCATGCGCTTTATTCACTTGTCGTGAATGTCTTTTTGACCCTTAAGGTCTGTCTGTTTTTATAAATAATTAAGATGAGGGGAATATGCCTTCCGAAAAATTAGCATGGTATGAAAATATCAATCCCAATGTTTTTGTTAGCACAGTGGCAATTATTGGATTATTTTTAATTGTCGTTTTGCTCGCTCCAAATTCATTTGATTTGGTCACAAAGCATCTGAATCAGTGGGTCACAGATTCCTTTAGCTGGTTTTATGTTTTATCTGTCGCAATATTTTTGATATTACTCATTTATATTGCCATTTCAGATATGGGTAAAATTAAGCTTGGTTTAGATCATAGCCAACCTACTTATAGTAACAGTTCATGGTTTGCTATGTTATTTACCGCAGGTATGGGTATTGGCTTAATGTTCTTTGGCGTTGCAGAACCTGTTATGCACTATGTATCTCCACCAACAGGAGATGCAGAAACGATTCAAGCTGCACAACAAGCCATGCAAGTGACCTTCTTTCATTGGGGCTTACATGCTTGGGCAATTTATACCATTGTTGGTTTATCGCTTGCTTACTTTGCTTACAGACATAATTTACCTTTAAAAATTCGTTCTGCTCTATATCCATTAATTGGTAAGAAAATTTATGGACCGATAGGAGATGGGGTAGATACCTTTGCCACAATAGGAACAGTCTTTGGTGTGGCGACAACCTTAGGTTTTGGTGTAACCCAAATTAACTCGGGCCTTAATTATTTATTTGGAATAGAGCAGTCATCTACCACACAACTCATCTTAATTATTGTTGTGAGTGCGATGGCATCTTTATCTGTATTTTTAGGATTAGATAAAGGCATTAAGCGCCTTTCAGAATTAAATTTAGTTTTAGCTTTAGTGCTTTTACTTTTTGTTTTCTTCGCAAGTTCGACCATTTATTTATTACAAACAACAATTCAAAACGCAGGACAGTACGTTTCCAATCTATTTAACATGACCTTTAATTTGTATGCCTACCAACCAAATGGATGGATTGGTGGTTGGACAATTATGTATTGGGCATGGTGGATTTCATGGTCGCCATTTGTAGGAATGTTCATTGCACGTGTATCGAAAGGTCGAACTATTCGTGAATTTATTGTGGGCGTACTGTTTATTCCAACAGGCTTCACTTTAATTTGGATGGGCTTTATGGGAAATGCGGCTTTAAACAGCATTTTAAATGAAGCGAATACTACGCTTGTTACAGCAGTTCAAAATGATTCATCTGTAGCGCTATTTGAGTTTTTAAATACATTACCTTTTTCTGGTGTAATGAGTTTAATTGCGACGTTATTGGTGATGCTATTTTTTGTGACTTCAGCCGATTCTGGCGCATTGGTTACAGATTACTTGACCGCGAAATCTGAAAATTCACCAACATGGCAACGTCTATTTTGGACTGTGCTCATGGCATTTTTAGCGATTGTCTTGCTATTAAATGGTGGTTTAAGCGCTTTGCAATCTGCGACTATGTTAAGTGCATTGCCATTTACTTTTATTATGCTGTTTATATGTTGGGGCTTAGTCAAAGCATTACGTTTAGATGCAATTAAAATGCAAGCCTTACAAACTGCTCGTATTACACCTCGTGCCATTCAAAACCCAAGAAGTTGGCAACAACGTTTAGGCTTGATTATGCATTATCCGCATACTCAGCAAGAGGTGGAGGCTTATATTCAAGATGTTGTGAAAAAAGCCTTCTTAAGCGTTCAAAAAGAACTTAAACGCCGTAAATTAGATATCAGCATTAAAGATGTAGACGATGGTTTGCAATTGCGTGTGAATCACCACGATGAAATCAATTTTGTTTATCAAGTTATTTCACGTGAAACATCTACACCAAGCTTTATGGCAGAACCGCAAGCTGAAGACTGTCAAAACTATCAAGCTGAAGTTTTCTTAAGAGAAGGTGGTCAAAATTATGATGTGATGGATTGGACGGTTGAAGATTTAATTCAAGACATTATTGATCAATACGAACGTCACTTACATTTTTTAAGTTTGGTTCGAACCGAACAGCCATAAAAAAAGGACGCTTATGCGTCCTTTTTTTATACTCAGAGTCTAATTTAAATTAGAAACGGAATTTAGCATTTAAGCCAACAGTTTGAGTGTCAAGAACCACTTTATCATCAGCATCTTGTTTATCATCTTTTGCTTTGTAGTCAGCATTTACGTATGTAGCACCAACAGATACAGCAGGAGTGATGAAGTAGTTTACGTTTGCACCCCAAGCATTGCTTGGAGATAAGTCGTAGCTAGATTCCATATAAGAAACACCAACGCTTAACTTGTTATTAAGGTAAAGTGTAGTGCCTAAGTTATAAGCAGAATCTTCGCCATAAACTAAACCAGCATCAAAGCCAATAGACATATTTGTACCGTCGATAGCACCAACGTATTTAGTACGTGCAGTGATAGCATCTTGGTCTTCAGCAATAGTACGAGATTCGATAGCAGCTTTTGCAACACCATTTGAAAGGATGTTGAACGCATCAAATGAAGTTTGATCTGCAACGCTTGTATAACCTACAGCAACTAAGAAATTAGGAGCAAGTACAGCACCAACTTCTAATGCATAGCGGTCACCATTGTCATCTTTACCACCAGTTTTACTATCAGTAATTGTGTGGCTGTAAGACGCGCTTGCATATGCAGGAACAAGTTTAGTTGGAATGTAAGCTTCAGCTTTAGCACCGTAAGTATGGTTTACAGTACGGTCACCCGCTTCTTTGTTTTCGCCATAGTTATAAGCCAAAGAAACATTTGATGCTTGATTCAAGAATGCTGCTTCAGCTAAAGGACCTTTAGTAGTATCAACATTGTTGAAGTAGTAAGTACCTTGAACAGCACCAGTGAAGTCATTGTGGTTAGCAGTATTGTCGATGAATTCTGATTGACCTTGAACTTCGAATTGGTATGCTTGAGCGCCGGTCATTGCTAATAATAATGCAGTGGCTAAACCGAGTTTTTTCATGATAGTTACCAGTTTTATTAAAAAAAGTAAAAGCGGTTGCCATTGTATTGTAACAAATTATGAAGTCAATGAGCTTAAGTAACAGAACGTTATCATTAAATTTAGATATTTAAATTTGTTTGAAAAATAAGCAATTAAATATTTCTTTGTCAACCTCTAAAAAAAATTTGTATTACAACAATCTAAGAGTAATTTTTGTTCAGAAAAAGTTTTTTATTGATGAATATGCTTATTGGAATAATAGATCGATTGGTTATCTTTTATCTAAATATAGGTTAATCAATACACATACTATTTTAATATATTTTTGAATAATATTGAAATTTTATTTAATAAGTATGAAAAATTAGACTATAAATCTACTTTACATATCACATAATATGGTGAATAATAATCATTGAAAACCAACCAAACCAGTTGGCTTTATTGGTTTGTAATTTGAATTGGATTTCAATTAAGTGTGAAAAATTAACTTAATTCTCCACGAATATAGTTTTTATCCGCCCAGCTTTCCCCAAGGTTGGGCTTTTTTTTAATGAGTTAATTAATTGCACCAAAATGGTGCTTAAAAGTGACTTGGAAACATTATTTCCGTAAAAAAGAGCATAAAAAAACCAGTTTCCTAAGAAAACTGGTTTTTTTATCGCCAAAAATTGCGGGAAAACTTATAAATCTGCTGAGGAATTTATTAACTTGCCCTAATGGGGTGCATTATGCACTCAATTGATGCAAGTGTAAATATTCAGTGCATTTTTTATCAATATTGTTTGGTAAATATTATGCAAGTGAATAAAAATTGTTTATTTAAATAGCGAAAAATGAATTAATTTTATACAAAATGTTGAAAATATAATCGGATTAAGCAATTCAGTACATCGAAATTTTAAGGTTAAATAATATATGTTTATTTAGAACAAGTGTATATTATATAGGCTTTATTTTAGGGTTCGTTATTTGACCCTTACGCATACGCACTAAGGGTAAGCTCTAATGAATCAAAAACTGCGTTCGGAGCATATTAGACATAAACTATTTTGGTCGATGAGTGTCATTATTGCTTCATTACTCATTATTTCTGTGCCATTAACAGTAAATAGTTATTTTAGTTATAAAAAATCTGAACTAGCATTGTCTGAAATTTTAGTTTTGCAAAATGTTGCTGAGCTTGCCAATAATGTGTCGAGAGAGCGAGCACCTTCAAATAAGGTGATGTCGAGTACACCAGAAGAATTAGAAGCCAATTTAAAAGAACTTACAGAATATAGAAAAAAAGTTGATCGTCAAATACAGAAGACAGTTTACGTCTTAAATAGTCATGGTTTTCCTGACCAATCTGAAGCGCTATATATCAATTTAATTAAAAGACTTGAAACTGGGCGAAAAGCGGTAGATGAATATGTTGCAACACCTGTTTCAATACGAAGTGCAGAGCAGTTAGATCAGGCAATTAAAAAGATGTTTGTTGCTTGGGATGCTACCCATGTCGTATTAAAAGATGTGGTTTATCATTCTGTTGGTCGTACATCGAGTATTTCAGATAATTATACTTTAGTGCTTTTACTTGCAGATTTAAGAGATCAAGCTGGACGTGTAGCATCTACAATTATGGCAGCAGTTTCCTATCAGCAACCTATAGCTGAAAATAATATTTCTCGCTCGCTACAAAACCAATATCAAGTACATTATTTATGGGATTTAATTAATACTCTGCAACCTGCGGAACAGCGCACTGAAGAATATTTAGATTTACATAAAAAAGTTCAAGCTGAGTTCATTAATAAGGGTATACCTGTTGTTGCAGGATTAGTTCAAGAAAGTCGACAGAATAAACCTTATTCACTTACAGGAACTGAATTAACAAAGGCTATGGTTGAAAAATTCGCAACTGTTGTTGATTTACAAAGCTATATATTAAAGCGCAGCTTATCTTCAGTCGAGCGAAGTTATAAAAAAGAATTTAGAAAGTTTATTTTTACCTTAACTGTTTCAGCAATTTCATTATTTTCAGCATTATTTACTTTAATTTATGCACGGAAAAAAGTATTTACGCCACTGATTGAAGCAAGACAAAAAATTCTAGAGCTTTCGGAATCGCATCAGTCTATTTCTCATAAAATTATGGAAGATAAACGTGAAATTTCATTATTTGAAGCGATTCAAAAATTACAAACAATGTTGCAACAACGAGATATTTTAGAGTTTCAATTACGAAATATTGCCAATACCGATGTTTTGACAGGCGTTTCGAATCGTTTGGCATTAAATGAATATATTCGTTTACTCGAGTTAAGACCTGAACGTTTAACGCAAACAGGTTTAATTATTATAGATATTGATGACTTTAAAATTGTGAACGATCGCTTCGGGCACATTATTGGTGATCAAGTGATTAAGTTTGTCGCTGATACTTTAAAAGAACATTTAACATCGTCTGAGCTTGTTGTACGTTATGGTGGTGATGAATTCTTAATTATTATTGATAATACTAATTTTAAAGATGCATTAATTTTGGCAGAAAATATCCGTCAATCTATTGGTCGATCTGATTGTTATATTAAAGAGCTAAATGAGTTCGTTGGTATTTCTGTGAGTGCAGGTGTTGCTGTTGGAGCAGTTTCGTGGATGGCTTTATTAGAACGTGCAGATAAATCATTATTAAAAGTGAAAACTCAGGGTAAAAATGCTGTTTTGGGATAAGCCGAAACAGCTCTTAATCTCCGTTTATTTATAAATACACGAAAACTCAATGGTATTTTTTCTGCACCTGATTCAATCTAGTTTTATTTATCTTATTTTTTTAATATGAAATTATTTCAATATTGTGCTGTGATGCTTTTCAGCATAGGGCTTATGGCATGTGCGCCATCTCAAATTAATAACCATCAACCTGTCACATCTCATTTCAATGCTGTAAATCCGACATTAAATATTAAGACTTTGTTTAAAGAAGTTCATGCAGATGCTGTTTTTGTGACGTTTGATGGAAAATCATTAAATGAATATGGAACAAATTTAAACCGTGCCGATACTGCTTATATTCCTGCATCAACGTTTAAAATCGTAAATGCGCTTATTGGTTTGCAACATGAAAAAGCTAATACTCAAGAAGTATTTAAATGGGATGGAAAGCCTAAATTTATTAAGTCTTGGGAACGTGACATGACTTTGGCAGAGGCAATGCAAGCATCTGCTGTGCCAGTTTATCAAACTTTGGCGCGTCGAACGGGTTTGCCTTTAATGCAAAAGGAGTTGGAGCGAATTGGTTATGGCAATATGCAAGTGTGTGCACAGGTCGATCAGTTTTGGTTGAAAGGTCCATTAACTATTACCCCAAATGAACAAGTGAAATTTTTATATCAACTTGGTAAAGGGCAGTTGGCGTTTAAACCTGAAGTTCAGCAAAAAGTGAAAGAAATGTTGTATGTAGAGAGCAGAGGGGAGAGTCGTTTATATGCGAAAAGTGGTTGGGGAATGGATGTTGATCCCCAAGTGGGGTGGTATGTGGGTTTTGTTGAAAAGGCAAATGGTCAGGTTGTAAGTTTTGCTTTGAATATGCAAATAAAAGATGGTGATGATGTAAATTTAAGGAAGAAACTTACTTTAGATGCGTTAGATAAGTTGGGTGTTTTTCATTATTTGTAAGAATTAGGCATTTATGTGTTATCTACTTTTGAATATTTATTAAATTATTAATAAATTCATTTCTCATTGTTTAGATATTACCTTACTTTTGATGGGATAAAAGTAACAAAATCCCGTTGTTTGACTGAGGGCACTTCCGTGTTGCCCCAGTCAAACGGGCGACATCCATGTCGCTTTCATGTGATTGGATTTCAATTAAAAATTATTTAGGAATGGCTTTATTTAAACTTTGATAAAGTTGTTTTCTAGTCTCTAATATACTTGCTTTATATTCAGCAGTTTTCTCAATTGAAACAGATTCTTTACGAAAACATGTATAGGAATTAAAAGCACCTACAAGTTCACCGTATCTTCTCAATATTTCTTGTTGATCTTTATAGTCATATAAAAGTAAAAGCCCTTCATTTTTACTTAATAGATTAAAGCCATCAAAAAGGTTTTCTCGCAGAGGAGAGAGTCTGTCGCTAATTACTTCTTTATCTAATACAGGCTTTTTAATTTCAAAATCAAATATAGCCCAGATTTTTAAAATTAAATGATTTATTTCCTCTATATCAGAAGAAATTTTTGTTAAAAGATTACGATTAAACTCTTTGTTTTCCTTATTTTGTTGTGCCTTCAAATTTGCCTTTTGATTGAAATAAGGGCAGAGTAAAACTTGAAGTGCGACATAAACCACCTAATTAATTTAAAGGGTTTATGGAGTATATAAAATTGTCATACCATCATCTTAACTTTGAAGATCGTACTGCATTAATGCTTGAGTCAAGAAAAGAAGGCTTTTCACCCAGAAAATTTGCTGAACTTATTAAAAGACATCCTAGTACGATCTATCGTGAACTTAAAAGAAATAGCATCAATGATGTTTATCAAGCTCAATATGCTTCTGATAACACCTTCGCTAGACGTAGACGTGGTCATAGAAAACTCAAAATCGATTCAATCCTCTGGAAATTTATTGTTGAAGCGATCCGTTGTTTATGGTCTCCTCAGCAAATAGCAAAGCGTTTAAAGAGATTTCCTGATTTGGATCAAACAATGAATGTAAGCCATACAACGATTTATTCAACGATACGAGCATTACCAAAGGGTGAGCTGAAAAAAGACTTACTATCCTGTCTGCGTCATGAAAATAAAAAGCGAAAAGCTAACGGTGAACCTAAAAAAGATTCTATATTACAGGATATTAAAACTATTCATGAGCGCCCAACCGAAGTTCAAGAAAGAAAAATACCGGGTCATTGGGAAGCCGATTTAATTAAAGGTAAAGACAATAAAAGTTCGATAGCAACACTTATTGAACGAAATACACGGCTCTGTATCTTGGCAACATTACCTGATGCAAAGGCAGAATCAGTGCGCAAGGCTTTAACTGAAGCTCTGAAATATTTACCCGCAGAACTGCGTAAAACATTGACCTATGACCGTGGACGTGAGATGTCAGAACATAAAATCCTCGAAGAAGATTTAGGCATAGATGTATATTTCTGTGACCCACATTCGCCATGGCAGAAAGGCACATGCGAAAATATGAATGGTTTAATTAGGCAATATTTACCTAAAGGGATTGATTTAAACCAGGCAGATCAGCATTATTTAAATCAAGTTGCCATGTCACTGAATACTCGCCCTAGAAAAGCGTTAGATTGGCTTACACCATTAGAGAAATTTGCTCAGCTTGTTGATTATCATAAGGCTTTTGAAACTGTCGCACCTCATGTTTGAATTCGCCAAGTAATGATCCCTGTAATGAGCGCACCTAAACCAATTTTAATAGCTGTATCTAATATTTCTAATAAAGTCATAAGAATAAAAAACGGTGAATGAATCACCGTTTTAGCATAATAATTTATTATTTTGAATCCTCCCTACCCTCCTTTGAAAAAGGAGGGAATGCTCCTCTTTTTTAAAAAGAGGCTAGGGGAGATTACTTCAACATCGCCTTTAAGAATCGAGCTGTATGCGAAAGCTTATTTTTCACAACCTCTTCAGGTGTACCCTCGGCAATAATCATACCGCCACCTGCACCACCTTCAGGACCTAAATCCACAATCCAATCGGCAGTTTTAATCACATCCAAATTATGCTCAATCACCACAATGGTATTTCCCTTGTTTCGTAGCTCGTGAAGAATATCGAGTAATTTCGCAATATCGTGGAAATGCAAACCTGTTGTTGGCTCATCTAGCACATATAAGGTTTTGCCCGTATCACGTTTCGTAAGCTCACGTGCCAATTTCACACGTTGCGCTTCACCACCTGAAAGGGTAGTTGCAGATTGACCTAAACGGATATAGCCCAAACCAACTTGGTTCAATGTTTCCAAACGACGGTGAATCACAGGAATCGCATCAAAGAAATGCATTGCATCTTCAACGGTCATCTCCAAAACATCGGAAATGTTTTTGCCTTTATAACCCACTTCTAAAGTTTCACGGTTATAACGCTTGCCATGACACGCATCGCAAGGCACATACATATCGGGTAAGAAGTGCATTGCCACTTTAATCATGCCGTCGCCTTCACAGGCTTCACAGCGACCACCTTTCACGTTGAAAGAGAAACGTCCTGCGGCATAACCACGTGCTTTTGCTTCAGGTGTTTGCGCAAATAATTCACGAATTGGGGTGAATAAACCTGTATAAGTTGCAGGGTTTGAACGCGGTGTACGACCAATCGGACTTTGGTCAATATCTACAACTTTATCGAGGAATTGTAGACCATCAATTGAATCGAATTTTTCCGCAGTGAGCGTTGTTGCACCATTCAATTGCGTTGCAGCAAGCGGTAAAAGTGTACGGTTAATTAATGTAGATTTCCCTGAACCCGAAACACCTGTTACGCACGTCATAATGCCTAAAGGAATAGTTAAATCTACATTTTTAAGGTTATGACCTGCCGCACCCATGAGCTTAATTTGCTCTTCAGGTTTTGGCGGTTGCACACGAACTTTAGGTACTTCAATTTTTAACTTGCCCGATAAATATTGCCCTGTAAGCGATTTCGGGTTGGCAAGAATTTCATCATATGTACCTTCAGCAATCACGTGACCACCATGAATACCTGCACCAGGACCAATATCAATAATATGATCGGCTGCGCGAATGGCATCTTCATCGTGTTCCACCACTAAAACGGTGTTGCCTAAATCACGTAAACGTACAAGGGTTTCTAGCAAACGGTCGTTATCACGTTGATGCAAACCAATAGAAGGTTCATCGAGCACGTACATGACGCCCATTAAGCCTGCACCAATTTGCGAAGCCAAACGAATACGCTGTGCTTCACCACCTGAAAGGGTTTCGGCAGAACGAGAAAGGCTTAAATAGTTCAAACCAACAGACACTAAGAAATGTAAACGTTCACGAATTTCTTTAAAAATCTTATCGGCAATTTCGCCTTTTGCACCTGCTAGGTTTAAATCTTGATAATAGTTTTCAGCATCGCCAATAGACATTTTAGTAATTTGGGCGATGGTTTTATCTAAGATTTTTACATTGCGCGAGATTTCATTTAAACGCGAACCATCACAAACATCACAAGCAGCGTTAGATAAATATTGTGCTAAATCTTCACGAACGTAATTGCTTTCAGTTTCACGGTAACGACGCTCTAAATGTGGCAAAATCCCTTCAAAAGCTTGCACACGTTTATGTGAACGACCACGTTCATCGATATAACTTAAATCGACTTTTTCTTTGCCTGTACCGTATAAAAATTTCTTTTTGGTGTCGGCATCAAGTTCATTCCAAGGGGTATCTACAGAAAAACCAAAATGATCGGCAACTTTTTGAATCATGGTGTAGTAATAAGGACGTTGTCTGTCCCAACCACGAATTGCCCCTTGGCTAATCGAAACTTCTGGATTTGGAATGAGTTTGTCTAAACTAAAATGACTGCGTGTACCTAAGCCGTCACAAGTCGGGCAGGCACCAAATGGATTGTTGAACGAGAACAAACGTGGTTCTAATTCACCAACTGCTCGGTCGCACTCTGGGCATGAATGTTTTGCAGAGAAAGTACGATCTGCTTGTTCGCCTTTCATCCAAGATAAAATGGCAATATCACCACCTAAACGAAGTGCTGTTTCAAAACTTTCTGCAATTCGGTTGCCTAAATCGTCACGGACTTTAAAACGGTCTACAACAACTTCAATGGTATGTTTTTTCTTTTTATCGAGTTCTGGAATTGGGTCAATGTCCATGACTTCGCCATCGACACGGGCACGGACAAAACCTTGGCTTTGTAATTGTTCAAATAAATTGGTGTATTCACCTTTACGATCTCGAACTACAGGTGCAAGCAACATGAGTGCTGTACCTTCCTCAAGTGCTTTTACCGCATCGACCATTTCTGAAATAGTTTGAGCGACCATTGGTAAGTCATGTTCAGGACAATAAGGCGTACCCACACGTGCATATAAAAGACGTAAATAGTCATAAATTTCGGTAATTGTTCCCACGGTTGAGCGTGGGTTATGACTTGTCGATTTTTGTTCAATGGCAATGGCAGGGCTTAAACCTTCAATAGAATCGACTTCAGGTTTTTCCATTTGCGATAAAAACTGACGTGCGTACGCTGAAAGCGATTCAACATAACGGCGTTGACCTTCGGCATATAAAGTGTCAAATGCTAAAGATGATTTTCCTGAGCCTGATAGTCCCGTGATTACCACAAACTTGTCGCGTGGAATATCGAGAGACACATTTTTTAAATTGTGTGTGCGTGCGCCTCGAATACGGATATGACTTTGGCTCATAAATATTTCTCAATTTTTAGGTGCGTTGAAAGGTGTATATGATAGCGCATGAAAATTGTTCAAGTACAAAATAAAGTAATTTAAACGTCAAATTATGACGGTTATAGGAACGCGTTACATACTTTTTTCAATTTCATGTTATTTATAGCGCAGAAGAAATAATAAGTTTGGATTTTATCAAAATAAAACAAGGAAAACACAATGTTGATTGCTAAGTTTCTAATGGTATTTATTGCGTTATTACACATCTATTTTTTGATTTTAGAAATGTTTTTATGGGATAAGCCACTTGGTATGAAAGCTTTTGGAAACAGTTTAGAAAAAGCGAAAATTACAAAGGTTTTGGCACAAAATCAGGGTTTGTATAATGGTTTTTTAGCCCTAGGATTACTTTGGGCAGTTGTTGAAAAGTCGAGTTTTTCTATCCATATAGCGACCTTCTTTTTGAGTTGTATTGTGGTTGCCGGTATTTATGGTGCAATGACTGCAAGCAAGAAAATATTCTTTATTCAGGCTTTACCTGCAATCATTACACTTGGGGTGCTGTATCTATTTAATTAAATTCTAAGTTTATGTTTTATATAAATGTTAGGTGATTATTAGGCAAAACATACAGCGTTATAACTGCGCTCGAAAATAGATTCAATATCTTCAAAAGACTGTGTTTTTTTCTGTTGGGTTTTACCAAATGAATATTGGATGACTAAGCGTTCGAGTTGAGATAGAAACTGTTCGTATTGTTCGGGAAAGTTTTCGATATCTAGAAAATCAAAATTGAGTTTAGCGTTGCAGTTAAATTTCCCAATAAAGTCGAGCATTAATTTTTGAACTTTTCGGTTGGTAAAATAAATGAGGTACGTTGCAGCAGAACCGCAATGTAAACAGCCTTGATTTAAGTAGATTTCGTCATTTTCAAACCAGCACTTTCGCAATGTAATCATGGCACGGATGGCTTCAGTACCTTGTGTTTCAATTGTCATATAGCTAACCCCAAGAATTAAATAAACGATAATGATTATCGTTTATAATATTGGAAGTGAGCATAATTACAAGTTTTAGTAGTGTAATTTTAACGATTGAAATGCCAAATTTTATTCGGTTTAAAGATGCTGGTTTTTATACTTTAGTGTTTTTAATATTTTGAGGATTTAAATTTTTTCTGTTTTTGGGGATTAACGGGAATTATATGAATTCGTGAAATATAAAAATATATAGATCTAGTCGATTAAAATTGGATACTTTGAAATAATTTAAGTATTTGAATTAAGAGCTATAAAGACTTATCTTGAGCAGGTATTATGTTGGTTTTAGAAATATTTAAAAATGAAAAAAATAGAAATTATCTTTTTAATAATTTTAATCCTCGCTATTTTGTGGGGCATACAATGGATGTTTCACGGCTTTCCAGTAGGTAGTTAAAAGAATGGACAATTCTGAACGTTTAATTACAGCATTTTACTATTCTGTAGGTGGGATCATTTTAGGTCTAGGGCTAGCAATGTTTTTCTCTCTATATCTAAGCTCTACAATTAGCTCACCTAAAATTGTAATTTTTACAGTAATTTGCTGTTTCGTTATAGGCTATTTATTTCCTAATGCGGTTGGTAATATCTTTAAATGGTTTTGGAAAATTTTCGTTAATTAAACTTTGTATATTTCTCTATTTAACTAAAATTAAAATCTCAATTCATCTCGTTGTAAAAATTTACTGTCTATTAAAAAAATATGAATTTCGCGATACTATTAAAAAAGGAATTTGTGAATAATAAATTATGTTTGGGTTGTTTCTGAAGTGCGTACTTGGTGCTGCTGTTGTCTTAATTATTGCAGTTTTATCTAAAAGCAAAGCATTCTATATTGCAGGTTTAGTTCCTTTATTCCCTACATTTGCACTTATTGCACATGTCATAGTTTCACAACAACAAGGGGCAGAAGCTCTACAGAAAACTGCACTTTTCGGTTTATGGTCACTTATTCCATACTTTATTTATTTGTTTATGGTCTATGTACTGGCAACTAAAATGTCGATGTGGTCGTGCTTAGGACTTGCGACTTTATGTTGGGTGATTGCTGCAGCAGGTTTAATTTATGGTTGGCAGTTGTATCATCAGTAAATTAAAGTTTTCTTTAAATAAAGATTTTCATTGAGATAGAATCTTTCTATTGAGCTTATGTAAGTGAGGAGCTCAATTGCTACTTTTATAACGGCAAAAGTAGCCAAAACCTTTTGTCATCCACTGAACTCGTCAAAAATAAACATCTTTTAGAATAGTCGCAGAAACGGAATTTTTAAAATACCTGTTTGCCTCGAACAGCAGTGGATGAGTTTGTCACGTATCAAAATGAAGTTTTAGCTTTGTATTAGCAATTAAGCCTCTAAACCGTTCCACTGTCTTTGATGATAAGCACCATCCCAGAACAGCCATTCAAGTTGTGCTGCACGTGTATAAGCCTGATGCATTTTTTCAAGCGTATCGGCATCAGCACGTTCAGCAACCGCATCTACAGTTTCAATGACTTTTTGCACCGCTTCGTGGAAATCATCGCTTGCATAAGTATCAATCCAAGCTTGGTACGGATTATTTTCTACCGATTTATTCACAATATCTTTACCCACTTCAGCATAAATCCAGAAACATGGTAATAGAGATGCTAAAACAACAGGGTAGCTTTCAGACCAAGCCGTTGCTTGTAAGAAAGAAGTGTAATGATGGCAAGCAAGCGTAAGAGGAGTCGATTCAAAATCTTGCGCAGAAATTTTAAATTGATCTAAAAAGTCATTATGCATTTCACGTTCAAAAACAATCGCAAGTTTTGCTGCTTCTGAAAACTGAATAATTTCTTCTGCGCTGAATGCCTTTGCAGCACATACTGCAAGTGAACGACCATACGCCACTAAATAATGCGCATCTTGAATCACATAATGGCAAAACGCATCTTTATTTAAAGTGCCTTGCGCAAGTTCTTGGTTAAAAGGATGCTGAAGTGTTTTTTGATATAAATATAAATTTTGTGACCAAACGTCTTGTGAAAAGCTCATTTCAAATCCTGTTTAGAGCATGTTGATATTGTTGAGCTTAATATAACAATTGTGTGCATGAATGGTGTTGAAGAAGTATTAATAATTACTCGGTTTCAAAAAATAATATGAACTTTTTGGATTAATTTAAAAAAACGTTCATAATTGAACCAAGTTAAATCAGACAACACTTAAACCTGCTTGATTATCTTCCAAGGTAAAATTACACAAAGACAGAAAACTGCAGATATCGGAATATCTAAAACTGAAAATAAAAGTAAATTTTGTGCTGTATAATTTTACCAAATTTTAATATTGAAATTATTTAAGGTCGTTCTGCCATGTTGAAACATTTTGGTTTCTCTATCTTTTTTACGATCGTGTGTTTAGCAATTTCTGCATATTGGGGTTATACCCATGGGCCAGAAGCGGGCATACGTACAATGCTTACAGCGTTAACGGTAACTACCATTTTAGCCATTATGGAAGTGTCTTTATCTTTCGATAATGCAGTTGTAAATGCTTCAGTTTTACGCCATTGGGATCATTTCTGGAAAATGCTGTTTTTAACAGTAGGTATTTTAGTTGCTGTTTTTGGTATGCGCTTAATTTTCCCTGTCGCTATTGTTGCTGTAACAGCAGATATGGGTTTTGTGGAAGTGGTGAAATTGGCACTGAACGATCCTAAAACCTATTCACAACGTTTAATGGATCATCATCCTGAAATTGCGGCATTTGGTGGATCATTCTTGTTATTAGTATTTTTAAACTTCTTCTTAGATGAAGGTAAAGATACGCATTGGTTTAAATGGGTTGAGCGCCGTTTAGCAAGCCTAGCAAATGTACCTGCAATGTCTGTGTTTATTGCCCTTATTGCTTTATTAATTATGGCTGCAAACGTAGATGAAGCGAAACGTTTGGTTGTAACAATGGCGGGTATTTGGGGTATTGTTGTTTATGTTGGTGTTCAAGTTTTAAGTCACTTATTGGGTGGTGAACCTGAAGTAGATGAAGACGGTAACAGTATAGATAAGCAAGGTAATATTGTTCCAGGTGGTGTGGTTAAAGCAGGTATTGGTGGTTTCCTTTACTTAGAAGTATTAGATGCATCGTTTAGTTTTGATGGTGTAATTGGTGCTTTTGCCATTACTTCAGACGTTGTTATCATTATGTTAGGTTTAGCAATTGGCGCAATGTTTGTACGTTCTATGACAATTTATTTAGTCGATAAAGGTACTTTAGATGCATACATTTACCTTGAGCATGGTGCGCATTATGCAATTGGTGCTTTAGCATTTATTATGATTGCGAGTGGTACAGGCTTACATGTTCCAGAAGTTTTAACAGGCTTAATTGGTGTGGCATTTATTGTTTGGGCTGTTATTGCATCTATTCAATATAATAAACGACAAATAACATGATCTATTTGTGATTAAGTTGTTGAGAAGCGTAACGTAAGTTACGCTTTTTTTTTTTTTAGATGGAGATGATCTTTAATTCAAATAAAATATATGCCGAGAATTGCACCAAATGTCCTATAATCTTCCACAGAAATTAACGAGTTTTAACGACCTATGATGAATGCCCTAGAACGTCGCTCAACCTTTGCTTTAAGTAGTATTTTTGCCTTACGCATGTTGGGTTTGTTCATGATCATCCCTGTATTTTCAGTGGCAGGTCAGGCTTATGAAGGGGCAACGCCTGCGCTGATTGGTTTAGCAGTAGGTGTATATGGTTTAACTCAAGCTATTTTACAAATTCCATTTAGTCTTATTGCAGACCGTTACAGTCGTAAACCACTTATTGTATTTGGACTTTTACTTTTTGCTTTAGGTGGTGCAATTGCTGCCATGTCCGACACTATTTATGGCGTGATTATTGGTCGTGCTATTGCAGGTGGTGGCGCAGTTTCTGCGGTGGTTATGGCATTACTGGCAGACGTTACTCGTGAAGAACAGCGTTCTAAAGCAATGGCAATGATGGGCATGAGTATTGGCTTATCTTTTGTTATTGCCTTTAGTTTAGGGCCTTGGTTAACCAGTTTAGTGGGAATTTCAGGTCTATTTTGGGTAACAACTATTATGGGGATGCTTGCCATTTCTATGTTATTGCTTGTACCAAAAGTCACGCGCCATCATAAAAACTTTCAACAAGGCTATTTTGTACAGTTGAAAGAAGTGCTGAAAATGAAAGATTTAAACAGACTTCATGTTTCTGTTTTTTCATTGCACTTACTACTTACAGCCATGTTTATTTATGTGCCTTTACAACTCATTAATTATGCAAAAATCCCACTTTCGAGCCACGGTTTAATCTATTTACCACTTCTCGTTTTAAGCTTGTTTTTTGCATTTCCAAGTATTATTTTGGCTGAAAAATATCGCAAAATGCGAGGCATTTTCCTCACAGCAATTGGTGGAATTATCTTAGGTTTAATCTTTATGATATTTGGATTTGAATCTAAATACATTCTGCTTTTAGGCTTAGGATTATTCTTTATTGCATTTAATGTGATGGAAGCTTTGTTGCCTTCTTGGTTATCTAAAGCTGCGCCAATTCAGTCTAAAGCAACGGCAATGGGTGTAAATGCGAGCGGTCAATTTTTAGGTGCATTTTGTGGTGGTATTTTGGGTGGTCAATTGATCATGCTTAACAACACGGCAATGGGATGGGGCATACTTACGGTAATCGCAATTATTTGGTTAATTATTAGTTTTGGTCTGTCTCAACCTCATTATTTATCATCATTGGTATTAAGATTGCCAGAGACAAAACAAACAGATGAATGGACTTCTCAATTATTGGCAATTCGTGGTATTGAAGAAGTCTTAGTGATGCCTGAACAGCAAGTTGCTTATGTAAAAGTTGATAAATTGCAGATAGATGATACTGCACGACAACATTTAACGCACTTGTTAGGTAAAGAGGTAGTCATTTAATGAGAACTCTTATAAAGTAAAACATAGAATCGAATAGGAAGATAACAGCAAATGCGCGGCGTAAATAAAGTAATCTTAGTTGGTACTTTGGGTAAAGACCCAGAAACAAAAACCTTTCAAAATGGTGGCTCACTTACTCAGTTTTCTATTGCAACAAGTGAATCTTGGACAGATAAAACATCTGGCGAACGTAAAGAACAAACTGAATGGCACCGTATTGTATTGCATAACCGTTTAGGTGAAATTGCTCAGCAATATTTGCGTAAAGGTTCTAAGGTTTATATTGAAGGTTCATTGCGTACACGCCAATGGACTGATCAAAGTGGTCAAGAACGTTACACGACTGAAATTCGTGGCGAACAAATGCAAATGTTAGATTCTGCGAATCGTCAGCAACAAAGTGGCGATCAAGATGGTTTTGCTCAGCCACGTTTTAACAATAATAACCAAGGTGGTGGTAATAACTACGGTAATCAAGGTGGTTATGGTGGTCAGCAAACTGGTGGATATAACAACCAACAGCAAGCACCTCAAGGTAACTATGGCAACAATGTAAATCAAGGTTTCCAAGCGCCTAAGCCACAACCTGCTAAACCAATGGCAACAGCACCTTCAGATTTAGATGATGATTTACCATTTTAGACTATACAATAACTAAATATTGTATTTAAGATAGAGTAAGAATCTGATTTAAATTGGGTTCTTATTTTTTTTTCAATCTAAAAAACTTGTATTTCTTAAAAATAACTTTATATAATATAGAATATTGTATTTATTGTTCTTGAGTATGTCTAACTTACGTCGTAAAAACTTCATAGCTGAAGGTGGTGAGAGATTCGCTGTTCTTTTGAATAGTGATGGTGTTCCTATGACTTATCCAAATTTATATACGATCATTCATTTAAGAAATTGAACCGTACCGGGTTTGTCGGAGAGTTTTTTATTTAAGTTAGGCCACCTGACCTAACGGGTTAATCTTATCATAGTACATTGCTTCAAAATCAAAAGGTGATACATAACCTAGTGCACTATGTACACGCTCTTTATTGAACCAATCTACCCAGTTTAGTGTCGCAAGTTGTACATCTGCTAAACCTTGCCAATCTGCTTTTAGATATTCAATCACCTCTGTTTTGTATAAGCCATTCACCGTTTCAGCCAAAGCATTATCGTATGAATCACCAGTCGTACCGACTGATGCTCGTAAATTTGCTGCTTCTAAACGATTGGTATAGCGAATGGAAAGATATTGCACACCTCTGTCGGAATGATGAATCACATTCTTTGGCATGCCTCGATCATGCAATGCTTGCTCCAATGCATCGAGCACCATATCTGTATTCATCCGTGTCGATACTTTCCATCCAACAATTGCTCGTGAGAACACATCAATAATAAATGCAGTATAAACCCAGCCTGAATTTGTTTGAATATACGTAAAGTCACTCACCCACAGTTGGTCAGGATGATCAGCAGTAAAATTACGTTTCACTAAATCATCTGCTCGTTTTTGGTCATCTCGGCTACGGGTGGTTTGTTTGTTCTTACCACGCCAAACACCTTGTATACCTAGCTTTTGCATTAATCGAGCAACAGTACAGCGCGCAATAATATAGCCTTCACGTTTCAGTTTTTGCCAGACTTTACGTACACCATACCGACCTGAACTTTCCTTCCAAATTTGTTTAATCTCCTCAGCATGATGCAAGTCATGTAAATCTCGCTTTGCTCGATGTTCTGGATTTTCACAGAGATCTAGAGTCCGGTAATAGGTTGAAGGTGCGATCGGTAAAATTCTACAAATCGCCTCGACTCCGTACAGCTCTTTATTATTATGGATAAAATCCACCATTATTTGTGTGGGCGGTCGAGCTCCGCCTGGGCGAAAAAAGCGGCTGCTTTACGTAGAATTTCATTGGCGCGTTGCAGTTCTTTATTTTCGCGTTCCAGTTGTTTGATACGTTCTTGGTCTGAAAGCTGCTGTACTTTAACTGGATTTTGTTTATCTAAATATTTTTGATACCAAACACGTAGTGTTTCAGGAGTACAACCCTTGCGCAGTATACTGCTCAGGGAGCAATAGCGGTGATCGCAGCCCAATTCGATGGATAATCTTTCTCGCATTCAATCAATAATTGAACCGCTCTTTCTCTGATTTCAGGGGTATATTTTACTTTTTTCATCGGGACATTCTCTCAGAAAGCTTGGTCTCCGACAAACCCGGTACGGTTCAGAACTTAAAGAGCTAGAAATTAATGGCATTATTAAAAAGGTCGAAGTCATTGAAAATGGTTTAAGCATTACAAAATATGGCTTAACGGAATCTGGTAAAAATTTAGAAGATGTTATTGTAATGATGGTGAAGTGGGGGAAAGAGCATCGTATATATATAGCCAAATCCTAAAAACTATAGAACAATAGAGATATGGGATATTCAAAAGATTTTAAAGACAAAGTCATAGAAATTATGATTCGAGATGAAATGTCTGTGCGAAAAGCAGCACAGCATTTTAACATCTGTATACAGACAATTCAGAACTGGAAAAAGTCCACTACAAACAAACCTATTCCTGGCCGTCCAGCTAAAATTAGCAGAGAGCAAATATTGAAGGATGTTGAACAATATCCTGATGATTATCAGTATGAGCGAGCTGAACGTTTAGGAGTAAGCACTCATGCGGTATTTAATGCGTTACATGCCGCAGGAATATCGCGTAAAAAAAGACGTTAAAGCATCCTAAAGCAGATCAAAATCAACGTCAGCAATTTCAAAATCTCATAGAGTGTTTAGAAGGGAAATTGCCTCTGATTTACATAGATGAAAGTGGTTTTCAAAGTGAAAGTACCAGAACTCATAGTTATAGCCTTCAAGGAACACGTGCTGAAGGTAAATTTAACTGGCAGTTGAAGAATTGCAGTAATGTGATCGGTGCAATCATTGAAAATAGATTGCTGACAGTTGGTGTGTTTAATTGTTCAGTGAACACAGAAGTATTTGAATGTTGGATTGAACAGGATTTATTACCTAAGTTGAAAGAAAGCAGTGTTTTGATTATGGACAATGCGACCTTTCACAAAGGGAAAAGACTTCAGGAGTTGGTACGTTGTGCGGGCCATTACATTGTGTGGCTTCCTAGATATAGTCCAGATTTAAATCCAATAGAAAATATGTGGTCGCGAGTCAAGGCGATTCGAAATAAGTTTAGAGTTAAAGATATTGATAAATTATTTAAAGATTACTGTAATGATTTATTTAGTATTTAGCTATAGCATGTCATCTTAAAATTTGGTTTAAGAATGAAAGTTTATCTTTTGATTTAAAAAAACGATTAAAATTATAAAAAAGTACTGTTTTACCAATGTTTGATATTTTCGTATTCTAGCTTCACAAGATAAGCACTTATATAAATTGAAGCTAGAGGAATATCTCATGAGTTTAATTAACACCCAAGTAAAACCATTTACAGCCACAGCTTATAAAAATGGTGAATTCATTGAAGTGTCTGATAAAGACATGATTGGAAAATGGTCTGTTGTATTTTTCTATCCTGCAGATTTCACATTTGTATGTCCAACAGAATTAGGCGATTTAGCTGATCATTATGCTGAATTCCAAAAAATGGGTGTTGAAGTTTATTCTGTTTCGACAGATACACATTTCACGCATAAAGCTTGGCATGATTCTTCTGAAGAAATCAAAAAAATTGAATATCCAATGGTAGGTGATCCAACTTGGGCACTTGCTAAAAACTTTGAAGTTCTTATTGAGCAAGATGGTCTAGCAGACCGTGGTACTTTCGTAATTGATCCAAACGGAACAATTCAAATTGTAGAAATTAATGCAGGTGGTATTGGTCGTGATGCATCTGAATTGCTTCGTAAACTAAAAGCAGCTCAATATGTTTATGCTCACCCAGGTGAAGTTTGCCCTGCTAAATGGAAAGAAGGCGATGCAACTTTAGCGCCGTCAATTGACCTAGTTGGTAAAATCTAAGTTTTAGATAAAAGAAAAGCCAGAACATTTGTTCTGGCTTTTTATATGAATTTTAAAATTATATTAAATAGCCTTTGCTCGATTCTGCATAACTTCTAATACCTTCAATTAAATGATCAATTAATTTTTCCATGACAAGACGCTGTCCTTTTCTTGAAGAATAGACAATTTGCACTGTTCCAATGTTAGAACACCATTCAGGTAATATATGGATTAATCGACCTTCTTGAATATCTTTTTCTACAGTTAAAAAAGGTAAATCAGCAATACCTAAACCATCTAAAGCCGAAAAATAAGCGCCAGATAAATCGTTACTTTTCACTCTTGGATCTAAGAGAATATCAATTTCTTCTTTATGCTTTTCATTGTATAAAGACCAACGATAATTGGTTTTTTGTGTACCTAAAACAATGCTTGGATAATTACAAAGCTCAGTCACATGCTCAATGATATGACCATTCAATAATTCAGGACTTGCGACTAAACAATGTGTAGTACGAATCACATCACGTACAATAATGCTTGAATCTTCATTATTTTCAAAATTGGTTCTAATCGCTAAATCAATATCATCATGCAAAATATCAACACGACGGCTAGTAAGTTCCATTTCTACTTTTACTTGTGGGTATTGCTTTAAAAATTGATTGAGTAGTGGACGAATTTGATGTTCCATCATGACAGATGGACAGCTTAATTTGACTAAGCCTTTAGGCTCTAAGGTTTGTTTGGTTAAAATATTTTGAGCAAAATTTGTTTGCGAAATAATTTTTTCACATGCTTCAAAGAATTCTTGTCCTAAGGGTGTAACTTTAAAATGTCGAGTTGATCTTTGAATAAGCGTGACATCAAATTTATTTTCTAAGTCTAAAATTCTACGGCTTAACTTAGATTTTGTAATATTCGTTGCTTCACTGGCTGCACTAAAACCACCATGTTTTACAACAAGGTAAAAGTAATAGTAATCATCAAATGAATGCATATTCGCTCCGTACAAAGTAGGATTTTGAAATTTGAATATTAATCATAAAGGATATTATTCAAATACGAATCTAAAAATAATAAAAGCGATCAAAAGATCGCTTTTATATGAAAACTAAAACTTATTTTTTAGTTGTGTTTTGAATGTAGCTGTTAATTAGGTTGCGATAGTCTGGAATGTGCTGGCTAAATAAAGCACCTAAACCATCAATATCGTTGCGCCAGTCGCGGTGTAATTCACCTGCTGCGCCAAACCAAGTCATTAATTGTGCGCCAGCACTGCTCATACGTTGCCAAGCAGCATCACGAGTTAAGTGGTTAAACGTGCCAGATGCATCAGTAATTACGAATACATCGAAGTCTTCTTCTAGTGCAGATAAAGTAGGGAATGCAACACAAACTTCAGTTACAACACCAGCAATAATAATTTGTTTTTTACCTGTTGCTTTAACAGCTTTAACAAAATCTTCGTTATCCCAAGCATTAATTTGTCCAGGACGTGCAATATAAGGTGCATCTGGGAACATTTCTTTTAATTCTGGAACTAAAGGACCGTTAGGACCTTCTTCAAAGCTCGTTGTTAAAATTGTTGGAAGGTTGAAATATTTTGCAGCAGCTGCAAGAGCTAATACGTTATTTTTAAATTTATCTGGATCGATATCACGAACTAAAGAAAGTAAACCTGTTTGATGATCTACTAATAATACTACTGCATTGTCTTTATCTAAACGAACATATGGCTTACCCATGATGGCATCCTTTAATTTTAATAGAAGTAAATTAGATGACTGAAAGTAAGATCAATCTCTAGTGAATATTCATATTAATAGGATAGTTTTTTTGATATAGCCTGTTTTTCAGGATTTATAATCTTAAAAATGAGATAAAATGACATTTAGTTGAAATATTAATTTATATAGTTATTAATTGTTCTAATTATGAGATGCTGTTTTCTGCCTGAGCCATTGGTTAAAGGCGCTATAAAACATAAAATAATCGCAAGTTAAGTTCGAGCGTAGGAGCTTGAAATGAAAAAAATTATAGGCGTTTATCGCAATGAAAATATGCATTGGGTGGGTGATGGTTTCCCAATGAAAGGTCTATTTTCTTATGATCGTTTAGGTCAGGCGATTAGCCCATTTTTACTTTTAGATTATGCTTCGCCTTACCCATTTGATCCATCTACTGCTCAACGTGGTGTAGGTTCACATCCTCATCGTGGTTTTGAAACAGTGACAATTGCTTACCAATGCGAAGTCACTCATAAAGACTCAGCTGGTGGTGGTGGAACCATTAAAACAGGTGATGTGCAATGGATGACAGCAGGTGCCGGTCTTGTGCATGAGGAATTTCATTCTCCTGAATTTGCAAAAAAAGGTGGATTGTTTCAAATGGCACAATTGTGGGTGAATTTACCTGCTAAAGACAAAATGACAGCACCACGTTATCAAGCAATTGAAGCCAAAGATATTCCAGTACTTCAATTCAAAGATAATGTAGGTCATTTACGTGTGATTGCAGGTGAGTTTGCGAAAACTCAAGGTCCAACATCTACTTTTAGTCCCATTAATGTATGGGATGGTGAATTAACTGTAGGTCACAAAGAGATGATTCAAGTTCCTGTTGGTCATACTGTTTTGTTTGTAGTGCTGGAAGGTGAAATGCTATTAAACGACACACAAAAAGTGTTGGATAGTTCTATTGTTATTTTTAACAAAGATAGCGATACAGATATTCAACTTGAAGCGACCAGCACTGCTAAGTTCTTAGTTCTTACAGGTGAGCCATTAAATGAGCCTATTCAAGGTTATGGTCCATTTGTAATGAATACGAAAGAAGAAATTATTAAAGCATTTGATGATTTTAATAATGGGAAATTTGGAGAAATCCCTGTAATGCATTAATTTAAATAGTGAATTGTATTTTTCTAAATGGCTTTGTTGCATAAAGATTTCAGAGATAAAATTATCCCAAGTATTCCAAATTTAAGAGACAACTTGGGTATGAGGACGACCTAATTCTGTGAATTTATTCAAAACTGCTACGCGTGCGTGGATCTCATTTACCTGACTCGGAAAGCTCCTTGCTGTTAATTTATCGCCTAATAATTTGATGCAATGCATCTTGGTTTCAACCAAACTTCGACGGTGATAACCAGACCACTTTTTCCAAAGCGATCTGCCTAGCCGTTTGACTGTCTTTAATAATTCGTTCCGCTCTATAGACCTCGCTTGCTGATCCTTCCAAGGCTTTGCATTCTTTCTAGGTGGAATGATCGCATGTGCATCTCGATCTAAAATGACTTGTCGGCAGTGCTTTGTATCATAAGCACCATCTGTATAAACAGAATCCATTTGTTCATCTAAGGGAATTTGAGCAAGTAAATCTTCGAGTACTTGTGAGTCGCTGACATTATTTGTAGTGAGCTGTACAGCACGTATTTGAAGGGTTTCAGCATCTATAGCAATATGAAGCTTACGCCATTGGCGACGATATTCAGCCCCATGTTTTTTGCGTTTCCACTCACCTTCACCCATAAACTTTAGACCTGTTGAGTCTACGAGTAGATGCAAGCCATCACTGCTTTTTTGATAGCTAATCACAATATCAATATGTTTTTGTCTTCTGCACAGCGTAGTGTAATCCGGAGCTGTCCAATCTAATCCAGAAAGTTTAATTAGGCTTTGCACAAAACCTGTGACCATGCGTAAAGAGAGTCGGAATAGTGATTTGATCATTAAGCAACATTGAATCGCTGTATCAGAGTAGGTTTGATTTCGACCTTGCTTACCTTGTGATTGTGCATACCACTGAGTCTTTGGATCAAACCAAATGGAAATATTACCTCGGTTAATTAAAGCTCGATTATAGGACGACCAATTGGTTGTACGATAGATTTTAGAGGCAGGCTTATTCATTTTGAAATTATATGGCTGAATAAGTCTTCCATGCTAGGTTTATGCAACAAAGCCGATACGCACAATAAATTAATAATCTGGTAGTTTTTACTAACCGCTTTTTTAAATCTTTAGTTCATAATCTTGATGAGTTAGACAATAAAGACGGATTATATTTTGGATATTGCAGTCATTGGTAGTGGCATGGCGGGTCTCGCTACAGCAAAAATTCTTAAAGATGCAGGGCACAATATAACAATATTTGAAGCTCTATCTGGACGTGGCATGGACAGCCATAGCATGGAGTTTGAAGGTGGTTTAATTGACGCGCCATTGCGCGTAATGAACCCTCATCTTTGGAAGAATACTTTAAGTTTAGCCACTCATCTTGGTATTAGTACATATCCTGTTCGTACTTATATGGCGTGCAGTTGGTTGTTTGAAGATAAAACAGAAACATGGTTAACGACATCTCGTAGTCGTATTGGCAACTTTCCAATTATTAACAACCGCAAAGGTTTGCAACAATATGGCTGGCGTTTAGTTAAAGGTATGTTGCAACTTAAAACTGCAATCGCAAAATTTTTTAAATCTAAAAACCAAGATATTACGCTTGCCGAATTTATTAATAATAACGACATTGAAGAAGTATTTTGGCATGGTGCTGTAATGCCTGTGCTTTATACTATTTGTACTTGCGATCCAAAAACAATTGGCGAATGGCCTGCAAAACCATTGTTGGTATTTTTACGTCAATTAACAGATGGCGATGCATTGCTTCGCTTGCAAGGTGGAACGCCTGCATTTGTAGATAAGCTTGTTCAAGGCATAAATGTAAAAAGTGGTTCGCCAATTAATTGCGTAAAAGAATTAGATGGCAAAGTACTTGTTCAAAATGAAGCTGGTGAAAGTTATCAATTTGATAAAGTTGTTGTTGCAACACCAACTACTAAAATTGAATCTTTCTTAGATGCTGAACAGTTTGCAGATGATATTGCGCTGTTAAAGAAATTTAGATTTGAAGATGGTGAATTGGTTATTCATACAGATCAATCTGCAATGCCACCTAAACGTAAAGATTGGGCTGTATTAAGCTACATGATGGATCGTAAATTTACCCGTCAACAATTTACAGTTTGGTTGAACTCAATTGAGCCATCACTTGTAGGTAAATCACCAATTTTTCAAACATGGCGTCCAGTTGTAGATATCGATCCTAAGAAAGTAATTTCTTCTGTGAAATTAACACGTGCTGTTGTAGATTCAGACACGATCGCATTGAATAAAGAACTGCAAGAACGCCATAAAGCAGCAGATCGTAAAGTTTATTTCTGTGGCTCTTGGTCTTGTGATGGTTTACCAATTTTAGAATCTGCGGTGACTTCAGCAATGAAAATTGCAGAAAACTTTGGCGCACCATTGCCGTTTGTAGGATTAAAACCTAAAGTTGAGGTCGCACCGCAACTTGGTTATTAAGAATGAAATGGCTTCAAGCAATTCGTAATAATGTTCCAAAACATAAATATGCAATTAATGCGCATATATTGGGAGATCATAACGAACTTGCTTGGAGCAATTTGGGATATTGGGAAGATGCAACATCTTCCTATCCTGAAGCTTGTCAGGCTTTAGCAGATCAGCTTGCACAATCATTAGAATTATCATCAGAACATCATTTATTAGATCTTGCTTGCGGGCAGGGTGCTAGTCTTTTGCATTGGCAGAATAATTATCACATTCATAAAATATCTGCTGTAGAGCTTCAAAAAGAATGCGTGCAGAACATTCAAGCAAAATTATTCCCACCTGTAGATATTCATTGCGAATCATTTTTGAATTTAAAAACAATTTCATTTCAGCAAAAATTTAATGTTGTTATCTGTATTGATGCGGCATATCACTGTAATTTGAATTCATTTCTAAAATCGGTAAATTCAGTTTTAAATTCAAATGGAAAATTAGGTTTTCATTACTTAATGTTGTCTGATGAATGGCAAAGTTTGAATTCATTACAAAAGCAAAAATACAAATGGTTGCTTAAAGCAGCGGATGTAAATTTAGAGCATTTAATGATGCAGAAAGAAATGAAGCAGACGATAGAAAAAAATGAATTTAAACATGTTCAAATTCTAGATTTATCTAAACAGGTGTTTGCTGGTTTTGCGAATTATGTAAAAGATGTTTTGAATTTAAATACACAAACGAACAAATTAGATAGTTTTAAAATTGAAATGACAGCAAAGCTATGTTCGAAATTATATGAAGATGGTTTGGTGAAATACGTACAAGTAACAGCTAAAAATAATAATTAGAAGAAAAATGCATGCTGTAAAAACATCAAAGCCTCACTAAAAAGCGAGGCTAAGATATGGTGCCGGCACACGGATTCGAACTGTGGACCTACTGATTACAAGTCAGTTGCTCTACCAACTGAGCTATGCCGGCGTTGTGGAATGCATTCTACAGAAAGTTTGATTGAATGCAAGCCAAAAATTGAGCACTTAATTCTATTTTGAATATTTTTATTAAAATTATTAAAAAAAACTGTTTCGAAATAAGTAAATCGCTTACTTCATATGAACTAAGCGATTTACATACAAATTTAAAATAACAGATTTAGCGTTGGCTATTTACTACGTAATATTCGGTCTAGGTCTTGGGCGCATTCTTCTAAAGTAAATGCGGTGTCTAGTTGAAGTTGGGGTTTTAATTCCATTGCAAGTTTTCTCCATTCATCTATAAGACGTATCGCTTTTTGAATTTTATGTTTATTGATGTCTTTGGCAACGGTAGGGGTATAGCCTCCTCGTTTAGCGTTTTTAATTTGTTTGACATAATTTGTGCTGTTATTCATGTTTACTCCCCGAATAGCAGTTTCTATATGTTGTGTTTCCTGAAATAACGCTTTATATAAATGTGAGGGTTGATGTTGAATCATCAAAAACAGGTATTTTAAATATGTTTTAAACTACTTATATTTTTGTGATATTTCTTTTTTAGCATAGAGTTAGGTTGTTGTCTTTATCGTTTATAAAAGCAATTTGTAATAAAAAGTGTCATAAAATAAGCAATAAAAATGCTGCTCTTGCTATTTATAAAACTAAAATATATAGAAAACGCTGTTATTAATTTTTGTTCTCAACACTGAACTAATGCCTATAGTTTATTTTTAGAAATAAAAAAGACCTAGATTTTTATATCTAAGTCTTTGATAATTATGGCGGTGAGAGAGGGATTCGAACCCTCGATACGCGCAAACGTATACACACTTTCCAGGCGTGCTCCTTAAGCCACTCGGACACCTCACCGTATAGGCGATGGATGATAACTAAAAAAAAATGCTATGCCAAGCTGAAACAATTGATTTAAAGAAAAACTTTCACTGTGGTGATATGATTCGCCAAAATACTGTCTAAAATGAAGACAAAATATGCAAAATACTGCAAAAAAAGTGGCGTTGCCTGTTATTACCTTAGCAGCACTTGGTGTTGTATTTGGTGATATTGGTACAAGTCCGCTTTATGCGCTCCGCCAATGCTTCTTAACGGCTCACTTAGCAATTACAAATGCTACGGTGCTCGGTATTCTCTCCCTCATATTTTGGTGCATGATGCTTAGCATCAGCTTCAAGTACGTCACTATTATTATGCGTGCAGACAACAACGGTGAAGGCGGGATTATGTCTTTACTTGCGTTGAATTTACGAACCAATCGAATTGCGGAAAAAAAGAAAATCTACTTAATTGCACTTGGTTTTATTGGTGCATCACTGTTCTTTGGTGACGGTATTATTACGCCTGCAATTTCAGTTTTATCTGCTATTGAAGGGATTAGTATTGCTACGCCAATGCTGAATCATTGGTTGGAACCACTCTCGATTGGTATTTTGGCAGGACTATTCTTAGTTCAACGTCATGGTACTGCAACAATGGGTAAGTTTTTTGGTCCACTTACCTTACTGTGGTTTTTATCTATTGGTGCATTAGGTGTGTGGAGTATTAGCCAAACCCCATTTGTACTGTCAATGATTAGTCCGCATTGGGCATTTAACTTTGTTGTAGAACAGCCTTATGTTGCATTTTTAACAATGGGTGCTGTTATTTTAACAATGACAGGTGGTGAAGCCATTTATGCAGATATGGGGCATTTTGGCAGATTACCTATCCGATTAGCTTGGTTTATTGTGGTTTTACCTTGTTTGTTATTGAACTATGCAGGGCAAGGCGCATTATTACTACGTAATCCAGATGCGATTGCGAACCCGTTTTACATGCTTGTTCCAGAATGGGCACTTTTCCCAATGATTGGACTTGCGACAGCAGCGGCAGTGATTGCCTCTCAAGCGGTGATTACAGGTGTGTTCTCTATGGTGAATCAGGCGATTCAACTTCGCTATTTACCTCGTTTAACCGTGCGCCATACTTCTGACGTAGAACAAGGACAAATTTACATCCCATTTATTAACTGGGTTCTGTTTATTTCTGTCGTTATTTTAATTTTACTCTTTAAAAATAGCGCAAATCTTGCAAGTGCTTATGGTGTAGCTGTAACCATGACAATGCTTTGCGGTACGATTTTAATTACCGTATTGGCTTATGGGGTATGGCGCTGGCCACTTTGGAAAATCATATTATTTGCAACGCCTTTCCTAATTTTAGATTTTATTTTTGTTGCATCAACATCGCTCAAAATTATATCTGGTGGATGGGTGCCAATTATGATTGGTGCGGTGTTATTTACAATTTTAATGACATGGAAAGATGGACGAGAACTCGTATTCAATCGTTTACAACGAGACTCAATTCCAATCGATTTATTTATTAAAAGCGTAAACTCTGGTTCTGAAACTAAGTTTGTACCGGGTGATGCTATCTTCTTAACAGGAACACCAAATATTGTTCCACATGCGATGTTGCATAACATTAAGCACAATAAAGTGCTGCATGAGCGAAATATTATTGTTACGGTTATTACAAAAGATATTCCGTATGTTGGGCAAGAAGATCGTGTTGCTGTAGAAAAGCTTGATGATCGTTTTTATAGAATAACCATTTATTATGGTTTTAAAGACAAGCCAAGTATTACCCCTGCATTAAAACAGGCGTATGACGAACTTGATTTTGAGTTTGATTTAATGCAAGTCAGCTTCTTTATTTCAAGAGAGCGTATTATTCATACAGTGGGTGATGGTATGGCACCGTGGCGTGAAAAATTATTTATTTCATTGCAACGGAATACAAGCCCAGTGAGTGATTTCTATCAAATTCCAACAAACCGTGTCGTAGAACTTGGAAGTCAGATTGAAATTTAAGTAGATATGGTTTCATTTACTTAATTTTAAGCATAAAAAAACCAGAATTTATTCTGGTTTTTTTATGCTTAAAAGCTTGGCAAATATTATTGCGCAGGAACTTCAGATACAGGCGCTTCTTCAGTCGCTACGACTTCAGATGTAGCAGTTTCGTCAGCAATAGCATCAGATGTAGCTACTTCAGATGCAGGAGCTTCAGTTGCTTGAGCAGAGTCACCTAAAATTTTGATTTTGCCGCTAGCTGCTAATTCTTGTAATGAACCTGGTTGGCCATTTACAGTTGTCGTAATTTTCGCTTGAGATAAGCTTTCTAATGTTTCACCAGGTTGAACAGCAGGTTCAGCAAAAGCCGCAACACTGATAATGCCAGCGATAAGACCTAGACCTAAAATTTTAGAACCTGTAACTTTAGAAGAACGCATAAAATACTCCAAAAAATAATGATTGTGCTTATTCGTATTTTACAGTGCCATATTTTGAAGTTTAGGTTCTACTAAACACACGAAAACTCAAATAGACTACCTAAAAACTCTCTATAAAAAAGACATGTTGTTACAACATAGTATTTCTGTACATTTCCTTTTGCCTATTTGTTGGTCGAACAGATTCTGCGGCATATACAAGCTATGTGGTGCTTGCTAATCTGCTGAAAAATTTGTGTATATGTACAGTACTTGTAGATCTAATGGCGAAGAAAAGAACCAGTTCGAAAAATGTTTTTACTCAACTTTTAGGGCAAAACGGTTTAAAAATTGTTTTAGGCTTAGTTGCATCGGGAAGTTTTGTGATTGCTTTTGGGCAAGAAAAAATTAGCCAGTGGATTTCATTGCCGTCATCATCATCTTCAAGTTCTGTTTGTGCAGAACAATTTTATAAAGATATTCCGCCATTCATCGCCAAAGAAGCGCTGAGTAAAAATACATATCCATTATGTTTTAATGGTTTTAATGTGATGTATTCAGGTGTATCTAAAACACCGCTTTGGGTTGCAGAAGCCCTTACGCCACAGCGTTTAAGCCAAAAAATTCCGCGGAAAGATAGTTTTCATGAAGAGTTAAAAGTTCCTTCAGCGTATCGTGCGACTTTGGCGGACTATAGAGCTTCGGGCTATGACCGTGGACACATGGCGCCTAATGCAGATATGCCAACAAAAGCGGCACAAGCAGATAGTTTTTCTTTAGCGAACATGGTGCCTCAATCACCTAAAAATAATCAGCAAGTTTGGCGAGAGTTAGAAGAGGCGACACGTGCAATTGTAACGAAGCAAAAGCATGATGTTTATGTGGTAACTGGGCCAACGTTTACGGGCAAGAAATTAAAAACGATTGGTGATAATAAGGTTATTGTTCCAACTTCCGTTTTTAAGGCAATTTATATTCCTAAAACAGGTGCAATTGGGGCGTATTACGCGCCAAATGATAATTCTCTAAAGGTAAAAGTAGTCAGCATTTGCTATTTAGAAGAACAGTTGGGTATGAATATTTTCCCTCAATTGACCGAGGAACAAAAACGAAATATCTATAAATTACCTTTAAATGCAAACTCGGTGAAAGTTCATCAAGAAATTCCATATGGAAACTGGGATGCAGAAAGCCAATGTGCTGAGGATGTATCAAAGGATCAATTACTTGCACTTCAAAAGAAATTTAAGACGGATGGTTTATCTCAAAGCTCAAATAATTCTGAATCTAGCCAATCTGGCATGGATCAGAGTACGCTTGATGCGATTGTGAAACAGCTTGTAGAAGCATTATTACAGTATATTTTACAGTTGCTAAGATAAGTTTGAACGCCTATTATTTTGCATGAGATGATTTAAATTTATGCTTATAACAAAAAATAGAGTGAAATAAATATGTTCAAAGCTTTTGAAAATGGCACAGAATCACATGCAATTCATGATCTTACAATTGAAAATGATGTAGATCGTGTGAATATTTATGGCAATTTACAGATTACAAAAGATCAAGCAGGGCTAAAGGCTGCACTTGCTTTACAAGCCGTTATGAATCAACTTGTGCAACAGCTACAAAGTGAAAGTGATTTACCTGAACATATTCAAAATAAAGAGAGTGATGAAATAGAAAACCCATTTTTATAAAGAATTTAGGTGGTGTTTCAAAAAGTATGCTGAAAAAAAACAGGTTGGCTTTTGATAAAATAGTGAGATGCAAATAACACTAGAAATCAAATGTCCAACCTGTCGAAGTGACAGTATAAAGAAAAATGGCTTCAAACTAAATGGTAAGCAAAACTATCAATAGATCTCTTGCGAAAGTTAATTTAAGAGCATCCAATTCACCATTCCAGCAATTAAATTCATTCTTAGACCAAAGCGTTTCCGTCTATTTCTATAGCGTTCTGTTAATATCCGAAAATGTTTAAGTTTGCCGTTGATATGTTCAATTGTGATCCTACGCCGACTGATTTCTTGGTTGATCTGTTTTGCTATTTGGGGTAATGATAAATTCTTAGGTTTCTTGATTGGAATGAGTAACTTACTCTTAATCTGATGAAATCCTTTATAGGCTAAATCTGCCATGATACAAGGATAAATGACCATCTCCTTCAAATACTTACGCGCAATCGTCAGATCGTGTTTTCTGCCATCTTCAATCTGTATACTTACAATTTGCTTTAATTTTGGGTTAAAAATGACCTGTGTTTTTAGCGTATGTTTCTTCTTTTTACCGCTATAGAATTTTCTTTGTTTTTTTGGGACGCTCAATCTGTGACTCAGTGACATCAACGATTACATAATCCTCCTCACTAAACTTTTGACTCCTTTTAGGCAATGCGAAAATCCGTGATTGAATCAGAGCATTTTCAACTTTCTGAATCGTACGATTCACATTACTTTCAGCTAGGTTATAGTCGGCGGATAACTCAATTTGAGTTCTATAACAGCGTAAGTAATTTAAAGTTAACAACAATTGATCCTCTAAACACAACGAATGAGGTCTTCCAGATTTTTTCTTGGCAAGTTCAGCATGTTGTAACACTGATACCATTTTTAAGAATAATGGACGAGGAACTCCAACAAGTCGTTTAAATTCCCCATCATTAAATCTAGTTAAATTTTCATATTTCATGGGACTAGTATAAACAATTTTTTACTTTCGCAAGAGGTCTAATGTAAAAACTGCAAGCGTCAGTTTATTGGGGATCATGCTCTTAGTTACCGAGGTTGTCATTCTGGTATAACAAATAAAATACTCCACCTGATGGTTAGAGGGGGTGGTATAAGAGATATTGCAGAAACCGAGCGTGTCAGCATAGGTAAGGTTTTACGAACATTAAGTAAATCCACTTATAAAATTCGCCCTAAGCAAAATTATTATGAATCTATTGAGGTTGATGAGTTTTGGACTTTTGTAGGAAATAAAAAGAATAAACAATGGCTTATTTACGCATACCATAGAGAAACAGGTGAAATTGTTGCTTATGTTTGGGGTAAACGAGATCTGGCGACAGTCCAACGATTGAAGGCAAAGTTAAAGCAATTAGGTGTTCACTACACCCGAATTTCAAGTGATCACTGGGATAGTTTTGTGACTGCCTTTAAAAACTGTAAGCAAAGTATTGGTAAGTTTTTTACTGTAGGTATTGAAGGAAATAATTGTAAAATAAGGCATCGAATTAGACGTAGTTTTAGGAAAAGTTGTAATTTTTCGAAAAAGCTTGAAAACCATTTTAAAGCCTTCGACTTAACCTTCTTTTATATCAATAATGGCTTCATTTAATTTCAGCATACTTTTGGAAACACCACCCATTTATTTTCTCCAGCAATTTATTTTTATTGCTTTTTAGAGGTTAAAACATTTGTATGTATTTATTGTTGCAAGCGCACTTTAGCCTTTTTTTTGATCATTTTCAAATATATCGCTTATAAAGCCTTTATTTTTAGGTATTTTAGTGCGGTTTAAAGTGATTTATTTTTTAATGTTTAATAAAAAAGAGTGCACTTAAGGCACTCTTTTTTATATTAATAATTTAAATTTTACAGACGCATTTCAATACCTTGTTCTGCAAGATATTTTTTTGCTTCAGGAATGGTATGTTGACCAAAATGGAAGATAGAAGCAGCAAGAACCGCATCTGCACCACCTTTTAAAATACCATCTGCTAAATGTTGTAAGTTACCTACACCACCAGATGCAATAGTCGGAATAGTGACACGGTCATTAATTTGGCGCATTAACTCAAGGTCATATCCTGCTTTTGTACCATCGGCATCCATAGAGGTAACAAGTAATTCACCTGCACCAAATTCAGCCATTTTTACAGCCCAATCAATAGCATCAATTCCAGTTTCTTTGCGTCCGCCATGAGTAAAAATTTCCCACTTATTATCGCCAGTTTTTTTAGCATCAATAGCTACAACAATACATTGTGCACCAAAACGTTGAGATGCTTCTTGAACAAATTCTGGGTTATAAATAGCAGCAGAGTTAATACTTACTTTGTCTGCACCAGCATTTAGAAGTAAGCGAATATCTTCGACCTTACGAACCCCACCACCAACGGTAAGAGGAACGAATACAGATTCAGCCATACGTTCAACTGTTCTGTATGTTGTATCACGACCATTTGAGGTTGCTGTAATGTCTAAAAAGGTAATTTCATCTGCACCTTGTTCGTTATAACGACGTGCAACTTCAACTGGATCACCTGCATCACGAATATCTAAAAATTGAACACCTTTAACAACGCGACCATTATCGACATCTAGGCAAGGGATAATACGTTTAGCAAGCATAATTTTTTCCAATAATTACAGCATATTACGAAACAGACCTACGGTTGGTGCTACACCTTGGTAGATGGACAATGTATTCTATCAAAAATATGTAAGTTTTTTCGCAGGTTTTCTATGTCGGTTTATACCACTTTGACTTTAACGGAAGTTCAGGACTTCTCTTCACCTTATGGATTAGAGGTGATTGATCTGATTCCAATTCAAGGAGGTATTCAAAATACAAACTATTTTTTAGTCACAAAAGATGGATCTCAGTTTGTACTCACAGTGTTTGAAGAAATGGATGAACATGGCGCAGGTGAACTTGTGCCTGTACTTGAGCATTTAGGAAAAGCAGGTTTAGCTGTGCCTGTTCCTTTAAATCACTCAGGAAAGTCTATTCATAGCCTTAAGAATAAACCTGCACAAATTGCTCCACGTATGATGGGAGAACATCCCATGCCATCGACCATTGAGCAAGTAAAACAAATTGCAATTGCACAAGCAAAAATGCATGTTGCTTTAAAAGATTTTCCTTTAGAGCGTGCAGAATATAGAGATCAGGCTTATTGGGCAAAGGTAACGCAAGAGCTAAAACCAAATTTAGATGTTGCCGATAAAATATTATTGGGCGAATTATTAGGTTTATATGAAGCGTTAACAGCAGCTTATCCAAACCGTCCAAAAGGTTTTATTCATTCAGATTTATTCCGTGATAACACCTTATTTGAAGGCGACCAACTTAAAGGTATTTTAGATTTCTATGAACTCAATAAAGATGAATTGTTATTTGATATAGCAATTACTTTAAATGATTTCTGTACAGAATATCCTGATGTGCATTTAAACGAAGATAAAGCAGTTGCGTTCCTAACAGCTTATGAAACAGTTCGCCCTTTAACTGAAGATGAACGTGCTTGTCTTGAAATATATTTGGCAATGGCAGCAGGTCGTTTTTGGATGATGCGTTTGCAAGTGGCACAAAAAAATGCTGCTGAAGGACGTACAGGTGATGATATTTTGCAAAAAAATCCTTTAGAAATGCGTAATATGCTAATCGAAAGATTGAAGTTTGTTACAGCTTAAAAGGAAAAGTAAAAATGCGCGATCAAGGTCGATTAGTTGAATGGTTTGATGATAAAGGTTATGGATTTATTCAACCAAATGATTCAAATAAAGGTCGTGTGTTTTTACACATAAAAGATTTTGCACGGCAAGGCCCACGTCCAATCGTGGGTTGTGCATTAGATTATCAAGTTATTTTAGATGAAAAAGGGCGTTATAAAGCGCAAAAAGTTGTGTATTTAAAAGCAGCTCAAACGGTTAAATCAAAAAAATCATTATCTGCATCTAATGTCGTAAAAATGAATAAAAAGATGCAACCAATGCAAATTCTATGTATCGCATATATTTTGTTATTGGCTTTGTTAACCTTAACAGGTCTTTTGGCTGGACTTTACTTATTATTTATTAGTTTAATGAACGTAGCGACTTATTGGTTTTATATGCAGGACAAAGAAGCAGCACAGTTAAATAAACAACGTATTCCTGAAAATTCATTGCACATTTTAGCTTTTTTAGGTGGTTGGCCAGCAGCATGGCTTGCTCAACAACGCCTGAGACATAAAACACAAAAACAACCATTTAGAACGATTTATTTTTGTACTATAGCATTTAACATTCTTTTAATTTTATGGTTGGTCTCACCTTTAAATAGCCTTTCTATTTAATGAGGCCTAATTTTTAGAGGGTATAAAATGACTTATTCAATAGATAAAGATTCAAACCGTACACTCACTATTGCTTTATATATTCTTTACATTGTCGCGATTTTTTCGGCTGGTATTTTGGCAATTGTTGCTTTAATTATTAATTATATTAAGCGTGATGCAGTTAAAGGCTCGATTTTTGAAAGTCATTTCACATGGCAAATTCGTAGTTTTTGGTGGTATTTGATTTGGAATATTATCGCTTTCATTCCATTTATATTTTTATTTTTTACGGGTGAAAACCCGAATGCATTTGTAGGTGTTGCGTTTGGTGCATCTGCTTTTTGTGTTTCTATTATTGTACTTGCATGGATTTGGATTGTTTATCGTGCAATTCTTGGCTTAATTCGTGTAAACGATAATAAGCCAATGTATCAATCTTAAATTTCAAATTTATGCGTAAAAAAGAGCTTAATTAAGCTCTTTTTTTGTATTTATTTTTTAAGTTTTTTCTTTAAAAAGTCAGGTTTTAATTCACTTAATACAACACCTAATACCACTAATGTACCTCCAATAAGCGCAAGAAATGGAAGTCTTTCACCTGCAATTCGACCAATAAACGCTGCCCAAACAGGTTCGCCTGCATAAATAATTGCAGCTTGAGATGAATCTACAGATTGTTGCGCCCAATTCATAACAAGTTGAATACATGCACTTGCACATCCTAAGCCAACTAAAATAACAACAAGCATCCAATTAAAAGCAGGTAAACCACTCTCACCTAAAATTGGACTGATAATAAAGCAGAATAAAGATGCAAAAATGAGCTGTAAAACGGTCACTCGTCTAACATTTACTTTTCCTGCGAAATATCCAATAAAAATAATTTCTAGCGCAATTGCTATAGAGCCGATAATCGTAATAATTTGCCCGAAATGTAGCTGAATTTGTCCAAAACCATTTCCTGTTAAGAAAACTAATCCGACAAAGGCAAATAGACAGCCAATCCATGTCATTAAATATGGTTTTTTACGAAAGATGAGCCACATAAAAATAGGAACTAAGGGAACATATAACGCTGTAAGAAAGGCAGATTCACTGCTACTAATGGTTTGTAAGCCAATCGTTTGAGTGCCATAACCAATTGCAATAACAGCACCAATGACAGCACCTGCAAATACTTCATGGCTATTGAAATCTTTTAGATATTTCCAAGAAAGTAGGCTTACCGCAATTGCTGCCGCAGCAAAGCGAAGCGCCACAAACATAATGGGGCTACTAAAATTTAAACCGTACTGAACAGTAATAAAACTTCCACCCCAAATGAACGTAATCAAAATGAGTGAAAGTTGTGGTGCTTTAGATTTAATCCAAGCCGGTGATAGTGAAGCCATGAAATTAGGTAAAAATCTTATAATTGATGAAATTAAAAAAAGAGGTCAAAAGACCTCTTTTTTATAAAAAGGGTTAATTACACTTGATCTAAAAGTGCTTGTGCTTCACGAAGATTTAGCGTGTTTTCGTAAATTGCACGACCTGTAATTGCACCTAAAATGCCAGGTTGACCTTTCAAGTTACGAACATCATCTAGGTTTGTTACGCCACCAGAAGCAATTACTGGTAAACCTGAATATGTAGCGAGATTTACAGTTTGTTCAATGTTAACACCTTGCATCATGCCATCACGTGCAATATCTGTATAAACAATGCTAGAAACGCCAGCATCTGCAAAGCGTTTAGCTAAGTCTGTTGCTTTAACATCGGTTACATTTGCCCAGCCGTCAGTTGCAACCATGCCATTCATTGCATCAATACCAACAATGATATGACCTGCGAATTTTTTACATGCTTCTTCAACAAATGATGGGTCTTGAACCGCTTTCGTGCCAATAATCACATAAGATACACCAGCATCTAAATAATGCTCGATTGTTTCTAAAGAACGAATACCACCGCCAATTTGAATTGGAAGTTCAGGTTGAGCTTTACAAATTGCTTCAACAACAGGCTTATGAATAGGCGTACCTGCGAAAGCACCGTTCAGGTCAACTAAATGCAAGCGACGTGCGCCTTCATTTACCCAATGCTGTGCAGTTGCTACTGGATTATCAGAAAATACAGTATCGTCTTCCATACGACCTTGTTTTAAACGGACACATTTGCCATCTTTCAGGTCAATTGCAGGAATGATTAGCATGCTTTCGCTCCAAGCCAAATCTTGATGAATTTAATGGTGACAATCTTAACAAAGTATTGGCAATTCTCTAAGCATCTGATGATGGTTTTATTTTAATCGGGCGTATTCGGAGCTTTAAACTCGTATTTGGAATGTCTTTTGGTAATAAACCTAAACGTAAAAGTTCTTCAAATACTAAAACTGCACCGTAAGCATCTGCTGCTGCATAAGAAATTTGTTGTGGGCTTAATTCTTTTCTTGCCCAATTTGAGGTGCTTATTTTTTTAGATTTTTGAAAATGTAGGTTAAATAGTATCGCAATTGCATTTTTTAGCCCGACTTGATTTTTATATCCAAATGAAGAAAAGCATTTAGATAATTCAATAACGCTATTGAGTTCTATTCCTTTTTTTCTAAATAGATGAGCATCATTTTTTAATCCAAAACCCACTTTAATTTGGTCACGACTGCTAAAAATAGGCGCTAAAAATTCTAAAATTTCATTATTTACTTGGAATAAATAGGCTTTTTCTAATGTGGCTAATTGAATAAGGTGAGGGCCTGTTTGAGTTTCACCTTTGTTAAAAGTGGGTTTAGATTCTGAATCGAAGCCGAATAATGCGGTGCTATAAAGTTCTTCTTGTAATGCTAAACATTGATCGAGTGTTTTTAGCACAATAATTTGATTTGACGATAAGTTTTTAAATAAAGGAAGCTTTGAAATTTCTTCTTTTGATAATAAAGCAGGTTGTTGCACTTCCATATAATTTCAAATTTAAATCAATAATTTTTGAGATTAAAAGATTTTGAATGTTTAAGCAAAAATAAAGCCCACCGAAGTGAGCTTTTTTGAATTCTTTCGAAAAAATTAGATTTTCCATTCCACAAAGTTTTTCAACAGTTGTAAACCTGCTGTATGACTTTTTTCAGGGTGGAATTGCGTTGCAAACAAGTTTTCTTTATGAATAGCAGTGCAGAACTCAAGACCATAATCGCATGTTGCAGCAACAATAGATGTATCTTGTAGTTCTACATAGAAACTATGTACAAAGTAAAAACGCGCATCTTGCTCAATGTCTTTCCACATAGGGTGGCTTGGGTCAGCTTGATGAACTTGGTTCCAACCCATATGCGGTACTTTTAAACCATCAACATCGGGGAAGCGTTTTACTGCACCTTCAAAAATACCGAGTGCATCTGCACCGCCATTTTCTTCAGAATATTGCATTAACGCTTGCATACCTACGCAAATTGCTAATACAGGCTTATTGAATACTGCATTGCGTACAACTTCATCAATACCAGCTTCATGCATACCTTGCATACAGTCACGCATTGCACCCACACCAGGGAAAACAATTTTGTCTGCTTGTGCAATTAACTTTGGATCATTTGTCACATCAACAGTTGCGCCAACATGTTCTAATGCTTTTGCTGCTGAGTGAAGATTCCCCATGCCATAATCAAGAAGGGCAATACGGGTCATTACAAAGTACCTTTAGTTGAAGCAACAGTGTTTTCAGCACGTGGATCTACTTCACATGCCATACGAAGTGCGCGAGCAAATGCTTTAAATACGCTTTCGATTTGGTGATGGCTGTTTTTGCCTTTTAAATTGTCGATGTGAACAGTCATTAAAGAGTGGTTCACAAAGCCAATAAAGAATTCAGAGAATAAATCTACGTCGAAAGTACCAATACGTGCACGTGTAAATGGAACATCCATCCATAAACCCGGACGACCTGATAAATCTACAACAACACGACTTAAAGCTTCATCAAGTGGCGCATAAAAATGACCGTAGCGTTTCAGGCCTTTTTTGTCGCCTAACGCTTGTGCAAATGCTTGACCAAGTGTGATACCACAGTCTTCTACAGTGTGATGATCATCAATTTCAAGATCGCCATCACAATGAATATCGATATCAAATAAGCCATGTCGCTTGATTTGATCGATCATATGATCTAAAAAGGGAACACCTGTATTGAGGGTGCCTTGACCCGTACCATCAAGATTTACACGAACACGAATTTTAGTTTCGTTAGTATTTCTTACTACTTCACTGATACGTTGCGTCATAAACACGTTCCTCAAAAAACGTTGAAATGATTGATATAAAATGTTTTTAGCGGTAACTAAATACCGCATATTAGATTGCTCAGGAGGGTTAATCAATGCCTATTAACGTACATGCCAAAACTTCTATCGAAAATGATGAAGTCCGTACTCAGCTTGAGCGACTGTATGACACTAGCCCAGAGTTTGCAGATGGGAAAGATGCGACAGCACAACTTGAACAAAACTTGCAACAGTATACCTTACTTTACATCGCAGAATTTAATACAAAAATTATTGGAGCGGTTTGGTGTACAGGACAGGCTGAAACTCGAACAATTGAAAATATTGTTATTCATTCTGCAAACCGAGGTCGTGGTGTAGCAGAAAGATTGGTAAGCGAAGTGTGCAGAATGGAAGAAGAGAAAGGTGTGACCACTTTTATTCCGGGATGTGGTGCAATTCGTCGTTGCTTAGAAGGCTTAAATAAGCTTTAAAGCACGAGTTTATGACTCAATAATTGTTTGTAAAACAAGCTAAATTCCAATTATTACGTTAAATATGATTTAAAAGTGAACATTTGATTCAATGTCAGAGAAAGTATCTTGACGTGCTCACCGAGAAACTGTTTAATGTGCGTCATCGGCGTGATAGCTCAGTAGGTAGAGCAACGGATTGAAAATCCGTGTGTCCCCAGTTCGATCCTGGGTCTCGCCACCATATTCAAACGTGAAAACGTTTTAAAAAATCTCTAACAATTGTTGGAGATTTTTTTTGTGCAAAAAAAAAGCATTCAAATAAAAAAGTTAGGAATTATATTGACTATTATCTCGAGATACGGCTTAATACACCGCATCGGCGTGATAGCTCAGTAGGTAGAGCAACGGATTGAAAATCCGTGTGTCCCCAGTTCGATCCTGGGTCTCGCCACCATATTCAAAAAACCCCAAACATTGTTTGGGGTTTTTTATTGCTTAAAATTTATATCAAGCATTGTTTTGCCGTGAAAAGTTGCTAAATTAAAATTTCAAATAACATGAATATTTAAATTAAAAATGAAAGATTTATTTTCAAGCCAAAGTCAGTTGTATCAAAAGGCACGTCCAAATTATCCGCAAAGTGTTATCAATGAAATATTAAAACATGTTGAACATAAAGAGCTTGCTTGGGATTGTGGAGCAGGTTCAGGACAATTTACCCAATTATTAAGTCCATATTTCTCAAATGTGATTGCAACTGATTTAAGTCAACAACAATTAGATCAAGCACCTGTATTAAGCAATGTGCAGTATTTGGCGCAACCTGCTGAAGAAAATGATTTTCCATCTGCATATTTCGATTTAATTACCGTTGCACAAGCTATTCATTGGTTTAACTTTGATATTTTTTATAAAGAAGTAAAGCGTGTTCTAAAACCAAATGGTGTTTTTGCTGTGGTTGGTTATGGATTGTTAGAAATTAAAGATGTGCGAGTTAACGATTTAGTTCAAAAACTGTATTACCAAACTTTAAAAGATTATTGGGATGTTGAACGTAAATCTATCGATGAAGAATATTTAACAATTCCATTTCCTTTTCAAGAAATTGATGCGCCTAAATTAAGCATGGAATATTCTTGGTCGGCAGCGCAATTACTCGATTATTTAAATACATGGTCTGCTATTAAACATTATAAAAAGAAAAATGAAGATGATCCTCTTGCTAGATTAAAAATGGCGCTAACAGAGCAGGACGTATCTTATAAAATAGAGTTTCCTATTTTATTAAGAATAGGGCGTTAAAATTTCTAAAGATATTCAATCTGAAATAAGGCGTTTTCCGAAACAAACAACTTCATCCTCTTCATATCCAAGTTGTTCTGCAAAGCTTTGTATGTCGATATTGTCCTTTCGAACAAGTAATTGTAGTTTTGGGCAACCAAGTGCGATTAAACGCTTTTCTAGCTGCTGTATAAGCGCTGTAGCGATGCCATTGCGCTGAACATGAGGATCAACCGCTAAATAGTTTAACCAGCCTCTATGACCATCGTAACCGCCCATAAGCGTGGCGATAAGTTCGTTATCTTTTACTGCGACTAAAAATAAATCATCCTTTTGAGCAACTTTTCTGAATATATCAATTTCAGGACTATTCCAAGGGCGTGTTAAATCACAAATTTCCCAAAGTGAAATAATATCGTCTAAATCTGTTTCTGCAAATTGTCTGATAATAAACATATTTGTTTAAAAGTGACCGAATAAGGATAGTTTGAGATTAGTTAAAATTGTATGAATAGTAAACAGTACTTATCCAAATTTTAAGAAATAAAAAAACGCCCTAAAGGGCGTTTTTCATATGTTAAAACGAATGTTTTAACAAATTATTTCGCTTCTACAAGCATTTTACCTTGCTCTTCGAAGTTAGAGTGCCAAGATAATGCTTCACGAAGGATGTGAGGAGTTTGACCGCCTTTTTCACATGCACGAGTGAAGTAGTCATTCAATGCATCGCGGTACATTGGGTGAGCACAGTTATCGATAATTGCGCGAGCACGTTCACGAGGCGCTAAACCACGTAAATCTGCAAGACCTTGTTCAGTTACAAGTACATCTACGTCGTGCTCTGCATGGTCAATATGAGATGCGAACGGAACGATAGAAGAAATGTCGCCACCTTTAGCAATAGATTTGGTTACGAAAATCGCCATGTGTGCATTACGTGCGAAGTCGCCTGAACCACCAATACCGTTCATCATTTTAGTACCACAAACGTGAGTAGAGTTTACGTTGCCGTAAATATCGAACTCAAGCGCAGTGTTGATACCAATAATACCTAAACGACGTACAAGTTCAGGGTGGTTAGAAATTTCTTGTGGACGAAGAACAAGTTTGTCTTTGTACGCTTCAATGTTGCCAAATACTTTTTCGCCATACTTTTCAGAAAGCGTAATTGAAGAGCCTGAAGCAAAGATCATTTTACCTGCATCAATTAATTCGAAAGTACAGTCTTGTAGTACTTCAGAATACATGATTAGGTTTTCGAAATTAGAATCTTTAAGACCTGTTAATACTGCGTTTGCAATAGAACCAATACCTGCTTGTAATGGACCTAAGCTTCTTGGAAGACGACCTTCAGAAACTTCTTTTTCAAAGAATGCGATTAAGTGATCTGCAATACCTTGAGTCTCATCATCTGGTTCAGTTACTGTAGATGGAGAGTCATGTAATTCGCTGTTAATTACGATACCAACAATTTTAGAAGGATCCACTTTAATTGCGCTAGTACCAATACGTTGATCTACTTCAGTTAGTGGAATAGCACCACGTGTAGGACGCATAGGTGGAATGTAGATATCGTGTAAGCCTTCAAAAGCAGGGCTTAAGTTGGTGTTGATTTCTACAATAACTTGATCAGCAAATTCAACGAAGCTTGCAGAGTTACCTACAGAAGTTGTTGGAATGATGCCGCCATCTTCAGTAATTGCAACTGCTTCAATAATTGCAAGTTCAGTTTTTTTCAACTGACCATTACGCATTTGCTCAACAGTTTCAGACAAATGCTGATCGATAAACATTACTTCGCCTTTGTTGATGGCTTTACGTAAAGTGTTATCTACTTGGAATGGTAAGCGACGTGCAAGAACGCCAGTTTCAGTTAACTTTTTGTCTAAATCATTACCAAGACTTGCGCCAGTAATTAAAGTGATTTTTAAAGGATTATTTTTTGCTTGTTCTACTAAAGCTAAAGGAACTGCTTTTGCTTCCCCTGCGCGAGTAAAGCCACTCATGCCTACTGTCATACCATCTTTGATAAACTTGGCAGCTTCTTCAGCACTGATTACTTTGTTATGTAGACTTGCTAAACGGATACGATCTAAAGACATGGATTACTCTCGTTAAAATCTTGAACTGATACGGATTGTACCGTTCAAAAAGCCAATTTACATACCTGTTAGGCTAAGGTCTAATTTTTTGAAAAAATGAAGGTATAAAAAAATATGATGGTTTTTATCTTATTGATATTTAATGTTAAAAACATATACGATGAATAGTTGATCAAAACTGTTTGATCAACTATTCATCGCTATTTAGAAATGTTCTGTCAAAGTTTGCTTTAATTTTTCGAAGCGACTCACAGTTGGCATGTCTGTTTTTTCAACTAAATTTATAGGCAAAGATATAATTGCTTCTAGACCACCTTGTTCTCGGTTTTTAATTGTGAGTTCGCCTTGGTGAATATCTACAATACGTTTCACGATAGAAAGACCTAAACCACTTCCTTGAATCGTACGTGCTTCGTTACCACGAACGAAAGGTTGCATAAGTTCTTCAATTTGATCTTTAGGAATACCATCACCATTATCTGCAACATGAATGAAAATATTTTCATTTTCAATGCTTGCTGAAAGCTCAATAGGTTCTGCACCATAGCGTTTTGAGTTGTTAATTAAGTTACCAATCAAGCGTTTAAGTGATAGTGTTCTAGCTTGAATAATAGGTAGGTCTGTTGGTTCAAAACGAATATCTAGCGGTTTAAACTGAATAATTAATTCTTGTAAAACTGCATTTAAATCGGTGTCATGAATTTCTTCATCTGAGCCATCACGCATGTATGAAATGAACTGATTTAAAATCGCATCCATGTCTTCTACGTCATAAATAAAGCCTTCTTTAAGAAAGTCTTCATCGGGCATCATTTCTGCACTTAAGCGAATGCGTGTAAGAGGGGTGCGTAAATCGTGTGAAATACCCGCCAACATAATACGTCGGTCACGCTCTGTTTGTTCTAAGGTATAAATCATTTGGTTAAATGCTTGGTTTACTTGGCGAATTTCAAGTGGACCATGATTTGTTTCTAAATAGGGTGCTGTACCTGTTTTACTAAAACTATTTGCCGCATTTTGTAAGCGTCTTAAAGGTCTATTGAGCTGACGAACAAGCGTTAAAATAATAATGGCTGAAAATAATGGAACGCCGAGTAGCCACATAAGAATAAGTTCAGGGCTATAGTTCGCATAAGTACCTAAAGGCTCACGAACCCAATTGCCATTCATTTCTGGTGTTTGAATCCAAATTTGAGGGCTAGGTTTAAACTGGAAATAAACTGTTGCAGCATCAATATTTAATTCTTTGGCTAAGCTTTCTTCGATTCTACTTGTAAATATTTCTGCAACAATTTTATCTTTAACATTAGGAAATTTTTCAGGGTCGGTAACGTATTCAAGACCTGCACGTGTATTTAGCCATTCATGCGGAGTAATTTCTTTATCTTTATACGTGATTTTAATGTCGTTGCTTCTAAGCAATTCAAGCTCAATTGCTAAATAGCGTGCGTGTTGTTGTATTTCAGGTAAATATAGAGTGCGCCAAAAGAACCACAATGACATGAATAAGCTAAAGAAAACGACAAATACAACTAAAACAGCTGTACGCATTGCGGCTGAGCGAGGCTTAATTTTGTCTAAAAAGCGTTCCCAAGGTGTACGTTTTCTTTCCGAATAAGCTTCATATTCTGTGAAATTTTGTGGATCAATTGGTTCGAGTTTCACACCTGATTCCTTTAGCTATATTTTTTAATGGCAGATGGTTATTCGAGATTTGAAAGTAAATCGATTTGGTATCTTCGAAAGATCCGTACCATTTATTCTGAATGAATCAAAAAAGCCATTCACTTAACTTTTATATGTCATCTAAAACATAGATTTAACAAGATTTTAAAAGTTGAGAATGGCTTTTTAAAGTTTATGTAAGAGATATTTCATCACTTACATAAAGATAAATTTTTATTCAGCACCATCTGGAACAAAGACATAACCTACACCCCAAACCGTTTGAATATAACGTGCGCGAGCAGGGTTTTCTTCAATTAAACGACGTAAGCGTGAAACTTGAACATCAATAGAGCGTTCCATTGCACCCCATTCACGACCACGAGCAAGGTTCATTAACTTGTCGCGTGTAAGTGGTTCACGTGGATGTTGAACAAGTGCTTTAAGAACGGCAAATTCGCCTGTTGTTAAAGTTACAACTTGAGATTCACGCGTTAAAGTACGTGTAGATAAATCTAAAGACCAAGGACCAAAACTTACAACTTCCATTTGTTGGCTAGGTGCGCCAGGCACTTCACGAACTTGACGACGTAATACTGCGCGAATACGAGCTAGTAATTCGTTCGGATTAAATGGCTTTGGTAAGTAGTCATCTGCACCAGCTTCTAAGCCAGCAATACGGTCAGCATCGCTACCGCGTGCAGTGAGCATAATTACAGGTGTGTCGATATTCGATTGACGTAAGCGTCGGCAAATACTTAAACCGTCTTCCACGGGAAGCATAAAGTCTAAAACGATGAGCGAGAAAAGTTCACGTTGCAGTAAGCGATCCATTTGCGCTGCATCGTGCGCAGTTTTTACTACAAAGCCTTTATCTTCTAAAAAGCGTTGGAGTAATGTGCGAAGACGCACATCATCATCGACCACTAAAATGCGTTCGACACGATCAGTTTCGTTATGTACGACATCTGTATTTTCAGCAGGTACAACTAAACTCATGATGCACTCCCTAAATGTTGTAAATTATAAATATTCGTTAATCTCAGTATAATGCCTAAGCTCTTGTTAAGACTATGTATCAATTTGCTCAAAATTACAATTTAAAGGGCTTATTTAAACTAAAAAACAACATCTGAAAATAATTTAGCCTATCTTGTGTTTCTAAATCATAAAAGCATGATATTTCAATTTAAAGTTTTAGGTCTTGTTACATTAATTTTTTGTTTCTATAAAGGTGAAAAATTCACTTTAGTTAATTAATGCAAGGACAAGTTAAATTAACTCGGTGTAAAATTGAGCAGATTGTTTTATTTAAGCGGTCACTTTTAGGCAAAGAACATGAAATTGCTGATTGCACAGAAAAAAATATTGAAAAGTAAGCTTTTATAGTTTTTTTCTTTAGTAATTTTAAAAACAATTGTGGATTTTATGGTCTTGGTCTTTATAATCACTAACCTTTAGTCCTTATCCTTTGTGGAATTAAACACGATGACTGACTTAGTTCAGCAGTTGGCAAATGAGATTGCCGTACGTCCTAATCAAATTGAAGCTGCTATCAAGTTAATTGATGATGGCGCAAGCGTTCCATTTATTGCACGTTACCGTAAAGAAGTAACGCAAGGTTTAGACGATACGCAATTACGTCAGCTTGATACACGTTTATCTTATTTACGCGACTTGTTTGAACGTCGTGAAAAAGTAATTGAGTCATTAACAGAACAAAATAAATTGTCTGATGATTTACTTGCGCGTGTAAATGCTGCTGAAACAAAAAATGCATTAGAAGAAATTTATGCACCGTACCGTCCAAAACGTACGAGCAAATCATTTAAAGCCAAAGAAGCTGGCTTGGGTCCTATTGCGGAAAAAATCTTTAAAGAAGCTGTAGATCCTACAGAAGCTTTAGCTGGTTTTAGCCATGAAGATTATGCAGACACAGAAAGCCAATTAGATGCAATCCAACACATTTTAATTGATGATTGGGCGCAAAATATTGGTTTAACAACAGAATTAAAAGCAACGTTTGCAAAAACAGCAGTTTTAAAAAGCTTGGTTGCAAGTGAAGAGAAAAAAGAAGTTGGTAAAAAATTCCGCGATTACTTCGATTTCTCTGAAAATCTAAATAAAGTGCCATCGCATCGTTTACTTGCAATGTTACGTGGTCGTCAAGAAAACGTACTTGGCTTAAAAGTAGATGGTGAAGATGCTGCGCCATTAGCACGTATTGAAACTGAATACGACTTAGAAACTGCACAGCCACAAAGCCGTCAAGATTTCTTAAAGCAAACGGCAAAATTATTCTGGTTAGGTAAAGTTCGTCCAAGCATCGAACATTCATTACTAACAGAAAAGCGTTTGAATGCAGAAACAGAAGCAATGGATGTATTTGCTGAAAATTTACGTCATTTATTGCTTTCTGCACCTGCTGGCGCGCGTACAACTTTAGGTGTTGACCCTGGTATTCGTACAGGTGTGAAACTTGCAGTTGTAAATGCTTCTGGTGATGTGCTTGTACACAGCACAATTTATCCATTTGCACCAAAAGAAGATAAAGCAGGTTCAATTGCTGAACTTGAGCGTCTTTGCCGTGAGTTTAATGTAGAACTTATTGCGATTGGTAATGGCACTGCAAGCCGTGAAACAGAAGCGGTTGTTGCTGAAATGATGACTGCAAATGCAGACCTTAACTTAACACGTGTTTCTGTTTCAGAAGCGGGTGCATCGGTTTATTCAGCATCTGAATTAGCATCGGCTGAGTTACCTGAACTTGATGTTTCAATTCGTGGTGCGGTTTCTATTGCACGCCGCTTACAAGATCCTTTAGCAGAGCTTGTTAAAATTGATCCTAAATCAATTGGTGTAGGTCAATATCAACATGATGTAAACCAAGCAGGTTTAGCAAAAACGCTTGAAGCTGTCGTTGAAGACTGTGTGAACTCGGTTGGTGTAGATGTAAATACTGCATCTTCAGCAATTTTGGGTTATATCGCAGGTTTGAATAAATCAATTGCACAGCAAATTGTGGATTTCCGTAAAGAAAATGGTCGTTTCGACAACCGTCAAGCTTTAAAAAATGTACCGCGTTTAGGCGAACGTACTTTTGAACAAGCTGCGGGCTTCTTGCGTATTCAAGATGGTTCAGAGCCACTTGATGCTTCTGCGGTTCACCCAGAATCTTATGCATTAGTCAGCAAAATGGTTGAAGCGAAAGCGACAACAGTAAAAGATATTATTGGTAATTCTGAAATTATTCGTCAAATTGATGCTGAAGCATTGGTTGATGATAAGTTTGGTTTGCCTACAATTAAAGATGTTTTAGCTGAACTTGAAAAACCAGGTCGTGACCCACGTCCAGAATTCCGTACAGCTAAATTCCGTGAAGATATTACGGAAGTAAAACAGTTAACTGAAGGCTTACAATTGGAAGGTGTGATTACCAATGTAACGAACTTTGGTGCATTTGTGGATGTTGGTGTTCATCAAGATGGTTTAGTTCATATTTCTGAACTTGCGAATGAATTTGTATCTGATCCGCATAAAGTGGTTAAACCAGGTCAAATTGTTCAAGTACGTGTTTTAAACGTAGATGTTGAGCGTAACCGCGTAAACTTGTCTATGCGTCCTGAAGGTTCTGAAGCGCCTGCTAAAGTACCTCGTCAGCCACGCCGTGAGCAAAATAATGAGCAACGTGCTGAACGTAAGCCACAAGCAAAACGTCCACAAAATGCACGTCCTCAAGGTGATCGCCCTCAAGCGAAGAAACCTCAAAACCAAAAGCCACAAGAGCAAAAAATTGGTGGTTTAGGTGCATTGTTATTACAAGCAGGGATTAAAGGTTCTAAGTAATCTTTAACTGCGAAATAAAAAAACCTCCCAATTGGGAGGTTTTTTTATTTTTTAAATTTGTTTTATATAAGCGGAACAATCCAGCTACAAATAATAAGCATAATGCCTAAGTGCCCAAGTTTACGAGTCACACTAATAAGCTTTGAGGGTGGTTGATCAATTTGTTTTGCATACTGTTCAAGGCTTAAACCACCTTTACTATTGGTGGAGAACAAGAACGTACCCAAGTCGATACAAATTAAAATAGTACCGATATCTGCTACAAGCTCCATAAGCTCATAGTTATTTTGATACAAAGATACGCCAACTTTATAACTAAGATAAAGCGCAAAAGCTACACAAGCAAACTGTAAAACAAAACCAAGTATTCGCATAAAACCAATAAACAAGATGAAAAGCACGATGTTTATATCATGAAATTAGAATTTGATAAAAAGTTAATCGTTTTAAATAGGTTTCAAAATTATTAGTTTTGGCAGATGAATTGTAGACTTAAGCCACAAGAGATTGAGCAACAAGACTAAAACACATAGTAATAATTCCAAGCGTTGAAGCAATAAAATGATAATTTGGGATAGGTGATTTTTTTCTTGGAGCTTTGAATTTTGCATGTCTTTAGCGTGAACTCCAATATCAATGAGTACAACCATAAAGCTGAGCTGCATTAAAATATTGAGATACACAATATTGGCATTATTTATGTCTTTAACCATATGTATTAAGACTAATACTGCTGTTATAAGACAAAAGATTGTAAAAATCATTGATCTGTTCATGAGGTGACTTCCTCGGTTGTTATTATTTTTTATTCTTTATTTCAATCCTTAAAATAATATTAAATTGAGTAAAAAAAGACCCTCATTTTGTCATAAAATTGAGGGTCTTTAGTTTTACCAGTGCTCACCCGGGAATAAGCGAGCATATGCTTTTTGTACCCAATTTAATTTTTGATGCTGTCCTATAGAAGCACTTGAGCTTGGGAATAAGTTATAGCCAATCGACATTAATTTATTATTAATATCTGGTGCAATAGAGTAGGTGATAGAGGCTAAACGACCTAAGTTGGTCGCTACTTTTTTCGGACGTTTAACAATTGCTGTCGCAACTAAATCTGCTGCTTGTTCTGGCGATAATGTCGGAACGTACTTGTAAATTTTAGTTGGTGCAATCATTGGGGTACGCACAAGCGGCATATACACAGAAGTAATGGCGATATTGTGCGAATGTACTTCTGCCGATAAACAACGACTAAACGCATCTAACGCAGCTTTTGAAGCAACATAAGCAGAAAAGCGAGTGGCATTTGCCAATACACCAATTGAACTGATGTTAATAATATGACCATCTCGACGTATCATCATTTGCGGTAAAATATTCATCACCAAACGAATAGCGCCAAAGTAATTGAGCTGCATGGTACGTTCAAAGTCATGGAAACGATCTACAGATTCATGCACTGCTCGACGAATTGAGCGACCTGCATTATTAATTAAAATATCAATATGATCGACAGAACTTAAAATTTGATTTGAAACTTCATCAATAGAATTTAAATCGTTTAAATCGCATGGGAAAACCAAAGCCTGACCGCCTTTAGCTTCAATATCATGCTTCACTTCATTTAAAGTTTCTTCGGTACGTGCAACAAGAAGTACACGTGCGCCAGCATCAGCAAGTTTATGGGCAACAGTTAAACCAATACCACTTGATGCGCCTGTAATGAGGACAGTTTTTCCATTTACTTTTTGCTTAAATGCTTTTTCTAATTTGGTGTTCACAGCTTTATATCCCTGATAAAAATTGACTGAAATATTGAGGACTTCAAGGTTTCAATCGCTTATTAATAATGGCAGTTTAAAGCAATGCATAGGCTTAATGAATATCAAAAAAGCTTGTTTTTATATTCAGTTTGTCATGCTAAAGCTTAAAATGGCTTTGGGTTGGTATTTTTATATTCATTGCTCAATTATTATTCTTAGCATGAAGCTTATGTAAAACCAATATCTTAGATGTGAAAAATCCCTTTTATTTATGCAATAAAAGGGATTTTAGCAGGAACTTAGACTTGAGCGAGTGCTTGTTCTAAGTCTGCAATTAAGTCATCTGCATGCTCAATACCAATAGATAAACGAACCATATCAATACTTACCCCAGCAGTTTTCAACTCTTCTTCATTCAATTGACGATGCGTAGTTGTTGCAGGATGGCAAGCCAAACTTTTTGCATCGCCAATATTTACAAGACGTGTAAATAATTGAAGTGCATCAATAAAGCGAGTTCCGCCTGCTAAACCATCTTGAACACCAAAAGATAAAATTGCAGATGGCTTACCTTTTACATATTTTTGCGCCAATGCATGCTGTGGGTGGTCTTTTAAGCCTGCGTAATTTACCCATTTCACTTTTGGATGTGCTTTTAAATATTCAGCAACTTTTAGCGCATTTTCAGTATGGCGTTCCATACGTAAGCTTAAAGTTTCTAAACCTTGTAAAATTAAGAATACATTTTGCGGGCTAATTGCAGCACCTGTATTACGCAAAGGTACAACGCGCGCTCGTGCGATATATGCTGCTTCACCCAATGCTTCTACATAATTTACACCGTGATAGCTTGGGTCTGGTGTATTTAAAGAAGGGAAGCGCTTGGCATGTTCGCCCCAAGGGAATTTACCGCTATCGACAATAATACCGCCAATAGAATTGCCATGACCGCCAATATATTTCGTTAAGGAATGCACGACAATGTCTGCGCCAAATTCGAAAGATTTTTGCAGAACAGGTGTTGCAACAGTATTATCTACAATGACAGGCACACCATATTCATGCGCAATTTTTGAAATCTCTTCTAAATCAATGATGTTTCCAAGTGGATTACCAATAGATTCTACAAAAACCAATTTGGTTTTTTCATCAATTAAGTTGCGTAAGCTTTCAGGTTTTTGATAATCGAAGAAGCGAACCTCAATACCTTGTTTTGGCAAAGTATGAGCAAAAAGATTGTACGTTCCACCATAAAGTGTAGAAACCGATGCAATGTTGTCGCCTGCTTCAGCAATGGTTTGAATGGCATAAGTAATGGCTGCCATACCAGAAGCTAGTGCTAATGCACCAATACCACCTTCAAGAGCAGCTACACGCTGTTCAAGCACAGCAGTAGTTGGATTCATAATGCGCGTATAAATATTACCTGAAACTTTCAAATCAAATAAATCTGCGCCATGTTGCGTATTATCAAAGGAATATGATGTGGTTTGATAAATAGGCACAGCAACAGCTTTGGTTGTAGGTTCAGGGCTGTAACCTGCATGAATTGCTAAAGTTTCATCTTTATACGTCATTTTTATTTCATCTTCATGTGTTAATTTTGATCGATATTAACATTTCTTTTTATGAAATAAAGCGCTTATTTATTGAAATCTTTATATTTAAAGTGAATAACGCTGAAATGTTTTCAAGTGAAAATGCACGAAATTCAGTATTTAAAAATTTGCTTAATTTATAATCGAAATGTTTTTTGCAACAAAGTGATGAAGTTGACCGAGATGCCTTATTTTTTCAGGACTTTCATCGTATAATGGTCGATTATTTTTTCTGCTCATTTGAGTAAGGGGATAGGTTGTTGATATCTCCAGTTTGGTTTTTCTATTGAGGAGTCCTACGTGGCCCAATATATTTACACGATGAACCGTGTGTCTAAAATGGTTCCGCCTAAGCGCGAAATCTTAAAAGACATCTCTTTATCATTTTTCCCGGGCGCTAAAATTGGTGTTCTTGGTTTAAACGGTGCAGGTAAATCTACCTTGCTTCGTATTATGGCTGGCGTAGATAAAGATTTCTCTGGTGAAGCTCGTGCACAACCGGGTACTAAAATCGGTTATCTAGAGCAAGAGCCGCCTTTAGATGAAACTAAAGACGTTCGTGGTAACGTTGAAGATGGTTTACGTGAACCACTTGATGCTTTAGCTCGTTTAGACGAAGTTTTTGCTGAATATGCAGCTGAAGATGCAGACTTTGATGCACTTGCAAAAGAGCAAGAGAAGTTAGAAGCAATTATTCATGCTTGGGATGCACATAACCTTGGCAACCAAATGGATCAAGCTGCTGCTGCGTTAAACCTTCCAGCTTGGGATGCAGACGTTAAGTTGCTTTCAGGTGGTGAACGCCGTCGTGTTGCACTTTGCCGTTTATTGCTTTCTAAACCTGACATGTTACTTCTAGATGAACCGACGAACCATTTAGATGCATCTTCTGTATCTTGGTTAGAACGTTTCTTGAAAGACTTCCCAGGTACTATTGTTGCAATTACGCATGACCGTTATTTCTTAGATAACGTTGCTGAATGGATTCTTGAGCTTGATCGTGGCATGGGCATTCCATACCAAGGTAACTACTCTTCTTGGTTAGAGCAGAAAAATGCTCGTTTAGAACAAGAGAACAAGCAAGAAGAATCTTTTGCTAAAGCATTGAAAAAAGAACTTGAATGGGTTCGTTCTAATGCGAAAGGTCAGCAAAAGAAAAATAAAGCACGTATGGAACGTTTCGAAGAGCTTAACTCTCGTGAATTCCAACAACGTAACGAAACTTCAGAAATCTACATTCCACCTGGTCCACGTTTAGGTAACAAGGTTGTAGAAGTTGAAGGCATCAGCAAATCGTTTGGTGATCGTACGCTTTATAAAGATTTAACTTTCACAGTACCACCATGTGCCATTGTTGGTATCGTGGGTGAGAACGGTGCAGGTAAAACAACTTTATTCCGCATGATGACTGGCGAACAACAACCAGATACAGGTTCTGTAGTTCTTGGTGAGTCTGTTAAAGTTGCTTATGTTGGTCAGATTCGTGACACATTAGATAATGACAAAACTGTTTGGGAAGAAGTTTCTGGCGGTTTAGATATCTTGAAGATTGGCGATTACGAAATTGCATCTCGTGCATATATCGGTCGTTTTAACTTTAAAGGTCAAGATCAGCAAAAACGTGTAGGTCAATTGTCAGGTGGTGAGCGTAACCGTTTACAACTTGCTAAAATTCTACAAATGGGTGCAAACGTAATCTTACTCGATGAACCGTCAAACGACTTGGACATTGAAACTTTACGTGCGCTTGAGGATGCAATTCTTGTATTCCCAGGTACTGTAATGGTGATTTCGCATGACCGTTGGTTCCTAGACCGTATTGCAACGCACATCTTGTCATTTGAAGGTCAAACACCTGAATTCTTTACAGGTAACTATGCTGAATTCGAAGCATACCGTCAAAAACGTGATGGCGATGATTTAGTTGCTAAGCGTCAAAAATATCGCAAAATTGGTAACTAAGTTTTAGTTCTAATTAAAAAAAACCAGCCTTAGGGCTGGTTTTTTTAATTAGATTGCTTATGGGTTTACTTTATATCTAATGGATAATTAAATTTAGACATAATTATTAATTTTAAGAAAAACTATCCATATTTATACATTAAAAAAAGAACTCCTCAAACAGGAGATGTAATTATATCAAAAGTAAGAGCGACAGGAGTTAGTATGATGGTTTTTCCAATATTTCCTACATTTGTTTTAGTCGTATCTATTTCTTGTGTAAGGATTATAGGGTATGGTTTTGAGAATTGATGTTGAAGTTTATTAGGGTTTGTTGATTCAAAGAGTTGCCCTTTATAGTCAAAAGAACGATATAAATGCTTTTCAATGGGATAATCTTTTATTTCAAATCCCAATGCTTGAAGTTCTGCTAATTTTTCTTTAGAAATTTGACTAACTGGATCTATATACCTAAAGCGAATATTCCCTTTGAAATTTGATTTATCGGTGAATTCGAGTTGAAGGGGAGGGGATTGTAAACTAAGTTTTTCAGCGGGAACTGATTTTAACAAAGTATGAAATGGTTCACCGCCCTCGTTAACTAAGTAAGTATATTTTTGTCCAGCAAAAACAAGACCAGAATTTTTGCCATCATTAACAGATTGACCTATTGCGATCATAGTATCTTGAGCTAAAGTTTTTGTATAAGTTATTCTAGATGTTGGATTGAAATCGTCAGCTAACCATATGCTTGCACATCCACTAAGACCAATAGAGCATGTGAGTAATAAACTAATGAATGTTCTTTTTAATATCTTATTCATATGAAAGTCCTGTATTGTTGAATAATTTTTTAATTTATTGATAAAATTGAATTTTATAGAGTTCTATTTTTTAAATATTTATTTTAGCACTATTTAAAACTTAAACAGATTTAGGGTATTTTTCTTGTGTTACTTGAAAATTATATTTATAAAATAGTTGAAATACTCACATCAACATTAGTGTTGATGTGAGTAAGTTATTTTAGCTTTCCCACTCATGATTGCAGTCGCGGCATTTCCATCTTTTTTGCGATTGCATGAATGCTTGCATCGAAAGTTTAAAGTCTGGTAGGTCGCGGTAGAACAAGAAGCCTGCAATAACACATGCAAAGAACATTACAATTGTTGCAAGTTGTAATGTTTCACCTGCACCATTACCAAATGCCCACATCGCAATGCTAATTGAAACTAAAAGCAATAAAATTAAAATTGCAGGAATAAGAAAAACTAAACTTTTAGGCACAACAGGGCGTGCAGTTGTTTGACCAGGTTGTGTAACGGGTAAAAGTTTTGCACTTTGGCATTTTGGGCAACGGTATTGCATTACAACTCCAAATTTTAATTTATAGGTTATTTTAATCAGAATAGCGTAGAAAGCAAAAAAGCAATTACATTAAATTTTAGGCAATAAAAAACCCAAGTCATAATGCTTGGGTTTTTTACTAAGACCACTACAAGAATGATCTTGAATATGGCGTCCCTACGGGGATTCGAACCCCGGTTACCGCCGTGAAAGGGCGATGTCCTAGGCCTCTAGACGATAGGGACAAGTGAGGCATCCAGATTCAGTGTTTAACACTGTGTCTCTGTATGGGCGCTATATTATGGATATAGCGCGTCTACGTCAACTAAAAAATCAATTAAGCTTCATCAACTGCGTCATTTTTCGGCAATTTTAAGCTTTCATTGAGTTTTTCCCATATTTTTGCTTCTTTTTTGCTTGGTCCACCTACAATTTCAAGTGCATGGCGTAAACGAGCGAAGGTTAAATCTGGGCCAATTGTTACCATAGACTGCATAACTGGCGTAGAAGATGTTGAACCTGCAATTGCATTAAAGAAGGTTGGCATGAAGTCACGCAGCTTAATTTCCATTTGGTTCGCTAAATCCATAAGCGTTTGGCTTACAGTATCGTTGTTCCACGTGAATAAGCTTTCTAAGCGCCAAATCGCAAATTGTAAGCTTTGACGAACTTGCTCTTCAGTCAATTTCTTACTTTCAAATTGTTCTTTAGTCAGGGTAGGGAATTGGTTGAAGTAAAAACCTGCCCAATTTACAGCTTCAGAAAGTAAATTAATACGTGGCTGAATCGCTGCGGCAATTTCTTCTAAAGTTTTACGATCTGTTTTCCAAGCAAGCAAAGTGTCAAGCAACTCAGAAGGAGTTAAGCCTTTAATCCATTGACCGTTTAACCAATTTAATTTTTCAACATCAAAAATTGGACCACCTAAAGACACGCGTTTAATGTCAAAGTGTTCAATCATTTCCGCCAAAGTGAATTTTTCACTTTCATCAGGCATAGACCAACCCATGCGACCTAAATAGTTCAATAGGGCTTCAGGTAATACGCCAATGTCTTTGTAGTAGTTAATTGATGTTGGGTTTTTACGTTTAGATAATTTAGATTTATCTGGGTTACGTAAAAGTGGCATGTGGCAAAGCACAGGCATATCCCAACCAAAATATTGATAAAGCAACTGATGCTTAGGTGCAGATGGAATCCATTCTTCACCACGAATAACGTGTGTAATTTCCATTAAATGGTCATCTACAACGTTTGCTAAATGGTAAGTTGGCAGGCCATCAGTTTTAAGGAGAATTTGCATATCAACTTGTGCCCATGGAATTTCAACTTCGCCACGGAGTAAGTCATTAAATTTACAAATACCTTCTTCTGGTACTTTCATACGAATAACATGGGGTTCGCCAGCAGCTAAACGACGCTCAACTTCTTCAGCTGTGTGTTTTAAGCCACGACCATCATAACGAGGAGATTCGCCACGCGCTTGTTGTTCAATACGCATTTGATCTAATTCTTCGCTTGTTGCGAAGCAGTAGAAAGCATGACCTTTTTCAACAAGTTCTAATGCATATTGTTTATAAATACCCATACGCTCAGATTGGCGGTATGGTGCATGTGGACCGCCAATATCAGGGCCTTCAGACCAATTTAGACCTAACCAACGTAGCGAATCTAAAATCATTTTTTCAGATTCAGGCGTAGAGCGAAGTTGGTCTGTATCTTCAATACGAAGAATAAATTCACCGCCATGCTGTTTTGCAAAACATAGGTTAAACAACGCAATATAAGCAGTACCTACGTGAGGAAAGCCTGTCGGAGATGGAGCAATACGAGTACGAACTGTCATAACTAGATATTATTCAGAATGCAAATTGGAACTATTATAACGAAAAAGCCTAACTACTTTTATGTTTAATTTGGCATAAAGTAATTAGGCTTTTATTTGTCACTTAACAGGGGATGTTAAGTGACAAAGATTATGAATTGTCTTGAGTGAATATAGATTGAATGAAACGTGAAAAGCGTTCATTTTGAGAAGCAAGGAAACTCTGAGAAGGCGCTGAATTAATTTGTGCGAGTACTTTTAAATCGACTTCAGAATTAAATTTACGGTCATTTTTTTGTTGTTTCAATGCTTTTTCAATAGGTGACATTTTACTAACAACATTAGCTGTTGTTTTTGTGTCTGTTGTGCTTTTAATTGTGGTTGCAAAACTTACTTGAGAAAAAGCAATTAATCCTATGCTTAAGCAAAAAGCTTTAAATAAATTTTTGATCATTTCCAAATATCCCCTATTTTGGTTTTGAACAATCTAAATGAACTGTTATAAACATCGTGTTTTTTGTATTTCAGGTGTTTATTTAATCATATCTTGTATGATAAATGTAGACCTGTGTCACAATTGTTACAAAAAAGATATATTTCATTTGAAATTTACTGGTTTAAGTAATTCTATCTAGCAAAAAACACTTAACGTTTTATCAAATGACCATGTAGAGAACATGAAGATTTTAGTTATAGCATTCCATTTGTTTGTTTTTAAATCTAAAAAAATGAAAAATATATAAAGTTATTGGATATCTTTAAAGCTGAATAGTAATTAAAAACATTATATAACTATATGATTGTTTGATTCTTTTTTGAAACTTATGATGTTTTTGATAATTAAACCTTTAAATGAGTCGAAAATGAAAAAAATAATCGCATCGAGTGTATTGGCAATATTAAGTGGCTTTGCTACGCATCATGTTGCTGCAAAAGATTTCCTTAATGTTTCTTATGATCCTACACGTGAATTTTACCAAGAATATAATAAAGAATTTGGTGAATATTGGAAGAAACAAACCAATCAAACTGTTAATTTTAAGCAGTCACAAGGTGGTTCTGGTAAACAAGCTAGATCTGTTATTGAAGGCTTGCAAGCAGATGTTGTGACCTTGGCTTTGGCAAATGATATTGAGGAAATTGTAAATGCAGGTCTAATTAAGAAGGATTGGCAAAAACAATTTCCAAATAATTCAGCACCGTATACATCGACCATTGTCTTTTTGGTTAGAAAAGGAAATCCGAAAGGAATTAAGGATTGGAATGATTTAACTAAATCGGGCGTAGAAATTATTACTCCAAACCCTAAAACAGGCGGTGCGCCACGGTGGATTTATTTGTCTGCTTGGGGATATGCACTTAAACAGCCAAATGGTAATGATGCAAAAGCAAAAGAATTGGTTAAAAAGCTTTACAAAATGTGAAAGTTTTAGATTCTGGAGCGCGTGGTTCATTAACTACTTTTGCTGAACGAGGTATAGGTGATGTTTTACTTTCTTGGGAAAATGAAGCCTTACTTGCAACTCAAGGACCAGATAAAGATAAATACCAAATTGTTTATCCATCTATTTCAATTTTGGCGGAACCTTCTGTTGCGATTGTAGATAAAAATGTAGATAGAAGTGGTAATAGAAACTTAGCAAAAGGCTATTTAAATTATTTATATTCACCTAAAGGGCAAGAATTGGCAGCAAAAAATAACTTCCGTCCGCGTAATGCTCAAGTTGCTGCAAAATACGCAAATAAGTTTCCAAAAGTACAAACTTTTACCATTGGAAATGTTTTTGGTGGATGGGAAAAAGCACAAAAAACACATTTTGTGAATGGTGCAATCTTTGACCAAATTTATACAGATAAAAAATAATTTTAATTTTTAAGATGCTTTAAATTTATATTGAAACGAAAAAGCGGATAAGACTCTTATTCGTTTTTTTGCATAAGAAATGCATAAAATTATATAAAACTGGAATATAGATGCTGTTTATGTTCTTTTTAAATTAAAAACAATGAATTAAGTAAAAGATTGGAAAGGTGATAAGCAAATGAAAGAAATTATCTGAATTGCGATTTATGAAATTACTTCATATAGTTAGCATCATTATAGATAACTATGTTTTTGTATTATGAAAACTCAATTTAAAGCATTGTTTAGTGCTGCGCTTATTGCGGTGGGTGTGGCTTCAACATCGGTAGCTCAAGCGGCAGACAAAGAATTTTTAAATGTTTCATATGATGCGACTCGTGAATTTTATACAGAATTCAATCAGTCATATGGTGCATATTGGAAATCTAGAACTGGTCAAACTGTAAACTTCAAACAGTCTCACGGTGGTTCTGGTAAACAAGCGCGTTCTGTTGTAGATGGGTTGCAAGCAGATGTTGTGACTTTAGCCTTGGCAAATGACATTGAAGAAATTGTGAAGTCAGGTCAAATTAAAGCAAATTGGCAAAAAGAATTCCCACATAACTCTGCACCATATACATCTACAATTGTATTTATGGTTCGAAAAGGCAATCCTAAAGGCATTAAAGACTGGAAAGACTTAACTAGGTCAGGTGTTGAAATTATTACACCAAACCCTAAAACAGGCGGTTTACCTCGTTGGGTTTATTTGTCTGCTTGGGGTTATGTACTTAAACAACCAGGTGGTAATGAAGCTCAAGCGAAAGATTTCGTGGGCAAAATGTACCACAATGTGAAAGTAATGGATTCTGCTGCTCGCGCATCTATGACGACATTTGCTGAACGTGGTATTGGTGATGTGCTTTTAACTTGGGAAAATGAAGCTTTAATTACGCAAAAAACTTTGGGTAATAATAAGTTTGATATCATTTATCCATCTATTTCAATTTTGACTGAGCCTTCAGTTGCTGTTGTGAACAGAAATGCAGATAAAAATGGTAATAAATGGTTAGCAAAAGGTTATATCAACTACTTGTATTCACCAATTGGTCAAAAAATGGCGGCGAAACATTTTTATCGCCCACGTAATGTAGAAGTGTTAGCGAAATACAAAACACAATTCCCAACTTTAAAAACATTCACAATTGATGAGGTTTTTGGTGGTTGGTCTAAAGCGCAACAAACACACTTTGTAAATGGTGGTGTGTTCGATCAAATTTATAATTCAAAACGCTAATTTTAATTTTAAATGAAGCAAAAGAAAAACCCGCATTATTGTGGGTTTTCTTTTATGTAGTCTTCGTAAAACTTAAATTTTGTTGTTTAACTTTAAATATAGAAATAAATATCTGAATGATATTGATATGAGGTTCATATCATTTTAAAAGCCTAAAAAAATTATAATTTATTACGAATTATTAAATTTAAAACGGTTTTCTCTATGGAAAGTAATATTTAAGTACAAAAAGTCGTTTGGAGCTTTACCAAAACAAGGTAATAATGTGAAGTTATATTTTTAGCAATTTCATTTGAATAATTATGTCGCATATTTCTGTATTACTTCACGAAACTATTGATGCTTTGCTCGCTGAACGCAATACAGGTATTTATATTGATGGGACCTTTGGACGAGGTGGACATACTCGTTTATTACTTTCAAAGTTAGATGAAAATGCACGAGTTTATGCATTTGATAAAGATCCTCAAGCACTTGCTGTTGCAGCAGAATTAGAAAAAGAAGATCCTCGATTTAAAATTATTCATGCAAGTTTTGCAGATTTAAAACAAGAGTTAGAGCAGCGTGAAATTGGTTTGGTTGATGGTGTAATGGCCGATTTGGGCGTGTCTTCTCCGCAACTTGACCAAGCGGAACGTGGCTTTAGTTTCATGAAAGATGGTCCACTCGATATGCGTATGGATAACTCTCAAGGACCAACTGCGGCAGAATGGTTGGTGAATATTGAAGAAGAAGCATTGGCAAATGTAATTTTTCAATATGGTGAAGAGCGTTATAGTCGTCGTATTGCTAAAGCAATTAAAAATGCAGGCTATATTGATACAACAGCAGAACTTGCTGAAATTGTAAAAGTTGCACATCCTAAATGGGAAAAAAATAAGCATGCTGCAACACGCACTTTCCAAGCCATACGTATTGCTATTAATAAAGAATTAGAAGATATTGAGGTTTTCTTGCCTCAAGCGATTGATGTCTTAAAAGAGAATGGGCGTTTGGCTGTAATTAGCTTCCATTCATTAGAAGACCGAATTATTAAACAGTTTATTCAAAAAGAATCGAGTTTAGCGGAAGATACGGGATGGGGTTATCCACAAGAACGAGAAGACACCCGTAAATTAAAGAAAATTTCACGTATTCGTGCAAGTGAAGAAGAGGTAAAAGCAAACCCTCGTTCACGCAGTGCTTGGCTACGTGTTGCAGAAAAATTAGCTTTAAAAGGCGAATAATGAAAACTGAAGTTGTTGAAGAAAAGAGTGAAAACTTAGGCTTAAAACGTACAATTGCCTATGCTGTTTTACTGCTATTAGTGATGGGTAGTGCCATAATGGTGGTGCTACAGGTATTTCAATATCGTCATGATTACCGTGAATTAAGCTCTTTTTACCGTGAACGTGATGATTTGAATGCAGAGTGGGGGCGTTTGTTGATTGAGCAACAAACCTTTGGCGCGACTGCACAAATTGGAACACGTGCGGTAACACAACTTCGTATGTATTCTCCGCCTGCAGCACAAACTGTTGTGATTTCTATACCGACTTCGACTGAAAATAAAAAATAGGACTGGCTTTAAATGGTAGATCCACGAAAAAGACAAACAGGTAAAAAACAACAATCTATTACCAGTCGAAATTCAGTAAGTATTGAAATGTGGCGCTTTTATTTAATGTGGGGCGTGGTTTTACTTTGCTTTGTTGCGCTTATAGGTCGCGCATTTTACGTACAAATTGTAAATCATGATTTTTTGCAAAATAAAGCAAATGCTAAAATTTTAAGAACAGAATCTATTAAAGCTATGCGTGGCGTGATTTACGACCGCCATGGTGTGCCTCTTGCAATTAGTACACCTGTAATGAAAATCGTAATAGATCCGCGTGATTATTTTGAAGCAAAAAAATTATACGAAGATATTTCAGCAGAACTTATTAAAGATCCAACAAACAGAAAGCTTAAGCGTCAATTGCCAGATAGCAATTTAAATTTAGATGAACTAGCTGATGCTGTTGGAATGGATCGTGCTGAATTACGTAAAAAAATGAATGATCGTTCACGTTCACGTTATTTGGTACTCAAAAAAGAAGTACCACCGCAACAAGCAGACGTGATTTTAAAACGTGAATTTCAGGGCGTTTATACCGAGAAAAACTACAAGCGCTACTATCCACAACCTCAGCCAAATGCGCAAATTATTGGTTTAACCAATAGTGAGGGTATGGGTATTGAAGGTTTAGAAATGCAACTAAATACACGTTTAGCAGGTGTAGATGGTGAGCAACAAGTTATACGTGATAAGCGTGGTAATCGTGTAAAAGATCCTGAAATTATTAAAGAAGTTGAGGCGGGCGAAAATATTACTCTGAGTATCGATTCGCGTTTGCAATATATTATGTATCGTGAATTAACCGCGTCAGGTGTAGCCAATAATGCTCGTTCTGCAACGGCTATTACGGTAGATGTAAAAACGGGTGAAATTTTGGCAATGGCAAGTTGGCCATCTTATAACCCGAATGATAAAAATGGCTTAAATAATAAAGATGCGATGCGAAACCGTGGTGCTGTCGATTCATTTGAACCAGGTTCAACCATGAAGCCTCTAACCGTAGCAATGGCATTAGAAAGTGGTAAATTTACAACAAATTCTGTCATTAATACTGCGCCAGGAACAATGCGTGTAGGTAATCATACTATTCGAGATACGCATGATTATGGCTCGTTGACTTTAGGTGGCATTATCCAAAAGTCATCGAACGTGGGCGTTGCAAAAATTGCGCTATCTTTACCCTATTCAACATTGCCAACTTTCTATAAGCGAGTAGGTTTTGGTGAACGCTCTGCTGTTAAGTTTCCGGGCGAAAGTGCAGGTTTAATTTTACCTAAAAATAAATGGAACGTATCTGAAGTTGCGACTATGGCTTATGGCTATAGTTTGAATGCTACAGTTCTTCAACTTGCAGATGCTTATGCGATGATCGCAAATAAAGGGAAAAAAATGCCTTTGAGTTTATATAAACTTGAAGAGTTGCCGAAAGGTGAGCAAATGATTGACCCTAAAATTGCAGATCAAGTTTTACTGATGATGGAAGCTGTAACTTTGCCGGGTGGTACAGCACGTCAGGCAGATATTCCAGGCTATCGTGTAGCAGGTAAAACAGGTACAGCACATAAGTTACGTGCAGATCGTAAAGGCTACTCTCAGTCAGATTATCGTGCATTATTTGCGGGTGTTGCACCTGTGAGTGATCCACGTTTAGCGATGATTGTAGTCGTAGAAAATCCGAAAGGACAATATTATGGTGGCTTGGTTGCTGCTCCGGTTTTTGCACGCGTAATGCAAGAATCTTTACGTTTAATGAACGTACCTTTAGATAAACCCCTAGATGCTCCCAAAGTTCAGTAAACAGGTGATGAATGTCGATTACATTTCAAGAATTATATAGCGTAGACCAACCCACTGAATGGATGACGCAACAATTTCAGGGTTTTAATCTCGATAGTCGCAAAGTGACAACAGGGCAAATATTCATTGCCCTGACTTCATTTTCACAGCCAGAAAAAACCATAGAGTTTGCGCAAAAAGCATTAAAGAATGGTGCGCTTGCTGTTATTTCTGAAACAGATTTAGGTTTAGAAAATGCCGTTGTTGTACCCAATGTACGTCACTTAATGGGGCAGTGGCAAAAGCAATATTTACTTGCAACTCAACCCGTTTCATTGGCTAAAATTCTTGCGGTGACAGGTACAAATGGTAAAACAACCATTTCACGGTTAATTGCTGAATTATTGATGTTGCAAGGAAAAAAATGCGCAGTGATGGGCACAACGGGGAATGGTATTTTACCAAATCTTGAAGCCTCATCTCATACCACATTAGATGCCTTGCATTTGCAAACCGCATTACATGAATATGCACAACAAGGTGCAGAATTTGCTGCAATTGAAGCAAGTTCACATGGTTTAGAGCAAGGTCGTTTAAACGGCTGTGATATTGAAATTGCTGCGTACAGTAATTTAAGTCGTGATCATTTGGATTATCACGGTACGCTTGAAGCTTATGCAGAGGCAAAGTCACGCTTATTTAAGTTTGAATCGCTTAAAGTTGCGATTATTAATATTGATGATGAATTTGCACCAATTATGTTAGATGCTGCAAAATCTAACAAAGCACAACCGAAAATTTTAACCTACTCCACAAAGCAATTTGCTGATTATCAAGTTCAAGATATCCAATACAGTTTAAGTGGTGCAAACTTTAAACTTGTTACAGCACAAGGCACATTTGACGTAAAAAGTCCGTTATTGGGACATTTTAATGTTGAAAACATTGTTGCGAGCTTAATTGCGGCAGAGCAAGCAGGTTTTGCATTGGCAGATTTAATTGCAGTTGCACCGCAGTTAAAAGGTGCTCCGGGTCGTATGCAAGTTATTCGTGATAATGATCGTTTATTTGTTGTGGATTATGCACATACACCTGATGCTTTAATTCAAGTATTACAAACCCTTAAGCGCCATGTGTCAGCTCAGCTTTGGGCTGTATTTGGTTGCGGTGGTGATCGAGATCGTGGTAAGCGTCCACTTATGACTCAAGCTGCTCTCGATCATGCAGATGTTGTTTTAGTTACCTCAGACAACCCACGTACTGAAAATCCTGAACAGATTTTTGCCGATATGAAAGCAGGAATTCAGTTTGATCAACACATTGTTCATGAAATTCATGACCGCCGTGAAGCCATTAAATTTGCTGTAAAAAATGCAAAAGATGGCGATATTGTGGTGATTGCAGGTAAAGGACACGAAAATTATCAAGAAATTGATGGGGTTCGTCATTGGTTTGATGATGTTGTTGAAGTTCAATCTGCAATTGATGCGCAACACCATAATTCAGATTCAGCATATCCAGCGCAATAGGAAAGATTATGCATACATCGACAACGAGTACTGTACCTTTAGAGCCGTGGACAGCACAACAGTTAGAAGAAGCGACTCAAGGTCATTGGCATAACGATAAAGTACCGCAAGGTGAAATTAAACGTGTACTCACAGATTCACGTGATGCTGAAAAAGGTGATGCCTTTTTAGCATTAAAAGGTGAGCGTTTTGATGCGCACGATTTTGTTACCAAAGTTGCAGAACAAGGCTGTGAAATTGCGATAGTAAGCCATCCTATAGATGCAGATATTTGCCAACTTGTAGTTGCAGATACACGTTTAGCGCTTGGTCATTTAGGTGCTTATCGTCGTGCTCAAAATTCGCAATTAAAAGTTATTGCTTTAACAGGTAGTAGCGGGAAAACCACGACAAAAGAAATGTTGGGTAGTATTTTATCTCGTATCGCACCGACTTTAATTACACGCGGAAACTTAAATAATGATTTGGGTGTTTCCATGATGTTATTGGAGCTTCGTGCGGAACATCAATATGCAGTGATGGAATTGGGTGCAAGCCATCAAGGCGAAATTGATTACACATCGAATTTAGTTCAGCCTCATGTTGCAGGTATTATTAATATTGGTACTGCACATTTAGGTGAATTTGGCGGACGAGATGGTATTTGTCGTGCCAAGTCCGAAATTTATGCGCATATCGCTCAAGACGGAACATCTATTATTCCTGCGGCAGATGATTTTGCAGATGATATTCGTAAAGCAGTACAAACAAAAAATACGCTAAGTTTTGGTTTGGGCGGTGATATTTTTGCAACAGATATCCAACTACAAGCGCAATCATCGACCTTTACTTTAAATACCCCTCAAGGTAATAGAACAATTCATTTGCCATTTGCAGGTGAGCATAATGTGCAAAATGCCACGGCTGCTACAACGTTTGCATTGTCTATTGGCATTACTTTAGAAGATATTGTAATTGGGTTAGAACAAGCGACTGGAGCAAAAGGTCGTTTAAACTTTATTCAACATAAACAGCATTTATTCATTGATGATACTTACAATGCAAATCCGACCTCTATGCGCGCTGCTGCTGAAGTGCTAGCACAGCAAGAAGGCGTAAGAGTGATGGTGGTTGGGGATATTGGTGAATTAGGTGCAACTGCGGCACAGCAGCATTACATGTTGGGGCGCGATTTAGCATCTACAAAAGGCGTTAACTTTGTGGTGGCTGTAGGTGAGTTTGCTCCTGCTTCACAAGAGGGTGCGCGTAGTACACAATATGGTAAAAAATTTCAGGCATTCTTGACTCAAGCGCAAGCATTGCCATTTTTAATTGGTTTAGTCGAAACACATCAGCCTCAGTCCATGAGTTTCCTGTTTAAGGGCTCTCGTTATACCCACATGGAAACGTTGATGGCTGACTTGATGGAGAAACTCTAATGCTGTTATGGCTATTTGAACAGCTTGCGGGCTACCACAGCTCATTCCAAGTTGTACGATATTTAACGTTACGTTCATTACTGAGCGTATTAACTGCGCTTACAATTGGACTTGTGCTTGGCCCAATCATGATTCGGAAGCTTCAAGCTTTGAAATATGGTCAAGCAGTGAGTTCATTTGCTCCAGAAAACCATGCGAAAAAAATGGGTACACCAACAATGGGTGGTGTACTAATTTTACTTTCTATCGGCATTTCAACTTTACTTTGGGCAGATTTATCTAACCCATATGTATGGATTGTGCTTGCTGTAATGGTGATTTTTGGTGCTGTTGGCTGGGCAGATGACTGGATTAAAATTCGTTATAAAGACAATGCTGGTTTACCTGCGAAAAAGAAATTCTTTTGGACTTCAGTGGGTTCAATTGGTGCTGGTATTGCATTATATGTGATTGCAAAACAGCAAGCAGATCCGAATGTTTCAGCCGATATGCTGGACATTTTGATTCCTTTCTTTAAAGAAATTAGCATTCCACTTTCACTGATTCCATTTGGTATTGGCTTTATTGTTTTCACTTACTTTGTGATTAACGGTGCATCAAATGCGGTGAACTTAACAGACGGTTTAGATGGTCTTGCGATCATGCCAATCGTGCTTGTTGCTGCTGGTTTAGGCGTGTTTGCATATTTATCTGGCGACGTTCGTTTTGCCAACTATCTGCATATTCCATATGTGAAATACACATCTGAACTTGTTGTTATTTGTGCAGCAATGATTGGTGCAGGCTTGGCATTTTTATGGTTTAACGCACATCCTGCTCAAATATTTATGGGTGATGTAGGTGCATTATCTTTAGGTGCGATGCTAGGTACAATTGCTGTAATGGTTCGTCAGGAACTCGTATTTGCTATTATGGCAGGTGTGTTTTTGGTAGAAGCAATTTCAGTATTCTTGCAAATTGGCTCATTAAGAATGCGGAATAAACGTGTATTTCTTATGGCACCATTGCATCACCATTATGAGAAAAAAGGATGGCGTGAAACACAAGTTGTTATTCGCTTCTGGATTATTACAATTATGCTAGTAGTTTTGGGCTTAATGACCTTAAAATTGCGTTAAGCAAATTGCATAGAAAAGGTCGGCAATTGCCGGCTTTTTTATTGTGAAATTTTTGGAGAAAATGATGAATCTACTAATGTGTCCTGTATGTCGAAAGGCGCTGAAGCTTACTGACAGAACTTGGCGCTGTGAGAGTAATCATAGTTATGATATGGCCAAGCAAGGCTATGTGAATTTACATGTTGTACAACATAAACATAGTAAAAATCCGGGCGATACACCTGAGTCTGTACAAGCGCGTCGTGCATTTTTAAGTGCAGGTTTTTATGCACCATTACAGCAAGCTGTAGTTAAAAAAATTCAAGAATTAGGTGCAGAGAATCTTCTTGATATTGGTTGTGGTGAAGGTTATTACACCAACGCAATGCAAGCTGAAGTGATACGATGTGTAGGCGTAGATATTGCAAAAAATGCAGTGCAAGTTGCAGCAAAGCTCAATAAAGATGTCGCCTGGATTGTAGGAACAGGCGCAACTTTACCTGTACTCGATGAATCTATCGACTTATGTACAAGTTTATTTAGCCCTATTCCAAAAGAAGAAATTCTGCGTGTTCTTAGACCGAATGCATATTTAATGGTGGTAACACCTGCAACAGAGCATTTATATGCAATGCGTGAGGCACTTTTTGAAGAAGTTAAACCACATGAATCGCATAAGTTTGTAGAGCAATTAGCGGATAGTTTTGAGCTTGTTGAAGAAACAGTGGTTGATGCACCTTTTGTACTTGCTCAGCAAGATTTAAAAAATCTTATTGCGATGACGCCATATGCATATAAGGCGAAACCTGAACGTCGTCAGGCATTAGAACAATTAGAACAATTAGAACTTAAAGCTCAATTCCAAATATATGTATTTAAAAAGAAGTAACTTAAACTATAAAAAAGCCCTCAAATGAGGGCTTTTTTAATTGAAGCTTATTGAACCTGGTTAATTAAATCTTCCAAAGCATCTTTTTTCTGATTTGATGGTTTAGCTTCAGACTTATTTTGCATAGGTGGTGGTGCTTTTTGAACAGGTGTAAGTACCGTATCTGGCAAGTCTGAGAAGTCATTGTCTGTCGTTGATGGTGACGTAGCAGGTGTAGGGTTATGAGCAGATTGTGCTAATGGAGGTGTTGAGCGATCTATAGGTTTCGTTGGTTTGTCTAGTTTTTCATGCACGGTAGTTGCATTTTTATTATCTAAACGCACCCAAGACTCAGGTGTTCCCTCTAAGGCTTTGGCCATAAAGTTTGTCCAAATAGGCAAAGCTGCAACCCCGCCATATTCACGACGACCTAATGTTGTCGGTTGGTCGAAACCAACCCATGTAATTGTTACTAGTTTTCCATTAAAGCCTGCAAACCATGCATCTTTAGCATCATTAGTTGTACCGGTTTTGCCACCTAAGTCATTACGACCAATACTTAAAGCAGCGCGACCTGTACCGTGAACAATTACATCTTGTAGAATATTTGCCATGTCATAAGCAGAGCTAGATTTTAAAATACGCTGAGCTTGTCTATATTGATCAGTATTTTTGGCCTCTACTTTTGTAGGCGAATTTTTAATATCGGCAATAATTTCATCATCAGGTGTTACTGCATCGGCTGAGTCTTGAACTTGAGTTTCATCTTCACTAATACACGGAATGCATGCATATTCTGGATTGGCTTGATAAATCACTTTACCGTAAGCATCTTCAATTCTATTAATGAAATGCGGTTGAATGCGATAGCCGCCATTTGCAAATGTGGCATAACCTGTTGCCATTTGAACCGGCAATACTTGTGGTGTACCTAAAGCAATTGTGTAGTTGCTAGGAATGTGATCTTCTTGCAGACCAAAATCCATAAGTAATTGGCGCGCACGGCTAATTCCAACTTGTTGAAGTAGTCTTACAGAAACTGTATTTCGAGATAAATATAATGCGCGACGTAAAGGAATTGTCCCTAAGTAACGACCATCCGAGTTTCTTGGAGACCACTTACCAATGGTAATAGGGGCATCATCAACCATGGTGTAAGGTGTCATGCCTTTTTCTAATGCTAAGGCATAGATAAATGGCTTAATGGTTGAACCTGGTTGGCGCCAACCTTGAATTGCACGGTTAAATGATGATTGATAAAAATTATAACCACCCACAATTGCTTCAATTGCGCCATTGTTTGGATTAAGTGCAATTAGTTGTCCTTGTACGCGAGGGATTTGTACAAGCGACCAAGCTGTTTTATTTCCATTTGGTCGAAGGCGAACAATATCATTTACTTTAACAATTTGAGATGCCTTACTTGGGGCTGCACCAACACTATTTGCACTACGGTAATGATGTGCCCAAGACATACCAGACCAGTTCACAGTCACGGTACTGCCATCTTGCATAAGTACATCAAAGCTTGAGTTGTGAACTGCAATAACTTTAGATGGATAGGTGTTTGCAAACGCTGAGAAATTCTTTAATGGCTTGTCATGTGCCTCAGCACCACGCCAACCATGGCGACGGTCGTAAGCTTCTAAACCATCTTGTACAGATTTTTCAGCGTAAGTTTGGCGTTTGCTATCAATTGTTGAGTAAATTTTGTAACCTGAATCAATTGCTTGTTCACCAAATTTTTCAACTAATTCTGAACGAATCATTTCCCCAACATAGGGAAATCGATTGCTTACTCCACGATCGGGCATATTTAAGTTAATCGGTTCAGCTATAGATGCTTGGTATTCTTGCTGATTGATATAACCTAATTGTAGCATTCTACCCAAAATCCAGTTTCGACGTTCTAAAGCTCTTTCTGGATTTGCGACAGGATTATACTTTGATGGTGCTTTTGGTAAGCCTGCAATCATTGCCATTTGGGCAATTGTGAGTTCGTTTAGATTTTTGTTGTAATAAATTTTAGCTGCAGCAGCAATACCATAAGCATTTTTACCTAGAAAAATTTTATTTACATATAGCGTTAAAATTTCTTCTTTAGTCAGGTTTTGTTCAATTTTTCGAGCTAAAAAAACTTCAGTGAGTTTTCTTTTTATTGTTCTTTCTGGACTTAAATAATAGTTTTTTGCCACTTGCATGGTGATTGTAGAGCCACCTGTTTGCACATTTGATCCTGTTACTGCTTCACTAACAGCTCGCCCTAAGCCTTTGAAGCTAATACCACTATGTTCAAAGAAAGATGAGTCTTCTGCTGCAAGAAAAGCATACGTAAATTTTTTAGGAATTTGTTCGTATTCCATAGGGATAGAAAGCTTGCCACCATATTCTGCAATTAATTCATTATCTGCGCTGTAAACCTGTAAGGGCTTAAGTAAAGGCGCTTTTTGTAAGCTAGACATTTCTGGAAGTGAGGGAGCAATAAATAGATACATACCGTAAAATCCCATAGGGATTACGGCTAAAAAAATTGTAATTAACAAAAAAAATGGATGAACACGACCCGAACAAGATAGCTTTTTCATAATAAGTGAGTTTTAATATGGGCTAATGGCAAACTAATTGATAGTCAGTATATCCTCTAAGGATGTCGATTGTTAGATGAGTTATTGTATACGTTAATAATAATAGACCATCATCAATTAGTAAGTTATTTTTTTGGGGAAAGAAAAATAATAGGAATTCACTATAGTGCGCAGTCTATATAGTAAACAGAGTAAGGGGTTAATAGGTGTAGATATTAGTTCTACTTCTGTTAAATTGTTGGAGCTTTCTGTAAAAAATGGTCGGTATTGGGTGGAAAATTACGCCTTAGTTCCGTTACCAGAGGGAAGTGTTGTTGAAAAAAACATTCTCAACCCTGAAGCGGTTGGCGATGCGATTGAAAAAGCACTAAGCCTTTCTAATATTCGTACTGATAATGCTGCTCTAGCAATTCCTACATCTATGGTAATCACTAAAGTGATTGAAATGGATGCTGATATGACGAGTGATGAACGTGAAGTTCAAATTCGTATGGATGCTGAGCAATATATTCCATTCCCATTAGATGAAGTAAGTTTGGACTTCGAAGTTCTACCAGATCGCTTATCTAATTCAAATCGTGTCAATGTATTACTTGTGGCAACACGTGTTGAAAATGTCGAGATGCGCTGTGAAGCAATCGAGCTAGGTGGTTTAACACCTAAAATTGCAGACGTTGAAAACTTTGCTATTGAAAATGCATTTAAAGTTTTTGCTGATACTTTGCCAATGGGCGCAAATACAATTGGTATTTTAGATATTGGTCATACCATGACGACCCTATCTGTACTTCAAGACAATAAAATTATTTATAACCGCGAACAAGTATTCGGTGGTAAGCAATTAACGCAAGAAATTCAAAATCGTTATGGCTTATCTTATGAAGAGGCGGGTCGAGCTAAAAAGACGCGTACTTTACCCGATGATTATGATGCAGAAGTTTTAGAGCCATTCTTAGATGCTGTTATTCAACAGGCTGCTCGCTCATTACAATTTTTCTTTTCATCTTCTCAATTCAATGAGATTGATCATATTTTGTTGGCGGGTGGAAATGCAAATATCCCAGGTCTTGCTAAGGTTTTACAACAAAAACTTGGCTACCGTGTGACAACAGCAAATCCATTTTTACAAATGGGTTTCTCTCCTCAAATTGATATTAAAAAAATTGAAAGTGATGCGCCATCTTTATTAGTCGCATGCGGATTAGCAATGAGGAGTTTTGATTAATGGCAAAGATTAATTTACTCCCTTGGCGCGAAGAGCTAAGAGAAAAGAGAAAGAAGCAATTTATTGCTACAAGTGCAGGTATTGCATTATTGGGTGTTTTGCTTGTTGGATTGATATGGTTTTTTTATGATCAAAAATTAAATGATCAAGAACAAGCAAACCAGCTTATTTTGAGTACTAATCAGAATTTAGATCATCAGTTAAAATCTTTAGATGGTTTGCAAGAAAAGCGTAATCAGATTATTGAGCGTATGAAGTTGATTCAAGGCTTGCAAAGTCAAAGACCTATTGCAGTTCGCTTGGTTGATGAGTTGGCGCGAGTTACGCCTGAAAATATTTACATTACTCGTTTCGCGCGTTCAGGTAATAAATTTACTTTTGAAGGTAAAGCTGAAAGCCCAAATGCAGTTGCAGAATTTCTACGTAATTTAGAATCATCGTCATGGTATAGAAATGCGTTTATGAACTCATTCCTTGCAGGCGCTGAACAGCCTCAAGGTCAAACCTCTCTAGTTCCACGCCCAGAAGCGGGTTATGGCACTTTTGTGGTGACAGCAGATTTAGATGAGCCATCAATTGAGGCTGTTGTAGCAGAACAACCAGCAGTGACTACAGAAGAACAAGTTATTGAGGTTTCAGCATCGGAGGTCGCGCAATGAGTTTAAATGACTTAGATGATATGGTTGAAGAAAAACCTGTTGCGAAAAAGAAAAAAATTAACGTAGAAAAATTCTTTCAGCAATGGAATACCTTAGATACAAATAATTATGGTGGTTGGCCATTTTCCGTTAAGTTGACTATTTGGATATTTGTTCTAGCGGGGATTATGTTCTTGGGTTATATGCTGTTGTTAAAGCCCAAAATGAATGATATTTCAAATGCAAATGCGCAAGAGCAAAATTTGTTGAATGAGTTTCGGGCTAAAGATTCAAAACTCAGAAACTTACAGGCATATCAGCGCCAATTGCAAGAAATGGAAGCTAATTTTAATCAACAATTAGAGCAGCTTCCAAAAGAAACAGAAATTCCAGGTTTGGTTGAAGATATTAACGTGACTGGGGTGAATTCAGGACTTAAATTTAAAAACATTCGTCTTGAAGCTGAAGTTAAACAAGAGTTTTTTATCGAACAGCCAATTTCTATGGAAGCTGTAGGTGATTATCATTCTTTTGGCGCATTTATGAGTGGTATTGCAGCATTACCGCGTATTGTGACTTTACATGATTTTACTTTGACTGCTGGAAAAAATACTGAAAAGAAAACGGACATTCCGCAAATTACATATAACGTAAAAGCTAAAACTTATCGTTATATAGGTAATACGGAAGGAGCAAAATAATGAATATTAAAACATTAACGCTTCTTTGTTTTGCAACAGCGACATTTGTAGGCTGTGACTCTCGTATAGACGCGGTTAATTTACAAATGGCTGAAATTCGTAGTCAAGCACCACTACCTATTGAGCCAACACCGAGTTTTGATCCAGCACCTGTTTTTAACTATTCAGCGCTTCAGCAACGTAGCCCATTTATACAGAGTTCACTTGCTGCAGAATTGAAACTTATGGCGGGTAAGCGTGTATATCCTAATTTGTCACGTCCATTGCAGCCATTAGAAAGCTACACGCTTGAATCTTTGAGCATGAAGGGTAGCTTTAAAAATGGTACAGGGAAAATTCTTGCTTTAATTCAAACACCTGATGGTGAGGTTGAACGTGTACAAGTTGGTAGCTACATGGGAACAAGCTATGGACGTATCGTGAAAATCACACCAACGCAAATTGATTTAATTGAAATTATTCCAGATGGCAGAGATGGATATGTTGAACGTCCAAGAAGTCTAATTTTAATTGGGCTTGCGCCATAAGTTGAAGGAATAAAAATGAATAATAGTACAAGAGATTTTATATTTGGGGATGGTAATACAATGAACAGTTTGTTCCGTCAATTTTCTATGGGTGCAATTGCATTTGCAGTAGTACAAACGGCAAATGCTCAAGTGAGTATTACTAATATTGTTCCTATGGAAGTTCCTGGTCAAGGAACTGAAATTCGTGTGATGTTTAATGGTATTCCGCCACAACCAGCGGCTTATCAGCTTGAGCAGCCATCGCGTCTTGTTTTAGATTTTGAAAAAGCACAGCAAAAATTACAACAAAAAGTTGTTCCTGTTGCCACGAAAGAAGCAAACTCTGTTGATGTAAGCTCAGATGATCAGCGTTCACGTCTAACAGTTAATTTAGCAAATTCAGGTGCATTTACCACACGTGTTGAAGGTAATACCTTTATTCTTAAAATTAATTCAGCGGAAACTGCTGTGAAAGCGAAAAATGTACCTGTGCAGCAACAACTTGCGAAGGGTGTTTCAAATATTGGCTTTCAGCGCGGTATGGATGGTGAAGGTCAAATTGTTATTGATTTGCTAGGAAAAGATACACCTGTTGATGTACAGCAAAGTGGTAGCAAAATTATTGTGCGCACGATTGGTAATAAAATACCGACACATTTAGCACGTCGTTTAAATGTTAATGACTTTGCAACACCTGTTTCAACAATTGATTCACATAATGATGGCGCAAATGGTGTAATCACTATTCAGGCAACTGGTGGCTATGAATACATGGCTTACCAAGCTGAAAATAAATTAACGATTAGTTTGAAGCGACCTGCTGATCAAAATGCTGCGAAGCCTCGTTCGGCAACAAGCTATACAGGTCAAAAACTTTCATTAGATTTTCAAGATATTGAAGTACGTCGTGTATTACAGCTTTTAGCAGATTTTACTAATATCAATATTGTTGCTGCTGACAATGTTGGTGGAAGTATTTCTTTGCGTTTAAAGGATGTTCCTTGGGATCAAGCATTAGACATTATTTTAAAAGCTAAAAACTTAGATATGCGTCGCACAGGTAATGTAATTTGGGTTGCACCTGTCGAAGAATTAATTAAATTTGAAGATAATCAAGCAAAAGCAATTGCACAAAGCATTAAGCTTGCTCCAATTCAAACAGAATATATAGTACTTCATTATGCCAAAGCTGCTGATATTCTTAAATTAATTGAAGATTCTAGAGATGGGAAAGGCGCTGCATCGAATGGAACATCGGGAGATAGCTCTTTAGCTTTAGAGAGCCTTTTAAGTAATCGTGGTAGTGCTGTTTCAGATTCAAGAACCAATACATTAATTGTGAATGATACAGCAGTTAATATTGATAAAATCCGTAAAATGATTGGTTTGCTTGATGTTGCAGTCAAGCAAGTTATGGTTGAAGCAAGAGTTGTAACAGCCGATACAACTTTCGCTCATGAGTTGGGAATTAATTGGAACCTTCAGCGAGACAATCCATCATTCTTAGGTGGTTCTAATGGGTCCAATGTGTGGGGAGGAGATTTTTCGCCTAAATTTGATTTAGGTGTTGATTTGGGTACCGCAACAGCAGGTAATTTTAGTTTTGGATTATTAAAAATCTCTGATTACATGTTGAATCTTGAATTAACAGCAATGCAATCAGATGGACATGGTGAAGTGCTTTCTGCGCCAAAAGTTTTGACGGGTGATAAGCAAAAAGCTTATATCCTCCGTGGTGATCAGATTCCATATCAAACTTGGAGTGCAGAGTCTGGTGTAACCACAACTTTTGTTGATGCTAACTTGAAGCTAGAAGTAACACCAAGCATTACACCAGATGGCAAAGTTCAAATGGCCTTGAAAATTGAAAAAGACACTTTGGGTGAGTTAACGCTTGCAGGTTATGCTATTAAGACCAATGAACTAGAAACCAATGTTTTGGTTGGTGATGGTGAAACTGTTGTGCTTGGTGGTATTTTTGATGATGCAAAAAGTAATACTTACAGAAAAGTACCATTCTTAGGTGATATTCCTGTTGTTGGGAACTTATTTAAGAGTAATGTGAAAACAAATCTTCAATCTGAGCTATTGATTTTTGTTACACCGCGAATTGTTAATGACAGTGTTTCAAGAAATCATTAATATATTTTCAATTTAAACAAAATTAAAAGGTGACTCCTTGCTAAGCAAAGAGTTTGAGTCTCTACCAAATATTTATTTGGTAGGGCCTATGGGGGCTGGAAAAACAACTGTTGGGCGACATCTTGCAGAATTGTTAGGGCGTGAATTTCTAGATAGTGATCATGAAATTGAGCGAAAAACAGGAGCGACGATTCCTTGGATCTTTGAAAAAGAAGGTGAAGTAGGATTTAGATGTCGAGAAACAAGTGTAATAGATGAGTTAACAAACCGAACTAACCTTGTGCTTGCAACAGGTGGTGGTGCTGTTACTCAGGCCCCTAATCGTGAGTTTTTAAAACAACGAGGAATTGTTGTTTATCTATATACGCCTGTCGAAATTCAACTTCAACGTACATATCGCGATAAGAATCGTCCTTTATTGCAAGTAGAAAATCCTGAACGTAAGTTACGAGATTTGCTTGCGATTCGTGATCCGTTGTATAGAGATGTTGCTCATTACATTATTGAAACAAATCAGGGTGCAGCGCGAGATTTAGCGCATAGTATCTTAGATTTAGTTGTATCTAACGAATTACCTTAAGCTGTTAAGCGGTCTATTTCATGCAAACTTTACATGTTGAACTCGGCGATCGCCGTTATCCTATTTTTATTGGTAGTGATTTAAATCCACAAGAATTACTTGAGCCTTATATTAAGGGGCGTCAGGTGATGATTGTGACCAATACAACAGTTGCGCCTTTGTATTTAGATCGTTATGTGCGTGCAGTTGAAGCATTAGGAAAAACAGTTGAAACATGTATTTTGCCTGATGGTGAAAAATACAAAAATATAGAGCATTTAACACACATTTTTGATGCTTTATTGAAGGTAGGTTTCAACCGAGATTGTACGGTACTTGCTTTAGGTGGTGGTGTAATTGGCGATATGGCTGGATTTGCATCTGCAAGTTTTCAGCGAGGCGTTTATTTTGTCCAAGTTCCAACTACATTGCTTTCACAAGTCGATTCTAGCGTAGGTGGAAAAACAGGGATTAATCATCCCTTAGGTAAAAATATGATTGGTGCATTTCAGCAGCCTCAAGTTGTGCTTGCAGATATGTCTCAATTAAAAACACTGCCTCCACGTGAATTATCAGCAGGTTTGGCTGAAGTAATTAAATATGCTCTTTTAGGAGACATTGAATTCTTAGCTTGGCTTGAAGAGCATATGGATGGTCTTGTTGCAGGTGATGAAAAATTACTTGCAGAAGCTGTTTATAAATCTTGTGCACATAAAGCACGTATTGTTGCCAATGATGAAAAAGAGCAAGGTGAACGTGCCTTATTAAATCTTGGACATACTTTTGGTCATGCAATTGAATCGTACTTGGGTTATGGCGAATGGTTGCATGGTGAAGCTGTAGCAACAGGTATGGTGATGGCTACCGATTTATCTCATAGAATGGGGTGGGTGAGCGAAGCCGATTTAGAGCGTACAAAAAATATCATTTCTCGTGCGCAATTACCGATTATTTGTCCTAAAATTCCATTAGATGATTTTCTTGGTTTCATGTCACACGACAAAAAAGTTCTTAACGGACAATTGCGTCTTGTATTGATGAAGCAATTAGGTCAAGCAATTATTACAAAAGAGTTCGATGTAGAGTTGATGAAACAAGCAATTTTAGCGAATCAAGACATCGTATAAGGTATTTTTTATGGCAACATTCCGCACATATTGGGAACGTATTCAAAGTTCAGTTTGGCTTATGTGCGGTGTGTTGTGCCTATTTTCTGCTTTGGTTTTTTGGGCAGTTTTAGATAAACAAGAAGAAGATGTTATTGAGCTTGTAAAAGAACCTGAAACAGAAGTGGAAATTCAAATACAGCCTGAAAAAGTTGCTGCAACTACGCATTTGGGCGCACTTCTTGATGAAGTAAAGCCTTTAGAAAATACAACAAGATTAACTGCATCGGGTAATCATGATGCAGAGTTTCGTGGAACAAAATTTATTATAGATCAAGCTAAAAATTTGACTATAGAATTATTTCGAGCAAAAGAAGAAAGTGTAGTTAAAGGTTTTATTCAAAAACAAAAAGATCGCTCACAACTTATTTATATTCGTTTAAGCGGCGAAAACCAACAAGAACAATATGTCGTTCTATATGGCAATTATAGCAATTCAAATACTGCTAAATCTGCTTTAGCAAATTTACCTATTAAATTGCCTACAACACTTAAGCCAAGCATTCATCCATTCTCTGATTATGAAGGTTTGGTCAATGACTTAGGTTCAGATGATTTAGGTATTACAGGTAAATTACACGAAGTTAGATTATTACCAGCAGCTATTCCAAAAGTTGTTGCTCCGCCTGTGAAAAATAATGCTGTAAGTGAAGCTCAAGTTCCTGAAAATGTTACAACATCTACAACGGTTACCCGTCGTGATGAAAGTGGAAATGTAGTTGATATTAAAAAAACACATAGCGAAGTGCCAGTTGCACCAGCCACGACTTCAGAATAATTGGAAAAATGAGTGAAAATGGGTCAAAAGGTTGTTCTAAAATAGCGCAACCATTTTTATTTAAGTTTCAATAACGCACATCAATAGTGCATAAATTATATAAAGAAACCAATTTAGCTCCTGCACTTTATAAATACCCTTTAAAAATAAAAGTTCTAAATACTCGATAAAAAGTTGGCATTCTTTTTGCTTTTATTGGTGCATGAATAAAACAAACGTCACTATTTTGGCGCAAAAATATTCAATTATTGTGCGGTCCTGTCAAATTTGCTTACTTAATTTAAGTGTGTACAAGCATAGATTTGTTCTTCATCGCCTTACGATGCGCTATAACTTAAGAAATAGTGTAAATGTAATTAGAACAAATTTTGTGAATATTCATAATTTGAGTAAGTCAGACTAATCGTAAAGAAATTAGATTTATTTAATACTCGAAAGAGTATGCTGAAAAGAAGGGTACGCTATGCACATGCCATCGCCTAATACTGTAGCTCCCGCTCAAGGTTTATACCAACCGGATGAGTTTAAAGATAACTGTGGTTTCGGTTTAATTGCCCATATGAAGGGTGATGCAAGCCATGATTTAGTCAAGACCGCAATTCATAGTTTAAGTTGTATGACCCACCGTGGTGGTATTGCCGCAGATGGCAAAACTGGGGATGGTTGTGGTCTTCTTTTGGCTATGCCTAAAGCATTTTTCCGCGAAGAAGCAAAAAAAATTAGTGATGTTACATTAAGTGAAATTTTTGCTGCGGGAACTGTATTCCTAAATTTAGATCCTGCTTTAGCTGCACATTCTAAAAAAATCTTAGCCAAAGAAATTGAAGTAGAAGGCTGTAAAGTTCTAGGTTGGCGTGTCATTCCAACCAATAATGATGCCTTGGGTTCTATTGCAATGCAGTCATTGCCTGCATTTGAGCAAATTATTGTGAACTGCCCAATGGGCGTAACAGAAGTCGAATTTAACCGTAAATTGTTTATGGCGCGTCGTCGTGCAGAACAACAATTAACAAATGATTCGTATTTTTATGTAACTACTTTATGCTCAACAGTCATCACATATAAAGGATTGATGATGCCTGCATATATTGCAGACTTCTATACAGACTTAGCCGATGAACGCCTAGCATCACATATTGTAGTATTCCATCAGCGTTTTTCTACGAATACATTACCACGTTGGCCATTAGCACAACCATTCCGCTATTTAGCGCACAACGGTGAAATCAATACAATTACAGCAAACCGTAATTGGGCTGTGGCACGTACACCTAAATTTGAAAATGAATTTTTACCAGGTTTAACAGAGTTAAATCCTATTGTGAACCGTACAGGCTCAGATTCTTCAAGTATGGATAACATGCTTGAAATATTAGTTGGTGGCGGTATGGATTTATTCCGTGCGCTTCGTATGCTTGTTCCACCTGCATGGCAAAATGTTGAAACTTTAGATGCAGATTTGCGTGCATTTTATGAGTTTAACTCTAAGCACATGGAAGCATGGGATGGTCCTGCGGGGCTTGTAATTCAAGATGGTCGTCATGCGATTTGTATGCTTGACCGTAATGGTTTACGTCCTGCACGTTGGGTTATTACAAAGAATGGTTACATCACACTGGCATCAGAAATTGGTGTTTGGGGTTACCAACCTGAAGATGTGATTTCTAAAGGTCGTGTAGGACCGGGGCAAATTCTTGTGATTGATACTTTTACAGGTAAAATGCTCGATACAAATGATGTAAGCAATCATTTGAAACGTATGCGTCCGTATCGTGAATGGTTACGTGAGAATTCAGTACGTATTCAGGGAAGCCCAGAGTTAGAAGAATACTTATGTGATCAAGGCTTGAAAGGCGATGATCTAAAAGCATCTCAAAAAATGTTTATGGTGACATTTGAAGAGCGTGATCAATTACTTCGTCCAATTGCTGAAAGTGGTCAAGAAGCTGTAGGCTCAATGGGTGATGATACGCCAATGGCTGTATTGTCTCGTCAAGTTCGTCATGTATCCGATTACTTCCGTCAGCAGTTTGCGCAAGTGACAAATCCACCAATTGATCCATTGCGTGAATCAATTGTTATGTCATTGGAAACTTGTTTTGGTCGTGAGCAAAATGTATTTGAACAAAGTCCAGAACATGCAGATCGCTTAATTATTTCAAGTCCTGTGCTTTCAAATTCGAAAATGCATCAAATTCGTACTTGTGGTCGTAAAGGCTATGAAATTGCGGATATCGATTTGAACTATGCAGAAGCAGAAGGTTTGGAAGCAGCAATTTCACGTATTTGTGAAGAGTCTGCGCAAGCGATTCGCAATGGTAAAACTTTACTTGTTATTTCAGATAAGAAAATTCGTGAAGGCTACTTACCTGCAAATGCTGTGATGGTTACAGGTGCAATTCATCACTTCTTAATGAATTCTGGTTTACGCACAGATGCTAACATTATTGTAGAAACAGCATTGGCACGTGATGCACATCAATTTGCGGTTATTTTAGGTTTTGGTGCAACTGCAATTTATCCATATCTTGCTTATGATGTTATTAATGACTTAATTGCAAAAGGCGAGTTATTGGGCGATCCAATTCACGCACAAGCAAACTTCCGTAAAGGTATTGAAAAAGGCTTACTCAAAGTTCTTTCAAAAATGGGTATTTCAACGGTTGCTTCTTACCGTGGCGGTCAATTGTTTGAAGCAGTTGGTCTATCTGATGAAGTGGTTTCGAAATGCTTTACAGGCGTTCCAAGTCGTATTAAAGGTGCAACATTTGTTGACCTTGAAAATGATTTGAAAAAATTAGCAGATTTGGCATGGAAATCACGTAAGCCAATAGATCAAGGTGGTTTGCTGAAATTCGTATTCGATAAGGAATATCATGCATTTAACCCTGATGTAATTAATGCTTTGCATAAAGCTGTTCGTTCGGGTAACTATGCAGACTTTAAAGAATATGCAGAGCTTGTAAATACACGTCCAATTGCAACAATTCGTGATTTATTCAAACTTAAAACAGACAACTCAATTGCATTAGATGAAGTGGAATCTGTAAAAGATATTCTTCCTCGTTTTGACTCTGCAGGTATGTCTTTAGGTGCGTTATCTCCTGAAGCACATGAAGCAATTGCGATTGCAATGAATACTATTGGCGGACGTTCAAACTCGGGTGAGGGTGGTGAAGACCCTTCACGTTACGGCACAATTCGTAACTCGAAAATCAAACAAATTGCATCGGGTCGTTTTGGTGTTACTCCTGCATATTTAACTTCTGCAGAAGTGCTTCAAATTAAAGTGGCTCAAGGTGCAAAACCAGGTGAAGGTGGTCAGTTGCCGGGTGGTAAAGTGAACGGATTAATTGCCCGTTTACGCTACTCTGTACCAGGTGTGACGCTAATTTCTCCTCCTCCGCATCATGACATCTACTCAATTGAAGATTTATCTCAATTAATTTTCGACTTGAAGCAAGTTAACCCACAGGCGATGGTGTCAGTTAAGCTTGTTTCTGAGCCGGGTGTAGGTACGATTGCTGCGGGCGTTGCAAAAGCCTATGCCGATTTCATTACCATTTCAGGTTATGACGGTGGTACAGCGGCTTCTCCACTTTCTTCAATTCACCATGCAGGTTCACCGTGGGAATTAGGTTTAGCTGAAGCGCACCAAGCACTTCGTGTGAACGACCTACGTGGCAAAGTACGTGTACAAACTGATGGTGGTTTGAAAACAGGTTTAGATGTTGTAAAAGCAGCAATTTTAGGTGCAGAAAGCTTCGGTTTTGGTTCTACACCAATGATTGCTTTAGGTTGTAAATATCTACGTATTTGCCATTTAAATAACTGTGCAACTGGTGTTGCGACTCAACAGGATCATTTACGTCAGGAACACTATATTGGTGAACCTGAAATGTTGATTAATTTCTTCACATTTATTGCAGAAGAAACACGTGAATGGTTAGCCGCTTTAGGCGTTTCAAGCTTAAAAGATTTGATTGGTCGTACAGACTTACTCGACGTTTTACCAGGTGAAACAGACAAACATGGTCATCTTGATTTAAGTCCTTTACTACAATCGCATCCTGCTGCTGAAGGTAAAGCGCAATATTGCCAAGTTGAAGGTAATGCACCATTCGATAAAGGCTTACTTGCTGAGAAAATGGTTGCAGAAATTTTGCCTGCAATTGAAGCGGAAAAAGGTGGTGAATACCACTTCACAATTGGTAACTGTGACCGTTCTATTGGTGCGCGTCTATCGGGTGAAATTGCAAAACGCTATGGCAACCTAGGTATGGAAGATCATCCTGTTAAGGTGAATTTAACAGGTACAGCAGGTCAGTCGCTAGGTGTTTGGAACGCAGGTGGTTTGCACATTAGTCTTGAAGGCGATGCAAATGACTATGTAGGTAAAGGTATGGCGGGTGGACGACTCTCTATTTTCCCACCAAAAGGTTCGCCATTCCAAAGCCAAGAAACAGCCATTATTGGTAATACATGTTTATATGGTGCAACAAATGGTAAGTTGTTTGCAGCAGGTACGGCAGGTGAGCGCTTCGCAGTACGTAACTCTGGTGCATTTGCTGTTATTGAAGGTGCTGGCGATCATTGCTGTGAATACATGACAGGCGGTATTGTGACTGTATTGGGTAAAGTTGGTCATAACTTTGGTGCAGGTATGACAGGTGGTTTTGCTTATGTACTCGATTTAGATAATGACTTTGTTGACCATTACAACCATGAACTGATCGAGTTAAATCGTATTTCAACTGAAGCAATGGAAGAACATCAATCATTCTTACTGCGCATTTTAGATGAACATATTAAAGAAACAGGTAGTGCTTGGGCGTACAAGATCCGCCATGAGTTTGATTTCTACAGCCGTAAATTCTGGCTAGTGAAACCAAAAGCTGCAAACTTGCAGACTTTGTTAAAAACAACTCAAGCAGATCCACAATAATTCCACTACTTGCTGAAAGATAGGCAGGTGTAGCAGATAAAACTGACTACACCTACCCACGGAGAGAGACATGGCAGAGCGCCTAAATAATGACTTTCAATTCCTGGATGTAGCACGCCAAGATCCAGAGAAAAAAGATCTAAATATCCGCAAAGCAGAATTTGTGGAAATTTATAAACCGTTTACAGCGGAAGTTGCGGCAAACCAAACACATCGTTGTTTAGGTTGTGGTAACCCATATTGTGAATGGAAATGTCCAGTTCATAACTACATTCCAAACTGGCTAAAACTGATTGCAGAAGGGCGTATTTTCCAAGCGGCAGAACTTTGCCATCAAACTAATACTTTGCCTGAGGTATGTGGTCGTGTTTGCCCACAAGACCGTTTATGTGAAGGTGCTTGTACACTAAATGATGGTTTTGGTGCCGTAACCATTGGTAATGCGGAAAAATATATTAACGATACTGCTTTTGCACTTGGCTGGCGTCCAGACATGTCACATGTAACATGGACAGACAAAAAAGTTGCCATTATTGGTGCAGGTCCTGCGGGTTTAGGTTGTGCAGATATTTTAGTGCGTAATGGTGTGAAACCTGTTGTATTCGACAAGCGTCCTGAAATTGGTGGTCTTTTAACGTTTGGTATTCCTGAATTTAAAATGGAAAAAGACGTAATGAAACGCCGCCGTGAAATTTTCACAGGCATGGGCGTAGAATTTCGTCTAAATGTTGAAATTGGCACAGATATTACTATTGATCAATTGCTTGCAGATTACGATGCTGTGTTCATGGGTATGGGAACATACACTTACATGAAAGGTGGCTTTGCAGGTGAAGACTTAGATGGTGTTGTCGATGCTTTAGATTTCTTAATTGCTAACGTAAACCGTACGCAAGGTTGGGAAAAAGATCCATCAGAATACATTTCAGTTGAAGGTAAAAAAGTCATTGTTCTTGGCGGTGGCGATACTGCAATGGACTGTAACCGTACTTCAATTCGTCAAGGTGCGGAATCTGTAACATGTGCGTATCGTCGTGATGAAGAAAACATGCCAGGTTCACGTCGTGAAGTTAAAAATGCACGCGAAGAAGGTGTGAACTTTGCCTTTAACCGTCAGCCTATCGAAATTGTGGGTGAAAATGGCAAAGTAACAGGTGTTAAAGTCGTGACTACACAATTGGGTGAGCCTGATAGTCGTGGTCGTCGCAGTCCTGAACCAATTCCAGGTTCTGAAGAAATTCTACCTGCCGATGCTGTGCTTCTTGCATTTGGTTTCCGTACAAGCCCTGCAGAGTGGTTTGGTGGTGTAAATATCAGTTTAGATGGTTCAGGTCGTGTAATTGCAGCTGAGAAGCAAGAGTTTAAGTTCCAAACATCTAACCCGAAAATTTTTGCGGGCGGAGATATGGTGCGTGGTTCTGATTTGGTTGTAACCGCAATTCATGAAGGTCGCCAAGCAGCAGAAGGTATTCTTGATTATTTAGATGTGTAATCTGTTAAGTACCTAAATATTTTATCTTTGTATTATAAAAACTCGCTTCGGCGGGTTTTTTTATTTGTAAAGTTTGTTTGAAATTGATGTTTAATTTTAAGTAAAGAAAATACACAATAAAGATAAAAAATCGAGTTAGAATCGAATGAACATCATAAATATAACGAAGTCATTGAGGTTTATAGAAATGAATTATATGAAGAAAAGTGTTTTAGCAGCTGCATTGGCAAGTACATTAATGCTAACGGGTTGCGGTTATAACACACTACAAGTAAAAGATGAGTCTGTTGCTGCAACATGGTCAGAAGTGCAAAACCAATATCAACGCCGTGCAGATTTAGTGCCTAATCTTGTTAATGTTGTAAAAGGTTATGCAAAGCATGAAGAGCAAGTATTAACTGAAGTGACTCAAGCACGTGCCAATGTTGCTGGCTTAAAAGTAGATAAAGAAGTTTTAGAAGATCCTGCATTATTTGAAAAATATCAGCAAGCTCAAGCGCAAATGACTAGTGCATTGTCACGCTTAATAGCGGTTTCAGAAAACTACCCAGACTTAAAAGCAAATGAACAATTCAGGGAACTTCAAGTTCAATTAGAAGGAACAGAAAACCGTATTGCTGTGGCGCGTAACCGTTATATTACAAGCGTGCAAGACTTTAACTCATATTCACGTCAGTTCCCGCAAGTGATGACAGCAAAAGTCATTGGTATGAAAACTAAAGAAAATTTCAAAGCAGATCAAAGTGCACAAACAGCACCAAAAGTGTCATTTGAATAATTAAATTGCTCAAAACACGGTAGGAATGGTGCGAATGATTGATTTTGAAAAAAGCTTTCCAATAGCAAAATTCATGCAGCTTATGGTTTTAAGTTGCATGATGCTTTTTAGTTTTTCTGCTTGGAGTGAAACTGCGACTGCAGCTGATGAAAGTGCAGACGTTATTGTTGCAGGAAAAATTATTCAGAATCAGCAAAAAGTATCAAATTCACAGCAAGTTGAGCAAGAAAAGGTTCAATCTCTTCAAGTCGAAAGTGATTTAGCAGATGGCGAATCTATTCGAACACTGCCAACGTTAAATGAACCTGTTATTGATCAAGCCAATATTTTATCTGCAAGTGAAAAACAACAAATAAGCGCACGCATTTTAAAATTAAATGAACAAGCCAAAGCACAAATAGGTGTAGTGATTGTTCCAACAACTGGTCAGGAAGATATTTTTGATTTCACAATGCGTGTTGCAGAGCAATGGAAACTTGGCTCGGAAAAACAAGATAATGGTTTGTTAATGGCAATTGCAATTAATGATCGACGTATTCAAATTGCGACAGGTTATGGCTTAGAAGGGATTTTACCCGATATTGTTGCAAGTCGAATTATTCGAAATAATATTACGCCTTACTTTAAGCAAAATCAGTTTGCACAAGGCATTGATGCGGGTCTAGCTGAAATAGAAAATATTTTAAATATGGATCCTGAAATTGCAGCGCAAGCAGCTTTGGAGCTTAAAGAACGTCAAGCTCAAGCTTTACATGAACAACAAGCAAAAGAGAAAACCTTTAATACAGCATTATTTATTTTAATTGCAGGAATTATTGGGTCATTTGTAGTTGGTAAGCGTTTAAGTGCATCTACCGCAGCTGTTGCAGGAACTGTGGCAGGATTAGTAAACGGTGCAGGATTACTCACAAGTTTATTAATTGGTGGTGGTATTTTCTTCTTACTTATTACAACTATTGCACAAGTATTATTTCAAGCCATCTTATCGGGTGGTAGTGGTAGAGGGGGCGGCTCGGGCGGTGGTTTTGGTGGGGGAAGCAGTGGTGGATATCGCGGTGGTGGCGGTGGTTTTGGTGGGGGAGGAGCATCAGGCTCATGGTAAAAAATACGGAAACGACAAAAATTGTCACGCAACCTAAACTAAATGAAGTAGAAACACCAAGTTTTAAACGATGGTTAAAGCATTTCTTTTTTATGCCTGCAACAAAGCGTTATTTTAATCAGCAGGATCAGCATGCTATTGCAGAAGCTGTAAAAGTAGCAGAACAAGGGCATGTAGGGGAAATTCAAGTTGTTATAGAAGCTTACATTCCTGCAGCCAATGCGTTTTATCAAGATACACATGCAAGAGCAAAACAGTTATTTGCGGAAGTGGGTGTGTGGGATACAGAGTTTAATAGCGGCGTGTTGTTATATATAAATTTATGTGACAAAAAAGTAGAAATATTGATAGATAGAGGAATTAAAAAAGCCACAACACAAGATGTATGGAATGATATTTGTGAAACAATAATTCAAAGCATAAAACAGCAAGAATATAGAAAAGCTGTTGTGAATGGTGTTGGGGAAATAGGAAAAGTTTTAGATAGATATTATGCAGGTAGAACAATAAATATTGAGAACGAGTTATCAAATGTTCCAATTATTATTGGATGAATAATGATTAAGTGACATTTTTGGTCACTTTTTTACACAAAAAAACAATATATCACTGCGGTTCTAAAAATATTTTTTGTAAGGCTCTGTTTCTAATTGAAAAATAACTATAATAAAGGTTGGCATATAAAATGCTAAGTACAAAATAGCTTATCAAGCTTATAAAAACTTAACAAAACATTTGTGGAGAATGTTATGAAATCAGTACAAAAGGGTTTTACTCTTATTGAATTGATGATCGTTGTAGCGATTATCGGTATTCTTGCAGCAATCGCGATTCCTGCATACCAAAACTATACTAAACGTGCTCACGTTTCAGAAGGCTTGAGCCTTGCTGGTGGTGCTAAAGCTGCTGTATCTGAATACTTTTCAGCAAATGGTCAGTGGCCATCTAATAATACCTCAGCAGCGCTTCCAGCTGCTGTTAGTATCTCAGGAAATGCTGTGAGTTCTGTAAGCATCAATGAGTCTTTAATTACAGTAACATATAAAACAAAAGTTCAGTCAGGTGCTACATTACTTCTTCAAGGTGCATCAACAAGTGGCGGTATTACTTGGACTTGTGAAGCTGGTCCTACTATGAAAACAGAATTCTTGCCTGCAAACTGCCGTCAATAATTTAATTTAAAAAAGAAGCATCTTAATGATGCTTCTTTTTTTTTGCTGTTATAAGCAATAGAGAGAAGAATGAAAAATTTTAAATTTAATAGTGTCTTATTTTTAATTCTTGGAATTACTTCATTACTTTATTGGAATGGTTTGTATGGAGACTATGTTTTTGATGATAGCGCTAATATTTTAGAAAACAACAAATTAGCAATGACTGAATTTACGTATGAAGCATTAAATGCTGCATATGGCTCGGGAGATGCCGGCCCATTGGGTAGACCAATAAGCATGCTTTCCTTTGCGTTAAATCACTATTTTACAGGGTTTGATCCTTTTTATTTTAAATTAACGAATCTTTTTATCCACTTGTTGAATGGTGTATTAATCTGTTTTTTATCTTTATCTATTTTACACTGGATAAATAACGATAAAAAACTGAGCGATCAAGCGATCGCAATAACTGCTCTAGCGGTGACAGCAGTTTGGTTATTTCATCCTTTAAATTTAACTAGTGTGTTGTATGTTGTACAGCGTATGACGAGTTTGTCCACATTATTTGGTTTGTTTGCTTTAGTTTTATATTGCCAATGGCGGTGCGGGAAACATTCAAAAATTAGAAGTATTCTACTTTTATGTGGCGTGGTTATTTCATTTACATGTGCAGCACTGAGCAAAGAATCAGGCTTATTATTTATTCCCTTACTATATCTTATTGAGTTAACAATTTTTCAAGCTCAGAATCAATTGGGTCATCCTTATCGAATTTATCAACTAAGTCTTATTAAAATTTTGTGGGTTACAGGTTTTATAGGTCTAGTTATATTATTTTATTTAATACAGCCTCACTTACATTCTGGTGCATTTGTGAGACGCGATTTTAATTTAGAAGAGCGCTTATTAACAGAAGCACGAGTGATTTTTTTCTACATTAAGATGTTCATTTATCCACAATTAAATGAACTAAGTTTATATCATGATGATTTTATTATTTCTAAAGTACTTTTGAATCCAATCTCAACGTTATATTCTGTAGTTGCGATTGGTATAATTACAATTAGTAGTTTGCTGTTAGTAAAAAAATATCCTTTGGTACTATTCGCTTGGGGCTGGTTTGTAATAAGTCATTTAATGGAATCTACTATATTTTCATTAGAGCTTGTGCATGAACATCGAAATTATTTTGCATTCTTTGGTTTTATCTTAGTTATTGGTTATTATTTGGCACAAATAAAGAATGAAAAATTAAAGCCATTTATTTATCTATTTGTATTCATTTTTATTTTAAATTTAGCATTCACAACATGGCAGCGATCTACTATTTGGTCAAATTTAGTAGATCATGCTGTATATGAAGCAACAATGAGTCCACAATCTGATCGTGCAAATTATCAAGCTGCTAGGATTTATATGAAACTCATGCAAAATGAGAGTAATGAACAGAAGAAAAAACAATATATTGAGCAGGCTTATTATTATTTAAACCTTTCTAAGCAAAGCTATTTACCAGCAAATGGTGCATGGTTTGCAGAAATTCACTTAGATTCGTACTTAGATAAGCAAGTAAGTGATGCAACCATTAATGAACTTATTGATCGCTTAAAGAATAGACCATTACAGAATAGTAATGTGAGCTTTTTAAGCTCCTTTACTAATTGTCAAATTGAGTCTTTTTGTAAGCTGAGTTCTGTACAGGTTATTCAAATTTTAACAGCAGCTTTGGAAAATCCAACAGCGAATGCGAGTCTTAATTCTGAGATTTATAAATTGCTTGCTCAATATTATATTGCAAGTTTTAATGATTTTATAAAAGGCGAAGAGTTTTTACAGACAGCAAATAAATTGAATACGAGTGTAAATGGTTATTTATTGTTATCACAAGCTTATCGATTACAAGGTAAACTTGAGCTTGCAAAGAATCAAATCCATATTGCAGAATCGTTAGATTCGAATGGGGTTTGGTTTAAAGAAATTAGTATTGAAAAACGAAATATTAAGAAAGCTTTAACTTTGGGGAAATAAATGAGAGTCAGCGTAGTTCTGCCTGCAAAGAATGAATCTGGAGCTATAGAGCAAACAATTTCTAAAATTTTGAATTTGAAATTGGTAGATGAGGTTTTAGTAGTTAATGATGGTTCAACAGATAATACTGCTGAACTTGCAGAAAGAGCTGGGGCTAAAGTAGTGAGCCACCCTTATTCTAAAGGTAATGGTGCTGCTATTAAAACAGGTGCTCGAAATGCATTGGGAGACATTATTGTATTTATGGATGCCGATGGTCAGCATGACCCTGCAGATATTCCAAAATTATTGGAAAAGATTAATTCTGGTTATGACTTAGTTGTAGGTGCACGTCAAAAGGGGTCACAAGCAAGTTTAGGGCGCGGGATAGCAAATAAGCTTTATAATAATCTAGCAAGTTACATGACAGAACATAAAGTTGAAGATTTAACTTCGGGTTTTAGGGCGGCTAGAGCAGATAAATTTAGAGAATTTATATATTTATTACCCAACGGCTTTTCTTACCCAACAACAAGTACAATGGCCTTTTTTAGAGCTGGGTATTCTATATGTTATATACCAATTCACGCGCGTCAACGTATTGGAAAAAGCCATATTCAACCTTTAAGAGACGGCATACGTTTCTTCCTAATTATTTTTAAAATTGCGACATTATACTCACCACTTAAAATGTTTTTACCATTAGCAGTATTACTATTTTTAATGGGGAGTGGTTGGTACGGTTATACACTTTATGAATATCACCGTTTTACAAATATGAGTGCTTTATTTTATACAGGCAGTATTACGATTTTTTTAATGGGATTAATTTCTGAACAAATTACTGCTTTAATGTATAAAGAGAGCTAGTTCGATGTTGGAAAGTTTAAAACAACTATGGAAAATATTAACTCCGTTAGATAAGCGTAAAGTTGTTTATGTACTTATTTTAGTGATGGGGATGGCATTGGTTGAGTCGGCTGGTGTTATCTCGATCATGCCTTTTCTAGCTGTACTATCTAATTCAGCTGCTATAGAAACTACTCCCATTCTACAAAAAATATATGTTTATTTAGCGGTAGATGATGCAAAACAATTTATTGTTTATTTAGGGCTATTTTCATTTTTTATTGTTGTTTTTTCAGCAATATTAAAAATAGTTACTCAATATGCTGTTAACCGATTTTCAAATTTACAGCGACATTACTTCTCTGAAAGATTATTAAAAATTTATTTAAATCAAAAGTATGAATTTTATATTCAAAGAAATAGTTCAGAGTTAATTAAAAACGTACTTTCAGAAGTAGATCAATTAATTTTAACTATGATTTTGCCTGCTTTAACAATGCTGTCATACGGTGTTGTATTACTAGCAATGATTGGTATTTTATTGGTATATGATCCAATAATGGCAATAGCTACAGCCTGTATCCTTACTGGTTTTTATTTGGCTATTTATATGTCAGTCAAAGCAAGATTAAAAAAGATAGGTAAAGAATATACTCAGGCGAATAAAGAGCGATATCAAAACTGTCAGGAAGCATTGGCAGGCATAAAAGATGTCATTATAAATAATGCAAAACAAAGCTATATAGAGCAGTTTGAGAAATCATCTAGAGTATTTGCAAGGCATTTTGCAACGAGAGATACTTTGGGTCAAATCCCACTTAATATAATAGAAACTGTGGGTTATGGTTTATTAATAGCTGTTGCAATTTTCTTGGTTCAATCTGGTAAAGATGTTTCACATATATTGCCTATACTGGGGCTCTATGGTTTTGCTGCATATCGAATGTTGCCTGCTGCACAAAATATTTATAGGTCAATGTCTCAACTTAAGTTTTCAGAACAAGTGTTGAAAGTATTAACACCTGAATTTGAGTTGGAAAAGAAATCTGAAGAACTAGATAGTTGTGTAAGTGGTGTTGCAATAAAGTTAGAAAAAATAATTCGTATAGAAAATATTCATTTTTCATATCCAAGCCGTTTAGATAAGCCTGTTTTAAAAAATTTTAGTATCGAAATACCTAAAAATAGCAGTTTAGGAATTATGGGGAAAAGTGGTTCAGGCAAAAGTACTCTTATGGACATTATGTTAGGGCTACTAATACCGACCCATGGGAAAATTTATATTGATGATATAGAGTTGTCTGAAGGTAATGTTAGAAATTGGAGAAGCATAGTTGGCTATGTTCCACAATTTATTTACTTAGCAGATAAGTCTATTGCGGAAAATATTGCATTTGGAATACCGAAGAATCAAATTGATTTAGAACAAGTCAAAAAAGTAGCAAAGCTAGCTCAGATAGATAGTTTTATTACACAAGATTTAAAGAATGGTTATGCTGAAGTAGTTGGTGAAAAAGGTGTAATGTTATCTGGAGGTCAACGACAGCGTATTGGTATTGCTCGTGCCTTATATAAGAATCCTAAAGTTCTATTTATGGATGAAGCAACAAGTGCGTTAGATACTGAAACTGAAAAAGCAGTTAATGCATCTATTCGAAACTTAAATGGAAAAATTACGATGGTAATTATTGCACATAGATGGAGTGCTATAGAAAGCTGTAATCAAATTTTAGAATTATAGTAATAGGTCAGTGATGATAAATATAATTGATAAAATAATTCTGTGGAAAAATATTTAAATAAATATAACTGTAGTAAAGAGAAACTAATAGTTTGGAAATTATGGCTGCAAGGATGGAGTTTAATTCCCAATATTGCTCAAAATAAGTTGATTATTATTGTTCAGAACATGAGGTTATTAGAGTTCGTGAAAATAACTTACATGAATATATAGATTTATCCAAATATAGGCAGAGAAAAGACGTGCAGGAGTGATTTCTAATGTAAATTTTTAGATATTGTTAGGATTTACTTATTAAGCAAGTATGGTGGGGATCGGTAGATGCAACAGTTTTACTTACTGACTATATACCAGAAAAAACTCTATGGAATATTATTGGAATAATGAAAATAAGTTAGTTGATTATTTTGTTTTTCATATAATGTTTCAAAATAATATTGAAGTGGATAGCTACTTTAATATTAAGGGAAATAAGAGAGATTGCATTTAATGATTAATCATCGGAGCTACAATTTTATTTAAATAAAGATTTTTCAGAGGATTAAGTAGAAATACTGATACAACAAACCTTTATTCATAAAATGACGTATAATTTAAAATATTTAGATAATTTTTTGTATTTTTAGAAATATCTACAACTAGTGTTTATCGGGGGGGAATATGAAAGAGAGTAAATATTGGGACGGATTCTATAAAGGTCAGGAGACAGTGAAACATGAGTTATTGCCATCACAGTTTGCTGTATTTTTTTTGAATGAAATTGGCCGCGATAAATTAAATATTATTGATATTGGTTGTGGTAATGGCCGCGATAGTTTTATGTTTTCGAACTTTAATCATAATGTTATCGGTATTGATGGTTCAACAGAAGCAATTAATTTTTGTAAAAGTAGAAAAGCGAATGGTACGCAGTTTATTGCGTCTTCCATAGATGATTTAAAATTAATAGATCAAATTAAGAGTTGTTTAAAAGAAAATAGTACAGTTATTTATTCAAGATTTTTTTTACATGCAATTAATGAAAAATCTCAAAGTAGCTTTTTTGAAACATCAAGAAAACTATTGAAGGAAGGCGAATGTTTATTTGTTGAATTTAGAACAAATAAAGATAAGTACCAAAAAAAAATGACACAAGAGCATTATAGAAGATTTATTAACCCAATTGAATTTATTGAGAGTGCATTAGGCTTCGGTTTTAGAGTTATATATTTTGTAGAGGGTTATGGTCTTGCAAAATATAAAGATGATGATGCACATGTAGCAAGATTTATTTTGGAAGCTATTTAAATTCTGGAGATGATTTTGCTTAATTTATTTAATATAAAGTATTACTCTTATTTGGTTCATCCTTTTAATAAGAAAAAAAGAGAAGCTTTAACAAAAAGAATATTACATGAACGATTTAAGAGGTTGGCTCCAGATGCATTGCGGGATATATCGAAAGTACTTTCGTCTTACAAACCAAATGTAAAAGTTTGGTTAGCTTTTGGTACCTTATTAGGGGCATATCGAGAGAAAAAAATTATAGATTATGATTATGACTTAGATTTCGGAATAATGGATTTTGATATGACGGAAGATTTTATACAATCTATGAAAGCCAATGGATTTATTCCTTATAAATATTTTAGTATAAAAAGTGATGAAGATTTATTAAATAATTTTATTTCTGAATATACTTTTATATATAAGGGGTTTGTGTTAATAGATTTTTTTGTCTGCAAAGAAGTAAATAATCAAATATCAGCTTTTTTATTTGATGCAGAAGATGGATTGACTTGGAATGAAACATTAAAAAAATATAATAATGGATTAAGAACAGTAAAACGTAGTTTTTCTAAATTTAATTATAAAAATATCTCTTTTTATGGTTCTGAATTTTTAATTCCTGAGGATACTGAATTATATTTAAGGGAAGCTTATGGGAGAGATTTTATGACTCCAAAACAATATTCATATTCTGAAAGACCAAAAACTAACGAATGTATATTAGATGCTTCGACTGTAGGGATAGAAGTAAAAATGTGAATTAGTGGTTAATATTTATGAAAATTTATTGTATATCTCTTGATGTTGATTATAGCCGACGTGAGTGTTTGTCGAAAAAATTTAAGACTAAGTATTCTGAATTTTATATAGTTTCAGCAGTCAATGGTAATGAGTTGACTGCCAAAAATTATTTTGGATATACGCAATCGTACTTTCATAAATATAAATACTTATTAACACCAAGTGAAATTGGTTGTAGTTTAAGTCATGTTGCAGCACTTAAAAGCTTTCTTAAGACTGATGAAAAATATGCTTTAATTTTAGAAGATGATGTTATTGGTTCGGATGTAGATATAGAGCGAATTAAAAAAATTGTTGATAGGTTAGATTTTACAGGTGTTGTAATGTGTGGCGGTCAAGAGGGATTGCCGCTGGATTGGAATGATTATAGGTATGGGAAATCAACAGAAATTGATCCAAACCTTTATAAGGTAAATAAGTACTCAATTAAATTTTTTTCTAGAACAGTCTGTTATGTTGTCGATAGAGATTTTGCCTCACATTATGTAGATATGAATGATAATTTCATTCACTTAGCTGATGATTGGGTTAAATATTTTGATAATACTAATTATTCATTTTATTATAAGAATATAATGAAGCATCCAATTGATTTATCGGGAAGTCATATTGAGAGTCAGCGTAAGTTGACTCAAAAGGCTCAATATAAGATAAATTTTTTACAAACTATATTTTGGTATAAGTGTTATAGGAAATTGATTAATTTAGGATATTTATTAATTTCAATCTTAAGTAAGGATGAAAAAATTAAATAATTTTTTTATGTAGATATGTTTAAGGGGGATGTTTGAATAAAATATTAAAAAAAATATTGAATATTATTGATTATATTAATGTTGGATCATTTATTTTTATCTCAGAAGAAATTTCTACTTTTGAGAAGAATAAAATTTATGATTTAAAACAAACATTAGATTTAGTTTATGAAAATGAGTTAAGTTTAGTCCGTTTTGGAGATGGAGAAATAAATCACTGTCTTTATTCGCATATATCAAGTGATTGGCAGGAGGGTTCTGCTGCCCTGTCAGATGAGTTATCGTCTATTTTAATTGGTACTAATGATAAAATATTAGTTTGTATTCCTGCTGCTAATTTATATAGCCGTTGGTGGAAAAGATATTGGATAAATAATTGGTATCCGTTTAAGCAGAAAATAAGCCTAACAAAAAAATACGGTAATTCATTTATTACCCGGCCAGAGTTTTTTTTGGCATATAAGTATGATGGTGTTGGTTTCTGGCAACGTATTTGGGAAGATAAAGAAGTTGTATTTATAACAGGAGAGGGAAGTCGATTTAATTATAATCATGAACTTTTTTCTAATATAAAATCATATGAAACATTGTTATCTAGAAGTAAGAATGCTTATTCTGATTTAAATAGATTAGTTAATTTGGTCAATATGGAATGTAATAAAGAAAAGTTATTCATTATTGCTTTAGGTCAATCTGGTACTGTTTTAGCGTATAGATTGCAGTTGTTAGGGTACCGGGCATTAGATATAGGTCATATAGATAGATCTTATGATTATGTCTTTAAAAATGGACAGCTTCCAGAAGATGTTAGTTATAAGTAATGAAAATTTATGTTATTTCCTTAATTTCAGATGATTTACGAAGAGAGAACTTAAGAAAATGTTTTCCTCTAATGTATTGCCATTTTAACTTTATAAATGCTGTTAACAAAACACAAATATATTCTTTTATAGAACCAAAAAATATAAGACAGACCAAAGTACAGATTTCTAATGTTGAAATTGCATGTGCATTAAGTCATGGTTTAATTTATAAAAAAATGATTTCAGAAAATTTAGAAAGTTGTATCGTATTCGAGGATGATGTTTTAGGATGTGATCAAGATATTCATAGGTTAGTTGATATTTATACTAGACTTCCTAAAAGTAGTATTTTATTGGCTGGTGGAATGGACGGCATGAAATCTAGAAAATATTTATACGGAAAAGCTGTTTTTCCTAATGTTTATCGGATTGATCCCGCCTACTATAAATTTTTAGTCAGAGCATGCTGCTATGTTGTACCTAAAAGTATTGCTGAAAAAATATTAAACATTCAAAAAAATAGTCTTATTCGAGCCGATGAATGGGGGGAGTTTTTAAAAAATGAGAAAAATGTTTATTTCTCTCCGATTTTTCATCATCCATTAGATCTAGCTCCTAGTCATATTGAGTTTGCTCGTAGACAGGAATTAAATGGTTTCTTTAAAAGGTTGTTAAGGGAAGGTCTCTTCTTTACTTTTTATAAGGTAGTAGATCGTTATGTTTTAAAAAAAATTGCTAAATTAAAAGGGCTTGATTCTATATTTAAATAATATTTTTTGAAATATCATTCCATGTGGAAAATAGAATATTAAATTTATGTTTTTCTAATAAGATGATTTTTATTGCCTTAGCTAAATCATTTGGATTGTGATTTTTTGAAATGTAGTTCAAGTCGTGATCTTTAAATTTATAGTTGTTCAATACATGATTTGAGTTAGTCATTACGATTGGAATATTCATAGCAGCATACTCACCAATTTTACAAGATGAAGCATGATCTAAGAATGCTGAATTTCTATATGGGAGTGTTAGTAAGTCACAACATGCCATAGCAATTGGTACATCTGTAAAAGGAACATTTCCTAAAAAATGTATAAACTCATATTCTAAATTTAAATCATCACGTTTCTTTCCACCAAGTAATATATAAATTTTACTATTTTCTTCGTGTAGTAATTTTACAGCTGAAATCAAATCATCAATACCACGTTCTATCTCCATACTTCCAAAATAGCCGACATAAATTATATTTTGATCTAAATTTAAAAATGATCTAGATTGATTTTTATTTCTGGGATAGAAGAGATTAGTATCAATTCCATTTGGAACTAAGAGTGATTTTTTGCACAATAATTCACTCTCATGCTGTAACTTTTTACTAGCGAATAGGCATGTATCTGCATGTTTTAAGAGAAACTGAAATAAATTTTTAAAGCCTAAATTTTTGTATCCTGTAAAAGCATCATATTTATCGTAAACATCAAATATAAATTTTGCTCTGCATATTTTAGCTAGAATAAATGAAAATAAACCGATATAACAATCACCACTTGCAACTATAGTTTTAGGTCTATCTACGAATAATGTTTTTATTACATGAATAATAAAGATAAAGCTAAAAATAGGTGTGGATGTGATTTTTAATGCCTCATGCTGATCTTTAATTTTTTCTTTACTGTGATAATCCACTAACCATAAATCTGTTTTAGTTTCTTTAGACCAATAGTAGGGTAATTGATAAATACGTCCAAACTTTTCTGTATAAGCATCTCGATTGGTATAGAAGCGTTTTCCAATAAATAATATGCTCATTGAAAGCTCTCAATTATATTATTGAACTTAGATTTTAATTTTATCCAAGAAAAATTATTGGCAAAATTGTAGCAGTCTTCAGAAGTTACATGGGATTGTTTTTGAAGGATTTCTATTGTTAATTTTGAAAAGTTTTCATAATCATCATTATTAATTAAAAAACCAGTCTTTTTATCTTCAATAGCATCCACAATTCCACCTGTTTTAAATGCAATGGTTGGTGTTCCATGTGCTGCTGCTTCAATAGCAACCATGCCAAATCCTTCTGGATCATCTGGAATATGTTTTACGGGAAAGATGTGTAAATCTGCAAGATAAAACCATGATGAAAGAAGCCTGTCATTTGAAATATTACCAATAAATATGATGTGATTTTCAATATTATGTTGTTTGGCGATATGTAGAATTTCTTCTTTGCTTTGAAAATTCTTATTTAATGATTGTGATGGTGTATCACCAATAATAACTAATTTTGTATTTGGTGCTTTCGCAATAATTGAGGGTAAAGATAAGTCTACAAATTCTTTAAGTGCTTTCCTTTTCGTTAAGCGCCCAACAGATATAAGAGTCTTTGAGTTTTCTAAATTGTAGTCTTGTTTTAATTTATCAATAAGAAGTAAATTTTTATCTAATGGGGGATAAGTAACGCCAGGGTGAATAATATTGATTTTATTGTTAGGGATTTTCTTACTTTTGCAAATTTCTAGCGTTGGTGTACTATTTGCAATAATTTGATCTGCATTTCGGATAAAAGGTACCCATATATAATTATATATAGGGTGGTTTGTCGCAATGTCTAACCCATGTATATAAATAATACTCTTTTTTCTAAATATTTTTGACCAAAAAACAACAATAGGTGCTGTAAGACCACTACCTGCAAACAAAATATCAGGCTTTTGTTTTAAGCAAATGAGCAACGTTTTAAAAAAAGCGAAAATTAAAAAAATAGGTAAAGGATTAAGTGGGATTCCCATAAAGTCACAATTTTTAGGTGCTAGTTTTTTTGCATCATGATGGCTTAAAAGAATAATTTTATGGTCATTACTCAATTCATCAGCAATATGCCAATTCAAACGCTCCATACCGCCAATGAGAGGTGGAAGATTTCGAGTCACGATTAAAATTCTTTTGTTACTCATAGTCACATGAAAGTTAGAGTTATTTTTGTATTATAGGGCGTTTGCTTATTATTGCTATGTTAATTATAAGAAGCATTTATTTTTTTTATAGGTATTTTTCTTTATCATATCTAAAATTTTAGTATTTGCTTAAATATGAACTTCCTTTTGGTTTTATTGGCGAGTGTATTTATTTCGCTCGCTTGGCTTATTCCTATCCATTACCACCCGTGGGTAACCTATACAGGCGAGCTTTACGCATTTTTTGCGTTAATTACACTTGCTGCTTTACTTGTAAAAGAGAAAGTTCATATACCTAAGCTCACTTTAGGTTTAGTGGCATTAGCCATTGTTCCTTTAGGGCAGTTTTTGTTTGGAAAAGTATTTTTCTTTAGTAATGCTTTAATGAGTTCTATTTATATTTTAGGTCTTTGGTTTGCAATTATATTTGGCTATAACCTCAGCATGGGTAAATTTAATAGAGAGCAAACTTTTACTACTTTAAGTTATGTATTTTTATTATCTGGCGTTTTAACCGCATTTATTGCAATTTGCCAATGGCTGAATTTAGATGAAATACTTCCTGGAATTACACGCCTAGTCAATGCACGCCCGTATGCAAACTTTGCACAGCCAAATAATATGGCAACATTCTTGCTCATGGCTTTGCTTGCTTGTTTATATTTATTCGAAAAACAAAAAATAAAAGCATCTGTATTAGTAAGTTGTACATTTGTCATGCTTATTAGTCTTGCACTTAGTCAATCTAGAACATCTTGGGTTGCTTGTGCGTGTATTCTTGCTTATTTGGGATATCAGCAGTTTAAAGGTCAAATTATAATTAAATGGTATACCTTAACTGCTTGGTTAGCTGTATTTGTTGGGCTTATCTTCTTATTTCCTGTTTTGGGTGCATATCTGAGTCAATTTTCAGATGCACAAATTAAGTCTGTAGATATTGCACGACGTGCAACAGGTGATATGTCGCGTTTAGCAATTTGGAAGCAGATGCTACATGCTGTCGAACATCAGCCGTGGTTTGGTTATGGTTGGTTTCAATCGAGCACTGCATACACAACCATTAGTGAATACTTCCAAGGGCCTGTATGGGTACGTAGCGCGCATAATTTCATACTCGATTTTATTCTTTGGAATGGTGCAATTATTGGTGTGCCATTTTTAGCCTATTTCAGCTATTGGGGATACCAACTTCAAAAGCATGTGAAATCTACAGAATCAATTATTGGTATTTTAATGGTTGGGGTCTTCATTGTTCATGCGATGCTAGAATTCCCGCAAAATTATGCATATTTCTTACTTCCTGTTGGTTTTATTATTGGTGTTATTCAAGCACAACGCGTGTTAAATACAGATATCGTTGTATCACCAGTTTTTATGAAATTAAGTTTTGTTGCAGGTATTATTTTATTGGCTGTTATCTATCGAGATTATGATGTTGCTTCAACTCGATTAAGTCAGGCAATGAAATATGAAAAAACACCTGAAAAAATAACCAATTATCAACCTGTACTTTTGCTTACAGAGTTTAAACACAGAATTGAATGGGTGAAGATGGATCCTTATAGCAAAGTGTCACCTCAGCAAATTGAAGATATCTCACACATCGTTTTACTTTATCCAACAAGCTATAACATGGTGAAATTTGCAAGATTGCTTGCATTTAATGGCTATGAAGCAGAGGCTAAACATCAATTGAAAATGATTAAAATTATTCGTAAGGCAGATATTCCTTATGAAAATATTTTAAAGTCTGAATTTTAAATACGAATCTAAGAAAATAAAAAAGCCAGCAAGATGCTGGCTTTTTTATGATAGAAATATTTTAAAGCTGACTTTGAATGTAATTTTCAGTGCCAACTGTTTCTACTAAATCTAATTGAGTCGTTGTCCAATCTAGATATTCTTCTTCTTTTTCAAGAATCTCTTGAACGATGTCACGCGTAACATAATCAAGTTCTTGTTCAGCTAAAACGACAGCTTTCTGAAGTGCTTCAATATTTTCTTTAACTTTGCGAACATCACAGTTTAGAACTTCAACTGTATGCTGACCAATATAAAGCTTACCTAAGTGTTGTAAATTTGGTAAACCTTCCAAGAATAAAACACGCTCAATAATTTTATCTGCATGTTTCATTTGGCGAATAGATTCTTTGTATTCAGCAGAACCTAATTTTTCAATTCCCCAATCATTAAACATGCGTGAATGCAAGAAATATTGGTTAATTGCCGTTAAATGATGATAAAGCACCTGATTTAGCTGGTTAATCACATCACGATTGCCTTTCATTAAACTACTCCATCCATTATTCAATGCTTGTTCATCAAGCGGCACTTTTAATTATATTAACCAACAGAAGCACTATTGGCGAGAGATTTATAGAACAGCAAATGAAAATCGCAATCAAAATCAAAAGTACACATCGAGAATTATATAAACGTAAGGCAATAAAAACCCGCTAGAGTCAGAAGCGGGGGAGGAATAATGATCTTTAGATCATTGGTTTTATAATTATGCTTATTTGTTTGAAAACTGAGTTAGGCTGCAATTGCTAATCGAGAAGCAATCATTGAAATTTCATCGCTAATAATTGAACGAGCTTCTGGTGCACAACGACCACAGCATGTGCCAAGATCTAATAAATCACGTACGTCTCTATAGCTATCTGCGCCATTTGCAATAGCATCTTTAATGTCTTGATCTGTAATACCACGGCACAAACAAACGTACATTGATACAACCATAAAAGAATAAATAAGATAAGTGATATTATTGATAATTATTATCGTTTGTCAATAAAAATCATTTAAATTGTCTTTTATTGTTATTGAGTTTTTGAATAAAAAAATGCCACCTGAGCGAGAATTTGAGTGTTGCTCAAATTTTAGCGCAAGTGGCATTTATAATTAAATTTTAAGTTATTGATTAATAACAACAATACCATCCATTTCAACCAGAGCACCTTTAGGTAAGCTAGCAACGCCTAGTGCTGCACGAGCAGGATAAGGTTGAGCAAAATATTCGCCCATAATTTGGTTTACAAGTTGGAAATGAGATAAATCTGTTAAGAAGATATTTAATTTAGCGATATCTGCCAAAGAGCCACCAGCAGCTTCACATACTGCTTTTACGTTATCAAACACACGTCGAATTTGTGCTTCAATACCTTCAACAAGTTCCATGCTATATGGGTCTAAACCAATTTGACCAGAAAGATATAGGGTATTACCCACTAAAATAGCTTGAGAATAAGTACCGATAGCAGCAGGTGCATTTTCAGTATGAATCACTTGGCGGGACATCTATTTCTCCTTTGGTCATTTTCAACTCATCATAAGCTATAGAACTGCTTCATAGAAGCCTTTCTTACTAAATTCTAGCTCGCAATTGATGATTCAGGCATATTAACAGGTAAAGATAAACGGGTAATACGTGGGAAACCAAAGAGCATGCGTAAATCACGAATAATTTTAGCAATTTGATTTCGGTCGTTTACAACAACATTAACGTAGGTTTTTGCTTCGTAAGCACGAACCATTTCTACCCCTACTTTTGCTTTACGGCATTGATAAATGAGTTCAGAGATTTGCTCATCATTCATGTCCATATCAATAGATAAATAAGCATTGAAGCTCACATCATCTACATCTTCAGATGTCCAATGAAGTGGCATAATATTTTCAGGATGTAACTGCTGTTCATGTAGTAAATTATGACAGCGAATACGATGCACAATTAAACCACGACGGGACAAATGCCCCATAATTGGGTCATCTAAAACAGGGTTACAGCAGTGCGCATATTTAACATCTACGCCTTCTGTACCTTGAATTAAACGATTTGATGTATGTTCTTCAATTATTTGGTCTTGAACGAATAAATGGTTTGCAACCAATTGAGGTAATAAATCGCCCACTGCAATTTGTTCGTATAAATGCTCTTTAGACTCTGCATGACGCCAAGTGAGTAAATCATTCCAGTCGTTATCTGTTAGGTCTTTAATAGAGCGATTAAACAGTTTTAAAGCACGATTTAAAGCTTGTTCGCCAACCAAACGTTGTTCATCAATATCTTGTTCACGCAAAATATTTTGTAAAGCACGGCGTGCTTTTTGTGTATTAATGAAACTCAACCAATCTGGATTAGGTGTCGCCAATACATCGGTAATAATTTCAATTACTTGACCATTAAGTAATGGTGTAGATAAAGGTTTTGCTTCACCGTTAATTTTTGATCCGACTGCATGGTTGCCTAAAAATAAACTTGCCGAATAAGCAAAATCTACAGCAGTTGCGCCTTGTGGCAGTTCATGTAAATGACCTTGTGGGGTGTAAACCCAAATTTTTTCTTGGTGTAAATAATCTAAGAAATCATTAAATGTTGTTTTGGCACAGCTTCCATCTACAAGGAAGTTTAAGTTTTGCATGGATGCTTGAATTGCAGAACGACAAGCTTGAGGCGCATTTTCACCAAGTACTACGCCAAAACGTGCCGCTTTACGCATAAGCTCGGTTTGAATAGTAAGAGATAAGGTCGTATTTTCGCCTTTTAATCGCATCATTAAAGATTGGTTACCGCCAGGAAGTGGGCGACGAATATGATCGACGTAATGAAGGACTTTAAAGTTTTCTCTTAAAATATCTGCAAGACGGTCACAGTCTGCAATGCTTTGTAAAATAATTTCAAAGGCGTGGCTGTGTGTGAGTTCTTGTAGATTGATATCATTTTTAACGAAGTGTCTGAGTAGTTCAATATTGTTATTTTTCTTTTTAATTCGACCTTCAATATCATGATTTTTTAATAGGTCGTTTAGATTTTTTTCCCAAATAGATTGGTATTCACAGCGTTTTGGTTTTGTTTGTCGTAGTGCTTCTTGAATGTTATCGAACATATCTAAATCTAGATTTTGATAACACAGATGTTCTAAGTTGTCTGCCATTTCATTCATACCAACAATACGTGCCATTGGTACAAAAATATCGATGGTTTCTTGGGCAATACGTGCGCGCTTATCTGGACGTAATGCTTCAAGAGTCGTCATGTTGTGATAGCGGTCTGCAAGCTTAATAATAATAACGCGAGGGTCTTGTAAGGTGGCTTGTAGAATTTTTCGGAAGGATGCTGCTTTATTATATTCTTTATCGCTTGAGTGGCTAAGTTTAGTAACGCCATCTACTAGTTCAGCAACTGTTTTTCCAAATTTCTCGGTAATATCTTCTTTACTAAATTCTGTATCTTCAATAACGTCATGCAATAGCGCAGACATAAGAGTTTCAGCATCTAATCGCATATGAGCAAGAATACAACTGACTGCAATAGGGTGAAGGATATAAGGCTCACCACTTTTACGTGTTACACCATCATGTGCAATGTCTGCGTAATCACAAGCCGTAAGTACTCTATCGACATCGCTTTCACTTAAATAAGCGTCGATAATTACTTTAAGTTGTTGTTTGGCTTGGCTGACTTCTGCACCTGGCATAAACCACCTTTCATTTAAAGTTATAAAGTAATAGGAGATAGAAACTACTAATGAAAAGCATATTGAGAAGTATGTCAATTATTTTTTCATTTTGGGAGTTAGTAGTATCAATTTAAAGAAAAATCTTTATCTCTTATTTATAACTGTTATTTAAAAAATATTAAAGTTCTAAAATAAAAAAAGCCTAGTTTTAAACTAGGCCTTTTTTGAGAGTTAATTCTTATTGAAAAGAAAAACCATCTAAATTTAAATTGTTTGCAGAAAGTGCAAGGTCAAGACTAGATGTTTGATAGTCTTGATCGCGTTGTTTCAAGATGTCTTTAGACACATGACCTTCAGCAATTTCACGTAAAGCGACAACAGTCGGTTTGTCATTGTCCCACTCAACAGTAGGTTCAATGCCTTGACGTGCCAATTGACGCGCGCGCTTGCTTGCCACTAGTACAAGCTCAAAGCGGTTGTCTACATGGTCTAAACAATCTTCAACGGTTACGCGTGCCATAAGAATTCTCGTTTGAATTAATAAATTTTAACAGACTGAACAGTATAAGGCTCTTTGTCCTTAGACTCAAGTTTTAATCACTTTGTTGTTGGAGTAATTAACTTCATAATAAGTTCTTGATGTCTGTTTGCTTGCTGAGAAAGTGTTAAGCGATTTGCAATAATAACCGCTTCTAAATCATGCAAAGCTTTATTAAAGTCATCATTAATAATGACATAGTCAAAGTTTGAATATTGTTGCATGTCTTCAACAGCACAACCTAATCGATGTTCAATTACTTCAACAGAGTCTGTGCCACGGTTAGATAAACGTTGACGTAAATCGAACTGGCTTGGTGGCAAAATGAAAATTTGTTTAGATTCAGGAAAAAGTTTACGAACTTGTTCAGCACCTTGCCAATCAATTTCAAGTAAAACATCATGACCTTTTGAAAGTTGTTCTTTTACTGTTGCTTGCGCTGTGCCGTAGTAATTGCCAAAAACTTCTGCATATTCTACAAAACCGCCTTGCTCTACAAGCTCAAGAAAAGCTTCTTTTTGTGCAAAATGATAATGAACGCCATCTAATTCGCCAGGGCGTTGTCCACGTGTCGTATGAGAAACAGAAACGTGTAGGTTGTTAACACGCTCAAGTAGGGCTTTAACTAAAGATGTTTTGCCTGTTCCTGAAGCAGCAGAAACGACAAACAAGAGACCCGACATGATATTTTTCCTGATATGATAAAATATCTTCTCTATTTTAGAGTAGAGCATGCCTAAACAAAATAGCTAAGCGTCGTTTTGTTTGTATTATTTTTCATTTCTTCTGTAAATTGACTTGAACATCGAGGGTTCTATGGAAATTGTATTGGCCAATCCACGTGGTTTTTGTGCAGGTGTAGACCGTGCAATTGCGATCGTAAATCGCGCTCTTGAGTGTTTTAACCCACCAATTTATGTGCGTCATGAAGTTGTACATAATAAATTTGTTGTTGATGATTTACGTCAACGTGGCGCTATTTTTGTCGATGAATTAGACGAAGTTCCTGATGATAATATTGTTATTTTTAGCGCACATGGTGTATCTAAAGCTGTTCAGCAAGAAGCAGCACGTCGCGGTTTAAAAGTATTTGATGCGACTTGTCCATTGGTGACTAAAGTTCATATTGAAGTTGCCAAATATGCACGCGAAGGTGTTGAAGCTATTTTAATTGGTCATGAAGGTCATCCAGAAGTAGAAGGTACGATGGGGCAATATGATAAAAAAAATGGTGGTGATATTTATTTAGTAGAAGATGAAGAAGATGTTGAAAAACTAATAGTTAATCATCCAAATAAAGTTGCTTTTGTAACACAAACAACGCTTTCAATTGATGATACTGCGAAAGTGATTGATGCTTTACGTCAGAAATTTCCAGAAATTCAAGGTCCACGCAAAGACGATATTTGTTATGCAACGCAAAACCGCCAAGATGCAGTACGTGATTTAGCAACGCAATGTGATGTTGTATTGGTGGTTGGTTCACCAAACTCTTCAAACTCAAATCGTTTACGTGAACTTGCGGAGCGTATGGGTAAACATGCGTATTTGGTCGATAATGCAGAGCAGTTAGATAAATCGTGGTTTATAGAGAATTCGAAAATTGGTGTAACTGCGGGTGCATCGGCTCCAGAAATTTTAATTAAACAAGTCATTCAGCGTTTACAGGATTGGGGTGCACAAGTGCCTGAAGAGCTAGCAGGTCGTGAAGAAAATATTACATTTAGTTTGCCAAAAGAGCTTCGTATTCAGGTGACGCAAGCATAATTCACTTTTGGTGAATTAGGTCTCAAAAACAGGTGATCATTGTGTGGTGATCATCTGTTTTTTATACCATTTATCAAATGTTAGTATGTTTTTTATTTAAAAGGGCTTTGTTGCATAAACCTAGTCTAGAAGGTCTATTCAATCCTATAATTTCAAAATGAATAAACCTGCCCCTAAAACCTATCGTACAACCAATTGGTCATCCTATAACCGAGCTTTAATTAACCGAGGTAATATTTCCATTTGGTTTGATCCAAAGATTCAGTGGTATGCACAATCACAAGGTAAGCAAGGTCGAAATCAAACCTACTCCGATACAGCGATTCAATGCTGTTTAATGATCAAGTCACTATTTCGACTCTCTTTACGTATGGTGACAGGTTTTGTCCAAAGTCTGATTAAGCTTTGTAGCTTAGATTGGACAGCTCCAGATTACACTACACTTTGTAGAAGACAAAAGCATATTGATATTGCGATTAGCTATCAAAAAAGTAGTGATGGTCTCCATCTACTCGTGGACTCTACTGGTTTGAAGTTTCTAGGTGAAGGTGAATGGAAGTGTAAGAAACATGGGGCTGAATATCGTCGCCAATGGCGTAAGCTTCATATTGCTATAGATGCTAAAACCCTTCAAATACGCGCTATTCAGCTTACAACCAATAATGTCAGTGATTCACAGGTACTTGAAGATTTACTTTCTCAAATTCCATTGGATGAGCAAATTGATTCTGTTTATACAGATGGTGCTTATGACACAAAGCATTGCCGACAAGTCATTTCAGATCGGCAAGCGCATGCGGTGATTCCGCCAAGAAAAAATGCGAAACCATGGAAAGATACAAAGAGTAGCTCGCTAGAGCGAAATGAATTACTTCGAACAGTTAAACATTTAGGTAGGACACTATGGAAAAAATGGTCAGGCTATCATCGTCGAAGTTTGGTTGAAACCAAGATGCATTGCATCAAATTATTAGGCGATAAATTAACAGCAAGGAGTTTTCCTAGTCAGGTGAATGAGATTCATGCACGCACAGCTGTCTTGAACAAATTCACAGAATTAGGTCGCCCTCATACCCAAGTTGTCACTTAAATTTGAGTAACTTAGGAAAGCTCTATCTTTAAAGTCTTTATGCAACAAAGCCGTCTGTATGACAGTAGTGATGTAACAGGGGAAAAATTATTAAGTTCAGATGGTGGTTTAGGTCAAAAATGGGCAATTATTGCTTTCAGCGAAAGTGAAAAAACCTATAGTTTTTTATTCACAAGTACAGGACTTCGTTGTAAAAACAAAACCAAAGCTAACATTAATCTTACAAGTTGTGGTGCTGTAAATACGGGCATGGAAACTTGGTAAATTCATTTAAATTTAAAACTTATAAAAGAGCAAGTGGCTAAAATCACTTGCTCTTTTTTTATTACATCTAAATCAATTTATGTACCTTGTATTATGTGTTTTGAAGATTTATTAATGCTCATTTTTTTTTTGCCTTAGGTGTTTATGTATTTTTATCGTAATAATTCACCTTTCATCTTGTTTGTTATTGTGTGAAATGTTGTGTAAGTGTTATTTTGCGTAATGATGATTTAGATGCTCAAAAAATTTAATTTGATGAGTTCTGAAAATACAAATTTAATTAAAAAAGTTATTTAAAAAGCTATGCTTTGCAGGGGTTGTTCCAGTGGGAATGAAAAATAAAGTGTATCTAGGTTTACAGGGTATAAGGGGATTTACCTTGGTTGAACTGATGATTACGATCGGAGTTCTTGCGATTATAGCAACTATGGCAATTCCATCATTTTCTAATCTTGTTGCTAAACAAAGGTTAGATGCTTCTGCACGAGCAATAGCGCAAGTATTTGGTGATGCCAGAGCGCAAGCAGCGACTTTAAGAAGAGTTGTTACGGTTACTCCTACAATAGGAACAAATACTGAGGTTGTTTTTCATTGGTCTCCTAAATATGAAGATATTGAACTTATTAATGGAACTCAACCAGTACTGTTTAATGAAAATGGTCTAGCTCGAAGAGTTAATGTTGTTGCAGGTATTGAAACAGAAATTCCTTTAAATTTTCAACTTTGTAGTGCGAGTTTGAATCAGTCTAAAACAGTGGTTTTATCTAGAACAGGTGTTGTTGAAGCAATTAGAGATTCGGGGGCTTGTTAGTTATGTATAAAAAAAATCAGACAGGCGTAGGGATGTTTGAAGTTTTAGTTGCATTATTCGTTTTAGCAATAGGTGTGCTTGGATTTTCTGCGCTTCAATTACGTGCTGTAGATGCTACGATAGAAGCAAATGATAAGACTTTAGCAATGAATGTAGCTCGAGATTTAGCTGAAAGAATTAGAATAAATAGATTGTCATTAGATAGTTATGTCGATGCTATTAATACTCAGACTTTTAATACGACATGTTTAATAGCTACTCCAGCCACAAATTCAAGACCAGCCTGTAATGGGGCTACATTGGCTCAATATGATGCCGGAGAAATTGTACAAATTGCTCAAAATCAGGGGCAGCAAATTGTAATGGCAGATTGCCATGAAAGTACTCGAACATGCATCTATGTTGCATGGGGGCATACAAATATTGCAGATGATGATGTTGCTAGTTGTATGGTTGATGGTAGCTATGTTGCGAATGCCAAATGCATTGTATTGGAGGCCTTTTAAATGAAATTATTTAATCAGAAAGGTTTCACAATAGTTGAATTAATGGTGTCTTTGGTATTGGGGCTGATTATTTCTGCTGCCGCTATTCAGTTATTTTATACAGGCCAGAAAAGTGCAATGATGCAACAAGGTAGTTCTAATCTTTTGAATAGTGGCTATTTTGGGCTTGATTATATGGTTAATGACTTAAGACTTGCCAATTTAGATGCTAACGAAGCTTTAGTTGATAACCAAGTTTTACATGGTGGGTTAGTTTTAGATAGACGCAATCTTTCTACAACTCCAACATTCGAAATGACAGGTTCAGATGCTGACAATGATTATTTAACAGGCGCAAATATTGGTCCTACAAATTTAAATATTGCCAATATTGGAAGTGACCAGTTAGTTATTCAATATAGAAATACAATTGCAAACAGATTTGATTGTGAGGGTAATGCTATTCCCGTAAATAGTTATATTGTACAGCGTTACTTTGTAAGACCTGTGGTTTTACCAGATGAAAATAGCGATCCTAACGAGCCAAATCAAGCACTTGCCTTAGCGTGTGTGGCTGCAAATTATAATGCTGATAATTTAGTTTCACTTAATTTAAGTGGAGATGGTCGCATTGTTATTCCTCGTGTAGATCATTTTCATGTGCTTTTGGGGGTTGCTGATGATACCCAAAATACTAGTGTTACACCTGCTGTGGCTGGACAAGATGGTGTGTTAGATCGGTTTGCATATATGACAATTGCTGGATATCAGCAGTTAAATCCTGCTGCACCTGCTAGAAAGCCTCAAATTGTGTCTATTAAAATAGCTGTTTTAGTGAGATCTCCAAATAGTGTGGGTAGTTCAGATTTATTTAATCCTGCACGTAATTATCAGTTATTTAATGTAAATGGACCACTTATAGCTCATGCAAATAACAATTTATATTTACGTAATGTTTTATCGCAAACAGTTGCCTTAAGAAATGGCTTTGGCTTGGAGAAGTAATATGAATTATTCAAAAAGCCTCTCTAGCCAAAAAGGTGCAACATTAATCATTGTTCTAATTATGCTCCTACTTATTACTATAATTGGAACTTGGGCAATTCGCGGAAGTATCACAAGTTTGAATATTGCAACGAATACTCAAGCGCAGGCTTTATTAAAACAAAGTTCTGATGCTGTCTTTTTTAAATTAGAAAATGATACATCGAACGATTTAACTTTAGCGAATATGCAAATAGGTGATGGAATTTTGGCTTATCTAATGCGAGCTGAAAACAAAGGTAAAGAGCTAGTTTTTTGTATTAGAGGAAATGTTGCTAATAACTGGGAGGGTGCTAGAAATGGCAGTATTGTGTATTGGCAGGGCTCTGCTATTAATAATAGAGAGTTAGGTGCGAATGGTTTTTGTCAAGCAACTCGTTCTGCAGATTTTACCAGTGGTCGTCAAGCTGTTCTAACACGTGTAGCAATTCGCGTAGCACCAACGAGTAGTGATTTTGGGCATATGGTGGATGGTGATGACAAAGAAGGTAAAGGTACAGATATTTCAACAGTTATTGTGAATGCTACATCACTATTACCCAACCTAAGTACGGCAACAGATGCACAAGTGAATGCATGTATTTCAAACTTCACGACATTTGTTGATGGAAGTTTAAATAATAGTACGGTAATGGATTGTCTTTCGGATTTTCGGATTCCTTATAGTTCGCAAGAAATGGTATATACCTTGCGTGCAGTGAAAAGTAGTTAAGGGGAGAATAAAATGAAAAAAGCAAATAATTTAAGTCAAATGAGAAAGTATTTCCCCAAAGATATAGTTGTGAAAAAAATAAATGTCACAGCTTTATCTGCAATAATTACAACAGGCATTTGTTTAGCAAGTTATCCTACATACGCAAGTGATATCGAAATATATAAAGTACCTGAAGAAAGTATAGGTTCAACAACATTGATGTTCATGCTTGACGTATCGGGGAGTATGAATACAAAAGATTCGGGGCAGTCACTGACTAGGCTACAGCTGTTAAGAAAAGGGATGGAGGATGTTTTACTAGGAAGTAGTGGTATTACCCCAATTGAAGATAAAATAATTATTGGTTTGGCTGATTTTGATGCTTCGAATGGTCGAATCCGTGTACCAGCAAGAGCGTTAAATACAGTACTAACTGGTACATTTTCAATTAAGAATCATAAGTATTTATATTCTAAAACAGGCTCAACGACGACATACCGTGAATGTGTAGAGTGGAATCCAAGTAAAACTTGTAAAACTTGGTCTACTTCAGTTTTACCTACGACACCTTCCACCAGGGGTTATGCGGGTGAAAGTTGTAATTATAGCGGTGTGAATAACTGTTATGTTTATTATAAAAGTGAAAATGTTGCGAAGACCCAGCGGTATGCATTAGTTGAAGCAGCACGTAATTTGACAGCTTATAATGGTGCTACACCAACAGCTTATGCTTATGCTGAAGTTGCTTCTTATTTAATGGGAACAGCAACATTAGACGGTATTTATGAGCAAATAGGTAATGCGAAAGCAGATGGTACTGATTTTTGGAAATGTAATACTTTAAGAACAGATTATCGAGTCTTAGAAGGTCAAGTAGGTACTGATGACGAAGGGAAAGTCATTAATGTTCGTTGGTGTAATTCTGAAACAGCAACAAATGCATCTGTCCCAACAGATATACAAAATAATGAAAATAATGGTGTGTTTTATTATACAGGTGGTCGAAAAGTTTATTACCGTTTAGTACCGACAAGTTTGACTACATCTGGACATTCTGGGTGGACAAGCTCTGTTGATGATGCAAAAGATGGCTTGAATTATGCAATGCCACAATCTATTCGTGATCAGTTAACTGATCGTGACAAACGAGAGTGTAGTGGTCAGGGTATTTACTTTTTGACCGATGGCGAGCCTAACCATGGTGGTACGAATACGGGAAGTAATGGTGTTTCAGGTACTGCTTATCAATTGATGAAATCCTCATTAACAACGAAAGCGAGCATTTTTTCATGTGCTAATAGTGATTTAGGAGGAAGTAATAATTATAGATATAATATGACACACTGGAAATGTATTGGTAATTATGCAACAACCTTGTTGGATAATACTAAAAATCCTGCTGGGTTGAGATTTAAAACCGCAGTAGTTGGTTTTGGTAATGGATTTAATGGCGCTTCAAATGATCCAGATGTTAATGACGCTAAAACTTGGGGTGTGCTTGGCGGTGGCGGTTGGTACTCTGGTAGTGACTCAGCAGCTGTCGTTAATAGTGTGAATAAGTTTATTCAGGAACTTGTTAAAGATATTCCAAGCTTGAGTACAGGTTCTTCAGTTATTCCTGTCGATGCACTTAATCCTGCAACTATTCAGAGTTATGCATATTTCCCGCAATTTGAACCAAAGGTTAACCCAGCTGATACACAGCAAGTATGGTTTGGTAATCTGAAAAAATATTATGTGGTAAATAATGGTGTTTATGCGAGTAAAGATGCATCCGATAATAATCTAGTTGTAAAAAATGGTGCTTTACAAGATTTGCCTGATATTTGGAGGTCTTCGCTGAACTATACAGATGTAGATCCTGTATATGCAAAACATGGTGTTATGGGGCAACTTGGTTTGGGGCGTGAGGCAGATGCTACGAAACGACTATTATTGACAGATTATAAGTTCGCTAATGGTAATAGATCTAAAGACCACGGTTTAGTGCAAATTAAGCATACATATACAGTTGATTCGACAACAAAGGATGACAATACGTATTCACGTCAATTTATGAGCTTATTGGGATATGACATTACTAACGCAATGGCAACGAATAGCGAGCTTGTCAATTTTGATGTGAGTGATCTGGCTGCAACCTTACGTCAAATGGGGGCTCCTCTGCACTCAGAACCTGTTTTACTCACACAATCTGGAAAGATTACAGTACAAAAAAATGCAACGAATCAAGTAGAGACGGTCACAACTGGTCGTAAAGATTATATTCTATTCGGTACTACACAAGGTTTAGTTCAAGTTGTAGATGCAGAGACGGGTAAAGAAAAATTTGCTTTTGTTCCTAAGGAAATTATTGAAAATCAATCAGAAACCTTTAGAAATAAAGGTGGGAATTTAGTTAATGGTAAAGGTGCACTGTATTACGGTATAGATGGTGAATGGACAGCATTTACTTCTTATGTGACTGATGACAACGGAGCATTAACTGTTGGTAAGGTGGAGCGTAAAGTGTATGGAAGTACCACTAATTCTGAACAAGTATCTGGTAAGCAATGGGTGTACGGTGGTATGCGCATGGGGGGGCGTAGTTTTTATGCTCTAGATTTATCAGATATTGATAAGCCTTACTTAAAATTACATATTGAACCGAATACAGGGAATATTTATTCCTATGATCCTGTTTCTAAAAATATGACAACTAAATCGTTCGAAGATATTGAGCAAATGGGGCAAAGTTGGTCTAAACCTGTGCTTGGATATGTAAATTGGAAAGGTCAGCGTAAGTTAGTAATGATCGTTGGTGGGGGGTACGATGCAGGTGGTCCTAATGGCGATGGTATCTACGAAAACAATATCCGTACAGGTTATGCTGGTTATGAAAAATATGATTATAAGCAGACTAACGGTATTGGTTCCGGTGTATACATGTTTGATGCGGAAAATGGTGATTTGTTATGGAAAGCAAGCTCAACTAATAAGAACGATAGTAAAGTTACCTACGTATCGCATAATGATTTGAAATATAGTGTAGTTAGTCAAATTCAAACTGTTGATCGAAATAATGATGGTTTAATTGATCATTTATATTTCGGTGATTTAGCAGGTCAAGCTTTCCGTGTGGATTTTGCAAATGATGCAAGAGAGTCTGCAAATAATGACAGTACTTCTGCATTTAAATCACAAGTGAATAAAATTCTTAATGTAAATAAGACTACAGGTCTCAGTCCAAGATTTTACTTACCACCTACGTTTACGGCACATAGTAATGCAGGTAAGCCAAATGGGGCAAATATCGTCATGGCTATTTTTGCCTCTGGTGATAAGAGTTCACCTTTGTTGGGAACGATTGATTCACCATCTAAGCAAAATCCAGTAGGTCTAGAATATAATGGTGTTTACGCCATTTATGATTACGATGCCTACAACAATAATAGTGGTAAGTACCCTTACTTTAATACTTCAAGTGATTTAATCGAAGCAAGAGAGATTACAACTGAAAATGAAAATCCATCTAAAACCACACTGAAAAGTATGAATGGCAGAACTCAAGGTGCAGACCCAACTATGGGGGCAGCTGTTGGTGCGTGGGGTGGGTGGTATTATTTATTCAAACGCAAAATGGGTGAGCCTGATGTAGGTCAAGGTGTTACTGATACTGGTGCTGGTATTATCAAGGCATTACGTCCATTAATTGCAATGGAGAATAACCTATATGTAAGTCAGTTCGATCCAACAGATAATGGTACAACAACGAGTTGTGGTGCTGGTGTAAAAGGACATACTTTTGCGGTTCGTTTGTGTTTACCACAAGGTGTATGTGTTGATGGTGCGAAGTATTCTTATAATTTAGGTTCAGGAGATGTGAAGCTTAATGTAGGACCAGGCAAAACGTCGGGAACACGAGAATTAGTTGTGCTAGACCCAACTCTTGTTAATGATCAAATACCAAACTGTGAAGGACCCAATTGCAAATTTATTCCAGCAGGGGGACCAATTAAGTTTATTCCGAATAAATGGTATGAAAAATATTCACGCACAGGTAATGGTGGATAAATCATGCGATCAAAAGGTTTTACATTAATAGAGCTAATGATTGTAGTTGTTGTGGTGGCAGTTTTATCTGCCATCGCACTACCAATGTATAATGAGTATATACGTCGTGCTACAGCTACGAATTCATTGCAGGAAATACAAAAAATAGCAGATCAGTTAGAGCGACATAAGTCTAAAAATTTTAGTTATAAAAACTTTAATGCAAATTTTTTATATCAAAATGGTGCGAACGTTGTATCGGCCTCATTTTCAAATGCTGATCAGACATTAACCTTGCCACTGAATGCGACAGGAAGTGCAATAACATATACATTGCATATTCGAGATGGTCGTAATCCAACTCTAATGTTGACAGATGCCGCAGCAACTGGGAAGAGTTGGGTTATTTTAGCGGAAGCTAATTCAAGATTAAATAATGGAGAAGCATGCACTACGTGTAATTCTCTGCAACAACAAAATAGTAGTTTTTTAATGTCAAGTTCAGGCGTGCAATGTAAAACAAAGTTAGCTCTGAAAGCAGCAGATACATTAACTCCGACAAATTTAACTTCAACTCAACCATGTGGAGCAAAAGGTGAAAATTGGTAACGTAAAAGGTTTAACCCTGGTTGAGTTGCTTATTGTTATGGTGATCATTGGCATTATTTCGGCAATTGCATACCCTGCTTATCAAAATAACAAGGTAGAAGTTCAAAGAAATGATGCAAAAGCAGAAATGCTCTATATTGTTCAACGAATACAGACTTATAAATCTGTTAATGGTACATATTTAGGGGCAACCGTTAATCAGCTTTATGGTGCATCGACAATCCCTAAAAGTGGAAATGCATTTTATAATGTAGCATTTGCTAATGCTCCAACAGCAGGTGGTTGGATATTAATAGCAACTCCGATAAACGGCACACCACAACAAGGTAATGGAGTTCTTTGTATAAATGAGCGAAATCAAAAGTTTTGGGCTAAAGGAGCTGCTAACTGCAATTTGTCGAATGTGTCGAATTGGGATGGCAAATAAACCAAATTCAAAACTGTGGATAAATCATTATTTAACCTTTCACTTTTCCAGAATTTAAAGTAAAATACTGCCCTCTATGAAAGGGGTTTGAAATGTGTCGATGGTCGATGCACGGATAATCCGTAAAAACTATAAGGTTCTATCATGGTTGTTATTCGTCTTGCACGCGGTGGTGCTAAAAAACGTCCGTTCTATCAAATCATTGTGACTGATAGCCGTAATGCACGTGACGGTCGTTTCATCGAACGTATTGGTTTCTTCAACCCTACAGCTCAAGGTAAAGCAGAAAAACTTCGTTTAGATGCTGACCGTTTTGCTCATTGGGTTTCTCAAGGCGCTCAACCGTCTGATCGTGTTGCTTCTTTGGCTGCTCAAGCTAAAAAAGCTGCAGCTGCTGCATAATTCTGAATTAAGTAGTAGATAGCCCATGACACCAACACAGAATGTTCCAGAAGATCGTATTCAGATTGGACAGCTACGTTCAGCATATGGATTAAATGGGTGGCTCTGGGTTTATTCCAATACAGAACCTATGAGCAACATCTTTGACTATCTTCCTTGGTACATTGAGACTAAGGAAGGTTGGCAAACAGTAGATGTAAAACGCTGGAAACCACATGGTAAAGGCTTAGTTGTGAGTTTAAAAGGTGTGATTGATCGCACTGCTGCTGATGGCTTAGTAGGTACTAATGTTTGGATTTCAAAAGCGCAACTTCCGAAAGCAGGAATGGATGAGTTTTACTGGTCTGATTTAAAAGGTCTAACAGTGTTAGGACTTGGCGATGACGAACAAGAAGTAAATCTTGGTAAAATCCATGAAATGTTTGAGACAGGTGCCAACGATGTGATGGTGGTTCACGCAACACCAGATAGCGTTGATGCTGAAGAGCGCATGATTCCATGGCATAAAGATGTGGTACAGCAAGTTGATCTTGAAGCTGGTCGTATTTACGTGAATTGGGGCGTAGATTACTAATATTTTTTGGAAATAAGGGAGTCTGCGATGTTTTTTGCAGTCATTACGCTTTTTCCTGAAATGTTTGAAGCGATTACAGCCTACGGAATTAGCGGGCGTGCAGCAAAACGCGAAATAGTACAAGTCACTTGTATTAATCCTCGTGATTATGCTGAGGGTAACTACAAAAGAGTGGATGAACGTCCATTTGGTGGTGGTCCAGGTATGGTAATGATGGCTGAGCCTTTGTCTCAGGCAATCAAACATGCCAAAGAGCTTGCAGCGCAAGCAGGAGCAGTTCAGGTTCCAGTGGTGTATATGTCACCACAAGGGAAAACTTTAAACGAACCTGCGGTACAACAATTTGTCGAATATGATGGGTTAATTGTACTGTGTGGGCGTTACGAAGGTGTCGATGAACGTTTGATCCAGCAATATGTTGATCAGGAATGGTCAATTGGAGATTACGTATTATCTGGCGGTGAATTACCTGCGATGGTTTTATTAGATAGTATTATTCGGAGACTTCCGAATGCGATGTCTGATGAACAATCACACGTTCAAGACTCATTTGTGGATGGTCTTCTAGACTGCCCACAATATACTAAGCCAGATCATTTTGAAGGTTTGGATGTGCCTGAGGTGTTAAAATCTGGGCATCATGCAAATATTGAAAAATGGCGGTTTTTGCAGCGATATCAGCGTACACTTGAACGCCGTCCAGAGTTGGTCGAACAAGTAAAACTGACAAAGCAGCAGAAAAAATGGCTAAAAGATTCGCAAAATAAGTCGTAATTTTTTATCTCTTATTTTGTAAAAGTCCGAAGTTTTACTTAGGATTCCGTACTTAATTTTAAAATTAAGTATTCTTTAATAGGCTCATTATGCATTGAAGTGGTCAAGCATAAAGAGAAAGATAATCGGGTGTATGCGCCTTAGCCTCTATACCCCGCGATAATCAGACCTCTTCTGACTCGCATTTATTGGAGATACCCCATGAGCGGTAAGCATCCTTTAGTACAAGCTGTTGAAAACGCACAATTAAGAACTGATCTTCCTGCATTTGCACCAGGTGATACAGTAATTGTTTCTGTAAAAGTTAAAGAGGGCGACCGTGAGCGTCTTCAGGCTTTTGAAGGTGTTGTAATTGCGATTAAAAACCGTGGTTTAAACTCTGCATTCACAGTTCGTAAAATTTCTAGCGGTGTTGGTGTTGAACGTGTTTTCCAAACACATTCTCCAATCGTTGCTAAAGTTGAAGTTAAACGTCGTGGTGATGTTCGTCGCGCGAAACTTTACTACCTACGCGAATTGTCTGGTAAAGCTGCACGTATCCGTGAAAAATTACCAGCTCGTAAAGTTAAAGCTTAATTTTAAGTTTTACACGAGTTCGAAAAATGCGCCTTTAGGCGCATTTTTTTATACTTAAAATTTAAATAAGGCGAACTAACATTGATAACAACACCTACAGATTGTTACCATGAGGCAGTTTATAAATAGCCTAATTTTTATATGAAAAAGCCTTCTCCTAAAATTCAACGTCGTCATATTAGTGGTGTATTTCTTTTAAATAAGCCTTTGGGCATTAGTTCTAATGGTGCATTACAAAAAGTACGTTGGTTGTTCCGTGCTCAAAAAGCAGGGCATACAGGAGCTTTAGATCCTTTAGCTTCTGGCTTACTTCCTATTTGCTTAGGAGAAGCAACAAAGTTTTCACATTATTTATTAGACTCAACTAAACGCTATCAAACAACAATTAAGTTAGGCAATAGCACAACAACTGGCGATGTAGAAGGCGAAGTTTTTCTTGAAAAAGAAGTACCTGAATTAACTGAAGAAAAAATAAAAGAAGCGCTAGATAAATTTATTGGTGATATTCAACAAGTACCGCCTATGTATTCTGCTCTAAAAAAAGATGGTCGTCCTTTATATGAGTTGGCACGTCAAGGCATTGAAATTGAACGCGAAGCACGTCCAATACATATCTTTGCAATAGAACTACTGTCTTATACCAACGACAGTATTACGCTCGATATCACTTGTTCTAAAGGTACATATATTCGGGTATTGGGTGAAGATATTGCACAAGCGTTGAATACATATGGTCATTTGACCTATCTGCACCGTATTCAAACAGGGCAATTTGAACTTATTCCAACATATACCATTGAATATTTAGAAAGTTTGACTGAAATGGAGCGCGAAGCATTATTACTTCCTGTTTATGCACCTATTGATCATTTTCCAAAAATTCAGGCACCTGAAGGTCGTGCTGAATATTTTAGCCGTGGTATGGAAAGTAATATTGATCATGAAGCAGCAGAGCAGGTTGTGGTCTTTGATGGCGATAAATGTTTAGGTTTAGCTGAAATTACAGATAAGAAAAGATTAGTGCCGAAACGCGTACTAAACTTGTTATAAAGTTTAAATAAAAAAGCAAAGGGAGATATTTGTGGATATTGAGATTATTCTCAGTTTGATTTTTTTTGCTTTTTTTGCAGGAGCAATTGATGCAGCTGTTGGTGGTGGTGGCTTAATTCAAATTCCTGCCATTATGGGGGCAATGCCTCAACTTAGTCCTGCAACTGTTTTTGGTACCAATAAACTTGCATCAATTTGTGGTACTGCATCGGCCGCTTATAGTTTTGTTCGCAAAGTTAAACTGAAATGGAAACTATTGGCTGTTATTGGAATATGTGCATTTATTAGTTCCTTTGCGGGTGCTGCATGTGTTTCGATGATTCCAAAAGAAGTATTACGACCATTTGTCTTGGTCATGCTTATTGTGATTGCGATATATACCTTTGCTAAAAAAGAATTTGGTCAGGTTCATGTAAGCCAAGAACTCAGCACTAAGGTTCTAATATTGGCTGCTGTAGGTAGCTTGCTGATTGGATTTTATGACGGAATTTTTGGGCCAGGTACGGGCAGTTTTTTCATTTTCTTCTTCATTCGTTTTTTACAAACAGACTTTTTACATGCTTCGGCGCTGTCTAAAATTGCTAACTTTATGACGAACTTTGCTGCGTTAAGCTTCTTTATTCCAACAGGTCATGTACTTTTTGGTGTTGGTCTTATGATGGCTGTTGCTAATGTTTGTGGTTCATTGGTTGGTGTTAAGATGGCATTAAAATATGGTAGCGGTTTCATTCGAATTTTATTCTTGATATTAGTTTCAGTATTAATTGTTCGCTTGGGATATCAAACCTTTTTTGCTGCTTAAAAAACCAACAACAAAAATAAACATACATCTCTGTAAAGTTATTGCATAAATAGGTGAGTGTAGATTTCACTTACTTATTTGTGTGAATTTGAATGGATCATATAGCTAAAAGCCAGAGGTCATAATAATGAATATATTTGAAGCATTACGTGAAAGTCATAATAAACAAAGAGACATAGCAGAAAAATTAATACAAACATCAGGAGATACAGAAGAAAGAAGAGCTTTGTTTGATCAATTTAAAAATGAACTATTTGCACATGCTGTAGCAGAGGATCGTTATTTTTATATTCCATTAATGATGACCGATTCAGGATTAAATATAACTCGTCACGCACTTGCAGAACATCATGAAATGGATGAATTGCTTGAGCAATTAACTGAAATAGATTTTAGTAATACGGGTTGGTTGGCGATAGCGAAAAAATTGTCTGAAACTGTGCTTCATCATTTAGAAGAAGAGGAACATAGCTTTTTTCAGCAAGCAGGAAAAATTTTGGATGATAAGCAAAAGGAAACTTTAGCAAAGAAGTATTTGACTGAATATAAAAAGTATTTGAAAGCGGACAAAGATAGTCTTACTTAAATTTATGAACCTAAAAAGTAAAAGGGATGTTGATACATCCCTTTTTTATTCAAGCTGTTTTTACTTTATTGGATTTAAAAGTCACACCAATAGATGCAAGCATGACGAAAGACAGTGCAATCCATTGTAAGAATCCGATTTTTTCCCCCAATAAAAATAACCCTGCTAATGCTGCAAGTGCTGGTGAAAGGCTAAGTAAAGTTCCATAGCTTAAACGGCTTAAATGTCTTAAGGCTTTTAAATCTAAAGCGTATGGAATGGCTGTTGCTAAAATAGCGATAGCGAGCGCTTGTCCCCAATATTGTGTATTTAGAAGTGCATCAGCATTGTTATATAAACCAATGGGCAACAAGCTAATAGCAGATAAAGTGATTGCGATAGTGAGGGCGTGCATGCCTATATTTTGATGAGCAACCCTTTGTCCAAAAAAGATATATCCTGCCCAACATAAGCCCGCACCTAAAGCACAAAGCGCACCAAAAATAGAGAAGTTATCTGTATTGGCTTGTCCCCAAGGCACCATAAGTGCTACACCTAAAATGGCGAAAAGTACCCAAATAAAATCGCTACGTTGCTTAATGGAAAGTAAGGCTAAACCTAAAGGCCCAATAAATTCTAAACCGACTGCAATACCTTGCGGAAGCTTGCCTAAAGACATATAGAACAAGACATTCATGAAGCATAAAGCTGCGCTATAACACAATAAATCTCGCCATTTTAAAAATGGTAATCGTTTTAAAATTTGCCAAGAACGAAACATCAAACAGACAATAATTGCTGCAAAACAGAGGCGCAAAATAGTCACAGAAAGTGGGTCTATTTGGCTAAAAAGTTGTTTAGCAAATGAAGCGCTTATTTGATATGAAATCATGGCAAGAACCATGTACAAAATAGCGAGAAGTTGTGATTTTGGCATTTTTATATCACTACACCCAAAAGGTGTGAGCATTAAAGTCGAAGATTGAGTATATCAATTCTGCTTTTATTTTGATGTTTGAAATATAGCCAAAATGTAAATTCAAAGTTTTGAATTCAAAAAATGCACATCATTATTTTTTAGTACTTATTATGTGAAAATTTGAATTCAAAATATTTTAAATTCAAATTACAGATTTTTTCTTTGCTTGTTGCGTGGTGTAAGTACAACCAATAGATGCGGTAATAATGGTGGCTAAAGCGAGCCATTGATTCCATGCAAGCTGCTCACCTAAAAAAATAAATCCTGAGAATGCTGCAATAGCAGGTTCAACACTCATTAAAGTACCAAAGCTTAATGCTGTTAAATTTCGAAGAGCAATCATTTCTAAAGTAAAAGGCAAGGCACTTGCAAGTGCTGCTAGCGCAATAAAATACATTAAATTTGAAGGTTGAAAAACGTTACTCGACATACCTGAAAAAAGTGCAATTGGCATTAAACACAGCATGCCAATAAACATGCCTAAGCAAACGGTGTGATTACCTGAAACGCCTGAAGGCTTTTGTCCTGCAACAATATAAAGTGCCCAACACGCACCTGCACCCAATGCAAAGCCAATTCCAATTAAATCTAAACTTTGTGAAGCTTGCTGAAAAGGGAATAATAAAATTAAGCCAATAATGGCGAGTCCAACCCAAATAAAATCAAATTTTTGTCTTGCATAATAAAGTGCAACACTTAAAGGTCCAATAAATTCAAAGGAAACTGCAATGCCTAAAGGTAGTCTTTGAATAGATAGGTAGAACAGGGCATTCATACCTGCAAGAGCAATACCATAGCTAATAATGGCAGACCATTTCACTTGTTTGAAATTGATTTTCCATGCCTGAAAAATAATTGCCAAAATCAGTGCGCCAAGCATTAAGCGCATAGCCGAAATGGTCAAAACAGGAAATTGGGTAAAAAGTGATTTTGCGAGCGCACCACTACTTTGCATACTCACCATAGCAATAAGTAATAAGAACAAAGATTGAATATGTGGTGCATTTTTTAAATTGGGCATGAACTAAATTCGTTTTGTTTTCATAGGTAGCGGAAAATGAAAAACATAAAATAAGGCAATAAAAAAACCACAGCACGAATGCTGTGGTTTTTAATATAAACGAATATTAGAACAATACACGTACGCGAATTGTACCTTCAACTTCGTGAAGCGTATCTAGTGCTTCTTGAGATGCAGTAGCATCTACGTCCATTACTAGGTAACCAACGTCACCTTTAGTCATTAAAGATTGACCAGAGATGTTGATGCCGTGTTCAGCAAACAAGTTGTTTATTTTAGAAAGAACGCCAGGAATGTTTTTATGAATGTGAAGTAAACGATGTTTACCTTCAGTCAATGGAAGCGCGATTTCTGGGAAGTTCACAGCAGATAAAGTCATACCTTTATCTGAGTAAGCAACAAATTTCTCACCAACTTCTAAACCAATGTTTGCTTGCGCTTCGATAGTAGAACCACCTACGTGCGGAGTCAAAATTACGTTTGGAATGTTACGAAGTGGAGAAATGAATTCTTCACCGTTCGCTTTTGGCTCTTTCGGGAATACGTCAACCGCAGCACCTGCAATATGACCCGATTTAAGCGCATCAGCCAAGTCTTCAATTACAACACATGTACCACGTGCAGCATTGATGAAGATTGCACCTTCTTTCATTTGTGCAAATTTTTCTTTTGTCATGAAGTTACGTGTAGACGGAACATCAGGAACATGAAGAGATACAACATCAGCATTTGCCAATAGCTCATCTAGGCTACCAACTTGACGTGCATTACCTAAAGGTAATTTAGTCACTGTGTCGAAGTAGATCACTTTCATACCCAAGCTTTCTGCAAGTACAGAAAGTTGAGAACCGATAGAGCCGTAACCAACGATACCTAATGTCTTACCACGTGTTTCATACGAACCTACAGCAGATTTGTTCCAACCGCCTGCATGTGTATCTGTAGATTTTTCAGGTACACGACGAAGAAGGAGAATCGCTTCAGCAAGAACAAGTTCAGCAACTGAACGAGTGTTTGAATACGGTGCGTTAAATACAGGAATACCACGACGCATTGCTGCATCTAAGTTCACTTGGTTCGTACCAATACAGAAACAACCAACAGCAATAAGCTTGTTCGCAGCTTCGAATACTTCTTCAGTAAGTTGAGTACGAGAACGAATACCAATGAAGTGAGCATCTTTTATCGCTTCTTTCAGCGCTTCACCTTCAAGCGCAGTTTTACGATAATCGATATTGGTGTATCCAGCAGCATTTAAAGTGTCGACTGCGTTTTGGTGAACGCCTTCTAACAACAAGAAACGAATTTTATCTTTAGGCAAAGAAAGATGTTGGCTCATTACGGCTCCGCTACAAAGGCCAAATTTAGTGGCGATATAATAGCATAGGAAATAAGCCTATATACATTTCCTTTATGGCTTTGAAGATAGGTATTTTTCTAAAATATGTGACAAGGTTTGTCGAAATTGGTCTAATTAACTGTGTAATTTCAAAGGTGACATTCGAAAAATACGATTTTCTGCGGGATTTAATAAAAATGGCTTATAATACTGCCTCGTGAAATTACCACGCATATTCAGTGTTGGTTTTATATTCATGAGTGGTCTAAGAAACGTGCATTTGAACATGAAAAATATTGTTTAAAAACAGTATTCTTAAGCCCTAACTACTTGTTTACTTCTTGCAAGGTCTGAAAACGATGAACGCTCCAGTCGCTTTAACCCCAGAGTTATTGACCCAATTAACTGCAATTGTTGGTGAAAACCGCATTAAAACAGATGCGGATAGCCTCCAAAATTGGGGACGTGACCATACTAAGCACTTCGATCCAAATCCATCGGTTATCGTTTTTCCATCCACCACTGAACAAGTTCAAGAAATTGTAAAACTTGCGAACCAATTTAATGTTGCGGTTACACCAAGCGGTGGTCGTACTGGTTTATCTGCGGGTGCTGTAGCTGCTAATGGTGAAATTGTTGTTAGCATGGACAAAATGAACCAAATTCTTGAATTTTTCCCAGCAGACCGTATGGTTCGTGTTCAAGCAGGTGTGGTGACTGAACAACTTCAAAACTACGCAGAAGAACAGGGCATGTACTACCCAGTAGATTTTGCATCTGCGGGTTCATCGCAAATTGGCGGTAACATTGGTACAAATGCTGGCGGTATTAAAGTAATTAAATACGGCATGACACGTAACTGGGTTTTAGGTTTAACCGTTGTTACGGGTAAAGGCGACATCCTTCGTTTAAACAAAGGCATGATTAAAAACGCAACAGGTTATGCGCTTCAACACTTATTTATTGGTGGTGAAGGAACTTTAGGTTTAGTAACAGAAGCTGAAATTAAACTTGAACGTCAACCACACGATTTACAAGTGATGGTATTGGGCGTTCCAGATTTTGACGCAATTATGCCTGTACTTCATGCATTCCAAAAGAAAATTGACTTAACTGCATTTGAGTTCTTTGGTGAGCTTGCGATGCAAAAAGTACTTGATCATGGTCATGTTCAACGTCCGTTTGAAACAGAATGTCCATTTTATGTATTGCTAGAATTTGAAGCGCCGTATGAACCAATTATGGATGCTTCAATGGAAATTTTTGAGCATTGCATGGAAGAAGGTTGGGTACTTGATGGTGTAATGAGCCAAAGCTTAGATCAAGTAGAAAGCTTATGGCGTTTACGTGAAGATATTTCAGAATCTATTTCACCATTTACACCATACAAAAATGACATTTCTGTGTTAATTACGCACGTTCCTGCGTTTATTAAAGAAATTGATGCAATTGTGTCTGAAAATTATCCAGACTTTGAAATTTGCTGGTTTGGTCATATTGGCGACGGTAACTTGCACTTAAATATTTTAAAACCTGAAAACTTAAGCAAAGACGAATTCTTTGCAAAATGTCAGGTGGTAAATAAATATGTGTTTGATACTGTGAAAAAATATGACGGTTCTATTTCTGCGGAACACGGTGTTGGTATGACGAAAAAGCCATACTTAGAATACACACGTACAGCAGAAGAAATTGAATACATGAAAGCGTTGAAACAAGTTTTTGACCCGAACGGTATTATGAACCCTGGTAAGTTATTCGACCTTTAATAGGTTTGAATTTCGGAATTTATACTTAGTTACAGAGTAACTATCGTGTAATTTTAAAAGGCATAGCATTATTGTGTTATGCCTTTTTTATATTGAGTATTAAAAAATGATGAAAAAATTATTCGTAATGGCAACATGTGTGGGGCTTTTGGCAGGTTGTGCAACAACTAAAGATTTGGTTTCTAAAGTGGGGATTTCTCATACACCGCTTGAGCAAGTTTTAAAAGCTCATCCAGATTTAAAAACTGAGTTAAATACAGTTGAAATTCGTCAGGTGTTTAACCGTGTGGAATCGCCAAATGTGGCGCAAGTAATGGTATTGCAAGCAGGTTTAATGGATGATTCTGTGAGTGCAATTCGTACGACTTATAGTTTTAAATTACAGGATAAAGACTGGAAAGTTGTAAATAAGAAAGAAGAGTTTAAGTGTGCACGTGGTAAAAATACCAAGACTTTCCAAACGGCACTTTGTTCTTAATATTTGATTAAAAAATGATTGAAATTTAATGTGCAGACCTCATAAAAAGCGTATCGATTGATGCGCTTTTTTATTTGGGGAAATATAAAAACAATGAATATTTTAATTATCGGAAATGGTTTCGATTTGTCGCATTATTTACCGACGAAGTATGAGCACTTTATGTTGGTTATGCAGGCTATTGAGAAAAAAGATATAACAAAACCAGTCAGTAATGCTTATTATTATCCCTCTAATAACCTTCTAAATGGAATGATCAAAGCTTATATGGTTTATAAAGTATTTGATAACCAATCTTATCAAATGAATTTTGATGCACTTTTTTCTAAATTCACAAAATCTCAAGATAAAATATTTATTGTAAATACAAAGCAACATTATGATACATCAAAGATTTTTTTAGAATTTAATCAGATTTTTGATATTCAAAGTAAATTAAAAAAGAATAGTTGGTATGAGTATTTTAAAAACCACATTAAAGAAATTGATACTTGGATTGATTTTGAAACAAAGATTGAAGATTTATTAGTGGTTCTTGCGCAATGTATTACAAAAATAAATTTGGCTGAAGTTGATCATAATGAGTTATCAGGGTTGGCTGAGGTTGTAAGTTCGAAAGAGATAAAGGTGTTAAGCTTTTTTGATTTGTTTAATGAATATAGCGGTCGGGTAAAAATAAACGATAAGTATGTGATGACCCCTACAAGCCTAAGTATTAACGCAAAATTTTGTTATGGTAAAAGTAGTGAAAATGAATTTAATCCAAATGAATTTTTAAGAATTATACAAAAACAGTTAGATGAATTTATTCAGATATTTAATTTATATTTAGAACTGATCGTAGATAAACTAGAACCTAATACACAATTTAAAATTGAATCTAAAGACTGGGTGCAACCTGATCATATTTTTTCATTCAATTATACAAATACCTTTCGAAAACTCTATGAGAGTAAAGTCAAAGCAGAGTTTTTGCATGGGCGTTTTGGAGAAGAACAAAATATTGTTTTAGGTGTTTCAGATTTAGAAGATGAATCATTAAGAAAACTGAAAGCTTATGGTTTTACGAAATATCATCAAAAGCTATTTAAAGATACTAGACTTCCGTCATAAATCAAAAAACGTACAATTTATTTGATCTTAAATTAATCAGCAAAATTATTTAATCCAAGGGATAATCCTTGGATGAAATTCAAAGATATTCAAAAATTATCAGACGTTAAGTTTCGTAGGCTTACCGGTGTTAGTTGGGCTACATTTAACCTCATGTTGGCCGAGCTAAATAAGGAGTTACCTTGTCATATTGGTAAAGGACGACCACATAAATTACCGTTGGAAGATCGTTTGCTCTTATGTATAGAATATTGGAGAGAATATCGAACATTTTTCCATCTTGGTATGAGTTACGGTGTATCTGAAACGAGTGCAATTCGTATCACACGCGTTATTGAAGATACCTTAATCCGTTCTGGAAAATTTAACTTGCCAAAACAACTTCCTAATCGAGATGAAGTGGATTGGGAAGTTGTTGTGATTGATGCAACTGAAATATTAGTTCAACGTCCAAAAAAAACAGAAGAAATGGTATAGCGGTAAAAAAAAGCGACATACCTTTAAATTTCAGCTATCTATGCACTATACAACAGGTGAAATACTGAGTGTATGTGGAAGTCATGGAAGCATGCATGATTTTAAAATATTTAAAAAAAGCATGAGGAAATTAAAATTTAAGCCCTTTTTTATCGTTGATAAGGGGTATTTAGGGATAAAGAAATTGGGTTTTGGATGCCTCATGCCATCTAAAGCAAAGAAAACTGAAAAACTAGATTCTGAATTAAAAAAGTTAAATAAAGAGATTGGTCGTAGACGAATTCAAGTAGAGCATGTATTTGGAAGGATGAAATGTTTTAAGATTTTATCTTGTGTATATAGAAATCGTCGTAAACGATTAAACCTGCGGTTTAATTTACTTGCTGGCATATACAATTTAGATTGGGTGAAAGATAAACAATTAAATTGGTTGAAAAATGATTTATGAAGGAAGTCTACTGATTACTTATTTTTAGATGATTGTTCTCAAGTAAAGAAAAGGATATTAGGCTCAAAGCCTAGTGCAATGGGAAAAGGTACGAAGTTTATAATTTGGGGGCACTCATTAGATCAATCTGATCAAGAATATATAAAAGAAATTTTTAAATTAAATGATGAAAGAGATATTGGGGTTAGAGTGATAGTTTATTATTTTGATGATAATGCAAAGTTTATTCTGCTAAACAACCTATTAGATATTTTGAAAAAAGACAAAGTTGAAAAGTGGATGAAAAATAAATGGCTTATTTTTGAAAAAAATCCTGAAGTTAAATTAGTGGAAACCATTCCTAAACAAACGGTATAAAGACAACAAAATTTCGCTCTGCTACAATACACCTACTCATCCCAAGGTGTATTGGCATGAGCAAAATCTCACAGCAAAAACCAACGAAATAAACATCTCGTGAATACGATGTTAATCTAAGCCTAAAAATAGGCAACAACCCAAAACTTAAAACCAATATACAGTGTTTGTCATTGGGCGGAAGCTTATCTCCCTGAAAATAGATGTGGTCCAGACAAGCCAATAACCACACGTAGAAATAAATGCAAAATATACAAACCGTAAAACTAAACCGTGCCACGTTTATGTTTCCTTTGGCATTGGTGCTTTTTGAATTTTCAGTCTATATCGGCAACGACTTAGTCCAACCTGCCATGCTTGCCATTACCAAAGACTTTGGCGTAAGCAGTGCGTGGGCACCATCATCCATGTCATTTTACCTATTGGGTGGGGCATTTGTTGCATGGCTACTCGGGCCACTTTCAGACCGTTTAGGACGCAAAAAAGTATTGCTTGGTGGCGTACTATTTTTCGCTATAACTTGTTTACTTATCTTATTAACCAAAAATATCGAAAGCTTTTTAGCACTGCGCTTTTTACAAGGTTTTGGCTTATCGGTTATTACCGCGGTGGGCTATGCAGCCATACAAGAAACTTTCGATGAACGAGATGCCATTAAAGTCATGGCGCTTATGGCAAATGTATCTTTACTTGCACCACTTTTAGGCCCTGTACTTGGCGCATTTATGATTGATCATGTGTCTTGGCATTGGGGCTTTATTGGTATTGCAGCCATCACATTGGTAAGTTGGTTTGGTTTAAAAGCCAAAATGCCAGATGTAAAAGTCAGCAGAACCAAAAAGCCATTCAGCTATATTATAGATGACTTTAAACAAGTCTTTAAAAACAAATGCTTTGTTGCGCTCACATTGGCTTTACCGCTTGTGAGTATGCCACTTATGTTATGGATTGCACTTTCACCTGTAATGCTTGTGGAATATATGGGCTTAAGCAGTATGCAGTACGGACTTGCACAATTTCCTGTATTGGGCGGTTTAATTGCAGGGAACTTAGTTCTACTTAAAATTATAGATAAATTTGCCTTAGGTAAAACTGTGCTTATGGGCTTACCGTTGATGCTTGCAGGCGCAATAATTTTAGTGCTTGGTGCAATTTGGCAAGAATACTTTATCCATAGCTTAATTTTGGGTATGACGCTTATTAGCTTTGGTGAAGGTATTAGTTTTTCAGTACTTTATCGTTTTGCATTAATGTCATCTGAAGTATCTAAAGGAACTGTAGCTGCTGCGGTATCTGTATTAATGATGCTGAGTTTCTTTATATTTTTAGAGCTTGGTCGTGTGTTGTACGAAAGCTTCCATATTTGGGCGTACAGCTTAATCTGTTTAGCATTCATTGCTTTTTGGTTTACATTGCCACGCACTCATTTGAAAAAAGTAATGCAAGATCGTGTTGAAAATGGACAGTTTTAAGTTGTTCAATTTTAAATTATTCAATTTATAAATCTTAGAATAAAAAAACCTCCAAATTTGGAGGTTTTTTTTAAGCTTTTAAATTAAGCCTGACTTTCTGGTTGCTCTAGTTTTTTCAATTTTTTATCGAAAACAAAAGGCCCAAAAGGCAAAATAGATGCAACTAAGCCTAAAATGAACATTTTAATAGACCATTTTTGCTTTTCACACACAATGAATAACACTGCAAGAAAAGCAACAAAGAGTACGCCGTGCCCCATACCAACGTATTTTACAAGAATTGGATTACCCAACATATATTTCACTGGCATAGCAATGAAAAGAAGAAGCAAGAAGGAAAGACCTTCCAATAAACCCACAAAACGTAAAGTTTTAATATTCATGGTCACTATTAAGTCAATGAGAATGAACTTGGAGTGTATAGTAGAAAGATGAAATGTTGAACGATAAATACAAGAAAATCTTGAAATACTTAAAGGGAAATATCATTCCCTTTAATTTGAAATTCTATTGTTCAAATCTAGCTCTTTTTTCTACTTCATCATGATCAAATTGAAAATTACAACCAATAGCAATATCGTCTAAACCAATCATAATTATTTTTTTGTGTACAGTGATTTTGTATTTAGTTTCTTTTTGAGAATTTATAAGTTTTTCACCTACAAAGAATTGTGTGCTTTCAAGTTTTGGGTCGTTAGAAATATTCAACAATTGAGATAATGGCTGTGTTTCTTCTTTAGGGAAATATGCGACTATGCCACCGCCAAGGATACCTATTTTTTGAGTTGATTTATTAAATATTTCTATTGGTTTTATATGCTCATAAGTGTAAATAGTAATGCTGTCAGGATCAGATGTATCTGTCCACCCTAATTTTTTTAAAATTGTTTTATGATTATCCCAAACTTCTTCATAAGTATCATAATCTGATTTACATTCAATAATTTTTTGAAGTTCATTTTCTGTAACTGCAAAAGTTTGTTGGCTAAACATGAGCGATTTAAGACAGAATATAAATATTAAAACAGGTGAAATTCGCATTATTTAATCTCTAGTTTGAGTAACTTATTTTTCAATTTTAGTAATTCGGGTAAAGTTTCGAGCAACAAGCTTATTTGTTTTAAAACCAACAGTAAATCATCAGATAAATCTGCTTGGCTATTGAGTTGTGAAATTTCATTTAATTTAAGCTGAATATTCTGTTCAGGAATATCTTGCTGATTTAGTAAAACAGCTTCTAGCGTATTTTGTGTCCACTGCATTAAATTTAGAATCTGTTCATCTTTAACATATTCTCTATGACTACCTAAAGCAGACACATAACTCAGTTGGCTGTGGCTATAAACCAAATAGCGAAATGCATGATGAATAAGTTCAGGGTTAGGATTGGGTTCTGTACTCAAACTTGAAATCATGGTGGAAAGTTCAGTTTGTGCATTATGTGCAGAACGCCGTGCTTTTCGATATTCAATACTATTATTTTTTCCAAAGCGATATTGTTCTACCACAGCATTTAAATAATCAAAAGTGGCTTTGCTACTTTTTTTAATGGTGTTGGAAATATTGCGAAAATCCCAATCTGGCCAAATTGTACTTACTGCAAACCACGCAATAAAACAGCCAATAAGCGTGTCTATAATACGCGGTAAAATAATGGCGTAGCCTGCACCTTTTAAGTTGAAAATTAGTAAAACCATTAAGGTCGCCATAAGCGTTGCCATGGCATATTTTTTGGCACTTAAATAGAAAAAGCACACGCCAAAAATAATAGTTAAAAGTAATTGTCCTTCAATACTGGGTACAAAATACAAAATTGGAATGCCAATAAGAACGCCTAAAAGCGTGCCCAAAGTTCGCATTTTTAAGCGACTTTTGGTGGCAAAGTAACGCATTTGGCAAACAAATAAACTGGTTAATAAAATCCAATATCCATTTTTTGCAAAAGGTAAAAGTGAAATGGAATATCCCACAGCAAAAACAAAGGCAATGCGTACAGCGTGACGAAATAGTGCAGATTGAGGCGTTAAATGTTGTTTTAGTTTGAGCCATAAATCTTGTAGGTCATGTATATCATCATCTAGTAAATTTAAATTATCTACATGTTGTTGATAGCGAGTTTCTTGTTGCGCTTGTAAATTTTTAAGCCCTGTAAAACGCTCTAAAAAGTTTTCTAAATTGGTTTGTATGAGCTGTAAATTTTTAACATCTATATTTTGTGGATTGTTTTGAATCCAATCTTGCATAGAACTTTTTAAATAGTACAGGGCTTGTATACGCTCGAAGCTTGGCTCATAGGTTGTATTGTGCAAAATACATTGTGCAAGTTCTTGGCAACTAATGGCATGCAAACGAATATTTTTTTGAATACGGAAAATTAAATCTGTACGGCTAAAATTCTTGTGAATATGTTCATAATGCAAATAATTCGAGCTTGCTTGTTCATGAATATCTTGCGCTAAGAAATATAAATTGAGCCAATAAATTGTATTGTGATTTGCGCGAGAAGCTTTTAAACGAGTAAGTAATGATGCTTTTGTTTTATTCAGCGCTTGTACAACTTCACTATTTTTGAGTGAAAGTTCATACAGTAATTGCTCAACATTTTCCGTATTGTCTGGGTCAAAAAGTTTAGCTTTTGCAAAAAGTAATTCGGCTATTTTTTCGAAGTTTTTGCTTAAATTATCTTGTACAGCAAGTGTCGGTTTTATGAGATAAAACGCAATAGCGGTAAGTCCATACCATAAAGCACCCAATACAAAACAGGTTGGTTGAAAATACCATTCTGAATATTCACCCAAGCCAAACATGGTGTAAATAGACAGTAAAATAGTACCAAAAGTGATGGCAGCATAACGCTGTCCTAAGGCACTTAATAAAATAAGAACAGCGCTAGAAAGTGATAAAAATAAAATGAAAAAGAATTTATAAGGATGCAAAAAATCTAAAATACTACTTACGCTAAAAAATAAAACACAGACATAAAGTAAATTACGTAAGCGAATACTTAAACGATCATCGAAGTCTGTAAGTGCAGTTGCAATTGCGCCAAGGGTAACAGGTACAATAAATTCCTGATAACCCAAGTAAAAAAGACCAAGCGTTGTACCACTTAAAACAATACAAATTTGTAGGCAATACACCAAAATTGCATTCGATTTAAATGATTGAAACCACAGACTAAAGCTATTCACGTTTGTGTTATTTGAGCTGTTTTTTAGAGTGAATTTTACACTGAACTTTTTTGAGTGAGCTGTCAATTTAAAATAGGTTAAATAAGTAGAGGGGGATTGAAATGTAAAAAGGGAAAAGTAGCTTAAACATTCCACTTTTCCCATCAATATTATAATGTGTATAAGTTAAATTTTATCCACAGTTTTATTGTATAACGCCACAAGCAATACGATCACCTCCACCACCTAATGGTTTAGGATCGTCAGAATAATTATCACTACCTGCATGAATCATTACGGCTAAACCTTGAATATCCTGAAGTTTTAAACGAGGCGCAAGAAGTGATACTTTTGCAGTTCCGTCATTTTCTACATTTAATAATGGTAAATCACCCATATGCCCTGTAAGTGGATTGCCGTGATTTCCTACTTTAAGCGGATTGTAATGACCACCTGCGCTAAGTGCCGCACCAAGCTTTCCATCTTTTTCAGCAGGTTCACATGAGCCATTTTCATGAATATGGAAACCGTGTGGACCAGATGGAAGGTTGTTTAAATTAGTTTTAATGACTAAGCCAGCAGCACTATCTTGTAATTCAATAGAACCGATTTTGGCATCAATGCCATTTGCAGAGACCGCATTTATGGTAACTGTTTTTTTATTTTCAATTTGAGATGGCGTAGAAACACAGCCTGTAAATAAAAATGAGCCTGTCAAAGCCAGTAGGCTCAGTTTAAACATAGATGACATGCACTCTATTCCTTTGATGATTTTGATGATATCGTTTTTTTATTCAAACAAAGGAATAGGGAGAATTTGTGGATATTTAAGTGCTTTAATGTATAACACTTTTCACTTATTTTTTTTGTGTATCGATATGATCTTGAGTAGAGTTTTGCAACTCATCTTCTAAGTCATAAACCAAAGTGCCTTTAGGCATAAGAATAGGTTCAGGCTGCGCTTCGTGTAACCATTCACGCCAAATTGCTAGCAATACCGCAAGTATTACAGGACCAATAAATAAGCCAACCATACCAAAACTTGCTAAACCACCTAATACACCAAACATAATAAGTAAGAATGGAATTTGTGTTGCACCTGAAATAACTAAAGGACGAATCACGTTATCTGCGGTACTAACCACACAAACACCCCATGCCATTACGCCAATTGCTTCAATAGTTTGTCCTTGCGAGAACAACCATAAAGAAATAGATGTGTAGGCAATAGGAGGGCCGAAAGGAATAAGTGCAAATAAGAAGGTCACAATGGTAAGTACCATTGGGTTAGGCACGCCTGCAACAAAGTAACTAATACCTGCTAAAAGTGCTTGAGCAACAGCAGTTAAACCAACACCATAAACAACAGCACGAGTTGTATCTGAAATTGTAGAAATATAGTGGTGAATTTGCGGCCCCACGACTTTTTCAAATGCTTTACGCACTTGGTTTAAAATGGTTTGACCATCTCTGTAAAAAAAGAATAAAGACATTACAGCAAAACAAAGTTTGAAAATATTTTTACTGACTTCATTCAGTACAGCTTTACCATAATTTAAATGCCCCTGAATCCAAGCTGAAATATTTTGAATAATGCTATTCGGGTCTTGATTAATGTCATTAAGCGTACGAGAAATTTCTTTGCCAACGACAGGAAGTTCACGAATAAAATCTGGCACATTTAAATGCCCAGAAAATACTTGCTTTTGAAGAGAGAAATAGAGGTTTCGACCTTCATGTTGTAATAGGAATATTGCACAAATAACAGGAACACCAATAACGAGCACCACCAAAAGAATCATGATGGTTGCACTTAAAGTTGGTCTTTTTTTACCACAAAAATTAAGAATTTTTTGATAGAGTGGCCATGTCATATAAGCAATAATTGCCGCCCAAAGAACAGGCACAATGAAGTATTTTAGAACATCAAAGCCTAAATAAAGCAGAATGAAAAAAAGACCAAATAACAAAAATTTTTGTATTGTTGGTGCGTATTTTTGTACTGAATTCACTGAGTTATTCCTTAATTCATAAGCCATATTAACTCAAAAAAAATCATCCGCAAATGAATGCTTAGTAAGTAATGGTGAATAACTTTTTATATGTATGTTTGGTTTAACTCAAGTGATTTCTACTTCAGTTTAAAACCACTCGCTTGGGTCTTCAATAACGGCTTGTAGCACGGGTTGCCATTGCTTTTGAATTTCGACAAAGTTCTTTTGGGTTTTATCAAAAATACTTAAACCTTGCATAGCCAGTTGACCATAAGCGCTACGTTCTGAAATCCAAGCAACAGGTGCTTGTTCTACTTTGGAAAAAAAATCCTGCATCTCTTTAGAATTAATACCGTTAGGTTTTACGCGGTTTGCAAGTAATAGAATTTGAACTTTTCCTTTTCTAATTCGCTTAATATCTTGCAAATGCTTTAAGAAACGACGAGTACTGTCTATATCAAAGAAAGAGGGTTGTAAGGGCGTAATAATGGCATGTGCTTCACTTACAAGTTGTTCAGCATGTTCGCCTGAAAGTGCACCGGGCGCATCAATAATTAAATATTCGATATTTTTAGGTGCATCACCAATCGATTTTTCATGTCGCCAATCTAGGCTTGCAATAGGCGCAGCAGTTTGAGGGCGTTGTTTGAGCCAGTGCATTGAGGATTTTTGATTGTCCGCATCGGCAAGTGCAACACGGTAACCCTTTTGTGCTAAAGCAGATGCTAAACTAATCGCTGTAAGTGTTTTCCCACAGCCGCCTTTTTGATTTGCAACAAGTATCGTTTTCATAACCCAACTAATAAAGAAAGATATAATTCTGCTCGCAGCTAGCATATCATTGTTTTTTGACTGAAATATGACACAACACAAAAGTCGTATGCTGTGTTACTTATTTGTTTATTAAAAAATTTAGGAAGGTACGATGTCCATATGGATGGCAATGTTGATTGGTGCGTGTATTGGTATTGTGCTAACAACACTTATTTTAAGCGGTTCACGCAATGGACGTATTAAGGCTGAATATGAACAATATATTGCCGAACTAGAATTGGAACATCAGCAAGCATTAATTCATGCTCAAAAACGCAGTGTAAATACAAGTCGTGCAGTTTTAAAAGGCAAGATGGCAGAGCAACTTGCACCTATTATGCCAGAGTTTCAATACTTACCAAGCGATGCAAAATTTTTAGGCGATCCTGTAGATTATGTCATTTTTGATGGATATACAGATTTTCGAGATGGTGATGGTTCTGCCGAAGATATAGAAGTGGTACTTATTGATATTAAAAGTGGCGGTGCAAGATTAACCAAAGGTCAGCAGGCAATTGAACAAGCTATTAAAGATGGACGTGTGCGCTTTGAAACTATTCGCATAGATTTTCAAGATTAGATTCATCATTAAAAATAGACGAAAGATTCTTATTGTTACGAAAAATATAAAATTTCTTCTTAATGTAGGTTTAAGATGAAAATGCTATAAATTTAAAGACAATAAAATGAACATGTTTAAGAAGTTCATATTGTGTTGTAAAAATGAAAACGGTGAGGTGTTTATAATGAAACGTTTATTGTTGAGTATGTTGCTTGTAGGCTCAATGCTACAAATGACAACCCATGCATCTACGGCATATAACATCGCCAAAGGTTTAGAACCTGTAGAAAGTACGCAATCTATTGCACCACTTAAAGATTTTAAAGGTGACTTTCGCATTTTAGGTTCAAAAATTTATACAGACGATGAACAAGCAAAGTTTTCACCAATCGATTATGCGGTGAGTTGGGGACTGTTTGCACATCCTGAAATTGCGAGCCAAATTTACGTAAGGCAATACGACCGCTTTTTAAATTGGAAAATGGATAAAATTCCAGTTCCTAAAGAGTTAGCAGTACAAATGGTGTCGAATATGCACATTATTCCTGCGAACCCCGAAATTGCTAAAGAAATTAAGCAAGTTAAACGTGGCGATTTAGTGCGTTTAAAAGGTGAATTGGTTGAAATTAAAGATAAAGATTTGGTATGGACATCATCTTTAAGTCCTACAGATACAGGTGATGGTGCATGTGAAGTTTTCCGTGTAAGTTCAATTCAGTGGATTGAAAAAGCTTAATCATCAATATTAATAAGTTTGTTTTAAAACAAAAAAAACCGCTTATTTTTAAGCGGTTTTTATTATTTAATTTTCAATTATTTTGCTATTAAAGCTCTACCTTCAAAAGATACGCCATCCCAGCCATGAATCATAAATTGACGAATATTTTGGTGATCTGTTGCTTCAGGTGTTGCAAGTACAGAAGCATAATGTTCTGCAAACAAACTTAAGGTTTGTTCTTGGTTTAAACTGTTTATTTGAGCAAAAGAAAATACTTTAGCGCTACCTTGGTTTTCTGTAGCCACATTGGCTTGAGCACCATTTTTAAACGCAGTTGGTGTATGCGTATAACGTGCTTCAATAAATGCAATTACATCAGAAAATTTTGCGGTACTTGCATTAAGTTGCGCCAATAATTCTTGTGCCATTTTTCTCTTTATCCTTTAAAAACATTTTGAAACTGTGCCGACTATAGCAATTTTTTCACTAAATTTAATCATTCAAATTTAGTTTTAATGTTATAAATAAATTCAAATAATAAGTCATTGTACGTAGCATTTAACATGCAACATAAACTGGATTTTTCATGAATTGGTTGTTGGTCGCGCTTGGTGGTGCTATTGGTGCAACTCTTCGTTATGGCGCAGGTGTATGGTTTGCAAAACCTATGGGGCTATTTCCATGGACAACGTGGTCAGTCAATTTGATTGGTTGTTTTCTTGCGGGTGTATTTTTTGCATTTAGTCAGAAGTTTTTAATTTTACAAAATGAAGCACGCTTACTTTTAATGGTGGGCATTTTAGGTGGATTCACCACATTCTCAAGTTTTGGTTTAGAAACCTTTCAGCTCATTAAACAAGGGCAATTTCCACTTGCTTTGGCCTATGCGTTAAGTAGCTTAATTTTGGGTGTGATTGTACTTGCGATAGGTTTCTATATATTTCAATTTATTCTAGAAAGTAAATAATAAGACTATAAAGATCAATCAATAAATAAAAAAAGCCTAAGTACTGGAGTATTACTTAGGCTGGGGAATGGAAGTACTTTATCTTTGTTTTCTTAAAATTATCTGAACAGCTTGTTAGCGTTTGAAACGAGCAAAACGTTTATTGAAGCTTGCAACACGTCCTTCATTTGAAGTTTGACGTTGTTCACCTGTATAAAATGGATGAGATGCACTTGAAATATCTAAAGTGACATAAGGATAGGTTTTACCTTCATGCTCTTTTGTTTGAGATGTTTGCAAAGTACTGCCAATTACAAAAAATGCATTTGCATTTGTATCGTGAAAAAGAACTTCTCTATATTCTGGATGGATATCTGGACGCATAAATTCTCTGCCATTACTTTATAATTGAAATGTTATAATATAACATTTTGTGCGGCAAATAAATATGCGTTGCAAATTGTAAAGATATTTATATCTTTAAATTAACGGCGTGGAGGCACTAGCTCATCAAACACGTCAGTTAAATTATCATTCACTTTTAAGTGAATAAGATTCCAATACTGACCTGAAATGGTACGGTTCACCATTAAAGTATCTGGAGACGGTTTAAATACATCCCAATATTTTAAAGAACGTTTTACTAATTCCACACCATCATGATGCGCAGAATTTTCCGCAAAATCATATTGTGTTGTCAGTGGGCGCATTAATACTTCAAGCCATTCTTGGTATAAATTTTCTGGGAATTTTCCAAGTTCGGTTAAAGAATGAAGATCATCTAACCTTTGTTCTATTTCATTAAGATTACTTTCACGTGCAGCATTAACCAATTCTTTAAAGTGACCAATGACCTCTGTAGAAAGTGTTTTTACACCGCCGTAGTCATAAACAATAACCGAACCATCTTCTCTAAATGCGAAGTTGCCCGGGTGAGGATCGCAGTGGAAACGTTTTAAATAGAAAATTTCTTGTCCAATGGCTTTGAATAAGCGGCGTCCTAATTCATTGCGCGTTTCTTGTGACCAAGTACTTGCGGTTTCAATATTTTCACCTTGTTCCAAACTTAAAGTGAGAATATGTCGAGATGAAAAGTCTTTGAATACACGTGGAATAATAATTTTACTGTCTAAAGACTCATGGAAAATTCGGGCAACTTCTAAGTTTTGTGCTTCAATTTGATAGTTTAGTTCGTTATCTAAACTTTCTTGAATTTCTTTAAATAATTGATCTTGAAGTTTACGGTCAATTTTCAAAACACCCATTAAACGAAGTGCCAAACGAACTTGTTTTAAGTCACTTTCACAAGCTTCATCTACACCTGGATATTGTACTTTTACAACAACTTGCTCTCCATTTGGCAAAGTTGCTTTATGAACTTGTCCAATTGAAGCTGCGGCAAAAGGTGTTTCATCGAAGCTTTTAAAAATTTGATTGAGTGGTTTTCCTAGTTCTTTTTCTATTTGCGCTTTAATTTCGGCAAAAGGCATAGCTGGTGCTTGTCTTTGTAATTTTGAAATAGCACGTGCAACTTCGGGTGGGAAAATATCTTTATATTGAGATGCAATTTGACCAACTTTCATGACCGCACCTTTCATTTCCCCTAAAGTGTCGGCAATTTGAATTCCAATTTCTTGGAACATTTGGCTTCTAGATGCATTCTTTTGATCTTCATCTGCGGTGAGATTTTTAATCGAGTTGGATACAGTTTTAGTCGCAATACTTGCAGTCATACTTGCAAGCTTCATAAAGCGACGACCGGGCGTGCTAGCCGATTTAGCCATTCGATTTTCCTTCAGATCATTTTTATATGATGACTTTGATAATAAGTGTAGAACAGCAAATTGCCTACTGTATTTTGTTAAGATGATGGAGAATTTATGAATCTTTTAGTAGAAGAATAAAATAAAGCCGAAACAATGTTCGGCTTTAATTGAAGCATTATTAAATTTAAGAAAACTTTTGAGCAAGTCGTTTATTGTTGAAATACAACCTACTTAACAATAAAACACAGGCAACGCTTAATCCAACAATAAGACCAATCCATACACCTGCTGCACCCATTTCAGTGAAGCGTGCTAAGTAAATACCTACCGGGAATGCAATAACCCAATAGGCAAGCATGGTAATCCACATAGGACCTTTGGTATCTTGCATGCCACGCAAACAGCCTGCGGCACTCACTTGCCAAGAATCCATTAGTTGGTAAGCAATCGCAAATAGCACAAGAAAAACAGCAATATGCGTTACGTCATAATCACTTGTGTAAAATGACACAATCTCAGAACGGAAAAACCAAAGTAAGATCATAGAAACAAGCGCAAGTACGGTGCCTGTTGCTAACCCTAATAATTGAACTCTACGCATTGCGAGTAGATTTTTTTCACCATAATAGGTGCCAATACGAATGGTCAGCGCAATCGCCAGTGACATTGGAATCATAAATAATTGTGAAGTAATAGAAATAGCAATTTGATGTGCTGCAACGGTTACTTCTCCTAATGGACTGAGTACAATTGCGGCAGTGCTGAAAATACTTACTTCAAAGAAAATAGCTAAACCAATAGGGAAACCGAGAGCCATAATTCGTTTAACCCAATACCAATCTACTTTTTCGAAAAAGGCAAAAGGTTGAGATTTTTGGTAAGCCTGTGCTTTGAAAATATAAAGTGCTAATGCAAAGAACATTAACCATTGCAAAATAGATGTAGCAAACCCACAACCTGCCGAGCCTAAAGCAGGAATAGGTCCTAAGCCATACATAAATATAAGGTTTAACGGAATAAGTACAACAAGTGCAACTAAGCTAATTACGGTTACAGGGCGAGGATGACCTAAAGCCTCTGAATAACCGCGTAAAGCTGCATACATAGTTACCGCAGGCATTCCTAAACCAATAGCATGTAAGAACAAACTTGCTTTGGGTAATAATGCTTCAGGTACGCCAAATAACGGAAGTAAAAAAGGCATAGTCTGTAAAATTAAGCCTGCAATAATTCCTAAAATAAGCGCAACCCATAAAGATTGACGGGCAATAGTAGCAATTTTTTCAGGCGTACGCGCACCTTGAGCTTCAGCAACTAAAGGCGTAGTTGCAATCATAATGCCGCTAAAAAGTAGCATGATGGGAATCCATAAACCTACACCAACAGCAATAGCAGCCAAATCATTTGCAGAAAGATGTCCTGCCATAATGGTATCAATTAGACCAAAACCTGCTTGGGCAAATTGAGTGATCAAAATGGGGATCATTAATTTAAATAGTTGTTTTAACTCGTAACCTGTACTTATAACTTTAGACACTAAAAAACTCTTAAATTGGTGCTTAGTACTTAAAAATTAGCGTTGTAAAGTGAGAAGCACACCAATGAAAATCACTACACCACCTAAAAAGCGTTGCCAGTTAATTGGTGTTTTTTCGACACCGAATAAACCAAATTGATCAAAAATCATAGATGTTAAGATTTGACCAAAAATAATTAAGCCTGAAAGTGTAAGCAAACCCAATTTAGGTGCGGCAAAAAGGCTCATGCTAATTGCATAAACACCTAGACATCCGCCAAACCATAAATACCAAGGCATAGCGATAATATCGCCAAAATTTGGTTTCGTTGAATTTTGAACAAACACTAAAAAGCAAAGCAGTATTGTACCAATCAAAAATGAGAAAAGGGCAGCTTGTAAAGGAGATTGTACATAATCGCGAAGTTGGGTATTAATTGCGGTTTGAAAGGTCAAGGCAATACCAATACCCATTGCAAGTGGTAGTAACAACATAAGCTGACTTGATATTTTTATCATTTTGATCTGTCTATTTTTTGTGTAATTTTCATCAGTTTAAAGTAAATACCAATATATTTCATGAGCAATAGAATCTCTCATGTTAAAATTTGCAAAGTTTTATTCTTGAGTGATTTCCTTGTCTGAGTTAAATCCTGCAAATGTACCGTTGTCTTTATATATTCATATGCCTTGGTGTGTGCGTAAATGCCCATACTGCGACTTTAATTCGCATGCAGTTCCCGATGGGAAACTGTCTTTAGATTTAGAACAAGAATATTTACAAGCGTTGGTTGCAGATTTTAAAACTCAAATAGACTTTGCCCAAGGACGTAAAATTCACAGTGTATTTATTGGTGGTGGCACGCCATCGCTCATTTCTGCAAAGGGTTATGACTGGTTATTTACAGAATTAAAAGCATTACTGCCTTTTGAAGATGGTTGCGAAATTACTTTAGAAGCAAACCCTGGAACAGTCGAGCATGATCCTTTTGCAGGTTATTTAAGTGCAGGAATTAACAGACTTTCGATTGGCGTACAAAGCTTCAATACAGACCATTTGCAGAAATTAGGTCGTATTCACTCAAATGATGATGCAATTTCTGCAATTAAAAATGCAAAAGAAGCAGGTTTTGAGCGGGTAAATGTAGACTTAATGCATGGCTTGCCTGAACAAACTTTAGAACAAGCCTTGTTAGATTTACAGCTTGCCGTTGAAAGTGGCGCAACGCATGTGTCTTGGTATCAACTGACGATTGAACCGAATACAGTTTTCTTTAGAACACAGCCCATTTTACCTGTAGATGATGTTTTGGAAGGTATTCAAGAACGGGGTGAGACGTATTTAAAAGCACAAGGTTTTGTTAATTATGAAGTTTCGGCTTGGCGCAAAGAAAAGCCTTCTGCACATAATTTAAATTACTGGAAGTTTGGCGATTATTTAGCAATTGGTGCGGGTGCACACGGTAAAGTCACGCAAAAAGATGGTGTGTATCGTTTTCAAAAAACACGCTTGCCGAAAGATTATTTAGCTAAAGTTCCTGCAGAAAATTTGCAATATAAGCGAATTGAAAAAGAAGACATGCCTTTTGAATTTATGATGAATGCACTTCGGTTGAATCATGGGGTGGATGCGAAACTTTATGCCGAGCGTACTGGCTATAGTTTGGATGATTTGTCTGAATTATTAGCATCATTACGTAAGCGTAAATTGATGGTAGATGACGAAAACTGCATTTCATGTACAGAACAAGGACATGTGTTTTTAAATTCGGTGTTGGAAGAGTTTTTGTGATTTTTAATATAAAAATCACCTCTTATTTGAAATGAATGAGGTGATTGTAATGGGGTTGGGATTTTAAAGGATAAGAAAAATATGTCTGAAGTATGTACTTGGGATTGGGAGTTAATTTATAAATTTTTTCAAACTACACTTGCAGTAGCTCTATTATTTACAGCATATTTTTTATGGCATAGACAAAAGAAAAAGAAATTATAGCCAGTGAAGCCAAAGATGCTGTTAAAGATTTATTGGAGTTGTTAGTAGTCAATAGAAGCATTAGATATGAAAACTCCAAGAGTAAAAGTGAGCTTGAGTTAAAACTTATTAAATTTAAGGAATTATCAACAAAGGCTCATAGGTCTTTATTGTTTCTTAATAGAAGTAAGCAAAATGAAAAATTGAATAAACATTTAGAGATTTTTTATATTAGGAAAGAAACGATTTATCACTCAATAAATAATGTGGTAAACAACTCAGATGTTTTTGTGATTATAGATTTTTTACAAAGTGATTTTTGTACATCTGAAATTCTGCGACTTGAAGAGTGTATGGAAAGCTTAATTAATATTATTCATCCATATTCCTTATTCAAGAACATATAGTTGCAAATTAATATTTATTGGTATTAATCACAAAAAAGACCGCTTAAGCGGTCTTTTTTACGAACTTATAAATTAATAATCGAAACTAAAATGTTCAGGTGCAAGAGAAGTCAGTGTTTTTGATGGATTAATCATAGATTCTGCATGACCTTGCGTACGTGGTAATAAACGTTCGAAGTAGAAATCTGCAACTTTAATTTTTGCTTTATAGAATTCAGGAACTTCTGCACCATTGCCATCTGCAAGTTTTTCAGAAGCTGCTGCAGCCTGTTGAGCCCAGAAATAAGCCATCATCACATAGCCAGAGAACATTAAGAAATCTACAGAAGCCGAAGATACAGCATCACGATCTTTACGTGCAGCAAGCATCAAACGAACAGTTAAGGCATTCCATTGAGCGCAAAGTTTTGTTAAATCCCATGCAAAACGACGCATGTATTTGTTTGTTGCATGTTGACCACAGAATTTTAAAATTTCTGCTGTGTAATCACGAATTACCTTACCTTTAGAAGAGAGTAAAACTTTACGACCAATTAAGTCTAAAGCTTGAATACCCGTTGTCCCTTCATAAAGCGTAGAAATACGAGAATCACGAACAATTTGTTCCATACCCCATTCTTTAATATAGCCATGACCGCCATAAACTTGCATGCCATGGTTCGCAGCTTCAAAACCTAATTCAGTTAAGAAACCTTTTAAAATTGGTGTATAGAAACCTAAATGCTCATCGTGTTCTTTGAATGCAGCCTCATCGCCACGAAGTAAAGCATCGTTCATTTTATCTGCAAGCTGTGCAGCATAATAAATCATTGAACGACCGCCTTCGGCAATGGCTTTTTGAGTAAGTAACATACGACGAACATCTGCATGATGAATAATTGCATCTGCTACTTTTTCAGGGTCTTTTTTACCTGAAAGTGCGCGCATAGACATACGGTCTTTGGCATAAGGTAAAGCACCTTGGAATGCAAGTTCTGCATGTGCAACGCCTTGAATAGCTGTACCAATACGTGCAGTGTTCATGAATGTGAACATTGCATGTAAACCTTTATTAGGCTCGCCAATTAAGTAACCTGTTGCGCCATCAAAGTTAAGAACAGCGGTTGCAGAAGCACGAATCCCCATTTTGTGTTCTAAAGAACCACAAGTCACAGGATTGCGTTCGCCAATGCCACCATCTGTACTTGGTAAGAATTTAGGTACAATAAATAATGAAATACCTTTTGTACCAGCAGGCGCATCAGGAAGACGTGCGAGAACAATATGAATAATGTTTTCTGTTAGGTCGTGTTCGCCGGCAGAAATAAAGATTTTTGTACCTGAAATAGCATAAGTACCATCTGCATTAGCTTCAGCTTTAGTTTTAACTTGTCCTAGATCTGTACCGCAATGAGGCTCTGTTAAGCACATTGTGCCCGCCCAAGTGCCCGCAACTAAATGAGGTAAATAGGTATTTTTTTGCTCATCTGTACCAAATTGCATAATGGTGTTGATACAGCCAACACTTAAACCAGGATACATTTGGAACGACCAGTTTGCCGTACCCATCATTTCAGATTTAATTAAATTTAAAGATTGCGGTAAGTTTTGACCACCGAATTCTTCAGGGTAAGATAAACCTTGCCATCCACCTTGTACAAATTGGTCATATGCTTCTTTAAAGCCTTTTGGTGTTTTTACTTCACCATTTTCAAAATGACAACCTTCTTCATCGCCAGATTGATTTAAAGGAGATAGAACATTTTCACAGAAATCTGCTGCGCCTTCCAAAATCATATTTACAGTTTCGGAATCTGCATATTCACCGTTGGAAAGTGTTTTGTAATGTGACGAAAAGTCAAAAACTTCATTCATTAAAAAGCGAATGTCGTGTAAAGGTGCTTTATACGCTGGCATATGTTTAATCCTAATATATAAATTGTTTTGGATTATCTAAGTCGATGTTTTGATTATTCACATCTACAGTAAAATTACATTGATTATTGAAGCTATTAAAAATGTCAGAAAAGCTAATTTGGTCGATGGTATAGGAAAAAACTATCCTGTTTTTCTACCTTATTTATGCATCATTTAATTCAATATTACAATGAGCAAACAACAAAGAATAGATGGTTTTCTAGGAAAATAGAATTTTATATATCTAATTTTATGCAGGATTGTTCAGCATGAATTATGTCGGGCGCAAAAGTCATAATTTGTAATTTGACTTAATGGTGTCAGCCTGAATTGTATATGCTAAATAATTTACCGATATTTAAAATCTAATTTATTTTTAGGTGCGAATATAAAAAAAGAACCTCAATAGAGATTCTTTTTTATGTTTAATTTTTAAATGATTTTTAGATAAAGTCTTTTAAGTCAGGTTTTACGCCATTCCAAATTGAAAAAGCTTCAATTGCTTGTCCAATCAGCATGCCAAAACCTTCTGAAGTGGGTACGCCACGTTCTTTTGCTTGGTCTAAAAATGAAGATGGTTTGCCATAAGCCATTTCATAAGCATGTTTAAATTGAAGTGTTTCAGGTAGGAGTAGGGCATCACCGCTTAAACTTGCAGATGTCGCATTAATTGCAATATCAAAATCACCTGCTAAATCTGTCAATGCAATCGCTTGAAGTTGTGCTTCAGGAACGGCATTTTTTAAGTCAGCTACAAGTTGTTCTGCACGCGCTAAAGTTCGGTTTGCAATCACAATTTTTTTCACACCTGCTTTTACAAGTGGATAAATCACACCGCGCGTTGCACCACCTGCACCAATAATTAAAATTTCAGTATTTTTTAAATTCCAATCTAGCGCATGAATCGCATCGACTAAACCTTGACCATCAGTATTATCGCCATGAAGTTTGCCGTCTTGCATCCAAAGTGTATTTACGGCTTTCGCAATTTTGGCACGCTCTGTGATGACAGCACATTGTGTAAAGGCCTGTTCTTTAAAAGGAACAGTGACATTCATGCCTATACCGCCAGAATCAAAAAACTCATTGATATTGGCTTCAAAGCCATCTAATGGTGCTAGGCGTTTAGTGTAGTTAAGTGAAATGCCAGTTTTTTCTGCAAAAGCATGATGAAGTTCTGGAGAACGTGATTGTTCAATTGGATTACCAATCACTGCAAATTGTTTGCTCACTGTGCATTATCCTTGTGCTGAAATGGCAATCAATATACGTGAAAATGGAAGAAGTAAAAAGTCGGAAAAACAATGCAATTTATCACAGATTTTTATAGGTTTAATATCATTAGAATAGAGCTAAATTATTGACTTGGATTGCAAATATCCAAGATAGCTTCGAACAACATAACAGCAGCAATACAGAATAAAGAAATAGCTGAAAGTACGCTGACAGTAATAGAAAGACCATCTGATAAATTGCTGTCAAATGACAAAGTAATGATGAATGAACAGATTAATAGCGCAGACATTCCAAGGAATGAAATTGTATTTTTATTGATTGTTATATTCACAGTGTATTTCCTTTGATAACTTAGATGTAACTTGCCATCCAAGTGTGTCAATAAGATGAATAGCTGTAACGAATCTGAATAGATTAACTTCATTAAACAGGATTTAAGTGCAATACGATAGTTAAAAGATGTATGTAAATATATTTGGTGTGTAATTTACCACCCTTTTCTCATAAAAAAGCCACCAAATAGGTGGCTTTTAACTTGTTGAGCAATTATTTTTTTAGCTCATTTAACCAATTTTGAGGTTTTAAATAAAAATCAGTTAGGCGTTTTTCAGCAGAGTTTTCATCCCATTCAGGTCTATATGACCAAGCTGCAAGTGGTGGCATACTTACCAAAATAGATTCAATACGTCCGCCAGTTTGTAAGCCAAATAAAGTGCCACGGTCATAAACCAAGTTATATTCAACATAACGACCACGGCGGTATAGCTGGAAGTCGCGCTGTGCTTCGGTATATGGTTTGTCTTGGTTGCGCTCAAAAATAGGTACAATTGCTTCTAAATAACCATTACCTACCGCTTGCATGTATTCAAAGCACGTTTCGAAATCCCATTGATTTAAATCATCAAAGAATAAACCACCAACACCACGTTGTTCATCTCGATGCTTTAGATAGAAATAATCATCACACCATTTTTTGTGTTCTTCATAAATTTCATCACCAAATGGTGCACATAGGTCGTGTGCTGTTTGGTGCCAAGACAAAACATCTTCATCATTTGGATAAAATGGGGTTAAGTCGAAGCCACCACCAAACCACCAAATTGGATCTTGTCCTTCTTTTTCAGCTACAAATAAGCGTACATTGGCATGTGAAGTTGGAACATTTGGGTTTTTAGGATGAATTACCAATGAAACGCCCATCGCTTGGGCTTTTGCACCTGCAATATTGGGGTGACGTTCTGTAGCAGAAGTAGGTAATTTTGAAATATTGATGTGGGAGAACATCACACCACCTTTTTCAATAACTGTACCATCTTGTAAAACACGTGAACGACCACCACCACCTTCAGGGCGTTCCCAATCATCAATTTTAAATTCTGCCGAACCACCGCCAATTTTTTCTTGTTGTTCTAAACGGGCACAAATACGCGCTTGCAAGTCTGTTAAATAATCACGAACACGTTGAATATCAGCTGAAGTAGGATTCTGCATCACGACCATCATAGGGAGTTATTAATTGCGTACATCAAAACATAAAATCTTAGAAAATTTAAGGGGTTTTTATCGATGTTGATGATTGGTTATTTAAAAAGCCCTAAAAATACTAAGGCTTTTACGTTGTGTTGTTGAAATATTTGATTAAGCCCATCACAATGTATGAAATTGCGGTATAAATTATTTAAGTTGTGGTCACAACGTAGCCGAAAAAGTGGGTAAATATGGGTACTTCTTTAGTTCAAAAATATAATGTTCCTGGACCACGCTATACCAGTTATCCAACGGTTCCTTATTGGGATAACACGACTTTTTCTCTTGAGCTTTGGAAGCAAAGTTTAAAAAAATCTTTTGAGGAATCTAATCAATCAGAAGGTATAAGTCTTTATATTCACTTACCATTTTGTGAAAGCCTATGTACATTTTGTGGTTGTCATAAACGTGTGACCAAGCGCCATGAAGTTGAACAACCTTATATTCAAGCTGTATTAAAAGAATGGGACTTATACTGTGAATTATTGGTAGAAAAGCCTGTTATTAAAGAAATTCATTTGGGTGGTGGAACACCAACGTTCTTCTCAGTTGACCATATTCAACAACTTATTCAAGGAATTTTAGATAAATCTGAAATTGCAGATGCACACGAATTTAGCTTTGAAGGGCATCCGAACAACACTACAAAAGAACACCTGCAAGCCTTATATAACTTAGGTTTTCGCCGTGTGAGTTATGGTGTTCAGGACTATAATGAGAACGTTCAAAAAGCTATTCATCGTATTCAGCCCTTTGAAAATGTTGAGCGTGTAACGCAGTGGGCACGTGAAATTGGTTATGAATCTATTTCACATGATTTAGTTTTTGGTTTGCCATTTCAAAATTTAGAAGATGTTTTAAATACCATTGAACAGACCAATAAATTAACGCCAGATCGTTTGGCATTTTATAGCTATGCGCATGTGCCTTGGATTAAAGGCAATGGTCAACGTGGTTTTAAAGATGCAGATGTACCAAAAGATGATTTAAAACGTCAATGTTATGAAGAGGGCAAAAAGAAACTGCTTGAAAATGGCTATCACGAAATTGGGATGGATCATTTTGCTTTAGAAAAAGATGGTATGTATCAATCTTTCCAAGAAGGCACATTGCATCGTAACTTTATGGGTTATACCGCATCTAAAACACAATTGATGATTGGTTTGGGCGTATCTTCCATTGCAGACAGTTGGTACAGCTTTGCGCAAAATGAAAAGGTATTGGAAGATTATTATGCTCGTTTAGAAAATAATGAAATTCCAGTATTTCGTGGGCATGTTTTAAGTCATGAAGATTTAATTATTAGAAAACATATTCTAAATATGATGTGCACTTTCAAAACATCTTGGGCAGATGCTTCTATGTATTTCCCAGAAGTGGATGAGGTAATTTCACAACTTGACGAAATGCAGAAAGATGGCTTACTAGAAATATATGAAAATGGATTGTCTATTACAGAAAAGGGAAAACCCTTTGTGCGTAATATTTGTATGGCATTCGATTTGCGTATGAAGCGTAAAGTGCCAAATACACAAATTTTCTCAATGACGATTTAAATGAAAAGCTCCCTAAAATATTGAACTGTTCAGTCAAATTTAGGGAGCTTTAGATTATATTTATTTAAATTTGAAAATCATCGGTTTTGTACATGTGCGACATGCGCTCATGTTTGGTTTTTAAATATTCTTCATTATGCGGGTTTAAACCAACTGTAAGTGGAACACGGTCTACAACTTGAATACCTAAATCTGTAAGGGCTTTCATTTTAAGTGGGTTGTTTGTGATCAATTGAACTTCTTTAATTTCTAAATGATCAAGCATGATATTACACATATCATAACGTCGAGCATCGGCAGGTAAGTTCAACATTAAGTTTGCATCTACCGTATCGTGCCCTTGATCTTGTAGAGCATAAGCGCGAATTTTATTGGTTAAACCAATACCACGGCCTTCCTGACGAAGGTACAAAATCACGCCTTGACCAGCTTCATTAATAAGCTTTTGAGTGGCTTGTAATTGTGGTCCACAATCGCACTTTAAAGAAGCAAAAGCATCGCCTGTTAAGCATTCTGAATGAATACGTACAAGTACTGGACCTGTTGGCGGAGTATCTAAGCCCTTAGACAGTGCAACATGCTCTTCGCCTGTTTGGGGATCTTGAAAAACCGTAATTTTAAATTCACCGAAAGCGGTTGGGAGTTTTGAGGTTGCAACAAATTTTATAGGCACAGCTTAACCCGTTAAATCGTTTAATAATTGAATAAAGTATAGCGTAATGCTCAGACATTAGTAGAATTGGCAGCGATAATTTATGTATAAGATTTTCTTTTTTGTATAAACAAGAGAATAATGGTTGATAATGAGTAGGATTATTCAGGATAATCTACGCACCAAATACGCGCCAAACTGAAAATCATAGCTCAAAACTACATTGCTAGAAGTGTTGCTGATTGAAGGTGATACCATTCGATTATATGATCGATTAATTCCCATTGACCTAGCTTAGTATTTGCCAGGCTTTAGAAGGCTTTGCCATATATGTTGTATACCGAAATACCAACTCTTCGCCCTGTAACACCATTGCTCGATGGCATAGACCATCCACAGCAACTACGTTTACTCGAGCAAAGCCAATTAGAAAAGTTGGCAGATGAGTTACGTCAATACATTTTATACGCAGCAGGTCAAAGTGGCGGGCACTTTGGTGCAAACTTAGGTGTGGTCGAGCTTTCAGTGGCTTTGCATTATTGCTTTAACACACCTAAAGATCGCTTAGTTTGGGATGTGGGTCATCAAGCTTATCCGCATAAAGCACTTACAGGTCGTCGTGAAGAGCTTACAACTATTCGCTCTAAAGATGGTTTAGCTGCATTTCCTGCACGTGAAGAATCTGTATTTGACACATTTGGTGTAGGACATTCATCTACTGCTATTTCAGCAGGTTTAGGTATGTCTTTGGCACGTCGTTACCAAAAAGACCCTTGCGAAGTGGTTGCTATTATTGGTGATGGAGCAATGACAGCAGGCATGGCTTTTGAAGCGATGAACGATGCTGTTGCACATAATGCAGACTTAATGATTGTTTTAAATGACAACGATATGTCTATTTCATGCAGTACAGGTGGTTTTGCTAAACATTTAGCTGCAATTTGGGAACGTGGTGAATCAGTAAATATTACTGAAGATGGTGAAGCTTTCGTACAGTCACATCCTGAATGGACGTACAATTCACGGTTGCATGAATCTGCAACAGATGTAGCAGACAACTTATTTAAAGCCATTGGTTTTGATTACTTTGGTCCTTTTGATGGGCATGATGTAAACCAATTGGTTCACGTTTTTAATGCATTAAAGAAGCGTAAAGGTCCACGTTTAATTCATATTTATACCGTGAAAGGTAAAGGTTTTGCACCAGCAGAATCAGATCAAATTAAATATCACGCAATTTCTAAATTAAATGCTAAAGCATCTACAAATAAAGTGCCAAAATATTCAGATGTGTTTGGTCAATGGTTGTGTGATGAAGCAAAACAAGATGAGCGCTTACTCGCAATTACCCCAGCGATGTGTGAAGGCTCGGGTATGGTTCAATTTGCCAAAGAGTTTCCAGAACGTTTTTTTGATGTTGCAATTGCAGAACAACATGCGGTGACGTTAGCAGCGGGTATGGCTTGTGAAGGGCTAAAACCTGTTGTGGCAATTTACTCTACATTCTTGCAACGTGGATATGATCAACTTATTCATGATGTTGCTTTACAGAATTTAGATGTGACTTTTGGTATAGATCGTGCAGGTTTGGTGGGTGAAGATGGCCCAACACATGCAGGTGCATACGATTATGCATTTATGCGTACTGTTCCAAACATTGTCATTATGGCACCTAAAGATGAAAACGAATGTCGCCAAATGTTACATACAGCCTATCTACATAAAGGCCCCGCAGCTGTTCGTTACCCACGTGGTGCAGGCTTAGGTGTCGACATTCAAGAAAAAATGACAGCTTTAGAAATTGGTAAAGCTGAAATTGTTGCGAAATTTAATGAACAATACGACGAGTATATTTCAGTACTTGCTTTTGGTAGTCGTGTTCAAGCAGCAGCTGAAGCGGCTCAAGCATTTGCACAAAAAAATGAAATGGCAGTTCGTGTTGTGAACATGCGTTTTGTAAAACCTCTGGATGAGCAAATGATTTCAGCTATTGCAGATAACACAGCATTATTTGTAACAGTTGAAGAGCATGCCATTATGGGCGGTGCAGGTAGTGCAGTGAATGAATACCTTGCAAAAGCAGGCATTGTTAAGCCAATTTTAAACTTAGGTTTAGAAGATAACTTCATGAATCAGGCGACACATGAACAGATGTTACAACAAGCTGGATTAGATGAAAAAGGCATAGAAGCCTCTATTCAACAGGCTTTGCTTCGAATTACAAATGCTGTTTCATCGTAATATTTAAAATTTAACAACATTTTTTTAACATAAAAGCGCTTATATTTGTTAAGATATACGCGCTTTTATGCATTATTCTTTATCAGTATCTTCAAATTTGTAGTGGGTGTTCAATGGAACCTATGGTGGTTATGGCTGCGCGTGCGGCTCAATTAGTTGGTCAAGAGCTTTTAAAAGCGCATCAAAATCGTCATAAACTCGATCTACAAGTCGAAGAAAAAGGGATTGATGGTCCTGTAACGCGTGTAGACCGTTACTTGGAACAGTTGGCTATCGATACTCTACGTAAAAGCTATAAAAACCACAGCTTCCTTGGTGAAGAGTTTGGTTATCAAGAAGGTAAAGGTCACGATGCTGAATGGTGTTGGGTAATTGATCCACTTGATGGCACATTAAACTTCATTAACGGCGTACCTCATTTCTGTATTTCAATTGCAGTTCAACATAAAGGTATAACTCAACACGGTGTTATTTATGACCCAGTGAAAGATGAGCTATTCTCTGCAAGCCGCGGTCGCGGTGCAATGTTGAACCAACGCCGTATTCGCGTAAATGTGAAAGATAGCCTGAACAACACATTCTTATCTGTTGGTCATGCGTTCCGTAAAATTCGTAACGGTGAAGTTGTTTCATACGCAAAAAATCACTTCGATGCATTATTAAATGTAACTGAGTCTGGCGCACAATTCCGTCGTACAGGTTCTGCTGCATTAGATCTTGCATACGTTGCGGCTGGTCGTTTCGATGGTTACTTCGAACTTGGTTTAAAACCATGGGACATCGCAGCAGGTGAGTTAATTGTTAAAGAAGCTGGTGGTACTGTAGTCGATGCACGTGGTGGTAGCGAATCTATGGAAAATGGCCAAGTACTTGCTTGTTCTATGAAAATGCTTAAACCACTTATGCAGGCTGTTGTACCAGCTTGGGGTGATGCAGCTAAGTAATATAAGACTTAGTCATAGAACTTAGATTTTGAGTTTTTGAAGATTTTTAAAAAGCCCTCTTTATTAAGAGGGCTTTTTATTTAGAGTTTATGTGTTTTGTAGTCGTTGCTTTAAGCTTAAAGAAAACAGCATTAGAATTAAAAATATTGGAAACCAAAATAACGTCGACGCGATGTTGATATCGTTTAAAAGGAATTAAAATTGACAGACTATATTCACTCCTTTGCACTTTTTTTTACTTTGCTGAATCCATTTATGATGAGTATTTATATGCTTGGACTCATCAAAAATTTAAGTGCACCCATTTTTAATAAAGCTCTTATTCAGGGTTCAATTATTTCTTATGTGGTATTTGTTCTATTCGCATGGGGTGGGGAAGCTATTTTTTCTCAATACCTACAAGTACGTTTTGAGGCATTTCAAATTTTCGGCGGTATTATCTTTTTAGTTATTGGTTATCGCTTTGTTTTTGAAGGTGCAGATACCATTGGTAATATTCGAGGTGGTAATGCAGCAGGTATGATCGCAATGCCATTTATGATTGGCCCGGGAACGGTTAGTGCATCAGTCATTACAGGTTCTAAAATTTCAGTATTAGGTTCGGCAGCTGTCATTGGTGCGACTTTGGTTATTACATGTAGCTTATTAATTCTCATGAAATTCGCACATGATAATTTAAAAGTGAGTCATGCCGATTATGTTGACCGCTATGTTGATATTGTTGGTCGAATTGCCGCGCTATTGGTTGGTACTATTGCAATTGATATGATTGTTAATGGTGTGGTTGGGCTGATTGTAGACTTTTAAACAGTATATTTCTTGTTATACATCAGTCTTATTTATCATTAAAATTAGTTTAGCTGACTAAAATAGGTGACTTTTAAAAAAACTCTGTTATACTCTGCCCACGCACTTATATTTTAGTTCATTACCTGAACATTTCTCTTCAAATCATTGTGTATGCGCGTGCGGTCCAACTAGAGGACGATATCTCGCGCCCCAATCGCTTTAGCGATTCCTTCAGGTTAATAAGCCGTTATCAAACGTGCGTTATATTACATCGACGTTACTCGGATCGCCGCTGAATCTAAATTGTCAGCGATTATTGCTGTGCCGCTTTTTGCCGATGTCCATCTGACTTATTTTTAATGGAGCACCCCATTTCCGGGTGAAATACTCTATGAGCAAAACTTTTGCTGATTTTCCTTTACATGAATCGTTACAACAGGGTTTACAAGCATTAGGCTTTACTACGCCTACACCTGTTCAAGAACAAGCGATTCCTGCTGCTTTAGAAGGTAAAGACCTTCTTGTATCAAGCCAAACTGGTTCTGGTAAAACTGCTGCGTTTCTTCTCCCTACATTAAACGCACTTACGTCTGAAGATGCTTTGGTTCCTTTCAAGGACCGCATGAAAGCAGTAACTCAACCAAATATTTTGGTTCTTTGCCCAACACGTGAATTGGCTCAACAAGTTAGCCAAGATGCGATTGCACTTGTACGTCACATGAAAGGTGTTCGTATTGCTGCAATTATGGGCGGTATGCCTTTTGGTAAACAAATCCAACAATTAAAAGGCGCGCAAGTTGTTGTTGCAACTCCAGGTCGTTTACTTGACTTGGTAAATCGTCGTCAAATTAAATTAGACAAAGTTGACGCGTTAATCGTTGATGAAGCTGACCGTATGCTTGACCTAGGTTTCTCTGAAGACCTAGAAGCAATTAGTGATTTTGCTGCTAACCGCAAACAAACATTAATGTTCTCTGCAACTTTTGCTGGTCGTATTATCAGCCTTGCAGAACGCATGATGAATGACCCACAACGTATTTCGATCGAAACTGGTCACTCTACAAACACTGACATCACTCAAACATTGCATTGGACTGATGGCTTTGAACACAAGAAAAAATTACTTACGCATTGGTTAAGCGCTGAAGACGTTGATCAAGCTGTAGTATTTGCTTCTACTCAAGAAGATACAGATATGCTAGCTGAAGAACTTGCTGAAGCAGGTTTATCAGTTGTAGCGCTTCACGGTGCTATGCCACAAACTGTACGTAACCGTCGTTTACGTAGCATTCGTGAAGGTCGTGCTAAGATTTTAGTTGCGACAGACGTTGCTGCTCGTGGTCTTGACGTACCAACAATTTCACACGTAATTAACTTTGGTCTTCCTATGAAGAACGAAGATTATGTACACCGTATTGGTCGTACAGGTCGTGCTGGTCGTACAGGTAAAGCAATTACACTTGCAACTTACCGTGAACGCGGCAAGATTCGTGCTTTGGAAGATTTCTTAGATGCTCGTCTAAACGTATCTGAAATTGAAGGTCTTGAGCCATCTCCACCTCCTGCACGCGGTAGCCGTGATGGCGGTGGTCGTGGTCGTGATGGCGGTGGTCGTGGTCGTGGTGGTTTCGGCGGTGGTCGTGGTCGTGATGGCGGTGGTCGTAGCCGTTTTGAAGGCGAAAGCAACTTCAAACGTCGTGAAGGCGGTGAAGATCGTCCACGTCGTAGCTACGATGACAAACCACGTGGCGAACGTCCTGCTTTTGGCGGTGAAGATCGTCCACGTCGTGATTTTGGTGATCGTCCAGCTCCACGTCGTGAAGGCGGTTTTGGTGATCGTCCACAACGTTCATTTGAAGATCGTCCACCACGTCGTGAAGGCGGTTTTGGTGATCGTCCACAGCGTTCATTTGAAGATCGTCCACCACGTCGCGAAGGTGGTTTCGGTGATCGCCCACGTCGTGAAGGTGGTTTTAATGACCGTCCTCGTTCAAATGATGACAACCGTGGTAATCGTGTAGATTACAAACCTCGTGAAGGTGGTTTCGGTGATCGTCCAAAACGTGATTTTGGTGATCGTCCAGCTCCACGTCGTGAAGGCGGTTTCGGTGACCGTCCAAAACGTGATTTTGGTGATCGTCCAGCTCCACGTCGTGAAGGTGGTTTCGGTGACCGTCCACAACGTTCATTTGATGATCGTCCAAAACGTACATTTGGTGGTGAAGACCGTCCACGTCGTAGTTTTGATGATAAACCACGTGGTGAGCGTACATTTGGTGAAGATCGTCCACGTCGTAAATTTAACGACTAATACGAATTTAAGAAAAAAGCCGATGGTCATCCATCGGTTTTTTTGTTTAAATTTTGCATAACAATAATAATAATGTATAATTAATCACATAATAATTCATTTTTGATAATAATGATTGGTAATAATTTGAAAACTGCAAACTATAAAGCTGTACAAGAGGTGCTTATGCCATATATCGGTTTAGCTCTAGTTCTCTGCAATGTGCTTTTTTTTCTATATACATACATCTCGTAAATTCAATTATTAAAAATAATACTTAGAAAAAATATAAACTAGATCTTAAAACATTCAGAGGTAACAATTTTATCTCTAATCATTTATATTATACGCGCTGAAAATACTTATTCGGGACAAGCTCGGCTATGAATAATCAAGAATCCCTAGAAGCTCATCCGCTTATTCAAGTTAAGAATTTGAGCTTTAAACGAGGGGAGCGTGTTATCTACGATAATATTGATATGAATATTCGTCGTGGCCAAATTACCGCAATTATGGGGCCTTCGGGTACGGGTAAAACAACATTATTACGCCTAATAGGTGGTCAGCTTACGCCAGATTCTGGTGAAATATTATTAGATAACAAGAATATTGCAGATATGTCTCGTTCAGAGTTATTTGCTGCACGTGCTCGTATGGGTATGCTTTTCCAAAGTGGCGCGCTTTTTACAGATATGACGGTTTATGAAAATGTCGCTTTTCCAATACGTGCACATACAAAATTATCTGAGCATTTAATTGCTGAACTTGTTGCTTTAAAGCTTGAATCTGTAGGCTTAAGAGGCGCAGAGCAACTTATGCCATCTGAATTATCTGGTGGTATGAATAGACGTGTTGCTTTGGCGCGTGCAATTGCGCTTGATCCTGAATTAATCATGTACGATGAGCCATTTGCAGGACAAGATCCAATTGTAATGGGTGTGCTTACTCGTTTAATTCGTTCACTACGTGAAGCTTTAGATTTAACAACAATTATTGTGTCGCATGATGTTGCCGAAACTTTATCTATTGCAGATTACATTTATGTTGTAGCTGAAGGGAAGGTGCAGGGTGAGGGTACACCTGAGGAATTAAAAGTACATTCATCTCCTTTTGTTCAGCAATTTTTGACAGGTTCCATTGATGGTCCTGTCGATTATCAGTTTAGTCATCAAGCATATTTAAGCAATGAGGTTGGTTCATGAATGCTATTGCCTTATTAGGTAGACGCGTTATTGAGCGTATTCGCGGAATTGGTGTTGCTACGCTTATGCTTTTACAGATTTTAACATCACTACCTACATGGCAAGGTGTCAAGCTTTTCATCTACCAAATGTACCGTGTTGGTGTGATGTCGTTGCTTATTATTGTTGTATCTGGCTTGTTTATTGGTGCTGTTTTAGGCTTGCAGATGTACAGCATTTTAGTGACTTTTGGTAGTGAGGCAATGCTGGGTACAGCAGTTGCTTTAACATTACTAAGAGAGCTTGCTCCTGTTGTTGCCGCTTTATTATTTGCAGGTCGTGCAGGTTCTGCACTGACGGCTGAAATTGGCTTAATGAAAGCGACAGAACAACTCTCAAGTATGGAAATGATAGGTGTCGACCCACTTAAACGTGTGATTTCACCGCGTTTATGGGCAGGTATCTTTAGTTTGCCAATGCTTTCTGTCATTTTTGCTGCCGTAGGTATTATGGGGGGTAAAATGGTAGGGGTAGATTTCTTAGGTGCGGATGAAGGTTCTTATTGGAGTGGCATGGAAAGTAGCGTGCAATTCTATAAAGATGTCTTTAATGGCACAATTATTAAAAGTTTTGTTTTTGCATTAATTTGTACTTGGATTGCGGTTTATCAAGGTTATGCCTGTGAGCCAACATCTGAAGGTATTGCAACTTCAACAACGCGCACAGTGGTGTATTCATCTCTTTGTGTTTTAGGTTTTGATTTCGTGTTGACTGCGGTCATGTTCGGAGGTGTTTAATGAAATCACGTACTAGTGAGCTGGCAGTCGGCATATTTGTAATTCTTTTTGGTATTGCATTATTTTTCTTAGCAATGCGCGTGAGTGGTTTAGTTGGAACAAATATTAGTGACAGCTATGAAATGTCTGCAACATTTGACAATGTAAACGGTATTAAACCACGTGCAAAAGTAGCGTTAAGCGGTGTTAAAGTGGGGCAGGTAGATGAAATTACTCTAGATCCTGTAACACGTTTAGCAACTGTTCATATGACTTTGGATGGTACTTTAACGTCATTTAATGCAAAGCAATTAGAACAAGTTCAAAGTGAAGCATTAGAAGAGTTACGTTATAGCTCAGACTATGAAGCTGCTTCTAAAGTAGAACAAAAAGAAATGGAAAAGCAACTTATTGCTAACATGAAATCCATCACAAATATTGATGAAGATGCTTATATTATGGTTGCAACCAACGGTCTTTTAGGTGAGAAATACCTGAAAATTGTACCAGGTGGTGGCTTGAGCTATTTAAAACGTGGTGATGAAATTTCTAACACTCAAAGCACAATGGAAATTGAAGATTTAATTTCTAAATTTGTAACGGGTGGAGCTGGTGAAAGTAAAGCTAAAGACAGTGGTGATGCAGGCGAGACTCAAACCTCATCAGATACAGCCAGTGCTGAACCATCTTTTGTTGAATAAATAATTTTGGAATATAGAAAATGAATATTTTATTAAAACAGACATTAACCGCTAGCATTCTTTCTACAATGATTGCGAGCACAGCTTTTGCTGCTCCTGCTGAAGCACCTCCTGCATTTGTTAAAAAAGTAGCAGATGGTTTAATTGCACGCTTAAAAGCGGATAGTTCTAAGTTGCAGTCAAATCCTGCTTTAGTAAAAACGATTGTTCGTCAAAACTTAGATCCGTATATCGACTCACAAGCATTTACGCGTATTGTGATGGGAACTTATGCGACTAATCAATATAGCTCTGCCGCGCAGCGTGCTCAATTTGAAAAGAATTTTCGTGAAACTTTAATTGAAAATTATGGCTCTGCTTTTGCTAAATTCTCAAATCAAACGTATACATTGCGTCCTTATAAAGCGACTAACAGCAAGAATCCTGTTGTGACAATTGACTTTAATAATAAGGGTGAAAAAATTCCTGTATCTTTCCAGTTGGTTGATAAAGGGAATCAGTGGAAGGTACGTAATATCAATGTTTCTGGTATTGATTTGGGCTTACAGTTCCGTAATCAATTTGCTGCGACTGTAAAGCGTAATGGCGGTAATATCGACAAAGCAATTGCGAACTTTAAACCAGATGCTGAAGCTGCTGTAAATAAATAATAGTAGGTGATCAGTGATTGAATTTAAAAATCAGCAGTTGGTCGTTTCGGGTAAAATTGATTACGATAATGCTGAAGAATATTATCAGGAAGGATTGGCAATTCTTCAGACCAAAATTGAATTACCAGCAGTTGTAGATTTATCTCAACTTGAACATGGTAGTACTTTAGCTTTGGCTGTATTGGTGCGTTTGTTGCGTCAAACCCCCAATTCAAATGGGCTGAAGTTTAAGTCTGTGCCAGCTAAAATGATGAATATTATTCAAGCCTGTCATTTAGAAAGTGATTTGCAATTGCTAGATTAAGCAAAGTTTAAATCTAAAAAAGCACCGAAAGGTGCTTTTTTATTGTTGGGTATATTTTTGCTTGTTTACCTCTCCCTAACCCTCTCCTAGAAAGAGAGGGAAATTGAAATACTCAAATCCATTTTTTCCAGCGGAAGTAAATCATTGGGCCAACAAAGAAGGCTAACAAAATTGCACTCACAACAATAAAACTTGTTGTGCCATGGGCAAAGGGTAAGACTTCTGTATTCATGCCATAAACACTTGCAACAAGCATAGGTGGAGCAAGCATACTTGGTAAAATAGAGAATCGACGAATCGTGTCATTCTGTTCAGTATTGATGAATCCAGATGTTGTATCAAGTAAGAATCGAACTTTTTGGAATAAGAAAGCATCGTGTTCTACAAGTGAACGAACATCTTCACTTAACTCACGAATGTCAGCATCATAAATATGACTACCTAAAGCACGAGGACGAGCTAAAAAGGTGAGTACACGACGTAAATCGATTAAGCATAGTTGCGCTTTTCCAAGCGTATCTTCTAACTGTGCAAGGCGTGTAATCATGTCATCTAAATCTAGCATCTGTTCACGATGACGGTTATTTAGAACTTCTGTTGAGTACTTTTCTAAGTCTTTGTGGATATCTTCCAAAATATCCGCAAGTTCATCGAGCTTTGCTTCTAATAAACCTAAAAGTACCCATGTTGGGTCTTTATAATCGATTTCGTAATCATTACGACGCGCTCGAGCACGGAAGGCACGAAAAGCCACGAGCTTTTCACCACGTAAGGTAAATAAGCGATCTTTATGTAAAATGAATGCAACGGTTTGAACAGTTGAAAGAATGCTTGAATTCTCTTCAGGTTCGCCATCAAGTTGGAAGTTTTTATTTTTCGTTAAAAAGTACGTACTAATATGTAAAATACCGTCATCATCACGGTAGAATCGAGCTGAAGATGAAATGTCTTCTAATGATTTTAAAGTGGGTAGGTTTTGGTCATAAGCATCTAACACCCATTGTTGTTCTTCTTGGGAAGGTGCAATAAGGTCAATCCAAACCAAATCTTGATGTAAATCGAAGCCACCATTGATGGTTGCATCTTCTAAACTACCGCGCTCGGTAGAGTGAAAGGCTTCAAGCATTCGTCTTTTCTCCTTTGCGCAGTATCCATATTTGTAATGCGTGTATTTTAGACAAGGTTTTAATGAAAAGCACGATCCATATCATTATTTTAGTTAAAAAAAGTACTTGAACGTAATAGTAGTGTATCTAAACACAATAACATGGTGAAAAAATGACAAATTCTATTGCTGTATTTTGTGGCTCTGCATTTGGTACAGATGAAATCTTTAATCAAACTGCACAAGATGTTGGTCGAGCAATAGCAGAGCAAGGCAAAACATTGGTTTACGGTGGCGGTAAATCTGGCTTAATGGGTGTTGTTGCAGATAGTGCTTTACAAGCCGGTGGGCGCGTTATTGGCGTGATTCCAGAAGTACTTGTAAATAAAGAGTTGGCGCATCCTCATTTAACCGAATTACATGTTGTAAAAGATATGCATGAGCGCAAGACAAAAATGTCTGAATTATCTGATGCATTTATTGCAATGCCAGGTGGTGTTGGAACGTTAGAAGAAATTTTTGAACAATGGACTTGGGCGCAATTGGGTATTCACTTAAAGCCTTGTGCATTTTTAAATGTAGATGGTTTCTATGATGAGTTAATTAAGTTTATTGAGGTAACAACCCAAAAGGGTTTCACGCATGAGCGATTTACCAATACTTTAATTTCGTCATCTTCTATTCAAGATGTTTTAAGTCAGTTCGAAAAATTTGTTGCACCTGAACCGAAATGGGGAATGGTTGAACGTTCAACAGTAGTGGAAAATACATGAAATTAATAACAGTTGCTGCGGCAATTATCTTAAATAATCAGCAGCAACTTCTTGTGGTACGTAAGAAAAATACAGAATTTTTCATGCAAGTGGGTGGAAAGTTAGAACCAAATGAATTACCTGAAGTGACAATGCTTCGTGAAATTCAGGAAGAAATTGGCTGTGAAGCTCGTATTGAAAAATTTATTGGTCGCTTTGAAACGCTTGCAGCAAATGAGCCTGATTATCAACTTGTAAGTTATGTATATTTTATTGAACTCAATGAACAGCCACATATTGATGCTGAAATTGCAGAAATGAAATGGATTGATTTAGACGATGTAGATACGCGTTTAGCACCGTTAACTACGGAAGTCGCTATTCCTTGGGTGAAAAAGTATTTAGCAGAAGTTGTGGTTTAATTCCCACTATTTAATAAATTTAGACACTTAATAAAAAGGAAAGACATGTTCTTTCCTTTTTTATGATGTTTTTAATTGTCTGCGTAGGCGAGACAAGTTGCATAGATTTTTTGGCAACCTAACTCTTCTAATTTAAGTTTCAATGCGTGAATTGAACTTCCTGTTGTCACAACATCATCCAAAATAAGTACACGACGATATTTGATTTTTGATAGTTCATTGATTTCAAATTGGGTATCAATATTTTCAAGGCGTTCTAAGCGGTTTAAGCCTTTTTGTGAATATTGATTTGAGCGTGATATATAGCTAAATACTAAATAAATCATTACAGTAATCTTTAAATAATTTATCAATATCTTTAACTCTAAACTTATTTCGAATCGCCTTGACTCGCGACCACATATTTTCTATTGGATTTAAATCTGGACTATATCTAGGAAGCCACACAATGTAATGGCCCGCACAACGTACCAACTCCTGAAGTCTTTTCCCTTTGTGAAAGGTCGCATTGTCCATAATCAAAACACTGCTTTCTTTCAACTTAGGTAATAAATCCTGTTCAATCCAACATTCAAATACTTCTGTGTTCACTGAACAATTAAACACACCAACTGTCAGCAATCTATTTTCAATGATTGCACCGATCACATTACTGCAATTCTTCAACTGCCAGTTAAATTTACCTTCAGCACGTGTTCCTTGAAGGCTATAACTATGAGTTCTGGTACTTTCACTTTGAAAACCACTTTCATCTATGTAAATCAGAGGCAATTTCCCTTCTAAACACTCTATGAGATTTTGAAATTGCTGACGTTGATTTTGATCTGCTTTAGGATGCTTTAACGTCTTTTTTTACGCGATATTCCTGCGGCATGTAACGCATTAAATACCGCATGAGTGCTTACTCCTAAACGTTCAGCTCGCTCATACTGATAATCATCAGGATATTGTTCAACATCCTTCAATATTTGCTCTCTGCTAATTTTAGCTGGACGGCCAGGAATAGGTTTGTTTGTAGTGGACTTTTTCCAGTTCTGAATTGTCTGTATACAGATGTTAAAATGCTGTGCTGCTTTTCGCACAGACATTTCATCTCGAATCATAATTTCTATGACTTTGTCTTTAAAATCTTTTGAATATCCCATATCTCTATTGTTCTATAGTTTTTAGGATTTGGCTATAGGTTGCCAAACAGGAATGTTTAAATCTTTCGTTAATATTTGTGCCAATACCAAGGCTTGGTTGAAACCACGCTCTACTAGGCGTTCATTTGAAATTGGCATAGGCACAATGGCTTGTACTTTAGGAATACGAACTTCTTTTAAAACGCCAGCCAATAACGTTTGATAATGAAGCTGTTGTTCATATTTAAACTTTTGAATAATTCGATCTATAGGATAGGCATAGTAACAAGCGACAGAAATATCTATTTCTTGGCGTTGTATATTTTGTTTATACCAAGGTAAATTATTCCAGCAGTCTTGGCAAATAGAATGCATTGCTTGGGCATCTACACCGCAAAGTTGGCAAGTGTCCAATGTGCTTAATTGTGAAGTAGCACTTTTTATTAAATTAAACATAAGCGTACCTTGGTGCTTCAGGTAGCCAGCGTTTTAATAAAGCATCGGCATGAGTAGGATAGTCTTTTAAAATTTGATGTGCGACATAATGTGCTTGACTTAGAAGATGATCATCACGTTCTAATTTAGCCACACGAAAGCCCATATCACCTGTTTGTTTTGTTCCTAATAGTTCACCAGGACCACGAATTTCTAAGTCTTTTTCAGCAATTAAAAAGCCATCATTGGTTTCACGCATAATGCGTAAGCGTTCTTGCCCATTTTGAGAAAGTGGGTTTTTATAAAGTAAGGCGCAGAAACTTGCCTTTGCACCACGACCAACTCGACCACGTAATTGGTGTAATTGTGAAAGTCCTAAACGCTCCGCATTTTCAATGACCATAATGGAAGCGTTTGGAACATCGACACCCACTTCAATCACAGTGGTGGCAATAAGAAGCTGTAATTCATTATCTTTGAATTGTTGCATTACAGATTGCTTTTCGTCTGCTTTCATTTTGCCGTGAACTAAGCCAACTTTTAAATGTGGGAAACGCTCACGAATTTCTTGATAAGTTGCTTCGGCAGCTTGTGCATCTAAAGTTTCAGATTGCTCGACAAGGGTACAGACCCAATAAGCTTGTTTGTCTTCGGCACAATTGGTCGCAATTCTATTTAATACTTCTTCACGTCTATCTAGCGGAATAGTCACGGTTTGAATTGGTGTTCGACCCGGTGGTAGTTCATCAATGACTGAAGTATCCAAGTCACCATAAGCAGACATAGCCAGAGTACGAGGAATAGGGGTAGCAGTCATCACCAATTGATGTGGTGTCATACCATCTAAGCCTTTATTACGTAAAGCTAGACGTTGATCTACACCAAAGCGATGTTGTTCATCAATAATGACTAAGCCAAGCTTGGCAAATTCAACATTTTCCTGAAATAGCGCATGTGTTCCAACAATTAAATGAGCTGAACCATCTTTAATAATTTGCTCTGCTGCTGCGCGAGCTTTGCCTTTTTGTTTGCCTGAAAGCCAAGATACAGACAGACCTAAAGGCTCAAACCATTTCTTGAAATTTAAGTAATGTTGTTCTGCTAAAATTTCTGTAGGTGCCATTAAAGCAACTTGCCAGCCTTCTTCTAAAGCATGGCAAGCAGCCACACCCGCAACTAATGTTTTGCCTGCACCTACATCACCCTGAATTAAGCGAAGCATAGGTTTATTGAGTTTCAAATCATCTTCAATTTCTTTGGAAACACGCTTTTGTGCGCCTGTCATTTCAAAAGGTAGTGCACTTAATAATGCTTTTGTATACTTTTTACTTGGTGAAAATGAAGGTGCTTCAATTTGCTGAATATAGGCACGTCGCGTGAGTAAGCTGACTTGATGTGCAACAAGCTCTTCAAAAATTAAACGTTGTTGCGCAGGATGTGAGCCTTGCGACAACTGAACCATATTGGCATCTACAGGTGGATGGTGAATATAATCCAACGCTTCTTTTAATGCATATCCATTGGTGAATTTTTTAGGTAATAATTCAGGTAAATCATCGCTATGTTGTTGTAGCGCTTGCTTCACATATTCACGAATCTTAGGTTGCGTTAACCCTTCTGTGCTTGGGTAAATTGCCGTAAGCTGAGTTTGCGGAAGAGGTGTGTGTTCACTAATAACTTGTATTTCAGGATGATAAAGCTCTAAACCACGAGCGCCTACACGAACTTCACCAAATATTCTTAAACGGTTGCCAACTTTTGCCCGATCTGTAATGCCTTTATAAACATGATAAAAACGTAAAGTGACTTTGCCAAAATCATCATCGAGTAATACCGCCATAGACTTACGTTTGCCCGGTGGAAAATCGACACCTTTTACAATACCTTCAAGCAAATAGCTTCTGCCTACGACCAATTGGTTCATAGGAATGATCGTGCTACGATCTTCATAGTCACGTGGAAGATGAAACAGCAAATCATCTGTGTTAAAGATATTTAGCTTTTCTAGTAAAGCAGCAGAGGCATTTCCTACGCCTTGCAATTGGTGGACTGCGGCCATGTCCCCTCAACTTAGTCTGTGATTTGGTGCTAAATGCATATTTTATTTATAGGTTATGGTAAAACATCTCAGCGCGTTGCTAAACAACTATTTGCGCTCGATCATCAAATTACCACAATTAGTTCAAGTCCGAAAACAGATGAATATGCAACGCATCTTATTCAAGATATTCATCATCTTAATTTAAGCCAAATTAAACCTGTAGATTGTGTTTATATTTTACTGTCTCCGAAACAAAGCAATGTAGATGGATACAGGGAAACTTATTTGAATTCTGCATATTCAATTATTCAGGCTTTAATAGATCATCCTGTAAAGCGTGTAATTGTGGTGTCTTCTACGCGGGTATATGGTGAAAATGCAGGGGAGCGAGTGGATGATGAAACTTCAATTTCGCCTAAAGATGAACAAGGGCAAATTTTGGCAGAAATGGAGCAGGTTTATTTAAAAGCTTATGCTGAAAGATGCGCCATTATTCGTCCTGCAGGTATTTATGATGGTTTATCTGAACGTATGATTCGTCTTGCAGAAAACACAAAAACGTATCCTAATATTCATTGGTCTAACCGTATTCATATAGATGATTTATCTTGTTTCTTAGCGCATCTACTTCACGTGGAACATCCTAAGAAAAGTTATATTGTGACCAATAATTTACCTGAACCTTTACATGAAAAGATTTTAAAAATTCAAAAGGAAAAGGGTTTTCCTGAGTTGGTTTTGGAAAGTCAGAATGAAACCGGAAAGCGAATTTTTGCAATGCGAATGAATGAAACAGGATTTAAACTTATTCAGCATTAAGCTTTGCATAGATATAAAAAAGCCTCTCAATTGAGAGGCTTTTCTTTGCTTATTTCTTTTTACGCTTTTGGCGTTTTTTAGCTTGTTGGGCAGCTAAGGCATCTAAAGCTTCTTTCAATTCTTCATCGGTAAATGAAGTAATGTGATGAAGCATTTGCAATTTATCTTCATCTAAAACAAGGTTGGCGTACTGGGTAATATTTTGGAATGGCGCATCAAATACTATCGAATTATCTTCATTTGTACTGATGTAACCTTTTTGCGTGAGCATTTTAATGAAGCTTTGGAAAAGTGCTTTATCAAAAAATTCAGGAGAATTAAACTCATAAAGTACAGATAAGCGCTGACCCACTAAATGACTAAGTTCTTCAACTTGGCGCATTGAAATATTGCCTGAACCGCGCTGAGTAATGAGTGAAAGCGTAATGTAGTAACGCTCAAGGCTTTGCATGACAGGTGTTGCAAGCACTACAAGCTGATTATGATCTTCAGTATTTGGTGCAGGTGCAACTAAATTGCCTTCAGCATCTTTAGAGATGAGTTTTGCATTCAATAAAGCATTAATATACGCTTCAGTTGGGGCTTGAATATCATCTTCATTCCACTTTAAGAACAATTCTGCTTTTAAGAATGGATATAAAGTTTTAATAACATTGCATAAATCTTTTGGAGCAATTGAACCATTGTGGTTTACAAGTGCAGCAATTAAAGATGGTAAAACAAAGGCATGTAAGATGTTATTGCGGAAGTAAGTAAGAAGAACTGCTTGACCTTCTTCAATCGCAATAATATCACCTAAAACATGGTTCACGCGTTTAATTAGTTTAAGCTTTAAACCATAAGCAATAATTTCTTTGCCAGATAAAGGCGTTACTTGAATGCGTTCATCATAAGGTAAAGATGCAAGCAAATTACGGTAAGTATCAATTTGCTTCACGCAAATTTCTTCATCTAACGTATGTTTTGGTGTTGCAAGAAGAATAAGTGAAAGCAATGAAACAGGGTTAATAACTGCAGCACGGTTAATGTTTTCCAAAATTGCATTTGCAGAGCTATTTACTGCTTGTGATACTTCTTCAGGAATTGCATCATCATTTTTAGCAACAGTTACATTTTCTGCATTATGCTGTTTCAGCATGTCATCTAAGAAAACTGGCTCACCAAAGTTCACATGAACTTTACCAAAGACTTTTTCAATTTTACGTAGGGTTTTAATAATACCCATAATTGATTCAGACTCTTTCGCCTTACCATTCATTTCGCCTACATAAGTTGAACCTTCCATTAAGCGTTCATAACCAATATAAGTTGGAATAAATACGATAGGCTTAGAGCGACCACGTAAATGACTATGAACAGTCATAGCAAGCATGCCCGTTTTAGGCGGTAAGATACGACCTGTACGTGAACGACCACCTTCAATGAAGTATTCAAGCGGTGTGTTGCGTGACAAAATGCTATATAAATATTCTTTAAATACCGTGGTGTATAAACCACTTCCGCGGAATGAACGGCGAATAAAGAATGCGCCACCGCCACGTAAAATTTGCCCTACAAAAGGCATATTTAAGTTATCGCCTGCGGCAATGTACGGTACCATCAAACCACGTTGATAAATCACATAAGACAATAATAAATAGTCGATATGGCTACGATGACATGGCGTATAAATAATCTCGTAGTCTTTGGCTAATTCACGAACCGTACTAAAGTTGTGAACATCTACACCATCATAAAGTTGTGTCCATAAGCGTGTAAGCGCCATAGAGGCAAAACGTACAGTCGAGTGTGAATAGTCCGAAACAATTTCGTTCACGCAACCTATAGCGCGGCGTTCTGCTTCAAGCAAACTAATTTTACTACGAATGCTCTCGCGACGAATTGCATCTTGAACATCGGGAGACTTAATAAGCGAATGCATGACATTGCGTCGGTCAGACAAATCTGGCCCTAAAACAATTTCACGTTGATTATCTAGGTAATTATTTAAGGTATTTAAAATATATGTTGCAGGCGAAATATTTGGATGTGTCTCTTTCGCAAATTCAATAAGCTTACGTAAAGATTGTGGCTCATGGAATTCTAAATAAGATTGACGTCCATGCATGCCAATATTTATAAGCTGTTTCACTGTGCCAGGTGTAGACCATGTATCGGTCATTAAAACCTTAAGCAATGAATTTTCTTTATCTGGCGCACGTCCCCAAAGTAGGGTAACAGGCACAAGATCTACATCTGCATCTGGGTGTTTTTCTAGTAATTCAACCAAGCTAAGTAAGCGTGGCGGAAGCTTATGTGCAGATGGATTTAAAATATTATTTTCATCTGAATGTTGTAAGAAAAGAACAGATACTTTCTCTTTATGGTCTTTAATAGTAAGCGGGTCTAATGCAGGTGCTAATTTTAAACGTCGAGTTTCACCATCAACAACTAATGCATTGCTGCGAGAATGATTTTGTAAAACATAACAAACCACTTTAGGTTTGTTTAGCGCATCACCTTGTTTTTCTGCAGTTTGAGATGCTACAGGAACTTCGCCAAGAACTTGAGGTGTTACCACGAGGTCAAGCAGCTTGCTAGAAAGCTTGCGATAAATTTGACCGAAGCCACTCTTGGACATAAGAACTCCTACTTAAAAGACCGTTACTACAGAGATGTTGCGGGATATTATTTTGAGCAATTGTAATTCAACACAATATGCCATTTTCTAACAATATTCGTAAGTGCGGGTAATTTTACAGTTAAAGAGCATACTTTTAGAAGCTATATTCAAAAAATCATATGACAAACGAGTCAGTAAAACTTTATTGCTTTGGTTGGTTTTATGGCAAAATAGCCTTCTTTTTAGTTGTAATACACAATTAAAGCCTCATTTCATAGTGATCGAATCGATATAGGTTGCCCCCATGAATGCATTAACTCAGGAATTGGTTGATTTACTTAGCCTTGAAAAACTTGAAGAAAATATCTTCCGTGGACAAAGTCGGAACTTGGTGGGTAAGCGTGTTTTTGGTGGGCAAGTTTTAGGCCAAGCATTACGTGCAGCTTCATACACAACAGATCGACCAGCACATTCTTTACATGCATATTTCTTATTTGGTGGTGATGTAAATGCGCCAATTATTTATGAAGTAGATCGTATTCGAGATGGGCGTAGTTTTATTAGCCGTCAGGTGCGTGCAATTCAGCATGGTAAAACTATTTTTATGTGCATGGTTTCATTTGCAGAGCAAGAGGAAGGCTTAAATTATCAAACAGCCGAGCCAGATTATCCTGCACCTGAAAACTTAAAAAATGAAGCTGAATTAAAACAGCAGATGGTTGAATTTGTACCTGAAAATGTACGTGCAAGCTTTATGCGTGATCGTCATGTTGAGCTTCGTCCTGTGATGCCAATTAATCCATTTGCACCACAACCTGAAGCACCAAACTATGCACATTACATTCGTACGCACGATAAAATTGCTGCGGAAGTTGATGAAATTTCATTGCATCAAGCAATTGCTGCGTTCTATTCAGATTTCACTTTAATGACGACAGCGCTTCGCCCACATGGCTTAAGTTATCTTTCACCAAGTTTGCAATGTGCAAGCATCGATCATGCAATGTATTTCCATAAACCATTCCGTGCAGATGAATTCATGCTTTACGACATGGATGCAACAATTAGCGCAAGTTCGCGTGGTTTGAATTTTGGTAGAATGTGGCAAAACGGTCAGTTGGTGTGTAGCACAACACAAGAAGGCCTAATCCGCTTACGAGAAATTGAATCTCAATAATTTAAAAATTGAAACTAAAAAGCCGAATGATGATTCGGCTTTTTTTTATGAAATATACCTAAGATAGGTATAACCTTATGACAAAATAACGCTCGATAATAAAAAATATGCATGGCATATTGTCAGCTAAATTAATTCAAAAAAGCATTCTAGGATGAACTTAAATTCACAAATTCTAATTGCAGCCATAGTGGGTGTGATTTTTGGTTTTATTCTAAACCTATTTCCAAACACTCAGTTTTTTGATGCAAGTATTTACGGGCTAAGTATTGTCAGTAGTGTCTTTATTGGCTTGCTGAAAATGCTGTTAATTCCATTAATTTTCAGCTCTATTGTAGTTGGTGTTTCTAATTTACAAGCTACAGGGCAACTCAGTCGAACTTGGAAAATTACCTTAATGTGTTGTGTAACCACAACAACATTGGCGCTTATTTTAGGTTTAGCTTGTGCGCACTTATTTAATGTAGGTAAAGGTGTAGACATTGTCATGTTCCAAGATGCAATGAACTCGCATCAAACACCTGACACATTAACGCCAACCTCTTTTTTCACCAACTTTATTCAAAATACCTTAATTAATCCATTTAAAGCATTTGCAGAAGGTAATGTTTTAGCCGTTGTGGTTTTTGCATTATTTGTGGGTGTGGCTTTGGTTAAAGGTGGAGAAAACTTCCGAACAGTACGTAAACTTAGTCATCAGTTTTTTGACATTATGATGTTGATGATTGGTTGGGTAATGAAGCTTGCACCATTCGGTATTTTGTCATTATTGGCAAAGCTGATAGCAACAGAAGATATTACTGTTTTAAGTCGTTTGGCTGAATTTGCCGCCGTGGTAACAGGAACAACAATTTTCCATGGGGTGGTGGTGTTGCCACTTCTTTTATGGATTTTTGGCAAGATGAATCCGTTAACCTTTTTTAAAGGAACACGTGCCGCATTAATTACTGCATTTGCCACAAGCTCAAGTTCTGCAACAATGCCACTTTCAATGAAATGTGCGCAGGAAAACTTAGGCGTACGTCCACAAACGGCAGGTTTTGTGATTCCTTTAGGAACACAATTAAATATGGATGGAACTGCGCTTTATGAAGCAGCAGCAGCCTTATTTATTGCAAATTTAATGGGCTTAGATTTAACCATTGGTCAGCAACTTATTGTTTGTGCAACAGCCATGATCGCTTCGCTTGGTGCGCCAGGTATTCCAAGTGCAGGTATGGTCACCATGATTATGGTTTTACAATCTGTTGGTTTGCCTGCAGAAGCGATTGCAATTTTATTACCTATTGATCGTTTGCTAGATACGGTTCGAACAGTTGTAAATGTTCAGGGTGATATGATGATTAGTGTTGTGGTAGACCGTCATACTAAAGAAGAAAATACAGCTTAGTATTTGATTTTGAACTAAGGTTTGAGAAATAAAAAAGGTCGGATATTCCGACCTTTTTTATTTGCTTGAAAAAAGATTAATCTTCTTTTTTTGCAGCATCTACTTTAGCAACTGTTTCATCTTCAACATCAAGTTGATCTTCAAATTCGGCATCATCATAAATGCCTTCTTCCATTTCAAATTCACCTTCTTCAAAATCATTTTCAGAAGCTTCTGGAATACTGTCTAAATCAAACGAACTTGCTTGTTCAAGTGTAAAGTTCAAACGACCTGCCATGACGCTAGCAAGTTCTTCTAAACCTTGTTTGTTCATTGAAGAGAAAAGTTGAATTGAGAAGTTTAACTTCATCTTTTTCAACTGTGCCTGAACTTCTTGCAATACTTTAGAAGCAGGGCCACGGTTGAGTTTGTCAGACTTTGTTAAAAGTACATGAACAAATAATTTACGTGAATAAGCCCATTCCAACATCATAATGTCGAAATGTTGTAATGGATGGCGAATATCCATGAGTAAAACTAAGCCTTGTAAGCTTTGGCGATGAATCAGGTAATTTTCTAACTCTTTTTGCCAAACAATTTTCATTGCTTCAGGAACGGCAGCATAGCCATAACCAGGCAAATCGACTAAACGTTGGTCTGGATTTCCTAAGCTAAAAAAGTTGATCATTTGAGTACGACCAGGCTTTTTAGATGCGCGAGCCAATTGCTTTTGGTTGGTTAAAGCATTAATTGCACTTGATTTACCCGCATTTGAACGACCTGCAAATGCAACTTCATAACCTGTATCTTCAACACAAAGATTAAGCTTAGGCGCACTCATTAAGAATTCAGCTTTTCGTAACCAATTTAATGAGCGAACAGAGTACTCAGTAATGGCAGAATCAACTTTTTTCACATAGCTGATCTTTTGCTTAGGCGCATTTGCTATCTTACTGTTTTTAGACTTTCCTCTGCTGTGGTGCATAGCTTAACTTCAATCAATAATCTACAAACGACCATTATAAAGGAAGTCGAACATTCAAGCGACCTTTGTAAATTTTAAAGCGCAGGAAATTTGCCAAAGAGTTTTATAAATGAATAAGAGGAATAGCAGATAAAGTAGAATATTTAGCTTGAGGGGATGTATTGAGAACATCATTGAGGGTGTATTGATTTAAGCTGATATAGAACTGTTCAAGTGCTTGATCTAAGATACCTTTTAGACCGCATTTGCTACGTAAAACGCAGGGCGGGGTATTACATTCAACAATTTGATGATCACCTTGTAAAATTCTAACAATTTCACTAAGTTGTGAATTTAATGCTTGAGGATTTAAGCGAATTCCACCACCTTTACCGCGCGTGGTAATAATCCAATCATGTTGCCCCATAAAATGAACAATTTTAACTAAATGATTTTTAGAAACATGTAAATCTTCCGCAATTTCGGCAATGGTATAGGGCATATCTCTCGGTTGAGCGATATACAATAAAATACGCAGTGCATAATCGGTAAATTTGTTTAGTTGCATGTGTCTATAAAAATATTGGGAACCTTTCTAGTGTAGCGTGAAAGTCCCTCTAAAGGAACTTTCAACACAGAATCATCTATTTAGAACAAGGTAATATTGCTTATAGTGGAGCAGTTACTTGTACTGTATCGCCAACGTTGTAGTTTTCTAACAAGATGTTCGCAACAGAGAATTCAGTACCATTTTCTTCAGCTTTAACTGCAAATTTAAATTCGTTATTTGCTTGAGCATCTGCAAACTTAAATTGTTGAGGTTGTTGAAGTTCATGATTTGGAACTTTAACTTTTACTGAAACGTATTGACCTGCATCAGCACCTACCACATCGTTGCCATCGGTTGCTTTAATTGTAAATGTTTTACCATTTTCATTGCTTTCAATTGCAGTGATATCAAATGAACGCCAGCCACTCCATCCGCCTTGTTTCGCAGCAAGGTTATCGAATTTTTGTTTTTCAGAATTAATTAAAATTTCAGCAAGTTGAAGATATGCTTCTTTCCATGCAGCAATTAAGTCTGAATCCATTGGTACGTCTAAAACTTCACTAATTGAATGAAGCAAGTTTTCACCCACAATTGAATATTGATCTGGCTGAATGTCTAAGCTTACGTGCTTAGTTGAAATGTGTTCAATTGCTTTAGCTAATACGCTTGGGTTCTCAATATTTTCTGCATAAGCTAAAACAGCAGCAGCAAGCGCACGTGGCTGACGACCAGTACTTTGATGATCTAAGTTAAATGTATTTTTTAACTCAGGATTATTGGTCAACATGCGATTGTAGAAATAACTTGTAAGTGCAACACCGTTTTCACGTAGCACAGGAACAGTTGATTTTACGAGTTCGATATATTGTGGATTCATGGCTTTACTTCTAGAGAGAGTTATAAGATATATTTAAAATACATCTTATAAAATGTATTTACAATACATCTTTAAGAAAACCATACAAAAAATATGGGATATAAAGATATCCCATAATAAGTGAAAAATTGATCGGTTTATTTGATTATTTTTTACCAAATAAAGAACCAAGTAATCCGCGAATAATTTTCTGTCCTGTAGATCCACCTAAGCTACGTGCAGCGCTTTTCGCAAAAGTACCTACGGTATCTTGAATGATTTTTTCACGTTGTTTTGCTGCACGTTCAGCTTCTTTTTGCTGTTCACGTGCAATACGCTCTTGTTCTTTGGCTTGCTGTTTAGCAAAAGCTTCAGCTTCTTTCGCTTGTTGTTTCTCTTGTGCTTCTCTTTCTTTTGCTGCAATTTTTTCCTGTTCTGCTTGGACGGCCTGTTGTTGCATTTCTGCGACTTTGTTTTGTAGGCGTTCAAATGCACTTTCACGATCAATTTCTTGTTCATAAATGCCAGCAACAACACTTTGGCTGATTAAATTTTTACGTTCATCTGTGCTAATTGGGCTAAAAGAGGAGTGTGGTGGCATAATCCAAGCACGTTCCACCATTTGTGGAATCCCTTTTTCATCTAAACAACTTACCAGTGCTTCACCAACACCAAGTTCTGTAATCGCTTGATCTACTTTAAATTCAGGATTGGTACGGAAAGTATCGGCAGCAGTTTTAACGGCTTTTTGATCTTTAGGTGTGAATGCACGTAATGCATGTTGAATACGATTACCTAATTGACCTAAAACGCTCTCGGGTAAGTCGAGTGGGTTTTGTGTTACAAAGTAAATGCCTACGCCTTTAGAGCGAATCAAGCGCACAACTTGTTCAATTTTGTCTTGTAAGGCTTGGCTTGCGTTATCAAAAAGTAAATGTGCTTCATCGAAGAAGAAAACAAGTTTTGGCTTGTCCATATCGCCAACTTCAGGAAGTTGTTCGAATAATTCGGAAAGCATCCAAAGTAGGAATGTTGCATAAAGTTTTGGTGTGTTCATTAATCTATCGGCAGCCAATAAGTTAATATTTCCTCGTCCTTGGCTATCTGTTTGAATGAAATCTAAAATATTTAAGCTCGGCTCACCAAAGAATTTATCACCGCCCTGATCAGCTAAAGCAAGTAAATTGCGTTGAATTGCCCCTAAGCTTGCAGGAGATAAATTGCCATATTCTGCTTGATAACTTGCTGCATTTTCACTGACATGGCTAATCATTGCTTTTAGATCTTTAAAATCTAAAAGAAGTAAACCTTGATCATCTGCAATTCTAAAAACAGCTGAAAGCACACCTTCTTGTGTGTCATTCAAATTCAACATGCGTGCAAGTAATAAAGGACCAATTTCCGAAACGGTAGTTCGAATAGGATGTCCTTGCTCACCAAATAAATCCCAAAAAACTACAGGGGATGCTGCAAAATCAACAGATTCAATATTTAAGGTTTTTAAGCGCTCATCAAATTTAGCATTACTTTCGCCCGCTTTAGCAAGGCTTGAAACATCACCTTTTGCATCGGCTAAAAATACAGGTACACCCAGACGTGAAAAGCTTTCTGCAAGTACCTTTAAGGTCACAGTTTTACCTGTACCTGTAGCGCCTGCAATTAAACCGTGTCTATTGGCAAATTGAGAGTGTAAAACAACATCTTGTGTAGTATCCGATGTTTTCTTTGCAACAATAATTGGTGTACCCATATTTATTCCTATTTCATTGTAATTTATGGCTTATTTAAAGTTTTAATTGCATTTTCTATATCTTGTATTAAATCTTCAGAATGTTCTAGTCCTATACAAAAACGAACGAGAAATCCTTGTTTTAAATGAGTGTGTTCTAAGCTACGCATCTCATTTAAATTGTATAGCATTACAAGGCTTACAGGACCGCCCCAGCTAAAACCAAGCTTAAATAATGTAAGCGCATCACAAAATTTACGAACATCTTCAAGCGTATATTTAGGGTCTAAAATAACACTCACTAAACCTGCGCTATGACCTTCTTTACACACTTCTTTCCAGTATGTGTGACCTGCGGAAGCTTCATCACTTGGATGTAATACTTGCACAAATTCTTTTTGCTGTTTTAGCCAATTTAATAGCTTAATTGCACTTTGTGATTGATGCTCATAACGAAGTTGCATAGAAGATAAACTACGTTGAATTTGAGAAACATCATCACCAGAAATACTAATACCTTGAATTGCATGCATACGGAATAGTTGATGATGTAACTTTTGATTACGAGTGACGATAGAGCCCATTAAAATATCACCGCCACCACTTGGATATTTTGTGAGTGCATGAACTGTAATATCTACACTTAGGTGTTCATTGCTAAAATCGAAAGCATTAAAGGCTAAGCCTGCGCCCCAAGTATTATCTAGCGCTGTAAGAATATTAAGTTGCTTTGCTTTTTTAACAAGATTTACTAAATCTGGAAATTCTAAAGTGACAGAACCTGCGGCTTCTAACCATAAAAATTTTGCTTTTTCCGTAGGCTGAAAAGTTGAAGCATCAATAGGGTTGTAAACTTTTACAGAAATGCCATAACGAGATTTCAGGTTTTGTAAATGCTCCATATTTGGACCGTAAATATTATCTGCAACCCAAACTTCATCTCCTTGAGATAAAAAACAAGAGTTCACTAAATTAATAGCGGATAAGCCACTTGGCGCAAGAAGAGCGTATTTTCCACCTTCAATTTGGGCAATGTTATCGCCTAATGTAAAGGTTGTGGGTGTTCCATGCGTACCATAGCTATAGTCATATTCATCAGTCCAATGGCGGTTAAACAAAGCATCGGTGTTATCAAAAATAATAGTAGATGCACGATATAGGGGAGGTTGAATTGTATTTATGAGTTGAGGGGCTTGTCTTGGTGCATGAATAAGTTTTGTTTGTTGATTCTTTTTCACAAGTAAATCTCTTGGTATGTATTTAATGCATCTAGCTTAAGAGAAATTTAGCGTTTTATGCTACAGAATTACGCAATTCTGTTAAAAACAGACAAATAAGTAAAAGTTGGCTTCGTTCTTGCAAAATTAAATAAATAGAGCAACAACAATTAGGATTTAGCGCATGAAGTCGCATTTAAAAGTACATTATTTTCAGCATATTGCTGGCGAAGGTTTTGGAAGTTGTTATGAATACTTAAAACAACTCAATGCACAAATAACAGCAACAGAATTTTTTGCCTTACCTTTGGATCGTCCGTTAGATATTGAGGCATTACCTACAGTAGAGGAGGTTGATCTATTGATTATTATGGGGGGGACAATGAGCGTAAATGATGAGGCTAATTTTCCTTGGCTAACTGTAGAAAAAAGATGGTTAAGAAGATACTTATCATTAGGTAAGCCGGCTCTGGGACTGTGTTTGGGAGGTCAACTCATTGCAAATGCTTTGGGTGCGGCAGTGAGTCGGAATTCAGAACAAGAGCTTGGATGGAGTGTTGTAAATAAAGTTAAAAATATATCTACTGAGTGTTTTGAGTTGCCCCACACGATAAATGTAATGCAATGGCATAGTGAAACCTTTGAAATACCTAAAGGAGCAATACATTTGGCAGAAAATGATGTATGTCGAAACCAGATGTACCAAATAGGAAAAAATGTACTTGGTTTTCAATTTCACCCAGAAATTACACCAGAAACTTTGTCTTTATTCTTAAAAGATGAAGATGAATTATCAAAGTTTGCGGGACAATATGTTCAGACAGAGTTAAGTTTGAGAAAAACGCCAAAGGAAAAATTTCAAGAAGGGAATAAGTTGTTAAAAGAAGCAATAGAATATGTATTAAGAAGATCAGCGTATTAGAGAAACGTTTACAAAATAAACAGACAGCAAGCTTGAATAAAGCAGATAAAAGGTAAAATAGATTTGCTTATGCAATAAACAATAGTTATAATGAGCGACCCTTTATTGAAAGGGGTTAGCTACAAATAAGTTAGCTAACATCGTGACAGTCATGGCATCGATCATGACCTTAGTGATTTTCACTGCCTTTGACACTTGCCTTACATTTGTGGGGGGAGATGCGTCAAGGGTGATTCTTTATATATTTTGGCTTGGAGTTAACTGGTATGTCTAACCAGAGAATTCGTATCCGTCTTAAGTCTTTTGATCACCGTTTAATTGATCAATCAGCTCAAGAAATCGTAGAAACAGCAAAACGTACTGGTGCACAAGTTTGTGGTCCAATTCCAATGCCTACACGCATTGAACGTTTTAACGTTTTAACATCACCACACGTAAACAAAGATGCGCGTGACCAGTACGAAATTCGTACTTACAAGCGTCTGATCGACATCGTTCAACCTACAGACAAAACTGTAGATGCGTTGATGAAGTTAGATCTTGCAGCTGGTGTTGATGTTCAGATCGCATTGGGTTAAGGCTTTCGGGTTAATTAACGTTCTATAAGTTAATTAGGCCGCTTTTTTAGAGGTTTATGCACATGGCTATTGGTTTAGTCGGTCGCAAGTGCGGTATGACACGTATCTTTACAGATGCTGGTGTTTCTGTACCTGTAACAGTGATTGAGGTTGATCCTAACCGCATCACACAAATCAAAACGCTTGAAACTGATGGTTATCAAGCGATTCAAATCACTACTGGTGAACGTCGCGAATCTCGCGTAACTAACGCTCAGAAAGGTCACTTTGCGAAAGCTGGTGTTGCTGCTGGTCGTCTAGTTCAAGAATTCCGTGCTACAGAAGCTGATCTTGAAGGTCGTGAAGTTGGTGGTACGCTTACAGTTGAATTGTTCACAGTTGGTCAAATCGTTGACGTAACTGGTCAATCTAAAGGTAAGGGTTTCCAAGGTGGTGTTAAGCGTTGGAACTTCCGTACGCAAGATGCTACTCATGGTAACTCTGTATCTCACCGTGTTTTAGGTTCTACTGGTCAAAACCAGACACCTGGTCGCGTATTCAAAGGCAAAAAAATGGCTGGCCATTTAGGTGCTGAACGCGTAACTACACAGGGTCTTGAAATCGTTGCTATCGACGTTGAACGTTCAGTTCTTGTTGTTAAGGGTGCGGTTCCTGGTGCTACCGGTGGTGACGTAACTGTACGTCCTACGATCAAGGCCTGAGGGGAAATAACGTGAATTTAAATACTGTTTCCGGCTCTGCTGTTGAATTATCTGAAGTTGCTTTCGGTCGTGAATTTAACGAAGCACTTGTACACCAGGTTGTTACAGCTTACTTAGCTGGTGGTCGTCAAGGTTCGAAAGCTCAGAAATCACGTGGCGATGTATCTGGCGGTGGTAAAAAACCATTCCGTCAAAAAGGTACTGGCCGTGCGCGTGCTGGTTCTATCCGTAGCCCAATCTGGGTTGGTGGTGGTAAAACTTTTGCTGCTCGTCCACAAGATTGGTCTCAAAAAGTTAACCGTAAAATGTACCGCGGTGCTATGCAATGCATCCTAGCTGAACTTGTTCGTCAAGATCGCTTGGTATTGGTTGAAGAGTTTGCTGTTGCAGCTCCGAAAACTAAAGAATTGCTTGCAAAACTTAACGACTTGAATGCTACTCGTGCATTAATCGTTACTGATGCTGTTGATGAAAACTTGTATCTTGCTGCTCGCAACATTCCACATGTAGATGTGGTTGATGCTGCAGCAATTGATCCTGTTAGCTTGATTGCGTTCGATAAAGTTGTTATGTCTGTTGCTGCTGCTAAGAAAATTGAGGTAGAACTAGGATGAACAACGAACGTTTATATCAAGTCCTACAAGGACCTGTATTTTCAGAAAAAGCACAAGTTTTAGGTGAAACTGCTGGTGTTCAAGTTTTTAAAGTTGCTTTAGGCGCTAACAAACTTGAAATCAAAAAAGCAGTAGAACAATTGTTTGGTGTGGAAGTTGTTAAAGTTAACACGACTATCACTAAAGGTAAGACTAAACGCTTTGGTAAAACATTAGGACGTCGTTCTGATGTTAAAAAAGCATACGTCACCCTGAAAGCTGGCCAAGATGTTGAAATGGCTGACTTGGGCGATACCGCTGAAAGCGCAGCGGAATAAGGACGAGAATTATGCCTATTCAAAAATGTAAGCCAACGTCACCAGGACGCCGCTTTGTAGAGAAGGTTGTTCACAGCCATCTACATAAAGGTGCTCCTTACTCTCCGTTGGTTGAAGCTAAAAAACGTACTGGTGGTCGTAACAATAACGGTCACATTACGACTCGTCACGTTGGTGGCGGTCATAAACAGCACTACCGTCTTGTTGACTTTAAACGTAACAAAGATGGCATTCCTGCTGTAGTTGAACGTATTGAATACGATCCTAACCGTACTGCACACATTGCACTTGTATTGTATGCTGACGGTGAGCGTCGTTATATTATTGCACCTAAAGGCCTTCGCGCTGGTGATCAAGTACAATCTGGTAACGATGCTCCAATTCGTCCAGGTAACTGCTTACCACTTCGCAACATGCCAATCGGTTCTACTCTTCACAACATCGAGCTTAAAATCGGTAAGGGCGCACAATTAGTACGTTCTGCTGGTACATCTGCTCAGTTGTTGGGTCGTGACGGTTCTTACGCAATTATTCGTCTACGTTCAGGCGAAATGCGTAAAGTACACGTTGAATGTCGTGCGGTTCTTGGTGAAGTTTCTAACCAAGAAAGCAACTTACGTTCACTAGGTAAAGCTGGTGCATCACGCTGGCGTGGTGTTCGTCCTACCGTTCGTGGTATGGCGATGAACCCAGTTGACCATCCACATGGTGGTGGTGAAGGGCGTAACAAAGGTATTCAACCTGTAAGCCCATGGGGTCAAAAAGCTAAAGGGTACAAAACACGTACCAATAAGCGTACGACTAAGATGATCATTCGCGACCGTCGCGTTAAGTAACAAGTAAAGGAATCTGACAATGCCTCGTTCTCTGAAAAAAGGCCCATTCGTCGATGCGCACTTGTTCGCTAAGGTTGAAGCGGCTATCGCGGCTAATAACCGTAAGCCGATCAAAACTTGGTCGCGTCGTTCGATGATCCTCCCGGATTTTGTTGGTTTAACAATTTCTGTCCATAATGGTCGTAACCATGTTCCAGTGATCGTATCTGAACATATGGTTGGTCATAAACTCGGTGAATTCGCGCCAACTCGTACCTATCGTGGTCACGGTGTTGACAAGAAGTCTAAACGTTAAGGTGCTATGATGGAAGTTACTGCTAAATTACGCGGTGCCGCTATCTCGGCACAAAAAGCACGTTTGGTTGCAGATTTAATCCGTGGCAAATCTATTGCTCACGCGCTTAATATCTTAAACTTCAGCAACAAAAAAGCTGCAGTTTTGGTTAAAAAAGCATTGGAATCTGCAATTGCGAATGCTGAACACAATAACAGTTTAGATGTAGACGACCTTAAAGTTTCTACGATTTACGTTGATGAAGGCACTAGCCTTAAACGTATTTTGCCACGTGCTAAAGGCCGTGCAGATCGTATTACTAAGCGTACTTGTCACATTACCGTTAAGGTAGGGGTTTGATATGGGTCAGAAGGTTCATCCAATCGGTATCCGCCTAGGTGTTGTGAAACGTCATAACGCTAATTGGTATGCGAGTCCGAAACAATACGCTGAATACTTGCTTAAAGATTTGCAAGTTCGTGAGTTTTTGAACAAAAAACTTAAGAATGCAATGATCAGCAATATTCTTATCGAACGTCCTACGGGCGCTGCTAAAATTACTATTAGCACTGCACGTCCTGGTATCGTTATCGGTAAAAAAGGCGAAGACATTGAGAAATTACAACGCGAATTAACATCTATTATGGGTGTTCCTGCGCAAGTAAGCATCAACGAAATCGACCGTCCAGATTTAGATGCTCGTTTAGTTGCTGAAGGTATTGCTTCACAATTAGAAAAGCGTGTTATGTTCCGTCGTGCTATGAAGCGTGCGGTTCAAAACTCTATGCGTGCTGGTGCTAAAGGTATCAAAGTTGAAGTTTCAGGTCGTTTAGGCGGTGCTGAGATTGCTCGTACAGAATGGTATCGTGAAGGTCGTGTACCTTTGCATACTTTACGTGCTGACATTGATTACTCATCAGTTCGTGCTGAGACTACTTACGGTACGATCGGTGTTAAAGTTTGGGTATTCCGTGGTGAGATTTTAGGTGGCATGAAACAAGTCATGAACCCTGCTCCTGCTGAAGAACGTCCAGCTAAACGCGGTCGCGGTCGTGGTGAAGGTCAAGAGCGTCGTGGTCGTCGCAATGATCGTTCTGCTGAAAAAGGAGAATAATCCATGTTGCAACCTAAACGTACTAAATTCCGCAAAGTGCAAAAAGGCCGTAACACTGGTTTAGCACATCGCGGTAGCACTGTATCTTTCGGTACAATTGCACTTAAATCAGTTGAACGTGGTCAAATGACTGCGCGTCAAATTGAAGCAGCGCGTCGTACAATCAGCCGTCGTATTAAACGTGGTGGTAAGATCTTTATCCGTGTTTTCCCAGACAAACCAATTACTAGTAAGCCATTAGAAGTTCGTATGGGTAAAGGTAAAGGTTCTGTGGAATACTGGGTTTGCCAAATCAAACCAGGTAAAGTCTTGTACGAAATTGATGGTGTTAACGAAGAATTGGCACGTGAGGCATTTGTTCTTGCTGCTGCTAAGCTTCCGTTTAAAACCACTATCGTGACTCGGACGGTAATGTAATGAAAACTAAAGATCTACGTGAAAAGTCGGTAGAAGAATTGACAGCTTTGCTTGATGAGCAACAGTTGAACCAATTCCGTCTTCGTATGGCTAAAGCAACTGGTCAATTGGGTAAATCGCACGAAGTTGCGCTTACTCGTAAGACTATTGCTCGCATCAAGACCCTCCTTACCGAAAAACAGGGGAACGCACAATGAGTGAGCAAACAGTTCGCACGTTAACAGGTAAAGTAGTAAGCGACAAAATGGAGAAATCTATTGTTGTTCTTATTGAACGCCGCGTTCAACACCCGTTGTATGGCAAATCAATCCGCCGTTCAACAAAATTACACGCTCATGATGAGAACAACACTGCTAAAGTTGGCGATGTTGTAACCATTAAAGAAAGCCGCCCAGTTTCTAAAACTAAGTCTTGGACTTTAGTTGAAGTGATTGAAGCAGCTGCTGAGTAATTAGACGTTCTTGTTGCATCATCGGTTAATTTCGAGTACTCTTTGAGCCTTTCGAAATGTGACCGGTGATGCTCGGTTTTGGAGTAGGGCAATGATTCAAACCGAAAGTATGCTAGACGTAGCAGACAACAGTGGTGCTCGCCGCGTACAATGTATTAAAGTACTAGGTGGTTCACATCGTCGTTATGCTTCTGTTGGCGACATTATTAAAGTTACTGTAAAAGAAGCTATTCCTCGTGGCCGTGTTAAAAAAGGCGACGTGATGAATGCTGTAGTTGTTCGTACTAAGTTCGGCATCCGTCGTCCAGACGGTTCTGTGATCCGTTTTGATGATAATGCTGCTGTTATCTTAAATACGAACAAAGCGCCGATTGCAACTCGTATTTTCGGACCAGTGACTCGTGAACTTCGTACTGAACAGTTCATGAAAATTATTTCATTGGCTCCTGAAGTACTATAAGAGGCGATCATGGCTAAGATTAAAAAAGGCGATCAAGTAATTGTGATCGCAGGTAAAGAAAAAGGCAAACAGGGTTCTGTTCTGTCTGTTTCAAACGACCGTGTTCTAGTTGAAGGCTTGAACTTGGTTAAGAAGCATCAAAAGCCGAACCGTGCAACAGGTGCTGAAGGCGCTGTAGTTACACAAGAAGCTTCGCTTCATATCTCAAACGTGGCAATTTTTAATGCTACAACCCAAAAGGCTGACCGTGTTGGTTACCAAGTGATTGATGGCGCGAAAACTCGCGTTTACAAATCAAATGGTGAATCAGTGGCGGTAGCGAAGTAATAGGTTGATTTAGGCTATGGCCAGACTTAAAACACGTTATAACGACGAACTTAAGGCTCAGTTACAAGAAACTTTAGCTCTTAAGAATGTGATGGATATTCCACGCATTACTAAAATTACCATTAACATGGGTGTTGGTGCAGCTTCAGCTGACAAGAAATTGTTAGATGGCGCTTTAGCTGACATGCAAGCTATTGCTGGTCAAAAACCAGTTCTTACATTAGCTCGCAAATCAATCGCTGGTTTCAAAATCCGTGATGGTTGGCCGATTGGTTGTAAAGTTACTTTACGCGGCGAACGTATGTACGAATTCTTAGACCGTTTGATCTCTATCGCGATCCCTCGTATCCGTGACTTCCGTGGTTTCTCTGCGAAATCATTCGATGGTCGTGGTAACTACTCAATGGGTCTTAAGGAACAAATCATGTTCCCTGAAATCGATTTTGATAAGATTGACCGTATTCGTGGTATGGACATTACCATCACTACGACTGCTCGTACTGATGACGAAGGCCGTGCGCTTATGCGTGCATTCGGCTTCCCGTTCAAATAAGAGGTCGATATGGCTAAGAAAGGTATGATTAATCGCGAATTGAAACGCGAAGCTACTGTAGCTAAATACGCTGCGAAACGTGCTGAACTAAAAGCAATTATCGCAAACGTAAATGCATCAGATGAAGAACGTTTCGAAGCGATGATGAAATTTCAAGCATTACCACGTAATGCGTCTCCAGTACGTCTGCGTAACCGTTGTGGTTTAACTGGTCGTCCTCATGGTTACTTCCGTAAGTTCGGTCTAAGCCGTAACAAATTACGCGATACAGTAATGCAAGGTGATGTACCGGGCGTTGTTAAGGCAAGCTGGTAAGGAGCACTATAAATGAGTATGCAAGATACCGTTGCCGACATGTTAACACGTGTTCGTAACGCACAAATGGCTAAGAAACAAACTGTTTCTATGCCAAACTCAAAGTTAAAAGTTGCAATCGCTAACGTTCTTCAACAAGAAGGTTATATTGCTGAAGTAGCTGTTGCTGATGCTGAAGGTAAAGCAACGCTTACTTTGACTTTAAAATATTTCGAAGGCAAACCAGTTATCGATACTGTTAAGCGCGTAAGCCGTCCAGGTCTTCGCCAATATCGCGGTAAAGATGCACTTCCTAGCGTTAAGCAAGGTTTAGGTATTGCAATTGTTTCTACAAGCAAAGGCATCATGACTGATCGCGCTGCACGTGCTGCGGGCATCGGTGGTGAAGTTATTGCTTTTGTTTCTTAATAGGTGATTCCTCATGTCTCGTGTGGCTAAAGCCCCAGTAACTGTACCTAACGGTGTAACAGTTACTCAGAACGGCCGGCAGGTCGAAGTGAAAGGCACTAAAGGTACATTGTCTTTCAACCTGCATGCGCTGGTCGAGCTTAAACAGGAAGACGGTACATTAGTTGTTGCTCCAGTTAAAGAATCTAAAGATTCTTGGATGCAAGCTGGTACTGCTCGCGCTGTTCTTAACAACCTTGTTAAAGGTGTTAGCGAAGGTTTCGAACGCAAGTTACAACTTATCGGTGTTGGTTATAAAGCTGCGGTTAAAGGTAATGTTATTAACCTTAGCCTTGGTTTCTCTCACCCGGTAGATTACAACCTTCCTGAAGGTGTAACTGCAGAAACTCCAACTGCTACTGAAATTATTCTTAAATCTGCTGATAAAGCAGCTTTAGGTCAAGTAGCTGCGGAAATTCGTGGTTACCGTCCTCCTGAGCCTTATAAAGGTAAAGGTGTTCGTTATTCTGACGAAGTTGTACTTCGTAAAGAAGCTAAGAAGAAATAAGGCGCGAGGTTCTTATGAACGAAAAGAAACAATCCCGTTTGCGTCGTGCGAAAAGCACACGCTTGCACATTCGTGCATTGGGTGCGACTCGTTTGTGTGTAAACCGCACTCCGCGTCACATCTATGCTCAAGTTATCTCAGCAGATGGTGGCAAAGTATTAGCTCAAGCTTCTACTTTAGATGCTACTCTACGTGCTGGTACAACTGGTAACGTAAATGCAGCCCAACAAGTTGGCGCTTTAATTGCAGAGCGTGCGAAAGCTGCTGGTGTAACTAAAGTTGCATTTGACCGTTCTGGTTTTAAATATCATGGTCGTATCAAAGCCTTGGCTGATGCTGCTCGTGAAAACGGTTTGGAGTTCTAATCATGGCTAAAGTTGAACAAAACGAAGGTCTTGTTGAAAAGCTGGTTGCCGTTGATCGTGTAGCCAAAGTTGTTAAGGGTGGTCGTATCTTCTCTTTCACAGCGTTAACTGTTGTGGGTGATGGTAATGGTCGCGTAGGTTTCGGTCGTGGTAAAGCACGTGAAGTTCCAGCTGCTATTTCTAAAGCGCTTGAAGCTGCTCGTCGCAACATGATTACAGTTGATCTAGTTGATGGTACTGTTCAGCATCCTATTAATGCTCGTCACGGTGCAAGCCGCGTTTACATGCAACCTGCTTCTGAAGGTACTGGTGTAATTGCTGGTGGTGCTATGCGTGCAGTTTTAGAAGCTGTTGGCGTACGTAACGTATTAACTAAATGTTATGGCTCTACCAATGCTGCTAACGTAGTAAACGCAACTTTTAATGGTTTGCGTGATATGACTTCTCCTGAGAAAGTCGCTGCGAAACGTGGTTTGACAGTAGCACAAATTCAAGGGTAATCAATCATGAAAACGATTAAAGTTACCCAGACTAAATCTTCAGCTCATCGCTTGAAAAATCATAAGCTTAGCTTGCAAGGTTTAGGTCTGCGTCGTATTGGTCATACTGTAGAAGTGCTAGATACGCCTTCTAACCGCGGTATGATCAACCAAGTCTACTATATGGTTAGTGTAGAGGAGTAAGCCATGACTCTGCGTTTAAATGAACTTGCACCTGCAGAAGGTGCAAAACGCGACAATTTACGTAAAGGTCGTGGTATCGGTTCTGGCGTTGGTAAAACCGGTGGCCGTGGTGTGAAAGGTCAAACTTCACGCTCTGGTGGTGGTGTACGTGCTGGATTCGAGGGTGGTCAAACTGCGTTGTATCGTCGTTTACCTAAATTCGGTTTCACTAGCCAAATCGCTTTGAAAACTGCTGAAGTACGTTTATCTGAGCTTTCTAAAGTTGAAGGTGATATCGTTTCACTTGAAACTTTAAAAGCAGCGAATGTTGTTCGTAAAGACATGATTCGCGCTCGTATCGTACTTTCTGGTGAAATTACTCGTGCTTTCACTGTTAAAGGTGTTGCATTGACTAAAGGCGCTAAAGCTGCTCTTGAAGCTGCTGGCGGCAAAGTCGAGGAGTAATCCCCAGTGTCTATGACTCCTAGTTCTTCAGGTCATGTAAACATGATGAAAGGTCAACCATTTCACGTGAAATACCGTGAAATTATTCGCCGAATGATGTTCCTCATTGGTGCTTTGTTGGTTTTTCGACTAGGAGCGCATATTCCAGTACCGGGTATCAATAATGCTGCCCTAGAGAATCTTTTTAATGCAAACCAAGGTACTATCCTTGGTTTGTTTAACATGTTCTCTGGTGGTGCATTAGAGAGAATGTCTATTCTTGCTTTAGGTATTATGCCGTATATTTCTGCATCTATTATTGTGCAGTTAATGTCTACGGTTGTTCCTTCGCTCGAAGCTTTGAAAAAAGAAGGCGAGCAAGGTAAGCGTAAAATAAATCAATATACGAGACAAGGCACATTGTTTCTTGCATTAGTGCAAGCAATTGGTATGTGTGCAGGCTTAATTAGTCAGGGTATTACTTTGACAAACGGCATGGCATTCTACATTCCAGCAGTGACTTCTTTGGTTGCTGGTACAATGTTCTTAATGTGGTTGGGTGAGCAAATTACTGAGCGTGGGGTGGGTAATGGTATTTCCATGATCATCTTCGCTGGTATTGTTGCTGGATTGCCAAACTTAGTTTTGCAATCACTTACTTCGGTGGATAATGGTCAATCAAGCTTAATAGGCTTGGCAATATTTGGTTTATTATCTTTGGGGGTTTTAGCAGCAATTGTGTTTATTGAGAAGGCGCAACGTCGTATTCCTGTAAACTATGCTCAAAAACAACAAGGTCGTCGTGTATTTACTGCGCAACAGACTCATTTGCCATTGAAAATTAATATGGCTGGTGTGATTCCTGCAATTTTTGCAAGTTCATTGCTTTTGTTCCCTGCGAGCTTAGGGCAGTGGGTAGGAAGTTCTGATGAAAATGCAGGATTTATTCAACGTAGCCTACAAGATTTAGCATTAGTTCTGTCACCTGGTCAGCCGTTGTATTTGGTGCTCTTTGGTGCGTTAATTATCTTTTTCTGTTATTTCTATACTGCGCTAGTATTTAGCCCTAAAGAAGTTTCAGAAAACTTGAAACGCAGCGGAGCTTATGTGCCTGGTATACGCCCAGGTGAGCAAACTGCTCGTTACTTAGATCATATTCTCAATCGTTTGACTTTTATTGGCGCGATTTACATAACAGTGATCTGCTTAATGCCGATGATTCTACAAAGCTCTTTTGGTATACCATTTAGCTTGGGTGGAACATCTTTGCTAATTGTTGTGGTTGTTGTGATGGACTTTATGGCTCAGCTTCAAGCACATCTCACATCGCACCAATACGATAATCAAACATTAATGAGAAAAACGACTGCTCATCCTAAGGGATAAGCGCACTTAGAGGTTTCATCATGAAAGTACAAGCTTCTGTTAAGAAAATTTGTGGTAGCTGTAAAGTTATCCGTCGTAATGGGGTTATTCGCGTAATTTGTAGCGCTGAACCTCGTCATAAGCAGCGTCAAGGTTAATTTAATCAAGACCTGTTGATTTCAGTAGGCTAATTAGGTTATTATCCGCCCCTCAAGATTTTTGTGGGGCGGTTGATTATCCAATTGCCTTTTTGGAGAAAATTGAATGGCTCGTATTGCCGGTGTAAACATTCCGGATAACAAGCATGCTGTTATCTCTCTAACGTATATCTTTGGTATCGGTCGTCATACTGCTAAGTCTATTTTGGCTGCTGTTGGTATTGCAACTACTACTAAGATTCGTGAATTAGATGACGCTCAGCTTGATGCGATTCGTGCAGAAGTTGCTAAGGTTCCTACCGAAGGTGATTTACGTCGCGAAATTTCCATGAACATTAAACGTTTAATGGATTTAGGCTGCTACCGCGGTCTTCGTCATCGTCGCAGCTTGCCTGTCCGCGGACAACGCACAAAAACTAACGCTCGTACCCGTAAAGGTCCGCGCAAACCTATTAAGAAATAAGATTTCTGGAAGCTAAAAGATGGCTAAAGATACTCGCACACGCAAGAAGGTCACTCGTACCGTCTCTGAAGGTGTTGCACACATTCACGCTTCTTTTAATAACACCATTGTGACTATTACCGATCGTCAAGGTAATGCACTGGCTTGGGCTACCTCTGGTGGACAAGGCTTCCGTGGATCACGTAAATCAACTCCGTTTGCTGCTCAGGTAGCTGCTGAAGTTGCTGGTAAAGCTGCTTTAGATTACGGTTTGAAAAACCTGGACGTCCTTGTAAAAGGTCCTGGTCCTGGTCGTGAGTCTGCGGTTCGTGCTTTAGGTGCAGTGGGTTATAAAATTAACAGCATTACCGATGTGACGCCAATCCCGCACAACGGTTGCCGTCCACCTAAAAAACGTCGCGTGTAAGGAGAAACATTCATGGCTCGTTATATTGGTCCAAAATGCAAACTCTCTCGCCGCGAAGGGACAGACCTGCAACTTAAATCAGGCGTTAAACCGTTTGATGTTAAGACAAAAAAACATGCTAAAGCTCCTGGCCAACATGGCGGGGCTCGTGGTAGCAAACAATCTGAGTACTCACTACAATTACGTGAAAAACAAAAAGTACGTCGTATGTACGGTGTTTTAGAGCGTCAATTTAGTAATTACTATAAAGAAGCTGCTCGTGTTAAAGGCGCAACTGGTGAAAACTTGTTGAAATTGCTTGAAAGCCGCCTAGATAACGTTGTTTATCGCATGGGTTTTGGTTCTACACGTGCAGAAGCTCGTCAGCTAGTATCTCACCGTTCAATCACTTTAAATGGTCGTCGTGTTAACATCGCGTCTATCCAAGTTAAAGCGGGCGATGTGATTGCAGTTCACGAAGGTGCTAAACAACAATTACGTATTAAAAACGCAATTGAGTTAGCTGCTCAACGTGGTATTCCTTCTTGGATGGAAATTGACCATTCTAAGTTGGAAGGTACGTTTAAAGCTGCACCAGATCGTTCTGATTTACCTGCTGAAATCAACGAAAGCTTGATTGTAGAATTGTATTCTAAATAATCCTTGAGGAAGCAATATGACGCGTACTGCAAATGAGTTTCTAACTCCGCAAGCGATCAAGGTCGAAGCGGTTAGCGGGACCTCGGCAAAAGTTATTCTAGAACCATTAGAGCGTGGCTTTGGTCATACTCTGGGTAATGCTTTACGTCGCATCCTTCTTTCTTCTTTACCTGGCGCTGCTGTGGTTGAAGTTGAAATTGAGGGTGTTGAGCACGAGTACAGTACCTTGGAAGGCTTGCAGCAGGACATCGTCGAGCTCTTGCTGAACCTAAAAGGATTGTCTATTAAGCTGTTCGATCAAAATGAAGCTTATTTGACATTAGAGAAACAAGGTCCTGGCGACGTAACAGCCGCTGACCTTCGTTTACCTCATAATGTTGAAGTGGTTAACCCTGAACACTTGATCGGTACTCTTAGTGCTTCTGGCTCTTTAAAAATGCGCTTGAAAGTTTCTCAAGGCCGTGGTTATGAAACTTCTGATTCACGCTTCCCTGAAGGCGAAACTCGCCCTGTAGGTCGCTTACAATTAGATGCTTCTTATAGCCCGATCAAACGTGTGTCTTACATCGTAGAAAATGCGCGTGTAGAACAACGTACTGACCTTGATAAGCTGATCATTGATCTTGAAACAAATGGTACTGTAGATCCAGAAGAAGCTATCCGCAAAGCGGCAACAATTTTGCAACAACAAATTGCAATTTTTGTTGATCTTCAAAAAGATCAAGCACCAGTTGCTCAAGAGCCTCGTGAAGAAGTTGACCCAATCTTGCTTCGTCCAGTAGATGATCTAGAGCTTACTGTTCGTTCTGCTAACTGTTTGAAAGCAGAAAATATTTACTACATCGGTGATCTTGTTCAACGTACTGAAGTTGAGTTGTTAAAAACTCCTAACTTAGGTAAAAAATCGTTGACTGAGATTAAAGATGTTCTGGCTTCAAAAGGCTTGCAACTCGGCATGCGTTTAGAGAACTGGCCACCGGCTAGTCTCCGTATGGACGATCGCTTTGCCTATCGTAGCCGTTAATTAAGTAGGACTATCACCATGCGTCATCGTAATAGTGGTGTGAAATTAGGCCGTACAAGCAGTCATCGTAAAGCGATGTTCCAAAACATGGCTAATTCTTTGTTCGAACATGAGTTAATTAAAACTACTGTTCCTAAAGCTAAAGAATTACGTCGTGTTGCTGAGCCTTTAATCACTTTAGCTAAAGTCGATACAGTAGCAAACCGTCGTTTGGCGTTTGCTCGTACTCGTTCAGCAGCAACTGTTGGTAAATTATTTACCGTTCTTGGCCCTCGTTACAAAGAACGTAACGGCGGTTATCTACGTGTGCTTAAAGCAGGCTTCCGTGCAGGTGATGCTGCGCCAATGGCTTATGTTGAGCTTGTAGATCGCGAAGTTAAATAATTTCGTAAGAATAGCTTCTGTTGTTCTTAGAAAAAGCCGGTTTTTAACCGGCTTTTTTTATTTTTAAAATAAGTAAAAAATCTGTCGTGAATAAATATTTTTAAGTTATATAAATAATAATTGATCGAGTCTTATTGGGTGGTAAATAAATTTGTATTTATTGTCTTCTGTATGAATAAGCTTAAATTTAATTCGTATCATGACTTTGCATATAAATACATCGAAACTTTTTAAGGGCTAGGTTACACTAGAGATTATTGAAATACGTTTAAATTTTGGATAAAACGATGACTGAAGAAATTAGTTTAGAAGAACGTAAAGTTATTTACCGTGCACGTCGTGGCTTAAAAGAAATTGATGTGTATTTTGATCCGTACGTTAAAAACTACTATTTGAAAGCAGATGTTGAAGAAAAAGAGATGTTTAATGAGTTAGTCGCTCAAGAAGATCCTGATCTTTTAGACTGGTTTATGGAGGTTTCTGAGCCACCACGTCCAGAACTTAAAGATTTTATTAAGAAATTGAAATTTTATGTGCATGGTGCATAGGGAATTTCATTTGAAACACAGTCGAATTTCGATTGTGTTTCAATTGGTGATTATTCTCTTAATTATTTTCATTCTATATCAATTATTAAATATTCTATTTCTAATCTTTTCTATTATTCTTTTAGTTATTTCATTTTTATTCTTTAATAAAAAAGAAAAAATTGAGTATTTAGCTTATTTAGATGATGATGTTTGGAGTCTTAAATTTAAAAATAATAAAGAAATATATAGAGTTGGTATTAAAAATATTTTAAATCATCAATTATATGTAGTGGTTCAATTCAAGCAATCTGAGCAAAAACCAATTGTTATTTGGTTTGATCAGTTAAATCGTACACAGTGGAAAAACTTAAAAGTATTGTCGGTGTTAAAATAAAAATCATGTAATAAATATGAAAAACTAAGCATTGTTAGACAATTTTTATACAATATTATTTCATTTCAATATACATTGTTGTAAGAGAGAACCTTACCTCTAAAGATCTTTTTTATTATTTTCGAACAAGAGAGCCTATTTAGGCTATCAGTTTATAAGTAGCATGTGCAGAACCGTCGCAGTGCTACTTTTTTTTATTTAAAGTTTATAAAAGTATTATTTTGATTTTAGCTATTTTTTAGTTTGTTTTGTAATAATGGACTACATAATAAAATGGCAGATAAAATAAATGCAAAGCCAATGATGCTATAGATATCTGGCATTTCATACCAGAAGAAATATCCCCAAATTCCAGCAAAAATAATAGCAATGTAATTTACTGGTCCAATTTGACCTGCTGGTGCAAGTTTATAAGCATTTGACATAAAAATTTGACTGATATTTGCAAGAATTCCTGCACAAATTAAATAACCAAGTTCTGTATAGGTGTATGGGCGCCAGACAAAAAACATAGGAATTGATGAGATTATTGTGCCGAAAAAGCAAAAATAGAAAACAATACGTTCAGGTGGTTCTGTTGAAGTTAATGCACGTACAGTCACAAATGCCATTGCGGCTAGAAAGCTTGAAACTAGACCGATGATAGAGAGTAAATTAAATAAGCCTGAGTCTGGTTTTGCAACAAAAAGTACGCCAAATAATCCAATAACCGCAGCTAAAAGCATCGTTTTGGTAATTTTCTCTTTCAAAAAAAGCCATGCTATTAATGGAATAAAAATTGGAGATGAATAAGAAAATACCATTGCATTTGAAAGCTTTAAATGTGCAATTGCATAAAAGAAACCATACATTGCTATAAGCCCGATGATTGAGCGCCAAGTATGCATCCAAAGCTTTTCAGTTTTAAAAAATACAGAACCATATTTTATGATGAAGGGTATGAAAATACATAGACCAACAATATTTCTAAAGAATACAACTGTTGCGTTATCTACTGTATAAGACGCATAGCGAATACAAACACCCATGAGTGAAAATAGAAGTGCTGAACAGGTTAAGCAAAGAATCGCGATTGGAAGATTCTGCTTTGAAGAAACATTGGTCATAAAAAAGGCTAGAATGGGTTTTAATTATTCTAGCCGAATTATCTATAAATGATAATTTATTTCGATTCAGTAAGTTGTGCTTCAAGTAATTTGATTTGTTCTTCTTTTAGCTGAATAAGTTGGTCAGCATCTGAATGTTGTGCTTTCAAAAGATCTTCCTGTTCTTTTAGCTGACTTTGAATATCATCTAATTTAGCAGCTTCTTCTTTTGCTAAAGATGCATTTTCAGGAACAGCTTCTTTAAGAATATCTTCTGAAACTAAAACTGAACTACTTTCCTCAAGAGTAATAATTTCACTTGCAGGTATTTCATTCGTCTTATTGAGTGCAATAGCTTCAGAAGCAGGTGATGTGTTATCACTTGGGTTTTCATCTTGCTTAGATGAAAAATTTAAATAAGCAAAAATACCCGCAATAATGAGAAGTAAAAAACCAATAATTCCCAATATTTTTTTTGAATTCTTTGTTTCTTTTATTGCCATGTGATCAATCCTGTCATTATTTTTGACGTGGTTTGAATTGTATTACCCCAATATCATCGGGAATAGCTGGAACCTCAGGCTCATCAATATGAGTCGGGCGGTTTTCGCTATAGCCACAATCAATACATTCAATCCACTCATTATCACCAGAAGTAAGCATGACAACACGGTCTAAGGCCTGACATTTTGGGCATTTTGCACCAGCGATGAAACGACGCTTAAGAGTCATCATACTTACCTAAATTTAAACTAAGACAGGTAGTTTAAGATTTTACTAGGCATTCGTCCAACCTTGATGACGTAATAATGCATCAATTTTCGGCTCACGTTTTCGGAAATTGATAAATGCATCAAGTGCTTGATCTTTTCCGCCAACTGCTAGAATAAACTTTCTAAACTGTTTTCCTGTTTCTGTGTTGAAAATGCCATCTTGCTCGAAACGATCAAAGGCATCACTTGCTAAAACCTCTGCCCATTTATAAGAGTAATAACCCGCAGCATAACCACCTGCAAAAATATGACTAAAACCATGTTGGAAGCGATTATAAGATGCTGTAGGCGCAACTGAATATTTATGGCGAATATCATCCATAGTTGCTTGGATGTTTGCCGCATTTAAAGCAGGATTGGCTTTATGAATATTTAAGTCAAATAAGGCGAATTCAATTTGACGTAAGGTTTGCATACCAGATTGGAAGAAACGTGCATCTAAGAGCGCTTTTAAAAGTTCTTTAGATAAAGTTTCTTTGGTTTCGATATGTTCGCTGAGCAAATCTAAACTTTCATGATCCCAAGCCCAAAACTCCATAAATTGGCTTGGAAGCTCCACAGCATCCCACGCTACGCCATGTGTACCTGCAACAGAAATATTGTCTACTTCAGTTAACATGTGATGTAAGCCATGTCCAAATTCATGGAATAGGGTAATCACTTCATCATGGGTTAATAGCGCAGGTTGGTCGCCCACAGGTGGAGTGAAGTTACACACCATGTAGCAAATTGGGTTTTGTAAACCGTTGCTTGTTTGCATGCGAGAACGGAAGCCACTCATCCATGCACCGCCACGTTTTCCGCTACGTGCATAAAGATCGAAGTAGAAGCCACCAACAACTTTACCTTGATCTTCCAGTTCAAAATAGCGTGCATCTTCATGCCAAACAGGTGCTTGGCGTTCCACAATATTGATGCCATAAAGACGATTCACAATGCTGAATAAGCCTTGCAAAATTTTAGGTGCAGGGAAGTAGGGTTTTAATGCTTCTTGTGAAAGATTAAATTGCTGAACTTTGAGTTTTTCTGAGTAGTAAGTGGTATCCCAAGGTTCTAAATTTGAAATACCATCTTCAGATGCAATGGCTTTTAATTCTGCAATTTCTTTTTCCGCAGGTGCGCGTGCATGTTCTGCTAAATCGATAAGGAACTTATCTACAGTTTCAACATCTGGTGCCATTTTGCTTGCAAGAGAAAGTTCTGCATAGTTTTGGAAACCAAGAAGTTGCGCCATTTCTTGACGTAAACTTAGAATTTCTTCCATCACCGCTGTATTGTCAAATTCAGGATGATCACTTATTTCTGATGCACGTGTTGTATAGGCTTTATAAAGCTCTTCACGTAATTCGCGGTTTTCGGCATACGTCATAATCGCAAGATAAGATGGAATATCTAAAGTTGCGACAGTTTGTTCTAACTCACGTTGTTGACCATATTGTTTTAATAGTTCAACACTGCTTTGCGGCAAGCCTTTAAGTTGATCTTCAGAAAGTGCTTTGAAGTAAGCTTGTGTTGCATCTAACACATGGTTTGAAAAGTCAGATGATAGTTGAGATAAACGTGCAGAAATTTCTGCATAACGTTTTTTTGCTTCGCCCTCTAACGCAACACCTGAAAGTTTGAAGTCACGTAAGGCAAGTTTAATAGCACTTTGTTGTGCTTCAGAAAGTGTCTCAAAATTCGCAGAATCATGCACATTTTGATAAGTTTGATAAAGCGCAGTGTGCTGACCAAGCTCTGTGTAATATTCACTTAAAGAAGGAAGTAATGCTTGATAAACTTCACGTGTTTCTGTGTTGTTCATAACTGCATTAAGGTGCGATAAAACACCCCAAGCTTCACTCATATTATTTTCAAGCGCATCAACTTGATCGAGTGTTGCAAGTTGTTCATTTGTAGATGCAGGAACTTCTGTAAGAGCTTTTAAGAAGCTTTGTCCTTGTTGAATGGCGTGTTCAATATTTTGTTTTAATGATTCAAGTGTAATTTGATCGAACTGTGGTACTGGCAAAGTTGCCTTTTCTAAAGTCATCGCAATGCGCCATAAATTTTCTAAGTTGATAGTAGATGTAAGGGCGGTAGGAAGATAAATCAAGAAGATTTATACGCTTTACTTGAATTAATCATTTAGATTTACTTTTTATAGATAAAAAAGAGCGCCGAAGCGCTCTTTTTTAGTTTTAAGAATTAATCTATTTTTGCTTTCGCATTAGATTTTTTCTTTTTTGCTTTGGCTTTTTTCTTCGCCTTCGCTTTCTCTATTTTTTCAGCCGATTTTTTCGTTGGCTTTGTATAAGAGCTTGGCTGACCTTTAGCTTTTTTCTTACGAAGCGGTTTTTCACCATTTTCGCTAGACACAGTTTTTGGATGCTCCCCAAAAACTTCTTCTTTAGTGTGAGAAGGGGCTTTTGCTGCAACTCTTGGTGCTCGGCTACGAATAGTTCGACCTGCATGCGTTAATTGTTGAAGCAATTCGAAGTCAATCTTACGATCTTCCAAGTTTACTGCTGCAACTTTAATTTTAACTTCATCGCCTAAGCTAAACGTTTGCCCACGGCCTTGACCCACCAAACTTTGACTTGCTTGATCGAATACAAAGAAGTCATCGCCCAATTGGCTGACGTGAATCATGCCATCTACATAAAGGTCTTTGAGTGTTACAAATAGACCAAATTCAGCAACGGCAGAAATAACACCTACAAACTCTTCACCTAGGTGCTGATGCATGTAGTGGCATTTCAACCATGTTGTTACAGAGCGAGATGCTTCATCTGCACGACGTTCAGTTGCAGAAAAATGAGTTCCTGCTTCTTCTAAAGCACCGCCAGAAAGTGGAGATGGCTTTTGTTTTAAGTGTGCTTTGATTGCTCTATGTAACAACAAGTCAGGATAGCGACGAATTGGCGATGTGAAATGCGTATATGCATCGTATGCCAAACCGAAGTGACCTGCGTTATTTGGACCATAGTAAGCTTGCATCATTGAGCGTAAAAGTACGGCATGAATGCTTGGTGCATCAATACGGTCTTTGGTTGCTTCAATAACAGCTTGATAGTCTGCTTGAGTAGGTTGTTCTGGGAATTGCAAACCTAATAATTTTACAAAGTCGCGAACTTTTTGAATACGTGAAAATTCAGGTGACTCGTGAATACGGTAGAGCATTGGAATTTCATTTTTCAATGCATATTCTGCTGCTGCAACGTTAGCAAGCAACATGCACTCTTCAATTAGTTTATGTGCATCGTTACGGCTACGTGGCAAGATTTGATTAATTCCACCAAGTTCGTCGAATGTCATGTATGTTTCAACAGTTTCAAATTCCATAGCATGACGTTCTGCACGTAAGCCTTTTAGAACTTGGTATAACTGGAACAACGTATTTAACGATTTGCGAACGTCACGATCTTCTGTAATTGCACTGCTGTCGCCATCAAAATATTGGGCAACTTTGTCATAGGTTAAACGTGCTTTTGAATGCATAACAGATGGATAGAATTCATAACCAGTTACTCGACCTGCACGTGATAATTTTAAATCACACACCATGCATAGGCGGTCAACATTTGGGTTTAATGAACATAAGCCATTTGAAAGCGCTTCTGGAAGCATTGGTAGAACGAAATGAGGGAAATACACAGAAGTACCACGTTCTTGTGCTTCATCGTCTAGTGGCTTGCCTGTACGCACGTAATGGCTTACATCGGCAATAGCAACAACAACACGATAACCGCCACCTGGACGTTTTTCTGCATATACAGCATCATCGAAGTCACGAGCATCTTCACCATCAATAGTGACTAATGGTAAATCACGTAAATCGATACGATCTTTTCGGTCTTGTGCAGTTGGTTCTTTGAAGCTTTCAGCATCCTCAATCACTTCAGCAGGGAATTCATACGGCAAACCAAATTCTAAAATAGTTTGCGGAATAATAATTTCCGTATCTGCTTTATCTGCCATAGATTGAACAATATGACCTGTCGCAAATTCTTCACGTGTTGGATAGCTGTCTAGCTCTACACGTAAAGAATCACCAACATTCACTTTTGCATGTTCAATCAGTTCTTTTTCTAAAGTAATAGGTTGATGTGCATTTGGATTTGAAGGTTGAATGAAATATTCGCCTTCATGCACAGCCAATTTACCAATAATTTGTTTCACACGATGTTGCACAACTTCTGTAATAAAGCCCCAAGCTTTACCTTTACGATCTACAGATGTTTGGCGCACTTTAACGCGGTCGCCATTAAACACAAGGCGAAGTTCACGCTCAGGAAGCAATAAATCATCATGACCTGAAATATTTGCGTTACCCATACCTTTTGAATTGATATAGACAGTTGCTTCGTGAACAGGTTGTTCTTCTGCAATTTGGAACTTAAACCCATCTTTCATGAGTTGACCGTCACGCACCATTGCAATTAAACGATGGCTTAAAGCATCAATACTTTTTTGATCTACAATTTTAAAATGCTCGACTAAATCTGCATGAGATAAAGGCGTAGCTTGTTTTTCAATAGTCTCAGTAATGAGAGTACGGCTTGGAATGGGATTTTCGTAACGTTCAGCTTCTGCTTTCGCTTCAGGATCGACCCAATTTTTCATAATATCTATGACTTCAAGTTAGAAGAATAGGTTTAGCATAAGTCATGCAAGGAAATACTGCACGCAATTGATGACAATATTGTGCATTCAGTCGGATTTTATAAAATAATTTGTGTAAACAGATTTTAAAATATCAAAAAACAACCAAAATTTAGAAAATAAACATTAAATTGTTTAAAAAGTATTTAATTGATCGAAAATATGAAAAATATATAAAGACTAGGCTTGCAGTAATTTCATTATCTTTGTATTATGGCGCCTCGTTACGGTGAGATGGGTGAGTGGCTGAAACCACATCCCTGCTAAGGATGCATACGGGTAACTGTATCGAGGGTTCGAATCCCTCTCTCACCGCCAACGAATAACTTGAAATGCGCTCATAGCTCAGCTGGATAGAGCACTTGGCTACGAACTAAGGGGTCGGGAGTTCGAATCTCTCTGAGCGCACCAATCAAGTTAATCGTGAACGAAGTCGAAAGACACTCAGGTACGCGCTCATAGCTCAGCTGGATAGAGCACTTGGCTACGAACTAAGGGGTCGGGAGTTCGAATCTCTCTGAGCGCACCAACTTAAACATTATTGCAAGTGTTTAAAATAAAGAACCGCACATGTTGCGGTTTTTTTGTGTCTGTAAATTTTGAAGATTAGGCTTATTAGCTCGGAATTTTTATTTTTCAACTTATAAAATAAATATGTGAATTGCTTAAAATGGTAAAATAGATGAAAGATTGTGCACAAAAGTGCATATCGAATAATTACTAAACACTTGAAAACTTATTTTAGAAATAAGGCTTAACATCTTTGAATTATCACGTATAATGCGTCACATCAAGACATCGCGCTCATAGCTCAGCTGGATAGAGCACTTGGCTACGAACTAAGGGGTCGGGAGTTCGAATCTCTCTGAGCGCACCAACTTGATCATCTTAACGATGTAAAACTAGAAAGAAACTGCACTTGTTGCAGTTTTTTTTGTGCCTGAAATTTATAAAAATAAAAACCGTCACTCAATTAGCTGAATGTTTAGCATATAAAAACATAAGATCGCCATATTTCTAGTGTAATATTTAGCTCACTTTATAAAATATTGATGATGCATAGATGTCTGAAACTAAGCCTACTTTATCTTTACGTTATTTTCTAAACTTAGAAGAATCGCAAGATGGTTTCGCACTTGCGACTTTTGGTAAAAAGCAATTTACACGTTTCATTACGCCTGCTGTAAGCCTTGGTATTATGATTTGGGGCTTTTATTTGGGTTTTGAAGGTGTTGGGCGTTATTACGTTGCTTTAGGTGCAGTATTTTTATTATTACAATTATTTATGCGCTATTGGTTTTTACCGATGATGTTTAAGCGTCAATTTGTGAAATATCAGTTTGGTAAAAGCGAGCAAGGTTTAGATTTATACCAAGACTATGCAGATTTATATGCAAATGGTCGTAAAGCAACTGTGAATTATACTGATGTGCAAAATTTTGCCAGTGGTAAATTGACATATATGCTTGAGCTAAAAAATAAAACTGTGATTATTGTGCCAAAGCGTGCAATTAATGATTCGGCAGACAAAACCATCTTTGAAAATACGTTTAATAAAAAATAGTTTAACTTCAGTGATAGAAAGGGAACATCATGAATACACGTCCATCTAAAATTGTTTGTGTCGGTCGTAGCTATGCAGATCATGCGAGAGAATTAGGAAATGCAATTCCTGATCGTCCTGTTTTGTTTATGAAGCCACCAAGTAGTTTAATTTCGTTGGAAGAGGGTATTTCGTGGAACTCTGACTGGGGAAGTTGTCATTATGAGTGCGAACTTACTTTGCGTATTGACCGCACTTTAAAAGCGGAAACAGACCCGAAGAAAGCATTAGAAGCAATTGGCGCAATGACTTTGGGTTTAGATTTAACCTTGCGTGATGTACAAGATGATTTGAAAAAGAAAGGTCATCCTTGGGAACGTGCGAAAGCATTTGATGGTTCATGTATTCTTGCAGATTGGATTGATGCTTCTGAAGTTCAAAATTGGGATGATGTGCATTACACACTTCATATTAATGATGAGTTGCGTCAAAAAGGCGATACATCTTTCTTAATTTTTGATATTGGTTCTTTACTTGCAGATATTAGCCAAGTTTTTACATTAGAAGCTGGTGATGTGGTGATGACGGGTACGCCTGCAGGTGTTGCTGCACTTGCAAAAGGTGACCGTTTAAAAATGACGTTAAAAGGTCAAGCACAAGATTATGTTTGGAATGCGGAAGTGAAAGCTTAAGTATTTCATCTAAGAATCTAAGGTGTTAAAAAAGGACTGCATGTGCAGTCCTTTTTGTTGCTTGGCATTTTAAATAATGTGCATATAGATTATTTAAGTAAATCTGAAAATTTACTGCTTAATTTTAATAATTTAGGTGGAATAGCAAAGTTGCAGTAGCCTTGCGTAGGATTCTTTGCAAAATAATTTTGATGATATTCTTCAGCAGGATAGAACGTTGGAACTGGGCTAAGCTCTGTCACAATGTTCAAGTCTTCATCTTTTAAAGATTGAATCATTTTTTCTGCTTGTCGCTTTTGCTCATCATTAAAATAATAAATTACAGAGCGATATTGTGTGCCGACATCATTCCCTTGGCGGTTTAGCGTTGTAGGATCGTGAATCGCAAAAAATACATTCAATAATTGCTCATATGAAATTTGAGTTTCATCAAACTCAATTAAAATAACTTCAGCATGGTTGGTATCGCCACGGCAAATATCATCATAAGTTGGGTTTGTTGTATGTCCGCCTGCATAGCCGCTTGTGCTGTGTGTTACCCCTTTAAGTTGCAAGAAAACAGCTTCTGTACACCAAAAACATCCGCCACCAAATAATGCTTTTTGCATGAAATTATCCTAAATATTTATATTGTTTAAATATATGGGGAAGTTTTGAATGTTTACAATATTATTCATATAAATAGATACAAAAAAAGCCTGCATAAAGCAGGCTCTTTTTATTTGATTAACGCGGTTGAATTGCGCTTTCAAATTGAATCATTGTTGTGCCTTGAGCATCTAGTAAAGATAAAGTTTTACCTTCTACTTTGTAGTTTGTTACTTGCGCTAAAGCTTTGTTGAACAGTTGATCAACATTTGAATTATTTAGGCAAGCCATACGTGTTGTTGCAACTTGGCTGAAAGAAATTGAGTTTTTACCAGCGTCGAAAGAACCCATTAGGCGGTTACAGCCATCTGAACCTGTTACACGCTTAGTTGCTTCATCAAACTGTAAGCTTGCAATATTACGTTCTGAAGGATTTGTGATAAGTGCTGCATTACCAATTTTAGTTGCAACCCAAGTTTTGTTTTGTAATTGATTAAGGTTTGCTGTTGTCCCTGGTAATTGTGGTAATGATTGGCAACCAACGAAAGCCAATGTTGAACCTAAAAGCGAAACTGCTAAGAATTTTTTCAATATTTTTAAATGTCCTTATGAATTGATTTAATTAATATAACTAAAAAAATTAGAAACTTATGCAATTATTTGTATATAAATTTTACAAATTTATAGGCTTCTTGTTTTAATCTGCTTGTGACTTTGGTTTGAGTAGTTGCTCTCGAATAATTTTTGAGTACTTTTCACTCGTTAAATCATCTATATTTTTTACTTTTGGATTTACATGTGCTTTTTCATACCAAGTTTTCATAGACCAATCGTGGTTAAGAGCATTCAAGTCGTATAAATAATTAGGTAAGTAGCCAGAAGCAAGAAGACGATAATCGACAGGTAATTGATTGTTTGAAACTGATTGAATCATGTCAAAAACAAGCGTGGTGCAGTTGCTTGTAAGTGTGTTGTACCATTTAGCTTCTTGTTCTAATTTGGCAGATTTCTTTAAGTACTCTTCAAATAATGCACGCATTTCAGGTTTAGGCATTGCGACAGGAAAAAAATAAACTTGTTCACCGCGAACGTTGCTACGCGTATAAATAATATCTTTTTCATCTGCTGCAATTAGGCTTAATTCAAACTTTCTAAAAAAACCGCCAAGTGCAGAAAAATCTTCATTTTTTTCTTTGCGAATTTCAATAGAAAAAGTTAAAGGTGCATTATTTTTAAAATCGAAACTGACAAGCGTGTGAGCAATTTCTGGACCCATCCAATAAGATGTAATGATATTTACACCTGAAAGATCATTTAAATTAAAGGTGCGTGTTTCCCATTTTTCATCAAAGTCTTGTTCTGTACGCCATGTGAAATTTCGAACATTATGAAGCGTAACAATATCGCCGTGTTGTTCAAAACTTAGTGATTTTGCAACGTCGGGATTCCATTCACGGTCTTGAAGTGGTGGGATACTGAAATACCAAATTAAGGCGCATAAAAAGGCAAAAGAATAAATGAGGATGTTTTTAGTTCGGCTTAAAAGTTTTTTACAAAAATGAATACCTAAAATACTCAGTGCAAAAAGAATCCAAAGACCAATAATAATTTTGCTAAAAAGTGGGCTAATAGGTTCTTGAAACCAGATTGCCATGCATAGCCATATGGAGCTAAAAAGAACAAATAGATTAAAAAGGGAATGAGCGATGGTCATTCCCAGTTTTTTTAAATTTTGATTTTTACCAATATTTTGCATATGGCGTCTATTTTATAAAAATAATTATCTTTATTTTCGGTAAGTTGCGAACTCAAAAGCAATACCTGTTTTGTCATCTATATGTTTTTCAGAAGCAACTTTCATAAAGTTGTCTGGAATTTCTGGATAGTGTGCATCGCCTTGTACGTCAAGCTCTACATGAGTGAGTTCTAAACGGTCTGCAATACCAATGGTTTGTTTGAAAATTTCACCACCACCAATAATAAATACAGTGTCAGGTTTTTCTGATGCTTTTACATCTTCAACAGCTTGAGTTAATGCATCTTCAATGCTGTAAGCAACTTTAGTGCCTTCAAAAGCCCAATTTGTATCTCGGGTAATAATCCAGTTCACACGCTTTGGTAGTGTACGCCCCATAGATTCTAGGGTTTTACGTCCCATGACTACAACGCCACCTTGGGTAATTTCTTTGAAGTGTTTGAGGTCTGCAGAAATATGCCAAGGTAAGTCATTACCTTTACCAATGCAGTGTTTCTGATCCATTGCAACTACGTGAACAACTTCTAAATTTTGAAATGACATAAGACTTTAACCCTTTGAATCCTTCCTAATTTTCCCTTTATTAAATCAAAAGGTCTATATAAAAACTCCCCCTTTTACAAAAGGGGGATTTAGGGGATTATTTTATAAAAATTAAACCGCTACAGGCGCTTTAATACCTGCATGTGATTCATAACCTACAATTTCAATATCTTCAAATTTAAAGTCAAAAATATCTTTAATTTCAGGATTAAGCTTCAATTGACATAAAGGCAAAGGTTCACGGCTAAGTTGTAATTTGGTTTGTTCAAAATGGTTTGCATATAAATGTGTATCGCCACCAGTCCAAACAAAATCGCCAACGTCTAAGTCACAAACTTGCGCAATCATGTGTGTAAGTAAGGCATAACTTGCAATATTAAATGGTACACCTAAGAACACATCTGCACTACGTTGATAAAGCTGACAAGATAATTTGCCGTTATGTACAAAGAATTGGAACAATGTATGGCAAGGCGGTAATGCAACTTGACCTGCTTCGTTTGGGTTCCAGCCAGACACAATTAAACGACGTGAGTTTGGATTGGTTTTTATTTCATTAATGAGCCATTTAATTTGGTCGAAACCATCTTGCTCATATAAACCATTTTCTTTTTTTGTGCCGCCAAAGTTACGCCATTGGTGACCATAAACAGGACCAAGTTCGCCTTCAGGACGACCAAAACGTGCAGTTTGTTCTGCCGTAGACCATTCATCCCAAATACTTACTTTATTGTCTTGTAAATATTTAACGTTAGTATCGCCTTTAAGGAACCAAAGTAGCTCAATAACAATTGAGCGGAAATGTACTTTTTTGGTGGTTAAAAGCGGGAAGCCTTTAGAAAGGTCAAAACGCATTTGGTGACCGAATACAGAACGTGTACCTGTACCCGTGCGATCACCTTTATCGCCACCGTTGTCTAGGATATGTTGTAGTAGGTCTAAATACGCTTTCATAAATGTCCTGTCATTTTCCTCTATAAAAAAGTAGCTTTTAGCTAAAAGTTTAGAGGCGATATAAAATAATTTTCTACAACGAGTATACTCATGTATAGAAATTTTTAATAGATGATGAAGATAAAGTTAAGTTTTTATGAGATTAATTATTTAGCAGTTTTTTGAATTGTAAATATTAAATTAAAACAAATACTTGATGTGATTTTTAATGTTTTTTAGTATTAATAAAAATGCAGTTAAAAGTCATTATTTGTCTATATTTTTTACTTGTAAAAGTGAAGAAATAAGAAAGGATGGGAAATTAAATTTTGCATTCCTAAAAGTTTTTGAACTAATAAAAATGATAAATTAGATTTATATCATATGCAGGCTATAATCAAATTAATCCAAAAATATACCCAGTCTAGTGGAGTCAATCGACATGGCAGGCGAAATCCAAAAAGCAAAGACATTGTACGATAAATTGTGGGATGACCACTTAGTAAAACAACGTGATGATGGTTCGGCTTTACTTTATATCGATCGTCATTTATTGCATGAAGTAACATCTCCACAGGCATTTGAAGGCTTACAACTTGCAGGTCGTAAACCTTGGCGTTTAAGCGCTAACGTTGCAACACCTGACCATAACGTTCCTACATCTAAAAAAGAACGTTCTGAAGGTATTTCGGGAATTGAAGATGATACGTCTCGTATCCAAGTACAAACTTTAGATGACAACTGTAAGACTTTTAATGTTGTTCAGTTTGATATTAACGATGTACGTCAAGGTATTGCACACGTTGTTGGCCCTGAACAAGGTTTAACTTTGCCAGGTATGACAGTGGTTTGTGGTGATTCGCATACTGCTACGCATGGTGCTTTTGGTTGTTTAGCACATGGTATTGGTACATCTGAAGTTGAACACGTATTGGCAACTCAATGCTTAGTTCAAAAGAAAATGAAAAATATGTTGGTACGTGTTGACGGTAAATTAGGTCAGGGTGTAACACCAAAAGACGTAGTTTTAGCGATTATCGGTAAAATCGGTACCGCAGGTGGTACAGGTCATGCAATTGAATTTGGTGGTCAAGTATTCCGTGATATGTCGATTGAAGGACGTATGACTGTATGTAACATGGCGATCGAAGGCGGTGCGCGTGTTGGTATGGTTGCTGTTGATGAAAAAACTATTGAGTACGTAAAGAATCGTCCTTATGCACCGAAAGGCGAGCAATGGGATCAAGCGGTTGCGTATTGGAATACTTTACATTCTGATGAAGATGCACACTTCGATACAGTTGTTGTATTACAAGGTGAAGAGATTGAGCCACAAGTATCTTGGGGAACTTCTCCTGAGATGGTAATTCCTGTTTCTCAAGCTGTTCCAACTTTAGAACAAGCTAAAGATGAGGTTCAGCGTAACGATTGGATGCGTGCTTATAACTATATGGGCTTAAATGCAGGTCAGGCATTGTCTGATATTCAATTAGACCGCGTATTTATTGGCTCTTGCACAAACTCACGTATTGAAGATATTCGTGCTGCTGCTGAAGTTGCGAAAGGCAAAAAAGTAGCATCATCTATTAAACAAGCGATGGTTGTTCCAGGTTCAGGTTTGGTGAAAGCACAAGCAGAAGCTGAAGGCTTAGACAAAATTTTAATGGAAGCTGGTTTTGAATGGCGTGAGCCAGGTTGTTCAATGTGTTTAGCTATGAATGCTGACAAATTACAACCAGGTGAGCATTGTGCATCGACTTCAAACCGTAACTTCGAAGGTCGTCAGGGTAATGGCGGTCGTACGCATTTGGTGAGTCCAGCAATGGCAGCAGCTGCTGCAATTGCAGGTCATTTTGTTGATGTTCGTACATTCTAATAGGAGCTAAAAGATGAAAGCTTATACCGTTGAACAAGGTATTGTTGCACCATTAGACCGTGCTAACGTTGATACAGATTTAATTATTCCAAAGCAGTTTTTGAAATCAATTAAGCGTACTGGTTTTGGCGAAAACTTATTTGATGAATTACGTTATTTGGATGAAGGTTATTTAGGTTTAGATAACTCTAAGCGTCCTAAAAACCCAGATTTTGCATTGAACCAACCGCGTTACCAAGGTGCTTCAATCTTAATTTCACGTGCTAACTTTGGTTGTGGTTCAAGCCGTGAACATGCGCCGTGGGCATTGGAAGAGTATGGTTTCCGTACTGTAATTGCGCCAAGTTATGCAGACATTTTCTTTAATAACAGCTTTAAAAATGGCATGTTGCCTGTGATTTTATCTGAAGAGATTGTAGATCAGTTATTTAAAGAATGTTTTGCAACTGAAGGCTATCAATTAACGATTGACCTTGAAGCACAAGAAGTACGTACACCAAGTGGCGAAAGCTTTAAGTTTGAAGTAGATCCATTCCGTAAACATTGTTTATTGAATGGTTTAGATGATATTGGTTTAACTTTACAAGCAAGCGATGATATTCGTGCTTATGAAGAAAAAACTAAAGCATCACGCCCTTGGGTTTTTAGTGAAATTAAGGGCTAATTTTTCAAAGATTTTATCGTAGTTTAATGCTTTAACTCTTGATAATATCAAAGCATAATAATTTCTATTATGAATTTGACATTCTTGGGTTGGTCTAAAATGAAAATAAAATCTTTTGGTCAAATTATTTTATTGTGTAGTGCTGTTATGACTTTAGCAGCCTGCCAAAGCTTAGACACTGCTAGATTAAAAAAAATTCAGGAAACACCAAGTACACAAGCGAATACAAAACTTTATTGCTCGGGTGTAGAGGTGTGTGAATTTGAACGTTTGGGACCAACCTTCATTGTAAAGGAAAGAAACCATCGAATTAATCGAGATGCGATGGAACAGGGAATTGTCAGAATTAATCTGCAAGCCATAGATGCAAACAAAGTGTATTTGTCTGTTCAACCTAAGCAACATGAAGTGGTTATTCGTTTTTATCCAGTGTCTAAGGATCGTGCTGAAAAGTTGTATGTCATACATAACTTTAAGGCAAATCAGAAATACACATTTAATATGTACCGTAAACGAAATAATGTAAGCGGTAGCCTTCTGAATGTATCTGCACCAGAGCCGTTATGTGTAGATCTAAAAGAAGGGCAAAAAGTGATTCGACGTTTCTGTAAGCCTTACAATGTCTTGAGTGGACTTGGTGAGTTTACAGAGAAAAAACTTTAATATTTCATCAATCTTAGATTGATACTAAAAATGGAAAAACTCATGTCAAAACATATATTGATTTTACCGGGTGACGGCATTGGTCCTGAAATCGTAAAAGCTGCTGAACAAGTGCTTACACGTGTAAATGAAAAATTCAACTTAGGTTTGACGTGGGAACAAGGTTTATTGGGCGGTGCTGCAATTGATGCACACGGTTCACCATATCCAGAAGTGACAGCAGAACAAGCGAAAAAAGCTGATGCGCTTTTGTTAGGTGCTGTTGGTGGTCCTAAGTGGGACACAATTGAGCGTTCAATTCGTCCAGAACGTGGTTTGTTAAAAATTCGTAGTGAATTAAATTTATTCGCTAACTTACGTCCTGCAATTCTTTACCCACAATTGGCAGATGCTTCTAGCTTAAAGCCTGAAATTGTTGCTGGTTTAGATATTCTAATTGTTCGTGAATTAACAGGTGGTATTTACTTCGGTCAACCACGTGGTATTCGTGAATTAGAAAATGGCGAAAAACAAGGTTTCAACACAGATGTTTATTCTGAGTCTGAAATTAAACGTATTGCTAAAGTTGCTTTTGAATTAGCAGGTTTACGTGGCGGTAAAGTATGTTCTGTAGATAAAGCAAACGTACTTGAAGTGACTGAGCTTTGGAAGCAAACAGTAACTGCACTAAAAGAAGAGCAATATTCAAATATCGACTTATCTCATATGTATGTAGATAACGCTGCTATGCAATTGGTACGTGCGCCTAAACAGTTTGATGTAATTGTGACTTCTAACCTGTTTGGTGATATCTTGTCTGATGAAGCTGCAATGTTGACAGGTTCTATTGGTATGTTGCCATCTGCATCTTTAAATGAAGAAGGTAAAGGGATGTATGAGCCATGTCATGGTTCTGCACCAGATATCGCAGGTCAAAACATTGCAAACCCATTAGCAACTATTTTATCTGTTGCGATGATGCTTCGTTATACATTCCGTGAAGAAGCTGCTGCTCAAGCAATTGAAGATGCTGTAGGTAATGTATTAGATCAAGGTCTACGTACTGCTGACATTATGTCTGAAGGCAATACAAAAGTAGGTACGGTAGAAATGGGTCAAGCAGTTGTATCTGCATTGAATTAAGTTTTACGTGTATTAAAAAACGCAGCGTATTCGCTGCGTTTTTTTATTTCAGTATTTTTTTAATTGAAAATTAATTTTCCAATATTTACATATTTGACATTCATTTTTTAGACATATAAAAAAAGCCACTTCACAGTGACTTTTTTTGCTATCGCTAAAACTTAACGTGCACGGTAAGTGATACGACCCTTAGTTAAATCATAAGGTGTCATTTCAACTTTAACACTGTCGCCAGTTAAAATACGAATATAGTGTTTACGCATTTTACCAGAAATGTGGGCAATCACTTCGTGACCGTTTTCTAAACGTACACGGAACATAGTATTAGGAAGCGTTTCGGTGACAACGCCTTCGAACTCGATGAGTTCCTCTTTATTGGCCATAGCCTACCTGAGTATCAAATTGGAAAGGCGCAAATTATAGTCAATTTTTTTGCATATTACAAGGTTCTAAGCCTTGAAGTATGGTCATCTGTCAATCAAATAAGCGAATAGTGCGTTTAAAGTTTTTTTGATAAAACAAGGGTTGCTCTGTTGTCAGTTTGGTCAATCACAGTTAATCTAATTTGAATGTTTTAAGTATAAATGAAGAACATACAAGGAAGGTTTTTGAGTGAGTCAGCAAACAGATGCATCGGTAATACTGCGGTTGGGCTACCAAGCGATTCGTCGTGCTGGTTTACCTACAGATGAAATTTTGACAAAGGCAGGTGTTGCTTTAGGTCAAGTTGATGCCAATGATCGTACTCCACTAAATGCCCAATATGCGTTTTGGGTGGCAGCAGAAGAAGTCAGTCGTGACACAGATATTGGTTTGCATTTAGGGGAACACTTACCGCTATATCGTGGGCAAGTCATTGAACATCTGTTTATTTCTTCTGAGAATTTTGGTGAGGGCTTAAAACGTGCCTTAGCATATCAGCGTTTAATTAGTGATGCATTTAATGCAACATTGGTGGTTGAAGATGGACGTTGCTACCTTACCAATGGCATACAAGCTCATGCTGAAAATATTGTAAATCGGCATTTTTCTGAATGTGCGATGAGTGGTGTACTTCGGTTCTTTAAATTTATTACTGAAGGTCGTTTCGAACCCATCTATATCGATTTTAATTTTAGTCAGGGTGCTTCTGACGATGAATATTTACGTGTGTACGAATGCCCTGTAAGTTTAGGGCAAAAAGAAACGCGTCTTTATTTTGATCCTGCAATTTTAGATTATCAATTATGGCAAGCAGAGCCTGAACTTTTTCATATACATGAACAATTAGCATTAGAAAAATTACAAGAACTTGCACGTTATGATTTGGTGGGTGAAGTAAGACGTGCGATTGGTTTTACATTAGAAAGTGGTGAAACAACTTTAGAAACAGTTGCTTCGCAGTTGAATATCACACCAAGACGCTTACGTACGCAATTAAGTGAAGCGCATACAAGCTTTCAGCAAATTCTTTCAGATTATCGTTGTCGTTTAGCAAAACGCTTATTGGCAGGAACAAATGAAAGTGTAGAGCGTATTGTTTATTTAACGGGTTTTTCTGAGCCAAGTACGTTTTACCGCGCATTTAAGCGTTGGACAAATGAAACACCTGTGGAATATAGAAAAAGAAAGCAGCGTTAATTCTTATCCTAAGTCCCTCCTTTCTTGCGCTTCAGCTTAAAGCAGTGCTTAAGCTTTGCTCAGGAGGGGAGTTCCTCCCTTTATTAAAGGGAGGTTAGGAGAGATTATTATTCGGGCATATTCAGCCAATGTGGTCCTAAAGGTATTTTAGGTAAATCAAATTGTTCAGGATAATCTGCATGAATGAAATATAAGCCATCAGGCGGAGCAGTAATACCTGCAGCTTTACGATCTTCTGCTGCAAAAATTTCATCTATATGATCAACATCATACATACCTTGCCCAATTTCTAATAAACAGCCCACAATATTTCTGACCATGTGATGCAAGAAACCATCGGCTTGAATATCTAAAACTAAATAACAGCCGTGTCGAATGAGTCTTGAATGAGTGACATGTCGAACAGGTTGATTCGATTGGCAAGCCGCTGCACGGAAGCTTTCAAAATTATGTGTACCTTTAAACTTTTTAGCCGCTTCCATCATTTTTTCAACATTTAATGGATGAAATACATGCGTCACTTGTTTGTGTAAAAGTGCAGGACGTTGTGGATTGTTATAAATAACATAGCGGTAGCGACGTGCTTGAGCTTTAAAACGCGCATGAAAGTCTGAATCCATTTCTTTAATCCATTGGATAGAAATGTCTTTAGGCAATGTGCTATTTGCACCCATTAACCAACCACGAATTGGACGAATAGCATTGGTATCGAAGTGTGCAACCATATTTGTTGCATGCACGCCTGCATCGGTGCGACCTGCGCCGTGAAGCATAATGGGTTCATTGGCAATTTTGGATAAAACCGTTTCAATGGTTTCTTGCACGCTTACTACGCCAGCTTGTTGAGTTTGCCACCCTCTATAATGAACGCCAGAAAACTCAATACCGACTGCGAAACGTTGCATATTCACCTCAAAAACTTAATTAATCCAATGGTCGTGCCATTGTTCTACGGAGTCGTATTTTAAATACATTTTTAATGCTTTTGCATAAAGATCTGCATGACTAAAGCTATTACTTACCAAAAAATTTGCATGTGTGATCCATTCACTCACCGCGTAGCGTTGATCGAGTGAACCGAAAGGGACTTGGCTATTAATAATCACTGCACAGTTTTTTGCTTGAATACTTTTTAAAACCTGAATGAGTTTGTCATTCATAGCAATATTTCCAGTGCCAAATCCTTGTAAAATTAAAGCATGTGGTGGATTTTCAATGAGTTGTTCTAAGTTCTGTATTTGAGCATCTACTGCAATGGGTTGCCACATGATATTTAAGCAATTAAAACGTTGAGCTTTAAGAATAAGCTGATCATCTACCCTAAATGCTTCTGTATTCGCTGAGATGGTTTGGTTTGCATCTATCCCTGTAAATGCATCAAGTTCTGTTGTATGTCGTTTTAACGCAGTTTGAGCGTGAATTAAACGATGGTGAAAAGCCAAGTAAACGCCACTTGAGCATTTTGAAACTGAATCTAATGCAAAATTAAGATTATCTGTGGCATCTGTAAATTCGCGTGTATCATTGCCATTTACATTAAGCAGAGGATATTGGCTACCAGTAAGAACAACACTTGCAGAATTTCCTAAGCAATGCGCTAGAACAGCACTTGCATAACTTAAAGTATCTGTACCGTGAATAATCACAAAATGTTGATATTGATTTTGTTGTAATTCTTGAATGTATTTTACAAGTTTCAGCCAATCCTCAGCGGTGCAAGCACTACTGTCTTTAATAATAGGCGAAACAAAGCATTCAATATTAAATTGAGGCGGAAGTACTCGTTGTAATAATGGAATAAATTTTTCAGCAGGCATTGGTGCTAATGGTTCGCCAACACAGCCGAAAGTTCCACCCATATAAATTAAAGCAATTTTTTTCATCATAAAAAAAGCAGCCAATAATGACTGCTTTAGTGTAATTCGTTTTTTATAAAGATGCGATTTGATTCAGTAATTGATCTGCAACTTGATGTTGTTCATCTGAAAAGTTCACGTTGCTGTCTGCTAAAATTTCACGTGCAGCATCATAAGCACCTAGCTCGATATATTTTTTAGCTAAGTCTAAATTCAATTCAGCTTCATTAACCTCTGAAAGAGAAGGGAATGATTGAACTAAAGGATCTGCAAGATTTATATCAGATACAGCAACAATAGGTGTTTCTGTAGCAACAGGCGCTGGTGTAGTATTTTCTAAAACTGATGCATCGAAACTTTTTGCAAGCTCTACTTCAGTTGTTTTTACATCTTCAACAACAGGTGCAGAATCTAGATTGAAACTAAATTCAGGTTGTTCATCTAATTTAGTGTTTGGTTGTTCAGGTTCTACAGCAGGTGTTTGATCTATCACAAAATCTAAATTAAATTCATTCGATTTTTGTGGTTCATCATTTACATTAGCTTGAACTGGTTCACTTGATTTTTCTTCAATTGTTTCATTACTTGAAATTGTGAATGAAAAATCAAGAGGTTTTATTTCATCAATAGCAGACTTTTCTTCAACTTGTGGTTGAATTTCGTTTGTCGTAAATTCCGTAGAAAATTCTAGTGTATTATTTTCTACAAGAGGTTCAACAGTTTCTTGGGCTTCGGAACTAGAAGATGTGGTGAACTCTAATTCCGTATTTTCAAACTTAGGTTTTTCTTCAGTAATTGTTTGAACAGGTGCAGATGGATTGTTGATTAGTGCATCAAAAGCATCATCTGAAAATGAGTCATGAGTTACAGGTTTTACTGGCTGCTGGGTAGTTTCCTCATGGCTAGGTGTAAACTGAATAAAATCATTAGATTTAGCTTTAGACTTTTCAGTAGCAACTTTCTCTTCAGCTTTTTGTGCAATTTCATGCAATTCTAAGGCATTGATATGACTTAAAAGTTGATTAACTGCAAATTCATCTTTTTGTTCAAGATGGACATCCAGTAATAATAAATATAATTCGTGTTGAGAGTTATCACGTTTTAAAGCTTGGTTAATTTGAGCTTCTGCTGCAAAGAAATTACGATCTTGAATTAAGGTCTCAATTTTTTTACGTGTTTCAGTTGCAAGAGGCTGAGTTTGTTTAGGCTCAACAACTTCATCTTCAACAATTTTTGTTGGTTTTGCTTGGACACGTGTAGAACTTGATTTTTTAGCCTTAGTTTTCGTATTTCCTTTATTTTTAGGCTGACCTGATTCTTGAGCATCTTGACGCTTTTTGACAACAAGTAAAACGACAATCAAAATGATGAGTGGAATCACATACATCAGCATATCTATACCCCTTATGGATATTGCCTTTTTTAGTAAGGGCAAATCCTTGAAAACTTAGTGTGTAACAAATTAGTTATGAGATTTTTTTGCGTCTTGTTGATTTTTCAACTGTTGTTGAAGTTGAGCAAGACGAGCATTTAATAATTGAATTCTATGATCCTTTTGATTCAATGCTATTTCTAACTGAGTTACGTTTCTCTGTAATTTAACGGTTTTTTCTCGAGATGTCATAACCTTTGATGATAATTCTGGAGAAGTTACATTACTTTTTGCATTTTTTGATGCAGAACCGTGCGCTGAGTTGTCTTCACTCTCTGCAACTAAACTCATTTCTGCTTGGCTTAAACGATATTTTGCCGTTCCAGACTGTTTAGTTTTAGGATATGTTGCTTTATTTTTAGCTACTTTACGCGCATTATCGTCAGTTGATGTTTCTTGTAAATTTAAAGTTACCCCGCGCTTTAGGCGGTTAGCATCACCTTGAATAAAGGCATGTTCATTATTGGCTTTAATTTGTTGCATCACAGAATTGACAGAGCGATTTTGTTCACTAGCAACTCTAGATGCAATTGCCCATAAAGATTCATTGCTTTGAACTATGTGTTTGTCATTACTATTTGGTAATGTTGCGGGTTCAACCTTTTTAGGTTCAGGTTTATTTTCCGTTTTTAAAGCTTTCTTTTCACGTTCTGCATTTGCAAACTTTTTAACTAAAGGGTCAGCAGAAACGTTTGATTGTGGAATAGGTGGTGCAATTTGAATATTTTGAGCTGACACCGACTTTGAAGCTGTATTTTGTGCTTTTACTGGTTCTGGAGGAGTAATTTTCTCTATAGTTTCTTCAGATTGAGCTGATTTGGTTAATATTTCCTGTGTATTGGTAGAAGGAGTAGACTGAAATACAACAGGTGCTGGTGTTGTTAAAGTCGGTGCTTGAGTAGCTGTACTTGTAACCTTCAATGGTTCAAACTTTGTAGTTGATGGTGTTGTTATTTGTGGTGCATACGTACTACTTGTGGGTAAATTTAAAGCAATATCTTTTTCATTAACAACCATAATAGGGGTTAATGAATTTTCTTTGGATGTCGTTCTGCTGCTTGTAGAAGTGTTATTACGAGCAAGTGGTTTTTTAATTTGCTGTAAACGTGTAGTAGAGCCTTCTTTAATTTTTACAATAATATTAATTTCAGAATCAATAATTGGTCTAGAAGATGTAATTGTGATTACACCTGAACCATTTGGATTTCTACGTGTGAAAAAATTTAAATGTCCAGGAGGCTGATGTGTTGCACCAATAGACATTAAATCTTCAGGTTTAGCGAGGCTTACCTCAAGAGGTGTATTTATGTCAGATTGACGGAAATTTAATTCGGCATAAAGTAGCTCGCCTGCACTTGATTGAATAATGGCAGGGTCGACATTGAGTGCATAAATATTTTGTGATGCAAAAATTGCTAAAATCGCGATTTTTAACTTGTTATATGTGGTCATATTAATCTTTAGCTCGGTCACAATCGCAAAGCGGAAATTATAATTATAGATTAGCGATTTGTTGACTATTTGTAAAACAATTACCATGAACTGTCATAAAAAAGCCGATCATGAATGACCGGCTTTTTTTTGTTTTTAATTGAGATTAAGCACTTTTAAAGTCAATTAAAATACGAAGCATACGACGTAAAGGTTCAGCAGCACCCCAAAGTAATTGGTCGCCAACAGTGAATGCACCTAAGTACTCTTTACCCATATTCAGCTTACGTAAACGACCTACAGGAACACTTAAAGTACCTGTTGCAGCAACAGGAGTAAGGTCTGTCATAGACGCTTCACGTGTATTTGGAACAACTTTAGCCCATTGGTTTGCATTGCGTAACATATCTTCAATTTCATCAAGCGGAACATCTTTTTTCAATTTCAATGTTAATGCTTGAGAGTGACAACGCATTGCACCAATACGTACACAGTGACCATCAATAGGAACAATTTGCTGATTGCCTAAGATTTTGTTTGTTTCAACTTGGCCTTTCCATTCTTCTTTCGACTGACCGCTTTCAAGCTGTTTGTCGATATAAGGAATGAGGGAACCAGCTAAAGGCACGCCAAAGTTTGCAGATGGGAAACCTTCGCCACGTTGTAGTTCAGCAATTTTTGAATCGATATCAAGAATTGGTGAGCGTGGGTCATCTAACAAATCTTTTGTATTGTTGTATAAGTAGCCCATACCGCTAATGAGTTCACGCATATTTTGCGCGCCTGCACCAGAAGCTGCTTGATATGTCATTGATGTTGCCCATTCCACTAAATTGTTTTGGAATAAACCACCAAGACCCATCAACATAAGGGAAACTGTACAGTTACCACCTACAAATGTTTTAGTGCCATTCACTAAACCATCTTTAATGACATTCATGTTTACAGGATCGAGCACAATAATTGCTTCATCATCCATACGTAATGTAGATGCAGCATCAATCCAGTAACCAGCCCAGTTTTCCGCTTTTAATTTAGGGAAAACTTCAGACGTGTAATCACCACCTTGGCAGGTAATAATGACATCCATTTGCTTCAGACTATCAATGTCTGTCGCATCCATAAGTGCTGGGGCAGTTTTACCGCCAAACGCAGGGGCTTCACCACCTGCATTACTGGTAGAGAAATAGAACGGCTCGAAATGAGCAAAATCATTCTCTTCAACCATACGTTGCATAAGGACAGAACCAACCATCCCGCGCCAACCGACCAGACCTACTTTCATGTCACTTTGCCTCGGTGCGTTAAAATAAAAAAAGGGGGTTTGAGTGTATCAAAAGAGTACGTAACTGCAAGTGCTACACAAAGAAAACAGCATTTATATTGTGAAATATAACTTGTTTATGTTACATGGAAAATTGATATAAATTTATGAATCAATAAAAAATTAAGAATATAAGAGAAAAGTTATGGTCTGGATAGAGATATTAGCAGTTGTGGTGATTTGGCTAAGCTTCTGGTCGCTCATTCCTCGCGATGAGTGGTGGTTTCGTGGTGCAGATTTTCCACGCTTACAAATACTTGTACTCGGAATTATTGCTTTTATTTTACTACTGGGTTGGGATTCACCGTGGGATATTTGGCGTGAAATTATATTTATAGGTTTAATTGCAGCACTGGCTTATCAGCTAAAAATGGTGTTGCCTTATACCTTTATTTGGAAAAAACAGGTAAAACAAGTTCGTAAGGAACAACTCGATGCGAGTAAACAAATTTCAATATTGGTTTCAAATGTGCTGACACCCAATAAAAAATATGATGCTTTAATTGCTCAAATTAACGAATATCAACCAGATGTGGTTTTAACGCTAGAAACAGATGAGGTATGGCAAAAACAATTAGAAGTGATTGAGCCTAATTATCCATATCGAGTTCCTGTGCCATTAGACAATTTATACGGAATGCATTTGTATAGCCGACTTAAATTATCCGATACAGAAGTAAAATTTATTTTAAGTGATGAAATTCCATCTATTCATACGACTGTGACTTTAGATTCGGGTAATCAAGTTCAGCTGTATTGTTTACACCCGAAACCACCAAGCCCAACAGAAGCTAAAGATTCTAAATTACGTGATGCTGAGTTGCTTATTGTGGGGGATCAAATTAAAGATTTAGATGAAAGCTGCATTGTTATGGGGGATTTAAACGATGTTGCATGGTCACGCACAACACGTTTATTTCAGCGCATTAGTGGTTTATTAGATCCGCGAGTTGGACGTCATTATGTCAATACTTTCCACGCAGATTATCCGTTACTTCGTTGGTCGCTCGATCATGTATTTCACAGTACCGACTTTGCCTTGGTTGAAATGAAGCGCTTAGAGCATATAGGGTCAGATCACTTTCCTATTTATGTGGTTTTGCAAACAGGACGAATTTTTGAACAAGTTCAACAAGAGCTTGAGCAAACTGAGGAAGATGAAGGAAAAGCACAAGAGGCAATTCAAGAAGGTATTGAAAAGGCAGAAAAAGAGGAAAAAATTGTGACAGATGCAATTGCGCAAGATTATAAATCTTAAAGGAAGGATACATGTCTTTGTAGTCAATCTCCTACAAGCCTTTGAGGAAATAGAGGCTATGAAGACTCAGGTTAAAATCTTATTGTTACTACATCAGCACATGGAACGGGAATGGATAGTCCCACTAAGGAAGACCAAGCTGAAGGAAAAACATCAAGGAAATGATGTGTGGTTAGGATAACCAAATATAAAATAAAAAATACATGAACAGCACAACCCCATATAGCCCGAGTTTTACAGGATGTAGAACTCGGGTTGTTGTTTTTTAGGGGTAATAAATTTTTAAATATTAATATAACCTTTCAGAACCATTTGGACGTGTTTTAAAACGACGATGGAACCACATATATTGTGTAGGTGCTATACGAAGCTGACGTTCAATAATTAAATTGGTGCGAGTCGCATCGTCAAGTTCATCATCACTTGGTAGGTTTTCTACAGGTGGTTCAATTAAAACTTTATATTTTGGATTTGAAATATTACCATCACGATAGAAATAAAGCGGAATGGCTTCTGCTTTAGTCATTTTTAGTAAACGACGATGTGCTGTAACTGTGGCAGCAGGAACGCCAAAGAAAGGTGCCATTACGCCTTGTTTTAAACCAAAATCTTGGTCAGGGCTATACCAAATTGCACGTCCATTTTTTAAATGACGAATTAAGCCACGCATATCATCATGGTCAATTTGATTGGTATAAATAGTGGAGCGACAACGGTAAATCAACATATCGAGTAATGGGTTATTCTGCGGACGATAAACCACATCTGGGTCGAAATACTGCGCACAAACATAACCACCTGCATCAAGTAGCGTAGAATGCGTTCCTAAAAGGAGTGCGCCTTTGCCTTGTGCCTGTGCATTTTGAATATGTTCTAAACCTTCAATTTCTACTCGACCTTCAAACCATTTTGGGCAGTACCAAGCATTTAGTGTTTCAAAAATCCCAAGCATTTGATCGATAAAGACTTGCTCAGATTTCTCTAAAACTTCAGCTTCAGACCATTCAGGGAAACATAATTCTAAATTGCGAATAGTGGTTTGTTTGCGAGATTTTAAGCTTTTAAATGCAATTGAGCCTAATACACGGGCAATTCTGTGCTGAATTGACCAAGGTAAAATTGCCAAAATCATCAGGAAGATAATACCCACCCATATTCCCCAATATTTAGGCAATAGAAATGACCATTGAAATTCACCTGGTTTGTAGTCTGGCTTTTTACTCATTGCAACAAAGTAACCTTAAAAATTCGATGTAGTTTAACACGATTGATTTATGCAAATAAAAAGACATCTAAACCAAAGGCATAGATGTCTTTTTGAATCAGAAATTAAGCTTAGTTGCCTTTGCTTAAATTCTCAAGCGTTTCCCATTGTTCTAACTTTTCAAGCAAAAGCTCGTCAATTTCACTTAAACGATTAGAAAGTTTCATCGCTTTGTCTGCATCAGATACAAACATAGAGCCATCTGCAAGTTGTTCATTAATTTCAGCTTGCTCTTTTTCTAAAGCTTCCATTTCAGCAGGTAGTTGTTCTAAAGCACGTTGATCTTTATAGCTCAACTTGGCTTTTTTAGGAACAGCAGCTTCTGCTTTCGCAAGTGCTTTTTTCACATCGCTTTTTTGATCTACAGCAGTTTGATCAGGACGTTGCTCTAGGTAATCTTGATAACCACCAATGTATTCATCAATTTGACCTTTACCGTCGAATACCCAAGTAGACGTTACAACGTTATCCATGAATGCACGGTCATGTGAAATCAATAGAAGTGTGCCTTTATAACCACCTAACATTTCTTCGAGTAACTCTAAAGTCACCATGTCTAAATCGTTTGTTGGCTCATCCATTACAATTAAGTTAGATGGTTTAAGCAGTAATTTTGCCAATAAAATACGATTACGTTCACCACCAGAAAGTGCTTTAACAGGCGTACGAGCACGTTCAGGTGAGAATAAGAAATCTTGTAAATAGCTGTAAATATGGCGACGACCACCATTTACATCAACAAAGTCTGAACCTTCAGAAACGTTATCTTTTACAGATTTTTCTAAATCAAGCGCATTACGTAGTTGGTCAAAATAAGCAACTTCTAGCTGAGTACCTGTTTTCACAGAACCTGTGTGTTCAAGTTCACCTAAAATTGCTTTGATTAATGTTGTTTTACCAACACCGTTGTCACCAACTAAACCAATTCGGTCACCACGAAGAACCAATGCAGAGAAATCTTTGATGATTGGTGCATTGTTGCCAAAGCTAACGCTAAGATTTTCGATATCAAATACAAGTTTACCTGAGCGGTTGGCATCTTGTGTTGCCATGCTCACTTTACCTTGCTGTGAACGACGTGCTTTAGATTCTTCACGGAGTTCTTTCAATGCACGAACACGACCTTCGTTACGAGTACGACGTGCTTTAATACCTTGGCGAATCCAAACTTCTTCTTCTGCAAGACGCTTATCGAAAAGCGCATTTTGCTTTTCTTCAGCTTCCATTTGTTGTGCTTTAAGCTCTAAGTAACGTGAATAGTTACCCTCAAAGCTACGTAAAGTACCGCGATCAAGCTCTACAATACGTGTTGCAATGCTGTCTACAAATGAACGGTCATGCGAAATGAACAATAATGTTAAGTTATTTTGATCAAGCAAAAATTTCTCTAACCATTCAATACTTTCAACATCCAAATGGTTTGTTGGTTCGTCTAGTAATAGAACGTCTGGTTGAGTCAGCAAAGCACGTGCAAGAAGTACACGACGCTTACGACCACCTGATAAATCTGCAAGGTCTGCATCTGGGTCTAAGCCCATTTTGCTTAAAATAGAGTTTACTTTAGTTTCTAAAGACCAGCCATCTAACTGATCCATTTTATGCTGTAAGTCGCCCATGCGCTCACATGCATCCATATCGCCAAGTACACAAGCATCACTTGCTTCGTGATATGCACGAAGAACTGAGGCTGCTTCACCTGCACCATCTGCAACAATATCGGCTACTTTGCCAGAATCCATGGGCACATCTTGAGCAAGCATTGAAATTGTAATGCCGTTTTGTAATGAAACTTCACCAGCATCTGGTAATAAAGTTCCCTCAATCAGTTTAAGTAAAGTAGACTTACCCTCACCATTACGACCGATTAAACACACTCGTTCGCCACGCTCTAAACTGAAGTTCGCGCCGTCGAGTAGGGCAGGTCCGCCAAACGCTAGTTGGACATCCCTTAAAGTAATATAGGCCATAATGTTTCCTAAAATCCTACATGAGGAGTGTAAAGTGACTAAACAACAAAATCTTGATGAACAGGCGTCATTTTCCGCACCCATTGAAGATTTGCAAGTGCGAATTGCATTTTTAGATGATTTAGTTGATCAGTTGAATGAACAATTGATTATTCAAGGTCAAGAACTTGCTGATTTAAAAAAACAAATGCGGATTTTGTATCAACGTGTAGATGCATCAGATATTTCTGATGGAATTGCACCGTTTGACCCATTGACGAACAAACCACCGCATTATTAATGAGTTTTGTTTTATTCACAACTTGTTTGGTCTAAACAGCGATATAAGGTCGAATTTTATTTGACCTTTTTTGCGCTTATCTGTCTAATAAAATTAACTATTGAGCATAATTGTATCTATGAGCCAAAAAGTCGTTCTATTCGATTTAGAGCAAAATATTCCAACAGCATCTTTATTGCGTAAAGTGATTGAACATTATTCAACGCTCTATGTATTTAATTGCAGTGGTAAATTTGAGTTTGCTTTAGAAGATTTAACCGAATTTGCAAGCTGGATTAGCAGCGGTCAAGTTGTGGTATTAGACACACCTCAAGCATCGCAACGAGAGTTTGAATATGCTGTTGTGGTTGGACAGTTATTAGCATTATTAGATGCAGATACACATGTTGAAGTTATTTCAGCAATGCCAAGCAGTGACATGCTTATTTTAATGCTACAAAGTTCAAATATTAGTTGTAGCTTAATTCAAGTTGAATTAGAAAATTCTGCAACAAAAGTGACCAAGCAAGTTGTGCCAAGTGTTCAAGCCATTTTGAATAATTCAGACTTAATGCTTGTGAAGCAGTATTGTGATGTTTTGGACACAATGTCAGGTAAGCCAAATACAATTGAGAAACTTAAAAACTCAATTTTAAATGTATTAAATGTAGAAGCAGATAAAGCACAACATTTAATTGGCATGTTGATTAATTTGAAACTTGTGAAAAAATTTGAAGATCAAATTTCATTTCGCAAGAAAGTTTTAAAACAATGGGTTGCATTAGATTTAGAAAAGGTTGATGAGCCCGAAAAATTGACGCAATCTGCATTAGAGTTTATTGCCGATATTAAAGCGGAAAAAGCGCAAGCAGAAAATGAATTGAATGCTAATGCAGACATTCAGAATGCACAAAACGGATTGTTCAAAAACTTTGCGGTAATTGATCCTGTTCAATTGGAAGTTGCACAAAAACTTCGAGAGTTAAAGTCTAATAAACCTAAAGATATATATGAATTGCGTGATTTGTTGGAGCAATTATTTCCACAATCGAATATTCGTTTATTGCTTAAAGAGCTTTTAGATAAAGGCTATATTTATTGGAATGGACATGAAGTTTTGTATAGTCATGAGATGTTTTTGAATTAAAGATATGAGAAGAACATTGTGAATATTGATGAAGTTTTTGGGCGATTAGGTAAATTTTTCTTCTTTATTTCAACACTTTTTATTGTATCTATTTCGCTTGGTGGGATTTTATATACTGATTCTTTTGCACAGGCACTAGGTTTTAATTTTTCAATTTTTGATTTAAATGTTTATACATCATTTACTCAAGTTTTAGTGTCCGATCAGTACAATGTTTTTGCAAATGGCATTGTTATAACAATATTTATAATGTCCTTCATTTTTGTTTATCCTAAATCATTAGACTTCCGTCATAAATCAAAAAACGTACAATTTATTTGATCTTAAATTAATCAGCAAAATTATTTAATCCAAGGGATAATCCTTGGATGAAATTCAAAGATATTCAAAAATTATCAGACGTTAAGTTTCGTAGGCTTACCGGTGTTAGTTGGGCTACATTTAACCTCATGTTGGCCGAGCTAAATAAGGAGTTACCTTGTCATATTGGTAAAGGACGACCACATAAATTACCGTTGGAAGATCGTTTGCTCTTATGTATAGAATATTGGAGAGAATATCGAACATTTTTCCATCTTGGTATGAGTTACGGTGTATCTGAAACGAGTGCAATTCGTATCACACGCGTTATTGAAGATACCTTAATCCGTTCTGGAAAATTTAACTTGCCAAAACAACTTCCTAATCGAGATGAAGTGGATTGGGAAGTTGTTGTGATTGATGCAACTGAAATATTAGTTCAACGTCCAAAAAAAACAGAAGAAATGGTATAGCGGTAAAAAAAAGCGACATACCTTTAAATTTCAGCTATCTATGCACTATACAACAGGTGAAATACTGAGTGTATGTGGAAGTCATGGAAGCATGCATGATTTTAAAATATTTAAAAAAAGCATGAGGAAATTAAAATTTAAGCCCTTTTTTATCGTTGATAAGGGGTATTTAGGGATAAAGAAATTGGGTTTTGGATGCCTCATGCCATCTAAAGCAAAGAAAACTGAAAAACTAGATTCTGAATTAAAAAAGTTAAATAAAGAGATTGGTCGTAGACGAATTCAAGTAGAGCATGTATTTGGAAGGATGAAATGTTTTAAGATTTTATCTTGTGTATATAGAAATCGTCGTAAACGATTAAACCTGCGGTTTAATTTACTTGCTGGCATATACAATTTAGATTGGGTGAAAGATAAACAATTAAATTGATTGAAAAATGATTTATGAAGGAAGTCTAATATTTATTGTGCTTTACCTTCCAAATTTTTTCTTCTTTTATTCTTGGTAATTTCTCCATTTTTATTGCCATTATTTTTCTTGACTCTAGTACTCGTATCAATTGTCTTAAAACTTAGAGAGTTTTATTGTTTAAAAAAATATGTAGAGAAGTTAATTTAAAATTAGAGAAAAATGAATATTATAAAAAAAGCGATAAGCGTATTCCTTCTAATTTTTCACCATATATTAAAGCCACATTTTTGTTTGTACTTATGGCTTTACCATTACAGTTGTGGAGCAATTGGATATTAAGCGTTGGGAAGCAAGGCGAGAAGCATGCAAAAATATACTTAGAATCCCAAATTATAAGGCTGTAATGCTAACAAACAACATAAAACTTAAAGCCGTCTTAATTAGCAAAGTGAAAAATGGCTATCTTTTTGTTTTACATGAGGATGGTAAGAATAATAACAAAGCAACTGTTATCTCTGATAGCGCTATTTTAAGGATTGATTAAATCTAAACTTGCCTTTTATATAAACCTTATGTAACTCTAATATAGGAATATTGAGGCTTTTCTATGGAAAATACTGGAATTTGGGTTGCAGTTGTCATTGTTATTTTTGTTTTAGGATCAATTTTTGGTCTGCGTGTAAGTCCTAGAGAAAAAGCTTTAGGAATAATGCGTGACAAAGCAAGAAAGATGGGGCTACATCCTCGATTGGTGGCAGCACCAGAGTGGACTAAAATCCCAATGGCATCTGAAAAACGTGCCAGCATGGTTGCGTACTACAGTATTTTACTTCCAGAAGCTCGACTTCCATTAATGCGTGCACGAATTGTAGATCAGCAGTTTGATCTAGTGCATGGGGATGAAAAGTTTAAAAATTTTCCCATTGCATTAAAAGGTATTTATGCTATTGATATGCAAGCTAACTGTGTAGGACTATATTGGGATGAAGAATCCGATTTAAGAGCCACGCAGTTAGAAGATATGAAAGCATTACTTACTTCATTGGCTGAATTTTAATTTATACCCATATAAACAGGAATAACGGTTCATTATGGCGAACGCTCCTCGGTCCACATCCAAAAGCACTACAGCAAAATCTTCCGAAGCTGGGAAAAAACGTGCGCTCGTGATTGTGGAGTCGCCTGCAAAAGCGAAAACAATCAATAAGTATTTAGGTTCAGAATACATCGTAAAATCATCTGTTGGTCATGTTCGTGACTTACCGACAGGTGGTTCTGCAAAGTCGACAGAAAAAAAGGCTGCAACACGTACAAAATTAACTGATGCGGAGAAAGCTGAAAAAGCTCAAAGTGCATTAATTAATCGTATGGGTGTCGATCCTGAACATGACTGGAAAGCTAAATATGAAGTGCTTCCTGGTAAAGAACATGTAGTCGCAGAACTTAAAAAACTTGCATCGCAAGTCGATGAAGTCTATCTCGCAACGGATATGGACAGAGAAGGGGAAGCAATTGCGTGGCATTTAAAAGAAGTCATTGGTGGAGACGATTCACGTTACCAACGTGTTGTTTTCAACGAGATTACAAAAAATGCGATTCAAGAAGCTTTTAAACAACCTTCTCGCCTTGATACAGATAAAGTTAATGCTCAACAAGCACGTCGTTTCTTAGACCGAATTGTTGGTTTTATGATTTCGCCATTGCTGTGGGAAAAAATTGCTCGTGGTTTATCGGCAGGTCGTGTGCAATCTGTTGCTGCAAAACTTGTTGTTGAACGTGAACGTGAAATTCGTGCATTTATTCCTGAAGAATATTGGCAAGTCTTTGCAGACACGCAATCTCAAAATGATGTCATTCGTTTAGAAGCAGTTAAACAAGGTGGTAAAACCTTAAAACTGCAAAATAAAGCACAAACAGATGCTTTGTTAAAAATCTTAAATGATGCTGAATATAAAGTTTCAACACGTGAAGATAAGCCAACTAAGGTCAATCCTAGCGCACCATATATCACTTCAACACTTCAACAAGCCGCAAGTACACGTCTTGGTTTTTCTGTGAAGAAAACCATGACTATGGCGCAGCGTTTGTATGAAGCAGGTTTTATTACTTACATGCGTACGGATTCAACATTCTTAAGTGATGATGCCGTAAACATGGTTCGTACACATATTGAATCTGAATATGGTGAAAAGTATCTGCCTGCGAAGCCAAATAAATACGGCAATAAGGCAGGTGCACAAGAAGCCCATGAAGCCATTCGTCCATCGAATGTTGCTTTAAAAGGTGATCAGCTTGTAGGTGTAGACCGAGATGCTCAACGTCTTTATGACTTAATTTGGCGTCAATTTGTTGCGTGTCAAATGACACCAGCGCAATATTTGTCATCTACTATTTTAGTGGATGCAAATGGCGTAGAACTTAAAGCGAAAGGTCGTACTTTAGTATTTGATGGTTTCACCAAAGTTCGTGGTCAAAACAAATCTGATGATGATGTGTTATTACCTGCAGTAAAAGTGGGTGAAGTGCTTAAACTTGAGAAGTTAGATCCATCTCAACACTTCACAAAACCACCTGCACGTTTTACAGAAGCATCACTTGTAAAAGAACTCGAGAAAAAAGGTATTGGTCGTCCATCGACATATGCTGCAATTATCTCAACGATTCAAGATCGTGGTTATGTGAAAATTGATAACCGTCGTCTTTTTGCCGAAAAAATGGGCGAAATTGTGACGGATCGTCTCGATGAAAACTTCAATAACTTAATGAATTATGCGTTTACCGCAGATTTAGAAAGTCAGCTCGATAAAGTTGCCGATGGTGATCGTAACTGGAAAGAGCTATTAGATAGTTTCTATGGCGATTTCAAAAAACGTTTAACGACGGCTCAGGGCGAAAACGGTATGCGCCGTAATCAACCTGTGGAAGTTGAAGCGGTTCATTGTAAAGAATGTGACCGTCCAATGCAGATTCGTACAGGTACAACAGGTGTATTCTTAGGTTGTTCAGGTTATAACTTACCACCAAAAGAACGCTGTAAAGGTACGTTTAACTTAACGCCTGTAGAATCGCTTGCAGCATTATCTGATGATGATGCAGCTGAAACTGCTGACTTAATGTCTAAAAAGCGTTGTCCAATTTGTGAAACAGCAATGGACAGTTACGTGATTGATGGCGGTCGTAAATTACATGTTTGTGGTAATAACCCAGACTGTAATGGTTATGAACTCGAAGAAGGTGAGTTCAAAATCAAAGGTTACGATGGTCCAACCATTCCATGTGACAAATGTGAAGGTGAAATGCAATTGAAGACAGGTCGTTTTGGACCATACTTCGCTTGTACGAGCTGTGATAATACGCGTAAAGTCTTGAAAAGCGGTCAACCTGCGCCTCCTCGTGTAGATCCAATTAAAATGGAACATCTGCGTTCTACAAAGCATGATGATTTCTTTGTATTGCGTGATGGTGCGGCTGGTTTGTTCTTGGCTGCAAGTAAGTTCCCTAAAGTGCGTGAAACTCGTGCACCTAAGGTTGCTGAACTTCGTTCTGTTGCAGAACAGCTCGATCCAAAATATCAATTTATTTTGCAAGCACCAGATGTTGACCCTGAAGGGAATCCTACATTGGTAAAATTCAGTCGTAAAAATCAAGCGCAATATATTGGTTCTGAAACGCCTGAAGGTAAGCAAACGAAGTGGAGCTTAGTTTACCAAGATGGTAAATGGGCAGAAGCTTAAAATTAAATAGATAGAAAATGCTGACAATGGTCGGCATTTTTTATGTCAAAATAGCGTGAATAAGAAACTAAAAAATTGAAATTATGTGGAAAAAAATACGAATTACGCTTTTATTAATGGTTTTGCTCATTGTTGGGGTAAATACTTATAGGGATCAAAACCAAGATTGGATGAAACCTATTATTGTTGTGGTTCATCCAATTAATGCAGATGGCTCGGTGAAAACACAGCAGTATATTTCACGATTATCTGTACAAGATTTAGATGATGCTCGGGAATATTTAAAAGAACAAGCGCAATCCTATACAAAGGAGCCTATTCATCTTTATTTTCGCTTAGGGCGGGAACTGAAAGAACATCCACCCAAAGTTCCTGAAAATGGTTCAATACTAGATTCAATGTTGTGGAGTCTTAAATTTCGTTACTACGCGTGGAAACAGCATGAAAGTGCAGATGGTTCATCTAGCGTAACGTTATATCTCAATTATTATGATCCAGAGCATCATCCAGTTTTAAAGCATTCCACCGCACTTGAGAAAGGTAGAATAGGTACAGTTAATCTATTCGCCTCTCAAAAATATTCACAAACCAATAAAGTTGTTTTAGTGCACGAATTACTACATGCTTTTGGTGCTCAAGATAAATATGATCTATTAACAGGTCAGCCGATATATCCTGATGGTTATGCATATCCAGAGAAAAATCCATTATTTCCTCAAGCAAAGGCTGAGTTGATGGGTGGTTATGTTCCCACTTCAAAAGATACAAGCAAAATTCCTGAATCTTTGAAACAAACAATTATTCGTGAAACAACAGCGAAAGAAATTGGTTGGTTAAAATAGTGTAAATAAACTGACTGTGGATAATGTCTAATTTATCCTCAGTTATTTTATGTGCTATGGATAACTGAATGCCTAGAAAAATCATTAAAAGATGATTAACGTATTTTGTGTATGATAAAACTCATTCAAATATAAGAATATTACAATGACACAACCGATATTTGTTCTTGCACCAGATTCATTTAAAGAAAGTATGACAGCAGAGCAGGCTTGTCATGCTATGCAACGTGGTATTCAGCAGATCTTTCCTCAAGCAACATGTATTCACGTTCCTATGGCAGATGGTGGCGAAGGAACGGTAGATGCACTGATTCATGCATTGAGTGGACAGAAAATATTTTGTGAAGTTCAAGGACCTTTGCCACATCAAAAAATTCAAACGTATTTTGGTTTGGTTGATGGTGGTCAAACTGCCATTATGGAAATGGCAAAAGCCAATGGCATAGATTTATTAAAAAAAGAAGAGCGAAATCCGCTACTGACAAGCACGTTTGGTACAGGGCAAATGATTCGCGATGCTTTAGATTTGGGTGTGAAAAAAATTATCATTGGTTTGGGCGGTAGTGTGACCAATGATGGTGGAAGTGGTATGGCACAAGCTTTGGGTGTGAAGTTTTTAGATCAATTGGATAATGAAATTCAGGCTTGTGGTGGTTTACTAAATCAAATTTCAAAGATTGATATATCTGAGCTTGATATACGTTTAAATGATGTTGAAATTTTAATTGCTTCAGATGTGAATAATCCTTTGTGTGGGGAAAATGGCGCATCTTATGTATTTGCTCCGCAAAAGGGTGCTACGCCTGAAATGGTGAAGCAACTCGATGCGAATCTGCAATATTTTTCCTTACTTGTAGAAAGTACTTTGAATTTTGATGTTCAAAATATTGCGGGCGCAGGTGCAGCTGGTGGTTTGGGTTTTGGTTTAATGGCATTTGCGCATACAAATATTCAGTCGGGTGCGAGTTTAGTCATTGAACAAACAAAGTTAGCTGAAAAAATAGCGAAAGCAGATTATGTGTTTACAGGTGAAGGCAGTATAGATTTTCAAACAAAATTTGGTAAAACGCCTTGGGCGGTGGCACAAGTGGCTAAGCGTTTAAATAAGCCTGTTTATGTTTTTGCAGGGCGTGTGGGTGACGATATTGAGTCTTTGTTTGATGAGGGTTTTACGCAGATTATTTCGATTAATGAGTCAAATTGTGATTTGGAAACAGCTTTGAAAAATGCAGAAAAGAATTTAGAAAAGGCAGTTAGTTTTACTTTTAAAAATATTGTTTAAATATCATTTTGTTAAGTTTTAATGAGGCTTTTTAAGCAATATTTAAATCAGCTTAAATTGAATGTTTTTTGTTACTTTGAGGGCAAAGTAACCAAACCCTTTGTTATTCAGATGATGCGTCCATGCATCACTGAATAACGGCTGCATCCATGCAGCCATCACGAAATCAATTGCGCATGATTTTTCTATTAAGCTTTATAAGGAGAGCTCTGCTAAACTATCTTTTCAATATGTACGATGAGATACCATGAGTTTAGCCAGCCTAATTGATGAATTAAATCCACAACAGAAACAAGCTGCGACAACAGAGTCAAAGCATAGTCTAGTTTTGGCAGGTGCGGGCTGTGGTAAAACAAAAACCATCGTAGCGCGTGCGGCCTATTTAATTGATCAAGGTGTGCCTGCAAACCAAATTCAAATTTTGACCTTTACCCGTCGCTCTGCGAGTGAAATTGTGGCGCGTGTGGAACTTGCATTGGGCGAGCAAGCAAAAGGCTTAAGAGCATCGACATTTCATACGTTTTGCATGTATTTATTGCGCCGTATTCCAAAAGCATTTGGCTTAGAGCAATTCTCGATTATCGACAGAGATGATCAATTGATGATGTTCCGCCTTATTCGCGGAAAAGATGATAAGAAAAATCCAAATCAATTACCCAAGCCGCAAGAACTTTGCGACTTATATTCATTTGCACGAAATACACGTCAAAAATTGAGTGATGCTTTGGAAAAACAGCATCCTGAACATATTGTTTTTAAAGACCAAATTGCAGAAATTATGAAAGAATACGAAACACGTAAACGTGCTCGTAGCTTTTTAGATTATGACGATATTTTAGCAATCGTTGCTTCGGCTTTAGATCAGTCTGAAGGTTTGGTCGATTATGTTTCTTCAATTTGTCGTCACATGTTAGTTGATGAAATGCAAGATACCAATCCTTTGCAATGGGCACTGTTAGAACCATTAAAAGAGAAAGTTAGCCTATTTTGTGTAGGTGATGATGCGCAGTCGATTTACGGTTTCCGTGGTGCAGATTTTGAAAATATCCACCATTTTAAAGACCGTGTGCCCGATGCAAAAATTCATAAATTAGAAAAAAATTATCGTTCTACGCAAGAAATTCTAGATCTTTCGAATTGGTTGTTAGATCAAAGTGAAATTAAGTACGGCAAACGTTTAGAAGCACATCGTGGAGAAGGGGTTAAGCCAAAACTTCATGTTTTTCCAAATGAGTTTGATGAAGCAAAATGGATTGCTGTTGATATCAAAGAACGTCATTTTTTAGAAGGAAAACCGTGGAAAGATCACATGGTTTTGGTGCGATCTAGTTTCGCTGCTCGTCATATTGAAGCTGCATGTATTGCGTCAAATGTTCCTTACCGATTTATTGGCGGTATGAAGCTTTTAGAAACTGCACATGTGAAGGACTTGGTGAGTTTACTTCGTGTGATTGCAAATCCATTAGATGATATTGCGTGGATGCGTTTTCTCACTTTGTGGAATGGCGTGGGTGATGTAGGCGCAAGCCGTTTAGCACAGCAATTATTGATTGAACCCGATTTTGATAAAATTTTTGAAAAATTAGAAAGTTTTGGACGTATTCCTGAAAAATCTTTACTTATGATGAAGCAAATGAATGTGCTTCGTGGAGAAGTGAAAGAGTGCGTAAGTTTAGGTGTTCAAGCACTTGAAGATCCGACGGCAGAAAACTATAAAAAAGATTGGAATAGACGCCAAGGTGATTTTGAGCTGGTAAAACAATTGGCATCTAAACATAATCAATTGAGTGAATTTTTAGAAGCGTATGTGCTCGATCCTGTTTCAATTTCTGAAATTGAACGTCAGTCCGATACAGATGTAGTAACACTGATTACCATTCACTCTGCAAAAGGTACAGAGCAAAAGGTTTGTTATGTGGCAAACGTGACAGCAGGGCAATATCCTCATGCGCGTGCGCAAGGAAATTTTGATGAAGTTGAAGAAGAGCGTCGTGTGCTTTATGTGGCTTTAACCCGTGCGCAAGATGAATTGATTTTAACCAAGCAAAATTTAAATTTATGGGCGCGAGATGTTATTGATGAACAAGGTCGAAAAGTTGAAAGTTATTTCTTAAATGATTTAACACGTCATTTATGTACCATGGAAACCCATCATAAACCACGCCAACAAACTGTAAAAACTGCATTAATTGAGCGTCAGTCGATTAATTTAGATTTTGGTATCGATCTCGATTAAACTATAGCGAGATGTTTTGTACAAAAAGTAGAGTAGGCGAGTGCTTTTTGGTGATTTTTGCCTATTTTAAGGTTGTAAGATGAAAATTTTAGTTCGTAACTTAGAACGTACTGTAACAGAGCCAGAAATTTTAAAATTGTTCCAAGGCTTTGGTACTGTTGAATCTTGTACATTGGTTTTAGATGCTGCAACAGGCAAATCTAAAGGCTTTGCTTTTGTTGAAATGCCACATGCGCGTGAAGCAATTAAAGCAGTAAAAGGATTGAACACTTTACGTTTACATGGACATGGTATTCGTGTGAAATTGGCTGAAGATAAGCCGAAAGCGGAAGAGCAGTCTAAAGCTGCTGAATAAAAGTGATATAAAAAGGGAGCAAATAAGGCTCCTTTTTTATGCATTGATTAAACTGAAATAGATCATGCATAAATTTTATTGTGAATTATCAATAATTACGTTTAATCTAGATGATGACAAAAACGCCAAATATTAGGAATCATCTTTATGTCACGAGTTGCTCGCTTTCACGCAGATCGCACGAATCAAAAATTATATTTTGCACGTCTTTCGTGTCAACAAGCAGAGCAAACCGAACATATTCAACAAGCACAAGCACATCGTGAAGCAGCTGTTTTTCATTTGCATGGTGCTGTATTGGCATTTTTACAAGAATTGGTTCGTTACTACAGGTTGAGTGATGCAACCCCAACTTTAAAGTCTATTGAAGAACATATGGCGGCAAAAGGGCAGGTTTCACCTGAAATTAGTATTTTGCAAAAACTAGCGAAAGATGGTTTTATTGCAGAATTAAAACGCGCGTATCGTTTAAGTCAGTACACGCCAGAGCCAAGCGCGCCAGAACCAGAACAAGAAACTTCATCTAACTTAATTATAAAAGTAACTCAAACACCACAAGCTTGGTTGCCAGATACAGCAATTTTAAGAGAATGGCACCGAGATATTACTCAGCTAATTGACGGTTTTCGTAACGAGATGGTCGAATTTTAGTTTAAATTTTAGCGCTTGAATTTACCAAACTAGACCTTATATAAACTAATTCAAACAATGCAAAGCGCATAAATGCCTTTGTCACCATGTTGAACATGGAGGATATATGTCGATAGAACAGTTGAAAGAATTATTTGGTAGCCAAGAAGCAATTTTAGAGCTTGTTCAACTTGAAGGTGGTGAGTTGGCATTACGCAATGCTGGTTCTGAAGATCCTTTAGTTAAAATTCAGTTTAATGATGAAGTGCGCGCCTTATTGGGTGATCAAATTCCTGTCGTTGCTCAGCATATGATTCAGGCTGCTTTGTTTGCTTTAATGGAAAAGCAAGGCAATGTGTTTGATGAAACAGCAGTTGTAGATGAAAAGCCAAAATATCTGAGTTAAATTTTTTTATTTAGCGAAAAAAGCGCACTCAATAGTGCGCTTTTTTTAATTTATTTTGAATGCTTTAAGGGGTAATAAACATTGAACCTGCAAATACAAATCCGATACCAATAAGTTGAAGGAAGAAGGGATTTTTTGCTTCTTGCCAATGCAAAATTAAAAATACAATTGAAATAGGGTAAAACAAGAAGCAACCTAAGCCCCATAAAATACTGGTTTTGAAAGCTGCAATTAAAAAACCAATTGCACCAATGATAATAATGGCAAAGCCTAAATACATAAGTAACATATTTTTCCCTATTGAATTTTAAAAAAGATTATTGGTAATAATTTAAATTAATATTTTGATACTAAGTTTACGGCGTGATTATAGTAGATATTTTAATTATTTATAAAGAATAGACTTCCGTCATAAATCAAAAAACGTACAATTTATTTGATCTTAAATTAATCAGCAAAATTATTTAATCCAAGGGATAATCCTTGGATGAAATTCAAAGATATTCAAAAATTATCAGACGTTAAGTTTCGTAGGCTTACCGGTGTTAGTTGGGCTACATTTAACCTCATGTTGGCCGAGCTAAATAAGGAGTTACCTTGTCATATTGGTAAAGGACGACCACATAAATTACCGTTGGAAGATCGTTTGCTCTTATGTATAGAATATTGGAGAGAATATCGAACATTTTTCCATCTTGGTATGAGTTACGGTGTATCTGAAACGAGTGCAATTCGTATCACACGCGTTATTGAAGATACCTTAATCCGTTCTGGAAAATTTAACTTGCCAAAACAACTTCCTAATCGAGATGAAGTGGATTGGGAAGTTGTTGTGATTGATGCAACTGAAATATTAGTTCAACGTCCAAAAAAAACAGAAGAAATGGTATAGCGGTAAAAAAAAGCGACATACCTTTAAATTTCAGCTATCTATGCACTATACAACAGGTGAAATACTGAGTGTATGTGGAAGTCATGGAAGCATGCATGATTTTAAAATATTTAAAAAAAGCATGAGGAAATTAAAATTTAAGCCCTTTTTTATCGTTGATAAGGGGTATTTAGGGATAAAGAAATTGGGTTTTGGATGCCTCATGTCATCTAAAGCAAAGAAAACTGAAAAACTAGATTCTGAATTAAAAAAGTTAAATAAAGAGATTGGTCGTAGACGAATTCAAGTAGAGCATGTATTTGGAAGGATGAAATGTTTTAAGATTTTATCTTGTGTATATAGAAATCGTCGTAAACGATTAAACCTGCGGTTTAATTTACTTGCTGGCATATACAATTTAGATTGGGTGAAAGATAAACAATTAAATTGGTTGAAAAATGATTTATGAAGGAAGTCTAATAAATAGAATATAAAAGAGGATTAATAAAGTAATTAATCCTCTTTTAGTTTGTTTTAGTTTTGATTAATGCGATGAAGATTGATGATGCGCGACTTCAATTTGATGAAGAATATGATTGGTCATATTTTTCGCCATTTCTTCTTTCGCAAAATAAACCTCGCCAATATTATCTTTACGAATAACTTCAGCTTCGGCTTTGCTTTCCGCACATACCAGAACTTGAATTTGTGGGTTCAATGTTTTTGCGATATCTACAATTTTATGAATATCTAAAATATCCATAGGTGAAAGTACTAAAAGGCGTGCATGTTGAATGTGTGCTTGAATCAGTACGCTTGGTTCTGTTGCAAGACCACAAACTGCTGCAATATCTTTTTCACGCAAGTTTTCTACAATTTCACGGTTCTCTTCAGCAATTACAACTTTAATATCTTTTTCCATTAAAGTTTTTGTAATACGACGACCAACCTCACCATGACCAACAATAACCACCTGATCACGTAGGTAATCTTGAGAAACAGCATCTGGAAGCATTGCTAATGGATCACCACTACGTTCAAGCAAACGTGCCAAATGCGAGCGATTACGTATCCAATTTTGAATAGGTTCTACCGCAGAGAAAATAAATGAGTTTAGGGTGATAGAAATTAAGGCACCTGCCAAAATCAAATTTTGACCTTCAAGTGATAATAATTGAAGTGAAACGCCCAAAGTTGCCAAAATAAATGAGAACTCACCAATTTGGGCTAAGCTTGCTCCAACTGTAAGCGCGGTATTAATTGGGTATCTGAAGAATAGAACCAATGCCATTGCAGCGATAGTTTTACCAATCATAATAATAGCAACAGTGCCTAAAACGTGAATAGGTTGTTCAATTAAAATTCTTGGATCAAACAGCATTCCTACAGAAACAAAAAATAGGATGGAGAAAATTTCACGAAGTGGAAGTGTTTCGGCTTCTGCTCGTTGGCTAAAGTCAGATTCTTTTACAACCATACCTGCAAAGAAAGCGCCCAATGCCATAGATACGCCAAATACTTTGTATGCGCCAAAAGCAATGGAAACGGCTGCTGCAACAACGGTGAGCGTAAATAGTTCACGAGAACCTAAACGAGCAACTACTTGCATAATCATTGGTACAAGTCGTTTGCCAATAATAAGCATAAAGGCAATAAAACCAGCAACCTTAAGTAAGGTAATGCCTAATGTTAACCAAATGTTTTCGTTTTCAGCCCCGCTAGATAAAGCTTGTCCGCCAAGTAGTACAGCCATTGCAGGTAAAAGCACTAAAACTAAGACCATCACAAGGTCTTCGACCAAAAGCCAACCAACAGCAATCTTACCGTTTACAGAATTGAGTAAACCACGGTCGCCTAAAGCTTTAAGTAAAACAACAGTACTTGCACAAGATAAGCTTAAACCAAAGACTAGCGCAGATCCAAAGCTCCATCCCCAAAGCATTGAAATACCAATACCCAGCAATGTTGCAACGCTAATTTGTAAAATAGCACCAGGCAAAGCAATACGACGAACCTGCATTAAATCTTTTAAAGAAAAATGCATACCCACGCCAAACATGAGGAACATTACACCAAGTTCAGCAAGTTGATTTGCGAGATGTAGATCGCCCACAACTCCTGGGGTGTTTGGGCTAATAATAATACCGGCAATAAGATAACCGATAAGAGGGGGGAGGCGTAAACGTGCAGCGATATAGCCAAAAATTAAGGCGACGCCAAAGCCAACCGCAAGTAATATTATCAGTTCTACATCATGTGGCACTAAAAACTCCCTAAGCTATTATGGTTAAGGTTTAAATAAGCACAAAGAGTGCCAAAAAATATTTTTAAAGTGTAGCAAGTCGCATAAAAAAAATGCAAAAAAAAACGACCTTGACGGTCGCTTTTTTCAAAAAAACTAAAATTATTTAATTTTAGCTTCTTTAAAGATTACGTGTTGACGGATTTTTGGATCAAATTTTTTGATTTCCATTTTTTCCGGCATTGTACGTTTGTTCTTAGTGGTAGTGTAGAAATAACCTGTACCAGCAGAAGAAACTAGACGAATTTTATCACGCATTGTCGTAACTCCTTAGATCTTTTGACCTTGAGCACGTAGGTCAGCAACAACCTTTTCGATACCCAATTTGTCGATAATACGCATACCCTTAGTAGTTAGACGAAGACGTACGAAACGTTTTTCGCTTTCTAACCAGAAACGGTGGTGGTGCAGGTTCGGCTCGAACCGGCGCTTAGTTTTGTTGTTGGCGTGTGAGACGTTGTTACCAACGACTGGACGCTTGCCGGTAACTTGGCAAACCTTAGACATGGTGTAACTCCATTGATTTAGCCAACAGCAAATCTGTATGGCCAGTCAAAAATAAACGGATTGAATTCATTCAAGGGGCGTTTTATACCAAAAATACGCTTAAAAGACAAGCGATTTAAGATAAAACAAGACATGATGCTGTTTAATAGCTCATGCCTTGATCAGTTATCGAAGAAGAGTCTTCGAAATAAGTCGATGAATCGGCTTGTCAAACGGTGGGAGAATGAATTTCAAGCTATACAACTTGGGATTAGACATCATAGACCGTTCATGTGACAAACTGAAAAATCCTTCAGGACCGTGATACTTGCCCATGCCTGATGCACCTACGCCACCAAATGGTAAATCGTCTTGTGCAACATGAGTCAAAACAGTATTCAATCCGAAGTGACCTGAATGTGTGCGCTGTACAATATAATCTGCACGCGCCTGATCAAAGTCGAAATAGTATAATGCAAGTGGACGCGGACGGCTATTAATAAACGCAAGAACATCATCTATTTGATCATATTCCATTATAGGAAGAATGGGACCGAAGATTTCATTCTTCATAATTTCCATGTCAGAAGTCACGCCAGTCAAGATTGTTGGCACAATTTTTCTATTTAAACTTGCATCTTCACTTTGTGGATTTATTTCAATAATTTTTGCACCAAGTTTTTTTGCATTTTCTAAATATCCCTGCAAACGATTATATTGTTTGTCATTCACAATAGATGTGTAATCGGGGTTATTTAAAATACTTGGGTACATATCGAATACATAAGTTTCAAATTGCTCGATGAATTCTGCTGTTTTGCCTTTTGGTAAGAACATATAGTCGGGCGCAACACAAGTTTGTCCTGAATTCCATAATTTACCAACGGCAATACGTTGGGCAACATCGCTCATGTCACTTGATGAATGCACAATAACAGGCGATTTTCCGCCAAGTTCTAAAATAACAGGAACCAAGTTTTCTGCGGCAGCCGCCATAATGGTTTTACCCACAGTGGTAGAACCTGTAAAAATAATTTTATCGAATGCTAAATGACAGAATAAGTCAGAAATAACACCGCCACCATTTACCACAGCAACTAACTCTTGTGGAAATGCTTCTGCAATAGCTTGTTCAAGTACACGGCCAAAATTGGCAGATGCACTCGAAATTTTAATCATTGCGTGATTGCCAGCAGCAAGCGCGCAAATAAGGGGACCAACAGAAAGTAATAAAGGATAATTCCACGGTGTAATAATGCCAATTACGCCTAAAGGTTGATATTCGACCCATGCTTTTGCAGGTTGATGAATGATTCCAACGTGGCGCTTAGAGGGTTTCATCCAAGTGCTTAGGTTTTTACTATAATATTTGATATGCTCTAAACACGTGAGAAGTTCACCAATTTTGGTTTCGCTTATAGAGCGATTACCATAATCTTGATTAATCGCATCTGCAAATTGGTCTTGGTATTTCACTAAAACACGTTTTAATCGGGCAAGTCGGTCTATACGTTCCTTCGCGCTTGGCACAGGGTAACGCTGATAAGCAAATTTTTGTAATGATAGAAGCTCGTTTAAATGGGTTTCGTCAAATGATTGTGCGGTCATGGTTGTATTTTTTGTTTGACTGTTCATAGCAAATTACATTTAATAAAAGCGATTAATTAAGTTTTTAGAGTATTTACTCTAAACAGTCAAGATACTTTATGTTAGTTTGCTAACATTTTATACAGAATGGTTATGTCAGGATGTCTCAATCAAAAACGGTCAAAACCAAAGAGCGTATTTTACAGTTAAGTTTGCAATTGTTTAACGAACGCGGTGAGCGTTTAGTTACAACAAATCATATTGCAGCAGAGCTGAATATGAGCCCTGGAAATTTGTATTATCATTTTCGTAATAAAAGTGAAATCATTAAAGAGTTAATGGAGCAGTATCAATCTGAAACGCTTGAAATGCTTGCTTTGCCAGATGATCGTGCTTTAGATGCAAACGATAAAATTCGTTATTTCCAGGTATTAAGTAGCCAGCTTTGGGCATATCGTTTTCTGCATCGTGATGTTTATCATTTGGTCGAAAATAACGAAGATTTTCGTAAAATGTATCCGCGATTTGCAGGTCAAGTGATGCAGCAAGGACAAAAAGTTTATAAAGCTTTTGTAAATGCTGGATTAATGGAAATGACAGATTCAGAAATTGAAGCTTTAATTATTAATTTATGGATTGTTTTAACCAACTGGACAAACTTTTTATATATGTCGGGTCATATTAAAGATTCGAATACATTGGAAGAAAAATGGGTATGGCAAGCATTACGTCAAATGGTCTTCTTAGAAGGTGCTTATTTACGTGGTGAAAGCCGAAATACCTATGAAGGATTGTTAGAATCTTTTGGTTCATCTGAGTTGTTTGAGAGCCTTTCATCTGCAAAAAAATAGATAGTGAATAATTCTATTTTGTTGGCAAACGAAAAAGCGTTAGAATGCTCGGCTTATTTTAATTTACTGATTAGCGATATAAACCAACATGAATATGACGACTGCCAACACTGCACGTTTGTTAATTACCTGTGAAGATAAACCAGGTATTGTGCAAGCTGTTTCTAGCTTTTTGTATCATCAAGGAGCAAATATTACAGCTCTAGATCAATATGCTACAGCGGCTCAGGGCGGGCGTTACTTTATGCGTGTTGAATTTGAGTTAGATAATTTACAAAGTCGTAAAGAAAATTTAACGCAAACTTTTGCATCGAACGTGGCAGAACGTTATGACATGCAATGGCGCTTGGCATTGGTAAGTGATGTTAAAAAAGTGGGTATCTTAGTTTCAAAAGTAGACCATGCATTACTTGAACTTTTATGGCGTCATGCACGTGGTGGTTTACCATGTGAAATTACGAAAGTTGTTTCTAATCATGAAACATTACGTGAGTCTGTAGAAAACTTTGGTATTCCTTTTGAAGTTGTACCTGTAAATAAAGAAAATAAGCGTGAAGCTTATGCGCAAATTGATGAGTTAATGCAAGGTAACGATTTACTTGTTCTTGCTCGTTATATGCAAATTCTAGATGAGGAATTTGTACAAAAATGGGAAATGAAAGTCATCAACATCCATCATTCATTCTTACCTGCTTTTGTGGGTGCAAACCCATATAAACAAGCGTATGAAAAAGGCGTTAAGCTGATTGGTGCAACTGCGCATTATGTAACAGCAGATTTAGACCAAGGACCAATTATTGAGCAAGATGTAGAGCGTGTAAACCATGACTTTACCGTAGATCAGCTTCGTGATTTAGGTCAAGATGTAGAGCGCAACGTTTTAGCACGTGCGGTTAAATGGCATTTAGAAGATCGTATTATTGTAGATGGTAATAAGACTGTTGTTTTCCAATAAGTCTTTATTTGATACAGATAAAAAGGCATACTATTAGTATGCCTTTTTTATTGAATATATGAATTATCAGTAATATAAATCAATAAAAAAGTAATAAAAATAGACAAATTAAATGTTGCAAATGAAAACACTTCTCATTTATCATTGTGGCACTTTAATTGTACAGACCGATAAGTTTAATTGCTGATTTAAAATTTACTTTAAATATGTAATTTTGCTTTTGAAGGTAAAAGAATTTAATGACTCAATCTGCCTCACCTATGATGCCTGAACATAATCCGATGAAAAAGAAAGTCGTTATTGCTTTAACAGCAGTAATTGTCGGACATTTGAGTGTGATGTGGGCTTTGAGTCATATCAAAACTTTAGAAATAAAGCCAAATGAAACAAAGCCAATGAGCGTTCGTTTTGTCACAATTGCAGATGAACCCGTTGTTGAGCCTGTAGTAGAACCTGTTGTTCAACCGCCTAAGCCTGAACCTAAACCCGAACCTATTGTGAAGCCAAAAGTAATTGCGCAAAAACAACAGGTAACAGAGAAGAAAGTTCAACCTCAAGAAGAAGTTGTAGATAAGAAAAAACTTGAGAAAGAGCGTTTAGATAAGTTAAAGCAACAACAAGAACAGCAAGAGCAACAAAAGCGTTTAGAACAGCAACAGCGTGATCAACAGCAACGTGAGCAAGCTGAACGTGATCGTCTTGCAAATGAACAACGTGAAAATCAACGTCGTCAGCAAGAACTGAATACACCGAAAAAATTGAACATTGGTCAAATTTCTTGGTCACGTTCACCAAAACCAGTTTATACAAACAAAGATTTACAAGGCTCTAATCGCATTATTGTTGTTTCTATTGAAGCAGATGCGAAGGGCAGTATTACAAATGTACGAGTAATTAAATCGAGTGGTCTTAGCGCCCTTGATGAAAAAATTGTACGCGCTGTAAAAGGTGCAAAATTCAAACCATATAAGGAAAATGGTATTGCATATCCGTTTAAAGCGGATCAACCATTTGAACTTACATTGAATTCTAACGGCTAACATTTATCAGGAGTTCGAGTATGAACTTTTCAGTTTATTGGCAACATGCAGATGCAGTCAGCAAAACACTTTATTTTGTGTTGTTGATTATGTCTATTACAACATGGACTGTTCTTATCTTGCGCTTGATGGGAACGCGCCAACTTAAACAAATCGCTTATGCTCAACTTTCTAAAGCTATTGCTGCATTGAAAAATAAGCTTTCACCTTTATCGTTCGAGCAACGTAAAGCTGTGGCAGAGCAAGCACTTCTTCGTCAAATTTCAGTTGAAAAATCTTCTGCTGAAAAAGGCATTGCAGTGTTAGGAACAATTGCTTCACTTGCACCATTTGTAGGTTTATTTGGTACGGTTTGGGGTATTTTCCATGCTTTAGTTGCCGTAGGTAAAAGTGGTCAAGCAGGTTTAGCACAAGTTGCAACACCAGTTGGTGAAGCACTGATTATGACTGGTTTTGGTTTGGCTGTTGCGATTCCTGCAGTAATTGCATACAACATCTGCATGCGCTTCAACAAAACGTTAAATAACGAATTACAAGACCATGCACACAGCTTATTAATTGACACAATGTTGCAGCAAGATTCATCAACTCAAAAAGTTGAAGTGAAAGCAACAGAAAATGGTTTAGTTGGAGGTCAAGTTTAATGGCTTTTCAATTGGGTGAAGACAACGATAGCGGCATGAATGAGATGAACCTCATTCCACTTATCGACATTATGTTGGTATTGATGATCATCTTTTTGGTGACAGCAACCGTTGCCAACCCATCAATTCCATTAACCTTGCCACAAACGACTGCTGAAATCCAAGATCAGCCACCAAAAGCAATTACTGTAAGCATTAATGCAAATGGTGATGTTGCTTGGGATGATAAAATGATTAGTTTAGATGAGCTAGAAACTCGTTTTAACGAAGCAGGTCAGCAAGCGCAAAAACCAACTGTGCAATTACGTGCAGATAAAGAATCTAAATACGATACAGTTGCTCAAGTAATGTCACGTGCGAGTGAAGCCGGACTCAGTGATATTGCCTTTGTAAACGAAAATTAAAATTTAGAAATTTCTTAAAAAAAGCGATCTATTTAGGTCGCTTTTTTGTGCATGAATTTTGTGTTTAACCCTCAATAAATTATTTAAATGAGTTTTATACATACAAAAAAGATTTTAATAAGGTGACTTGTTATCTAATTAATCATATATATTTCAGTTAGGACATTACTCTATGTCTAGTTATTACAGGTAAGTATATATAGTGGAATTGCGTAAGCCGCTAGATGCTCAAGCATCTGGCTTAATGGTCATATTGTGTATTGTTTGGGGTATTCAACAGGTTGTACTTAAAATTGCTGCACCTGATATTTCTCCTATTATGCAAATTGCAATTCGGTCTGGGCTTGCAGCAATTTTGGTTTACCCATTAATTAAGCTAGAGCAAGGAACACATTTATATTCGAAAGAATATTTGCTTCCAGGTATTTTGGTGGCATTTTTATTTTCTGCTGAATTTGTTTTTGTGGCTGAAGCTTTACGCTTTACGTCGGCTTCTCATACCGTTGTTTTGCTTTATACCGCACCTATTTTTGTCGCTTTAGGTTTGCATTGGAAATTACCTTCTGAGCGTTTATCTGTAATTCAGTGGGGCGGAATTTTTATTGCATTTTCAGGTATTGTTTTATCTTTTATGGGGCGTGAGCAAAAAGTAGGTGTAGATTTACAGCAAGTATTATTTGGTGATGTTCTAGCGCTAAGTGCAGGCATTATGTGGGCGTTTACCACTATTGCACTACGTTTAACAAAATTAGGAGATGCTCATCCTACGCAAACGCTTTTTTATCAATTGGTAGGTGGTTGCTTGTTCTTATTGCCTGTTGCATATTTTACAGGGCAAACAGTTATTCATTGGACAGTACTTACTTTAAGTAGTTTGGCATTCCATGTGCTCATTATGTCATTCTTTAGTTTATTACTTTGGTTCTGGTTGCTTAGAAAATATTTAGCAAATGGATTAGGTGTTTTTTCCTTTTTAACGCCAATTTTTGGTATGGTCTTTGGCGTTGTTTTTTTAAATGAAAGCATTGAAACCAATTTTATTTTAGGCACTTTGCTTGTAATGGCAGGAGTATTTATTGTGACACTCCATCAATGGGTTAAGCGCAGTTTGGCTTTTCCTAAATCTCTTAGATAAATTTTAAAAATGAATACTGTAAATAAATATACATGGCTAGGTTTTAGTTCAATATTAATTTGGGCTAGTTTGGTGGCAGTTGTAAAACTCATTACTGAACAAGTGACACCTGTTTCAGGCATCGCCATGATTTACAGTTTTAGTGCTTTATGCATTTTAATATTCGGTAGCATGCCGTCACTTAAAGAAATGCCAAAAGAATATTTATATGGCTGCGGTATTTTATTTGTTAGCTATGAAATTTTATTCTTAATCTCTATTGCGCTGTCACATAACCATGAGCAAGTTTTAATTATTGCGATGATTAATTACTTATGGCCGCCCATCACCATTTTATTTTCTATATTTGCAAAGCAATTAAAGTTTAATAACTTTGTTTTTGTTGGATTTATTTTGGCTGTAATTGGTTTATTGCTTGTGGTGAATCCACGAATATTAGAAATAGCACAGTTTATTCATGTGTTAGAGCAAAATCCCAAAGCGTATTTCTTTGCCTTTTTAGGTGCAATTTTGTGGCCGTGCTATAGCGTTTTAACGAAAAAATATGCACAAGGATATAACGCAGTTCCTTTATTCTTTGTGCTTACAGCGGCTTCATTGTGGATTCTACACTTTGCATTAAATGAACCATTCATTATGCCAAGCCTGAATTTATGGTTGGCAATTGCAGTTGTGGGAAGCTTGATTGGTATTGCATATAGCAATTGGAATCAAAGTTTACAATTTGGGAACATCCAAGTATTAATTTTAGCAACGTACTTTATGCCAATTTTATCATCCCTAATGTCTATGCTTATTTTAGGTGTAATTCCTTCTTTTGCATTTTGGATTGGTACAGCATTGGTGACAGTGGGTGCATTAATTTGTTGGAAATGTACGTTTGCAAACAATTGAATCCATTGTGAAAATAGCGAATTAGAAAGCCCTTTATAAAAGGGCTTTCTAATTTTAAGAAGATTACTTTGCTTCAAATATTTTAGAAAGAGGAATAGAGAGCTTCGCAGATAAATAGTCATCTGCCTCAATAAGTGCAGGCCCTATTTTTTCCATCCATTCATCATGTTCAAGAACATCACCAATGTCATGTTTATGCGGTAATGAATAAGGTAGATTGCTATAAAAATTCCAAAAATCGACTTGAGATAAATTTCGAACAAGCACGAATTTATCGTCATCTGTACGTTTAATTAGATCTTGTTTCTCGAGCATTAAAATGTATGAAGGCAAGCGTCCAATTTCATCACGTCCTAAAACTTCTAAAGCTTCGTGTTCACTAACAGATTTTCCAACTTTTTGCTTTTTATAGAACAGCTCTAATAAATCTAAAAGCATGAGTAAAGGATGACGTTTTTGATCTTTTCCTGAATTAAATGCAGTTAAGGCATAGCTAATTTCAACACCAAGTAAAACAATATTCCATGACAGGAAAATCCATAAAAGGAAGATTGGAACGGCAGCAAAAGCACCATACACAATTTGGTAACTGGTGAAATTCGACATGGTATAGCCGAATAAATTTTTCAATAATTCAAACACAACGGCACTAAAGAGACCCGCAATAAGTGCAGCTTTTATAGGAACATTACGGTTGGGAATTGTCCAATTTAGAATAAAAAAACCAATAACAGTGAGGGAAAATGAAATTGCCCATAAAATAAATGCACCATCTAACTCATAGCCTGCAAAGTTATTGCTTAATACATTCATAGATGCGAGCGTTGATGAAATAACAAAGGCACTGCCAAGTAAAATGGGACCTAAAGAAATAATTGTCCAATAGCGCATAAAACCTAAAATACCACCGCGTGTTTCTTTTACACGCCAAATTCGGTTAAACACCGTTTCAATACTCGTGAGCATCATCACTGTAGTAAAAAATAAGAACAGCACGCCAATAATGGTCAAATTGCTCGATTTTTCTGTAAATGCACTTAAGGCTTTGTCGAATGCAATGGTGGTATTGGGTAAGAAATTACTATAAATGAGTTGCTGTAATTGTTGTCTGGCTGGTTCTAGTGCTTTAATTGAAGAAATAATAACAAGAAAAACAGTAAGCATTGGTACTACAGCAAACAGGGTTGTATAAGTTAGAGATCCTGCTTGTTCACGGCAACGGTCTGCTTCAAAGCGTCGTAATACAAACAAAATAAACTGAAACCATGTCTTTTCATAAAAAGGTAGTTTTTTAAAATACTCAATGATCATGCTTTAGTAATCTCAATTGTTTTTAATGATATTTCTCAACTTTCTTTAATAAGCTTACCCAAAAAAAGATAAAAATACCGTATAGTTTTCTTTTTTGTTCCGTTTGTTAAAAATATGCAACCCTACATTTTAGTTCTATATTACAGTAAATATGGCTCAACAAAAGAGATGGCACATTTAATTGCAAATGGTGTCGAATCTACGGGCATGGCTGTAAAAATTCGTACAGTTCCTAATTTATCAACTGTGGTAAAAGAGGCGGAGCCAAGTATTCCAAATGATGGTGATATTTATTGCACCTTAGATGATTTGGCTAATTGTTCAGGTTTGGCATTAGGCTCACCAACACGTTTTGGTAATATGGCATCGGAACTGAAGTATTTCTTAGATCAAACAACAAGTTTATGGCTAAATGGTGCATTACATAATAAACCTGCAAGTGTATTTACTTCTTCAGGCTCTATGCATGGCGGGCAGGAAAGCACTTTATTGACTATGCTTCCACCGTTATTTCATCACGGGATGATAATTTTGGGTTTAACCAATGCAAAGCCTGCATTATCGAATACTAAAACAGGTGGAACACCTTATGGTGCAACGCATGTAAGTGGACCACGACACGACCAAAGCCTAAGCCAAGATGAAAAAGGCTTATGTGAAGAGCAGGGAAGACGACTTGCTGAAACCGCGTTGAAATTATTGAAATAATAAAATGAAAAGGAGAATATTAATTCTCCTTTTTTTCTGCCTTAAAACGTTTGCCACATTTGTTACATTGGTAATCTAAGAAAATTCTTTGATCGACAATAACACCTGCTTTTTTGCCAAAACGATGACCTAAAAAACCACCCGTAATACCTACGCTAATTGCACCAACGAAAGTTCCTACAGTTCCGCCTACAATAATGCCTAACGGACCTGCAACTGTTCCAATAGCAGCACCAATAGAAGCACCAGATGCTGCACCACCAACAGTACCTGCTGTTGCTCCTGCACCACTAAGTAATACGCCGCCTATTTTTTGAAGGTTTTGTTCATGGTTGCGTTGTTCAATTTCGCTAGATCCACATTTAGGACATTGCATTATCTTATTCCTTGATTTGTGTGTTTTTAATAAAACACTTTAAATGCTTATTTTGAGTTTAACCGACTCTTTAAGATAATTGGATATAAAAAAAGCGCCAATTGGCGCTTTTTTTATTTTCACGAATATTAATCGCGAACAAATTCAACAGTGCCATTTGCTAAAGATTTAACACGAGCTAAAGATTCTACGCGGTAACCTTTTTCAAGAAGTAAATCACGACCTGGTTGGAATGATTTTTCAATCACAATACCAATACCAATAACTTCAGCATTTGCTTGGTGAATTAAGTCTGCAAGACCTAAAGCTGCTTGACCATTTGCCAAGAAGTCATCAATAACCAACACTTTATCAGTTGAGCTGATGTGTTTGTTTGAAATCGCAATTGTGCTTTCAATTTGCTTAGTGAAAGAGAAAACTTTAGAACGATACAAATCATCTTTTAAAGTTAAAGATTGGTATTTACGTGCAAAAATTACAGGAACACCAAGCTCTAAACCAGCCATTACTGCAGGCGCAATACCAGAAGCTTCAATGGTAATAATTTTTGTAATACCCGCATCTTTGAATAGACGAGCAAATTCTTGACCAATGAGTTGCATCATTGCAGGGTCAATTTGGTGATTTAAGAAAGAATCGACTTTCAGAACTTCCTCAGAAAGGACGATACCTTCAGCTAAGATTTTCTGTTCAAGTGCTTGCACGGGAGAATCCTCAAAAGCAGTTGCTTTTTAAAGCAAAAGCGTATTTTAAAAAGCAACTGAAAAAATGCAAGCGAAATTAACAAATTCCTTAACTTGTTTGTCCTTTATAGCTTGTTAGTAACAGTCCATAAGATGTTTTTTTATCGACATGGGTTACTTTTACAGGCAGGTAATCTAATTTAGGTGCTAACCAGAAAATTGTTTCACGACCAGGTTTATCGTGCTTTAACACAACTTTCATGGTGTCGAAAGTACCATAGCTTGTAGTTACTTTTTCATTTCCTTGTTTTACAAATTTACGTGCTTCAATTTCTTTTGCATCAGCAAGATAATAATTCGATTTTAATGTGCCTTTTTTCAAATCTTCACGTAACTGAAGTTCTGCATTTAGCTCATCTAAAACACCTGCTTTCCAAGCAAATGAACGAGTTTTATCATCTTTTTTGGTATTAATTAATTTTGTACTTGGATTAAAGTTAATGCTCATAGTGTTGTTATGAACAAGAACCTTACTTGTGCGGCTAAAGCTTGTAGATGAAATTTGTCCATTATTCAAAGTGAATTTACTAGTTTCAGTTGCAGAGGCTAAACCAACTGCTTTTGCAACAAAAGCGTATGACCAATTGTTGCCAGACTTTGCTAATGTACGTGTCGCTGAACCAATATTTTTACCATTGTAGCTAAACTGATAACCCGCCTGAAATGGACTCATTGCAAAGCTTTGGCTTGAAATTGTACCCAATACCGCCGTTACTGTAAGAGCAGAAGTAAGGCTGAGAGTTTTTAAAATTTGTTTAGCCATATATTAAATGTCCTTTACGTAATGGAAGATGAGTTCCACAGCTTGAAATGAGTTTTAATGATTATGCATTTAGATCATGAAGATAAATCTTAGATTTTTTTCTTTTCTGTATCTGAAATGTAGCGCTGTAAATTGCTATAGCATCGTACGCTATTTCTGTTTAATTGGCGTAACGTCAGATTCGGTGAAGTCTGTAACATTACTTTCTAGTCGCTCACTCGACATTTTGCTAAAAAGCGCCACTAAATTAACATTGCCAAAAACAACAAGTTGAGCTTCACGAAGTACAGCATGATTTACGTTTACCTTGGCTAAAGTATCAATAATCGATTTATTTTTGCCAAGCCAACGGTTTAAGTCTAAATAAAGTAAATCATCTTTTACTTTAATCACATTTAGTTTTTCTAAAATCATGCCTAAAGGATCTTTATTTAAAACTTTTTGATAGAACCATAAAGCACATTGAACACCACCTTTATGAAACACACTTGGATATTTAGCATCTAAAATTGTAGTTTCACTAATTTGTTCAAATACAATCAACTGAGATTTTTTATTGAGTTCCATCAGCGCAAGTTTTAAATCGACACTTAATGTAATATTTAGCCCGTTGTAATCTAAGGTTGCATAAAGGCGTAACCAATCATCATGTAAATCTGCATGAAGATCTTTTAACATTTTTACATTATCGGTAACGAAACGCTGAAATGTGGCGTTCAGAAACACTTGAGACATTGGAAATTCACGTTCGTCTTCAATGTAATCTTCAGCTTTTTGATAAGCTTGTTTTAAGCGAGCGGAGATATTTGAAATGATCGTTTGCATATCGTGTTCCAATGATTGGGTCTATCTTTGACTCAAATTACTTTAATTGTATTAAAAATTCGAGTTTATCGCTTGCAGTTTATCAAAATAAATAGCACCATTTTCAATAGTTTATATGCTTGATTTATTTGTTGATAGGTTTCGCTTTTATCTATAAAAATAGATAACTCGATCTATATTATTCTGTTTTTACAGTTTGGGAAAACCGACTTTTGTCCGTTTATTGTGATGTCAATTAAAATATTTTTAACACCTTTTAGAAGCCACTGGTGGCAAGATTCTATTTTTACTGCATCATTGTTGATTGCAGGATTTTTGCATCTCATTGTTTTGACTCTACAATTTGCAGAGCCAACAGCAACTGACACATCGACAAAAGATATTGCAGTTTCTATTCGACCTGCTGAAAAAGAAGTAAAAAATGCAGATTTTTTAGCACAAGAAAATCAACAAGGGGCGGGGACATTTCGTGAAGCACATCGGATATCAAGCGATATGCCTGCTGCGATGGAAGATTTAAGCGCTGGTGAACAACAACTTAAAAGTTTAGAGCAAATGCAACAACAACGTGAATTGAGCTTTGAAGAAAAAGTGTTAATGACCACGTTAAGTTGGAAAAAAGAAGCAGAGCAAAATAACCGTAAAAAGGCGATGGAACAACTCAATAGCCAATTTCAAGCCAAAGCAGCAATGGTTGCAAGCATTGAAGCACAATATTTAAAACGTCAGCAAAATTTCAGTCGTACTCAAAAAGTAAAAACTTTAGATGGCATTCAGGCGAAAAAAGACGTTTCAGCAGCGTATATGGATAAATTCCGTGAAAAAGTAGAATTTTACGGTAATCGATATTATCCAGAACAAGCTAAACAAATGCGTTTATCTGGTGAAGTTCGCTTAATGGTTATCTTAAATGCGAATGGCGGTATTCGTGCAATTCGTTTAATTGATAGTTCAGGTCATGCCATTTTAGATGAGGCAGCTAAAGCCTCGGTTCGTAAAGCAGCACCGTATGGTGCATTCGATTCTAAAATGAAAGATATCTCAGAGCTTCGAATTATTCGTACTTGGCGTTTTGATCCTGCTGAAGCTGAAATTGAAGTGAACTAAAGCTTTCAGTCTATTTCCTTCTCCTTCTAGGAGATAGTTAAGTAGAGGTCTGTTCAATTTTCTCAAATAAAAAAGCGAGCTCTAGCTCGCTTTTTAAAATTCAGAATTAATCTTGTTCTAAATATGGATTTTCAAAACCTAATTTAGCAAGAATTTCAATTTCCAATGCTTCCATTTCGTCTGCATCTTCATCTGAAGTTTCGTGGTCATATCCCATTAAATGCAAAGTTCCATGAACAAGCATATGGGTGAAGTGAGTGAGTGGAATTTTATTTTGTTCCTGAGCTTCGCGTAATACAACAGGAATGCAAATGACTAAATCGCCAATTGGAAATGAATCTAAAATTTCAGCCATTTCATCGGGAAGGTCACTTGGGAAAGATAAAACATTGGTCGGTTTATCTTTGCCGCGATATTCTAAATTGAGTTTGTGGCTTTCATCATTATCGACACAAGCAATACCAATTTCACAATCACTTTTTGTGTCGATATGGCGTAAAGCTGTTTCTACAACTTTTTTAATATGAGCACGCTTCAAGACCAATTCAGGTGCTTGAAAATCCTGTTGTAGAGAAAGACTAAGCTTCAAAACAAATCCTTAAATCATGTTTAAATTAGTCTTGTGCATCTGCTGCGGCATCATTTTCAGCAATTAATGCCGCTTGGAGCGCTTTACGTTCCGCACGAGCTTCTGCACTAAGACGTTGATGTTCGCTATCCCATCCTTCGTATGCTTCAACAATTTTTTGTACCAATTGGTGGCGCACAACATCGCGTGAATGGAAGCGAGTAATATGAATTTCTTTTACATTTTCAATAACACGTAATGCATGTGATAAACCCGATTGTTGTCCTCGAGGTAAATCGACCTGTGTTACGTCACCTGTAATGACGGCACGAGAACCAAAACCTAAACGGGTTAAAAACATTTTCATTTGTTCAGGTGTAGTGTTTTGTGCTTCATCGAGAATAACGAAAGAATGGTTGAGTGTGCGACCACGCATATAAGCAAGTGGAGCAACTTCAATGACTTGGCGTTCAATCAGTTTTGCAACCTTTTCAAAGCCAAGCATTTCGTACAATGCATCGTAAAGTGGACGCAAATAAGGATCGATTTTTTGAGATAAATCACCTGGTAAAAAACCGAGCTTTTCACCTGCTTCAACAGCAGGTCGAACCAGTAAAATACGTTGAATCTCATTACGTTCTAACATATCTACAGCGGCAGCAACTGCAAGATAGGTTTTACCTGTACCGGCAGGGCCAATACCAAATGAAATATCACTTTGTAAGATGCGTTGAACATAACGCTTTTGGTTTGCACCACGCGGGTTGATGCGACCTTTTCGAGTTTGTAGATAAACATCTTCTAGACCTGTATGTTCTTGGTCTAAATCCGTTTGTAGTTCACGGTCAGTTTGGCTGCCTTGAATCATAAGATGCAAGGTGTCTGATGAAATCTGCTGAGAAAGTTCAGCTTCGCTATGCAGACGTTGGAGCAAGCTTTCGGCTCTCTCGACTGCTTCTAGATCACCATCGACAAAGAATTCTTCGCCACGATGGGAAATTTGGACATTCAAACGTTGTTCGATTTGTTTTAAGTGACCGTTATAAGCACCTAACATATTCTTTAAACGGTCAACTGAAACACCAGGAAAAGCTACTGTACGTCGAATCGTTGCAGTCAAGAGAGTTCCTTAAAAGTAATCTTGTTATAACCCTACATTACGCTACGTCAGGTTCAAGATTCAAGAGCTCACCGTAAACTAAATTTAAAGTTTTTATTTCAGTGATTTCAATTTCTGCAAAACGTCCAACCCAAGATGCATCACCAATAAATGTCACATAACGCGTGTTGTCTGCTGTACCCACTAAAAGGTCAGGGTCTTTGTCGGAAACTTTTTCAATAAGAACACGTTGGATTGTGCCTAGCATTGCATCTGTCTTATCAATACTTGAGCGTTTAATCCATTGTTGAACTTTAGCTAAGCGTTCTTTTTTCACATCTTCAGAAATTGTATCTTCCAATTCTGCCGCAGGAGTTCCCGGACGTTTTGAATATACAAAGCTATAAGAATGGTCAAAGTCCATGTCTTTAATAAACTGATAGGTTTCTTCAAAGTTTTCATCTGTTTCGCCAGGGAAACCAATAATGAAATCTGAAGATAAATGCATATCTGGACGAACTTTACGTAACTTGGCAATTTTTTCGATGTAAACATCAATGGTATGGTTACGCTTCATCGCCTGAAGGACATCATTTGAACCACTTTGTACAGGCAAATGAAGGTGAGAAACCATTTGTGGTAAATCTCGGTAGCATTGAATTAAGTCATCGTTAAATTCAAGCGGGTGAGATGTGGTGTAACGTAAACGACCAATTCCCGGAATTTCTGCAACTAAACGAAGTAAATCTGCAAATGTACAAATTTCACCTTCGAAAGTTTCACCACGGTAGCCATTTACGTTTTGACCTAATAGTGAAATTTCACGAACGCCTTTTTCTGCCAATGTTGCAATTTCAGCAAGGACATCATCGAGTGGGCGTGAAACTTCTTCGCCACGTGTATAAGGCACAACGCAGAAAGAGCAGTATTTTGAACAGCCTTCCATAATTGAAACAAATGCTTTATGACCTTCAACGCGCGGTTCAGGTAAAAAGTCGAATTTTTCAATGTCAGGGAAAGAAATATCAACCAGTTTGATTTTTTCTTTTTTAGGTTTTTCAATTTGGTCAAAATGCTGATCGAGCATTTGTGGTAAACGGTGTAAAGTTTGTGGACCAAAAATCATATCAACATAATTGGCACGTTTTTGAATGTTGTCACCTTCTTGAGATGCAACACATCCACCAACACCAATAATTAGGTCCGGATTTTTTTCTTTTAGCTTGCGCCAGCGACCAAGTTCAGAAAATACCTTTTCTTGTGCTTTTTCACGAATGGAGCAGGTATTCATAAGTAGAATATCGGCCTCTTTCGGATCTTTGGTTAACACATAGCCGTGTGAATCGCCTAGTAAATCTGCCATACGATGACTGTCATACTCATTCATCTGACACCCTTGCGTTTCGATGAACAGTTTTTTTACTGAACCGTTGGCTGGGGTGTGCTGTGGCTGGGTAACAGTGTTTTCTGAGGCAGCTTGGGCACTATTTGGAATGAAGGTTTGAACCGTCATGTAGGCTCCTAAAAGATAAATCTTTATGAAACATGCTCTTGTGGCAGTATAGAAGACCTAGTGGCATTCCACATGTGTTCTATCTGCACGATAAATATTGAGCAAAAAATCAAGGAATGTAAGAAGGCGCATAGTTTAGCAGGAAAATGTAAGAAATTTATAATTTAAAATAAGTGTGTATTTTTATTGATTTATGAAGGGAAAATGTTTGAAAATTAATATTGTTTAATCATAAGGTTACACAACAGAACAATAGAGTTATTTCAAAATAACTAAACTGTTAGGCGCTGTTGGTTAATTTCTATATATAAAAGGCACAGTAATGGAAGAAAGCACAAATATGCTCGCAATAATTAAAAAAGAAAAACAAGGTTATAAACGTCTTGTATTAAGTATGAGTTCTTTGTGTCTTTTTTCTTTTGCACATGCAGAAAATGAGCAGTTTAACGATGCTTTAAAGGCATCAAATGCTGGAAATACACAAGCCTTAGAACAATATCAAAATTCTATGCAAAATGATGTTTTGGGTTATTACCCAGAATATTGGCTATTAAATAGAAATTTAGCATCACAGCCTGCAAGTGCCATTATTAGTTTTGCTCAGCGCTATCCTCAATCTGCTATGGCTGAAAAACTTGCTGCCGATTATGTAGAAGAAAAAGTAAAACAAGCCGATTTTTCAAGTCCATTGCCCGTTTTGCAATATGTGACTAATCCAGATCAAGCGGAAAGTTGTGCAATGGCACAAGTTCGTGCACGTTCAGGCGATCCATTGGTTTATGCAGAATTTAAAGATGTTTGGTTAAGCACAAGCTCTCAATCTGATTTTTGTCATGGTTTGGCACGCATGATGTCATCTAGCCCTTTAATGACAAAAGAAGATAAAGAACAGCGTCTTTGGGGGCAATTGCGTTCAGGAAAAAGTGGTCAAGCTGTTACAACAGCACAAAGTTTAGGATTGAACTTAACGCTAGCTCAATTTAATTCTATTCAAGCAGCTCCTTTAAATTATATTTGGTCTGCACCTAAAAGTACGGATGCAGATTATGCATATTTAATTTTTGCGATTGGGCGTTTGGCAGAAACAGATTTAAACTCAGCACTATCTTCGGTAAAACGTAGCGCTGAAGGCACACCTGAGATTATCCAAAAAGCGTTATACAGAACTGTTGGTTACATTGGTGGCACAACAGTGATGAAAAACAACTTCAATAAAGAAGTTTTAGATGTTTTAGATGCAAGTTATGGCTTGCCATTTAGCCCAGAAGAGGCGGAAATTTATGCACGTCAAGCAATTCGTTTTAGTGGCTGGGAAAGTTTAATTCGTGCAATTGATGCAATGTCAGTTACTCAGCGTGAAGAAGATCGTTGGCAATATTGGTTGGCTCGTGCATATGAACAGCGCACAGATTCAGCTTCACAACGTACATCAAAAGAAATTTTTAAGAAATTGGCTGAAGGTACGGGTTATCACAACTTATTAGCCAAAGACCATGTTGGGCAAACTTATAACTTATCATCTAGTTATGAACCATCAAATAAAGATATTCAACGTTTAAGCCAAGATATTCATTTTAATCGTGCATTTGCTTTACGAGATATTAATGCACCTGTCACGTATATTAATCGTGAATGGAATTGGGCAGTTCGACAAGCATATTTAAAACATGATGATGAACTGATTCTTGCAGCAGCAAAACGTGCAACAGACATGGGGTGGTATGATCGTGCAATTTATGCGGCAGATCGTACGGTAAGTAAATCAAACCATCTTTATGGTTATGCAACACCACACAGAGGTTATGTTGTAAGTCATAGTCAAAATGCTGGAATTGATCCTGCATGGGCGTACGGAATTATGCGTCAAGAAAGTCGCTTTAATACTGCTGCGCGTTCGCATGTTGGGGCAGGCGGTTTAATGCAAATCATGCCTGAAACTGCAAAATTGGTTGCACGTAAAATGGGTGAAACTTACAACCCTGCTGCGTTATCAGACATGAATGTAAATATTAGATATGGGACTTATTACTTATCGACTATTCAAAGTCAGCTCAGTAATAATGCAGTGATTGCCACAGCAGGCTATAACGCAGGACCAAATAGAGCACGTCGTTGGCAGCCTGAATATCAAACTATTGCAGCAGATCAATACACAGAAACTATTCCGCTAAGTGAAACTCGTGATTACGTAAAACACGTTATGACAAATGCAGTTCATTATGGTTTATTACTTGGTCAAGGTCCACAATCTATTGGAAAACGTATGCAAGTTATTCCTATGCGAAACGTAACTCAATAGTGGTAATACACGGTTAAAGCCAGTTGCTTTATTAGGTAAGGTAAAGATGAGAAAAGGGTTTCAGCAAAAAATGATAAAACGAAGCATGCTTGTTATAAGCACGCTTTGTTCATGCTTTGTGACATCTTATCTTTATGCAAATAAACCTGTGGGATACGTTTTAGATATTCAAATGACACCTGCAATTTGTTTGCTAGATACATCTAAAGTAAAAAAACGAAAGTGTATGGAAGGTTATACATTAAATATTGAGGGTTTATATCCTGAAACCACGAGTAAGAACTGCTCTACAGACACCTCAGCAACTTTACAGCCTTTACAAGCAAAAGTTGTTGCGCGTGTAATGCCCGATGAGGCAGCTCGACGCCAATTGTGGGCTGCTGTAGGTGGTTGTACGGGAACAAATGCAAGTCGATATTTTAGAACCGTAATTAACTATGCAGAGCGTTTAAAAATTCCTTCGGTTATGACAGGGCAGGAAACTAAACAAATTCATACTATTTCTTTACAGACCATGTTTGTACGTTTAAATAAAGGTTTATCTGCAAATAGTATTCGTTTTCAATGTATGAAACATCGTAATACAACCTACTTAACATCTTTAAATATATGTTATGCGCCAGATGGTCAATATAAAGCCTGTTCCAATAAAGTCGTTTCAAATTGCACAGGAACTTTTACAATTAAAGGCTCTTACTAAGCTTTTTTAGATTTTAATTTATATTTTCTATCAGACTTTTGTTCAATTAGATTCTGTTTTACATGCATCGTACGAATGATTGGAGTACAATCTTTGCCGTTTATGATGATTAAGATTAAATAGAACAGCTATTTAATTGCATTGACTATCCTCTCAATTGGAGATAATTACATGAAGCAAGCAGTTCGTGTTGCCGTTACTGGCGCAGCTGGTCAAATTGGTTATAGCTTATTATTCCGTATCGCAAGCGGTGAAATGTTGGGTAAAGACCAACCAGTTATTCTTCAATTATTAGAAGTTCCTTTTGAGAAAGCTCAACAAGCGCTTAAAGGCGTAATGATGGAGCTTCAGGACTGTGCATTCCCACTTCTAGAAGACATGATTGGTACTGATGATCCTAAAGTTGCATTTAAAGATGCTGACTATGCATTATTAGTTGGTTCACGTCCTCGTGGTCCTGGTATGGAACGTGCTGACTTATTAAAAGTAAACGGCGAAATCTTTATTGGTCAAGGTCAAGCGCTTAACGAAGTTGCTAGCCGTGACGTTAAAGTTCTTGTTGTAGGTAACCCTGCTAACACTAACGCTTACATCGCTATGAAATCTGCTCCAGATCTTCCAGCGAAAAACTTCACAGCAATGTTACGTCTTGACCATAACCGTGCAGCTTCTCAAATTGCTGCTAAAACTGGTAAAGCAGTTAAAGACATCAAAAACCTTACTGTTTGGGGTAACCACTCTCCAACAATGTATGCTGACTACCGTTTTGCAACAATCAACGGTGAAAGCGTTAAAGACATGATCAACGACCAAGATTGGAATGCAAACACATTCCTTCCTACAGTTGGTAAGCGCGGCGCTGCAATTATTGAAGCTCGTGGTCTTTCTTCTGCTGCTTCTGCTGCTAATGCTGCAATCGACCATATGCGCGATTGGGCTCTTGGCACAAATGGCGAATGGGTAACTATGGGTATTCCTTCAGACGGTTCGTATGGTATTCCTGAAGGCGTAATGTTTGGTTTCCCTGTTACAACTGAAAATGGCGAATACAAGATTGTTCAAGGTCTTGAAATCGACGAATTCAGCCGTGACCGTATCAACTTCACGTTGAACGAACTTGAAGAAGAGCGCGCAGCAATTGCTGACATGCTTAAATAATTTAATCTTTCCAGATTAAGTTTAAAAAGGGACCCCATTTGGGGTGCCTTTTTTAAATAAAAATAAAGTGAAAAATATATGTAATTTAAAAAAAATCTGTTATAAATGATTAAATAATAATAATTTTAAGGAGATAACAATGCAAAATGTACAAATCACATTGGAGACGTTATTTCAAACCTTGGGGCTTGCTTCCGATGAAAAAGATATGGATCTTTTTGTAGATAATCATCAATTAGATGCAAGTGTAAAACTAGAAAATGCACCATTTTGGAATGATGAGCAGCGTCAAATTTTAGCAAACTACAAATCAACCAATGAAGAGTGGGTAATTATAATTGATTTGCTTGATGAGCTTTTACATGGCGAATAATAAAAGCAGTTAGAATGTGTATAAGTGACTGAAAGTATTGTGTAAAAAACAACAGTCCATAAAAATATTATCGTTAAATTTAAAGATCTAAATATGAAAATATAAGGATCAAAGAATGCTAGATATGGACGTAACACAAGAATTATTGTTTCAACAACTCGGTTTAGACAGCTCAAAAGAAGGAATTGAAAAATTTATCGATACACATCGATTAGATTTGAATACAGCTATGCCCGCAGCAGATTTTTGGACAGACTCGCAAAGTAATTTTCTAATTAGTCATTGGGGAAAAGATGACGAGTGGTCTATGGTGATAGATCAGTTAAATGAACAACTTCATAATGATTAATTAAGTTATAAATAGAAACAAATTATTTAGACACATCGCTAGTTTTATTTGTTTAATTCTTATAAGCTGATTAAATAACAAACTACAAATAAGCTGATAAGGAGGGCGAAAGCTCATGCAGAACAAACCATCCTTAGAATTATTATTTTCACAACTTGGGTTAGCAAATAGTGCAGCTGCAATAGAATTGTATGTACGTACACATCAGCTACCAGCCAATGTGTCACTTCACGATGCGCCTTTTTGGAATAAAGCGCAGCGCTCACTTCTCATTAGCCATTTAGTTCAAGATGATGATTGGGCAATATGGGTAGATGAATTAAATCAACAACTACATTTAGATGCTTATAAGTTACAAGCTGTTTGAACTAATTTCTTTCATAAAAATAAAAGCCTCAATTGAGGCTTTTATTTTTGCTATTTATTATTTGAGAGTTAATGAAGCTTGCTTTGAACAATCTGATTAAACCATTTTTCATCTTTAAATGTTTTGAACGCAGCGTGTTGCATCAAAATTTCTAAATCGTAAATTGGTGTTTTACTATATTTAGTCAGCCAATGGCGTGTCATTGAAGGCTCATTTTTTATTGAAGATACATAAGCCAAGAAGAAATAAATGTCGCCGTGTTCAAAATGAGCCATCGGCTTCATAATTTGCTGGGTAATAATGGCATAACGCTGTTCTTGGGTTATTTCAAAAAACATCATATATGCTTTAGCCAAATGCAATGATAGGTTGATATACAACTCTAACGGCATTTCTTCAAACTCAACACGCGCTTGTTCTAAAAGTACAATCGCTTCTTGTAAAAAATGAACTTTTTCTTGGCGATGTTCGCTAATTTCAACCAATTGAAGACGTAAGTCTGCACGTTCCAATGCAAGAACAGGCGTATTTTCTTGTAAAAAAAGTTGGTCAGTTTCGCCAAGACGTTGAATAATTGTCTTTGTGTTTTCGCGCATTGGAAACATCCTCATTGAATCATCTTCACTATATGAGGATGTTTTTTGGAATTTAAAGTTACAAAATAGAATCGTTGTGACGAAGCCATGCAGTAATAGATAGTCTTTGATGCTTTGCTTTTAAAACTTCGTGTAATAAATCACTTTGAAACAAAGCGACTCTATTAGGTTTAGGTTGTAGCGTATGCCATTGATCATTTTTATCTTGTAGGCGTAATTCACCACCCCAATCATCTTGCCAATCTTCATGTAAATAATAAACTGCAGAAATGATGCGACCATTTTTACCTTGTGGATTATCACGGTGCAAAGCATAAAACTCACCTGAGTTATAGCAAGCAAAGTGAGCTTCTATATTATTGATTCCTAAATAAAATGCACGATTAAATTGTTCTGTAAGTACATAAAGTGTTTTTGTATGTTGATGCGATATTTTTAATTCTTCATGTAGCCATAAAATATGATCGCTACGTATATTTGAAACAATTCCATTTTGAATCGCAGCATCTCTAAACTGATTTAAATGAGATGTGCATTCCTCTACAAGTTGATGAATATATTCAGAAGAATAAGCGTCATCAATGATAGAGAAGCCGTGTTGATCTAAATCATCTAAGATTTGATCAACATTCCAAGACTTTGGGAGAAGGACTGCTTCCATCGCTTAAAACTCAAAATAAAAAAATGTGTCTGCTATTAGAACAAGATATGCTTCTGAATGAAACTAAATTTCATGCTAAAATACTCGTTGATATGAGGAATAAATGAAACATGAATTACCGTCACCATTACCATGCAGGCAACTTTGCCGATGTCATGAAGCATGTCCTATTGCTTCAATTACTGACTCGACTCAATGCAAAAGATAAACCTTATCGCTATGTAGATACGCATGGTGGTGCTGGTAAATATGATTTATCAACATCTGAAGCGCAAAAGTCAGGTGAGTTTTTAACGGGTATTCACCGTTTAGTTAAACTAGATGATTCTATTAAACGCAATGCGCCAGAAGGTGTTCAACAATATTTAAAAGTTGTTGAAAACATGCGTGAAAACTTTGGTAAGGGTGCATACCCAGGCTCGCCATGGTTTGCGCTTGAAGGCATGCGTGAAATAGATAAAGCCACAATTTTTGAAATGCAACGTGATGTTTTTCAACAATTACGTCATAACATTTTTGACAAGCGTGCAGGCTTACATGAGCGTGATGCTTATGAAGGTCTTTTAGGTGTTATTCCGCCGAAAGAAAAACGTGGTTTAGTGATGATCGATCCTCCATATGAAGTGGAGCGTAAAGATTTTCCTCAACTTGTTGAATTAATTGTTGCTGCATACAAAAAATGGCCTACGGGCGTATTTGCGATTTGGTATCCAATTAAAGACCGCGCGATGATTGAACGTTTTGAAAAGAAAATGTTTAAAACAGGTATTCGTCGTCAGTTGGTGTGTGAAGTATGTGTATGGCCAGATGACACACCTGTTGGTCTAAATGGTTGTGGTTTGTTGGTGATTAACCCACCATGGAAGTTTTCTGAAGATGCTGATGAGGCGTTACAATGGTTATTCCCACATTTACGCATGAGCGAAAATGGCGGACATGCTGCTGTACGTTGGTTAGTTGGCGAATAAGTTAAAATGAATCAGAAATGGTCACATTTAGGAATGAAGAATGACAAATACAAATAAACCTGAACGGGAAATATCTTCAACGAAAGAAAGTACCTTTGATGGAATTACTTTCGAAGTTGAAGAGGAAGAGCATACCCATGAAGGGCAGAAAGTAAAACGTCGTGGCATTTACTTGTGGCCAAATCTAATAACAACGGCTGCGTTGTTGTCTGGTTTTTACTCCATTATTGCAAGTATGAATCAAGACTATACGCATGCTGTTTATGCAATTTTTATTGCAGCATTATTAGATGGTTTAGATGGTCGTGTAGCACGTGCAATTGGTGCGCAGAGCCCATTTGGCGAACAGTTTGATTCATTGTCGGATTTGCTTGCTTTTGGTGTAGCACCAGCCATTTTAATGTATAGCTGGAGCCTTCACGATTTAGGTCGTATTGGTTTGGCAGCTTGTTTTGTGTATACCGCATGTGCAGCATTCCGTCTAGCACGTTTTAATGTACAAATTGGCGTGGTCGATAAACGCTACTTTATTGGTGTTGCAAGCCCACTTGCAGCAGTCATGATTATTTCACTTGTACTTGTTGCACGAGATTTTCCAGAATTCTTCAACTTGCAAGAACTTGGTGGTCAAATTTTAAATGCTGTAATTATTATTGCAGTTGGTTTATTAATGATTTCCAACATTAAATATTATTCATTTAAAACAGTAGAGCGTAAACGCGTTCCATTTTTTGTATTACCTATTATCGTATTTGTATTTGCCGCGATGACTTACAATATCCCAGTAGGCATATTTGTGATCTCAATTATTTATGCATTATCTGGTTTTGTTACAACATTCTTAGCGCGAAATAATCCCAAAACATGATGAATTAAAATGAGGAGTTCGATATGGCGTTGTTTTTCGATTTATTAGATCAATCAAAACAATGTAATCGAGCTTCTCAGAATTCACTCGATCAACTGCCTTTTCATGCTCCAAATAATAAATATAAAATTACGCATCACGCACTTATCATTCCAAATCTTCCTGCGCCTTTACATTATTTTAATTTCTATAGTTTACTGGGGCAGCCTAATGCACTTGCTTTGCAAAATGAAAGTAGTATCAATACAAGTCCTTTAGATACGGCAATAGTCTTTAATAGTGTAAGTGGAAAAATGGCAGGATGCTTACATTCATATTCAATGGAAAAAGACTGTTCATTTTTACAAAATCAATTTCAATTCTCAGATTGTGAAAGAATTCAGGGGGAATTTCCTAATTTTCAAATAGAGCGAGAAGATGCAGAATTAAGTTTCAAAATAAAAATTACGGCTACAAATACTGTTTCACACTTTATTAAATTAAGAATGACATTGGCGGAGCATTGGTCATTATTGTGTAGATGCGAAGGTGAGATTATTTATCAGAAACAAAAAATAGAAATTAATCATCTGGGGACATTTGATTTTGCAAGAACAATAAATTTTCCATATATCCCATTTGCTTTTTATAGCTATCAAATTGTTAATCTAAAAAATGATAGACAACTTATTTGTATACAAATAAGAAATGAGATAAATGAAATTTTACAATCACGAATTTATTTAAGAGATGGAATTAAACAAACAACGCAGATGTTTGATGAGTCCGTAGAATTTAATATTTATAGAATATATCCACAAATTACAACGCCAAATGGTCATCAAATGTATTTGCCAAGAGAGTTTGAATGGAAACATATCAATAAAGATGGCATTCAAATCATTTTAACCGCGCAGAGTCGGGGAGATTTTAAGTTTGGACTTGGTGCTGGATATGTTGGGAGCTTTAATTATTCTGTAAATATCAATAATGATGAGGAAATTGGCGAAGGTGGCTACTGTGAATACATCGATTGTCGCGCTTTAAAGTGGCAAGAACAAAATAAAGAAGATAAAAATATAAAAAATACAGCTAATTTTGTCCCATTTTTAACCAAAAGATAATAAAAGCAGTGGTTTTTGTAGAATAAATAAGCAGATGGTGTTTTTTGTTTGAAAATAGGGTTGCATTGGTTTTGAAATACTGTAGAATGCACATCCATCGGCGGTGATGAAGATTAAAACATCTTGATAAACAGTAACTTAGCACAAAGTGTTAAGATTGGGTTTTGAAAAGAAAGTTTAAAAATAATTTGAATTACTGATTGACTTTCTGAAAAGAAAGCGTAATATAGCCGACCTAGCTTGCTGGTGACGAACCAACAAGAAGATCATTAAGAGATTATGAAGAACAACTTGTGTGGATTTTTACTGATTGATCAATCGAAATTATTTTCATTGATTTGAAGGTAGAAATTACTCGAAGTTTATTTGAGAAATATTTGTCAGAAAATTGATGAGCCAAGATTGGTACCCTTTAAAGGTACTACTGATTTTAAACTGAAGAGTTTGATCATGGCTCAGATTGAACGCTGGCGGCAGGCTTAACACATGCAAGTCGAGCGGATGAAAGTAGCTTGCTACAGGATTCAGCGGCGGACGGGTGAGTAATGCTTAGGAATCTACCTATTAATGGGGGACAACAGTTGGAAACGGCTGCTAATACCGCATACGCCCTACGGGGGAAAGCAGGGGATCTTCGGACCTTGCGTTAATAGATGAGCCTAAGTCAGATTAGCTAGTTGGTGGGGTAAAGGCCTACCAAGGCGACGATCTGTAGCGGGTCTGAGAGGATGATCCGCCACACTGGGACTGAGACACGGCCCAGACTCCTACGGGAGGCAGCAGTGGGGAATATTGGACAATGGGGGGAACCCTGATCCAGCCATGCCGCGTGTGTGAAGAAGGCCTTTTGGTTGTAAAGCACTTTAAGCGAGGAGGAGGCTACCGAGATTAATACTCTTGGATAGTGGACGTTACTCGCAGAATAAGCACCGGCTAACTCTGTGCCAGCAGCCGCGGTAATACAGAGGGTGCGAGCGTTAATCGGATTTACTGGGCGTAAAGCGTGCGTAGGTGGTCTTTTAAGTCGGATGTGAAATCCCTGAGCTTAACTTAGGAATTGCATTCGATACTGGGAGACTAGAGTATGGGAGAGGATGGTAGAATTCCAGGTGTAGCGGTGAAATGCGTAGAGATCTGGAGGAATACCGATGGCGAAGGCAGCCATCTGGCCTAATACTGACACTGAGGCACGAAAGCATGGGGAGCAAACAGGATTAGATACCCTGGTAGTCCATGCCGTAAACGATGTCTACTAGCCGTTGGGGCCTTTGAGGCTTTAGTGGCGCAGCTAACGCGATAAGTAGACCGCCTGGGGAGTACGGTCGCAAGACTAAAACTCAAATGAATTGACGGGGGCCCGCACAAGCGGTGGAGCATGTGGTTTAATTCGATGCAACGCGAAGAACCTTACCTGGTCTTGACATAGTAAGAACTTTCCAGAGATGGATTGGTGCCTTCGGGAGCTTACATACAGGTGCTGCATGGCTGTCGTCAGCTCGTGTCGTGAGATGTTGGGTTAAGTCCCGCAACGAGCGCAACCCTTTTCCTTATTTGCCAGCACTTCGGGTGGGAACTTTAAGGATACTGCCAGTGACAAACTGGAGGAAGGCGGGGACGACGTCAAGTCATCATGGCCCTTACGACCAGGGCTACACACGTGCTACAATGGTCGGTACAAAGGGTTGCTACCTCGCGAGAGGATGCTAATCTCAAAAAGCCGATCGTAGTCCGGATCGCAGTCTGCAACTCGACTGCGTGAAGTCGGAATCGCTAGTAATCGCGGATCAGAATGCCGCGGTGAATACGTTCCCGGGCCTTGTACACACCGCCCGTCACACCATGGGAGTTTGTTGCACCAGAAGTAGGTAGTCTAACCGCAAGGAGGACGCTTACCACGGTGTGGCCGACGACTGGGGTGAAGTCGTAACAAGGTAGCCGTAGGGGAACCTGCGGCTGGATCACCTCCTTAACGAAAGATTGACGATTGGTAAGAATCCACAACAAGTTGTTCTTCATACGATGTACCTGAGGGTCTGTAGCTCAGTTGGTTAGAGCACACGCTTGATAAGCGTGGGGTCACAAGTTCAAGTCTTGTCAGACCCACCACTACTGACGAAGCAATTAATTGCAGAGTAAGACAGAGAATCAGAGACATTGAATCTATATGATAAGCTGGGGACTTAGCTTAGTTGGTAGAGCGCCTGCTTTGCACGCAGGAGGTCAGGAGTTCGACTCTCCTAGTCTCCACCATATATCGTTTACGATATATAAGCTGAGAGATTATAGAATTTAGTAAATTAAACGATAGAGTTTAAGTTTATTAAGTTCTGTGATTTATCACAGTTTCTAGACCTGACGAAGGCTAGAAAAATCATTAACAGAATATATTTGAGTTGAAATAATTTGTTCATAACTCATCAAACTTAAAAACGAAGAAGCAATTCTGAGTTTACGAGAATGATGATTTACTAGCGATTAAACTGAATCAAGCGTTTTGGTATATGAATCTAATTGAAGCTGTACAGTGCTTAAGTGCACAGACGCCAACTGTATGATTGACTAACTTGTTAGTTGATCTGTTGCTAATCCTACTTGTAGGGATTAACGACTGTTTGGGGTTGTATAGTCAAGTAATTAAGTGCATGTGGTGGATGCCTTGGCAGTCAGAGGCGATGAAAGACGTAATAGCCTGCGATAAGCTCCGGGGAGGCGGCAAATATCCTGTGATCCGGAGATTTCTGAATGGGGAAACCCACTTACCATAAGGTAGGTATTGCAACATGAATACATAGTGTTGCAAGGCGAACGAGGGGAAGTGAAACATCTCAGTACCCTTAGGAAAAGAAATCAATTGAGATTCCCTCAGTAGCGGCGAGCGAAAGGGGAACAGCCCATTAAGTCATATAAGTTCTAGTGGAATGCTCTGGGAAGTGCAACCATAGTGGGTGATAGTCCTGTACACGAAAGGGCTTATATGATGATGTCGAGTAGGGCGGGGCACGTGAAACCTTGTCTGAATATGGGGGGACCATCCTCCAAGGCTAAATACTCCTGACTGACCGATAGTGAACCAGTACCGTGAGGGAAAGGCGAAAAGAACCCCTGTGAGGGGAGTGAAATAGATCCTGAAACCGCATGCATACAAGCAGTGGGAGCCGGCATTGTGTCCGGTGACTGCGTACCTTTTGTATAATGGGTCAGCGACTTATGTTCAGTAGCAAGGTTAACCGAATAGGGGAGCCGTAGAGAAATCGAGTCTTAATAGGGCGTTTAGTTGCTGGGCATAGACCCGAAACCAGGTGATCTATCCATGAGCAGGTTGAAGGTTGGGTAACACTAACTGGAGGACCGAACCCACTGTCGTTGAAAAGCCAGGGGATGACTTGTGGATAGGGGTGAAAGGCTAATCAAACTTGGTGATAGCTGGTTCTCCCCGAAAGCTATTTAGGTAGCGCCTCGGACGAATACCATTGGGGGTAGAGCACTGTTTCGGCTAGGGGGTCATCCCGACTTACCAAACCGATGCAAACTCCGAATACCAATGAGTACTATCCGGGAGACAGACTGCGGGTGCTAACGTCCGTAGTCAAGAGGAAAACAATCCAGACCGCCAGCTAAGGCCCCAAAATTATAGTTAAGTGGGAAACGATGTGGGAAGGCATAGACAGCTAGGAGGTTGGCTTAGAAGCAGCCACCCTTTAAAGAAAGCGTAATAGCTCACTAGTCGAGTCGGCCTGCGCGGAAGATGTAACGGGGCTAAAACTATATGCCGAAGCTGCGGATTTGCAATTTATTGCAAGTGGTAGGGGAGCGTTCTGTAAGCCGATGAAGGTGGATTGAGAAGTCTGCTGGAGGTATCAGAAGTGCGAATGCTGACGTGAGTAACGACAAAACGGGTGAAAAACCCGTTCGCTGAAAGACCAAGGGTTCCAGTCCAACGTTAATCGGGGCTGGGTGAGTCGACCCCTAAGGCGAGGCCGAGAGGCGTAGTCGATGGGAAATTGGTTAATATTCCAATACTTCTGTGTAATGCGATGAGAGGACGGAGAAAGTTAAGTCAGCCTGGCGTTGGTTGTCCAGGTGAAAGGTTGTAGGCATGTATCTTAGGCAAATCCGGGGTACTCTATGCTGAGAACTGATAGCAAGCTAATTTATTAGCGAAGTGGCTGATACTATACTTCCAGGAAAAGTCTCTAAGCTTCAGTTACACAGGAATCGTACCCGAAACCGACACAGGTGGTCAGGTCGAGTAGACCAAAGCGCTTGAGAGAACTCTGCTGAAGGAACTAGGCAAAATGGTACCGTAACTTCGGGAGAAGGTACGCTGCTGACGGTGATGGAACTTGCTTCCTGAGCTATCGGCAGCCACAGAAACCAGGCCCCTGCAACTGTTTATTAAAAACATAGCACTCTGCAAACACGAAAGTGGACGTATAGGGTGTGATGCCTGCCCGGTGCTGGAAGGTTAATTGATGGGGTTAGCGTAAGCGAAGCTCTTGATCGAAGCCCCAGTAAACGGCGGCCGTAACTATAACGGTCCTAAGGTAGCGAAATTCCTTGTCGGGTAAGTTCCGACCTGCACGAATGGCATAATGATGGGGGCGCTGTCTCCAGCAGAGGCTCAGTGAAATCGAATTCGCCGTGAAGATGCGGTGTACCCGCGGCTAGACGGAAAGACCCCGTGAACCTTTACTGCAGCTTGACATTGAACTTTGATCTTACTTGTGTAGGATAGGTGGGAGGCTTTGAAACCGCGACGCTAGTTGCGGTGGAGCCAATCTTGAAATACCACCCTGGTAATATTGAGGTTCTAACTCTGCTCCATAATCTGGAGCGAGGACCATGTCTGGTGGGTAGTTTGACTGGGGCGGTCTCCTCCTAAAGAGTAACGGAGGAGTACGAAGGTGCGCTCAGCGTGGTCGGAAATCACGCGTAGAGTATAAAGGCAAAAGCGCGCTTAACTGCGAGACCCACAAGTCGAGCAGGTACGAAAGTAGGTCTTAGTGATCCGGTGGTTCTGTATGGAAGGGCCATCGCTCAACGGATAAAAGGTACTCTGGGGATAACAGGCTGATACCGCCCAAGAGTTCATATCGACGGCGGTGTTTGGCACCTCGATGTCGGCTCATCTCATCCTGGGGCTGAAGCAGGTCCCAAGGGTATGGCTGTTCGCCATTTAAAGAGGTACGCGAGCTGGGTTTAGAACGTCGTGAGACAGTTCGGTCCCTATCTACCGTGGGCGTTGGAAATTTGAGAGGATCTGCTCCTAGTACGAGAGGACCAGAGTGGACGAACCTCTGGTGTACCGGTTGTGACGCCAGTCGCATCGCCGGGTAGCTATGTTCGGAAGGGATAACCGCTGAAAGCATCTAAGCGGGAAGCCTACCTCAAGATAAGATTTCCCTAGGACTTTATGTCCTCTAAAGAGCCGTTGAAGACTACGACGTTGATAGGTTGGATGTGGAAGCATAGTGATATGTGAAGCTGACCAATACTAATTGCTCGTGAGGCTTGACTATACAACACCCAAACAGTTGTTGTATAAAAGCTCAATTGATTCGATATTAAGCAAAATAGCTTGATTCAGAAGAAAGTTAGTAAGACAATGTTCAACTCAGATATACCTGTTAATGTATTCTATTTGGTACGAAGTAAGGCATACATCAAATGATGTAAATAAGACCCGAAATAGTCCATAAACAGTTGTGCTGGCGACAATAGCAAGAGTGAACCACCTGATCCCTTCCCGAACTCAGAAGTGAAACCTCTTTGCGCTGATGGTAGTGTGGGGTTACCCATGTGAGAGTAAGTCATCGCCAGCTCATTAATTCTAAAAACCCCCTCCAATACGGAGGGGGTTTTTTTATGCGCGGGGAAAGATAATAGTGAATCATCGTGCTAATAACTAATTTGATTGCTTTTGAAACTGATCAAAGTGTGATTAAATAATTAATATTTATAAATATTATAAAGGCTGATCTGTGTTTGATGGGGTGTTACAACTTTTAGGAGGAATTGGTTTATTTCTTCTTGGCATGACATTAATGACCGATAGTCTAAAAGAAATTGCGGGAACATCTTTACGTCAATGGTTATCCAAATTTACAGGTTCACCAATTAAAGCCATAAATTCCGGCATAATCTTCACATTGATCGTTCAATCATCTACAGCGACTACACTTGCAACAATTGGTTTTGTAAGTGCAAGCGTATTGACCTTTTCACAATCCATTGGCGTTATTGTTGGTGCAAACATAGGAACAACAAGTACAGGATGGATGGTTGCTTTATTGGGTGTTAAATTCTCAATAGGTCAATTTGCTTTACCTTTTATTGCATTGGGAGCTTTATTAAAAGTTCTAGGTGGTGCACGTTGGTCTTTATTGGGCTTGGTTCTTGCTGGTTTTGGTTTGATTTTTTATGGAATTGAGCTATTACAGATTGCGATGGCCGATCTATCTAAACAGATAGATTTATCAATTTTTACGACTTCTACATTTTTTGCTAAATTGTTGCTAGTTCTTGTCGGATTAATCATGACGATTATCTTGCAGTCTTCAAGTGCTGCAATTACAACAACTATTGCCGCTTTAGCAAGTCAGATGATCCAGCTTGAACAGGCACTATTTTTAATTATTGGACAAAATATAGGTACGGTTGCAACGGCAATTTTAGCATCATTAAGTACAACTGCGAATGCAAAACGTACGGCTTTATCACATTTGCTTTTTAATGTTATTGCTGCAATTTTTGCATTTTTTATTCTGGTACCCATGATTTTATGGGGATATGGCAATATAAAATTCATTAGTAGTTTTGAGCAGGTTATTATTGTTGCTGCATTCCATACAGTATTTAGTCTGTGTGGAGCATTATTATTTATGCCGTTTTTAGAACAGGTTAAAGCCTTAATCTATAAACTAATTCCAAGTGATGAAGATGCACTTTTGACTTATTTAGATGATTCTAGTTTGTCATTTCCAAGTGTTGCGATTGCAAATGCTAAAAATGTGATTTTTCAATCAATATCATTACAACTTAATTGGATTGCCTCAGGATTAAAAGAGGAGCATATACCATCAGCACAACAAATTAAGCAACAAGATGTATTAATCGAAAGACTAGAAGAATACTTATCTAAAATTATTGTTGTTGAAAAAAGTAAAGATCAATATGATTTGTTTCAGTTACTTAGAATAATGGTGTATTTGAAAGTTTTTAGAAGCGATATTGAGCAAATGGCATATGTTAAACAGCTTAGAACTCAACCTGCATTGTTTCAAATTGCTTTAGATTATTTAGATATTTTGGGTGAAGATATTCATCATGCTTTAAATTTAAGTGATAGTTCAAAAAATAAAAGTCTATTGTCTGAACTACTTCATTTAAAAAAATGGAATGAAGAGCATCGAGATCAAATTCGTGAAACTATACATGAATATGCCGCTTCTAATCATCTTAGTGCATCACAAACTATTGAATTACTCGCTTCTCAGCGTTGGTTAGTGCGTTTTATTGCACATCACCAACGCTTTATGAATGTTCTATCAACACAAACTGAAGTTAATGAGCCACATTTAGCTGACGTCGAGCATGTTTAAACGCAGTTCTTAAGCCTTCTTCTAATGTTGGATGGTAATACGCTTGATCAAGTACTTCATCTAAAGTTATGTCTTGATGAATCATCCAAGAAAGTAGATGTGCCATATGTTCAGCTGAATCTACAAATAGTTCTGCACCTAAGAGTTTTCTTGATTTTTTATCAATATAAACTTCAATGGCTCCTTTATTTTTACCTAGAACAATTGCACGTCCTTGTTTTTCGTACGAAACAAAACCTGTAATAAAATCGATGTTTTGTTGTTTTAACCGTTTAAAGCTTTGTCCTGCTGTTGCCATTTCAGGAGAGCTGAACACAATTCCTAAAGAAGTTAGTGTCTTAATATTTTTTACTTGTGGATAATTTAAACAGTTATGAACAGAACCTCTGCCTTCGTTGGCAGCTTCATGTTGAAGTGGGGTGGTTGTGAGTGCATCCCCTGTAATAAATATTGGGAAATCTGCGAGTTGTTTAGTTTCACTATGAACAGGTAAGTTTCTAATATTTTCAAAATCCTTTGAAATACTGCTTAAATTTAAAGTGTTTAAGTAACTTTTTCGACCTGTAGCAACAAGTAGAAATTCAACATTTATATTTTTAGATTCATTATTTTCTGTAAATTTAATATTCACACCCTTTTCAGTTTTATTGACTGAGTCTGGTAGAACTTCAAACTTGATATTAAGTTCTTTATTAAGAGTTTGTTGTGCTAACTCCTGTAAGTTTGAACTTGTTAAAGAACCTACTTTTTTACTTCTAGCGAATATTGTTGTATTTACACCTAAGCGATGCATAGCTTGAGCAAGCTCAATCGCAATTACGCCACTACCAATGACCGCAATAGATTTAGGAAGTGTTTCTAATTCAAAAACTTGATCTGAAGTAATTAAGTGCTCACCTAATTCATCTTTCCATTTTTGATCAAATGTAGGCGTAGAGCCAACTGCAAGAATAAAGGATTTTGCTTGATATTCTTTATTATTCACTAGAATTGTATTGGCATTTTTAAATGATGCTTTGCCTGAAATTTTATGTTCACTTGGCCAACTATTCACATCTCTAATTGTGGCTGCTGTAAAACGATCTCGTAATTGTCGAACATGCGACATTACATTTGAAGTATCTATTTTACTTTCTACATTGAGTGAAACTTCTTCTGCATGTTGAATATCATACATACGGTTTGCCGTAGAAATAAGGACTTTGCTTGGCATGCAACCTACTCGGGCACAGGTTGTATCCCAAGGGCCATCATTAATAATTAGAATGTTTTGTGTGTGTTTAATGGCTTCTTTATAAGCCGCAATGCCTGCTGTACCAGCGCCAATAATAATGATGTCATACATAATAAATAAAATTATTTGAAAGAATTTATAGTATTCATACCATATTTAACGGTTTTAATTATGCTTATTTGTAAATAAAAAACGGCAATTAATTGCCGTTTTAAAAAGCTTATATTGTTGTGCCCATACTAATGCCAACAGTAGGTTTAAGTTCCATAGAGCTACATCCAAAAAGTGATGCAGAGCAAAGTAGGACGATAAGAAGTTTATTCATGGAGTAAGCCTTGTGATTTTGCTTGATTGAATAATGCGCTAGAGCGAGTTCCGCTTCGGCAAACCATTAAAATAGGTTTTGGTAGCTCATTATAATATTTGGCAAATTCGTGAATGTCTGTTTGAGTAATTTTACCGCTCATGACAGGTTGGTAAATTACACTAACATGTTGACGTTCTGCAATTTCTCTTAATTCACTTACTTTAACTTTATTGCCATCTTCTTCATCTGGTCTATTCACAACAACAGATTTAAAACCTTGTTGCATAAGTTGACTAAACTTTTCCGAAGACATTTGCCCTGTAACACTAACGTTATTAGTTAGGGCTTTACTTAAACCGTTTTCGGCAAAAGTTGCCGTTGAAAAACAAAAAATCAAACAACAAATAAGTCTATTAAAGACGTGATTAGTCATCCAATAAATCCATTTGTTTTGCAAGTTGAAATAAATTATTTGAGCGATTACCCGTACGGCAGAACATTAAAACAGGTTTAGGTAACTCGTTATAATGATTAGCAAAAGCACGTACATCTAATTCTGTAATTTGACCTGCAACAACAGGCTGATAAACATAATCTAAGCCAGCAGAGCGAGCTGATTCTTCAATGAGAGCACTTGTTGGTTGGCTAGGACCACCTTCCATATCTGGACGGTTATTAATAATAGATTTAAAACCTTTTTCAACCACTTGAGAAATATGTTCTGGTGCAATTTGACCTGCAAAACCTACATTTTCACTCATTTCATTACTCCATAAGTTCATCAATACATTTATGCTTTATGATAGCATTATGATGAAAAGGGAACGCATTGTTCTTTAATTTTAAGCTAAGTTTTTATGCATATAGATAATTAAAAAATTGCAATGGAGTGCATATGTTCGCTTATACCGTAGAGCCCTTATATGTAAAAAGTGGGCAAGATGTCATTGCAGCAGATTTTTATCATCCTAAAAATATAGAAAAACCACCTGTTATTATTATGGCGCACGGTTTGGCAGCGTTAAGACAATTTAAGTTGGTTCAATTTGCGAAACGATTTGCTCGTACTGGATATGCCGTTGTTTTATTTGATTATAGATATTGGGGTGGAAGTACAGGACGACCACGTGAATTAGTATCTTTAAAAGCACAGCTCGAAGATTGGCGAACAATGATTTCTCATTTAAGCGAGCGTCAATCTATAGATGCAGAGCGAATGATTTTATGGGGTACAGGTTTAAGCGGTGGTTATGTTTTATCTTTAGCGGCAACTTTAGCAAATATTAAGGCAGTCATTACTCAAGTTCCTTATGTGGATGGAACTGCAAGCGTAAAACGTTATCCGCTACAACAATTATCAATAGCACTAAAAATATCTACTCAAGATTATATGGGTGCTAAAGTTGGAATGTTGCCCAAAACACTTCCTGTAGTAGATACATCCGAATTATGTTTTATGCCATCTAAAGATAGTTATGAAGGATTTTTATCTATTCTAAATACAGATTATTTTTGGAGTGGTGAAATTCCTGCAAGAGCATTTTTTAGTTTAATGCGCTATAGACCAATACAAGTGGTACGACAAATTAAGGTTCCTGTTTTATTTATAGCCGCTTTAGAAGATAGTGTTGTTCCTATTGAGGCAAGTCGTGAAACAGTCACAAATATTGCGCCATATGTGGAATATCATGAGTGGGATATAAAGCATTATGATATTTTTCATGGTAAATGGTTTGAAAAAGCAATTTCAACTCAATTAGAATTTCTACAACAGCATTTAGGAGTCCGTTAGATGATTATTGTATGCCCTGAATGTGGAGCAAAGAACCGTGTACCTGAGGAAAACTTTTTCCAAAATCCATCATGTGGACAGTGTCACGAAGCATTAATTACATTAATGCCAATAGAGTTGAATGAACAAAATTTTAGTAATTTTATTAGTCATAGTGATTTACCCATTTTGATTGATTTGTGGGCAGAGTGGTGTGGACCTTGTAAAATGATGGCTCCACACTTTGCTCAAGTTGCAAAGCTCTATCCTAATGTAGTTTTTGCTAAAATTGATACCGAAGCAAACCCAAGATTAAGTGCTGCATTTAATATTCGAAGTATTCCGACTCTGGTTTTGATGAATAAAACCAACGAAATTGCTAGAATAAGCGGAGCATTAAGATCTACCGAGCTAAAAGAGTGGTTAGATCAACAGCTAAATGCCCAGAAATAAACCAAATTTGGAGAGAACGTGTCAGATTCTTACGTAAAGCCTGAAGGTACTCTATCCCTTCAAACCATTGCAATGCCTGCAGATACTAACTGGAGTGGCGATGTATTTGGTGGTTGGATTGTGTCGCAAATGGATTTGGCTGGTGCAATTCATGCAGAGCGTTTTAGTAAAGGGCGTTGTGCAACCATTTCAATTAATCAAATGACATTCCTTGTACCTGTAAAAGTAGGGGATGTGATTAGTTGTTATACCAAAATTCTAAAAGTTGGTAATACATCAATTCAAATGCAAATTGAAGTTTGGGATAGTCACGATAGTTCACGTGAAGCAAAACGTGTAACTGAAGGTGTTTTTACTTTTGTTGCTGTAGATGTTAAAGGCAATAAACGCCAAATTCCTGAAGAAGTTAAGCAGAAATTTGCTGAAGATCAAAAGTAATTCATAAAAAATCCCAGATATAAATCTGGGATTTTTATTTTAAAGATCAATTCTTTTTCAATTGATCTTTAGATACCCAAGCCCACAGCATTTCACATTGAATAGGCTCTTCGTTGCTTTCATCTGTTACAGATACAGCCACTAAAGTTTCGCCTTTATCTGTGCTTTGCATTAACTGCTGTTGTTCGGCAGTTAAAGTAGCTACAGCAGTCATGGCACCTTTAGTTGGCCGTTTAAAATCGACCTTAAAGCTTTTAATGAGCACAATTGCAGTATCTGGAACATTCATTGCTGTTACAAATCCTGTTGCCGTTTCCGCAATAAGTGCCATTGCACATGCATGAATTTGTCCAATATGGTTTTGCATAGCTTTGTGATTCGCAAGTTGAACCACAACTTTATTAGGCAACATTTCCAAATATTGAACTTTTGCTGTACCTACCATAGGCACGACTCGACCAAAAGCTCGACTCCACAAAGCATTACGAACTCTTTTGGGAAATTTAGAGGTCGTTTTAACAAGTTTAGATAAGCGATTGATCTGAGTCATGAGTATCCTCTTTAGGCAATCCTGCCTTAATCTTTAAAGTTATTGAACTGTAAAGGTACGCCAAATTGTTGCTCTTTTAAGAAAGCCATAATTTGTTGCAAAGTATCGCGTTTTTTATCTGTCACGCGAATTTTGTCACCTTGAATAGAAGATTGCGCTTTAATGCCACTTTCTTTAATGGCTTTATTAATTTTTTTTGCAGTATCTGAGTCAAGACCATCTTTAAGTTTGATGATTTGAATGACATTTTTACCAGATGCAGTCATTTTTTGTGGATCAAGCGCTTGAATATCTACTTTACGTTTAAAGAAGTGATTTTCAAGCATGCTATAAACTTGTTCACATTGGAAATCACTTTCAGTTGAAATTTTGATTTCTTTATTTTTTTCACTCAATTCAATTTTTACGTCTTGTCCACGGAAATCGAAACGTGTTGCAATTTCTTTTTCAGTGTTCTGAACTGCATGATTTACTTCAAAAATCTCTAATTCTGAAACAATATCGAAAGATGGCATATTTTAGACCTTTACAAGTGGAAAGAATATCTGAGATGCTAGGGATGTTTTCTTCATTTGCCAAGTGCTGTTTACATCAAAGGAGTGCGTAATGATCCGTAAACAAGATATTACTACATTTGAGTTTCCAGAAAATTCAATTATCTGGGATGTACGAGATACAAATGCGTTTGCTGAAGCACACGTTAAAGGTGCTGTTAATCAGCCCATTACTAGCTTATCAGCAGATAGTTTAACTCAAGTGGCAACGGATCAACCCATTTACATTTTATGTGGTGGTGGTAGTAAAGCACCTCGTGCTGCTGAATTATTAGAAGGCTTTGATAGTCAGCGTGAATATGTTGTATTAATGGGTGGCACACGTGCTGCTCGTGATGCAGGCTTGCCTTTAGAACAAGGCGCATAAAAGCTAAAAAATAAAAAAGCGCCGAAAGGCGCTTTTTTTGTCATGAAATTTTTCTTTTAAATTTTTAAGAATGTTAAAAGACTATTCTTAAAGATGAATTTAAGGCTGAGGCTTAAAGTAAGGCTTTTTTATTTTCACTTTCTTTTGAAAGCGCGTTGCACTTAATTTTTTAACTAAGTCTGATGGAGCAGGGCAAGCTTCACCTAAAATTTGCGCAGTTAAAATTTCACTGCATAAAGGAGCAAAAAGAAAACCTTTAGAGCCTAAACCTGCAAAGCTATAAATTTCATCTTCAGAATTTAGTTTTCCAAGAACAGGGAAGTAGTCTTGACTTTGAGCACGAACAGAAGCGCGCCCTTGCCAAGTCGAAACATCCGCTAAATTTTTTGCATATTCAGGAAATACACTGTGGATAAGATCATAGTTATGAACATGATCTTCTAATAAAACGTCGCTATCATCTCTATTTGGATAAAAAGACGCACCTAAAACTAAATGTTGAGTACCGAGTTGCATGCAATAACCACCATAACTTTGTGCTTGATGCATAGGTAATGGCTGATTTTCGTTATTTACCCAACTCACTTGTCCACGAATAGGTTTTAAAACAGGGTGATTTTCAAAAAAATCTGCATTATTACGCGCACTACAAACAATCACATGATCATAGCGATTTAATAATTCATCATTTGACCAAACAGCAACGCCATTTTCTGTTTGATTGATTCGTGTAATTTTAGCTTGTTCAAAATCAATTAAGGCATGATCTAATATTTGATCACGTAATTGGTGCGGTGAAACTGCACCTGCTTGTAATAAATTTAAGCTTGAATATTCAGTTGTTAATTCTTCATTTTTAATTTGAGCCGTCAATACATTTTGTGGATATTGATTGGCTAAATCTAATAGTTCATCTGCATTTTTTAACGCAATTTGATTAACCTGAATTGGGCGAAAAGCTTTAAAAAATTGATAATGACGTATGGCGTGTTGCCAAGCCAAAGTCATTAAATGTTCTGAACTTTGTTCAATTGGGCACAGTTTGGGGTTTAATAACGCAAGAGGATTACCAGAACCGCCCGAAAGAGGCGCTGATTGATCGTATATGGTGACTTTATGACCACGATTAGAAAATGCCCAAGCAGAACTTAAACCTGCTATTCCTGCGCCAATAATCGCAATTTGGCGTTGTTTAAATTCAGATTTATTGTTTTTCGAATCTGTTACATCTAAATTGGACGGTAAATTCGTTATTTGTTCGCTTACTTCTTCTAATTTATTTATGGTTTTAGGTGCTTCCCAAATGCCTTTTAACATTTCACGTTTATGTTTAAAACCACGAGGCCGCGAAATACTAATGCCATTTTGTTTTAAACCACGTTTAAGAACTCCCGCAACACTGAAAGATGAAAAAGTTGTTCCAATATCTGAAAGACGAACAATATTATTTAAAACTTGTTGCTCCCAAATATCTGGGTTGCAAGAGGGTGCAAATCCATCTAAAAACCAGGCATTTACAGAACAAGTTTTTTCTATAATAGGAAAAATATCGTGTGCATCACCTAGCCATAAATCTATAGAAAAACGCTCTTTAGCAAATGTAAGTCTATGACAACCTGCAATAGGTAGTGGATATTGCTCAATGAGTTGAGAAGATAGATCTCTTAATTCGGGCCAAACATTTAAAGCTTGAATTAAATCTTCTTTTTTTAGAGGGAATTTTTCTACAGAAATAACATGAAGATGACTATGATTGTGAGGTCGGACTTGTTGCCACAATTGCCATAAAGCAAGAATATTTAAACCTGTACCAAAACCTGTTTCACCTACGCAAAAATATTCAAAATCTTTTAAATTTTCTAAGCGTGTTGGTAAATCATTACCGTTTAAAAACACATGGCGAGTTTCTAAAAGACCATTATCTTTTGAGAAGTAAATATCGCCAAATTGTTTAGATACAGGAACATTAATTCCATCTACAAGTTGCCAATCGAGATCAGCAGTTTGAATTGCGTTAGACAAAACCACACAACCTTTTATCGAATATTAAAAGTTAAATTACCACTGACGACGACGTTTAGCATAGACATAGCTTGCAATTAAGAAGCCAAGTAATACACCAACCGCAAGTGTTGTAGCGCCATATAAAAACATTTGCGCGCTGCGTTCACTTTGTAGAACTTGAACCTGAACACCTAAATTATCATTTTTTAACTGTAATTCTTGGTTTTGGGTTAAAGCATCTAAATTGGCTTTTTCAAGTTGCTGTAAACGTGTTGTTTGATCATGCACTAAAGCTTTTACTTTCGCTTCTTGAAGCATTTTGTTTTTTGCAATTTGTTCAGCAGTAAGTTTTCTATTTTCGATATCTTGCGGAGAATTTCCTGAAATAGGATTACGCGTAGTCGTTGGTTTATTCGCAGGGATTGGCTGCAAAGGATTTTGTGCGACTACAACAGTAGCATTTTGAGATGGAGCTGCTTCGGTAGTTGGTTCCACCGCCCAAGCAGTTGAACACAATAGTGTGAAACTTAATGCACTAGAAACAACGATACGCATATACCTTATCCTTTAGGAAATGCTTTATTGAAAGATTTAATGTCAATATGACTATAAATGCCTTCTTTTAAGAATGGTTCTTCAGCCACCCATGCTTCAACTGCTTCACGGCTTTCGAAATCGACAATAATTGTGCTGCCGTAAAAACCAGCTTGAGGATTGTTTGGATCTTTAGGTAATGCACCTGCAACAATTAAGCGACCTTCATCATTTAATTGTTCTAATCGCGCTACATGCGCAGGACGAGTAGCTATACGCTTTTCTACTGTACCTTCGTTATCTGTACAGCTTAGGACGAATAATGGCATATTTTTAATCCAATTTTTTTATAAAATTCTTACTCAGATGTCTTAAAGTATTTTCTTAATACAATAAACTGAATAATGATAAAGGAAAACATCACAATCATGTCACCAAATGCAGTGAATTCACCCCAATATTTTCCATTTGCGAAAATAAAAGCAAAAAATACATGCAAAAATGACATTACTGCAAACATTGCAGTCCAAGCGTAGTTTAAGTTTTTCCAGCCTTTTTCATTCAAATTTAAGACAGAACCAAATAAACGTTGGATAAGTGGTTTCTTGTCTTTTGTAAAAAATGGAGAAAGCAAGAAAACACCAGCGAATACTAAATTAAGTAATGCTGCTTTTAATTTAATATAAAAGTCATCTGAAAGTATTAAGGTAATACCACCAAAAATAACCGTCATAAATAAAACAAGCCATTGTTGTTTATCTAAACGGAATTTTTGAGCAACAAATAAAGCGCCGTATACAACAAGCATTGAAATAATTAGACCCGTTGTTGCAACCAAAATATTATTGTTATCTACACCACCCGCAGATCCAATAAATTGTAAAAGAGGATGCTCAGTATTCTTAGGATCTACAGTTTTATATAAATAAAAGAAAATAATGAGTGGCACAAAGTCTAAAAGTGCTTTCATGTTAAAGTATCTGAATCTGATTAAATAATTGACATAGTATAAGTGATGGAAGGCATAGATTTACATACACATAGTAATATTTCTGATGGAACTTTGTCTCCAGAGCAACTTGTGCATGCTGCAATAGAAAAAGGCATACATACATTGGCTTTAACAGATCACGATACAATGGATGGTTTGGTTCTTGCACAGCAAGCTGTAGAAAATAATGCGCTTAAAATTATTTCTGGTGTGGAAATTTCAAGTCAGTGGTCACGTCCTTCAACTAAAAAATCTTATGGTGTTCATGTGGTTGCATTAAATATGCAAAATCCAGCACCGTTAAATGAGCTACTTGAACAACAAAAAATAATTCGTGCAGAACGAGCAAAACAAATTTGCGATTTGCTTATACCTTTAATTGGTGAAGATATCTATTTAGATGTGATTATAAAAGTGGATAACATCCCTGACCGCATTACAAGAACTCACATTGCGAAAACATTAGTTGAAAAAGGTTACGTTAGCCGTCCGCAACAAGCGTTCGATAAATATATTAAAGAAGGCAAAAAAGCCTACGTAAAATTTGATGGCTTAGGCTTGCAAGAAACTATTGATGTGATTCATCAAAGTGGTGGATTTGCTGTACTTGCACATCCTACACGTTACGATTTATCTGCAACGAATATTCGTTATTTAATTGAAATATTTTCCAAATTTGGTGGCGATGCTGTGGAACTTCCACCTGCAATTGAGCCTGCATCTACACGCCAAATGGTAGATAGAATGATTGCTGAATATAATTTGAAAGTTTCTGTAGGAAGTGACTTTCATGGTGACAATATGCCATGGATTAGATTAGGCAATATTCCTCGTCTAAAAGAAGGGCAAGTTGGAATATGGGAAAGTTTTTTTTAATTTATCTTTCCCTCATCCAAACCTTCTCCCTGAGCTATATATAGCGCAAGAGAAGGCACATCTTCTTCTTGTAGGTAATAAGAAACATTGTTTCATAAGGGGGACTGTAAACCGCTTACAGTAAATTGTGATCTTGAGCCTGAATAGGTGGTGGCGTTGGTTTGCCTAATGTTCCTAAAAGTTCAATTTCAATAGTTCTCACCATTGCATCTAAAGGTAAGTCATTGCTTTGTGTGCCAAAAGGTTCTTCAATTTCTGAACTTAAAGCATCTAAACCTAAAAATGTATATGCCAAAATACCCACCAAAAGTGGCGTAGCTAAACCTAATGTTGAACCCAAGCTAAATGGCAACATAAAGCAGAAAAAATAAACGGTACGGTTTAACAAAACAGAATAAGCAAAAGGTAAAGGCGTGGTTGCAATACGGTCACAACCTGTTTGAACTAAGCTGAGTTCCGTTACATGCGCATTCATTTGTGTGTAAATAATATCGGAAATTTCACCTTCTTTTAGGGCTTGCATAAGCTCCCATTGAATCAGGCTTAACGTGTATTGCGGTGCATTCACCTGTTGATAGAGTTGCGTTAAAGCCTGCTGACTCATACCACTCGTTTCCACAAGTTCAGTTGGGTTGGCTGTTTGATGGCGCAGTCGATCGCGCAGTACATTTGCAAAGACAATTACATGATGAATAACACGTTCACGACGACCTTGGCTGAGCATACGACAATCTCGGTCAAAGTGGCGCGCATTTGCAATGAGTAATCCCCAAAGTTTGCGTGCTTCCCACCAACGGTCATAACATGCGGAGTTTTTAAAGCCTAAGAAAATAGAAAGAACAACACCAATTAAGGTAAAACCAACAAGTGGTAATTCTGGAAAGTTCAAAAAGCCAATATAAGATAGACCACCAATAATGGTAGAAAGTAAAACTACGAAGCCTAAAGGTGGCAAAACTTTAGGTAAAATTGTACCTTTCCATGAAAATAAAAGCTTAAATATACTCGTTTGTTCTCGAACAATCATTTATTAGAATCATCACTATTTTGAGTTGATATTCGTAGTTAAAGAGTGAATTGTCAATCTTATTAACAAAAGCTTAATCAAATGTTAAAAGCTTTTGCTCTGCAAATGAAAATGTACCATTAGGTGAAATAATACAATGATCAATAAGTTGTATTTCGACCATTTCACAGGCTTTTCTTATTTGTTGTGTAAGTGATAAATCTGCATTTGATGGTTGAGCTAAACCAAATGGATGATTATGTGCAATGACTATAGATGTGGTGTGATGGCTAATTGCGAAACGTAGTAACTGATTAATTGATATTTCACAGGAATTAATCGATCCATAAAATAACTTTTTAAATGCAATTTTACGTAGGTTTGCATCTAAACATAAAACAGCAAAAACTTCTTGAACCTCGCCTAAAAGCTCAAATTTTAAAAAATCGAGTAATAATTTAGAATTACTGAGCTCTAATTTTTCTTGTTTTAAGTGTTGTGAAATATAACGACGACCTAATTCTTTAACTGCCATTAACTGTGCGTATTTGGTATTTCCTATTCCATGAAAATGTTTAACATCTTCCAAAGTTGCATCTAATAACGACGTAATATCACCAAAATGTTGAATTAATATTCTTGCCAATTCAACCGCAGAGTGTTGCTGTGAGCCTGAACGTAAAAAAATAGCGAGTAATTCTGCATCAGATAAGCTTGCTGCACCTTGTTGGATTAAACGTTCACGAGGGCGCTCTTGTTCAGGCCAATTTTTAATAGAAAAATTCATTGTTTTAAGTCTTATTTATTATAAATGTGTGTAATTTTTCCAAGTCACATACTTGGGAAAGCTAATATTTAATGATATTGTGAGCGCCACTGCAACAGAAAGGTAAACTGTTCGTGAGTTTTGACCTCAGTGTAATTCCAAATAAAAATATTATTGTCGCTGTAACAGGCGGTATTGCAGCGTATAAAAGCGCAATTTTAGTTCGTCGTTTAAAAGATGCGGGCTTTAATATTCGCGTTGTTATGACCAAAGGTGCACAAGCTTTTGTTACGCCACTCACATTTCAAGCTTTGTCAGGTAATTCTGTTCATACCGAATTATTAAACCCTGAAGCAGAAGCGGGAATGGGTCATATTGAACTTGCACGTTGGGCAGATTTAATTCTTGTTGCGCCTGCATCTTGTGACACTTTAGCAAAATTTGCCGCAGGTTTAGCAGACGATTTACTTTCCACATTATATTTAGCAACTAAAGCGCCTGTTTGGGTTGCTCCTGCAATGAATCAGCAAATGTGGGCTGCAAAAGCGACACAAAGAAATTTGAACACACTTGTTGAAGATGGTGTACACGTAATTATGCCTGACGCAGGTGCTCAAGCTTGTGGTGATGTCGGTTTAGGTCGTATGCCTGAACCTGAAGATCTTGCTTATCAAGTGATTAAGTACTTTCATCAAGCACAGCGCACCATTGCTGAAAAATTCGGACAGTTGGCAGGTAAGCATGTGGTGATTACCGCAGGGCCTACACGAGAATCAATAGATCCTGTTCGCTATATTTCAAATCATAGTACAGGGAAAATGGGCTTTTCTTTGGCTGCTGCATGTTATGCGGCAGGTGCAAAAGTCACGCTTATTGCAGGGCCTGTGAGTTTAGATACACCAAATGGCGTGCGCCGTATTAATGTGCAATCTGCGGTAAAAATGTTAGATACAAGTATGCAGTTGCTTGATGAAGGTTGCGATATCTTTATTGCGACAGCAGCCGTTGCAGATTACCGTGTGGCTGAAGTTGCAGAACATAAAATTAAAAAATCAGGCGATGAGCTGAACATTTCACTCATTAAAAACCCTGATATTGTGGCAACCATTGCACAGCAAGAAAAGCGTCCATTTATGGTCGGCTTTGCAGCTGAAACACGTAATGTTGAGGAATATGCAGCAGGAAAATTGGTTGCTAAAAAACTCGATATGATTGCATGCAATGATGTTTCACGTGTAGATATTGGTTTTGCATCGGATGAAAATGCAATGACCGTATTTTTTGCAGAACATTATCAAATGCAAAAACGTGATTTAGAAAAAGCCTCTAAACAGGAAATTTCACAGCAATTGGTTGATGCAATTCATGATGCTTTAAATCGTGAACCTGAAACAGAAGAAGATTTTTAATCTTTAGTATTTAAATTACAGTTCTAAAATTTTATTCCATATTAAATGCAGCCTAGGCTGCATTTTTTGTGCAAACTCAAAAGGAAAAGGAATGAACAAATTTTTAAAAGTAGGATTATTTAGTGCTACATTTTTATTCATAGGTGTGGCACACGCTGTACCACTTGAAGATGCAATGAAATCTTTAGCAAAAAACTCAAAAGCATTTGAAAAAGCACAAACAGTTGAGCTTGCACAAACAGCATTAGATGAAATGGTAAAAGCAACGCAATTGGCAAAGCAAAATAAGCCTAAAAAATTAAAAAAATTGGCAGAAACAGATACGAAGATTATTGCTTATGAAGCGCAATTTAATCTTTTACTCAATGAAATTCAGCATGCACAAAAGCTTGTACAAGAAAATAAATTAGATGAAGCGAAACAGGTTTCAAGCAAATTTGATGAAATTAAGAAACAAGGACATAAGGCGTATCGGTTTTAACATTTCATTATTTCAAAAAAAAGACCGCATTTAGCGGTCTTTTTTAGCTTTAAGCTTATGCATTGCCTTCGGCAGCAGCAGCTTGAGCACGTTTCATATTTTCTTCAAACTCTGCATCAAAGTTGATTGGAGTAAGAAGTAATTGAGGGAAGCTACCCTTTGTTACCATGTCATTTACAGCTTCGCGTAAGAATGGGAACAAAATGTTCGGGCAGTATGCACCAAGAATATATGGAAGACGTTCTTCTTCAACCGAATCTACTAAGAAAATACCAGATTGAGTCACATCAACAATAAAAGCTGTTTCGCCAGCATTTGTTGCTTGAACAATTACTTTTAAACCAACTTCAAAATGTGTGTCATCAATTTTTTCAGCAGAAGATGAAAGGTTGATGCTTAATTCAGGTTCCCATGCTTTTGTGAAAACATGAGCGCCAGGTACTTCAAAAGAAATATCTTTAGTGTAAATACGTTCTAATGCTAATTGTGGTTGAGTTTCTTGTTCACTCATTATTGGATCCTTGATATTTTAAAGTTAATTATAAAAAATTATGCGACTAAGTGGTCTAACTTCGCTTCACGGTCTAAAGCATAAAGTTGGTCAAAGCCACCAATAAATTGATCTTCAATAAAAATCTGTGGAACAGTGCGGTGGTTGGTGCGTTGCATCAACTCAATACGTGCTTCAGCAGGTTCTTGTGATAAATTAATTTCTTTGTATTCGATGCCTTTACGCTCAAGAAGTTGTTTTGCACGAACGCAATAAGGACATGAATTTGTTGAATAAATAGTCACTTTAGCCATTCTATTTTGCTCCTGAGTCGTAAATTATTTTGCTTTAATCAGTGGTAAGCCTTGAGCTTTCCAATTGCTAATACCGCCATCTAAACGGTAAGCATCTGCATGACCTACTTGTTGTAGTGCAGTACCAGCAACTTGACCTAAATTACAGATAAACACGATAGGGCGTTCAGCTGTTTTTAGCTCTTCAACATGACTTGTAATTTTGCTGTAAGGAATATTACGGCTGCCACTAATATGACCTTCACGGAAATCTTTAGCGTCACGTAAATCTACAAGCATTGCATTTTTAGCTTTAACTAAAATGCCTAAAGATTGAGGAGAGATCTTACGACCATTACGTTGGCCTTCTAAAATAAAGAACAACACTACAAGTACAGCAAGTGTTCCAAATAAGAGGGGATGATTCCCCATAAACTCGAACCAACGTTCCACAAATCACCTAATTACAATTTAATATTGTCAAAGAGTATAGCCTATAAATATGGCGATCAAAATCGCATCTTCAAGGGCTATTGTTGAATTAAAATTAATTTTTTTGCTGAGCCTCAGCAATTTCATCAATTAAGCGTAAAAAACTGTCTAAACGACGTGGCAGAATTTCACCATTTTGCGCAGCTAAACGAAGCGCACATTGTTTTTCATGTTTATGTGTGCAATTTCTGAATTGGCAATAACCTAAAAGTTTGTCAATTTCAGGGAAGCCTTCTTGAACTTTATCTGCATTTAAATGCCATAAACCAAATTCACGAATTCCCGGTGAGTCAATGAGCGCAGCACCATCACCAAAGCCAATCAGGCGGGTAGATGTTGTTGTGTGCTGACCAAGTGCCGAGTTTTCAGAAATGATATTGGTCTTTTGCGTTGCATCGGGAACAATGGTGTTAATAATTGAGCTTTTACCCACACCCGATTGACCAACAAAGGCAACGGTTTCACCTGCTAATCTTTCAGCAAGTTTAGATACATTATCCATAGACTGCGTAAGCATGATTTCATAGCCTAAATCTTGGTATTCTTTTACCAAGTCTAGAATAGGATCATTTTCTTTGAGTAAATCGGTTTTATTAAGTACCAATAATGCAGGAATTTTTGCATCTGCACAGGCTACTAAATAACGATCGATTAAACCCGGAGCGGGTTCAGGAAGTGGAGAAAATACAATCACAATTAAACTAATGTTTGCTGCGACAGGCTTCACTTTGTGGTAACGATCTGGTCGTGTTAGTAAAGATTGACGAGGATGGATGGCAGTAATAATGCCTAAACCTGTAATTGGGTCGGCTTGCCATTTTACGCGGTCGCCAGTCACCAATAATTCTAAATTGGTACGTGTATGACAACGCCAAACACTACCTAACTCAATAGCTTTCCAAAAAGGTTCAGGTTCGCCATCTTTTACAATTGGTTTTTCAGGATGTACGTCAGGAGTCGAAAGCGTTTGTACTTCAAGTTGTCGACCATAATGTTGAACAACTAGACCTTCTAAATCATTTGAAGTATCTAAATCTTCTTGACGTGTTTTGTGTTGTTTCTCAATACGACGTTGTTGCTGTTCGGTTAAACGTCGTTTACGAATTAAAGCCATTCATGTCCTAAAAAACCTTGAATCTAAGATGGCAAAAATAGCACGAAGAAGGGGGGCAATTACAGCTATCATTCGAGAAATTTGCTACTATATTGTTTTTAAGCCTAATAAGATTGCACATTTATGAGCAGCACGCCTGATACACGCCTCATTTGGATTGACCTAGAAATGACAGGTCTAGATACAGATAACGACGAAATTATTGAAATTGCGACGATTGTGACAGACGATAATTTAAATATTTTGGCAGAAGGTCCTGTGCTTGCTATTCATCAGTCTCCAATTAAGCTAAATGCAATGGATGAGTGGAATACGCGTCAACATGGGCAATCTGGTCTCATTGAGCGTGTGCGTCGTAGTAAACTGACTGCACGAGATGCAGAGTTACAAACGCTTGAATTCTTAAAAAAATGGGTAGATCCAAAAACATCTCCAATGTGCGGTAACTCGATTTGCCAAGATCGCCGTTTTATGCACCGTTTAATGCCTGAATTGGAACAATTTTTCCATTATCGTAACTTAGACGTATCTTCTGTAAAAGAATTAGCAAAACGCTGGCGCCCAGAAATTATGGGTGGCTTGAAAAAGAATGCATCACATTTAGCAATGGATGATATTCGTGACTCAATTGCAGAGCTTAAATACTATCGTCAATATTTCTTTATTATGAATAAAGACTAATGTGTTGATGTGTTTGATAGGAAAGGGGCAAAAGCCTCTTTTTTATTGGCTGATGATTAAAAAATGAGTATAATTTATACAGGTTACAAAAAATATTTACGTCATTCATTTTGATGAAGATGATTACGTATAAAATTGAGCAATGAATTATAACAACGAGCTTTATTATGCAAAGTAATAACCCTATTTTAACGCGTGTTGAAATCCAACACAATTACTCTCAGCCGATGACTATTCAAGGCGCTATTCAAAAGGCAACACTTCTTACTGTAATTTCGGCAGTGGTTGGTGTGTCATTTTTCTTTTATGTTTTTATGACGGCTAATTTGTCTCTTGCATATACAGGCGCAATGGTAGGTGCATTGGTGGTTTAATTCTTGCCTTAATTGCAACATTTAAACCCAATACAGCACGCACTTTAGCTATTCCTTATGCATTATTTGAAGGTGCATTTTTAGGTGGTATTTCTGTTGTTTTCCAATTGAAATATCCAGGTGTTCCTTTGCAAGCGTTATTGGCAACATTCGTAACCACTTTTGTTATGTTTGGCTTGTATAAATATAGAATTGTGCGTGCGACTGAAAAATTCAAATCTGTTGTAATGTCTGCATCAATTGCTATTGCCATTGTATTTGTTGTGCAATTTGTTATGCGTATGGCTTTTGGTTCAAGCATTCCATTCTTATTTGAAACAAGTCCATTAGGTATTGGTTTTGCTGCATTTGTTGCAGTAATTGCATCTTTAAATTTAATTTTAGATTTCGATTTAATTGAAAATGGTGCAGCACAAGGTGCACCTAAAGCAATGGAATGGTTGTCTGCAATTGCGTTATTGGCAACATTGGTTTGGATGTATTATTCATTCTTACGCTTGTTGGGCATGCTCAATAGCGACGACTAATTTAAAAATTAGAAACAAAACGCTCCACATTAGGGGCGTTTTTTATATTTAAATGAAGGGAAATGAAAAAAGATGCATTATGCAATTTAGTAATTTCTAAATTTTAGGCATTATGTGAACAGATTATATTAAGTGAGAGTCTCATGGCACAAGGATTATTAGCAGGTAAACGCTTCCTCATCGCAGGTATTGCAAGCAAATTATCAATTGCATTTGGTATTGCAGAAGCGCTTCATCGTGAAGGCGCAGAGTTAGCTTTTACTTACCCAAATGAAAAACTAAAAAAACGTGTAGATGATTTTGCTGCACACTTTGGTTCAACTTTAGTATTTCCTTGTGATGTAGGCGTTGACGCTGAAATTGACAGTGCTTTTGCAGAACTTGCAAAACATTGGGACGGTTTAGATGGTCTTGTGCATTCAATTGGTTTTGCACCTGCACATACTTTAGATGGCGACTTTACAGACGTAACTGACCGTGACGGTTTTAAAGTTGCGCATGACATTAGTGCATATAGCTTCATTGCGATGGCGCGTGCTGCTAAGCCTTTATTGGCTGCTCGTCAAGGTTGCTTATTAACGCTGACTTACCAAGGTTCTGAGCGTGTTATGCCTAACTACAACGTAATGGGTATGGCAAAAGCATCTTTAGAAGCTGGCGTACGTTATTTAGCTTCTAGCTTGGGTGAAGAAGGTATTCGTGTAAACGCGATTTCTGCGGGTCCTATTCGTACACTTGCGGCTTCAGGTATTAAATCTTTCCGTAAAATGTTAGATGTTAACGAAAAAGTTGCACCGCTTAAACGTAACGTAACTATTGAAGACGTTGGTAATGCTGCATTGTTCTTATGTTCACCTTGGGCAAATGGTATTACAGGCGAAATTTTATATGTAGATGCTGGCTACAATACTGTAGGTATGAGCGCATCGCTAATGATGGATAGCGAATAAGTCTCACTATAAATGACGTATAAAAAACGGTGCATAAGCACCGTTTTTTATGGCTTTAATTTTATGGTAATTGCTTAATTGGGCTACCACCTAAAGCTTGCATTAACGTTACATATGCATTGTATTGGCTCTGCTTAGTCGAAACTAAATTCAATCGTGCTTCACGTGCAGTCTTTTGAGCATCCAATAAATTTTTTAATGCAATTGCGCCGTTGTTGTAGCGAACTTGCGTTAGGCGTTCCGTTTTTTCAGCAAGTTGAACATTACGTTCTTGCAAAGAAACCTGTTTATCTAACTCATTACGTGCAGATAAGGCATTTTCAACATCAGCAAATGCTTTATACATTGTTTGACGATATTGAATAATCGACTTTTCATATTCAAGTTCATTTACTTTTAAATCACGTTTCATATCATTCCATTGTAAAAATGGAAGCGATAATCCTGCACCTAAAAGAGCAGTAGGATTTGAAAGAATTTGGGCAAGTGATGTATTGGTTGTGCCGCCAGTTGAAAAGCTACCTGTTAAGCTAATAGATGGATAATATTTTGCTTTATTGGCATCTTTATTGGCTAAAGCTTTACGTAAACGTAATTCTGTTGCTTTTAAGTCAGGGCGACGTGATAAAAGTTCAGCAGGCAAGCCGGAAGAAATTTCAGGTAATTTAGACTGCGGTAATTTTGCAGGTTCATTAATATTTAATTGTTGAACAGGTATATTTAAAAGCACAGCTAAAGCGGTACGTGCTTCTACTTTTTGCTGTTCAATTTGGCTTAAACTTGCTTTTTGACTTTGAACAGCTTGTTCAGCTGAAGTTAAATCTAAACCTGAAACTGCACCTGCGCGGTATTGGGTTTGAACCAATTCATAGGTTTTTTGCGTACTTGCTAGGTTTTGATTAGCAACAGAAAGACGCTCATTTAAATAGCCCAATTGCCAATAAAGTTGAGCTGTTGTTGCAATTAAACTTTGCGCTGTCGCTTGTAAGTCTTGTTCAGAAGCCAAAGCTTCCCAACGTGAAGCTTGAGTTTGATTGGCAAGTTTTCCAAATAAATCTAACTCATAACTTAAGCCAGGATAGCTCAGCGAAATACCATTTGAAGAATCGCCATCACCATCTAGGCTAAAGCGGTGTTTGGCAGAAGCACCAGCATCCCCAACGCGAATACCTTGTTGGCTTTGAGATTGCTTTGCTTGAATTCGCGCTTGTTGTAAGTTAATTCCTGCAACGGCTAAATCACTGTTTGCAGCAAGAACTTTGTCGACCAATTGGTTAAGCTGAACGTCATTAAATAAAGTCCACCATTGATCTGCATAAGCATCTGCATGAATTTGTTTGCTTACATTTTTTGAGTTTTGAAAGCTAGATGGCGTAGCAATATTCGGCTGTTCATAAGGTGATTTCACCAAAGCAGCGCAACCTACCAATGAACTACTCAGAATCAAAGCACTTGCAAGCTTAGTTAAATGTGTTTGCATGATTATTTCCTTATTCTCTAGAGAGTGCATCGACGGGGTTAAGTTGAGCAGCGTTGCGTGCAGGAATAAAGCCAAATACAATACCAATTAAGCTTGAACATACAAAGGCTGCAACAATTGACGTTGTTGAATATGCCATTTGGAATGATCCGCCTGCAAAATGCGTAATAAGTTGACCAATTCCTAAAGATAAAAGAACACCTAAAATACCGCCTAAAATACAGACCAAAATAGCTTCAATAAGGAATTGCTGCAAAATGTCGCTTTGGCGTGCGCCAACAGCCATGCGTACCCCAATTTCTTGGGTACGTTCTGTTACGGAAACAAGCATAATATTCATTACGCCAATACCACCAACAATAAGCGAAATAACCGCAATTGCTGAAATGAGCAAAGTCATTGTTTGTGTAGTTTGCTGAATGGTTTCACGAATACTGTCAGAGTTTTGGGTAAATACATCCTGAGCACCGTGCCGTTGCTCAAGTAAACTTAGAATGGCATTTTCTGCAACATGACTTGGGTATTCATCTTTAATACGGACAATAATGCTTCGTACGTTAGATTGACCTAACATTCGACTCATTACAGTTGAATAGGGAAGATATACATTAAGGCTGTCAGCATTTCCCATCATGCCTGTTTGAGCATCTACCACACCAATAATACGGCTTGGTACGCTACCTAAAAGTACAACTTGTCCAACAGGATTGATGCCATCGCTAAAAAACTTGTTTTGAGTATTGGTATCAATGACAACATCTTGTGCTTGTTGAATAACACTGTTCTTATCGAAAGCCTGACCCGACTTAAAACTTAAACCTTTTACATAAAAGAAGTCTTCGCTTACTCCATTTACAGTTGTAGCTGCCTCAATATCTTTGAAGCGAGCTGTCACATTCGAGTTTACAGACGGACTTACACCGTCTACATAGGGTTGCTCTGAAAGTGCATCACCATCTGCAGGAATAAGTGTTTTAACCTGCGAGGCTCGTGAGTTATCACCAAAACCACGACCTTGATAAATGGTGATGGTGTTGGTGCCTAAGCTACTAATGTTTTGTAGAATTTGCTTTTGTGAGCCGTTACCTAAAGCAACAACAGACACCACCGATGCAATACCAATAATAATTCCGAGCATAGTCAGGAACGTTCGCATGCGATGTGCATTCATGGCTAAAAGTGCCATACGGAATGCTTCACCCAAACGATCTACAACAGAACGCCATGCAGGAATTTTCTTTTGTGGTGCGCGAACTAAAGTTTGTTTCTCTAGTACCTCATCTTCAGAAATTTCAGGTGTATTAGCTTGATCGGAAATAATATTTCCGTCACTAATTTCAATAATACGTGTGGCATTTTTAGCAACATTGTGGTCATGTGTAACTAAAATGATGGTGTGACCTTTGGCATTAAGTTCACGTAAAATACGCATCACTTCAATACCACTATTCTTATCGAGTGCACCTGTTGGTTCATCTGCAAGAATAACATCGCCACCGTTCATTAGTGCACGGGCAATAGAAACACGTTGTTGCTGACCACCTGAAAGTTGGCTAGGTCTATTTTGAGTTTTATCGGCTAAACCTAAATCTGATAATAATTGTTTTGCACGTTCTTGGCGTTCATGTGCATCTGCACCTGCGTAAATTGCAGGAACTTCCACATTTCCTGTTGCATTTAAATCACCAAGGAGGTGATAGCGCTGAAAAATAAAGCCAAAATATTCACGACGTAATTGTGCAAGTTCATCGGGTTCTAGTTCGCGTGTTTCACGTCCACTAACTTTGTAGCTGCCTTCGGTTGGCTGATCTAAACATCCAAGAATATTCATGAGTGTAGATTTACCAGAACCTGATTGACCTACAATGGCAACAAGTTCGCCAGGATAAATTTCTAAATTTACCCCTTTAAGAATCTGAACGGTTGTTTCGCCTGCGGGAAATTCACGAGTCAGATTCTTGACCTCTAGTAGAGGCTTTAAATTTTGACTCATAATTACATTCTCATCCCTGGACCACCACTGCGTTTAGCAGCATTATTTGATGTGTCCGAGCCATCAGCAATAACAACTTTGTCACCTTGCTTTAAGCCACGTAAAACTTGTGCAGTAACACGGTTATTTAAACCAATTAATACAGGTTGTGGTTTTGCAGTACCATCAGCTTGAACAACACGAACCATACTTACAGTGGCTTTACCATTTTGTACCAATTGTTTTTCTGCTGCTGTTAATTCAAAGCGTTTTGGATGATCTGAATTTTCACCCTTACTAGTAGGTCGTTCAGTTTGAGTATTATTGGTATTATTTGGTGCTCTGCGTTGTGGACGATTTGATGCCTGAATAGCAGCAGCAGGAACAGTGAGCGCATTTTTTGCTTCATCTAAAATAATATAAACCTGCGCTGTCATATCAATACGCAATTTGCCATCTTCATTTGGCACGTCAAATAATGCGTTGTAATAAACAGCAGTACTTGTAGATGATGAAGATGTATTGCTGTCTGAATTAATAGATTTTGGTGCAGGTTCTACTTGACGAAGTTTTGCGTAAATTTTCTTTTCGCTATTCCCTAAAGTTGTGAAATAAACAGATTGACCTTCCTCAACTTTCATAACATCTGCTTCAGAGATTTCAGCCTTAATGGTCATTGTGTCCAGTTTTGCTAATTTCACAATGGTCGGTGCGCTTTGGTTTGCATTCACCGTTTGGCCTTCTTCAGTCACAATCGCAACAATAGTGCCATCCATAGGTGCAAGAATTTGTGTATAGCCTAAATCTTCTTTAGCGGTTGCAAGTGTTAAGCGAGATTGCTCAATTTGAGCACTAATAGCAGTGATGTCTGCTTGTGCTGTTTTATAGCTTGCCAAAGCACTTTCTAATTCTGCACGAGAAGTTGCATCTTGTGCATACATTGCTTTTTGGCGGTTATATTCAGATTCTACTTTTACTAAATTTGCTTGTCTAACTGCAAGTTGAGCTTGTTGATTTTTAATGCTTGCTTCTGCCGTTTTTAAATCATTTTCTTGGCGTACAGAATCAATTTGAGCAATAAGTTGACCTTGTTTTACTTGATCGCCCAATTCCACATACATTTTTTTAACTTGACCTGAAACCTGAGCGCCAACGCTTACCATTTTGGTTGCTTCAAGTACACCAGTTGCTAAAACAGCATTTTCAATATCACCACGGCTAACTTCGGCTGTAATGAATTGAGGCGTTTCTTGTTTTGGTTTTAAAAAATACCAAGCAGTAAGAGCAATTGCTAATGCACAAACAGCGATAATAAAGATTTTAGTCGGTTTTATTTTTGGCATGGTCATGAGGAGCATTAAATATAATGTTCTAAGTATAAAAGTTAATTGCGGATAAATCGTGAATTTATATTTGTATATTCATGCAAATAAGAATTATTGGATATTTATAATATATTTAAGTATAACTTGATAAGTAACGTTATTTTTTTTGAAAAAAATGAAATATATTAATAATAACTTAACATTTTCATATATTTATACGCCAAAAGTATAATGAAAAATATCGTAATAAAGTAACATTTTGTATGGGAAATAATCAATTGTGTTTATATGATCTAATTGCCAATTTAACCTTATGGCATTTTTTTTTAATGGTTCATATAAAAATTAGCGTATTGGAATACGTGAATTGGGGATAACAAATGGAATGGAATGATACATTCAATATAGGGATTGACGTGATTGATCAACAACATCGTCAAATATTGGACTATATTAATATTTTAGAGCAAATTCGAGTGACTGGAGATAAGTCTAAAATTAAAGAAGTTTTAGACGATTTAATTGATTATACACAGTCACATTTTACTTTCGAGGAAAACCTTTTAGAACAAGTGAATTATCAGTTTTTGCCATCGCACCGTGGTATACATGAATTATTTGTAAAAAAATTAATTGGTTATCGTCAAAAATTTGATATGGGGATTTCAGTTGAAGGTGATTTACATCGCTTGTTGTCGAAGTGGTTGATTAACCATATTCGTCATGATGATCAAGATTATGTTGATGCTGTTCGTGACAATATGTTGCGTTATTTACGTACACAAGAAGAGAAGAAAGGAAAAGGCTGGTTCGCTCGTTTTTTCAGTTAAGCTGAAAAGGGTTGAAATAGCTCTTTACCACACATACTTGAAATGGCTTGCAATATAAGATGTTCAGGATTTTCGGATCCTGAACCTTTAATAGAGGAATCAATTCTTAATAATAAAGTTGGCCAGTTCAAAAATGCTTGTGGATTGAGTCTGCGTAGTGCTTGCTGATAAGCACTAACCTTAGTTTTCCAAATACCCAACTGTAATGCATTATGAGGCTGTTCAAAAAGCTGCATAAGCAAACGCATTTCTTTGCTAATGCTCCATAAAATAAGGCTAGATGGTTCGCCTGAAGCAATTAAATATTGAAATATTTTTATAGATTGAGCTAAATTTCCAGCCAGTAGGGCATCGCTTAAATCGAACGTGCTATAACGAGATTGATCTTGCAAACATGCATATAAATGATCAATTTGAATAACTTCAGCATCTGCAAAAGTATCTCGAACACGCATTAAACTATTTTTTGCAGCAAGTAAGTTATGTTCATGATGTTGTTCTAGCCATTGCCAAGCATCATTTGCGAGTTGAATTCCTAGCTTTTGAGCTTCAACTGCTAATATTTGCTGACGATCTTTTGGATAGTTTGCAGTTAATGCAACGTTTACACCATTGGCATCAATCACTTGGAAAAAGCTTGTTTTGAGACTACTACTATCTTGTTTTGGCATTACCACTAAAAGTAGGTTTTGCTCATTGTGTTGCAAATAGTTTTTGAGTTCTTTAAGACCGCTCGCATCGGGCTTAATGTTGCCATGAACTTCAATGGCAAGCTGATTAGAAAATAAAGATAAGCTATTTAAAGCATTAAAGACGGTTTTCCAATCGCTCACACTTGTAATGTCGTAGCGTTGACGTTCAATTTCTTGCTTTTGCCAACTGCTACGAAATGCATCTATTAAGTTTTGCTCAAGTAAAGGTTCTTGACCATGTAACACCCAAGCGCCACGAGCTTCATCGATACGTTTTAGTGCTTGAAGATAGTCAAGTTTCATTACTTTAGCCTAGTTTTTATTGTGCAGGAGTAAGCGGTTTTAAGCGGTTAGATGAAATTTGGCGAACAATTTGTTGTGCAACATCATCAACAAGAACTTCAGATAAATAATTGAATTCTTGATCCTCTGTATTTACCGTTTCTTCATTATATTGATAGCTGCGAGTAGCCGTAATAGTACGAGGTTCAGTTAGTGGATTGCCTTGAGCATCATCAATACGGAATGTGATATTTAAACGAATAATGTTTTCACGTAATTTACCTGAAAGTTCTAATTTACGTGGAGAGTAGTCTAGAACATGTAATGTATATGCATCGCTTTCATTACTTAGTTTTACACCTGCAGATGTTAAGTAAAGCGATAATTTTTCTTCTAAAGTATCTGTATTTGCAGGTAAAACGATATTCATTTTTGAATATGCCACAGGAACACTTGATGGGTTTGTACCTTTTAAATGAAAGCCACAACCAACTAAGCCTGCACTTAGACCCAAAGTTAATACAATTGCTGCAACACGTTGTCCTAAATACATGCGATGTCCTCTCATTTATATTCCATTTAAGGAAGAATTTTTTTAAGCGTTATTGATTGTAAAGTCAAAGCCCGTTGGCTGGCAACGGGCTTTGTTTGTGAATTGTGAAATCCTTATGTTCCCCTCTTTTTCAAAGAGGGGTTAGGGGAGATTAAATCCCTCCAAACCTCCCTTTGATAAAGGGAGGCTTCATATGGAGATATTAAACCACCAAGTTCACTAATTTATTCGGTACAACAATTTCTTTTTTGGTTGGGCCAGTTAAGAACTGTTGAACTTCAGGTAATGCTTTTGCTTGTGCAAGAATGTCATCTTTAGATGCATCAACAGAGACTTCTAATTTACCACGAAGCTTACCATTTACTTGAACCACAATTGTTTGCGTATTACGTGTTAACGCAGACTCATCCACTTGAGGGAATAAAGTAGTTGTTAACTCGAGACCAAATTCAGCCAATAAAGTTTGGCTTAAATGTGGTGCAAAAGGTGCAAGTAAAGTTAAAAGTGTGATGATAGATTCACGTGCAACAGCAATGTCATTGTCATCTTGCGCTTCAAACTTGTTGTTCGCATTTAATAATTCCATCATTGCTGCAATTGCAGTGTTAAATGCATGACGACGTTCAATGTCATCACCCACTTTTTGGATGGTTTCATGTGTTTTACGACGTAAATCTTGTGCAGCAGTTGAAAGTGCAGCTTTGTCGATATTTGACGCATTGTTGCCTTTTTCAAGGAAACCTGTTGCTAAACGCCATACACGTTTCAAGAAACGGTTAGAGCCTTCAACACCAGCATCAGACCATTCTAAAGATTGATCTGGTGGAGCAGCAAACATCATGAATACACGTGCAGTATCTGCGCCGTATTGGTCAATAATAGATTGCGGGTCGATACCGTTATTTTTCGATTTCGACATTTTTTCTTGACCGCCAACCACAACTTCTTGACCATCTTCTTTGTATTTAGCAGAAAGAACACGACCTTTTTCGTCTTTTTCAAGTTCGATGTCGGCAGGGTTAAACCAAGTTTTCTTGCCTGAATCTGCTTCGCGGTAGAATGTATCTGCAAGCACCATACCTTGAGTTAACAAGTTCGTGAATGGTTCGTTACCTTGTACTACGCCTTCATCACGCATTAATTTGTGGAAGAAGCGTGCATAAAGTAAATGTAGAATTGCGTGTTCAACACCACCAATATATTGGTTTACAGGTAACCAAGTTTGACCTGCAACAGGATCAACCATTCCGTTTGTAAATTCAGGTGATGCATAACGTGCGTAGTACCAAGATGATTCTACAAAAGTATCTAATGTATCTGTTTCACGACGTGCATCGCCACCACAGCTTGGGCAAGATGTTTCGTAGAATTCAGGCATTTTATTCAGAGGGTTACCTGAACCATCTGGCACAACATCAGTTGGAAGTACAACAGGAAGTTGATCTTCCGGTACTGGTACTTGACCACATGTTGGGCAGTTAATCATTGGAATTGGACAACCCCAATAACGCTGACGAGAAACCCCCCAATCACGTAAACGGAATTGAACTTTAGTGTTCGCAAGTTCTGTTGGTTCTAATTTAGCAAGGAAAGCATCGTATGCACCTTGTAAATCTAAACCATCAAATTCGCCTGAATTTACAAGTTTGCCTTCTTTCGAGCCGTACCATTCTTGCCAGGTGTTTACATCAAAATCGCTGTCATCTGCGCCTTTAGCATCAATGACTTGTTTGATGGTTAAGCCGAATTTATTGGCAAATTCAAAGTCACGTTCGTCATGAGCAGGAACAGCCATTACTGCGCCTGAGCCATAAGACATCAATACGTAGTTTGCAATCCAAACAGGTAATTCTTCACCTGTTACAGGGTGCTTAACTGAAAGACCTGTTGCCATGCCTTTTTTCTCGGCAGTTGCAAGGTCAGCTTCTGCTACAGAACCCATACGGCATTCTTCAATGAATGCAGCTAATTCAGGATTGCTTTCAGCCGCTTTCAGCGCCATTGGATGTTCTGCTGCAACCGCAACATAAGTCACACCCATTAATGTGTCTGCGCGTGTAGTGAAAACAGTTAGGCCATCTGCATAAACTTCAGTATTGGCAGAAGGGAAGGTAATTTCCATACCTTGTGAGCGACCAATCCAGTTGCGTTGCATGGTCAGAACTTGTTGAGGCCAACCATCTTTAAGCGTGTCTAAATCGTCTAATAATTCTTGTGCATAGTCTGTAATGCGGAAGTAATACATTGGAATATCACGTTTTTCTACCAATGCACCTGAACGCCAACCACGACCATTTTCAACTTGTTCGTTTGCTAAAACTGTTTGGTCTACAGGATCCCAGTTTACTGTTGAAAGTTTACGGTAGATCAGACCTTTTTTATAAAGTTGAACAAATAACCATTGTTCCCAGCGATAGTATTCTGGTGTGCACGTTGCAAATTCACGATCCCAATCTACAGCAAGACCTAATTTTTTAAGTTGGTCACGCATGTAGGCAATGTTTTCAAATGTCCATTTTGCAGGCGCAACTTGATGTGCAATTGCAGCATTTTCCGCAGGTAAACCAAAAGCATCCCAACCCATAGGTTGAAGTACAGTTTCACCTTTAAGGCGGTGGAAACGGCTAATTACATCGCCAATGGTATAGTTACGCACGTGACCCATGTGCAGTTTGCCACTTGGGTAAGGGAACATCGAGAGGATATAACGACGTGGACCTTCTACTGTGTCGGCAACTTTAAAGGCTTTGCGAGTTTCCCAGTCCTGTTGGACAGTAGGTTCAATCGCACTGGCTTGATATTCTGGGTCAATGTGAGTAGTCATAAACGTATACTATAAAAACAACGGTTAAAAAGTTTGTTGCACAGCATAGCGCAAAACACACCTAAAAGTGAATTTTGGCTATGTGATTCTTGAGGAAAAATTTACTTATAAAGGACAGAATGTAAAAAACTCTAATCACATTCTTCTATTGCTTCGAGTTTTATTGTGGTTGTTGCTGTGAATTCGTTGCAGGTGCTGGAGATTCAACCTGTGAATTTTGTGTTGTTGGTGCCTGATTGTTTGTAACAGGAGTCGGCTCGTTTTGAGGTGTTTGAGTTGTTGCTACAGTTGAAGATTTTGTACCAAAAGTTTCCACACGGCCTTGTTTTTTAGCGTTTTTAGGCGGAGGAGTTTTTGAATAATGTGTAGAGCCGTTAGCATCTACCCATTTGTAATATTCACGTGCCATTGCAGAAGTTGAGCTTAAACTAAGACAAAGTACTGAACTTAATAAGCAAATATGAATCGTATTTTTTTTCACAACGTGTTCCCCAAAGATAAAAAATAATATCTTTTTATATTCTAACAAAGCTGAAAAAATTTGAAATATTTTAGGGTGTTTTTTATTCAGATTAATGTTCTAAATATTTTGGAAATTAACAGTGATAAGTGTCTTTCAAAAAGGAATATTGGCTTATTTTCACACAAATTACATAAAAATCTTTCTTTTAATTAAATTTATTCATTCTTTATTTTTATGTTTTAAATGCGAAAAAATTATAAGTATAGAAATTAAATTATTTTAATATCATGTATTTATATTAATAATTTTTCTATGTGTGCAAGTAAAGCTGAGTTTCTGATCTCAAAAAAATAGATTCTTTAGGAATATTCAATAAAAAGCCAACTTTTAAACTTGACAAGGGTGCTTGAAACAACAAAAATGCAGTCTAGTTTTATATGCCTTAAATCGATCACCCTTCGAATAAGTGTCATGTCATGCAATGGACAACTTTTCTAGCCGAGAAGCTGCGCAAAATGAATAAAATGTGTTTATCCCAACATATTTTAGGTCTCATATTACTCAAACAGTAAACAGACCATAAATTTTTCCTATTGCTATGAAAACTGTGAAATATGTGTGCTATAACAGTGCAGACAATCAATGAATTAAACATTGCAAATGCCTTCCATTGTGCAATGAAAAAAGATTAGGGTGAATACGTTGGAACTTTTATCTGGTGGTGAAATGCTTGTTCGCGCATTAGCGGACGAAGGCGTTGAACATGTATTTGGATACCCAGGCGGCGCGGTTTTACATATTTATGACGCGTTCTTTCAGCAAGAAAAAATCAACCATTATTTAGTACGCCACGAGCAAGCTGCTGGCCATATGGCAGATGCATACTCGCGTGTTACTGGTAAAACTGGTGTGGTTCTTGTGACTTCAGGCCCAGGCGCAACAAATACTGTAACCCCAATTGCAACTGCTTACATGGACTCAATCCCAATGGTGATTTTGTCTGGTCAAGTTGCATCACATCTTATTGGCGAAGATGCATTCCAAGAAACAGATATGGTGGGCATTTCACGTCCAATCGTAAAACATAGTTTCCAAGTGCGTCATGCAAGTGAAATTCCTGCGATTATTAAAAAAGCATTTTATATCGCATCTTCAGGTCGTCCAGGTCCAGTTGTTGTAGACATTCCTAAAGACGTGACGAATCCTGCTGAAAAGTTTGCTTACGAATACCCTGAAAAAGTGAAGATGCGCTCGTATCAACCGCCGTATCGTGGTCATTCAGGTCAAATTCGTAAAGCAATTGATGAGCTTTTACACGCTAAGCGCCCAGTGATTTACTCGGGTGGTGGTGTTGTACAAGGTAATGCATCTGCACAATTAACAGAGCTTGCTCATGTTCTTGGCTTCCCTGTAACTAATACTTTAATGGGCTTGGGTGCATTCCCTGGCGATGATCCACAGTTTGTGGGCATGTTGGGTATGCATGGTACATATGAAGCAAACATGACCATGCATAATGCAGATGTGATTTTAGCAATTGGCGCGCGTTTTGATGACCGTGTAACCAATAATCCTGCTAAATTCTGCCCAAATGCAAAAATCATCCATATTGATATCGACCCTGCGGCGATTTCAAAAACCATTATGGCGCACATTCCAATTGTAGGTGCGGTAGAGCCTGTTCTTACAGAAATGTTGGCTCAATTGAAACAACTGAATGTTTCAAAACCAAACCCAGAAGATATTGCGGCTTGGTGGGCAAGAATTGATGAATGGCGCAAAGTTCACGGTTTAAGATATACAGATCTTCCAAATGGTGAAATGCGTCCGCAACAAGTTGTAGCTGCATTAGATAAAATTACCAATGGCGAAGCAATTATTACTTCGGATGTTGGTCAACACCAAATGTTTGGTGCACTTTACTATCGTTACAAGCGTCCACGTCAATGGATCAACTCTGGTGGTTTGGGCACAATGGGTGTGGGCTTGCCATACGCAATGGCTGCAAAGCTTGCATTCCCAGATCAACAAGTGGTTTGTATTACAGGTGAAGCATCTATTCAGATGTGTATCCAAGAACTTTCTACATGTAAGCAATATGGCTTAAATGTGAAAATTCTATGCTTGAATAACCGTGCATTAGGTATGGTTAAACAATGGCAAGATATGAACTACGAAGGTCGTCACTCAAGTTCTTATGTTGAATCTTTACCTGACTTTCCTAAATTAATGGAAGCTTATGGTCATGTGGGTATTCAAATTGATCATGCAGATGAGCTTGAAACTAAACTTGCTGAAGCAATGGCAATTAACGATAAGTGTGTATTCATTAATGTAATGGTTAACCGTACAGAGCACGTATATCCAATGTTAATTGCAGGTCAGTCTTTAGAAGATATGTGGTTAGGTAAAGGGGAGCGTACGAAATGAGACATATAATTTCAGTACTCGTTGAAAACGAATCTGGTGCGCTTTCTCGTTTGGTTGGTTTATTTTCTCAACGTGGATACAACATTGAGACTTTAAACGTAGCGCCGACGGAAGACCCAACACTTTCACGTTTAACGCTAACAACTTATGGTGATGATCACAAGATCGAACAAATTACCAAGCAGCTCAACAAATTAGTTGAAGTTGTAAAAGTTGTAGATTTATCTGAAGGTGCACATATTGAGCGTGAACTTATGCTGATTAAAGTGAAAGCTTTAGGTGCAGCACGTGACGAAATTAAACGCACAGCAGATATTTTCCGTGCACAAGTTGTTGATGTAACACCAACGACTTATACCATTCAAGTTGTAGGTACAACTGAAAAGGTAGATGCATTTATTGATGCGCTTGCGGAAAACACCATTTTAGAAGTTGTACGTTCGGGCGTGTCTGGTATTGCGCGCGGTGAAAAAGTTTTAAGCATTTAATATTTTATTTAACAAATTCTCTCTCCTGAAAGGGAGAGAACTAAACCCAGTGAATACAAAAAATCGCAAGGTTTAGTTAAAGGAAACACAAGCATTTTAGCGGAGACAGCAATGCAAATTTTTTACGATAAAGACTGTGATTTATCTATTATCCAATCTAAAAAAGTAGCGATCATTGGTTACGGTTCACAAGGTCACGCTCACGCGCTTAACCTTAAAGATTCTGGCGTTGACGTAACTGTTGGTCTACGTGCGAACTCTACTTCTTGGAAAAAAGCTGAAAATTCAGGTCTTAAAGTTGCTGAAGTTGCTGCTGCTGTAGCGCAAGCTGACGTAGTTATGATTTTAACTCCAGATGAATTCCAATCTTCACTTTATCGTGACGAAATTGAGCCAAACATCAAGCAAGGTGCTACTTTAGCATTTGCTCACGGTTTCTCTGTTCTTTACAACCAAGTTGTTCCACGTAAAGACCTTGACGTAATCATGGTTGCTCCGAAAGCACCTGGTCACACAGTACGTTCAGAATACCAACGTGGTTCAGGTGTTCCTGACTTAATCGCGATTCACCAAGATGCTTCTGGTAATGCACGTAACGTTGCACTTTCTTACGCTTCAGGTGTAGGTGGTGGTCGTACTGGTATCATCGAAACTTCTTTCCGTGAAGAAACTGAAACTGACCTTTTTGGTGAGCAAGCAGTTCTTTGTGGTGGTGCTGTTGAATTGGTTAAAATGGGCTTCGAAACTCTTGTTGAAGCTGGTTATGCACCAGAAATGGCTTACTTCGAATGCTTACACGAACTTAAATTGATCGTTGACTTAATGTTCGAAGGCGGTATCGCTGACATGAACTACTCAGTATCTAACAATGCTGAATATGGCGAATACGTAACTGGTACTGAAGTAATTAACGAACAATCTCGTGAAGCTATGCGTAATGCGCTTAAACGTATTCAATCTGGCGAATACGCGAAAATGTTCATTAACGAAGGTGCTTTAAACTATCCTTCTATGACTGCTCGTCGTCGTCAAAATGCTGCTCACGGTATTGAAGTAACTGGTAACAAGTTACGTGCGATGATGCCTTGGATTCAAGCAAACAAAATCGTTGATAAAGAAAAGAACTAAGTTCTTTATTTAGCTGATTTTTATGCTGTAAAAAGCCCTGCGTAAGCGGGGTTTTTTTTATGGATAAGAATAATGGTTTTGTATAAATACGTAGGTTTTGAAGCAGGATTAAAAATATTAAAAACAAATACTTTAGGTTTTTCGCATTTAGAAGACTTTAATGATCCTTTTGAAGCAACAGCTTTGGCTTTAGTTGAAGATAATTTCCTATTTCTGTACAAACAGGAGCTATCAGAAATAGGTTGTCGAGAAAATATGCTGTTTTATCTTTAACTCGTGCACCTTTAAATCCACTCATGTGGTCTCATTACGCTGATAGCTATAAGGGAATTGTCATTGGTATAGATACAAAATTAGCAGGCTTAGATGATTCTAAAAACTTTGTAATTCCATCAAGTAGAGGGGAGGTTATTTATCTTAATACGCCTCCTAGGCAGTCGCATAGTATCGATGCAGAAACTTTGATGTATATTGGGGATTGCTCGATATTTAATTGGAATAATTTTGAGGAATTTTTAAAACATGCTTTCTTGTATAAATCATTATGTTGGTCATATGAAGAGGAAGTTCGCATAGTAAAAAATATAAGTGTAGCTCCTTTTGGTTATCACTTTTCAAGGATTACTGATGCAGTAATCGATAATCAATCTTGGAAAAGGGTACAGTTACCTACTCGGCCAATTTATACATTGGAACTGCCAAAAGAGTCATTTGTAGAAGTATATGTTGGTAAGAATGCATATATTGATCAAAAAAGGAAGCAGGAGCTAAATGGAATAGTTGTGAACCATCAGGTTGATAATTTTGAAAAATTGAAAGAGATTTGCTCTGGTAGAAATATTCCACTAAATGTGGTCGTCAGCGTTGATTTAGAAAGTTGGTCACTAAAAAGTAAGCAAATTGATTTAAGTGGAAATTAGGCTTTGAACTTTAAGCCATCATCAAACTGTCACACATTTTATCTATGCTCATAAAAACGACATAAAGCATAGATAGGTGAGGCAATGACAACAATAGATGCAGCCTTATTAAAACAATCCATAAATTTTGAAAAAAATCACTTCCAGTTTAAAAAGAAAGAACACATTTCTATTACGCATTCACTTTTAGAAGACTTGGTTCGTCCACGTTTAAGAATCGCAATTGTCACAGAAACATGGCCACCAGAAATAAACGGTGTAGCGCTGTCACTTTTACAACTTTGCAAAGGCTTACAAAAACAAGGCCATAAAATATTACTCATTAGACCTGAACAAAAAAAATCATGCGAAGACTTTCAGCCAAATAAAGAATGCTTAGTAAAAGCACAAAGTATTCCTAAATATCCACATTTGCAATTTGGTTGGCCGCAACTAAATAAAGTGTCTCAAGCAATAGAAAGTTTTGCGCCAAACGTGGTGCATATTGTTACAGAAGGACCTTTGGGTTTTAGTGCATTACGTGTAGCAAAAGCCAAGAAGCTTCCTATTTCAAGCGGCTTTCATTCATCATTTCAAGACTTCAGTCGGTTCTTCGATTTAGCTTTTTTACTCAAACCAATTCAGCATTATTTACGTTGGTTTCATAACAATACCAATGTCACGTGCGTACCAAGTTTAGACACGGAAAAAGCATTAAGAGAATTTGGTGTGAAATGCCCTTTGGTTGTTGTAGGGCGTGGCGTAGATACCATTCGCTTCTCACCTGAATTTAGATCGGAAGTGCTTCGTGCAAAATGGGGAGCAGATAATAAAACACGAGTATTACTTTGTGTGGGACGTTTATCTCCTGAAAAAGAAACTGAAGTTGCTATTCATGCATTTCAAAGCATGAAAAAGACCGAGAAATATCCATCTAAATTAGTGATTGTAGGCGATGGACCAGATAGATTAAGGCTTGAATCTCTTTGTAATTGTAATGATGTGATTTTTATGGGGAGTTTAAGCGGAAGACGACTTTCAGAAGCTTATGCAAGTGCAGATGTATTTGTTTTTCCAAGCCAAATGGAAACCTTTGGAAATGTTGTGCTTGAGGCGCTTGCAAGTGGTTTACCTGTAGTTGCATACGATTATGCTTGTGCACATTTACACGTTACACATGGATCAATGGGTTGGTTGCCTACACTAGGAAAATCGGTCGACTTTTTTAAATACGTACAAGACCTTCCTTCTAGAAAAGAGCTAGAAGAAATGGGGGAATGTGCAAGAAATAATGTGAAAAATATTGGTTGGAATCATCCTGTTCAGCAGTTTGAGCAGGCTTTATATGCGGTGGTTAAGGAGACGCAAATGACGTCCTAAACTTTTAAGCACAAGCTTAATGGAGAAATAAAATGAATTTTAAAAACGTAAAAATAAGAATGTTAGATTTAGATTTAAAAGGTTGTTTGTATCTTAATCAATTTTCCCATGAACAAAATATCGCATATTTTTTTAAAATAATTAGCAAACTTGGCGATGGTGTTTTTTGGTATGTCATGCTTTTTGCTGTATGGATTTTGCAAGGGATTCAATATAGTGTTCAAATGTTGTATTTGATGCTTGGTGGATCTGTTGGAACGGGTATTTATAAAGTTCTAAAAAGTAAAACAGTGCGTCCTAGACCGTATCAAGTGCATCAGGTGATTCGTTTAGGTGAAAGACCACTCGATCATTTTAGTTTTCCGTCGGGTCATACCTTGCATGCAGTTATGGCAACTACAATTTTTGGATATATTCAGCCTGTTTTACTTATGCTGATGTTGCCATTTACAGTTTTGGTTGCACTTTCAAGAATGGTTTTAGGTTTGCATTATCCGAGTGATGTTGCTGTTGGAGCATTAATAGGTGCTACGGTTGCAAGTGTAATTATTTCATTGGCACCATTTGTAGGATTAATAATTTAATAAATAATATATTGGTAAAGATTATTTATCTTCAATATAAAGGGTAAAAATGTTGCTAAAGAAGAATAAAGTGATGAAAGCATCTACTGATATTTAGTTTTTTTGATAAAATAAAGAATATTTTGCGCATTAGGAAAACCCATGGGTTTACGTTGGACAGATACCATAGACATCGCTATTGAGCTTTATGAAGCACATCCAGATGTCGATCCACAATGGATACGTTTTACAGATTTACATGCTTGGGTGTGTGCATTACCACAATTTAGTGATGACCCAACAAAATCGACAGAAGGTTTGTTAGAAGCAATTCAAATGGCTTGGATTGACGAAGCAAGCTGATTTTCACATTAAAAATCAAATTATTTACATATCAAAAGCGGAAAAAAGCACATTATTCGGTATAATGCGCAAAATTTCGTGTCTACATTGACCTAAGGAGCCTATCATGGCTATTGAACGTACATTATCTATCGTTAAACCAGATGCAGTTGCTAAAAACCACATTGGTGACATCTTTGCTCGTTTCGAGAAAGCTGGTCTTCAAATTGTTGCAACTAAAATGAAACATTTGACTCAAGCTGAAGCTGAAGGCTTCTACGCTGAGCACAAAGAACGTGGTTTCTTTGCTGACTTAGTTGCTTTCATGACTTCTGGTCCAGTTGTTGTTTCAGTTCTTGAAGGCGAAAACGCTGTTCTTGCTCACCGTGACATCCTTGGCGCAACTAACCCTAAAGAAGCTGCTGCTGGTACTATCCGTGCAGACTTCGCTGTAAGCATCGACGAAAATGCTGCTCACGGTTCTGACTCTGTAGCATCTGCTGATCGTGAAGTTAACTACTTCTTCGCTCAAACTGAGATTGCTCCACGTACTCGTTAATTCGCAGTATTCAAACCAGATAAGTGTTATTATACTTATCTGGTTTTTTTATTCCTTTAAGAAAACAATTTGCTCGAATATTGAGCTTCTCCTTTCATCTTTAGATATAGCTTAGGTAAAACACATGAGTACTGAAGTAGTCGCTACATCAGCAATTTCTGATGCACAGCCACAATCTCCATCCGCTCCAACACAGAAATCTGTGGAGAAAGTGAACTTACTTGGCTTGTCACGTCCGCAAATGGAAAAATTCTTCGAAGAAATTGGAGAGAAAAAATTCCGTGCAGGACAGGTGATGAAGTGGATTCACCAATTTTTTGTTACAGATTTTGCAGAAATGACCAATATTTCTGGAAAGCTACGTGAAAAATTGGAAAAAATTTGTGTTATCGAAGCACCAGAAGTTGTTCATAAAAACTATTCTAAAGATGGCACGCGTAAATGGGTTTTCCGTGTAGGCGATGGTGAAGGCTCTTTAGTTGAAACAGTGCTTATTCCAGCAGATGACAAAACAGGTGCACGTAAAACATTGTGTATTTCATCTCAAGTGGGGTGTGCGCTAGATTGTTCATTCTGTTCTACAGGCAAGCAAGGTTTTCAGCGTGATTTAAATCAAGCTGAAATTATTGGTCAGCTTTGGATGGCAAACTATTCTTATATGGAAGATATACCCGTTCTAGAGCGTGAACGTTCTGTAACAAATGTCGTAATGATGGGAATGGGTGAACCACTTCTTAACTACGATGCTGTACTTAATTCAATGCGTATTATGCTTGATGACTTTGCATACGGCATGTCTAAGCGTCGCGTGACTTTGTCTACTTCGGGTGTAGTGCCAAAAATTGATCAAATGGTGAAAGATATTGATGTTGCGCTCGCAATTTCACTTCATGCTCCAAATGATGAATTACGTAACGAACTTGTACCAATTAATAAAAAATATCCCTTAGAGCAACTTATTGCTGCATGTCAGCGTTATATTGCTAAAGATGGCAATGAAAGTTCACGTAAGCACGTTACGATTGAATATGTTATGTTAGATGGCGTGAATGATAGTTTGACGCACGCGCAAGAAATGATTAAGTTATTGAAAAACTTACCAAGTAAAATTAACTTAATTCCATTTAATCCATTCCCGCATGCGCCTTATGGTCGTTCAAGCAGAAATAAAATTATTTCTTTCCAAAAAGCTTTGTCTGATGCAGGATTTGTGTGTACGATTCGTCAGACACGTGGTGATGACATTGATGCGGCATGTGGTCAATTGGTTGGGCAAGTTGCAGACCGAACACGCCGTGCAGAACAGTGGAAAAAGAAAGTTGCAGCGCAAAACGAAATTATACGCTCGCAAGGATAACGAAACAGGGGAAAACAATTGCGTAAACCTAATCTGAAAATATTCATCTCATCATTTATTGTGGGTGCTACTTTTTTAGTTGTGGGTTGTCAGACAGTATCTGATCGCAAGGTTGATCCTGAAAAAGCAGTTCAAGCAAGAACGCAGTTGGCTGCTGAATATATTCGAACTGGCGACTTTGATGCAGCAAAACGTGAATTAGACCAAGCCATGCAGGTTAATCCACGTAATGCACTTGTAAATATGATGATGGGTGTGTTGTTGCAACGGGAAGGTAGTCAGCTCAATATGGAAAAAGCTGATCGCTACTTTAAAGCAGCCATTTCAGCAGATCCTAAAAATGCACAAGCTCGTAACAACTATGGTACTTATTTGTATCAAGCTGGTCGTTATAATGAAGCATTAACGCACTTAGAGATTGCAGGTGCAACATTAGGTTATGATCAGCGTTATACTGCATTTGAAAGTGCGGGACGTATTTATTTAAAGCTAAATGATGTTAATAAGGCTGAAAATAGCTTTAATCAAGCTTTAAAAATTAGCCGTAACTCATATATCTCAATGGTCGAATTGGCTGAGATATATTATTTAAGACAAGATATTCCTGCTGCGACTAGACTTTATGAAAATTCTGTCAGTTTAGCTGGACAAAATAATCAAAATGCACGTGCTTTGTGGGTGGGTATTCGACTTGCACGCGCAAATGGTAATCCTATGCAAACACAGGTTCTTGTGAATCAATTACGTGCTTTGTATCCGGATAGTCCAGAATACCAACGCTATTTGCAATTACAGTACAGTACTGAGGTCGTATGGAAGTAAATCCTAATTCACAGCAACCGACAGGTTCAACTGCCACAACAAATGCATTAGGAAATGTACAGCGTCCAGGTGAGTACCTACGTCAAATTCGTCTGAATCAAAAAAAAGAACTTTCAGATGTTGCGGCTGAACTAAAGATCTCAGTAAAAACTTTAACGGCTTTAGAAAAAGATGAATATACGTCTTTACCTGAAGCGACGTTTATTAAAGGCTATTACCGTACGTATGCAAAATTTTTGAATGTTGATGCAACAGCTGTTATTCAACGTTTTGATGAAATTTATACCAATGATACGGGCTTACTTCCAAACCACGCTTTAAATAATTCACCTATTAAATTTATGGGTAAATTGCCTGGTTCTAATAGCGAACGCAATCGTAAATGGTTAAAACGTTTTGCATTGCTTGTTGTGATTGTTGTTGTTATTTGGGGTTTAATAGCAACAATTCAGAATTTCACAAAATCTAATGATTCAGAAAAAGCAGAATTAAGTTCATCGCAACAGTCAGATGTTCAAGTTTTAACAATGAATGATTCTGCTGTTATTTCAGGTGATCAACTGGTATTAAAATTTAGCCGTCCTACATCGGTACATATTGTTGATTCAACGAACAAAGTACTTGCGACAGGTCGTCAATCATCAGAACTTACACTTCATGGTGAAACACCATTCCAAATTCGCTTGGATGATGCATCGGCAGTATCTTTAAGTCTTAATAATGAAGATATTTCATTGTCTCCATATACCGTAAACGGCAAAGCAGAATTCCGTTTATCACGTTAATGGATTGAGAGTAGAGCGAAATAATGATTGTAAACCCAATTAAACGCCGTCCAACTCGTAAAATTAGAGTGGGTTCTGTGTATGTTGGTGGTGATGCACCAATTAGCATCCAAAGTATGACCAATACAGAAACATGCGATGTCGATGCAACTGTTGCACAAATTCAACGTTGTGTTGATGTTGGTGCGGATATTATGCGTGTATCTGTTCCATCTATGGAAGCTGCTGCTGCATTTGGTGAAATTCGCAAACGTGTAACTGTGCCTTTGGTTGCGGATATTCATTTCGATTATAAAATTGCACTTGCTGTAGCCGATTATGGTGCAGATTGCTTACGTATTAACCCTGGTAATATTGGTTCTGAAGCCAAAATTCGTGAGGTAGTTGCTGCTGCACGTCATAACGATATTTCAATGCGTATTGGTGTGAATGCGGGTTCACTCGAAAAAGACATTCAAAAGAAATATGGCGAGCCAACAGGTGAAGCATTGCTTGAATCGGCAATGCGTCATATTGATATTTTAGATCGTTTAGATTTTCACGAATTTAAAGTATCAGTAAAAGCATCAAATGTGTTTTTAACTATGGATGCTTACCGTTTATTGTCAGCTCAAATTGATAATCCTATGCACTTAGGTGTAACTGAGGCAGGAATTTATCGTACAGGTTCGGTGAAGTCGGCAATTGCCTTAGGTGGTTTGTTGATGGAAGGTATCGGCGATACCATGCGTATTTCCTTAGCTGCTGAACCTGAAGAAGAAATTAAAATTGGTTTTGATATTTTAAAATCTTTAGGGCTTCGTTCAAACGGGATTAACTTTATTGCTTGTCCAAGTTGTTCGCGCCAAGAATTTAATGTTATTAAAGTGATGCAATCGCTTGAAGAGCGTTTAGAAGACATTCGTACACCAATGGATGTTTCGGTCATTGGATGTAAAGTGAATGGCCCAGGCGAAGCTAAAGAAGCCGATATTGGTATTGTAGGTGCAGCACCTCGTTCTTTGGTTTATCGTAATGGTGAAAAGAGTCATTTAATCGATACCAACCAATTGGTTGATGAAATCGAAAGTATGGTTCGTCAACGTGTTGTCGAGCTTGAAGAAGCAAAATCTAAAGAGATTATTCGCACAAGTTTTTCTGAGTAGATCATGAGTTCAATTGTAGCAATTAAAGGTTTTAATGATATTCTGCCAACGCAAACACCTGCTTGGAGACGTCTAGAGCAACATTTGTCAGCTTTGATGGATGCTTACGGTTATCAACAAATCCGTTTGCCTATTGTTGAGCAAACAAATTTGTTCAAGCGCTCAATTGGTGATGCGACTGATATCGTAGAAAAAGAAATGTACACCTTTTTTGATAAAGGTAATCCACCTGAGTCTTTGACTTTACGTCCTGAAGGTACAGCAGGTTGTGTACGTGCAATGCTTGAACATAACTTACTTCGTGGTGCTACACCGCGTGTTTGGTATGTCGGACCGATGTTCCGTTACGAAAAACCACAAAAAGGTCGTTATCGTCAGTTCCATCAATTTGGTGTGGAAACTTTTGGTGTTGCAACACCAGATCAAGATGCTGAACTTATTTTAATGACTGCACGTTTGTGGAAACGAATGGGCGTGGCAGATAAAGTTCAACTTGAACTGAATACGTTAGGTGAGTCTGACGAACGTTCTGCATATCGTGCAGCATTGGTTGAATTCTTAGAATCTCATAAAACAGATTTAGATGAAGATTCACAACGTCGTTTGTTGACAAATCCATTGCGTATTCTTGATTCTAAGGATGCAAAAACACAAGCAATTTTAGAAAATGCACCAAAACTTCACGACTTTATGGGTGAAGAAACTTTGGCTCATTTCAACCAATTACAACAATATTTGACAGATGCTGGCGTAAGCTTTGTTATCAATCAAAAATTGGTACGTGGTTTAGACTATTACAACAAAACTGTATTCGAATGGACAACAACACATTTAGGTTCTCAAGGAACTGTATGTGCGGGTGGCCGTTATGACGGTTTAGTTGGTCAGCTAAAAGGTAAAGCAGATCAAACTGTACCTGCGGTTGGTTTTGCAATGGGTATGGAGCGTTTATTGCTTCTTCTTGAGCAAGTTGAAGATAATAAGCCTGTACGTGATTGTGAAGTATTCTTATTGGCAGATCCTGCATATCAAGGTAAAGCGCTTGTACTTGCAGAAACTATTCGTAACCAATTAGAAAACTTAGCAAGTCCTATTCGTTTCAAGGTGGGTTCACAAGGTTCTATGAAGAGCCAAATGAAAAAAGCCGATCAGTCTGGTGCTATTTTCGCGTTGATTTTAGGTGAACGTGAATGGGATGCTCAGATCGTTAATGTTAAAGAGTTAGCAACAGCAGAACAGACTGAAGTTGCAATTAATGAAATCGTCCCTTTCATTATTGAAAAACTTTCTTCAAAATAAGCCAAAAAATACGAGGAATAAGGTAATCACATGAGCGCATTAAGTGAAGAAGAACAACTTGATAGTTTAAAATCTTTTACTAAGAAATATGGTTCTGCCATGATTAGTGGGGTTTTAATTGCGTTGATTGCCTTTTTCGGTTGGCAATGGTGGCAAAAAAAGACTTTGGCTGAAAATCAAATGAATACAGCCAAAGTTCAACAATTAATGGATGATGCTGCAAATGCAGAATCTAATCCAAATGCATTTAATGATTTAGTTGCTACGGCTGACAAAATTGTAAAAGATGCACCAGATTCAGCTCAAGCAATTCAAGTTCAATTGCTTATGGCTAAACTTGCGTATGATAAGTCTGATTATGCTGGTGCTGAAAAAGCATTAAAGAAAGTTGAAAACTCAAAAGTAAAAGACGAAGGTTTGGTTTCCATTTTGAAACTTCGTTTGGGTTATGCTCAACTTGCACAAAACAAATATGATGAAGCTTTAAAAACATTTAATTTGGTAACAGAGTCAACATTTAAAGCGGTTGTAGAAGAAGCGCGTGGCGACGTATATGTTGCTAAAAAAGATATTGAAAATGCAAAAAAATCATATCAAAGTGCGTGGAACGAGTTATTAGAACAGAAACAAGATCGTCAAATTTTACAAATTAAACTCGAAAGCGTTGGCGTTTTAGTAGAAGATGCAGATATAGAACGCCCAATATTAGACACTCAAGTGGATGAGACTTAATGAGCAGAAATAATAAAATACCTTTAGTACTGACAGTTTTAGCACTTGCGTTGGCTGGATGTTCTGGCAATAAAGTAAAAGTTGAAGAAGTAAAACCAAATCCTCTTCCGAAAATTACACAAACAACTAGTCTTGTTCCTGTGTTTTCGCAAAGCGTTTCTGCAACTTCTGAAAAAGATCCATTACGTTTACAACTAGATGTAGCTGATGGTGTTATTTTTGCTGTTGATCCTAAGGGGAGTGTAACTGCTTATCGTGGCAAACAAAAAGTTTGGCAAAAACAAGTCACTAAACAAGGCTTAACTGCTGGTGTTGAAGCTGGTGAAGGTATTGTTGTTGTTGGTAATGAAAAAGGTGAGCTTTTTGCTTTAGATCAGGCAACTGGCGAGCAAAAATGGGCTGTAAATATTTCAAGTGCTATTTTAGCGCCATCTTTGATTATTTCTAATCGTGTGATTACTGTTGCAAATGACGGTACTGTTTACGCGCATAGTGTAGAAAATGGTCAACAATTTTGGACTTATGACTTACCAAGCCAACAGTTAAGCTTACGCGGTACAGCATCTCCAGTTGAAATTGATCCACGTACAGTTTTAATTGCATCTTCAAATGCTTATATTTATGCATTAGATGTTTTAACGGGTACACCACGTTTGCAACGCCGTGTTGCTGTAAGCGATGGTCGTTCAGATATTGAAAAATTAAATGACATTGATGGTGATCCTGTTGTTGCAGGTCAATTTGTTGTAACGACAAGCTATCAAGGTCAAGTAACAGTATTAGATTTAGCTTCACAACAAGTTGTTTGGAGTGAAGATTCAAGTAGTACAAAGCGTCCGGAAGTTGTAGGTAATGGCGTATTTGTTGCATCTACCGATGGTAAATTGACAGCTTACGAAATTACAACAGGTCATAAATTATGGGAAAATGATAGTTTACTGAATCGTAAACTCAGCAATCCTGTAATTTTGGGTTCACAATTGGTTGTAGGTGATCTAGACGGTTATTTACACATCATTGATCCACAATCTGGACAGTTAATTGGTCGTTCAAAAACAAGTGGTGAAGTACGTTCATTACGCGTAATTGACAACCAACTTTATGCATCTACTCAAAAGGGGGCGTTGACAGTTTGGCAGAATCGTTAATTTTTTCTTCGCTTATGCTAAACTAAGCGAATATCCGTATTTTTTAACGCGGGGTGATTGAAAATTCAATGCCCCGTGTTTTTATTTAGATTATTCATCTATTTTTCTTCCAAGTTTCTGATGTTCAGGCCACTCAAACTGGCTGATCTTGTTTTAAAGGTTAATCTATGAAACCCGTAATTGCGCTCATTGGTCGTCCGAACGTCGGAAAATCAACGCTGTTTAATCAGATAACCAAGAGTCGTGACGCATTAGTTGCAGACTTTGCAGGTCTTACACGTGACCGCAAATATGGCGATGCTGTGTTCCAAAATAAATCTTTCATTGTTGTTGATACTGGGGGTATTGGCGAGAATGAAGGCGGTATTGATTCATACATGGCAGAACAGTCAAAGACTGCAATTAATGAAGCCGATATTATTGTATTTGTTGTAGATGCTCGCGCAGGTTTACTTGCTTCTGATGAGCAAATTGCACGTGAACTTCGTACTTTAGGTAAAAAAGTTTATTTAGTTGCAAACAAAGTAGATGGCGTACATGCCGAAGCTGCTTTAGTTGAATTCTTTAAGTTAGGCATGGGCGAACCAATGCAAGTGGCAGCAAGTCACGGGCGTGGTGTTCAGCAAATGCTTGAAGATGTACTTGCAGAAGTTCCTGAAGATGAGTCTGTTGAAGAACACGACAAAAATACAGGTCTACGTTTAGCAATTATTGGTCGTCCTAACGTAGGTAAATCTACACTAGTAAACCGTTTATTAGGTGAAGAACGTGTTGTTGCGTTTGACCAACCTGGTACAACGCGAGATTCGATTTACATTCCTTTTGAACGTGATGGTCGTAAATACACATTAATTGACACAGCAGGCGTACGTCGTAAAGGTAAAGTGGATGAAATGATTGAGAAATTCTCAATTGTAAAAACACTTCAAGCGATGAAAGATGCTCATGTTGTTGTGGTTGTTGTTGATGCGCGTGACGGTATTGTTGAGCAAGATTTACATTTAATTGGCTATGCTTTAGAAGCTGGTCGTGCCATGGTTATTGCGATTAATAAATGGGACAACATGTCTGATTATGATCGTAAGCAATGTAAATTAGATGTTGATCGTCGCTTTGACTTCATTCCTTGGGCTAAAATTCATTTAATTTCTGCGTTACATGGTACTGGTGTGGGTGACTTATATCCTTCAATCCACCGTGCATATGATTCATCACACTTGAAAGTATCACCTGCAAAAATCACACAAATTTTGCAAGATGCGACAGAAGCTCATGCGCCACCAATGGTTCAAGGTCGTCGTATCAAAATGCGTTATGCACATATTGGTGGTCAAAACCCACCTACAATTGTTGTGCATGGTAACAAAGTTGATAAAACACCTGCGGATTATCGTCGTTACTTAGAAAACGTATTCCGTAAAGTGTACAAGCTTGAAGGTACGCCAGTACGTATTGAATTTAAAACTTCAGAAAACCCATTTGAAGGTCGTAAGACTGTTATGGATGAACGTGTTGCAGCGCGTAAGCGTCGTTATGTTCAGAAGTTTAAGAAAGCAGAGAAGAAATTTAAACGTTAATTTCTGCAGGCTAAACGTATAAAAAAGCCGACATGATGTCGGCTTTTTTAGCTTAAATAGTTATTTTCGCTTAGCTAAATATGCATTAGAAAGACGATTTATAAATTGAGGCGTTAAACCTGAAAGCTTAAATAAAAGTTTAGATTTAAAACCTACGCCTTGGTGCGTAGAGGTGAAAATAGAATCTTTAACTTGCGATCGTCTATAAATTTCTTGTGCTACATCTTCCGCTGTTAAGTGAACACCCATATTTTGAATAGTGCCTGCATCCATATCTTTAACCATTGCAGTTTGTACAAATAAAGGCATCACATCTAAAACGCGAATACCGTATTTTTGCCATTCAATATCTAAACCTTCTGTAATACCACGAACTGCAAATTTACTTGCAGAATATGAAATTAAATCGGGTTGTCCATAAATAGCAGAAGCCGAAGACAAATTAATGACGCGAGCAAATGATGCTTTTTTTAGGTAGGGAAGTGCTGCATGGCAGCCATTAATAACGCCATTTACATTAATGTTAATCGTGTGATGATGAGCTTCAATATCTGTATCTTCAAAAGTTCCTGAATATAAAATACCTGCATTATTCACAAGAATATTAATCTGACCTGCCCAGGCATTAAATTCAGCTAAAGCACTATGCCATTGAGTGTAGTTAGACACATCTAGTAATCCTGCTTTTGCATGTTCACCTAAATTATTTGCAAGTTGTTGTGCTTTTTCAGTGTTTAAATCATAGATGCCAACCTTATAACCTTGCTTGTAGAATAAAGTTGCAACGGCTGCACCAATCCCTTGTGCTGCACCACTAATAAAGATACTGTTCATTTACTTCTCCTTGTATTGCTTTAATTATTTGAATTTTCATTTAACTTGAGCATATCAAAAAATAAGCAAAATCGTATAGTCAGAGTGTTTTTATGGAACAATTATTGAAAATCATGCAACAGTTACGTGCTGAATGCCCTTGGGATCAAGCGCAAACTCCTGAATCTCTTACAAAATATGCGATTGAAGAAGCTTATGAGGTTGAAGCTGCTGTACGTTCAGGTCAGGTAAATGATGTAAAAGATGAGCTAGGTGATTTACTGCTTCAAGTGGTTTTTCAATCTCAAATGTACAGCGAGCAGGGGTTATTTGGTTTTAATGATGTGGTTGAAGTAATTAGCCAAAAGCTAATTCGTAGACATCCTCATGTATTTCAAAAAGAAAAGTTTGCCAATTTAAGTCCTGAAGATGTTTCTGAGTTGTGGAAGCTAATTAAACAAGAAGAAAAGAAAGATAAACCTAAGCATCGTTTAGATAATGTAAAACATGGTCCTGCATTACAGCAAGCACACGAAATTCAAAAAAATGCAGCACAAATAGGTTTTGATTTTCCAAATGTGCAAGATGCCTATGGAAAATTAGAAGAAGAGCTTGAAGAGTTTAAACAAGCGATGCGGGAAAATAATTCCGATGAAATACTCGATGAATTTGGTGATTGCTTGTTCTCATTGGTGAATGTTGGACGTAAACTTGGGGTTTCGAGTGAAATGGCGCTTTTAAGTACCATTCATAAATTTAGATCTCGTTTTGCTTTTATTGAAGATCAAGCTGCTATTCAAAATAAGAACATAGAAAATATGTCTTTAGAAGAAATGGATGAACTTTGGGAGCAAGCGAAAGTTTATTTAAAACATCAGGTTCAAAATGATAATAAAAAAGAAGAGTAAAATTTTTAAAACGTTATGTATGGCTTTATTTTTCAGTTCTGTTTCAAATTTGGCACTTGCACAAAGTGCCTATGAACAAAAATATTCACAATGGAAGGCTGAGCAAGCGCAGCAAGATCAGCGTTTAAAGAATAGAGCAGATACGAATTCCAATCATTATTTATCAAGACCAAGTACATCTATAGCAAGCTCATCAACATCAAGTGGGTCAAATAGTAGTTCTAAAGTTCGGTTAAATTCTGCAAATATTGAGCAGCTTATGCAGCTAAATGGCGTAGGGAAAAAGAAAGCGGAAGCAATTATTGAGTATCGTAATAAAAATGGGAAGTTCAATTCTGTAGATGATTTCATGGAAATTAAAGGGGTTGGTCCTGCATTATTCAATAAAAACAAAGCGAAATTGGCTTTATAAACAAATATAAATATATGAAATGATGTCTGAATGGTATATCAAGAAATTGATAATCAAATTGCCCTTTGATGGTGTAAGAGCTATCATTAGCGACATCTTATATATTTTACGTTCAGACGTAGGAGACAGCGTCTTTTGCAAACTTTGCGCGCGTCAAAATGTGGTTTATCAACCGCTCAATTACCTGCTTACATTTTAGATGTTATTGATGCTTTAACAAAAGCAGGTTATGAAGCCTATATCGTAGGTGGTGGTGTACGTGACTTAATGTTGGGGCTAAATCCGAAAGATTTTGATGCCGTTACCAACGCGACACCAGCACAAGTTAAAGAAGTTTTTGGTCGTCGTTGCCGTATTATTGGTCGACGCTTTGAGCTTGCTCATGTGTATTCTGGTCGTGAATTGGTTGAAGTTGCGACTTTCCGTGCTCCGCCGAAAAAAGAAGTGACTTCTGCGGCAGGCATGATTTTACGTGATAATAATTGGGGAACCATCGAAGAAGATTTTGCTCGTCGAGATTTTTCAATTAATGCAATGTACTATCAGCCACGTAAGGGCATTGTTCTCGATTTTTGTAATGCAGTTGAAGATATAAATAATAAAACATTACGTTTATTGGGCGATCCGAAAACTCGATTTGAAGAAGATCCTGTACGTATGTTGCGTACATTGCGTTTTGCAGCCAAATTAAACTTCAATATTGCCAATGAGATTTTAGACGTATTCACGCCTGAGTTAACAAACTTATTACGTGATGTTTCTCCGCATCGTTTATATGATGAATCTCAAAAATTATTCACTATGGGACACTTAAATCGTGTGCTTCCAATGTTGATTGATTTTGGAATTTGGCAGCAGTTGTTTGCGGAAATTAATCCGAAAGTAACCACGTTTATTGAAAGAGCTGCTAAGAATACAGATCAACGTATTTCTATTGGTAAAACCATCAACCCTGCATTTTTCTATGCGGTGTTGTTGTGGGAACTATTCTTAAAGCGTAGCGAAGGTTATTTGGCAAAAGGTGTAACGCCTGCTGAAGCGCGTGCACAAGCGGGTTTAGATGTACTTAAACGTCAAGGTACACGTACTATTATTCCGCGTTTTGCTGAAACCTTTATTCGTGAAGTTTGGGAAATGCAAACACGTTTGTTAAATCCAAAACCACAGCAAATTGCAGCATTGTCTAATCATGCACGTTTCCGTGCAGGTTTCGACTTTTTGCTTTTACGTGAAAAATCAGGCGATACCAATACTCAAGGTATGGGCATGTGGTGGGATAGCTACCAAAACATGACGTCTGATGAAAAAGAACGTGCGATTGGTCAATATAACCGTCAACGTGCGAAAAATCGTCGTAAAGCTGCTACACAAGACGATGTTGTTGATACGCGTGCGCAGGTTCAAGCTGAAATCGAACCATTGGTGAATGAGCCTGAGACACGCAATCGTAGAACACGTAAGCCTAGACAGCATCAAGAAAATAGAACTTCAGTTGCTTCTACAGTAAAAGGTGAAATTGGTGCAGATCATCCAATTTTAAAACGCCGCCGTGTAAAACGTGATTTAGCAGAAGTTGTATTTGGACCAACTCAATGAGTGTAGTGACTTATATTGGTTTGGGTAGCAACTTAGGCGATTCTCGTCAAATTTTGACAGAAGCTGTGCAAAATCTTGCGACTTTAGGGCAAGTGAAAACATCTAAGCTGTATGAAAGTCCACCAATGGGCCCTCAAGATCAGCCAAATTATTTAAATGCTGTTGTGCGTTTAGAAACAGATTTGGAGCCTTTGGCTTTATTAGATGAATTGCAACGCTTTGAAAATGAGTCTGGTCGTGTGCGTTTACGCCGTTGGGGTGAACGTACACTCGATTTAGACTTACTTATTTATGGTCAAGAAAGCATTCAAAATGAGCGTTTAACTGTGCCTCATGTAGGCATACTTGAGCGTGATTTTGTAGTAATACCATTGTTAGATTTAGATGCAGAAATGCAACTAAAGGGACAAGTCTTAAAGAGTCTGCCTATTTTAGAACATCCAACTGTTACAGTTTTGGATAATGAAGACTGGGCACATTGATCATTTAACACGTGGTCTATGCATTTTTAGAGGAATATCTTCATGATTAGTCTCAGCGACTTAAAAAAAATTAAAGCCGAAGGACGTAAGTTTTCTTGCCTAACTTGTTACGATGCAAGTATGGCGAAAGCTATGGAAATTGCTGAAATTGATAGTATTTTAATTGGTGATTCTTTAGGGATGACTGTTCAAGGGCGCGATTCTACGCTTCCTGTGACAATTGAAGATATGGCATACCACACGGCTGCTGTACGTCGTGGAAATAATCATTCATTTATTATGACTGATTTACCTTTTATGACTTATGCCACTTTAAATGATGCCTTAGTCAATGCAAAAACAGTGATGCAAGCTGGCGCACAAATGGTAAAAGTTGAAGGCGGTGCGTGGTTAAGTGAAACAGTTGAAGTGCTTACACGTAATGGTATTCCTGTCTGTGTGCATTTAGGTTTAACACCACAATCTGTTCATGTATTTGGTGGCTATAAACTTCAAGCACGTACACGTGAAGCTGCAGATAAACTCATTGCAGATTGTCGTGCTGTAGTTGAAGCTGGTGCTGCATTATTGTTGCTTGAATGTGTTCCTGCACAATTGGGTAAAGAAATTACTGAACTGTTCCCAGAAATTCCTGTAATTGGAATTGGGGCAGGTCATGAAACCGATGGACAAGTTCTCGTTGTACAAGACATGTTGGGTTTAACGTTCGGTCGTGTTGCAAAATTTGTTCGTAATTTTATGAAAGAACAGTCAGGTGAAACTGCTATTTTAGATGCATTTAAAGCGTATCACGCTGCAGTAAAAGATGGTTCATTCCCAGCGCCTGAACAAACTTTCCAAGTAGAGCTGTAAATATGAAAATTGAATCTACCATCCAAGGTTTATCTGAATCGCTTAAAACAGCTCGAACGAATCAGAAAATAATTGGTTTAGTTCCTACAATGGGGAACTTACACCAAGGACATTTAAATCTTGTTCGTGAAGCACGTAAAAAATGCGATATCGTTGTTGTTAGTATTTTTGTGAATCCAATTCAATTTGGACCAAACGAAGATTACGATAGCTATCCACGTACTTTAGAGCAAGATAGTAAACTTTTGGAAGAAGTGGGTTGTGATTATATTTTCGCCCCAACTGTTGAGCAAATGTATGGCAATCAACCACGTTTAACCAATATTTCTGTAAGCGGAATTACAGCAGATTTATGCGGTTTACAACGTCCAGGTCATTTCGATGGTGTAGCTGTCGTTGTAACGAAACTATTCAACATTGTACGTCCTGAAATTGCGTTCTTTGGTGAAAAAGATTTCCAACAACTTGCTGTTATTCGTCAGTTTGTACGTGATTTAAATATGCCAATTGAAATTACGGGTGTGCCAATTGCACGTGCGGAAGATGGTTTGGCGTTAAGTTCACGTAATGGTTATTTATCTGAAGAACACCGTAAAACTGCACCAATTATTCATCAATGTTTAAAAATTGCAGAGCAAGATTTACAACAAGGTAAAAAATTGGCTGATGTTTTGGCAAATATTGCATCTACATTAACGCAAGCAGGTTTTGTTATAGATTATGTTGAGGCTCGTACGCCAGAACTTCAGAAAATTGAAGAATTTAATCAAAATATCGTGCTTTTTATCGCGGCAAAAATTGGTACAACACGTTTAATTGATAATTTACAGGTTCAGCATAACGCATAACTTGCTTTTAAAGGACAGCATGCCATGAAGCGTATATTGATCGTTACAGGACAATCGGGTTCAGGAAAGTCATCTGCATTGCAGGTGCTTGAAGATTTAGGTTATTACTGTATAGACAACTTACCGCTGGCATTGCTTCCTGAAATTGTTGCGAAATTAGATAGTGAAAATAATTTAGAACAACTCGCTTTAGGTGTAGATGTACGAAGTACTCGTGCAGATTTGCAAGAATTTGATTTGGTGTTTGAGCAACTGCAAAAACATGGCTCAGTAGATGTCATCTTTTTAACAACTCAAGATCAACAACTTATTGCAAGATTTAGCTCTTCACGTCGCCCGCATCCGTTATCCAATCGTTTTAATAGTTTGACTGAATGTATTGAACAAGAAAAAACACTACTTATTCCTATTCAGTTCCGTGCGACTATTCAAATAGACACGACAGATAAAAGCGTACACGATTTAAAACATATGCTGTTGTCTAGACTTGGACAAACTGATAACTTAATTGTAATTTTACAATCTTTTGGTTATAAGCATGGTATACCTCTAGATGCCGACTATGTTTTTGACATGCGACATTTGCCCAATCCACACTGGGAATTAGAGTTGCGTAAGTATTCGGGTTTAGATGAACCAGTCCAAAAATTCTTGGAATCGAGCAGTCAAACGACTGAAATGTTTCAAGATGTTTATAAATTTTTAGAAAAATGGTTGCCTGCTTTTGCCGAAGGTCATCGTCATTACATCACGATTTCAATTGGTTGTACGGGTGGGCAGCATCGTTCAGTTTATATTGTGGATAGACTCAAAAAAGCTCTTGAGGCAAAATGGTCTATTCAGGTTTTACATAGAGAAATGAAGCACTGGTCATGATTGACACAACTGTTGACGTAATTAATAAACTAGGGTTACATGCGCGTGCGTCTGGAAAACTCATCGAAGTTACTACTAAATTTCGTTCATCTATTCAAATAGGAAAAGGTGATAAACTAGTAGACGCAAAAAATATTATGTCCTTACTTATGCTTGGTGCAGGTAAGGGCACAACTCTACGCTTGGTGATTGAAGGAGCAGATGAAGAAAAAGCTTTATCTGAAATTCAGGCACTATTTGCAGCAAAATTTTACGAGGCAGATTAATCGTGGCACGTCGCACACAACGTTTTACTGAAGAAGATTTTGATTCTTTAGAAGGGCGTGCAAGTAAAACCGAACAAAAGAAAGCAGTTCAACGTATGGCTGCTTTAGGTGAACAATTAGCAGAGTTAAGTGCTAAACAAATTAAAAACCTTCCTGTGGAAGAACGTTTAATTGAAGCATTGGAAGATGTAAAGCTCATTACTTCGGGTGAGGCCCGTCGTCGTCAATTTCTACGTATTGGTAAATTACTACGTAATGAAGATGAAACAGTTATTCTTTCTTACTTAACGCCAAAACAAGGTGCTAAAAAAACTGCACAGTTAAATCGTTGGGTAGATCGTATGGTTGTTCAGGGCGATCCAGCAATCAAAGAGTTTATGAAAGCGCATAATGCGGCGGAACATCATCCTATTCGTCAGCATGTTTTACGTATCAATCGTGATATTACAAAAAAAGCGTCTGAAGATGAAATTGCTGCATCTAAGTTGAAATTATTTAACTACATTCAACAAGTAGCGCTTATTTCAGATAACTAATTATTTAGTTGTTTTCTATGTAAAAAAGCGACCTCATTGGGTCGCTTTTTTATTGGTTATCTATAAGGTTTTAATTTAATTAAATTCTGCAACCGAACGTTCTTTTGCCCACTCACGTAATACAAATTTTTGTAGTTTACCTGTCGAAGTTTTAGGAATCTCTGTAATAACTACATCTTTTGGAACTTTAAAGCGAGCAAGATGTTCTTTGCAATATGCAATAATTTCTTCAGGTGTTGCGGTTTTTCCAACTTTTAATTCAATAAATGCACATGGAACTTCCTGCCAAACAGGATCGGGCTTAGCCACAACTGCCGCAGTTAAAATTGCAGGATGTTGATATAAAACTTCCTCAACCTCTAATGATGAAATATTTTCACCGCCTGAAATAATTACATCTTTAGAACGGTCTGTGATTTTTGCATAGCCATCGGGTTGGCAAACAGCTAAATCACCTGTATGGAACCATCCGCCTGCAAAGGCTTCTGCTGTTGCTTTAGGATTCTTTAAGTAGCCTTTCATCACAATGTTGCCACGGAACATAATTTCGCCCATGGTTTGTCCATCTTTGGGCACAGGTTGCATGGTTTCGGGGTCTAAAACTTTCATACCATCTTGCAGTGGATATGGAACGCCTTGTCGTGAATGCAATTGTGCTTGCTCTTTAATGGAAAGATTCGACCAACCAGCTTGTGATGCGCAAAGTGCAGAAGGGCCATATGTTTCAGTTAAACCATAAACATGTGTGACATTGATACCAATATTTCGCATGCCTTCAATGATTGCAGCTGGAGGTGCAGCACCTGCCACCATAACTTCTACACGATGTTCAATTTTAACTTTATGTTCATCTGGTGCGTTAATAAGCATAGATAAAACAATTGGCGCACCACAGAAATAATCAACTTTATGTGAGTGTATTAATTTAAAAATGAGTTCTGGATCAATTTTACGTAGACAGATGTTTGTGCCGCCATTTGCAGCAATTGTCCAAGCAAAACACCAACCATTACAATGAAATAATGGGAGCGTCCAAAGGTAAGTTGCCCGAGGTGTCATACCGCAAGCAATAATATTACTCGCTGCATTAATATATGCACCACGATGATGATAAACCACACCTTTAGGATTTCCTGTTGTACCAGAGGTATAGTTTAAGCTAATTGCATCCCATTCATCTTGGGGTAATTGCCATTCAAAATCAGCATCACCTTGAGCAAGCCAATCTTCATATTCAACTTGCCCAATTTTTTGATTTTCACCATCGAATTCAATATCTGCAACATCAATAATATAAATTTCTTGAGATATCAGAGATAAAGCTTCTTTTGCTACAGGTACAAATTCTGGATCTACCAACAATACTTTTGATTCTGCGTGCTCAAGCATGAATGCCAATGTTTTTCCATCTAAACGTGTATTTAGCGTATTTAGAACTGCACCCACCATTGGAACTGCAAAGTGCGCTTCAATCATGGCAGGAATGTTTGGAAGTAATACTGATACGGTATCGTTTTTACCTACACCTATTTTTTGTAATTGATGTGCAAATTGACGACAACGTGTATAGGTTTCGCGCCAAGAGATATGTCTTGAACCGTGAATAATTGCATCTTGGTTGGGGTAAATATAAGCAGCGCGTTCTAAGTAACGTAAAGGTGACAGTGCAACAAAATTTGCAGGTGTTCGAGGCAATTGATCATATGCGCTAACCATTTTTTATTACTCCATGTAATTTATTTTATTGTTCCTTTTATTGAAGATATGCGTATTTTGATTAATTTACATTCATTCTTTGGTCGAGTATTTGGTTAATTTTAATAGATGAATTCTTGTACTTAATATCGTTATTTAAATGCCATATTAAAAGATTGAAAGAGCTCTTTTAGGTTGTGATTGCTGTCAAAAGTATGTTGATACAGGATTCATTGACTTAAAAAGGCATTAACGGTTTATTAAAATGGCTAAGAGGTGTAAAATTCTAGCTGATTTTTATTTATCCACCGTTTTTATATTTTGAGGGTTTCCCTCGATCATAATCTCGCGGTGATATGCTCCATTGTGCGGGGCATCACTCCTTAAGGATTTTTTATGCCTATTATTACTTTGCCAAATGGCGATCAAAAACAATTTGATCATGCTGTTTCTGTTATGGATGTTGCATTAAGTATTGGTCCTGGTTTGGCAAAAAATACAGTTGCTGGCCGTGTAAATGACCGTCTTGTAGATGCAAGCGACTTAATTACAGAAGATGCAACACTACAAATTATTACGCCTAAAGATGACGCTGGTGTAGAAATTATTCGCCATTCTTGTGCACATTTAGTAGGTCATGCTGTTAAGCAACTTTTCCCAGAAGCTAAAATGGTTATTGGTCCTGTCATTGAAGATGGTTTCTACTACGATATCTTCAGTGCAAAGCCATTTACTTTAGATGACTTAGCAGCAATCGAAGAGCGTATGAAAAAGCTCATCGATCAAGATTACGATGTTGTTAAAAAAATGACACCGCGTGACGAAGTCATTGCAGAGTTCACTAAACGTGGTGAAGACTATAAATTACGCTTGATTGCAGACATGCCTGAAGAAACAGAAATGGGCTTGTACTACCATCAAGATTATTTGGATATGTGCCGTGGTCCGCATGTGCCAAATACAAAATTCTTAAAATCATTCAAGCTTACTAAAATGTCAGGTGCATACTGGCGTGGTGATGCAAAAAATGAACAATTACAACGTATTTACGGTACAGCTTGGGCAGATAAAAAACAGCTTGCAGCTTATGTAAAACGTATTGAAGAAGCAGAAAAACGCGATCATCGTAGAATTGGTAAAGCTTTAGATTTATTCCATATGCAAGAAGAAGCACCGGGTATGGTGTTCTGGCATCCAAATGGTTGGACAATTTACCAAGTATTAGAACAGTACATGCGTAAAGTTCAACAAGACAACGGTTATGAAGAAATTCGTACACCACAAGTTGTTGATTTCACGCTTTGGGAAAAATCGGGGCATGCTGCAAACTATGCTGATGGCATGTTTACAACGCATTCTGAAAACCGCAACTATGCAATTAAACCAATGAACTGTCCTTGTCATGTACAAGTGTTCAATCAAGGTTTAAAATCGTACCGTGATTTACCAGTGCGTTTAGCAGAATTTGGTTCATGTCACCGTAACGAACCATCAGGTTCATTACACGGTATTATGCGTGTACGTGGTTTCACACAAGATGACGCACACATTTTCTGTACTAAAGAACAAATTGGTACTGAAGTTGCAGACTTTATTAAACTCACTTTAGATGTTTATAAAGACTTTGGCTTTGAAGACGTACAAATGAAACTTTCAACACGTCCTGAAAAACGTGTAGGTGATGACAAACTTTGGGATATGGCTGAAAAATCTTTAGCAGATGCTTTAGATGCAGCAAGTCTTGAATGGGATCTTCAACCAGGCGAAGGTGCATTCTACGGTCCGAAAATTGAATTCTCATTAAAAGATTGCTTAGGTCGTATCTGGCAATGCGGTACAATACAATGTGACTTCAACTTACCAGAACGTTTAGATGCATCTTATGTAACTGAAGATAACGATCGAGATCAACCAGTTATGTTGCATCGTGCAATTCTTGGTAGTTTTGAACGTTTTATTGGTATACTAATTGAACACTACGCAGGATTTATGCCACCATGGTTGGCACCAGTTCAAGCGTGTGTGATGAATATTACAGATTCACAAGCAGTTGCGAGTGAGTCAGTCGTCGCAAAACTTAAAGAAAACGGTATTCGAGCTATTTCAGACTTGAGAAATGAGAAAATCGGCTTTAAGATTCGTGAACGTACATTAGAGCGTATTCCTTACTTATTGGTTCTAGGTGACCGCGAAGTAGAGGAAGGTACAGTAAACATCCGTACTCGCTCGGGAACAAATTTGGGTACTATGTCTATCGATGCTTTCGTTGACTTAGTAAAAGCAGCCGTAGCCGAACGCGGCCGGTACATTGTGGAGTAACAGCGATTAAACAGCCTGACCGTAATCAACAGGGCGGAAAATCAAACCGTCCTGCTTTGAATGATGAAATTCGTGCAAAAGAAGTCCGTCTTGTAGACGAAAATGGTGAGCAAAAAGGTATTGTTAGTCTTGCAGAAGCAGTTCGTGCTGCAGAAGCAGTCGAACTAGACCTTGTTGAGATTGTTGCAAATGCAGAGCCACCTGTATGCAAAATCATGGACTTTAACAAGCATTTGTTTGATCTTAAGCAAAAGCAGAAAGAAGCGAAGAAAAAACAACATCAAGTACAGGTGAAAGAAATCAAGCTACGCCCTGGTACTGATGTAGGTGATTACAACGTAAAATTACGTTCAATTATCAAGTTCCTTGAAGAAGGTAATAAGGTAAAAATCACTTTACGTTTCCGTGGTCGTGAGATGGCTCACCAACAGCTTGGTTTGGCTCAATTACAAAAAATTGAAGCAGATGTTGTTGATGTTGGTATTGTTGAGCAAACGCCAAAAATGGAAGGTCGTCAAATGGGTATGCTTCTTGGTCCTAAAAAGAAAAAGTAAGTATCTCTTGATAAAAAAGCACTGCACTTGCAGTGCTTTTTTTATGCATAAAATGCATTGTGTTGGTATGGCTTTAATTATATAAATAGAAAATATTAGAAATTCATATCTTATATTTTGCGGTGTTAGGTGTTTTTTTATAAAGGTAAAAGATGAAGAGTCATCTTTATTAACGAGTGAAATTTAAAGTTTTAGCTACAAATAAAGCTTATAAACTGTGCTATAACTTTTATGTTGAAAATATAGAAAGAATGAAAAGGATAGAAAATGATAGATCTATATTATTGGGGAACACCCAATGGCCTGAAAATTTCGATTGCTTTAGAGGAAATGGGTTTAGATTATCAAGTCACTCCAATCAATATTTTAGAAGATGATCAGTTCCAACCTGACTTTTTGAGAATCTCTCCAAATAATAAAATTCCAGCAATTGTTGACCAAGATGGTCCAAATCATCAGGCTATTTCTGTTTTTGAATCTGGTGCAATTTTGCAGTATTTAGGTCGTAAAACAGGATTGTTTTATCCCCAAGATGAACAAGCACGTGTTGAAGTTGAACAATGGCTAATGTGGCAAATAGGTGGATTTGGTCCAATGTTGGGACAGAATCATCACTTTAATAAATTTGCATCGGAAGAAGTTCCTTATGCAGTTGAGCGTTTCATGAAAGAAACAAAGCGCTTATATTCTGTTTTAGAAAAGCAGCTCATTGGACAGCAATTTGTAGCAGGGGAGTATTCAATTGCAGATATTGCAATTTATCCTTGGATTAGACGTTGTGAATGGCAAAAAATTAATTTAGAAGATTATCCAAATGTAAAAGCGTATATGCAGCGTATAGAAGCCCGTCCTGCGGTACAGAGAGCATTGGCAATACAGGTTTAGCTTTTCATTTGTGCTAAGATAAAAGACCACCCCAATGCGGTGGTTTTTTATTGGATAAATTGTATGCAAGATTTCATTTTAAACTTCACACGAATTTTAGAAAAAAACCCTAAAATATATTGGAGTATTATTATTGGTATTGTTGGATGTTTAGCTTTATTTGTAGTGGAAGCATTCCATGTGCAAAATATTTTGGCAACGTTAAATACCAAAGACCAAGCTTTGATGAAAATCACAATTGATCCTATAGCGACGATCTACTTTTGGGTGCGAATAGCTTTGCTTTTCATTGTGATTATTTGGTCAAATTTAGAATATCTTAAAACGAAAAAACAACTAGGTTTAAAATAAAACCCAATGTGGGCTTACTTTCTGCTGTTTGTATCGGCTTTTGGGGCTGCAACTTTATTGCCTTTACAGTCCGAAGCCGTACTTCTAGCATTGCTTGCGGAAGGAAGCAAATCTGCTTTTTGGTTAATTGTTGTTGCGAGTTTAGGGAATGTTTTAGGCTCGTGTGTGAATTGGTATTTAGGCCTAAAAATAGAACAATATAAAAATAAAAAATGGTTTCCTATTTCTGAAAGTAAAATGTTTCAAGCACAAAATATTTATCAAAAATATGGTTTTTGGTCTTTATTACTGAGTTGGGTGCCTATTATTGGGGATCCTATTACTTTAATAGCAGGGCTTTTAAAAGAAAACTTTGTCCGATTTTTATTCATCGTAACAATAGCTAAAGTTGGCCGTTATTTATGTGTTTATTGGATATTTCTAGGAATTTTCTAATTTAAAAGAAATGGATGGTTAAGTGATTTAACCATCCATATAAAATCATTTAAACACAGCCATCTTGCTTAAATTGAATCTCATCTTTTAAATTTGTTTTTTTATAAATCCAATATTTACGTGGTACATCAATTTTAGCTTTGGAAATTGCTTGAATGACTTTTTGGTCTAAGTCATAAACACCTGAGCCTTTTTTGATTTTTACTTTTTTAACATCGCCGTGTTTATTCACTTTAAAGCTAAATGTTACGCTACGGTTATGACCTTTTAAGTCTGATGCCTTAAGTAGAATTTGTGGCTGAGTGCGATATTGAAAGGATGTTTTATTTTCAGATTTTTGCGCAAGCCAATTTTTAGAATTGAAAGCATATGCACATTGAACTTCATCTTCTTCAATAAAGCGTAAATTGAATGTTTGAAAGCCAATAGTTGCAACTGCATTATCTTGTTCGATATGTGGTTTTACTTTAGATGCGCGAACAGCTTGAATTAAAATATCATCTAAATGTTTTAAACCTGTACTTTCTTGTACATTTGCTTTCGTGACATTACCAGTTTCATCTGCATAAACGCGTAAAATAGCTGCACGATTTTTTTCTTTTAAATCTTCATTTTTATATTTGGGTTGTGGAAATTGTTCCCATTGAATACGAGTCGTTAAATGTGCGGGAAGTGCAGCACTTTTTTGAGTACTCAATTTTTTAGATGTATTATTTTCTTGGCTATATGCTGTAGAAAAAGGTAATACAAGCAGTAAAGTAGCACATAGGACATTTTTCATAATTTGAGTATCTTAATCGAGTTGTATGTCGAAAATAGTGAATTAAACTTTGTAAGTATTTCCTGAATTAAAAATACTCGCAAGTATTAAATGATTTTTAGTGTGATTTCTTAGTTTCTATTATCTTCAATTGTATTGCTGAAAGCATTTGACATTCGTAAAACTTATCTGAATAGAAAGAAGTGCTTTTGTTTTGAGCGGGGATATATTAGAATATGCGCTCCCTTACCTGCAGGTCGTTTTTGCAATGGTGCAAACGTTCCGAACAGGTGTTCAAAAGAGGTTGTTATGCCTAAGATGAAAACTCGCCGTGGTGCAGCTAAACGCTTTAAAGCAACTGCAAACGGTTTCAAGCGTAAACAAGCGTTCAAACGCCACATTTTGACCAAAAAATCTGCTAAACGTATCCGTCAATTGCGCGGCTGTGTAATGGTTCACGTAAGTGATGTTGCTTCAGTTCGTCGTATGTGCCCATACATCTAAGGAGATTTATAAATGGCTCGTGTAAAACGTGGTGTTCAGGCGCATCGTCGTCATAAAAAAATTCTTGCTCGTGCTAAAGGTTACTACGGCGCTCGCTCACGTGTATATCGCGTAGCGTTCCAAGCAGTAATCAAAGCTGGTCAATACGCTTACCGTGACCGTCGTCAAAAGAAACGTCAATTCCGTGCTTTATGGATTGCGCGTATCAATGCTGGCGCACGTCAAAACGGTTTGTCGTACAGCCGTATGATTTCTGGCTTGAAAAAAGCTCAGATCATCATCGACCGTCGCGTACTTGCTGACATCGCTATGCATGATTCAGTTGCATTTGCTGCTATCGCTGAAAAAGCGAAAAGCGCATTAGCTGCTTAATCGTCTTAGATGATTTAAAAAAGACCGCTTTTAGCGGTCTTTTTTATTGCTTAAAATTTAGTGGGTAAAGTATGAATTTTTCCGACTTTATTTAAAGACCAAAATAATAGCCAATTAAGCAAATAATAATAGTAATGCAAATAAGTGTGACAACTCCCGATTTTCCAGAAGATTCTTCTTGATTAGGTTTACTTTCTTTTTTGAAATTTAGGATATTGCTTGTTGGTGGTTCTTCTAAAGGATTTTCTTTTACGAGGACAGGTGTAAGTTGCGCTGTTTGATAATGATTGGCAACTTTAGTAATGAATTTGGCGTGTAAATCATCAATATGTTGAGCAAAGTTACGAATATTTAATTGTTCATCTGGGGGGATTAAGCTGCCATCATGATGATATGGATGTTGGATTTTTTGCTGAATAAATTCAGAAAGAGCCTCAATGTTGTGTAGGTTGCTGTGTGCATAATCTGCTTGGTAATCTGTAGGCAATAAAGAAAGCTGATTTTCTTTTGATGATTCATCTTCATCAAAAGAAGTTTTATTGGATTGATTTAATCCTGTGTAGGGCATATTCACGTTTAATGAGTTTTGAAAACCTTCAGCATAAGGATGGTTAAATAGCTCACTTGTCATAAATGCTTGGATGTCATCCCAATTCGGTTGTTTAAAATCTACATCAAGTTGTTTTATGAGTTTTGAATTGAGTTCATAGCGCCATAAAATTTCATGACGTAAATGACTCGATTGCATTTTGGGTGCTTTATAGTCATCTTCAGATAAATACCATTCAGGTAGTTCTTTACCAAAAATCCATGCAGTTTTTTTATTATTTGCATGACTCACAATAAAATGGGGAAAGGCGAGAAGCTCTACATTCACATTTGGATTTTTTTCATCACTTAATATACTTGAGTTATGTAAGCTTAAGCGTTGAACGCCTTGTTTTTTTAGGCCTTCTAGCCAAATATGAAAATGTTGAGCTAATAAATGCTGAGAAATTAAATCACGAAATAGAAAAATATGTTGATCGAAAATAGCGTGGTTAATCCAACGGTTAAAGTTTAAATCTTGATTTAAAAACTCATTTCCATAGGTAACTAAGGCAAGTTGTCGCTTCCAAATTTGATCTAGTGCCATCGTGAGTGATCTCGTAGTTATTGTCTTTATCTTATACTTTTTATAAATCTATATGCTAATCAAATTTTACTTACAGCATAGCTTCATAAAAGTCACTAAAAACTGTTAGAATGTATGGTTTTATAATATTTTTTAAATTGTTGCTTTGAGAGTTACTATGTCACTGGAAGCCCTGACCACTGAAGCGCTTGCTGCGATTGCAGCAGCAGAGGACCTTGCTACACTCGATCAAGTACGAGTGCAATTTACAGGGAAAAAAAGCCAGCTTGCTGAACAATCGAAGTCGCTTGGTAAGATGGATCCTGAAGAACGTAAAGTTTTTGGTGCCCAAATTCATGCTGTGCGTGAAGCAATTACAGGCGCATTAACTGAGCGTCAAGCCGAATTGCAAAAAGCAGTCCTAGAACAAAAACTTGCAAGCGAAACTGTAGATATTACATTACCAGGTCGCGGTCAAGCTATTGGTAGTATTCACCCTGTTACTCAAGTACAAGAGCGCATTTGCCAATTCTTTACGAAAGCAGGTTTTACTGTTGCGACAGGCCCAGAAGTTGAAGATGATTATCACAACTTTGAAGCATTGAATATCCCAGGTCATCACCCTGCACGCGCAATGCACGATACATTCTATTTTGATGTAAATCATCTTTTACGTACGCATACTTCTGGTGTGCAAATCCGTACGATGGAAACTCAACAGCCACCAATTCGTATTGTGTGCCCGGGTCGTGTGTATCGTTGTGACTCAGATCAAACGCATTCACCAATGTTCCATCAAATTGAAGGTTTATACGTAGCAGAAAATACCAGCTTTGCAGAGTTAAAAGGCTTGTTGGTTAATTTGCTCAATGAGTTCTTCGAAAAAGATTTGAAAGTACGCTTCCGTCCATCGTACTTCCCATTCACAGAGCCAAGTGCTGAAGTGGATATTATGGATGAGCGCGGTAAATGGTTAGAAGTTTTAGGTTGCGGTATGGTGCATCCTAACGTATTACGTTCTGCGGGTATCGATCCTGACAAATATAAAGGTTTTGCATTTGGTTTAGGTGTAGAGCGTTTTGCAATGCTTCGTTATGGCATTAACGATTTGCGTATGTTCTACCAAAATGATGTGCGTTTCTTACGCCAATTTGCTTAAACAGATTTTTTGTAAATCCTCTCCTAACCTCTCCTTTATAAAAGGAGAGGAACTTCTCGAAATAAATTAAAAGTAGAGAGGTTCTCCATCTTCATTGAGAGGGAGTTAGAGAGGGATTAAGAATTTAGATATATAGGTTTTTATAAATGAAAATTAGCGAAAATTGGTTGCGCACATGGGTAAACCCTGCAATTGATAGCAACACACTATCAGACCAGCTTACTATGCTTGGTTTAGAAGTTGATGATTTATCTCCTGCGGCAAAACCGTTTACAGGTGTTGTTGTAGGTGAGGTGTTAACGGTAGAACAACATCCTGATGCAGATCGTTTACGTGTAACAACTGTAAATATTGGTACGGGTGAGCCATTACAAATTGTTTGCGGTGCGCCAAACGTACGTGCAGGTATGAAAGCTCCTGTAGCAACTATTGGTGCTGTATTACCTGGCGATTTTAAAATTAAAAAAGGCAAACTTCGTGGTATTGAATCACAAGGTATGCTTTGTGGTGCATCTGAAATTGACTTAGAAGACAAAATTGATGGTCTTTTAGAACTTCCTGCTGATGCGCCTGTAGGTGTAAATATTCGCGAATATTTAGATCTTGATGATAACGTTATTGATATCAGCATTACGCCAAACCGTGGTGACTGTTTCAGTATTCGTGGTATTGCACGTGAAATTGGTGTAATTAACCAACTTCCTGTAACAGCACCTGAAGTTAAAGAAGTTGCTGCAACAATTACTGATGAGAAAAAAGTAATTATTGAGACAGATGGTTGCCCACGTTATTTAGGTCGTGTGATCAAAAACGTAAATACTAAAGCACCAACACCTGTATGGATGGAGCGTGCGCTTGCTCGTTCGGGTATTCGTCAGCACAGTATTCTTGTTGATATTACCAATTATGTGTTGATGGAACTTGGTCAGCCTTTACATGCATTTGATGGTGGTAAAGTTGAAGGTGCGGTGCATGTTCGTCAAGCAACTGCTGCTGAAAAATTAACTTTGTTAAATGAACAAGAAGTTGAGCTTTCAGAAAAAGTAATGGTCATTGCAGATGATAATAAGGCATTGGCAATTGCAGGGATCATGGGTGGTTTATCTTCAGCTGTTTCAGATACAACGACTGAAATTTTCTTAGAATCGGCATTCTTTGATCAACTTCATATTGCAGGTCGTGCGCGTAGCTTTGGTTTACACACAGATGCATCTCAGCGTTATGAACGTGGTGTAGATTTTGAGTTACCAATGATTGCAATGCACCGTGCGTCTCAATTGATTGCTGAACTTGCTGGTGGTGAATTTGGTCCAATCACTGTTGCAGAAAAAACTGAATATTTACCAAAACGTGATGCAATTGAATTAAACCAAGCGCAAGTAGATCAATTGCTTGGCTATAAAGTTGAATCTGATTTTATTACAGGTGCATTAACTCGTTTAGGTTGTGTTGTAACTGTTAAGGCGGAAGGTGAGTGGAGAGTTGTTCCGCCATCGCACCGTTTTGATATGGTTATTTACCAAGACTTAATTGAAGAAGTTGCACGTATTCATGGATACGACAATATTCAAATTAGCTTGCCTGTGATTGATGTGAAGCTTGCGAAATACCAAGATCAATTTGAACTTGCACAATTACGTCAAACTGTTGTTGCACTTGGCTACCAAGAAGCAATTAGTTTTAGTTTTGCTGACTTGAAACTTGAAAAACAATTGAATCCTGCGGTAAATCCATTGGCGTTGGCGAATCCAATTTCAAGTGATTTAGCGGTAATGCGTTCTACATTGCTTTCTAGCTTAATTCCTTGTGTTCAACACAATATTAACCGTCAGCAAAGCCGTGTACGTTTCTTTGAATTAGGTTTGCGTTTTGATTATCAAGATGCAGCATCAATTCATGACTTAAAGCAAATTCCAACGTTGGCTTTAATTGCTGTAGGTTCAAAAACTGTTGAATCTTGGCATGGCAAACCACAAGCTATGGATTTCTTTGATTTTAAAGGTGAAATTGAGGAAGTTTTAGCTGCGGGACGTTTGAACGTTGAATATGTACGTTCAGAAAAATCTTGGTTACATCCAGGTCAATCTGCTGAAATTTTAGTAGATGGTCAATCAATTGGTTATTTAGGTCGTTTACATCCATCTTTAGAAAGTGCACTAGATTTGGGCACAACTTGGGTTGCTGAACTCGATCAAAAGGCTGTTTTGCAAACTTATGTATCTAATTTTACAGAATTATCACGATTTCCATCGGTTAGACGTGATATTGCGCTTTTAATTAATGATAAGATAAATGTTAGCGAAATTCAGAAGCTTATCGAAAAAACAGGCGGAGAGTTATTAGACTCTACTTGGTTATTCGATGTGTACACTGGTCAAGGTGTTGAAGAAGGCAAACGCTCATTGGCATTTGCATTGTTATGGCAACATCCATCACGTACATTAGAAGATGCTGAAATTAAATCTGGTATGGATAACATACTTCAAATTTTAGAACAAACTTACCAAGCAACATTGAGGGCCTCATGACAGCACTAACAAAAGCAGAAATGGCTGATCATTTAAGTGAGCTCACGAGTTTAAATCGACGTGAAGCAAAACAAATGGTCGAGTTATTCTTCGATGAGATTAGCCAAGCGCTAATCTCTGGGGAACAAGTTAAACTTTCAGGTTTTGGGAACTTCGAACTACGTGACAAGCGTCAGCGTCCAGGTCGTAATCCTAAAACTGGTGAGGAAATTCCGATTTCCGCTCGCCGTGTAGTTACCTTCCGTGCGGGACAAAAATTCCGCCAACGTGTTGGGAATGAGCAGATCGATTGATCTGCTTTTTTAATGCCTAGAATTTAATGGGATGTATATAAAGTACGTAATGTAAATTTGACTTGTTATATGTTTTATAAATTACAGGCATAAAAAAAGAGAACCGTAAGGTTCTCTTTTTTTGAGTAAATAATCGTTAGATTATTTAGCTTCAGAAGCAGCAACTTCAGAAGCAGCATCGATAGCTTCAGATGCAGCAACAGTAGCTTCAGAAGCAGCAGCTTCAGCTTGAACAGCAGCGTCAGATGCAGCAGCAACTTCAGAAGTAGCAACTTCAGATGCAGCAGCAGGAGCTTCTTCAGTTTTTTTAGCACAACCAACGAAAGCTAAAGTAGTAGCAACTGCAGCAGCAATAGCGATTTTTTTGAATAACATGGCATCACTCTCTAAAAAGAATTAGATTAAAAATAACCTGCGTTAGCCTGTAGTTTGCTTTTATTATCCTAAATTTGTTAGGCAGTAACAATGCATGAGCAGTCTAACTGGTCTGCGGGTATCCTATCATTGAGTATTGTGAATTACTACTAGAGAATAAAAAAAAATGCTTAAATAATGAGTATTTTTTTGATTTTTTAACAGAAAATAACTATTAATAATTAAATATAGATAGGATAAGTACTCGATAAGCTTTTAAAATCACTGGGGTTTTATTTAAATTAATTATAATAATCATTAACTTGATAATGAAATTACCTAAATTAACAAGCAATGTTTCTTTATGTAAATAGTGTCAACCAAATAAAAAAGCCATCATTTTGATGGCTTTTTTATGGAAAAAATTAAGTGAATCTTAGTTTGAAGCTTTACGTTTCATTTGATCGAAGAAATCATCATTTGTTTTTGTTTCTTTCATACGATCAAGTAAGAATTCCATTGCTGCTAATTCATCCTGAGTATGAAGAAGCTTACGTAAAATCCATACTTTACGAAGGTTATCTTCGCTCATTAATCGCTCCTCACGACGAGTACCAGATTTCTTGATATTCATAGCAGGGAATACGCGTTTTTCAGCAATACGGCGATCAAGTGTAATTTCTTGGTTACCTGTACCTTTGAACTCTTCGTAAATTACCTCATCCATTTTACTGCCTGTTTCAATTAATGCAGTAGAAATGATTGTAAGTGAACCGCCTTCTTCAATATTACGTGCAGCACCAAAGAAACGCTTAGGGCGTTCTAATGCGTGAGCATCTACACCACCTGTTAATACCTTGCCTGATGAAGGAATTACTGTGTTGTAAGCACGAGCTAAACGAGTAATAGAGTCAAGTAGGATAACAACATCTTTTTTATGCTCAACAAGACGCTTCGCTTTTTCAATGACCATTTCCGCAACTTGAACGTGACGAGCAGGTGATTCGTCGAAGGTAGAAGCAATAACTTCACCACGAACCGTACGCTCCATTTCAGTTACTTCTTCTGGACGTTCATCAATCAGTAAAACAATAAGGAAACATTCTGGATTGTTACGAACAATTGATTGAGCAATGTTTTGAAGCAACATTGTTTTACCCGCTTTTGGCGGAGCAACAATAATTGAACGTTGACCTTTACCAATAGGAGCAACTAAGTCGACAACACGTGCGGTTAAATCTTCCGTTGTACCGTTACCTAATTCCATAACCAATTGTTCAGTTGGGAATAAAGGTGTTAAGTTTTCAAATAAGATTTTATTACGCGCATTTTCAGGCGTGTCGTAGTTAATTTGGTTTACTTTTAATAAAGCAAAATAACGTTCACCTTCTTTAGGAGGGCGAATAGTACCGTTAATGGTATCACCTGTGCGAAGGTTGAAACGACGAATTTGAGATGGGCTGATATAAATGTCATCAGGGCCAGCTAAATACGAACCTGCAGCCGTGCGCAAGAAACCAAAGCCATCTGCTAGAATTTCGAGAACGCCATCACCAAAGATCTCTTCGCCATTCATTGCATGACGCTTTAAGATGGCAAAAATGATGTCTTGCTTACGGTTACGAGCCATTCCTTCGAGACCCATAAACTCTGCAATTTTAATGAGTTCGCCAATCGGTTTTTTCTTGAGTTCTGTTAAATTCATATGTGGTCAGATAGAATGTGAAATTCTGAGGTACAGGTTAGATAGGAAGCACAAATAGGCCGCAGACATGCAAAAAACGAAAGTAATTGATTCGCACAATAACAATTCAGAGAACTGAAATTTTATTAAAAAGAAGTGTGAAAAACAATTTCTGTTGCCGAGCGGCATCTTATGTGTTGTGTCTTGTAAGAACTAAGGGACGAGAAACCCTATATTTCTTGAATATGTAATATAAGAGAGAACAGAACATTTGTCAATTTATAGTCGAAAAAAATACGCTATATTTTATAGCGTATTTTTTTCATTTAAATAACTAAATTTAATGATTTAGATATTTTCATCGATAAAAGCAGTCAATTTAGATTTTGGTGCAGCACCAACTTGTTGAGCTACAACTTCACCATTTTTGAACATTAACAAAGCAGGGATGTTGCGAATGTTGTAGTTCACAGCAGTTTGTTCGCATGAAGTTACATCAACTTTAACAATTTTAACTTTGCCTTCGTATTCAGTTGCAAGAACTTCTAATACTGGTGCAATTGCTTTACATGGCGCGCACCAGCCCGCCCAAAAGTCAACAAGTACAGGTGTATCAGATTCTAATACGTCTGCTGTGAAGTTTGCATCTGTTGTGTTTACAATGTTGCCAGACATGGGTTTTGCTCCGATATAATCTTTTTAAAGATGGTGTTAATGTTATTAGTATTACATAGCCATCTTTAACAATGTAGGGGTATAGGTAAATTTTCAACTTTTCTGCATATTTTGTCTAATTGATGCTCACGATGATGATTATCGTGTAACACAATTGTCATAAACAGTAAAAACTTCAAGATGTTCAAAAAACTCACTATAAATGGCTTTTAAATTGTATGTATGTGAATTACTCTAGGCACAGTTCTGGATAGGTTAATTTGTAGAATGTCTGATTTTTTAATTGATGAAGAGTTACTTGCAGCTATTGATATGGGGTCAAATAGCTTTCATTTAGCTATTGCTCGTGTTGATCACGGAGAAGTAAAAAAAGTTGCGTCAATGTCAGAAAAGGTACAATTGGCAGCAGGTTTAGACGAAAATAAAAACTTAACAGAAGCAGCTCAGCAGCGTGGTTTAGCATGTTTAGCACGTTTTGTTGGTCGCTTAGGGTCGGTTCAACCAAATCGTTTGCGTATTGTTGCAACAAATGCTTTGCGTCAAGCGAAAAACGGTCATGAATTTATTCAAAAAGCGGCTGAAATTTTACCAAAACCTATTGAAATTATTGCAGGTCGTGAAGAAGCCCGTCTTATTTATTTGGGCGTATCTCACACTATGGAAAATAGTGGGCGTCGTTTAGTTGTCGATATTGGTGGTGGTTCTACAGAGCTCATTATTGGCGAAGAATTTGAACCTATCCATACAGAATCTTTACAAATGGGTTGTGTAGCATTCACCAAAAAATTTTTCCAAGATGGTGAAATTAGCCCGAAAGCTTTTGAAAAAGCATTGGTGGCTGCGCGTAAAGAATTATCAGGTATTGCCAATACATATAAAAATGAAGGTTGGGATACTGTTGTTGGTTCAAGCGGAACAATTAAAGCGTGCCGTCAAATTATTGTAAATATGGGCTGGAGCGATGAGAAAGAAAGTCTTACTCGTGAAGGTCTAGATAAATTAAAAGATAAATTATTTAAATATAAGCATGTTTCAGATATGGAATTTGATGGTCTTAAAGAAGATCGTCGAGCGGTTTTACCTGCGGGCATTGCCATTTTATATGCTGTATTTGACGTATTAGAAATTGACTCACTTTTATACTCTGATGGTGCATTGCGTGAAGGCGTAATGTATGACCTATTAGGTCGTTTCCAACATGAAGATGTACGTGATCGAAGTGTTCAGGCTTTAATGGGGCGCTACAATTCAGATCCGAAGCAAGCAGAGCGAGTGGTTCAAACAGCACAGCAATTATTTGATAATGTCGCTCAAAAATTAAATTTAACAAGTGATGATAGTGATTTACTTCGTCGTGCTGCGTATTTGCATGAAATTGGTTTGGCAATTAGTCATGCTGGTTATCATCGCCATGGTGCATATTTATTGCAACATTCTGACATAGCGGGCTTTTCGCAAATTGACCAAAACCATCTTTCACATTTAGTTGCACATCATCGTCGAAAGCTACGAAGTGATGCTAAATTTGACATTATGAAGGTGGGTGGTAGCAAATTACTGCACTTATGTCTATTGCTTCGATTATCTGTTTTATTAAATCACAGTCGTAGCGATGAGATGCTTCCTGCCATTGAATTGGTGGTACATAATGCGCAACAATGGCAACTAAGTGTTTCTGGCGATGCAAAACAGTGGCCTTTACTTGTTGCAGACTTGCATGATGAGCAAGTGCAATTTAAGCATTGTGACATTGAATTGAATATTCAGGCGGAACAATTCATTCATTAACGTACGGTTAATTTAAGGATAAGGTCGACCTATGAAAAATAAAACAGCTCCATCTAAGGCATGGGCAACAGTTCAAATTGCACGTCATCCTGAACGTCCGCAATTCTTAGATTACGTTGGTGAAATTTTTACAGAATTTGATGCCTTGCATGGTGATCGCTTATTTGGTGATGATGGTGCAATGGTTGGTGGTTTAGCTCGCTTTGATGGTCAACCAGTTATGATTGTTGGTCAGCATCGTGGTCGTAGCACACGTGAAAAATTACAGCATAATTTTGGTATGAGTAACCCTGAAGGTTACCGTAAATCTCAGCGTCTTTTAGACATGGCAGAGCGTTTTAATATTCCTGTTTTTACTTTTATTGACACAATGGGCGCATACCCAGGTGTTGGTGCAGAAGAGCGTGGTCAAGCTGAAGCAATTGCAACAAGTCTTGCTCAATTGTCCAACTTGAAAGTACCTGTTATTGCAACTGTACTTGGTGAAGGTGGTTCGGGCGGTGCTTTAGGTATTGGTGTTGCAGACCGTGTGGTTATGCTTTCACACAGTATCTATTCAGTGATTTCACCTGAAGGCTGTGCATCTATTTTGTGGAAAACTGCTGAAAAAGCTGAACAAGCAAGTGAAGCACTAGCACTTACAGCTGAAAAATTGAAAAAAATTGGCATTGTTGAATATGTTGTGGATGAAGGTGAGGGTGCTCACTTAAATCCAGAACAAGTTATGCAAAGCCTTAAGTCTGTGTTAAAACAAGCACTTGAAGAATTGCAAGCAATGGATGCGAATGAACGATGCGAAGCGCGTTACCAGCGTTTAATGAAGTTTGGCAGCAACAATTTAGGTCTAACTTCTTAAAAAAGCTTCAGAATTTTCCAGAAAATTCTTCGTTTTTAATTGGATGTAGCGGTGGCATGGATTCCATGTTGCTTCTGCATCTAATGTCATTTTTATGCCCTGAAAAAGTTCGTGCAATTTATGTCGATCATCAATTGCAGTCTTCAAGTGAACAATGGGGAGAGTTTGTTTTGGCGCAATGCCAACAACTTAATATTCCATGCATCGTTCAAGCCGTAAATGTGGCTGAAGGCAACTTAGAAAGCCAAGCCAGATCAGCTCGATATCAAGCCTATTCACAACATATACAACCCAACGAAATTCTATTGCTTGCACATCATCAGCAAGATCAAGCGGAAACACTCATGCTTCGCTTATTGTCTGGTGCAGGAATTCATGGTTTATCTGCTATGCGTGAAATAGATTGTCGTGAAAATTTAACCATATGGCGACCGCTTTTAAATATTTCACATGAGCAAATTTGCCAATGGGCAACTCAATTGAATGTGCAAAATATTCAAGACCCAACAAATAACGATACACATTATGATCGAGCATGGTGCCGTGAAGAGTTGTGGCATATTTTGCAATCCCGCTTTCCAAAAATGCAGCAAGCTTTAAGTCGCACAAGCTATTTAATGCAAGATGCTGAAGATATTCTTCATGAAGTTTTACAGCAAGATTTATCTGCGTGTGGAAATGACATTGAATTAGATCTTAAAATTTTTAATCAGTTTAATGCTCCAAGACAACGTCAATTGTTATCTTCATGGATGAAAGGTGAAGGTCAATATCGTCCATCATTTGATATGGTTGAGCGTATTCAAAATGAAGTTATTCATTCTAAAAAAGATGCTCAAGCATCATTGCATTGGAATGGCTTTTACTATGTACGCTATCAAGAGAAGTTGTATCGAATTGCCAAAGAAGATTATTTAGCTGAAAAAACAGTAAGTGGTGATTTGGAAAATATCCAATTTCAACTCAATAGAGAAATTCCTTTATTATCTGGTGTTTATAAAATTCAATCAGAAAATATTGGGCTGTCATCTGCATTATTAAATGAAAAATTGATTATCGAACAACGTAAAGGTGGCGAGAAAATTCATTTGTATGGGCGTATTGGTTCTTGGCCGTTAAAGAAAGCAATACAAGAAGCACATATTTTTCCGTGGCAACGTCATACAATTCAAATATTAAGCATAGATAATGTTATGCTAGGTGTGTTTACACCGAAAGGTTTTTGGTTGGCACAATCTGTGTATTGTGAAGCGGGTGGTTGGCAACCAAAGTTAATGAACAAAGATCAAACTCATAGATGAGCGTGAAAAAATGACGGCAGTTTTAGATTGTAATATTAGTTTTATTGGTGGCGGTAACATGGCTCAAGCCTTAATTGGTGGCTTGATCGCAAGAGGATTACCTGCAACACGTATTACAGTTTCAGATCCAGTAGAACAAGTACGTCAGTTATTGCAAGAAAAGGATGTGCAAGTTACTGAAGATAATGTGGCAGCAATTCAAACAGCAGACGTTGTTGTATTTGCAGTAAAACCACAAGTTTTGGCACAAGTTTTAAAGCCTTTAAATGGCTTATTTGCTGGTAAGTTGGTTATTTCAATTGTTGCTGGTGCAGAAATTTCAACAATTTCAAAATTACTTGGCACAGACCAAGTTGTACGAGTAATGCCAAATACACCTGCATTGGTTCAAACAGGTGCACATGGTTTATATGCAACAGATGCAGTCGCTGAAAAAGATCGTAACTTAGCAAGCCAAGTTTTGGCAGCGACAGGTTTAACCATTTGGGTAAATACAGAAGCTCAAATTGATGCTGTAACAGCAGTTTCAGGTTCTGGCCCTGCATACTTTTTCTATTTAATGGAAAGTATGATTCGTGCAGGTAAAAATTTAGGTTTAGATGAAAAAGTAGCAACAGAACTTACTTTGCAAACTGCATTGGGTGCAGCGCAAATGGCAATTACAAGTTCAAATACGCCCGCTCAATTGCGTAAAAATGTGACTTCGCCAAATGGTACAACACAAGCTGCAATTGAAGTGTTTGATCATGGTCAAGTTTCACAAACCATTCAAGCTGCGTTGGCTGCTGCACAAAAACGTAGCCAAGTACTTGCACAAGATTTAAGTGATAGCGTTAAATAAGATTGATTTAATTAGGAAAGTTTAGATATGGGTGCAAATTCTGCGCTAATTTTTGGCATCATCATTAACGTAGCGATTTTGCTCGTATTTTTCCGCTTTTTAATGCAATTAGCAGCGGTAAGCCCTTACAACCCAGTGGTGCTTTCAACTGTTAAAGCGACAAAAATTGTAGATGTTTTTAGTCGTATTTTTCCAACGGTTGCAAATGGTCGTGTAAATTTAGCAGCACTAGCATTAGTTGTTCTGCTGTATTTACTGAAAATTTTTGGTGTAATGTATTTGTCGGGTGCAATGCCAAATAGTCCAATTCATTTGGTTATTTTGACATTTGTAACGATGATTCAAGACTTAATTCGCTTCTGTCGTTACTTAATTTTTGCAACAATTATTTTAAGTTGGGTAGTGATGTTTACGCAATCACGCTCACCTTATATTGAGGTTATTCAAGAATTGGCTGAACCTTTACTTGCACCATTTCGTCGTATTTTACCGAATATGGGAATGATTGATTTATCTCCAATTGTTGCTTTCTTGGCTTTGTTTGTAATTGAAATTATTATGAATCAAGTTGCAATTGTATTGCTTACTGGTCTTTAATCTGACCGAATAAAAAAGGACGCCTCAGCGTCCTTTTTTTTGTTAAAGTGAAATTCCCTCTCTTTTAGGAGAGGGTTAGGGAGAGGTCTTAGGTTGAAATACCTCCATCCCAACCTTCCTCCTTGTAGGAGGAAGGAGCTTTACATTAATGCGCTTCATCCCAGTTTTTGCCTTTACCGACTTCTACAATAAGTGGTACTGAGATTTGTAAAACAGATTGCATGACTTCAGCAAGTTTTGGTGCAAGCTCATCGGCAATGTTTTCATCAACTTCAAATACCAATTCATCGTGTACTTGTAAAAGCATTTTGGCTTGGTCTTTTGGCAACATTTTTTCAACTTCAATCATTGCCATTTTAATGATATCTGCTGCTGAACCTTGAAGTGGAGCATTAATAGCTGCACGTTCTGCTGCTTTACGTACCATCATATTTCGAGCATCAATATCTGGTGTATATAAACGACGACCTAAAATGGTTTCGACAAAACCTTGTTCCAATGCAACTTGACGCGTACGTTGCATATATTCGTAAATGCCTGGGTAGCGATGGAAATACTGCTTAATATAATCTTGCGATTCTTGACGCGTAAAACCAAGTTGACGAATTAAACCAAATTCAGACATGCCATAAAGTAAACCGAAGTTTACTGCTTTGGCTTGACGACGTTGATCATTGGTCACATCTTCAAGTGCAACATCCAAAACTTCGGCAGCTGTACGACGGTGAACATCTTGTCCGTTATTAAAGGCATCTACTAAGGCAGCATCTTGTGAAAAATGTGCCATTAAACGTAATTCAATTTGCGAGTAATCGGCTGCAAGTAAAATACGACCTTTTGGTGCAACAAATGCTTTACGAATTTGACGTCCAATAGTTTCACGTACAGGAATGTTTTGTAGGTTTGGATCTGTAGAAGATAAACGACCCGTAGCAGTTAAAGCTTGATGGTAGCTTGTGTGCACACGATGAGATTCATCATTCGCCTGTTTTAGCAAACCATCTGTATATGTGCTTTTAAGTTTTGATAAACCACGATATTCCAGAATTAAACCTGTAATAGGGTGATCAATTTTTTCTAAAACACTTTCACTTGTACTGTATTGCCCTGTAGAGGTTTTTTTGCCGCCTTTTAAGCCTAACTTATCAAATAAAACTTCACCTACTTGTTTCGGTGAGCTGACATTGAAGCTTTCGCCTGCAATTTCGATAATTTGATTTTCTAAATCTTGAATTGTGTTGGCAAAATCTACACCTAACTGATCTAAGAAACTTAAATCTAGTTCAATGCCGTTTTCTTCCATAATAGTAAGAACACGAGCAACAGGCATTTCAATATTATGAAGAAGATTTAATAGTTCAGGATGCTTGCGTAATTTCTCATCTAAAACCTCATAAAGACGATAAGTCACATGTGCGTCTTCAGCGGCATAATGCGCTGCTGTTTCAATTTCAATTTGATTAAATGTTTTTTGTTTAACACCTTTACCCGCAACTTGTTCGTAAGTTGTAGTTAAGTGACTTAAATATAAACGTGAAACATCATCCATACCATGACGTGTTGCAACCGAATTTAATACATAAGATGCAAGCATGGTATCGAAATACCAACCTTGTAGATGAATGCCATGATTTTCTAAAACGTGTGCATCATATTTTAAATGATGACCAATTTTTTGAATTTCAGGATTTTCTAAAATTGGCTTAATTTGAGCCAAAACAGTTTCACGGTTTAATTGCTCAGGTGCACCTTCATAATCGTGTGCAAGCGGAACGTAATATGCATCTTTAGCATCAAAGGCAACAGAGAAACCTACAATTTGTGCAATACGATAATCTAAACTTGTGGTTTCAGTATCAAAAGCAAAACGTTTTTCTGTGCTTAAGCGTTGGAATAATTTATCCCAATCTGCTTGAGTTAAAACAGTGTGATATGTCGCTTCGCCCAATTGATCATCCACACTTGTAGTGGAAGCATGATCTTCATTTTGAGTCGGTGCTTCTTCAGTTGTATTTTTTTCAATGGCTTTAGTTGTTTGCTTATATGCTGCATTATTTGGATTGTTTGGATGATCTAGCGACTGTAACTGTGTACGGAACTCTAGCTCTGTATATAAATTACGAAGTGCATCGACATTTGGATCTTGAAGTTTTAAATCTTCATAGCCAAAGTTTAGATCTAAATCAATCACAATACTTGCAAGTTGATGGTCTAAGGTAATGCCTTCAACGCTGTCTTTAATATTTTGACCAACTTTGCCTTTAATTTTATCGACATTTTCTAAAATGCCACCAATAGAACCATATTCGGTTAAAAGTTTTGCTGCAGTTTTTGCACCAACACCGGGAACACCCATAATACCGTCAGATGCATCGCCCATAAGGGTTAAGTAATCGATGATTTGATTTGGCCAAACACCAAATTTTTCAAAGACACCATTTACATCAAGCGGACGTTCTTTAAAGCTATCTTCTAAAGTTACTTTATCTGTTACAAGCTGAGCCATGTCTTTATCTCCTGTAGAGATAAGAACTTGATGACCTAAAGCTTCTGCACGTTTTGCTAAAGTACCAATCACATCATCGGCTTCTGCACCTGGGAGGGTGTGCAATGGAATACCTAAAGCACGAATAAGTGCGTGCAAGTATGGAATTTGTTGAGATAATTCATCAGGCATACTTGGGCGATCACCCTTATAAATGGGTGAAAGTTCATGTCTGAAAGTTGGTTCTGGTGTATCAAAAATAACAGCCATATGTGTAGGCTGAATTCGACGCATTAATTTTTGAATAGCGGAAATTGCACCACGGACTGCATTGGTTTGCAAACCTGTTGACGTGGTTAATGGGGGCACAGCGTGAAATGCACGAAATAAAAAGTATGAGCCATCGACCAAGACAAATGGTGGCATTGATAAAGTCCTTATTCAAATAACAGCGTTATTGTACGTGATTTTTGAAGTTATCGCAGAAACATGATTTTAACGTTAGATTATCGAATATTTACGGCAGATAAAATATTTGAATTTAGATGAGTTAAATAAAAATCCCTCCGAAGAGGGATGCTTTTATTTTAGATCAGGCTCACGCTTAATTTCTTTAGCATTTGCATATTGATCAATATCTTCTTGTGATAATGGTCTAAGCGGATGATCAACAAAACCCATTTTAGGTACAGGAATTTCAATTTGATTTTCAAGGAAACCATTTCGAATACGTTCTTGCATTTCATCACGAACTTTTAAGAAGTTTTGTTGTTGGCACCAAACGGCAAACAATAACTCAATAGAAGACTCACGGAATGCCGTTACCGTAACAGCGGGTTTTGGGTCAGTCAGCACAAGCGGATATTTATTGGCAACATCCAATAAAACTTCACGAACTTTAATAATGTCTTCATGGAAGTTAATTGCAAGCGTAATTGGAATTCGCCGTATGGGGAACTTTGATAAGTTTTGTACGGGGGCCCGAATAAGTTGTTCATTCGGTAAACGCACATAAATATTATCTTGGGTAAGAAGTTTGACTGAAAGTAAGTCAATCGAAATCACTTCACCTTCAATGGTGTGTCCACGAATAAGGGTAATTTGAATGGTATCGCCAATTTCAAATGAACCTTCACCAATAAGGAAAATACCGCTAATTAAGTTAGATGCAGATGTTTGCGAGGCAAAACCCAATGCAACCGTTAAAATACCTGCGGCACCTAAAAATACGCTAAGTTTAAATCCTGCTTCTTTTAGACTTGTCATAAAGAATAACAAGAAAATAAAGTAGAAAATTCCTCGTCGCCAAATAAGGCGTTGGTGTGCGTTAAAGCGCGAACCAATGGTGCGAATAAATGTGTTTGAAATAAATCGTGCGATTAAAAAACCAATCAAACACAATATGACAGCAACTAAAATTTCAGTTAGACGGTCTGTATTAATATTGGTAAATAAACCTGTAATTGTTTGGGTAACGTCTTTTGTAATTTGAGATTCAGCCATGTTACCCTCTAGAAAAATGATTCAAACATATTAAATAACATACCTGCTGGCTCACGTGGTGGATGTAAATAAGTTACTTCACCAGCAAGAGGAGGGGTTCTATTTTCTAAGCGAATTCGTGGTGGTTTATCTAAACCTTCATGCAAGACCTTAATTTGAGATGTCCATAAGCGCCCTGTCGTTTCGCTATAAAATAAAGGTAAAGCGGGAACAGGAACATTCATACGGTCAAAGCGAAGTTGTTGATTGCTCGTATTGTGAAATTCAATAGGTGTTACAGCGCGAAAGGCACGACGCGTCAGATTTTTTAATTCTGTTCTACCGTCAATTGCAGTGGCATAACAAATTTCACCTGTACGTGGATTAGGACCAAACCAAGTATCTTTTGGTAAAATAATGGGTAAATCAAAAATAGGTTCTTTATAGCCTTCAATAAAACCAGATAACCATAAAGGTGTGCTGATATACAAAGTTCCACGCTGTCCTGCAGGAATATAAATAGGATCTACAGGTTTAATTACTACTGAGCGATTTGCTAGGCGAGGTAAGAGGCGTAATTTACTTTCTGTTTTTTTGAACATGTAGCGTTCAATTTCAACAGGTAGTGGAAATCCAAAATTAGGATCTTCAATTTTATGCCATGTTTGCTCATAATCGTATTGAACTTGTGGGCGATGATATTCCAAGCGCCATTCTTGCATGCTACGTGTAATGCGAAATAATAAAGAACCAAATTGCCATGCTTGAGGAATATTGAGCTCGAATTCTTTTTCTCCCCACCAATGAATATCGTGAAGATTAGACTTTAAGAAAGTATTATTTTCTGACAATTCAATATCCCTTTCATTTTCAGAGTTCAAACAAGCTTATTGTTGCTACAGCTTTTAAAGTATACGTAAATTGAATTATTTCACTATTATTATGGAAGCAAGAAAACGCAAGTTAAACAATAACAAATCAGTAAATATCAATATATAACACAAATTTTGAAAAGTGCTGATTTCTAGACATAAAAAATCAGCAGCCAATGCTACTGATTCATTATTTTGTTGATGAGGTTTTACCACAATTCAATAATTTTTTTCATCAGTTTTGCACGAAGTGGAGCAGTAGGGTTTCCTGCATTTCGATTGGTTTCATTTTCATAAAATTTTTGCCAAGTTTGAATCATCGCTAACGTTACATTTTGAGTTTTTAATTTTTCCACATCATTTTTTGTAATGTTGTTTAAGCGATTTTCTGCCCCATCAGGACCAGTTCCCCAGCCAATTACGCCTTGTCCAAAGGAAGGGAGGCTTATGTTATTTGGTGTAGGTGGAATGTCTAATCGTTGAATATTTGGATTTACTAAAGATGTAATTTGCGGTCTAACTTTTTCTGAAACTGAAAGTTCTGCAAATACTGATGATGAAATGCAAATAAGTAGAGAGCTAATGATTGTAGTTTTAAACATAATAAAAGGTATATCTATAAATGATAATCATTATTATATATGGGGTAGGTATAAATTAAAACGTAAATATAGTTCTAAGTAGGCTTCTAAAAATTAATATTCAACTAATACGCGGTGATTCATTAGAGGCATAGAATTGCGAATGAGTTGTTGCTCTACGAGATCAAAAGGAACTGTAATAAGCTGAGCGCCTTCGTTTTCTATGCTTGCAAGAACTTTTCCACGCGAGTTTGTTGCCGCCGTATGTCCCCAAGTTTGACGCTTTTCGCCGTGCCAACCTTGTTGAGCTGCGCCTAAAACTTGACATTGGCTATCCATCGCACGTGCTTGCAATAAGAGTTGCCAGTGCATTTCGCCTGTTGTGTAAGTGAAAGCAGAAGGTGCGGTTAATATGTTTGCACCTTTATTACGAAGCGTTAAAGCAAGTTCAGGAAATCTAAGGTCATAACAAACCATTAAACCAATATTACCAAAAGGTGTTTTTGCCACAACAACCTCTGATCCTGGTTCAAAATGTTTAGATTCTTGATATCCACCAACAGCATCGCCAACTTGAACATCAAATAAATGAATTTTATCGTAACGAGCTTCAGTTTTTTCAGGGCTAATACATAAGCTAGATGTTCTCACTCGACCATCTGAAATTACGCTACCGTTTGGACGAAATGGGCATGGGAGAGTACCTGCAATAATCCAAATTTGATATTGATGTGCTAAATCTTCAAGACGTTTTTGAATACTTAAAAACTGCTCGGCAGTATCTCGCTGTTTACCTGCGGCAAAACAAATAAAGTTTTCGGGAAATACGATGAGTTCTGCGCCATCTGCTTTACTTTGTTGAATTAATGATTCAACAACACTGAAGTTTGCTTCAATGTCGTTTTGGGAGTTCATTTGTACAACGGAAAGTAAAGTCATGGCAGGAGATACCTAAGAATGAGATTAAACGTTTTGATTTGACGCTTGTTCTAGGTTGTCTTGTTCTTTCTGAAGCTGTTTAACCAAAGGCTCGAACATGTTTTCGTTGCTTTCGTTAAGCTCCATTAAAGTTTTGTGAGCATCTAATACTGTAGTGAGCATTGCACTATGAGTAATGTGTTCTTCCATTAATGCAAGCGTGCATACAGATGGATCACCGCAATAATTCAAAATAACAAAAACCTGACCTAAACCCATGCTGTTTGCTAGTGTTGTAATATCTGGATTTGTAGAGAGCATGACAGCTTGAATTTGGTGAACTTGCTTAAGTTTTAAACCTAATTTTGCTAAAATACCCAAAACTGTACTATCTATAAACGTTGTTTGCGTCATATCTACGATAGCGCCAACAACGTTTTGTTGCTGTTCAATTTTACTAAGAAGTTTGTCTAAACTGATGCAAGATTGGGCACGCACTTCGCCAATAAGCTTAAATATATGCGTACCATTCAAGCTTGCGTATTCAACATGACCTGTTGACATATAAATGCCATTTGCAGAAAAGGATAGAAAATTATCCCATAGCCAATCTGTAGACTCAAGTATTAAACAGTCGTATATAACAAAGTTGAATTATAAGTTGTTGAAAATAATATTAATTTATTCGCTTTAAACTCAGAATAGCAATATCGTCGGCAACATGCTCAGGTGCTTGAAATGATTGATTTTTTAAATGATAGACTAACTGTTCGAATTGTTCGCTTAGTCCACCATCAAAAGGCTCAAGTGCGCCATCTGAACAAATAATGAATCGAGCTTGTTTGTTTAATGTACATTCAAACTCTTCCACTTCAAGGTCTGCTGTTAAACCTAATGGAAAGCTACTGGTATTTAAAACTTTAGGCGCTTGGTTTGGTTCAAAAATAATAGCAGGTGGATAATGTCCTGCACTAGACCAGCGAAGGGAATGTGTTTCTAAATTCAAAACACCACTAATCATGGTGATATGCTTTTCAATATTTTCTTGAACAAGCATGCCATTTAATTTTTTAATTAATTCTCTTGGAGATTTTGAACGACCATGAAATGCCGCCATCCAAGAGGTTAATAAGCTACTTGTTACGCCATGTCCAGAAACGTCCGCTAAGTAAAACATCAGTTCTTTATCACTGATTTTCCAATAATCAAACCAATCGCCAGATAAATAAGCTGAAGGTTTAAATAAGGTTTCAACTTTATAGTTAGTTAATTCAATAGGATTTGGCAGTAAACGTTTTTGTAATTCTGCTGCTGAAGGTAAGTCGCGGCTATCTTGATTACGTTTATATTGCGCATCAATTTTAGAAAGCGCTTTATGTGGATTGCTTGGTAAGTTATTCCATAACCATCCTGCTAAAGCACCTATTTCCCAAGCTTGTGCTAATGCAATACCTTCGGAATCAAAAGCTAAAACAATGGTTGGTAAAGACCATTTATGTGTTAAATAATCTTGTACATCGGCAATTGCTATAATAGTTGGATCATACAAATCAATATCTTCTATACGAATCATTTGCACACTCGGAAGCGTCTCAAGTACGTAATCTAATTGAGGGATGTCACGGGTGGGTTGAATGAAATACATATAAAGTGCGTATTAGCCAATGATTGAAAAGATAAAAGTACTATAACAATAAGATGGAGAATTACTAGAGATTGTTAATAATCTCCATCATGATTGATTTAGTTATTGGTTATTTGATGAATCATCTAGATCATCTTCAGGAACATCATCAATAAAGCTAACACCACCAGCATCTAAGCCTTTTTTCTCTGCAATAACAAAGTTCTTACGCTGTAAATAAATATCTCGCATTGCGGAATATTTATCACCTTGTAAAACACTTTCTAAATCGAGGAGTTGTGAACGAGCATCTACAGCACGTAATGTTTGATCTGCCCAATAAGCGCTGTTTTTATCTAAATAGTTTTGTGGGCGACCAAAAGCATCGACAGCTAAGCCAAAACCATCACGAATAGTGCTTGGACCAAAAATAGGTAAAACAACATAAGGACCAGATGAAACACCGTAATAACCTAAGGTTGTACCAAAGCTTTCATTCTCGTTATCTAATCCTATTCTACGAGCTGGATCGGCAAGACCTAAAGTGGTAATCGTATTAAAAGTAAAACGACCTAAAGTTTTTAGTGCACGTAAGGGACGACCTTGAATAGTTTGATTTACTGCATTCCAAGGTTCACCTAAATTCGAACGGAACTGTTGGTGAGATCCGCGAACTTCGCTTGGAATTTTAGTTTGATATTGAACAGCAATAGGACGAACAATAGTTCTATCAATTACATCATTAAATGCAAATACTTTACGGTTTAGTGGTTGAAGAGGATCTTTTACTTCATCAGGTTGTGCCGCATTTGCATCAACTTTAAAATTTTTCGCTTTTATATTTTTTAAATCTTTAATTGAACTTGATGTAGGAGAGAGTTCGTCTTTATTTATAGCTTGGGTTTCACTAGCTGTATTTATATTGCTATCCGATGCATGGCTAAGGCCTGAAAATAAACCAATTGAGCACAGGGCTAACCAAATAATTTTTTTATCTTGCATAAGTAATTCCAGTGCTTTCTATATAAAAAGCAAATGAAGAAAATAGTAAAAACAATAATAACAGTATTTTTGATGTTCGTAATGCTTTCAAAATAAGCAAATACAATAAAAAAAGCATCACTTTGATTAAAAAAAAAACAGACAGTGCTTTTTGTTTAAAAAGGGGGTTGTATTGGATTGTGAATGCTGTAGAATGCACATCCATCGGCGGTGATGAAGATTAAAACTTTTTGATAAACAGTAACTTAGCACAAAGTGTTGAGATTAGGTTTTGAAAAGAAAGTTTAAAAATAATTTGAATTACTGATTGACTTTCTGAAAAGAAAGCGTAATATAGCCGACCTAGCTTGCTGGTGACGAACCAACAAGAAGATCATTAAGAGATTATGAAGAACAACTTGTGTGGATTTTTACTGATTGATCAATCGAAATTATTTTCATTGATTTGAAGGTAGAAATTACTCGAAGTTTATTTGAGAAATATTTGTCAGAAAATTGATGAGCCAAGATTGGTACCCTTTAAAGGTACTACTGATTTTAAACTGAAGAGTTTGATCATGGCTCAGATTGAACGCTGGCGGCAGGCTTAACACATGCAAGTCGAGCGGATGAAAGTAGCTTGCTACAGGATTCAGCGGCGGACGGGTGAGTAATGCTTAGGAATCTACCTATTAATGGGGGACAACAGTTGGAAACGGCTGCTAATACCGCATACGCCCTACGGGGGAAAGCAGGGGATCTTCGGACCTTGCGTTAATAGATGAGCCTAAGTCAGATTAGCTAGTTGGTGGGGTAAAGGCCTACCAAGGCGACGATCTGTAGCGGGTCTGAGAGGATGATCCGCCACACTGGGACTGAGACACGGCCCAGACTCCTACGGGAGGCAGCAGTGGGGAATATTGGACAATGGGGGGAACCCTGATCCAGCCATGCCGCGTGTGTGAAGAAGGCCTTTTGGTTGTAAAGCACTTTAAGCGAGGAGGAGGCTACCGAGATTAATACTCTTGGATAGTGGACGTTACTCGCAGAATAAGCACCGGCTAACTCTGTGCCAGCAGCCGCGGTAATACAGAGGGTGCGAGCGTTAATCGGATTTACTGGGCGTAAAGCGTGCGTAGGTGGTCTTTTAAGTCGGATGTGAAATCCCTGAGCTTAACTTAGGAATTGCATTCGATACTGGGAGACTAGAGTATGGGAGAGGATGGTAGAATTCCAGGTGTAGCGGTGAAATGCGTAGAGATCTGGAGGAATACCGATGGCGAAGGCAGCCATCTGGCCTAATACTGACACTGAGGCACGAAAGCATGGGGAGCAAACAGGATTAGATACCCTGGTAGTCCATGCCGTAAACGATGTCTACTAGCCGTTGGGGCCTTTGAGGCTTTAGTGGCGCAGCTAACGCGATAAGTAGACCGCCTGGGGAGTACGGTCGCAAGACTAAAACTCAAATGAATTGACGGGGGCCCGCACAAGCGGTGGAGCATGTGGTTTAATTCGATGCAACGCGAAGAACCTTACCTGGTCTTGACATAGTAAGAACTTTCCAGAGATGGATTGGTGCCTTCGGGAGCTTACATACAGGTGCTGCATGGCTGTCGTCAGCTCGTGTCGTGAGATGTTGGGTTAAGTCCCGCAACGAGCGCAACCCTTTTCCTTATTTGCCAGCACTTCGGGTGGGAACTTTAAGGATACTGCCAGTGACAAACTGGAGGAAGGCGGGGACGACGTCAAGTCATCATGGCCCTTACGACCAGGGCTACACACGTGCTACAATGGTCGGTACAAAGGGTTGCTACCTCGCGAGAGGATGCTAATCTCAAAAAGCCGATCGTAGTCCGGATCGCAGTCTGCAACTCGACTGCGTGAAGTCGGAATCGCTAGTAATCGCGGATCAGAATGCCGCGGTGAATACGTTCCCGGGCCTTGTACACACCGCCCGTCACACCATGGGAGTTTGTTGCACCAGAAGTAGGTAGTCTAACCGCAAGGAGGACGCTTACCACGGTGTGGCCGACGACTGGGGTGAAGTCGTAACAAGGTAGCCGTAGGGGAACCTGCGGCTGGATCACCTCCTTAACGAAAGATTGACGATTGGTAAGAATCCACAACAAGTTGTTCTTCATACGATGTACCTGAGGGTCTGTAGCTCAGTTGGTTAGAGCACACGCTTGATAAGCGTGGGGTCACAAGTTCAAGTCTTGTCAGACCCACCACTACTGACGAAGCAATTAATTGCAGAGTAAGACAGAGAATCAGAGACATTGAATCTATATGATAAGCTGGGGACTTAGCTTAGTTGGTAGAGCGCCTGCTTTGCACGCAGGAGGTCAGGAGTTCGACTCTCCTAGTCTCCACCATATATCGTTTACGATATATAAGCTGAGAGATTATAGAATTTAGTAAATTAAACGATAGAGTTTAAGTTTATTAAGTTCTGTGATTTATCACAGTTTCTAGACCTGACGAAGGCTAGAAAAATCATTAACAGAATATATTTGAGTTGAAATAATTTGTTCATAACTCATCAAACTTAAAAACGAAGAAGCAATTCTGAGTTTACGAGAATGATGATTTACTAGCGATTAAACTGAATCAAGCGTTTTGGTATATGAATCTAATTGAAGCTGTACAGTGCTTAAGTGCACAGACGCCAACTGTATGATTGACTAACTTGTTAGTTGATCTGTTGCTAATCCTACTTGTAGGGATTAACGACTGTTTGGGGTTGTATAGTCAAGTAATTAAGTGCATGTGGTGGATGCCTTGGCAGTCAGAGGCGATGAAAGACGTAATAGCCTGCGATAAGCTCCGGGGAGGCGGCAAATATCCTGTGATCCGGAGATTTCTGAATGGGGAAACCCACTTACCATAAGGTAGGTATTGCAACATGAATACATAGTGTTGCAAGGCGAACGAGGGGAAGTGAAACATCTCAGTACCCTTAGGAAAAGAAATCAATTGAGATTCCCTCAGTAGCGGCGAGCGAAAGGGGAACAGCCCATTAAGTCATATAAGTTCTAGTGGAATGCTCTGGGAAGTGCAACCATAGTGGGTGATAGTCCTGTACACGAAAGGGCTTATATGATGATGTCGAGTAGGGCGGGGCACGTGAAACCTTGTCTGAATATGGGGGGACCATCCTCCAAGGCTAAATACTCCTGACTGACCGATAGTGAACCAGTACCGTGAGGGAAAGGCGAAAAGAACCCCTGTGAGGGGAGTGAAATAGATCCTGAAACCGCATGCATACAAGCAGTGGGAGCCGGCATTGTGTCCGGTGACTGCGTACCTTTTGTATAATGGGTCAGCGACTTATGTTCAGTAGCAAGGTTAACCGAATAGGGGAGCCGTAGAGAAATCGAGTCTTAATAGGGCGTTTAGTTGCTGGGCATAGACCCGAAACCAGGTGATCTATCCATGAGCAGGTTGAAGGTTGGGTAACACTAACTGGAGGACCGAACCCACTGTCGTTGAAAAGCCAGGGGATGACTTGTGGATAGGGGTGAAAGGCTAATCAAACTTGGTGATAGCTGGTTCTCCCCGAAAGCTATTTAGGTAGCGCCTCGGACGAATACCATTGGGGGTAGAGCACTGTTTCGGCTAGGGGGTCATCCCGACTTACCAAACCGATGCAAACTCCGAATACCAATGAGTACTATCCGGGAGACAGACTGCGGGTGCTAACGTCCGTAGTCAAGAGGAAAACAATCCAGACCGCCAGCTAAGGCCCCAAAATTATAGTTAAGTGGGAAACGATGTGGGAAGGCATAGACAGCTAGGAGGTTGGCTTAGAAGCAGCCACCCTTTAAAGAAAGCGTAATAGCTCACTAGTCGAGTCGGCCTGCGCGGAAGATGTAACGGGGCTAAAACTATATGCCGAAGCTGCGGATTTGCAATTTATTGCAAGTGGTAGGGGAGCGTTCTGTAAGCCGATGAAGGTGGATTGAGAAGTCTGCTGGAGGTATCAGAAGTGCGAATGCTGACGTGAGTAACGACAAAACGGGTGAAAAACCCGTTCGCTGAAAGACCAAGGGTTCCAGTCCAACGTTAATCGGGGCTGGGTGAGTCGACCCCTAAGGCGAGGCCGAGAGGCGTAGTCGATGGGAAATTGGTTAATATTCCAATACTTCTGTGTAATGCGATGAGAGGACGGAGAAAGTTAAGTCAGCCTGGCGTTGGTTGTCCAGGTGAAAGGTTGTAGGCATGTATCTTAGGCAAATCCGGGGTACTCTATGCTGAGAACTGATAGCAAGCTAATTTATTAGCGAAGTGGCTGATACTATACTTCCAGGAAAAGTCTCTAAGCTTCAGTTACACAGGAATCGTACCCGAAACCGACACAGGTGGTCAGGTCGAGTAGACCAAAGCGCTTGAGAGAACTCTGCTGAAGGAACTAGGCAAAATGGTACCGTAACTTCGGGAGAAGGTACGCTGCTGACGGTGATGGAACTTGCTTCCTGAGCTATCGGCAGCCACAGAAACCAGGCCCCTGCAACTGTTTATTAAAAACATAGCACTCTGCAAACACGAAAGTGGACGTATAGGGTGTGATGCCTGCCCGGTGCTGGAAGGTTAATTGATGGGGTTAGCGTAAGCGAAGCTCTTGATCGAAGCCCCAGTAAACGGCGGCCGTAACTATAACGGTCCTAAGGTAGCGAAATTCCTTGTCGGGTAAGTTCCGACCTGCACGAATGGCATAATGATGGGGGCGCTGTCTCCAGCAGAGGCTCAGTGAAATCGAATTCGCCGTGAAGATGCGGTGTACCCGCGGCTAGACGGAAAGACCCCGTGAACCTTTACTGCAGCTTGACATTGAACTTTGATCTTACTTGTGTAGGATAGGTGGGAGGCTTTGAAACCGCGACGCTAGTTGCGGTGGAGCCAATCTTGAAATACCACCCTGGTAATATTGAGGTTCTAACTCTGCTCCATAATCTGGAGCGAGGACCATGTCTGGTGGGTAGTTTGACTGGGGCGGTCTCCTCCTAAAGAGTAACGGAGGAGTACGAAGGTGCGCTCAGCGTGGTCGGAAATCACGCGTAGAGTATAAAGGCAAAAGCGCGCTTAACTGCGAGACCCACAAGTCGAGCAGGTACGAAAGTAGGTCTTAGTGATCCGGTGGTTCTGTATGGAAGGGCCATCGCTCAACGGATAAAAGGTACTCTGGGGATAACAGGCTGATACCGCCCAAGAGTTCATATCGACGGCGGTGTTTGGCACCTCGATGTCGGCTCATCTCATCCTGGGGCTGAAGCAGGTCCCAAGGGTATGGCTGTTCGCCATTTAAAGAGGTACGCGAGCTGGGTTTAGAACGTCGTGAGACAGTTCGGTCCCTATCTACCGTGGGCGTTGGAAATTTGAGAGGATCTGCTCCTAGTACGAGAGGACCAGAGTGGACGAACCTCTGGTGTACCGGTTGTGACGCCAGTCGCATCGCCGGGTAGCTATGTTCGGAAGGGATAACCGCTGAAAGCATCTAAGCGGGAAGCCTACCTCAAGATAAGATTTCCCTAGGACTTTATGTCCTCTAAAGAGCCGTTGAAGACTACGACGTTGATAGGTTGGATGTGGAAGCATAGTGATATGTGAAGCTGACCAATACTAATTGCTCGTGAGGCTTGACTATACAACACCCAAACAGTTGTTGTATAAAGCTCAATTGATTCGATATTAAGCAAAATAGCTTGATTCAGAAGAAAGTTAGTAAGACAATGTTCAACTCAGATATACCTGTTAATGTATTCTATTTGGTACGAAGTAAGGCATACATCAAATGATGTAAATAAGACCCGAACAAGTCCATAAACAGTTGTGCTGGCGACAATAGCAAGAGTGAACCACCTGATCCCTTCCCGAACTCAGAAGTGAAACCTCTTTGCGCTGATGGTAGTGTGGGGTTACCCATGTGAGAGTAAGTCATCGCCAGCTCATTAATTCTAAAAACCCCCTCCAATACGGAGGGGGTTTTTTTATGTGGGGAAATAAATAATAAATAGTAAATAAAAGAGGGAAAATGGTTTATTATTCATCTAATTTGTATAAAAAATATTAAAAACGTGATATAAAAATTTAAAGCGGCATAGATATTGCATTAAACGAACGCAATAAAAAGAGAAAGGGTTTTATGAAGTTATCGGTTGGGATTAAAGTTGCAAACTCGTTGTCATTAACACCTCAATTGCAGCAAGCAATTCGATTACTTCAATTATCAAGTTTGGAGTTAGAACAAGAAATACAATTACAGCTCGACAGTAATCCTTTATTAGAAAAAATTGAAGAACAAGAAAGTAATATTGAAAGTTTAGAGCATATAGAAGCTCAAGAAAGAGAAGATAAAGATTTAACCAATGAATTAAATGCAGACTTTTTACCTGATGATCTTCCCGTAGATACAGACTGGGATGATGTATACACACATCAGCCAACAAGTTTAGGTTCGATGGAATATGAAGAGCGCGAGGATAATCGTCAGGGATATTTGACTTTGCAAGAACATATGCAGGAGCAAGTAAATCTATTACATTTTTCTTTGGTGGATAAATTAATTGCGCATTGCATTATTGATTCGCTTGATGAAAAGGGTTTTTTAGATTGTGTAATTTCAGAGATTACAACGTCTGTTCAGCATCTTTTAGAATCGATGGATTATGATGATGAAGTTGAGGATGATGAAGTTCTTGCTGTATTAAAATTAATTCAGCGGTTAGATCCAATTGGTATTGGTTCTAGAAATTTAGCAGAATGCCTATTACTACAATTAGAAAGCTTACCAACAAATACGCTTTATAAAAATGAGGCGATTATGTTGCTTAATCATTATGAATTCTTGATTTCAAATGAATTATCTAAACTTGTAAAACAAACAGGAATGAATACAGATCAATTAAAATCTGCTATTGCATTGTTAAAAAGCTTAAAAGCTTATCCTGGCGCAGATTTTGAAAATAAAAATTTAGATTATCAGGTTCCTGATGTTGTTGTATTAAAGAAGGATGATCGTTGGTTAGTACAATTAAACCCTGATATTCTTCCAAAACTAAGAGTAAATCCTTTTTATGCGGGAATGATTCGTAGAGCAGACCAGAGTGATGATAATCAATATTTAAGAAATCAGATGCTTGAAGCTAAGAATTTTATTAAAAGCGTAGATGAAAGACACAAAACTTTATTAAAAGTTGCGACTTGTATTGTTGAACATCAAAGAAGTTTTTTTGAAATTGGTGCTGAGGGAATGAAGCCTTTAGTTTTACGAGAAATTGCAGAAGAAGTTGAATTACATGAATCGACAATTTCACGCGTAACAACCAATAAATATATGCTGACACCGCGCGGTTTATTTGAATTGAAATACTTTTTTTCAAGTCATGTTGGAACGACATCGGGTGGAGAAGCATCTTCAATTGCGATTCGAGCAAAAATCAAAAAAATTATTTCAGAGGAAAATGTACGTAAGCCATTGTCTGATAATGTGATTGCGAATATGTTAAAAGAAGATGGTATTGATGTTGCTCGACGTACTGTTGCGAAATATAGAGAATCGTTACATATTCCCTCATCTTCTGAAAGAAAAGTCTTGATCTGAAATTTAAAATCTGATTATTCTAGAGGCTCATTATGACATCATGATGAACCTCTTTTTATTTAAGGAATTGTTAAAATGATTTAATTGTATTTGTGAGAACTTTTATTCTTTCGCTCAATTGAATCGTCTTAACTATGACTTTTCGACTCCTAAAAAGGTGAGGGATAGAACTATGCAAATTATAATTCGTGGTCATCATTTAACTATCACCCCAGCAATAGAAGAAGATATTCGTTGTAAATTCAATGATATGACAAAGCATCTAGATCAAGTTAATAGTATGCAAGTAAAGCTATCTAAAGATCATCAAGTGGATAAGCATTCAAAGGGCGGTAGTTTAAATCATATTGCAGAAGCAATTGTTCGTTTGCCAGGTATTGAGTTATTTGCTCAAGCAAGTGCCGATGATATGTATACATCTATCAAGAAAATGACGGAAAAATTAAAGCGTCAACTTGAAAAACATCGCAAAATGCAACTGACATATCAACCATTAATTGTATAGTTTAATGTTTAAACTAAAAGAGGTTTTAAATAACCTCTTTTTTTATTGGTATAATGCAACTGACAGATGAATTATTTTTTGTATTTATAGTAAAATGGCAGGTTTTTACACCGTCGGTCCTATAAGAGGTCTTTGTGATGAATAGTGAACAGCTCACTGAAATTTTAAAAGCGGCTTTTCCAGAGGCTGAAGTTGCTGTAAGTGGGCAGGGCGGAAAATTTGATCTTCGCGTTGTTGATGAACAATTTGAAGGTAAACGTCCCGTTGCACGTCAACAATCTGTTTATGCACCTTTAAATACATATATTGCCAGTGGTGAAGTACACGCAGTTACTATTCGCGCAATGACTAAAGAAGAATGGCGTAAAGCAAGCTTATTCGGAGCTTAATAAATTAATGGATAAATTTTTAATTCAGGGCGGTGTTAAGCTCGAAGGTGAAGTGCGTATTTCTGGTGCAAAAAATGCAGCATTACCACTTTTAGCAGCAATGATCCTTGCGGAGACGCCAACCACATTAACCAATGTACCTAATCTTAAAGATGTAAATACATTGGTTAAGTTAATTGCTGGTCTTGGTATCACCATGAAATATGAAGGTGATACGGTTACTGCAGATACATCTACATTAAACAATCAGTTTGCTCCATACGAACTTGTTAAAACAATGCGTGCATCTATTTTAGTGCTTGGTCCATTGTTGGCTCGTTATGGTAGTGCTCAGGTTTCATTACCGGGCGGTTGTGCAATTGGTTCTCGTCCTGTTGATCAACACTTAAAAGCATTAGAGGCTTTAGGCGCTGAAATTCAAGTCGAAAATGGTTATGTTCATGCCAAAGTTGACGGTCGCTTAAAAGGTGGCGAAGTTGTTTTTGATATGGTTACCGTTGGCGGTACTGAAAATATCTTAACGGCTGCTGTATTGGCTGAAGGTGTTACGACTATTCGTAATGCTGCGCGTGAACCTGAAATTACAGACCTTGCGAACATGCTGATTGCGATGGGTGCAAAAATTGAAGGTCTAGATACAGATACTTTAGTGGTTACAGGCGTTGAAAGCTTACACGGTTGTGAATATGCAGTTGTTGCTGACCGTATTGAAACAGGTTCATATCTAGCTGCTGCTGCTATTACAGGCGGTCGTGTTAAAACAACACATACAGATCCTAGCCTAATGGAAGCTGTGCTTGATAAGTTTGAAGAAATGGGTGCAGAAGTAACCCGTGGTGATGACTGGATTGAGCTAGATATGATGGGTAAACGTCCGAAAGCAGTAAGCTTCCGTACATTGCCACATCCTGACTTCCCTACAGATATGCAAGCACAGATTATGGCGGTTAACGCAATTGGTCGTGGTTTTGCAACTGTGTCTGAAACGATTTTTGAAAACCGTTTTATGCACGTACCTGAATTGGCACGTATGGGTGCAAACATTCAGGTTGAAGGTAATGATGCGGTTGTAACTGGTGTAGAAAAACTTTCTGCTGCACCTGTTATGGCTACAGATTTACGTGCTTCATTCTCTTTAGTACTAGCTGCTTTAGCTGCTGAAGGTGAAACGATGATTGATCGTATTTATCATATCGACCGTGGATATGAAAATATTGAAGCAAAATTACAAGGTATTGGTGCCCAAATTAAGCGAGTAGATTAATGAGCGATATGAGAAACGATGATCCTAATTTTGATGTAATGGGGAATTTTGATCATGGTTTAACTTTAGCATTAAGTAAAGGACGTATCTTAAAAGAGACTTTACCGTTGCTAGAAACAGCAGGGATTAACTTATTAGAAGATCCAGATAAATCGCGTAAGTTAATTTTTCCTACAACACATAAACATGTACGTATTTTAATTTTACGTGCATCTGACGTACCAACTTATGTAGAAAATGGTGCTGCTGATATTGGTGTTGCAGGTAAAGACGTACTCATGGAGCACGGTGCGCAAAATGTTTACGAGCCATTAGACCTGAAAATTGCTGTTTGTAAATTAATGACAGCAGGTAAGGTTGGAATGGAACGTCCGAAAGGTCGTTTAAAAATTGCCACTAAATATGTAAATTTAACACGTCAATATTATGCAAGCCTTGGCGAGCAAGTTGATGTGATTAAACTTTACGGTTCTATGGAGCTTGCTCCACTAGTTGGCTTGGGCGATTACATTGTCGATGTTGTAGACACTGGTAATACGCTTCGTGCTAATGGTTTAGAACCACTTGAAGAGATTTGCAAAGTGTCTTCTCGTTTAATTGTGAACAAAGCAAGCTTTAAACGCAAGCAAGCTTTGTTGAACCCGATTCTTGCGCAACTTGAAAAAGCTGTAGAAGAGCGTGAAGCGAAAAAATAAGTTTTAAACTTATTTAAAGAACCGCCTGAAAGGGCGGTTTTTTTATGTGTATTAGTTTAAGGGTTTTATTATTTCAAAACTTATATGAGATGTATCGGCTTTATAAACTTTAAATACAGCACTTTTATACGAATATGTCTCATTAGGTCTGTAATCTAAATACACATCTTGTGTGAATGATGGCTTTATGTATCCACTATTTGTAAATTCATTATAAGTAAATCGTATTTGTCCACGTGAAACTCCAGCATACGTGACGGTAGCCGTTGGACTTTTAGAATTATAACCATTATTTAAAGATTGAATTTTAGTGTCTTTTATTCCTTTAATTGGTGTGGATAAATTTTTAGTGTATACAATGGGGCGGTTAAGTTGCTGCAACTGCCAATTCCAAAAAAACTTAGTAGCTTCTAAAGAGTTTGTTGGTATAAATAAACCACCTATAGTGGTAGGTGTGCCTTGAGCGGTTTCAATGAAAGTGTTTGATTTAAAATATGAGCCATCATTTGTTTTATTAAATAGAATATATTCACCTGGTTTAATATAAAAGGTAAAAGTCTTTAATTTATGTTTTACATTAATAGTCTGAAACTCATTAATTATAAAAATCTCTTGTTTGACTCTTGAAGCTTCCTTTGAATATTCACCTGCAGTAAACATTACCTCACCGACAGCGGCTGTATTTTTTTGTTTTAAAGGAAGAAAGTTACCAGATATTCTTTCAGGACTATAATTTTTTGCAAAGTTCATTGTTGTAATATCAGTTGTACAGCCAACTATTAAGAATGCTAGTGAAATAAAAACTGATCTTTTAAACATTATTATTACTCTGAACATATGAATTATATTATGAATTGTAATGTATTGAGTTGATGTTTTCTATTTTGATTTTTTTTTGTAATCAAAATTATAGTATTTCAAATGAAAAAATATTTATCGATCAAAACCTAAGTTCCACAAGCTAATCAAAACAAGGTAAACTAAATCTTTCCTAACTATCCGTGTGGGTAAATTGATGCGACGTTTATCGACTCAAGAGCCGAACTTCAAGCAAGTATTTAAAGACTTGTTAGCTTTTGAAACTGTGAGTGACCCTGAGCTTTTAAAAACTGTAGACCAAATTATTGCAGATGTACGCCAACATGGTGATGCACATGTACTTAAACTCACTCAACAATTCGATCGACATCCAGCACATCAATTTTCAGAATTAGAATTAACTCAAGAAGAGTTAAAAGCTGCATTCGATGGTTTAACAACAGAAACTCGTGAAGCTTTAGAACTTGCTGCAAACCGTGTGCGTGAATTTCACCAAGCACAAAAGCAAGATGGCTGGACTTATGTAGATGCTTTGGGCAATACATTGGGTCAAAAAGTGACACCACTTGACCGTGTTGGTATTTATGTACCTGGCGGTTTGGCATCATATCCATCTTCAGTGTTAATGAATGCAATTCCTGCGCATGTTGCAGGTGTCGCTGAAATTATTATGGTTGTACCAGCTCCAAGTGGTGAATTGAATCCGCTAGTATTGGCAGCAGCGCATTTAGCGGGCGTACACCGTGTATTTACAATTGGTGGTGCACAAGCTGTTGCAGCCTTGGCATATGGCACAGAAACCATTCCTGCTGTAGATAAAATTACAGGTCCGGGTAACCGTTTTGTAGCTGCGGCTAAACGTGCGGTATTCGGTCAAGTCGGTATTGACATGATTGCAGGTCCTTCTGAAATTTTAGTGTATGCAGAAGGCAAGAATAATGCTGAATGGCTTGCGATGGATTTATTATCACAAGCAGAGCATGACACTGTTGCACAAGCTGTTTTCATTACGCCTGATGAGCAATTATTAAATGACGTTGAACAGTGGATTGAAAAGCATTTAGAAGCTTTACCAAAAGCTGAAATTGCACGTACTTCAATTGTGAACCGTGGTGCATTGGTATTGGTTAAAGACCGTGCAGAAGGTGCAGAACTCATTAACCAAGTTGCACCTGAACATTTAATGTTATGTTTAGATGAAGCTGAAGAAATGTCTCAAGATATTCGCCATGCAGGTGCAATTTTCATGGGACGTTATACTCCTGAAGCGATTGGTGATTACTGTGCAGGTCCTAACCACGTACTACCAACATCAGGTACAGCACGCTTCTCATCTCCATTGGGTGTGTATGATTTCCAAAAGCGTTCGAGCTTAATCATGTGTTCTGAAAATGGCGTGAAAACCTTAGCGAAAACAGCAGATATTCTTGCACAGCAGGAAAATCTAGATGCACATGCACGTTCCGCTCGTTATCGTTATCAAGATTAATTTGTTTGGTTCATCGTTTAGATAAATTTTTCTGAAAAAGGAAAAACTAAAACTAGATGAATTTAATTTAGAAATGAATTGTTCCTCTCCCTGTGGGAGAGGTTAGGAGAGGGATTATGACCTCACCCTAACCCTCTTCTAGAAAGAGAGGGAACTAGAGATAAAAAATGAATATTACAAATGAACAAATGCGTTTTTGGAGTCCTGAAGTACGTGAATTAGAACCGTATGTTCCGGGTGAGCAACCAAAAATTCAAAACTTATTAAAGTTAAATACCAACGAAAATCCGTATCCGCCATCGCCTAAAGTAGTTGAAGCGGTTCAAGCTGTTTTAGCAAATTCAGCGGATGCACTTCGTTTATATCCTGACCCTGATGCTTCTGCATTAAAACAAGCCATTGCGAAACAGCAGAATGTTGCTGTTGAAAATGTATTTGTGGGTAATGGTTCTGATGAAGTTCTAGCACATATTTTTAAAGCATTTTTCATTCAAGATTTGCCTGTGCTTTATGCTGATATTACTTATAGTTTCTATCCTGTTTATAGCCAATTCTTTGGTGTGAAAACAAAAGTTTTACCATTGAATGATGCTTTTGAAATTGTGGTTGATGACTACAAGCAGGCCAATGGCGGGATTATTATTACCAATCCGAATGCACCAACCAGTATTGCATTAGGACTATCTGCAATTGAGGAAGTGCTTCAAGCGAACCCAAATTCCGTGGTTGTGATTGATGAGGCTTATGTCGATTTTGGTGCAGAATCTGCGGTAAGTTTAGTTGAGAAATACGAAAACTTAGTAGTTTGCCAAACAACGTCTAAATCGCGTTCTTTAGCAGGTTTACGTGTTGGTTTTGCGATTGCTCAGCCACATTTAATTACTGCACTTGAAGCTGTAAAAAACAGTTTTAACTCGTATCCAATTGATCGTTTTGCCATTGCTGCTGCGGTTGCATCATTTGAAGATCAAGCATATTTCGAAGAGCAAAATGTTAAAGTGATTGCAAGCCGTGAAACCTTAGTTGCTCAGTTAAAAGAAATTGGCTTTGAGGTTTTACCTTCAAGTGCGAACTTCATATTTGCAACTTTACCGAACAAAGATGCAGGTGAGTTAGCTGCTGAATTACGTGAGCGTGGCATTATTGTGCGTTACTTTAACAAGCCTCGTATTAATCAATACTTACGTATTACGATTGGTACAGATGAGCAAAATCAGCGTTTAGTCGATACGTTGAAGAACGAGATTCTAGGTTAATTAAATTCTCGCCTTGAGGAGCCTTGTTTCGCAAGGGCGAGATTCAAAAAGCGACTCAAAAGAGTCGCTTTTTTTATTTAGGTTTTTGCCAAGTATTGAGCAAATCTAAAAGTGCAGAAACTTTATCGAAGCATTCTTGATATTCAGCATCACAATCTGAAGCAATGGTGATACCACCACCAGCCCAAACAGAAAGTTCATTTTGGAATTTTTGAATTGAACGAATAAGTATGTTCCAAGAACCTGTACCATCTGAATTGAAGTACCCCATTGAACCGCAATAAGCACCGCGTGCACCTTGTTCAAGTTCATTAATAATTTGCATGGCACGAATTTTCGGTGCACCTGTAATTGAACCACCCGGCAACGCAGACATTAAAACATCGAAAGGTTGAATATCTTCTTTTAACGTTGCTTCAATTTCACTGACCATGTGATGAACTTGGTTGAAGCTTTCAATGTTAAAGAGTTTTGGTGTTTTTACAGAGCCAACTTCTGCATAAACACTTAAATCATTTCGCAATAAATCGACAATCATGACATTTTCAGCCTGATCTTTTTTCGAATGTTTTAAGGTGTTTTTTGATTGTTCATCTAAAATTGGATCGCTATAACGTGGCATTGTGCCTTTGATTGGCTTGGTAATAATCTTTTTATTGGCTTCAAAATCAATAAATAATTCAGGTGAACAACTAAGTAATTCAAACTCATTGATACGCAAATAACCTGCATAAGGTGCGTTGGTGAGTGTCCAAAATGCATCGGCAGTTGAAAGTAATGTACCTTTTGCTTGTGCTGTAAATTCTTGCGTTAAATTAATTTGATAGCAATCGCCTGCAATAATGTAATCTTGCACTTTTTGAAATGCATTTGTGTATTGAGTTTTATTCCAACGGCTTTGGCACGGTGCTTGTAGCTCAAGTTTTTTTGCAGATACTTTATTTTGAATAAGCTGTTCAATTTCTTGAAAAGTATTTAAAACTTGAGTGTCAAAACTATTGAAATACCATGCATCATTTTCAAAGCTTAAATAATGCTGAAATTGACCCAAAAACAAACTTGGTTGAGGTTTTGTTTGTGCTTGAACTTGTTGATTTACTGCATAGTCATAGCTGACAAACCCCATTGTTAAACAAGGTTCTTGAGTATTTAAACTTGCATTAAAAAAATCATTTAATGATTTGAATTTTGTAGATGAAAAATGCGTTTGATTTTGTTGAATTAAAACGCTATGTTGCGCTGAAAAGCCAATGATTGGTTGATGGTTATTATTTAGAAAAACAACATGATCAAAGCTCTGCAAACATTCAAGAAGTTCCTGAGTAGAAAACGCTTGTTGAGATAAAACTTGTTTGAATGTAGGGGAGTTCATCATATACAGCAAAACACATCATTGAATTTCACCGTCATTTTACATGAAACCAATATTTAGACACGATAAAAGCAATACAAATTAAACATCCGCACAGCTAAATAAAATAAAAGCTCACCTATTAGATGAGCTTGAATATATAAATACAATGAGATGATTAACCTGTGTGGTCTAAACGTGAACCTAAGGTTTCTAAATGTGTTGGAAACTCATTGGTTTTACGATCTTCAAAATAATGACGTAAAGTACGTTCTACACTTGGGAAAGCAAGTTCATTCCAAGGAATTTCATCTTCACTAAATAAGCGAGATTCAATGGTTTCTTCACCTGCGCCAAATTTTCCATCAATAATATTGGCTTTAAACAGCACGTAAATTTGACCAATACGTGGAATGTTATACATGCAATAAAGTTTTTCTATCTCAATTTCAGCTTCAGCTTCTTCACGAGTTTCACGCGCTGAACCTTGTTCCATAGTTTCAAATAGTTCCATATAGCCCGCAGGCAACGTCCATAAACCATAACGTGGTTCAATAGCTCGACGGCACAATAAAACTTTATTTTCCCACAGCGCAAGTGCGCCACAAATTACTTTCGGATTCACATAATGAATACTTCCACATTGTGTACAAACACGACGAAGCTGATGATCACCTAAAGGGATTTTTTCAGTTGTTTTATGTCCACAATTGCCACAGAAATTCATAGTTATCGTCACGGGTAAAGATGCTTTCAGAATAACTGAATTTTAGGACTTTGGCATCATCTCTCTTTCATTGAGTAGAAATTCAGCTATGATGGAGTTAAGGCAAAAAAAGGATAAAAATTTTATGGACCATAGTTCATTGACACAATTATTACAGGAAAGATTGCGCTTTGAGGCGAAAGCCAAACAAGCTCAAGCGGCTGTATTAATTGCGATTACCAATGAGCAAGATCCTAAAGTTTTATTAACACGCCGTTCAATTTTAATGAATAGTCATGCAGGCGAAGTGTCTTTTCCAGGTGGAAAACGAGATCCTTCTGATACCAGTAATATTGTGGTCGCGCTAAGAGAAGCGCAAGAAGAAACAGCATTAAATCCGTTTGATGTTCAGCTTATTGGCGATTTGCCGATGCAAAAATCTAAAAATGGATTAACCGTAAAACCCATTGTTGGATTAATTCCACCACATATAGAACTTCAGCCACAGCCAACCGAAATTGACCGCATTTTTTTTGCATCTTTAAAAAGTTTAATGGATGCACCGACTATTCCGTATGAAGTGCAATATGCACAACAAAAGCTATATTTTCCAAGTATGCAGGTGGAAGATGAAGTGGTGTGGGGATTAACAGCGCGAATGTTGGTTTCATTATTTCAAAATGGTTTAGATTATAAAAAAGAATGGCCCTTACTTGTAAATTCACCAAATTTGAATCTTAAATAAAATATCTAATTTCAGGAAGAAATCATGTTATACAAATTTCAAGGACATCAACCTAAGGCAACACATTTACCGTGGGATGGTTGGGTTGCAAATAATGCAACAGTTTTAGGGCAAGTTGAATTAGGCAAAGAAGTTAGCGTATGGTTTGGTGCTGTCATTCGTGGCGATAACAGCAAAATCAAACTTGGTGATTTTACCAATGTTCAAGAAAACGCCGTAATTCATACCGATGCAGGTATTGAGGTGAATATTGGAAATTATGTGACCATAGGACATCAAGCAATGTTACATGGCTGTACTATTGGCGATAACAGCTTAATAGGTATTAATGCGGTTGTGCTGAACAATGCTGTAATTGGTAAAAATTGCATTATTGGTGCAAATGCATTAATTTCTGAAGGCAAAATTATTCCCGATAATTCTGTGGTGATGGGTTCACCCGGCAAAGTGGTCAAAACTTTAGATGAAACTGGTGAAGCAATGTTGAAAAGAAGCGCATTGCATTATACAGAGCATTTTAAAAAGTTCATTCATTTAGAAGAAGTGAGTCTTTAAATCTATTAACTTAGTATTTTGGAAGCTATAAAATTTAAGCGAGTTTTAAGTTTCACTGATTAGAATGTCTCGCGAACAACGTATGAGTGGAGTATTATAGCCACCATATTTATCAGATTTATTCTTAAGGTCGTGCATGAAATTGCTGGCATTGGAAACTGCCAATGAGCAGTGTTCCGTTTCAATTGTAGATGAAGCTCAAGCGTTATTTTTTCAGTTAGATACAAGAGCAAAAGCCCAAACGCAAACCATCTTACCCATGATTGAGCAGGGTTTTGCACAAACTGGAATTCAAACATCCGACTTGACCGCAATTGCATTTAGTCGTGGACCAGGTTCGTTTAGCGGTGTTCGTATTAATGCTGCAGTAACACAAGCTTTGGCTTGGTCAAATGATATTCCTGTAATTCCTGTATCTACACTGCAAGCTTTAGCACAAAATGCGTATAGAGAAGCAGGTTTAACAGAAGTTACAGCCGTTCTTGATGCACGTATGAGTGAAGTTTATATTGCAAGTTTTAAGCTTGATGAAAACAACATTATGCAAGCTGTAGATGATGAGCAACTACTAAGTTATGAGAAAGCACAAAATGCTGTGAAATATCAACTTATAGGCTCGGGTGCAGGTTTGGTGAATGAAGAACAAATACAATACAAAGGCTTAAGTGCAACAGCAGAAGATATTGCTACTATTGCCCGAGAATTGGCGAAGCATGGAAAATGGTTAGATGCAGAACTTGCATTACCCGTATATTTACGTGATGACGCTTGGAAGAAAATCCCAGAACAGGGCAAATAATTAGGATTGTCTATGGATCTTTTACTGCTGCTCAAAGCGGCGATTATGGGTATTGTAGAAGGTATCACTGAATTTTTACCGATTTCGAGTACAGGGCACTTAATTTTAGCTGCTGAACTTATGAATTTTTGGACAAAAGAAAAAAGTGATGTATTCGTAATCGCTATTCAAATAGGTGCAATTGCAGCTGTAATTTATGAATATTGGGCACGCCTTTGGGGTGCAGCAACAGGCTTAATTACAGGTGAGGAAAAAGGTCGCCGTTTAGGTTTAGGACTTATTTTTTCATCTATTCCAATTATGTTGGTTGGGCTGACTTTTGGTCAAACAGTAAAAGCATTGTTGTTTAATGATGTTGCAGTCGCAATTGGTTTAATTGTGGGCGGTTTCATTATTATTTGGATTGAAAAAAATCCACCTATCGTTCGTGCAAAAGAAGTTGAAGATTTAACATTTAAAGATGCGATTTGGATTGGCTTAATTCAGGTTTTATCTTTAATTCCAGGAACTTCACGTTCAGGTGCAACCATTATTGGTGCAATGTTCTTAGGTGTATCTCGTAAAGCGGCAACTGAATTTTCCTTTTTTTTAGGAATACCTGTGATTATCGGGGCAGGCTTACTTGACCTTTACCAAAGCTATGATGTGTTCCAAACCAATCAAGACTGGATTGTTCTTGGGGTAGGTTTATTGGTTTCGTTTATTTCCGCGCTTGTGCTTATTCGAGTATTGGTTGCGTATGTTGCTAAGCGAGATTTCATGGTTTTTGCGTGGTATCGCATTTTCTCAGGTTTATTGATTTTACTCTTTGTATTTACAGGCTGGAAATTATGGTAAGCGAAATTCGCTTATATACAGAACAAGAATTCCAAGAGAAAGCACAACAGTACGCTGTTGTGCTTTCTTCTCGTGGGGTACAGGTAAATATTGAACTAGTTGAAAAACTAAATGCTCGTTTTTTACGTTTAAACCCTGAACTTGCTTTATGTGTAGATGCCTGTGGATTATGGCTATGTGCCAATGGCATGAAAATGCAACCCGATTGGAAAGCCGAAGTTGGACGTTTAAAAAGAGCATCTTTAAAGTCTGAAATGATTGCTCGCGCTTGTAATTTAGGTGAAAAACCTAAGCTTATAGATGCAACAGCAGGGCTTGGGCATGACAGTTTACTTATGGCACAGTTAGGTGCAGAAGTAACACTTGTAGAACGTCATCCTGTTTTATTTACTTTATTGGAAGATGCACATCGAATGGCAATGGATGATGCTTTTTTAAATAAAGCTGTGAGCCGAATTCAATTGGTATTTTCAGATTCAGCCCATTATTTAGAGCAGCAAGCAAAACTGAACAAAGTTTTCGATGTTGTTTATTTAGATCCAATGTTTCCACAACGTGACCAAAATCAACAAGCGGAAAAGAAACAAGCGCAGGTGAAAAAGCAAATGCAGTTGCTGCATTTAATTTTACCTGAAGATGGTGAAATGGATTTAGGTGATAACTTACTTGAATTGGCGCAAAAAATTGCAAAACGAGTTGTGGTAAAACGCCCAAGACTTGCAGTATTTTTAGCAAATAAAGAACCAAATCATCAGTGGCAAGGAGATGCCTGTCGTTTTGATGCTTACTTCCAACATGATCTTGTTTAGTATTTTGGTAATTACTTCAAAAAACTATAAAGATTTGAGATATAGTGAAAAAACGTCATTGATAAAAAAATTATCAGGCATAAACTTATTATTCAAATTGCGGTCTATAACAACACGTTGAACCTATGATTGATTTCAAACCCTCCATAAATTTTTGGCACGATTTTAAAAGCAATCAGACCGCAGGGTTATGGCTATTCTTAGGTTCTAGACGCTCATTACAAATTGTACATCCATCTATTTTTCAGCTCATTTTTTGGGGAATATTAGGTGGTGCTGCAAATACCTTATTCAGTTGGTTAAGTGCAGGTGAAATTGGCGATTTTAACCCGCAAGGTTTAGTTAGTTATGCACTTTGGCCCTTTATTGCACTTATTGTTGGTATCTTTTTATCTCAACGTGTAAATAACCCACGCTTAATGCTTGTTCCTGCCTTACTTTGGTTGGTTCTAGATACGCACATTGCGTTATTACAAAGCCTTATTCAATATTTAGGCATGATAGATGTATTGCCTTATGCACTTTACGACTATTTACCTATTTTGTTTATGGTGCTGTTTGTATGGCAAAGTTTGGCAGTGGTTTGGGTATTTGCACGTGAGCTTCAATGGCCGTGGTGGGAACGCGCACTTATTATTGCAGCAACTTTATTTACTTTAGTTGTGTGGCAAATGTCTGTGAAAAGTCAGCCAATTTGGAAGGTTGAAGATGTTCCGCCATCTTTTAGTGAAGAATCTTTTTATACGCAAAATAGAATTTTAAATAAAGCACTTGAAGGCATTGAATTTGGTGAATTTGCACAATCGCATTGGTACTTTTTAGGCGTTGCAGGTGCAAGTTATCAAGATGTGTTTATGTCTGAAGTCGAGCGAATAAAAGAACAATTCGACACACGTTTTGGCACTTTTTCACGTTCTATGATTCTTGTGAATAATCCAATGACACGAAATGTCATCCCTATTGCAACAAGAACAAGTATGGAAATGGCGCTACGCCGTATGGGACAGCAGATGAACCGTGAAAGTGATGTGTTGTTTTTATATATGACATCACACGGTCTGCCAAATCAATTTGAAATGGAAAATGCGCCATTAGACTTGAAACAAGTCGATCCTAAATGGTTAAAAGACACTTTAGATAAGTCTGGAATCCGTTGGCGTGTTATTGTGATTTCAGCATGTTATTCAGGCAGTTTTGTCTCTGAATTACAAGATGAAAATACCTTGGTGATTACTGCATCTGCAGCAGATCGAGCATCATTCGGATGTTCAAATGAAGCAGATTATACTTATTTTGGTCGAGCTTTCTTTGATCAAGCAATGCGTGAACAACACTCTATGTTTGATGCATTTAATCAAGCAAAAGAGACGGTTGCTAAGTGGGAAAGCGCGCAAGGATTTGAGCCATCTGAACCACAATGGGCAATTGGTAAAAATATGGAATTGATGTTGCCACAATTAGAGCAACGCTTATTTCCACAGGTAAACGCTGTAAAAACGACACCAAATGTGGAAATGCCGTTAAATATTCATTAATTAAAAAGGGGAATCGAGTGGAATTAATCCAAAGTAATAGATGTTTTAATGGCGAACAGCGCATTTATAAGATTAATTCTAAAAGCTTAAAAGGCGAAAGCAAATTCGGTATTTATCTTCCTAAAAAAGCTTTGAATGGTGAAGCTTGTCCTGCATTATTTTTTTTAGCAGGTTTAACCTGTACAGAAGAAACTTTTGCAATTAAAGCACATGCACAGCAATTGGCTGCTCAACTCAATCTTATTTTAATTACACCAGATACGTCACCGCGCGGTGAAAATGTAGAACAGGGTGATCATTGGGATATTGGGCAAGGTGCAGGTTTTTATATTAATGCGATGCAAGCACCTTGGAGTGAGCATTTCCAAATGGAAACGTTTGTTGCAGATGAACTTTATAGCTTGGTGAACCAAGAATTTTTAATTGAGCAAAATAGAATAGGAATCTTTGGTCACTCAATGGGTGGTCATGGTGCTTTAACACTTGCGTTGAAATATCCTGAAAAATTTAAATCTGTTTCTGCATTTGCACCAATTTGTGCGCCAAGCCAATGTCCTTGGGGTGAAAAAGCATTTTCAAATTATTTAGGTGAAAATAAAACAGAATGGTTAAAGCACGATGCAACAGCATTGGTTGAGGAAAAAGGTGCTTTATTTACAGATATTTTAATTGATCAAGGCTTAAAAGATCAGTTTTATTCTCAGCTAAATCCTGCATTATTTGAACAATCATGTAAACGCGCAGGGCAAAAACTCACATTGCGTGAACATGAAGGCTATGATCATGGCTACTACTTCATTCAAAGTTTTATTGAAGATCATTTGAAATTTCATCACGCCCAATTACACGCTTAAATATAGATTGCTCAATCTCTTATTTGTAAGTTTTTTATGATTCATAGATAATGCGTTTGATCTTAATAGGGTTGAACGCATTTTTTTTGATCTATATAAAATAGATTATTTTTCTGATAACAAAATTAAAAACAACTGGATTTTTCATGCAAACACCAGAAAGTAATATAGTCAATGAACCATTTATAGAGCCACCATTTCCACCGCAATTGCCACCTGAACAAAATGAAGTGACGCGTTGGAGAAAGAAACAATCTTTCTATTTTCATGGGAAAGCATCTGAATATTTTGGTATTTGGATTGTCAATATTCTTTTAACCATCGTTACTTTAGGCTTATATGCACCTTGGGCAAAAGTACGTCGTTTACGCTATTTTTATGGAAATACAGAGTTTTTTAAACGCCGTTTCGACTTTACAGGTATTCCACGTAAAATCTTGATTGGTCGTTTAATTGCTTTGGCGCTTTATATTGCTTTTACAGTCGTTTCAAATTATTCATGGAAAGCGACTTTAATTGGTTTTTTGGTTATTTATTTTGTGATGCCGTGGTTAATTCGCTCAACGCTACGCTTTAAAGCAAGAAATAGTAAATTTGGTAATAGCCGCTTTTATTTTTCAGGAACTAATAAAGAAATTTATTTGGTTTTTTTCAAAGCAGTTCTACTGACTATTTTTACATTAGGATTATTTTATCCAGTCGCAGTTTGGTTATTCAAAAAGTATTCTTTAGATAATTTATACGTTGGACAATTAAGATTTAAATTACGTGCAGAATGGTCTGCATTTATGGGTGCATTTTATTATCCATTTTTAGCCTTTATTGCGCTTATTGGTATTTCAGGCGTTGTACTGTGGATGTTCTCTGGTTCATTGTTAAATCTTGGTGCACAAACGATAGGATATATTTTTGTCGGAATTTATCTCACTGGCTTATTGTTTATTTGGCCTTTAATTTCTGCACGAACTTTTATTGCAACTTGGAACAATACAACAGTAAGCCGAAGTGAATTTCAAACTACTTGTAATCAGTGGCGTTATGCTTGGATTATTGTAAGTAACTGGTTTATGAAAATTATCACTATTGGTTTTATGACACCTTGGGCAGCAATTCGATTATATAGATACCAAGTTGAATCACTCAGCTTGCATTTGAAAAATGATCCAGACTCAATGATTAACCGTATTCAAGAAGATCATAGCGCCATTGCTGAAGAAATTAGTGATGTGTTTGATTTTGATGTTTCACTATAACGGAAGCCAAATATGACAACATCAAACGTAGAAGTCGTATTTTATGATGGTTTCAGCTCGAAGCCACAGCATGCTCAAATTCATGCTGTAGATGAACAAACAGTTTTAGTTCGTTATGGTGAACAGCTTGAATTGGAGCGTCGTTATCCATATGAAGACATGACGCTTATTGGCGCACTTGGTAAAATTCATCCTGTTATTGAATTAAAAGATGATGCCCGATTAGAGTTTCAAGATGTTTTACCTGAATGGTTTCAGATGAATACTAAAAAGACATATCACTCTATTTGGAAACTTGAAAAATCGCCAAGTCTAATTTTATTTAGTGCGATATTTGTGGCAGCGCTTATTTTTGCAACCGTGAAATGGGGCGTACCAACGGTAGCATATTATGTTGCGAAAAATTTACCAGCAGATACGCTCAAGAGTATAGGTGATGAAGCTGAAGAATATGTGGTATCTGTGACAGGTGAAACGACTTTATCGGATGCGCGTCAAAAGCAAATTCTTGCTAAATACAATCGAATTATTGCAGAAGATAAGCCTGCAAAAGTGATATTTAGAGCTGGGAAAAGTATAGGTGCAAATGCTTTAGCCATTCCAAATAACACCATTATTTTGACTGATGAGCTGGTTGAACTTGCAAAAAATGATGATGAAATTATAGGTGTTCTTGCGCATGAACAAGGACATTTAGTTGAACGTCATAGTTTGCAACAAACCTTATCGAGTTTAGGCTTTAGTGTGATTTTAATTGCGATTACAGGAGATGCATCAGATTTAGTGACGACAGTTCCTGTTGCATTAATTGGTGCTAAATATTCACGTGATTTTGAATCTGAAGCAGATCGCTATGCTTTAAACACCATGCATCAACATAAAATTCCAACTGTTCATTTTGCCAATTTTTTACAACGCTTAGAAGGTGACAGTACAGATGAATCATCTAAGAATGAAAAGGATGCAGATGAGTCTTCAGTATTCGACTTTTTGCAGAGTCATCCTGCAACTAAGGCACGTATTGATGCTGTGAAAGAATTTGATGCTCAAACGCAAAAATAGATTGCAGTAAAAGCGATTAAAAAAAGGGAAGCTAAAGCTTCCCTTTTTATTGTTTGTAAATTCACTTTAAAGTTTAGCTGCGTGACCATTCAGCATTTAATTCTTCTTGTCCCATTCGAACTAAATGATCAATTACAACTTGTTCTAGTCTAATTTGATCGACATCATTTGTTTTAAAGTCAATTTCTACATGAAGAAGATTTTCTTTTGGACTAAGTGAAACAGTGGCTGAAGGCATAAAAATTTCGTAATGATCTTCCGTATTGGCAACATCAAATTTATGTTTCCAATGATTGAGTAAACGTTTGGCAATTTTTGCAGCTTGTAGTGTTTGAATATTTGAAATACTTTTCATCTTAAATTGTCTTTTTCATTCATATATAGGGCTATATTAGGAAAAATTATAAATAAGAACAATTCTCGTTTTGAAACATTATGTAATAGAAATAGAACAGCTTATGGAATGCTCATAATAAAAATCAAAGGCACGAAGTAATTCACAATTTGCTATAATCTAAGGATCAATCCAAATACCAGCAAGGTTCCCTTACATGTCCAAGCCATATTTAATTGCGCCATCAATCTTATCGGCAGATTTTGCACGTTTAGGCGAAGAAGTTGAAAACGTTATTGCTGCAGGTGCAGATGTCGTTCATTTTGATGTTATGGATAATCACTATGTACCAAATTTAACTTTTGGTGCAGGCGTATGTAAGGCACTAAAAAACTACGGAATTAAAGCACCTATTGATGTGCATTTAATGGTTTCACCTGTAGATCGTATGATTGGTGATTTCTTAGATGCTGGTGCGGATATTATCACTTTCCATCCTGAAGCATCAGATCATATTGATCGTTCTTTACAACTTATTAAAGCAGGCGGTGCGAAAGCTGGTTTAGTATTTAACCCTGCAACACCATTACATTATTTAGACTATGTTATTGATAAAGTTGACCAAATTTTATTGATGAGCGTGAACCCTGGTTTTGGTGGTCAGAAATTCATTCCAATGACTTTAGAAAAATTACGTGAAGCACGAAAAATTATTGATGCTTCAGGTCGTGATATTCGCTTAGAAGTTGATGGTGGTGTTACTCCTGCAAATATTCGTGAAATTGCAGAGGCAGGTGCAGATATGTTTGTTGCAGGTTCAGCTATTTTTGGTAAGCCTGATTATCAAGCTGTGATTAACGAAATGCGTTCAGAACTTGCAAAAGTAGGCTCAGTTCAAGCATAAGACTATTTTGAATAAGTTATCTACAATCTGTGGATAACTTTGTTTATAACTATATGGATATCTGTGTTTATAACTATATGGATAACTCGATTAATTTATAAACATATGTGCATCAATAGTTTGAGAATTATACAAAATATGTCTAAAAAGGATTCAATTGAATCCTTTTTTTTATTTTGAGAGCTTGTGAAAGGCTGTTTGTTTATTGAGCTTTAGCTTAATAATTGGCTGGTGAATAAATAGCTTTATTGTTTTAATCACAGTTTTTCACTTTGTTGCTGTATTGTTAATTATAAATTTAAAAATTGTGTAAAAAACAACACTCCGTTATTCTCAAACACGAATGAGGAACAACATTCAGCTAATAGACCTGAGCTATTTTTATAAGGCTATACCTATGCAGTTCATGAAAAGTAAAAGCATTACATTTGTTTTACTTGTAACGTTTGTTATGAGTTGGACAGGTATTGCCTTTGCTTTCGTGCCTGCATCTTCAAATGTTCATTCTGTATCAATGCAAACCCATCATAAGTTTGATTCTGAGCATTGTGAAAAGCTAGCTGATATACAAACAAATCATGTAAATCAAAATGATACAAATCTTTCATCATCACATTGTGAACATGTTGAAAAGAGTCATTTAAATCATCAAAACTCACATGTGCGGTGCCAAGATTGTTCAACACTTCAATGTCATAATTCTGTCTCTAGTTTCAATTTATTAGAAACACATTCATTTAATTTTTCGGCATTTAATTCGAATGACGTATTAAATACGGTTTATGGAATATTCCATTCTTCCGACTTTAAACAAGATATTCTGCGCCCTCCACAAGCTTAATCCTGATTTTTAGAAATTTCATTTTTCAAAATTCAAGGATAAGTCATGTCTTTAAAATTACATCAGCACCTCGTTATTGTGGTCGGTTTATTAGCATCATCTTTTGCTTTTTCAGCAGTGAAGGAATATCACCTTAATATTGATGAACAAACGGTAAATATCACAGGAAAAGCAGTTAAACGTATTACTGTGAATGGTCAATTTCCTGCACCTAATTTAGAATTTGAAGAGGGTGATGATGCTGTTATTCATGTACATAATCATCTAAAAAAGCAAGATACTTCCGTGCATTGGCATGGGTTATTGTTGCCAGGTTTAATGGATGGAGTACCAGGTTTTAATCAATTTAAAGCGATAAAACCCAATAAAGATTTCACCTATAAATTTAAGGTTCGCCAAAACGGAACATATTGGTATCACGCACATTCTAAAGGGCAAGAGCAAGATGGCTTATATGGCTCTTTAGTGATTTATCCTAAAAATAAAAAACCACTGGTGGCGCATGAAAAAGTAGATCGCGATTATGTGATTATGCTGTCCGATTTTCATGAATCTTCAAGTGCGCAAATTATGGCGAACTTGAAAAAATCTTCTGAGTTTTATCAAAATAAACGTGAAACATTAAAAGATGTTTTTGCTCAAATTAAAAAAGATGGCTTAAAAAACACATGGCAAGAGCGTTCTATGTGGAATCAAATGCGTATGCTAAAAACGGATATGTCTGATGTTACAGGCTATATATTTTTGGTGAATGGTAAAACGCCCGAACAGAATTGGACTGGAATGTTTAAACCCAATGAAAAAGTACGCTTAAGAATTATTAATGCTTCTGCAATGTCATTTTTTGATGTGCGTATTCCTAACTTAAAAATGACAGTTGTAAGTGCAGATGGACAAGCTGTTCAGCCTGTAAATGTAGATGAATTTCGTATAGGTGCTGCTGAAACTTACGATGTCATTGTTCAGCCAAAACTAAACCATTATCAAATTCAAGCAGAATCAATTGATCGAACAGGCTTCGCTTTGGCATCACTTCAAAATGAGCAAGTTCCATCATCTTATTCAGTCCAAATCCCTCAATCTCGACCGCGTGCATTATTAACAATGGAAGATATGGGGCATGGTGCAATGCATGAAATGAGCCATGATGCTGCAGATATGAAAATATCGATGCAAGATGATCAAATGGATCATTCAAATATGAAGCATGAACAATTAGAAGATCAACATGAACAGAAAAATGACGACGTAAAAATTGTGCAAGGTTGGGCTAATGCATCTACGCCTGTGGGTAACAAAGCACTGCAATATGCAGATTTAAAATCATTAAAAGTACAGCCAGATACACGTGAAGCCACACGTGAATTAGAAATTCATTTAGGCGGAACAATGGAGCGCTATATTTGGACAATTAACGGTAAAAAGTTCAATGAAGCTGAACCCTTAAAAGTGAAATATGGTGAGCGCATTCGCTTGAAATTTGTCAATGACAGCATGATGGCGCATCCAATGCATTTACACGGCATGTTTATGCAGTTGGAAAATGGACAAGCGTTATCCGACTTACCGAATAAACACACGATTGTCGTACCGCCAGGTAAATCGATGACGGCATTATTAACAGCGAATGAATTGGGCGAATGGGCAATTCATTGTCATCTGCTGTATCACATGAGTGCAGGTATGATGAGTAAATTAATTGTAGCGAATGTAGATGAAGATGCTAAGAACAAGGGGCTTGAGCCTAAAACAATAAAAAGTTCAACAAGTCTTCATCAGAGTACAACAACAGAGGGAGGTCAACATGAACATCATTAATGTGAATAAGCATGTTTTAGGCATATCGGTTTTATTGGCAAGTGGGCAGATTTTTGCTCAGGTAGACAATGAAATGCTGACTCAACAACATGATCATTCATTCATGCAACCTATGGTAAAACATGAACCTCCTTCACATGAAATATCTTCATCAGAACATATGAATGAACATGGTGGAGAAATTTATCAATCAAGTGAATTTACAAGCAAATGGTTGAGTGATGATACGGGACAAGGTGTTTGGCAAACACAATTGGAAAGTCGTATTGGAACAGATGAAAACAAACTTTTTGTGCAGTTAAATGCAGAGAAAACTGAGTCTGAAAATACCAATTACGATACTAAATTTATGTATAGCCGTGCGATGGCAGATTTTTGGGATATTCAAGCAGGTATTCGATATATCCGTGATACTGAAAAAATGGAGGAAAAAAATCAAACTTATACTGCATTTGGTTTGAATGGTCTTGCGCCATATTTTTTTGATACTGATATTTATATGTATATCGGAAAAGATCAGCAAATGTTTGCAAGCTTAGAAACAGATCGTGATTTTTTAATTACGCAAAAACTGGTTCTAAAGCCATATTTAGATGCTGAAGTTGTAATAAGTGATGAATCTAAATATGCGAAATCCAATGGTTTAACAAGTTTAAGCTTGGGTTTAGAAACGCGTTATGAAATCACCAAAAACATCATGCCATATATTGATGTTTCATACGGTTATGAAAAAGGTGATAAACAGACCAACTGGCAAGATGAATCATCTTCTGAAAAGAAATGGTTATATGGCGCTGGTATTCAGTTTAACTTTTAATAACTCGAACCATGTTATTGAAATCAATAGCATGGTTCATTTTTTCATATACAGCTTAGTGTTTTTAAATAGTCAAAAAATGTAAAAGAAAGATCAATAAAAAGAAGGAATAATTTATACTTAGCGTATTCAAAGGGACGACCCCTTATTCGGAAAATCATTACAGCATTTTCTAATAAGTATTAAAAAGTCAGGACGACCTGACATCTACATAATTTGTGGAGACAGGCACATGGCTTGGATTACTTTACTATTAGCAGGACTTTTTGAAATTGTTTGGGCTTATTCTATGAAGCTTTCAGATGGTTTTACTAAAGTTACACCAACGGTTGTTACAATTGGATTTATGATTTTAAGCTTCGGTTTGCTTTCATACGCAATGCGGACTTTACCTTTAGGTACGGCTTATACAATTTGGACAGGAATTGGTGCTATTGGTTCGTTTCTTATTGGTATTTTTATTTTAGGTGAACCTGCAACAGCAATGCGTATGCTTGCAGCAGTGCTTATTATTTCTGGTCTTGTATTGATGAAACTTTCCTCTTCATAAGTTTAGAAATAAGCAAAAAAAATCGTCAGTTTTTACTGGCGATTTTTTATTTGAAGATGATTTAAATTTATGCGGAATTCATACAATTCAGAATTTATTATTTTGTATTATGTTGTATGAAAGTTAGTATCTTCTTCAAGTTAATGTGAGATTTTGTATGCAGCTTTATAACAAGAAAATTCAAACACCCGTTGGGCAGTTGACCTTGGTTGCACATGATCAAGCTTTGGTTGCTGTGCTTTGGGAAAATGATGATCCTATGCGTGTTAAACTTTCTGAAAGTTTTGAACAGAATGAACATCCTTTATTAGTAGAAATAGAAAAGCAACTTGTAGAATATTTTGCAGGTCAAAGAACTCAATTTACTATTCCATTAGATTTTCAAGGTACGGCATTTCAAAAATCCGTATGGTCGGCATTACTTCAAATTCCATTTGGAGAAACTCGAAGTTATAAGCAAATTGCGGAATCTATTGGTAATGTGAAAGCGGTACGTGCTGTAGGGGCTGCAAATGGTAAAAATCCAATTTCTATTATTGCGCCTTGTCATCGTGTGATTGGTGCCAATGGAAAGCTTGTTGGTTTTGCAGGTGGCTTAAAAAATAAAGATATTTTATTAAATTTAGAGTCTAAATAAAAAAGAAGTTTTAGAAAAGTCATGGCAGACCAATCGAGCTCATGTCAGTAATTTAAGAAATAAACGAGATGTTTCTTAATTAGATTTTCTATATATATAAAAGTGCTAAAGAATTTATAAAAAGATCAATTGAGGTGAATAAGTATACGAATGTTGGTAAATCACCATATATCAGTGATTCTTAGGCATGCTTATCAAAAAAACCGCTATGAAATATGTAAAAAACGCATTTTGTTGATAGATTAAATGTCGTTATGCTGTGTTTCGATATAATAGAAACTACTAGCTGTACGCCATGTATTTATATACTGATTTTGATCAGCAACTGATCAACGAACGTGTTGCACAATTCCGTGATCAAACGGAACGTTATTTAGCGGGTAAATTGACGGAAGATGAATACCGTCCGCTACGTTTACAAAATGGATTATACGTACAACGTTATGCGCCAATGTTGCGTGTAGCTGTGCCTTACGGTCTAATGAATTCTAATCAATTACGCAAAGTTGCGGCATTGGCAAAAGAATATGACCGTGGTTATGCACACGTATCTACACGTCAAAACATTCAGTTTAACTGGCCTGCGCTAGAGAATGTTCCAGATATGTTGGCTGAGCTTGCGACTGTACAAATGCATGCGATTCAAACATCTGGTAACTGTATTCGTAATACAACAACTGACCAATATGCAGGTGTAGTTGCGGGTGAAATTGCAGATCCACGTCCAACGTGTGAGTTAATTCGTCAGTGGTCTACATTCCACCCAGAATTTGCTTTCTTGCCACGTAAGTTCAAAATTGCAGTTTCTGCACTTGAAGAAACTGACCGCGCTGCAACTTCATTCCACGATATTGGTGTTTACATTGTTCGTAATGAAGCAGGCGAAATTGGCTACAAAATTAAAGTGGGTGGCGGTTTAGGTCGTACTCCAATTATTGGTAGCTTTATTCGTGACTTCTTGCCACGTGAAGATTTAATTGCTTATTTAGAAGCGGTACTTCGTGTATATAACTTACATGGTCGCCGTGACAATAAATACAAAGCACGTATTAAGATTTTAGTAAAAGCTTTAACACCTGAAGTATTTGCAGAGAAAGTTGAAGCAGAGTTTGCACATACAGTTCAAACTTTAAAAATTCAGCCTGAAATTTTGAAAAAATTAGACGAAGAATTTACACCATTTAATTATCAAGATTATGCAGATGAAGACTTTACAGAATTGTTTGCTGCTCATCCTAAATTCAAACAATGGTTTAACATCAACACCAATGCACATAAAGTTAAAGGATATCGTATTGTTACGATTTCACTTAAACGTGCAGGTATTGCACCGGGTGATATGACCACTGAAGAAATGAATGTTATTGCAGATCTTGCAGATAAACATACATTTGGTGAGCTTCGTACAACGCATGAGCAAAACATTGCTTTGGTTGATGTACCACAAAAAGATTTATTTGAAGTTTGGCAAACGCTTGAAGCGAACAACTTGGCACGTGCTCATATTGGTTTCATTACCGATATTATTTGCTGCCCAGGTGGTGATTTCTGTTCATTAGCAAATGCGAAATCTATTCCAATTTCAGAAGCAATTTCACGTCGTTTCGATGACTTAGATACAATTTACAATTTAGGTAAATTAGATCTAAATATTTCAGGTTGTATGAACGCGTGTGGTCATCACCATGTTGGTAATATTGGTATTTTAGGCGTAGATAAAAAAGGCGCAGAATTCTACCAAATTACTTTAGGTGGTAATGCAGATCATGATGCTTCAATTGGTGATATCTTAGGGCCATCGTTTGCAGCAGACCGTGTACCTGATGTTGTAGAAGAAATATTGAATACTTATCTTGATTTACGTCAAGAAGGTGAAGAGTTTGTAGAAACTTATCGCCGTGTTGGCATTCAACCATTCAAGGAGCGTGCATATGCTTAATACCGCACTTCAAGTGCTCTCTAAGGATGGCACAATTGCAGACAACACTTACCAACTTATTGGTGAAGATGGCGTATTGCCACAAGGTGATGTTGTTTTAACAGTAGAACAGTTAGATCAACTTGCAAATGTATCGGGTAAAAAAGCATTGTACTTAACAGTTGATGCTTCTCCTGAAACAAATGAATTTCCACTTGATCAGTTAGATGCAATCTTTATTGAGTTTGCTGGGTTTAACGATGGTCGCGGTTATTCATTTGCAGCATTGTTACGTCGCCAAGGTTACCAAGGCGAACTTCGTGCAACGGGTGATGTATTTAAAGATGTTCTAAATTACATGAAGCGTGCAGGTTTCGATACTTTCATTATTAAAGAAGGTAAAGATATTGCTGAAGCTGCTGCTGGTTTGAATGATTTTAAAAATCCGTACCAAGCATCAACTGCGGTTATGAATGCGGGTTATCAAACAGGTTCGCAAAAGTAATTGCACCTTCATAAAAAAGCCTGCTTTAAAGCAGGCTTTTTTATTTCATTACTAACTGATTTCTTATCTATATGCTTAATTTACTTTAAATTTGTAGATAGTACTGTAGTATAAGATTCACTATGTTGATCATTTTTGGTGCAACATAGATTCATAAGCCTTTTATTTATTCAGTGACACTGTGGTTATGCAAAATTTGATTCGTATTGGTATTGTGGGTTACGGCAACCTTGGTCGTGGCGTAGAAACATCTATTCAAAAAAATCCAGATTTACAGCTCGTTGGTATTTTTACACGTCGTGCGCCTGAAACGGTTAAGCCATGTTTTGCAGAAACTTCTGTATTTCACATGGATTCACTTTCAGAATTTAAAGATAAAATTGATGTGCTTATTTTATGTGGTGGTTCGAAAGATGACTTACCACAACAAACACCTCAATTAGCAAGCCAATTTAATACGGTTGATAGTTTTGATACGCATGCACGTATCCCTGAATTCTTTGATGCTGTAAATGCGCCAGCACTTGCAAACAAGAAAACAGTGATGATTTCGATTGGTTGGGATCCTGGTATGTTCTCAATTAACCGTTTATTTGGTGAAGCATTATTACCAGATGGTGAAACATATACATTCTGGGGCAAAGGTCTTAGCCAAGGTCATTCAGATGCGATTCGCCGTGTAGACGGTGTAAAAGCAGGTGTTCAATATACAATTCCATCTACAGATGCAATTGAAAAAGTACGTAGGGGCTCGCGTCCACAATTAAGCACAAAAGATAAGCACACACGTGAATGTTATGTTGTGCTAGAAAATGGTGCAGATGCAAAAGTAGTTGAACAAGCAATTGTCACCATGCCAGACTACTTTGCAGACTACAACACAACAGTTAATTTCATTGATGAAGAAACACTGCGTAAAGAACACAGCAGCATGCCTCATGGCGGTTTTGTGATTCGTAGTGGTAATAGTAGTGCTGAACAAAATCAAGTGATTGAGTTTTCATTGAAGTTGGATAGTAATCCAGAATTTACGGCAAGTGTTTTAGTTGCTTATGCACGTGCATGTTACCGTATGAATAAAACAGGGCAGTACGGTGCTAAAACAGCATTTGATGTTGCACCAGGTTTACTTTCTATGAAATCACCTGAGCAATTACGTAAAGAAATTCTTTAAGCATTAAAGTTAAAAGTTCTACTTTTAATTTGAATGATAAAAAAGCCTCCATTTAGGAGGCTTTTTATTTTAAAAATTTCCCTTTCTCATTAAAGGAGGGGGTAAGGGAGGATTTCTAAAATCCCTTTCCTTACGAAGCTGTACTTCTTACCTTAAAAAAGGGAGGCTTTTGATTAAAGTAACTCAATTGCCACAGCAGTTGCTTCACCACCACCAATACAAAGTGATGCAATACCGCGTTTACCGCCAGTACGTTTAAGCGCATGAATCAAAGTTAAAATAATACGAGAACCTGTAGACCCAACAGGATGACCTAAAGCACAAGCACCACCGTTAATATTTACTTTTTCAGGATCTAATTTGAAATCATCAATTGGGCACATGGTTACCATTGCAAATGCTTCGTTAATTTCCCAAAGATCAACATCTTGAGCATTCCAACCAGTTTTATTTAAAACTTTTTGAATTGCACCTACAGGAGCAATAGTAAATTCAGATGGATGTTGAGAGTTAGAAGCATAAGCTACAATTTTAGCTAAAGGATTTAGTCCTTTATTTGCGGCTACATCACTTGAAGTTACAACAAGTGCAGAAGCACCATCTGAAATTGAACTCGCATTTGCTGCAGTAATAGTTCCATCTTTTGCAAAAGCAGGGCGGAGCGTTGGAATTTTTTCAATATTGGCATTAAATGGCTGTTCATCTTTATCTACTACAACATCACCTTTACGAGTAGATACAGTTACAGGTGTAATTTCATCTGCAAAATAGCCTTCATTAATTGCTGTTTGCGCGCGTTTTAGTGAACGAATCGCAAAGTTATCCATTTGTTCACGCGTGTAGTGACGACTATTTGCCATATCTTGTGCAAATGAACCCATAAGACGACCTGTTTCAGCATCTTCTAAACCATCTAGGAACATATGATCTTTAATTTCACCATGTCCCATACGGTAACCACCGCGTGCTTTAGGTAAAACATAGGGTGCATTGGTCATAGATTCCATACCGCCAGCCACAACAATTTCGGCAGATCCTGCTTTAATCATATCAGCTGCTTGCATAACAGCTTTCATACCAGAGCCACAAAGCTTGTTAATTGTTACAGCACCAGTTGAGTCGGGAATACCTGCTTGACGCATTGCTTGACGCGCAGGACCTTGCTTTAGACCTGCGGGTAGAACACAACCCATAATGACTTCTTCGATATCAGTTGGTTGTAAACCCGAACGAGAAATTGCAGCCTTAATCGTTACCGCGCCTAATTCGGGTGCAGTTACGCTTGATAGACTTCCTTGAAAGCCGCCCATTGCAGTACGAGCACCATTTACAATTACGATATCTGTCATTGTTGTATCTCCGTTTAAGTTCTAATCAATATTTTTCAGTTTTAAGCAGTATATAAAAAAAAGTTGATGAATAAAGTTAAAAACAACAGATCCTTTGGACTAATGAGTTCTAACAATTTTTACTATCCTCTATTCGAATATGTCCCATTTTGCTCAAAACAATGCGCTTATTGGATAAATTGTGAAAAGAGCAATAGAAGAAACTTCCGTTAGAGCCTATTGGTAATCCATCATGTTTTGCCATAAAAGTTATATGAGGAGATGAAAGCGTTCCGCGCCAATCTAAAGTGCCGTACTTCAGTTTGGTTTTTTCATACAAGATAATTTTTTCATTCGAATCAACTTGCTTGTTTTGATTCGTATCTTGAAAAATTAACAGACCAGTACGCCACTGTGCTTTTTGACATTGCTCACCATTATCTGTCGAGCAAATAACAACATTGGCTCTATATGTTGAAGCATGACTTTTTGCAGTTAAATTACTATAACTCAGTAATTTTTTAACTTTTTTTATTTCTTCTTGCGCCATATATTGATGGAAATAAGGAATAGTATAGAAATAGATAATCGAAATTATTATGGAGCAAATTACAATCTCTATTAGAGAGAATCCTGAATATTTTTTATAAAACATAATGTTATAAGACTTTTTGGTAATAGGGTAAATGATTGTTTAATATTAAAGCTTTGTTTTTTAATGTTTTTTTTGTTAAAATAATTGTTACTTAAATTTTAATAAAAATGTTAGAATTAAAGACAAGTGAAAATAAGCGATTTGCGCGTATAATTGGATAAATAATTACCGAATTACAACGGAAATTGTAAGTAATTTTGTCATAATTTGTTCGATTTACTAATTCAAGCACTTGGAAAACGTGAAAAGTGTTTGTATGATGCACGTGAATAGCTTAAAAAAACAACTGGGGTATAAAAGCCTATCTCAGGATAGATATAATTTAGGCTTAAACTTGAAAACAATTGTTTATCTCTGGAGGATAAATCCATGAAAATGAGTCGTATTGCACTAGCTATGCTTGTTGCTGCTCCGTTAGCCGCTGCAAATGCAGGCGTAACTGTTACTCCATTAATGCTTGGTTACACATTCCAAGATACTAAAAACAACAACGGTAAAGATCATTTAAGCGACGCTTCTGGTGCTGATTTAAAAGATGATTTATTCGCTGGTGCAGCTGTTGGTGTTGAATTAACTCCATGGTTAAACTTTGAAGTTGAATATAATCAAGTTAAAGGTGACCTTGAAGGTAGCGCTAACGTTGTAAATGGCGAATACAAACAAACTCAAATCAACGGTAACTTCATTGTTACTTCTGACTTGATCACTAAGAACTACGACAGCAAGTTCAAGCCTTATGTATTAGCGGGTGCTGGTCACTACAAATACAAATTCTCAGGTGTTGATGCTGCTGACTTAGGTCGTTCGGATCTTAAAGAAGAAGGTACTTTAGCTAATGCTGGTATCGGTGCATTCTATCGTTTAAATGACGTTTTATCTCTTCGTACAGAAGCTCGTGGTACTTATAACTTCGACGAATCTTTCTGGAACTATACAGCTTTGGCTGGTCTTAACGTAGTTTTAGGCGGTCACTTGAAGCCAGCTGCGCCTGTTGTTGATGTAGCTCCAGTTGCTCCAGTTGCTCCAGTTGCTCCACAAGAGTTAACTGAAGACCTAAGCATGGAACTTCGTGTTTTCTTTGATACAAACAAATCAAACATCAAAGATCAATACAAGCCAGAAATTGCTAAAGTTGCTGAAAAGTTAGTTGAATATCCAAACGCTACTGCAAACATCGAAGGTCACACAGATAACACTGGTCCACGTGCATTAAACGAACGTTTATCTCTAGCTCGTGCTAACTCTGTTAAAACTTCTCTTGTAAACGAATACAACGTAGATCCAGCTCGTTTGTCTACTCAAGGTTTCGCTTGGGATCAACCGATTGCTGACAACAAAACTAAAGAAGGTCGTGCTATGAACCGTCGTGTATTCGCGACTATTTCTGGCAGCCGTACTGTAACAGCTGAATAATCTGTTAAAGTAAAAAAAACGACTCTTCGGAGTCGTTTTTTTTTGGAAAATTTGTAAAGTTGTAAAAGTATGTTATATTTTTTTTGGTTATTAATTAATCAACTAAAAGTAGAGTATTAATATGAATAAGAAAATATTAGCTGTAATTGTAAGTAGTGCTTTTTTTGTGGGGTGTGCTACAACTTCAGGAAATAAAAATACTACGGATGAAAAAGCAGAAGTACAAAATGCTTTAACAGAATTAAAAAATGGGGTTTCTATTCATTTTGCAAACAACTCAAGTCAAATTGATCCTCAATATCAACCTTATCTTTTATCAGCTGCTAAAGGTTTAGCGCAAAGTCCAGATTTTAAACTTAAAATTGATGGGCATACCGATGGTTCTGGTACTAAGGCAGTAAATCAAAAATTGTCACTTGCACGTGCAAATTCTGTTGCAACAGTATTAGTTACAGAACACAGTGTTAACTCAGATCAGTTAATCACAGAAGGTTTTGGTTCAACACAACCGATTGCTTCAAATTCGACAGCAGAAGGGCGTGCAACAAATCGTCGAGCAACAGTAACCTTAGTGACACCTTAAATAACGTTTATTATTTTAGATAAAATCACAGACATAAAAAAACAGCCAATTGGCTGTTTTTTTATGTTCAAGGATTATTCACGATCTAAATTGGCTGGTTGAACATCCATCTCGTTATATGGAACAAGTTTCGTTTTATATTTCCATTTATAACCAAACCAAATAGCAAGGAATAGTGGAATACTAATATAAGTAGAAAGTAAGCCTAACCAATCAATTTTACCGCCAATAAGTGCTTCATAGTTTTGTCCAAGAATAATAATTGAACATAAAATGAAAGCAAACCAAGGTGCAAATGGGAAGAATTTTGCTTTATAAGCTAAGTCATCTAACTTGTAACCTTGAGCAAGGTAGCCTTTACGGAAACGGTAATGTGAAATCGCAATACCTAACCATACAATAAAGCCACACATACCTGACATGTTAAGAAGCCAGTTAAATACGGCTTGCTCACCAATGAAAGTCGTCAAGAAACATAGCGCTGCTACAGCAGTTGTTGCGTAAAGTGCATTCATTGGAACGCCACGTAAATCTAATTTTGCAAATAGTTTAGGTGCTCGTCCTTCACGTGCCATACTAAATAGCATACGTGTAGATGAATACATGCCAGAGTTACCAGCTGAAAGAATTGCCGTTAAAATTACAGCATTCATTAAGCTTGCAGCAAAAGCAAAACCAGCTTGTTCATATAGCAGTGTAAATGGTGAAAGTGCAATATCTTCGCTTGCAGCAGCTTGTAATAAACGTGGATCATCATAAGCAACTAAAGTACCGATAATGAAAATACACACGATATAAAACAATAAGATTCGCCAAAAAATTTGTTTAATGGCAACAGGAATCGTCTTTTTCGGATTCTTAGATTCACCTGCGGCAACACCAACCATCTCTGTTCCTTGGAACGAGAATCCGGCAATCATTGCAACACCAATCAGTGCTTGAAAGCCGCCAACAAAAGGTGCATCGCCTTTAGTCCAGTTAGTAAAAGTGCTCATACCCGGTGTCATCATGATTTTTGCAATCATGGCGATACCAATAATAATAAATACAATAATTGCTAGAACTTTAATGAGGGAGAAGAAAAACTCACTTTCGCCAAATCCTTTGACAGTAAGTGCATTAATTCCAAAAAGAATAGCAAGGAAGATAGCACTCCAGTAAAAACCGGGAATGTCTGGAAACCAGAACTTCATAATAAATTGGACAGCAACCAATTCAAAAGCAACGGTAATTGCCCAGTTGTACCAATAGTTCCAACCTAAGGCAAAACCAAAACCACCTTCAACGTATTTAGTACCATAAGTAAAAAATGCGCCAGCAGTAGGGTTGTGCGTTGCTAATTCACCAAGGCTTGTCATTAAAAAGTAAATCATAATGCCAATAAGACCATAAGCAAGCAAAGCACCGCCTGGTCCTGCATTGGCAATAGTTGCACCAGATGCTAAAAATAAGCCTGTACCAATAGAACCACCAATGGCGATCATATTCAGATGGCGTGCACTAAGCTTGCGCTTTAGTTGCTGTGTTTGACCTGTTTCGCTCATTGAATTTCCTTATGATTTTTTTTGAGTGTTAGCGAATAACACTTTAAAGCCTTGTTGGTCGGCTTTTGTTGTACATTGACCAAAATTCTGTTCAATCAATATTGGGTAGTTTAAGAAGCGGTTTGCAACCACCCATAATTCTCCACCAGATTTAAGATGACGACGTGCAGTTTTACATAAGTTTTCACTGGCATTGTAGTCTGTCTTAATTCCTTGGTGAAAAGGAGGGTTACTTACAATAGCATGTAAGAAGAGAGGTGCATCCTCAATTCCTGTAACAGCTTTTACTTCAAGTTGTTCAGTGACTAAATTGTTTTTAGCAAAAGTCATACGTGTAGATTCAAGTGCAAAAGCATCTACATCCATCGCAAAAATACGATTTTTAGGATTAAGTTTTGCTAAATAAGCACTAATTACACCTGCACCACATCCAAAATCAGCAATTTTCCCTGAGGTTACTTGAGATAAATATGGAAGTAGAACAGCAGTACCAATATCTAAGCTTTTTTGACTAAATACGCCTGGGAGAGCGCAAATAGTTAAATCACCATTTGGTGTTGGTACTTTATATTCTTGAGCCCAATCTGCCAATGATTTTGCGATAACTGACTTTTCAACTGTCATTTGCCACATTTGGCAATGACGTGCGCTATCAAGTTTTAATGCAGAACCAAAAGGAAGTAATTGTTTTGCTGCGCGCTCAACACCACCTTTTTTCTCACCAACTAAGAAAATAGATGCACCAGCATTTAAACGGCTTACCACATTATGTAAAACATAATTGAGTAATTCTTTAGATTTTGGTACGAAAACAATTGCTTGATCGAACGTACTTTCTGGGAGATCAACACCAAAATGAACGTTGGCTTGTTGATTTTGAAAGTATTGGAATTCGTTAAAGTTCCAAGTCCAAACAATCGGCTCGATATCTTTATCTAAATTCGAAAGCAAATCATCTGTGGGAGCGTTAACTAATAATATGCGACCAGAAAGATATTCATGCTGTCGAATGACAACTTCACTTCTTGGATCCATTTTGTCTCTCCATCGAACAATTATGCCCAGACAATGCTGGGCATAGTTGATACTGAAATGAAATTATTTCTTCGTTTCAGGAAGAATAATGTTTAATAACAAGGCTGCAATACCACCTGTTGCAACACCAGAACTGAAGATGTTGCGGAATAATTCAGGAAGATGCTCTAAAATTTGTGGAACTTGAGCAACACCTAAACCAAGCGCTAAAGAGATTGCAATAATAAGTAGTGCGCGACGGTCTAAGTGAACACCTGATAAAATATTAATACCAGATGCTGCTACTGCGCCAAACATCACCATAACAGCACCGCCAAGTACAGCTTGAGGTACAGCTTGAATAATGCCTGCAACAGCAGGGAATAAACCTAATAATATTAATAATACCGCAATCCAGATACCAACATAGCGGCTAGCAACACCGGTTAACTGAATTACACCATTATTTTGTGCAAATACAGAACTTGGGAATGTGTTGAAAATACCCGCTAGGAAAGAGTTTGCACCATTTACAAGTACACCGCCTTTAATGCGTTCCATCCATTTAGGACCATCTACAGCTTGGTTAGATAGTTTAGATGTCGCGGTGATGTCACCAATTGCTTCTAATGAAGTAACAATATAAATAAATGCCATTGGAATGAATAAGCTCCAAGAGAAGCTTAAACCAAAATGCATAGGTGTAGGAATTTGAACTAAAGGTGCATCTTTTAAACCATCAAAGTTTAAATGTCCCATAAAGCCTGCAAGAATATAACCAACAACTAATGCGATTAAAATTGCCGAACTTTTTACCCAAGTCACACGAATACGGTTCAAAATAATAATGAGGGCAAGAACTGTACAAGACATAATAAGGTTGTCAGCATTTGCGAAAGTTTTATCGCCCATTGCCTGATAACCACCGCCCATACTAATTAAGCCTTCTTTAATAAGCGTTAAGCCAATAAGAAGAACAACAATACCTGTCACTAATGGTGTAATCAGTTTTTTTACCCAAGGTAAAATTTGGGACACACCCATTTCAATGAATGAGCCCGCAATTACAACACCAAAAATAGCAGCCATAACAGATTCAACAGGCGTGCCTGCTGCAACCATTGCAGAACCAATACCAATAATTGGACCGATAAAGTTAAAACTTGTACCTTGAACAATGAGCAAACCTGCGCCAAACGGGCCAACTTTTTTACATTGAAGGAAGGTTGCAATCCCTGAAATTACCAAAGACATCGATAAAATCATGTTGGTATCTTCTTTTGAAACTCCTAAAGCCAAACAAATAAGTAGGCCAGGGGTCACAATTGGGACAATAATTGCAAGAAGATGTTGGAAAGCGGCAAGAAAAGCGATGAATGGTTTAGGTCGATCATTTAGACCGTAGACTAAATCGAGTTGATCTTTTTGATCAGGAGAATGATTTAAATCGGACATGAATCAAGGCAAATAGTGGCAAGATGGCGCTATTCTAATCGAGATAGACCGCATATCAAAACCAAATAACGATGGAATGTTAAAAAAAATCGGTAATGTCAATAAACTGTCACTATAAAAACTGAATATTTTTCTGTATAATTTGCCCTCAAATTACATATGCATTGAATTTACATGTCAGATATTAAAACTCTCCGTAACATCGCCATTATTGCGCACGTCGATCATGGTAAAACCACTCTTGTAGACAAACTTTTACAACAATCAGGTGCTCTTGGTGATCGCGCAGGCGAGATCGAACGTGTGATGGATTCGGGCGCTATTGAAAGTGAACGTGGTATTACCATTCTTGCAAAAAACACTGCAATTAAATGGACTGATGCACGTACAAACACTGAATATCGTATTAACATCGTAGATACCCCAGGACACGCCGACTTCGGTGGTGAGGTTGAACGTGTAATGTCGATGGTAGATTGCGTACTTCTTCTTGTAGACTCTCAAGAAGGTCCAATGCCACAAACTCGTTTCGTAACGCAAAAAGCGTTCGCACGTGGTTTAAAACCAATCGTAATTATTAACAAAGTAGACAAGCCAAGCGCGCGTCCAGACTGGGTTATTGACCAAGTATTCGATTTATTTGATAACCTAGGCGGTACTGACGAACAGTTAGACTTCCCAGTTGTATATGCATCAGGTTTACGTGGTGTAGCGGGTCCTTCTCCAGAAGAATTAGCTGAAGATATGACTCCATTGTTCCAAACAATTGTAGACATCGTTGAACCACCTGCTGTTGACGTTGATGGTCCATTCCAAATGCAAGTGTCTTCACTTGACTATAACAGCTTCGTTGGTGTTATCGGTGTTGGTCGTATCCAGCGCGGTTCAGTTAAATTGAATACTCAAGTAACTGTTATCGATAAAGATGGTAAAACACGTAACGGCCGTATCTTAAAAATCATGGGTTACCATGGTCTTGACCGTGTAGACGTTGAAGAAGCATCTGCAGGCGATATCGTTTGTGTAACAGGTATTGATGCGCTTAATATTTCTGACACAATTTGTGATCCGAAAGCAGTTGAAGCACTTCCAGCACTTTCTGTAGATGAACCTACAGTGACAATGACATTCCAAGTAAACAACTCACCGTTTGCTGGTAAAGAAGGTAAATTCGTAACTTCACGTAACATCCGTGAACGTCTTGACCGCGAATTAATTCACAACGTAGCACTTCGTGTTGAAGATACTGATAGTCCAGACCGTTTCAAAGTTTCTGGTCGTGGTGAACTTCACCTTTCAGTTCTTATTGAAAACATGCGTCGTGAAGGCTTCGAAATGGGCGTATCTCGTCCACAAGTAATCTTGAAAGAAGTTGATGGCGAAAAACAAGAGCCGTACGAAAACGTTACTTTTGACGTTGAAGAACAGCATCAAGGTTCTGTAATGGAGCAAATGGGTCACCGTAAAGGCGAAATGACAAATATGGAAGTTGACGGTAAAGGCCGTATCCGTATTGAAGCAACTGTTCCTTCACGTGGCTTAATTGGTTTCCGTTCAGAATTCCTTACTATGACTTCTGGTACTGGTATCATGACGTCAAGCTTCTCGCATTACGGTCCTATGAAACAAGGCACTGTTGCGAAACGTCAAAACGGTGTGTTGATTTCTATGGTTCAAGGTACTTGCCTTGGCTATGCGTTATTTACACTTCAAGACCGTGGTCGTCTATTCGCTAAACCTCAGTTAGAAGTTTACGAAGGTATGATTATTGGTATTAACTCACGTTCTGACGACATGACAGTTAACCCAACTAAAGCAAAACAGTTAACAAACGTACGCGCGTCTGGTACTGATGAAGCGTTAACGTTAGTTCCTGCAATTGAATACACGCTTGAACAAGCGCTTGAATTCATTGAAGATGATGAGTTAGTTGAAGTAACACCTAAGTCAATTCGTATTCGTAAGCGTCACTTGACTGAGAACGAACGTAAACGTAACCGTTCTGGTAAATAATTTTACTTTTTAAGTAATTTAAAAAACCGCTAACGCATGTTGGCGGTTTTTTTTGTTAAAAAATAACTAAATCCAAGGAAATTGCACGGAAATAATTTAATCAATAATGTATGCTTAATCACATTAAATTTGATAACAAAAAATTGGAGAACACATGAGCGTTATTCAAGAATTCAAAGAATTTGCTGTAAAAGGCAATGTTATGGATTTGGCCGTTGGTGTAATTATTGGTGGTGCATTTGGTAAAATTATTGATTCAGCAGTTGCTGATTTATTAATGCCATTAATTACTTGGATTTTGGGTGGCGATGTTGATTACTCAAATTGGTTCTTAGTGTTGGGTGATAATCCAAATAGTATTACGAATTTAGCTGCTGCAAAAGAAGCGGGTTTGAATGTATTTGCTTATGGTAACTTTCTCACAATTTTAATTAACTTTATCTTATTGGCTTGGGTTGTATTTTGGTTGGTTAAGTTAATGAATAAAATGCGCCGTGAAAAAGCGGCAGAAGAGCCAGCTCCAACTGCTACACCTGAAGATATTGAATTACTTCGTGAAATTCGTGATGAATTAAAACGTAAAGGTTAATTCATTCAAAATAAAAACGGTGCGAAATGCACCGTTTTTTTATTTTCAGCCTGATGAGAGATGAGTAGCATTACTTCTAGAGATTTACCTCTCCCTAACCCTCTCCTAAAAGGAGAGGGGATCTTAAAGGAACTTAAAAATCCATACGGAATTTAATCTCTAATAAATGCCAACCAAACTGGCTTTTAATAGGACCATGTAATTCACGTTCAGCTAAAGTGAATACAGCCTTGTCAATTGGAGCAACTAATTGCCCTTTTTTGATATCGCCTAATTCACCACCTTTTTTAGCCGATGGACAAGTTGAATGTTGCTTTGCAATTTTTGCAAAATCTGCACCATCTTTAATTTTTTTCTTGAGCTGTTCTGCAAGTTCTTTATCTTTCACTAAAATGTGGCGAGCAATTGCGCTTTTCATTTTTTACCTCGTGGAATCTGTTTTACTTTCTTTAATGGCTGACATTGTGGGCAAAATGCACTTGCTCGTTGTCCTAGCTTAATGTTTTCTAGAGTGGTTTCGCAGTTCACACACATTTCACCAACGCGCCCATACGCTAAAAGCGTTTGTTGGAAATAACCATTTTCGCCCATTGCATTGCTAAAATCACGTAAGGTTGAACCGCCTAAATCTATAGCTTGTTTCAAAATTCGCTTAATTTCAATCACAAGCTTTTCAATTTGAACTTTGCTCAGCGATGATGCAGGTTGTGCAGGATGAATACCTAAATTGAATAAGCTTTCCGTTGCATAAATATTGCCAACGCCAACAACAACATGGTTGTCCATAATGGCAACTTTAATTGCGGTACTTTTCGACTTTAATTTATTTGCTAAATAATCTGCATTGAAGACATCGCTTAAAGGTTCTGGCCCTAGCGTATCAATGAGTTTAGTTTGGGATTGGTCATCTAACCAAAGAATGCAACCAAAACGACGCGGATCGTGATAACGAAGTTCCATATCTTCAAATTGAATAATGAGGTGGTCGTGTTTGCGTAATTCTTCAGTGGTTTCACAAATACGGAAACTTCCTGACATACCCAAATGCCAAAGCATAGAGTCTTGTTCAAACTCCGCCAAAATATATTTGGAACGTCTAGAGAGTTTAATGAGTTTTTGCCCAATTAACTTTTGAATATCATTTGGAATTGGCCATCTTAAACTCGATTGATGAACAGTCACTTGAATAACTTTTTCATTCAAAAGAGGCAATAAGCTGGTTTTGGTGGTTTCAACTTCAGGTAATTCAGGCATCTGACATTAAATATATGAGGATGTGACTAATATCGGGTTATCGCTTTCAGATTACAAGCCTAAATTAAAAATGACTGAAGATAAGTGAATGTAAGTACTTAAATAATAAAAATAAAGAGTAAATTTTAGATGCTGTAAATTTATTTATTAAAAATGCTTAATCGTTAACAAAGATAAGTTTTAATTTTAAGTTACTGAAATATATGTAAATTAATAATTTTATGAAAATTAATTTAGTCTTTTAATCAATTGTATAAATAAAAGTATGCAGACTAATAAAAATAAAGCTGAGCAAAAAATAGAAAAATTAGGTAGTTTTCACGTGAAATTTACAAAGAAAGTCTTTTGTAACAGGTATTTATCCTACTAGGTTCCCATTATGAAGAAAATTAGTTTAGCAATTTTGCCAACTGTTTTAATGACAGTTATGTCTCAGGCTCACTCAGAAGATGCTTTTGATTCGAAAGGTCAATATATGCTTGGGGATTGGTCGGGTAAGCGTACTGAGCTTGCACAACAAGGTGTTAAGTTTGAAGCGAATATTGCAACAGACACAGCTTATTTAGCAAATGGTGGACGCAATGAACATGCTGATCCTACTACTGCAGGTCAATTGTGGTTAGGCACAGCTTTAGATATGGAAAAGCTTGCAGGATGGAACGGTGTAACTGTTCGTGCGGTAATGACCGCACGTCAAGGTAAAAGTACTTCAGTAGATGATATTTCAGGCGAAGTTCCACAAATGGCAAACGTTCAAGGTACTTATGGACGTGGTAACCAAAAAAGTCGTTTAAGTGAATTATCTGTTGAAAAGAATTTTAAAGATCAAGGTTTAAGTATTAAAGCTGGTCGTTTAGGTCTAGGCATGGACTTTAACGTAATGGCGTGTGATTTTGCTAATACTGCATTTTGTGCTGCGCAAATGGGTAAATGGCAGGGCGGCATTTGGATGAATACACCTGTTTCACAGTGGGGTTTACGTGTAAAACAACAATTAACCACTGACGTTGCCGTTCAAGTGGGTGTTTATGAATTTAACCCTGAAAATGCGAAAGAACGTCATGGTTGGAATTTAGATACAAAGAATGCCGATGGTGTGACTATTCCTGTAGAAGTAATCTGGCAGCCAAAATCATTGGTGAATGGTTTAGCAGGTAGTTACCGTTTAGGCGCAATGTATAACACAGCGGATAATCCTGAAAACCAAAAAGATATTCAAACAGGCGCACCTGAAGACCGTACATTTGCAGGTTGGTTGGCTGTAGAACAGCAATTAACATCTACAGGTTCTGGCAAACAAGGTTTACATGGTTTTGCAAACTTTACATGGCATGATCGCACAACAAATAAAGTAGATAACACACAACAAATTGGTTTGAAATATGTAGGTTTATCTACTGCATTGCCAAATGACTATATTGGTTTGGCTGTAAACCGCGTACACGTAAATAATCGTCTTTCAAGTGTGAAAGAACCATTTAATGCAAGCGCTGAATATAATGTTGAGTTGAACTATAGCTACAATCCAACAAAATGGTTGATGTTAAGACCAAACTTACAATATGTGATTAATCCAGGTTCTACAAATAATGTAGATGATGCATTTGTATTGGGTTTAAGCACTAAAGTTGTTTTCTAAGTTATAAAATAATCTAAAAATAAACAGGTTCTTCGGAGCCTGTTTTTGTTTTTCTAAGCTAGAATAAAATTTGAAAAATGAATGATTAAAATGAGGGGATTTTAGTGTCTTTGTTATTTCAGCCAATTCAATTTGGAACACTTAACCTAAGCAATAAAATTATTATTGCACCGATGTGTCAATATTCTGCAACTTCAGATGCAGAGGTGACATTTTGGCATGAGCAACAATGGGCAAAATATGCATTATCGGGTGCAGGTTTAACCATTGTAGAAGCAACGGCTGTACAAGCTGAAGGACGTATTAGCCATGCAGATTTAGGTTTGTGGAACGATACTCAAGCTGAAAAAATGAAATTGGCATTGAATAAAATAAAAGCAATTTCACCTATGCCATTTGCTATTCAATTGGCGCATGCAGGGCGAAAAGCATCTACAGATTATCCTTGGACTGGAAAAGGGCAGTTACACCCGCAGGATACTTTAGGGTGGCAAACAGTTTCTGCAAGTGAGTTAGCTTTTAATGAAACAGATACAGCGCCACATGCACTAACAACGCATGAAATTGAAAAACTCATTCAAGATTTTGCAGATGCAGCAAAACGGGCAGTAGATGTTGGTTTCGATTTAATAGAATTACATGCTGCACATGGCTATTTATTGCATCAATTTTTATCGCCTATTTCAAATAAACGTACAGATGAATATGGCGGGAGTTTCGAAAACCGTATTCGTTTGACGCTAGAAGTATTTCAAGCCATTAAAAATGCTGTTCCACAAGATTATCCTGTTGGTATTCGTATTTCTGCAACCGATTGGATGGATGGCGTAGAAAGTTGGAATGTGGAATCTTCAGTTGAATTATCTAAAGCTTTAGAAGCATTAGGTGCTGTATATATTCATGTTTCAAGTGGCGGATTAGATGCCAAACAAAACATCGATATTCACAGTTGCTACCAAGTTCCATTTGCACATGCGATTAAAAAAGCGGTGAACATTCCTGTGATTGCTGTAGGTTTAATTGAAGAGCCAATGCAGGCAGAAGGAGTGCTACAATATGAACAAGCAGATGCTATTGGCATTGCACGCGGTATTTTGTATCAACCGAATTGGCCGTGGCAAGCAGCCGCAGAGTTGGGTGCAAAAATAGCAGTATCGCCACAATATTTACGTTGCCACCCACATGGTTTAAAAGATTTATTTACATCATTTTAAGTTGAATTACTTTTAAAAAGAGAGCAGATTAAAAATCTGCTCTTCTTTTTTTGAAGTGATTTTAATAGGACACTTTTTTCATGATTATGACGATAATTGGACCAATTTTCTTACTTTTAGCGCTTGGCTATTTGTCTGTAAAGTTGAACTTATTATCTAAACTGCAAATTGCTGCGGTGGGTGCTTTTGTTATAAAAATCGCTTTGCCTGCTTTGTTGTTACAGTCTTTGGCAGCCAAAGATTTACATGAAATTTGGTTTCCTGAATATTTTGCAGTTTATGGCGGTACAACTTTTATATTATATGTTGCTGCTTTTTATATTCTTGCGCATTATTTTAAAAATCCTAAAGCAGATATAGCCATCTTGTCATTAGGTGCATCTATGTCTAATACAGGCTTAATTGGTGCAGCGGTGCTTACACTTTTAATGGGTCAAAAAGCGATGACCTATATTTCCCTTGTGGTTATTATTGAAAGTGTATTTTTAATTCCTGCTGTGTTGGTTTTGGCAGAGCTGAATTCTAAAAATTCGAAGTCTGTGAATGTTTCTAAAATTATAAAAAATACAGTTTTAACTTTAGTAAAAAATCCTTTATTTATGGCGGTTGTGTTCGGAATACTATTTTCGGCATTACACATTGAAATTCCACATCAAATAAACCAAGTTTTGTTAATGCTTGGGCAAACTGCATCTCCATTGGCTTTATTTGCAATTGGTGGAGGCATAGTAGGCTTGAGCTTAAAATATGTGAATGCGCAAAGTATGTATTTGGTTATTTCAAATAATCTAATTTTTCCACTTTTGGTATTTTTAGGCTTAACTTATCTTACAAATGTAAGCCAAGAAATGGTGTATGCAGGAACTATTATCGCATCGCTCCCTATGCCAACAATATTTGCAATGCTCGGGCAGGCTTATGGTTTAAGTGAAAAAACCTTAACACCGTTACTTATGAGTACCATTGTTGGATTTATCGTGATGAGTATTTTAATTGCTATGTGGTGGGCATAAATATAGTTTTTGCACTTAGATGATCGTGCAAAGTGAATGCTTTCGGTTAAACTTAGCGTTGTTTATAAAAGTAAAGAAGTGAGTTTTTAAGATGTTTATCAAAGGTATTAAACGCAATTACGATAAAATTAATGCCGATGAAAGTATTGCAGATGAAGACAAAATTGATGCTTTACTTAAAGCCTTAGGTAAAGATTATCTAGTAAGTTCTGAAGATCGTGTTTATGTATTTCAAAAAGACGACTTAACTGTAAAATTTGATGCAAAACATGCACGTGCATATCACTTTAAAGATTATGTTGTGAAAGATATGAATAAACTATTTCATGGTTTTTAATTTATATTTATACGTAAATTTCATGAATCAAAAATCCCTTAAGTTATTGCTAGCTTAAAGGATTTTCTTATTTAAGTTGAACTGTATTTACTTTATTCAACTTAACCTTTTTTAGCTGTAGAAGCTGGCGCTTTCGCTTGTTGAGCCATTAAGTTTGTTACGGCATCTAAAGCTTCTTTTGCGTGCGGAACATTTTTCTCTGCAAGCATTCCAAAGATTTTTTTCGCTTCTGGTAAGTTTTGTTTAACCAATTTACCTGTTGCTAAAATATTACCTACTTCCATAAGTGCAGGAACATAACCTTTTTGTGCAAGTGCTTGAATGCTGTCTAAGCCTGCTTTAACACTCGCATCTTTTTTCTCTTTCATGCCTGTGTTGATGTCATACAAAGCACGAAGATGAACCGCTTGAGGATTGCCTTTTTTCACAAGTGGATCTAAAAGTTTAAGTGCTTTCTTTGTTGATGCATCTTTGTTTTCACCAAGATAAAGTGCAGCTAAATCTACATTTGCCTCTTCAATACCTTGTTTTGCAGCTTTCTCTAAATAGTTTATTGCTGTTTTTTGGTCTGGCTTAACACCTAAACCACCTGAAATATAAGTTTTACCTAAAAGGTAGTTTGCCGTTGGATAGCCTTTATCTGCAGATTGTTTGAATAGTTCAAGCGCTTTAGCATCATTTTTAGTTGTGCCTTGACCTGCTTGAGTTAAAAAACCAAGATCATAAATCGCTTGTGCATTACCTGTTTGGGCAAGTTTGTCTAATTCTTTATATGCTTCATTAAAGTTTTTTGCTTTTACTAAAGTTTCAATTTTTGCAAAAGCAGGGTCAACTTGTGGAGCGTTGTCTGCTAGTGCAAATTGAGAAGAAACTGCGATTAAACTTGCTAGAAGTATTTTTTTCATAAAATTAAAAACCTTAAATTAACGATAAATATTCAAGCTAAGTATTTAATATAAAAGATGGTATAGCGTTGAAATATATATTAAGAGTAAAAAATTATTCAGTTTGCGAATAACTTTAGGAATATCTACCAAGTTAAATTAATGTAAAAAACTTAATAGAATATTAATGTTATGTTTCTTAGCGTGTGTTTGGCTGAAATGTGTTTACATTGTTTCCAATGTATAAGAATTAATAACAAGCCTTGAAAAATAAGGCAAAAAAAACCTCCTTTTGAAAGGAGGCTTAATTTTCTACATATTTAGAAACATTTAGATTTATGACTGCGGGCGTGCAACATCACCATTTAAAGCTTCAGGTAAATCTAAAACTGTTAAGCCTAGCTCAACTAAAACCTCAGGTTTAGCCACAACTAAAGCTTTATAACCACCATCTACACCAATACTGTTTACAACAGTTGTGTTTGGACTTAGCTGAGTTGCAGATGCAGGAACATCTCCTGTACCTTGAACCAAATGCAACCAACTTTTCGGTTTTGCTTTAAACCAAAGGCGCGCCACAATTTCTTGACCTAAATAACAACCTTTGTCGTAATGAACGCCTTCACGTTGATGCAAACGTAATTCTTGCGGTTGGAAAAGTTCCGATGTATTGGCTTCAATCCAAGATTGACCCGATTCAATTGCCTGTAATTGCCAAGCTTCAATATCTGTTTCAGCACTTCCAAATACAGTGTGAATACCCTCAATTGTTGGGTAAACCGTACCAGCTTCTTCAAGCTTCATTTTAGAAAAAGCACCAAACTTTTTAATATGTTTACTTAGTGCTTCGGCTAAGTTTGCAGGGCTAATAATTTCAAAGCTTTCTGCACTAATTTTTTTTAGCCAAAAACCGTATTGAATACGACCTTTTAGGCTACAAATACCTGTGTAACGAGTTGTTCCTTCAGTAAGTTTTTCAACATTCAAAGTCACTTGACCTTGTAGGAATTTTTGCGCATCTACACCCATTAAGGTGAAAGAAGAAAATGCAGGTAAGCTCATTTTTTAATCTCTAAAACTATATCTAATACTAAAGAATGAGGTCTATTTTCCGCTATTTTTTGAAAAAAATCACATTTAACAGCTAAATTTTGAGATTGATATTCAAAAATATTAAAAAAACAGCAGTTTTTAAACCTAAGTTTATGAAAAATATAACATTTGGGAAATGGTGTTTTGGCAGTGTAGTATGCCTGAGATGGATTGAAAAACAAGCAACAACAAAAGCTGATAAAAGATTGAATTGAAAGGCAGGCAAGCTATGAATAACAACTTCCGTAAACCACTGCAAGGCACCCAGCTAGAATATTTTGACGTGCGACAAGCCGTAGAAAGCATTGAGCAAGGCGCTTATGAAAAACTTCCTTATACCTCTAAAGTGCTTGCAGAACAGTTAGTACGCCGTTGTGATTCCACAATATTAGAACAGTCTTTAAAAGAACTTATTTACCGTAAACAAGACCACGATTTCCCTTGGTATCCTGCACGAGTAGTGTGTCACGATATTTTAGGGCAAACCGCTTTGGTCGATTTAGCAGGTTTACGAGATGCAATTGCAGAACAAGGCGGTGACCCATCTAAAGTGAATCCTGTTGTGCCAACACAGCTCATTGTCGATCATTCATTGGCGGTGGAGTTTGGTGGTTTTGACCCAGATGCTTTTGAAAAAAACCGTGCCATTGAAGACCGTCGTAATGAAGACCGTTTTCATTTTATTGAATGGACAAAAACAGCTTTTGAAAATGTCGATGTGATTCCTGCGGGCAACGGCATCATGCATCAAATTAACTTAGAAAAAATGTCACCTGTTATTCAAAACCGTGGTGGCGTTGCATATCCTGACACTTGTGTAGGAACAGATTCACATACCCCTCATACAGATGCTTTAGGTGTTATTTCAATTGGTGTGGGCGGACTCGAAGCTGAAAATGTCATGCTTGGTCGTGCATCTTGGATGCGCTTGCCAGACATTATTGGTGTAGAACTTGTAGGACAACGCCAAGCAGGTATTACTGCAACAGACATCGTTTTAGCATTGACTGAATTTTTACGTAAAGAACGTGTTGTTGGTGCATATTTAGAATTCTTTGGCGAAGGTGCAGACAGCATGTCTGTAGGAGATAGAGCGACTATTTCCAACATGACACCTGAATATGGCGCAACTGCGGCAATGTTCTATATAGACCAAAACACCATAGATTATTTAACACTTACAGGTCGTGAGCCTGAGCAAGTAAAACTTGTTGAAACTTATGCCAAAGAAATTGGTCTTTGGGCAAGTGACATGACCAAAGCGGAATATCCACGTGTTTTACGTTTCGATTTATCTACCGTAACACGTAACATTGCAGGGCCATCAAACCCACATGCGCGTGTATCAACAGCAGACTTAAAAGCGAAAGGCATTGCAGGTGTTGTAGAAAACCGTACAGATGGTTTAATGCCTGATGGTGCAATTATTATTGCTGCCATTACTTCATGTACCAATACATCTAACCCACGAAATACGGTAGCAGCAGGCTTACTTGCACGTAAGGCAATAGAACTTGGTTTAGTGCGTAAACCTTGGGTGAAATCATCTTTTGCACCAGGTTCTAAAGCGGCTGCATTGTATTTAGAAGAAGCAGGCGTTTTAAAAGATTTAGAACAACTTGGCTTTGGTATTGTGGCGTATGCATGTACCACCTGTAACGGTATGTCGGGCGCATTAGATCCGAAAATTCAGCAAGAAATTATTGACCGTGACCTATACGCAACTGCGGTACTTTCAGGTAACCGTAACTTCGATGGTCGAATTCATCCTTATGCGAAGCAAGCATTTTTAGCATCTCCACCTTTAGTAGTTGCTTATGCAATTGCAGGAACAATTCGTTTTGATATCGAAACCGATGCTTTAGGAAACGATAAAGATGGTAATCCAATTTATTTAAAAGATATTTGGCCGTCTGATGCTGAAATTGATGCTTTGGTTAAAGAAGCCGTGAAGCCTGAACAATTTAAGAAAGTTTATATTCCAATGTTCGATTTAGGTGTCAATGAAAAATCGGCAAGTCCTTTATACGATTGGCGACCGCAAAGTACGTATATTCGTCGTCCGCCATATTGGGAAGGGGCTTTGGCTGCACCTCGTACTTTAAGCCAAATGCGTCCGTTGGCTATTTTGGGCGATAACATCACCACAGATCATTTATCTCCATCGAATGCGATTGTTTTAGACAGTGCTTCGGGTGAATATTTGAAAAAGATGGGCGTGCCTGAGGAAGACTTTAACTCTTATGCAACGCACCGTGGCGACCACTTGACGACGCAACGTGCAACTTTTGCCAACCCGAAATTGTTTAATGAAATGGTGGTTCGTTCGGATGGCACAATTAAGCAGGGTTCAAAAGCGCGTGTAGAGCCTGAAGGCGAAGTGATGCGTATGTGGGAAGCCATTGAAACTTACATGAACCGTAAACAGCCTTTAATTATTATTGCAGGGAAAGATTACGGACAAGGTTCTAGCCGTGACTGGGCGGCTAAAGGTGTTCGCCTTGCAGGGGTGGAAGTAATTGTTGCGGAAGGTTTTGAGCGTATTCACCGTACAAACTTAGTAGGTATGGGCGTGTTACCGCTTGAGTTTAAGGTAGGAACTGACCGTAAAACTTTAGGTTTAGATGGTACGGAGTTGTATAGCGTGATTGGCAACATTGCACCACGTTCGACTTTAACTTTGGTGATTGAGCGTGCCACGGTTGATGGTTTGAATGAAATTGTGGAAGTGCCTGTAACCTGCCGTTTAGATACGGAAGAAGAGGTTCATGTGTATGAAGCGGGTGGTGTGTTACAACGCTTTGCACAGGACTTTTTAGAAGGGAATGTGGCGTAAAGCTAACGTAAAAAGAATCTAAAATAATTAAAAGCCCTAATCGTGATGGTGTAGTGGGCTTTTAATTATTGAGATTATGATTTTCATAGCATCTAAATTATGTATCAAAATAAAAATGAAAACACCTTATTAAAAAAAGACTTTAGCTTTTTCCAAAAACTTAATTCTTTGTCTACACATTTATCATTTTTGAAATCATAATCTTGTACAACATAGTCTTCATTTTTCTTTGTAATACAAAAATCATTTTCATAAGCAATTTTTATATCACTTAAAGTAACACTATAATAAGTATCGAGCTTTAGATTTGAAGTTGAAAAATTGTTAATTACAACACAATCATTTTCATTTTTAAAATCTCGTTCATAGTTACTTTCATATGACCAAATTTTGGGAATTTCTGGGTTTTGTAAATTATCTTCATAAATAACTATATTAAATCCCCCTTTTTTTTCAAGACTATTATTAATAGTAAAACAAGGATTATTATTTTTAATGGAAATAATAACCTCACCACCTCTATAAGGATTAGAAATAGCATACGAAAAACTTGGGAGAAATAGTAAAAATGTTATGTAGTAGATTCTTCTAATATTGGAGAGGGTCTTTTCCATAATAGAGTTTCCCGTGGTTCTTTGAGATTAGGTCTTTATTGTTAGGATTCTGTAGAAACCCTGCGAGCACTTTTTTCAAAGCAAATTTTTGTTTTTCATTTTTACTGCGTTGCTTTGGCGCATTATGCCCTTCTTCTGGTAAGTAAAAAGCATCAAAATAATGACTTATAATTTCAGCTTGTTGCTCAAAATTAAATTGATTAAATTCTCGATACTGGTCATCACAAATTAAATCATAATCATAACCTTTAGCTTGAGAATAACCTCCTCGGATACCCATTTCTATCCCTCTTAAAGCAACACTTAAACCTAATGTGTGTTGCCAAACATGTGCCATTTCATGAATAAACCAGATTTGATGCGATGGTTTAACTTTAGCTGTTAATTTAGAAAAATCTTTAATTTTTTCATAATCTTCTTTCGGGAAATGTATATTTCCAAATGGTACCATTGCAAACTTTGTTTTATTTGGAATCCCTAAAAATCCTCCATTAATAATTCTAACTTTTGAGTAATCAATTGAATCTTTATAAATTAACTTAGCTAAAGCTATTTCTCCACTGGTTAAATATCTATGACTATCTACTTTAAGTACTGTCGGATTTTTAGCAGCTTCTTCTTTCGCTTTTTTTAATACAGCTTGATACCATTCAGTCATTATCACCACCAACGATACGAATTTCTATTTTTTCACCATCAGTGCCTGTAATAAGCTCCGTCATCCCATTTTCATCCGTTGTGCCTTTTAAAACGAGCTGTCCATTTTTATAAACCTCATAATTACCATTACGTACAGGCTCATTTGTTTTTTCACTTTGCAATAAAAAACGTTCAGCAAATTCATGACTTTCTTTATTCAGGACAAGGCTGTTAATTAAATTCATACCAAGCGCCTTACTGCCTGTTGTACTAAAAGCAAGAGTTTGATTACCAATAAAAGTTGCACCGCAACTGGTTTTATCACCCTCAAAAACCATTTTTTTACCCATCACGATTTTGGTGCTATCAGTACCAATAGCCGAAACTGTTTTTTTTACATAATGGGCAATAATGTGTCATACCATCTAAATGAATTTTTTTACCGTCGATAGAAAAATTATCGAATACTTCTGAAACCACACCGCCATGAGTTGTAGTTGCACCTTGAGTAATAATTGCTTTCATGTGTTTATCTTCATTTTTGTAAATATTAATTTTTGTTAAAGCTATCACACTAAAATAATATTTTGTTAATTGGTGTATTTTTACTGTATTGAGCATAATATGGGAGCATGTTTAAGGTAATTTGTCTAAAAATAGGTAAGTAATTTGATTTTTATTGTGTATTAAAACTTCTCACTATGAGCGTTTTAATAAATAAGTTAAAAATATTCATTGTATTATTCGTAGTAGAACTCCTTCGCCCATCTGACATCATCATTCGACTAAATGGCTAATTGAAAGTCATAAATATTCGGTTATATTGGTCTCACCATTTCTAAACCCAAGGAGAGCAAAAATGGTTCAAGCTGGTCAAAAACCTGGCACAGGCTTCTATTTTTGTGTGCAATGCGGACACCGCGCCTACTTAGAAATTGGTACAGACCGTTTACCCCCGTGTACCAAATGCCATGGCGTTCAATTTAACAATAAGAATGCCTAAGCCACACGACTAAAACAGCACTTACTGTTTTAAATAAAAGCCCTATCACCCGATGGGGCTTTTTTGTTAACGTATAAAACAATAGAAAAGAAAAACAAAGGAACACCACATGGAAACCATACTTGGCTTATGTATAGGCATTGGACTTAGCGCAGCCTGCGGATTTCGAGTATTCGTACCACTATTGGTTATGAGTATTGCATCACTTTTAGGATGGTTCGAACCTATGAAAGGCTTCGAATGGCTTGCAATGCCATCGGTCTGTATTGCGCTTGCAGTCGCAACCGTATGTGAAGTTGCCGCTTACTACATACCGTGGGTAGACAACATGCTAGACACCGTAGCAACTCCCGCAGCTATGATTGCAGGCACACTTACGACTATGGCGGTAAGTAGTGGAGAAATGTCGCAATTCGCAAGTTGGGCAGCAGCCATTATTATTGGTGGAGGTACAGCAGGCGCAGTACAAATGAGCACAGTTGCAGTTCGTGGCGTATCAACAGCAACAACAGGCGGAGTAGCAAATCCACTTGTATCAACAGGTGAATGGATTGGAGCATTTCTACTTTCAATATTGTCTTTAATTGTGCCTGTTCTTGTGGTTGTTCTAATTATTGTGCTGGCTATTTTTACAGTAAGATGGTTTCGAGAGAAAAAGAAAAATACAATAAATTCAGAAATATCATAGTAAATAAAAACAAATGTTTATCTGTTCATGTTTTTTGAAATTTACATGAAAAATAGTTTAAATTTCATGCAAGAAAATGATTGATTTTCACCCATAAAAGACATATTTTTAATATGTGATTTATAAACCATAATAATTTTATGGATTTGTTCATATTTGAACTTTAAAAGTGTTTTGGGGGGCAAAAAATGCAGATGATAAAATTTATAGTCGATGAAAAGCCTGCGGAAAATGGTATTAATAAAATACATAATGCAACAGCAGGTTGTGAAAACTTACCAAAATTAAGCGACCAAATTTTAATAGGCTATTTTGCAAATTATGAACTGGCATATAAAAGAGCAAGAATGAACTGGCCAAGAGAAAAAGTAGAAGCATGTGAAAAATGTTGTGATGTTTAATAAAACAACATATTTTAAACCCACCAATTGGTGGGTTTTATTTATATAAATTCCATAATTTATAAATTGAATAGAATGAAGATAATGAGAAAAATCACAATAAGCATTTTACTTGCTGCTACATGTTTTACAGGGCAGGCGGTATTTGCTCAAGCATCATCAGAAAATATAGCTACGCAAAGTTTTGAAGAAATTAAGCTAAAAAAAGACAATATTAAATACAAAGCGTATTTACCAAAAAACTATGTGTTATTTGAAGCTATAGAAGGCGACTTAAATAAAGATGGTAAACAAGATTTAGTTTTAATTGTAAAAGGTACAGACGCAAAGCAATGGGTAGAGCATGAGTATCAAGGGAAATTAGACCGCAACCGCCGTGGCATATTGGTGCTTTTAAATGAAAATGGTGCATATAAAAAGATCGTGCAAAATTTAAGTGCCTTTTCATCTGAAAATGAAGAAGGTGGAGTTTATTTCCCACCTGAACTTAGTGTGGAAATTAATAAAAACAAATTGTTTATTCATTATGGACATGGGCGTTATGGATGGTGGGGCTATAGTTTTAGACTAGAAAATAATGATATGCGCTTAATTGGCTATGAAAATTCAAGTAATTATGGCCCTTATGTTTCAAGTGAAACGAGCATAAATTTATTAACAAGAAAAAAGTTGTATCGTAAAAATATGAATGAAGTGGGAGATGAAGATCCTCGCTTTAAAGAAACATGGTCTAAAGTTAATTTAGAACCTATCTATTTATCTAAAATTAAAGACTTTGATGAATTGATGATGGAATAACTTCATTTTTCACAGCATAAATGGCTTAAAAATTGCTATATAAAAACCATATTTGGCTTTTAATAAATGAAAAAATAGTAGGTAAAATATGGAATATGTAGAAACTTTAGAAAAAGCCCCTTTAGCTAAAAAGGCACATTTTATAGCGGCTTGGCCATTATTATTGGTTCTGTTTGGTGGAGCTATTGGCGGTGCTTTAGGCTGTGTCGCTTATATTCTTAATCTTAAAGTTTATAAATCTCAAACCTTAAGTAAATTGCAAAAAGTTTTGGCAAATTTATTATGTGGTATGTCTGCTATAAGCTTATGGTGGTTTATTGCAACGTGGGTACAAAGTACAATTTCTTAAAAACCCGTTAGATTATTCTCTATAAATACATCAATTAATATATGTAAGTGTAGATTGTAAGAATTCCTGAATAAGCATCATTAAATAGATAAAAAATGTCGAATTGGGTTCTTATTGAAAAATATTTTCTATATGTGAGTGTTTTGTGGAAATTATTTTTATATAAGCTAGAAATTAAAAGATCTTAGGAAATTAATTTCAGCGACCTTTCACTATTATATGTTTCAAGGGTGTGACGGGAATCGAAAAGAGTAGCATGCTGTGAGCGGCGCAAAACGCGAGTGCAGTACTTACCCAAAAGGTCTCGATTCGACTTAGGACGCTATAGATCACAAGTTTATAGGCTATAAGATCATAACTTACAAAGTCATGATAGTTGAAGTAAACAAAACACTGTTTTTCCCAACACCCTAAAAAATTCTTCCGAATAAAATATAAAAATAATTTCTCAATTTATTATTCAAACATTCATTAAATCTTAATTAAATTAAATACCTGGAAAACTTAATATCTAATTTTTAAGTTACATTTAAGTTGTTAAATTTTAAGCTATTAGGGTAGGGTATTTTGAAATATTGCATTAAGATGATGATTAATAGATAGTGTTCTGGATATTTTAGATGCTTACTCAGGTTGAAAAATTACTTTCAGGACGTGCATTGACTCGCCGAAGTATTATTATTTTATTCACACTTATTATGGGTTGGATAGATCTTGCTACAGGCTATGAATATTCCTTTTCAGTGTTCTATTTAATTCCCGTTTCTGTCGCTGTTTGGTATGACAACACTAAAGTAACTGTTCTTTCTATATTAGGCGCAACGTGCATGTGGTTATATGCAGATTTTAGCTCGGGACATCAATATACGCAGACACTTGCGCCATATTGGAATGCTTTTGTTCGCTTAGCATTTTTTAGTGTAGTGGCTATTTTGCTATTTAAAGTACGTGGAAGTTTAATTGCAATGACTAAAATGGCAATGAGAGATAGCCTAACTGCTTTAAGTAATTCTCGTGCATTTCAAATGCAATATGATGATATTCGAAGAAATTCACATAAATCTTCACATGGTTTTGCGGTAGGTGTAATAGATTTAGATGGCTTTAAAAAAATCAATGATTCTTTAGGGCATTCTAAAGGTGACGACGTGTTAGTTGCGTTTGCAGAAATTTTAAAAAAAGCCACTAGAAGTACTGATATTGTTGCGCGAATGGGCGGAGATGAGTTTATTGTTATATTAAAAAGAACAGATGCCAAAGGTGCTGAAGAGTATTCTGCACGTTTAAGACGCGCTTTTAATGAAAGTGGTTTAAAAGAGCAGTCGGGTGTAGATTTTAGTATGGGAATTATTTTATTCGATCATCTTCCTGAAGATTTAGATGATGCAACACATGCAGCAGATATGCTGATGTATAAAGCCAAAGCACTTGGTAAATCACAAACGACAATTCAAATTGCTTAAGAACTGTTAAGGCTAAATGAGCTGAAAGATTGACAGTCGAAATGCATCTTGCTACTTTGCGTTTTTTCCTCCCTATGCTGTAATTTCATGCCTTTAGACGATAAATTTGTATATATGCCTCCGCAAGAACCACTTTCTATTGTCTATGAAGATGATGATTTAGTGGTGATTGAAAAGCCTGCGGAATTGTTGTCTGTACCTGGGCGTTTACCTGAACATCATGACAGCGCATATTTACGTGTTTTGGAAAAATATCCAAATGCAAAAATTACACATCGTTTAGATATGGCAACCTCGGGTATTTTAATGTTTGCTAAACATAGAGATGCTGAAGTAGCCATTAGTAAGATGTTTCAAGCGCGAACCGTAACGAAGAACTATATTGCTTTGGTTCAAGGGAAGCTTGATGGTGAGGGAAGTGTAGAGGTTCCTTTAATTACAGATTGGGAAAACAGACCACGTCAGATGGTGCATTTTGAGTTGGGGAAATCTGCAAAAACTTTGTATAAAGCTTTGGAATATAATGTAGAAGAAGATATTACTCGTGTTTTACTTACGCCAATTACAGGGCGTTCGCATCAACTTCGTGTGCATATGATGCATATTGGTCATCCTATTACTGGCGATAAAATTTATCATCCTGAACCAGATTTAAGTTTATTAAATAGAATGGCGTTGCATGCAAGTTATTTGGCGTTTAAGCAACCTTTAAGTGGTAAAGAAGTTGAAATTAAAGGCAATGTGCCGTTTTGATATTGTTCATTGCAAAATCAATAGTTAATTGTACGAAGTCGTAATTAATCTCCAAATTGAAACATATATAGGCTAATCTAGACCATAGAAATATATGTTCAAAATAAGGAATAAAAATGTCACGCGATTATCAACAATTCCCAGATGATGACAACGGCAACGTACTTTGGCAAATGGCTGAAGACGGTGATGATTTAACTGTTGCTCATGAAATTGAATATTCAATTGCATTTAAAAACCAAGAAACTGCGGAAAAATGTGCACTGTTTTTATTAAATGAAGAGCAAAAAATTTCGTTATTCCAAGACGAAGAAACAGATGAATGGTTCATTACAATTTATGTTTATATGGAACCAGACTATTCAGATATTGTAGATTTAGAAGAATGGTTCACTAAAATTGGAACTGAGTATAATGGCGAATACGATGGTTGGGGCTGTATGGCTTACGTCTACGATGATGAAGACGAAGATTTAGACACAGAACAACCTGCATAAAATGCTAATTTAAGTATTATTAAAAGCATGTCCATAGACATGCTTTTTATTTTATTTATATATTTAAAAAATAAAAAACCATACTTTAAATAAGACTTTTCACTACATCAAAGAAATATAAAAATGTTATAGTGTATTTTTATATTTTTTCTTCTTTTTTTTTGAGATTTTTTATGTCTTTACCAAATTGCCCACAGTGCCAATCAGAATATACATACGAAGATGGCGACCTACTTATTTGCCCTGAATGTTCACACGAATGGAAAGCTGGCGAAACTTCAGAAGCAGAAACTGACGCTATTATTAAAGATGCAAATGGCAACGTACTTGCAGATGGCGATACCGTAACTGTAATTAAAGATTTGAAAATTAAAGGTTCATCATCTGTAGTCAAAGTTGGTACTAAAGTTAAAAATATTCGCCTATTACCAGATGCTGCTGATGGACATGATATTGATTGTAAAATTGATGGCGTTGGCGCAATGAAATTGAAGTCAGAATATGTGAAAAAAGCATAAGCTTTTTTTAAATAAAAGCACAGTCATTCAATGCATTGTGCTTTTTTATTGCCTATCAAAATATAAAGTAAGTGATATGGGTTTTAATGCAGATTTACTAAAATGAACATGGTATAAATTAATTAAAATATTTTGAAGATTATCCTATGCCACACATTCATCTTGAATATTCAGACAATATTGAAAATTTAGAAGTAAAACCATTATTAATTTCATTGAATCAGGCCTTAATTCAAGGCGGATATGCTCAAGCGGGATTAGACATAAAAAGCCGTGCAATCTGCCAAACAGATTATGTAATTGGTGATGATGAACAAAATCAGGCATATATGCATCTTAAATTGTCTTTGTTAACAGGACGATCTGCTGAATTAAGAAAAGAAATTGCAGAAAAATTACTTGAAGTTCTTTGTGAAAAAGCGCCTAAACAATCTAATGTCACAGTTCAGTTTTGTGTGGAAGTTTTGGAAATGCAACGTGATATTTATGCAAAAAAAATTGTAAGTTCAAACTAAAATTTAAAGGCAAAACTTATAGGTGGTTTTGCCTTTTTTCGGACATTTATAAATAAAAATATTGAATAAAGTGATGTGTAATAAACACTTATTTTAATAAGCTACTTTTCTATTCATAAAAAGTCATTTATATTTCATATGAATAGAATAAATTGTGATTAGTCTATTTAAATACACATAAATAAAAGCAATTAGAAGAGGTGTGGTATGTCAGGATGGTTTGAAATCACTCAAGCGAATGATGGTCAATATCGCTTTAGTTTAAAAGCAGGTAATGGAGAGGCTATCCTTACAAGTGAACTTTATAAAGCAAAGCCATCGGCACTTGTGGGTATTGAATCGGTTCAAAAAAATTGTATAGATGATTCTCGTTATGAACGTTTGACTGCAAAAAATGGAAAACCTTATTTTAATTTAAAAGCAGCTAATCATCAGGTCATTGGTACAAGTCAGCTTTATTCTAGTGAGCAATCACGAGAAAAAGGCATAGATTCTGTTAAAAATAATGGAATACAAACAGTTATTAAAGATTTAACCTGATTCTTCGTTGTAGTGAATTGAAAATTGCATGCTTAGGCATGCTTTTTTTATTATTGAGAAATGAATATTTTAAGATTTTGTTTTACTTATAAGTAGAATAAGGCTGGCGTAGATGTTTAAAAATACATGATAAGTAACATATTTTTTATTGCATTTATTGATAAGTTAAACTAAATAATAAGGATTTGGATGGGGTAAATCTTTTGTTTGTTCAGTTAATTGGCGATAAACATAATGCATAAGAAATTTTATTTAAAATAAAACAATGGGATAGGGCTATTGAAAGTTTAGATTTACAAGCAATAACTGATATGTGTTCAGATCATTTTAAGGTGTTTGACGTGAGTAGTCAGCAAAATAATGTTAGTGAATTTAAACAATTGTGGGAAAAGTATAGTGGTGATTTTGTCGATGATGTACGTGTATATAGACGAAAAGTAGAAATTCATGCGAAATCGGATTTAGCCTTTATGCATTGTTATTCCAAAATTGATTATGCTGATACAACGCGAGCGTTAAATTTACCTTGGTGTCGAACAACGTTTTGTTTTGAGAAAATTCAAGGTAAATGGAAGGTTGCGCATCAACATATTTCTATACCGAACTCACTACATTAAAGGGTAATGAAGGTATTTGTAATACTTATTGTATTTATTTTACTGTGTAAATTTTAAATCTAATTTAAATTGGGAAAAAATATGGCATTTGACGATTTTTATAGGCTAAGTTCACATGCCGTCATACTCAATGAAAATAATGAAGTTCTATTGCTAAAAGCAACTTATACCAATTGTGCTTGGGGATTGCCTGGTGGTGGGTTGGATATGGGGGAAACCATACATGCTGCACTTATTCGTGAATGTAAAGAAGAGTTAGGCTGCGATATACATATAGACTACTTATCTGGTGTGTATTTTCACTCTGCGGTAACCTCACATGCATTTTTATTTAAATGTCATTTAGCTGAAAATTCAAATATTAAATTGAGTTCAGAGCATTCTGAATTTAGATGGTTTTCTGTAGATGAGTTAAGTTCTGTGCAGAAACAACGCGTACAAGATTGTATTTTATTTAATGGGGAAGTGGTAAGTCGGGTGTTTTAATTGTTATTCATTTTGGGAGATTTTTGGAATGAGAGAGTTGCTTAAATAAAAGGACAGTAAGTCGATTTTTAGATTTTAGTAGACGGTAGGGTTATAGAGGTTGATTTAATAAGTATAAAAATCCCGCTTAAGTAACGGGATTTTTTCTAATATGGGAAAAGTTTTAAACCATAACCATCAAAATTCTTACCAGTATGATTACGTCCACCTTTGCAATAGAATTTATTCGAGCCTGTAAATAATTTTGTGTAATTGCTTTTCATAAATTTAAAGGTGATTGCTTAAGCGGTCACCGAATTCAATAATAAAGCGGCTCATGGCTAAACGCCAGTCGCGAATAGGCATATTCCACTTTTTAGACGCTGCATCAATTGCCAGGTAAATCACTTTACGTACAGAATCATCCGTTGGAAAGACTTTACGCTTTTTGATCGCCTGACGTATTACGCTGTTTAATGATTCGATCGCATTGGTGGTATAGATGGCTTTGCGTATCTCGGCTGGATAAGCAAAGAAGGTATTTAGATTCTCCCAGTGTGTACGCCAGCTTTTGCTGATCTGTGGGTACTTGTCATCCCATGTTTGGGCGAATTGATCCAAGGCCATCAAGGCTGCCTCTTCAGTAGGTGACTGATAAACGGCTTTTAAATCCTGAGTGACGGCCTTGTAATCTTTCCATGATACGTATTTCAAGCTGTTACGCAGCATATGGATAATGCACAGCTGGATATGGGTTTGCGGGTATACGCTGTTAATGGCATCAGGAAAGCCTTTTAGTCCATCCACACAGGCGATCAGAATATCCTGCAACCCTCGGTTTTTAAGCTCAGTCAGGACATTCAGCCAGAACTTTGCACCTTCATTCTCAGCCATCCACATGCCGAGCAGTTCTTTCTGTCCATCAAGATTAATGCCTAAGGCAAGGAATACAGCCTTGTTGATAACACTGCCATTATGACGGACTTTAACTACAATACAGTCCATATAGACGATGGGATAGAGTGCATCCAGCGGACGGTTTTGCCATTCAGCGACTTGCTCCTTAACAGCATCAGTCACCTTGGAAATAAGCGTTGGCGATACATCAGCATCGTACATTTCTTTGAAAGTAGCCACGATTTCACGGGTAGTCATGCCTTTGGCATAAAGGGATAGAATTTGGCTATCCATTTGCGTGATACGAGTCTGATTCTTTTTAATTAGCTGTGGCTCAAATGTGCCATCACGATCTCGTGGTGTGGTGATCTCAATCTCACCATCATCGCTCAGCACGGTCTTACTGGAATAACCGTTACGAGCATTTGAACCGTTCTTACGAGCATTCTTTTCATGTCCGAGATGTTCGGTAAGTTCGGCATTGAGAGCCGTTTCAACAGTGAGTTTAGTCAACAATCGGGTGAATTGATTGAGATCGTCTTCTGTTTTGATTCCTTTAGCAAATTCTGCTGCAAGGTCTTTTAGTTTTTGTTCGTTCATCATGTTGCCTGACTCCGTTGTGAATATGAACATAGCAAATTCAGGCAATTACACAATTTAATTTACAGTCTCATTTATTCTCAAGAGATCTAAAATTTTGATGTAATTTTTCAGGTCTTAAAAATTTACAACGAATTGGTTCTGCTACTAAATCTGCAATTTGTAAACCAGTTGAGTTCGATTTTTTATTTACAAATTCAATTTCAAAATTAAATGAAGACTGATTCCAGTTGTCGCCATTTTTTATTTTAACAAATGCATTTTTTAATCTTTCATTAGATTTAGAATCTCTAGACTCAACGATAATATGGGCTATTTTATTCTCTTGATTTCGTTCATGTAAAAAGCTTTGAACCCTTTCTAATGAATATTTGAGAGCAAGATCATATGGATTTTGAGCATTAACATATCTGTCAATTAAACGCTTTTTATCTATTACTGTTGAAATCAATATAAAATTAGTAGATTCGATAATTTCAGTTAACCTATTTAAAAAAACATTTTTAATTTTAGAATCCTGCAAGCATTCAAAGTCCCCAATACAATTCATCATATCGTAACCATGTATTATTTTCTGATCATGACCAAATGTATCAAATTTAAGTTTTTGAAACTTAGGGACAGCTTCTTGTGAATAGTAGTTTTTATCAAAGATGCAGAATGCTAAAACAAAATATCGATCATCATCTTTAAAGTTTTTTAAACTGTCAGTTCCGCTTTCATCTACAAAGATTGTATAAGCACAGTACTCTTGCATTAATTACTCAACTATATGATTTATATTAAATTAACCTGAGTTCGATGAAATCCACTTAACCTTTTAGCATATTTTGGAAAGTTGGCTTATTGGGGTTCAAACAATAAGCCACTACAGCAGCCATGATATTCACCATGAAGTTATTTACCGAACGATGACGTGAATGTTCAAGTTGATGTAAATTTTTTAATTGATCATTCACTGTTTCGATCAATCCTCTTCTGTAAAGTAATTGTTTTTCTTCTTCAGTTTGGATGGGTTTATTTTTCATATTCCGACGTGATGGGGTCAATATTTTCAGTCCTCTTGCTGCTAAAGCTTCGGCTTTTGCTTTGCTCAAATAGCCTTTGTCTCCGAGTAGGATCCCTTTTAATTCTTGAGTTAAAGATTCTAATATAGCAACATCATGAACATTTCCCGATGTCAGCTTGAGATTAATAATTTCACCTAAATTATTGATAACGAGATGTAATTTAAAACCATAAAACCAACCCGTGCTACTTTTTCCACGACCGGCCAAGCCTTTAAATACACGATGCCTTTTAATCCGAAGATTATGGCAAACTACCAATTTAGTGGAGTCAATGATACTGATTCCCGTATCTTTTCCTTTCACCTGATGGAAGAAACTACTCAGAGCTTGCAAACAACGGGGCATGATTTCAATAAATCGGTTGTAGCTAAGCAGTTTAGGAAAAGCAGATTTCCAGAATGGAACGATCATTTGGCAATAAAAATATTTGAAGAATCTAAAACCGGATTGATGAAATAAAATGACAATGGTCATTGCTTCAGACAAGCTTAAAGCTGACTTTTTCAACCTGGTTTTTTGATTAGAAATTAAAGCTTTCTCTAAAGATTCATTAAATTTTTTGCAGAAATCATCCAAAATACAAAATAATTCGGTAATATGATCCATTGAGAAGCCTTGTTTTATAACATTTTGTCTTGAGAACCAATATGTTACAAAAACAGGGCTTTTTTTCTACTCTTTTTTTATATCGAACTCAGGTTAAATTAATAAAATTTTCCTTATGAGGTAAAAAAGGGAGGGATTAACCCCACTGCTGTCCCACAATTTTTATAAGAGGAAGCTCACATGAGCTTCCTCTTGTTTGATGGGGATTTTATCGGGTGAAAATAACGCTTTTAAGGTTTTTATTTCAAATAAATTCACCTGAATTATTCTGAGTAAGCGCTGAACTGTCCAGCCTTTTTTCCCTAAATGTTGAGCGAAACTTACTAGTAAATAGGCGATCATCGCAATCCAGATTTGTGTCTGAATTGCGTTCCTGCTGCGGCCTAGAAACGCTTTTAATTTGAGATTTTGCTTAATCGCCTTAAAGAACAGCTCAACTTTCCAACGATCTTTATAAATCGCCGCAATGGTGGAGGCGGCTAAATGAAAGTTATTGCTGAGAAAGCTAAAGTGCTTGCCACTTTGCTGATCTCTATATTCAATTCTTCTTAACACTGGGGCTTTTCTTTTTAGGGCATGTGCGCTATTCAGCTGAATGGTTTCATCTTTTAGAATACCTTTGGATTCAAGCACTGGATGTTGCTGGATCACCTGATACACAGATTTAGGCCTAAAACGTGTGACAAATCCAATGTTTTGAGCAGTCAGATTTGCATACCATTGGTAATCGACATAGCCTTTATCAAAAACTACAATGCTGCCAGCAGGAAACTGGAATTTGCGGCCTTGTACCATGTCATTTTCTTTGCCATTTTCAACTGCAACAAACTCAGGAATATCATTGCTGTGATTCAATCCTATGCTGAGTTTCATGCTGGCTTTTGAGTCGTGAACTTTGGCCCATTCACATAAGGAAAGCGACAGGTCAATATGACTGGCATCCAAGGAATACAAGGGATTCTTAAAGCGAAATTTATGAGCTACTTTTGAGTGTTCATAGTATTTAAGCAACTTGTAAAATAGCTGTTGATACAAGGCAGCAGGCTGCTGCTCATTGATTCGTGCCAGTGTACTTCGGGGTATAGACTTTGCTCCGAGATGACTCAGTTTTTCCTGCTGGCACTCCAGATTGGATTGAATATCTCTCAGACTTTGCCTGCAGGAAAGTTGAGACATCAATATGGCAATAAACTGATCCCATCTTGAGGCCGCTCTAAATTTCTGTCCAACATGGTGTACTTTAGCAAGTTGTTCAAAATCCTGTCGCACGACGGGTTTAATCAGCTGATGAAATACGGTATTCTGATGTGACAAAACCTGAATCCTGGTCGTTAAAGTGTTGGTTCGTACTCATATTTTAACTGTTAGGACTCAGGTTTTTTATTTAAATCAAACTATGGGACAGCAGTGGGATTAACCCTCCCTTTTTAGAAATAAATCTAAAAAGCTATTACCAGCTTAACGCACCACCAGTTTGATAGTCAGTTACGCGAGTTTCAAAGAAGTTTTTTTCTTTACGTAAATCCATCATTTCAGACATCCACTGGAACGGATTCGTTACACCAGCAAATTGTTCAGGTAAGCCCAATTGAGCTAAACGACGGTTTGCAATGAACTTCAAATACTCTTCCATCATTGCAGCATTCATACCCAATACACCACGTGGCATAGTGTCACGCGCATATTCGATTTCAAGCATCGTACCTTCAAGAATCATTTGAACGATTTCTTCTTGGAATTCAGCAGTCCAAAGACTAGGGTTTTCGATCTTGATTTGGTTAATCATATCGATACCAAAGTTCAAGTGCATAGATTCATCACGTAAAATGTATTGGAATTGCTCAGCAACACCGTTCATCTTATTACGACGACCCATAGATAAAATTTGGCTGAAACCACAGTAGAAGAAAATACCTTCAAGAACACAGTAGAATGCGATCAAGTTGCGAAGCAAAATTTGGTCGTTTTCAGGTGTACCTGTTTTGAAAGTAGGATCGCTTAAAGATTGAGTGTATTTCAAGCCCCAAGCTGCTTTACGAGCTACAGAAGGAACTTCACGGTACATGTTGAAGACTTCGCCTTCATCCATACCTAAAGATTCGATACAGTATTGGTAAGCGTGCGTATGAATCGCTTCTTCAAATGCTTGACGTAAAATGTATTGACGGCATTCAGGGTTAGTAATATGACGATAAATCGCAAGTACTAAGTTGTTTGCAACCAATGAGTCGGCAGTAGAAAAGAAACCTAAAGAACGCATAACAATAGTACGTTCGTCTTCAGTTAAGCCATTTTCAGACTTCCAAAGCGCGATGTCGTGGTTCATGTTAACTTCTTGAGGCATCCAGTGGTTTGCACAACCGTCTAGATACTTCTGCCAAGCCCATTCATATTTGAATGGTACAAGTTGGTTCAAGTCAGCACGACAGTTAATCATTGCTTTGTCGTCAACTTGTACACGCTGAGCACCCATCTCAAGTTCTTCAAGACCAGGCGCAACATCTAACGTTTCTAGAGCGTTAGATGCTCTTGCCAACGGATCGGTTGAATCTGTTGATGTTCTTGCAGCGGTGCGAGCGGGCTGTGGAGCTGCCACACTCGACGGTTCGTTGCGCTCATCAGATACAATCTGCGAATTAGTCGTTTTTTGCGGTTCGACGGGCGCAGACTTGTGTTCAGGTGCAGCCGGTTTTTGCGAATCATCTTCGAAATCGTCCCAACTTAGGATAGACATATTAAATTCTCTCTTCGTTGCTTTATATCTTTTATTTAGACATCTAACTTACGAAGTTCAGATGTCCCTACTATACGCTTAATTTGTGTAAGCAAAATTAAGTTTTACCAAGCTTTGTTTTAATCTTGTTCGAAAAAAGCAAAGTTCCACACTACTTATTTTGATTACGCTTTTGTTCTCTTGCTTTTACCCAAATGTAGCCAAGCGGGATATAAAACAAAACAAAAAAGGAAATGACCAAGGCTGCTAGTCCTAACATGTAGTTATGAGTCATATGAAGCATCGGTATTTCCTTTTGTTTGTATTTTTTAACCTCCCTAAATCCCTCTTTAAAAAAGAGGGACTTTCACACCTTAAGATTAGTAGATGTGATCCCCCTCCTTTTAGGAGGGGTTAGGGGAGGTTGTCAGCTTACTGACAAGCCTCACAATCAGGGTTGTCAATTGAACATGCCATTGGTACAGGAGCTGCTTGACCAAAACCTTCTTCTTCAACAGCTTCAGGTTTTTTCGCTTCTACTACAGGTGCTGCAACAACAGGAGCGGCAGTTGCAGTTGCTTTAACAGCATTTAACGCGCCAGTGTTAATTGTAGATTTCTCTGCAGATGTCGCACCTAATGCACGAAGGTAATAAGTTGTCTTAAGACCACGTAACCACGCCATTTTGTACGTCATATCCAATTTCTTACCGTTTGCACCAGAGATGTAAAGGTTAAGAGACTGTGCTTGATCGATCCATTTTTGACGACGAGATGCAGCGTCAACAATCCAACGTGGTTCAACTTCAAATGCAGTTGCGAAGATTGCTTTTAATTCTTCAGGAATACGAGAAATCTTCTGAACAGAACCTTCGAAGTGTTTAAGGTCGTTCACCATTACAGAATCCCAAAGACCACGATCTTTTAACGCACGTACTAAGTACGGGTTGATCACTGTGAATTCACCAGAAAGGTTAGATTTCACATAAAGGTTTTGGAAAGTAGGCTCGATAGACTGAGAAACACCACAAATGTTAGAGATTGTTGCAGTTGGAGCAATCGCCATTACGTTAGAGTTACGCATACCGTCTTTTTGAACTTTGGCACGTAAAGTGTCCCAATCCAAACGAGTTGTACGGTCAACTTCGAACATGCGTTCTGGGCGTGATTTTGCAACAAGGTCTAATGAGTCAATTGGTAAAATACCTTGATCCCATAATGAACCTTTAAATGTTTCATACGCACCACGTTCAATTGCTAAATCGCTAGATGTTGCAATTGCGTAGTAAGAAATCACTTCCATAGATTCATCTGCAAAATCAACCGCTGCATCTGAACCGTAAGCAATTTGCATTTCGTATAAAGCATCTTGGAAGCCCATGATACCCATACCCACTGGACGATGTTTCAAGTTCGAGTTGCGAGCTTGTTCAACAGCGTAGTAGTTGATGTCAATTACGTTATCTAACATGCGAACAGCAGTTTTTACTGTACGAGCAAGTTTTTCACGGTCTAAAACACCACCTTGAACGTGTTGTACAAGGTTAATCGAACCTAAGTTACATACCGCAATTTCGTCTTGGTTTGTATTAAGCGTGATTTCTGTACATAAGTTAGATGAGTGAACTACGCCAACATGTTGTTGTGGTGAACGTAAGTTACAAACGTCTTTGAATGTGATCCACGGGTGACCTGTTTCAAACAACATAGAAAGCATTTTGCGCCATAAGTCTTTTGCACGTACTTTCTTATGAAGCATGTCAGTTTCTTTGGCAATTGCTTCGTAATGTGCATAACGTTCAGCAAATTCTTTACCTGTTAAGTCATGCAAATCTGGAGTTTCAGATGGCGTGAATAGTGTCCATTCAGCATCTTCAAATACACGTTGCATGAATAAGTCAGGAACCCAGTTCGCTGTGTTCATGTCATGTGTACGACGACGGTCGTCACCAGTGTTCTTACGAAGTTCAAGGAATTCTTCGATGTCTAAGTGCCAAGTTTCTAAGTATGCACAAACTGCACCTTTACGTTTACCACCTTGGTTTACCGCAACAGCTGTATCGTTTGCCACTTTAAGGAATGGAACAACACCTTGAGATTTACCGTTTGTGCCTTTGATATACGAGTTCAATGCACGAACAGGTGTCCAGTCGTTACCTAAACCACCCGCCCATTTAGAAAGAAGGGCATTGTCACGCATAGAACCATAAATGTTGTATAGGTCATCTGCGATTGTAGTTAAGTAGCAGCTAGATAGCTGTGGACGTAAAGTCCCTGAGTTGAACAACGTAGGCGTAGAAGCCATGTAGTCAAAGCTAGACAATAAGTTATAGAACTCAATTGCACGATCTTCACGGTTTTCTTCGTTTAATGACAAGCCCATTGAAACACGCATGAAGAATAATTGCGGTAATTCAAAACGAACATCATCTGAATGAATGAAGTAACGGTCAAATAAAGTTTGAAGACCTAAATATGTAAATTGGTTAGAGCGTTCAGGTTTAATTGCCGCTGCCAATTTTTCAAGGTCAAAGTTTAATAATTCTGGAGAAAGAAGCTCAAGCTCAACACCTTTTTTCAAGAATGTTTCTAGAGCATCATTTTCTAAAGTATCTGTAGATAAACCTAAGAACTCAAGACCAGTTGCAACTAAGTTGTCACGTAATAAACGCGCAGTTACATACGTGTAGTTTGGTTCTTGTTCAATACGAGTACGCGTAGCCATCATCATTGTTGTAGAGATGTCAGTCGCTTTTACACCGTTATAAAGGTTTTTAACTGTTTCTTCGATAATCGCTTGAACATCAATACCTTCTAAACCTTCGCTCGCTTTTTCAATTGTTGCTTGAAGGCGGCTTAAATCTAAAGGTGCAAGCTGACCATTTGTACCTGTAATTTGTAGCGTAGGGTGATGATGCTCATTTGTTTGCTTACGTGCTTCAGCGCGTTGTTCACGATAAATTACATAAGAACGTGCAACTTTTTGTTCCCCAGTGCGCATAAGTGCAAGTTCTACTTGGTCTTGAATTTCTTCAATATGAATAGTACCGCCAGAAGGCAAACGACGTTTAAATGTGTTTAATACCATTTCTGTAAGCTGAGAAATACGGTCATGAACTCGGCTAGAGTCTGTGCTCTGTTGGCCTTCAACCGCTAAAAATGCTTTACCAATTGCAACGGCAATTTTTTCTGCATCAAAAGCAGCAACATCACCGGTGCGTTTAATCACCTGAATTTGGCCGGGTGTTGATGTGATTACGCTCATTGTCAGCATAGCTCCATATGTCATCTATTTTTATGTTTATGGACCATTTGAACTGGGCGAAAAATAGGCCACAGTGTGTGAGGGATAAACACAAGACTTAGTGGTTTAAAGTTGAATTAGACACAAGATACGGGAAAAAATAGCTTAGATCAATATTGACATTTCTCTTTTTTCTTTCGTAGTTTTTTAATCTTTATTTACAAAAAAATAATCATTTTTTGTGTGTGGCTTGATGATGTCTTATGACACAAGGACATAGCATAACAAAGGTCGTATTAAGTGCTTATAGATAAACTTGTGGATAAGTAAAAAAGGATAAGAACAAGCAGACAGTTTCTGATCAAATAATGAAATAGATCAAATTTAATACTAATTGTAAAATTTTATTTCTAATAAATAGGTCAAAACCCCTATAAAAATGAAAACTTTAAATAATTCAATGCGTAAAGAAATATAACAAAATACAACTTTGATGTATCAGTTTGGTGAACGGAATCTTGTTTACAATGTAAACGTGTGTATATTGCAGATATATATTTAAGCGTATCTCTTGGATTTATAAAGAATACGTAATGACTAATAAAGGGGCACCTAATGAGCCAAGAAGAAAAGTTACCTAAAATTTTGATTGTTGAAGATGATGAGCGTCTTGCACGTCTGACTCAAGAATATTTAATCCGTAATGGACTAGAAGTTGGGGTAGAACCAGATGGCAATCGTGCCATTCGTCGCATTATTGCAGAACAACCAGATATGGTTGTACTCGACGTTATGCTTCCTGGTGCAGATGGCTTAACCATTTGTCGTGAAGTGCGTCCGCATTACCATCAACCTATTTTAATGTTAACTGCACGTACAGAAGATATGGATCAAGTACTTGGTCTTGAAATGGGTGCAGATGACTATGTTGCTAAACCAGTTCAACCGCGCGTACTTTTAGCACGTATTCGTGCATTGCTTCGTCGTACAGACAAAGCGCCTGAAGACGAAGTTGCACAACGTATCGAATTTGATGACTTAGTTATTGATAACGGTGGCCGTTCAGTAACTTTACATGGCGAGCTTGTTGACTTTACAAGTGCTGAATATGATTTGTTATGGTTATTGGCTTCAAACGCAGGTCGTATTTTATCTCGTGAAGATATCTTCGAGCGTTTACGTGGTATTGAATACGATGGTCAAGACCGTTCAATTGATGTACGCATTTCGCGTATTCGTCCAAAAATTGGTGATGATCCAGAAAACCCTAAACGTATTAAAACAGTACGTAGTAAAGGTTACTTATTCGTTAAAGAAACCAACGGTATGTAATTGAATTAAGCGTTTTCTGGTCTAGAACAGGACATTCTCGTGTTTAAACACAGTATATTTTTGCGCATATATGGCGGTTTGGTCATATTGGTGGTTTTGGTCGCACTTTTCGGTTATCTGTTGGTGCAGATCATTAACTATCAACGTGCGCAAGAATATAGAGAATCTTTGACAGATGGTATTTCTTATATCATTACAGAAGGTATTTCTAGACAACCGAATGCGCAACAAAAGTTAGACTGGATTTCAGATGCATCTGACTTATTGGAATTACCCATATATTTTGTTGATGCAAATAAAGTTAGTTTAACCAGAACCGAAAAAAAACGAATAGATGAGCAAAAAGCCGCTGTTCGTTATGATGCAAGTAATGCTGTTACTTATGTCATTTTAGGAATAAAAGATGATCCTAATCATTATATTTACATACGTGTAGATAATTTTAATGAGCGTCAAATGAAAGCTTTACCCGTTTTCATTATGGATTATCTTGTTTATTATCCTGGTCAAGAAAAAGAATATCTTCAGAAGCTGCAATCTAAATTTTCATACTCTGTCAGTATTGAAAACATTCAAAATTTACCCTTAGATTCTGAGCAAATTGGTCGATTACGTTTAGATCATAGTATTGTGCTGTATCGTGATAATGCGACAACGCGTGGTACTAATGTTTCTATTGTTTCGCCAATGTCGAACTCCTATTCACAAGTTTTGGTTTTAGGGCCAATTCCACTGTTTAATTGGATGCCAGTTCAATTGGCAGCGGGTATTACGTTACTTAGTTTGTTTGTTTTAAGCCTCGGTGTATATGGTTTGCTCGTTCCAATGCAACGTAAAGTGCGCCAGGTAAATCATGCCCTTAATGGAATGAAAGCAGGTGATATGAGTATTCGATTGCCTGTTGATGGTTCTGATGAAATGGCAAGTTTGGCATCAAGCTATAACAGCATGTCCGACCATATTCAGCGTTTAATTGAAGCACAGCGTGAATTAATGCGAGCGGTTTCGCATGAGTTAAGAACACCTGTTGCTCGAATCCGTTTTGGTATGGAAATACTAGCCGAAGATGATGACTATGACAGTCGACTTCAGCAAGTTGATATGATCGATAAAGATATTGAAGCGCTAAATAATCTTATTGATGAAATTATGACCTATGCAAAATTAGAGCAAGGTACGCCATCATTCGATTATGAAAAAGTAGTATTGCTTGAGGTTTTAGAGCAAGTTGCAACGGAAACTGAAGCATTAAAAACGCAAAAAGAAATAATATTGAATGCACCTCCTGAATATTTACAAGTGGATGCCGAATATCGTTATTTACACCGTGTTGTTCAAAACTTAGTAGGCAATGCCATTCGTTATTGCGATAACAAAGTAATGATTAGTGGTGGTGTGAATGATCATGGTAAAGCTTATATTTGTGTTGAAGATGATGGTGCTGGTATTCCAGAGCAAGATCGAAAACGTGTTTTTGAAGCATTTGCTCGTTTAGATGATAGCCGTACTCGTGCATCGGGTGGTTATGGTCTAGGTTTATCTATTGTAAGTCGTATTGCATATTGGTTTGGCGGTGAAATTAGAGTAGATGAAAGCCCGACTTTAGGTGGTGCAAGATTTATTATGACATGGCCTGCAAAGCGCTTTAAATCAGAAAAAAAGAACTATTTAAAAGGTATGATAGACGGTAAATCTGAATAATTAAGTTTTAAAACTCTGAGTATTTAGATGTGTTTTAAATAGTTGAAAATGTAAAAAAGCCAGTTAGAAAACTGGCTTTTTTTGTTTCATTTAAAAGAAAGCTTTAAATTATTTAGTTGAATCTATATATAACTGATCCGCTTCATTGAAACGATCTGTAATATCTTGGCTTGGTTCTTTATCTAATAAACTCACCACAATAATGGCAATGAATGAACAAATAAAGCCAGGTACAATTTCATAAAGACCTGTTTCGCCAAAGAAGTTTTTCCAAATAATTACAATAGCAGCACCAAGTACCATACCCACTAAAGCACCATTTAAAGTCATACGTTTCCAGAATAACGATAAAATAATAAGTGGACCGAATGCAGCACCAAAACCAGCCCAAGCATAAGCCACTAAACCAAGTACTTTAGATTCAGGATTTGCAGCTAACCAAATTGCAAGAACAGCAATAAGAAGAACCATTAAACGACCTACCCAAACCAACTCATTTTGAGATGCTGCTTTACGGATAAATGTTTTATAGAAATCTTCAGTTAAAGTGCTTGAACATACAAGTAATTGGCAGCTTAATGTACTCATTACTGCTGCTAAAATTGCCGCTAAAACAATACCTGCAATCCATGGGTTAAATAAAATTTTAGTTAATTCCATGAATACGGTTTCAGGGTTTGCATTTACAACCGCAGCCAATTCAGGATGTTGTTGGAAATAAGCAATACCAATAAAACCTGCAGCAACTGCACCACCTAAACATAAAATCATCCATGTCATGCCAATACGACGCGCATTTGGAATAGATTTTACAGAGTCCGCAGCCATAAAGCGTACAAGAATGTGCGGTTGACCAAAGTAGCCTAAGCCCCAAGCAAGTAATGAAATAATGGCAATAAAGCTTAAATCACCCATGATATTCATGGCTTGTGGACGAGCTGCTTCAAGTGCCATTGTTACTTGAGATAGGTCAGAGAACGTTAAAATAGCAACAATTGGTGTTAGTAAAAGCGCAAAAATCATTAAGCCAGCTTGAATGGTATCTGTCCAACTTACAGCCAAGAAACCACCAATAAATACATAGCTAATGGTTGCTAAAGCACTTACCCATAATGCTGTGCTATAAGACATTTCAAACATACTTTCGAATAAACGCGCACCAGCAACCATGCCTGAAGCACAGTAAATTGCGAAGAAAATTAAAATAATAAATGCAGACGCAATACGTAAAATTTTCTTATTGTCGTTAAAGCGGTTGGCAAAATAGTCTGGCAGGGTAAGAGCGTTATTTTGAACTTCAGTATGTACACGTAAACGACCAGCAACTAAATACCAGTTGATCCATGCACCAATAATAAGACCAATTGCAATCCACGCTTCAGAAAGACCTGCAAGATAAATCGCACCAGGCAAGCCCATGAGTAACCAACCACTCATGTCAGATGCACCTGCTGAAAGTGCAGTAACGAAACTACCTAAGCGTCTTCCGCCAAGAATATAATCTGAGAAGTTAGTGGTTGCGCGGTAAGCCATTAGGCCAATGAAAACCATGGCGACGATATAGAATAAAAAGGTTATTAATGTAGGATTTAAATTCATAACTATGTCCATGTCAGGATATATAGAAACTGTGTTTTAAAGTGAATTTTTTAAGGCTTTTAATTAGCTTCACTTAAAACTTGTTTGCTAATCATATATAAGTTTAAAAATAAATAGTAATTTTATACAAAATTTATTAATAATTGCCGTGTTATCGTAAGCAAAAAAAATATGGGCAGCAAATTTGCTACCCATATTGTGTGAAGTTAATAGCTTTAGTTTTTTAGTTGCCACGCCCCATAATGCCGCGAATAGTACTTAAAATATCGGCAGGAAGCACAACAGTTTTTGCATTATTCGATTTAGACATATCTTGCATAGCTTTTACATATTGTTCACCTAATAAGTAAGCAACAGGAATCTCTTTATCGCCAACCGCTGAAGTTACTAATTCAATTGCACGTTGTGAAGATTCCGCTAAAACAATTTGTGCTTCTGCATCACGACGAGATGCTTCTAAACGACCATCTGCTTCAAGAATAGCAGCTTGTTTTTCACCATCAGCTTTCGTTACTGTTGCACGACGTTGACGTTCTGCGGCAGCTTGTTCTTCCATCGCAGTTTGCATGGTGTGAGATGGCTTAATATCTTGAATTTCTACAGTTTTAAGCGTAATACCCCAATCTGCAATATCATCTGAAATAGCAGCTTTAAGCTTTGCTTTAATATGGTCACGTGAAGATAAAGCATCATCTAAGTCCATTTCACCTACAATTGAACGTAGTGATGTTTGAACCATGTTTTGAATTGCCCAGGTGTAGTTTTCAATACCATAAACGGCTTTTTCAGGCGTTGTTAAGTTAATGTACGCAACAGCATTCATTAAAAGAACCGCGTTATCACGTGAAATTACTTCTTGTGATGGAATATCAAGTACGATGTCTTTCGTTGTAACTTTATATGCAACTTCGTCAATATAAGGAATAACAAAGTTTAGACCAGGACCAAGTGTTGTATGGTATTTACCTAAGCGCTGTACAATCCATTTATAACCTTGCGGAACAATACGTACGCCTTTAAAAATTGTTATTGCAACAAAGGCTAAAAACGCCAATACAATAATAGAACCAGCTGACATTTTATTTACTCACTTTTTCATTTTCATAATTGGTGGTGTGTGCTTGTACAACTAAATCGTTGCCTAAAATATCGATTACACGAACGCGATCGCCAACTTGTACATACGATTGTGTACGGCAATTCCATTCATCAGAACCTAATACAGGCATTGGGAATCGAACTTTAATTTGGTCATGCTCTAAGTTATTTTGAATGACCATTCCAACTTGTCCAATTGTTGCTTCACGAGATAAACCTGCTTTGGTTTTATCTATGGAAAGCGGTTTTATGTATTTAAACCAAAAGACAGTTGCTAGAACGGAAAGGATAATCCAAGTAATAATTTGAGCTGTTTGCCCCATAGATGGAAATAGCCAAAGTAAAACTCCGACTAAAATAGCGCCTATGCCAAACCAAAGTGCAGCAAAAGCTGGAAGCATTAATTCAGATAAAATTAAAGCAATACCCAATACAAACCAATGCCACGGTTCCAAAATTAATTCCATACATTTTCTCTTTGTATTAGTAATGAATAAGGAAATGTTTGATATAGATGACGAGTCATCTATATCAATTTAACAGATGCAAACCTATGTGCATATAGCAAATTTCTTGATTTTAAAATTTAGCTCTAGGCGCGGGTTTCAATGCAACAGGTGATTTTTTGAAATCTGCAATAGCTTTATTAATGGCATGAATTTTGAGCTGAGTCGCTTTCTCACCCGCTAAAATGGTTTCATGGCTTGCTTTTAAATCGAGCGTTCCAATATGACCAACTTTAGGTTGAATCACGATATTGGCTTGTTTGAGCTCTTCATTAATACTTTGTTGTCCCATAATATTAATGGTTTGGTCGAGTAAACCAAACATACTTGTGGCTTTTCCACCTTCAGGGCGAGCAGAAATATCGACTGCAATTACAAGGTCTGCACCCATATCTTTTGCAGTTTTTACAGGAATTGGGCTCACTAAACCACCATCTACATACTTAACACCTGCAATGGTGGCAGGTACAAATACGTTAGGAATGCTGCAAGATGCACGAACAGCTTGTCCTGCATTGCCTTTAATAAACTCAACTTTTCTACCATTGTCTAAACGTGTAGCAACGGCAGCAAAGCGAATTGGAAATTTTTCCATAGGTTTATTTGCGACATTTTTATTGACATAGTCTTGTAGCTTTTGACCAAGCAAAATGCCTTGTCTATTTAATGTTAAATCTCGAATATCTGATTCTTTAAAATTCAACGCAATTTGCTGTAGTTGATAAGGTGATTTTCCGCTTGCATATAAACTACCAACAAAACTACCTGCACTTGTTCCTGTCACAATTTTGGCTTTAATGCCATGAGATTCAAGAACTTTAATGACGCCAATATGAGCAAAACCTTTTGCACCACCACCACCAAGAGCAATAGCAATAACGGGTTCACGTGCTTTAATTGCTGTAGTTTGCGGTGTTGTTTTCGTTGCTTTGTCGCAACCAAATAAGCTTAAACCAAGAATGGCAAGAAGGGGGAGATGCAATAATTTCATAAATTAAACAAAATGAATTAAACAAATAATGAGCACATATCACCAAAAAGTAGAGTATTTTGCTAGTCTTTTTTCCAATGCTTTTGTAACGGCTTTGCTAACCACTTTTCATGTTTAGGTGAAAATTTACCTTCATAAATCTTTAATATGCTTTCTAAGTCTTGCTCATAATTGCCTGTTGTTTCAAATGTTCCTAAAATTCGAATAATTTTATGTTGATAGTCAAATGCAAACATAACAATTGGAATTTGAGCTGTATCGGCAATATGATAAAAACCGCTACGAAATTTTTCTGCTTCTTTACGTGTACCTTCGGGTGCCATTCCTACCCAAATTTGCTCTTTAGATGCAATAATATCTGCAATTTGTTGTGTATGTCCTTGTGGCGAATTTCGTACCACAGGAATCACGCCAATCCATTCTAAAATTGGTTTTAACGGTGTTTTAAACAGTGAGTGTTTACCAAATATAGTAATTTTTATATTTAAACCGAGTAAAGCTAGAAAACCGTACCAAGCGTCTATATTAGATGTATGCGGAGAAATAATAGCGACGGCTTTTGGTAAGTTTGGAAACTCACCATGCATTTCCCAACCTTGAGCTAGAAAAATACGTTTAAACATCATTTGTGTATAAACACTCGAGTTTCGATGTGGAACTAAAGGCGGTAATGTAGGAAATTTTTTCATATTATTTTTATCTTAATTGAAAAGTAAGATTATATATAAATTTTAAGCTTTAATATGGATATGATCATTGGCAGAATACGATATGCCTTATGTGTATAAGTACAAAAATATTATCTGCTTGGGAAATTCATGTCTAATTTACGTAATGTTTATCTTATTTTGTTTTCATTATATTGGGCGCAAGGTTTACCTGTAGGTTTTATGACACATGCTTTACCTGTCATTTTAAGGGCTCAGGGTGTCTCACTTGCACATATTGGTGGCTTTGGTTTACTCATGTTGCCTTGGTCAATCAAAATACTTTGGGCGCCATTGGTCGATAAATTTGGACATCAAAAATTAGGTCATTATAGATCTTGGATTATTCCAACACAGTTATTAACTATTTTTGTGCTTATTGCACTTTCATTTATTCCAATCGAATCTTTAAATCAGCCAGTGTATTTATTGGCATTTTTTGTTGTTTTGCTCAGTATGAATTTAATTGGAGCTACGCAAGATATTGCAACAGATGGCTTGGCTGTAAATATTTTAAAAAATGAACAACAACAATGGGGGAATACCTTTCAGGTTATCGGTTCAAGATTAGGCTTTATTGTGGGTGGCGGTGCAATTTTATGGGCTTTAGATTGGCTCAATTGGCAAATGACGTTTTTAGTATTGGCAGGCTTAGTTGCTTTAAACACACTTCCTATTTTATTGACGAAAGAACCACAGCATAAAAGTAAGCTACAACAAAATAATAAGATTCAATTTGAGTGGGCAAATGTAAAAGCATATTTATCTTATTTTACTCAAACGCCTTTGTTGATGTCATGGTTGATTGTTCTTGTAACTTTTAAAGTTGCAGATGGTTTATCTGGACCATTATTGAAGCCATTAATGGTTGATATGGGGTTAAGTTTTTCGCAAATTGGTATTTATGTGACGATGCTCGGTGCTTTCGCTGCGCTTGTCGGTGCAGGAATAGCAGGACTAAGTTTGAAATTTATTTCTAGAACAAATGCATTGCTGAGTTTTTCAATTTTAAAAGTTTTTAGTTTGTCCGCATATGCATATTTGGCATATTTATTTGAAGCAAAAATACAAATTTCACGGTGGTTAATTTATAGCGTGAATGCATTAGAGGATATGGTGTCTTCTATGTTGTTAGTCGTAATGCTGACTTTGGTAATGCAATATAGCCGTAAAGATTTCGCAGGGACAGATTTCACTTTTCAAGTCGCAATTATGGCAACTGTAAGTGGTGCTTTATATAGTCTGAGTGGGATTTTGGGTGATATTTTTGGCTATAAAATCTATTTATGTATAATATGTTTGATTGCGTTAATTACAATTATGCCCATTATCAAATGGTCAAAACTAAATAAATCACCCTCTTAATAATTAAGTTTATCACTTAATGAATTCTATAAAAAAATAAGAAACTTATCCATAAATTAAGCTTCTAAATATTTTTATTATTTCCATATAAATTAAAAATAGGACTTACGCATTGACGGATTCAAAAAAGTATTAAAATACTTTATAAAGTATCTGTGATCAGACGAATTAAACATGCTTCTACAGCAACTTGTACATTACCCATTTATATGGGCTTTCTCATGACAGAACCGAACTCTATTAGCTGCACACAACTTGCCGAGACTTATAATATCTCGCATGATAGTGTAAATCGCTTTCTAGAGCGTGAAGACTACACACCTCACGACCTATATCAAGAATCAATTCAACATATTGATAATAATAAACTTATAGTCAGTATTGATGATACTGTTTTAGATAAACCATATAGTCAACATATGGACTTGGTTAGCTATTTTTGGTCAGGCAAACACCACCGATCCGTCAAGGGTATTAATCTCATTACCTTGTATGCGACAGATCAAAATGGTCAAAATATTCCAATTAATTTCCGAATTTATGACAAATCTGAAAGTAAAACCAAGAATGATTACTTTATGGATATGTTAAGTGAAGTACTCAGTTGGGGTGCAAAGATTCAATTTATTACAGGTGATAGTTGGTATTCATCGACTGGAAATCTAAAAACCATAAGAAAATATGGTATTCGATTTATGTTTGGTATCGACTGTAACCGTAAGGTTTCCCCAGAAAAAGGACAATGGTTTCAACTGCGTTTATTGCCAGATTTCCATCAGGGTCAAGTGATCTGGCTCAAAGATTTTGGCTTTGTACAATTATTTAAGACTCAGTTAAAAGAACAGCAGAGGTTTTATATTGTGCATCAAGATGAAGATGATTTATTGTCCTTTGAGGGTTTTCATGAATTACATTCAAGTCATTGGAAAATAGAGCAATATCACCGGGTGATTAAACAGGTTTGTCATATTGAAAAGTTTCAAGTAAGACGATCTAAACTGATTTTGAATCATATTTTTTCAGCCTTGATGGCCTACGTTGAGATACAAAAGAACCAGTTTGAGCGGATCTTTGAAAATGTATATCGTTGGCAGAAGAAATTATTTAGACCAGTTATCAAAAACTTCATTGATGACTTTATTCTCGATAAAAATCATCTGCTACCACAGAGAATCTATAAATAATAGTGCGTAAGTCCTAAAAAATTCTAATTTAAGTATTTTTTAAGTTTTAAATTTTACCTTAAGTCATTGGATTTTCCCTTTGATAAAATTTTTATGCAAAATTTAAAAGCAAAATTAAGCCAGCTAAGAAATAAAATTAAGCCTATTAGCTTAGGTCAATTCAATTTATTGATCGCTTTATGGCTTGGTATTATTCTAAATATTGGATTTTATGAAAAAGTAAATGAACTCACGCCATATCAAGGTTTTAAAGCTGGTCTTTTTATTACAGCAACAATTTGTATTGTCATCGCTTTTTATAATCTTGTCATGCAACTTTTTGCTTGGAAGTGGACTGCAAAAGTATTCGCAATAATTTTAATTGTTATTGGTGGATTTAGTTCATATTTCGTGAATAGCTTGGGAATAATAATAACTTCAGACCAAGTTCAAAATATGATGCAAACTGACATAAAAGAAGTAAATGACTTACTTTCACCACAGCTTTTAACTTGGATGTCTGGTGCAATTGTTTTGCCAGTTTTTGCTATCTTACTTGTCCGCTTAAAAGATGAAGCTGCACTTAAAATGCTATTAAAGAAAGCTGTTTATAGTTTTGCATCTTTAGCTATTATCGGTGGATTATTATTTAGTTTTTATGTCGATTTTGCAGCAATCTTTCGCGAGCATCGTGACCTAAAAGGAATGATTTCACCGCAGAATGCAATTGCCTCTACAACATCATATTTTCATAAAAAAGCACCTAAAAAGAACTTACCATTACTAACTTATGGCGATGATGCACATTTGGTTGAAAAAATAGGTAGTTTAAATACACCTAAACTGATGGTGTTAGTGGTTGGTGAAACAGCACGTGCAGAAAGCTTTTTATTAAATGGTTATTCAAAAAATACAAATCCAAAGCTATCTAAACAAGACATTATTAATTTTAGTCAGGTGAGTTCTTGCGGTACAGCAACAGCTGTTTCAGTACCTTGTATGTTTTCTGGTATGCCAAGAGATGCTTATGATGAAGAACTTGCAAGTCACCGTGAGGGATTATTAGATATTGCTCAACGAGCAGGATACAAGGTGACTTGGATAGATAATAACTCTGGTTGTAAAGGCGCATGTGATCGAGTTGAAGAATTTGAAATACCTAAAGAATTAAAGCAAAAGTGGTGTGATAACTCGGGTGAATGTTTAGATGGAATTTTGGTTGATAGCTTAAAGCTGTACTTAGGAAAAATTCCTGATAAAGATAAAGCACCACGTTTAATTGTATTGCATCAAATGGGTAGTCATGGTCCTGCATACTTTAAGCGCTCAACAGATGAGTTTAAAAATTTCAAACCAACATGCGATACAAATGCCATTCAAGGATGTAGTCAAGAAGCTTTAATTAACTCTTATGACAATACAATTTTATATACAGATCATGTATTAAGTGAATTAATTGATACCTTAAAACAGGATACAAAATATCAAACAGGTTTCTGGTATTTGTCAGATCATGGTGAATCTACAGGTGAAAAGGGGCTATATTTGCATGGTGCTCCTTATGCAATTGCACCAAGTCAGCAAACCCATGTTCCAATGTTAATGTGGTTTTCACCTCAATGGAAACAATCAATTTCGCATGAATTGGATTGTTTGAATCAACGAAAAAATCAACAATTTAGTCAAGATAATTTATTTCCATCAATGTTATCTTTACTTGGAATTAACACAAAAGTGTTAGATTCAAAGCTGAATATGTTTAATCAATGTAATGCCAAAACACGAGCATAAATTATGAGTAAAGTTCTCATTATTGAAGATGATTTTATGATTGCAGAATCCACTCAAACTTTATTGAAATATCATGGATATGAAGTGGAGTGGGTGAATAATGGTTTAGAAGGATTGCGCTGTCTGCAACAGAGTCAATTTGATATAGTTTTGCTTGATTTGGGCTTACCTATGATGGATGGTATGCAGGTTTTGAAGCAGATACGCCAAAATTATGCACATTTGCCTGTACTTATAATCTCTGCAAGAGATCAGTTGCAAAATCGTGTAGATGGTTTAAATCAAGGCGCGGATGATTACTTAATTAAACCTTATGAATTTGATGAATTACTAGCCAGAATTTATGCATTATTACGCCGTGCAGGTGGACAAAACTCAAAGTTTGAAAATACTAATATTATAAAATATGGCGATTTAATTTTAGATATTGAACAACATATAGTGAAATTTAAAGGTGAATATATTGACCTGTCTAATAGAGAGTGGGCAATTCTTTTACCTTTAGTTAGCCATCCAAATAAAATTTTTTCAAAAAGTAATTTAGAAGATAAGTTATATGATTTCGATACAGAAATTAATAGTAATACGATAGAAGTTTATATTCATCATTTACGTAATAAGTTGGGTAAAGACTTTATTCGTACGATACGTGGTTTAGGCTACAGACTTGGCCAACTTTAGGACACTTAAATGAAGGCTCATTACTCTTTAAAAAAACGCCTGATAATTTATGTTTCCATATTTAGTGTGGTATTAGGCTGCTTACTTATTTTTTCTGCGTATCGAATTGCACTTGAAGAAATTGATGAAATTTTAGATGCTCAGATGCAAAATTTGGCAGAACGTGTAGCAGACCATCAGCCTCAGCCAGCACGAAGTGATTTTGATGCACATGAGCGTTATCACGAAGAAGATTTATTTGTTGATGTTTGGGCTTATGATCAACAAGATCACTTAAATGATGAATTAAATTTATTGGTAGCACCAGTTAAGAAAAAGGGCTTCTATTCACATAATACAATACATGATGAGTGGCACACATATGTGCTTCCATCTGAAAAATATCAAATTCAGGTAAGTCAACAAAACTCAGTTCGTAAGAGCTTAGCTTTTGAGTTGGCGCTAAATATGTTTATTCCATATGTGCTATTTTTACCTTTTGCATTATGGAGCTTAATTTGGGTTATTCGTAGGAACTTAAAGCCTTTAGATGATTTTAAAGATGAATTAATAAAGCGAGGTGCATACGAATTAAAACCTATTCAAGCGAATCAATATCCTGAAGAAATTACCCCAACCATTCAAGAAATGAACCATCTTTTTGAAAGAATTTTATCTTCACAACAAGAACAAAAACAGTTTACAGCAGATGCTGCACACGAGCTTAGAACACCAATTACAGCATTGAATTTACAAACTAAAATTTTATTGCAACAGTTTCCAAATGATCCTGCAATTAAAAATTTAAGTAAAGGTTTGGTACGTGTTCAGCATTTGGTGAGTCAGTTATTGAGTTTAGCAAAACAGGATTCATCTGTTTATAATGAAGAAGCACAATTATTTGATTTAAATCAGTTAACAGTCGGTTGTGTGGAACAGTTAATTCAGTTTGCATTACAAAAAGAAATAGACTTAGGAATGGATGAACAGCAAAAAATTGAGCTGTTTACACAAGAATACGCTGTGCATTCTATCATTTATAATTTAATTGATAATGCGATTAAATATACACCTGAAAAGGGCATTATTAATGTTTCTATTTCACGAGAGAATAGCCGAGCCGTTATTATAGTAGAGGATAGTGGTTCAGGAATTGATGTTTCGCAATTTGATAATATTAAAAAGCGTTTTTATCGCATACATAATCATAATGAAATTGGCAGTGGTTTAGGCTTATCTATTGTAGACAAAGCCATTCAACACTTGCGGGGAAGTTTAGAATTTTCAAAGAGCGAAAATTTGGGTGGTCTAAAAGTAACTGTAAAACTACCAATTATGAAACATAATTTAATTCACGCTGATTATTAAGCATTTTAAGTATGGAAATACACTTTGTAAGCCGTTTTCCATCGTTTCCTAATTTTTCCGGTTTTAGTTTAAGTAACCATGTGATTTTGCGCCCAACACGACAAATATCATTAAATACATCTGGATTGGATTTAAGTGTATTAACAAGTAGTTTAGAGGCTTGATTAAGTTCATGCTCTTCAAAGCGGTGAGTGGTAGAAAAAATAAAACATAGCCAATCACGAGTATGACAATCTTTTAAACTTAAATATTGACCAGGATCAGTTTCAAAATCAATGAATGAAAATTCTTGATCTGTGCCCACTAAAATATTTCGAGCAAAGGCTTCACTTAAATAACTATTTTTCTGATGGATGTTTTCAAGAGCTTTAATAGCCTTGCTAAATAATGTTAAGCGTTGTTCTGATGTTTCTTGGATTGAAAGCGCATGTTCAAGTTGAGTTACAGGCTCTCCATTTGGAGATGCATCTTTTAATATAAAAGCATTATTTTGATGTGCAAGAATGTCTGGAACATGAATATCTAATTTTTTTAATGTTTTAATGCGGCTAATTTCACAAGCAATTGCTTCTTCACCACCATGATTCGGTACAGGTGCAAGCATGCTTAAGCCAAGCAATTTTGAAAACCATTGTAAGGGAAGGTATATCCACGTTGAGTGGCGTTGAGATGCTTTTTTAAGCCAAATTTTTTGATGATTAATTATATAAGATTGAACAGAATTTTCTTGTTCTGAAGCATGTTCTTTTAAAAAATTAGCATAAATTCTAAGCACTATTTTACCAATGTAAATTAAATTGAACTATATTTTAACTAAATTCAATTAATGGGTCATGGAAAGCTACAAATATCATCATTTAAGTTTTTAGTAATTTGAATAAATGGATTGAAATATAGCTAATGAAATTGATAAGCCATATAAACCAAGCTGTCCATAAGTTATGGCTTAAAAAATGTGCGCCACGCATCATTTGAGCCCATCCCATTGCAAAGCCTAAAATAAGCCCTGAAATTAAGAAGAAGTATGCTCGTTTTGAGTCTGTTTTAAAATACAAAAAATAACCTGTCATTAATGCAAAACCTGTGGATGCATGACCACCAGGAAAGCAATGGCCATCGATTGCGTTAAAATTCCATGTAGAACCTGTAGCTGTGGGTATCGTCATATCCCAAGGGCAAGCATGTGCTGAATGCGCTTTTATAATGCCTATTAAAATAGTACATAGCATTGAGATAAAAAAGAAATATGCATAATCGTGACGTAGTGGTTTAAATTTTGGAAACTTAAAAGATGTCACCCATGCAAAAAAATAATAACTGTAAATTAAGATAATAATATTTTTAACATACCGATGATTTAAGGTTGCTAAATACCAATTATCTCTTAGAGGGAATTTTCCAAGCACATCTACCCAAGGGGAAATGAGATATAAATCTAAACTACCGCCTACAGGGATGTAAAACCACAAAATGGAAAAACTTATAATTAAGATTGCACTTTGTATTAAAAAAAATTGGCTTAGTTCTTTCATAATATAAATGAAAATAAATAAGATGAATTAAACAAAACACGCCTTAAAAAAAGCTTAAAAACTCATCAAATATCATAAAAGGTATAAAAAAAGCAGATCATTTGATCTGCTTTTTTATTGTTAAGATTCAATTAGTGAAGAATCTTATCTAAGAACTGTTGAGCACGATCACTACGTTTTGTTGTAAAGAATTCGTCTTTTGTACAGTCTTCTACAATTTTACCTTGATCCATGAAGATCACACGGTTTGCAACCTGACGAGCAAAGCCCATTTCGTGTGTTACACACATCATGGTCATACCTTCTTTTGCAAGCTCAACCATTACATCAAGTACTTCATTAATCATTTCAGGATCTAGAGCAGATGTTGGTTCATCGAACAACATTGCAATAGGGTCCATACTTAATGCACGTGCAATAGCAACACGTTGCTGTTGACCGCCAGAAAGTTGAGAAGGGAATTTATTTGCATGCGCGCTTAAACCAACGCGGTCTAAGTAAGCTAAGCCTTTTTTCTTCGCTTCTTCTTCAGATCGACCAAGAACTTTAACTTGAGCAATCGTTAAGTTTTCCGTAATGCTTAGGTGAGGGAACAACTCGAAGTGTTGGAACACCATACCTACGCGACTACGTAATTTTGTTAAGTCAGTTTTAGGGTCATTAATGGAAATACCATCTACCGTAATTTGACCTTGTTGAAATGGTTCTAAGCCATTTACTGTTTTAATAAGTGTCGATTTACCTGAGCCAGATGGACCACAAACAACAACCACTTCACCTTGACGAATTTGTGTTGTGCAATCAGTAAGTACCTGAAAGTCTTTGTTGTACCACTTGCTCACATTTTGGAGGTCAATCATTACTTTACTATCTGTCATACACTTAACCTCCTTTGTAATTTTTTAACGGCATAAGTTGCGATCATACTTACAGTGAAATATACCAAGCCCGCGAATAGAATATATTGCGTAAGTAGTGCCATAAGGTCACCACGGACATAGTTTGTGCGGAAGAAATCAAGCAAGCCGATGGCATAAACCATGGTCGAATCTTGGAATAAAATAATGGTTTGCTGTAAAAGCAAAGGCGTCATTTTACGGAATGCTTGAGGGAGAATAATGAGTCGCATAGATTGACCGTAAGTCATACCTAATGCTTGAGCTGCTGCTGTTTGCCCACGTGGGATAGATTGAATACCTGCACGGACAATTTCAGAGAAATAAGCAGCTTCAAAGAGCATGAATGCAACAATACTTGAAACCAAAGCAGTATCGATGGTTAAGTAATTTCCAGTGATTGCGGTATATAAAAATGGAACCGCAAAATAGAACCACATCAATACTAAAAGTAATGGAATCGAGCGGAATAAATTGACATAACTTTGTGCAATAACATTCAAAATCTTATTAGATGATAAACGCATTAACGCAAGGATTGTACCAATCGCGATACCACCAATTGTTGCAATTACAACAACTTTTAGTGTGATTGAAAAACCATGCCACAAAGCTGGTGCTGATAATTGAAGGTCAGTGAAAAATGCAGTGAGCCATTCCATTATTTATCTCCTGCAATTAGACCAGGAACACGCAAACGCTTTTCAAGCATCAACATTCCCTTAAGTAGGCAAACGTTAATCACAATGAAAATGATGGTGATAAAGGTATAAATTTCGATGGTATTTTGAGTGTATTCACTGATAGTTTTCATTTGTGAAATAATTTCAGATACACCAACCAAAGACGCAACCGATGTATTTTTTACACAGTTTGTAAGTTCAGAACTTAGCGGCGGTAAAATAGTACGAAACGATTGAGGGAGAATAACGTAGCGATACAACTGGAATGTGCTAAAGCCCATTGCATAACCAGCATTGATTTGACCTTGCGGTAGAGCTTCAATACCTGTACGCACTTGTTCGCAAACACGAGCAGCAGTAAATAAACCAAGACCAATACTTGCAGAAATAAGGGCAGTTGTATTTGCACCTAAATCTGTAATCCACCATGAGTGAATTGGGCCTGGTAAGAAATTTGGTACGACATAGAACCAAATAAATAATTGTATTAGCAAGGGTACGTTACGGAAAATCGTAACATAAGCTGAACCGATATTTCGTGCAGTTTTATTGGGTAAAGTACGCATAATCCCTAAGATGCTTCCAAGCACCATAGCAATAGACCATGCAACAATAGCAATCACAAACAACCAGCCAAGTCCTGTAAGAACCCAATCTAGGTAGGTTGTGCTACCAATGCCAGTGGACTGAAATAAAACTCCCCAGTTCCAACTATAATTCATAGTGACTCCGAAAATAGTCAGGCAAAATAGAATTTTGCCTGACGTATTTATTTATTATTTTAAAGCTTATTTATCTCGGTCATGCGGATTGGAAATTAATGCTTTTAATTGATCAGACATTTCGAAATTTAAGTTGATATTTTTTGGTGGAACTGCAGATTGGAACCATTTTTTGTACATTTCGTTGATTTGACCTGATTTGTACGTTTCAGTAATTGCACCGTCAACAACTTGCTTAAAGCCAGTATCACCTTTACGAAGCATACAACCGTAAATCTCTTGAATTGGTGCAGTACCAACAATTACCCATTTTTCAGGATTAATTGCTTTAGATTTTTCACCAGCAAGTAAAATGTCATCCATCATAAATGCAGCAGCACGGCCACTTTGAAGCATTAAGAAAGATTCAGCATGGTCTTTAGCAGAAATAATTTCGCCAATGCCTAACTCTTTTTCATGCTGACGGATATAACGTTCAGAAGTTGTACCCGCAGTTGTTACAAGTTTTTTACCTTTAAGATCAGCAAAATCTTTAACACCAGAATCTGTAGCTGTAAGTAAGCGAGAACCTACTTGGAAGAAACCTACTGAGAAGTCAACTTGCTGTTGGCGTTCTTTATTATTTGTTGTAGAACCACATTCTAAGTCAACAGTACCGTTAGAAACTAAAGGAATACGATTTTGGCTTGTTACAAGGTTGTAGCGTACTTTTAGGTCTGGAAGGTTAAGTTCTTTTTTAACTGCTTCAACTACTTTCAATTGTAGGTCGTGTGCATAACCAACAGGTTGTGTTGGATTATCTGCAATATAAGAAAATGGAATAGATGAGTCTCGGTAGCCAAGAACAATAGTTCCAGATTTTTTGATTTTGTCTAATGTCCCCGAAGTAGCTGCAGTATCAGATGATGCTGAGTCTGTAGCAGCAGGAGCTTTGTCATTGCTACATGCGCTTAGACCAAGCATAAGAGCACCTGTACAAAGAACAGATAGAGTGGTGTGTTTGAACTTCATGTATAAACTCCGTTTCTATAATTATTTCTGTTTTGGTTTTGATGTATTAAATACGCTTTTTGTATAAAAGATGTATTTAATATTGCAAATAAGTAACCCGTATTTATCTTATGCGAGTTATTACTCTTTGCTCAAGGAAAATAATTTCACAGTTTATTTGAGGCTAAATAGTGATCAAGTTGTCATTTTGTTTTGTAATAACCCTTAATTTATATGCCTTCCGTGACAATTAATTTTCAAAGATTGTTGTTAAAATATACATAAATTCGTGTATAAATACACCATTATGAGAAGCTAGTTACATTTTGTAACTAATATGTTTTGGCTACAAAACTATTTAAATGTAGAAAAAATGAATAATTCTCTCTTAAATGAAAGAGATAATTATAAATCTAATATTTTAGTTATCGTTTTTATGTATTAATAACACATTGAAAGTATTTGAAATAATTTTCTAATTTTTAGAATTTGTTTATAAAAAAATCTATTTTTATTGATTGTGTTATTCATCTTATTATTTTTGATCATGCGCTATAATTAGGTTTTCATCTTGCTCAAAATGTATGTCTTCTGAACTTAAAACCACGTTTCAAACTGTTCTTGAAGTTTCACCGCAGCATCAAAAGCTGAAGCGTTTGATTGATGAAATTGAGCAGCAAAAATTATTACTTGAAGAATGGAAACAGGCGCAAGCTGATATTCATAGTTATAGTCAAAAAGCGTTGATGCCTGCTTATCGTAGTTTATATGTAACGTTATTTCAGCAAATGCAGGTGCTTTGGAATAGCTTAAGCGTTTATGGTTTAAGTAAGTTAGATAAAGCTCAAGTTGAAACTAAAATTCAGACTTTGGTAAAGCTCTTAAAAAATTCAAAATTTTTAGATCAAACTCAGTCTAAAGAAGTTGATTCGCTATTTACTTATTATGAACAAGCTGAAGAATATGCAAAGAATAAGAAAAGCAAAAAGAAAATTCAGGAGTTGGATGGTGATTTAACGCAAAGTTTGAATCCTCATGATGATGTTGAAAAATGGAATACCGATGAATATGTTCAAGCACGTGAGCAAGCTAAATTAAAACGTCAGCAAGAAAAACAAGCCAAGGCTTCAAGGCTAGTGAATCAATCGCTTAAAACTGTATATTTAAAAATTGCCGCTATTATTCACCCTGACCGTGAACTTGATGAAAGTAAAAAAGTTGAAAAGACCGAGCTTTTACAACGTGCTAATGAAGCATATGAGCAAGAAGATTTATTCTTTTTACTAAAGTTTCAACTAGAAGTAGAGCAAAATAAAAATGGTTCAAATAAGGGTTTAAGCGCAGAACAAGTGAAGTTTTATCAGCAATCTTTAGAAGCACAAAGCCAAGCGTTGAAAATGCAGATTCAGGAATTAATCGATTCGTTAGTGTGGTCAAATAAAGCCAAAATTTTGGTGAAAAAATCTAAAGGGCAACTGAACATTATGGATTTGTATAAGCAGATCGATGTGGATGTGTCAGCAGTGAAACAGCAATTTAAAGCTGAGAAGCAAAGGCTTAGTTTTATGGGGAAAGAGAGTGGGTTGGAAATGTTATTAGAAAAAGGTGTTTTGTAGCATTTAAAAATGTTCTAAATAAACTCACAGTGGGTAACTTTAATGTCAGAAACAGTGTGTTAGTTTGGATATGTTCAATAATGGAGTATCTTTTTTGATAGTAAAATCTAATTATAAAGAAATATCATATAGCTATTAATACTTTTGAATTAAGTACTTAACTAAAAAATGCGCTATGATGAAGCACTTTTATTTTTTATATGGGGCAGTAGAATGAATTTTCTAAAGAAGAAAAATAAAGCAAGCTTTGTATTTTTCATTCTGGTGCTCTATTCCTGTATAGGAACAGCAGTAGGCTTTTTGTTTATCGATTATCTTCTGTAAGAAATTTAAAAATACTATAAAAAGAAAAAAGCCGAATATTGAATTCGGCTTTTGTTTTAATACGACTTCAGTTTTTCAATAATTTCATCTAATGGTCTTACGCGTTTTACATCATCCCATAAGGTTTTTGCTTCAGGATAATGCTTAGACATCATGCCTAACCATTGTTTATAACGACCAACCATATTCATTTCTTTTTTATATGAACCATTCAAGAAACGAATTTGAAGTTCCAATAATTCATTCCATGTAATAAGTGGTTCATCTGTATTTTGGCGAATACATTGTGTTAAATCTGGTGTTGTTACAGCACCACGACCAATCATTAAGTCTTCACAACCCGATTCTAGTTGGCATTGTTTTGCATCTGCATTTGTCCAAATTTCACCGTTGGCAATCACATTAATTTTAAGTGCTTCACGAATAGGATTTAACTGATCCCAAAAAGCTGGTGGTGTATAACCATCTGCTTTGGTACGTGCGTGAACTGTTACCCATGCTGCGCCTGCATCTTCAATTGCATGTGCATTTTCAAGCATGAAGTTTCTGTCCATATAGCCTAAACGCATTTTTGCAGATACAGGAATATGACTTGGTACAGCATCTCGCACAGCTTTTACTAGTTCGTGTACAACTTCAGGTTCATCGAGTAAAACAGAACCGCCACGGTGTTTATTGACTGTTTTTGCAGGGCAACCAAAGTTCATATCAATGGCAGGTGCGCCAAGTTCTGCTACACGTGCTGCATTGGCTGCGAGCATTTCAGGATCATTTCCTAAAAATTGAACATGCACAGGTGTTCCTGCTGCCGTTTTGCCATCGTTGAGTAATTCTGGGCAATATTGATAAAAGATATGGTCGGGTAAAACAGAGTTGGTGACACGAATGAATTCGGTTACACACCAGTCGAAACTGCCTACGGATGTAAGTACATCTCGCATAATTGGGTCAGTTAAGCCTTCCATGGGTGCAAGCACAAGTTTCAAAGTGTTTTACCTGATGATGAAAAAAAGGGTGTTATACGTTTTTTTAGAGTAGATGTCTAGGGAAAGGTATGGATAGGATTATTGTGTGAAATTTCTTAACGTAATTTGACAATATTTAAGAGGAAAAATCCATTTGATGATGGTTTATTTATAGCCTTTATCTAAGATGAGTGAATGTTGTGTTGAATGAAACTTGTCTTAAGTTAATGTAGATGAAGGTTTTTAAACTTTTTACAAAATAATTAAATATATATATAAGAAAACTTGATTAAATGGTTTTTTAGTGTATAGTTAACTTAACTAGAAAAAAGTCTCGTTTCGGTAAATCTTCTTTAAGTATCGCAGTTTTAGTCATAATCCTTCGTTTTTTCAGATTTTAAGTCTCATTCTTTATTATTTCAAAGTTAAAGCTAGTCAAAAAACATTGGCTTAAAATTATTAAAAATTAGTAGGATATATTATGTCAAACTCAAATGTTGTTAAAGGTACTGTAAAGTGGTTCAACGAAACTAAAGGTTTTGGTTTCATTCAACAAGAATCAGGTCCAGACGTTTTTGCTCATTTCAGCGAAATTTCAAGTTCAGGTTTTAAAACACTTATTGAAGGTCAACTTGTTGAATTCAGTATTGCTCAAGGTCAGAAAGGACCGAATGCTGTAAATATTGTTGCTATCTAAGTAACAATAAGCAGTAATAAAAAGCACTTTCGAGTGCTTTTTTAGACTTTAAAATTTAATTTTTTAGTTGTTTTTTTAATTTATAAAATTCAAATATAGGAAATAAGTTGCTAAAAATAAATGATTTAATAGCAAAATCAAAAAATGGTACTGAAATTATTGTTTCATTAATTCCACTGAATAGATTACAAAATACGCGTCAAGGTTTAAAGTCAGTTGAAGTGGGTAAACGAGTTCTTTTATCTTCTGGTATAGAGGTTGATTTGAATTTAGATGGCTGTAGCTTTTATACATCTTTACACCAATTATTTAAATTAAATCAGAAATTTAATTAGAAATAAAATTAAGAAATATTAAATTTAATTCATTTTTGAACATTACATTATTATTAAGGGAATATATGTTAAAGCAAAGTATTTACGTTAAAGATCAGTTTGGTGTTAAACATGCAATTCAAGCGACAGTCGATTCTGAGTTTGTTAATACGCAATCGCACTCAAATATCAAACATATTACAGTCGATGGTGAAGATATTAGACCAAGCTTTGAAATGTTTTTTCAAAGTGTTTCGAGTGGTAGAATTTTTAAAGTGATTTAAATATATAAATGACGATAAATAAAAAGCCCAATTTTTTAATTGGGCTTTTTTTGTTTTTAATCGTTTGAAAGTTATTAATACTTGAAATAGGGGAGAGTTATCTACCTAAAATCATTTCCAATACAAATTTAGAACCAATAAAACCAAGGGCTAATAAGAAGAATCCCATAATGGTAAAGCGAATGGCTTTTTGACCACGCCATCCAAATTTGTAATGTCCAATAAGTAGCGAGCCATAAATGAACCAAGACACAATACTAAATGCGGTTTTGTGCGCTAAATGTTGACCAAAGAAGTTTTCAATAGTGAAGAAGCCAAAGCCTAAAGCAACAGTTAATAAAGCAAACCCTGCAATCAGCATATCGAATAATAAGGTTTCCATTGCTTGGAAAGATGGCAATAAACTTACCCAAATGCGACGTTTTTGTTTGTTTTTTAATTCTCGATTTTGGAACCACAAAATAACGGCTTGAATAGTCGCCATTAATAGAACGGCATAAGCAGATAAAGAAAGAATAATATGAATATCTAAATAAATAGAAGAATATTCAATGAGCTGTTTATCTTTGCTAAATGCAAAACCTAAAATTAAACCCGTTGCAGCAACAGGAATGCCCAGCAAATTCATAGCAGCAACAGGGCGATAAGTACTAAAAAGCGCACTGAGCAATAGCATCAAGCCTGAGGTAAAAGATACAAGATTGAAAACATCATAATTAATTCCTGCTGGCGTTAACATATCGTTATATAAAACAGCGCCATGCAGAACTAAGCCTAAACCTAGTACAACACCAAAAAACCATTGGTTTGTATTATTTTTTGATATTAAATGACTTAATAAATACCAAAAAGCAGTTACGTATGCGACCAAAGCTAAGACTGTATAAACCAGAGGCAGGCTAATCATGACAAACCTTTTTCAGGATGATGAATATTCATTTATATAAATTCTACTCGAACTAAAGTATCCTATAGCATTCTATGCATAAATTTTCTATTTTAAGAAACATTTTTTTGCTACTAGTTATTTTAAGCGGATTTTGCAATGTTTGATACCTTAACAGAACGACTCACGCAGAGTTTAAGAAATGTTACTGGCTCCGGGCAGCTAACCGAAGACAATATTAAAGATACGTTACGTGAAGTGCGTATGGCACTTCTGGAAGCCGATGTTGCATTACCTGTAACTCGTGAATTCATCGCGAAAGTTAAGGAAGAAGCATTGGGTCAAGAGGTGATGACGCAGTTATCACCAGGTCAAGCCTTCGTTAAAATTGTACATAACGAATTGACCAAAATGATGGGTGAGGCGAATGAAAGCCTAGACCTAGCAGCAAAACCACCAGTTGTTATTTTATTGGCAGGTTTGCAAGGTGCGGGTAAAACCACAACCGCTGCAAAACTTGCACGTTTCTTACAAGAACGTCAAAAGAAAAAAGTGGCAATGGTTTCTGCCGATGTTTACCGTCCGGCGGCAATTAAACAGTTACAAACTGTTGCTGGCGAAGTAGGCGCAATTTTCTTTGAATCTAGTGCAGATGAAAAACCAATTACTATTGCAACTCGTGCAATTGAGCAAGCAAAAATCCAATTTGCTGATGTTTTAATTGTCGATACAGCAGGTCGTTTACATGTCGATGAAGACATGATGGACGAAATTAAAGAGCTTCATACTGCAATTAAGCCAACTGAAACCTTGTTTGTTGTAGATGCAATGACCGGTCAGGATGCTGCAAATACAGCAAAAGCCTTTAATGATGCATTACCGCTTACAGGTGTAATTTTAACGAAAACTGATGGTGATGCGCGCGGTGGTGCGGCACTTTCTGTTCGTGCAATTACAGGTAAGCCAATTAAATTCTTAGGTATGGGCGAAAAGCTTGATGCCTTAGAACCATTCCATCCTGAACGTGTTGCACAACGTATTTTAGGTATGGGTGACGTACTTTCTTTAGTCGAAGAGCTTGAGCGTAAAGTCGACAAAGAAAAAGCCGAAAAAATGGCGAAAAAATTGCAAAAAGGCGGAAGCTTCAACTTTGAAGATATGCTTATGCAATTTGAACAAATGAATAAAATGGGCGGCATGATGGGCTTCTTAGACAAGTTGCCAGGTATGAGCAATGCAGGTCTACAAGACGCACTTGCACAAGCTAACCCAGAAAAACAAGTGAAGAAAATGGAAGCGATTATTCAGTCTATGACACTGAAAGAACGTCGCAATCCAGATTTGATGAACCCAAGCCGTAAAAAGCGTATTGCTGCAGGTTGTGGTATGGATGTTTCAGAAGTGAATAAACTGATTAAACAACATGCTCAAATGGCAAAAATGATGAAGAAATTTGCGAATCCATCAGGTATGGCAAAAATGATGCGTTCATTGGGGGGCTTGCAAAAGCAATTCGGTGGCGGTGGTGGTATGGGTCCACTATTTGGTAATAAGAAATAATTATCGAATTTAAATCATAAAAAAGGCGCTTAATGCGCACTGCTGTCCCATAGTTTGATTTAAATAAAAAACCTGAGTCCTAACAGTTAAAATATGAGTACGAACCAACACTTTAACGACCAGGATTCAGGTTTTGTCACATCAGAATACCGTATTTCATCAGCTGATTAAACCCGTCGTGCGACAGGATTTTGAACAACTTGCTAAAGTACACCATGTTGGACAGAAATTTAGAGCGGCCTCAAGATGGGATCAGTTTATTGCCATATTGATGTCTCAACTTTCCTGCAGGCAAAGTCTGAGAGATATTCAATCCAATCTGGAGTGCCAGCAGGAAAAACTGAGTCATCTCGGAGCAAAGTCTATACCCCGAAGTACACTGGCACGAATCAATGAGCAGCAGCCTGCTGCCTTGTATCAACAGCTATTTTACAAGTTGCTTAAATACTATGAACACTCAAAAGTAGCTCATAAATTTCGCTTTAAGAATCCCTTGTATTCCTTGGATGCCAGTCATATTGACCTGTCGCTTTCCTTATGTGAATGGGCCAAAGTTCACGACTCAAAAGCCAGCATGAAACTCAGCATAGGATTGAATCACAGCAATGATATTCCTGAGTTTGTTGCAGTTGAAAATGGCAAAGAAAATGACATGGTACAAGGCCGCAAATTCCAGTTTCCTGCTGGCAGCATTGTAGTTTTTGATAAAGGCTATGTCGATTACCAATGGTATGCAAATCTGACTGCTCAAAACATTGGATTTGTCACACGTTTTAGGCCTAAATCTGTGTATCAGGTGATCCAGCAACATCCAGTGCTTGAATCCAAAGGTATTCTAAAAGATGAAACCATTCAGCTGAATAGCGCACATGCCCTAAAAAGAAAAGCCCCAGTGTTAAGAAGAATTGAATATAGAGATCAGCAAAGTGGCAAGCACTTTAGCTTTCTCAGCAATAACTTTCATTTAGCCGCCTCCACCATTGCGGCGATTTATAAAGATCGTTGGAAAGTTGAGCTGTTCTTTAAGGCGATTAAGCAAAATCTCAAATTAAAAGCGTTTCTAGGCCGCAGCAGGAACGCAATTCAGACACAAATCTGGATTGCGATGATCGCCTATTTACTAGTAAGTTTCGCTCAACATTTAGGGAAAAAAGGCTGGACAGTTCAGCGCTTACTCAGAATAATTCAGGTGAATTTATTTGAAATAAAAACCTTAAAAGCGTTATTTTCACCCGATAAAATCCCCATCAAACAAGAGGAAGCTCATGTGAGCTTCCTCTTATAAAAATTGTGGGACAGCAGTGGCTTAATGCGCCTTTTTTATTGGGGCTAAGAATTGTTAAAGACTAGAAAAGACTAAAGCTAACATGTCCTTCATCTACAGTATCTTGTTTCTTGGTTTGAGGACTAGACTGCTCTTCATCATCATGAAGATCTAGTGCTAATTTTAAACGAATTGCGTACCCTTGTAATTCTGCGTCATTTGTTTCTAATGCTAAATTTGCGGCATGAAGTGCATATTCAGGATTTTGCATTAAATAAACAACATCAATAACCCGACTATTCACTTTTCTTAAGCGTGCATAAAGCAAGGTTGCTAAAGAAAAGATGTTTTCATCTCTTGGGTGTTGGCTCATTGAATTTCTTCCGTGTAACAATCAATATACTTAAAAATCGAATGTTATCAGCCTGTTAAAATATTTTTGTATTAGCGTAATTATTTATAAAATTTATGTGCGTAGTCATTTTCTATCATTGACACTAATATAGTGGTTATGAAGATTATGCCGATGATTAAAAAAATAATAGATGAAATATCTAATTGTGAGAATAAATATGAATTATAAAAAGTAGATATGTTGTATTTATCAATAAATTATAATTTATAGAATAAGAAAATGTATGCTTAAAATAAGATAAAGCCAAACAGATGACTAATAAAATTTTAATCAGACATAAAATATTTGTTTTGATATTTAATTTATATATCAGAGTTTCTTAAGTTGTTGGGAGTAATATTTAATTTAGAGGATAAACACCTAAAAATACTAAGTTTAATTAAATCTTTAGGTGTTAATTACTTACAAAGATAAATGAGTTTAATTTTGATGAAGAATATATTTTTGTAAACCTTGAAGTAATAAATCAGGTTCTATAATTGGATTATATTCAGCCAAAAACTTAGCAAATAATGGTGCATCGCCACCTGTTAAAATAAGTTTTCGTGGGCTTTGCTCAAGTACATTTTTAATAATACTGACTAAACCTAATAATATGCCATGATGAACTGCATCAATCGTATTTCGACCTGGACTAAGCTCATCAAAAGCAGCATCTGGAATTTTAATGCCTTTGGTATTTTGAATAAGTGAGTCACGTTGTAAATATAAATTTGGCAGAATATAACCACCTAAATGATTTAATCCGTCTGCTAAATCAATAGTTAAAGCTGTACCACAACTAATCACACAATATTTTTCATCTGTATTATGAGCAACCGCAAGAACTTGTAGCCAACGATCTATACCTAACTGTGTTGTGTTGTCATATCCGCAACTTAAACCTGCATATTCTGCGTGAACTTTTGCACAAATAATCGGAACGTTAAGTTGCTTTAAAATGTTGCGAATGCGTTCATTACTTTGTAAATCTTGAACAGAAGATACGCCAGCTTGATGAATGCCTAAATTTTTAAAATGTTGAATTAATCCTAATAATAAATCGGCAGGAGATTGTAAATGTAATTCTGCGGCATGTTCAACGACTTGATTATTTTCAGTGACCCAATATTTAAGTCGAGTATTACCAATATCTAACCATAAACTTTTCATTGCTTATACTCTATTTAATTGGGTTAAGTAGGCGCATACGTCCTTGGTAAAAAGATGATGTTTCTGTTTCAGATTTTAAAATAATAGCACCATCATTTTGAATTCCTAGAAACTCGCCAGAAGTTTTTATACTTCCATTCTTTAATTCCAAGGACTGATGTTCAAATTCTATTGTTTGATTTATAAATGCTGCATGATGATTAAATCGGGCTGCTAAATTATAGCAATTGTGATTAAACCATTGTCCCGCTTGTTGAATGGCTAAATACAATTCTGCAATTAAAGTTAAGCGATCAATTGGTTTTAAGCCAATTTCCTCAAGTGATGTAATATCTTGATGAATTGTAGAATCTTTAACAGGTGAAACATTAATTCCAACACCTACAACTGCTTGGTGTGATGAGATCGGCTCTACTAAAATTCCGCCTAATTTTTGATGATTAAAGTAAATATCGTTAGGCCATTTTACTTTTAAACCAAGCGCATCAAAGCTAGGCATTTGAATGATATTTAGCGCAATTTCGAGTGCTAGCCTACCATCTATGGGTGTTTGTAAATTTAGCAATGTGCTTAAATAGATATTGCCTTCGGGTGAAATCCACGGTCTTTGATTTTGACCTCTTCCTTGCGTTTGTTTGCGACTGCAAATTAAAACGCTATTAATCCCTTTTAAAGCCACTTCACGTACATCATCATTGGTGGATGTTGTGACAGGCTTTAGGATTAAAACTTCAGGAAGATGATTTGCTTCTGTGAGTTTTTGTTGAAGTAGGCGAGTATCTAAATCCATTTGAATTTTTAAATATGGGAAAGTAAAACATGGAGTTAATCATATATTTGTTGATTGGTGCAATTGCAGGATTTACCGCAGGCTTATTTGGCGTGGGTGGTGGTTTAATTATTGTACCAATTCTCTATGTTGTATTTACCCATTTAAATTATGATCCAAGCGTCATTATGCATATGGCTGTTGGAACATCTTTGGCAACAATTATTGTAACTTCAATAAGCTCTGTATCTGCCCATCATAAAAAAGGCGCTGTACTTTGGAATGTTGTTCGTAATTTAGCACCAGGTTTAGTTGTGGGGGCTTTTTTAGGTGCAGGTATTGCAGATTTACTTTCAGGGCAGGGTTTACAGCTTCTGATTGGCTTCTTTGCACTTTGGGTTGCTTTCAAAATGTTTACAGGTGCAAATGCAGTTGTTGATCCAACAAAACATTTACCATCTACGGGTGTACAAGTTTTAGCGGGTGGTGGTATTGGTGTGGCATCTGCAATATTTGGTATTGGTGGTGGCAGTTTAACCGTGCCATTTTTAAATAAATGTGGTGTGGTAATGCAAAAATCTGTTGCGACTTCTGCTGCATGTGGCTTGCCTATTGCATTGGCAGGTGCTTTAGGGTTTATGTGGTTTGGTCATGCGACACGTGTAGAAGTACCAAATACCATTGGCTATATTCATATTTATGCATTTATTGGCATTAGTGTGATGAGTTTTATTACAGCAAAAGTTGGGGCAAAAGTTGCACACATTTTGTCACCAGCAATGTTAAAAAAATGTTTTGCAGGCTTGCTGACAACAGTTGGGCTATATTTTGTTGTGAAAGGTTTATCTAGTTTCTTTTAATAGATTTTTTTGAGTTGACTGTATAGACAAGAAATTGTCTAACAATGTCATAGTTTAATGTTGTTTTTATCTTTAAATATAGATGAATGGTTAATTAAAACCAGCATGTGCATCTATATAAAAACAAGATAGGAACAGTATGCAACAATATGAAACAGATAGCTTATCTGAGCAGATTTCACAGCATATTGCTGAACAGATTATCAATGGTGAATTGGTTGAAGGTGAGCGCATTCAAGAAATACGTTTTGCGGATGAACTTGATGTAAGTCGAGGTTCTATACGTGAAGCTTTACTTTTGTTGGAGCGTACACATTTAATTGAAATTTATCCACGCCGTGGTGCTGTTGTGTCGGAAATGTCGGCACAACAGGTTTCTGCTTTGTTTGATATTTTGGGTATATTGCTAGGAAAAATTGTAGAGCGTTTAGCAGATACTTTGCCTGCATATGAAATTGAAAATTTAAAAAAATTATTAGAAAAATTAACTAAAGAATGTAATTTAGGGCATACGGAAAATTTTTACGATTTAATATTTAATGAGTTATTCAAACATCAAGAAGAAGTGAATAATTCGTATTTGATGAAATATTATAAAGAGCTGTTACCATCACTGCGTAGAAGCTATTTTTTAACATTAAATACTTCAAAAACAGAACTACAAGAATCGTTAGAATTGTTTAAACTTGTGGTGATTGAGATTGTAAGTAGAAATTCGCAACAAGCAGCCATAAATATGCAAGATTTTTGTCGACACTTGCGTGATTTAGTGTTGGAATCTCTAACACGAATGAAACAAATAGAACTTGCGTGGGCAAGACGCTCGCGCCGTTAATTAGGACATTATGCGTTTAAGCAGCTTAAAACTTTCCGGCTTTAAATCATTTGCCGATAGCACAACACTAAATTTTAAAGCAAACCGTACTGCAGTTGTGGGGCCAAACGGCTGTGGTAAATCTAATGTAATTGATGCCATTCGTTGGGTAATGGGGGAGTCCAACGCTCGTCAATTACGTGGCGGTAGTATGCAAGACGTTATTTTTACAGGAACAGTAAAGCGTAAACCTGTTGGGGTGGCAAGTGTAGAGCTTCGTTTTGACAACACTTATGGAAAATTAGGTGGAACGTATAACGCTTATAATGAACTAGCTGTACGTCGTCAGGTGAACCGTGATGGTAAGTCTGAATACTTTTTAAATGGAACAAAGTGCCGTCGTCGTGATATTACCGATATTTTCTTAGGAACAGGATTAGGTCCTCGTTCTTATGCAGTCATTGAACAGGGCATGATTAACCGTTTAATTGATGCAAAACCTGAAGAAATGCGGGTGTTTATTGAAGAGGCAGCTGGGGTTTCACGTTATCAGGCGCGTCGTCGTGAAACGATGTTGCACTTAGAACACACAACACAAAATTTATCTCGTTTAGATGATATTGCATCAGAACTTCGCTCACAATTAAAAACCTTAAAGCGTCAGTCTGAAGCAGCAGTTCAATATAAAGAATTAGAAACTCAAATTCGTACAATCAAAATTGAAGTTTTATCTTTCCAATGCGAACACAGCACACGTTTGCAGGAAGAATATACGGTTCATCTAAATAGTTTGGGTGATACTTTTAAATTGGTGCGTTCAGAACTGAATACGCTTGAACATGATTTAACGGCAACAAGTGAATTGTTCCAACGCTTAATTCAGCAATCAACGCCATTACAAAATGAATGGCAACAGGCAGAGAAAAAACTGGCTGAGTTGAAAATGACTTTGGAACAAAAGCAAAGTTTATTACAACAAAACACCTCAACATTGTCTCAATTAGAAGAGCAGAAAGTTCAAACTAAAGAACGATTACAACTTATTGAATTGCAGTTGGAGACCTTGCAAGAACAGCAAGAAAGCCAAACTGAGCAATTGCAAACTCAAGAAGGTCAAAGTCAAAATCAATCACAAGGTTTTAATGATTTAAAAGTACAGCAACAACAAGCAGTTCAACAATTTGAGCAAATTAAGGCGCAAGTTGAAAAGCAACAGCAGCAAAAAATGCAAATGATTGCGCAAAGTGAACAGCTAACGAAAAATATTGTTCGAATAGAACAGCAAAAGGAAACGTTGCAGCAACAAGCACAACAAATTCAAAATCAATATCAGCAAGATGATGTTGATCAGTTAGAAAAAGATAAAGCGCAATTTAGCCAAGAAATAGAAGCTTTAGAATTGGCGCTGCAAAGTAAGAAAACGGAATTAGAGACAGTACAAGAACAGTATTCACAGCAAAAAACTGCTGTGAATCAGCTTAAGTCTGAAATTCAAGTTTTAGAATCTGAACAAAAGAATTTAAATCAGCTCATGATTAAAAATAGCCCTAAAACTAATGTTCAGGGCGAACAACTTATGCAGAGCTTAAAGCTAAATGAAGATGGTAAAGCTCAAGCTAATTTAATTGAAAAGTTCTTATCTAAATGGTTGTCTGCACAGGTTCTAGAAGCTCCAAATATGTTTCAAGAAAGCATTGCACGTCAGTTAAAACCTTCTGTATTGCGAGATAAAATTCAGTTAGAACAGCTGTCTTGTTTAGCAGATTGGATTGAAACGCCACAACATTCATTGTGGCAACAGGTGGCAGTTGCGGAAAATTTAGAGCAAGCCTTGAAGCTCCAATCTAAGCTTTTAAATGGTCAAAGTATTTTGACTTTAGATGGTTATCATGTCGGTTCAGATTGGGTGATTGGACTGTTTTATGATGATGCATCTCAAGCAGGGCAAGGTGCGTTAAGCCATAAAATTCGCTTAGACGAAATTGACCAGATTTTGGCTAAAAAAGTAAGCTTGCTTCAACAAGCAGAAGCTTTATTGCCTGAAATTTTAGAGCAAATTCAAGCTTTACAAAAAACCATTCAAGACCTGCAAGAACAGCTTAAACAAGCACAAAAATCGTTGCAAAATGCAGATTTGAGTTTGGCTAAAGTACAAAGTGCAGCGCAGGTTTTTAGTGTGCAAAAGCAACAATTGCAAAATCAGCTACAACAGCTTGATGAGCAATTAGAAGAAGATGCCATGCAAAAAGATGATTTAGAAATTGATTTGCATTCATTGAATTTAAAGCTTGAGCAGGTTTTACCAAACTATAAAACCATGCAGTTTCAGGTAGATGAGCTGAATGAACGTATTGAAAGTTCACAGCAAGATTTACAACATTCACAACAAGAATTAGAACTTGTACGCCGTCAATCTGTACAAACAAAACAGCAAGTTGAACTTTTAGAAAAAGATGCATCGTTCTTAAAGGCGCAATATCAACAAATTTTGGCGCAAATGGAACAAGCAAAAAAGTTTGTAGATCCTGTACAGTTGGAGCTTCCTGCGTTGCAAGATCAATATGCTGAACAGTTCGAAAAAACAGAAAAATTGCAAAAAACTTGGGGTGAATGGCAAGTTGAACTAAACAATATTCAAGAAAAACAACAAAGTTTGACTGAGCAACGTCATCAGCATCAACAACAAGATGAAAAGCTTCGAACTGAACTTGAAGGGAAGCGTTTGGCTTGGCAGGCAGCAAAATCTGATTTACAGCATTATTCAGATCAGTTAAAAGAGTTGAATAGTGAAGTAATAACAGGCTTAAATATCGACTTAGTTTCACATCAACAGAAGCTTGAAAAAGTTCAACAGCAATTTGAAAAAATTGGTGCGGTAAATTTAGCAGCTTCTGAAGAATATGAAGAAGTATCGGCACGTTATGCAGAACTAAGTCATCAAATTGAAGACTTAAATAAAACGGTTGATCAATTGCAAGCGGCAATGAAAAGTATTGATCAAGAAACACGTAAATTGTTTATGACGACTTTTGATCAAGTCAATGCAGAGCTTCAAAACCTATTTCCAAAAGTGTTTGATGGTGGGGAAGCAAGTTTAAGTTTAGAAGATGATTGGCAATCTGGTGTTAAACTGATGGCACGCCCACCAGGTAAAAAGAACAGTTCACTTGCTTTACTTTCTGGCGGTGAAAAAGCATTAACTGCGCTTGCATTGGTTTTTGCAATTTTTAGACTCAATCCTGCGCCATTTTGTGTGCTTGATGAAGTTGATGCACCTTTAGACGATGCAAATGTAGGTCGTTTTTGTAATCTTGTAAAAGAACTATCGGAACAGGTTCAGTTCATTTACATTACACATAATAAATTGGCAATGACTATGGCAACAGATTTACTCGGGGTAACCATGCCAGAGCCAGGAACATCAAAATTAGTGACCGTAAATTTAGAAGAAGCAGCTGAATACGGCTTAGTAGCGGAGGCATAGAATGGAAATTACTACACTTGTCGGAATTGCAATTGCTGTTGTTGTTATGGCGTTTGGCTTAAAACTTATTTTTAAAAAACCAAGAGATACGGCACCATCTTTAGAAAGTGAATTGCAATTTAATGAAGATTGTCAAAAGCCAATTATTCCAAGACATGTTCGTGATCAGTTACAAATAGCCGATTCAGAAGAAAAAGTTCGTGTTGAACCAACTTTAGATACTCAACAAGTTCAGGCAGAGTTCGAATTTGATAAAGACGAACCTAAGCTGAATGAAGACTTAGCAAAAGCATCTGAAAGTGTAGTGAATGAAGAAATTACTAAAGAAAAATCAACAATTGAAAATGATGAAGAATCATCTAAAAAAGTTGAAAATTTAGCTGATGATATTGTGAAAGAAGAAGCTCCTGCAAATGAAGCTGTTGTAAGTAAAGATGCAAAAGCAGAACCTACTTTTAGCTTAAATAATAATATTGAAAAAGCGGAAATTTCTGAATTTTCAGAAGAAAGCAGTATTTTAGATGCGCATTTATATGAACAAAAAATGGTAGATGATGAATGCGCTTTAGTGACAGCAGAATCATTTATTGCTTTGAATATCTTGGCAAAAGGACGAGTTCTTTCGGGCGAAAAAACATTAAAAGTGTTGCTTAAATACGGTTTACGTTTTGGCGAAATGAAATGTTTCCATCGTTATAATGAAGATGGAACGAAGTTGTTATTTTCTGCATTGAAAATTGTAGACTCTGAATTAGGCACAGAAGGTTTTGATTTAGAAACCTTATCTACTGAAGAAGTAAAAGGTTTGGCATTGTTCCTTGCACTTCCGCATGGCGATGTTCAGCATGCCTTCGATACAATGGTAAGTATCGCAGGACTTATCGCACGTGAAATTGAAGGTACTGTGTACGATCAAGATAATTTTGAACTTACACCACAACTTAGAGAATACTGGCGTCATCAAGCAATTGATTATCGTTCGGGTCAGTCTGCAAAAGCTTAAGCGAATTCGTTTAAGTGAATTGAAAGCTGACTTTTAGCTTTCTATAATATGCATTATGCAAAAAACTTTAGGGCGGAATACCGCCCTTTTTTATGGTGAATATATGACACAAAATTCGGCTGTCGTTGCGCAAATGCGTCAATTGATTCAATTACTGGCTCAGCACAATCATGCTTATTATGTAATGGATCAACCAACTATCGAAGACAGTGAATATGATCAGTTATTTCATCAATTAAAAGCTTTAGAGCAACAACATTCAGATTTAATTCAGCCAGATTCGCCTATAAATAAAGTGGGTGGGAAGCCATTATCAAAATTTGAAAATATTACCCATGCTGTTCCAATGTTGTCTTTGGGAAATGTCTTTAATCAAGAAGATTTATTTGCCTTCGCACGACGTATTGAAGAACGCTTACCAAATCAAAAAATTGAATATGATGTTGAGCTAAAGTTTGATGGTTTGGCAATTTCATTGTGGTATGAAAATGGTGTTTTGGTGCGTGGTGTAACCCGTGGAGATGGCGAAACTGGTGAAGATATTACGCAAAATGTAAAAACGATTCGTAATTTGCCAAAAGTTTTATCTTCAGAAAAAGGTGCTATTCCTGAACTTTTAGAAGTTCGCGGTGAAGTGCTTATGCCTAAATCAGGCTTTGAAAAACTCAATGCTGAAAATGAAGCAAAAGGCGAAAAAACTTTTGCGAATCCACGTAATGCGGCAGCAGGAAGTTTACGCCAGCTCGATCCAAATATTGCAGCTTCTCGTCCGCTTGCATTTTATGCTTATGGAATTGCACAGTGCGTACCGCATCATGGTCAAACGACCATGTCTGCAAGTTTAGACTGGCTTACACAATTTGGTTTTGCTGTAGGTGAGCGTCATTTTGTTTGTGAAAGCATTCAAGACGTTCAAAAAGCTTATGAACAAATTAATGAAGAGCGCCCAGACTTAACAGTTGAAATTGATGGCATGGTCATTAAAGTAAATGACCTGAATCAACAACAAAAATTAGGCTTTTTAAGTCGTGAACCACGTTGGGCAACTGCGTATAAATTTCCTGCGGTCGCAGCTTTAACAACAGTAGAAAATATTGATTGGCAAGTAGGGCGTACAGGAACACTTACACCTGTTGCACGTTTAAACCCTGTTGCTGTGGGCGGTGTAACCGTTTCAAATGTCACTTTGCATAATATTGGTGAAATTCATCGTTTAGATGTGCGTGTAGGCGATACAGTCAGCGTTTACCGTAGTGGCGATGTGATTCCGAAGGTTGAGAAAGTTTGGCCTGAATTCCGTCCTGTCGATACAGTAGAAGTTCATTTACCTGAATCTTGTCCTGTGTGTTCTTCACCTGTGGTAATGCCTGAAGGTGAAGCTTTGGCACGTTGTTCGGGTGGTTTGTATTGCGCCGCGCAACGTATTGAAGCCATTCGTCATTTTGTTTCACGTAAAGCGATGGATATTGAAGGCTTGGGTGATCGTTGGGCGGAATCTTTATTACATCTAGATTTGCTTAAAGATGTTGCCGATATTTATCATTTGCATGAGCATCGTGAAAAATTACTCACTATTGAAAAAATGGGTGAAAAGTCAGTTCAAAATCTTATCGACTCAATTGAAAACAGTAAGAAAACAAGCTTTGCGAGTTTTATTTTTGCATTGGGTATTCGTGGTGTAGGTGAAACAACAGCACGTATGCTTGCCAATACCTTTCAATCTTTAGAAGCACTTCGAGCAGCAGATTTAGAAGCATTAAAGAAAACACCAGATGTCGGTGATATTACTGCTGAATGGATTATCGACTTTTTTCAAGCGCCACATAATTTAGAAGTGGTTGATCGTTTAATTGCGGCAGGTATTCATTGGGATGCGCCTGTTGCGCCAACACGTCAGCCATTGAATGGTGAAAGCTGGGTGGTTACAGGTACGCTGAGCTCAATGGGACGTGATGAAGCAACACAACTTTTACAAACCTTAGGCGCGCGAGTAAGTGGCAGTGTTTCTAGTAAAACCAAGTGTGTTGTTGCTGGTGAAAAAGCAGGTTCGAAACTTGAGAAAGCAGAAAAATTGGGTATTCCAGTTTTAAATGAAGAACAGTTTATTGCTTTGATGAAAGAGCATGGTCAAATCGAGGGTTAATTTTTCTCTACAATGACTTGAATTCAAAAGACACTGAGGATGATGAATCTTTCGGTGTCTTTTTTTATGGCTATTGCAGAATGCTAGGATTTAGTCATTGTATTTTGAAACAGACAAATAAAAGGATAAATACAGGGTCAGCATTGTGAACTGAATTCACGTACAATATCGATTCATTTGCAGGTATAAATCCTGCCTTACAAATTCTGTTCTCCCGTTGATGATTGGCATACACATGGCGCAAGCAAAGAAATCTTTTCCGCAACAAAAATCGGAATTACATGCACGAAATCTGCATCGTAGTCGTTATGATTTTCCGCAGTTAATTAAGAGTTGTCTGGAACTTGCGCCTTTTGTTAGTCCAAATCAATATAATGATCTTTCAATTAATTTTTCTGATCCACTCGCTGTGAAAATGCTGAATAAAGCATTGCTCAAGCATTTTTACGACATTCAATATTGGGATATTCCTAAAGATTATCTTTGCCCACCAATTCCGGGTAGAGCTGACTATATTCACTATTTGGCTGACTTATTGAGTCTGAATAATAACGGTCAGATTCCAACTGGACATGCCGTTCACGTATTAGATATTGGGGTTGGCGCAAACTGTATTTATCCAATTATTGGGCGTCAATGTTATGGTTGGAAATTTGTCGGTTCAGATATTCATTCTGCATCGGTGAAAAGTGCTCAATTTATTGTGGAAGCAAATCCGAATTTAAAGAAAGGCATTCAGATTCGATTGCAGAAGACACCGAGCAATATTTTTAAAGGTGTGATTAAACCTACAGATCGTTTTGATTTGACTCTGTGTAACCCACCATTTCATGCCTCGCAAGATGAAGCAAATGCCACAGCAACTCAAAAATTAAGAAAACTTGGTAAAACAGTTGATCGATCGAAGGTAGTGTTGAACTTTGGCGGGCAAAAGAATGAATTATGGTGTGACGGTGGCGAAGAGCGCTTTGTCTGTCAAATGGTACAAGAGAGCACACAATTTGCTGAGCAATGTCTGTGGTTTAGTACATTGGTTTCTAAGAAAACAACATTGCCTATGCTCCTAAATACCTTGCGTAAGAGCGGAGCAGTGGATGTGAAAACCATTAAAATGGCGCAGGGGCAAAAAGAGAGTCGCTTTGTAGCTTGGACTTTTTTAGATTCTAAGCAACAGCAAGCGTGGAAAAATGCACGTTGGATTAATGTTACAAATTTTAACCAATCCAAAAATTAAGGATTTTATTTCCTGAAGTAAACATCATGATTTGCAACATATTGTTTTATAAGCGGGTATTGATTAAACACAACTGCGAATGCAAGTACTTCTCATTTTAATTTTATAAAAATCATTAACTTACAATTTAAAAGCTTTGCAAGTAGATGGTGAATTGTCCATAATACTTGCATAAATGTATGGAGTATTAAAATGCGTGGCAATCCAGAAGTCGTAGACTATCTAAACATGTTAATTGGTGGTGAACTGGCTGCTCGTGACCAATACCTTATTCATTCACGTATGTATGAAGATTGGGGCTTAACAAAAATCTTCGAACGCATTGATCATGAAATGCAAGAAGAAGCTCAACATGCTGATGCTATTATCCGTCGTGTATTGTTCCTAGAAGGAACACCAAACATGAATCGTGAAGATATTGAAGTAGGTACAGATGTTGTATCTTGCTTAAAAGCAGATTTAAAACTTGAATATCATGTACGTGAAAAACTTGCACAAGGCGTAAAACTTTGTGAAGAAAAAGGCGATTACATTACTCGTGATATGCTTCGTCAGCAAATGGCAGATACAGAAGAAGATCATACTTACTGGTTAGAAAAGCAAATTCGCTTAATCGAATTGATTGGTCTGCAAAATTATATTCAATCTCAAATGTAAAATTGAGATGAATAAAAAATCCCGCCAAGCGCGGGATTTTTTATTGCTCAAACTTTATGAATTATTTAATGCCTAAAGCATTTTTCATAATAAAGAACATATCAGTTTGATCAATTAAACCCGAAATATTGGCAGCATGTGGACCATAAGCAGCAGTATGAACTTGAGCACCTGTATGTTCTTGGCTTTCCGTTGTAGACGTTGCATAGTTAATGGTCATTGGTGCATTGTCTTTAGTAAGAAGCTTGACTGTTTTACCTGGGCTTTTCGATTCATTAGGAATAATTTGACTTGTATGTGCATGGTCGCCCGTCACAATAATTAAAGTGTCTGGATTATTCTTTGCAAACTCAAGTGCTACTTGAACTGCATCATCTAAAGCGACAGTTTCACCAATTTGACCACAAGCATCGGCAACATGATTGGCTTTATCAATAGAGCCACTTTCAACTTGTAAGAAAAAGCCTTTTTCATTTTGTTGAAGTAACTCAATTGCTTTTGCAGTCATTGCTTTTAAGCTAGGTGTAGATACGCTACGTTCAGGATTGATCTTACATTTTTCAGCTGCACGTAAATTGCCATTTAATTCTGCATTTGGTCCAACCCAAGATACGGGTAAATTACCATCTGCAAATAAGCCTAAAACTGGTTTATTTTGATTAGCTTCTTGAAGGGCATTTAAGCCATCTAAGTCTTGTATAACTTGATAATTTAAAGATTTTGCCTGATCTAAAAGTGTTTGATCCTTAAACTTTCCAGCTTTTGCTTTTTCATTAAAAGTTGTAAGTCCTCCACCTAAAGTGACATCTGCACGTGCTTGTAAAAGCTGTTCAGTGACAGAACCTAAGCCACCATTTTCGAGTGCGTTTGTAGGACATTTTTCAGAAGTTGCTTTTGGACCATAGCATTTACGTGATGTGACATGCGCGATAAGTGCCGCAGGTGTTGCATCTTGAAGTTCAGTAGTGGTGACGTTACCCGTCGCATATCCTGCTTTTTTTGCCAAAGAGAGAATGGATTCATGCGGTTTAGCATGAATATCTATTCCTAATGCGCCGTTATAGGTTTTTGTGCCTGTTGCCCAAGCAGAAGCAGAAGCGGCAGAATCTGTTACGTAATTAATTGTTTTATCTTTATCAATAGAATAATTTGTGTATGAGCCTGTAAATGGTAATACATCTAAACCTTTAAAATAGCCCGATGCACCTTCTGCATAGTTACGAGCAGATGTGAGTTCAGAATCGCTTGTACCATCACCAATAAACAAAATGACATGTTTTACGGGGCGGTTATTAATAGATGCTTTTAACGCTTCAGTACGATCTTCTTTTAAACGCGTTGCACCGCCAAAGCTTGTTAAATCGCCTTTTGCTGAAGGTTGAAGTGTTGTTTGTGCATTGGTTGCATTTGTAGATGTATTTACAGTGCTACATGCAGAGAAACTCGTGATTAAAAAAGGAAGGAGTAATAATTTAAATTTCATTGGGACTGTAAACTTTTGGTTGAATATTTTCCAATTAAGCTAAGGTGTTTATATTTAAAAATGATTACAACAGTATTTATAGTTTTTAATGAATTGGTTGTTTTTGTTTTGCTGTTGAAGATATCTCCTGAGATAATCAGCAGATAGAACAATTTAAGCATATGGAATTATTTTGAAAAAAAATGTTTTGCTCATTACAGGTTGGGGCGGTGGAACAAAACTTTTACAGCCTTTAAAACAACAACTTGAAGCAATAGATTTTCAGGTTAAATTGTTGAATATTTTTGATGTTTTAGATGCAGTAACCTTGCAGAAAAATATTGAAGTCGCAAAAGAATTTGATGTTCTAATCGGTTGGTCTTTAGGTGGTCAGCTTGCCACAATTTTGGCAGATCAAATTTCAAAACAATATCAGCAAAATAAAATTCTCATTACTTTAGGTTCAAATCCGTGCTTTGTTGCCAATGAAAACTGGCAAACAGCAATGGATCAACCGATATTTCAAGCCTTTAAACAGTCATTTAAAACAGATGCAGTTGCAACCTTAAAGAAATTTGGTTTTATGGTGTGTCAAGGAACAGAAAATACCAAGCAAGATTTCTTAATATTGCAAAGTTTAATACAACCACAAAATTTAGATGTTCTAAATGCAGGATTAAATTGTTTGGAGCAGTTAAATAATGTAGATATCTTAGAAAAATATACAGGTCATCAACTGCATATTTTTGCAAAACAAGACTTCTTAGTTAGTTACAAAGTTGCAAGAAATCTTCAGAAATTATCTGCAAACTTTTTAGAGGTAGAGCTAATTTTGGGATCACATGGCTTCCCAATATTTAATACCGAAGATGTAATTAGCAAAATATCCCAATATTTAAGTAAAATTAAACAAATCTGAACATAACTGGCTTTTCTCGCAATTTATTTCTTCTTTGTGCAGGTTTAAGATGCCTCAATGAAAAAAATATATCTGCATGGAGTGTGGGATGAGTGAATTAACAGATTTAGAATTTGACCAACAACATCTGTGGCATCCCTATACGTCTATGATTAATCCTTTGCCGTGTTTCAAAGTGAATAGGGCGGAGGGTGCACGTATTTATCTTGAAGATGGTCGTGTTTTGATTGATGGTATGTCATCTTGGTGGTGTGCAATTCACGGTTATAACCATCCTGAACTTAATAAAGCGGTGACAGAACAATTAGAAAAAATGTCACACATGATGTTTGGTGGATTAACTCATGATCCTGCTATTCAGTTAGGGCGTTTACTTTTAGAAATTACACCGCCCAATTTAACCAAAATTTTCTATGCAGATTCAGGTTCGGTCGCGGTTGAAGTCGCGCTGAAAATGGCAGTGCAGTATTGGTCGGCAAGAAATAAACCTGAAAAAACTAATTTTATAACAACACGTTCGGGTTACCACGGGGATACTTGGAACGCGATGTCTGTTTGTGATCCTGTCACAGGAATGCATCAAATTTTTGGAACAAGTTTACCTAATCGTATTTTTGTTTCAGCACCTAAAACTAGCTTTGAGGATGAATGGAACTCTCAAGATATTGCAGAGTTAGAGCAGGCTTTAGCACAACATCATCAAAACATTGCCGCTTTAATTATAGAGCCAATTGTGCAAGGTGCAGGAGGTATGCGCTTTTATCATCCTGAATATTTACGCCAAGCCAAATTATTATGCGAAAAATATAATGTGTTGATGATTTTTGATGAAATTGCCACAGGTTTTGGGCGCACGGGTAAATTATTTGCTTGGGAACATGCCCAAGTTCAGCCTGACATTATGTGTATAGGGAAAGGCTTAACAGGTGGCTATATGACACTTTCAGCAACCTTAACCTCTACAGAATTGGCTGAAACTATTAGTCAAGGTGAAGCGGGTGTGTTTATGCATGGACCAACTTTTATGGCAAATCCGCTTGCATGTGCCGTTGCATTAAAAAGTACGCAAATATTATTGTCACAAAATTGGCAGGAAAATATTCAAAGAATTGAGCGAAATCTCAAAGCAAAATTAGCATGTCTAGCATTACTTTCTTATGTGGAAGATGTACGTGTTTTAGGTGCAATTGGTGTGGTAGAGCTGAAAACCTCAGTGGATATGAAAACACTACAAGCACAATTTGTTGAACAAGGAATTTGGATGCGCCCATTCGGAAAATTGGTGTATGTAATGCCACCTTATGTCATTGCTGATGATGAGTTGAATGTGTTGCTCAATGGCGTGGTGCATGTTGTGAAAGCTATGCAGGAGCAAGAGTCATGAGCTTGTTAAATCATTATGCAGAAGTTTTAGATGGGCTTAAGAAACAAGGTAATTTCCGACAGTTTAAATCGAACATTCAACGTGGTCGTTATATTGAAATCAATCAGCAGAATATGCTGAATTTATCTTCTAATGACTATTTAGGTTTGGCATCGAATGAACAATTACGCGAACAATTTTTTGATGAAACACCAAATTCTCAGCGTGTAATGAGCTCGTCATCTTCAAGATTACTCACGGGTAATTTTCCTGAATATGAACAGCTTGAGCAAAATTTAAGTCAACTATTTCATGGGCGATCTGCATTGTTATTTAACAGTGGTTATCACATGAATATTGGTATTTTACCTGCTATTTGTGATGGTAAAACTTTGGTGTTTGCCGATAAATTGGTACATGCCAGTATTATTGATGGTATTCGTTTATCTTCTGCGAAATATGTGCGTTATCGTCATAATGATTTACAGCATTTAGAGAATTTGCTTGAAAGCTACCATGCAGATGAAAGCATTCAACGCATTATTGTGGTCACTGAGTCCATTTTTAGTATGGATGGTGATGAAACGAACTTACGTGCTTTGGTTAATCTGAAACATCAATATTCAAAAGTCATGCTTTATGTTGATGAAGCCCATGCAATCGGTGTGCGTGGTCAACAAGGCTTGGGCTGTGCTGAAGAATATGATGTTATTGATGATATCGACTTTTTAGTGGGAACATTTGGTAAGGCACTTGCATCGGTAGGTGGTTATTTAATTTGTCATGAAATTATTCGTGATTATTTAATTAATACTATGCGCCCCCTAATTTTTAGTACCGCACAGCCACCTATTTCTATGGCATGGACTCAATTCATATTAAAGCATGTTATCACTATGCAAACAGAGCGAAAGCATTTGCAAAGTATGAGTAAGCAATTAATAGATCAAGTGAAACAGAAAGGGTTTAATTGCCCATCTACATCGCAAATTGTGCCTGTGATTATTGGTGATTCTCAAGAAACGGTAGAAAAAGCACAGTACTTACAGCAAGCAGGTTTTTATATTATGCCTGTGCGTCCACCTACTGTACCTAAGGGAAGTTCACGTCTACGCATTTGTCTAAACACACATGTTAAAGATGAAGATTTAGCACAGTTGGTTAAGTTGCTATGAATGTTGTAAATCATGTAAAAGTTGCACAACATTTTGCACGTGCACATGAAAGTTATACACAAAATGCAGTAGTACAAAAGCAAATTTGTGAACATTTATTGGCACTTATTTCAGAGCAAAACATACCTAAACAGCAAGATCGAATCTTTGAAATTGGTTGTGGCACAGGAAATTTAACCCGTTTAATGTGGCAGTACTTCAATAGCCAAAAATATATGCTGAATGATTTGTATAGTGCAGTGAAATCGAATTTTTTAGAGGATTCACCACAGTGTATTGAATGGAAAGTTGGCGATATTGAACAACTAGAACTTCCTCAACAATTAAATGCAATCGTTTCTGCTTCTGCGTTGCAATGGGTGAATGACTTAAGTCTTGTTTTGGAAAAGTCTAAGCAAGCATTGCTGCCTGATGGTTATTTTATTTTTTCGACTTTTGGTGAGAAAAATCTACATGAAATTAAACAGCTAACAGGACAAGGTTTAAATTATTTATCTCCTGAAAGTTTACAGAAACAATTAAAGAATGCAGGTTTTAATGTGCTTTTAATGCAGGAAGAAACAATAAAAATGAGTTTTCAACATCCTCAAGAAGTTTTAAAGCATTTAAAAGCGACAGGTGTAACGGCAACATCTAATCAGTTTCGTTGGACAAAGCAAAGTTTGCAAAATTTTTATGAAAGTTATGAGCAATTTAAGTTGGAAAATCAACAATATTCACTGACTTATCACCCTATTTATTGCATTGCGCGGAGCATCTAAATGTCTAAAGTCTTTTTTGTCAGTGGAATAGATACGGGTATTGGAAAGACCTATTGCACAGGTTATTTAGCAAAAATGTGGAATGCAGAAGGTGTTCGAACCATTACGCAAAAGCTTGTGCAAACAGGCAATGTTGATATTTCAGAAGATATTGAAAAGCATCGTGAAATTATGAATATGGGGTGGTTTGCTGAAGATGAAACTAAACTTACCATGCCTGAGATTTTTAGTTATCCTGCATCGCCACATTTAGCGACACAAATAGATGGTCGTGAAATTGATTTTGCTAAAATTGAAGATGCGACTTTGCAACTTGCAAGTCAATATGATCGAGTTTTACTCGAAGGTGCAGGGGGTTTAATGGTGCCCTTAACGAAAGATTTACTTAGTATTGATTATATTCATCAACAACATTTACCTGTTATTTTAGTAAGTTCAGGGCGTTTAGGCAGTATTAATCATACCTTATTAAGTTTAGAGGCGTTAAAAGCACGGGGTATTGAGTTGTATGCACTAGCTTATAATTTAGCGCATGAATCTCAAGATGCGTTAATTTCAAAAGATACTGCTGAGTACTTAAAAACGTATTTAGCTAAGCATTTTCCAAGCACAAAGTGGATTGATATTCCTATTTTATAAACCTGAAAAATCACCCATAAAAAAGCCACTCATTTGAGTGGCATTTTGTTTTTTAATTTCTATTAGAAATTAGAACTTTTTAAAGCCTTTATTTGCGCCATATGGTTTGCGAGGTGCATTTTCGTCACGACGCTCACGGTTACCAAAGTTGTCATCACGACGTTCACGACGAGCAGGAGCATTGTCGCCACGACGGTCAAAGTTCGGTTTAGCTTCAACTTCATCTGTGTCACGACGTTGTTGACGTAAGTAACCACCACGACGTGCAGCCATTGGTTTGTCTTGCATACGTTCGTTACGACGTTTAGCCATACCAAATAAGCCAGTACCTTGACGTGGTTTAAGTTCTACAGATTTTGTTAAGTTGTCGATGTCTTGTTTATCCAGCTCCATCCAACGACCTGTGCGTAATTCACGTGGAAGAATAACTGTGCCGTAACGTGTACGAAGTAGGCGACTTACTTTTAAACCTTGAGATTCAAAAATACGACGAACCTCACGGTTACGACCTTCTTTCACTACAACTTGGAACCAACGGTTAATACCTTCACCGCCAATTTCAGAGAAAGATTCAAACTTCGCAGGACCATCATCTAATACAACACCATTGGTCATGTTTTTAACAATCGCAGGCGTTACTTCACCCATTACACGAACAGCATATTCACGTTCAATTTCATTTGAAGGGTGCATTAAGCGGTTTGCAAGTTCACCATCATTTGTGAAAAGTAATAAACCTGTAGAGTTAATATCTAAACGACCGACCATAACCCAACGATCACCTGGAATTTGCGGTAATTGTTCGAATACAGTTGGACGGTTTTCAGGGTCGTTACGAGAACAAATTTCACCTTCTGGTTTGTAATAAATCAGAACACGACGACGAATTTCATCTTCAATTTGAAACTGCACTTTACGACCGTCGATGCGAAGCTCATCGGTAGGTTCGATGCGTTCACCCACTTGGGCTACTTGACCGTTGACGCTTACACGACCAGCAGCAATGACTTCTTCCATATAACGGCGAGAACCCAAACCAACGCGTGCAAGCACCTTTTGCAATTTTTCACTCATGACAGCATAACCTTAGAAATAATCATAACAGTTCACCTATTTACGACTTCGGTGCATTTGCATCGAGTGCCATAAAAGCTTCCTTGGCATCCTGTAAGGGAGGCAATTGACCAAGAGACGACAGGCCAAAAGCATTTAAAAATTGTGACGTTGTGACTAACAACGCAGGTCTTCCAGGGAGTTCACGAAAACCAGATTCTTTAATCCAGTTCCAATCAAATAATGTACGCAAAATTTGACTATTTACCGTAACTCCACGAATTTGTTCAATATCTGCGCGCGTAACAGGTTGGTGATACGCAATAACAGATAGTGTTTCCAACATAGTTGGAGACAAGCGCACAGGACGTTCAGGCCAAGTTTGAGTAATTAAGTTTCTATACTTTGCTCTAACTTGGAAACGATAACCTTGTGCTGTTTCAATTAATTCAATAGATCGACCATGTTGTAACATGGCAAGCTGTTGTAAAAATTGACTTAATTGTTTCTTTGTAAATTGATCTTGGAACGCTTCTTTCAGTCTTGCTAAAGACACAGGAGATTCACTTGCAAAAATGATGGCTTCAAGCTGCATTAATATTTCATGATGATTTTCACCTTCACTTAAAGGTATGATTGTTTCATCATTCATACGTGTGCTCCTTGAATTGCAAGCGGTGCATCTATACCTGTTGCGACAATTGAAATTTTTTGCTGACGAGTAAGCTCTAAAATCGCCATGAATGTAACAACCATGCCCATACGACCTTGGCTTGGCTTTAAAAGTTCTTCGAATTGTAGTACTTCACCAGATTGAATTTTATATTCGATATAAGCAATTCGTTCTTCAAGCGCAACAGGTTCTTGTAAAATTTGATGCGTTACAGGTTCAGGTCTATTAAAAACACAAAGCAAAGCATCACGTAATTGCTCTGCCGCATAACCCACATTATTCACATTCACTTGTCCAAAGTTTACATTGGTCGGGAATGTATCACGGTCTAGAACAGGCATTTGACCTAAACGTTCAGCCGCTTGTTTAATGCGTAAATATGTTTCTAAGCGATCTATTAATTCTTGTTTAGGATCTTTTTCAATTGCAGAAATAGACGGTGCTTTTGGTAGGAGCAAACGAGATTTTAAATCTGCAAGTAAAGCTGCCATCACCATATAATCTGCGGTTAACTCAATATTTAAAGTTTTCATTGCATCCATATAAGATAAATATTGAGAGGCAATAGGTGCGATATCAAGTTGTAATAAGTCGAAACCGCTTTTTTGAATCAGGTAAATTAAAAAATCGAGTGGTCCTTCGAAATGTTCTAAAAGAATTTCGAATGCAGCAGGGGGAATGTATAAATCTTCGGGAATGGTATCTTGCCACTCATCCATTACGCGGATGTGTTGTGGTTGTTCCACCAATTCATGGACAGTTTGAGTCATTACAATTATAGGCCACGCGAATTTTCAAAAGCATGAAAGCTATGCTGCTCGGCTTATTAAGGGAGTGCTGAGAGATAGCGAAGAAATAAAACACATACAGTTTAATGGATTTTTGCTTTTAAATAAATCAAATTACCTGAACATTTGTATAAAAATCGGAAATAAATACATGGTATTTACTTCCGTAATAATAAAGAACTTTATTTTTATTGTTACTTTTGAATGAATTAAATTCACTCAAACTCATTCAAAAGCACTCACATCACCAACACCACGACGAATAATTTCTGGGTTGCTGCCAGATAAATCGATAATGCTTGTTGTATTTAATGTGCCTAAGCCGCTATCAATTAAAACATCTATCCGTTTTGAAAGTTGCATTTCAATATCGTATGGATCATCAATTGGGTCAGATTGACCGGGCAAAATAAGCGTACTGGTAATTAAAGGTTCACCTAACTCTTTTAAAAGCATTTGGCAAATTGGATTGCTTGGAATGCGTAAACCAATCGTTTTCTTTTTAGGGTGCATTAAGCGTTTAGGAACTTCACTTGTTGCAGGTAAAATAAATGTAGTTACGGCAGGGGTATTGTTTTTAAGTAGTCGATACATGGCATTATCAACTTTTGCATAAGTTGAAATATCAGATAAATCTGCACAAATAATGGCGTATTGATGTTTTGGACCTAAACCACGAATTTGTGAAATACGCTCCATTGCATTTTTATTACCAATTTGGCAACCAATTGCATAAGCAGCATCGGTAGGGTAAACAACAACATCACCTGCACGAATGCGTTCAACAGCTTGACTAATAAGTCTTGCTTGAGGATCTTCAGGATGGATTCTTAAATGCAACATATTTTATTCTCCTGATGATTTTTCACTCATTATCTCTTGAGATTAAATAGTGTTTCAAGAGATGAATTATGGATTGTAAAAATTAATCTAATAATTCACGAATAAACTCATCACTTTGTAATCTTTTGCCACCTCGAACGCACATGCAAATATATTCAATAAATAGTGCTGCATCGCGTGGAAGTTTGGCTTCTCCTGAAAAATAACGTTGAACTTGGGCAAATACATTGTCTTTAAATGTAGCACCATTACCACCTTCACCGGTTAAGTTATCTAAAGATACACGGAATCTACGACCAAAAGATTGCGCAAATAACCATTCAATAGCTTGTGGTTTAATTTCAACTTGTTCAAATAAAGCTTGTTGATCTGCTGTTCGACCATCGGGAGCGTACCAATACCCTAAGTCTGGAAGCAGGCGACGCTTATCTCCTGCAATAGTCCAGTGGCTAATTTCATGCAAAGCACTATTGAAAAAACCATGTGCAAATTGAATACGTGCAGGTGCTGTTTCTGTTGCAGGAAAATACTCGGGTTCAAAATCACCTTTAACAAGCGTCACATTAAGGTGGGAAAACCAATGATTAAAGTGTAAGATGAGCCAATCAACTTGTTCTGCTTCTGATGATAAATTCACCCATGAAGAAAGTTGCACTTGCTCGAGTGAACTGTCAGAATCAGCGGTTGGAAGTGTGCTAACAAGTGATGAAATACTCACTTCTGTTTGCGGCTGCAACAGATGCATGACTGAATTTACCCAATTGGTCTGTCTAAATAAGTACAAAATTGTATCTTAATCTTTGACAGAGTACTTATGAATTTGTAGAATTGCCGCCTAAATTATGTCAGCAAATACCTTTCCGGCACAGATTGAGCCGTTTAAATGGGCCGAACAAGGCTTCGTATGGGCAGGAACACTGCCACTATCTCGTTTTGTTCGTATATCCCGTGAAGCTGTTGGATCAATTGATGATCAATTGATTAACATAGACTGTAAGCTATCAATGGATGCATATCATCGTATTGTGTGGCTAAGTGGTCATGTTGAAACGAAAGTTTCAGTAGAATGTCAACGCTGTTTGAACCCTGTTGAAATTAACCTCGTTTCAGATTTTCATTTAGCTCTTGTAGATGATGAGTCACTGATAGAGCGCTTGGATGAGGATGCTGATTTCATCGTACTAGGTGAGAGTGAAGCAACGACTAAAGGTAGCTTTGATGCGCCTGCAACCGCTGATTTACTTTCTCTTATGGAAGATGAATTGTTATTGTTGATGCCTTTGTCTGCGAAACATGAGTTTTGTGAACATAAGCACCAACCTGCCGTAGAAGAGCTTGCTGAAGAAAAACGAGATAACCCGTTTGATATTTTGGCAAGTTTGAAGGGTAAACTTAACTAATTTTTGTGTTATACTGATAAGTATAAGACAACTGAATTTGTTCTGATCCATTTTTCGATATTTGTAAGGAGCCATCATGGCCGTTCAGCAAAACCGTAAAAGTCGCTCTCGCCGTGACATGCGCCGTTCACATGACGCTTTAACTGAGAATGCATTAACTGTAGACCAAGCTACTGGTGAAACTCATCGTCGTCACCACGTATCTAAAGACGGTATCTACCGTGGTCGTCAATTATTCGCTAAAGCATCTGCTGAATAATTGAAGATGTATTAAGCGTTAAGCTTAATGAGAAAAAGGGAGCGAAAGCTCCCTTTTTTTGTTGCATTTGGCAATTACTAAAACAAAAAATAAGTGTTAAATTCCTTTCCGAAAATAGGCTTACATAAGAGTTTGTTGATTATTTAATCGTTTGTTAAATAATAATTGCTCTTCATTCAAGGATTTTTTATGTCTGCTAACCAACTAGAACAAGCAGCTCAAGCAACAAAAACTGCATTTGTGTTTCCTGGTCAAGGTTCACAAAAAGTAGGAATGCTAGCTGAAATTGCAGAACAATTTAGTAGTGTTCAAGAAACTTTTGCTGAAGCATCTCAAGCAGTTGGCTTCGATTTATGGCACATTGCGCAAACTGGTGAAGGTTTAGATCAGACAGAATTTACACAGCCTGTATTACTTACAGCGAGCGTTGCATTATGGCGCGTTTGGTTGGAGTCGGGTGGTGTTGCACCAAAATATTTAGCGGGTCATTCACTTGGTGAATACAGCGCATTGGTTGCTGCAGGTGCATTAAGCCTAGGCGATGCTGCAAAGTTGGTTAACTTGCGCGGTAAGCTTATGCAAAGTGCCGTGCCACAAGGTTTAGGTGCTATGGCTGCTATTCTAGGTTTAGAAGATGCAAAAGTACTAGAGCTTTGCGAACAAATTAACGTACAAGGTCGTGGCTCAGTAGAAGCTGCGAACTACAATGCTGCTGGACAAGTTGTTATTGCAGGCGATAAAGCTTTAGTTGAAGCGGTAATGGCGGCTGCTAAAGAAAATGGTGGTAAAGCAATTGGCTTACCTGTTTCTGTACCATCGCACTGTTCATTAATGAAACCTGCAGCGGAACAGTTTGCAGAAGCGTTGGAACAAACTGCCATTGAGCTACCTCGTATTCCTGTAATACAAAATGTAAATGCGGGAATTGCAACAGATGTTGCAGGGTTACGCCAAGCACTTACAGCACAGTTATACCAATCTGTACAATGGACAAAAACATTACAATTCCTTCAAGATGAAGGCGTTGAGTACATTGTAGAGTGCGGTCCAGGTAATGTATTGGCAAACTTAGCAAAACGTTTACCAAAAATTGAGAAAGCATGTCCACTTGATACAAAAGCTCGTTTGGAAGATGCACTAAATGCCATTTTAGTGGCTGAAGGGAAAATTGCATGACACAGGAACGCAAAGTCGCATTAGTGACAGGCGCAAGCCGAGGAATTGGCGCTGCCATTGCTCAGCAACTTATTAAAGATGGTTATTTTGTTGTAGGTACTGCAACATCAGAAGCGGGTGCAGAAAAGCTTTCTGCTGCTTTTGCTGAAAATGGTGTGGGTAAATTACTAGATGTGCGTGATGGCGCTGCTATTGATGTATTGGTAACAGATATCGAACAAAACTATGGTCCAGTCCTTGCTTTAATTAATAATGCAGGTATTACCAAAGATAATTTATTATTACGTATGTCTGAAGATGATTGGGATGACATCCTAAACATTCATTTAAAAGCCGTTTATCGTTTATCTAAACGTGTTTTAAAAGGCATGACAAAAGCTCGTTTTGGTCGCATTGTAAACATTAGTTCTGTTGTTGCGCATTTTGCAAACCCTGGTCAAGCTAACTATTCTGCTGCAAAAGCAGGTATTGAAGCATTTGGTCGTAGCCTTGCAAAAGAAATGGGTAGCCGTCAAATTACAGTAAATGCTGTTGCACCTGGTTTTATTGCAACAGAAATGACTGAACAATTAAGTGAAGAAATTCGTAAAAAAATGAGTGATCAAGTGGCATTAAACCGTTTAGGTGACCCACAAGATATCGCGAATGCAGTGAGTTTTCTTGCAAGTGAAAAAGCAAGTTATATCACTGGAACTGTTTTACATGTAAATGGTGGTTTATACATGAACTAAGTCATGTATAAACTTTCAATATTTTCTAGATTCAATTAAACTAACGGCATTAAAAACGCCACAAGCAATGAGGAGAATTCCTGTGAGCGATATCGAACTACGTGTTAAGCAAGCAGTTGCAGAACAACTTGGTCTTAAAGCAGAAGAGATTAAAAACGAAGCATCTTTCATGGATGACTTAGGTGCAGACTCTCTTGATCTAGTAGAATTAGTAATGTCTTTCGAAAACGATTTCGACATCACTATTCCAGATGAAGATTCTAACGAAATCACAACTGTTCAATCTGCTATTGACTATGTTTCTAAGAAACTTGGTTAATTGTCGATTTCAGCTTTGCTGAATAAAAAGCCACCTTTTAGGTGGCTTTTTTATGCCTGAATAATGATCTTTACATAAAATAACGTTTTTTTATCTGATGTTGGTATTCAAGAGTAGGTTTAAAAGTTATAAAAATAGAGCGATAAATATTTAAAATACAATAAGGAGAAAATAATGGGTCTTTTTGATTTTGTGAAAGGCATTGGTAAAAAAAACACAGCAGCCGCAGAGCCGCAAGTAGCACCGGTGGCAGCAGAACCAACTGCTCAAGAAGTTGCAAATAAATTGCTTGGACATATCAAAAGCTTGGGTTTGCCTATTTCAGGTTTAAGCGTGTCTTATAATGCGACAACAGATTTGGCTACAGTAGTTGGACAGGTTCAGAATCAGGCCGATAGAGAAAAAATTATTCTTGCTGTGGGTAATATTGACCATGTTGCACAGGTAGATGATCAATTAACAGTAGCAACACCGGAACCAGAAAGTAAGTTTTATACAGTTAAATCGGGTGATAATTTATCTAAAATTTCAAAAGAATTTTATGGTGATGCAAACAAGTACAATAAAATTTTTGAAGCAAATAAACCTTTGTTGAAAAATGCAGACGATATTTTCCCAGGACAAGTTTTACGTATTCCTGAGTAAATGCATCAACTAAATAAAAAAGGCGCAATATGTGCCTTTTTTATTCTTTGAAATTTCTCCAGACTTTATTTTCTTCTGAAGTGTGAATTGTGAAATTAAAACTTGAGTCTGAAGATACAAGAAGTGCAGAAGGTGTTTGCATAAGTACTTTAAGAATTGTGCCTTTTTCAAATGTAATAGGTGGACAGTCTTCTTTTGTTAAGACAATTTCTTCTAATAATTCTATAAGATATGTTTCCATAAATACCTCTGTCTAGATATTGAGTTGGATATAATGTTTGTTATTTATACAGTGTACATTATATGCTATTTTTTAAAATAGTGTGAAATATATCGTGTTTATATAATATTTTTTAAATTCAGATTGAATCAAAGCTAAAACTTAAAGATTAATGTTTAGAATTGAGGTTAATCAAATATATACAAATAAAAATAATTCGTTTCTATCGTTTATATTTTTTGGCATTATGATGCATACGTTTTAGAAATTAATAATAAAGGTCTAACTAAATTAAATGTTTAAATCATTCTTCCCAAACCCAAAATGGTTTTTTGGCTCACTCATTTTATGGTTCATTATTAACTGTGTATTGTGGTATTCAGGTGGTAATACTTGGGGGCAATATTTAGGTTTTGCAAAAGACTATCATGAAGCTGTTTTACCAATTGGTGTTTCACGCTTTTGGTCTGCGCAATTCATTTGGTTTTACTTGTGGTTTTTTGTTTCAACAACAATTTTTGCAATTTTCTGGAAATTCAAATCTGATAATCCTTGGCAGGGTTGGTCGGTTTGGGGTTCTGCATTTATTTTATTTAATATTTGGTTCTCGGTTCAAACAAGTTTAGTCATTAATGCTTGGTATAGTCCATTTTATGACCTAATTCAAAAAATGCTTGGTAGTGGTGGTGGAGATATTCAAGACCTTTACACAGGTACGCTCACATTTTTATACATTGCAATGGTTTATGTCACAATTGCAGTGTTCAACCTATTCTTTGTGAGCCATTATATTTTCCGCTGGCGTACGGCAATGAATAATTATTACACAGCACATTGGGAGCAATTGCGTCATATTGAGGGTGCATCGCAACGTATTCAGGAAGATACGATGCGTTTTGCCAAAACCACTGAAGCATTGGGTGTAAGTTTTATTCAAGCATTAATGACTTTAATTGCTTTCTTACCTGTGTTGTTCCAATTGTCTGATCATGTGAAATCTTTACCAATTATTGGTGAAATTCCACATGCGCTGATGTGGGCTGCAATTGGTTGGGCGGTATTTGGTACTGTGGTTCTTATGCTTGTAGGTATTAAGCTTCCTGGTTTGGAATTTAATAACCAAAAGGTTGAAGCGGCTTATCGTAAAGAGTTGGTTTATGGAGAGGATTATCATGAGCGGGCAGATCCTCAAACTTTAAAAGATTTATTTTCAAAAGTCCGTTTTAATTATTTCCGTTTATATTTCCATTACGCTTACTTCAATATGGTGCGTATTTGGTACATGCAACTTGATAATTTATACGGTTTATTCGTGTTGTTCCCAAGTATTGCAGCAGGTGCAATTACGCTTGGTTTAATGATGCAAATTAGTAATGTATTTGGAAAAGTGCGTGAGTCATTCCAATATTTAATTGAATCTTGGCCTGTTATTATTGAATTACTTTCAATTTATAAGCGTCTAAGAGCATTTGAGTCTGTATTGGAAGATAAACAAAACTAAAAGAATTTGCCCGCATATTGCGGGCTTTTTGTTTTATATTGAACATAGCTTTTAAGCATATTATTTATATTTTGGCATTAGAAAAATGAAAGGTTTTAATATTATGAATTTTACAAAAAAATGCACGAAATTCGGTTCATCTTTATTGGTAGTTTCGGCTTTAATGGGTGCAACGCAAATGGCGTCTGCGAGTGCTACGGTAGATAACTTAAGTAATTGCTTAGTGAAATCTACAACAGATGCTGATAAAAAAGTCGTACTTCAATGGACGTTTGTGGCGTTGTCTGCGCATCCTGATTTGCAAAGTTTTAGTCAGGTTACAACCGAACAGCGTGATGGTTTAGATAAAAACTTAGCGCAAGTTTTACAGCGTATTTTGGTAGATCAGTGTTCTGCTGAAACAAAAGCTGTAATTCAGACAGATGGCTTGCAAGCGGTGGGTGATAGCTTTCAAGAGTTAGGACAGGAAACAGGTGAGCAGATTTTAAAAACACCTGAAATTAAAGATCAGTACAAAGGTTTGGTTCGTTATTTAGATTTGAGTAAGTTGGTTGCGACTTTTTTAACACCTGAATTGTTTAATAAGTTGGGTGTTACACGTTAATTATTGAGTAAAAAACAGAAAAGATAGTGATTATTCCATCTATCTTTTTTGCTTTTGAGATTTAATGATTTGGTAAAATTAGTCGTTAAAGATTAAGACGCTTTTTCCTTTGGTATGACCGTCTAGAATATCTGCATAAGCTTGTTGAGCTTGCTCAAATGGATACTCGCGACTTACCACCCATTTAATTTTTCCTTCCGCTATACCATTTACAACATATTTTAAATTGGCAGGATTTCGTTTTACCCAAACAGGTTTAATTTTATTTGAACTCAATTTACGACCTGCAATAGTTCCCATAAAACCACCTGATTTTACTGTTTTAAGAGAAGCTTGCGTTGCTTCTTCATTACCAACCATATCAATTGAAACATCAAATTTTTCAGGATGTATTGCTTCTAATCTTTCTGATAATCCATCGCCATAAACAACGGCTTTTGCGCCCAATTGTTCTAGGTGTTCTTGGTTTTTTGCAGAGGCTGTTGCAACCACATGAATACCTTTATTGACTGCAAGTTGAATAAGAATGGATCCGACACCACCTGAACCACCATGAATTAGTAGTGATTGTGCGGGACCCATTTCATTTAAAATGGTCATTGCTGTTTGTGAAACACCTGCTAATGTTCCTGCGGTTGCCCAATTTATATTACTTGGTTTTTGAATAAGATTTTCTACAGGAACGTCAATAACGGTAGCGTGTGTAAATGCACCGCCAGAACCTAGTACTTCATCGCCAACTTTCCATTGTGTTTGATTTTCTTCAACTTCTGTAATAATGCCTGCGAATTCTGTACCAAAGGTTTGGGGGAGGGCTGCATGTTTGAATTCACCTGTCATACGACGTGCATCAATTGGGTTAATGCCTGAGGCTTTGACTTGAATGCGTGCCATGCCTTTAGCGAGTTTTGGGAGTGTATGCGGTTCTAATTCAAGTACGTGAGATTGTCCGTATGCATGTGCAAGGAGTATTGTTGTGTTCATGAGTGTGTGCCTAGTTCTTAAGTTATGTTTTGGATTATAGAAAGGCGATTTGTGCAACTACAGTGCTAAAAATGGGACGGTGTTTTCTTTTTTTATTAAATCCTCTCCCTAGCCCTCTCCTTTAAAAAGGATAGGGAATATCCATTATAAAGCTCATTACGTTATTTAATTAGCAATGAAAGTTCCTTCTCCTTTAGGGAGAAGGCGGGGGATGAGGGGATTTTGAATACGTCTTAAGTCCTCTTATTGCGTAATAGAGGACTTTTTATGGTCATGTTTTTTTTGTGTGAACTGTTTGGAAAGTTTTATGTACTTTTAAATATTATAAATTTAGCATTGAAGATTAATACTTAAACACCATATTTCAATTAATTAAAATAATTTTTGGGGGTGATATGAGTGGTAGAAATAGAATTATAGGTTCTGTGAAAAATGAATTAGTTAAAAAGTCGAGAGAGTCTGCATTAGCGGCAGTACAGATATTTAATAACCCTAGTATGTCTTTCAAGTCAGAAGCATATATAGTTTTAATGATTATTGCGTGGACTTATTTGTTGCACGCTTATTATCGTAAAGAAAATGTAGAATATAGATATTTTGAAATGCAGGGGACTAGGAAGAAATTTCATAAAACAGCTAAAGGGGCATTTAAATATTGGGAGTTAGAACGCTGTTTAAATTGCGATAAATCACCAATTGATAAAGATACAGCAAACAACCTAAGATTTTTAATTGGTTTACGTCATGAAATTGAACATCAAATGACAAATCGGATAGATGATTTGTTGAGTGCTAGATTTCAAGCTTGTTGTCTGAATTACAATGAATATTTAAAAAAGTATTTTGGTGATGATTTAGGAATTGAAAAACATCTATCATTTAGTCTTCAATTTTCATCTATTGATGAAGAGCAGAAAGAAATGCTAATTGATCAAGAGGGATTACCAAAAAACATTTCATCTTTTATATTAGATTTTGATCAAGCACTTAGTGATGAAGATTTTGCTAATCCCAAATATGCATATCGAATTTTATTTGTGCCTAAATCTACGAACAAGAAAGGGCAGGCAGATAAAGTTATCGAATTTGTTAAATCTGACTCACCTTTAGCAGAGGGGTTAAATAGACAATATGCTGTTATTAAGGAAACTGAAAAGATTAAATACCTACCAGGTCAAGTAGTTGCGAAGATGGCTGAAGAGGGATTTACTAATATAAATATGCATAAACATACTAAATTAGTAAATCAATTTGATGCACGTAATCCCGCTAAGGGATTGAGTGTGTTAGTTGCAGATAAGCAGTACTATTATTATGAAAAATGGTTGGATACAGTTCGAGCCGAACTTCGAAAGTAAGTTTAATTTAATTATTAGCAACAAAAAACCCGCTCTAAAGCGGGTTTTTTTAAATTAATCAGGTTTAACCAATCAATTTCTTCATTAATTCATTCACTTGAGCTGGGTTGGCTTTGCCTTTCGCGGCTTTCATTACTTGACCAACAAGACCGTTAAAAGCTTTCTCTTTACCAGATTTATACTCTTCAACCATCTTCTCGTTCGCAGCAAGCACTTCCTTAATAATTGCTTCAATTGCGCCTGTATCAGTTTCCTGTTTCAAGCCTTTTTCAGCAATAATTTCGTCCGCAGTTTTGCCTTCATCCCACATAAAGCCAAACACTTGTTTCGCAATTTTGCCGTTAATTGTGTTGTCTACAATACGTGCAATCATGCCGCCAAGTTTTTCAGCAGATACAGGAGAATCTGTTAATTCTAAGCCTGCTTTGTTTAAAGCACCCGAGAATTCACCCATTACCCAGTTTGCAGCAACTTTGCCTTGTGCAGCGCCACCAGAAGATGCAACTACAACTTCATAAAAGTCTGAAAGTTCACGTGTAAGCGTTAAAACGTGAGCATCGTACTCAGTTACGCCAAAGTCCGCTACAAAACGCGCACGACGTGCAGCAGGAAGCTCAGGCATAGTCGCTTTAATTGCTTCAATTTGCTCATCTGCAATAATCACAGGCAACAAGTCTGGGTCAGGGAAGTAGCGGTAATCGTTCGCTTCTTCTTTAGAACGCATTGAACGCGTTTCCATTTTCACAGGGTCGAACAAACGTGTTTCTTGGTCGATTGTGCCATCCCATTCCAAAATTTCCATTTGACGTTCAATTTCAACATTGATCGCTTGTTCAATGAAGCGGAATGAGTTTAAGTTTTTAAGCTCACAACGTGTACCAAATGGCTGACCCGGACGACGTAAAGACACATTACAGTCACAACGGAATGAACCTTCCGCCATGTTACCGTCAGAAATACCTAACCAACGAACAAGCGTGTGAATCGCTTTAATGTAGGCAACAGCTTCTTCAACAGAACGCATATCTGGTTCAGATACGATTTCTAAAAGTGGTGTACCTGCACGGTTTAAATCGATGCCTGACATGCCTTCGAATTGGTCATGAATCGATTTACCTGCATCTTCCTCTAAATGCGCACGGGTTACACCAATACGTTTTACAGTGCCATCTTCAAGTTGAATGTCGATATGACCCAAGCCCACAATCGGGTTGTCCATTTGGCTAATTTGGTAGCCTTTTGGAGAGTCAGGGTAGAAGTAGTTTTTACGTGCAAACACAGAAGCTTGGTCGATGTAAGCATCGATACCCAAACCAAAGCGAATTGCTAAATCTACAACTTCTTTGTTGAGTACAGGTAACACGCCAGGCATTGCTAAATCTACAAGGCTTGCTTGTGTGTTTGGATCGTTACCAAAAACAGTTGAAGAACCTGAGAAAATTTTAGAATTTGTTGCAAGCTGTGTGTGAATCTCGATACCAATAACGACTTCCCAGCCATCAATCAAAAGAGATTTTGGTTTAGCTGTTTTTTGAGCTTGAGCCATTATGCATTCTCCTCTGCAATTGCCGCACGTTTGGTATGCCAATCTGTTGCTTGTTGATACTGATGTACCACAGACAATAATTGTGATTCTGACCAATAGTTACCAATAAGCTGTAAGCCAACAGGTAAATTGTTTTTGTCGAAACCAACAGGCGCGTTAATTGCAGGTAAGCCAGCTAAGTTCACTGCCAATGTATAAATGTCGCCCAAATACATTTCAGTTGGGCTTAAATTTGCACCAATTTTATATGCAGTTGTTGGTGCAGAAGGTGCTGCAATCACATCTACATTTTCAAAAGCTTTTAAGAAATCTTGTTGAATTAAACGACGTACTTTTTGCGCTTTCACGTAGTACGCATCGTAGTAACCCGCAGATAGCGCATAGGTACCAATTAAGATACGACGTTGAACTTCTGTACCAAAACCTTCTGAACGAGAACGTTTGTACAAGTCCATTAAGTCGACAGGGTTTTCACAGCGGTAGCCGTAACGAACACCGTCAAAACGTTGTAAGTTTGAAGATGCTTCAGCAGGTGCAATGAGGTAGTAAGTTGGAACATAAGCTTCAGTCATGTTGAGATTAATCTCAACAAGAATTGCACCCATTTCTTCTAACTTTTTAAGAGATTTTTCAACACGTGCTTTAACGTCTGCATCTAAACCTTGAACATTGAAGTACTGTTTAGGAATACCAATACGTAAACCTTTTACAGATGTGTCATTTAGGTTTGAAACATAGTCATCAACTTCTTTTTGTACAGATGTTGAGTCTTTTGCATCGTGACCTGCCATTACGTTCATCAGGTATGCACAGTCTTCAGCAGAACGCGCCATTGGACCACTTTGGTCCATAGAAGATGCATAAGCGATCATACCAAAACGAGATACACGACCGTATGTTGGTTTAAGACCTGTTAAGCCACAGAAAGATGCAGGTTGACGAATTGAACCGCCAGTATCTGTACCTGTAGCAAAAGGTGCTAAATCGGCAGCGACAACCGCAGCAGAACCACCTGAAGAACCACCCGGAACATGTTCTAAGTTCCAAGGGTTTTTTGTAGAACCAAAATGCGGGTTCTCAGAGGTAGAGCCCATGGCAAATTCGTCCATGTTTACTTTACCAAGTGTTACTAAGCCCGCAGCTTTACCTTTCGCTACAACGGTTGCGTCGTAAGGAGAGATAAAATTATCCAGCATTTTAGAACCAGCAGTGGTTTTAATGCCTTGGGTACAAAAAATATCTTTATGTGCAATTGGTAAGCCTGTAAGCGTAGTTGCATGACCTGCTTTAATAGCAGCATCGGCAGCATCGGCTTGTGCTAAAGCTTGTTCGGCTGTAACCGTAATATAAGATTGAACTTGCGTATCAATTTTTGCGATACGCTTTAAATAATGTTCGGTAAGTTCTCGTGATGAGAATTTGGCTTGTGCTAAACCCTCTGAAAGTTCACGAATCGATAAGCGATGTAAATCTGACATATGAAGTATTCTTTACGTATATATGGAATAAATGGTCAACTGAATAAAAAATTATTCGATCACACGAGGAACTAAGTACAAGCCTTCCTGAACAGCAGGAGCTACAGCTTGATACTCTTCGCGGTGATTATTTTCAGTCACCACGTCTTCACGTAATGGTTGAGGATTGTCAAATGGGCTCTTTAAAGGCTCTACACCGTCAGTGTCGATGCTCTTTAACGTGTCCATCATTCCTAGAATTTTATTTAAACTTTCAGCGTATTCAGTAGATTGTGCGTCATTTAAAGAAAGTCGCGCAAGATGTGCAATCTGTGATACGGTTTGTGCATTTAAATCTTCAGAATGCTGTGCATCTGATGTAGACATAACATCACCTAAAATCAGTATTAAAAAAAAATCAAAAATATCATGCGATATAATAAGCGATTGACTTGTTCAAATCATCACATTTAGTTAAAGTTGTCGCTTGCGCTCACATAACGATTAATAGAGAACGACTCCGTGATTCTAAAACGACTAATTGGCTTGTTTTCACCAGACTTGGCCATAGACCTTGGTACAGCGAATACCCTTATTTATGCTCCAGGACGGGGCATTATATTAAACGAGCCCACAGTTGTGGCAATCCGTCATAGTGGTTCTCAAAAAATCGTTGCTGCTGTAGGCCTTGATGCTAAACAGATGTTAGGCCGTACGCCAGCAAATATTTCTGCAATTCGCCCAATGAAAGATGGCGTTATTGCTGACTTTGAAGTCACAGAAACTATGTTGAACCAATTTATAAGTAAAGTACATGAAAAACGTTTATTTCCACCAGCACCTCGTGTAGTGGTTTGCGTTCCATGTAAATCTACATTGGTTGAACGTCGCGCAATTCGTGAAGCAGTATACAATGCTGGCGCACGTGATGTGCGATTAATTGAAGAACCAATGGCAGCTGCTATTGGTGCAGGTATGCCTGTTGAGCAAGCTTGTGGTTCTATGGTTGTAGATGTTGGTGGTGGTACCACTGAAATCGCAATTATTTCTCTACAAGGTTGTGTATATGCAGATTCACTACGTATTGGTGGTGATGTGTTTGATGAGCAAATTATTAACTATGTACGTAAAGCGCATGGTTGTGTAATTGGTGAAACAACTGCAGAAAATATTAAGAAAGAAGTAGGCATGGCAATGCCAAATGAAGGTGAAAAACCTTTAGAAATTGAAGTTCGTGGTCGTAATCTTGCAGAAGGTGTGCCGCGCTCAATTACTGTAACTTCAGATGAAATTTCACAAGCTATTTCAGACCCGTTACAAAGTATTGTTCAAGCGGTTAAATCTGCACTTGAACAAACACCTCCTGAATTATCTTCAGATATCGCAGAACGCGGTATTGTATTAACAGGTGGTGGTGCATTACTTCGCAATTTAGACAAGCTTCTAGCGCAAGAAACAGGGTTGCCTGTTGTTGTTGCGGAAGAGCCACTGACTTGCGTAACACGTGGTGGTGGTAAAGTACTAGAACTATTCGATAATCCAAACCACGATATGTTATTTGTAGGCTAATAAAAGGAAAGGCGGGTGCAAGCAAATCTGTTTTCAAGACAACCGCCATCTTTTCGCTCTTTTATTATTGCGGTAATTACGTGTTTGGTTGTGCTATTTTTTAATTGGCGCATGCCACACGTAGTTCAACCTGCAAGAGATGTCTTGTCTACGGCTTTTAATCCAATATATGCCGTGGCAAGTTATCCTGTATTGTCGAGAGAATGGCTAAGCCGTCAAAGTAAGTCTGAAGCTCAATTGCGCCGTGAAAATACAGCAATGCAAGCTGAACTTTTACAGGCAAATGTACGCTTACAAAAACTTTCAGAACTTTCTGCCGAAAATACCCGCTTAAGAGGTTTATTAGATACGCCCCTTATTTTAGATGGTCGTATGGAAATTTCTGAAGTTATTGGAACAGATGCAGATCCTTTACGTCATATTATTGTGATTAACCGTGGTTCTCATAATCAGTTAAAGGTCGGACAAACCGTACTTGATGATAAGGGGATTATGGGGCAAATCATTTCAGTATTACCTCGTAGTAGTCGTGTTATGTTGTTATCCGACAAAGAGCATTCATTATCTGTGCGTTTAGAACGTAGTGGAATGCGTGCAATTGTGTCTGGTACAGGCGATTTAGGTATGCTGAAAATGGAGTATGTTCCAACAAGTGCCGATATTAAAGTGGGTGAGAAAGTTTATAGCTCTGGTTTAGGTGAGAGCTTTCCTGCGGGTTATTTGGTGGGAACTGTAGCAAAAGTAAGTCGGCATAACACGGGTGAGTTTGCGCATATTGATATTACACCTGCGGCTCAATTGGCAGGTGGTCATCATGTGGTTGTGTTATTTTCAAATTCTTTAGCGCAGGAGCAACCAGATGCCGATCGCTAAATTAGCCACAAAAAAACCATCTGATCCATTATTTCCAATTATTTTTTCAGTAATTCTTGCTTCTGTATTAACTGTTTATCCGTTGTCGTATGATCTTTCAGGATGGCGTCCTGCATTTATGTTCATGGTAATGCTGTTTTGGGTGATGTGTCAGCCAACATGGTGTGGTGTTTGGTTTGCATTTGGAACAGGCTTGTTTGCAGATTTACTCATGGATGCGCCTTTGGGCTTAAATGCTTTAAGTTTTGTCTGTATTACTTTTTTTGCTCGATACTTTACTCGTGAACGACGAATCCTGACATTTGCGAATATTTGGGTCATTGCATTACTGGCAATTACAGTCCACATTGCTTTTATATTTATATTACAAGTGTTGTGGGGGGTGAATTTCCCACTCGCACGTCATTGGCAACCATTGCTTAGTACAATTTTAGTTTGGCCAGTTTTTTATTATATGTTTAAAAAATGGCGTATATAATTTTAGCCTCGAGTTCACCACGCAGACGTGAACTTTTACAGCAACTTGGTCTAAATTTTGATATTCATAGTCCAGATATTGATGAATCTTTTTTAGAACAAGAATCTGTTAAGCAATATGTTGAGCGTTTGGCTTGCACAAAAGCTGAGGTGGTTTTTCAGCAATATCCAGACTCAATTGTTATTGCCGCAGATACAACTGTTGCAGTGGATCATCATATTTTAGGTAAGCCCGAATCTAAACAACATGCTTTTGAAATGTGGCAATTAATGTCAGGGCGAAAGCATAATGTTTTTACTGGTGTATGCGTACACACAAAACAAGAAAAATTAAGTATAGTGGTATGCACAGAAGTGGAGTTTCAAACGCTCAGTCTTAATGATATGGAAAGTTATTGGGACACAGGTGAGCCAATAGGAAAAGCAGGGGGCTATGCAATTCAAGGTATTGCAGCTCGCTATATTTCAAAGATTTTAGGTAGCTATACCAATGTGGTGGGCTTGCCATTGCATGAAACAGCACAGTTATTACAGACAGTTAAGGCACTAAATTAACTGCTGAAAAGAATTTTATAATGTCTTGAGTTTTGTTATGTCTGAAGAGTTACTGATTAATGTAACCCCAATGGAGTGTCGGGTTGCATTAATTCAAAATGGCACAGTCAATGAGCTGTTCGTTGAGCGTGATGCTAAACGTGGTTTAGTGGGTAATATCTACAAAGGTAAAATTGTTCGTGTGCTACCAGGTATGCAAGCTGCGTTTGTGGATATTGGTTTATCACGTACGGCATTTTTGCATATTAACGATATGGTTTGGCCTAAGAATCAACCAGCACCGAATGTTTTTGATCTTTTACATGTTGGGCAGATTTTAACTGTTCAAGTTATGAAAGACATGTTGGGCACGAAAGGTGCTCGTCTAAGTACTGATCTTTCCATTCCATCTCGCTATTTAGTTCTCATGCCTTATGGTAATCATATTGGTGTGTCGCAACGTATTGAGTCTAGCGAAGAGCGCGATCGTTTAAGAAGCATGATTGAGCGTATTCAGGAAACGCATAAGCTACCTGGTTCTGTTATTGTTCGTACCGCTGCAGACGGTGTGGAAGAAGAAGCTATTGCACAAGATATGGCGTATCTTGCGAAGCTTTGGGAACATATTCAGCGTAAGCAAAAAAGTATTGCTGTACCTTCCTTAATATTCGAAGAATTGCCACTTCCACAGCGTGTAATACGCGATTTAGCAAATGAAAATACAGCTAAAATCCATATAGATTCACGTGAAGTTTTCTCTAAGCTTCAAGAGTTTGTAGAAGAGTTTGTACCAAATATGAAGGATCGTCTTCTTCATTATCCTGGTGAGCGTCCAATCTTCGATTTATACAATGTTGAAGAAGATATTCAAAAAGCACTACAAACACGTGTGGCTTTAAAGTCTGGCGGTTATTTGATGATTGATCAGACCGAAGCAATGACCACTATTGATGTAAATACAGGGTCATATGTAGGTGGTCGATCTTTAGAAGACACAGTATTTAAAACCAATATGGAAGCTACGCAAGTTATTGTGCGTCAGCTACGTCTGCGAAATTTAGGCGGCATTATTATTATTGACTTTATTGATATGCAAGAAGCACATCATAGAGAAGAAGTTTTATCGCAATTTGAGCGTATGCTAGAACGCGATCATGCAAAAACAAAAATTACGCAAGTGTCAGAGCTTGGCTTGGTTGAAATGACGCGCAAGCGTACACGTGAATCACTTGAACATTTGCTTTGTGAGTCGTGTCCAACCTGTCAAGGGCGTGGATATGTGAAAACAGCGGAGTCAATTTGTTACGAAATATTTCGAGAGATCATGAGATATGCACGTGCATTTGAATCTCAGAGTGGCTTTACTGTCGTTGCCCATCCTTTGGTAATTGATCGACTTTTAACGGCAGAGGCGACAGCTGTCGCAGATTTAGAGCATTTTGTGAATCGTGTAATAAAATTCCAAGTCGAGAATTTATATACGCAAGAGCAATATGATATCATTTTAAGTTAAAATTGTAACAGAATATCGCTAAACAGTTGTTACATCTCTGATTTTACTTTTATTTGTGAATTACTAATACTTAACTCATGTAATAGCCAAAGCTATTTCAGCATTCGAAATAGCTTAAGCAAGTGAGATAAAAAAGATGAGTATGAGCAAAGCAATTGTAAAAAAAGGCTTAAAAGTTTTAGATTCAACAACAAAAAATCATTCATATTTAGTGGATGCTGAAGGTAAAGAAGTACAAATTACGTCAACAATGGTGCGTAATGTATGTACTCAATTGTTAAATCAATGTCGTAAAATTAAGAATTAAAAATAAGGGGCTTTTTATACCCCCTTATTTTTTGTCTTTAATTCTATGTTTTTAAATTTCTATATCTTTAATTAATAATTCAAACTTTTGAATTTCTTCTTCTAAGTGGGTAAGTAAGTTCTGCATTTTAGGCAAAGCATTGCGACATGCAGTTAAACCAACTTCCAACTTATCTAAATAGCTTGTCATTGTAATATTAAGTGCCTGACCATCTAACACAATAGAAGCAGGGTACAAGGCATCTAATTTTGCACCATTCCAGTATAAAGGCTCAGATGGCCCTGGAACATTCGAAATAACAAGATTGAATGCTTGACGCTTTGGCATTAAGCCAGATGCAATATTCAAACCTGCTGCACTATAAACAAAAGCACTATAATTTAGAATTTGACTTGAGTTCATACGCTTAAATTTTTGTTTCGCATTTAACATACTACGACGAATTATTTGTAAGCGTTCTAAAGGCTCTTCTTTATGTGTACCTAAATTTGCCAAAATCATGGTGATACGGTTTGATAGGTCTGAATTATCATCACGCACAGACGCAGGTACCATGGCAATTAATGGTTTCTTTGGCAAAGCATTTTGGCTAATTAAATATTCTCTTAAAGCACCTGAACATACGGCAAGAACAACGTCGTTAATTGTGACATTGAGTGCTTTTGCAATCGCAGTTAAGCGTGAAAATTCATAAGATTGAGCAGCAAAACGACGTGATGAACTAACACGTTGATTTAAAATACTACTTGGTGCTTGAAAGCTAGAAACATAATCAGGGTTACGACCAATATCTTTGGTAATAGTTTGAGATAATTCGTAAAGCACGCCAGGAGTCGATTCTAATTGGCTTTTTACCGTAGAGATAAAGCCTTTAATTTTGCTCGATTTAGGCTGTTTTAAGCGTTTTGCACGAGGTCCTTCAACACACCAAGGCGGAACAATGCTTTTCGCATCTGGATCGTGTGATAAAGATTTTTCAACAAGGCGCATGCCTGCAATACCATCTACCATTGCATGATGTATTTTGAAATACATTGCAAAGCGATTGCCTTCAATACCTTCAATAATATTGCATGTCCATAAAGGCTTGGCACGATCAATTAGTGCGCTGTGTTCTTGTGAAATATAAGTGAGTAATTCACGAATACGACCAGGTTGTGGAAGTGCAATATGTCTAAAATGATGATCTAAATCGAACTCTTGGTCTTCATCCCAAAATAATCCATTCAATTTATTGTTAAAAGGCGGAATAGGAATAGATTTTGAAGTGCGAATGTCGGCAACTAAGTCTTGAATAAAAGAAGTAGGCGCATTATCTGGAATTTGGAATAAAAAAAGACCGCCTACATGCATAGGTTGTTGACGTTTTTCTAGGGAAAGAAAAATAAAATCAATCGGGTGTAATGGACGCATATTGCTGGTTGCCTCATTGCAATGCTAACGCTACTCCTGTATGAGCGGCCTTATTAGTATTATTTAAATATTATGAAATTATAGCGGTTATTTGATAAAAAAGAATGAATTAATATGTATGCATAAGTCTAAAAAACCACGATAAACGTGGTTAATTTTAGAAATATCTATTTGGGATTATTTTTTCAAGTTGCCCGAATGCAAACCACATTCTTTATGTGTTGCTTCTTCCCACCACCAACGACCTTCACGTTCATGTTGATTAGGTAAAACAGGGCGTGTACATGGTTCACATCCAATAGAAGTAAAACCACGTTCATGTAATGGATTATATGGAATTTCCATCATACGAATATAATTCCAAACATCAGCACTAGACCAGTTTGCAAGCGGATTATATTTAATAAGCTGCTTACCTTCGCCTGAAAATCCTACATCATGTTGAATAACAGGAATTTCTGTACGAGTGCCAGGGCTTTGATCTTTACGTTGACCTGTAATCCAACCATCTAAAGTTGCAAGTTTTTTACGAAGTGGTTGAACTTTACGAATACCGCAACATTCTTTGTGATCATCTTGATAAAAACTAAAGAAGCCTTTATTTGTTACCAATTCTTGAACTGCACTCGATTCAGGAAAACATATTTCAATATCAATTTTATAATGTTTACGAACTTGGTCTATAAATTGATACGTTTCAGCATGAAGGCGACCAGTGTCTAAACTAAAAACACGAAAGGGTTTACCTAAATGTGATGCCATATCAATAAGAACAACATCTTCTGCACCTGAAAATGAAATGGCAATTTCACCTTCTTGGCTAAGTGCAAGTTCTAAAATTTCATTAGGAGATTTGTCTGTATATTCAGATGCAAGAGCATCGACAAGATCAATTGTAGGGATAGTTGTCATGAGTGTCCTGGCTATAGGCTTGGCTACATCTAAACCTATATTAATTTATTTCACATGCATTTTAATAGAAATGAAATAACAGACTTATCACTAAAAAATAAATACTTATGAAGAAAATAGATTTATAAAGCAATACTGTTATTAAAATGCTTCAGTTATGATAGTGCTAAATTTTTCATGCAGATAAAAGGGGAATATCATGGAAGTTGTTTGTCTTGATTTAGAAGGGGTTTTAGTTCCAGAAATTTGGATTAATTTCGCAAAAAAAACTGGAATTAAAGAGTTAGAAGCAACAACACGTGATATTCCAGATTATGATGTTTTAATGACTCAACGTTTGAATATTTTAAAAGAGCATGGTTTAGGCTTAAACGATATTCAAGATGTAATTGCTGAAATGGGACCTTTTGAAGGTGCTAAAGAGTTTGTTGAATGGGTAAGTACACATTTTCAACTCATTATTTTGTCAGATACATTCTATGAGTTTGCTCATCCACTCATGAAGCAATTGGGTTGGCCTACAATTTTCTGTCATAAATTAGAAACTGATGAAAATGGCGTTATTACTAATTATAAACTTCGCCAGCCAGATCAAAAGCGTAAAGCTGTTCAAGCATTACATGGTTTGAATTTCCGTGTGATTGCTGCAGGCGATTCTTATAACGATACAACTATGCTTGGCGAAGCAGATGCAGGCTTCTTATTTGATGCGCCTGAAAATGTGATTGCGGAATTTCCACAATTTCCACCTATTCACGGCTATGCTGCATTAAAAGAAGCAATTCGTAATGCTTCAAACCGTGATATTCCTGCTTAATTTATAAAAATGAAGCAATAAAAAAGGCGCATTAAGCGCCTTTTTTAATATTTAAAAAATTAGAAACGGTAGCCAATTTTCATACCGTAACCAAGTGCATAGTTATTAGAGAACTCACCAGCAGTATTACCACCAGTTTGTGCAGTTGCATCGCCTAACCAGAAGTATTTAACACCAGCTTGAATGAAATAGTTTTCAGCAGGGCTATATTGACCACCTAAGCCAACACTCCAATAACCTTCAGTTGGACCAAGTGTGGTTACAGGGTTGCCTGCGCCAGAGTCATAACCTACAGCAGCAGTAGCCGCCCATTTGCTATTGAATTTATGTGATGCGCCAATAGTTGCTGAGTATTGATCATCTGAATAAGAGATAAGATCTTGACCTTGACTTCCAAGAAAAGCAGGGCTTACTACAAATTGATCCCAATGTACCCAACGTAAATTAGCGAATACTAAAGTATTTTGTGAAACACCAGTTTGTAAGTCAATATTTACAGATTGTGGGGTAACAGCTTCTACAGATGAATAAGTATCATATAAAGGTGTAGCATTGTGATTTTCGAAAGATCTTGCTTTGTGCTTAATTTCAGAACGATAAGTTACAGCTGCTTTTAAAGCAATTTCAGGTTTTGAATAAGCAAAACCTGCTGCCCAACCATAGGCTTCTTTTTGATCTACTTGGATGTTATAACCGCTAAGTGTTTTATTTGGATCTGATCCATATGCATAACCACGTAATGAAATATCAGCTTCAACAGTTTGCCATACTGGACCTGCATAAAAATTCCAGTTCTTTGTAGGTTGGTAACCAACTAAAGCGGTAATGTTATTGGTACGAACTTTTACGCTAGTGCCTTCAGTACCATCACTGAAAATTGAACCATCAACACCATATTGTGCATCTGCGCCAAAAGGTTGGTCGTATAAAAGACCAAATGAAATCTTATCCGTTGCTTGAATTTTTACAGCAGCAGAAGCAAAGACATAGTCATCACCCATATCGCTAACGCTTTTACCAGTGGCATCTTTACCCTTTACAGTTGGGTCTAATACAGAAAGACCAGCTTCTGCATAATTACCAGGCTGTAAAAATGCTGAAATAGATTGACCTGAACGGTCTAAGCCTGCAGCCATTGTGCTTAAAGGCAATGTAATTAGTGTAAGTGCAAGACAAAGTTTGTTGAGCTTCATGGTCTTTCCCTGATGCTATTTGTAACTAAAAGTGGTGGAAAAGTAACATAAATAGAAAAAGAGTAAATACTCGAATTTATAAAAATATAGACTTACTAGGTCAAATAAATAAAGATATAGAGTAATTAATCTAAAAAATAAATCTATGTTTATGATTAATAAGTAGAATTATATAAAAGTTGAACTCATGAAGTTTGTTGTTTGATTGGTTGAAATTTCAACAAATAAAATATGAATATAAACACTTATTCTTTTGTAATAAAAAAACCATTCATTTGAATGGTCTTTTTATAATTTTTAACTAGGTGGTAAATTTCTTAGAATTTGTAACCAAATTTCAAGCCATAACCAATTGCATGGTTGTCTTTAAATTGACCTACATTATTTTCGATAGCTGTAAGACCTTGAGCATCGCCTAGCCAGAAGTATTTGACACCACCTTGAATAAAGTAGTTTGATGCAGGACTAAATTGTGCACCTAGACCTAAGCTCCAATAACCTTCAGTTGGACCAAGTGTAGTTACAGGGTTACCTGCACCAGAGTCCCAACCCACGGAAACAGTACCCGACCATTTTTCAGTAAATTTACGACCTACACCTGTGTTAATGGTCCATTGGTCTTTATTGTATTCCACAAGTGAAGCATTCGGTACGTTTTGACCGAAAAGAGGTGGGGTAATTGAGAAACCATCCCAATTTACCCAGCGAACATTAGCAAAAGCTACAGTATTCTCCATGATTCCAGTTTGCAAATCTAAATTTACCGATTGTGGTGTTGTAACTTCAGTAACACCATCAAAACCACCAATTGATATGTTCCGGGCTGTATTTTCATTAGAGCTTAATTCATGTTTTATTTCAGAACGATAGGTTAATGATGCTTTTAGTGCTATTTCAGGAATTTGATATGCAACCCCCGCAGCCCAACCCCAGGCATCATCATTTTTCATATTGGCATTATATGCTCCTGCACCTAAGCCTCCATAAGCTAGGCCTCTTAAGTGTACTTCACCTTTTGCTTGTTGCCATACAGGACCAGCATAAAAGTTCCAATTTGCATTTGGTTGGAAGCCTAAAAGTAAAGTTAAGTTTTCTGTTGTTACTTCAGCAGAGGTACCTTCTTTCACACTAGTGATAGGGTTAACACTTGAAAAATTATGATCACCTGTGTTGTATTCAGCTTTTGCACCGAATGGTTGGTCGAACAATAAGCCTACTGAAATATTATCTGTTGCTTGAATTTTTAAAGCGGCAGAAGCTGAATGATAAGAGCTTGCCATATCACCGGTGTTATTACCATCAGCATCTTTACCAGATACATCTGCATCTAGGACTGAAAGACCTGCTTCTGCGTAGTTACCTGGTTGTAAGAAAGCAGAAATTGATTGACCTGTACGATCCATTGCTGCAGCAAAAGCGCCAGTCATTGGTACAGTTGCAAGAATCATCGCTACGCTAAGTGTTTTTAATTTCATAGTTCATTGTCCCTTGAATGTAATTCTTTATCACTTATTTGTTTAGTTTGTGGTGATTGGAGATAACGGCTTTACAAACCGTAATCAAAAGTTACTCCATGCAATAAAAGTATCACAATTAAAATAAGAGTAAATACTCTAGAAAATACATATTTAGTAATTTTTGATCGTTTTTGGGTATTTGTGTTAATTTTTTAATACTCTATTTCGTTTAATTGTTGATTTATATTGGTTTATTTTTTGAACTATAGGGTCTATAAAAAAATTAAAATATTTATTTTTTTGTAATAAATGGGCTTTTTTGAGGCGAAAGAATGCTTGATATATCACATTTTAATATATAGGTAGAAAAAATTGATTGTTTATAGCGCTAAAAGCTTTGATTCTTTTAAATGAAAAGGGTGGTGCGCCCTGCGGGATTCGAACCCACGTCTGTCACTTAGGAGGCAACAGCTCTATCCAATTAAGCTAAGGGCACAAAGTTGGATTATTATTTTAGATGGCTACTTTAGCTTAAAAAAATGCAAAAAAAAGTTACTACCGAAGTAATAACTTTTTAAATTTTATATACTTTTTAACTTAATCGCTTTCGACTTTTACATCGCTTAAATCTTTAGGATTTAATCTATCGAAAAGCACTAACATGAATGTGATCCAAATAGGAATCATAATCACAGCGCCCATTAAGCCTTCTTTCCACATAATGAAAAGAATAAGTGCAATAAAGATTAAAACAATATAGTTACTAATAGGTGCCCAAAGCGCAGTATAAGAAGTTTTAAAGTTCAAAATACGTTTTGCACGTCTAAATTGTAAATGGGTAAGCGTAATCATTGCCCAGTTTAAAACAAGCGCACCAACAACAATATAAATAAGATTGCTTAATGCTTTTTCTGGCACAAAGTAGTTTAAAAGTACACAGCCAAAAATTAACGCAGCAGAAAGTAATACAGCAGGAATTGGTACACCTTGTTTATTTACTTTAGCAAATACTTTTGGTGCATTACCTTGTTTTGCTAAGCTATAAAGCATGCGGCTATTGGCATACATACCACTGTTATAAACAGAAAGCGCAGCAGTTAAAATAATGAAGTTAAGTAAATGCGCAGCCCAGTTAATACCAAGTTGGCTAAAAATCATCACAAATGGACTTTTATCTAAACCGCCAAGTTCTAATTGATTCCAAGGCACTAAAGATAAAAGAATTGTAAGTGAACCGACATAGAAAATTAAAATACGGAAAACAACTTGGTTAATTGCTTTCGGAATTGTTTTCTTAGGATTGTCAGCTTCAGCAGCAGCCATACCAATAAGCTCAATACCACCAAATGCGAACATGAGGAAGGCGAGCATAAAGAAAAGACCTTCAAATCCATTCGGGAAGAATCCACCTTGTGTCCAAAGATTACTAAACGATGCGCTTGAATTTGCATCTGCGGTAAAGAGTAAGAAAATACCGAAAATAATCATAGAAACAACGGCAGCTACTTTAATAATAGACAGCCAGAATTCTGATTCTCCATAAAACTTCACATTGCCTAGGTTAACAAGGGTAATAATAATGAAGAAGAAGAGTACAGAAGCCCATGCAGGAATATGAGGCCACCAGTAATTAATATATTTTGCAACAGCGGTAAGCTCTGTCATTGCAACTAAAATATATAGAATCCAGTAGTTCCAACCTGTTAAAAAGCCTGGAAATTTACCCCAATATTTATATGCAAAGTGACTAAATGAACCTGCAACAGGTTCATGAACAATCATTTCGCCCAATTGGCGCATAATTAAAAAAGCAATAAAGCCACCAATTGCATAACCCAAAATAATGGATGGACCTGCAGATTGAATGACATGAGCGGAACCTAAGAATAAGCCCGTACCAATTGCACCACCCATGGCAATTAATTGGATATGACGGTTCTTTAAGCCACGCTGAAGTTCAGTAGTATTTTTATTCAAGTTTTTCAGCCCGACAATGAATAAGTATTGAGATTGTAATAGATCGCTTGTATTTAGCCTAGTAGAACGCTAAATGTGAACTAAAGTTATGATATTGATAAAAAATATTTATAAATAAAATATATATAAAGATGATGATAATCAAGCAAATAAATTGAACTGAAGGTGCAAACATTAAAATAATAATTTAATTATTTTTTGAGTATGTTGGTTTTTTATACTTAAGTCATGTGTGCATACAATAAAATTAAAAACACAGTATGCTAGTTTTGAGACATAGAATAATTGTCATAAGAAAGATTATAGGGATATTTAAATGAGTTTTGCAGCACAAATCAAAATTCCAGCAACATATATGCGTGGCGGTACAAGCAAAGGTGTTTTTTTTAAATTAGAAGATTTACCCCAAGAAGCTCAAGTTGCAGGAAAAATAAGAGATCAAGTTCTACTTCGTGTAATTGGAAGCCCAGATCCCTATGGAAAACAAGTAGATGGAATGGGTGGGGCAACATCAAGTACAAGTAAAACAGTAATTTTGGCTAAAAGCACGCAAGAAAATCACGATGTAGATTATTTATTTGGACAAGTTGCTATAGATAAACCTTTTGTAGATTGGAGTGGTAACTGTGGAAATTTAACCGCTGCAGTTGGTGCTTTTGCAATTAATAATGGATTGGTTTGTGCGAAAAAAATTCCTGAAAATGGTATTTGTACGGTTCATATTTGGCAGAAAAATATTGGGAAAACGATTCTTGCGCATGTACCTATTACAAATGGTCAAGTTCAAGAAACAGGTGATTTTGAATTAGATGGTGTGACTTTTCCCGCTGCTGAAGTTCAAATTGAATTTTTAGACCCAGCAGATGATGGTGAAGATGGCGGTGCAATGTTTCCAACAGGAAATCTTGTAGATACTTTGGAAGTGCCGAATATAGGAACATATCAAGCAACATTTATAAATGCGGGTATTCCAACTATATTTCTAAATGCATCAGAACTTGGTTTGGATGGAACGGAACTACAAGATGTAATTAATAGTGATACGAAAATTTTAGAAAAATTTGAAACTATTCGTGCCTATGGTGCAAAACAGATGGGGCTCATTCAAGATATTTCTGAAGCGGCTAACCGTCAACATACGCCTAAAATTGCATTTGTTGCGCCATCAAAATCTTATACATCTTCAAGTGCAAAGGAAGTTAAAGCTGAAGATACAGATTTGTTGGTTCGTGCGCTTTCTATGGGGAAACTTCATCACGCAATGATGGGGACGGCTGCGGTTGCTATTGGTACAGCAGCTGCTATTCCGGGAACATTAGTAAATTTAGCTGCAGGTGGTGGTGAGCGAGAAGCGGTCCGTTTTGGACATCCATCTGGGACTTTACGTGTAGGTGCACAAGCAATAAAAGAAAATGATCAATGGGTTGTGAAAAAAGCAGTGATGAGCAGAAGTGCAAGAATATTGATGGAAGGTTGGGTAAGAATTCCTGCCGATAGTTTGAAATAGTAAATATTGAAGATTTTAAAAACACCTCTTTTATTGGAGGTGTTTTTATTTGCTTAATTAAAAATGAAGAAGTGTGATTGTAGATATAAGTTAATGCAGTAAAAGGAAGGAATGAATATCTATTTATATGTACAATAGCCAGCAGTTAAATTGGCTATTTATAAACTGGTTAATTTTAAGTTGGGATTTATAAAATTATAGAGGCTCACGTGTCATCATCACTAGACATACAAAATAATGTACTTTCCGCAGCGCAGCAAAGAATTCAACAAGATTTGTTAATGGCTTTGGATGCTTTTGCGATTCCTGAACCTTTAAAAGGTGCGGTGCATCATGCGGTAATGTTGGGTGGTAAGCGTGTTAGACCTGCATTGGCTTATGCAACAGCATCTATAAAACCAAATTCAAACTATGCTGCTGTACGTCGTGCCGCTGTTGCAATTGAACTAATTCATTGCTATTCGTTAGCACATGATGATTTACCATGTATGGATAATGATTTATTACGTCGTGGTCAGCCGACGTGTCATGTTACTTATGGTGAAGATACAGCCTTACTTGCAGGTGATATTCTTCAATCTATGGCATTTGAGATTTTGGGTAGTCGCTTGTTTGATCAAGGGCCTGCGGTAGATGCTTCAATTGTTTTAAAACAAATGCAAATTTTAGCAACGGCTTCATCGAAAATGGTTTGTGGTCAAGTTTTAGATTTGCAAGCAGAAGGTAAGCGTGTAGATCAAGAAGCTTTGGAGAATATTCATCGCAATAAAACAGGTGCATTAATTTCTGCTGCAGTCATGATGTCTGCAATTACTATATTTGATGGTGTGGATGTTGCACTACCGAAGTTGCGTGAATATGCACAAGCGATTGGTTTGGCATTTCAAGTTCAAGACGATATTTTAGATATTACTGCTGAAACTGAAGTTTTGGGCAAAACAGCAGGTAAAGATGAGCTGGTAGAGAAATCGACTTATCCTGCACTTATGGGCTTAGATAAAGCTATTGAATATGCAAAAAAATTGCATGATCAAGCTTTTGAAACCTTAGAATACTTTGGCGATTCTGCTGAAGAGTTGGTATCTATTTCGAAATTTTTATTAGAACGTAAAAAGTAAAAGTTTCAATTGATTATTTTAGATGTAAAAAAGCGTGTTATTTAAACACGCTTTTTTTTAATTTTTTACTCTGTAATTGTCGCATCGGGAACAATGATTTTCTTGCCTGCCTTAATCGCTTGAAGGGCATCGGGGTCGAAATCAATTAATAATGAGTTATCTGCAACATTAATCGCGTACTTACTAATGAGCTTTTTATCGCCATTTAAAGTTTCAACTTTGTATTCATCTGCAATATTTAAAATGCCATCTAAATTGGTTGTTGAAGATGCTTTATCTTGACGAAATAATTCGTAGATATCACGCAGATCGAAAATCGCATTTTCTGCATCTGGGTGTTTGCTAACGTAATTTTCAATATGTCGAATAATAAGTTGTGCGTATAAAAAATAATTTGGTTTATAAGAAATATCTAACTTCATGTATTTACGCCCTTATTGTCTAGTTTTAATTGAATAATATAGAAATAGCATACTTCTGTTGAAGAGTTAAACAGCTTTAATGATGGTTTTGCAAAAGATTACAAAAAATAAATTAGATCTAAAAATCATAAAATGATAATAATTATTAGTATTGTTAAACATTGGTTTTAAATATTCTTTTTGAAATCATATTTTAAGAAAATAAAGAATAAAATAATATTTTTACAGCTGTGAAAATAAATTTACATTTTAAATTTTTAAGGAATATAAGTGATTCAAAGCCTTATAAGTGCACATAAATTAAAAAAAAGATAGAAAATGATGAAAAAATCATCCGAAAGACTAAGTGTTATAAGCTAGCAAGTGAAATCATAAATCAGGTACAATTGGCGGGATTAATTTTGTGTTTGGTGTATTTGAAGGCCAATACATACATTCTTTGTTAATAAATAGGCCTGCCAGGAGTTATCCCCGCATGAGTGCCATTACTCCATACGAATGGGCAATTATTGCCTTCGTGATCGGCGTTACATTTTTATGCGTTTTTATGCTCACTGTCCCGTTACTCCTTGGGGGTAAGTCGTGGGGTCGAGCTAAGCAAGAACAATTCGAGTCTGGTGTTGTAGGTGCCGGTGGTGCACGTATTCGCTTGTCTGCTAAATTCTATTTAGTGGCAATCTTCTTTGTTGTCTTCGACTTAGAAGCTCTTTATCTATACGCATGGGCTGTTTCAGTTCGTGAAGTAGGATGGGTTGGTTTTGCTACAGCTGCTGTATTTATTTTAGTTTTACTTGTTGGTTTGATTTATGAATTATCAACTGGCGCACTTAACTGGGCTCCATCTGATAAGCGTAAAGCTGCTGGTATTAAAGCTAAAATCGGTTCTCCAAATATGGATATAGCTGAAATTACACGCTTTAATTCAATTGAAGAGTTGGTAATGGATCCTACGGGTCAAATTCCAGCGCAATCTTCTGGTCGTGTGAAATCTAAAACACCGACTGCATCATCTGACAAGGAGTAATACGGGATGAAATACACCTTAACCCGTGCGAATCCGGATGCTGATCAATATCCACTTCAAGAGCGTCAAATCGTTACAGATCCGCTTGAAGATGAAGTGAATAAAAATGTGTTCATGACTCGTTTAGAAGATTTGGCACATACAGCAGTAAACTGGGGTCGTAAAAACTCAGTTTGGCCGTTTAACTTTGGTACATCTTGCTGCTACGTAGAGTATGCAACGACTTTAACAGGCGTGCATGACTTGTCGCGTTTTGGTGCTGAAGTAATTCGTGCTTCGCCACGTCAAGCCGATTTGATGATTGTTGCAGGTACTTGCTTTGTAAAAATGGCGCCTGTAATTCAGCGTTTGTATGAACAAATGCTTGAGCCTAAATGGGTAATCTCGATGGGTGCATGTGCAAACTCGGGTGGTATGTACGACATTTATTCAGTAGTACAAGGCGTAGATAAAATTATTCCAGTGGATGTTTATATTCCTGGTTGTCCACCACGCCCTGAAGCTTTAATTCAAGCTTTAATGTTGTTACAAGACCAAATTCAACTCGAGCGCCGTCCACTTTCAGCGGTGATTGGTGATGATCTTAAGCCAGTGTATAAGCCAAAGATGCAGCCAGAACGTGATCGTAAGAATGCAGAGCGTATTGCTGTGAAAAACTTACGCTCGATGGATGAAATTAAATAATTTAAGTGACAAATTTTTGATGCACCTGTAAGGGTGTAGTTGTCGTTTTAATTGACTGAATTTGTATAAAATAGGAAGCCAAGCCAATGGCTGAAACTGACATTGCTATGCCAGAATCAACTCCAGTTGATTCACGCCCTGCATTTGCAATTGTAGAAGAGCTCAAAACCAAATTTGGTGAGAACTTCTATGTGCAAACGACTTTTGAAGATTTTCCAACAGTCTGGGTTGAGCGCGCGCGTGTACAAGACGTTTTAATGTTCTTGCGTAAAGTTGATCGTCCTTATGTGATGTTATTCGACTTATCTGCTGTAGATGAGCGTTTACGTACACACCGTGACGGTTTACCTGCATCTGACTTTACAGTGTTCTATCACTTGTTATCGTTAGAACGAAATAGTGATATTCGTATTAAAGTTGCATTAAGTGAGAATGATGTAAATCTTCCTACAGCAACCAACATTTGGCCAAATGCCAACTGGTACGAGCGTGAAGCTTACGATATGTTCGGTATTAATTTCGAAGGGCATCCAATGCTCCGTCGTATTTTGTTACCTACATATTGGGAAGGTCATCCACTTCGTAAAGAATACTCTGCACGTGCGACTGAATATACGCCGTACATGCAAAACCAAGCGAAACAAGATTTCGAACAAGAACATTTACGTTTTGTACCTGAAGATTGGGGTCTAAAACGTGGAAATGATGATGAAGATTTCATGTTCTTGAACTTGGGTCCTAACCATCCATCTGCGCACGGTGCATTCCGTATTGTCTTGCAGTTGGACGGTGAAGAAGTGAAAGACTGTGTGCCTGACATCGGTTATCACCACCGTGGTGTGGAAAAGATGGCTGAACGTCAAACTTGGCATTCATTCATTCCGTATACAGACCGTGTCGACTACCTAGGTGGTTGTGCTCAAAACATGCCTTATGTAATGGGCGTAGAGCAAATGGCAGGAATTACTGTTCCTGACCGTGCACAATGTATTCGTGTAATGATGTCTGAATTGTTCCGTATTAATAACCACTTATTGTTTATTGGTACAGCGATTCAGGATGCCGGCGGTATGACACCAGTATTCTATATGTTCGCCGATCGTCAAAAGATTTATGACGCAATTGAAGCGATCACTGGTTACCGTATGCATCCAGCTTGGTTCCGTATTGGCGGTACTGCGCACGATCTTCCAAATAACTGGCAACATCTCATCCGTGAAATCCTTGATTGGATGCCGAAGCGTATGAATGAATACTACACAGCTGCTTTACGCAACTCTGTATTCATGGGTCGTACACAAGGTGTAGCGCAATATGATGCTAAATCTGCATTGGCTTGGGGTGTAACTGGTACTGGTTTACGTGCTACAGGTATCGATTTCGACGTTCGTAAATATCGTCCGTATAGCGGTTACGAAAATTATGACTTTGATGTGCCATTAGAGTACGAAGGCGATGCTTATGCGCGCGTAATGGTTCACTTCCGTGAAATTGAAGAATCACTGAAAATCATTAAGCAATGTTTAGATAACATGCCTTCTGGTGCTTATAAAGCTGATCATCCATTGGCTGTTCCACCACCAAAAGATAAGACATTACAAGATATTGAAACTCTAATTACGCACTTCTTGAGCGTATCTTGGGGTCCTGTAATGCCTGCAGGTGAAGCATCTGTAATGGCTGAAGTGGTAAAAGGTGCGTCTAACTACTACTTGACTTCTGATAAGTCAACAATGAGTTACCGTACTCGTATTCGTACACCAACCTTCACGCATTTACAGCAAATGCCTTCTGTGATTAACGGCAGCTTAATGTCTGACTTGATCATTTATTTGGCGACAATTGACGTCGTAATGGCTGACGTGGATCGCTAAGGGGTAAACGCATTATGATGATTTTGACAGATAAAAAACCACGTGTGACGGTTGAAGGAATTTTAACTTCGGAAGAAATTCATGAAATTGAACATCACATTGGTCACTATCCGTACCCACGTGCTGCATGTTTAGATGCATTGAAGTGTGTACAACGCCGTAATGGTTGGGTAGATGATGCGCAAATGAATGCAATTGCTCAAATGTTAAGCATGACAGTTGCAGATTTAGAAGGTGTTGCTACTTTCTATAACCGTATTTATCGCCAACCTGTAGGTCGCAACGTAATTTTATTATGTGATTCAATTGCATGCTTCTTAATGGGCGCGGAAACTTTAGCAGAAGCTTTTCAACGTGAATTAGGCATTTCATTTGGTCAAACTACCGCTGATGGTCGTTTTACTATTTTGCCAATTTGCTGTTTAGGTAACTGCGACAAAGGTCCAACCTTAATGATTAATGAAGATACTCACGGTTTAGTGGAAGTTTCTTCAGTTAAACAGTTATTGGAGAAGTATGTATGAATACTGAACCAAAACCAATTTATGGCGACGGCAACCCAGAAACTCATCCATTAACATGGCGTTTGAGTAAACAGGAAGCAGTACGCAGTGCAGACGATTACGAAGCTTTAGAAGGTTATGCAGGCTTTAAAAAAGCATTAGGCATGAAACCTGCTGAAGTATTAGATGTAATTAAAGCTGCAACTGTAAAAGGCCGTGGTGGTGCAGGTTTCCCAGCAGGGATTAAATGGTCATTGATGGCACCAAATGATGGTGGTCCTCGTTACCTGATCTGTAATGCCGATGAAATGGAACCGGGTACTTTCAAAGACCGTTTGTTGATGGAAAAACTTCCACATCAATTGATAGAAGGTATGTTGATTGCAGGCTATACGCTTGAAGCAACACAAGGTTATATCTTCATCCGTGGTGAATACATTGAAGCTGCTCAATACTTAAATGAAGCATTAGAGCAAGTTCGTGCTAAAGGTTACTTAGGTGACAACATCTTAGGTACAGGTTGGAACTTCGATTTACACGTACATACTGGCGCGGGTCGTTATATTTGTGGTGAAGAAACTGCATTAATTAACTCGCTTGAAGGTCGTCGTGCAAACCCTCGTACTAAACCACCATTCCCACAAGTTGCAGGTGCTTGGGGTCGTCCTACAATTGTGAACAACGTAGAGACGTACAACAACTTACCAGCAATTATGCTTCGTGGTCCTGAATGGTATATCGGTTTATCTGAAGGTAAATCGAAAGATCCAGGCACAAAAATTTATGGTGCATCAGGTAAAGTGAAATTCCCTGGTTTATGGGAACTTCCATTTGGTACAACTGCGCGCGAAGTGATCGAAGATCATGCGGGCGGTATGCGTGATGGCTTAAAGCTTAAAGCATGGTTACCAGGTGGTGCTTCGACTGATTTCTTAGCGGCTGAACACATTGACTTGCCAATGGATGCTGAAAGCATTATGAAAGCAGGTTCACGTTTAGGTACGTGTTTGCTTATGGTTGTTGATGAAACTCAATGTATGGTTTCTGCAACACGTAACTTAGAAGAATTCTTTGCACGTGAATCTTGTGGTTTCTGTACACCATGTCGTGATGGTTTACCTTGGGCTGTTAAAGCGCTTAAAGCACTTGAAGATGGCACAGGTAAGAAAGAAGATATCGACCACTTACAAGAACTTACTCGTAAGCTTTGGATTGGTAAAACTTTCTGTGCTCACGCACCTGGTGCGATGGAACCGCTTATGGGCGCACTCAAACATTTCCGTGGCGAATTTGAAGCAAAAGTAGTTGATGCTGCTGCTCAAATTAGCAACGTAGAACAAGCTTAAGGAATTCGACTATGGCTACAATTCATGTCGATGGCAAATCGTATGAAGTCGATGGTTCAGAGAACTTGCTACAAGCATGTTTGTCTTTGGGTATTGATATTCCATACTTTTGTTGGCATCCATCCTTAGGTTCTGTCGGTTCTTGCCGTCAATGTGCTGTGACCCAATATGCGAACCCGGAAGATACACGTGGTCGCTTGGTTATGTCATGTATGACGCCTGCGTCTGACAATACCTATATTTCGATTGAAGACAAAGAAGCAAAAGATTTTCGTGCTTCTATTGTTGAATTTTTAATGACAAACCACCCACACGACTGTCCAGTATGTGAAGAAGGTGGTCATTGTCATTTACAAGATATGACTGTGATGACACAGCATGATCGTCGTCGTTACCGTTTCACAAAACGTACGCATTACAACCAAGAGCTAGGCTCGTTTATTTCTCATGAAATGAACCGTTGTATCGCATGTTACCGTTGTGTTCGTTACTACAAAGATTATGCCGGTGGTACAGACTTTGGCGTGTATGCAAGTGCATCACGTGTTTACTTTGGTCGTCCAGAATCAGGTACTTTAGAATCTGAATTCTCTGGTAACTTGACTGAAGTATGTCCAACAGGTGTGTTCACAGATAAAACTCATTCTGAACGCTACAACCGTAAATGGGACATGCAGTATGCGCCAAGCGTATGCCAAGGCTGTTCTTCAGGTTGTAACATTTCTCCGGGTGAGCGTTATGGCGAATTACGTCGTGTAGAAAACCGTTTCAACGGTGAAGTAAACCAATACTTCCTATGCGATAAAGGTCGTTTCGGTACAGGTTATGTGAATAACGCTGATCGTCCTCGTCAACCACAATTCCGTACAGGTGACAACGTAACTACAGTTTCTGTAGACAAAGCACTTGATACAGTTATTGAAAATATCCAAGGAAAAAAAGTATTGGGTATTGGTTCACCACGTGCATCTCTTGAATCTAACTTCGCGCTTCGTGAATTAGTGGGTCAAGAAAACTATTCAACAGGTATGTCTCAAAAAGAGCAAAGTCTTGTTGAATTAGCAGCTTCAATTATGCAAACAGAGGGTGTTTACAACCCGAATATGCGTGAAATTGAAAGCTATGATGCTGTGTTGATTTTGGGTGAAGATTTAACTCAAACTGCGCCACGTATGGCTTTATCTGTTCGCCAAGCTGCGAAAAATAAAGCAAAAGAAATGGCTGCAGAACGTCGCACTCAAGAATGGTTGGCAGAACCTGTTCAACGTATTGGTCAAGATGAAAAATCTCCAATTTACATTCTTGCTGCAACGCAAACACGCTTAGCGGATGTTGCAACGGGTGAAGTTGTTGCTTCTCCTAACGATATCGCGCGTTTAGGCTTTGCGGTTGCTGCTGCAGTTGTTGGTGAAACAGTTACTGGTCTTGATGAAGATGCAAAAGCATTTGCTCAAACCATTGCTGACACATTAAAAGCTGCGAAAAAGCCATTGATTATCTCTGGTACAAGCTTACAAGACGCTGCAATTATGGAAGCTGCTGCACAAGTTGCGCAGAATCTTGGTAATGCAGGTCTTACATTGACTGTTCCTGAAGTGAACTCAATGGGCTTAGCAATTTTAGGCGGTAACAGCCTAGAGCAAGCATTTGCACAAGATTATGATGCAATTATTGTTGTAGAAAATGACCTTTACCGTCGTTTACCAGCAAAACAAGTGGATGCAGCTTTAGCGAAAGCGAAAGATGTGATTGTGCTTGATCATGCTGAAACAGCAACTGTGAAGAAAGCATCTGTTGTTCTTTCTGCTGCAAGCTTCGCTGAAGGTGATGGTACTGTGGTATCGCAAGAAGGCCGTGCACAACGTTTCTACCAAGTGTATGACCCAAGCTACTACAAACCTGAACTTGCAATCAAAGAATCTTGGCGCTGGTTACACGCTTTAGAAACAGGCGTGAAAGGCAAAGCGATTTCTTGGACTGTTCTTGATGATGTCATTGAAACGATTACGAAAAACGTACCTGCTTTAGAAGCAATTCAAGATGTAGCGCCAGATGCTGGCTTCCGTGTACATGGTCTTAAAGTTGCTCGTGAACCACGCCGTTACTCTGGTCGTACATCTATGCGTGCGCCATTGTCTATTCATGAGCCTAAGCAACCTACGGATAAAGATTCTGCATTAACTTTCTCTATGGAAGGTTATGTAGGTAATCAAACTCCGTCTCCGCTTGTACCATTTGCATGGTCTGCAGGTTGGAACTCTCCGCAAGCTTGGAACAAATTCCAAGATAAAGTGGGTGGTTCATTAAAAGGTGGTGATTCAGGTGTTCGTTTATTTGATCGTTTAGCTAAACGTCCTGTGCGTACTTTCGTAGCTCCAGCACCTGTGCTTGTGAATGCCGAAAGCTTCCGCCTTGTACCTATGCATCATATCTTTGGTTCTGGTGAATTTACTGTGAAAACACCTGCAATGGAATCGCGTATTCCTGATGCAGTATTTGCAGTAGGTGAGCAAGATGCAGCACGCTTGAATGTCCAAGATGGTCAAACAATTACTGTTAAAGCAGGGGACACTTCAATTGTTCTTCCTGTTCAAGTGATTGAATACTTACCAACAGGTTATATTGGTTACCCAATTGGTCTAGCACCAACGGTATCTCTTGCAGAGCCTGTTTCAGTCGCGGTAGGAGCGTAATTCATGGAACAAGAATTAATCCGTCAAACGCCGATTTGGGCTGAAAACTGGCCAATCGCCTATTCAGTTCTGCAAGCGATTGTAATCTTACTTGTTGTAGTACTGATTGCAGCTTTGATGTCTTTTATTGAGCGTCGTTTACTGGGCTTATGGCAAGACCGTTATGGTCCGAACCGTGTAGGTCCGGGTGGTATGTTCCAGATTGTTGCCGACATGCTTAAAATCATGTTCAAAGAAGACTGGACACCAAAATTCGTAGACAAATTAACTTTCCGTATGGCTCCAGCAGTTGCGATGGCAACTGCGGTGCTATCTTTCATGGTTATTCCTGTATCACCTTATTTAGGTGTTGCAGACATGAGCATTGGCTTATTGTTCTTTATGGCAATGGCAGGTATTGCAGTTTATGCAGTACTTTTCGGTGGTTGGTCATCAAATAACAAATATGCGTTACTTGGTGGTTTACGTTCTGCGGCTCAAACTATTTCTTACGAAGTGTTCTTGGGTATTTCACTAATGGGTGTGGTTGCAATTGCAGGCTCATTCAACATGCGTGAAATTGTAGAAGCTCAGAAAGATGTTTGGTTTGTGATTCCACAATTCTTAGGTTTCTTAATCTTTGTGGTTGCGGGTGTTGCGGTAACTCACCGTCATCCATTTGACCAACCAGAAGCTGAACAAGAATTGGCAGAAGGTTACCATGTAGAGTACGGTGGTATGAAATGGGGTATGTTCTTCGTTGCAGAATATGTGAACGTGGTACTTATTTCAGCACTTATCGTAACTTTGTTCTTTGGTGGTTGGTTAGCGCCATTCAACTTAGATATTCCATTCATTCCAGCTGCATTCTGGTTCATCATTAAAACAGCATTCTTTGTAATGATGTTTGTATTGGCACGTGGTTCATTAATGCGTCCACGTTATGACCAAGTAATGAATTTTGGTTGGAAAATTTGCTTGCCATTGGCATTGGTAAACCTTTTGGTTACTGGTGCTATGATTCTGATGAATCAGGCCTAAGACAGCAGGGAGAATAAAATGTTTAAGTTTCTAGCTGGATTTGGGTCAATCGTTCGTTCGTTATTTATGGTGTTTAGCCATGTGACACGTAAACGTGACACCATTTTATATCCGGAAGTGAAAGCTGAAGATATCGTGCCACCACGTTTCCGTGGTCGTATTGTGTTAACACGCGACCCAGATGGTGAAGAGCGTTGTGTTGCTTGTAACTTATGTGCGGTTGCTTGCCCAGTAGGTTGTATTTCACTACAAAAAGCAGAAAAAGAAGATGGTCGTTGGTACCCAGAGTTTTTCCGTATCAACTTCTCACGTTGTATTTTCTGCGGTATGTGTGAAGAAGCATGTCCAACGACTGCAATTCAAATGACACCTGATTTCGAATTAGGTGAGTATGTGCGTCAAGACCTTGTATATGAGAAAGAAAACTTACTTATTTCAGGTCCTGGTAAATATCCTGACTATAACTTCTACCGCGTAACGGGTATGGCTGTAAACGGTAAAGATAAAGGTCAAGCGCAACGTGAAAGTGCGCCAGTTGATGTACGGAGTCTATTACCATGATGTGGCCATTTTATTTGATGGCACTTGTGGCCATTGTCTCTACAGTTCGTGTTGTAACAAACACGAACCCTGTACACGCTTTATTAAGCTTGATCGTGTCATTACTTGCTGTTGCAGGTATGTTCATGATCGTTGGTGCACCATTTGCTGGTGCGCTTGAAATTATTGTTTATGCTGGCGCGATCATGGTGTTATTCGTGTTCGTTGTGATGATGCTTAACCTTGGTCAAGATACAGTTGAACAAGAAAGCAAATGGTTAACATCATCTGCATGGGCATATCCTGCATTAATGAGCTTCTTAATGGGCTTATTACTTGTTTGGATGCTTGGATCTGACTACACACAAAGTGTTGCACTTATGGGACAAGAAATTGTTGGTCCTAAAGAAGTTGGTCAAGCGCTCTTTACTCACTACTTATTGTTGGTTGAAGTTGCCGCAATGTTATTGCTAGCAGCACTTGTTGCAGCATTTCATATCGGTAAACGTGAACCAAGTGCTGAAGAGGAAAAAGAATAATGGGTCACATTCCTTTAGAACACGGTTTGATCGTTGCGACCATTCTTTTTGCACTTGGTTTTTACGGTGTAATGGTTCGACGCAACCTATTATTTATTTTAATGAGCCTTGAAATCATGATGAACGCTGCTGCTTTAGCGTTTGTATTGGCAGGTAGTGCATGGGCACAACCAGATGGCCAAATCATGTTCATCTTGATCTTAACGCTTGCTGCGGCAGAGGCGTGTATCGGCCTTGCGATCGTGCTTCAGTTTTACCATCGCTTCCATCATTTGGATGTGGATGCTGCTAGTGAGATGCGCGGATGAGTTATTTATATCTAACAGTATTATTTCCGCTCATTGGTTTTATCCTTTTAGCGGCAGGACGCAACAAGCTTCCTGAAAATGTAGCTGCAATTATTGGTGTAGGTTCTGTTGGACTTTCAGCTTTATTTGCACTTATTGCAGGCATCGATTTTGTAAATAATGGATCGGTTGCAACAACTCAACATCTTTGGACTTGGTTCAATGTTGCAGGTTTAGCACCAGGCTTTAGTTTACATTTAGATGGTCTATCATTATTAATGATGGGCATGATTACAGGTGTGGGTTTCTTAATTCACATCTTTGCATCATGGTATATGCGTGGTGAAGAAGACTTCGCGCGTTTCTTCTCTTATTTCAACTTATTCGTAACAAGCATGTTGCTTTTAGTATTAGGCGACAACTTAGCATTGTTATTCTTAGGTTGGGAAGGCGTTGGTCTTTGCTCATACTTGCTTATTGGTTACTACTACCAAACACCTGCAAACGGTTTTGCTGCAATTAAAGCATTCACTGTTACGCGTGTTGGTGACGTATTCTTACTTATCGCACTGTTCTTGTTATATCAACAATTTGGTACGTTAAATACGCAATACATCGTAGAAAATGCAGCAAATGTGATGACACAAAGTTCATCTATTACCATTTGGACAGCTTTAATGTTGTTCTTAGGTGCTGCTGGTAAATCTGCTCAAATTCCATTGCAAACATGGTTGGCAGATGCGATGGCTGGTCCTACACCAGTATCTGCATTAATTCACGCAGCAACAATGGTTACAGCGGGTGTTTACTTATGCTGCCGTATGTTCTCAGTATTTGAACTTGCGCCAGAAGTGATGTTATTCATTTCTGTAACAGGTGCTGTGACATTACTTGTAGCTGGCTTTGCAGCATTGGTTCAAACAGACATCAAACGTATTTTGGCTTACTCAACAATGAGTCAGTTAGGTTATATGTTTATGGCTGTTGGTGCTGAAGCGTACCAAGCAGGTTTATTCCACATGCTTACTCACGCATTCTTTAAGGCATTATTATTCTTGTCTTCAGGTGCGGTGATTCTTGCTTACCATCACGAACAAAACATCTTCAAAATGGGTGGTTTGTTCAAGCGTAATAAATTCTTATTCGCTTGCTTCGCGATTGGTGGCGGTGCATTGGCAGCGATTCCATTCTTAACGATTGGTTTCTTCTCGAAAGATGCAATTTTAGCTGCAGTTTGGACACAAAGTCATATTGCAGGTATTCCACTTTATAACTGCCTATATTGGGCAGGTGTAGCAGGTGCTTTCTTAACTTCAATTTATACATTCCGTTTAATTTGGGTTGTATTCTTTGGTGAAGAAAAAACTGCATATCACGAAATTAAAGGCGTGACTTATTGGTTGCCTTTATCAATTCTTGCTGTGCTTTCTACTGGTGCTGCAATTGTATTGAAAGCGCCTGTAATGAGCATTCTTGATGCAGCTCGCATTCCAGCATTTATTATTCCAGAAGCTTTAGAAGCTGGTGCACATGGTGCTGAATATGTCGCTATTGCAGTTGCATTAACAGGTCTTGTGGTTGGTGTAATCTTATTTGCTTTTGCATATAAAGCAGTTCAAGCATTTGCAAACACTTGCTTCGGTGCTGGTCTTGTAAATATCTGTCGTAATGCACTTGGTTTTGATGCGCTGTATGACATCGTATTTGTAAAACCATACTTACTTCTTGCGAAGATTTTAGGTCGTGATCCAATTGATGGTTTGTGGTTAATGCTACCAGCTATTGTTAAAGGTGGTCATAGCTTTACAAGTTCACGTCAAACTGGTTCGTTACGCGAATATGCATCAAGCATGGCTTTGGGCATTATTGTGTTATTGATGATTTTGATCGTGACTCAGGTTGTGGGGAAATAAGATGGAAATCACAAACAATTGGATTTTACCCGCACTGATCCTTGTACCGTTCATTGCAGGTTTTGCATGTTGGTTAGTCGACAAGGTTGACCAACACTTACCGCGTTACATCGCACTTATTGGTATGCTTGTTACATTAGTGCTTACCGTTGTGCTTTGGGCTCAGGGTGGTTATGACTATTCTTTACAGTCAACACCAGTTTGGGCAGCAGAATTCCATCTTGAATGGATTAAATCTTTAGGCATTAACATTCACTTAGCTGTGGATGGTTTATCACTTCTTATGGTTGGTTTAACTGCATTACTGGGTGTACTTGCAGTTGGCTGTTCATGGGGTGAAATTCAGAAGAATGTTGGCTTCTTCCACTTAAACCTTTTATGGTCTTTAGGTGGTGTAATTGGCGTATTCTTAGCAATTGACTTGTTCTTGTTCTTCTTCTTCTGGGAGATGATGCTTGTACCTATCTACTTCTTGATCGCACTTTGGGGTCATTCAGGAGCAGATGGTAAGTCACGCGTTTATGCTGCAACTAAATTCTTCATTTATACGCAAGTCGCTGGTCTAATCATGCTTATTGGTATTTTAGGTCTTGTGATCTTTAATGCGATGGCTGTTACAGGTCAAATTAGCTTTGCTTATAATGATTTATTAATGGCTGCTCACCAATTAGAAGCGACGTATCCTGCATTTGCTTATGGCTTCATGATCTGTTTATTTATCGGTTTTGCGGTAAAACTTCCTGTTTTCCCATTACACGGTTGGTTACCAGATGCGCATGCTCAAGCACCTACAGCGGGTTCTGTCGATCTTGCAGGTATCTTAATTAAGACTGCTGCTTATGGTTTATTACGTTTCGTAATTCCATTCTTCCCAGCGGCTTCTGCACAATTTGCAGATATTGCAATTATTCTAGGTTTAATTGGTATTTTCTACGGTGCTTGGTGTGCATTCCAGCAAACAGATATGAAACGCTTACTTGCGTACACATCTATTTCGCACATGGGCTTCGTATTACTTGCAATTTATGCAGGTAATGTCCTTACGTTCCAAGGCTTAATGATCATGATGTTAGCGCATGGCTTATCATCTGCTGCATTGTTCATTATGTGTGGTCAAGTGTACGAGCGTTTACATACACGTGATTTACGTCTTATGGGCGGTATTCGTGGTCAATTCCAATATTTACCATTCTTCTTAATGTTCTTCGTTGCTGCACTTGTGGGTATTCCTGGTTTAGGTAACTTTATTGGTGAATTCCTGATTCTTATGGGTTCATTCGCTAAGTTCCCAGTATTCACAATTATTGCTGCTGTAAGTTTAGTGTTTGCAGGTCTTTACGGTTTAATCCTGATTCACAAAACATTATTTGGTACGCCAAATGAAGAACAAAAACAACATTATGCAAGTCCGTTAAAAGACTTAAATGCGCGTGAAGTTGTTATTCTTCTAGTATGTGCTCTTGGTCTTGTATGGCTTGGTATCTACCCACAATCATTCCTTGATATTTCTAATTCAAGCATGGCGTGGTTGGCTCATAGCTACATCCCAGTTCAAGAAGTCGTTGAAGTTGTTCAACAAGCAGCTATTCAACCTGAAAATGTGGGGATCCAATAAGTCATGAACTTCACAATGTCATTTTCTGAGCTTATGCCATTGGCTCCTGTGATGATCGTAGCGTTGACTATGATCGTCGTGATGATTCTCACTGCAATTAAACGTAATCATAATTTAATTGCAACAGCTTCAGTGGTTGGTTTAAACCTTGCTGTTGGTTTAATTTTAATCACAATGTTTGGTGGCTCATTTACGCCATCAAACGTGATGGGCATGTTTATGGTTGATCCATTTACAATGCTTTATCAGTTGTTAATTTTAATTGCAGCACTTGCTTGTTGTACTTTGTCTCATGCTTATATTGAGTCATATAAAGACAACCGCGAAGAATTGTATATTTTAATGTTGGGCTCGGTAACGGGTGCAATGTTAATGGTTGCAAGTTCTCATTATGCTTCTTTCTTCATTAGCCTTGAGTTAATGTCGATTCCTGTATATGGCTTATTGGCATATACGCATCAGCGTTCTAAATCTTTAGAAGCAGGTGTGAAGTATCTTGTACTTTCAGCAACAGCTTCTGCAATGCTATTAATGGGTATGGCATATATTTATGCGTACACAGGTTCATTATCATTCTATGATTCTGTTCAAGCATTGTTGCAAAACCTAAATCAACCGCTTGTGTTGATTGGTATGGCATTCATTATTTTTGCTGTAGCATTTAAATTGTCTCTTGCGCCATTCCATAAATGGACACCAGACGTTTATGCCGGTGCTCCAGCGCCAATCGTAACTTTCTTGGCAACAGCTGCGAAAGTTGCAACAATTGGTTTGTTTGTACGTTATTTACTTTCTTCAGGTGCAATTGCAGTTCAATCTGTAGTAACAATTTTAACTGTTATTGCTGTGTTATCTATTGTTGTAGGTAACTTACTTGCAGTTCGTCAAGTGAACTTAAAACGTATTTTAGCTTACTCTTCAATTGCTCATTTTGGTTACTTGTTAATTGGTTTAATTAGCTTAACGTTTGCAAGCCTTGGTAATGTATCTGTTTACGTGATTACGTATGTAATTACTACAATTGGTGCATTTGGTGTTGTAGCGCTTATGTCTAGCCCATATAACAATTCAGATGAAGCAGAGAGTCTTGCTGAGTACCGTGGTTTATTCTGGCGTCGTCCAGTATTAACTGCTGTATTAACAGTAATGATGCTATCACTTGCTGGTATTCCATTAACAGCAGGCTTCATTGGTAAGTTCCTTATTGTAATGGCTGCTGTTACAGCTCAACATTGGTTCCTTGCTGCAATGATTGTGTTAGGTTCAGGTATTGGCTTGTATTACTACTTACGTGTAATTATCGTAATGTACATGACACCACCAGAAAACCCACGTATTGATGCTGTAGATCATTGGGGTCAAAAAGTGGGCGGTATTATGGTGTTGTTAGCTGCTCTAGCTGTATTGGTGATTGGTATTTATCCAGATCCAATTATTAGCTTAGCTGTACAATCTGAAATTTTATCTCCGCTACATATGATGATGAGTTCACGTTAATCTAGATAAAAGATCGACGTAATTTAAAAAAGCCTCCAAATTGGGGGCTTTTTTATTTTTTCAAAAGGCAAAATACATTTATAATGGTGAAAATTTATTTACCCTTTTAGGTGTTCTCCCGTGGCTATCCATGAAATTCAACATCCATTAATTCGACATAAACTTGGTTTACTTCGTCGTGCTGAAATTAGTACTAAAAACTTCCGTGAGCTTGCTCAAGAAGTAACAATGTTACTTACTTATGAAGCGACTAAAGACTTACCAATGTGCGATCATGAAATTGATGGTTGGGCTGGTCCAGTGACAACTCAGCGTATTGCGGGTAAAAAAATTACAGTTGTACCAATTTTACGTGCTGGTATTGGCATGTTAGATGGTTTCTTGAACCTCATTCCAAGCGCAAAAGTTTCGGTACTTGGTTTAGAGCGTGATGAAAAAACTTTAGAAGCACGTACATATTATAAAAAATTAGTACCAGATGTAGAAAACCGTATTGCAATGATCATTGATCCAATGCTTGCAACAGGTTCATCTTTAGTAGCAGCAATTGATGTATTGAAAGCAAGTGGCTGTAAAGATATTCGTGTTATGGTTCTTGTTGCGGCACCAGAAGGTATTAAGCGCGTAGAAGAAGCACATCCAGATGTAGTAATGTTTACAGCTTCAATTGATGATGGCTTAAACGAGCAAGGTTATATTGTTCCTGGTCTTGGTGATGCAGGCGATAAAATCTTTGGTTCTGTACAAAAAGATTAATTTTAAGATGAATTAAAAAAGGGGCTTCTACAGCCTCTTTTTTATATAATGCATAGATTGGTTTTAAGAATAGGGTAATGAATATGAAAGATGAAGTTCATCAGGGTAAAATTAAACAGTACGATTCTGCTAAAGGCTTCGGCTTTATTGGTACGGCTGAAGGAGATATCTTTTTCCATATTTCAGATTTTCCTGCTGCCGAAGGCGAACCTAAGCGTAACGAGCGTGTACAATTTATTGCTGTTGAAAATGGCGATAAATTTAAAGCTGTAAAAATTGCACGTGTTGAAGATAAGTCTGCAAAAGCGAAAAAAACAAAGATCGCAACACATAATAAGTCGATTACAACATCGCTATTATCAAACTTCCGTAAATAATACTGATGTTATTTAAGTAAATTTATAAAATAATGAATTTTAAAAGAGGCGATATGCCTCTTTTTTTATTAGAATAATAAACTATAAAAATAGGGGGTATTTATGTTTTCTGAGGGGAAAGTTAAGAGTTACCATCAAGATAGAGGATTTGGTTTTATTGAAATAGAAAATGATGATAGAGATTTATTTTTTCATATTAAAGATTTTCCAAATAGACAAGTTGAGCCACAAATTGGTGAATCATTAAAATTTCGTATTGCGGAAGAATTTGGTAAACGCAAAGCTGTTTATATTGTGCGTGCAGATTATAGCGATTCAGAATTAGATGCTATTGATGTGATGCATGAAGAATATCATCAATATAAATCTAGAGAGCCTAGAGAATCTAAAGGCTATTTAGGGAAAATCATTACTATAATTGGTTTAGTTATTATTGTTGTATTGGGTTACAAGGTTTACGAAAAATATCAAACTTATCAGCTTAATCAACAAGCTAAAGTTGAACAGTTGAAAGAAGAGCAGCTACAAGCAACAGAAAAAATAAAAGAAGGTTTAAGTCATTTACCAGATATTGTTCCATTACCTGAAAAAGAAGAGCGCAGAGTTCAATCTGTTTATATAGAAAGGCAAAAGGCTGTAGAAAAGAATCAGTCATTTAGCTGTGATGGTCGAACACATTGTTCACAGATGCGTTCTTATGAAGAAGCCGTATATTTTTTAAGACACTGTCCAAATGTGAAAATGGATGGCAATAATGACGGTGTGCCGTGTGAAAGACAGTTTGGGCGATAGTCTATGGATTTTTCAGTTTTAGTTATTTATTAGATAATAAAAAAGTGCCATGAAGGCACTTTTTTATTTAATTTTTTAGATTATTCGTCGCAATATTTCATAAATGCTTTTAGACCAGGGCCTTGGTATTTTTGACGATGGACGAGCATGTATAATGGTCGAGCCAATTGCCAAAAAGGTGTTTCTAAAATAACAAGCTGCTCTTTTTCAAGTAAAGGCTCAATTGCAAGTTTAGAAATACAAGACATTCCCAAACCGCCTGCAACAATTTTTAAAATTGCTTCGTTATGGCCTAAGGTTAAACGAATGTTTGCATCGGGTAGGTCTTTTAAAATGGCATTGTCGAATACTTCACGTGTACCTGAACCTTCCTCACGTAAAATCCATTGCACATCTTTAAAATCATTAATCGTTAATGCACGATTTAATTTTGCTAAAGGATGATCTGGTGAGCAACATACAGCTAATTCATCATCACGCCAATGAATACATTGCAGTTGAGGTAAATGACATGAGCCTTCAATGAGCGCTAAATCAAGCTGGAATTGATTAACAGCTTCAATCATTTGACGCGTATTGCCTACTTGAAGTTGTAGGTGAGCTTGGGGCTGAACTTTTAAGAAATTCGCCATAAGATCAGGCATCAAATAATCACTAATAGTCAGTGTTGCACCCAGTCTTAAATCGATACTTTGAAGCTCGCCTTTCGCTGCTTGTTCAAAAGCATCACATCGACCTAAAATTTCGAGGGCTTGGGGAAGCAAAAAACGACCTAAGTCATTAAGTTGCAGTCGTTTACCTAAGCGGTCAAACAGAGGAGCACCTAAGCCATCTTCTAGGTCTGCTAAAGCCATACTTGCAGCACTTTGAGTGAGCTTTACTGCATCACTAGCTTTAGTGACTGTACCTTCCTGAGCGACTGCTACAAAAACAGCCAATTGGCGTAATGTCATGCGCATGGGTTGAGCCTTAACATTTAAAGTTATTCACAAATTATAATGCCATGCTAACATGAGCGCAGTCTTTCATGCCACGTACAAATCATGTCATTTGAAAAATTTAGTCTAGAAAAAGTTTTATCTGTACATCGTTGGACCAATACACTCTTTAGTTTCACCATGACACGTCCATCGCATTTTAAATTTACAGCAGGTCAATTTGCTCGTATTGGTTTAAAAGTGGGAGATGAGCTTGTTGTACGTGCATATTCAGTGGTTTCTTCACCATTTGATGAAACATTAGAGTTTTTTTCTATTGTCGTACCAGATGGCGCATTTACATCGAACTTACAGCACTTAAAAGTAGGCGATGAGCTTTATTTAGAAAAGATTCCTTATGGATACTTAACCCTTGCACGTTATCAATTACCATTGCCACAAGACTTATGGTTATTAGGTACAGGTACGGGTTTAGCACCATTTATTTCAATGCTTCAAGATTTTGAAACATGGAAAAATTATAAAAATATTAATTTGGTTTATAGCGTACGTACAGCTTCAGAACTTGCTTATGCAGATCGTATTCAAGAAATTGCTGAAACATTTGGTGAAGGGCATACAGGTTTTAAGTTCACACCAATTATTACGCGTGACCCAGAAGCACCTTTGCATGATCGTTTACCTGTACTTATTGGAAATGGCGAATTAGAAAAGGCTGTTGGTTTAGAGTTTAATCCTGAAACAACGCATATTATGCTGTGTGGTAATCCTAAAATGGTTGAAGACACCAAAGAAGCGTTAAAAGCGCGCGGATTGACCATGAACCGTCGTGGTGAAGGGAATATTGCCGTTGAGAATTATTGGTAATAGTTTTGAAGCCCCTCTTTTATTAAAAGGAGGGGTTTGGGGGGGATTCTATTGGCTATATTATTCAGAATCGAATCCCTCCCAACCTCCCTTTAAGAAAGGGAGGAGTTATGGAAATAAAAAAACCTCCGAATTGGAGGTTTTTTTATTAAAACTATTTTAATGAACAAACATATCCATAAACTCACGGAGTTCTTGAATTGCTGTTTCAACATCTGATGTTAACCATGTTGGCTCAAAAATTCCCATGTAATGTTCCAAACGGTCATGTGGAACAACAAGACGAATAGGACATTCTTCTTCAAGCAAACGCCACGGAATAATAGGAACTTCATTATCTAGAAATGCAACAATATTTCGAATGTCGATGACCATTGCATTAATACATTCTGGAAATGGCATAACAGAAAGCTCTTCTGTACGACGACGGAAATATTCCAAATCGCCCCATTTTAGAATATAAGATGGTTTATTAAACTCGATAATACCAATTAAGTGTTGGTCACGAGTGTAGTGCAATGAACATTGATGTGTGACGTCAGTGTCTAGATCAAGCGTTACACTTTGCTGACGATACGCCATATAACTCTTAAAGTGCATAAATTGGGCGCACAGTATAGCTCAAATTTAAAGGTAACAGGCACATATCTATTTTAACTAAAAATTCTAGAAGCTTTGTGTACAAAAATTATCAAATAAAAATTGTAAAACAGATAAAAACTATGGCAGTCTAAATATCGTACAAAAAAGTAAAAATAGAAGTAAGAAGTTGATGTAAAAATTAATATTTTAAATATTCAAGGAGTGAATATGGCGAACAAAAAAAACAGTAAAAATGTTGCACCTTTAGTGATCGCTGGCTTAACAGCTGGGCTTCTTGTTAGTGCATATAGGTTTGTTTTTGCAAAAAATAAGCCGAAAGCAAAGCATGACACTACACCTAAAGATTCAGAGTAACATCAAGATAATTAAAATATTGGTATATTTTGTTTATTGTAAATTATAGCAATTTAATAAAATCTTAATGTTTATGTAGTATTTTTATTGAATATATAAATTTTGACATAATAAGGAATTTTAAAATGGGGATTTTAAAAATGATGAATACAGTAATGAAAACTTTAAATACTTCAATGCCGCCTTTACATATTGCAAAAGCGGTAGAGAAAATGGATCGCACAATTGAACGTGTACAAGAGAGTAAAACTTCTTTATTTAAAACAGACTATTTAGAATAACGTTTACTTAAACATATTCCGATGCGGCATGCGCAGAAGACCATGCCCATTGGAAGTTAAAACCACCTAAATGTCCTGTCACATCTAAAATTTCACCTACAAAATACAAGCCTTTTTGTTTTTTACTTTCCATTGTTTTCGATGAAACTTCGGTTGTATCTACACCACCTAAAGTGACTTCTGCTGTTCTATAACCTTCAGTTCCTGATGGTTTAACTTCAAAAGCATGTAAACGTGAAGCAATGTGCTCGAGTTTTTCATCGCTAATATTGGCAATAGATATTTCTGCTTGTTCCGCCCAAATAAGTTGCTGTAATTCTGCAACCACACTTTTTGGGAAGTATTCAGAAAGTAAAGTACGTAATAAAACTTTTGGCTGACTTTGTTTTTTTACTTTGAAGAAATCTTTTAAATCTACAGATGGTAAAAAGTCAATTTTAAAGCTTTGACCTGCATCCCAGTAATTTGAAAGTTGTAGTGAACTTGGACCACTTAAACCACGATGCGTGAATAATAAGGCTTCTGTAAAACTATTTAAGTCATTTGAAAGTGTTGCTTCTACCGCATTACCACTCAGGCGAGTTGTCACTTCTTTAAAACCATCTGTGAAAGTAAATGGAACAAGTCCTGCACGAGTAGGGTAAACATGGTGACCAAATTGTTTAGCAATTTCATAACCAATTGCAGAACCGCCTAAAGTTGGAATAGATAATCCACCAGAAGCAACCACAACAGATTCTGCTTGGAAATAACCAATATTGGTTGCAACCTGAAAACCTTGATCATCTATTGCATTTACAGCTTTCACTTCGCAGTTTGTTTTTATATCGACTAAACCTGTTTTGTCACATTCTGCCAAGAGCATAGACAAAATTTCTTTTGCACCATTTTGGGTGAATAATTGCCCATGTTTGCGTTCTTCATACTCAATACCATATTCGCAAACCATGCCAATAAAATCCCAATTGGTATATCGAGATAAAGCAGAAATAACAAAATGCGGATTATGAGAAATGAAGTTAGATGGTTCTACATATAGATTGGTAAAGTTACATTTACCACCACCAGACATGAGAATTTTTTTACCTACTTTATTGGCTTTTTCAACTACAACAACTTTACGCCCACGTTGAGCCGCCATATAAGCTGTCATTAAACCAGATGCACCTGCACCTAAAACTAAGACATCATACTGATTTGTAGACATGACAAACTCACAGGAGATAAAAGCAGGGCATTATAGACAATTTTACGCTGACTTTCAGACTTATTCTGATTTAAGTCGACCTTGTAAGCCACCTGTATGAATTGCCAAAATTCTTGTAGATGGATCAATCCGCTTTCGTTGAATCATTTGCGAAAGTCCAAATAGCATTTTTGCGGTGTAAACTTGTTCTAATTCAATTCCAAGTTTTGCTTCAAAATTTTGCATAAACGCTAAAAGTTCAGGTGTGGTTTTGGCGTAACCACCACAACAAAATTCATCGGTAATTTGCCAATTATTCTTTTGAGTTTTTGTTTGAACTTCTTGTGTTAAAAAATTGCCTTTTAACGCAGAAAATCCAAGTATTTTTTGATGCTCTGAACTCGCTTCAATAATGCCTGTAATCGTACCGCCTGTTCCTACAGCACAGCAAATTAAGTCAAAGTCGTGTTTGTTCGGTTTAGTTAAAATTTCCTTGCAGCCTTGAATCGCAAGATCATTGGTTCCACCTTCAGGAATAATATAATAATTCGGATATTGTTGTTTTAAGTTAGCTAAAAATTCAGATGAATCTTTTAAGCGATATTGTTCACGAGAAATGAATTTTAGTTGCATGCCAAATTCTTGTGCGGTCTTTAACGTATGATTTAAAGATTTATTTGCGAGTTCTTCACCACGAATAATTCCAACACTTTTAAAATCAAACTGGTGTGCTGCAAATGCAGTTGCAGCAATGTGATTTGAAAATGCACCGCCAAAGGTTAATACACCTGAATAGCCTAAGTTTTTTGCTTCTATAAAGTTGTATTTGAGCTTAAAGAATTTATTGCCTGAAATTGCAGGATGAACTAAATCTAAACGTTTAATAGTTATAGAAACGCCGTGCATTGAAATGTGTTGTTCAGGGATATTTTCGGCAATTTCGTTAAACATAAATTTTAAATATTTTAATGTATATAAGGCTAATTTTAACGATAAATAAAATGCTAGAGGAATCTATTTGTTTTAAAGAACTTAAATATAAAAATAAAATGTTTAAATTTTAAGCGCAAATGCTATGCTAAAAGTGAGAATAAGGAAGAGGGATTTGATATGAAATATACAACCCTAGTTTTAATGACATTTGGCTTATTGAATATTGTGGCTTGTGATACGCAACAAACGACACAACAGCACAAAACAGAATCACGAACCATGATTATTGGTGGTGTTCCTGCACATGACAAAGACTATAAAGTTGATAAGTTAGAAAATACACAAGAAAAGCAGAAATAACCTTATGCACTTGTTAAATTTTTAAAGCAAATTTCTACGTGAAAGCGTAAACTTGCACAAATTTTTGCACATATTTCCAAGGTGTTTTGTGGAATCATTCTTAATTCTATGCTCGATTGCTTTTGCCCTAGTGTTAGGTGCGGTGAGTCCTGGTCCTGCATTTATTTATGTCGCAAAAAATTCAATTGCTGTTTCACGTAAACATGGTTTATTCACGGCTTTAGGTACAGGTACGGGCGCAGCATTATTTGGTTTATTGGCTGTATTAGGTTTACAAGCTATTTTATTGGCTGTGCCATCTGCATATTTAATTTTAAAAATATGTGGTGGTATATATTTGCTTTGGCTTGCTTATAAAATTATTCGCCATGCGAAAGAACCTATTAGTATGAATAATGATCCTGCTACAAGAATGTCATTTTCACAAGCGTATAGATCGGGTTTAGTGGTTCAATTAAGTAATCCTAAAATTGCAATTATTTTAGCCAGTGTATTTACTGCATTGTTACCAAAAGAAATTCCAACATATTACTATTTTGTTTTACCTATTCTTTGCTTCTTTATTGACGCAGGTTGGTATTCGCTTGTTGCTATGGCACTTTCGGCAGAAAAACCACGTAAAGTCTATTTAAAATTTAAGAAAATATTTGACCGTATTGCAGGTGGAGTCATGACAATTTTAGGTATAAAGCTGATTTTTGGTATGAAGTAAAATTGTGACTTAGTACACAAAATAAACAATATAAAAAAGTTTGTCCTTTAAACTACGCAAAAATTGTAGCCTTAAAGGACAAATAAGATGATTCAAAAAACATTACTTTTAACCGCTTTAGGTTGTCTATCTCTTACAGCATGTTCAACGGTTGAAACTTCAAAAACAATTCAAGCACCGCAGGTAACATCGGCAACTACTGCTGCACGTTATACGGGCGTTAAAACACCTGTTTCTATTGGTAAATTCGACAACCGTTCAAGTTATATGCGCGGTATTTTTTCAGACAATGTTGACCGTTTAGGTGGTCAAGCAAAAACAATTTTAGAAACACATTTACAGCAAACAGGTTATTTCTCTGTTTTAAACCGAGACAATTTATCTGAATTACAACAAGAAGCAGGTTATTCAAAATCTAATCAAGCCATTAAAGGCGCACGCTATGTATTAACAGGTGATGTTTCTGAATTTGGTCGTAAAGAAGTTGGTGATCATCAGTTATTTGGTATTTTAGGTCGTGGAAAAACACAAATTGCCTATGCAAAAGTGAACTTAAATGTGGTGGATGTACGCACTGCTGAAATTATTCATTCTGTACAAGGTGCAGGCGAATATGCGCTGAGCGAACGTGAGATTTTAGGCTTTGGCTCAAACGCATCTTACGATTCTACTTTAAACGGTAAAGTGCTCGATTTAGCGGTACGTGAAGCCGTAAATAATCTTGTTTTAGATGTTCAATCGGGCAAATGGTCTACTCGCTAATAGGTTTTAACTGATGAAAAAAACAGTTTTAGCTCTTATTGCACTTAGCCTTGTTTTGGTTGGATGTGGCGGTGGAGCAACATCTTTGTATCGTTGGGGGGAATTTCCTCAACAAACTTATAATTATATGAGTGAAAGATCGAAAGTATCGCCTTTAGAGCAAATTACACGTCTTGAAAAAGATATTGAAAAATCTAAGGCAGAAAATAGAGCAGTGCCACCTGGTTTATATGGTCATTTGGGATTATTGAATTTAGATATTCAAAATTCACAACGTGCTGCAATGTATTTTCAGCTCGAAAAACAGGTTTATCCTGAATCTACCGTGTTAATGAACCGTTTGCTACAACGTATGGGTGCTACAAACTCAAGTGGAGTGAAAAAATGAACAAGTTCAGTTTTTTCACAGCTATTGCTTTAAGTTTCACTTTATTTTCTAGCTATGCTGTAGCAGATCAGGTGGTGGATAGATCGGTTTATATGGCGAATGTACCTGCTTCAATTTTGGTATTGCCACCTGTAAATGAATCGCCTGATACACGTGCAACCAATAGTTTTTGGTCTACGGTAACGCCTCCACTTGCAGAAGCAGGCTATTATGTTTTTCCTGTGACTGTTGTAGACACCATGCTGAAAGAAAATGGTGTGACCAATGGTTTTGATGCACAAAATATTCCTTTAAATAAGCTTAAAGAAATTTTTGGTGCAGATGCTGCTTTGTATTTGAAAGTGAAAAAGTATGGTTCTAAGTATCAAATTATTGATACTACGGCAGAAGTTGAAGTAGAAGCCAAGCTTGTGAGTTTAAATACAGGTACAGTGCTTTGGCAGGGTAAAGAAAGTAGTGAACGCAGTAATGATTCTGATACGTTAACGGGTTTACTTGTAACTGCTTTGATTGAGCAAATTTCGAATCAGGTGGGGGATGCAGGTTACGATGTGTCTAAGTCTGTAAGTTCAAAATTATTTCGAGTAGATGAGCGGAATAAAGGTTTGATGTATGGACCGAGGTCTGTAAGACATTAAAAGAAAAATCCCCTAAAAATAGGGGATTTTTTATGGGTGAAGCTTACGTTATTTTCGTAAGATGAAAGTAATAGGAATTTTTGTTTATTAGGAGGGAGATGCTTATTGCAATTTATTACCTTACCCTTGCACAGCAGTCCTGCTTATCTCCTAAAAGGAGAGAATATCTCGAAATTAATTTAATAGAGCATTATTATTTACGTCCGATAAATTTTGATTTCTCTTTCACGGGCATGTGTAATTTTTGGATCTTTAATATTATATTGTGCTGAACCGCTATCAGGATTGCTTAGAGTAATTAATCCCATTTTCTCCATATTGGATATATAACTTTGAGCAGTTGAATGCTGAAGTTGATTTTTCTCTTTCAGTTGTTTGGCATTAAAAGTGTTTGTATCTAATTTCAGCAGTAAATCAATATATGAAAAAACATCCATAGAGTTAGATCGAGCATTTGTTTTTCTTGGATAATACTCAAAATAATTAAAATTTTTTACAAATCTACTTAAAGCAAAGCCTATCGATGATTTTTCAATTTTGGTACTAAGAGAATCTTTATCATATTGTATTCTTAATAAATTAGAGAAGATATGCCAAAGATCACGAGGAGTAGAGTTTGCAAGTTTTAGAATTGCATTAAGATCATCTTGAGTTACATCACTAGCAAAAAGATCTTTATAATTAATTACTTTATTTTTAGAAAATACTTTTAACCGATTGTTCAAAACACTTTCTAAGTCTGAATTTGACCAGTGAATGATATTGCAGCTATGTTTTTGAGTTCGAACATATTGTTTTATAAAATTAAATGGTGTTGTCCAACTCGTAAAAATTATTTGTAATTTAGGTGTTAGTAGTAATTTTTCGTCAGTTAAAATCAATTTAGTATAATTTGCAATTAACTCAGCGTCATTTTCAAACCGTTGATCTTCATCGATTCGGTCAATTAGAACGATTACTTTAGTAAACTTTAATTTCTCGACTATTTTTAAAATTCTTTCAATTAAGAAGGCTCTAGACTAGCAGAATAGATATGTTAGTCTAGAATCATGATAGAAAACAGTAAATTAAGTCACTATAAGATTAAAAAAATTATTCAGTGCTTTTGCATTGATATTCCTGCTTCTAAAACAGCCTTATTGCTTAACTTGAACCGTAATACCATCAACTATTGGTACATGCTTTTTAGAGAAGCAATCTACGATCATCAAACAGATTTAAGAGCAAAGTTTGTAGGTTCTATTGAAGTTGATGAGAGCTATTTTGGAGCAAAAAGACAACGTGGTTTTCATGGGAAATTGAAGCGAGGTCGAGGTACTTTAAAACAACCTGTATTTGGAATATTTGAAAGGAATGGTCGAGTTTATACAGAAATAGTCCCTGATTGTAAAAAGACTACATTACAACAAGTTATCTTAGGTAAAGTTGCACTTGAAAGTGTAATTTATAGTGATGGTTGGCGTGGATACAATGGTTTGGTAGATGTTGGTTACTCAAAGCATTTTAGAGTAAATCATGGAGCGAATGAATTTGCCAGAGGACAATGTCATATAAATGGAATAGAATCATTCTGGAGCTTTTGTAAAAGAAGGCTAGCAAAGTTCAACGGTATATCAAAAGAGTATTTTGATTATCATCTTAAAGAAACAGAATGGCGTTGGATGAGGGAGCCTAATGAGCTAGCAACAGAGTTGTGGGACCTCATTAGGTAAAACTAAGTGCAAATCTGCTAGTCTAGAGCCTTAAGAAATAGGAAATATCTTGATTTAAAAAAGTTTCTTCAAAATTAATGTCTAGTTCAGGGAAGTATTCTTTAATCTTCACATTTTCTGTAATTGGCGGAAGTCCTGAGAAATGTTTAGATAGAAAATCATCAACAAGTGTATTTGCAGCAGTAGCGCTGTAATTGAAAATATCTCTAATAATTTTCTCAAATCTTTTATAAGTTAGTTTATACCACGGAACCTGTATAGCTTTAATTTGATCTCTTAGATAGGCTTTTGAAACTTGTGGTACGAAGTTCTGAAGTAAGTAGCTAAGGAGTATTTTTTCTTCTTGATCAAGCTTGTTTATGCGTTTTTTTTCGTTGGCAAGTGATGAAAATAGCTCTAGTGAAATTTTTGAAATTAAAAAATGATAAAAATCTTTTGATTCAAAATTTAACGGTAAATCAGAAAAATCTGTAATTGAAACAGAAATTATCTCTTTTCTTTCAGTTTTCGACTCTAAGTTTTTAATGAGGGCAGTTTTTCCCGCACCACGATCACCTAGAATTATCAAAGAGTTGTCTGAGGAGAAATTAGATAAGATACTTTCATAATCATTTATAGGTGTAAATATATCAACAGATTGTTTTAACTCATTTTCTGTAGTAAAAAACGCAAATGGATTATTTTCTAAATTTAGATTTTTTAAAAATTCGTTGAAAGTCGTCATAAGTTTTATTTTTTGATTAAATGAATAAGCCCTGAAGTTATCAGGGCCTAATGTTCATTTTAGAATTAAGACACTTTATCGCCAACTTTAGCACCAGTTTCAGGTGAAATCACCCAAACACCTTCGCCATTACCCGCAGCTAATACCATACCGTTAGAAATACCAAAACGCATTTTACGTGGTGCAAGGTTTGCCACCATCACCACCAATTTGCCTTTAAGGTCTTCAGGTTGGTAAAACTCACGTATACCGCTAAATACGTTACGTGGTTCAGCTTCACCCACGTTTAAAGTCAATTGAAGCAGTTTGTCCGAACCTTCAACTGTAGCAGCTTCTAAAACTTCAGCCACACGTAGGTCAACTTTCATAAAGTCTTCAATGCCAATAATTTCAGCCTCACCAACTTTAGGCTCAGGCTTTTTCTCAGCAACTTTCTTTTCTTTTTTCTTTTCAGCTTTTGGTGCTTCCGCAGGGGCAGCTAAAGAATCTTTAGACGCATCTACCATTGCAGCCACAGCTTTCGGGTCAACACGTTGCATTAATGGTTGGAACAATGCAATTTCATGTGCAACCAACACTTGCTTACGAGATTCAAAGTTGAAACTTTCTAACTGTAAGAACGCTTGAACTTGATCTGCCAATGTTGGAAGTACAGGTGCAAGATAAACAGCCAATTGACGGAATAGGTTAATACCTACAGAACATACATCATGAACTTGTTGTTCTTCGCCTTCAATTTTCGCAAGTGCCCAAGGCTTTTTCTCATCAATATATTGGTTTGCTTTGTCAGCAAGACCCATAATTTCACGAATAGCCGCAGAGAATTCACGATCTTCATATGCTTTCGCAATTGAATCACCCGCATCAATAAAGCTTTGAACCAATTCAGGCTCTGCACACGTTGCACTTAATTTGTTATCAAATTTCGTGTTGATGAATTTCGCACAACGGCTTGCGATGTTTACCACTTTACCAACCAAGTCTGAATTCACTTTTTGAACGAAATCATCAAGGTTTAAGTCAGAATCTTCAACTTTGTCAGAAAGTTTAGAAGCGAAGTAATAACGTAAATATTCAGGGTTTAAATGCTCTAAATACGTTTCCGCTTTAATGAACGTACCACGAGATTTAGACATTTTCTGACCATTTACAGTCAAGAAACCATTTACGAATAAGCCTGTTGGCGTACGGTAGTTTGCACCTTCAAGCATTGCAGGCCAGAACAAAGCGTGGAAATAAACAATATCTTTACCAATGAAGTGATACACTTCATTTTTAGAATCTTTTTTCCAATAATCGTCAAAGCTTAATTCAGGGCGTTTGGTCTTAATGTAGTTTTCAAAACTAGACATATAACCAATTGGCGCATCTACCCAAACGTAGAAATATTTGTTTGGTGCATCTGGAATTTCAAAACCAAAATATGGCGCATCACGTGAAATATCCCAATCATTTAAGCCGTTATCAAACCATTCATCTAATTTGTTGGCGATTGAAACAGGTAAACGACCTTCGTCACGCGTCCATTTTTGTAGGTATTCACTAAAGTTAGGCAGTTTAAAGAAGTAATGATCTGAAGATTTCTCTACAGGTGCAGCACCGCTCAAAGTTGATTTTGGATTGAGTAGTTCAGTTGCGTTATATGTTGTACCGCAAACTTCGCATGAATCGCCGTATTGATCTTCCGCTTTACATTTTGGGCATGTGCCTTTAATGAAGCGATCTGACAAGAACATGCCTTTTTCAGGGTCGAATAACTGAGAAACAGGACGCACAGCAATATTGCCTGCTTCACGGTTTTTAATATAAATTTCTTCAGAGCGAGCTTTGTTTTCATCGCTATTTGTAGAGTCATAATGGTCAAAATGAACACCAAAGCCATCAAAATCACGCATATGTTCTTTTTGAACATTAGCAATTTGCGCTTCTGGTGAAATGCCATTTGCTTCGGCACGTAGCATAATTGCTGTACCGTGAGCATCATCCGCACATACATAAGTCACGTTATGACCCATTGCACGCATGGCACGAACCCAAATATCTGCTTGGATATAACCGAGTAAGTGACCCATATGGATTGGACCATTGGCGTAAGGAAGGGCGTTAGTAACTAAAATATTACGCACGGATATAACTCTCTCATTCGTATTTTATGCAATGGGCGTAATTTTACATGAGATATTGCATATATGCACAAAGGTTTCAGTGAAATCTTTTCATAAAGTAAATATTTATATATTGCAAAGGCAATAACAGCGATAATAGCCTATTAAAGTAATGCCCTAAGAGTGATATACCCATGATCGATGATGATTTTGATTTCGACCAACCTGTAACGCGTATTCCGCAAAATGAACAGCGTAATAAACAGCTGGGTAATCATATTTTAAAAGAGGCACAGCAATATCTAGAAGCTATTTCAGCAGATGAACATGCTTTTCTGATTCAGACTTTAAATGGTTTAGCAAAGAATGAACCTTATTTTGAAGTTTTGGCAGAACAACTCGATCAGCCTTTAGGTGAAAAAGTTGCCAATGATGCTCTGAGTTTGTTGTACTTTTGGCGTGAAAACCAAAACTTTGAAAATGCAGCCGAATTTAAATTGTTAGATGTAATTAATGGCGAACATTTTCAAACTGAAATGTTAAAAGCATTTGATGCACTTGAAATTGGTGAAACTAAAGCACAGCGCAGACTGGTGATTTTAGAAGCATTCAAGCTGTATAAACTTGGTTTTTACGCAGGATGTATCCCTGTTTTATATTCACAATTGGAAGGCGTTTTAACTGAAGTACTTCTGCAAACAGGTTTCTTAAAGCAAAACGGTACAAAGTTTGTCGATGTCTACAAAATTGTACCCGGCTTAAAAGGTAATGAAATTAAAAGCTTGTGGCATAAGTCTAAAATTGCATGCGAGTTAAACCGTTATTTTGCTGAAATTAATGCCTATAAAATGGATAGCAGTTCTGTAGTAACAGCAACGCGCCATAATATTTTACACGGTACAGATGTAGAGCATTTTAACCAAGAACGAAGCTTTATTTTGTTTATTTGGTTGTTCTCTGCTGTAAGTTTTATGAGCACAGTTCGCGCTTAAAAAATTATGCCAATTTAAATAAAGCAGTTTATGTTTCTTGTGAAATAAGCTGCTTTATTTTTGTCGCTTTTTCAAAATGATCAAGCTGATGTGTTTGAATCCACCATGTTGCAACTTGCATTAAAGTTTCAGAATCATCATTTTTATTGGCAAAAAAAGCATAAAAAGATAAGCCGACATTTTCTCCCTTCTGTTCTATTTTCTCATTACAGATTTTACTAATTTTCTCTTTTAATAATTGATTCAACATGTTAATTCGTGTTCTTGAAAAATATGAATTGCTTTTACTATACGAAATTTTATGTATTTAGTTTGTTACGTTTTCATAAATTTGAATGTTTTTCACAGATTTATCTGTATAAATAATGATTAAACCAATTTAATAACAACGAGGGTAATGTGATGTCGAATACAAATAATTTAGATGATTTAAAGAATAAAGCGGCTGAACTTGGTGAAGATGTAAAACTGAAAGCGAAAGAAGTTCAGCTAGAAGGCGAAAAGCTTGTAGATGATGTTAAGCATTCTGCAAAGGAAGCAAAACTTGAAGGCGAAAAGGCATTAAATGATTTGAAAAATAATGCCAATGAACATCAAGGCGATTTGAAAGATAAGTTAGATCATTTGAAAACAGAAGCAAGTCAAAAACTTGATGAAGCGAAGTTAAAAGCGCAAGAGCTAAAACAAGATGCTTCTGAAAAATTTGATGATTTAAAAGTTCAAGCAACTGAAAAATTAGATGAGCTTCAGAAAAAAGCATCAGATATTTTGAATAAGTTTAAAGGTTAATTAGTCTTATTATTCAAATGTTATAAAGTAAAAGCGCCAAGTATGCAGATGCTTGGCGCTTTTTAAATTGTATAAACAACATAATAAAATTAACAAAACCAACTAATTTAGTAAGAATTTAATAAACAGTAGTGAACTTTGCTTAACCTTCGACTAAATAATGGTTAAACTATGGCATTCTGCTGTATATCCAGACTTGGAGTAATTGTATGTCGTGGTTTTCTTCACTTAAATCTGTCTTTTCACCTGCAAAAGGGGTGAATGAAGAAGAAATCCAAAATGTGCTTCAAAATTATGTTTTACCAAATTCGACAAATTTATTAAAAGATCGAATTACTCAGGTCAATGTAGAAGGAAATATCCTACAAATTTCTATTAATACGGTACCTGCTGAAGCCGACGATTTACAAAAAATTCATGATGATTTGGCTGACGCTTTGGAAAAATGTGGTGTTACAGAACTGAACATGCACGTTATTCAGCAAAAAACAGGTGGTTGTGGTCATGACCACAAAGAAGGTGAAAGCTGTTCTACACCAAAAGCTGAAACGGCAAAATCTAACTTACCACCTGTTGTTGATGCATCTGGTTCTACAAAAGCAGAAGAAGATCCAAATAATCCACCTATTCAAAAAGCTGCACCGCAACAACGTGATGTGCCAAAACATCCACGTATTCAAAACGTGATTTTGGTGTCTTCGGGTAAAGGCGGTGTGGGTAAATCTACAACAACTGTAAACCTTGCGCTTGCACTACAAAAACTAGGCTTAAAAGTTGGTGTGTTAGATGCCGATATTTACGGCCCAAGTATTCCTACAATGTTAGGAAATGCAGGTCGTACACCCATGATTGAAGCTGAACAATTTGTTCCAATTGAAGCATATGGTATGGCTGTACTTTCAATTGGACATTTAACAGGGGATAACAACACTCCTGTCGCATGGCGTGGACCTAAAGCAACAGGCGCACTTATGCAGTTGTTTAATCAAACATTATGGCCAGATTTAGATGTGCTTGTGATTGATATGCCACCAGGTACAGGTGATATTCAATTAACATTGGCACAGCGTATTCCTGTTACAGGCGCAGTCATTGTAACAACGCCACAAAATGTCGCATTGCTAGATGCAACGAAAGGAATTGAGTTGTTCAATCGTGTTCAAATTCCTGTGATGGGCGTTATTGAAAATATGTCGACACATATTTGTTCGAGCTGTGGTCACGAAGAGCAAATTTTTGGTACAGGTGGTGGCGACAAACTTTCTGAGCAATATCAAATTCCATTACTTGGTCGTTTACCTTTAAATGCATCTATTCGTGAAAATGCAGATGCAGGTAAACCTTCTGTTATTGCAGGTGATGCCGCGGCAGAAAACTATATGGAAATTGCGAAAAAGATTGCAGAGAAACTACCAAAAGTAGAAAAAGATCAAAGCCGTATTTTTTAAGATTTATACTCATAAAAAGCTCATCTGATGATGGGCTTTTTTATTGCTGAAAAATTATGTGATTTATTCATAATCCGATAAGCGGTTAAAAAACACCTTATTTTGTGATTATTTACTCTAATTTTAATTTCTAAAATAGAGTTCTCCCTGCAACAACAGAATGGTTTTGTATTATGAATTTTACTAAAATTTTAGCAGCTGCTATTTTCTCTTTAAGTGCTATTTCTTTCAATGTTTCTGCAGCAATTATTAATAATGTCGATTTTCCTGCGGAGTTTGTTCAAGCGAAAGACAAAACAGCTTCTACGGATCAAGAGCAAGTAACTGCATCTGCTGAAACAAATAAATAAGATTTGTTTAGTTTAAAAAAGAGGGCAATAGCCCTCTTTTTTGAAATCTAGGATGCTAAACTAGGCTTACTTTCCTTTTTCGCCTTTAGTATATTAATGGAAAGTGCAATAACGACTAAAATAATGCCAATAATATCGGTGATTGTTTCAGGAATGATCATGCCTAAAGCACCAATACCTAAGAAGATTCGCCAGAAGAAATTAAGTTCAGTTTTAAAATAACCTTCAACTGCTGCACCTAAGGCTAAAATTCCAACAACAGAAGTTATAATAATACTAATTACGGTAGTCCAAGCAGGAAGTGCAAATTCACGAGCATTTACAGCAACATTGGTTGTATCAATCATTAGCATGGCAGGGTTGTAAACAAATAAGAACGGTATAATAAAACCTGCAAGCGAAAGTTTGAGTGCTTGGAAGCCTGTTCGCATTGGATCACCACCTGCAATACCTGCACCTGCAAAGGCGGCAAGAGCAACAGGTGGTGTAATATTGGCAAATAATCCGAAATAGAAGACAAACATGTGTGCAACTAAAATTGGAATATCAAAATTAGCTAAAGCGGGTGCAGCCATTGTTGCCGTAATAATGTAGGCAGGAATAGACGGAAGTCCCATGCCTAAAATCATTGAAGCAATCATGGTGAAGAAAAGCGTGAGAAATAAACTTCCTGCACCAATGCTCATAATTGATGAAGTCATTACTGAACCAAAGCTCGTTAAGCTAACAACTCCAATAATAATTCCGACTACAGCACAGGCAGCCATCACAGAAAGTGATTGTTTTGCACCATCTTCTAAGGCTTCGAGAATTTCCTTAATCCCCATGCGTGTGGTTTTTCTAAAAGCTGCAACCACTATGGTTAGTAGAATGGTATAGACTGCAGCATAACTGACAGGAATTGACTGGAATAAGAAAAACACTAAAGCGACTATTGGAATAAGTAAATGACCACGCTCTTTAAGTACTTCTTTTACACGTGGTAAATCGGCTTTTGGTACGCCTTTTAAGTTATCTCGACCTGCTCGATAGTGAACTTGCGCCATAACACCTAAATAATACAGGAGTGCAGGTAAGGTTGCTGCAAGCGCAATAGTTCCGTAACTTACTCCAGTGGTTTCAGCCATAATAAAAGCACTTGCACCCATAACTGGTGGTAAAATTTGACCACCAACAGAAGCACTTGCCTCTACAGCACCAGCAAAGTTTTTATGGTAGCCAATTTTTTTCATAAGCGGGATTGTAAATGAGCCTGTACCTACAACGTTGGCAACAGCTGTACCATTAATACTTCCCATGAAACCACTAGAGATAACAGCGACTTTAGCAGGTCCACCTTGTTTATGACCTGCAAGTGCCATTGCTAAATCGTTAAATAATTTTCCCATTCCAGATTTAGCAAGAAATGCACCAAATAAAATGAATAGAAAAATGAAAGTAACGGAAGCACCAATTGCAGATGAATATAAACCTTCAGTTTTTAAATACATTTGTCCGAAAATATCACTAATTGTATATTGGCGCGTAAGCAAGCGATCTGGAACCCAATTGTAGTGACTAAAGAAAGGATAAGATAAAAAGATTAAGCCTAAAATTGGTAGCATCCATCCCATAACACGCCGTGCTGCTTCTACAACAAGTATTACTGCCATAATGGCAAAGACGATATCAAGACTATTAGGAATTCCACCACGTGTGGTCATAATATCTTGGTATTCAATCCAAATATAAATGAGTGTGGAAAATGATGCGAGAGCAAGAATCCAATCAAACCAATTGATACTTTGACGAGAACTACTCAAACGAGCAGGATATAATAAGAAGACTAAAACGAGACCAATAGCTACGTGTGCAGCACGTTGAATGAGTTCTGGTAAGGGGTTGAAAGTAATAAATAAATGAAAAAGCGAATATGCAATTGCGATTGCTGCAATAAACCATTTAATTGATTTACTTGCTGGAGTGCGAGTTACTGATTCTCGATCATATTTTTCTAAAATTTCTTGCTGCTGTTTTTCATCTAATTGTTCAATCACAACTTTATTTTCTGATTGTGTCATACGCATTCTCCGAATTGCCAAGTCTTCCATAATGGGTAAAGTTGAGGGCTTATTTCAATGATGCTGTAAGTGGGAAGATGTTGATAAATAGGCCAAATTTTATTCTTTACAAGGATTGTTCCTTGCATATTTTTAGAAACTGTCCATCGAATATCAGATATTTTTTGATCTACTTGCATTCTTATCACACCATTTTTTTGAAAAATAATTGGGTAATCAGATGGTGTACCTGCACCAAAAGAAATCACATCTGTATATTGAAGGATAAAGTGATCTTGATGACGTTGGTAATACTCAACCCATTGAGTTTTTTCAACGGAATGCTTCCACTGTAAGCTAAAATCTTGTGAACTTATTGTACATGTGAAAAGTGTCGTTCGAACCTCAGTAATGACTGTCGATCGGGTTAGTATTATCCACGTTACAATAAGACAAAGAGAAAAAAGTGCAGTAAAAACTGCACTTTTATAATGCTTCATTACTTCTTATTTAATTCAGTAAAGTAGCGTTTAGCACCTGGATGTAAGGGGATAACAGCCCCTGACTGAGCATTTTCTAGGTTGATTTCAGTTGCCGCTTGGTGTGAATTTGCTAATTGACTCAAGCTATCAAAAAAAGTTTTGGTAAGTTTATAGCCATCTTCTTCAGAAATATCTGAGCGAATTACTAAAGCATTCATAATTGCTGCAGTTGGGATATCTACATCGTTGCCATAAGTGCCTTTCGGAATATTTAGAGATAAGAAATATGATTGGTCTTTTGCAATTTCTTTTACTTTTTCGGGGTTTATACCAACGATTTGTAAATCGAAGCCTTGTTGCAGTTCCATAAGTGATGAGTTTGGAATACCACTAGTTAAGAAGGCTGCATCAATTTTTCCACCTTTAAGCGCATCAGCTGCTTCTGCATAACCTAGGTAGTCAACTTTAACGTCATTGTAGGTAATGCCAAAACCATTCAATAGTGTACGTGCATTTACTTCCACACCTGAATTTTGTGCACCAACTGCAATACGTTTGCCTTTGAGGTCTTCAATATTTTTAATACCTGTCTTTTTGGATGTGACAATTTGTACGTAATTTGGATAAAGAGCAGATATTTGCTGAACATTTTCAATTTTGGCATCTTTGAAGCTACCTGTACCATTTAAAGCTTCAGTTAAACTGTCACTCATTACGAATGCCATTTCCACTTTATTTTGTTTAAGTAGGTTCAAGTTCTCCACAGATGCACCTGTAGTCTGTGTTTTTGAGTTCACACCATAGGTCTTGTTATAGATTTCAGCAAGACTAGTTCCAATTACGTTATATGGACCAGAAGCACCACCTGTTGCGATATTAACAAATTTTGTTTGTAATTTATTTGTCTGTGCAGATGCTTCTATTTTATTGTCATTGCTTGTTGATTTTTCACTTGAACAAGCTGAAATACCCGCAAATACAATTGATGCTAAAGTTACTTTCATCCATTTATTCATTTTATTCCTCACTGTTTTATTGGTGCTATTTTTACTTAAATCTCGAATTTTTGTTTATTAAATCAGCATTTAGAAATTAACCTATTCTTTAGTGTTTTGGTAGTATTTTTTATGTTCGATTTCAATTTTTTTTATGGCTGTTATTTTGAAAGATTATGATTTTTTCTATTTAAACAACTTTGCTGATTAAACCAAAGCAATTTGCAAAAAACTGCATCTTTGGTTTTGCTGAGCTTATCAATTCCATTAAGTTATTCTGTAATTCTAAGCCTTTGATGGGACATTCATCGCATTCCTTCAGCTGAATTGAAACTAAGATGCATAGGCTTATTTTCATTAAGTCAGATTTCAGTTAAAGTACTTCGCAGTGAATTATTTAGCATTATTTGGATAGAACTCAATGGCAATAAAATCGGATCGCTGGATTCGCGAAATGAGCGAAAAACACGGCATGATTGAACCGTATGCTGAAAACCAAGTCCGTTTAGATGAAAATGGTCAAAAGCTTATTTCATACGGTGTTTCAAGTTATGGGTATGATGTGCGTTGTGCGCGTGAATTTAAAGTATTCACAAACGTGCATTCTGCAATTGTAGATCCGAAAAATTTCGATGATAAATGCTTTGTCGATATTGAAGCAGATGTTTGTATTATTCCACCGAACTCATTTGCATTGGCGCGTACAGTAGAATATTTCCGTATTCCACGTAATGTGTTGACAGTTTGTTTGGGTAAATCTACATATGCTCGTTGCGGTATTATTGTAAACGTAACACCACTTGAGCCTGAGTGGGAAGGTCACGTGACTTTAGAATTCTCAAACACTACAAACCTACCAGCTTATATTTATGCAGGTGAGGGTGTTGCTCAAATGTTGTTCTTCGAATCTGACGAAGTATGTGAAACATCTTATAAAGACCGTGGTGGTAAATACCAAGGTCAAACAGGCGTAACTTTACCTAAAGCTTAATGTTTTAAATAAAGTAAAAAAATCCCGCTATTTAGCGGGATTTTTTTGTATTTAGTATGAACTTTTAGTTTCTTTTAATTCCCTAATTAAAGGAAATTAAAAGAAATACTTTTACTGTAAAAATTACTTAGTCACTTTTGCAAGTAACTCGTCTTTCGTTAAGTTCGTAGATTCTGCATCTGTACGACCTTTATATTCGAATGTACCTGCATCCAAACCTTTTTCACCAATGACGATGCGGTGTGGAATACCTGTTAATTCGATGTCAGAGAATTTAACACCCGGACGTTCGTTACGATCATCAAGAAGTACATCGTAACCCACAGCTGTTAATTCTGCATAAAGTGCTTCAGCAGCTTCTACAGTACGTGGAGATTTGTGTGCATTCATTGGAACAATTGCAACGTCAAAAGGTGCAATGGCAGCAGGCCAAATAATACCTTTATCGTCAAAGTTTTGTTCAATTGCAGATGCTACAACACGTGTAACACCAATGCCGTAACAACCCATAGTTACAACTAAAGGTTTGCCATCATCACCCAATACTTTACAGCCTAAAGCTTCTGAGTATTTTTGACCCAATTGGAAGATGTGACCGACTTCAATACCACGTTTAATTTGAAGTGTACCTTTACCATCTGGAGATGGATCGCCTTCAACCACATTACGTAAGTCATAAACTTCAGTGAATTTTGCATCACGTTCCCAGTTTACGCCTGTTGCATGTTTGTCTACTTCATTTGCACCAGCAACGAAGTCAGAAAGAACAGAGGCTGCACGGTCAATAATAACGGTTAAGCCTTTTTCAACTAAACCTTGTGGACCGCAGAAACCTGGCGTTAAGCCAAATTTTGCAATTTGTTCTTCTGTTGCAAAAGTAAGCGGTGATGCAATTAATGGATGCTTCTCTGCTTTAATTTCATTCAGTTCGTGGTCGCCACGTAAGAATAAAGCAACAACAGGAGTCGCTTTACCTTCTTCTGCAACACCTTGAACCAATAATGCTTTAACAGATTGAGCAGGATCTGAATTTAAGAATGCAGATACATCTGCAATTGTTTTTTGATTTGGAGTATCAATAATTGTTAATGCTTGAGTAGGTGCAGCACGTTCGCCAACTAAAACAGCTTCAGCCATTTCAACGTTAGCAGCGTAATCAGATTCTGTAGAGAATGCGATATCGTCTTCACCACTTGAAGCCAATACGTGGAATTCGTGAGAACCCGAACCACCAATAGAACCTGTATCTGCTTGAACAGGACGGAAGTTTAAGCCTAAACGTGTGAAGATTTTGCAATAAGCATCGTACATCACATCATAAGTTTCTTGTAATGATGCTTGGTCTACGTGGAAAGAGTATGCATCTTTCATAATGAATTCACGTGAACGCATTACACCAAAACGTGGACGAATTTCGTCACGGAATTTTGTTTGAACTTGATAGAAGTTTGCAGGAAGTTGTTTATAACTTTTTAATTCGTTACGCGCTAAGTCTGTAATGACTTCTTCGTGTGTAGGCCCAAGTACAAAGTCGTTTGTATGTCGGTCTTTAAAGCGTAATAATTCTGGACCGTATTGAACATAACGACCTGATTCTTCCCATAAAGATGCAGGTTGAGTCACAGGCATAAGTACTTGAAGTGAACCTGCTCGATCCATTTCTTCGCGAACAATCGCTTCAACTTTATTTAATACGCGAACGCCCATTGGTAACCAAGTATATAAACCTGAAGCCAATTTACGAATCATCCCCGCGCGTAACATAAGCTGATGTGAAATAACTTCAGCATCATTTGGGGTTTCTCTTAACGTTGCAAATAAAAAGCGACTCGCGCGCATGGAAACTGTCCTAATAAATTTTGCGTGAAAGCAAAGAGTATACAATAAAAAATGAGGTGAGCATTTGTGTATCTCACCCCAATATTTTGGAAAATATGGTCTAGGGAAATTATGACATGATTTTTTTGGTTTGACGCATCATAAAGTTTTTAAAATCGTCTAAATAGGTAAAAATCACAGGAACAACAACTAAGGTGAGTAGTGTAGAGGTAATCACACCACCAATGACTGCATGCGCCATAGGTGCACTTTGTTCGCCACCTTCACCTAAACCAAGTGCAAGCGGTACCATACCCATCACCATTGCACTTGTGGTCATTAAAATTGGACGCAAACGGGTTTTACCTGCTTCAATAATTGCATCGTATCGGCTTGTGCCTTTATCCATGGCTTTTTTAATAAAGTCGATGAGTAAAATGGCATTTTTAGTGACCAAGCCCATAAGCATAATAATGCCGATAATGGAAAATAAATTCATGGTCGAATTGAATAAGAACAAGGCAAGGAATACGCCAATGAGTGATAAAGGCAAAGATGCCATAATCGCAGCTGGGTGAATAAAGCTATTAAACTGCGAACCTAACACAATATAAATAAACACAATCGATAGGGTAATTGCAGTCAGTGCATAACCTGCCGATTCTGCCATGTCTTTATTTGAGCCTTGCGTATCGAAGCTATAACCAACAGGTAATTTAAAGTCTTGCTGAATTTTAGTAATGTCAGCACCAATATCTCCCGTAGGACGACCCGATGTATTTGCTTCAATTAATATTTCACGAGATAAATCACGACGGTTAATTTGTGATGCACCTAAGGTTTCTTCAAACTTAGCCACAGAAGCTAAAGGAATAAGAATTGTGTTGTTATCGGCATCGGTTTTTTGTGAACTTAAATACATGTTTTGCACGTCACTTGGAAGGCGACGTTGATCTTCCGTAAGACGCAGATTTACATCATAAGTTTCGCCATTTTCATCTTGCCAAGTTGTAACATCATCACCTGCAATAAGTGGGCGAACCACATTAGCAATTTGATTTACCGAAAGTCCTAAATCACTTGCCAAAACACGATTAATTTGCACATTTAAAGTTGGTTTTGGTTCTTTAAATGAGCTTTCTAAATCGACAATGCCATCAACTTTTGCAATTTCAGCCATAAAGCGGTCGGAAATTTTTTGAAGTTCGTCTAAGTCTGGACCTTTAATAGAAATCATCACAGGTTTTTTACCACCTGAAACAACTTCATCGGCAGATGCAACAGAGGTGACAGTTATACCTGCAACAGATTTTAAGCGATCACGGAATTCATTGTTTAAGTCAGATAATGTTTGAGTTCGTTCAGAACGAGGTGTAACAGATACACGAATGCTGACATGGTTTTTCCCACGATCTGTTGTGCTGTTAATTGATCCATAAGTAACTTTTACTTCAGGATGTTGACGAATAATGGCATCGACCTGTTGTAACTTGGCTTGTGAATATTCTAAAGATGCATTTACAGGTGTTTCGAATTTAATGCGAATTTCGCCTTTGTCTGGAACAGGAACGAACTCTGTACCTACAAATTTAGATAACCCTAAAGCGCCAAATAACGAAGCGACAGCAATGAGTAAAGTGAGTAAGCGGAACTTTAAAGCAAGCTTAAGAAGCTTTTCATAATGAATGTTTAGCCGATCAATTTTGCCTGAAATCCAACTAAAGAAACGTTCTACACGGTTTGGTTTTTTATTTGGGTTATGCTTTTCTGCCCAGTGTGCTGAAAGCATTGGATCGAGTGTAAAACTGACAAACATTGAAATAAGAACAGCAATACTTACAGTTACACCAAACTGATAGAAGAAGCGTCCAATAATACCGCCCATAAAGGCAACAGGTAGGAACACTGCAACAATCGTTAAGGTTGTTGCCAATACAGCTAAACCAATTTCTTTGGTGCCGTCTAAGGCTGCGCTAACATGATCTTTGCCCATGTCTGCATGGCGTACAATATTTTCACGTACCACAATGGCATCATCAATAAGTAAACCAATACTTAAAGATAGGGCGAGCAGGGTCATCATGTTAATGGTGAAGCCAAATGCCCAAATAAAGGCAAGTGTACCCAATAGTGCAATAGGTAAAGTTAAACCTGTAATAACGGTAGAACGGAAGGAGCCAAGGAAAAGCAGAACAATTAAAATGGCTAAAACAGCACCTTCAATAATGGTGCGTGCAACATCTTTAATACTGCCTCGAATACCTTTGGATGTATCTACAACCACTTTTGCAGTTGTGCCTTGAGGTAATTGTGCATTTACATCATCAAGGGTTTGATACATGTTATCGACAACATCAATCACATTGGAATCGGAGCTTCTTAAAATATCTACAGCAACGGCAGATTTACCATTTAAAAAGGCACTTGTTTCCATTTCCGCTTGGCTATCTTCAACAGTTGCAACTTGTTTTAAATAAATAGGTGCGCCGTTTTTATTGGCAACAATTAAATCGCCAAATGCAAATGGATGAATAATTTTAGATTTAATTTCAACAACAAGTTCAGAGTTGGGCTGTTTTAACGTACCGCCAGGAATATCTATATTTTCAGCTTTTAGTGTATTAATAACTTGGTCTATACCAATACCAAAGCTTTGAAGTTTTTGTGGATTCACCTGAATGCGAATTTGACGTTGTGCATCGCCCAATAAGTTGACTGTACCTACGCCTGCTACAGTTTTAAGCTGAGGAATAATGCGTTGATCCAAGTAAGAACTTAAATCTCGAAGCGACATATTATTCGACTCAAACACAATAGACATAATTGGGCTAGTGGTTGGGTCGTATCTTTCTACAATAGGGTCTTGAACTTCATCTCGAAATTGTGACGTTACAGGCGAAATTTTATCGCGAACATCTTGCGCGGCAACAGATGATGAAATATCTAAATTAAATTCTGCAACAATGGTAGACAAGCCTTCGCTAGATTGAGAAGTTACTTGTTTTAGACCTGAAATCGTATTGATTTGGTCTTCCATTTTTTTTGTAATTTCAGATTCTACAGTTTCAGGCGAAGCACCCGGATAATTTGTATAAACCACCACAAAAGGGAAGTCGACATCGGGGAATTCTTCAACTCCCATACGTTGCCAAGAAGCTAAACCTAATACCATCAAACAGAACATCATCATGATAGTAAAAACGGGATATTTCACACTAATTCGTGTTAACCACATAAATAAGTATCCTAATTTTTAGTTTTTACTAATGATCACGTCTTTGTGGATGTCCTGATCTGTAAATTTAATTCGGCTAATGACATCGTTGGATTGTAAACCTGAAACAATTGCAGAATTGTCGCTGTAGCGTTGTTCTAAAATTTGAATGTTCACTTTGGCAATTTTATTTTGACGAACAACCCATACATAAGGCTGAGTAGTTGCATTCACAATGCTATCAAGCGGAATAATTTGTCCTGAAATTTGCTGTGCAGATAAAATATTGCCATCCACAAATGCACCAATACTTAAAGAGTTGATAGCACTGTTTGGTTTTGCAAAAAACTCAATTTGACGGCTGTTTAAATCTGCAATTGGAGAAATTCTAGAAATAACAGCAGAAAGCTTTTGTGAATTACCTTGAATATTAAATTCGACTTCTTGACCAATTTTTAAAGCAGATTGAGCATCGCTTGGAATTTTTGCCTGAAGTTCTAATTCGTTTATATCAACAATCTCAAAAATGGTTTGTCCTGCTGCAACGGTTTGCCCAGGTTCGATTTGGCGTTTTGTAATAACGCCATTAATAGGACTTGTAATAACGCCATCTTGATTGGCTTTTTGAGCGATATTGACATTGGCTTGTTGCGCGCGAGCATTTTCCAATTGGCTTTTATAATCAAGTTCACTTTGTTCAAATTCTACTTTGGAAATAAAGCCCTGATCTAACAAACGCTTTTTGCGTTGCATCATGTTTTTTGCTTGATTGGCTTGTGCTTGTGCAGAATTTAAATTTGCTTGGGCTTGTGCAAGTCGTGCTGCATTATCTTGGTTATTAAGGCGAACAAGTACTTGTCCTTTTGAAACACTTTGACCCACTTCAGTATTCACTGTTGTTGCTGTTGCAGTCACTTGTGCTTGAATACTACTTTGATTTACTGCGCGAATTGTACCTGTAAAGGCTGTTTTTTCTACAGCATTACCATTTTTAAATTGAATAAGATCTGCTTGAATTAATTCAATTTTATTGTTTTCAGGCAAAGCTTGATTAGGCGTATCTTTACTGCAAGCACTTAAGGCAATACATACACATAGTGTTGTCATACGAATAGACATAGATAAATGTGTTGTTAATAATGTTGCCTTTAAATGCATGACTTTATCCTGATTATAGGAGTATGTGAAAGTTCAATTTATTCAATTACTTTGAGTCGTGCAATAATTTTGTCGTATTCGGTTTGTGTATTGAAATAAGTCACTTGTAAAGATTGAATATTTTGTTTTAATGAGTTCAAGTTGCTCAGGTTATAAGACAGACTCTTTTTTAAGTTTTCAGGGACTGCTTTACCTTTACGTGTATATTCCATTTCTTCACGTTTAAATTGAACACGATCGGTTTGTAATTGTTTTAATTGAGCTTGTTGGAAGTCAATTTGTTTTTGAATTGCTTTTAAAGCAATATCTCGTTTTTGTGTAGCAACTTTACTATTGTTATACGCTTTTTTAAGTTTTTGGTCGTTTTCTAGTCGCTTTGCTTGGGCTTCACGTTGTGGAGCTTGTTTTAAGTCAGCTTCAACACTATAAGCTTTATTTCGCTTAATCACCTGCATATTTTTGTCGAGTGCTTCATAGCCATGACGAATGTGCGCAGGAGTGACAGTCGAGCTAATATTGGCAATTCCACGACTATCGTAATAACGATACCAAGTAGCTTTTGTCGTGTTGTTTGCATAACTTACAATTGGGTATAAGCAAAGTAACATCAGTAGAATAACTTTTCTTATTCTTAGATGATATTCACTTATTCCTAGTTCAGGATTCTGCACGTTCCAGTTCACTTTTTTCCCCAAGATAAAGTTGACTAAATTACTTATTTTAAAGTAATAATGAAGTGATTTTAGAATAGTTTCATCTATATTAACTTTATATCACTCAAAAAAAAATCGTTGATTCTTATAAAGTGTGAAGCTGTTTGTGTATTATTGCTAAAAATGCATATTTGTAAGAAATATGTTCATTGAAAGTTCAAGTGAAGATATGTTAAAAATACCTACAATCTGTATTGAATTACAAATAAATCGCTTATCCAAAATGAGAAGGGTCAGTTAAATGGACGATAAACACCAAAATCTTAAAGTTATGGTGATTGATGATTCAAAAACTATTCGCCGAACTGCAGAAACATTATTGCAACGCGAAGGTTATGAAGTTGTCACTGCGGTAGATGGGTTTGAAGCATTGTCCAAAATTGCTGATGCAAATCCGGATATTGTATTTGTTGATATTATGATGCCTCGTTTAGATGGCTATCAAACATGTGCACTCATCAAAAACTCTCAAAACTATCAAAATACTCCTGTCATTATGTTGTCAAGTAAAGATGGCTTATTTGATCAGGCTAAAGGTCGTGTTGTGGGTTCAGATGAATATTTGACTAAACCATTTAGCAAGGATGAATTGCTAAACGCGATCCGTAATCACGTTTCTGCATAAGATAAATGGCTGTTATTGGGGAAAACTATGGCTCGTATTTTAATTGTGGATGACTCACCAACGGAAACTTTTCGTTTTAGAGAAATCTTAACTAAGCATGGCTATGATGTGCTAGAAGCTGCAAATGGCGCAGATGGTGTAACTGTTGCACAAGCTGAATTGCCAGATTTGGTTTTAATGGATGTTGTTATGCCAGGTGTAAATGGTTTCCAAGCAACACGTCAAATTTCGCGTGGTGCGACAACAAAGCATATTCCAATTGTTATTGTAAGTACAAAAGATCAAGCAACTGACCGTGTTTGGGGTAAACGTCAGGGGGCAAGTGATTATTTAACTAAGCCAGTAGATGAAAACCAGCTGATCGAAGTGATTAAACAACAACTGAACGCAGGTTAAAATATGGCAGCGAATGGATTTATCGAATTACTTCGGTTGTCCAAGCGTGGCAATAAAAACTACGCTTCAACTGAAAACGAAGTAAACCGATGGTCTGGCATTGCTTTTGAAATGATGGGGCAATATTTTGTTGCTCCATTAGGGGAAGTATCTGAAGTTATTTATCCACCAAAATATACATATGTGCCAAATACTCAACCTTGGGTAGTTGGACTTTCGAATATTCGTGGGCGTTTGTTGTCAGTTTCAGACTTAGCGCATTATATTTCAGGTCAAAAAAGTCAAAATACACGCACTCAAAAAGTGATGTGCATTAGCCATAATGATCATTATGTCGGTTTAGTTGTAGATCAGGTTTTGGGGATTCAGCACTTTAATAAGAAAAGCTTTTTTTCTAAACATCCAAGTTTGGATAAAAATTTACAAGAATACTGTCAGGGTTATTTTCAACAACATAATCAGCAGTGGAACGTTTTCTTATTTAGTCAATTATTAAAGAATCCTAAGTATCTGAATGCATCAATAAATTTTTAAAATTAACAATCTCACCTTCTTTGAAAGGGCAAGATTTGTAATCGGGGGAAAGCTGAATGGGCTTTAAGTTTAAAAAGAAAAATACGGGTGAAGTCAGTCCAAAAAAAGAATCGGCACTGGCAAAAAAACTTCAACCGCAAATTGATCAGTACGCACGTGTATTTGGTGACACTGATAAATCAAAACCATTACTTATAGCCGCTGTAGCTGCTCTTTTAATTGCTACACTCAGTCTTTTATCATTGTTCTATACAGTTCCCCATTCAAATAGCTTAACTCAAAGCTTGGGTGATTTACGTTTATTATCTCAAACGGTATCTCGTCAAGCGACTGAAGCAACTGCCTCTGGTACAAAAGAGTCAATTGATAAGTTAAAAAGCTTGCAGGCTGAGTTCAATCGTAACTTAGATGTTGTAAAAAGCGGTAATTCATCTTCAGCAGAACTTCAAGCTGTTGAAAATGATTGGGCAAAAGTATCTAAAAATATTGATTTGATTGTTTCACAACAAAAATTCATTAATACTTTATATGATACAAATATTGCAATTGGCGAAGCGATTCCTGGTATTCAGGCAGAATATAACTTGATGGTTGACCAAATGGCACGTCAAAATTTGTCTAGTACTCAGGTAATTATTGCTAAAAACCAAGTATTCCTTGCAGAGCGTATTTTACGTTCAATCAGTTCTGTATTGGTTGGTGTTGAAAACTCACGTGAAACAGCGGATGACTTCAGCGTAGATACAGAGACATTTGGTTTGTACTTAAATGCACAATTAAATGGTAGTGCTGAACTTGGCGTACAACGTATTGAAAATGCAGATTTACGTGCTTCACTTGAAAGTATTCAAGCAGATTATGAAAATGTCTTGAAATCTGCTGCTGCTGTTGTACTGAAAAACTCAGAACAAATTGTACAAGTTCGAAAAGCATCTTCTGAAATTTTTGCAAAATCTGATGAACTATTGAAAAACTTAAACCAAGTTTCTAGTGGTTCTGGTTTATACATTGTTGTTCCAGCAATTGTTTTAATTTTGGCACTTATTGCATTCTTAGTAGTTGTTTATAAATTACTTACTCTTCGTGGTGATGCAGATAAGCAACGTGTAACACGCTTACAAGATGAGTATGACCGTAACCAAAATGCGATTTTACGTTTACTTGATGAGATTGCCGACTTAGCGGACGGTGACTTACGTTCATACGCAACAGTATCCGAAGACTTTACGGGGGCAATTGCCGATTCTATTAACTTCGCAATTGACCAATTACGTGACCTTGTATCACGTATTAACGAAACTTCCCAAGAAATTGCACAATATACTGCGAACACGCAGGGTATTACGAACCAGTTAGCGGAAGCATCTGAGCATCAGGCACAAGAAATTGCAGGCGCGTCTGCGGCAATTAACGAAATGGCACTGTCAATTGACCAAGTATCTTCAAACGCTGAAGAATCTGCTACGGTTGCGGAACGTTCTGTACAAATTGCATCTAACGGTGCGGAAGTTGTAAACCGTTCTATTGATGGTATGGATATCATTCGTGAACAGATCCAAGAAACGTCTAAACGTATTAAGCGTTTGGGTGAATCTTCACAAGAAATTGGTAACATCGTTGCACTTATTAACGATATTGCAGACCAAACGAACATCTTGGCATTAAACGCAGCAATTCAAGCATCTATGGCGGGTGAGGCCGGTCGTGGTTTCGCCGTGGTTGCCGACGAAGTACAGCGTCTAGCTGAGCGTTCAGCATCTGCGACTAAACAGATTGAAACACTGGTTAAAACGATTCAAACGGATACAAACGAAGCCGTTATTTCAATGGAACAAACGACTTCAGAGGTTGTACGTGGTGCGAACTTATCTAAGGATGCGGGTGTTGCCTTAGATGAAATTCAAACAGTATCGAATAACTTGGCAAAACTGATTGCGAACATTTCTGATGCTGCGAAACTTCAGTCTGCATCTGCAAGTCATATTGCAACAACGATGAACGTTGTACAGGAAATTACATCGCAAACTACAGGTGCTACATTTGATACAGCACGTTCGGTATCTGAGCTTGCAGGTATGGCAGAATCATTACGTGAATCTGTAACTGACTTTAAATTACCTGAATAAGGCTTAACAGCTTGGGGACGGTGTATCTATTTTTAGAAATGGATACACCCATTCAGAAATTTGTAACGATGCATTTTCCTTCATAAAGGAGTGCATCTTTATTCCAGATTCAGTTTAAGTGCCTTTCGGTGCGGATAACGTAAGAAGCCTTAGCTATGAAAGAAATATTAAAAAATTTAGTTGAATCTACAACGCTTCCTGAAGATAGTTATCTTGAGCAAGATGAAGAAATTCTAGAAATTTTCGTCGAAGAAATAGAAGAAATCTTCGAAGAGTTAGAGCCGTTGCTTGAATCGTGGTTGGCAAATTCAACAGATACTGAAGTACTTAAAACAATACGTCGTCATTTCCACACTTTAAAAGGTTCTGGACGTATGGTTGGCGCGCGTTCTGCTGGTGAAGTTGCATGGGCAGTTGAAGACCTTTTAAACCGTATTTTAGCAGGCGCAATTCAGCCAACAACTCAAATTGAGCAATTTGTTGCGACTGTTTATAAAATTTATAAATTTAAGCTTTATCCGTTATTCAAAAATGTTCAACCAACAGCTATCGATTTAAGACCTTTAGTGTTGATTGGGCTGTACTTACAACAACAGCTAAGCTTAGAGCCTGCTTTAGAAGATGTATTGCTATTAGCCAATACACTTGAAGATGAAAACTCATCTACAGGTCTTGAGATTGAGTTACAAGAAGCAGTTGTTGATGGTTTAAATATTGAAAACTTTGAAATGGTTGAGCCAGTTTCACAAGAAGCTGCGTTTGAACCTATTCAAGATACAATTGAAGCAGTTGATTTTCTACATGAAGCGAATGAGCAGGTTGAAAAATCTGTAACGACTTCAGAATCAGCAATTGCTGACATTGAGCAAAGTACATTGCTTGCAGAAACAATTGAAATTTTTGTGGAAGAAGCAGAAGAACACCTTAGTGTTATTCGCTCTTTTTTAAGCAGTGAAAATGTGACTGAAAAAGAGTACAACAATTTAATTCGTGCATTACATACTTTGCGCGGTAGCTCGACTATGGTCGATTTAGACCATATTTTTGATGCAAGTACCAAACTTGAACATTTGTTTAAAACACTGGTAGAAGAAGGCTTAGACGTTACTTACCAAGAACTGTCTGCTTTGTTGCAATATTCAGAGTTTATTCAAAACTATCTTGAGCAATTAAAACAATCTGCATCACGTGACAACTTGCAGTCAATTTTTGATGAATTTCTAGAAAATTGGAATCAATTTGAGTTTGCTGGACAACATGCTGAAGTCACCGAAAACACGCAAGGTATTGTCACTAAGTTGATGGATTTGAATATCGATCGCTTGCTTGATGCGGAGTTTGAGTTTGACCAATTAGCAAATGATCAGCAGTACTTACGTCAATTAAGTGCTCAAGCACAACTTTTAGTAGAAGGTACGCAAGTTAAAGCTGCTGAAAGTATTCATCACCTCAGTAAAGAGCTGAAAGCTGCTTACGATGCTTTGTTAGAAAAGCCACAGCTATTAAATTCAGATTATGCTTATGATGTATTTAATATAGTTCATCAAAAATTAATTTATTTATTCGATAGTTTGGCATCAAGTCAGCGTGTGACTTTAAGCGAAGATGACTTGAACGCACTTCAAAGCTTATCTGCATTTATTCAACAAGATATTGAAAGCTTTGCAACGGATTCTGTTGAACCACAGCAAAAAGCTTCTCTTGATTTAAATGTTGATGCTATTGGTTTTGCTGATACAGATACTTCAGAATTAACAATTGAAGAACCATCACTTCAAATTGAAGAATCAAATACGCTTGAATTTGAAACTGAAAGTACAGCTTTAGAAACTGCTGAATCTGTTGAAGAAAAAGCTCAGGAACTTAGCACTTTAGATACTCAGTCAGCACCTGTTCAAGTAACAGAACAAGGCTCAGGTTTTAATTTAGCACAGTTGTCACAGCGTATTGCATCAGATCGATTGGCTGTTGATTCAGAGCTTACAAACCGTGATTTCGATTTAGATTTACTTGATATTTTCCTTGAAGAAGCAGATGAGCTTTTAGGTTCTATCGATCAGGAAGTCGATACATGGACGAAAGACCATGAAAATAAAACATCTTTAACCAATTTAATGCGTTATTTGCATACCTTAAAAGGTGGTGCAAATATGATTTCTGCAAAAAATATTGGTTTAATTACGCATAACTTAGAAAGTATTTATGAGCGATTAATTAATAATCAATTTAAAGCCTCGCCTGCATTAATTAGCGTGATTCGTTTGGTTCAAGATGATGTTTCAGATCGTATTCAAGCAATTCGTGATGATGCTATTGATTATCCTGCAACTGAAACAGTGAATATCCTTCAAAACATTGTGGCAATTACACAAGGTCAAGAAGTGGCTAGCACTGAATTGATTGAAGCAGAAGTTCAGCCTGTTATTGAAATTGAGACACTTCAAGATCGTACTGAAACAGCAGTTTCAGTAGAAATAAATGAAATTGAAAACACAATATCATTCCAATCTAGCGAAACGCTTTCTTTTGATTTGCCTGAAGAATTAGCACCTGCTGAAAATCTTCAACAAGAAATTTCGAATGTTGATTTTACTGACTCAGTAAAAACTGAAAGAAATGCTGAAGAACAAAGTCTGCATGAAATTGCAGAGGAATCATTCCTTGAAGAAGCAGAAGAGCTTTTAGAAACAACTGAAAGTTTAATTCAACAATGGATTGATGACAGAAGTAATCGTAGCGTTTTACTTCAATTACAACGTGCCGTACATAGCTTAAAAGGCGGTGCACGTATGATTGAGTTAGAACCAGTTGCTGTTATTTCTTATCAGCTCGAAAATACGCTAGAGCAATTTGCATTCCATCAATTTAACTCGAATGCTTATGACAACTTGTTATTCACAACTGTCGCGTGGTTAAAACAAGCAATCTTTAAACGAGATTACACAAACTTCGATGGTCTAAATGCAAGTTTAACGGCTATTGAATATGTGGATGTAACAGCACAATTACCAGAACGCATTGCACAAGTTGATTTAATTGACAGCACTGCAAGCTTCGAATTTATTCAAGGTGATGGTACAGAACCACCTGCAATGCTGGGTGAGTGGGATGATGTTAATCAAGATGACAACAGTAATGAGATGATTCGTATCTCGGCAGATTTAGTCGAGAAGATGATTGATTTATCTGGTGAAAACTCAATTAACCGTTCACGTATTGAAATGGAATTGGGACAATTCAACGGTACTTTGTATGAGATGGAACAGGCGATTCAGCGTTTAGCGGATCAGTTACGTCGAATGGAAGGTGAGCTTGAGTCGCAAATTCTTGCGAAGCATGGTAGTGAAAATTCACGCTATGAAGACTTTGACCCATTAGAGATGGACCAATATTCATCTTTAAACCAATTGTCTAAATCACTTGCCGAATCTACTTCCGATTTGGTCGATTTTAAAAATACCTTAGCCGATAAAATTCGTGGTGCAGAAGGTCTGTTATTACAACAATCACGTATTCAATCTGAAATTCAAGAAAGTTTGATGCGTACACGTTTGGTACCTTTCTCACGCTTATTACCACGTTTACAACGTATTGTGCGTCAAACAGCATCATCTCTAAACCGTCCAACGGAACTTGTTGTTCACAACACGGAAGGCGAATTAGACCGTACAACGCTTGAGCGTTTAGTGACGCCATTTGAACACATGCTTCGTAACGCAATTGACCATGGTATTGAAAATCCAGAAGATCGATTAATTGCGAAGAAGCCTGAAGTTGGTGTTATTGAATTAAATATTAGCCGCCAAGGTACAGATGTAATTGTAACTTTTAGCGATGATGGTAAAGGTATTGACCATAACGTTATTAAAGCAAAAGCATTGAAACAGGGCTTAATTACTGAAGACCAAGAGTTAGATAAACAAGAAATCTTACAGTTTATCTTCCATTCTGGTTTTAGTACCGCTAAAGAAGTTACGCAAATTTCAGGACGTGGTGTTGGTCTAGACATTGTACAAAGTGGAATTAAAGCACTTGGTGGTCATGTCACTGTAGATTCAACATTAGGTAAAGGCACATCATTTAGTATTCGTGTACCTACAACGGTAGCCGTAAGTGATGCCTTAATGGTGAAAGCAGGCGATCAACAATTTGCATTACCACTTGCACAAATTGAACGTATTGTTCGAATTGCACCTGCTGCACTTGAGACTTACTTCAATAGTAAAGATGATTATTTCAAAATTGACAATGAGAGCTATAAATTACGTTATATCTCAGAGTTTATTAGTAATCAGCCTGTACCACGTTTAAATAATGTTGGACATTCATTACCTGTTATTCTAATTAAAGGTAGTGCGGGGCAAACGATTGGATTATTGGTCGATCAACTTGTAGGTTCACGTAGCCAAATTGTAGTGAAACCAATTGGACAACAGTTCTCTAAAGTAGGTGCAATTGCTGGCGCAACGATTATGGGTGATGGTCATGTTTGTCTAATTCTAGATAGCCAAGGCATTGCTCGTCAGGTACAAGCAACGAAGCGTCAACAAGTAAGTACGAAACAACGTGATATTCAACGTAATGATGCACGTCACTTAGTGATGATTGTCGATGACTCAGTAACAGTTCGTAAGGTAACAACACGTTTGTTAGAGCGTCAAGGTTACGATGTTGTAACGGCAAAAGATGGTGTAGATGCGGTTGAGCAACTTGAAAATGTGAAACCAGATTTAATGTTACTTGATATTGAGATGCCACGTATGGATGGTTTCGAGGTAACAAGTCATGTACGACATCATGATCTTCACCAAGACTTGCCTATTATTATGATTACATCTCGTACAGGTGAAAAACACCGTGAGCGTGCATTCAGTTTAGGCGTGAATAACTACATGGGTAAACCGTTCCAAGAAGCAGAGCTACTTGCGAATATTGAAACTTTACTGGCAGCAAAACAGGGGTGATTAAGTGAGTCAAAATTCAGTAAGTTCATCACTGATTGATCAGATTAGTCAGCAAGAATTACATCATTTAATTACCGTTTCGACGGGATTTATCGATGCCTATATTGTTGAATGCCACAATAAATCTCCAATGTTGATTCCGCAAAACATTGTGCTTTCAGCACTCGATAGTCCTACAAAAGTGAAGACTGTTGACTGGCATGATTTAAGCTTACCTGTTTATTCTGTATGTAATCCAGATAAAACATTAGGCGTTGCTTTGGTTATTGAAGGTGATGATATTGATCAGCGTTTTGCATTAATGTGCAATGAAATGCCTAAAACAGTACGTTTGCGTATTTCTGAAATTGTAGATGATGAGCGAGAAAATTCTGATACTACAATTTTCCAATATGTGAAAATGGGCGATAAAGACTACCATATTCCGCATATTGCCAATATTCAGCTATCTCTTGGCATTAAATAAGTATTTACTTATTAAATTGAATACAAATAAAAAGGAACTCCGCGGAGTTCCTTTTTTATGTCTCAAAAATATTTAATATTTTGTGAAAATATTAAGCCAATAAATTTTCTAAAATTTGTTCATAAATTTCAGCAAGAGGCTCTAAATCATCGACATTTACATGTTCGTTAATTTGGTGAATGGTTGCATTCAAAACACCTAATTCAAGCACCTGAGCGCCTGTAGGAGCAATGAAACGACCATCTGAAGTACCACCACTGGTAGAAAGTTCAGTTTCTACGCCAGTCACATTTAAAATTGCACTTTTTGCAGCATTTACCAATTCACCAACAGGCGTTAAAAATGGTAAACCTGAAAGCGTCCAAGAAATTTCATATTCAACATTATGTCGATTTAAAATTTCTAATGTACGCGCTTTTAATTCTTCAGCAGTTACTTCTGTTGAATAACGGAAGTTAAATAGCGTATTTAATGTACCAGGAACAACATTTGTTGCACCTGTACCAGAGTTAATATTTGAAACTTGGAAAGTTGTTGCAGGGAAATATTCGTTTCCGTTGTCCCAAACTGTTTCGCATAATTCAGCAAGTGCTTTAGAAAAGCTGTGAATTGGGTTAACCGCAAGGTGCGGATATGCAACATGACCTTGTTTGCCTTTAACCGTTAAATTGGCATTTAAAGAACCACGACGACCATTTTTAACAATATCGCCAAGTTTGTTTGTGCTAGATGGTTCGCCAACCAAACACCAATCCATTTTTTCATTACGTGCTTCTAAAGTTTCAATCACTTTAACAGTGCCGTTAATTGATGGACCTTCTTCATCTGACGTAATTAAAAATGCAATAGAACCTTTATGAATAGGATGTTTTTTGACAAAGCGTTCAGATGCAACAACCATTGCCGCAAGCGCAGTTTTCATGTCTGCACTACCACGACCATATAATTTCCCATCACGGATTTCTGGTACAAATGGATCAGAGTTCCAAGCATCTAAGTTGCCTGTAGGTACAACATCGGTATGACCTGCAAAACAAAATACAGGAGCTTTTGTACCTTTACGCGCCCAAAGATTATCAACATCATCAAAACGCATATTTTCAATATTGAACCCAATTTTTTCTAAGCGTTTTGCCATAATGTCTTGGCAAGTATGATCAACAGGGGTTACCGAAGGTTGGCGCAATAATTGTAAGCTAAGCTCAAGAGTTTCAGACTGAGTCATACCAATAAAAACACATTAAAAAAGTGTTCCTATAATAGGCGAAAGTGAAACATAAGTGGAATTTTTACACATAAAAAAACCCTATCGAAGATAGGGCTGTACAGCATAATTAAAGCGAATTAATTATTACGAATTTCTTGCGATGTTTTTTCTGCTGTTTTACTTACAGCATCACCTGCTTTAGAAACATCTTGACCCACACCCTTTACGGTATTACAACCAGTTAAAACAAATGCAAGAGCGATTGAAGCAACAAGGATTTTTTTCATAATGTATTCCATACCTTTAGGTTAAATTTTTATTACCTAATTAGATTAAAAAATAATCTGAAAAGTATTGTTGATTTTTTATGGTGCTTAAGTAAACAAATGTAGCTCGCTTTGCGATCAATAAAGCTTTAATAAATTTGCATTTCTATACATATAAAAGTTTTGAGTTTCTGGTTGTAAATATAAACCATCTGTCCACCACAGCGCTGTTTCACTGCTTTTTTCTATATGAGGACAAATCCATTCTTGCCGACTTAATCTATAAAAATCTTGAGACGAATCTTTAATAGAAGTTCCCCAAACTCCTAAACGTCTATTTGTATTAATCCAATTCGGTTGTAAGTTGTTTTTTGAATGTTCGGGTAGAAATAATTGACCTTTCATTACCGCAAATTTGTGTGAAATTTCATAATCTAATGCATGACTAAATTGAAACTGCTTTTGAGTAAAATGATTAAGTTTTCTAGCGAAAGTGTCACTTCTATTTAAGCCGTACCAAAAGGGCAGTGATAAATCTTTTTCTGCTAAATAATATTTAAGCGCAACTTCCCAATGTTCAATACGGTTTTCTTTATTGTTGAAGATGAGGAAGTCGAGTTCGCCAACTGTTTTTGGTCCATCAATAATTTGAATACTGTGCGCTAATAATTTGTAAAAATGATATTTATCGTCTAGCAACCAAAACCAAAAAAACATTTCAAAGCGTAAACCTAAGCGCGTGCTTTTAAGTTTTGCTAAAAAAATATCAAGTTCTGTACTGTCTAAATCAAGCGCATTTAAACGACTTTCATAATTGTTATAAAGTTCTAACCAATGTTCATTTGAGTGAAGATTAAAAGAATGTTGAATATTTAGTTCATTAGGAATGCGAGATAAAATATTTGGACTAGCAAGAGCAAATGCAAGTTGACGAACAATCGGAGTTTTATATTTTAGCCAAGGTTCTACGAATGATGATGTTTGAGCGTAGGGCATGTTAAATCCAAGCTAAAAAGTGCAGAAATGCAACGGATAATCATTTAAAACCACTTATACTACAAAAATGATATACGTAGGAAAAATCTATGAGAACGTTGTTTTGGCGAAGTTTGGTTATCATCTTCGTAATACTTGGCTTTATAGGGGCATTATTGCCAGGTATGCCAACAACTGTTTTTCTTATATTAGCAGCTTGGGCAGCATCAAAAGGTTGGCCGCAAATGGATGCTTGGTTATTAAACCATCCTAAATATGGGGCGACATTAAAAGCATGGCGTGCAAATGGAACTGTGCCAAGAAAGGCAAAGTGGTTCGCAAGTATTATGATGCTTATTAGTGGAATACTCATGTTATTAACGAGTGCACCACTTGGCGTTAAAATATTTACAGATGTTACGATGTTGATTGTTGCAATTTGGCTATGGTTAAGACCAGAACCACTTGCTAAAGCAGATGAGGTAGAGCAATGAAATATGCTTTAGAGCAAGCCGATATATTAATAGATTTAGAAGAACAAATTTTATATTTACCAAAGCACAATAAATTTTATGTGATTTCAAGTGGATTGAACGGTATTGGTGAACAAGAAAACTCAGGTAAAACTCCAAGAGGTTGGCATGAAGTTGCATTAAAGGTAGGTGAGAATACACCTGAAAATACTGTCTTTATTGCACGACAAGAAACTGGAGAAATCTATAACCAAGATTTAGCAGAAGCATTTCCAGAAAAAGATTGGATTTTATCTCGCATACTTTGGCTGAGTGGTTTAGAGGAAGGTTTTAATTTGGGTGAGGGGTATGACACATTCAAACGTTATATCTATATACATGGAACACCAGATTCAGAACCTATGGGCATTCCTAAGTCACATGGTTGTATTCGAATGCGAAATGTAGATGTTATTGAACTATTTGATTTGATTTCAGAGAAAGCATTGGTCTATATTTCAGAAAAAAAATTGCTGAATATTTAGAAAAAGACGAAATAAATATAGTGATCTTTGAGTTTTTATTAAAAAAAAGTACGGGTGAATATTTAAAGACAAATCTTAAATTCTAGAAAAAATACAGAATTTGCTTGTTTTTGAACCGAATAACCTATTTTTTAATCACTCAAACTTAAAATGTGGAAAACAGTTACAAAAGCGTTTGACACACCGTCAGGATTCTCTATAATGCACCTCATCAAGCGATGAAGTCGATTTGAAAGGGCGCTTAGCTCAGTTGGTAGAGCGTCTGCCTTACAAGCAGAATGTCGGCGGTTCGATCCCGTCAGCGCCCACCAAGCTTCTTTCAAAGTTAAGATACTTAATGCAGCGGTAGTTCAGTTGGTTAGAATATCGGCCTGTCACGCCGAGGGTCGCGGGTTCGAGTCCCGTCCGCTGCGCCATATTAAGTTTCTTGATAAATTGTTTGTGCTTTAATAGCGATATTATGTAAGTGCAGCGGTAGTTCAGTTGGTTAGAATATCGGCCTGTCACGCCGAGGGTCGCGGGTTCGAGTCCCGTCCGCTGCGCCATTTACGTAATAAAACTTTTAAAGGGCGCTTAGCTCAGTTGGTAGAGCGTCTGCCTTACAAGCAGAATGTCGGCGGTTCGATCCCGTCAGCGCCCACCAGATTTTTGTGATGCAGCGGTAGTTCAGTTGGTTAGAATATCGGCCTGTCACGCCGAGGGTCGCGGGTTCGAGTCCCGTCCGCTGCGCCATCCTAAAATCAAAATTTTTGACCCTATAAGGGCGCTTAGCTCAGTTGGTAGAGCGTCTGCCTTACAAGCAGAATGTCGGCGGTTCGATCCCGTCAGCGCCCACCATCTTTTATTTATTTAAAAGATAAATGCTTAGAAATAAGTATAGCGATGCAGCGGTAGTTCAGTTGGTTAGAATATCGGCCTGTCACGCCGAGGGTCGCGGGTTCGAGTCCCGTCCGCTGCGCCATTTTTCATTCCCTGAAGTGGAAAATGTATGTTTAAAGCAAGTTTCTTTCTTGCGTCATAAAAACAACACTGTTGTTTTTATTCCTCAGGGCGCTTAGCTCAGTTGGTAGAGCGTCTGCCTTACAAGCAGAATGTCGGCGGTTCGATCCCGTCAGCGCCCACCATATATTTGAAAATAATAAAAATTAGACATATTATAAAACTCAAATTAAATAACAATATTTATTATGAAAAATCCACATTACCGTAAACCCAAATCAACAGCTCAATCTGATATTAGCATCCAAGATAATTATCTAAATTTTTTAGACACGATTATTACTCAAGGTTATGTGTTTGGTTTATATAATGAAGGGTGGGCGCTATGTGCAACGCATACAGGTCAGCAAAGCCTTGCTATTTGGAGTCATAAAAATTTAGCAAGTATGTTAATGCGCGATGATTGGGCTAATTATAAAATCCAAAAAGTCACATTAAAATTATTTTTAGAAAAAATTATTCCTTATTTAAATGAAGTAAAATATATTCTTTCATTGAATTTATCGCCTGAAGGTCGAAATATTCAAGTTAATCCTGAAAAAATGTTATTAGATTTAAAGTCAACGTTATATAAATTGTATATATCTAGACCAGATCTTTATGAGAAATTGGATTTGCCATTACCTCGAAATATTAGACTTCATTAATCTAGAATCTAATTACTAAATAATTAATGCGTATTTAAATCAGACAAATAAAAACCCGAGTCCTAGAACTCGGGTTTTTATTATTTAATAATTCAACTTCATTGGTGAAAGATGAGGTTAATAAACATCGCGTCTGTAACGACCATCTTGACGAAGTTGATCTAGCGTATTTTCACCTAAAATTTCATTGAGTGTGCGATCTACATCTGAAGCCATGCCATCAATACTACCGCAAACATAAATGACAGCACCATCAGCTATCCATTTTTTAAGCGCATCAGCATTTTTAGTGAGTTTGTGATGAACGTAAATTTTCTCAGCTTGATCTCTAGAGAATGCAAGATCTAAGCGCTGAAGCATCCCCATATTTTGCCAAGCTTCAATTGTTTCTTGGAAGAAATAATCGTATTGAATTTGACGTTCACCGAAAATTAACCAATTCTGAGAATAATCTTGACGAACACGTGAATGGATTAAGCTCATTAAGCCTGCAATGCCCGTACCATTACCAATACAAATAATCGGTCTATTATCATCAATTAAATGGAAAGATTCATTGGTGCGAATACGTAAATTGATAGTGGTCTTTAATTTAGAATATTCGGTTAACCAACCTGAACCAAGCCCAAGTTGAGCAAGATTATCCGATTGCTGGCGCACAACGAGTCTTAAAACTTGCTGAGATGGAATGCTCGCAATTGAATATTCACGCGTTGGTAAGTCAACAAGTTGTTCTAATAAATGATCCAAATTTGCAAATGGTTCAATTTCACGTGTTAAATCTTTATATAACAATGCTTGTTCAATTCGAATGCCAGAAGAATCAACTTTAAGGTTTTCAGTAATTTGGTGTTTAAGCATAAATTGCTGAATTCGTTTAGGGCTATTTCCTGGTTGAATTTCAGCAATATCACCTGCTTGCCAAATAGCATCGTGAGTAGGGGTAAGCTCAATACTAAATGCAGGTGCGCCTAAACTGTTAGCATTTAGTAATGTACGATTTTTAAGTGTCCATTGATCAAATGTTTTATCAATAGATACATGTTGTAAATCGAGTTTCGTTGCTTGAGCGAGTGCTGTATTCCATTGCTGAATATGATCTTTGTTCGCGTTATCAACTTCAATCACATCGAAAAGAGCTGTCGCTTTATTGTTTTTAAGCCATGTATTAATCGCATGACCAAAACTACAATAACTTTCTGCATATTCTTTTGAACCTAATGCTAAAACAGCATAGTTCAAATGGCTTAAATCTACAGATGAATTCAAGATTTTTTTAACAAAACTTGATGCTAAATCAGGTGCTTCACCTGTGCCATAAGTACTCGCAACAAATAAAACTTGTTCTGTATTTTCTAAATCTTGCAATGTAATTTGCTGTGCAGATTTTACAGTTACAGGTTGATGTGCTTCTTGTAAGCTTGTTGCTGTACTCCAAGCAAGTTGTTCTGAAACACCTGTTTGTGATGCATATACAATCAGCCAAGGTTTTGCATTAGGATCTATGGTGAAACCAACTTGTGAATTACGTGCGGCAAGCGTTAATTTCTTTTGCTTACGACGTTTCAGGTAAAGCATCCATCCTGTAACAAAGAATAATGGCATTAATAATGATGAAATCATTGCAAAGAACTGATACACAGGACCAAAGAAACTGCCTCTATGTACAGGTAACATGCTACTCATGATTTTTTCATTTAACTTTTTATCTTCATATATTTCGACATCTTTTAGTTCTGAAGATTTATAGTTAAATGTGGCTTTATTGCGTGCACGTTCATGTTGTGGAATGGCATCTACAAAACTTAACTCCATTTCACCATTTGGTTTCTTTGGAATGGTTAATGTAAGAGTGGAGTAGTCTCGACCAATTTGGTTATTAAAACCACTCCAAGTTTGAGTTAATGCAATATTGATTTGCTCAGGACTTAAACCATCACGACTATTTTTAGGTGACTTTGTTTCAGCACTTTGTGGATTTTGCCCTGCTACAGGTGTTTCAGGACGAGGCTGATTTACTTGCATTTGAGGTTGTGGGCGTTCAACACCAAGTACTTTGAACATGCCGTTGCGCCACCAATCGTATGACCAATATAAGCCTGTACATGCAAATAATAGATAGAAAATTACCACCCAAGTACCAACAACTGCATGTAAATCCCAAATAAAATTGCGACCTTTTAGCTTTGGTTTAACAGCAAACCATTGCTTTAATGAGTGCTTTTTTGGCCAACGTAAATATAAGCCACTTAACACAAAGAAAATTAAAATAAGTGTACAAGCACCAGTAATTTGTTTACCTACAGGGCCAACAGTTAAATTTCGATGTAATTGTTGTATAAACTGAAAGAATTCTTGACCTTTGATTGCAGGTAATGTTTCTGCTGTATACGGGTTAATCATGACATTTACGCCGCGACGAGCACCTTCTTTTGCAATATTGACTGTAGATGATGCAGTAGGATCTTTCGCAACAGTAATACTATTTATTTTAGAGTCAGGATTTTCTTGATTAAACTGTTGAAAAATTTGAGCAGGTGTAAGTTTTTCTGAGTTTGGAACCTGAACAAAATAGCTATCTTGGTTGATTGCTTTTAGAATTTGTTGTTCGTATGAGTAAATTGCACCTGTAACTCCCATAAGGGCGAGAATGAGTCCAGCACTTATTCCAAGAAACCAATGTAATTGAAAAAATATTTTCTTAAACATGAGAAAGGCGTAGTTATAAATGAATTAATTGTAATTATATATGAAGATATTGAAGGGATAATGAATAATTTAAATAATAATTATTCTCAATAGTAATTAACCTAAAATAAAACCTCCACGAAAGGAGGTTTTATAAAGATAACTAAAAATTAAATGCTTTTAGCTTCACCAACCGTTTCTTTTAAATGCTTACGAATGGTATTAAAAGAGAAGTTTTTAGAATCTAAACGTTTTGGTAAAATGTATGCACCTTGCTGATCTTTAACTTTGAAGTTAACGAGCAGAAATTCTGGTGTGTTGTACCATTCATAGATGTCTTTCCAACCAACACTACCAACACCTTCTTGAAGCCCCATTTTTTGACGCATCACAATACCGTGAGGTTGAACACCTAAGCGGATACCGGCAATATCTTGAACAGGGAATTCGTTCATTTTGCGTTTAACATACCATTCTAGACCAAAGCGACGAACTAAGTAGTAAGTCACAACACTGACAAGTGCAACCCAACAGAAAATTGTTGAATAGTTTTTCAGTAGAACGATACCCAAAATAGAAAGTAAAGTAACAACACCCATGATAGCCCAAGCTTTCATGCCAATTTTATTGGTACTACGCCAAATTGTCAGTTGAGCGTGACGTTGCTCAGCTTCAGAGATTTCGTAGCTCACAGGTTGTAATGTATAAGCGTATAAATTTTTCGCGGTCATAGTAAAATTAACAAATTCAGAACTGTAAAAAGTGTAGCATTAATTGAGACATATCAGGAGTATATTGTTGCAAATTCATCCTATTTATAAAGATGCTAATTCTGTTGAATGTTCATCTCTATCATGACTCAAGCTTTGCTTTAAGCGACTAAGTTGATTCAATATACTCATCATCAAAGATAATTGCTGTAAAATAATGAGAGATTTTTGGTCTTCATCTGTATTTAGCGTTAAGCGTTGACGAATTTTTTGTAGCATGTTCTGAGCACTTAAATCAGGTACTTCATCTCGAAGTAATGCACCATTAATATCATTCAGCGCTTGATCTAGCAATGCTAAAATCTCTTGATCTTCAATTTTTTCTCTATGTGCACCTAAAGCCGCGATATAACTTAAGAAAGTGTGATTTAAACATAAAAATTCAAAGGCACGTGCTTTCTGATCTTGGTCAAAATCTGGTTCGGTCGCTAAGGTAGATATTAATGATGCGACGTCTGCATCTGAATTATGCGCAGCACGTCGAACAACGCGATACGTTAATCCGTTATTTCTGCCTGTTTTATATTGTTCAATAATTTCTGCTAAATAATTACTTTGTGCATTAAGTGAGCGTGAAATATTGCGTGGTAAGCGTCTAAATTTCCAGTCTGGGAAAATAAAAGTCACCCCAAGCCAAGCCAAAGCACAGCCAATGAGTGTGTCGATCATACGAGGGAAGGCTGCTGCAAAACCTAAGCCATCTAAATTAAAGTTAATTAAAGCAAGAATGGTAATAAAAGCAGTCGCTTGTGCGTATTGCTTACTGCGCAATTCAAAGAACAATACACCGCTAATAATAAGTAGAAGTAATTGCCCCTCGATAGAAGGAATAAAATACAAGATGGCATAGCCAATAATAATACCAATCAGCGTACCGACTATTCGCAATCTTAAACGTCGTTTTGTGGCGTTAAAGTTAGGCTGAATAACAAATAATGCGGTTAATAGCACCCAATATCCATATTGAATATCTGTTACTTGTACGAAAATATAAGCAACTAAAAGCACTAAAGATAATCGAATAGCATGACGGAACAATACAGATTCGGGTGTTAGGTTTTGTCGAATGCGCACGACAATGTCATCCCAACCTTTTAAGTCATCGTCTTTAAGTTGGTTTTCAATATGCTTTGATTTATCTAGAGAAATATTACGTTCTGTTTCAAGGTTTTTAAGTTGAGCATCAATGGATTTTAAATTTTGATACAGTGAATAAAGTGCATTTACCCAAATTTGGTCGAAGGCATCATCTTCTTTTAATTTTTCAAGTGAATGTTTTAAATTTTGAAATGCATGTTTAAAGCGAAGACTATGATTATAAACTTCACGTTTCATAATGCTTTGGCTTAAATCTTTACACGCTTTTCCCTGTAAAGCCAAAATGCGTTGGAAGCGGAAAAGTACATCGCTATGTTCGAAAATTTTAGCTAATTTTTGGTAATTAATATGTGCTGAGTCTGCACGTTCGTGAATATCTTGAGCAACAAAATAATATTGTAAGCTGCGACGAGTATCCTTTTGCCCACGGTCACCTTTTAAACGTGTGAGTAAAACAGTCTTAACTTGGTTGAAAATTCCAACTAATTTCCCATTTTCTAATGATAAATCAATCATACTTTGTTGATAGCTTTCAGGTGTCATATCTACATCAAAAAGGTTGGATTTTGCAAAAAGAAAATCACCTAAAGATGAATATGAAATAGAAATTTTATCTTGAACTTCACGTACAGGAAAAAGTAGGAAGCTAATAGTAGAAATTAATCCATACCATGCTGCGCCTATTACCAATAAAGCAGGCTGAATATACCAATCCTCAAAAAGATGAACCCCCAGCATTGAATAGACAGAAACAACCAAACAGCCATATGCAATTGTGGCGTATCTTCTACCTAAAGAACCTAATAAAATTAAACAAATACAAGAAATAATAAGTCCACAAGCAAACAAAACTGGATGTGGAAAAAGCAGCTGAATAGAGGTTGCAGTTATGAAAAAACCTAAATAGGTATAAAGTTGGTTTTGAAGTCGTGCTGAAAAGCGATCATCAATATCACTAATTCCTGCTGCAACAACGCCTAATGTTAAAGGGATTGTTGCTAACTGGTTGCCCATGAAATAGGGTAAAAAAGCAGTTCCTGAGAATGCAATAATCATTCGAATGTTGTACATAAACGTCGTGTTGTAAGTCGTTTGTTTTAGACGTGTAAGCCAAGATTTCAAAACATATCCCTTATTTGTTTGGTTATGGATATTTCAGCTAGAAGACAAGGTATGAAATAACCTAATAATTGCGGTAAATCATACTATGGCTATGCTAATTATGTCTTTAAAGATGATTGTAAAAGTGTAGATAAACATCAAAAAAGCACAGAAAATTTAAGTTGTTGAAATTATTTGGTTTAATTTTTTGGGGAAGTCTGTTGTGTATATTACTTATTAAATGAGTCAAGTGAGTTTTCCTAATGTTTTAAACGTAAGGAATAATATTTATTATATATCAGTTAAATAGCTTTCTATTTTTAGACTAAATATAATACATAAGTATATGAATAAAAATTAAATAACGTGAAAAATATTTAATTAAGTATATATAAAACAGATAGATATAAATTAGTATAAGTTTTTTAGATTAATATCTAAAATTTGTTCAGTAAAAATGATTTTAATATTGGTAAGAACTTGTTACATTAAATCCATAATTCAATAAATGTATTTTTCATGGATTGAATTAATAACTAAATTACACGAGTTGTAATAATTACACTTTAAGCTTCTGTATGCGGATGTTTCATCTATAGAGCTTTTGAGTTTTACGGTTATTAGGAATTATAGATAACCTTAAAAGAAAAAGTCACGGACGCAAATTTTAAATTTTGGAGAACTTCATGAGTCAATTGCTAACTACTAAGTTTGTAGCTAAAAGCTTGGCAGCAACTGTATCTGTTTTAATGTTAAGCACGGTTGCAAATGCTGCAACAGCAGAGCAAAAGCAAATTCAACAGCTTCGTCAAGAAGTTGAAACATTAAAAACATTAATTCAACAACAACAACAAGTGCAATTGCAGCAAGCTTCTCAAATTGCGCAAGTTAAAGCTGCACCACAATCTGGTTTAGCTGGCTTGAAATCTAAAGCTGGTGCAGATGTTAATCTTTACGGTTTCGTACGTGCAGATGCAAACTATATCATTAATGGTGCTGATGGGGACTTTAGTGGCGTTGCTTCTACTGAAAATCAAGTAAATGATAAACTTCGTTCTACAGTTAAAACTACACGTTTAGGCTTGGATTTTAAGTCTAATGTAGAGGGTGCTGATGTTGGTGGTAAAATTGAAGTTGATTTTGCTGGTAAAACTGAAGATTCAACAGGTACTGGTATTCGAGTACGCCATGCATATTTAACGTACAACAACTGGTTGGTGGGTCAAACAACGTCTAACTTCCTAGGTGGTGCTTCACCAGAGATGATCGACTTTTCTACGAACGTAGGTACAGGTACGGCTCGTTTACCACAAGTTCGTTATGGTTTAAACCTTGCTCCACAAACAAAATTAACGTTCTCTGCTGAACAAGGTAAGAGCGCAATTGCTACAGGTAAATATGTAGCTCCTGTTCTAACAGCTAAAGTTGTTCAAGGCTTTACTGGTGGTAATGTTTCAGCGCGTGCATTTGTAGAACATTATAAAGATGATACTGCAAAAGATGATGAGGTTGGTTATGGTGTAGCTGGTGGTGTAAGCTTCAAACCAATTGAGCCATTACAGTTAGTTGCAGATGTTTCATATGTGAAAGGTAACAGTAACTACTTAATTGGTAGTAATAATGCGTATTCAGTTGTAGATGGTAATATTGAGCAAAATGAAGCAATTGCAGCAAATATTGGTGCAACTTACAGTATTACTCCAAAACTACGTACAACATTAGCTTACGGTACAATTATTGCTGATGATGGAACTAAGTTTGCAAAAACAAATGCTGCTGCAAATGAAAAATTATCTCAAGCATGGGTGAATTTCATTTACTCACCAGTTAAACCAATTGATTTTGGTATTGAGTATGTGAATGGCGATCGTAAGACATTCGATGGTAAAAAATTCAATGATGACCGTGTTGGTGTAATGGCTAAATACAACTTCTAATTTAAACATTCAAGTTTAAATGTAAAACAGGAGCTTAATGCTCCTGTTTTTTTGTTTGTTTTTTCTTTTATTTATTAGTAAATTGTAAAATATAATTAAAAAAATATTTATAAAAATGCATAATGCGTTCACATTTTAGGGTGTGAATTCATTTTTCTAAAATATGTTTTAAACCTTAATAACAAATTTTCTAATTTCAAGCTTGTAGGATTGCATATGGATGAGCATTTAAACGAACGCTTATTAGCCTTAATCAATACGCTTAATACGCCCCTTTGGGATTTTTTAGTTATATTTCTTTTGGCTGTTGGTGGTTTTTACACACTCATTACAGGTGGTGTGCAAATTCGCATGCTTTTTCACAGCTTAAAAGTGATGAAACGCAGCCGTAAAGAAGGCGATGATGATCATGGTATTACACCTTTTCAGGCTTTCGTTACAGGCTTAGCAAGTCGAGTTGGTGTAGGTAATGTAGCGGGTGTAGCCATTGCAATTGCGATTGGTGGACCTGGTGCTGTATTTTGGATGTGGTTCACGGCATTGTTAGGGATGAGCTCTGCATTTGTTGAATCATCACTTGCTCAGCTATTTAAAATTAGAGATAAAGAAAATAAACAGTTCCGTGGTGGACCTGCTTATTATATTACACAAGGTTTAAAGCAAAAGTGGCTTGGCGTCGTTTTTGCAATATCACTTATTTTTACATATGGTTTTGTGTTTAATGCTGTGCAAGCCAATGCAATTGTAGGTGCGACTTCACATGCGTGGGGTTGGGATAAGGCAAACCCTATTATTAATTTAGGTGGTTTAAACTTAGAAGTATCATGGGTTGGCATAGCACTTGTTCTACTTACAGCAATGGTTATTTTTGGTGGTATTAAACGAATTGCTAAAGTCGCTGAAAGTTTTGTGCCATTCATGGCTATTTTGTACTTAGCTGTGGCACTTTATATTGCTTTCGCAAACTACAGTATTTTGCCAGACATTTTCCATTTAATATTTAGCAAAGCATTTGAATTTGATGCAGCGGCTGGTGGTTTCTTTGGTGCTATGGTTTCTATGGCAATGATGCAAGGGATTAAACGAGGTTTATTCTCAAATGAAGCTGGTATGGGTTCTGCGCCTAATGCTGCGGCAGCATCAGATGTAAAGCATCCTGTAAACCAAGGTCTTGTACAAATGCTTGGTGTATTTGTAGATACATTTGTTGTATGTACTTGTACTGCTATTATTATTTTAGTTTCAGGTTTATATCACGATGCGGGCTTTGAAGGCGCGACTTTAACTCAAATGGCTCTAGAAAGTCAGATTGGTGTTTGGGGTGGAGATTTCTTAGCAATTATTTTATTCATGTTCGCATTCTCATCTATTATTGGTAACTATGCTTATGCAGAAGGGAATATTCAGTTTATTAATAACAATAAACAAGTGATGTTTATCTTCCGTGTGTTTGTATTGGTTATGGTTTATTTTGGCGCAATTACAAGTGTTCCGTTAATTTGGAATATGGCCGATTTATTCATGGGAAGCATGGCAGTCATCAACTTATTTGCAATTGTCTTGCTCACACCATTCTTTATGATGTTACTTAAAGATTATAAAGCGCAGTTGAAAAATGGAATTGCAGAGCCAGTTTTTAAAATGGATGATCATCCTAAATTTAAAGACAAAGTAAACTCAGATATTTGGTAATTTGTCATTTTTAAAAGCCTCTTTGATAAGAGGCTTTTTTATATTTGAAACATTATGAAATTGAATTTTATAAAAGTTAACGAAAGTTAAGCTAGATATCTTCAATTTATCCATAAATTATTTGTATATTATGCGCGGTCAATTTATACGTTTAATGGAATAATGTTGAAAGTAAATCTTATATTTGGGTGTGTAATAATATTTCTAACAGGCTGTCAAAGCATTCCCCAAGTTCAGCAAAATAAGAATAAGACAGCAGCAATTGCGCCTCATACTTTAGATGATGCTCGTGAAGTATCAAACCAAATAAATTTCAAAAATTTAAAAAAAGATGCGAAAAAACCAATTATCGCTTTAGTCTTAGGAAGTGGTGGAGCACGTGGTTATGCACATATTGGTGCAATTGAAATTTTAGAAAAAAATAATATTCATCCAGATTTTATTGTGGGAACAAGTGCGGGAAGTATTGTTGGTTCGCTTTATGCAAGTGGTAAAAATTCAAGTGAGTTACGAGAAATTGCCTTAAATTTAAAAGCCAATGATGTACGAGATGTTACTCTCGATAAAAAAGGTTTTTTTGAAGGTAAAAAAGTCGAAGATTTCATCAATAAAGAAGTCAATAACACACCTTTACAGTCCTTAAAAATCCCCATGTATGTGATTGCGACAGAACTAAAAGAAGGCAAAAAGGTTGTATTTAATTATGGTAATACTGGGCAAGCAGTACGTGCTTCTGTTGCTATTCCAAGTATGTTTATACCAACAAAAATTGGTGATGACGAATACGTAGATGGTGGTTTAGTTAGTCCAGTACCTGTAGATGTGGCGAAAAAACTAGGCGCAGATATTGTGATTGCGGTGGATATTCTGGCACAACCTGTCCATACAGAAACTTCGAATATTTGGGGGCTGTTTAATCAGAATATTAATATTATGCAAAAGCATTTAGCACAGGAAGAATTGAAAGGTGCAGATATTGTGATTCAGCCAGATTTACGAGAGAAAGTGCATATTTTTGATGTAAGTGGACGTGAAATTACAATGCTGGCAGGGCAGAATGCAACACAAAAAATTTTGCCGGAATTAAGAAAAATAATTGATAATTATCCGCTTTTAAAGCGTTCTAATCGCTTAATTGTGAAAGAGTGATTTTTATATTAATAAATAAAATAAAAAAATATCAGATTAAATAACATACTGAAAAACCAATTTTATTTTAAATTATTAAGATTATTTTTATATTAGTGTATTTTTTGTAAATATAAATCTATTAGTTAATTCAAGAATTTAGGTTTATCGTTTGGTCTTATTTTATTATAATTTAGCTATAAAGGAATATTTAGTTTTCTAAAATTTCAAACATTAACACAGGGGTTGTATATGAATGACATACACATAGGTTCAAACGTAATGATGGCAACAGTAGAAAATATTGTATTTGAGGTGATTAACAAAAATGTAGATGGCTCATTTGAAATAGAAGCAAAGTTAGACGGCACAAATATTATTAAATACGGAAATATTGCACAAGAAATGTTGAGATTAGTTGCACAAGAATCGAAGTGAATTTTTACTTTTAAATAAGCTAGGTAGATGGATTTACCTATATTATTATTATTTTTAGATTGTTTATTTTTGTAATACATAAATAGTTGAATATTAAAGCTTTTAAGTATGGTTGGTTAATAAGGATATAAAAAACAAAGGTTTGTGATTTTTATATTATCATTGCACTATATTTTAAAAAGAAATGGTTAATAAATATAAAAAATAATGATGATATTTTTAGACCGTTAAGGGTAAAAATAATAGAAAAAAGCGATATAATATAATTCACATATCTTTTTGTCTTTGAATGAGTCTAGAGAACGTAATGTCCCCATTAGATCAAATTGCCCCAATATTAGATGACCAGTCTGAACTTACAATGTCAGTCTTAATGACACCAGACATGGCAAACTTTTCAGGTAATGTTCATGGTGGAACAATTCTAAAATTACTTGACCAAGTAGCTTATGCTTGTGCAAGTCGTTATTCAGGTAGTTATGTTGTTACGCTTTCTGTAGATAAAGTAACGTTTAAAGAACCCATTCATGTAGGTGAAATGGTAACTTTCCTTGCAAGTGTGAATCATGTTGGTCGTACTTCTATGGAAATTGGTATTCGTGTAGAAGCACAAAATATTCAAAAGCGTACTGTGCGCCATACAAATAGCTGCTATTTCACAATGGTTGCTGTTGATGAAAATGGTAAACCAAAACATATTCCAGCATTAAATTTAGATAATGATTGGAAACGTTGCCGTTTTGAATCTGCGGAGCATCGTAAAGTTGCTCGTTTACAAGAAAGCCATCATCCTTCTTGCAGTATTTATAAGAAATCAAAGTAAGTTTTATGTAATGAAAAGACTCCTTGAAGGAGTCTTTTTTTATGTAAAAAATAAACATGTACATCTTAAGTTGTATAGAAAGTAAGAGTATTTGAATTGTAAAATGAAACGATACGTATCGTTTTGTTTGGGTGGTGTATGGAAGAGAAATGTTCGCGGAAACAGCATGAAATTTTAAATGCTGTCATAGAAGCGCTAGAAGAAATGGAATATACAAAACTCACCATTGAAGATATTGCTATCAGAGCGGGCGTAGGTAAATCAACAATTTACCGCTGGTGGAAGCATAAATCAGATGTCGTATTTTCAGCTTTTGCTTATAAAACAGAGTCGGTATTTGATTTGGATTTTAATCAATCTTTAAAATTCAATTTACAGCAACAGTTACTGAAATTGAGTCATGCATTAAGCCAAGGCGTTGGGCGTGCTTTATTGGTTGTTATGGCAGAACATCGTGAATCGGCAGGGAAATTTTTCCAACAATATTTGTTACCACGCCGTGAGCTTGTTAAAAAACTTCTTCAAAACTCTATAGAGCGCAAAGAGATTATTGCAGATTATCCTTTTGATATTATGCTCGATAGTTTGTATGCGCCTTTGCATTATCAAATTATCTTTTTTAATAAAATTCCAGATGAAGTTTATATCTCAAAATTAGTGGATTTTATTTTAAACCCAATTTTGATTAAAAATTCTGCCGAGTAAAGGACCTTTTAAAATGAACGAAATTACTCAGCAACGTTTATGGAATAAGTCATTTATTCTTTGTCTTTTCAATAATTTATTTCTCTTTACTTATTACTTTGCATTACTTGCTGTTTTACCCATTTATATTATGAAAGATTTGGGTGGAACCATTGAACAAGCAGGTTTAGCACTCACGCTGTTTTTAGTTTCATCTATTGCTATTCGACCATTTTCAGGATTAATCAGTCAAAAATTGGGGAAAAAACTGACATTTAGAGGTTCAGAGCTTTTCTTTGTTTTATTTGCATTGAGTTATCTTTGGATTGATAGCATGTGGACTTTGTTGCTTGTGCGTTTTCTACATGGCTTTTGGTTCAGTATTTTAACAACGGTTACAGTTCCTGTTGCAAATGATTTTATTCCTGAACATCGTAAAGGTGAGGGGATGGGATATTTTGTAATGTCTACGAATTTGGGCGTTGTGATTGGACCATTAATTGCTTTAACTGTCATTCAATTTGCCAGCTTTAATACTTTATTTGCATTGCTTTCTGTATTAATGGCTGTAGGTTTTATTTTTTGTTTAATGTTAAAAATTCCAGAGCAACAGTCAGAAGTTAAACAAATAGAAGAGAAAAATACCAAGCTTACATTGCATGACATTATTGAAACGAAAGTGATTCCTGTTGGTTTGGTGGCGTTACTTACCGCTTTAACTTATTCAAGTATTTTAAGCTTTATTACAGCCTATAGCGAAAGTAAAAATCTCTTTGAATACGCAAGTATTTTCTTCATTGTATTTGCTGTTTCTATGATTGTGGTTCGACCTTTTGTTGGCAAGATGTTTGATCGTAAAGGTCCAAGTGCTGTGATGTATCCATCCTTTATTTTCTTTGCCATTGGTATGGTGCTTGTGAGCTTTGTGAATAATCAATGGACGCTTTGGTTATCTGCGGTATTCATTGGTATTGGTTATGGAACGCTATTTCCTTGCTTGCAAACAGTAGCCATTCAAACTGTACCTAAAAATAGAATGGGGCATGCAATTTCCACATTCTTTACGTTATTCGATATTGGACTTGCTGTAGGTTCAATCATTATGGGTATTTTTATTTCTTGGATGGGTTTTCAAAATACATTCTTACTATGCAGCGTAATTATTGTTTTAACGCTATTAGTTTATAAAGCTACTGTTGCACCTGCACTAAGTCAAAAGAAAAGTGCATAGGAGATATTCATGGAGTTAAGGCACCTACGTTATTTTGTTGCCATTGCAGAAGAGCTTAACTTTACTAAAGCTGCAAAGCGTATGTGTACTGTACAGCCTTCATTAAGTCAGCAAATTAAAGATTTAGAGCATGAAGTTGGTGTGCAGTTATTGGTGCGTACAAATAGAAAAGTCGAGCTGACAGCAGAAGGGCAAGCGTTTTTAAAACAGGCTTTACTTTCACTTGAGCATGCAGAACAAGCTATTCAAGATGCGCGTAAAGTTGCTAAAAAGAAAGATTTGGAACTTAATATTGGTTTTGTACCTGTGGCTGAAATGAAGGTGTTTCCTTACATTATGCCAAATATTCGAGCGCAGTTTCCTGACTTGAATATTCAATTCCATAGTCAGACCGATGCAGATCAGTTTAAAGCACTTAAAAAAGGTGATTTGGATATTGCCTTTACACGCTATGTTGATGAGTCTGATGATATTGAGTTTGTAGAAATATTTAGAGAGCCTTTGGCTTTAATTGTTCCTAAAGACTCACCATTTGCAGCGCAAAAAAGTGTAAGTATTAAGAGTTTTAATCAGCAGAATTTTGTGATTAGTGATGAAGGGTCTTCGCCTCAATTATATAAAATTATTCAGGACTTTTTTAAGAAGTCTAAATTGAATGTAAATGTGGTTCAGCATTCTACTAATATTTTATTGAACGTGAATTTAGTTGGTATGGGCGTGGGTTGGAGTTTAGTTCCTGCTTATGTTATTCCGCTTTTGGGCGATAAAATTGTAGTTAAAAATACCATTGAACCTTTGCCAATGATTGAGCTTTATGCGAATTATCCCAAAGGGCAAAAAAATGCTGCAATTGATTTGATTTTAAAAGTGCTGAAAGATCAGTTTCATTTAGGGTTTAATTAAGATTTAGCAGTGTTTTAAAAAAGCCCAATTGATTGTGATTGGGTTTTTGGGATTTTGTAAAATATTGATTTAAAGTAAGAAGATCGATTGTTATGTTGATTTTAGGAACTCTTAATTTATAAGTGGACGTTATATTATCAAGAGTTCATTAATTCTGGATGAAATGTTAAAAAAACATAGCCTAATAACAAAGCAAACATTCCAACTAAACCATAAAATCTTAAATATATATCTAAATTGCTTGAGTTTTCATCTACTGAAGGCATTCCAATGACAGGTGTATTATGAAGTGCTAACAAAAATGGTACTGGAGCTAATAGAAATAGTATTATTTCAGGGAAATATAATTGTGTATCGATAACATAGAAATATCGTATTGTGCTTAACGTACAGATAAGAATTGAGAATATAAACAATTTTTTACGATATTTTCCCATTATATAATTTAAAAGTAAGTTTCTTAACATTTTGGTTCTTTCAGTAAATTAACATAATAGCAATTATACAAATTAGAAAATACTTAAGCATTTTTATATAGTTCTCTAATTCCATTCAATAAAAAACCACGCATTTGCGTGGTTTTTTGATGCTGAAGCCTAACTTAGCTTACATGCATTTTAGAGAATAAAGCTTGGCTTGTACGTTCAAGCGTTTGTGGAATAGCAAGCGCAGCTACGAAACGGTCAGGACGTAAAATAGCTACAGATTCTTCAGTTTTGCCAAACCAAGTACGAATATCTGTACCCATGTCACCAATTGTGATTACATTTTCAAACTGTTGACGCTTTTCATTGCCAAATTGAACAGCAGGAATTACTTGAATAAATTTCACGCCAAGTTCTTGCCACTTTTTCATTGTCGCTTCAGAAAGACCCCATTTCGGATCTACACCCCAAGCCACAATAGCAAAGTCATTACCAATCACTTCATCGAGTAATACTGTTTGACCAGACTCTAATTTAACTTCAGGCTGAATAAACATTTTACCTACAGGAGAGTTTTTCTTCGCTTGTGGGAGTAAAGCACCATCGTTGTATTGAGGCATTGGTTTAAAGCGCATTTCCAATAAGTATTGCTTAATTGGTTTAATGTAGTTCAATGCGTAGGCAATACCATCACGTACAACACCATGCCATTTTTTAGGTGGCGCAAGTACATGACCTGCCATTACAGAAAGGTCAATCATCGCCTTTGCATGATCTTTACGTTCAATTTGGTAGCTGTCCAATAATTCAGGCTTCGCTTTACCTTGAATAACAAGCGCAACTTTCCAAGCAAGGTTAAAGGCATCACGCATACCACTGTTGTAACCTTGACCTTGCCATACAGGCATAATGTGTGCAGCATCACCCGCAAGTAAAATACGATCTACACGGAATTTATCTGCAATACGTGCATTGTGTGTGTAAACACGTTGACGAATAACTTCAATATTTTCTGCATCAGGCAATACTTTAGAAAGTAATTTTGCGATGTTTTCAGGTTTGCTTAATTCTTCCTGAGTTTCACCTGGCATTACCATGAATTCGAAACGACGAATGCCGTGTGGTAAAGCTGCCGATACGTATGGACGAACAGGGTCGCAACATAAGTAAATGTGTGGTGTTGCAAGAGGATCGTTTTCGATGTCAATTACAATCCATTGGTTTGGTGCAGTCTTACCGTCAAAACCAATATCTAAAGTACGACGTACAATCGAGTTACCGCCATCACATGCAATTAAGTATTTCGCACGGATTGTTTCAGTTTGCTGATCTTTAGTTTGGATGTTTAAAGTCACGCCTTCAGCATCTTGAGTAAACTCAGTTAAGTTGCGTGAAAATAAAACTTCAGTTTTTTCGTATTGTTTTAAGCCATTAAGTAATACGTTATCCACTTGAGGTTGAATAAATGCATTACGACGTGAGAAACCAAATTCACGTGTTAAAGGCTGAATATCTGCAAAGCAATGACCTTTAGGCGTGAGGAAACGCATGGCATGATTTGGTGTTGTATGAGGAAGTACTTGGTCAACCAAACCTAAAGATTGAATGGTTCTTAAAGATTCATCATCAATACCAATTGCACGTGGGTAGTCAATGAGTTGGTCAAGTTGTTCAATAACAGTAACTTGAACGCCTTGTTTACTCAAATAATTGGCAATAGTTAGACCAACAGGGCCTGCACCCAAAATAGCAACTTCTGTGCTGTAATTTGTTTTATGTGCCATAGTGAATTTACATTCCATCACGAATCCAATGATTGGATGCTATTAACAAGTATTTGTATGGAATGAACAAGCTAGTCGATAGTGTAAAACTTGGGTATGGTTTATGGGGCAAGAAATATTAATATTTATAAGTTATTGATAATTATATTAATACATTGAATTTTGGATTGGGTAATATAATCAAATGATCATTTTTTTCTATGATAAATATATATTGATATAAAAAATAGCTGAATAGTCAGGCTATTCAGCTATTTGAATACATTTAAGTAACTTAAAAAATGGAAAATTACTTAACAATATTTAGAAACTCAAATAATTATTGAGCAACTGTTTCAGAAGTTGCTACTTCAGAAGCCGCAACAGGTGCAGAAGCATCTGTACCTTGTTCTTGAGCAACTACAGCTTCAGCATTTTGAGTAGGAGTTTGTTCAGTTGAAGCAGCAAAAGAAGTCGCAGCGGCAGCAGCAATAGTTGTAGCAAGTAAAATTTGTGAAAGTTTCATTTTTGGCAACCTTAATTAATATAAATATTTAAATCAACATCTACCATCACATAGATATTGAGTGCGTTTATGCTAATTGCTGATGTTATTTTGAGCAATAAAAGTAACAAAGAGAAACAGCTCTATTAACTGAGCAAATACATAAGCCTTTAATTTGTTTTTCTTCTGTGAGAAATAGGCTAAAAATAAAGCAGAATTTGTATGTAAATATATTTTATCGATTAAATATTAATCTAAATTTTAAACTAAATAGTACAAATGGTTCATTATGAATAAAGAGTATAGAAAATTTTGAAGATATTGATGTCTAAATGATGATTTGTATTGTTTGAGAAAATGGATTTGATGATTGAACTCTGACTTTTTCTTGGTAGCATGAGTAGATGTATTATTTAACGGTAAGTTTCTTTTGAAATTGATTGCGCCAATAAAAGCTATTCCAATTCATATTATTTCGGGTTTCCTTGGGGCGGGGAAAACAACCGTATTACAGCATCTTTTAAGCCAAAAACCTGAACATGAAATTTGGGCTGTATTAATGAATGAGTTTGGTCAAATTGGAATTGATCAACAGCTTATGCCACAGTCGAATGGTTTTGCAATTCAAGAATTATTAGGTGGATGTTTGTGTTGTAGTAGTCAATTGCCGATGCAAATTGCGTTATCTCGGTTAATTTCAGAAAATAAAATTGATCGTCTTTTTATTGAGCCTACAGGCTTGGGGCATCCAGCACAATTGTTGGAACAGTTAACAGAACCGCATTGGTTACAACATTTAAGTATGCGTAGTTTGGTTACAGTTATTGATGGTTCACGTTTACATGATTCAGATTGGTCACAGCAAAATTTATATCAAGATCAATTAAAAGCAGCTCAAGTTGTGGTAATTTCACATCAAGATAAAATGACAGATGGTGATATTTTCGCTTTAGAAACATTGAAAAAAGAATATGAAGCTTATCAACAAAAATGGATTTTAACTTCTCAAGGCAAAATATCTATTCTTGATATAGATCAAATATATATAGGCACAAAACGTTTAATTCAGCCTTTATTAAAAATACAAAAAAACTTAACTGCAAATGAACAGCCTGTGATTAAACAATTGCCATATCACTATGTAGAAAGCGCACAAGGTTATAGCGTTGCAGGCTGGAAACTTCCTAAAAGTTGGACATTTAATTTTTATGACGTGCTTGATTTACTATGTGAACAAAAAGATTGGTTGCGTATAAAAGCGGTGTTTAATACAAATGAAGGTTGGAAATCATTTAATTTCAATCCAAATCAATTTAATTATCAAACTGCGCAAGAAGGCATTGATAATCGGATAGAAATTATTTATCAAAATGAACGTGAATGGTTAAATTTTGAAGAACAGCTTTTTCAATGTCGAATTGATTTAAGCGAATAAATCTTCTCTGCAAAAAAAGTTGAAATCTTATATGCTAGGCGCAAATTTGAGGAAAGTTTCATGGCGCTGAAAGCAACGATTTATAAAGCAGATTTGAATATTGCCAATATGGATGTTCATCAATATGGTGATTATCAATTGACAATGGCATTGCATCCATCTGAAACCATTGAGCGTTTAATGGTTCGTATTTTGGCGTATGCGCGCTATGCAGATGAAGCTTTAGAATTTACCAAAGATTTATTTGAAACAGATGAGCCTGCATTGTGGGAAAAAGACTTAACAGGTCAGCTTACAAAATGGATTGAAGTAGGCAGTCCAGATGAGGATAAAGTCAAAAAAGCCAGCGCACGTTGTAAGCAAGTTGCAGTGGTTACATACGGTTCATCTGTAGATGAATGGTACAAACGTAATAGCAAATTGAAAACATTGAAAAATGTGGAAGTTTGGCAGCTTTCAACAGCGACAACAGAAGCTATTCAAGCATTATGTGCACGTACTATGCAGTTGCAATTAAACGTAATGGATGGTGAGTGGACGTTAATTGGTGACAATGCTCAAGCTGTTATTGAGTGGACTCAATTGCAATAAATTGCTTTATTTATAAAGAATTTCAAAGAAGATGTTAGCTTAAGTTAGCATCTTCTTTTTTATACAAAAAATAATCATAAAGATGAAAAACTTACGAAAAAACTAAGCAAATATTGCAGCGTAGAGAAGATGTAAAACTTCATATTTTAGGTTCAATCCCGTTTATACTATAAGTTGAAATATTTGTTTTAAGGTGAATAACTGTGTCAGCAGAATTAGAAATCATTGATTTAAAAGTGGGTGAAGGCAAAGAAGCGGTTAAAGGCGCTTTAATTACAACGCATTACACAGGTTGGTTGGAAGATGGTACAAAGTTCGATTCTTCAATTGACCGTGGTAACTACTTTGAAACTGTGATTGGCACAGGTCGTGTAATTAAAGGTTGGGATCAGGGCATTATGGGAATGAAAGTTGGCGGTAAACGTAAACTTATTGTTCCATCACATTTGGCTTATGGCGAACGTAAAATGGGTAAAGTAATTCCTGCAAACTCAAATTTAATTTTTGAAATTGAATTGTTCGATGTAAAAACTCGCGATTAATCTTTATTTGTTGAATAAGGCAATAAAAGTTGCCTTATTTAATATAAAGCTCGAACTCTCTTTTTCATTTATTCCTTCGTATTGTTAGAAGTATAAAAGGGGAATAAATAATGATGAAAATGACTGATTAAATAAAAATAAATTGAATTGCGTCTAATTAATTAAGCATGTTTTTTTATTTTCTTTAATAAATCATGTACATTAAAAAGGGTGTAAACCGTGAATTTATCGTGGGTGCGCTTATGGTTAAGTTTTTAATATTTATTGTTTTTATTATTGCTATTTTTGCATTTTGCCAAGTTGTCCGTAAAATTAAAATCAATGACGCTTTTAAATCAAAGTATTTTGCAAAATTAAATAGTGTCAAAGTGTCTATGACCAAAGCATCTACACATACATCTGAAGAAATTGTAGAAGTGGTAGACGAATATGAACAGCAACTTTTTGATGATGTTGCTGCAATTTTTTTAGCATCTGAAACGCATGAAATGAAAAAAGAACAAGCGGTAAATATACAAGAATATGTGCTAAATAAAATGCCCATTCAAACGCAAACAAGTTTACGCAATTTAGATTTAGAAGAATGGTCAATTTATTGGGGATTTTATCATCAGTCCTTAGAATATTACGTGGGGCGTTATGGTGTTTTTATTACTCATGTAGATAGAGATGGTTTAGAGCATCAATATAGCTACCGTATTACTGAATAAATATTATGTGAATATGCTGTTTGTTCTTTGCTTTTATCACATCAAATTTAATTTCTGTTTTCTTTATAAAATTACATGAGAAGACTTGAGATTCGCATAAATGATTTCATAATGTGGCAACAGAATGGAATCGATTAATTTATGTCTCCTTTAGAAATATTTGCTGTTATTGTGAGTGTGATAGGCGTAGTACTTACTATTCGCCGTAATATTTGGTGTTGGGGCGTGAACCTCATTGCTTATATTTTGTATGGTTATTTATTCTTTGAATATAAATTGTATGGCGAAACTATTTTACAAATTGTTTTCGTATTTTTAGGTGTATACGGTTTTTATAATTGGTCGAGAACAAAAAAGGAAGACCATGTTATTAAAATTGAACCAATTTCTAAGCAGAAAATAGTGTTTCATGTGTTTATTACCGTAATAGGTGGATTCATTTTTGGTTTAAGTTTGCATTATTTTACCGATGCAGCCTTACCTTTATTAGATTCTCAACTTGCGGCATTTAGTTTACTTGGAACCTATTGGACAAGCCGAAAGCATATTGCAACTTGGGTGCTTTGGGTGTTTGTTGATATTGTTTATACAGGCATGTTTATTTATAAAGATTTGTATTTAACTGCGACTTTATATGCATCTTTTGTAGGTTTAGCGGCTTGGGGATGGCACCAGTGGACTCAAGTGAAAAATAAGCAAGATCAATTGGTTACTAATTAATTTATTTTAATATTTTGTTTAACTTAAGAGAGCTTAATTTCTGATTTTTAAAATTTGTGAATAATAATGAAACCTTATAATAAAAATTTAAAACAAGCTTCGCGTGATTTACGTAATAACATGACCGATGCTGAAAAGTTACTTTGGTCACGGCTTCGTAATAAGCAAATTTTAGGTTTGCAGTTTTATCGGCAAAAGCCGATTTTGAATTTCATAGTGGATTTTTACTGTCCTGCTGTTAATTTGGTGATTGAGTGCGATGGTAGTCAGCATTTTACGGAAGATGGTTTAGAGGCAGATCGAGTTCGAGATGAAGCTTTGGCTCAACTCGGATTAAAGGTGTTGAGATTTGATAATGGGCAAGTGATGGGGCAGATTGATGATGTGGTGGAAGTGGTTTATAGGTATTGTTTGAAAGAGATTTTTAAAGAATCCCCCTAAATACCCCTTTTGCAAAGGGGGACTTCACGCGAATTTTATAGCGGTTGTGGAGTCGGATAGCTCCTCCCTTTTTTAAAGGGAGGTTAGGAGGGATTATGCAGGTCCAGCTTCGTCTTGTAATATTACTTTAGGAATTAGAGCTTCTAGCTCAGAAATATTACTCCATTGTACTGCACCTTCAGGAAGAGCAGCTTCATTTTGATCAAGTAGAGCATCCAAAAGTTGCTTGATTAGATTGTATTTTTCAGGAATAGACTTGATCTTTGATATACAGTGTTCAGGTTTGTTTGTGCTTATATCTTCTGAGAAATAAGCATGTTCAAAATTAATAAGCGAAGCTACTACTTTGCAATTTCCCCCCATTTGGTTCTTGATTTTATTGTTATTAGTCCAAGCAGGGTTTGTTATTTCAACAATGTCATATATTTTATTTTTAGGGGTTGATAGTTGTTTATTCAGTTTTCGACTTTGACATGTAGGAGTATCTGAATCATGTAAAACGTAATATTTATTTTGAAAGTGATTTAAAACTTTCATCATTGAGGCAACAGTTACTTTTCCTCTAGCTCTAATAATATTTAAATCATCATAATTTTGATTCCCATTTCTACTTTCGAATTCACGAATGTAGTTAAAAGCTGCATATTCCGTATCACCCTCAACGACTAAAATTTTCCCTCCAAAAAAGGCATGTGAAATATGAGAGTCAAATAGATTGATTAGTTTTAGATTTTCTTTGTCATCATGATCTAATTGGGTCTGTTCAGGTGAAAATAATGTAGTAGTTTCAATTCCATCTGTAATATTCTTTTCAACACGTATTACTGTTGTATGGTCTTTTGATAAATCTATAAAGTTAGGGGAATGTGTAGCTATCATTATTTGCCAATTTTCACTTTTAGGTAGTGAGTATAAAACGTCACGTGCAGTTGTAATAGCTGTTGGGTGTAAACTAACCTCAGGTTCATCTAAAAGTAATATGTGAGCAGAATTACTGCCTAATTGTTCGTGTTGACTGACTGATTTACTAGAAGTAATTTTAGCTTTATAACCTTTGTCTGCTAATAATTTTAGGATAGTCCATAAAGCTGTTCTTCTGCTCCCGCTGCCTTGTTTTTCTAATGGAAAAATTTCTCCGTTAACATGTCCCATTTTCACTTCAAATTCATCACCTAATAAATCTATTTTTATTTCTTTTTCAGATGGGGGAGCAACAATTTTCAGATTATGGTTTGGAAAAATTCTGCTAATAATTTCATTTGCAGAATTCTCTAATTGTTCAATTTCAGATTCTTGATCTTGTTTGATTTTGTCACGTAAGTCTATCAATGAATCCAAAATTAGTTGGTATGATGTTTTTTCAGATTCTTCAAGTTTAAATTCTTTAATTTGATCATCTAAAATACTTTTTAAGAGTGATTTTATAGCTAGAGCTTGAACTTCAGGACTATCAAAGGTGCTTACCCTATGTGGTTTAGGTCTCTTCGATTTGGCCTTATTTTGCATTCCCCAAGGTTGTTTTTCCTTGTCGCTATCTTCTGCATAGCGATTGAGATTAACATTAAATCCAACTCTTGAAGGGTCTTTATTCGGACTATCCCATGTCCATTTTTCTCGTACTAGAAAATGATCTGTATTTTCAATTGCTAAACACCACTCATCCCCTGGTTTATTCTCGTTAGTGATAATCGAATGTAATTCTATGGTTGGCAAATAGTTACTATTAACTTGATTGTTATGAAAGTCACTTAAATCTAGTTTTAAATTATCAGTGACGGCTTCATATGCTCTAAGAATAGTACTTTTGCCAGTATTATTTGCTCCGACTAAAATAACAATTTTATCTATATCAACCGAGATAGGATCATTACCAATACAGCCAAAATTTTTGATAATTAATTTTTTGATTTTTGGAATAGACATTTTCCCCCATTATAAAGCAATAAGAGTTTATTTTTTAACCATATTTTGCAAGAATGTAAATGTTTAATTTTATCCCTCCCAACCTCCCTTTAAAAAAGGGAGGAGTTGTCGCGTAATTCATTTAATCACATGACAAAGTCCCCCTTTGAAAAAGGGGGATTTAGGGGGATTCCTAGATTAAAAAACAAAAAATCCCCTCACTCGAGGGGATTTTTTTATCTAAACTACAGAGTCTTTAAACCACTGAATCATCCAAATTCGGCGCTAACCAACGCTTCGCTTCATCCAACGTCCAACCTTTGCGCTTCGCATAATCTTCCAACTGATCGCCAGAGATTTTACCCACGTTAAAGTATTCAGTTTCAGGGTTTGCATAGTAGAAACCGCTTACAGATGAAGGTGGCCACATCGCAAAACTAGACGTTAAGAACGTACCCATCTTCTCAGTCGAACCTAACCAATCAAATAAAGACGCTTTTTCAGAATGTTCAGGGCAAGCAGGGTAGCCAGGTGCAGGACGAATACCCACATACTTTTCTTTAATCAAATCATCATTGTTTAAAGTTTCAGAAGCTTGGTAACCCCAGAATTCCTTACGAATACGTTGATGCAAATGTTCTGCAAATGCTTCCGCAAAACGGTCACCCAAAGCTTGAACCAAAATCGCGTTATAGTCATCGCCTTTAGCTTTATATTCTTGCGACATTTCTTCTGCACCAAAAATAGATACAGTGAAACCGCCTAAATAATCTTGAGCTACATCTTTAGGTGCAATAAAGTCCGCTAAAGAATAATTCGCTTTACCTGTTACTTTGTCAGACTGCTGACGAATATGCTCAAATGTATGCGTAACATTGCCAGATTCATCTGTTACAGCAACAGTATCCGCTGCTGTACGGTTTGCAGGGGAAATGCTGAACGTTGCACGAGCATCAAAACGTTTATTTTCAATAATGTCTTTTAGCATGATTTGTGCTTGTTCATACAAATCACGTGCAGCTTCGCCAACCACTTCATCTTCAAGAATTTTAGGGAATTTTCCTGCCAAACTCCAAGAAATAAAGAATGGTGTCCAGTCAAAATATTCAACCAAAGTTTCTAAAGGATAGTTGGTGAATGTCTCTGAACCAATAAAGTTTGGCTTAACAGGTGCATTTTTTTCAAAGTCGATTTTAAATCCATTTTTCACAGATTCTTGATACGACAATTTTGCAGCTTTCGGCTGTTTATTTGCTAAACGCACACGAATTTTTTCATAGTCTGCTGCATAATCTTCTGCCAATTTGGGCTTCATTTCAGCAGATAATAATTGTGTTGCAACACCAACCGCACGAGAAGCATCGGCAGTGTAGTAAACACCATCATTTTGATATTGCGGTGAAATTTTCACAGCAGTATGTGCTTTTGAAGTTGTTGCACCACCAATCATCAGTGGAATGTTAAAGCCTTTACGTTGCATTTCTTTGGCAACAAAAACCATTTCATCCAATGACGGTGTGATTAAACCTGACAAACCAATAATATCGACTTTCTCATCAATTGCAGTTTGTAAGATTTTCTCGCAAGGTACCATTACGCCAAGGTCAACAATGTCATAACCGTTACAGCCAAGTACCACGCCAACAATGTTTTTACCAATGTCGTGAACGTCGCCTTTCACTGTTGCAAGTAAGATTTTACCTTTTGCTTCTGCTTGAGTTTTTTCAGCTTCAATGAATGGGTTTAACCAAGCAACAGCTTGCTTCATTACACGTGCAGATTTTACAACCTGTGGTAAGAACATTTTACCTGCGCCAAATAAGTCGCCAACCACGTTCATACCTGCCATCAATGGACCTTCAATCACATCCAATGGGCGAGTCGATTTTAGACGTGCTTCTTCAGTATCTTGGTCAATATAAGTCGTAATACCTTTTACTAAAGCATATTCAAGACGCTTTTCTACAGATTCATTACGCCATTCAAGGTTTTCTTCGGCTTTTTGTGCGCCTGCTTGACCACGGTATTTTTCAGCAACAGCAAGTAATTTTTCAGTTGCTTCTTGACCGCTTTCACCTTGATTTTGGTTAAGTACAACATCTTCAACCGCAGCTTTTAAGTCTGCATCAATGTCATCATAAATTGCCATTTGACCAGCATTTACAATACCCATTGTCATGCCTTGTTGAATGGCATGGTAAAGGAATACAGAGTGAATAGCTTCACGTACAGGTTCGTTACCACGGAATGAGAACGAAACGTTAGAAACACCGCCTGAAATCATGGCGTGTGGTAGGTTTTGTTTAATCCAACCTGTCGCTTCAATGAAGTCTACGCCGTAGTTATTGTGTTCTTCGATACCTGTTGCAACCGCAAATACGTTCGGGTCAAAAATAATATCTTCAGCAGGGAAGCCCACTTCGTTTACTAAAACATCGTATGAACGCTTACAGATTTCTTTTTTACGCTCTGCAGTATCCGCCTGACCATTTTCGTCAAATGCCATCACAATAATAGCAGCACCATACTGACGGCATAGGCGCGCACGTTCTACAAATTCGTCATAACCTTCTTTTAACGAAATTGAGTTTACAACTGCTTTACCTTGGACGCACTTCAAGCCTGCTTCAATAATTTCCCATTTAGATGAGTCAATCATGATTGGCACGCGTGAAATATCAGGTTCAGATGCAACAAGATTCAAGAAGTGCACCATCGCACCTTGTGAATCGAGCATGCCTTCATCCATGTTGATGTCGATGACTTGAGCACCAGCTTCAACTTGTTGACGTGCAACATCTAAAGCTTCAGCAAAATTTTCTTCTTTAATTAAGCGAAGGAATTTCTTAGAACCCGTTACGTTGGTACGTTCACCTACGTTTACGAATAAAGAATCTTTAGTAATGTTAAATGGCTCTAAACCACTTAAACGGCATGCAGGTTCAATTTCAGGAATTTGACGAGGTGTAATGCCTTCAACTGCTTTGGCAATTGCACGAATGTGATCAGGCGTTGTACCACAGCAACCACCTGTAATATTAATTAAACCACTTTCAGCAAATTCTTTGATAAATGCAGCAGTTTCTTCAGGTGTTTCATCGTATCCACCAAAAGCATTTGGTAAGCCTGCATTTGGATGCGCTGAAACAAATGTGTCTGCTACGTCAGATACTGTTTTTACGTGAGGGCGCATTGCATCTGCACCAAGGGCACAGTTAAAGCCAATAGAAACTGGCTCTGCGTGACGCATAGAGTTCCAGAAAGCTTCTGCTGTTTGACCTGTTAATGTACGACCTGAGGCATCTGTAATTGTGCCTGAAATCATAATTGGAAGTTCGTAACCCAACTCTTTAAATACTTCTTTTACCGCAAAAATTGCAGCTTTAGCATTTAAGGTATCAAAAACAGTTTCAATTAAGATGATATCTACACCACCTTCAATGAGTGCCTTAGTCGATTCTATGTAGTCAACTTTTAAAGCATCGAAGGTAATGTTACGAAATGCAGGATCATTTACGTTTGGTGAAATAGAAGTGGTACGTGAAGTTGGACCAATTACACCTGCCACAAAACGTGGTTTTTCAGGAGTGGAATATTTAGCACATGCTTCTTTAGCAAGACGTGCAGCTTCACGGTTAATTTCTGGAACTAAATCTTCCATGTGATAGTCAGACATTGAAACACGTGTACCATTAAAGGTATTGGTTTCAATAATGTCCGCACCCGCTTCAAGATACGCTTCGTGAATACCTTGAATAATTTGTGGTTGCGTTAATACAAGTAAGTCATTGTTGCCTTTTAGGTCATATGCCCAATCTGCAAAACGTTCACCACGATAATCTGCTTCTTCTAATTTATGGCGTTGGATCATGGTACCCATCGCACCATCGATAATTAAAATTCTTTTGCTAAGAAGCTCTTTCAGGGTGGCAAGTGTGGACATTCAAACGTTCTCAGAAGGAATTAAAAAACGGTAATAATCTTAACAGATTAGCGCTCTGAATTCTGCCTTGGATTTGTCAGAAAGATGGATATAGTTGATTTGAAAAATTTATAAGAGAAGGCTTTATAAATGAGATGGGATAATTTCTATTTTGAGTAAATAGTGGAATGCGAATGTTTGGAGTCATAATGAAAACAATAATATTCAACATTGTCATAAATCCTTCATTATTTTGTCATAAATACAGTGCATATTATTAAGAGTGAAAATTTTGCTACTTTTTTGATCAATCATGCGAATTGTTACAATTAAATGTAACATTGTTGATCATTACTTTTAATATTGGGGTTTTTTATTAAGAATTTGATTTATATGTATTAATTTTTTTATTTTGTATGTTTTTACAAGATAACTGACAACAAAAAAGTATAAAAACTGTCTTTATATGGCAGTTGCTTGTCATATAATTGTCATAATTAAATTGAACAATAAGGGGATATTCTTATCCTCTTACTTGCTTGCATGAATTCTAATCAATCTCCAGTTTCAGATTCAGTACAACAATCGGCGAAAATCTCGTCGACTAATGTTCATGTACCAACACCGAAGTATTTTATGCCGGTGTTTTTAACAGTCATTATTTCAACACTTATTTATATTGGCTTCCAATTGGTGGCTGATTTATCTCATGTACCTGCATTAAGCCTTTATTCAGTAATCTTGCTTGCAACAGCATTATTTATTGCTTTAGGTTTTGAGTTTGTGAATGGTTTCCATGACACAGCCAATGCTGTTGCAACTGTTATTTATACCAATGCATTGTCTGCACCTGTTGCGGTAATGTGGTGTGGTTTCTGTAACTTTCTTGGTGTAATGGTTGCAAGTGGTGCAGTTGCTTACGGTATTATTGCTTTACTTCCTGTAGAACTGATTATGAATGTCGGTTCTGGTGCAGGTTTTGCAATGGTTTTTGCCATGTTAATTGCAGCTATTACTTGGAACTTAGGTACTTGGTATTTTGGTATTCCTGCATCTAGCTCGCATACGCTTATTGGTTCTATTTTAGGTGTAGGTATTATGAACTACATTCTAAATTCAAGCAGTGGCGCATCTGGCGTAGATATGGAGCAAGTATTAAAAGTAGGTAAAGCACTTTTATTTTCTCCATTAATTGGTTTTGCATTTGCAGCTGTGTTGTTCTTGTTGGTTAAAAAAATCTTCAAAAAACAATTAGAATTATTCCAACCACCTGAAGGCAATAAGCCACCACCACCATTAATTCGTGCACTTTTAATTTTCACTTGTACAGGTGTAAGTTTCGCGCACGGTTCAAATGATGGTCAAAAAGGTATGGGTTTAATCATGCTGATTTTGATTGGTTGTGTACCTTTGGCATATTCTTTAAACAAGAATTTAGATCAACAACATATTCAATCTTTCAGTGATTTATCTACACAAGCTGCTGAAGTAATTTATGCAAATCATGCAGATATTACAGATGAAAAAGCGCGTGAAGTATTAACTACATACATTCAAACTAAAGAGTTAACACCTGCTGTTGTACCTGCATTGGCAAGTATTACAGATCATTTGGGTGATCGTGTTGGTCAATACGGTTCTTTAAAAGATGTTCCAGAAACTGAAGTTTCTGCACTTCGTAACGATATGTACTTGAGTGCAACAACATTCAAACGTTTAGATAAAGCAGAAGCTTTACCTGCAATGAATGAATCTCAAGCGAAAGTAGTTGATCAGTACCGTGACAATATGGATTCATTCCTACAATATATTCCTACTTGGGTAAAAGTTGCTGTAGCACTTGCTCTTGGTTTAGGAACTATGGTGGGTTGGAAGCGTATTGTTGTAACTGTTGGTGAGCGTATTGGTAAGCAACATATGACTTATGGTCAAGGTATGTCTGCCGAGCTTGTTGCAATGACGACAATTGCTGCTGCTGATGGTTTTGGTATGCCAGTATCAACAACTCACGTACTTAACTCTGCTGTAGCAGGTACGATGGTTGCCAATAAATCTGGTCTGAACTTCCAAATGGTTCGTACTATTCTTTCAGCTTGGATCTTCACTTTACCTGCAACAATCTGTTTATCAGGTGCGTTGTTCTGGTTATTGTTAAAAGTATTCTAAGTTTAATGAATTTAAAAAAGCTGCCAAAAGGCAGCTTTTTTATTGGGTAATTTTTAGCAGTTTTATAATAGAAACTTAAATCTAAAATAATTAAACGCAGATTACTTGTTTAGATTTTTCTTAAGTGCTTTAGGAAGTTTAGCTTCTGCAAAACCATAAAGCGCTGCTAAAGGTAATGCTGTACGTGCTAAATAAGCAACACGCCAAAGTCCGCCATGGTTAGCACCTTCCATCATTAGTTCTAATGGATGTTCTAATTTCACTTCAGGGTTTGCTACAGATTTAGGATTACGTAAGTCGTGAATCCATAACGCTGCCATAATTGCATTTGTTGTTTCAGGTTTAAATGCTTCCACATCAAATAAGCTTGCACCGTTAAAGGCTGCTTTTAAAAGCGGATTTTTAGTTACAGAATGTGTAGTTGTGGATGGTGCAATATTAATACTGACACGTTGTCCCATATGTCTTGCTAAAGTTGCACGCCATTGTTGAATGCGTTTTGCTAAAGCATAGTTAGGACCTTGTTCAATGACTAAACAGTCTGCAATACCATATTGCTTACCATTTTCAGAGCTATAAAGTTCTGTTGAATTTTCTTTAAACAAATGTTTAAAGCTTAAAGATGATATGGCTTTAGAAAGTGTTTTTTGAAGCTGTGAGCGATCATTAAACTTTGCAGAAGATGCATCTACAATTTCTTTTGGAATTGCATAAACATCGGTTGGGGTACACATAAACATTAAGCTTGTATTGGCTTTATGCGTACTCACAAATTGCATAATTGCATCCATTGCCATAGATACACGTACATGCTTTTCACCATCTAAATATGCAATCGCAGCTAGGTCTAAATCATTTGGTTTTTCAAGTAACCATTGTGCAATTTCAGGTGTTTGCGTTAATAAATTCGCGCCAAGTTTTGTTTTTAATACGGAAATATCTGTATTTGCATCAAGGTTTTCTTGTGATGGAGCATAAAGCGTTGCATTACCGCTTTTAACCGTATTTAAAATTTTGTCCCAAACACGTTCACTTGGTAAATCTACAGCAACAATATTGGCTTTCCATTTAGATAACCAAGTTAAAGGGCCTGCTTCAGATGCAGCGCCAAACAATACCATTGTTCGATCAGATAAATCGAACCATTCAGGATGAGCAATGGCTTCACGTAAAGCATTTGCATGGCTTGGCTCTACAATGCCGTTATTTTCCCAAGTTTGAATTTGAGAAAGTAACGCATCACCTTGGAGCTTTTGTCCTTGATAAGGTACATACCATTCAGGAGCAGAAGTATTTTCACCTTTCACAGCAAATGTATGAAGTGAATGATTTGCAAATTGCATAATGTTAGCAAAGCAATGCTTCTGACCATCACGGTAAAATTCAAATGATTGATGGGCTTTATTTAAGCCAAGTTCAGCAATTTTAATCGGGTCATTTATTGTTTTAATACCAGATTCTACAAGTGCCTTGAAATATTGAGGATAAGTTTTACGCCAATTTTTTTCTTTAATAGCTTGTTGAGCAAGACTTGGATTTACTGTTGAAAGTGCTTCAGCAATAATTTCACGCCCAGTTTTTGATGTACTCGGCTTATTGTTTTGTTCTTGAATAGGAAATTGAAGACCATCTAGGATAGGGGACGACATTGCAAAATATCTCGATATTAATGATGTAAATATACAGATGTATACAATATCGCTGTAGCTTTGCTAGACCGTTGGCATTTACTTCCAAAATAATAGGATTATGTTTCAAGTTATATAGATGACGTGAGTTAAAGTCATGCTTTTTGGTGTACAAACTGAAATAATAAATTCATGTGATAATTGTAATGATGGAGTTTATTTTATGAGGTTTAACAGCATGGAATACAAAGGAATACTTAATTTGGTATGTATAAATAATGAACTTAAATTGGTTTAGTTATAATCACGTACAGAAAGTATGTATTTATGTAAAATGTGACAATTGTCACATTGCTTTGAGTGTATAGTGAGTAATAATTAATCTACTGGGTTTTTAGAGTTCACGTAAATGTCACCTATTTATTTATTTACCTCCAAATCTATGGGACTTCCATCGGCAGTATTCACATCTTTCGATTTAGCATCTGATTGGATTAAAAGTAACTATTTAAGCGGTATTTTAATGGAATATCCAGTCGATCAAAGTTGTTATGACTGGGCGATTGAGAGTGGGTATTTTAAAGAAAAGTCAGTTATTGATCGCTCTCCAACTTTCATTGAAAAATTTGTATCTGCATATCAGCAAAACTGGCATTTTGAACATGGTGAAGAACTCTGTCATCAAAATATGCAAGACAAAACATAAATAAGCAAAGAGACGAAAGAATCATCCCTTTGCTTTTAAGTTTGAATACCTATAAATGAATTAAGCTTAGAACGGTAAATTTGAAAGCTTATTTAGAAAATGTGGAATTAAGCGTGGTTCAATAATAATTGTGATGATGACACCGTAAGCTGCACCCCATAAATGTGCGCTGTGGTTAATGTTACTGTTTCCTTTTTTGCCAGACCAAATGCTATATACAACATATAAAATAGCAAAAATAATGGCAGGAACAGGAATGAAAAATACAAAAATAAGTTTCCAAGGTTCAAATAAAATATACGCAAATAAAACAGCGGAAACAGCACCTGAAGCACCAAGACTTGCCCATCTATGATCATTCTTATGTTGTAAATAACTTGGAATAATGGCGGCAATTAATCCACCCAAATAAAACAATACAAAGCCTAAATCGAATAAATACTGACGATAAAAAGTTTCAATAATGCTTCCAAAGAAGAACAAAGTGAACATATTGAAAAGTAAGTGCATGCCATCTGCGTGAACAAAACCATGCGTAATAAATCGATCATATTGACCTTTTTGCATAGCAGGTGGCCAAAAAATAAGACGATTCATTAAGTTTTGATTGGAAAATGCCAAGAATGAGATGATCACTGTAATAATAATGATCGTAACAGTATGGTTAAAAGGTAATTCGAACATAGTTAAAGCTAATCAGAAATTATTCTTCGATTATCCATAATGCCATTAAATTCATTAAAATTTTGAACTTTTATAATTAATCCGACAAATTTAGTTGAATTTTAAAAATTACCCCGCATCTTCAGTTAGAATAGCGACTTCAGCTTGAGGAAATATTGATATGTCGACTGATAACACCAGCACTGCAGTTGCAGAAGAAATTCCAAACTTATTAATTACTCCGACTGCTCAAGAGTATTTAGCGGATTTATTAGCAAAACAAAATACGCCAGGTATTGGTGTGCGTGTGTTTGTGGAAAATCCTGGTACGCCACGTGCTGAATGTTGTATGGCTTATAGTGCTCCTGAAGAAGTGCTTCCTACAGATTACAAACAAGATTACCCAGATTTTCCTGCATATGTAGATGCGCCATCTATTCCATATTTATTAGATGCGGTAATTGATTACAATAAAGACCGTTTTGGTGGCCAGCTTACATTCCGTGCACCAAACTCTAAGGTTCCGCGTGTAGGTCCAGATGCTTCAATGGAAGAGCGTATTACTTATATTTTACAATCTGAAATTAATCCTGGCTTAGCAGGGCATGGTGGTAACTGTGCATTGGTTGAAGTTGTAGAAGATGAAGAGCATGGTTTAACAGCAGTTCTTAAATTTGGCGGTGGTTGCCAAGGTTGTTCAGCAATTGACGTGACATTAAAGCAAGGTGTTGAAACAACATTAAAACAGCATATTCCTGAGTTAGGACGTGTTGTAGATCAAACAGATCATACACAAGCCGATGGTGCTTACTTTAAATAATTCATAAGTATAAAAAATAGCCTCCAATTTTGGAGGCTATTTTTTGACTAAAATACAAAATAAATAAGAATCATTATTAATAAGCGTTGCATTTAGATTTAAATTAACTACAATGTGTTACGAAAAAGTTACATATTCTCTCCTCAATTGCATGTGAGTTGATTTCAAATGACGCAAAAATTTCTTAAAAATACTTTAGCCGTATCAGTTTTATTGGTATTAAATACAACTGTGGCTGCTAGTGAGCAAGTAACAGAAAAAACAAATACAACGCAATTAGAAAAAATTGTTGTGACTGCTAGTGGCTATGGGCAAAAAATTGAGGATGCACCAGCTTCAATTTCAGTTATTACAGCAGAAGATCTAGAAAAGCGTTCATACAGTGATATCACGGATGCTTTAAAGAATGTTCCAGGTGTATTTGTGAGTGGTGGTGGCTCAAACCAAACAATTTCTATTCGTGGTATGGGTGCGGATTACACGCTTTTTCTAATTGATGGTAAGCCAATGAATGATGGCAAACTATTGACAACAAATGGTGGTGTTCATGGTGCAAATGTTAATTTTTTACCACCAGTAGAAGCGATTGAGCGTATAGAAGTAATTCGTGGCCCGTCATCATCACTTTATGGTTCAGATGCGATGGGCGGTGTAATTAATATTATTACCAAAAAACATCAAGATAAATTAACAGCTAGTATTCGTACAGAATACATTAAGGCAGATAAGTCAAATGAAGTGAACAATGATGCAACGAATACAAGTTTGTATTTAAATGCTCCATTGATCAAAGACCTTTTATCTTTACAGCTTAATGCTGGATTACAAACGACAGAAGAAAGTTCTTTAAAAATTAATAATAAAGAATCAAATGAAAGTGACCCTGAGTTTGAGAAAAAAAATATAGGTCTAAAATTTGTTTTAACGCCCAATAAAAACAATACCATTACGGCTGAATATTTAAATACCCAACAAGAGCGTACACATACGTCAGGTATTAGTTTACCAATTACTACAACACCAAGTTATTCAGAGCTTGAAAAAAATACATATAGTTTAAGTCATGAATTTAAAAAAGATAAATTTACAGTTACATCTTATGCTCAGTTAGATAAAGATGCTAATAATGCAAGTACAGGGCGAGATGTCATTATTAATAATAATGGGGATACAGTTAAATCGCCAGGCGGTATTAATTTTGAAACACTAACTCTTAACTCACAAGGGACGTATTTTTTTGATAAGCACGCATTAACACTTGGTGCAAATTATAAAGATGAAAGTCTTGAAGATGGTGCAAGTAATTCTAATGTACAGTTGGCTACTCAAGTTGCGAAAATGGAGCGTTACCAATGGGCACTATTTGCAGAAGATACTTGGGATGTAAATGATAAATTAGCATTAACATTAAGTGGCCGTTTCGATAAAAATGAGCAGTTTGGAAATAATTTTAGTCCGAAGGCTTATGCAGTATATAAAGCTACAGATAGTTTTACTTTAAAAGGTGGTGTTATTTCTGGTTATAAGGCTCCAAGCTTACGTGATTCTGCACCAGAATACATGCTTAGTTCTATGGGAGGAGCTATTTTACCAAATCCAGATTTAGACCCAGAAAAAAGCTTAACTTATGAAGTTGGTTTTGCATTTAATGACAGTGATCTAGGTTTAGGAACAAGTCTGATGCTATTTAAAACAGACTTTGAAGATAAAATTACTCGTTCAGACAAAATTGAGGGTAGTACAGATAGAAATAGTCAATTTTATGTAGACCATCCAGAGTTAGTTTATAATTCTCGAGGTTATACATATAAGTACAATGTGGATAAAGCCGAAATTAAGGGGATTGAGTTCACAACAGACTATCTTATTACAGATTATTTAAAGTATCGCCATTCTTATACCTATACAGATAGTGAGCAAAAATCTGGTGCAGATAAGGGTAAGCCTTTGAATGATATTTCTAAACATATGTTTAATGTCGGTTTAGAATGGGATATTAATGACCAATGGTTATTATGGACGCAAGCTAATTATAGAAGTAAAACAATTGGTAATGCAGATGGTGAGCAACGTCCTGGTTATACTTTTGTAGATTTAGGTGCAGTTTATAAATATAGTGATCAATTACAGTTCTCTACAGGTATATATAACGTAGCCAATAAAAATGTCCTTGATGATGGAAACTCATGGGTATTGGATGGTCGTCGTTATAGTGTTGCAATGAACTTTAAGTTTTAAATGATTATGAGGGCTTAGGCCCTCATTTCTTTTGTTTTAGATTGCTCGAGTGTTGAAGGTTCCGTATGCAAAAAAATGAAGGTTACGTTATAGATACGACCTATCCATTATATTTTTATAAAGAAATGCAGCCTCTTTGGCTTAAGACTATATTGGATGTTTTTGGATTACAAACTATTAATATTGATCAATCTTTTTCATATTTGGAGCTAGGTTGTGCGAAAGGCATTAATTTAATTATTGCAGCATTACATTATCCCCAAGGCAAATTTGTGGGAATTGATTTTAATCAAGAGCATATCCAATCGGCTAAAAAATTGGTACAGCTTCTAGACTTAAAAAATATAGAATTTATTGAAACAGATTTTGAAACATTCTTAGCAACGAATATCCAAAAATATGATTTTATTGTGAATCATGGGACATTCTCTTGGGTGTCTTCAACACAACAGCAAAATATTTTAGAAATTGCATCTAAGTACCTTAATGATTTAGGTGTCTTTTATTTACATTACATGTGTTATCCAGGTTCAACTGAATTACAACCTATTCAAAAATTATTAAATTTGGTTGATCAAAAAAATGGCATGAGTTCTTTAGATGGCATTTACAAAGGTAAAGAGCTCTTTACTCAATTACGAGATGCGGGGGCCTTTATTGATTATCCAAAAATTCAACAAATACAAAAAACGCTTGAGCAAAATGATGAATATTTAGCACATGAGTTTTTAACAAATCATTGGCAGCCATTTTATAGTGTTGATGTTCATGAGCGTGTATTTGATGTAACTAAAATGGCATTTATTGGCAGTGCAAATCCTTGCGATAACATTGAAAATATTAGTATTCCTTCAAAATTGCATCAAATCTTAAAAGATACAAAAGATCCTGCATTGAAGGAGTATCTAAAAGATATTGCAAGAAACTCTAAGCAAAGATCCGATATTTTTCAGAAAAATCCTAAAAGGGTAACAACTGAAAAACAGTTAAATATTTTAAACTCAATAACATTTAAAGTAATTCGTGATTATTATAAACATCAAAAAATTGTGTTTAAAACCCCTATAGGGAATATTCAAGCGCATGATAATGTTGTTTATCCATTATTAGATCTGCTAAAGCATAACCATTGTAGTCTTGGTGACTTATCTAAATTAGTCCCATTTCAAAACAACTTATATTTTTTAATAGAAACAATATTTTTATTGATGAATGAAGGGTTTATACATCCTTTTAAGAATGATATGGGGGCGGTAAATAATTTAAAAATAACAAGTTTTAATAATTTTATGCAAGATAGTAATATGCATTTAAGATTATCGAAATACTGTGTGGCTAATGTTTAAAAGGATATAAATAAAGAATATTTAAGTTATTTACAAAACCGCTCCGGCGGTTTTTTTTATATTTGAAAATATATTCAGGATGTAAATCTTGTAACTGTATTAGAGAGTCCTGTTAATTTAATATTAGTCGTAATGATAATGATTTGCATTAATTTTACATAGAGCTATAAAATCCACCAACTTTTTAATATTTCTTAACAGTTGGTGGGTCTAATGCAACACAATTTTAGTAAAACAATATTAGCAAGTTTGATATTAAGTAGTCTTACAGGTGTAGTTTATGCAGAAAATAATAATGAAAAAAATGCTGTAAATACTGAAACTGCAAAATTAGAAACGATAGTTGTGTCCGCAAGTGGGTTTGAGCAGAATATTAAAAAAGCAGCTGCAACTATTTCAGTATTATCACAAGAAGATATCAATAAAAAAGCATATCGTGATGTAACTGATGCACTTAAAGATGTACCTGGCGTAGTTGTAACAGGTGGCGGTAGTTCAAGTGATATTAGTATTCGTGGTATGGGCAGTGCTTATACGGTCATTATGATTGATGGTAAAAAAGTAAATACACGTTCAGTCCGTCCAAATAGTGATAATTCTGGCATTGAGCAGGGTTGGTTGCCAGGTATTGAATCTATTGAGCGAATTGAGGTAATTCGTGGTCCAATGTCTGGACTTTATGGTTCAGATGCAATGGGCGGTGTAATTAATATCATTACTAAAAAATCTGCGACAGAATGGTCTGGTGCTGTAAAAGTAGATACAACATTACAAGAAAACTCAGATTCAGGAAATATTCATCAAACGAATGCTTATGTTTCAGGACCATTAATTAAAGATTTATTATCTTTAAAAGCCAACGCTACGTATTCGAAGCGTGAAGAAGACAATATTATTGGAGGTTATAAAGAACAAAAAATGCGTGCAGGTGGTGCAACATTAACCTTAACGCCAAATGATAAACACGCAATTGATTTTGACTTTAAACGTTCTATTCAAAATCGTAATGGTAGTGTTGGAAAAACCATCGAAAATAAACCGAATAAGAAAGGTGAATATCCAACAGATTCATTAACAGATTACTACCGTACCGAATACAGTATTTCACATAGAGGTGAAGTGGGGGCTGTTAAAACAAATTCCTATATTCAACGTGAAGAAAATGAAAATCCTTCAAGACAAATGAAAGCAACCAACACGACGTTCAATACTAATAATCAGTTCCAGTTGGGTTCACATAATATTAGTTTTGGGGGAATGTATTTAAAAGAAGAACTAAATGATCAAGGTAATCAATTAGAAGTAAATGGTAAAATTCTTTCAAAATTAGATCGTTATAGCTGGGCTTTATTTGCAGAAGATAACTGGAGAATTGTAGATCCATTTGTTTTAACAACATCACTTCGTTTAGATAAAGATGAAAAATTTGGAGATAACTTAAGCCCTAAAGTTTATGGCGTTTGGACTTTAAATGATGAGTGGATTGTGAAAGGTGGTGTATCTACAGGTTATAAAACGCCTGCTTTACGTGCAACAGTTGCAGAGTGGGGGCAAGTAACTGGTGGTGGTCAAAGTAATGGTGTAATTGTTGGTAACCCAGACTTAAAACCTGAAAAAAGTATTAATTATGAAGTATCGGCAAATTGGGATAATAATGCGAATTTGAATGCAGGAATTACCGTATTTAATAGTGAATTTAAAGATAAAATTACAGAAATTCGTGTTTGTAATGGTGATTCGGGTTCAGCAGGTTGCCCTTGGTTAGGTGAGAACTTTGATTTTGTAAGTCTGCGTGAAAACGTAGATAAAGCCAATATGCGTGGTATTGAAACAACATTTGGTTGGCAAATAAATGATTCTGTTAAGTTAAATGCGAATTATACATTTACAGACACAGAGCAAAAAAGTGGTGTAAATAAAGGCAAGCCACTGAATGAAATGCCAAAACATATGTTTAATACCACTGTAGATTGGCAAGCAACAGATACTGTAGGTACTTGGACGCGTGTAAATTATCGTAGTGAAACGTCTGATTATTTAAGTCGTACTTCTATGGCTAAAGGCAAGCCTGCTTATACAATGGTAGATGTTGGCTTAAACTATAAACCTACAGATAAAATTCAAGTAAATGCAGGCGTTTATAACGTATTCGATAAAAAAATTGATACCGACACATATAACTATATATTAGATGGTCGTCGTTATAATTTAGGGTTAACTTATAAGTTCTAATTGATAGACTACAAATACTAAAAAGCCTCCAATTGGAGGCTTTTTTTATTTCACTAGAATTTTTTGAGCTTGCTCAGAATAATAAAATTTTTCCAAATAAAAGCGAGCGCGAGTTTTTAAATGTTCAGTAGAAACCATTTTTTGAATAATGGGCGCTAATAAATTTTGCAATTCATTTTGAACTAAGGCTTCATCAATATTTAAATCACGTAATAATAAATCTAAAGAGCGTTCTTGATTGCGTACATACCATGCATAAATACCATCATGAACTTGCTGTTTTAAATAGTTTGTTTGGCGAATGAAATCCCAAATTTCATGTCCCATTTCTACAGTTTTTGGTAAATCTTGCGTTTCAATATAGTTTTTTAAAACGGACAAAGGTTTGTCTTTAATTTTATGCCATAAATTTGCTTGGAAATGGTAAAGCTTATTGTCATCAAAATGATTATTTAAAACTTGTTCACTCATTTGGCTGAACTTTTGAATATTCTTTTGCAAATAGTTATTTATGGTGTTTTCTAAATTGGAATCGGTCACTGTTTCTAATACAGATTTTCCAATTTTCATAAAGCTTGAAACACCAGGAACGCTTTTCACCATTGCAGAATTATCTAAATAATCTTGAATAGAATGTTGAATAAGCTGTGTCACCATTGCTGAGAAGGCTTGATTGTTTACAACGGTTTTGATTAGGCGCTCTCTATGACCACTTTTACTTGCAACATATTGTGCAATTTTATCTACCGTTAAAACAGGAATAACATCTGCAATTTTAGTTGTTTCATTAATAGGGTGTACCAAAGCAAAACGAATATGTTCAGCAATTTGTTCAATTAAAAATGCGCTTGCAGGCGTTGCTAAAACTTGTGTTTGAATGAGCTGATTAATTTGTTCAAATGTCCAAATATCTTGAAGCTTTTGTTTTCTAAACCAATGATGAAAATGCAAAAACTCATCTTCAACTGTTTTAGCTTGAGAAAATTCATGTTCTAAAAATTCGAGATGAGCTTCGATGAGTTGCTCAATCATTGGGTTTTTTTGCATAAAAATTCTAAAAGCCTAGTTGAAAGATATTAGTTTATCAGCAAGTGGATTCTTTAGGTCCTGTGTCTTTGAAAGGAATGGTAAATAATGTTGAGCAACCAGCTTTTCAGCTTCAATAATTGGCATATGTCCGACATTATTTAAAATAATTGGTTTTTCTGAGCGTTTTAAAAGTTGGTGTAATTCACTGGCAACTTCATAATTAATAATTTGATCTTGCTTGCCCCACATAATGAGAGTAGGGGCTTCAACATTACGTGTTAGCTGTGCAAAAGTATCGGGTGTGTAAATTCGGTTAAGTTTAACAATTTGGTCAATTGCTTGATTTGTTTTGGATGATTTTGAAATTAAAATTTGTTCTTGTGCTTCTTTAAGCTCGGAAGGAACTTTAGGTGGTGTCGTCATTAATTTATAGATGACTTGTTCAAAATCACCTTGCTTATAAACAAGTAAATTTTTCAGAGTTTTAGGATCTTTGGCATAACGTGTGTTTGCCTGTTTATAGATTCCTGCACTACTAAGTAAAAAAAGGCTTTGTGTATCAAATGGATATTGTGATGCATAAACAGTAGCAACAGAACCACCTAGAGAATGACCTGCAATATGGAGGTCTTTATCTATATGAATGCTTTGTGCAAAGTTTCTAAGTTCTGAGGTAATGTTCGGAATAGACATATCAAAACTTTTGGGAAATGTTGTGTCGCCATTTGTAGGTAAATCTGGAGCAATGACATGGTAGTGCGGTGTTAAGTAATGTGCGACACGGTTCCAGTGATCCCGAGTTCCTGCTAAACCATGAATAAGTAAAACTGTAGGCTTAGAAATATCACCACCTTCATTATATGTCCAAACAATATCACCCACTTTTAGCGTTTTTGTTTTAAGTCCTGCTTTTGATCGTTCTTGTTTTAAATAATTTTGTAAAATATTGGCTTCGTTGTTTTTTGTATCTTTTAATTTGTCTGCATAAGAAAAATTTGAACAAAATACAGCCAGACTAATACAAACTGCATGTCTTAATTTGAAGAATTGAATATTTATTTGTTCCATTTTTGAGCCCCAAATTTTGCATTCTTACAAATGTACTAAAATATTAGATTTATGTTTTGCCTATAAAACAGCATTAAAATTATTCAATCTATTTGATTCTATTATAAATAATTTAATCCGACTGTCATCCTTTGTTTTTGTAAGATTCAATTAAAGCTGAAATTAAAATGTGAGAAGTGTCATGTAAAGTTCACTTTTAATTTATTCATTCAAACTTATAAACAATAAGCAGCTATTATTTTTTGCAAGTGACAATCAAAAAACATGAGATTAAACTATGACAACTTAAAAGGTCGGTGGTAGAAATAATGCTAACAGCAGCAGAAGCTTTAGATCGTTTAAAAAAAGGAAATTTGCGTTTCGTTCAAGGTGAAACGAGTCATCCTAAGCTTTTGACACATCAAGAACGTGCAGAAATGGCAGGAAATCAAGAGCCATTCGCAATTATTTTAGGTTGTTCTGACTCTCGTGTACCCGCAGAAATGGTGTTTGATCAGGGGTTGGGGGATCTATTTGTTATTCGTGTTGCTGGTAATATCGTAGCGCCATCTCAAGTGGGTAGCGTTGAATTTGCAGCAGATAGTTTTGGTTGTCCAATTGTTGTGGTTTTAGGTCATACACATTGTGGTGCGATTCATTCAACAATTGATGTACTTATGAATCCAGAACAATCATCTTCTGCAAACTTAATGTCGATTGTAAATCGTGTTCGTCCATCCGTTGAAATTTTAATGCAGACCGAATTGAAAGATGATTTAGAAAAACTTTCACAACATGCCGTTCGTTCAAATGTATTTGCTTCCGTAAATCAACTTCGTCATGGTTCTGCCGTACTTGAGAATTTAATTGGTCAAGGCAAGTTAAAAGTTGTAGGCGCAGAATACTCATTAGAAACGGGAGAAGTAACTTTCTACGATTTCTAAAAATTATAAATAAATAGTAATAATAAAAGGCGCTTTATAAGGCGCCTTTTATATATGGGTATGCATTGTTTAATAAAATAGGTTGTGCTTTAGCATTCGGATGAATTTGGTCTTTTTGCATTAAGCTTTTATTACCTGCAACATCTTTTAAAAAGAAAGGCATTAATTTAATTTTATATTGATTACTTACAACTTTATAAGAATTTTCAAATGCTTGTTGATATGCAGAGCCATAATTTGGTGGAATTTTCATTCCAAATAAAATGACTTTGGCATTCGATTTTTGGCTTAAGTTTACAAGTTGTGCCAAATTCTTTTGAATGAGCTGCGGTGGTTGTCCACGTAAACCATCATTTCCACCCAGTTCAATTACAACAATATTGGGTTTATGTGTTGTTAATAATTTAGGTAATCTTGCTAAAGCACCGCTAGTTGTTTCACCGCTAACACTTGCATTGACCACTTTATGTTTTTTGGGATATTGTTGCTCAAGACGTTTTTTGAGTAAATTAACCCAGCCTTGTTCAACTTGAACCCCATAACCAGCACTCAAACTATCTCCAACGATCATAATCGTTTTTGCTGAAACATACATGGGCAAGATGCTGAAGCACACCAAACAGATATACGCCAATACACGATTTTTAGAATTGCGACTTTGCATACAGGGACAATATGACCGATTTCACCAAGAATAATTCCATCATGCCACAAGCAATTATTTCTGCACAACAATTGAGTCAGAAGATACAACTTGCACATAAAGAGTTAAGTATTTTTGAAAATCTTAATTTAGAAATAAAACAAGGTGAGCAAGTTGCAATTACAGGGCGTTCAGGTTCTGGTAAGTCAACACTATTGGGTATTTTAGCTACTTTGGATCAGGCAAGTTCAGGTCAGCTTATTGTATGTGGTGAGCAAATTCAGACCTTAAATGAAGAGCAACGTGCTTTAGTTCGTTTAAAAAATATTGGTTTTGTTTTTCAATCTTTTCAGCTATTACCTCATTTAACAGCGCTTGAAAATGTGATGTTACCTTTAAGATTAAAACCTGACTTTAACTATAGTCACGCTGAAAACAAAGCATTAGCACTATTAAAAAGAGTAGGCTTAGAGCGTCAAGCAACACAAACACCTAAAGTTTTATCGGGTGGTGAACAGCAGCGTGTTGCAATTGCTCGAGCATTAATTAGTGATCCAAAAATTATTTTTGCAGATGAGCCAACAGGCAATTTAGATGGTGAAACTGCAAAAGAAATTGAACAATTACTTTTTGAATTAAATAAAGAAATTGGAACAACTTTGGTTTTGGTTACACATGATGTTCAGCTTGCAGAACAATGCCAAAAACATTATGAATTATTGAATGGTCAGCTTGTAGATCGAACTCAGGAAGCATAAAAATGAATGCTCTTTTTCGACCTTTATTTATTCAAAGTTTTAAAAGTTCAGGAATCTATCTGCTTATTATTGCTTTAATTTTAGCAATAAGCGCAACTACAGCTTTAAAGTTTAGTAATGAACAAATTCAAGATGCTGTTGCTTTACAGGCGGCCGAAATGCTCGCAGCAGATTTGGTCATTACCGATAATTATCCTATAGAAAATAAATGGCGTGAAGAAGCGAAAAAACTGAATTTACAGCAGTCCAATGCGACAGTTTTTGGTTCTATGGCATTTACCAATGATCAATTTGTGATGGTGAATGTAAAGGCAATAGATGATGCCTTTCCTTTACGTGGTGAGTTAAAAGTCAAAGAAAATGCATCTGAGAAAATAAAGTCAGGTGAGGTTTGGCTAAGTTCACGAGCAATGGATTTACTGAAAGTAAAAGGTGGAGACACACTTAATATTGCAGATGGGCAATTTAAAGTGGGTGCTGAAATTGAACATGATTCGAATCAAGAGCTTGGTTTTTCTGCATTTTCGCCAACTGTCATTATTTCACAAGCAGATATAGCAAAAACCAATGCCATTCAAACAGGAAGTCGAATTGAGCATCGCTTATTACTTTCTGGCGATGCAAAAAATACTAAAAAGTTTGAGCAAACTTTTAAAGCAATTGTAAAGCCAAATAAAAATGACACAACTGCCGATAATGCAAATGCGGATGAGCAAAATAGTTTAAGGCTCCGTAATGCAAGTGAAGGTAATACTCGCTTGATGAAACCAATTGCAAATTTAGATACCTTTTTACAACTTGCTAATATTTTAACAATTTTATTGTGTGGTATTGCAATTGCGCTTACAAGTCAGCGTTATGTGCAGCAAAATCAAGATCATATTGCTTTACTTCGTTGTATTGGCTCCACAAAAAAACAAATTTTAACTGCGTATTTAAGTTTGCTTGCTGTTGTTTTGGCTATTTCTATTGTGGTTGGATGCGTTGTTGGGTTGGCACTTGGCTATGGTTTATTACAGCTTATGCTACAGCTTATCCCACATATTGAATTGCAATTTTCAGCACTTGATATGTTGTTAGGACCTTTACCAATAGCTATGCTGACAAGTGCAGTTGTACTTTTAGGATTTGTTGTTCCTAGTCTTATGCAATTATTAAATACACCGCCTATTCGTGTGATTCGTCAACAAGAAAAATCTGTGAAATCTATGCTTTGGATGTTACTCACAGGCACATTAGGTTTAGTTATTTTTAGCGTAGTTTTAACTGAAAATTTAGTATTAACGCTGTGGGTAATTGGCGCAATTATTGTATTGTGCGCTGTTTTATATGCATGTATTTGGGCGGTTCTTAAATTTATTCAAAGCTTGAAATGGAAAGTTTCGGCTTATGTACGTGTACCATATCAATCTGCATTTCAAATTACTGCTTTAGCTTTAGGATTAAGTTTAATTACAGTTTTAGCTGTATTAAGAACAGATTTGTTAGATCGTTGGCAGCAACAATTACCAGAGGGAACACCCAACCAATTTGTATATGGTTTACCACCATTTGATATGCCTGAACTGAAAAACCAGTTAGATACAAATCAATGGAAAAGTACGCCTCTATATCCAAATATTCGTGGCAGATTAGTTGCTAAAAATGATCAACCTTTTGCTCAAGAATTAGTTAAGCAAAACAACTCTTTGCGCCGTGAACTGAATTTAACGCAATCTGAGCAATATCCTACAGATAATATAATTATAGAGGGCAGTGCCAAATTTACAGCTAAAAATGAAGTTTCTGTAGAAGCTAAAACCGCAAAAGAGTTAGGTATTCATATTGGCGATAAACTTACATTTAGCTTGCCTGAGGGTTTATTAGAAGCCAAGGTGATTAATCTGCGAACCGTTGAGTGGGAAAGTTTTAGTCCTAACTTTTTCTTTATATTTTCACCACAAACTATGGATGAAAATGCAGGAAGTTATTTAGGAAGTTTCTATGTTCCTGAGCAAGATAAGCCCAAATTAATTGAAACAATTCAGCAATTTTCCAATACGGTGTTTATTGATATCAGCCTTATATTGGATGAAGTAAAACGTATTGTGAGCGTGTTGGTTCAAATTATAAGTTTACTTGCGATATTGGTGAGTATTTCGGGCATTTTAGTGCTGATTGCATGTTTGAATTTGCTGATGGAGGAGCGTAAACGAGAAGTTGCATTATTACGTTCTTTTGGCGGTTCTAAGCAAAAACTTAAGCAAATGATGACCTTTGAAATTGGATTTATGGGCTTGGTTGCAGGTATTGTTGCGTGTTTATTTGCTGAAGTAATTAGTGCAATTGCTAGTTATAAAATGGATTTAATGATGCAAATGCATTGGGAAATTTGGTTGATTTTACCTTTAAGTATGACGTTGCTTTGTGCGCTCATTGGACGTTATAGATTAAGTTATTTATCTGAAATTCCACCATTACAAAGTTTAAGAGAGATGAATCAATAAGAGATTCATCTTCATTTTATGTTTTAGCTTGGAGCATTTAATTCGTTAAATGCTCAAGTAATGCTTGCCAAAGTGGTGAAATGTATTCTACTTGAGCTAAGCAGTATTGGTAGCTGAAATAACAAAGAACGCTACCTAGAACAATGCCAAACCATGTGAATAGCTTACTTTTATTAAATTTCTGTCCAAAATACCAAATAAAAGTAAGCAATAGGCCCATCAGCATTCCGCCAATATGAGCGGCATTATTAATACCTGAAATCATAAAGCCCATGCTTAAGTTAATGACCATCACAATAATGAGGGTTTTTTTATCTAGAATGAATTTTTGACGTGCTAATGGCGGCAATATTGCTAAAAGTGTTAAAGATGCACCTAAGCCCATTACAGCACCAGAAGCACCAGCGCCTACACGAGGCAGTAATTCAGGAATCATTGTATTAGAACTAAGTAGGGTATAGCTGTCTTGAATAGAGATATATCCACTTAATAAACTGCCTGAAAGCCCTGCTAAAATGTACAATCCTACAAAATACCAACGCCCAAAAAGCTGCTCAACCACACTGCCAAAAATATATAAAGCCCACATATTGAGCATGAGGTGAATTAGCCCAAAGTGGAAAAACATACTACTAAATAAACGAAATGGTTCTGTTAAAAAAGTTAATGGTGCATAATCTGCACCCCACCGAATTGCATCAGCAGAGCTAGGATTTGAAACATCCATACCTGTAATCACTTGCCATGAAAACAAAGCAACATTAATGGCAATAATGACGGCAGTAAGCCACCACAGATGGATTTCAACTTTTGTGTGAATAATTGGTGGATTTTGATTGGACATATGATTTTTGAGATATGATTAATTATGATAACAATGAAAATAAGCTTTTTAGAAAAGCTTATAAGTTCTAAGATAACACGAAAAAATTCGACAGGGGTACGACTCTAAAGTGAAAGCCTTTATTCTGCGTATATTGATGCTACTGATTAGCCTTGTACTCATTATCCAATTATGGATTTTTGCAAGTCTGGCTTGGTGGCGTACGAATCCTGTAAATACAACAATGTTTATGCGTATAGATTATTTTTCTGATATGTCGACGCCGATTAAACATGAATGGCGTGATTATGACCAAATTAGCGACTATTTAAAGCATGCTGTTGTTGCTGCAGAAGATGGTAAATTCATGAGCCATAATGGTTTTGACTGGGATGGAATGCGAGTTGCTTTAGAGCGCAATAAAGACAAAGGAAAACTAGTTGCAGGCGGTTCAACTATTTCACAGCAATTGGCAAAAAATCTATTTTTATATAACAAACGATCTTTCATTCGAAAAGGGCAAGAAGCCGTTATTACTTGGATGATGGAGCGAATGTGGTCGAAAGAACGTATTTTAGAAGTGTATTTAAACTCCGTGGAATTTGGTGAAAATATTTACGGAATTGAAGCTGCAACACAATATTATTTTGGAAAATCCTCAAAAAGCTTAAGCCGTGAGCAAGCCATTTTCTTGGCAGCGATTTTACCTAATCCTAAGTATTTTCAAGATAGACGGCATGACAGCAAGTTGAAATATCGTAAGCGTATGATTCAAAAGTATATGCACTATAGCCAAATTCCATAGGGCGCACATGTTATAAGCAGTTAATAAAAAGTCTATATTAATTGGGCTTTTTTTATGAAATTGTCACAATTTTGAAGCATACTTATAGGTATGGGCATACTTAAAAAAATGATGGTGATTTATGAATACAGCTGTTAATGAAACTCCAACACAAATTGAATACGCATATAACGACCGTTATATTAACCGTGAATTATCAATTTTAGATTTTCATTTACGTGTATTGGAGCAAGCAGTAGATCCACTTCATCCATTGCTTGAACGTATGAATTTCTTGCTTATTTTTTCTCGCAATTTAGATGAATTTTTTGAAATTCGTGTTGCGGGAATGATGGAAGAACTTGATTTAGGTAATGAAAGTCATAGCCCAGATGGTTTAACGCCTAAGCAGGTTTTAGAAAAAATTTCTAAAACGACGCATGAAGCGATTGAACGTCAATATCGTATTTTAAATGAAGAAATTTTGCCTAAATTACGTGAAGAAGATATTTGCTTCTTACGCCGTGGCGAATTAACACCTGCACAATCTGCATGGGTTAAAAAATACTTCCAAGAACAAGTTGCTCCTGTATTAACGCCAATTAGCTTAGACCCTGCACATCCATTTCCACGGTTAGTGAACAAGTCACTTAATTTTATTGTTACTTTGGAAGGTAAAGACGCATTTGGTCGTCAAATCGATTTAGCCGTTGTTCCTGCACCACGCTCATTGCCACGCGTTGTACGCTTACCAGATGAATTAACAGATGGTAAAGAGCATCATGTTATGCTGTCTGCAATTATCCATGAACATGTTTCAGACTTGTTCCCAGGTATGACAGCAACGGGTTGTTACCAATTCCGCGTAACACGTAATGCAGATTTAGCATTAAATGAAGATGTTGAAGATTTAGCAAAAGCTTTAAAAGGTGAGTTAAATTCACGTCGTTTTGGTCGTGCAGTTCGTTTAGAAGTGACGCAAAACTGCCCAAAAAATATTTATGAATATTTATTAGATGAATTTGATTTACACGAATCTCAACTTTATAAAGTACATGGACCTGTAAATCTTGCACGTTTACTTACAAACTTTAAGCGTCCACATTTACGTTACGATTCACACACGCCAATTATTCCTAAAGTACTAAAAAAATCTGAAAATATTTTTAGTGCAATGCAAAAACAAGATATTTTGCTCCATCATCCATTTGAATCTTTTGCTCCTGTTATTAATTTATTACGTGAAGCTGCGCGTGATCCACAGGTTTTAGCAATTAAGCAAACCTTATACCGTAGTGGTCCAGATTCTGAAATTGTTCAGGTGCTTGCAGAAGCAGCACGCAATGGTAAAGAAGTTACAGCCGTTATTGAGCTTCGTGCACGTTTTGATGAAGAATCAAATATTGAAGTAGCTAATGTATTGCAAGAAGCGGGTGCTGTCGTTGTATATGGCATTGTGGGCTATAAAACACATGCCAAAATGATTTTGGTTGTGCGCCGTGAAAACAATAAACTTGTGCGCTATGTGCATTTAGGCACAGGAAATTATCACGCAGGAAATGCTCGTATTTATACAGACTACGGCTTACTTACAACAGATAAAGAGCTATGTGAGGATGTGCATCGCGTATTCCAAGAATTAACAGGAATGGGCAAAATGGCGAAGCTGAAAAAGCTTTTACATGCACCATTTACGCTTCATGCTCAATTGCTTAATTTTATTGATGATGAAATTGCCAATGCAAAAGCAGGAAAACCTGCGCAAATTATTGTGAAAGTGAATGCTTTGACAGAAGTACAGCTTATCAATAAATTGTATGAAGCTTCTCAAGCAGGCGTGCAAATTGATTTGATTATTCGTTCAATTTGTTGCTTGCGTCCTGGTTTACCAGGTTTGTCTGAGAATATTCGTGTGCGTTCAATTGTTGGACGTTTCTTAGAACATACACGTGTTTATTATTTCAGTAATAATGGTGATGCACGTATTTATTGTTCAAGTGCAGATTGGATGGATCGTAACTTATTTAATCGTGTTGAAGCGTGTTTCCCAATTGTAGATCCGGCATTGAAAAAACGTATTTACCAACAAGGTTTACTGACTTATTTAAAAGATAATCAACAAGCTTGGTTACTACAAAGTGATGGAACTTGGTTACGTGCGAGCGTTGAAGCAGGTAAGGAATTACACAATTCACAGCGTTTATTACTTGCTGAGATTAAATAATCTTTAAAGTGTAAAACAAAAAAAGGAGTCAAATATGACTCCTTTTTAATGAGCTAAAGAAATTACTGCAAGTTTTGTGTGATTTTTTGCAGAATTTGTAAAAGAACATCAAATTCACTTTGAAGTGGTGTGCTTTTACGTGTAACCAAAGCCAATGTACGGCTAGGTGCAGCATCAATTGATTTCACTATTAAATCTGGATTTGCTTTCACCATATTGGTGTGAATGGCAATTTCAGGAAGTAAAGTAAAGCCAAGGTTCGCAGAAATCATTTCTACAAGCGTAGGAAGAGAGCTTGCTTTTAAACGATGATCATTTTTACGTTCGCCAATTGGGCAAGCGCTTAATGCATGATCACGTAAACAATGACCTTCTTCAAGCAACATTAAGCGAGATAGATCAAGCTGATCTAACGTTTTCGCATTTGCCGCATTTTGGTCAGATTTATGATAAACCAAACATAAATTTTCACGTGTAATTTCAGAAACTTTTAAGCTACGTGTATCGAAGGGAAGCGCAAGAACAACCATATCTAGATTGCCATATTCTAACTTTTCTACAATTTTTTCACTTTGAGCTTCATGGAAATGTAATTGAATTTTAGGCAGTTGCTTATGCACTTCATCTAACAGTTGCGCCAAAATAAATGGTGCAATTGTTGGAATAACGCCAAGATGTAAATCACCAGTAAGTGGTTCACTCATTTCACGACTTAAACGCATTAAATCTTGAGCATCGGCCAATAGAACACGAGCTCGTGCAACGACTTGTTCACCCAAAGGGGTTAAGCGTACGTTTTGGCGATCACGTTCAACGAGTACGCCACCCAATAATCGCTCTAACTCCATGATGCCGCCCGACAAAGTCGATTGGGTTACAAATGAGCGGCGTGCGGCTTCTGTGAAGTGCAGCGTTTCAGACAGTGTAACTAGATATGACAGCTGTCTTAGGGATGGTAATGCAGCCATAGTGTCCTAATTTTTCGATTTAAAGTGATGTACAAATAGTCCGCTAAGATAAGGAATAAAGTGCGGAGGGACATCATGCCCCATTCCTTCAATTAATTCAAACTTAGCACCTGGTATTGCTTTTGCAACAGCTTTACCATGCCCAGGAGGCAATAAACGATCGCAAGAACCATGAACAACAAGGGTTGGTTTTTGAATCTGCTTATTTAAATGTAACAATGATCCTGTACATAATATTGCTAAAAACTGTTGAAGTACACCCGTTGGGTAATAACTTCGACGATATAGTTTCTTCGCTGTTTGAATGACTTCCAGTTGATTGACAAAGCCCGGAGATCCAATGGTTTTGAGCACATGAATACTATGATCAATAATACCATTTTCATCTGCTGATTCTGGCTTGGCAATTAAACTTAAAAGTTGTTTTGGGTAAGGTAAAGGTAAAAAAGGTTTATTATTACTGGTAAAGAGTAAGCCAAGACTTTGTACTTTTTCTGGATAATTTGATGCAAGAATTTGTGCAATCATACCACCCATAGAAGCGCCAATCACATGAGCTTTTTCTAGACCAAGTCTCTCAATTAACAAGGCAGCATCTTCAGCCATATCATATAGGCTATAAGGCGCTCCCTGATTTTGTAGACCAACAGAAAAGCGACCCATCATTTTTATGGTATTTAGTTTTGGTCCTTTGTTTCGTATTTTACTAGATAATCCTATATCTCGATTATCATAACGTATCACACGAAAGCCTTGATCAATAAGTGTTTTACAAAAAAAATCAGGCCAAAATAGTAATTGTGCACCTAAGCCCATAATGAGCAAAATGGCAGGATCATCTTTTTTACCGCCTACTTCTACATGAAGTTCTATGCCATTTGCTAAAGTCACTTTAGTTTCAGACATAAAAGAGGTGTAAGGGGAGTCCTGAAATTTTAGGGCACTATTCATTTTTATTTTCCTAACAAGGGTGCTTTTAGGCATCCTTGTCATTTAAACCTTAAACAGATGCAGGTATCAAGTCGGGAACAAGTTTCGTTAATACTAAACGTTGTTTCGCCGCTGTTGCACCTAATAATACAAAGCCACGTAAAGTTTCAGATGAATCGAAAGCTTTTGCAATCATACCATCATCTAGTTCTTCAGTTTGCCAAGTTACCTCTAGGTCATTTGGAACAGCTAAAACAGTAAGAGGTGCAGCAGGTGTTTTTACAGCTACAGGCATAGCAGGGTAATGAACTGTTGTTTGTACGCCATTAAGTGTTTTAGCAAGCGCACGTGCTTGTTGCATAATTGGCATGACAAAAGGTAGTAAAGTTCCATTTACTTCAGCACAGTCACCTACGGCAAAAATATCTGCCTGATTTGTTTCAAGTGAGCTATTTGTAAGTACGCCACGAGCTGTTGCAATATTTGTTGCTTTTGCAAGTGCTGTATTAGGTTGTAAGCCAATTGCAGAAAGAACGGCATCTGCAATAAAAGATTGTCCATTCGCTAAAGTCACAACATAGCTGTGGTTGTCTGCTTTAGAGATTTTTTCAACTGTTGTACCCAGTACAAAGTGAACGCCAGTATCTTCTAAACCTTGTTTAAATGCAGATGCAACATGTGCAGGCAATAAACGGCAAAGTGGCTGAGTTGCTAAGTCGATAACAGTAACTTTATGACCTGTGTTTTGTAAGTCATTGGCAAATTCACAACCAATTAAACCTGCACCTAAAATTACGACACGTTTATCGTGATTGAGGTCAATTTGCTTACGAAAAGCGGTGTAGTCACTTAAGTTGTTTACAACATGAATATCATCACTTGCATCGCCTGAAATAGCCAAGCGAATAGGATTTGCACCTATTGCTAAAACAAGTTTTGCATAAGTTAGTGTAGATTCAACACCATCTTTTTCTAAACTTAAAAGGTGATTTTCTGCATCTATGCTTTTCACCCACGTATTTTTTTCAATGCGCATATTGAGTTGAGCACTCATTTTTTCTGCATCGCCTAAAGCAATTTGCTCTGGTGCTTTGTTGCCTACTAATGCGTTTGAAAGCGTTGGTTTTGCATAATTTACTGCGTCATCGGCACAAATCATAACAAGTTCTTGTTCTGTATTTAATTTACGGAACTCACGAGCTACGGTATAACCCGCCATACCTGAACCAATGATGACGATAGGATGCATAACAATCTCCACGTTAAAAGGAATAGTGCATAAAAAAGACCAGATGATGGTCTTTCGTGCAAATACTTAGATTTCAATCATCTCAAAATCTACTTTAGAAACGCCACAGTCAGGGCAAGTCCAGTCATCTGGAACATCTTCCCATTTCGTACCTGCAACGATGCCATCTTCAGGGCAACCTTCTGCTTCGTCATAAATCCATCCACATACGATGCATTGATATTTTTTCATTTGACTCTCCAATACCGATCAAAACGAGATCAGTGAAAATCCTTATAAAAGGCAAGATACTTTTTATATGACGATCAGCGTACATATATACGTAAATTTTTACGCAGTTACATAGGGAAAGTAAAGTAAATATCTTTCTTTAATTGGGCATTTTCAAAAATGTATGTAATTAATGAACAAAACTTGTCATAAATCATTGGAATGTTGAAATTTAAAGAACAAATGAACAATTAAACTGAATAAATATTTGATGATGCTAGAAAGATAAAAGTAGGTTGTTTAGACTTAAGTTGAACATACTTTTTTCAAGTAATTCTGTATTTTATAATCAGATGAATCTATATTTGATATTTAGATAGAAAATAAAGTAATAAATACAAACGCTTAGTATTTTTTGGTTCGTGTGATTATTTTTAATACAAGCCTGATTTGCTAGCCCTTGCTAAAAATAAGCTGTAAAATTCAACTATTCTCCTATTTATTAAATTTCTCCCATGAGTAATCAGTCTACAGTTCTGTGGTCACACATTCGTACGGTTCAAGATTTTCCAAAACCAGGTATTTGCTTCTACGATCTAACACCATTATTTATGAATAACATTGGTCTTTTGACTGATGCACTTATTGCGAGTATTCCTGCAAAACAACTTGAAGAAGTTGAAAGCTTTATTGCTGTAGAAGCGCGCGGCTTTGTTTTAGCAAGCTTACTTGCACAGCGTACAGGCAAAGGGCTTATTTTGGTTCGTAAAGCAGGTAAGTTGCCACCTCCTGTTGTAGGTGTTGGTTACAGCCTAGAATACGGTTTGGATCGTTTAGAAATGTCGGCTGAAATTGAAAGCCAAAAAGTCATTATTGTAGATGACGTGCTTGCAACTGGCGGTACTTTAAAAGCAGTAAAACAACTTGCTGAAAAATGTAATCACAATGTTCTTGGTGCAAGTATTTTCCTAGACTTACCAGATTTACATGCTGATTTGGGTTTAGATATTTGGACTGTTTTAGATGATAAATCTAAGCCTGAATCTGTAGCTGCATAAGCTTTATTAGATACTAAAAAAGCCACATAAATTGTGGCTTTTTTATTTTGAATATTGCAATAAATTTGCTTAAAAAGACTTTTCTATTTCTAAAATTAAATCATTAATTCTTTCAGGATGTTCTAAGCGGTGATGTCCGTCTTCAATGCTTTGAATTTGCATATAATTTTCTAAAAATTCTTTTGTCCCGTGCATATCTAAAATTTCATCACCTAATTCTAAATATGCCATTTGCTGAATGTCATGATCTAAAATTTTATCAGAAATAGGAGGGTAGTCGTCACGGAAATTCGGTGTTAAATTAGGGTTAGCAATAACGCATGGAATTTGATGTTTAAAGGACATTAATAAAGCCCAATATCCACCTAAGCTATGACCCACAATAATGTGTGGATTAATTTTCTCAATAATATCGTGATAAAACTGAGCGACTGTTTCAAAATTTAAATTTCGATAATCAACGTTAATACAATATTTTTTAGGCGCATCAATCGCGTGAAATTTTGTTGAATCTCTTGAAGAGTCCAAACCATGAAAAAACAAAACTGTTGAAGTGTAAGTCGTCATTATTATTTATTCACAAAGTAAAAATGTTAAAACGTGATTTTTCAACAAATGGTTAAGTCTAATTTTAATTTAAATAAGATAATGTGCATCTTAGATTTTGGTCTATTTTTTGAGTGGTTTTAAGGCTTTAGTCTAAGTTTTAAACAATGTTATTGTGTTAAAAGAAAAGGCTTTAACTATTTTAAAAATATAAAAAATAGCGTTAATTCTTATAATTTTGTATTACATCGTAGATTTTTATACATGAACAGTATTTCTCTCTGCGCATTATGCTCTAAATCTGCTATTCTATGCCACTTCTATTTCTTATCTAAATTACGAGGCAGAGATGACGCAAAATAACGCTCAATCGACTTCTGAACAAACTATTTCCGAAAACGATTTAATTGCACAGCGTCATGCCAAGTTAAAGCAAATCCAAGAACAAGCAAAAGAAACGGGTGTTAGCCCTTGGCCAAATACGTTTAAACGTGAACATTACGCACAAGACTTACAAGATCAATTTGCAAATGTATCTAAAGAAGATATTGAAGCAGGTGAAAAGGTTTATGTATCTGTCGCTGGTCGTGTAATGCTTAATCGTGGTTCATTTATGGTAATTCAAGATATGACTGGTCGTATCCAGTTATATGTTGCACGTAAAGAACTTGCGCCTGAAGTGTTGGAAACAATTAAAGGTTTAGACCTTGGTGATATTATTGCGGTTAAAGGTTATGTAGGTCGTTCTGGTAAAGGCGATCTTTACGTACATATTGAACATTTTGAATTATTAACAAAATCATTACGTCCACTTCCAGATAAATTCCATGGTTTAACAGATACAGAAGTAAAGTATCGTAAACGTTACCTAGATTTAATCGTAAACGAAGAAACACGTAAAACTTTTGAAATTCGTGCAAAAGTAGTTTCTGGTATTCGTGCGTTCTTAACTGAACAACGTTTCATGGAAGTTGAAACACCAATGATGCATGTTATTCCGGGTGGTGCTTCTGCGCGTCCATTTGAAACGCATCATAATGCATTAGATATGCCATTATTCTTGCGTATTGCGCCTGAACTTTACTTGAAACGTTTAGTTGTTGGTGGTTTTGAGCGTGTGTTTGAAATTAACCGTAACTTCCGTAACGAAGGTGTGTCTACACGTCATAACCCAGAATTCACAATGATTGAATTCTATCAAGCTTATGCAGATTACAAAGATTTGATGGAATTGACTGAAAAAATGCTTGAGAAGCTGGCAATCGATATTTTGGGTTCTACAGATGTTCCTTATGGCGAAGAAGTGTATAGCTTTAAAGGTCCATTCAAGAAAATTTCAATGTTTGATGCAATTCTTGAACATAACCCAGAATTTACCCCTGAAAATGTGGGTGACCGTGAATTCCTTGCGAACTTTGTGAAAGAAACATTGAAAGAACAAGTTAAGCCAGGTTTTGGTTTAGGCAAGCTTCAAACAATCGTATTTGAAGAAACGGTTGAAACTAAACTTCGTCAGCCTACGTTTATTACAGAATACCCAGCGGAAACTTCTCCATTGGCACGTCGTAACGATGACAATCCGCATATTACAGACCGTTTTGAATTTTTCATTGGTGGTCGTGAACTTGCAAATGGTTTCTCTGAGTTAAATGACCCAATTGACCAAGCAGAACGTTTCCAAGCGCAAGTTGACGAAAAAGAAGCGGGTGATGATGAAGCAATGCATTACGATGCAGACTTCGTTGAAGCATTAGAATATGGTTTACCGCCTACAGCAGGTCAGGGTATTGGTATTGACCGTTTGGTCATGTTATTTGCAAATGCGCCAAGTATCCGTGATGTAATTTTATTCCCTCATATGCGTCATAAAAATGCATAAGTTGTGAAACTAAAAAACCCGCTTAATGCGGGTTTTTTGTACTTTAAATAATACTTAAAGTAGGGCAGTTTGAATGCGAACTTTCATGTCTAATGCTTGCTGCACAATAAAGTCTTTCATCCATTCAACTTGTTGACCCATAGGATTGGTCTTAATAGCGGTATTTAAGAAAGACATACTATCTAACTGGAAAAGTTGTTGTTCAATTGCTTGTGTAAGTTGTTGACTGTTACAAGCTAAAGGCATGTTGATGGTGTAAAAGCCTTTAGGGAAGTTGTAGAAGGCATAAAGTAAGTTAAATGCGCGTTCATCTCCCTTTAAATTGCCTGCGCCAATTTCATAGCTACGGTCTTGGTTGCTGTGTGTAATACCAACAACAAACTGCCATTGCTTCTCCGAAAGTCGTAGACCAAATTGCAGACCTAATTGGTCGGCTGTATGTTCGTGTTGAATAAAGTTATTTAGTGCAGAACCATCGTCATTTAATGCTTCTTGCAGTACTAACATATGTTGCTGATGCTGATAGATATAGCCTGCAAGCGCTGCTTGTTCTAAGCTGCTTTTAAGGGCTTCGATATCAAAATGGCTATAAGGCATAAATATAAGTCTTTTACTTGAATGTCTTTATTTAATCATATTTGGTGTAAAATATAAGGGTTTTATAATAGTTTTTACGACTAATAAGGTCACTATTGGCTCTAAAAATTTCAACGATAAAAAACTAAAAAATAGATTTGAATTGAATGATTTTAATACTGTGCTTAATTATATTGAATAAGCAATATCAATAAAGCTTTATATGATGAATTTGCATATTAATATCAGAAAACAAGCAATAGAATGAATAACTAAATCACTATAATGTATATAAAATTTCATATGTGTCATAAGTACACGTTTTCTAAGCTGGTGTTGTCCATGTCGTTAAATGAGGAAAGACTTACTCATCTAAAACAGCTTGAAGCTGAGAGTATTCATATTATCCGTGAAGTAGCTGCTGAGTTTGAAAACCCAGTTATGCTCTATTCAATTGGTAAAGATTCAGCAGTCATGCTGCATTTAGCCCTCAAAGCATTCTATCCCGCAAAACTTCCATTTCCACTTCTACATGTAGATACAGGTTGGAAATTCAAGGATATGATTGCGTTCCGTGACAACATGGCGAAAAAGCATGGCTTTGATTTGATCGTGCATCAAAACAAAGAGGGTGTTGATGCTGGCATTAACCCATTCGACCATGGTAGCTCTAAATATACAGACATCATGAAAACTCAAGGCTTAAAACAAGCACTTGATAAATATGGTTTTGATGCTGCATTTGGTGGCGCACGCCGTGACGAAGAAAAATCACGTGCAAAAGAACGTGTTTATTCATTCCGTGATTCGAAACACCGTTGGGATCCTAAAAACCAACGTCCAGAACTTTGGAACCTTTACAACGGTAAAGTGAACAAAGGTGAAAGTATTCGTGTGTTCCCATTATCAAACTGGACTGAGCTTGATATTTGGCAATACATTTACTTGGAAAGCATTCCATTAGTACCGCTTTATTTAGCTGCAGAACGTCCTGTAGTTGAACGTAGTGGCACACTGATTATGGTTGATGATGAACGTATGCCTTTAAAAGAAGGTGAAGTTCCGCAAATGAAATCGGTACGTTTCCGTACTTTGGGTTGTTACCCACTTACTGGTGCTGTTGAGTCTGAAGCTGACACATTGCCTGAAATTATTCAGGAAATGCTTTTGGCAACAAGTTCTGAACGTCAAGGTCGTATGATTGACCATGATGAAGCAGGCTCGATGGAGAAGAAGAAACAAGAGGGTTACTTCTAATTTAATTTTCCCCCCAAGAATCTCCCTTGCGTAGCAGTGCTACTCACCTCTTTATAAAAGAGGGGCTTCAAAAGCGGAGCAAAGTCTCCCTTAACAAAGGGAGATTTAGAGGGATTAAAGAGATTAGAAAACGATTTCAAAAGAATATGTGGAGTTTGAGCAATGTCTCATCAATCAGATTTAATTAGCCAAGATATCTTGGGTTATTTAAAACAACACGAAAATAAAGACTTATTGCGTTTTTTAACTTGCGGTAACGTAGATGACGGTAAATCGACTTTAATTGGTCGTTTACTTTACGATTCAAAATTGATTTATGAAGATCAATTGCAAGCAGTTACGCGGGATTCTAAAAAAGTAGGTACAACAGGTGATGCACCTGACTTGGCTTTACTTGTAGACGGCTTACAAGCTGAACGTGAACAGGGTATTACCATTGATGTGGCTTACCGTTATTTCTCTACAGAAAAACGTAAGTTCATTATTGCGGATACACCGGGGCACGAACAATACACGCGTAACATGGCGACAGGTGCATCTACTTGTGACCTTGCGATTATCTTAATTGATGCGCGTTATGGTGTTCAGACTCAAACTCGTCGCCATACATTTATTGCAAGCTTGTTAGGCATTAAGAACATTATTGTTGCAATCAACAAAATGGACTTGGTGGAATTCTCTGAAACTCGTTTCAATGAAATTCAGACTGAATATAACGACTTTGTTAATCAGTTGGGTGATCGTAAACCTGCAAACATTATCTTTACACCAATTTCAGCTTTAAATGGTGATAACGTTGTAAACAAATCTGCGAGCACACCTTGGTATCAAGGTCAAACGTTGATGGAAACGTTGGAAACAGTTGAAATTAACCGTACATCTGCGAAGCAAGATTTCCGTTTCCCAGTTCAATATGTAAACCGCCCTAACTTGGACTTCCGTGGTTTCTGTGGAACTGTTGCGTTAGGTGATGTTTCTGTTGGTGATACAATTGTGGCTTTACCATCAGGTAAATCTTCAACTGTTAAAGAGATTGTGACTTTTGACGGCAACTTAGAACGTGCTGTTGCAGGTCAAGCTGTAACGCTTACTTTAAACGATGAAATTGATATTTCACGTGGTAACGTTTTAGTTCGTGCAGATCAAGCTGAGCCGTTTATTTCACGTTCTGTGAATGCAACTGTTGTTTGGATGGCAGATCAACCGCTTGTAATTGGTAAGTTGTATAACTTAAAAGTGGGTACGCAAACTGTTCCTGCTAAAGTGACTGCAATTAATTTCCGTACAAATGTGAACACGCTTGAAAAAGCACAAGTTGAAAGTTTAGAGCTAAACTCTATTGCTAACGTAACTGTTGAGTTTGACGCGCCTGTTGTATTTGACCGTTATAAAGACAGCCGTTACACAGGCTCGTTCATTTTTATTGATCGTTTAAATAACGTGACGATTGGTGCGGGTATGGTAGAGGAGTCTGTTGAATGGACAGCACATACCAACCCTGTAACTGCGGAAGCACGTGCTGCACGTTTAGGTCAAAAGCCTGCGTCTGTTACTGTTTCTGAAACTGCGTTGGACAATGCTCAAGTACTTGAAAACTTGTTACTTCAACAAGGTGTTGTCGCAATTGCTAAAGCTGGTTTAGATGCTGCTCAAGTTGCTCTTTTACGTGAAACTGGTGTTGTGGTAATTACAACTGTCGCTGAAGGCACAGATGCAACTGTTGCTGTGGATGCTGTTGAAGAGTTAGCTGAAAAGATTGTTGAATTGGTTCGTCTGTAATAGATTGGATTAATTTAAAAAAACCCGCGTAATTGCGGGTTTTTTTTGTATAGATTTGAGAATTTTAATTAAGCTAGTGATGAAATTCAAAAACTTATTTATAAAAAGCCAATAAAAAATAATTGTGCAATCAAAACAATCAGACGTGATACAGTTATTCCAACTAAAATAAAAAATTGTAAAAAGATAGAAAAAAATAGCATCCAACCGCTTGCGCCTTTTACATCACTCGCTTGTCGTTCAAAACCCCAAATAATTAGAAATATCAAGAACTCGATAGCAGCCACTGTATAGAAAACCGAATCCCATGGAAAATGTAATAACCAAGTCCATCCAGCAATAAAAAGTGAGGGAATGAAAGAGGCTAAAAAAATATCACGATTATGCGATGAAGCCATTTTTCTTTTTAAAATTAAAATGATAGTCGAGTTAAAATAAAGCTTAATGAATGATAAGTGAAGTATTAAATATTACAAAAAATATAATGTATATGCTTTTAAATTTTAAGAAGCTATATTAAGATATATCTTAATTAATTGTAAGATATATCTTTACTATGCCTAAATCAGAAATTATTACTGAAATTGATGGTACTTCAAAGCCAAGAAAACGCTTGTTTGAAACAGGCGAAATGAAGCTATTGGTACTTCATTTTATTTCACAACAGCCTAAATTTAGCTACGACATCATCAAAGACGTTGCAAACTTAGTTGGTGGAAACTACAAACCAAGTACAGGCACCATTTGCCCAACTATTAATTACTTAGAAGAACAAGGCTATACAGAAGTTCATTTAAGCGAAGATGGTCGAAAGCAATATCACATCAATTCAAAAGGCATAGAACATCTTCAGGCGCAAAAACAAAAAATAGATAAAACACTTTGCCGTTTTAATACACGTATAAAAATTCAAAACAATACGGAATTAACCCAAATAAAAGAAGCAATGGATGAACTTAAAGCTTCGCTTAGACAGCATTTACAAGATGATGAAATTCATCCTGATAAAGTCGCAAGTATTGCAAAAATAATTCACCAAGCAGCAATGCAAATTAAAGATATAGGCTGAAAAATTATTATGAGCAAAATTAAATTTCATCCAAAACATCTGACATGGCTTATGCCACTCATTTTATCTGGCATTATGAGTGGTGCAATTTCATGCTACAACATGATTCTAAATTTAGGATTGGTACATAACTTTTTAGAACTTTGGTTGTTTGCTTGGGCAAAATCTTGGTTGTTGGCATTTCCATTAATTTTAATTGTATTGCCAATTGTACGTAATTTTTTAATGAAATTTGTTGATTCACCAAAATAACAATGCAGTTATGCTATTTAATAACTTGATGATTCTACATTGGACATAAGTGTAAATTGGCTTCTAAGCATGAATTAACTATGTTCAAATAAGCACAAGAAACATGAATAGTAAATAAATAAGGAAAAGCAAATGTCACAAGCAAGCATGCAACAAGTCATTATTACAGAACCGGGCGATATCGATAAACTTGCCTATGAAACTGTAGCAATTCCAAGCCCAAAAGCAGATGAAGTGCTTGTAAAAGTACATGCATTTGGTATTAATCGTCCAGACATTTTACAGCGTCAGGGTTTATACCCAATGCCAAAAGGCGTAACACCTGTGCCGGGTTTGGAAGTTGCAGGCGAAGTATTTGCCGTTGGTGAAAATGTGACACAATTTAAAGTGGGCGATAAAGTTTGCGGACTTACCAATGGTGGTGGTTATGCAGAATATTGCGTTGTACCTGAAAGCCAAACTTTAAATATTCCTGAAAATGTAAGCTATGTGCAAGCCGCTGCAATTCCTGAAACCTTCTACACTGTTTGGGCAAACGTATTCCAAATGGGTAAAGCCAAAGCAGGTGAAACAGTACTCATTCATGGCGGAACAAGCGGTATTGGTACTACGGCAATCATGCTTTGTAATGCTTTAGGATTAAAAACGTTTGCAACAGTGGGTTCAGATGAAAAAGTAAAAGCAATTTCAAACATCACCACTGCCATTAACTACAAAACTCAAGATTTTGAGCAAGTGATTAATGAAGCAAATAACGAACATGGTGTAGATGTTATTTTAGATATTGTTGGTGCGCCATATTTGGCACAAAACTTAAATCTATTACGTCGTGATGGTCGTTTGGTCTACATTGCATTCTTAGGTGGTGCAAAAGCCAAAGATGTAAAACTCGGTCAAATTATGATGAAACGCTTGACCATTACAGGTTCGACAATGCGTGCGCGTAATACCGCAGAAAAAGCTGAAATTACGGAAGGCTTAAAAGCTAATGTTGCACCACTTTGGGCAAAAGGCGAATGCTTACCAATGATTTATAAAACATTCAAATTTGACCAAATTCAAGATGCACATGCATGTATGGATACAGGCGAGCATATAGGTAAAGTTGTGGTTGAGGTGATTTAATCTATCTCATAGCCTTAATTGCGATATTTAGAAAAATCCCAACGTGTTTTAAAGCATTGTTGGGATTTTTTATTTAAAAAGTGGCTTAATAAGTACATTGCGTCTCAATATTCGCTTTCCGATTCAGATATATTTCCACGCAGATTTATGCGAAAATACGTTTTTATATATTTATTTGTCCAAAGGCATTTCATGACTGACCAATCTCCTGAATCTTTAAGCGATATCGAAATTGTAGATATTTTACAATCAATGAAAAACGATGAGCTCAATACAGAAGCAAAAGAGATTATTCGTAATGGCGGTAAAGCAGGTCGTCAAGAAGCACATAAACAAGCACTTGTATCATTGCATACAGCATTTGAAGAGCGCTTTGTTGAAGCTGTGACTTTGGCTTTAGGCTTAAATGAAGGTCAGGCGAAAAAAATTCGTTATAAAAAAGACCGTATTCGTATTTTGAAGGTACGTGGAATTGATTATTTAGCAATTGATGGTGCGGAAACAGCACAAGTACTATCACAAGTTGCACAAGCAATTAGCCGTGAAGATGCAATAGTAACTCATGATTTGCATAACATTTTCCCATTTTGGAAAGAAGGCTGGCCTATGGTTCAGTTCGATAATGCTTATAAAATTTTGGAAGATGATATTAACATTCACTACCAAGCAGTCTTAGATGCATTGTTAAGCAAGTAATTTAAATTACTTGTTTAACACCAATAAAAAAGCACCTATAAGGTGCTTTTTTATTAGTTTGGAGATTAACCGAGTGTTGAATAAAGCGGGAATACACCAAATAGAAGTGCTGCAGCAAGCATCACTAAACAGGTTAAAATTGCCCATTTAATAGTGAATTTTTGATGTGCACCAAACTCAATGCCTGCTAAACCAACAAGTAAGTAAGTTGATGGAACAAGAGGAGAGAGTAAATGCACAGGCTGACCTACAATAGATGCACGTGCCATTTCTACAGGGCTAATACCATAATGAATAGCAGCTTCTGAAAGAATTGGAAGTACGCCATAGTAGAAAGCATCATTCGACATAAAGAATGTTAAAGGCATGCTGACAATTGCGGTAATTGGTGCAAGAAAAGGTCCCATACTTTCAGGAATAATGGCAACAAGCTCTTTAGACATCGCTTCTACCATGCCTGTTCCAGCTAAAATACCTGTGAAGATACCTGCGGCAAAAATAATACCTACAACGTTAAGTGCACTACCTGCATGGCTTGCGACAAGTGCTTTTTGCATGTCGATATCTTTATAGTTCACGACAAGTGCAATACAGAGCGCAATCATGAATAAAATAGACATTGGTAAAATACCAAGAACTAAAGACACCATAAGTGCAAGAGTAAGTAGAGCATTGAACCAACGTAAATGTGCGCGGTTTGCTTCAGGGTTATTCGAAATTTGAATAGAATCGCCGTGACTAACGTCTAACTCAACAATACCTAAGCGTTTACGCTCCATACGACCATACATAAAGCCGACGAAATAGAGCCAGAAAATTGCGCAAATCATTGGCAAAATCATTGGAATAAATACATCACTTGGGTCTACATGCAATGCGCTTGCTGCACGTGCAGTTGGGCCGCCCCAAGGTGTTAAGTTCATAATGCCACTAGCAAGCATCATTAAGCACGCCATAATAAGAGGGCTCATACCTAAACGTTTGTATAGCGGTAACATTGCTGCCACACAGATCATATACGTTGTAGAACCATCACCATCTAAAGAAACAATGAGTGTTAAGGTAATTGTACCCATGACCACTTTCAGTGGATCACCTTTTATAAGGCGTAAAATCCATTTTACAGAGGGGTCAAACAAACCTGTATCAATCGGTGTAGCTAAAACAATAGTTTATCTTTCATTTTTTTTAATATGGTTTAAGAAGTAGGCTGGAGGCTTGTAAGTACTAGTAACATTGAGTAACTATATGTATCTTTTGAATAAAAATGATTAAATTCACCGCAAATTTTACTTTGTTTTTATAGCTAAATAAGTGCAAAAGAATGCATAAATAAAAAATTTATTGAATAAGATAGTGTTGGAATTAGCTTGTTATATTTATTATGTGAATAGTAGTGAAATTAAAAGAAGAATCAGATTATTCTGATTCTTCTTTTAATAGGTCTGAGCTGTCAATTAATCGAGTAACTAAGAGTTGATCAATTTTAAAATGGTCTACATCGACAACCTCAAATTTGAAACCTGAGTAAATAACAAAGTCGGCAGGACGTGGAATTTTACGTAAACTGTACATCATGTAGCCAGCTAAGGTTTCATAGTTTTCATCGTCAGGCATTTCATCGATTTCAAGTGCATGTTTAATGTCTTCAATTGGCGTGCTACCTTCAATTAACCATGAATTTTCATCACGTTTAATAATTTGTTGATCTGCTTCTATTGGTATAACCCAGTCACCCATTACCGTTGTCATAATGTCTGAAAGTGTAATTACGCCAACAACAAGTGCATATTCATTAATAACGACAGCAAATTTTTCTTTGCTAGAGCGGAAGCGATCAAGCAATTCTGAAAGAGTTAAAGTATCTGGAATGGTTAAAACATTCCGAATGGTATTTTCGTTTAGTTGTAATAAAGATTGATTGTTTAAGATGCGAACCAAAATATCTTTAGCATCTACATAGCCAATAACATCATCAATATTTTCACTACACACTAAAAATTTCGAGTAGGGAAATTGTGCAAGTTTTTGACGAATACTCTCTTCAGATTCTTTTAAAGTGAAATATACGACGTTTTCACGTGTTGTCATGCTCGAAGGAACATTTCGTTCTTCAAGTTCAAATACGTTTTCAATGAAATGGTGTTCTTGTTTCTGCACAACACCTGCTAAGGCACCTGCATCCATAACAGCAGAGATATCTGCAAAAGTGATGTTGTCATCACGAACTGTGTTTACTTTAAATATTTTAAATAGCACGTTTGCAATGCTGTTAATAAACCAAGCCAATGGCTTACATACAACAATAAATACTTGAATAGGGTTAATAACAGAAATTGCAATTTTTTCAGGTGCAATCATTGCCAAGCGTTTTGGCATTAAGTCTGCAAATAAAATAAATAATGAAGTCACTAAGGTGAAAGATAATGTGAAGCTAATGGTTTCTGCCCAAGGACCTGAGTAAAACCCATTCACAAAATTAAGGAAATAGGGGCGAAAAGCACCTTCACCTAAAATACCACCTAAAATTGCAACAGCATTTAAACCAATTTGAGATGCTGCAAAAAAGTCTGCTGAATTTTCCTGTAAATCTAATACCTTCTGCGCTCGGTCTTCACCCGATTCTGCAAGAATTTTAAGTTTAACTTTTCTTGCACCAGCAAGTGCAATTTCAGTTAAAGATAAAAAACCTGCCCCTGCAATAAGGACAACAATTATCAGGATATTTTGAAAAAGGCTCACGAATCCACCTGTGGCTCATCATTATTATGAATATTTTTAACACAAATTAACCTGAGCTCATATAAAAATATTTACTCAGGTTCATAAAGGATAATCTTAATAAATAAGAACTTATAAATAAAAAGGAATTAATACGTAGAATTTTGAGTGTTATTTAATAAAAACTCACGATTCTCTTCTTCAATCATTTGGCGTGCAACATACAAAATAAGTTGGCGTAACCAACGATGTGCAGGGTGATGATGAAGTAAAGGACACCATGCCATTTTTAATTCAAATTCAGGAATATAAAAAGGAGGGTCTTTAATTAATAGATTTTGACTGTTCGATTGTAAGCTTGCAATACGCGTAGGTAATGTTGCAATTAAATCTACGTTAGAAGCTAAAAGTGCAGGCATTTGGTAGTGGCGAGTAAATACTGAAATTTTACGCTTTTGACCAATACGCTCTAAAGCTTGATCAATCCAGCCTAAGCCAGCTTGCTTTTCAGGATTCACACCAAAGCCAACACCCATACCTGTTTTAGATACCCAAATATGCTGTGCATCTAAGTAGCTTTTTAAGTTTAAATTGGCAGCAGCTGGGTGCTTTTGATTTAACAAGCAAGAAAAACTATCACGCCAAACTAAAACCTGATGAAAGCTTTGTGGAATTTCATTGAATCTATTAATAGCAAGATCGACTTTACCTTGTTCCATATCTCTGTAAGACACATCACTTGGTGTTAAAAAGTCGAGTACAACATTCGGTGCTTCAGAACGTAAAGCTTTAACTAGGCGGGGAACTAGTGTTGCCTCTGCATAATCTGAAGTCATAATGCGGAATACACGATTCGATGTATAAGGACGGAACTCTGTGCGAGGCTCCAAAATCATCGATAAATCAGATAAAGCATCACGAATACGTGGTTGTAGTTCTAATGCACGTTCTGTTGGGGTCATTCCTTCAGAAGAACGAATGAGAAGCGGATCGTTAAATAAATTGCGTAGTCTGCGTAAAATGTTACTCATTGCAGGTTGGGTTACACCCAATTGTTCTGCCGCACGAGTTACATTTTTTTCACGTAATAGTACATCAAGATAAATAAGAAGATTAAGATCTACCCGCTCTAGATTCATACAGAAAATACCGAAAATAAAATCAAGAAATTATGGTGATTATGCCATAAGGAGTATGATTTGTGTAGAAATATGATGGAAAAAACAACGAATTAGTTATCTTAAAATACTGTATTTATTTAGATTGAATGATTGTTAAGACATGAATTTTCACTGAAAATTTTATTATAAAAGACATTAAAATCAATTAAAGAAAATGAATGGACTTAAAATATAAATTTTTTATAGATAGAAAAACTAATATGTTTAAAAAATATTCAAATAAATATGTGGAAATTGGCGTTTAATGCAAATTTTGTGGTCAAAAAGGTCAATAAAAAATCTAAAAAATAGTATGTCGACTTAAGTCTCATAATTAAAAAATAATCAAAAAAGTTAAAAATTATCCAATTGTTATTTAAATAATTTTAATTAAAAACAATGCTTTATTTAATATTATTTATTTTGGATTACGACTTTGATCTACATATTTTTTAAATAAATAGTGAAGATTCTTGGAGAATATTGGATTAATTTTTTCAGTCAATCTAATCTGTATCCATAGCAACAAAGCGATCGAAAATTAAACAGCCTTAAAGCAAGTTTATTTATCGGTTGAAAAATCCTAAAATTATATACAGGGTAAAATATCATGACTACATACCAAACAGCGATTGATGCAATCCGCGAATTAAAAGCAAAATTCGGCAACACTTGGGCAGACATCAGTCCTGAAGATGCTGCGCGTATGCAATTACAAAACCGTTTCAAAACTGGTTTAGATATTGCTAAATATACAGCTGCGATTATGCGTCGTGATATGGCTGCTTATGATGCTGACTCTAGCAAATACACTCAATCATTAGGTTGCTGGCACGGTTTCATTGCACAACAAAAAATGATTGCGAACAAAAAATACTTCGGTACAACTGAACGTCGCTACATCTACCTTTCAGGTTGGATGGTTGCTGCTCTTCGCTCTGAATTCGGTCCTTTACCTGACCAATCAATGCACGAAAAAACATCTGTTCCTGCATTGATCGAAGAAATCTACACATTCTTACGTCAAGCTGACGCGAAAGAACTAAACGATCTTTTCCGTTCACTTAAAAAAGCTCAAGAAGCTGGTGACACTGCTAAAGCTGCTGAAATCACTGCTCAAATCGATGGTTTCCAAACTCACGTTGTGCCAATTATTGCGGATATCGATGCTGGTTTCGGTAATGAAGAAGCGACTTACTTACTTGCTAAGAAAATGATCGAAGCTGGTGCATGTGCACTTCAAATCGAAAACCAAGTATCTGACGCTAAACAATGTGGTCACCAAGCTGGTAAAGTAACTGTTCCACACGAAGATTTCATCGCTAAAATCCATGCATTACGTTATGCATTCTTAGAAATGGGTCTTGATGATGGTATCATCGTTGCGCGTACTGACTCTGAAGGCGCTGACTTGACTCAAAAAATCCCAGTGGTTAAAGAGCCAGGCGACATCGCTTCTCAATACATCAGCTACTTAGACACAACTGAAATCGACATTTCAGAAGCACAAGAAGACGAAATCTTAATCAAACGTGATGGTAAATTACATCGTCCTAAGCGTTTAGCTTCTGGTTTGTATCAGTTCCGTGAAGGCACTCAAATTGACCGTGTTGTACTTGACTGTGTAACTAGCTTACAAAATGGTGCTGACCTTCTTTGGATCGAAACTGCAACTCCAAACGTTGCTGAAATCGCTCACATGGTTAACCGTGTTAAAGAAACAGTTCCAAATGCGAAACTTGTTTACAACAACTCTCCTTCGTTCAACTGGACTTTAAACTTCCGTCAACAAGCTTACGACCGTTGGGTTGCTGAAGGTAAAGACGTATCTGCTTACGACCGTGCTAAATTAATGAGCGCTGAGTACGATGCAACTGAATTAGCTGCTGAAGCTGATGAAAAAGTACGTACATTCCAAGCAGATGCTGCACGTGAAGCAGGTGTATTCCATCACTTGATCACTCTTCCGACTTACCACACAGCAGCTCTTTCTACTCATGAGCTTGCTCAAGGTTACTTCGGTTCTGAAGGTATGTTAGCTTATGTTGCTGGCGTACAACGTAAAGAAATCCGCGGTGGTATCGCTTGTGTTAAACACCAAGCAATGGCTGGTTCAGACATCGGTGATGATCACAAAGAAATCTTTGCTGGCGACAATGCATTGAAAGCTGGTGATGATGCTAAAAATACAATGAACCAATTTGGTGGTTAATCTACCTAAATGATTCAAAAAAACCCTGCGAAAGCAGGGTTTTTTATTTAGATATTTAAAGTAGTAAGATAGTTCTATTTATTAAATATGAATAGTAGCTAAAAATTACGTTACTAATAAATTAACTTTTAGAATGCTTTAAATAGATATAAATAGATGGTGTAATTTTGTGCAATATTTTTAAAAAATAGTAACTTACAAAAAAATATACAAATATATATTAAGAGGTTAAATGTTAATCAATTTAGGCTTTTTAAAATAAATTAGCTTGATAGAATTCGTAAACATTAATTTACTTGGAAATGCTTGTGTTTGAAAAAGCTGCAGAACAAAGTTTACGAATGATGGGGTGGGAAATTGATAACCATTGGCCTTTAGATTTAGATCAATGTGTCATGATTGCAGCACCACATACCAGTAACTGGGATGCGCTTTATGCACGACTTGCATTAAAAGCATTAGGTGTGAACGTTCGCTTAACAATTAAAGACAGTTATATGAAATTTCCATTTGGTCCATTTGTACGAGCAATGGGTGGAATTGGAATCGATCGTCGTCCGAAAGAAGCTGGGCAAGAACGCTTAAGTATGGTTCAGGTCATGACTGATTTATTTAAAACGCATCCTAAACTTGTGATGTTGGTTACGCCCGAAGCAACGAGAGCAAAACAAGAAAAGTGGAAAACAGGTTTTTATCATGTTGCGCTCAATGCCAATGTTCCTATTGCTTTGGCATATATGGACTATAAAAATAAGAAAACTGGCGTGGGTAAAATTGTGTATCCTACGGGAGATATGGAAAAAGACATGAAAGAAATTATGGATTTTTATGCAAATATTCACGCTAAATTTCCTGAAAATTTCAGTGTGGATCAGCGTTTTATTTCAAATTAATCATTTGCAATAAAACACTCTTGAAAGCAAGTTAAATCAAATGGTCTAACTTGCTTTTTAGTTTATTCACTTTTAGAAATACCACCTAAGCTTTGGCATGCTTCTTTATAAATAACATATTGTTGTTCTACAACTTCATGTAAAGAGATATCAAATAATTTATCTCCTTGTTTGTAGCTTTCTATATATGAACCTGCTTTTTTCTTAGAAGAATAAAGTGATTGTTCATAATAAGAATTAAGAGAACTATGTGGAATTTGAGTGCTTTCAATGTTTGTACATTTAAATTGAATAAATAATGATTCTGCTTTTTTAATATCTTTAGATGTACCCATACAACCTGTAAGAATAAATGTTACAACGACCAAGCTTAGAATTTTCATGTAGCGAATAATAAAGAATAGGGTGCGCATTATTGTATTGGTTTTTTACACCCTAATTCATTTGAAATATACTATTTGGTTAAAAAATGAATATTTGTGACAAAAGACACACAAATCACAATTATCCTTTGACTAAACCACCATCTACAATTAAGTTTTGCCCTGTTACAGCACGTGAATATGGTGATAAAAACATCATAATTGCAGAAGCAAATTCTGCAGGCGTAATGACGCGTTGCAGAGGTGTGGAAGATGCGATTAAATCGAAAACAAAACTTGGTGTAGATTGGCTTGCATCTGTAGTTTGAAGTAAACCACCAGAAAGCATATTAACGTTAATTCCGTATTGCCCTAAATCTTGAGCCGACGTTCTTGTAAATGCGAGTAAGGCAGATTTAGCAACAGTATAATCGTGATAAGGAACAACAGGATTTTGAACAAGGTTAGTACCTATATTCACAATACGACCAAAATTGGCTTGTTTCATATCATTTAGCGCAGCTTGAGTTGTATTTAAAGCAGCAAGTACAGCGCCATCAAATTGTTGAGTCATTATCTCTGCGCTTAGATCTTCAATTTTAGGTCTTAAGTCGCCATTAAATTTAAAATTAACTAATGCATTATTTACAATAGATGTAATTGCACTGCCGAAATGTTCTTTCACTGCCAGAAAAAGTGCTTGAACTTGTTCTTTGTTGGTAACATCTGCTTGATATGCAAAAACTTGTTTTGGATATTTGTTGGCAAGCACATCGGCTTGTTGCTTACTGGTGTGATAATTTACAACAACACGAGCACCTTCAGATATTAAAGATTCTGTAATTGCTAAACCAAGTCAGAGGTGGTCCCACTTGTTTGAACAACTAAAAGCGTATTTATAAGTGATATTCCGCTCTAGTTAAGCCACCTTGTTTTGTTGGGGTAGCTGATCATAGTAAAACTCATTTGGTGTCATTTTGTCTAGACTCGAATGAGGTCGTTTCAAATTATAAAACTCAAAATATGCACTTAATTGCTTTTTCGCATCTGTGACACTGCTATAAGCTTTGAGATACACCTCTTCATATTTAACGCTCCGCCATAATCGTTCAACCATCACATTATCTACCCATCGACCTTTACCATCCATACTGATTTGAATGCCATTTGATTTCAATACATCAATAAATGCATCACTGGTAAACTGGCTGCCTTGGTCTGTATTAAATATTTCAGGTCGACCATATTTTTCAATCGCTTCATTTAAAGCCGAAATACAAAAATCCACCTCCATACTAATCGATACCCTATGCGCAAGTACCTTGCGGCTATGCCAATCAATCACAGCACATAAATAAACAAAGCCTTTTGCCATAGGGATATACGTTATATCCGTAGACCACACTTGATTACTGCGCTGAATAGCCAACCCTTTGAGCAGATATGGATATTTACGGTGAGCTTGATTAGCCTGGCTTAAATTTGGTTTGCAATATAACGCCTGAATACCCATTTTCTTCATTAAAGTACGTGTATGACGTCGTCCTATATGATGTCCTTGACGATTCAACAAATCACGCATCATACGACTGCCTGCAAAAGGATATTGCATATGTAATTCATCAATACATCGCATCAGCTTCAGATCTGATGCACTCACAGGTTTTGGGCGATAGTAATAACAACCACGGGAGACTTTCAGCAGCTTAGCTTGCTTAGATACTGAAATCTGAAGTGAGTCGTCGATTAACTTTTGTGGTTGAAGCGGCCCAGTTTCTTCAACACACCTTCTAAAAAATCAATTTCTAATGCCTGCTCACCGATTTTTGCATGTAGTTTTTTTAGATCGATGGGTGGTTCTGTTGGAGCTTTTGATTGATCGAAAGCTTGCGAGGAAGCTGAGATCAATTGATTTTTCCAGTCAATAATTTGGTTTTGATGAACATCAAACTCAGCACTCAATTCAGCAAGTGTTTTTTCTGCTTTAATCGCAGCAAGTGCTACCTTAGCTTTAAAATCATTTGAATGATTTCTTCTTGGTCTACGTGCCATAAAATACTCCATATATTGATGTTTATAACATCATTTGAGGAGCAGAATATCACTTATAGGAGTTGTTCAAATTTACGGATCCATCTCTGTCCGCGAGCACCACCTGTTACAAGTACAATTTGATCGCAAATATGCATAATAAATCTCAATAATTTTACTTGTGACGAAAGATAGCAATCTTTCAAATAAAGCCAAAGTAAAATTAACTATATGAAGATTATTGTATTTAGTTAAATAAATTATAAATAGATAAAAGTGAAGAACAGCTAATAAAAATAACAAAAGTAACAAATTGTTAAGATAATTGTTGAATTGTACTCAATTGCAGAATATTTATATGCTTTTGCTATACTTCGCGCAACTCGAGGTGCACTAGTTTTGGTTTAAATTATTAAGTATTTTTAAATAGTTGAAGCATTCAAACTTTGATTTGAAAAATCAATTATCAAATTTTGTACAGTGCATGACTGAGATTTGTTACAATCAGTAAATTGCATACTTCGTTGCATATTTAAATACAAAAATAAGTTTAATTAAAACTAATGTTAAGAAATTTAAAGAGTATCTATTAAGGAACTCAATAAATTCATAAAAGGAATATAAATGTCTAATCTCTCATACGCAAATGCAGAATACGGTCCTTGGAAAACATTTTTAGAACAAGTAGATCGTGTTGCGCCATATTTAAGCGAAGACCTTTCAAAATATGTTGATACTTTAAAGCGTCCAAAGCGTGCGTTAATTGTTGATGTGCCAATTATTATGGATGATGGGACGGATCCGTCACTTTGAAGGTTACCGTGTACAACACAACCTTTCACGTGGTCCGGGTAAAGGTGGCATTCGCTATCACCCAGATGTTGAAATTAATGAAGTAATGGCGCTTTCTGCCTGGATGACGATTAAAACTGCTGTTGTTAATTTGCCATTTGGTGGTGCTAAAGGTGGTATCCGCGTTGATCCACGTACATTATCACCACGTGAATTAGAGCGTTTAACACGTCGTTATACAAGTGAAATTAGCCATATTATTGGACCTCAAAAAGATATTCCTGCACCAGATGTTGGTACAAATGCCAATGTAATGGGCTGGATCATGGATACTTATTCATCTGGTCAAGGTCATACAGTAACAGGTGTTGTAACAGGTAAACCTGTTCACCTTGGTGGTTCATTAGGTCGTGTAAAAGCAACAGGTCGTGGCGTGTTTATTACAGGCTACGAAATTGCAAAAAAAATTGGCTTAAGCCTAGATGGTGCGAAAGTATCTGTTCAAGGTTTTGGTAACGTAGGTAGTGAAGCTGCTAACTTATTCAGCGAATACAAATCTAAAATTGTATGTATTCAAGATCATACAGGCACTATTTTTAATGCTGATGGTATCGATTTAGAAGGCTTACATGCGCACGTTGCAGCAACTCAAGGCGTATTAGGCTTTGCAGGTGCAAAACAAATTGATAATGAAGATTTCTGGGATGTTGAAACAGATATTATTATTCCTGCTGCGCTAGAAGGTCAAATTACAATTGAGCGTGCTAAACGTTTAAAAGCTAAAATGATTTTAGAAGGTGCAAACGGTCCAACTTACCCAGAAGCAGATGACATTTTAGTAGGTCGTGACATTGTTGTTGTGCCTGACGTAATTTGTAATGCTGGTGGTGTAACTGTTAGTTACTTTGAATGGGTTCAGGATATGTCTAGCTTCTTCTGGACGGAAGATGAAATTAATGAACGCTTAGATAAGTTAATGATTCAAGCTGTTGCAGATGTATGGAATTGTGCTGCGGATAACAAATGCACAATGCGTACAGCGGCGTACATTTTAGCGTGTGAACGTATTTTACGTGCTCGTAAAGAACGTGGTATTTACCCAGGTTAATTCTGAGTAGTTTAAAAGCCTCCGTATTCGGGGGCTTTTTTATAACTATTGAAAAGTAAATACTAATTAAAATTGTCTTATATTTAATAATATGAAAAATCAGGCAAATAAAGAATAAATTGACAAAGCATCGGCATATATTTAGTCTTTGTCACACTTGAGGTGCTTCTAATTTAGAAGTGAAACTGGGAAGTTAGTACAGAAATGTGAGCTAACGCTGCCCCCGCAACGGTGAATAGAATATTTAAAATATTCTTAAGTCCGGAGACCGGCCTGAAGTAGACCAAAATAATGCGGTGGGCGTTTATAGGGGTTGTCTTAATTTTATTTGAACTTATTCAATTTACTTTTGCGCGCCTATTGCATCTTCTGCATAATCCATTTCAATATCACACGGGGCGTGTGTTTAGGTAAATTATGCTGACATTCCAAAAAATTAATATATTTCCTCCCATAAATTATTTTCCTTATCCGTTCCATAGTTGCAAATAGAATCGCGACCAATTTATCCGTATAAATTTAAGTATCTTTAATTTATATAAAACAGTTTTTCTCTCCCTATATATTTAAATAAATACATTTTTTTGTATTTATTTTAAAATGATGAATTAAAAAAATGATGACAAGTAATACCACTCAAGCGACAAAAAAACAGTATGCAAACAATAAAGCAGAGCATATTGGTAGTTTTTTAAGAGCGCTTAAATTAAAAAAAGCACGTTATGATTTTGCAGATCGTGTGATTTATGAAGAAACTTTACGTCAAGTTGAAAATGCAGAAATTGATAACTTAATTGATATTCAATTGGATTTAGACTGCACCGTAATGACAGATGGTGATTTTCGTCGTGCTTGGTGGCATTTAGATTTTTTAGAGCAGTTTAATGGTATTGAAGGTCATAAAATACGTGACGGTTTAAAGTATAAAGATGCAATTAGTAAGCCTTATGATGTTCGAGTAACTGGCAAAATTTCGTTTAATGAAGATCATACTTGCCTAGCGCATTATCGATATTTGCATGAAGCAATAGATGGCTTTGCAACCGCAAAATTTTGTTTGCCAAGTCCAAATATGATGCTGTACCCATATTTAAGAAATAATCGCACCTATACAGAAAAATTAGATGAATATGCACAAGATTTAGCTTTAAGTTTTAATCAAGCAATCATGGCTTTGTATGCAGAAGGTTGCCGTTATATTCAAATTAATGATCAGTTTTTGGCATATTTATGCGATGAAAATTATCGTGCCAAAGAAATTGAGCAGGGATTGAATCCTGAAGATTTAGCAAAGTTGTGCGTAGAGGTTTTGAATAAAACTTTGCAAGATAAACCTGAAGATTTATTTATTGCGTTGCATATTGACCGTGGGAATTTCAGTTCAAGCTGGCTTTATAGTGGTGGTTATGAATTTTTGGCAGATCATGTTTTTGAAAAACTAACGAATATTGATCGTTACTTATTAGAATTTGATACAGAACGATCAGGTAATTTTGAGCCTTTAGAAAAATTAAAAAACTCACAAGCAGATGTCTTTTTAGGCTTAATTTCAAGTAAAAAAGAAATGCTTGAGACGAGTGATGAAATTATTGAACGTATTAACACTGCGACAAACTTTTTACCTTTAGAGCGCCTAGGATTGTGTTTGCAAAGTGGCTTCGCTTCAATGGAAGAGGGCAATAAAATTTCCTACGATACGCAGTGGAAAAAAATTAAATTAATGAACCGTGTCGCGCAAGAAATATGGGGCTAATTTTGTTATGAGTTTTGTTTCTGATGCTGTCTATTCGGGCAGTGTCAGATGGCGTTTTAACAGAATTAATTTATAATTTGGAACTTTCATCTATTGATGATTGTAAAACTGCCTATTTATGTCACAACTATCTTCCTATTTTCAGCAAAATCAATTTTGTGTACTCGTGGAATACCTCACGTCATTAACAGAGGTTTTTCCAACTAAAACTGTATTTGCAGGATATCCGGCTGTAATGACATTAGCAGATCGAGTGCATTCAGATCATGATATTTTGCCATTAGAAGCGAGTGAAAACTATTCAAACTCAGTTGAAAAAGTGATTCATTTTTCAGGCAAAGGTCGAGATATTAAAGACTTTGAATTGTTTTTAAAGCAAGCGAAAACAGCACATATAAAAAATCTATTATTGCTTACGGGCGATAAATTAAAAGAACATGAAGATGGTAAAAATGGCGCTTTACGAAGCCGTTATTTAGAATCTGTAAATGCAGTGATGGCAGCCAAAAAGCAAGGTGATTTCAATATTGGCGTTGCATTTAATCCTTTTAAATATGCAGAAGCCGAGCGCGATGCACAATATTTGAAATTACATAAAAAAATAAAAGCAGGTGCAGATTTCATTATTACCCAATTGGGATATGACATTGCAGCATTAAAACAGGCGCAATTATTTTTAAAGAAATATGATTATTCACAAAAAATACTTGCTTGTGTAATGCCACTCAATTTGGCACGTGCGAAGTTTATGGTAAAGCATAAAGTTGCAGGTATTGTTATTAGTCCGCACATGCTGAAAGTTTTAGAGCACGAGAAGCAACAAGGATTATCGAATAATGCTCATATGCGCTGCGCTTTACAAATTTTGATTTGTAAAAAAATAGGTTTTGCTGGTGTGCATTTATCTGCATGTCATAAGCCAGAAGAGCAAATATTGCTTGAACAATATATTGATGAATATCGTGATTTAGAGTTGTCTGAACTTGAATTACTTTGGAATGAACTTTGGCAAATAAAAACAGGTGATGAATTTAAACCTGAATTAGCTTACTTTTCACGTGCTGTGACATCTTCCGAAAGAATCAAATATCAACAATTACATTTAATGCATGCTGCTTTGTTCGAATCTAAAGTTGCCAAAGGATTTGGACGTTTTGTGTTTGATGCACCACTTTGGAAAAGTAGAACTGCAACCAAGGCTTTAATGAAAACAGAGTTTTTAACAAAGCATGGTGTAGTGGGCTGTGAAAGTTGTGGGCAGTGCAGACTAGGCGATACTTTATATATTTGCCCTGAAACTTGTCCTAAAGGTTTGGCGAATGGACCTTGTGGTGGAACGAGTTTAGATAGATGTGAATTTGGTGATAGAGAGTGCATTCATTCTGTAAAGGCTCGATTAGCACAAGCAGTTGGGCAAACTAATATTTTAAAAGAGAAACTGATTCCAACAGTTGCTATTGAAGTTCGTGGAACCAGTTCTTGGAAAAATTGGTATGTAAATGGAAGCTAAATTTATTGCTCATCATCCATAGCATTTGAATAAAATTTAACGCCAAGTTTTATTCGGTCACGACCTTGGCTTTTACGCCAACGGTTGGTATCTCGAAGTGAATATACGCAACCACAATATTCTTGTTGATAGAATTCTTCTTTCTTACTAATTTCTAGCATACGTACAGCGCCACCGTGTTTACGCCAGTTATAATCCCAGTAGCGAATGCCTTCATAATGTGAAGCGGAACGATGTCCACAATCATTAATTTGCTGCATATTTTTCCAGCGTGAAATACCTAATGAGCTGCTAATTAAGCTAAAGCCATTTTCAGCTGCATATAATGCGGTACGTTCAAAGCGCATATCAAAACACATGGTGCACCGAATACCTTTTTCAGGTTCATTTTCCATGCCTTTAGCACGTTCAAACCAATTGTCTGTGTCGTAGTCACAATCAATAAATGGAATGTTATGTTTTTGCGCAAAGCGAATATTTTCTTCTTTACGAATTTCATATTCTTTAACAGGATGAATATTGGGATTGTAGAAAAATATTGAAAAATCTATACCAGATTCTATTAATGTTTCCATTACTTCACCCGAGCACGGAGCACAACATGAATGAAGTAAAAGTTTGTCATGACCTGTAGGAAGGCTTAGTTTTTGTCGTTCAAGCTTGTTAGACATAATCATAAAATTTATAAAAACAACGTATATTTTAGGACTATGAACGAGTGTAAAACCTGTGAATATGCTGATATTTTCTAAGTTTAAAATGAAGCAAATTCATGATTGTTGATAATGATTGTTTCTTTTGAATAAATGACAATTAGTTTTCTACTTTATTTGAATGTTTGCTGAAAATATTGTTAGATTGAAATTTTTCTCATGCTTAAAAATAGCGAACATGAATATCTCTCATGTTTTGTTGAATTTATATCGTTTTACTCATGTTTTGAATCAAGCTTAAATACACCCATACAGAAATTTAGCTTTTTATAAAAATTTAGGGTGTATCTCCATGAGTAATAAGTTTGAATGTTCAATTAAGCGTATTCGTTTTGATGAGAACTACGAGCCAGCAAACAATACGCGTTTAACCACGAACTTTGCCAATTTGGCGCGTGGTGAAAGCCGTGAGGAAAACCTTCGTCGCACAATTGCAATGATCAACAACCGCTTTAATTCTTTAGCAAGTGTAGATAATCCTAAAGCAGACCGTTATTCACTTGAAATTGATATTATTTCTGCGGAAATTGACATTGAAGGTAATGGCAAAACTTTCCCATTTATTGAAATGCTCAAAAGCACAATTACAGATCATAAAACCAATGAACGCATTGAAGGCATGATTGGTAATAGCTTTTCATCTTACGTACGTGATTATGACTTTAGCGTTGTATTGCCTCAATTAGGCTGTGGCGTAGGTGAAAAACCTGAAGACTTTGGTGATTTACATGGCAAGCTTTATCAGCATTTAGTGAATTCTGAAGTATTTAAAGCTGAATTTAGCAAACAACCTGTAATTTGTTTAAGTGTTTCAACATCTAAAACGTATTTCCGTACTGCAAATGTGCATCCTGTGTTAGGTGTTGAATACACAAATGATGAATATTCACGAACAGATGAATACTTTGCAAAAATGGGCTTACGTGTACGTTACTTCAAGCCAGAAAATGGTAATGCACCTTTAGCATTCTACTTTGCTGGTGATTTATTACGTGATTACACAGATTTCGAATTAATTAGTGCAATTAGCACAATGGAAAGTTTCCAAAAAATTTATCGTCCAGAAATTTATAACACTAACTCTGCTGCAGGATTGGTTTATCAGCCAAGCTTAAACTACCAAGATTATTCATTAACACGAATTGTTTATGACCGTGTTGAACGTGGTCAATTGGCAGTAAAACAAGGGAAGTGGACAGAAGAAAACTTCATTAAGCCTTATCAAGAAATTCTTGAAAAATGGGCTGCGAATTTTACTGTAAATAACACGAATCAAAGCGAAGCCGCTTAATTTACCAAATATTGACTGAACACGAATATAGAAGATTTTTAAATGGCAATTTTATTACCAACATCAACAGCGGGCAGCTTACCAAAACCATCTTGGCTTGCAGAACCAGAGAAACTTTGGTCGCCTTGGAAATTAGAAGGCGAGCAATTGCTCGAAGCGAAACAAGATGCTTTGCGCTTGTCATTACAAGAACAAGTGCATGCAGGCATTAATATTGTGAGCGATGGTGAGCAGACTCGTCAGCATTTCGTGACCACATTTATTGAGCATTTAGATGGTGTGGATTTTCAAAAGCGCGAAACAGTTCGAATTCGTAATCGTTATGATGCAAGTGTGCCGTCTGTTGTGGGTGCTGTATCTCGTCAAAAGCCTGTATTTGTTGAAGATGCTAAGTTTTTACGTAGCCAAACAGATCAACCGATTAAATGGGCGCTCCCTGGTCCAATGACTATGATTGATACTTTGTACGATGGTCATTATAAAAGTCGTGAGAAGCTGGCTTGGGAGTTTGCAAAAATTTTAAACCAAGAAGCGCGTGAACTTGAAGCGGCAGGTGTAGATATCATTCAGTTCGATGAGCCAGCATTTAACGTATTCTTTGATGAAGTAAATGATTGGGGTGTTGCTACTTTAGAGCGTGCGCTAGAAGGTCTTAAATGTGAAACTGCGGTTCATATTTGCTATGGCTACGGTATTAAAGCAAATACAGATTGGAAAAAGACTTTAGGTTCAGAGTGGCGTCAATATGAAGAGGCTTTTCCTAAGCTTCAACAGTCTAAAATTGATATCATCTCACTCGAATGTCAAAACTCACGTGTACCGATGGATTTAATTGAATTAATTCGCGGTAAAAAAGTGATGGTGGGTGCAATTGATGTTGCAACAAACCAAGTTGAAACACCTGAAGAGGTTGCAAATACACTTCGTAAAGCACTTCAATTTGTAGATGCAGATAAACTGTACCCATCAACAAACTGTGGTATGGCACCATTAGCGCGTGAAGTTGCACGTGGCAAATTAAATGCTTTAAGTGCAGGCGCAGAAATTATTCGCAAAGAATTAACAGCTTAATTCTGGCGGATCTCAAGAGGCATAAAGGTGGTTTGTTCTTTAACTAAAAACACCTTTATGTCATCTAGAGATAAGTGATCGTAAATTTAGGATAGTAGAGATGATTGAAGCAACAGACTTTAGAAATGCAATGTCTTTGTTAACAACTGCGGTGAATGTGGTGACAACAGAAGGTGCATCGGGTCTTCATGGTTTTACTGCTTCTGCGGTATGTAGCGTTACAGATACACCACCGACATTATTGGTTTGTATGAATCAAGCATCTCGTTCGCATGCACATTTTATTGAAAATAAAACGTTGTGTGTCAATGTTCTAGGTACACAGCACGAACAAATTTCTAATGCATTTGCATCAAGTAAATTAAGTTCGGAAGATCGCTTTAAGTTAGGTGCATGGACAACATTGGAAACAAGTTCACCTGTTTTAGAAGATGCTTTGGTTAGCTTCGATTGTGAGATTGAACAAATTCAAGAAGTTGGAACACATAGCGTTTTTATGTGTCGTGTTGTTGCAATTAAACAAAGTCAGCAAGATGAAAGTTTGGTTTATTTTAATCGGGCTTATCATCAAGTTGGTCAACTCGAAACCGCTTAAATTTGTAGATGCATAATCATCTACAAAATCATTAAAACTCATCTTAAATCGTGAAGTTATTATTTCGTGGAACTTATTATTTTCTTAGCCATTGGTGCGCTTGCAGGATTTGCAGCAGGACTTTTTGGTGTTGGTGGTGGAACGATTATCGTACCGTTGTTATTTATTGTTTTTACCCAAATGGACTATAGCCCTGATGTTATTATGCATTTGGCTTTAGGAACATCGTTAGCGACTATTGTGGTCACATCTATTAGTTCGTTAATGGCGCATCATAAAAATGGTGCAGTGATTTGGCCTGTATTTAAAAATCTTGCTCTTCCAATGGCAATAGGCTGTTTTTTTGGAGCAGGACTTGCAGGTTGGCTTTCAGGAATTCATCTTCAACTAATTGTAGGCGTGTTTCTAATTTGGGTTGCATATACCATGTTTGTAGGTGCTAAAAAGGTAGTGGATTCCACAAATACATTACCTTCATCGGCTAAGCAAGTTATGGCGGGTTCGGTGATTGGTGGTGCTTCTGCAATATTTGGTATTGGTGGTGGTAGTTTAACTGTGCCTTATTTAACTCGTTATGGTGTGGTTATGCAAAAAGCAGTAGGCACATCTGCTGCATGTGGTTTACCCATTGCGATTGCAGGCGCATTAGGCTTTATGATTTTTGGTATGAATCAGCAAGTAAATATTCCTAACACCATTGGCTTTGTACATATCTATGCCTTTTTCGGCATTAGTGTTATGAGCTTCTTTACTGCCAAATTAGGTGCGAAAGTAGCACATGCATTATCGCCACAAATACTCAAAAAATGCTTTGCTGTATTATTGGTGATTGTTGGAACTTTCTTTTTGGTTAAAGGTTTAATTTAAAGTAGATAGTCATTATTTTAAAAAATTAAAGCTCACGAAATGTGGGCTTTTTTATATTTAATAAAAAATAGACGTATAACAATAATTTAAATTTGGAATGAATTTAGGAATTTTAAAATGAAGGGAAATTAATTGATATGGAAATTTAGAATAATTATAAAAATAAGGCTCCGAAAATGCCGCTGCATGTCGTTACCCTGAACCCGATGAGTTCAAGGTGGACAAGGCCATATACTTGCTGGGTTTCCTACACAAGGCAGGCATACACTCTAAATATATAGACCGTATCCGGAGATATAAGTATCGGCAGGGATATAGACTCACTGGCGAACATCTCAGAGTAAATCCATTATAACGAATAAAGCCCGCTGATTAAACTAAACGGGCTTTATTCATGTAAACATACGTTTCAATTGCATAGTCTTTATGCAATAAATCTATTTATTAAGAAAATTCTTTAACATCTTCTAAAATAGTCGAAAGTAAACGTTCGCAATGTTCATATTCTTGAATAGATTTATTCATTGCTAAAACTTCTTGCATGAGTTCCAAAGCAACCATAATGGTGAGTTTACTTGGTTCCATACGTGGAGCTTTACGACGAAAATCATTATATTTTTCATTCAATAAATCAGCAGCACGTTCTAAATCAGCTTGTTGATCACTTGTCGTTGCTAAACGAAAACTATGACCTAAAACTTTAAGATCGATAGGAATTTGCTCGCTCATTTATGCTTCCTCGCTTGCATCGGACGGGTGGGCAAGTTGCTGAATTTCTTGTGCGTGTTGATCTTGCGCTGTACCTAAAATAGAAAGACGTTGAATAATGGCTTCTACTTTCGCTTTTGCATGTTCATTTTTTTGTAATAAACGATCACGTTCATTTTTCAAAGCTTGAATTTCTTGATTTGAATGACGTTGCTCATTTTGCAATTTCTCTTTCACAACACGTAATTCATTACGCTCAGCAAGAATTTCTTGAAAACGATTTTTTAAATCTGTGCAGCTTTTTTCCAAACGGCTATAACGATCTGCAAGCGTTATTGCATCATCATTCAACTGTTTTAATTGCGTTTGAGAAGAGCTTAATTGATCTGTAAGACTTTTTATCTCTTCTTCTTTGCTGTTTATAGTTTCATTTTTTTGCTCAATTTGAGCCTGATGCTGTTGATTCGAAGTTAACTGAGCTTCAGATAAAGTCTGATTTTCAGATTCAAATTCAGCAAGTCGTGTTTTAAGAACACGAACATGCGCTTGTAGACGCTGTAATTCTTCTAACATATCGTAGTCGCACAGTGTTGCAAACAAAGGTAATATATAAGAAGTATAGAGATTGGATAAACGAATGCAAGACGATATTTCAGGTTGGTCAGATTGGGACCTCAATTTTAAGGGTATTGAAGAGATTTCTAGCCCAACTGAGTTACACGGTTTATTGACAGGAATTGTGTGTATTACACAAGCACCTACACGTGAAGAGTGGATTAAAATTCTTGAAACTTTAGAAGTTCCAGAGCTTAGTCCTGAAGCTTTAGAGTTACTTGAAACTGAAGGTGAAGATGTTTCGCATGCTTTATCTGAAGATGAACTCGACTATTTACCAATGCTACCAGATGATGAACATGCATTATCTGAGCGTGTGCAAGCTTTAGCAGACTGGTGTGCGGGCGTTGTACTCGGTTTTGGCTTGGCATCTGGGCATATTCGTACAGATGAACAAGAACTTATTGAAAACCTTCAAGACGTTGCTGCTGTTGAGTTTGAAGATTCAGACGACGATGATGAAGGTGAAGAAAGCTACCAAGAGTTATACGAATTTGTGCGTTTAATTCCTGTAAGTTTAGCAATGGGTCGTAAAAAAGTTGCAATTGATGAAACACCATTATTGCAAAACTTTCCTGCTAAAAAATCACAAGCGAAAGCAGCAGATATTACAAATGCAGTTGAAATGTTTACGCCAAATCGTCCTAGTTAATTTAGTAAGTTTTTAATGTATTTTGTTGCATGATTATTCATATTTTTAGCACTATTTAAAGTGTGAATTTAATTGCAACAAAATATATCAACAATTCAAAAAAAGAAGTGACTGTAAATGAAGAAATTGACTCAAGAACACTTTCAAGAGCGTCGTGACATTCTTGCAGGTGAAATGGGGTTGCGAAGTATTGCGATTATTGCAACAAGTCCCGTTGCTATGCGTAATAACGATGCCGATTATAAATACCGAGCAGACAGCAGTTTCTTTTATTTAACAGGTTTTGCTGAACCTGAAGCTGTTGCAGTTATTGAAACTTTTGATACAGAAGAAGAGGGTTATTGTTATAGCCTTTTTTGTCGCGAACGAAACCGTGAAATGGAAATTTGGAACGGTTACCGCGCAGGTATAGATGGCGCAATAGAAAATTATGAAGCAGATGAAGCTTTTGCTATTGAAAGCTTAGATGAAGAAATTATTGGAAAACTAACAGATAAAGATAAAGTTTTTTACCGTATAGGACACGATGCAGACTTTGATATTCGTGTTGCAAAATGGGTTAAAAAAGCTGAAGAACAACAGCGCGGTGGTTTTAATACACCTGCACGTTTAATTCAGTTAAACCGAATTGTTGATGAAATGCGCTTGCATAAATCTGCCGATGAAATTGAGCTAATGCAAATTGCATCAGACATTAGCGCAGAAGCACATACACGTGCTATGAAAGCCGTTAAACCCGGCATGATGGAATATGCTTTAGAAGCAGAATTAAATTATGTATTTGGTAAAAATGGTTGCGTACCTGCATATAACAGCATAGTTGGTGGCGGTGAAAATGCATGTATTTTGCATTATGTAGAAAATGATCAAGAACTCAAAGATGGTGATTTAGTGTTGATTGATGCGGCATGTGAATATCAACTTTATGCATCTGACATTACACGTACTTTTCCTGTAAATGGTAAATTTAGTCCAGAACAAAAAGCTTTATATAATATTATTTTAGATTCGCAAATTGCTGCAATTGATGCAGTCAGAATTGGTAATTCATATAAAGAGCCACACAATGTTGCGGTAAAAATATTGGTTCAAGGTTTACTTGATTTGGGCATTATGCAAGGCGATTTAGAACAAATTATTGCAAGTGAAAGTTATCGTCAGTTTTATATGCATGGAACAGGGCATTGGTTAGGCATGGATGTGCATGATGTTGGTTCATATAAAATGAATAGTCACTGGCGTAATTATGCCGAAGGTATGGTGGTTACGATTGAACCTGGTCTTTATATTGCCCCTGATGATTCAACTGTAGATGAAAAATGGCGTGGCATTGGTATTCGTATTGAAGATGATGTTGTGGTAACCAAAAATGGTCCACTCGTTTTAACAAAGAATGTGGTGAAGACTGTAGAAGAAATAGAAGCTTTGATGGCGTGATATTTGTTATTCCCAAGTAGAAATGTCCTACCTAATAACCAAATAGAAATGTCCTATACAGGACTTTCCAAGTCAAGCACAGGATTCAGATTTCGTTCTTTGATTGCTGTTTTCTGTGCACGTCTACGTGGCATCTTTTGAGAACGATTACGTTTGTTTTGCTGTTCCAATTCTTCATGCTGTTGCTGGATATGAGCCAAGACTGAACCCAAACGTTTATTCTCAACGATCTCTCGCTGGTTGAGCTGACTTAACTTATCGAAGATGCTGTAATTGATCTTCCGACCTTGATGCTCAATCGCTACCGTACCATCAGGGTATTCCAGAAATTCAAGATATTTACCGATTAGCCTCTGATTTTCCTCTGTATTCTCCAGGAGATATACGCATTTATCATAAGTAATGGTCAAGCTATTCGTGACTCTACGGGGTTCACGCCAGGTAAAAACATCATCTAATTCCTCAGCTGTTTCAGTGACAGTCCGGTGTAGATCCTTGGGATTAAAAGCCATCTTGGCAAATTTACGATTAAACTGCTCGATAAAGTAGGGTAACCACTTATTCGCATCTGCAATCGAATTGATACCCTCCAGGCGCATTTCCTTGATCAGACGGTCCTGAAGGGTTCTGTTGGCACGTTCTACGCGACCTTTGGCCTGGGGTGAGTTAGCGAAGATGATATCGATATTGAGGGTACTGAGTACGCGTCCAAACTGGGTAATCTTGCTGTCTTTCTTGCTGCTTTGATTCACCCTAAAGACTGAATGTTTGTCGCTGTAAAACGCTAAAGGCTTACCATGCTGTTCAACATACAAGCGTGTCGAAATCATATAGTCAAAGGCTGATTCTGATTCACAGAAGCGTAAATGCTGCAATTTGCCTGTGGCATCATCGATAAAGACTAGCAGACAGCATTTAGCGGCTCTTCCTTCAAACCAGTCATGGTGTGAGCCATCGATTTGTACCAGTTCACCATAACAATCTCGGTTATATCGAGGCTGATATGGGCGTTTCAGGCGCTTGGAGCGAGGAATCCATAAATCGGCTGCAATCATCCAGCAACGCAGGGTTTCCACTGAAAGATCGAATCCATGAACGGTAGTGAGCTTTTCATGCGCTAAAGTGGGTCCGAAACCATGGAGTTGATCCGAAACAATATTGAGGCACTTGAGTCTGAGTTCTTCAGGAAGTTTGCAGTTGCTGGTTTGGCCACGACCAGCATGGGCTAATGCAGCTGGGCCTTGAGCTTTGTATTTCTGCAGTAAGCGTCTGATCTGACGTTCTGAAATATGAAGTAGCTGAGCAGCCTGGGATTGAGTTATGCGTTGATCGCAGATTTCCTGCAAGACCGACAATCGTTTAAGTTCTTTATCCGACATAGACACCAACATATCAAACCGTCCGCTTCAATAATCGCAAAAGTGCATATTCTAAAAGCGGACATTTTTACTTTGGAGAAACCGGACATTTCTATTTTGGGCTTACAATATTATTTTGTATAAGAAATTTTATGTTAAATGAAGCGGATTTATTAAATCCGCTTGCCATCTTTATTAATGATGATCTCACCATCTTCTTTGATAAAAGCACCAAGTTGAGGTGCAGACAAAATATCTAAAACGAGTTCAGATGGTCGACATAGTCTTACGCCTAACTCAGTCACCACAAATGGACGATTAATCAAAATTGGATACTCAAGCATAAAATTAATGAGCTGTTCATCTGTCCAGTGTGGCTGATCCAATTTATGAGTTTCAAAAGGTTCTACATTTTTACGAATAGCTTCATGTACAGAAAGACCTGATTTTTCAATTAAATTAATCAGTTCTCTCTTGCTCGGAGGGTTGAGAAGATACTCAATAATTTCAGGTTCCTCTCCGGTATTTCGAATTAAAGCCAGTGTATTTCTTGATGTTCCGCAAGCAGGGTTGTGATAGATCTTAACTTTTGATGACATTGGATTAACTCAGAACTTAATAATATTGCATTTATATATGGATATGCGTATATTCGCAATAGCATATATTAGAGTGTAGATTATGAATCAAGCAGATTTCTTTAAATGCCTATCTGACCCGACACGTCTAGATATTTTAAAAATTATTTTAGCAAGACAAAATGTATGTGTTTGTGAAATCACAGAGATCTTACAACTGAGCCAACCCAAAATTTCTCGTCACTTGGCTTTACTCCGTAACCTCTCAATTTTGCTAGATGAGCGTAAGGGACAATGGGTGTATTACCGTTTAAATCCAGATTTACCAGTATGGGCAACTTCTATCCTTAATGTTTTAAAGGATGAGGTATTGAATATACCTTCGAGCAATTTATCTATTTCTATGCAATGTGAGTAATTGAATGTCCGCATCCAAACTCTCATTTTTAGATCGTAACCTTACGTTATGGATCTTTATTGCCATGGCATTAGGCGTAGGTGTTGGGGTGTTTTTCCCTCAAATATCTGTGGTGCTCGATCAATTAAGCATTAATTCAGTAAATATCCCTATCGCTATAGGGCTTATTTTGATGATGTATCCACCACTTGCCAAAGTAGACTATGCGACCTTGCCTAAAGTCTTTGAGGACAAGCGAACCCTTACATTGTCTCTTATTCAAAACTGGCTAATTGCACCTTGCTTAATGTTTGGTTTGGCAATTATTTTTTTGCACGCCTATCCCGAATACATGACTGGTCTCATTCTGATTGGTTTAGCCCGATGTATTGCGATGGTCTTGGTTTGGAATAACTTGGCAGGTGGGGATAATCAGTATGTGGCAGCCTTAGTGGCATTTAACAGTATCTTCCAAATTTTATTCTTTAGTACCTATGCTTGGTTGTTCTTGACCTTCTTACCACCATTTTTTGGGGTAGAAGCACAAATTATTGATGTGGGTTTTTGGACAATCACCCAAGCTGTACTGATTTATCTCGGCATCCCGTTCTTACTCGGCTTTTTAACTCGATTAATTTTAGTTAAAAACAAAGGTTTGAATTGGTATCAAGATAAATTTATTCCAAAAATCAGCCCAATGAGTCTTATCGCCCTTTTATTCACCATTGTGGCGATGTTTAGCCTGAAAGGTAGCGAAGTCGTCAGCCTTCCTCTAGACGTGCTTAGAATTGCTATTCCTTTGACGATCTATTTTGTTGCAATGTTCTTCATCAGCTTCTTTATGAGTAAGTGGATGGGCAATGATTACCCTAAAACGACTGCTATTTCCTTTACTGCGGCAGGCAACAATTTTGAATTAGCACTTGCTGTAGCCATTGCCACTTTTGGATTAGCTTCACCTGTCGCTTTCACTACCGTGATTGGCCCACTTGTAGAAGTACCTGTATTGATTGCTTTAGTGATCGTATCACTATGGCTGAGAAAAAAAGTATTTAAATAGGCATGAGTTGAATGAACTTACCCAATATTGATCTTAGTCTTTTAGAAAAACCGAGTTTAGAAAAAGTTCAGGCAAAGAAGCTTGAACATCCACCAAGAATACTGCTTCTGTATGGCTCAAATCGTGAGAGATCATATAGCCGTTTAGCTGTTCAGGAAGCTGGTCGAATCCTTGAGTATTTTGGTGCGGAAGTGAAAATTTTCCATCCTAAAGGGCTACCTCTCCCTGAAGATGGTGATATGCAACATCCAAGGGTGAAAGAACTACATGAACTCTTAGCATGGTCAGAGGGCATGGTTTGGTGTTCTCCTGAGCGTCATGGCTCAATGAGTTCAATATTGAAAGCTCAAATTGATTGGATTCCATTAGCAGCAGGTGCAATACGTGCAACGCAAGGTAAAACTTTAGCTGTGATGCAAGTATGTGGCGGTTCACAGTCGTTTAATGCTGTAAATCAATTGCGTATTTTAGGACGTTGGATGCGTATGATTACGATACCCAATCAGTCCTCAGTTCCTAAAGCATTTCTTGAGTTTGAAGAAGATGGTCGTATGAAACCTTCTTCTTATTACCAAAGAATTGTAGATGTAATGGAAGAACTTTATAAATTTACGCTTTTAACCAGAGGGCAGTCAGCATATCTCACTGATCGTTACTCTGAACGTGTAGAAAGTGCGGAAGAGCTTTTAAAACGTGTGAATCAGAAGAGTATTTAGATTTCCTAAAATTAACATAATACACCTTATACTAAATGCTATTGTAAGCCCAAAATAGAAATGTCCGGTTTCTCCAAAGTAAAAATGTCCGCTTTTAGAATATGCACTTTTGCGATTATTGAAGCGGACGGTTTGATATGTTGGTGTCTATGTCGGATAAAGAACTTAAACGATTGTCGGTCTTGCAGGAAATCTGCGATCAACGCATAACTCAATCCCAGGCTGCTCAGCTACTTCATATTTCAGAACGTCAGATCAGACGCTTACTGCAGAAATACAAAGCTCAAGGCCCAGCTGCATTAGCCCATGCTGGTCGTGGCCAAACCAGCAACTGCAAACTTCCTGAAGAACTCAGACTCAAGTGCCTCAATATTGTTTCGGATCAACTCCATGGTTTCGGACCCACTTTAGCGCATGAAAAGCTCACTACCGTTCATGGATTCGATCTTTCAGTGGAAACCCTGCGTTGCTGGATGATTGCAGCCGATTTATGGATTCCTCGCTCCAAGCGCCTGAAACGCCCATATCAGCCTCGATATAACCGAGATTGTTATGGTGAACTGGTACAAATCGATGGCTCACACCATGACTGGTTTGAAGGAAGAGCCGCTAAATGCTGTCTGCTAGTCTTTATCGATGATGCCACAGGCAAATTGCAGCATTTACGCTTCTGTGAATCAGAATCAGCCTTTGACTATATGATTTCGACACGCTTGTATGTTGAACAGCATGGTAAGCCTTTAGCGTTTTACAGCGACAAACATTCAGTCTTTAGGGTGAATCAAAGCAGCAAGAAAGACAGCAAGATTACCCAGTTTGGACGCGTACTCAGTACCCTCAATATCGATATCATCTTCGCTAACTCACCCCAGGCCAAAGGTCGCGTAGAACGTGCCAACAGAACCCTTCAGGACCGTCTGATCAAGGAAATGCGCCTGGAGGGTATCAATTCGATTGCAGATGCGAATAAGTGGTTACCCTACTTTATCGAGCAGTTTAATCGTAAATTTGCCAAGATGGCTTTTAATCCCAAGGATCTACACCGGACTGTCACTGAAACAGCTGAGGAATTAGATGATGTTTTTACCTGGCGTGAACCCCGTAGAGTCACGAATAGCTTGACCATTACTTATGATAAATGCGTATATCTCCTGGAGAATACAGAGGAAAATCAGAGGCTAATCGGTAAATATCTTGAATTTCTGGAATACCCTGATGGTACGGTAGCGATTGAGCATCAAGGTCGGAAGATCAATTACAGCATCTTCGATAAGTTAAGTCAGCTCAACCAGCGAGAGATCGTTGAGAATAAACGTTTGGGTTCAGTCTTGGCTCATATCCAGCAACAGCATGAAGAATTGGAACAGCAAAACAAACGTAATCGTTCTCAAAAGATGCCACGTAGACGTGCACAGAAAACAGCAATCAAAGAACGAAATCTGAATCCTGTGCTTGACTTGGAAAGTCCTGTATAGGACATTTCTATTTGGTTATTAGGTAGGACATTTCTACTTGGGAATAACAGCTATTTTTTATTTTATATAAATCATATTGTTATGTTTGTATAAGAAGTCCAGACCTATCGATCTGGGCTTTTTATGGATTCATCATGTTTAACGATCAATTGTTAAAGACGGTTCCACAATTTTTATAAAATATTTTAGAGAATCAAAAAATCTTCTTTGCAGGAACCATTATTAAAAACCTCATCTTTAAGGTAATATAAAATCCATTAAAGATTTTAGGTATTTCGAGCCAAAACCTCGAAAACAGCATAAGAAGGATACAGGCATGCAACAAGAAGTAATCATTGTTGGTGGTGGTATGGTGGGGCTAAGTTTATCCCTAATGTTAGCTAAACAAAACATTGCAGTGAAGCTACTCGAAGCCATTAAATATCCAAATTATGACGATGCAAATCTTGCACCATATCATTCGAGTTTTGATGCACGAAACAGCGCACTTTCACGCCGTAGCGTACAAATTTATCAAGAACTTGGTTTATGGGATTCACTACAAGAACATGCAACACCAATTTTACAAGTTCATATTACAGAACAAGGTAGCTTTGGTAAGGCACGTTTAAAAGCAGAACAAGAAAAAGTAGAAAGCTTTGGACAAGTCATTGAAAATGCATGGTTAGGTCGCGTGTTACTTACTCAAGTTCAAAAAGAAAAAAATATTGAACTGATTGATGGCGTAAAAGTGACATCCCTTACGCAAACTGAAAATGAAGCAAACATTGAAGCAGAGCGAGATGGCGAAAAACTATCGCTTACTGCAAAACTTGTTATAGCAGCAGATGGTCGAGATTCTTTCTGCCGTAAAGCACTAGGTGTTGGTGCATCTGTACATGATTATGATCAAGTTGCCATAGTGACAACTGTTCAAACATCAAAACCTCACGATCATGTTGGTTTTGAGCGTTTTAGCCATTTAGGACCTTTAGCATTACTTCCTTTACCAGGTGAATACCGTCGCTCAGTAGTTTGGCCTGTAAAAAAAGGTACAGAAGATGAATGGTTGGGCGATGAAAATGATCAACACTTTTTAGATGCCTTACAAGAAACCTATGGCGACCGCGCGGGTAAATTTGAAAAAACAGGCAAACGTTTCTGCTTCCCACTTTCACAAGTACTTGCAGAAAAACAAGCGGTAGGGCGTGTTGTGCTAATGGGTAATGCTGCTCATACCATTCATCCTGTTGCAGGGCAAGGTTTTAACTTATGCATGCGTGATGCTTATGTATTGGTGCGTTATTTAACAGAGCAACTGGCTAAATCGGAAGATATTGGTGAACCATCAATGCTTTTAGATTATGAGAAATCACGTTTAACAGATCAACAACGTGTGATTAAATTCTGTGATTCTGTTGTGCGTGGTTTTAGTAATCAAAATCCAATCTTAAAACTTATTCGCAATACCGGTTTGCTCGCTTTTGACCTTATTCCAGGTATTAAGCCATTAGTTGCAAACTACGCAATGGGGCTAAAAGCATGAGTAAAACCGAAAAAATACTAGATGTTGTCATTATTGGCGGTGGTTTAGTTGGTGGTTTAACCGCTTTATTACTTGCCAAAGGTGGCGTACAAGCCACGGTTTTAGATGCAGCCCCAATTTTAGATACTGAAAAAACTTTGGCTGTAGCAAATCCACGTGTTTTGGCATTAAGCCAAGCAACCATTCATTTACTTAAAACAGCCGATGTTTGGGATAATCTTGCACGCCAAATGCCTTATAGCGGTATGCAAGTTTGGAATAAAAATGGCTACGGCGAAATTAATTTTGGTGAACAATCTGAACAAGCGCCAAATGTAGAGCAAGCTTTAGGTTCAATGGTTGAACCAAGTATTTTGAATTTAGCCATTCAGAAAAAAATGTTAGAGCAAGTTCAAGATTATAGAACACAAGTGAAAGTTGCTCGTATTGAACAAGGTGTGGGTGTTTGGAATGTTCAACTTGCCGATGGTACAGAACTTCAAACCAAACTATTAATTGGCGCAGATGGTGCAAACTCATTTGTACGTGATCAGGCATTTATTGGTTTAGATATTTTAGATTACAAACAGGCGGGCGTAACTTGTGCAATTCGAACAACACAGCCACATCAGCATGTTGCGCGACAAATTTTCTTAGAAACTGGTCCTTTGGCATTTTTACCAATGGCAAGTTTAAAAGCAGAGCAAGACGGTTATTGGCAGTCAATTGTTTGGACATTACCAGACGATTATGCAGATGAATATGCAGCCTTAAGTGATGATGATTTTAAAGCTTTATTAACACGTGAAAGCCATCATATGTTGGGTGAAATTTTAGAAGCAACACCACGCGCTAAATTCCCGCTTAAAGCACGTGCTGCTCAGCAATATGTGAAAGAAGGTTTAGCAATTATTGGTGATGCTGCACACGTGATTCATCCGCTTGCAGGGCAAGGTGTAAATATTGGTTGTTTAGATGCAGCTATATTATGTGATGTTTTATTACATGATTATAAGCGTGGCGTTTGGGCACACGAGCAAACCCTAAAGCGTTATGAACATTTACGTAAAGGTCAAAATGACGCCATGATGCATGGAATGTCGGCAATTGGATGGTTGGAAACAACAACACTTTCCCCAATTGTTTGGGCGCGTAATTTCGGCTTAAAACAGGTAGAAAACCAAGCTGTCTTAAAAGATGTATTTATGGCACAAGCCAATGGTTTACAGCTTCTTAAAAACACACGTTATGCTGCATAAAAGCATTTAGCTATTTTTTAATCGGTTGTTAATAAAAAATTACCAATTTGATTATAAATTAGACTAATTTCCGACATTTGACACTATGCGAAATGCGAAGAGATTGCTAAATTTCTTCGTAAATCATCACCAATAAAACTGGTTGTGAAATGCACGCAATGTGGGGATACGAAAATGACTGATATGAATGATTATGATGATGTAGAAGATTCTACTGTCGATGATGATGAAGCTGCCGCTGCCGAAAAAGGTGCAGTGAGTGGTGATGAAAAAGCGACAGATGTTGATGTAACTGAAGCTGAAACATTAACCATTACAGCGAAGTTAAAACAACGTCAGTCTTTGGAAGAAGAACTTGCGGCATTTTTTGCAAAAGGTGGAAAAATTACAGAAGTTCCGCCAGATGAATCTGCAAAAGACTAAATAAAATAAACCCCATGAAATTGAAATTTTATGGGGTTTTGTTTTGTGACTAAGCAAAAATATTTAAGCTTTATCACTAAGTTCTAAAGCACGTTGATATGCAATTTTCTTTTTAATACCTGTTAAATCTGCTGCAAGTTGAGATGCTGCTTTCACAGATAAATCTTGTAGTAGGCGAGTCAAAAGTTGATCGAGCTTTTCTTGCTCCATATCTTTTTCAACGCTTGCACCACCAATAACTAAAACAATTTCACCTTTTTGTTGGTTTGAGTCATTTGAAATAAATTCAACCAATTCGCCCAAAGTCATTTTCTTGATGGTTTCAAATGTTTTAGTAATTTCACGTGCAAAACCAACAGGTCGATCTGCACCAAAAACATCCGCCATATCTTTCACACATTCTAAAATACGGTGAGGCGCTTCATAAATAATTAAAGTTTGAGTTTCATCTTTTAAACGATTCAAATGCAGTAAACGCTGAGATTGTTTAGAAGGTAAGAAACCTTCAAAACTGAAACGATCGCTTGGTAAACCTACAGCACTTAAAGCAGCAATTGCAGCACATGCACCAGGTACAGGAATCACTTGAACACCTTTGGCTTGAGCCGCACGTACAAATTTGAAACCAGGGTCGCTAATCAGTGGCGTGCCAGCATCACTAATGAGCGCCATGTTTTCGCCTGCTAATATGCGTTCAACAAGATGATTTACTTTGTCGCTTTCGTTATGGTCATGGCAGGCAGTTAAAGGCGTATTGATACTAAAATGTTTAAGTAGTTTTGCAGATGTACGTGTGTCTTCGGCTGCAATAAGCTTTACCGATTTTAAAACTTCAATAGCACGGTAGGTAATGTCATCTAAATGCCCAATTGGTGTGGCTACAACGTATAACTGAGCACTCATTTTCAATCTCCAAAGGGTGTGCTGATGTCACGATAATTTTTTATCATCGTAACGAATAATCCGCTATTCTACCCGAAATTAGCCTTTCAATGGCGATGTGAAGCTTATCTTTGGCTTTATTGCTTGAATCATAAACATATAAAAACAGCATAAATAAAATGAAAAATATAAATAAAGATAAAACAAAATTAGGCGATTGGGCAGAACAACAAGCTGCTGTGTTTTTACAATCACATGGTTTTCAAATTTTGCATCAGAACTATCACTCTAAATTTGGTGAAATAGATTTAATTGCAAAAAATGTACAAGACTTAGTTTTTGTTGAAGTTAAAGCGCGCTCTAAAACTCAATATGGTCAATCTTCAGAGGTTGTATCTATAACTAAGCAACAGAAAATTATAAAAACTGCGCTAACATATTTATCGAAATATCCTGAAATGAATGATTTATATTGTAGATTTGATGTAATTTGTTTTGATTTTCAACAACAATTTGCAAAAACTGTACAGCATGACTTTTCACAATTCCTTTATGATCTGAATTGGATAGAAAATGCTTTTACTTTTGATCCAGAGTTTATTAATCTCTGAGCAATAAGTTAAACATGCTTAAATGTTTGAATACTAAATAAAGATAGAAAATTGAATAAGGAGTCTTGCCGAGTGTTGAACCGTATTGCAATTACCATGCTATGTGTCGCAAGCTTATCGGGCTGTGCAAGTTTTATTTCTGGTGGTACAGGTACTGCGCCTGTAGGTACTGAAAGTGGTGCAAGATCACTAGGGCAAGTTTTTATTGATAATTCAATTGAGCGCACAGCAAAAATTAATTTATATAAGCTCGATTCTAGATTTAAACAATCTCGTGTGAATATTGAAAGTTTCCACAGTAATGTTTTATTGACAGGTCAAGTGCCTGATCAGAACTTAAAACAACTTGCAGAAGATAATGTTCGTGCAATGAGCGATGTGAAAACCGTACATAACTACATCACTGTAGGAAATCAAATTGGTTATTCAACCATTATGCAAGATACAACTGTAACAGCAAACACACGTGGGCTGATTATGAAAGCCCCTGTGGTTTCTGATAGCAAACTACGCATTCATACAGAAGATGGTGTTCTTTACGTAATGGGACGTTTGAATACAGCAGAATCGACAGATTTAAACCAAGTGCTACAACAAGTAGGTAATGTGACTAAAATCATTACGCTTATTGATAACACAGATACTGCAAATACAAATAACGTGAATCCTATGATTCAGCCTGCGGTACAAACTCCTGTTGCAATTGATCCAAATGCAGAGCCTGTAAATGCTCAATAATGCTAAACCTTTGCTTAAAAAGTTAAGTTTAAAGACGCAAAACCTAAAATATATTTACGAAGAATTTCGAATTTATGATTTTGGTAGTTATGCGCTAAATCGTTTAACGCCTAAAAAAGGTTATTCGATTCTTGAAAATATTGCTTATGGTTTAGCAGCGCGTCATCGTTTTGATTTATATCGAACAGCATCACCAAGAGCAAACAGACCACTTATGGTGTTTGTTCATGGTGGTGCTTGGTCACATGGTGATAAAAAAGATTATCGCTTTGTGGGTGAGGCATTTGCTAAAGAAGGTTTTGATGTTGTCATTATTAACTATAATTTAGCGCCACAACATATTTTCCCTAAGTATATTGATGATTTAAGTCTCGCTTTAAACTATTTAGATTTACATCAAAATAAGATCAATATTTCAACAGAAAATGTTGTGCTGATGGGGCATTCGGCAGGGGCATTTAATGTCATGTCTGCTGTTTATCATCCACAAACTTATGATATTCGTTGCAAAATGAATATTAAGGCGTTGGTTGGATTGGCAGGGCCATATCATTTCGATTACAAAGGTGATCCTTTATGTGCAGATGCATTTAATCAGGAAGAGCCTTATCAAAATGTAATGCCATACTATTTTGTGGAACCCAACGAGATTCAGCATTATTTATTTATTGCTGAAAATGACAAAATTGTGCATTTAAATAACGCGATAGACTTTGACCAAAAACTAAAAGAACTGGGTAATCATAGTGAAATGGTGATTATTCCTAAAACAGGTCATGTCACTTTAATGGGTTCTGTTTCTAGTATTTTTAGTCGCTTTTACCGTACTAAATCTGAAATTATGAAAGTATTAGATCAAGTTGTTTAAGCAATTTTAGCCTTAATGTTAGCCTGCTTAAAGCCACGATTTAGTATCATCAGCAACTTTTGAACCTTCAGTCACATGCATAATCATTGCATGTGCAATACTGCCTTTAAATGGAATTTCAGGCAGTGCATCAAATTTGAAAAATTGAGCATCACTAATTTCTTCTTCTTGTAATTTTAGATCGCCATCTGCATATTCTGCTTTAAATGCAATCATCAAATTACTTGGAAAAGGCCATGGTTGGCTTGCTAAATATTGAATGTTTTTAACTTTTAAGCCAACTTCTTCTTCAGTTTCACGACGTACAGCTTCTTCAAGCGTTTCACCAACTTCAACAAATCCTGCAATTAAGCCGTACATATTTCGGGTGTTTTTTGCATTCTTAGCAAGTAATATTTCATCATTTCCACGTGTAATAACTGTAATTACACAGGGCTGAACACGAGGATATTGATGATAGTGACAAGCAGGACAAATCATGGCGAATTCAGTTGGATGAGATTCTGTTTTTCCACCACAATGACTGCAAAATTTATGATTGCGACGCCACTCTAAGAGCTGAATTGCTCGACTGGCTTGCTCAAATTGTTGAGTATTCCAATATTGAAGTAATTGGCGAATAGGGACGAGTTGTAAGCCATCTGGAATAGCTTCACTGTTTTGAAGATCACGGGCAACCACTTGATCACCCGTGTTAAAACTTAAATCACTTGCTAGCTTTTCTACCTTGGGTAGTTGAAAGTTTTCATCTACAAGAAGTTGTTGTTGATGGAAAATATAAGCAAGTGATAATTCAGTCATTAGGCTACAGATTTAAGTTTTTCGCTACTTACTAATGCTACATCAAACATTGACTGTAATACAGGTTGTTTGTTCTTTAAATTTTCAATCAGCATGTCTGCACTTGCTAATGTATCGAAAACACCATGCACTTGAGCTGTAGAAAGTGGTTTTTCAGCTTTAATTTGTTTTGCAACAAAATCCGCAGAATTTTTTAAAGCATTTTGACCAGTAACAACGTTCAAGAATAATAAAGCGCCAGCAACTTCTTCTAATTTTGCTGGAATATTTGCAAGAGGTTCTAATTCTTGATCTTTTAGATGTTGTTCTAGCGTGAAGGTAATTAAATCAATCGTTAACTTCGCTTCATTTAATAAAGTTGCATGTGCATCATCTAAACGATCAAGCGCAATATTACGGTTATTCACACGAAGCTGTAAACGATTAGACGTATGATGACGCTCTAAAATACCAATTGCATTCATCGCTGCAAGTAGTTCATTCATGAGTTTTTGAGCGAAGTTCTCATCTTTTAATACGTCAACATTATTGAGTTCTTGCGCTTGTGCAATTAAAGACGTGTGCGCTTCTGTTAGATTCAACACATGGAATATATTGGCAATATCCTTAATTTTCGCTTGTAACTCTTGCGTTTTTTCAGGACTCATTGTTTGGTAGTTGTATTCAATATCAACACGCAATTGTGCCATTTCAGTAGATAATAATTCACTGATTGTATGAATAGTATCGTGATCTGGGCCATACAAATGGCGGCTAAATACTTGAAGCTGTAAGTCTGTTAATAGCGTATCGCCAATATTAAGTTGCTCACGAATATGTTGAGAAGTGTTGTCTTCTTGGCGAATTGCTAAACTTAAAATATTCGATAAATTATTTAAGTTTGCTTTGAAGCATTCTGGATTTTCAAAATATTGACGAATATTACTTTCAATTTCAATGAATGTACGCAAACGCGGTTCATTAATAATAAGTTGTTCAATATTTTCAAAAACGTAGTAAACCAAATTCCAATATTGTTTACTTGGATTATCTTGTGAAAGACCTGCCAAATAAGCCCCAATAATTTTAAATGCTTGTAAATCTAAAGGGGTTTCTTCTTGCTTGAGAAGTTTGCTTAAAGCAAGTTTATATAAACGATGAATATATTGAGATTTCTCTAAAGAAGGCGCTTGAGGTAAATCAAAATTTGGGATGATATCACCAAGTAAACCATTAATTTGGTAACCTTCTTGAGTGATAGGTTTGCCCAAAGCAATTTCTAAACGATTTAATGTATCAAGTAAAAATTCTGGAACTTCAACTTCACGTAAGCAAATAAATTCAATGTAGCGTTTCAACATATTTGTGCCTTCACTTAAGGCAATAATATCTTGTGTATTGATTTCGCTTGGGTTCCCCATGATTTTTCGCATTAACTGAGCAGAATATTCTGCTGTTTTTGCAAGATTACTCATTCCAATTAAATTCAATACTTGAGCGCATTGTTCTAACTGCAATAAAGAATCATCAATCCCAAAAGGTAAAGCTTGATCTTCTGCTAAGGTACTCACTGCAGTTTCAACTTGTGAAATTGAGTTATCAACCTCATTTTTAATTATAAGTAATGCAGTTGGATCAAAGTGTATTGAGGTTTGGTAAGACATCTATCTGCACCTATCCTAAGTTATAGCTGTATTTCGGATGCTCAAAATGAGCAAAATCTTTATTACTTACTATAACTTAACTATTCACAGTTTAAATATAAAAAACAGAAGTCTAGTCAAATATTATTTGGCAAAAAGGCAAGGCTCGCCATGTTTTTCTTCAAATTCTTTGACCCAATTCTCATGTGCGGATAATTCTTCTTCTGAAGGTAATATCGCAGCCAATTGAATATCAACATCACGACGTGTCGATTCGCCTTCTAAAACTTCAGTGTTAGAGAGGGCATCAATATCAAAAGATACTTGCCCACCTGTCATTGCTAAATAAACATCAGACAGAATTTCAGCATCGAGTAATGCACCGTGGAAGGTACGATCACGTGCAGGAATCTCATACCGACGAACTAAAGCATCAAGCGAATTTTTCTGCCCAGGATGCTTATTTTTCGCCATGGCTAAAGTATCGGTAACTTCGCACACGGCAGAAAGCTTACCTAGACCAACACGCTCAAACTCCATATTTAAGAAGTTCATATCGAACGTTGCGTTATGGGCAATAATTTCTGCACCCTTTAGGTAATCAAATAAAACATCTGCAATTTCTGCATATTTGGGTTTATCTTTTAAAAACTCATCTGAAATACCGTGAATATTTTCAGATTCGCCAACTTCTTTTTCAGGATTAATATAAATGTGAATTGAACTGCCCGTAAGTTTACGGTTAATCATTTCAATTGCACCAACTTCAATAATACGGTCTGTATCTTGGAAGTAAAAACCTGTGGTTTCTGTATCTAGAATAAGTTGGCGAGGGCCATGTGCTTCTATTGTTGCAGGTGTAATCACAATATGTGGATGGCTTTGTGTATTCGGTTTATTTTCTACAATTGATTCTTCAGCTTCATCGGCTATTTCAGCTTCAAGCTCAAGCGGAGCATCTTCAATTATTTCTTCAGTCTCTTCTGAATCATCTTCGGCTAAATCGAACCCAAAGGGATCATCTAGAAGCCAGTCATTTTCAGCTTTTTTTTTATCTTGCATAGGATTATTCAGCTTCTTTTCAGTTTCATCTGCGCCTTGGTTTGCAAGTTGATCTGCCATTTCATTTCCTGCATGACCTGCGTGACCTTTAATCCAATTCCACTCAATTTCACGCCCTTGGCATGTTGCATCAAGTTCTTTCCATAAATCTGGGTTTTTAACATCTTTCCAGTTTTTCTTTTTCCAACCATGAATCCACTCTGTAATACCTTGTTTTACATAGTTAGAATCTGTCCAAATAATTAATTTGGCACTGCTTGGGCAAGCTTTAATACCTTCAATTGCCGCAGTAAGTTCCATGCGGTTGTTTGTTGTATGTTCTTCGCCACCACAAATTTTACGCTCTTCATTGCCTTCAATAATATATGCTCCCCAACCACCTAAGCCAGGATTGCCACGACACGCGCCATCTACGTAAAGTGTGATTGATTGAGACATAAGTCATTTCCAAAATTTGAGTGAAACAAAAACAGTGCTATTGTATATCGCAAATTGACCGATTAAGTCTTTTAAATCTTAATTTTTTAATTTCTTGTAACATTTATGCATAAATAGCATTAAATTATAGCCTTGTGTCGCAGAGATGCTTCACTACAATGTCTATATTAAAAATAATTTATACGATGTTTGGATTCCTTATGTATAAACCAACCACGCAAATGTGGCAACCGACAGTACCATCAATATTTAAAATTACAGCAGTAGGGGCTGCACTTGTTGCTTTAGGACTAATGACGGGGTGTGCTTCAACTCAAAGTACAACTGGTTCGTCTAAGTCAAAACAACTTGGTGGCGGTTATTTAGATGCAAATAGTTTAGATTCTTTAGAAGACTTATTATCTGCTACAGATATGCGTGCAGTAGAAGGGGATCGTTTACTCATTTTAAAACACGGTGATGTGTGGAAGCGCATGAGCGTTGGTTTTAAAATGGATACAGATCAATGGAATCCACGAATTGATGCACAGCGTAGTTGGTTTATGTCGCGTCAACCGTATATCAACCGTTTAAGTGCGCGTGCTTCACGTTATTTATATCATACAGTAAAAGAAGCTGAACGCCGTGGAATGCCTACGGAATTAGCATTATTACCTATTATCGAAAGCTCGTATGACCCAGCTGCAACAAGTAGTGCAGCCGCAGCAGGTTTATGGCAGTTTATTCCAAGTACAGGTCGTATTTACGGATTAAAGCAAACAAGTTTGTATGATGGTCGCCGTGATGTAGTTGAATCAACACGTGCTGCTTATGAGTTTTTAGGTGCGCTTTATAATCAATTTGGTTCTTGGGAATTGGCATTGGCTGCATATAATGCAGGTCCTGGTCGTATTCAGCAGGCAATTAACCGTAATAAAGCAGCAGGATTACCAACAGATTATTGGTCATTAAAATTACCGCAAGAAACAATGTACTATGTGCCACGCTTTATGGCTGTTGCACAAATTATTAAAAATCCGAGTAAATATGGCGTGCATTTACCGCCAATTGCAAACCGTCCTCACTTTAGAGAAATTACTGTTGGTACTGCAAATTTAAGTGATATTGCATCGTTAACAGGTTTAAGCCGTGCGGAGTTGTATGCATTAAATCCTGCACATCGTGGTGAAAAAATTGATAGCGCAAGTCCAATGCGTGTGTTAATTCCTGCCGATGTGAGCCCATCTATTGATGCAAAATTGAAAAAATTGGGTGGTGTGAGCGCATCGTCTGATACCTTGTTGGCAGCGTCAAATACTAAAACTTCAACAACGACTAAAACAACTTCTGCTGCTAAAACTACCGTAGCGCCAAAAACTGTAACAACACCTGTAGCAACGACTCCCGTCTTAACTGCAAGTAGTAAAAAACCTACACATTTAGCTGTTACACCTAGAGGCTCAAATGCTTTGGCATCATTTGCAAATAATGCAGATATTCCAAGTGCGCCACGTATTCCTGTTGCTGTAACACCTGCGGTAAATGTGAAGCAGGTAAGTGCAGAGCCACCAATTTCGGCTGCTGAACGTGAAAAAATTGCTGCTGCATTAAAAGCTGAAGATGCATCGAAAAATGTAGAAGATATTCTTCAGCCTGTCGCATCACAAGCAGAGCAAGACCAAGTCATTGCAGAGCTTAAGCGTCTTGCACCACAAGGTACTGAAATTGTCGATCCTTATGATGGCAAAATTAAGTTAACGGCAATTCAAACAAGTTTGTCGGTTGCTGAACAAGAAGGTAAAGAATTAACCAAAGGTTTCGCTTATCCTAAAGCTGTTGCAGATAATACAAAGCCAGATTCTGACGAAGCAAAGCGTAATGAAGGTAAAAACTTTATTAAGACAGAATCTGATGTAGTTGTTGTTGCACCAAAAGGTAAACGCAGTACTTACAATGTTGTTTCGGGTGATACCTTAGCAACAATTGCTTTAAAAAATGGTGTGAACTGGCGTGATGTTGCGAAATGGAACCAAATTGATCCAAATGCAACGTTATATGCAGGAACAACCATCTATTTATATGATGCAAAACCTATTGTAGCGGCTAAACCGAAAACTCAACCAGAAACTTACACAGTTCAACCGAATGATTCTTTAACCACAGTTGCTGCTGAGTTTGGCTTATCTGTGAAGCAACTTGCTGACTTTAATGATTTATCGACTACAAGTAATTTGCGTGTGGGTCAGAAGCTATCACTTAAAGATAATTCAAGTAATAAGCGAGATACATCGACATCAAATAAAACAGCAAAAGTTCAAACAAAACCCTATGTTGTTAAACGTGGTGAATTTTTAAAACTCATTGCAGACCGTTATGCATTGTCTAATCAGGAGTTGGCAGATTTAACTCCTGGTTTAAATGCGGGTAGTAGCTTAATGGTAGGGCAAAAAATTAATGTGCCTGTAAATGAAGTTTCTGCACTAAATGTAAAAGCAGATGCTAAAGAAGATAAAGCGTCTTCTTCACCAAGTTATAAAGTTGAGAATTACACTGTTCAACGTGGCGATACGCTATATAGCATTGCATCGCAATCTAAAATTAGCCTTTCTGAATTAGCAATTTTAAATAACATTGCAGTTAGCCGTGGTTTGCAAGTAGGGCAAACTCTAAAAGTGCCTGAGGGTTTGAATGTTCCAGATACTTATACAGTTCAATCTGGCGATTCTTTATCTGCAATCTCGAATAAGTACAACTTGGGTATGGACTACATTGCCAATATTAATGGCATGAGTCGTAATACAAATTTACGTGTAGGTCAAAAGCTTAAGCTAACAGGTGATGAGCCAAAATCGACTTCTAGAAGTGAAGCTGTTGCAGATAAAACACTAGATACTCACGTAGTAAAATCGGGTGAAACTTTAAGTAGTATTGCGCGTAAATACGATTTACAAACTCGCCAATTGGCAGAATTTAATGATATTTCGTCTAATGCGAGCTTACGTGTAGGTCAGCGCTTAAAACTTCAAGAGTCTGGTTCATCTTCAAATACAGCAACGAAAAAGCAAGATGCTGAAACTTCTAGAAAAAGTACAGTTAAATCGAGTAAAAATACCGAGAAATATAGCGTAAAATCGGGTGAGTCACTAAATGTAATTGCGAGCCGTTTTGACATAAGTGTTGCCGAACTTGCTGCAATGAATGATTTAACACCACGTTCAGGTTTACAAGTTGGTCAGTCGATTAACGTGCCAAAATTGGTTGTGTCGTATAAAGTGAAGCGAGGTGATACCTTAATTGGTTTGGCTAAGCGTTATGATACAGACACTAAAACACTTGCAGATATGAATGATATGCAACCAAGTGCTGCGCTTCGTATTGGTCAGGTGATTAAGGTGCCAAATTTGTAAAGATGAGACTGAAAAAGGAATGACTTTTTGATGATGGATCGATTGGCAAAACTATTTTGTTTTGCCGCAAGTCTTTTACTTTCAACACAATATGGGTGGTCTGCATTGCAGACCACTTCTTATATTGCCATTCATAATACGCCTAAATATGCAAATTTATCTGCCATGCCTTATGCAAATCCGCATGCGCCAAAAGGTGGATATATTAGTCTTTCAGGTAAAGATACATTTGATAATTTAAATGCAATGAATGGCAAGGGAAGTGCTGTTGAAGGTATAGATTATATTTTCGATTCACTGATGAAAAATTCACTCGATGAACCGGGGGTGATGTATCCCTTAATTGCGGAAAAAGTCACATTCGATCCTGTCAAAACCAAGTTTGTAATTTATCATTTAAATAAAAAAGCACGTTTTAGTGATGGCAGTGCTTTAACTGCTGAAGATGTAAAATTCACATTGGATACTTACCAAACCAAGTCAAATCCTGGTTTGCAAATGTATATTGCAGATTTGGAAAAGACGGAAGTTTTGTCTAAGCATCAAGTGAAAATGACTTTTAAATCTGACAGTAATTCAGAAATGCCATTAATTTTGGCAACCTTGCCTATTTATTCTAAAAAAGATTGGGAAAAACGTGATTTTACTAAAGTTACGATGCAGCCCATTTTAGGTTCTGGCCCTTATACCATTGAACGTATAGATGCAGGACGAAGTATTACGTATAAGCGCAATCCAAATTATTGGGCAAAAGATATTCCTTTAAATAAAGGAAAATACAATTTTGACCGTATAAAATATGTGTACTACCGCAATTTAGATGTGGCATTTGAAGGATTTAAGTCTGGGCAATATACCTATCATGAAGAATATATGGCGCGTAAATGGGTAACGGGTTATAAATTTCCTGCAGTAAATTCAGGTTTGGTGATACAACAAAAATTTAAACATCAAAACCCAGCAACCACACAAAGTTTTGTATTCAACACGCGTAAAAAACCATTTAATGATATTCATTTTCGTCAGGCTTTAAGTTATGCCTATGACTTTGAATGGCAAAATAAAGCTCTGTTTTATAATCAATATCAACGTTTAAAAAGTTATTTTTCAAATAGTGAATTAGAAGCCAAAGGTGTGCCAAGTGCAGCCGAACTGCAAATCTTAAAGCCGCTATTATCCAAATTACATCCTATACAAAAGCAGGGTGTTTTAAGTTCTTGGAAATCCCCTGTCTCTGATGCAAGCGGTTTTAATCGGGAAAATTTATTGATTGCAAGACAGCTTTTATTAAAAGCAGGTTATCAATATAAAAATGGAAAATTATTGGGTTTAGATGGTCAACCCATCGAGTTTGAGTTTTTAATTTTTCAAGAAAGTTTGCAACGTACGCTGATGCCGTTTGTACGCAATTTAAAACGCTTAGGAATACAGGTGAATGTACGTCAAATTGATGTGCCTCAATATATTGAGCGTATGCGTCGTGCAGACTTTGAAATGACTACAAATGCCTTGCCACAATCATTAAATCCGGGTAATGAACAAGCCCAATTTTGGGGAAGTGCTGCGGCAGATCAAGCAGGGAATTATAATTATGCAGGAATTAAAAATCCTGCCATTGATGAGGCAATTAAGCTCGTGATTAATGCGCCAAATCGAGAGCAACTTGTGATTAGAACCAAAGTTTTAGATCGTTTATTGCGTTCGGGTTATTATCAAATTTTAACCTATGGCAAAGGTGAAAATTGGTTGGCATATTGGAATATGTATGAGCAACCTAAAGTAAAACCAAAGCTTTCAGTAGGCGTCGATTATTGGTGGAGTAATCCTGTAAAAGCCAATAAAGTGACGCAATATTTGCGTAAGCAATAGCATGTCATCATTTGGGGATTGAACATGGGCGCCTATATTTTTAAACGATTATTGCTGATTATTCCGACATTATTTTTTATTTTGCTGATTAATTTCGTGGTCGTACAAATTGCACCAGGTGGTCCTGTAGAACAAGCAATTCAAAAGGCAGAGGCTTTTCAAGGTGTTGGACAATCTGCTTCTGTAGGCGAAACGGTAGATCAATCGAGTCAATATCAGGGTGCAAAAGGTTTAAGTGATGAAATGGTGAAAAAAATTGAAGCGCAATATGGCTTCGATAAACCTGCACATGAACGCTTTTGGTTAATGTTAAAAAGTTATGCTCAGTTCGATTTTGGCACCAGTTTTTTTAAGGATAAACCCGTAACACAATTGCTTTGGGAAAAATTGCCTGTTTCATTGTCTTTAGGGCTTTGGAGTACGTTATTAATATATTTAATTTCAATTCCTTTAGGCATAAAAAAAGCAAAAAAGCATGGTTTAGCTTTCGATAAAGCAAGTTCAATGTTATTGGCAATTGGTTATGCAATTCCGGCCTTTGTTTTTGCACTTTTGCTCATTGTATTTTTTGCAGGTGGAAGTTATTTGCAATGGTTTCCGCTACAAGGCTTAGTGTCTGAAAATTTCCAAAGTTTAAGCTTTTGGGGACAAATTAAAGACTACTTTTGGCACATGACTTTGCCTTTGCTTGCCATGGTGATTGGTGGATTTGCAGGACTTACATATTTAACGAAATATTCCTTTATGGAAGAACTCAGTAAGCAATATGTACTGGCTGCGCGTGCAAAGGGTTTAACAGAAACTCGTGTTTTATATGGACATGTATTTCGTAATGCGATGCTCATTGTTATAGCAGGCTTACCCGAAGCGCTGATTGGTATTTTCTTTGTAGGAAATCTATTTATTGAAATTATTTTCAATTTAGATGGTTTGGGATTGTTAGGTTTTGAAGCGATTGTTCAGCGAGATTATCCTGTTATTTTTGGTACATTATTTTTATTTACCTTGTTAGGATTATTACTTCGCTTACTCAGTGATGTGCTTTATCAAATAATTGATCCTAGAATTAATTTCGATTCGAGAGGTGCAAAATAATGTCACCACTTATGCGAGCTCGAATTGATAAATTTAAAGCCAATAAATTGGGTTTTTCGTGTTTAATTATTTTTCTAGCAATTTTTATTTGCTCATTGTGTGCAGAATTTATTGCTAATGATAAGCCGTTGTTAGTGAAATACGATCAGTCTTATTATGTTCCTGTCTTAAAAGAATATCCTGAAACGACATTTGGTGGCGTATTTGAAACAGAAGCAGAATACAAAGACCCCGCAGTAATTCAGCTAATTGAAGAAAAAGGTTGGGCAATTTGGCCTTTTATTGAGTTTTCATACCAATCTCCAAATTTAGATTTAGCCGTACCTGTACCATCTGCACCAACATCTCAAAATTGGCTAGGAACAGATGACCAAGGACGAGATGTACTTGCACGCATTTTATATGGTCTTCGCTTGTCACTTTTATTTGGCTTTGCTTTAACGTTTGCTTCGGCTTTTTTTGGAATTATAGTAGGTGCAATTCAGGGCTATTATGGTGGTTGGATTGATTTACTTGGTCAGCGCATATTAGAAGTGTGGGGCGGTTTGCCTATGCTTTTTATGGTGATGATTCTGGTCAGTATGTTTAGTCCAAGTATCTATTGGCTATTTCTCATTATGCTTATTTTTGGTTGGCCTACATTGGTTGGATTAGTTCGCGCAGAATTTCTAAGAGCGAGAAATTTTGACTATGTTCGGGCTGCAAGAAGCTTAGGTGTGAATGACAGAACCATTATATTTCGTCATATTTTACCGAATGCAATGAGTTCAAGTTTGTCGCAACTTCCACTAATGCTGACAGCGAATATTACAGCATTAACTGCGTTAGACTTTTTAGGTTATGGATTGCCACCCGGTACAGCATCTTTAGGTGAATTGTTATTACAAGCAAAGAATAATTTAAATGCGCCTTGGCTTGCACTTTCAGGCTTTTTTACTTTAGCGATTGTTCTATCTTTACTTATTTATATTGGGGAGGCGACGCGTGATGCATTTGATCCAAGACGTCAATAATCTTCCAGTTTTATTAAGTGTTGAACATTTAAAAATTAAACATGATGAACAATATTTAGTTGAAGATTTAAGCTTTAAATTACATGAAGGTGAAACTGTTGCCATTGTAGGTGAAAGTGGTTCAGGCAAATCTATTAGCAGTTTGGCGATATTGGGTTTGTTGCCTCAAAACTTAAAAACAGATGGACAAGTTTTTTTAAACGAACAAGAATTACTAAGTCTTTCTGAGGTAGAAAAACGACAAATTCGTGGACATAAAATTGCCATGATTTTTCAAGAACCAATGACAGCATTGAATCCATTGCATTGTGTTGAAAAGATTGTTGGTGAAACTTTGTGGTTGGCAGGCTATTCGAAACAACAAACACGTGAGCGCGTTATAGCACTGTTAAATGATGTAGGTATACCTAAGCCAGAAGATAAGTTAAAACGCTATCCATACGAGCTCTCAGGCGGTCAGAGACAGCGTGTGATGATTGCAATGGCACTTGCCTTAGAACCAGATATTTTAATTGCAGATGAGCCAACTACGGCTTTAGATGTTACGTTACAAGCTCAAATTTTAAAACTGTTAAAGTCTTTGCAGAAAACCCGCAATATGGCGATGATTTTAATTAGCCATGATTTGAATTTGGTGCGCCAATATTCAGACCAAGTGATTGTGATGAATAAAGGGAAAGTTGAAGAACAAAACACGGTAGCAAATATTTTTAAAAATCCACAAACGGATTATACGAAAAATTTGCTGAATCATAATTTTGGTAAAGCACTTAAGTTAAATGAATCCGACACATTATTAAAACTAGAAGATGTTGTGGTACGTTTTCCTATTAAGAAGGGGTTGTTCAATAGAGTTAAAGATTATGTAATTGCAGTTGAACCACTTCAATTACGGCTTGAGCAAGGACATTCGATAGGTATAGTAGGAGAAAGTGGCTCGGGTAAAAGCTCTTTGGCTTTAGCAATTGCGCGTTTAATACAATGTGACGGTAAAATTGAATTACTTGGGAAAGATTTAAATCAGCTATCAGAAAAAATACTTCGACCATTACGTCATGATTTTCAAATTGTATTCCAAGATCCTTTTAGTAGTTTGAATCCGCGCTTAACTGTAGAGCAAACAATTGCTGAAGGTTTGTATATTCAAAAAATATCTCAAGCTAAAATCATAAGCTTAGTAGAGGAAGCTTTGGAAAAAGTAGATTTGCCAATTACTTTTAAAAACCGATATCCGCATGAGCTTTCAGGTGGGCAACGTCAACGTATTGCATTGGCACGTGCTTTGGTTTTAAAGCCTAAATTATTAATTTTAGATGAACCTACGTCTGCTTTAGATAGAACAACACAACGATCTATTGTGAATTTATTGCGACGTTTACAGCAAGAAGATGGCATGAGTTATTTGTTTATTAGCCATGATTTACAAGTGGTGAAAGCATTGTGCCAAAAAGTATTGGTTTTACATCATGGGCGAGTTGTAGAAATACAAGAAACAGAACAATTATTCGAACATCCACAAAATGAATATACACGAGAATTAATTGCTGCAAGTCAGTATTAGATAATCATTAAATTTAAGATAAAAAAAAGCCCAAGTCGAAATGCTTGGGCTTTTTTGTGAGAATATTAAATAAATTTAGCATCTCGAATATGGCGTCCCTACGGGGATTCGAACCCCGGTTACCGCCGTGAAAGGGCGATGTCCTAGGCCTCTAGACGATAGGGACAGTATGAAGTAATTATTTGTAAAACCATTCTCTTTCAAGTGAAAGTTTGTGGCGTCCCTACGGGGATTCGAACCCCGGTTACCGCCGTGAAAGGGCGATGTCCTAGGCCTCTAGACGATAGGGACTAAATACAAACATTACTTCTGAAATTGGCGTCCCTACGGGGATTCGAACCCCGGTTACCGCCGTGAAAGGGCGATGTCCTAGGCCTCTAGACGATAGGGACGTTTCAGAGGTGGGCGTATATTAGGTCGAAATGATGGGGGTGTCAAACGCTTTTCAGCAAAAAAATAATGATATTGATTTGAATGGATAATTTATCAACATAATTTATAGAAATATTGAAAAAGTGCTGTGAATTGCATCAATAATGAAAAATTATCTTTAAATAAGTTGAAAACTACCAAAATAAAATTTTAAAAATAATGATGCAAAAAAAAGAGTAACCGAAGTTACTCTTTTTAGAGTTTATTCAGATTTATTGTGATACAGCCCGTAATAGCTTGCATAACAAATACCAATAAATGCTAAACAGCCAAAGAAGCTAATGCGTAATGATGGGTCGAAAACCATACTTACACAGGTAATAAAACAGAATAAGAAACCTAGAATTGGCACAATAGGGAAAAGTGGAGCAGCAAAGCCTAACTCTTCTTTTGTACGTCCTGCTTTATACCATTGGCGTCGGAAATTGAATTGGCTTAAGCAAATACTCATCCAAACAACAACCATGGTAAATGCAGCAATACCAAGTAAGTTACTGAAAATTGTTTCTGGTGCAAATTGCTCAGAAAGTAAACCTGGTAAACCACCAATCATTGTTACAGAAACTGCAACGTACGGAATACCGCGTTTGTTCAATTTAGAGAATACAGCAGGTAATTGTTTCGTATATGAAAGTGACCACATCATACGAGATGCAGCAAATAAACCAGAGTTTGCCGCAGATAATAATGCCGTGATAATTACAAAACGAATAATATCTTCAGCATAAGGAATACCAATGTGCTGAAATACCGTTACGAATGGACTGCTACTTACACCTTCAGCATTTAGACCTGCTTCTTGATGTGGTAGAAGTGAAGTCACAACGATAATGGTACCTACAAAGAAAATTAATAAGCGGAAAATTGCAGTATTAATTGCTTTGGGAACATTTTTAGCTGGATCTTTAGTTTCACCCGCAGCAACACCAATTAACTCTGTGCCTGAGAAGGCAAAGTTAACAATTAACATGGTTGCAAAAATAGGGAATAAACCCTCTGGGAACCAACCTTGAGCAGTTAAATTAGTGAAAAGTGGTGCAGATTCGAAGCCGCGATAACCAAGTACACCAAATATTGCAAGTAAACCTAAAAGAATAAAAGCAACAACGGTAATAACTTTAATTAATGCAAGCCAAAATTCAGATTCAGCAAACCATTTGGTTGAAATCATGTTTAAGGTAAACACGAAAGCACCAAAGATGAGCGTCCACATCCACATAGAGCTGTCTGGGAACCATTCCTGCATTAAAAGTGCGGCTGCAGTAAATTCTGTTCCAAGCGTAACTGACCATGTAAGCCAATATAACCATGTAATGGTATAACCAGTTCCTGGACCAATATAGCGTTTGGCATAAGCGCCAAATGAGCCAGATTCAGGCATGTGTACAGCAAGTTCTCCTAGGCATAGCATTACCATGTATGCGATAACACCACCTAAGAAGTAAGAGATTATGGCACCTACTGGCCCCGTTTGTGCAATGACTTCACCCGATCCTAAAAATAGGCCAGTTCCGATTGCGCCACCAAGCGAAATCATAACTAGATGTCGAGTACTCATAGCGCGTTTTAAAGGCGCAGAATTGCCCTGATGCGAAGCATCATTCGGAGATGAGTGCATAGGATTGTTAAAAATAAATAATAAATGAAGCCGACCATTGTAGTGAAAAACTACAAATCTGCAATTAAATTATAATGATTTTGTTTAACGAGTGATCGCATGGTGCGATAAATGGCGTCCCTACGGGGATTCGAACCCCGGTTACCGCCGTGAAAGGGCGATGTCCTAGGCCTCTAGACGATAGGGACGTTTTGAGGTGATGCGTATGTTATTGGGTTTTTATAAAGCTGTCAAACTGCAAACTTAGTTATTTTTGTATAAATGAACTGATTGTTTATTTTTTGGTAAATATATTAAACATAAATGAATTTATATATTTATTAAGACTGTAGCGAAGTAGATTGTGATGAGTAAAGGTGGGTGTGAGTTAAGCTATATTGATTAATTTTACTAATTTAAAAACTAACTAAAGAGTGCAGCCTTTTATACCTTGGTGATATTTGACGTTATTTAGATAAAAAAGAGTCCGGTAGGACTCTTCTGTAGAACTTAAAATTTAAAAGTAATATCGGCAATAAATTGGCGACCTATTTCAGATTTTAAATAGTAGTCGGTATCTAAGTATTTATTGTGTCGATTCGTGACATTATTAATAGTTAGTCCCCAGATAGCATGAATATTTTGAGATATTTGGTGAGTATAGCTTGCTCGCATATCCCAACGAACGACACTAGGAATACTTGTGTCGTTATAACTATAAATTACGGGTAGATTGTTTATATGAGTGTATGGTTTAGCTATGCTGCTAGATTTAGTTAATCCTTGGAAGGTTGGTTTGTAAACCAAGAAATTACTAATATTTAATCCAGCTAAAAAATTTGGTGTAAAGTCCCAACTTATACGAGCAGTTAAAGGGACATTAAAATCACTGGCAGGTAGGTTATTCGGAGTGATGAGTTTTCCATTATATAAAACGTGGCTATATTCTTTAGTTTCAGAATCATTGGCATTATTATAGTCGCGCTTAGTATCTGAATAGCTCACAGCTAAACTCATGCGATGCTTAGTATTTAGAATGTCAAATGGTAAAATATTACCGACATCTAAAGTTATGTTTTCCGAGCTATAGCTTTTATTATTGCTATATTCACGAGTCCAAATATTATTTGGATCTGGATAAATTAAATGATATTGATCTTTATATTCACGGTTAACATATTTGATTTGCGTGCGAATGTTTTTGAATTCACTGCTCAGTGCGAGCATCCATTCATCTGCATAAGGTAAATCTAAATCACTTCTTTTAATATTGTTTTTGTTTGGCGATACTTTGGGTGTCCAATCGCTATTTAAGTCTGTTCGAGTATATTGATTTTGAAAATTTAAAATTCCATCTTGTAAGTCGAAATTATATAAATAACGGGTGGTGTTTCCAAAAGTATGCTGAAATTAAATGAAGCCATTATTGATATAAAAGAAGGTTAAGTCGAAGGCTTTAAAATGGTTTTCAAGCTTTTTCGAAAAATTACAACTTTTCCTAAAACTACGTCTAATTCGATGCCTTATTTTACAATTATTTCCTTCAATACCTACAGTAAAAAACTTACCAATACTTTGCTTACAGTTTTTAAAGGCAGTCACAAAACTATCCCAGTGATCACTTGAAATTCGGGTGTAGTGAACACCTAATTGCTTTAACTTTGCCTTCAATCGTTGGACTGTCGCCAGATCTCGTTTACCCCAAACATAAGCAACAATTTCACCTGTTTCTCTATGGTATGCGTAAATAAGCCATTGTTTATTCTTTTTATTTCCTACAAAAGTCCAAAACTCATCAACCTCAATAGATTCATAATAATTTTGCTTAGGGCGAATTTTATAAGTGGATTTACTTAATGTTCGTAAAACCTTACCTATGCTGACACGCTCGGTTTCTGCAATATCTCTTATACCACCCCCTCTAACCATCAGGTGGAGTATTTTATTTGTTATACCAGAATGACAACCTCGGTAACTAAGAGCATGATCCCCAATAAACTGACGCTTGCAGTTTTTACATTGATAGTTTTGCTTACCATTTAGTTTGAAGCCATTTTTCTTTATACTGTCACTTCGACAGGTTGGACATTTGATTTCTAGTGTTATTTGCATCTCACTATTTTATCAAAAGCCAACCTGTTTTTTTTCAGCATACTTTTGGAAACACCACCAAATAACGATCATAATAACGATTCCAGCCTGTGCTAAATTTTAAACTTTGATCACCGAAAGGCTTGTAGTGAAAAGCTGTTCTAGGTGCAATATTTTTATTTTTACTTAAACTGTCGTAATCGTAGCGTAGACCAAGAACAGCTTCAAATCTTTTATCCCATTGTAAGCGATCTTCTATAAATGCAAACCAACTGTCTTGTTGGACATCAATAGAGCCCATTCCATGAACAGTTTTTGTTTTGCTGTATTGTCCAGTTGCTTTTTTACTTGGAATATAATCGGGGTCGCAAGCAATATCTATCGATCCGTCATTTTTAATACAGTCTGTGTTAAATCCAGTTGGAAGAAAGTATTGGGTATAATCATTTGGACGATGCCAAGCAGCTTCATTATTAGTAAATCCAGCTCCAATATGAAAGTTATGCGTTGTTTTGAAAAATTCAAAAGGAATGAATTTTGCAGAAGTACTATATTCTAAGGTTTGTTGTTCATTGAATATGGTGCCAGTTGCTCCCTCTGATACAGAGGTTTTATCACTCCAGTTTTTATTTTCTGTTTTCCACCAAGTAAAGTTATCTCCATCAGTGCTTAGACGTTCGTTCTTTTTTTTCTGATAATTAATAGACTTCCGTCATAAATCAAAAAACGTACAATTTATTTGATCTTAAATTAATCAGCAAAATTATTTAATCCAAGGGATAATCCTTGGATGAAATTCAAAGATATTCAAAAATTATCAGACGTTAAGTTTCGTAGGCTTACCGGTGTTAGTTGGGCTACATTTAACCTCATGTTGGCCGAGCTAAATAAGGAGTTACCTTGTCATATTGGTAAAGGACGACCACATAAATTACCGTTGGAAGATCGTTTACTCTTATGTATAGAATATTGGAGAGAATATCGAACATTTTTCCATCTTGGTATGAGTTACGGTGTATCTGAAACGAGTGCAATTCGTATCACACGCGTTATTGAAGATACCTTAATCCGTTCTGGAAAATTTAACTTGCCAAAACAACTTCCTAATCGAGATGAAGTGGATTGGGAAGTTGTTGTGATTGATGCAACTGAAATATTAGTTCAACGTCCAAAAAAAACAGAAGAAATGGTATAGCGGTAAAAAAAAGCGACATACCTTTAAATTTCAGCTATCTATGCACTATACAACAGGTGAAATACTGAGTGTATGTGGAAGTCATGGAAGCATGCATGATTTTAAAATATTTAAAAAAAGCATGAGGAAATTAAAATTTAAGCCCTTTTTTATCGTTGATAAGGGGTATTTAGGGATAAAGAAATTGGGTTTTGGATGCCTCATGCCATCTAAAGCAAAGAAAACTGAAAAACTAGATTCTGAATTAAAAAAGTTAAATAAAGAGATTGGTCGTAGACGAATTCAAGTAGAGCATGTATTTGGAAGGATGAAATGTTTTAAGATTTTATCTTGTGTATATAGAAATCGTCGTAAACGATTAAACCTGCGGTTTAATTTACTTGCTGGCATATACAATTTAGATTGGGTGAAAGATAAACAATTAAATTGGTTGAAAAATGATTTATGAAGGAAGTCTAATGTTGTTAGTTAATGAAAATAAAGGGAAGTCATTTCTAATGCTTAATTGTAATGATTGGTTGTCTGATTTTTGATTGTAACCGTTCGTTAAAATACTTTGATTGAAGCGGGTAGATTCATCACTGTAATTTTGTGCGGAAAATTTAATTTCCAAGTCATTGCTAGGATTATAAAATAGCTCAGCATTAATATTTGTAGACGTCCGATCCTCATTATAAGGGCGAGCATCTGATAGTTTTGATGTGGATCGTATGTCTGATTTACGTTGGCTTAGTCCTAAATTAAAGCCTAAACTTTCAGTTAATCGTCCATATGTATTCAGGCTTATACCTTTTTGATTAAAGTCTTTTTGTGCATTTGTTTGAGTTGTATCCTCAAAATCACTTTCTTCCGATGAGTCAATATAGTTGAATCGGTACCAATCTGAAGAGGTATAGTCATAGTTTATATTGCCGTGAATTTTTCCTACTACTGTTTTGGGGGCGCAAGTTGTTGCACTAATTACACCACCAGTGAATTTTCCGTACTGTGCACTGACATTGCTGTCTAATACTTCTAAGTTGCAGAGAAGGTCAATATTCAGGGTTACTGCTTGTGAATTACCTTTTAGGGATGTTGGGTCACTAATACCAGAATTACTTTCATATGGATTAATGTCATTATTAATACTCATTCCATTGAAAAGAAAGGCATTGTTATAAGGAAGTGCTCCATGGATTGAAATATCACTTGCATGAATTTCAGCTTGACTACCTGCTGCTTTTTCTGAGTTTGTAAATTGAACATTCGAATTAACTTTCAGTAGTTCAGAAATTGTTTTTTTATTATTCGGCGTTTTTTCTAAATCTTCTTTTGTATATACAGTTATTCCGACATCTTTATCTTCAATTGCTTTGACAACAAGTGGGGATAATTGAATAGATGATTTCTCGCTTTTAATTTCTAGAGTATCAGTTTGATCATTTGCATACAGCGATGCACTAATAATAGAAAGAATGGCACAACTGATATAAGTACGAGTAAGAGTCATGAAGTGAAAGTTATAAAAATGAAAATAAAAGCGGTTATCATTTGAGTTGGCGTATTTTTCAATATAAATGATAATTATTTACATTTATTTGGTTGGTAAAAATACAAGTTGTGTAGGTTGGGGAGTGTTTAGATGTAAAAAAGCACCCTCATTATTGAAATTAAATGACCATTTAAATGTGAAACACAAAAATGAGGGATTTAATTTCTAGGGTGCTTTTGTATCAAAAGAACTTATTGTTCTACTGATAAAAGTGTTTCTACAAGATGCGGTGCAAGCTTATTCAAAATAAAGCAGAAAAGTTCTGCAGTTTTTTGAGTGTCATACAAAGCAGAATGTGCTTCTTTACCATCAAATTCGATACCAGCTTGAATACAAGATTTAGCTAGAACTGTTTGACCAAACATTACAGCACTTAAAGTTACAGTATCGAATACTGAAAAGCTGTGGAATGGGTTTTGATTTTTAGTGCCTGTACGCGCAATTGCTGCTTGTACAAAACCTAAATCGAAATGCGCATTATGTCCAACAAGAACCGCATGTGTGCAATTTTGTTGACGACGTACTTCATTTACTGCTTTGAAAATACGTTTTAAGGCAGATTTTTCATCTTCAGCCATTGCAACACGCATAGGGTTCGATGGATCAATACCAATAAAATCTAAAGATCTACGGTCTAAATTTGCACCTTCAAATGGGTTGATATGCGCATGATACGCTTGCCCCGGAACAAATTGACCTTCCTCATTATAAATAATAGGAATAGCTGCGATTTCTAATAATGCATCGGTCTGTGAATTAAAACCTGCTGTTTCAACATCAACAACAACAGGTAGGAAGCCACGGAAACGCTGACCAATGATTGGTAGAGTTTCGTCTGTCACAATTTTCTCCATTGGATCGTTTTGCCCGCATAAAGAGGGACAATTTTTTCACCATCCAAATAGTCTAAGCTTTCAGGAATAATTTGATCTTCTTTTACCAAAGTAATGGTACTGGTATTACGTGGAAGACCATAGAAGTCTGCACCGAAGTGGCTTGCAAAACCTTCAAGGCGGTCAATTTTACCAACTTGATCGAAGGCTTGAGCATATAGTTCAATAGCAGTAGGCGCACTATAGCATCCAGCACAACCACATGCATTTTCTTTAGCATTTTTAGAGTGCGGAGCGCTGTCTGTTCCTAAGAAAAACTTAGGATTACCGCTTGTTGCTACTTCTAGTAGCGTTTGCTGATGTGTTTGGCGCTTTAAAATTGGTAAGCAATAGAAATGCGGTTTAACACCACCAACTAACATATCATTACGGTTAAATAATAAATGCTGCGGTGTAATTGTTGCTGCAACATTGCGATCATGTTCTAAAACAAAATTCGCCGCTTCACTTGTTGTAATGTGTTCTAAAACAAGTTTTAAGCCTGGGAATTGTTTCATCAGCGGTGAAAGTACTTCATCTAAGAAACGTTTTTCACGGTCAAAAATATCGACATGATTATGTGTAACTTCGCCATGCAATAACAATGGAACTTGATGTTTTTCAAGTTGCTCAATAACAGCATAAACTTTGCTAATGTCGCTAACACCATTGTCTGAATTGGTTGTTGCGCCAGCAGGGTAAAGTTTAATTGCATTTACATGTTCAGATTTCTTAATTTTTAAGATTTCTTTAGGAGATGTTTGGTCTGTGAAGTAAAGAACCATTCGAGGGTCGAATTCGATGCCTTCAGGCACATGCGCCATAATACGGCTACGATATGCTTCTGCTTCTTCCACAGTTTTCACAGGTGGAACTAAGTTCGGCATACAGATTGCGCGAGAAAATTGTTTTGCAAGATCGGGTACTGTACGTTCTAGAGCGAGTCCATCACGTAAATGAGCGTGCCAATCATCAGGCTGAAGCAAGGTTATCGTATTCAAAATAATTCTTACTAGAAAATAAAATAAATGATAATCGAATTGTGGTGAAATTGGTAACCGCAAAAATGAATAAAGAGATAGATTTACGTAAATATTTGCTAATTTCTTGAGTGTAATTTAAACGGTTAAAATTTCTCTCATTTTATGTGTGTAATTTTCACTTTAAAAAGTAAAATTAAGTGCTTTATAACTTAATGATCATCTTTTTATTTTGATGGTTTTAATCATATTTAAAGGCAATAAAAAACCGCTCATAAGAGCGGTTTTTTGACATTCAACAAACTTATTTGTTTTTGTCTTTTAATTGAGGAACAGCAGAACCTGTACCTACTGCCAATAAACCAGTATTTGTATAAATACCAAGTTTAGCGCGAGTATCTGTAATATCTAGGTTACGCATAGTCAATTGACCAATACGATCCATAGGAGAGAACATTGAATCGCCTTTTTCCATCGTTAAGCGTTCAGCTTCGTATGTAAGGTTTTCAGATTCAGTGTTCATGATTGTGTAATCATTACCACGACGAAGTTCTAAAGTTACTGTACCTGTTACAGCTTTAGCAACCCAACGTTGAGCAGTTTCACGAAGCATAAGCGCTTGAGAATCGAACCAACGACCTTGGTATAATAAACGACCTAAACGTAAACCGTTAATACGGTATTGTTCGATTGTATCTTCGTTATGAATACCAGTTACTAGGCGTTCGTAAGCAATATGAAGAAGAGCCATACCCGGAGCTTCGTAAATACCACGAGATTTCGCTTCAATAATACGGTTTTCGATTTGGTCAGACATACCTAGACCATGACGACCACCAATACGGTTCGCTTCTAAGATGAACTCAACTGGATCTTCGATACGACGACCATTGATCGCAACAGGGAAGCCTTCTTCAAAAGTAATTGAAACTTCTTCAGCTTTAACTTCTACGTCATCTTTCCAGAACGCAACGCCCATGATTGGATCAACAATTTTGATGCCAGCATCAAGGTATTCAAGATCTTTCGCTTCGTGAGTTGCACCCAACATGTTTGAATCTGTTGAATATGCTTTTTCTTTTGACATTTTATAGTCAAAACCGTTGTCGATAAGGAATTGAGACATTTCCGCACGACCACCAAGCTCATCAATGAAAGTTTGGTCTAACCATGGTTTGTAAATTTTAAGCGCAGGGTTAGTTAAAAGACCATAACGGTAGAAACGTTCAATGTCGTTACCTTTATAAGTCGAACCGTCACCCCAAATGTTAACGTCATCTTCTTTCATTGCTGTAACAAGCATAGTACCTGTTACTGCACGACCTAATGGAGTTGTGTTGAAGTAAGGAACGCCACCAGTGCTGATGTGGAAAGCGCCACATTGAATTGCTGCAATACCTTCGAGTGCAAGTTGTAAGCGGCAATCAACTAAGCGAGCTTTAACTGCGCCATAAGCTTCTGCTTTCTTAGGAATAGCATCGTAGTCATCTTCATCTGGCTGACCTAAGTTTGCTGTATAAGCATAAGGTTCAGCACCTTTTTGTTTCATCCACAATAAAGCAGCTGAAGTATCTAGACCACCAGAGAAGGCGATACCTACTTTTTTGCCTACTGGTACATTCTGCAAGATAGTTGCATTATCAGTCATTGTAAGTCCTAACTTTCTAAAACAGGCACCATATTTGGTGGCCAAGGAGAATCTGTAAACCACATATTATAGCACTTTAACTTGAGCTTGTTTTCTGAAAAAAATGCAAATATTAAAAATATTCAATGTTTTTGGAGGTGAATAGGCTGAGTGTGAAACGGTGTTTACTTTGTGGATGTTTTAGGTTGATAGCATGTAGTAAAAACTTAGTTTGCTGTTAAAGATATTTAATCTTTACAATCAACTACGCCATATAGGTCAAAACTTTTGTGTAGACTAAAGTATGAGAATTGATATACCTACAAACACTAAATTAAAATAATTATAAAAATTAATCATTTATGTTAAGTGCTTATTTTGATTATTCCTTAAATTTTTATTGTTAATAATTAAAATTGGTATGACCAATAATTATATTTAAATTAAATATTGCGCTTAAAAGAAACAGAAACTATTATCTTGTGGTTATTTTGTGTATTTTTTTTTGCTTAATGCTTAATTGGTAAGACCAATAATATTTAAATAAGCCTAGAGTGAAAACAAGCATTTCAAGGAGTAGAAGATGCTTCAAAATTGGCAACAGATTTATGACCCTATGGGCAATATTTGGCTTTCAAGTATTGTCGCATTAATTCCAATTGTATTTTTCTTTTTAGCTTTAGCTGTATTTCGTATGAAAGGCAGTGTCGCTGGAACAATCACGGTTGTTTTGGCATTACTTGTTTCTTTATTTGCTTATGGTATGCCAACTCAAATGGCTTTTGCTTCTTTGGGTTATGGTTTTCTATACGGTTTATGGCCAATCGCTTGGATTATTATTGGCGCATTGTTCCTTTATAAAATCTCTGTAAAAACAGGTCAGTTCGATGTTATTCGTTCTTCGATTTTGTCTATTACAGAAGATCAGCGTTTACAAATGCTTCTTGTAGGTTTCGCATTTGGTACTTTCTTAGAAGGTGCGGCAGGTTTTGGTGCACCTGTTGCTATTACAGCTGCTTTACTTGTTGGTTTAGGCTTTAAGCCTTTATATGCAGCTGGTTTATGCTTAATTGTAAATACAGCTCCAGTTGCCTTTGGTGCAATGGGTATTCCAATTATTGTTGCGGGTCAGGTTTCTGGCGTAGATACAATGGAAATTAGCCAGATGGTAGGTCGTCAGTTGCCATTTATGGTGCCAATTGTATTGATCTGGATTATGGCCATTATGGATGGTTGGCGCGGTGTTAAAGAAACTTGGCCAGCAATTTTTGTGGCGAGCTTTTCGTTCTCAATGGCGCAGTACTTAACATCTAACTTTGTTGGTCCTGAATTACCAGATATTACTGCTGCAATTGCATCTTTAGTAAGTTTGACTATTTTATTGAAATATTGGAAACCAAAACATATTTTCCGTTTCCAAGATGAAGATGTAAAAGTAGATGAAACGATTGTTGCAGAAGCACGTAAAAAATACACATTAGGTCAAATTGCGAAAGCATGGTCACCATTTGCTGTATTAACTGCAATGGTAACAATTTGGAGCATTAAGCCGTTTAAAGACTTATTTGCAAAAGATGGTCCTTTGAGCGATTTAGTATTTTCAATTAAGGTGCCGTATTTGCATCAAATGATTGAAAAAATGCCACCTGTTGTGCCTGAAATTACAGATTACGATGCGATCTATAAATTTGATTGGTTATCTGCAACAGGTACAGCAATTATGATTGCTGCAATTATCACCATCATTTACTTAAAAATGAAACCCAAAGAAGCTGTAAATGCATTTACAGAAACAGTTGGTGAGTTAAAAACACCAATTTATTCAATTGGTATGGTGTTGTCATTTGCCTTTATTGCGAACTACTCAGGTATGTCTGCAACGCTTGCATTAGCACTTGCACATACAGGTCATGCATTCACATTCTTCTCTCCGTTTTTAGGATGGATTGGCGTGTTCTTAACAGGTTCAGACACATCTGCAAATGCATTGTTTGCTGCTCTTCAAGCAACAACAGCACAACAAATTGGTGTACCTGAGGTGTTATTGGTAGCTGCAAATACTAGTGGTGGTGTGACAGGTAAAATGATTTCACCACAATCTATTGCAATTGCGTGTGCGGCTGTAGGTCTTGTAGGTAAAGAGTCCGACTTGTTCCGTTTTACTGTTAAACACAGTATAACGTTTACAGTAATGATCGGTATTATTATTACTCTACAAGCTTATGTGTTCCCTTGGATGATTCCATAACACGCAATAAAGGATAGGTTAAATGAAAGTCTCCGACAAAGTTGTACAAAGTCTACGCATATTAATTGAACAGACGAATATGCAAGTCGGAGACCGTTTGCCTGCTGAAAGAAAACTGTGTGAACAACTTGGTGTTTCACGTTCATCCTTAAGAGAAGCAATTCAACAGTTGGTTAGCCAAGGATTGCTTTTGAGTAAAGTTGGCGCAGGTAATTACTTGCAGCAGCTACCTATACATTGGTCTGAGCACAAAATTGTACAGCCTTTAAGTAACTTAATAGATGTAGATCCTGAATATCGGTTCGATGTTCAAGAGTCTCGTTTAATACTTGAAGGTGGTACAGCTTGGTATGCAGCGCAACGTGCAACAGTAGAAGATATTATAAAAATTCGAGCTTGTTACGATGAAATTGCACACTGCCAAGCGCTTGGGAAAGATGATGAAGCTGCTCGTGCAGATGCCAAATTTCATTTAGCAATAGCTGAAGCATCACACAATGTTGTTCTTATTCAGTTAATGCGAAGCCTATTCGATTTATTGCAATTTAACGTGGTTTTAGGGCGACGCAAGGTCTACTCAGAATCACACCGTTTTGATCAATTGCAAGATCAGCATTTTAATGTCATGACTGCAATTGAACGTCAAGATCCAGAAGCTGCACGAAATGCAGTTTGTGGACACATTGAGTTTGTCATTCAACAAGTACGCTCGATTGATGAAGAAGAAGCTCGTCAACAGCGTGCGAGTCGATTAAATAGGATATAAATTATGATTATCTCTTCTGCGAACGATTACCGTGAAGCCGCAAAGCGACGTCTTCCACCATTCCTTTTTCATTATATTGATGGTGGTGCTTATGCGGAATATACACTCAAGCGCAATGTAGAAGATTTATCAAAAATTGCACTTAGACAGCGTGTTCTCAATGACATGTCAGAACTAAGTCTTGAAACTAAATTGTTTGATGAAACTTTATCAATGCCAGTTGCATTATCACCTGTAGGTTTAACAGGAATGTACGCTCGCCGTGGTGAAGTTCAAGCAGCGGTTGCAGCAGATAAAAAAGGTATTCCATTTACTTTATCTACAGTTTCTGTTTGTCCAATTGAAGAAGTTGCACCTGCAATTCAACGTCCAATGTGGTTTCAACTTTATGTACTGCGTGACCGTGGTTTCATGAAAAATGCATTGGAACGTGCAAAAGCAGCAGGCTGTTCAACGCTTGTATTTACAGTAGATATGCCAGTTCCAGGCGCACGTTATCGTGATGCTCATTCAGGTATGAGTGGGCCAAATGCTGCAATGCGTCGTTATATGCAATCTTGTTTCCACCCACATTGGGCGTGGGATGTGGGCATGATGGGGCGTCCGCATGATTTAGGTAATATTTCGAAATACTTAGGTAAACCAACAGGTTTAGAAGATTATATTGGTTGGTTAGGCAATAACTTTGATCCTTCTATTTCATGGAAAGACCTAGAGTGGATTCGTGAGTTTTGGGATGGCCCAATGGTCATCAAAGGTATTTTAGACCCTGAAGATGCCAAAGATGCTGTACGCTTTGGTGCCGATGGTATTGTGGTTTCAAACCACGGTGGTCGTCAGTTAGATGGTGTTTTATCTTCAGCTCGTGCATTACCTCCAATTGCAGATGCTGTAAAAGGCGATATTAAAATTCTTGCAGATTCAGGTATTCGTAACGGTTTAGACGTTGTGCGTATGATCGCGATGGGCGCAGACACTTGTATGTTAGGTCGTGCATTTGTATATGCATTGGGCGCAGCAGGCGGTCAAGGCGTAAGTAATTTGCTTGATTTAATTGAGAAAGAAATGCGTGTTGCAATGACACTCACAGGTGCAAAAACGATTGCTGATATAACATCTGACTGTTTAGTGAAGTTAGAACGTGAATTAGCAGGTTAACACCGTACCTTATTCAATTTACATAAAAGTTGCTTTTATTTAGGTAAAAGCAACGCTGTATTTTCCTTTCACTTTCAATATTGTTCATCTTAAATGTTATTGAATGATTTAAAACATATCCCGTAAAAGCTTATTGCACTGTAAATAAGTTTAGTAGGAATCTAAAAATGTCTGATATTAAAAATCAACAACAGTCACTGCAAAAACTTATAAATATTGTGGGTAAACAACACGTCTTAACTGATGATGGCGACACTAGATTATATCGTCAGGGGCGACGTTATGGTTCGGGCGAGGTTTTTGCAGTTGTAGCACCGGGCTCATTGGTAGAACAATGGAAAGTGCTTCAAATTGCAGTAGAAGCAGATTTTATTGTGATTATGCAGGCGGCAAATACAGGTTTAACAGGTGGTTCAACTCCATTTGGGGAATATGATCGCCCTGTATTGCTTTTAAGTACACGTCGTTTAGCAGGTATTCAAGTCATTCAAGAGGGTAAGCAAGTGGTTTGTTTGCCGGGTGCAACGCTAGATGCTTTAGAAAAAGAGCTTGCAACTTATAACCGTGAACCACATTCAGTGATTGGTTCATCATGTATTGGTGCTTCGGTACTTGGTGGTGTGTGTAATAACTCGGGTGGTGCTTTAGTGCGTCGAGGTCCTGCTTATACAGAACTTGCCTTATATGCACGTGTTAATGATGATGGAAAATTAGAACTCATTAACCATTTAGGCATTCATTTAGGGGATACGCCTGAGGAAATTCTAGAAAACTTACAGCATCAAAAATACGCACCAACAGATGTAAAACAAGAAGAACATCGTTGTGCATCAGATCAACATTATTCACATGACGTGCGTCAGGTAGATGAAGACACGCCTGCACGTTTTAATGCAGACCCAACTCGTTTATTTGAAGCTTCGGGTTCGGCAGGTAAAGTATGTGTATTCGCCGTTCGTTTAGATACCTTTGAGAAAATTCCGAGCCAAGTCTTTTATGTAGGTACAAATTCACATGATGATTTGACTGAAATACGTCGTTTCTTATTGAAAGATTTACCGAATGTACCTATTGCAGGTGAGTATATTCATCGAGTTGCATACGATATTGGTGCTGAATACGGTAAAGATACTTTTATGTTCATTGAGAAATTTGGTACGGCAAAAGTGCCTGCTGCATTTGCAATGAAAGATAAAGTAGATGGTCATTTACAGAAATTTGGTTTACGTGGTTTAAGCGATAAAATTTTGCAATTGGTGACGAAATTTTTACCATCTCATTTACCAAAACGTATGAATGAATTCCGTGATTTGTATGAGCACCATTTGGTACTTCGTATTGAAAATCAGGATGTTGAACAAGTTGAGCAATTTTTTGAAGATTACTTCAAACAACATACAACAGGCAGTTTTTTCCTTTGTGATGCAGATGAAGGACGTAAAGCATTTTTACATCGTTTTGCGGTGGCAGGTGCAGCAATTCGTTACCGTGATACGCATTTAAGCGAAGTTGAAGATATTGTTGCGCTAGATATTGCGTTACGTCGAAATGATCGCCAATGGGTTGAAACCTTACCGAAAGAGATGGATGAAAAAATACTTCATAAACTTTATTACGGTCATTTTTTATGTCACGTATTCCATCAAGATTATATTGTGAAAAAAGGTGTTGATCCTTTAGCAATGGAACATGAAATGTGGAAGTTGTTGGATGATCGTAGAGCGGAATACCCTGCTGAACATAATGTGGGACATTTATATGTGGCGAAGCCTGCGCTGAAAACGCATTACCAAAAGCTTGACCCTACAAACAGTTTTAATGTGGGGATTGGTCATACTTCAAAATTGAAAAATTGGAAATAATGTAAAAGTTATAATAACGATAAAGCGGTAAAGCCCTATCTCTAGCGTAGCGAAAGCTACGCTTTTTTTATCTCTGCAATTCATAATGGTGAATCCCTTTCCTTTTAGAAGAGAGCTAAGGAGAGGTTGGTATACAAACTCCATCATTTCCTTTAGGAGTTTGTGTTTATCTATAGAAGAAATGCAGGTTTTTGAGATTTTATTCTAATTGACCGAACATTCACAGATTTGCATAAAAATGTCATAAACAAAAAGATAAAATCAGCTAAAGTATTATGCAACAAGTTGCAAAGCCAAAATTAAAAAGGAACGCCACATGACAACTCGCTATGCAAACATTTTAAAACCACTAGATTTAGGTTTTACCACCATCAAAAACCGAGTTGTCATGGGTTCAATGCACTCGGGCTTAGAAGACCGATTTTATAACTATCCAAAACTAGCAGCATACTTTGGCGAACGAGCAAAAGGTGGCGTAGGCTTAATTATTACAGGCGGAATTTCACCAAATAGACAAGGCTGGTTACTTCCTGCGGGCGGTACTATGAATACCTTGGGTGATGTTGTACCACATAGACTGGTCACACGTGCTGTACATAAACATGGCGCGAAAATTTTATTACAAATACTGCATGCAGGACGATATGGCTACCAACCATTTGTAGTGTCATCAAGTGCAATAAAATCACCAATTTCACCATTTAAGCCACGCCAAATGAGTGAAAGAACCATTTTAAATACCATCAAAGATTATGCCTATTCTGCAAGCCTTGCAAAAAAAGCAGGCTACGATGGTGTAGAAATAATGGGTTCAGAAGGTTATTTACTAAATCAATTCCTTAGTCGACACGTTAACCAACGTGAAGACCAATGGGGCGGTGCAATAGAAAACCGTATGCGTTTTGCTGTAGAAATTGTAAAAGCCATTCGTAAGGAAGTTGGCGAGAAATTTATTATTTGCTTCCGTTTGTCATTGCTCGATTTGGTTCACGATGGCAATACTATGGATGAAGTCATCACTGTAGCAAAGGCATTGGAAGATGCAGGCATTACTTTGCTGAATACAGGTATTGGTTGGCATGAAGCACGTATTCCGACCATTGTCACCTCTGTACCGCGTGCAGCATTTGTCGATTACACAGCAGAAGTGAAAAAGCATGTGACTATTCCTGTCATTGCATCGAATCGAATTAATATGCCGGATACCGGAGAAGACATTATTGCTTCGGGTAAAGCAGATATGATTCAAATGGCGCGACCATTATTGGCAGATCCATTTTGGGTTAATAAAACTGCAACTAACCGTGTAGATGAAATTAATACTTGTATTGCCTGTAACCAAGCATGTTTAGATCATACATTTAAAAATCAGCGTGTCAGTTGTTTAGTGAACCCACAAGCTGCATACGAAACAGAATTGGTATATGTAAAAACGAAAAAACCAAAACGAATTGCTGTAGTCGGTGGTGGCGTTGCAGGTATGTCTGCTGCAACTATTGCTGCAAGTAGAGGTCATCAAGTGACTTTGTTTGAAGCAAGTGCAGATGTAGGTGGACAATTTAATTTAGCGAAAGTTGTACCGGGTAAAGAAGAGTTTCACGAAACCATTCGTTATTTTAAAGTTCAAATTGAAAAAATGGGTGTAGATTTACGCTTAAATACCAAAGTGAACCGTGAACAATTAGAGCGTGAAGGTTTTGATGAAGTAGTTGTGGCAACAGGTGTTATTCCACGTGCTTTAAAAATTGAAGGTAGTGATTTACCACAAGTATTGTCTTATGCAGAAGTTTTACGTGGTGCAGAAGTTGGACATAAAGTTGCAGTCATTGGTGCTGGTGGTATTGGTTTTGATATTTCAGAATTCTTGTTAAAACCGCCACATCAAAAACAACCACAACCTTTAGATGAATGGCAACGTGAGTGGGGTGTAGATTCTAATCCGAATTATGTGACTGAAGGTGGTATGGTTAAAGCCGAAATTGAACCACCAATTCGTGAAATTTATTTACTACAGCGGAAAACTACTCCTTTAGGTGCAGGCTTAGGTAAAACTTCGGGTTGGGTACATAGAGCACAATTAAAGAAACATAATGTGCGCATGCTCCGTGGGGTTCAATATAAAGCCATTACAGATGAAGGTTTATGGATTGAAACAGCAGGGCAAGATCAACTTTTACGTGTAGATACAGTTGTGGTTTGTGCAGGGCAGGAGTCTGTAAAAGAAATAATGCCTGCAGATGGTGAAAATACTTTTGCGAAGTACCATATTATTGGTGGTGCAAAGCTAGCAGGAGAGCTAGATGCTAAGCGTGCAATACGTGAAGGTGCTGAATTAGCAGCCAAATTATAGTTTTTTTAGCATTTTTGGTGAAACAATATTCATTTGAATGCTTTAGATGTTTTTTTCTCTTGTCATAATACGAAAAGCTCCGTATTATGGCGCACATGGAAGCGTGGCAGAGCGGTTTAATGCACCGGTCTTGAAAACCGACGAGGGTTTACCCCCTCCGTGAGTTCGAATCTCACCGCTTCCGCCAAATTCGAAAAGACCCTTGATAAATCAAGGGTCTTTTTTTATGTCTAGAATTTTATTAATTGTATAGATGTATTTTAGGTAGATATCATCAAGATTTATGAAAGCTATTTGATTCAAACAACAAGTAAATAAAAAGGCTCCTTAATCGGAGCCTTTTTATACATTAAGTTTATTGTTTTGGTAAATCGAACCAAATAAACTGACTTTCTTCATTTGCTACAATTTTTGCATCTTCTGAAAAAAGTAGAGCATCTCCAGCTTTTACCACATGCTCACCAATTAAAATTTCACCACGAATCACGTGAATGTAATTCAAAACTTGAGTGGCTTTTATATCCAAAGATAAACCTTGCTCCAATACCGCAGTTTTTACTTCTGCTTGTTGACGAATATGCATAGGGGCATTGTCATTTGGACCCGCAATTAAATGCCATTGGTTAGGTTGATCTTTAGGGTCTAGCTTAATTTGTTGATACGTAGGTTCAGCATTACGAATATCTGGATGAATCCAAATCTGTAGTAAATGAACAGGGGTGTCACCGTCATTTACTTCGCTGTGTTGAACGCCAGTACCTGCACTCATTAATTGCCATTCACCTGCAGAAATTCCACCTGCATTTCCCATGCTGTCTTTGTGGGAAATTGTGCCATCAAGCACACAAGTTAAAATTTCCATGTTGTCATGCGGGTGTGTACCAAAACCTTTATGAGCATCGATCTTATCATCATTGATAACACGTAATGCACTAACACCCATGTATTTAGGGTTGTGCCAGCTACCAAATGAAAAGCTATGTTTGGTGTCAAGCCAAGCCATTTTTACGTGCCCACGATCTTCGCTACGATGTAGATAAGCATTCATGTGAATACTCCATTATTATTTGAACTTGAGCTAATTTTAATGTTTTAAATTATCTTTTAATATTCATAAAAAGCGACATATTGTTCCATGTTTGAAACGATGAATTTTAAACATAAAAAAAAGCCCACATAAATGTGAGCCTTTTTACAGCACAAGTACTTAAGTGATTATTCTAAGAACTTAACTGTTACGCCAGAACGCACTTTTTTACCTAAATCATTCGCATCCCAATTCGTTAAACGAATACAACCATGAGAAGCTGTTTTAGAAATTGCTGAAGGATTTGGTGTGCCGTGAATACCAAATGATTTTTTGCTTAAACCAATCCAAATATTGCCTACAGGGCCATTAGGGCCAGGTGGTAAAGAAAGTGGTTTTAAGTTTTTACCTTGTACGAAGTTGCTTGGAGAGTAGCTGTACCAAGGGTTTGGTGCTACACCAGTCACTTTATATGTACCCGTTGGCGAAGGGGTATCTGAGCTACCAATTGTCGCAGGGAAAGAAGCAATCATTTTATTGTTGCTGTTGAATAAATAAAGTTGTTTTGCACCCTTATGCGCAACAATTAAATGAATATCTTCAGGTAATTGGTTGCGAACGCTAGTCACAATAATTTTTTCGCCAACTTTATTAAAAGTCGCTTTTGGATTGATCTTCTTTAAGAAGTTCTCATCCATATGGAACTTTTCACCAAGCATTTCTGATACACGTGTGTAATACAAACCAGGCATTTTTGCTTGAAGCGCATAGTCGCCAGGAATAGATTTCGCATATGGGCCTTTTAAATCGGCTGCTGTAATTGTGTATTCAACATAAGCTGGTTTAGAGCCTTGCTTTGCAATTAACGCATCCCAAGTTTCTTTGGTTAAAGTACCTGTTGGTTTTAAACCATTCATTTGTTGGAATGATGCGATTGCTTTTAGCGTATTTTTACCACTTGAACCATCAATTGCACCTGGTGATGCATGTGCATTATTTAGCATAACGTGCGCACGCGCATAAACAGGGAATTGACCACGGCCAATATTCTCAGACCACTGAGCGTTATTTAAGCTAGCTAATGACCAAGAGCCTTTAGAAGCAGTGCTAGGAGATTCAGTTGTTGTGGTTGAAGATGGTGCAGTGCCAATAGCTGCAGTTTCATCTTCTGTGTTTTGAAGATTATCAAGCGTTTCAGATGCTTGATTTAAATCTTGTTGTTCTTGTGGCGTTATTTTTGCTTCCGAAGATGCTTGTTCTGCTGAGTTATTAACTGCTAAAGGATCGATAGGATCTTCAATAGCAATATCTTTAATCTGTTGAGGATTTAATGATTGTTCAGCAGTTGATGCCGCAATTGCAGAACCAGCAAATATGCAGCTTAAACTCATTGCAAGTATTGAGCGAACGAACATGTAATTCAACCTTAAGAATAATTCATTAACATTGTGAAAAAACAACATAAGTATTACAGAAAAAAACAGCTCTTGCAGTAAATGTTTTGTCTAAATATTCGTTTTATCATTTAGTACAATCGAATTTAAACATACAGACAGATTATTAAATTCTAGACCTTTTTGTTATGATGTTTAGAAGATTAAAAATTTAATTAGGAAAGTAAATGACGACCTTAAAAAATGATCGTTTTCTGCGTGCTTTATTACGTGAACCCGTAGATACAACTCCAGTTTGGATGATGCGACAAGCAGGCCGTTACTTACCAGAATACCGCGAAACTCGTGCCAAAGCGGGCGATTTCCTTTCACTATGTAAAAATACAGAGTTCGCTTGTGAAGTTACGCTTCAGCCTTTACGTCGTTATGAGCTAGATGCTGCTATTTTATTTTCAGATATTTTAACTGTTCCAGATGCTTTGGGTTTAGGGCTGTATTTTGAAGCAGGCGAAGGTCCAAAATTTCATAAAACTGTTCGTACAGAGCAAGATGTCGCAAATTTGCCAAAATTCAACGCAAAATCTGACCTAGATTATGTGATGAATGCAGTATCTACCATTCGTTCTGCATTGGGCGGACAAGTTCCACTAATTGGTTTCTCAGGTAGCCCGTGGACACTTGCAACTTATATGGTTGAAGGTGGTTCAAGTAAGGACTTTCGTTTTACTAAACACATGATGTATTCACAACCTGAAGTTTTGCATGCACTATTAGACCGCTTAGCGGATGCAGTAATTGACTATTTAAATGCTCAAATTGACGCAGGTGCGCAAGCTGTTCAAATTTTTGACAGTTGGGGTGGTGCATTAGCGCATCGTGAATATTTAGAATTTTCACTGAAATATATGCAAAAAATTGTGGCAGGCTTACAACGTGAAAAAGATGGTCGTAAGATTCCTGTTATTTTGTTCACTAAAGGTGGCGGTCAATGGTTAGAACCAATGGTTGCAACAGGTGCAGATGCATTTGGCTTAGATTGGACAACGCCATTGAATGTTGCGCGTCAAACGGTAAATGGTCGTGCTGCATTGCAAGGTAACTTAGACCCTGCAACTTTATATGGCACACCTGAAAACATTGCCAAAGCAACAAAAGCAATGCTTGATGATGCTTATGCAAATGGTGAAAAAACGGGTTATGTTGCTAATTTAGGACATGGTATTACGCAATGGGTAGATCCATCTCGTCCGAAAGCCTTTATTGATACAGTGCATGAATATAGCGCTAAATATTTATAAGGATATTCCGTGATTCAAAATTTGGGTTTAATGATCCAATTTTCCTTTAAGGCAGCTTCGGCTGCCTTATTTGGTATCTTGTTACTCATTGCTTTTGCTGTAACAGCAAGCATGGGAAGCCAAGAGTATTTTGGATATTTTCGATACGACTATTTATTGTTTTATGCTTTAGCCATTCAAGCTTGTTTACTGTATTTAAAGCTAGAGTCTTGGGCGGAAGCCAAAGTGATAGCCTTATTTCATATTTTGGCAATGGGCATGGAAATCTTTCTTACCAGTCCATATATTGCATCTTGGCAATATCCACAACCTGCGGTCTATAAAATTTTAACTGTGCCGTTATTTGCAGGTTTTATGTATTCGGCTGTAGGCAGTTTTTTTGCTCGTTCATTGCGTTTATATCAAGTGCATTTTCAGTACTTACCAAGCTTTGGCAATATGATGGCTTTGGCGGTGTTGTCTTATGCAAATTTCATGACCAAATTTTTTATTCCAGATATTCGCTATGCCTTATTTGCATGGAGCGCATTCATTTTTTGGAATACGAAAATTGGCTTTGAAATACAAGACCGAAAATTTAAAGTACCGATGTTACCAGTATTGCTACTTTTAGCTTTTATTATTTGGATTGCTGAAAATATTAGTACTTTTTATAAAATTTGGTTGTACCCAAGTCAGGTTGATGCATGGCATATGGTGGGTTGGGGGAAACTCGGTTCTTGGTATTTATTGCTGTTATTAAGTTTGGTTATTGTTCTTGGTATTTTAGGACAACGTAAGCCAAATGGTTTATGGAAGTTAAATTAAAAATGAGTAAATTTTTAGATGATTTTTTCATCATTCCATATTTAAAAGTTTAATTTGAATAAGTCAAAGCAAATGAATAAACCCCGAATATTCGGGGTTTTGTTTTTTTAGTTTTCAGTAAGTACATAATATTTTTTAACTTTTTCTAGCACTTCAAATGTACCTTTGAAAGATGGTGGAATAATGCCTGCATTACCCGCATGAATTTCAACAAATTCATCTGTTTTAGCATCATGTAAACGTACAGAACCCTCAATCACTTGAAAGAATTCTTGTTTATTTGCTGCAAACTCAATATTCCAAGCACCAACTTCACATTCCCAAATACCACAATTCATATTTGGATGATCATATAATTCTGTCGTTAAACGTTTTGGATTGCCTTGAACAAGACGATCGGGGCGAGGGTAGTCAACAGTGGTTTCATTTTGAGTTAAACCATATCCTGCTAAAAATATTGATGGCATTGTGTTTAATCCTTACAAGAAAGATGCTTTGGAATTTAAAGTTAAAATGTCAGCAAAAAAAAATGCCCCAACAGCAGTTGAGGCAGTTTTAAAAATTAGTAGCTTTCTGGAACAGCACTTAAGAATTCACGACGATCTTCTCTATTGGTTTTGAAATCACCAACAAAAGATACTGTACGAGTCGTTGATTCTTGTTTGCCAACACCACGCATCATCATACACATATGTGCAGAATCAATAACAACAGCAACGCCACGTGCGCCTGTGACTTCTTGAACTGCTTCTGCAATTTGCTGTGTTAAGTTTTCTTGAATTTGTAAGCGACGTGCAAACATTTCTGTAATACGTGCAAATTTAGATAAACCTAAAACATTGCCTTCTGGTAAATAAGCAATATGAACACGACCATGAAAAGGAAGTAAGTGATGTTCACACAGAGAATAAAACTCGATGTTTTTCACTAAAACCATGTCACGGTTGTCTGAAGGGAAGACTGCATTATTAGTCACTTCTTCAAGTGTTTTGCTATAACCAGACGTTAAATACGAAAAAGCTTTAGCAGCACGCGCAGGCGTATCTTTTAGACCCGGACGATCTAAGTCTTCGCCAATGGCGGTTAGGATATTTGCGTAGTTTTGCTGCATAGACATAAGACGTGTTCACTTACACTGATATTGAACAAGGTCGGCATTGTAGCAGAAAACTTTTGCAATGCCTCTGTTTCAAGGAGAAATAGGATTAATCTTTAAATTTAGGGTTCTTTTCTGTACGTTTAAGTAAAACTAGAACCGCGCCTGTACCACCTTGCTTTTCGGGGGCACTAACAAAAGCTAAAACATCTCGATGTTGACGAAGCCAACTATTTACATAAGTTTTTAGAATTGCTTCTGGACCTTTGCCATGCACAATTTTAAGTACGTTTTGGTTTTCATCTTTGGCAATTTGAATAATTTGCAAAACTGCAGAGCGAGCTTCTTCTACAGTACAACCATGTAAATCGACTGCTTCAAACCAACGTAAATTACCTGCTTTTAAATCTTCAAATACTTTGTGCTGTAATGTTGCAATGCGATAGCTTAAAGATGCTTGGCTAGCAACAGGATTAAGCATGGCTTGGGTATCAGAAAGTTCTGCACCATCTGTTTCCATTGCACCTTCTGCGGCAGCTCGTTTAGCAAGAATTTGAGCATTTGGCTTTTTGGTTTTCGATTTCTCAATTTTCGCAATATTGCTTGTATCCATTTTTCGGACACCTTGCATTTGTTTGCGAAATAACTCGAGATCATCTTCAGGCTCGGGTTTGGCTTGCACTTTTTCCTCAGCAGCTTTTTTAATTGCTGTTGAATGAGGATTGGTGATTTGCTTTTTAAAGGCTTTCAGTAAATTGAATTGGTCTTTAGAAAGGGAGGAATCATTTTTACTCATAGTATTAGGAAATAAGCAGATTAGCCAAGAGATAAGTGATTATAGTCGTTATTTGAGGGGATTTGAACAGAATTGAACTCTTAGCTTTCTTACTCTATATGAATACTTATTACTAAAGTAATGAGATTAAGGAACTTAGGTTTGAATGTGTAAAGGTGCTATTTTAAGTAAAGAATCATCTAATAAGTGAATTTATAAGCAATAAATTGATTTTTGTTTTTATTTTGAACATATGAATTAAAAAACATAGAAAAGTATTTGCCAATTCGTCAAATTATTTATATGATAGCCGCCATTGGAAGCGTGGCAGAGCGGTTTAATGCACCGGTCTTGAAAACCGACGAGGGTTTACCCCCTCCGTGAGTTCGAATCTCACCGCTTCCGCCAAATACTTTAAAAAGCCCTTGTTTTTACAAGGGCTTTTTTATTACCTATGCTTTTGTCCCACATACCAGCCCACATAAAAATAAAGATAGTGTGAAACACAATGAGTTGTCTTAATACATGTTCAGCAATTCTATTTTTCTTTCTCAGTATTTTAAACTGTTATTCAGTTTTACGATTTTTCATATTATTAAGATAGTCGTGAATATTTACCGTAAAAAAAACTGCATGATTTATGGTCATGCTGTTTTCATTAATATATGAGCCTATCTGTAATACTGAGATCGTCCTCATTCAACGGTGAGCTTACAGACATCGTCACCTATTCTAAATAAATAGTTTGGAATTAAAAGCTGAGCTTTTAAGGTCTTGAGACGATTACCGACGAGTAGAAGGACTTTAATTTTTAAATGTAAGTTAAAACTTCTAAAGTTGACATAACACACGCTATACGAGATTTGTTATTTTTCAATAATATAGCCTGCTTTTAAAAGCCCTAATTTACTGTTGGTGCTTTTTCTTTGGTTTTAATGTATCGACTACAAATAGGAAAAACTACACAAGAAAAAGAGGGTCAGAAATCTAAATATCCAAATGGTTCAACGACGATTGGTGTTAATAGTAGTGGGTAAGAAACAGAACAATTGACTAAGGCAACAATAGGTCAGGGTACTGTTACGAATCCGAATATGACGAACCAACAAGCTGCTAATAGTCTAAAGAAATTTACAAATGAGCTGAAAACTACACTCAGAAAAATGGATCAACCTAACACACGTTTAGATGGAGTAAAATAATGGCTTTAAGAGAGTTAAATATACTTAATGATTGTATTGAGGCTATTTCAAATCAATCTTTAATATTGGATATTAGGGTCTGTTGACATTTTCTGTTCAAAAAAATAGCGAGAAAGTAAAATTTAATCGCCAAACCAAATTTACTTCTCGCTATGCCTCGTACAATGCTGAATGATCAACACTGGTCTAAGTTACTTTCTATTTTCCGAAATTTTGATATCTATTTCAAATCTAATTTGAGAAATTTTGTCGAAGCAATACTTTATAGAATAAGAACAGGCTGCCCATGGCGTGATTTGCCTAAAGAATTTGGTTCGTATAACTCAATCTTTAAAAAATATAATCGTTGGTGTAAAAATGATAAGTTAATGAAAATATTTAAATTAATTTCTTCAAATGCTGATATGGAATGGGTTTTTATTGATGGTAGTCATGTTCGGGCACACCAACATTCTGCTGGAATAAAAGATCAGGATATTTCTAAAAGCATTGGTGGAAATAGTTCTAAAATACACTTAGCTGTTGATGCGGATGGCAATCCAATCGAAATTATTATCTCCGATGGAACGATACATGATGTCAAGATTGCTCCCAAAATGATTGAAAAACTTGATTTGAGCGAAACGGAAGTATGTTGTGCAGACAAAGGATATGACTCTGAATCATTAAGAGAACAAATATCTGCGAAAAAAACTAAAGCGAATATTCCAAGAAAAGCAAATACTCAGTCAAATAATGATCATATGGATTGGCATTTCTATAAAATCAGACACTTAGTTGAGAATGCATTTTGTAGGTTAAAGCAGTTCAGAGGAATAGCAACACGATATGATAAGCTAAAGTGTAGCTATGAGGGGGCAGTTGCATTAGCTTGTATATTTATTTGGCTACCTTTATCGGGTAAATTCTATACTTGAAATGTCAACAGACCCTAATAATAAAGCGTTTTTAGATGATATACAGACCCTTTTAGCGCAATATTTTGAAACGTTTAATAAAGTTTTAAATGAAATGGAATATGATAATTTTTCTGTGGATTTTTTTGTCGATTATGGAAAGTTGATCATTTATCCTGAAAAAAAAATGCCAGAAGATTTAATTTATATGTTTGATGCAGAAAGATTAGATCCATATTTTTATCTAGTTTTTGAAGAATACCTAAAATATTTCGAAAATCTAAATGTGAGTGAAGAAGTATTTGATAGAGAATTTGAATCTAAAACCAATGCAAAAGCACTGAATAATTTTTTTAATCTTATAGTGACTTAATTTACTGTTTTCTATCATGATTCTAGACTAACATATCTATTCTGCTAGTCTAGAGCCAAAATATAAATGAAAAAGATAAAATTCTAGAGATGCTCGGTAAACCTAACGTAGAAATAAGATACTTTGGTGTAGCGAAGGAAGAACTGTTAAAAAGTGAAATACTTTAAAAAAAAGTATTTTAAATAGCAAGATGAAGTAAAACGAGCTTATAGTGAATACTATTCAGTTTTAGATGCATTGAACTTTTGAAGCTTATTTGCCATTTTTACACATGAAAGTTATATCCATACTGTATAAGAAAAGTAATGTAATTTTAATAATTCTAAATTGTCATATTAAGGTCAAATGAAGTCCTTATTTTGCATGTGCTGAATTTATATATTTCAAGATTAATCACATGCAAAAAACATTTAAAGCTTCAATAATCGTCTCGCTAATTATTGGTTCAATTGCTATAACAGGGCTTAGCATAACTGCTAATGCAGCCGATGGCTATTTAACAGAAAGCCAAGTACCTAATAGTTTAAAAAATTTACCTTTGCCACCACAAGAAAATAGTGCGGGGCAGGTTCGAGATAATGCAATTTTCCAAGATATGCAAGCTCAAAAGGGAACGGCACGTTGGGCACAAGCAGCAATAGATGCTGATTTAACAGATGAACATTTAGGGCGACCATTTTCAGAAGCATTTGGCTTAGAAATTAATGAAAAAAATACGCCTACACTTTTTTCAATGATGCAAAAGATTCGTTCAGATAGCAATGTCACAACAAAAAGTGCAAAACAACATTACAATCGTACACGCCCATTTATAAGTATGAAAGTTTCAACATGTACGCCGCAAGATGAATCTACCCTGAAATCGAATGGTTCATATCCTTCAGGTCATACAACTATTGGTTGGACATATGCTTTACTACTTGCAGAATTACGTCCAGATCGCCAAGATGAGATTATTCAACGTGGTTATGAATATGGTCAAAGCCGTGTTGTATGTAACATGCACTGGCAAAGTGATGTAGATGCGGGACGAGTGATTGCAGCGGCTCAATTTGCTCGTTTACAAGCAGATTCTCAATTTCAAAAAGATCTGAAAAGAGCGAAGCAGGAATTAGAGCGTTTAATAAAAGTGAAATAGTAAAAATAATTTGTAGTCGCTAATGCTAGTTGTATGGAGTGACTAGTATTAGCTTTACAGTAAACTTGACAAGTTTTATGTAATTAAAAAAACTTTATTTAAAATAAATTTATAAATATTAATGGTTAGTAGTGATTTATAAAACCAACTTAAATACAGAGTGAAATAATAAGTTACCTAATAACATGTAGATTAACAAAATCATGCATTTATTAATATAATGAAATAAAACTTAATATTAATTTTAGAAAAGCTTATACAATTATATTGTTTTTTAGTGATATAGCAGTCGAATAAAATAGCCAAGTTTAGATTTCTAAACATATTTTTTATTTATTTTGGGACGTTCCCTTTGGACTGGCTTTATATACAAAGCGTTTGGCCGCAGTTTTATGCTGCAACCCTGACCACGCTAGAAATTTCTGTCATTAGTATTTTCCTCTCAATTATTGTAGGTCTTATTTCAAGCATTATTTTGACCTATAAATTTTTTATTCTAGATAAGTTAGTTGCTTGTTATATAGAAGTATCGAGAAATACGCCTTTACTTATTCAGCTTTTTTTCCTGTATTACGGTTTACCTAAAATTGGAATAAAAATTGATGGATTTACGTGCGGCATTATTGGCTTAACCTTTTTGGGTGGAAGCTATATGGCGGAGGTTTTCCGTGCGGGTTTACAGTCTGTTTCTAAAGGTCAAATTGATTCAGCAAAAAGCATTGGCTTAAATCCAGTTCAAATTTTCAGACATGTGAGTTTTCCTCAAGCCATGGTAGTTTCTATACCTGCAATTGGCGCGAACTGCTTATTTCTTATTAAAGAAAGTTCTGTGTTAAGTGCAATTGCTATTGTTGAATTATTGTTTGTAACCAAAGACTTAATCGGTATGGATTACAAAACAACAGAAGCATTATTTTTATTGATTTGTGCATATCTCATTATTCTTTTGCCTGTATCTGCACTCACAAGCTATTTGGAATATAGAAGCAGAAAGGTGAGCCATGGGAATTGAGTATTTGTTTCAGCCAAGTCATTTAGAACGCTTATTTCTAGGACTTTGGCAAACCATCCAAATTGCCATAATTTCTGTTTTTTTATCGGCTATTTTAGGTGCAATTTTTGGCGTAATTATGACGTCAAAAAATCCGTTTATTAAAGTTTTATGCCGAATTTATTTAGAAGCAATACGTGTTATTCCAATTTTAGTTTTGCTGTTTGTTTTTTATTTTGGTTTTGCAACATGGTTTAACTGGCAGTTCTCATCTTTTTGGGTATGTATTTTTGTTTTTGTGCTTTGGGGCACGGCAGAAATGGGTGACCTTGTTCGAGCAGGAATTAGCTCTATTGATAAACATCAAAGAGATTCTGCGGCTGCTTTAGGGTTAAGTGAAGCTCAAATTTTAACTCAGGTGGTATTTCCGCAAAGTTTGAAGCGAATTACGCCAGGTGTCATTAATTTGTTTACGCGAATGGTGAAAACCAGTTCTTTAGCGGTGCTTATTGGTGTTGTCGAAGTACTCAAAGTAGGACAGCAGATCATTGAAAACTCCTTGCTAACCGTACCCAATGCATCACTTTGGATTTATGGGCTCATCTTTGTATTGTATTTCATTATTTGTTATCCGCTTTCGCTGGCGTCACGTTATTTAGAAAAAGTTTGGGAATAAGCTATGTCGTTATTAGAAATTAAAGATTTAAAAAAATCATTTGCTGATACCCAAATTTTAAAAGGCATCAATTTAAATGTTGCACAGGGTGAAGTTGTTGTCATTCTTGGTCCTTCGGGTTGCGGTAAAAGTACGCTGTTACGTTGTATCAATGGTTTAGAAGAAATTCAAGCAGGTGAAATACGTTTAGAGGGCAGTGGCGTATTAGGTCAAGATATTGAGTGGACAAAAGTTCGACAAGACGTGGGAATGGTCTTTCAGAACTATGAATTATTTGGTCATATGAACGTGATTGATAACATTTTGTTAGGACCACTTAAAGCACAAAAGCGTGATAGAGCAGAAGCAGAAAAAGTTGCAGATGCATTATTGAAACGTGTGGGCTTGTTTGATCGAAAGCTAGATTATCCACGTAATTTATCGGGTGGGCAAAAACAGCGAATTGCGATTGTTCGTTCATTGGTGATGCAACCTAAAGTCATGCTGATGGATGAAATTACCGCAGCACTTGACCCTGAAATGGTACGTGAAGTTCTAGATGTTGTTTTAGGACTAGCTCAAGAAGGTATGACTATGTTGATTGTTACGCATGAAATGGGTTTTGCGCAGAAAGTTGCAGACAGAATTATCTTTATGGATAAAGGCAACATTATTGAAGAAGCAACGCCTGATGTCTTTTTTAAACAGCCTCAAACTGAACGTGCTAAGGCATTTTTAAATATTTTAAGTTATTAATAGAATAGGAAATTAAAATGATATCTAAAAAATCCCTCATATTTGCTACAGGTTTAACGCTTTCTGCAATTGGTTTAACCGCGTGTGGGAATAATGAACAAGCGCAAAATTCACATGCATCATCACTTGAGCAAATTAAACAGAATGATGTGATTCGTGTAGCTGTTTTTGCAGATAATCCGCCATTTGGCTATATCGATAGCGAAGGTAAAAATCAAGGTTTTGATATTGCAGTTGCCAAGCATGTTGCTAAAGATTTACTAGGTGATGAAAACAAAATTGAATATGTGGTTACTGAAGCTGCAAACCGTGTTGAATTTTTAAAGTCGAATAAAGTAGATGTTGTATTTGCAAGCTTTTCTGTAACGCCTGAGCGTATTGAAGTTGTGGATTTTGCAGAACCGTATTTGAAAGCATCTTTAGGAATTGCATCTCCTAAAAAGAGTCCTATTAATTCTGTTAAAGATTTAGAAAACAAAACTTTAATTGTGAATAAAGGTTCAAGCTCGGACAGTTATTTCTCAAAGAATTATCCAAAAATCAAACTATTGAAGTTTGAACAAAATACAGATGCATTTAATGCCTTAAAAGATGGTCGTGGCGATGCAATCTCACAAGACAGTACGTATGCACTTGCATGGGCTGCTCAAAATCCAGATTACGTTGTGGGTATTCCGCAAATTGGTAATGAAGACTTTATTGCACCTGCGGTTAAAAAGGGCAATGTGGAATTACTGAATTGTTAAATACGGAAATTAAACATTTACGTGAAACGGGTGAAATTCAGAAGATTTACGATGAAACTTTAAAGCCGCTTTATGGTGAAAAAGTCGACTCACAAATTTTCTTAGATGTTGATGGTAAGTAAATTTACTTCATTTATTTAGCGCTGTAAGGAAACATCCAGAGAGGATAACAATGAAAAAATTAGCGAATGTAAAAAAATTATTTGCAGTATCTTTATTAGGTTTTGGTTTGGTTGCTTGTGGTCAAAATGCAGAAACGAAAAATGAATCTGCTCAAGATCAAACTACAACGTCAAGTATTGAACAAATTAAGAAAAACGGTGTGGTACGCATAGGCGTGTTTAGCGACAAGCCACCCTTTGGTTATTTAGATGAAAAAGGTCAGAACCAAGGTTTTGATGTTGAAATTGCAAAACATGTTGCTAAAGATTTATTGGGTGATGAAAACAAGATTGAGTTTGTTTTAACCGAAGCTGCAAACCGTGTTGAATATCTTAAAGCAAATAAAGTGGATATTATTTTTGCAAATTTTACGGTAACACCAGAACGTAAAGAAGTTGTAGATTATGCAAAACCTTATTTGAAAGTTGCTTTGGGCGTTGTATCACCTAAAGATGCGCCTATTACCGATATTGCGCAGTTGAAAGATAAAGTTTTATTGGTCAATAAAGGTACAACGGCAGATTCATTCTTTAGCAAACAGCATAAAGAAATTAAGCTGCAAAAATACGAGCAAAACACAGAAACTTTCGATGCTTTAAAAGATAAGCGTGGTATTGCACTTGCACACGATAACTTACTGGTATTGGCTTGGGCGAAAGAAAACCCAGACTATACTGTAGGTATTACAAGCCTTGGCGAGCAAGACCTTATTGCACCTGCGGTTAAAAAGGGCAATAAAGAATTGTTAGATTGGTTGAATAAAGATTTAGAGAAACTTTCAAAAGAAGGTGTAATCCACCAAGCTTATGAAAAAACTTTAAAGCCAGTTTATGGCGATATGGTAAATCCTAAAGATTTATTGGTAGAGTAATTTCCCTTTAATGCTTGGGTATGCATGGTCAATGTAATATCCAAGCGTTATTATAATGCCATGACACAATTGGAATGCATTATGAAAATCATTGCAGATGAAAATCTAGCATTCACCGACTATTTCTTTTCAGAGTTTGGTGATATTCAACACAAAGCTGGACGTACTTTGACACATGCAGATGTGAAAGATGCTGAAGCTTTATTGGTGCGTTCAGTCACTCAAGTTAATGAATATCTTATTTATAATACAGCACTCAAATTTGTTGGAAGTGCGACCATTGGTACAGACCATTTAGATATTCCACTTATAGAACAACAAGGAATTACATGGTCAAATGCAGCAGGGTGCAATGCTCAAGCTGTTTCTGAATACGTCATTACAGCATTATTAAAGTTACAACCAGAACTTATCCATGCAAATGGAAACTTTACTTTAGGTATTATTGGTTTAGGTAATGTAGGTTCACGTTTGGCAGTTATGGCGAAACTATTGGGTTGGAATGTTATTGCATTTGATCCATTTGAAACACGTGAACATATCAATCAAGTTGATTTAAATACCTTATTAAAACAAGCCGATGCAATTTCAATTCATGTGCCTTTAACTAAATATGGAGAGCATCCAACTTATCATTTAATTAATGCTCAAGCGTTGGCGAAAATGAAGCCAAACTGTATTTTAATTAACTCTGCACGTGGTCCTGTGGTTGAAGAAGCTGCTTTAATTGCAGATATTCAAAAGACACAACGAAAAGTTGTTTTAGATGTTTTTGAACACGAGCCAGAAATTTCTGAAGAGTTACTCAATTTAATTACGTTGGTTACACCACATATTGCAGGTTATAGCTTAGAAGGCAAAGCACGTGGTACGCAGATGATTTACGATGCGTTTTGCCAAGAGTTTAATTACATTCCAAACAAACAGTTTGAAACACAGCTTCCTGCGTGTGAACAACTTTTTAAAGATCAAAATTTAAAAGAAGTTTTAGTAAAACATTTGTCTGAAATTTACGATATTTCACGTGATGATCAAAACTTACGAGCTTGTTTGAAAGATGGAAAAGTCGATCAAAAAGCCTTTGATCATTTAAGAAAAACGTATCCGCTACGCCGTGAATGGGCAGCACATGGAGGACCAAAAGCATGAGTCAGTTAGACATTCAATATCAACCGACTTGTGATATTTCGGCTATTCGTGGGCGTGCAAAAATGTATGCCCAAATTCGTCAGTTCTTTGCTGAACGTGATGTATTAGAAGTAGAAACACCGATATTGTCACAAGCAGGCGTAACCGATGTGCATTTGGCTTCTGTGCAAGCACAACGTCATATACAAGGTAAAAAGCAAACACATTATTTGCAGACTTCACCTGAATTTGCCATGAAGCGTTTATTGGCAAGTGGAGTGGGTTCTATCTACCAAATTTGCAAAGTCTTTCGTGATGATGAACATGGTCGTAAACACAATAGTGAATTTACCATGTTGGAATGGTATAGACCGAATATGAGCTTAAAAGAGCTGATGTTTGAAGTGACCGATCTTCTCAATGTGACTTTAAAACAGCGTTTTGGTGAAGTTCGTCCAACCATTTTAAGTTATAAGCATGCATTTATGGATCGTTTAGATTTGAATCCTTTGCAAGCAAGTTTAAAAGAACTTAAAGATTGCTGTAATCGTGTGGGTTTAAATCTTGATTTGGGCGATGACCGTTTAGGATATATCGATTTACTTTTCTCGCATTTTGTAGAGCCAAGTTTAGGTTTTGACACGCCCGTTTTTTTAACAGATTTTCCGCCTGAATTAGCATCTTTAGCCAAAACTAAAGTGGATGAAGATGGTGAGTTGGTGGCTGCACGTTTTGAACTTTATATTGAAGGTTTAGAGCTTGCCAATGCGTACGATGAACTGATAGATGCAGATGTATTACGTTCACGCTTTGAAGCTGATAATGCAGAGCGTGAGAAGCTAGGTTTGCATGTGATGCCAATTGATGAATATTTGCTTGCTGCATTGCCGAATATGTCTGAATGTTCAGGTATTGCTTTAGGTGTAGACCGTTTATTGATGGTTGCAACTGAGCAAATGAAGCTTGAAAAAGTGATTACATTCCCAGCGGATATTTCATGAGTTTAATTTTACATACTTGTCGAATATGTGGTTTTTATGATGAAGAATATTATCCGTGGGGGGAAGATGGAGAATCTCCTACGTATGATATCTGTGATTATTGTGGAGTTGAATTTGGTTATGAGGATTGTAACTTAAACTCTATTCGTAGTTATCGAAAAACATGGATGCATTCTGTTAAGTATTTGTCAGAACCTAGATTTAAGACGTGATTGATAAATATAGATGATAAGTATAAATAATTATTTTTATATTCTATTTTAATAAATAAAAAAGCCCCAATTGGGGCTTTTTTATTTATGCATTTTCAGCATATTGATGTTTAAGTTCGGCAATCGCTTGAATACGACGTTCAATTAACATTTCACCAATTTCTTGTCCTTTAACATCGGCAGGCAAGTCTTGCGCTTTAATGTTACGAACCACCTGAATGGCATCTAAAATATATCGTGATTGAGGATATTCACGGTTTTCTAAACCCAAACGACCACGAGAATCACATTCACAGGCTTGAACAAAAGCTTCCACACGTTCAGGACGACGGAGCACATCTAAACGCTGTAACAAACGCCATAAAGTACCTGGTTTTAAAGTTAAAGCTTGATGGCACTTCAAATGTTCTTTACACACAGCAAGTGCAAGTTGCTTGGTATTTGTTGGTACTTTTAAGCGATCACACACTTCTGTAACGGGTTTTACACCACGTTCTTCATGCATGATATGACGCGGTAATTCATCTTTTGGAGTCAGCGCTTTACCTAAGTCATGCACTAAAACGGCAAAGCGTACATCCAAACTATAATTTGCTTTACATGCTTGCTGTAAAGACATCATGGTATGAATACCACAATCAATTTCAGGATGATATTCAGGACGTTGAGGAATGCCGTAAAGTGCATCTATTTCAGGGAATAAAATTTTTAAAGCACCACACGAACGGAGAACTTCAAAGTATTCATCTGCATGATCTTCCATAAGTGCACGAGAAGTTTCTTTCCATACACGTTCAGGCGTTAAAGCTTCTAATTCGCCAGATTCAGAAAGCTGATGCATCAGTGCTAAGGTTTCAGGAGCAACTTTAAATCCTAAAGCTTTATAGCGTGCTGCAAAACGTGCGATACGCAATACACGCAAGGGATCTTCAACGAAAGCATTTGAAACATGGCGCAAAATTTTATTGTTTAAATCTTGTTGACCGTTGTAAGGATCGTAGATTTTACCATCATCATCCATTGCAATTGCATTGATGGTTAAGTCACGACGAATTAAATCTTCCTCAAGTGTCACACTTGGGTCTGTATAAAATGAAAAGCCGTGATAACCGTGTCCAGACTTACGTTCTGTACGGGCTAGGGCATATTCATCTTTAGTATCTGGATGTAGAAAAACAGGAAAATCTTTACCCACAGGTTGATAGCCCGAGGCGATAAGTTGTTCAGGCGTTGCGCCAACAACGACGTAATCTTTTTCGTGATAGGGGAAACCGAGTAAATGATCTCGAACAGCACCGCCTACTAAATAAACTTGCATGAAAAAACCTCTATTCTTGAAGCCATCATGCAACAGAATAGAGGTTTTCTCAAGTCTAAAAAGCGGTCTTTACAGCCCGATTATAGCGCTTCTTTTTCGTTTTCTTGAATTTCAGCAACAGTTAACGCTGTCATATTCACAACACGACGAGTTGTCGCTGTTGGTGTTAAAATATGAGCTGGTTTTGCAGCACCTAAAAGAATAGGACCAATTGTTACGTTGTTGCCAGAAGTCGATTTCAACAAGTTGAATGAAATGTTCGCAGCATCAAGGTTTGGCATAATCAGTAAGTTTGCAGAACCTTTGAAGCTTGAGTTCGGGAATGCAAATTGACGAATATTTTCATCAAGTGCTGCATCACCGTGCATTTCACCTTCAACTTTAAGTTCTGGTGCAATTTCACTTAAAATTTCAAACACTTTACGCATTTTTTGTGCGCTAGGGTCAGTTTGATCTGAACCAAAGCTAGAATGCGAAAGAAGTGCAATACGTGGTGTAATACCAAAACGACGTACTTCTTCAGCCGCTAAAATTGTCATTTCAGCAAGTTGTTCAGCAGTTGGATTAGTATTTACGTAAGTATCTGCAATAAATAAGTTGCGATCTTCAAGCATTAATGCATTTAGCGTAAAGAAGTTATTACGACCTTCTTTTAAGCCAATGATATTACGAACGAAGTCTAAATGAATGTCGTAACTAGAATACGTCCCACATAACATACCGTCAGCTAAGCCGTGTTTCACAAGCATTGCAGCAATAAGTGTAGAACGACGACGAGCTTCACGCTGTGCATACTCAGGTGTTACACCTTTGCGTTGCATGATTGTGTAGTAATCATCGGCAAATTTTTCGTAATTTTCATTCTTTTCTTGATCAACAATTGTGATGTTCACACCGTGTTCAAGACGTAAGCCTAATTTCTTAATATTTGCTTCAATTACCGCAGTACGACCAACCAAGATAGGTTTAGCTAAGCCTTCATCTACCGCAATTTGAACTGCACGAAGAACGCGTAAATCTTCACCTTCAGCATAAGCAATACGCTTAGGATCTGTTTTTGCTTGAGCAAAAATAGGTTTCATCATGAATGCAGAGTTATAAACAAACTCAGACAAACGTTGACGATAGTGCGCAAAATCTTCGATAGGACGAGTTGCTACACCAGAATCCATTGCTGCTTGTGCAATTGCAGGCGCAATTTCAAGAATTAAGCGTTGATCAAGTGGGCGTGGAATTAAGTATTCACGACCAAATGATGCAGATTTTTCACCATAAGATGCAGCATCTGCTTCAACATGTGCCATACGTGCAATTGCATGTACACATGCAATTTTCATTTCTTCATTAATTGTCGTTGCGCCAACATCTAAAGCACCACGGAAAATATATGGGAAACAAAGTGCATTGTTTACTTGGTTTGGATAGTCCGAACGACCTGTTGCCATAATTACGTCATCACGTACTTCATGTGCATGTTCAGGTAAAATTTCAGGATCTGGGTTTGCTAAAGCGAAGATGATTGGATCTTTTGCCATTTGCTTAACCATATCTTGCGTTAAGATACCGGCAGCAGAAAGACCTAAGAACATATCTGCACCAGCCATTACATCAGCAAGTTCAGTCGCTTGAATATCTTGTACATATGCTTTTTTAGATTCATCAAGACCTTGACGTTGAGTCGTTAATAGACCACGAGAATCGGCAACAATGATGTTTTCTTTTTTCGCGCCAAGTGCACAAAGTAAGTTTAAGCAAGAAAGGGCAGCAGCACCTGCACCTGAAGCAACAATTTTGATTTCATCAATTTTTTTGCCGTTCAGTTGAAGCGCATTTAATAATGCTGAACCTACAATAATAGATGTACCGTGTTGGTCATCATGGAACACAGGAATATTCATGCGTTCACGTAGTTTTTGCTCGATGTAGAAACATTCTGGTGCCTTGATATCTTCAAGGTTAATACCACCAAAAGTTGGTTCTAATGCAGCAACAATATCTACAATTTTATCTGGATCATTTTCAGCAATTTCGATGTCAAAAACATCTACACCTGCGAATTTTTTGAAAAGAACACCTTTACCTTCCATTACAGGTTTAGATGCTAAGGGCCCTATATTCCCTAGACCTAAAACTGCTGTACCGTTCGTTACAACGGCTACAAGGTTTCCGCGAGCTGTATACAAAGCTGCTTTTGATGGATCTTTCTCAATTTCTAAGCAAGGTGCAGCAACACCAGGCGAATAAGCGAGTGCTAAATCATGCTGGTTAATGAGTTGTTTACTTGGTGTAACACTGATTTTTCCTGGTGTAGGAAATTCGTGGTAATACAAAGCTTGCTGCTTTAATGATTGATCGTCCATCTTTATCTCTTTTGTTACATTATTGCTAGTACATCTAGCGGATATATTATGTCCCTTAGGAATATACCACTAGTTGATCTTTTCGGACAGCCAAAGAAGCTCAAATTTCGTGCATTCTTAAGTCCTTGATTGTGTGTGTTTGTATAGGGTTGGTTACTCAATTTATGCGCTATTCATTTTTAAAAATTTTGTTGCATCAGTTTCTGTTAAAGGCTTAGAAAATAAGTAGCCTTGAGCAAGGTGACAATTTAAATTGTTTAAGAAATTAAGTTGTTCAGCTGTTTCGATTCCTTCCGCAACAATTGTCATACCCATTGCTTGTCCCATCGTGACAATTGCACTAATAATTGCTTCTTGTTTAGGTTGTCCAATTTTAGACACAAAGCTTTTGTCAATTTTTAGAATATCAATTGGGAAATCGGTTAAATAAGATAATGATGAATATCCTGTGCCAAAGTCATCAAGTGAAATCTGAATATCACGTTTGCTAATTTCTTCGAGGGTTTTTTTCATAGCATGAGAGTTTTCGAGCAAGGTTGACTCTGTTAATTCGAGTTCTAAGTTTTGCCCAGAAATATGATATTTATTGATCGCTGTATCAATCGTGTTTAATAAGTTTCCACGATGTAATTGTTGTGCAGCAACATTAAACGATACACGAATATCTTCATAACCCATACTTTTCCAAATTTGAATTTGTTGGGCCGTTTTATCAATTACAATTTGCCCAATTTCAGAAATTAAGCTTGTTTGTTCTGCAATTGGAATAAAGATATTTGGTGGAATAAGACCTTTGGTAGGATGTTGCCATCTTACAAGTACTTCAAAGCCCTGAATTTTGTGGTTTTCGAAATATACCTTTGGCTGATAATGAACAATTAATTCATCATTATGAATAGCATGTCTAAGTTCACGTTCGAGTTGATTACTTTCATCTACGACTCTACTCATTTCATTTGAGTAAATCTTAACAGTATTTCCGCCTAATCTTTTTGCTTCGAATAGAGCTAATTCCGCGCAGTTATTTAAATAATCAATTTGGCGACCGTGTTCTGGATAAAATGAAACTCCCATAGAAACAGTAATAAACTGTTCTTGATCATCTAAATTAAAAGGTGTGTGAAGTGCTTTGGTAATGCGTTCGCAGTGTTCATTTATAGAAGGGCGTATATGTGAAACTTCATAAACAATCGCAAAGTTATCGCTATTTAAATGTGCAACAATAAATGCTTCTGATGTAACAAGTCTTAGACGCTGTGAAAACTGACGTAATAACTCATCACCGCCACGATTGCTTAAATATTCATTAATTGGACGGAATCTGTCGATGTTTAAACGAATAATAGCAAGTTGTTGAATAGAGTCTTTTTGACTCATTAAATACTGATGGAGTTGATCGTGATAATAAAGGCGATTTGGTAAATCGGTTAATTTATCGTAATTTTCTAAATAAGATAATCGTTGTTCTTGTAATTTTTGTTCTGTTAAATCTGAAATAATACCAATGTAGTTAATGGTTCTGTTTTGTTCATCTTTAACCGCATTAATATGAAAGCGAATTGCTGTTTTTTTTCCAGAGAGGAATTTCTCGGTTACATCACCATCATAAATGCCATTTTGCATAATTTGTGTAATGATTTGATTGTGATTGCTTCGCTGTCGAGCTTTATAATTTTCAGTAATATCAAAAATATGTTTGCCAATAATTTGTTCTCGTTTAAACCCTGTTATTTGTTCAAAGAAGGGATTAATTTCAATATATTTAAAATCTTCATCTAAAATTATAATTCCTTCAGCAGCTTGTTGAAGCACACTTGCTGTAAGTTTAAGACGCTCTTGATCTTGGCGTTCTTGGTGAATGTCACGGCGAATTCCAACCATATGTAAAGGACGTTTGGAACGAGGGTCACGTAAAATTACGCTACCAATATCATGTACCCAATACCATTTATCATCATATTGTTTTACACGATAAGTTGCTTCAAAGCGTTCTGTAAGTCCACGCAGGTGAAGTCGCATTTCTGTTTTAAAATGTTCTGAATCATCTGGGTGAATTAGACTGAGTAACTTTGCACGATGTAAATCTGAGTTTTTAAGATGTGTTCTGTTTAATTTATCGGTAAGTGTTATTTTTCTATCTTTAATATTCCAATCCCAAGGAATTAAACCCGCTATTTCATGTGCAAGTACAAGATTTGTTTGTTTATTTTTAAGATCAAGATGGATATTTTCTAAGTCGACAGTTCGTTCTTTGATTTTTTCTTCAAGTGTTTGAGAGTAATTGTGAAGTTCTTGACTGGTATCTTGTGATTTTTTCATTTCAATATTAAGTTGCTCATTGAGTTGTTTGGTCATTTCAACTTGTGATTCTGCATCATTTACAAGTTGTGTATTTTTGAAATTGAACTTCGATAAATGTCGTTGCCAGTGTGTAGAAACATAAGCGCAAATGACTAATAAAATCAGCGTGAAATTTGTGGTAAAGAAAAATAGCAGGTAATTATTTAATATAAATGAAGATTCAAAAATGGTGAAAGGTGTTATAACTGGGAAAAAGAAAAGCAAAAAATATCGAAAACGCTGTGTTAAAAAGGTAATAGCAATTAATAAGCAGGCGATAATAAGAAGTGTAACTAAAGCAATAGCTTCAAAAGTATTAAATTCGGGTGTGATATGGGGGAGATGCGAATACAGAAGGGAAATACCTAAAGCTATTGCAACTCCTAAAGTTAAACAAACAAAATGAATCCAATAATTTGCAATTTTGAGACTGTATTGTCCAGGTCTAAAATATTGGAATAATAAAAGAAGGTTAAGGCCAATAAATGTTTCGGTAAAAATTAGCCAAATATTTAAGTAAAATGAAGTGTTATAAAAAAATGTGTAAATAAAATGAATAAATAAACAAATTGCAAAAACACTGATTAAAAAATATCTAAATACATGAATGGTATCGGATATTTGAGCCGTATAAAGGTATTGATCAAATGATTGATCTTGTATTTCCGCCATGAAATAAACCTAAAAGCTACTAATTTCAGTAGCATAAATCCCTATGTTGTATTGATAAATATTATTTTAATCAACAGCAAGAGATTAGTTTGAAAAACATGAAAAATCAATCATTAAGTAAAGTTTTTAGTCGGAATTCTAGATTAAATTAAAGTTTAAAATTGATAAAGCCACAATAGGTGCTGTCTCTGTACGTAAAACACGTTCACCAATACACCAATTAATAAAACCTTTATTATTACATAGTGAAATTTCAGCTTCACTTAAGCCCCCTTCAGGGCCAATAAGTAAAGCGATATCTCGAGTTGCATCTTTTAAGACATTCACTTCATCTTTGTTTGGTGCTAAAACAAGTTTAGTCGTAGGAAGATCCGAATCTAACCATTTTTCCAAACTTAAAGGGGCAAGAATTTTGGGCACAATATTTAAACCACATTGTTCACATGCCGCAATTGCAACACCTTGCCAATGATCCAATTTTTTCTGGTCACGATCGTACTTTAAACGCATTTCACAACGTTCAGATGTGAGTAATTGAATTTCTGATACCCCTAATTCAACCGCTTTTTGAATGGCATAATCCATGCGGTCACCTTTACTCATCACTTGACCAAGCAATGTTGTAAATTTGGGTGTTCTATTATCTGCATTAAAGCTTTTTATAAATACTGAAGCAGATTTTTTTGCAACTTCGGTAAGTTCGACTTCATATTCACCACCTTGCCCATTGAATAAAGTGGCGGTTTCACCCACTTGAGCACGTAAGACTTTTACCCAATGATGAAAAACTGTTTCAGTAAGTTCAACAGTTGTTTCTACATTTAGTTCTGCTTCAATAAAAAAACGAGGCATTTAATCTCTCTCAAATGGGTGATAGCTTTATGCTAAACCTAAGTCTAGAACAAGCTGACGGTTTGGTTCTGTTTGGTTCATTGTATAGAAGTGTAGGCTAGGTGCACCACCTTCAATCAGGCGTTCACAAAGCTTTAAGTTTACTTCGTGACCAAATGCTTTAATACTTTCTGCATCATCGCCATAAGCAGCGAGTTGCTTACGAATCCAACGTGGAATTTCTGCGCCTGTACCATCTGCAAAGCGAATTAAATTGCTTGCATTGGTAATTGGCATAATGCCAGGAGCAACAGGAATATTTACGCCTTCTTTTTGAATGCGTTCTACAAAGTAGAAATACGCATCTGGATTAAAGAAGAATTGTGTAATTGCTGCATTTGCGCCCGCATTTGCTTTTTCACAGAAACGTTTAATGTCTGCATCGAAGCTTTCTGCTTGAGGGTGCATTTCAGGATATGCTGCAACTTCAATGTTGAAGTAATCCCCAGAATGTTCACGAATAAAGCGAACAAGATCTTGTGCGTAAGGTAATTCACCTAAACCCACTTGACCAGATGGCAAATCCCCACGAAGTGCCACAATACGATCGATACCTTGTGATTTATAGATATCTAATAATTCTGTAATTCGAGCTTTGTCATCACCAATACAAGAAAGGTGAGGTGCAACAGGTGTACCTTTACCATTAAAATCATTCAATGTAGATAAAGTACGTTCGCGTGTAGAACCGCCTGCACCATATGTTACAGAGAAAAATTCAGGATTAAGTAACTGAAGCTCTTTATGAACTGTACGTAACTTTTCCGCACCTGCATCTGTTTTAGATGGGAAAAATTCAAATGAAATAGGAACGCGCTTAGTCATTTTTCAAATCCTTTTATAAATACTTGTATTAATTTTAGCCCTCTCCTTAACCCTCTCCTAAGAGGAGAGGAAACTTCATTTTTAATTAAAACTTAGTCCCTTCTCCCTATGGGAGAAGGTTAGGATGAGGGTAAAACAAAAAATTAGTATTTATAAGCTTCAGCTTTGAATGGACCTTCAACAGCTACACCTAAGTAGTCTGCTTGTTCTTGAGTCAATTGAGTCAGAACACCACCAAAACCAACAACCATTGCAGCAGCAACTTCTTCGTCTAATTTCTTAGGAATAAGTTCTACACGAATTTTTGCAGCTTTTTCAGATTCAGGAAGATCAGCAAATTTCTCAGCGAATAAATGCATTTGACCCAATACTTGGTTAGCAAAAGAACCATCCATAATACGTGATGGGTGACCAGTTGCATTACCAAGGTTAACTAAACGACCTTCAGAAAGAAGGATTAGGTAGTTGTTTTCATCTTCTGAACGGTAAACTTGGTGAACTTGTGGCTTAACTTCAACCCACTTGTAACCACGTAAGTAATTTGTGTCGATTTCAGTGTCGAAGTGACCGATGTTACAAACAACAGCGCCCGCTTTTAATGAATCAAGCATTGCTGAATCGCAAACGTGGTAGTTACCCGTAGTTGTTACGATTAGGTCAGTATTTTGAAGAAGATCAAGATTTACATCTTCTTTCTTACCAGTTTGAACGCCATTTTTGTATGGAGAAACAACTTCGTAACCATCCATGCATGCTTGCATAGCACAGATTGGGTCAACTTCAGTTACACGTACAATCATGCCTTCTTGACGAAGAGATTGTGCAGAACCTTTACCAACGTCACCGTAACCAATTACAAGCGCACGACGACCAGATAACAACATATCTGTACCACGTTTGATTGCATCGTTTAGAGAGTGACGGCAACCATATTTGTTGTCGTTTTTAGATTTAGTCACAGAATCGTTTACGTTGATTGCAGGAACTTTTAAAGTGCCATCACGTAACATTTCATACAGACGTTGAACACCTGTAGTTGTTTCTTCAGTTACACCGTGAATTTTTGCAATCACTTCTGGGTATTTTTCATGAACAAGCAGTGTTAAATCACCACCGTCATCAAGAATCATGTTGGCATCCCAAGGCGTGCCATTTACATTAATTTGTTGTTCTAAACACCACATGTATTCTTCTTCAGTTTCGCCTTTCCAAGCAAAAACTGGAATACCCGCAGCAGCAATAGCAGCAGCAGCGTGGTCTTGAGTAGAGAAGATGTTACAAGATGTCCAACGAACTTCTGCGCCTAATTCAACTAATGTTTCAATTAAAACAGCAGTTTGAATAGTCATGTGGATACAGCCGAGAATTTTCGCGCCTGCAAGTGGTTTAGCCGCAGCATAACGCTTACGTAAACCCATTAACGCTGGCATTTCTGCTTCAGCAAGTTTGATTTCTTTACGACCGTAGTCAGCTAAAGTAATGTCGGCAACTTTGTAATCCGTAAATGATGCATTAACCGCGCTCATTACGATCTCCTTATAGAAAAAAATAAATGATCATTATGTTCGCGGATGCCGTTGTTGATGAGTCAGAAAGAGTCACCGAATCGTCGAGCCTAGCGATTTTACAGGACTATTTAAAAAAACAGCTTGTAAAAAAGTCGCAGCACCCCTCGACTAGGGCACTATTGTACTTGGAAAGTGATCGAGTTCCAATCTTAGATTCACAAATAGCAGATCAAAAAGTAACAATAAAGTCTGCTTTTTAGTGGAACAGTGAATAAATGTGGCTAAAAATTTAGTGAAGGTTTGTAAGGCTACATTGTGATTGATTACACATTTGTAGATTTAAGTGAGTTTATTCAAATCTTGCTATGAAGCTGTGATATTTTTGCGCGTTTTTATTAAATGCAGGCATGATCACATGCAAAAAATATTGATTTTAGTTGGAAGTATTTTTGTTATGCATAGTGCTTATGCAGGCGTTTTAGAACCCAAAAGAACAGATCCTGGTGCAATTAAAGTAGACAAAAATTTTCGATTGGAAACAGATTTAGGCTACTTAGTAAATAATAGTAGCTCTAAAAATGGCAGTTCAAAGCAAGACAATTTAACCGCTCATATCTTATTTCAAAAAAAATCAGGAGATTGGGGGTAAGAGTTTATTGCAGATGTTGTAAGTACACCTGGAAATAGTTCTGATCAAAATATAGAACGTTATTATGTTTCAGGGAAAATTTTGCATAGAGGGGAAAATATTGTTTATCGTTTTGGAAAGATTACGGCAGAAAAAGATTTAACCAGTATTTTTGATCATCAAATTACAACATCAATGGGATGGGGAATTGATGTTTTAAAAAGTGATGATGTGAGTTTGTCTTTAGAAATGGGTGGTGGCTACAGATATAGCCGTATGAAAGATTCAGAAGATGAAAAAGCAACGCATGAGGGAACAGGAATGTTGGCAGGATTTTATACCTATAAAATTTCTCCAGATATAAAATTTAATCAGGACATTTCATTTGAATTAGGGAAAGATTCACAAATACTACGTTCACGTAGTGCATTAAGTGCAGATTTAACAAAAAAAATTTCTGCTGTGGCAAGTTACAGTCTTAAAAATGTTCAAGCAGATAAAGGCGACAATAGAGATTCATTGCTTTCATTGGGTTTGCGTTATAGATATTAAGTGCGGTACATCGAACTTAGCTGTATGATTTCTGGTTTTTGAGGGGAAGATATGTCATTAGAAATACCTGAAGATTTGGCAAATCTTGAAGCGAATGGCGGAATTTACGCAGTCTGGATGTTACTACAACATTTAGGTATAGATGCTGAAATTCAACAACTTATAGGTGTTTGTGGGCATGATGCTGAATATGGATCTACAACAATAGGTTTAGCTGTTGGCTTAAAGAAATTTGGCTTTAATGTTCAGTTTTATACTGAAGAAGATCCTGACATGCAGGAACAAGAAAAATTGAGTTATGTTCAAGCAAAAGAACTTAATTTACCTGTTTTAGCTGCAATTGAATATTCGGACATTCAAAAAGCATTTGAACAAAATAAATTTGTCATTGTGTATTACGACACTTTGGAAGGTTTGGGAAATCATTCACTTGTGTACGATATCAATGAATCTGAAATATGTTTCTTTGATAGTTTTGATGTAATGTCTAAAGAAGTATTTGAAGAGCAACGTAAAGTAGATGGCATTTGTAGACAAGTTATTATTGTGGATGCAAATCATATTTAAAGTAAATTACTAAAATAAGATAGTAAAAAGCCCAAGATTAATTGGGCTTTTTTAATCGAAAATTATTCTTCGGCTGCTTGTGCTTTTTCGTGCCAATATTCTGCTTTTTCTTCATCTGCATCTACACCTAGAGCATTTTCATAAATAAATGCTAAATCTCGCATAGCTTGAACTTCACCAAGTTCAGCCGCTTGTGTAACAAGTTTTACAGATTTTTCGACATCTTTTTCAATAACATCGCCACGACGGAAATATCCTGCTAATTCTAATGTTGCAGCAGGGTGTTTTTGCATATTCGCTTTGCTTAACCAATAGTAGCCAAGTTCAAAATGTGCTTTTGATTCTTCGGCATCTTCTTCTGCCATATCTTTAGCATAAACAGTATAGCCTTCACCAAGCCAATACATTGCTTCTACATGACCATTTTCTGCAGCTTTAAGCGCCCATTCTTCTGCAAGAATGATGTCATCTTCATGCTCGCTTTGCATATACAATTCGGCAAGTTCAAATTGTGCTTTTGCATTATTTGCCAAAGCGAGATTTGTAAGAGCAGCAGGGACAACAATACGTTTAGGCATAAAAATTCCACAACAAAACTAAAATATACAAAGTAAGACATCTAAAATATCAATAAAAAAGCCAATCCGAAGATTAGCTTAAATAGTATAGCTGAAATTTTAAAAAAGCTTTAACCGATGTTTAAAACACAATAAGCAAAGCTGTAATAATAAAGATTGAAGTCAAAGCTAAAACAATTTTCTTAAAATATTGTGCGTAATAGCTTGTACATAAACCCACAAATAAAGCTGATAGTGTTATAGCACCAAACCAATAACTCACATTGTTACTTGGTTTGCCTAAAGATAAACAAATACCAAGGCTGATGATTAATCCACACCAACCTAAAAGAGTTGCTAATCGGCTTTGATTAACGTTGAGTTCTTTATTGAAATATTGCTTTTGATGTTTTGCTATTGAGCTTGCTAAACCAAAAAATCCAAGTGCAGATATTGCCCAAACACAGAAGAAAAAGGTCATGCTGAAATCTCCTGTTTCTTCGCTTTTTTAGCAGGAAGAGTTGGATGTTTTTTCACTTTGTAATATGAAAATGCAAAAACAATCGTAAGTACCCACATGGCTAAGTCAAAGCTTGCAATAACCCATTGTCCATAAGCAATGCTATTCCAAAGTGCTTGTCCGCCTGTCATGAAGTTTAGAATAGGAAGTAAAGCGAAAAGTACAGTTGCTAACGCTAAAAGTTCTAACCATGCTTGACGTGAACTACGGAAAATTGGATAAATTAAAGTGAGTAACCAAACCACAAAAAATGTACGGATTTCCCAGTTTAAACGCATGTCCATATCTGCAGGAATAAAGCGATTAGCATAGAAATAAGCAGCACATGCAATAGGTAAACCAATAATGGCTGCAATATTTGTCACTTCAACTAAGCGATAACCAAAAGATTTATAACCTTGTTTTTGCTGTTGAGGCGCACGTTTAACACACCACAGAATTAAACCTGTAGCGACCATAACTGTGCCTACAATGCCAGATAAAAACAGCAACCAACGAAGCGCAATATCTACACCACGAGCTTCATGTAAAGTTGTGAAAACATTGTAAATACCCATTGGGATATTAGGATTTTTTAAGCTACTAGAATCATCGGTTATATTTTTACCTGTAACACCATCAAACTGTAAGCTTGCATAAACATTACGGTATGTAACGCTTTCTCCATGTAAGGTACGCAGTTCAATTTTTGCTTGATTAGTATTTGGCGCAATAATGCTGAGTGTTCCGATAGGATTGACTTTCCACTCTTGTTGAGCATAAGCTAAAATTGGGGCAACATTTGTTAGCTCTGCAGGTTGAGCTTCTTTTTTCTCTCGTCCACGACGTTTTTCGCCACGCTCAGTATCTTGAGTCCGTTCTGCATTTACTTGTTTGTTTCTGTTTGACGCAGCATCAGAAGGCTTAGACTCTTTATTTTCTTGAACTAAAGCTCTGTTTTGATCTTGTAGAAACTCTCCCCGACCTTCATAAACGCGCTCTACACCCCAAGGCATAATGGTAAAAAGTAGCAATAACAATCCACTAAAAGTAATCATAATGTGGAAGGGAAGTGCGAGTACAGCAGTTGCGTTATGTGCATCTAGCCAAGAACGTTGACCTTTGCCTGAACGAAAAGTGAAGAAATCTTTAAAGATTTTTTTATGTGTAATCACACCGCTAATAATGGCAACAAACATTAGTAACGTTGCAATGCCAACAATCCAACGTGACCACGTACGTGGCATACCGTAAAGTTCAAAGTGAAAACGATATAAGAAATTACCGCCACGTGTTTCACGCGCTTCTAAAATTTGTCCCGTTGCACTATCAATGGTAATGCGTGTACCGCCACGTCTTGCGCGTGGATCTTCACCTTGTTTTCGAACAGTTATAAGTGTTGTATTTTGACGTGAATTTGGAAGCTGAATATTCCAAGCTGCAGCATCAGGGTGGTTCTTTTGTAAATAGTTTAACGCAACTTGGGTTTGTTGTACTTGTGTCGCTTGAGGCACAGATTGATGAAGTTCAGGTTTCATCCATACTGTAATTTCATTTTGGAAAAAACTAAGCGTGCCTGTCACAAATATTGCGTAAAGTAACCAACCTAAAATAAGACTTGCCCACGTGTGGAGCCAAGACATCGATTGGCGAGGTCCTTCTTGTTTGCCATCTACACGCATTTTAATTCCCTAATAATTTGTAAATAACAAACAAAATAAGACTGGGTAAAATAATCCCTAAACTAGCCTTTAATGTTTTATTGACCATGAATACCCAAATAAATGCAGCAGTCCAAATAAGAAAAGCAACAATAGTTGCACTCATAGCAGCACTACCACGGTCTTCAGAAAAAGCTTCTGCAATTAGTATTGCAGAGAGGGAAGAGAGAACGTAACCCCCTAATAATGCGACAATAAAACGATATAAAATCATTAAGCGATATAAAAGAGTAGATTGATTTTCTTTAGTTTTGACTAACGATTTCCTTGCAACAGGTGTTGCAGATATGGCATCTATTTGAGAGCTGGTCATAATTTAAATGTCAGATAGTGAATGTTATGGTTTGTAATGCTAATGATAACAATTATTATTTAAACTTGGAATCGGGTTGATCATTTTTTTAATTAAAAGAATGAATTAGTTGGTAAATAGCTGAAGTTCTTATTTTATTTTGTACAAAATATGAGGGGATGTAAGTGTTAGGCATATCTGTATAAGAGTTATGTATATTAGTGTTTCTGGTGATTGGTGAAAAATATTTTTAATTTAAATTGTTTTTTAATAAGTAATATTTAAAATATTTTCTGTATTTCAATCTTTTAAAGTACTTGTATCTAATGTTTTAAGTGAATGTTCTAACAAGCTATAAATTTTAAAATTACATTATTAAAAAAAGCATAACACCGTATTACAGAGTTAAACTTGTTTGAAATATATACAAAAAATAAAATTCAAAGTATAAATTTAAGATGATGAAAACAGATGATAAGTTTTATAAATGCTGAAAAAGCGAAATTATTTGCACAAAGTGTTAGCTATGATATGTCTATTTATAAAAAACGCTTAGCACAGTTAATTGAAGAAAATGCAAAGCAAGGTAATACAGCAGTTTTCACGGTGCTACCTAAGCACTTGGCGTTGAGTGAAATTCATCGCTTATCTTCAGATTTGAATCAGTTAGGCTATTCAATTCGATTTGAAGTTAAAGAGTTTTATTATAGTTTTAACATACATTGGAATTAATTTTTTTTAATGTATATGCCTATATTCTGACAATTCAAAAGACATAAATCTGTAAGAAATATTCATTATTTTATAGGAATATTAGATACAGATTTAACTTTAGATTTTTGTATCCATATTACTCTTCAATACCTCGTGAATATCTCCCTTTAGTTCAGTGAGGTTTTTTTTATTCAAAAAAAAGCCCTCAAGGTGAGTAATGCCAGTCAGTTAAGAAATTGACTGGCATTTTCTTGGATATTTTTGTGCTTTAATTTTCACTACTCGCGGACATTGCCTTTGCCTTTTTTCAGGTAATACAAATATTTTAGATTGTTCAAATAATTGCGCTAAATGTTTGGGTAGGTTTCCTGCTGATTCTAAAGGTGTGTGCCTTAAGATATTGATAATACTCATGGATGCAATATGGAAACTGATCCTTAAAGGACTCACCTTTGCATGTTCAGCGATAAACCTCATCTGTCTTCTTAAGATATTATATGCAATAAATACCCCCCACAATTCTTGATAGACCAAATCAGGTTGTTTGCTTCTTAAAATCCTTGCATCCTGTAAATCACTTTTAATTTCCCGATAACACATTTCTATTTCCCAACGCTGGATATAAAGCATTGCAAGGTCTTTGAATGGATAAACTTTAGAATCTGTTAATGATGTAATGTAACATCTTATTTTCCCTGCATATTCAACTTCAATTAAACGTGCTTCCCAATAGTCACCCAATGACGGATTTATCTTTTTTGCTCTTGCTGAAACAGGCATTTTGATCTGAAAGTCATGGGCCGCATTATGATGAATCACTTCATAACGCAGGTTGTCCTTTGCTCGCATCAACCAATGACTCTCTTCTGCCTGAGATTGCCAACTCACTAAAAAATCAGCAGAGAAGTAAGCACGATCAAATAGGGTAATACTGCGAACTGGTGCTTTTAATTGACTGGCTAAGGTTAATTCACCTTGATCCATACTGCCAATTTGGGCATCAATCATTTCATGTGTATTGGTATTCACTAGGCAAGTCGCTCTGACTTGTGGGTAAGGGGCAGCTGCTGTTTTGCCTTTGGATGAACCAAAGTGCTTAAAGTTTTCTTCTGTATGAGGCATAGACCAAACCACACCATCTACAGCACAAACGCATAGACCGTGAAAGTTGCTATATTGTTGTTGTGAGTCTTTAAACCATGCCTGACTTAATGTCGAAAATAAAGCACTCATGGGTTCTAATCCTAAGCGCTGTCTTGCTTGTACGGATGCACTCGGTACACAGTATTCTGCCGTACCGAAAACAAGTTGCAATTGTTGAACCACATACCAAATCGGCTGATTTCGAAATAGAGCAAGTCCGATCACCAGCCAAACAACATGTTCAGCAGGCAGTTTTCTTTTTCGAATTGATGCTTTACCTGTTTGGTTTAAGCAATCTTCAATCCAGTTTAAATCAATCAATTCACTGAATTGTGAAAGTGAAGGTAGGGTTTGTTTTAATGTTAAATCTAGATTCTGAGATAAATTCATAAAAAAAGAGCGTATTTACATACGCTCTTTTTACAGCATTTTAACTTTTTTTGCTTAACTGACTGGCATTACTCAAGGTGAGGGCTTTTTAGTTATGATTTTTTAAGCTTCAATAGTTTGAATTGCAATTTTTTTAGCAGGATCTGCTTTACGACGTACATTTGGTACAGGTTCGCCATAATATTGACGGTCTGCAAAGTAACTAGAGCGAACCATTGGTGCTGCCCAAATGTTACGGAAACCAAGTTTTTGCCCGTGTGCTGTATAACGCTCAAATTCCTCTGGTGTTACAAAGCGATCAATTGGTGCATGTTCTTTAGATGGTTGTAAGTATTGACCAATTGTTACGTAGTCAACGCCGTGTGCATGTAAATCATCTAAAAGAGAAAGTACTTCTTCTTCAGTTTCACCAATACCCACCATTAAGCCGCATTTTGTTGGAACATCTGGGCAATATTCTTTAAACATTTTTAATAAATTTAAAGAGTGTTGGTAGTCTGAACCTGGACGCATTGCTTTATAAAGGCGAGGCACAGTTTCGATATTATGGTTGAAAACATCAGGTGGGCATTCCGTCATAATGCGTAGAGCAATATCCATACGACCACGGAAGTCAGGTACTAAAATTTCTAATAATGTTTTAGGGCTTAATGCACGCGCTTCTTTAATACAATCTACAAAGTGCTGAGCACCGCCATCGAGTAAATCGTCACGGTCTACAGATGTAATTACAGCGTATTTTAAACCAAGGTTTGCAATTGTTTCTGCCATATGACGTGGTTCATCTGCATCTAATGCATTTGGACGACCATGTGCAACATCACAGAATGGGCAACGACGGGTACAGATGTCACCCATAATCATAAAGGTTGCAGTACCGCCACCAAAACATTCTGGTAAGTTTGGACAAGCAGCTTCTTCACAAACGGTATGAAGTTTTTGTGCGCGTAAAGTTGTTTTAATACGTTGGACTTCTTCAGGCGCAGCCATTTTTACACGAATCCAATCTGGCTTTCGTGGTGTTTCAACCGTAGGAATAACTTTTACAGGTATACGAGCGACTTTTTCTGCGCCACGAAGTTTTACGCCCTGTTCTGGTTTACGGTTTTCAGACATATGCAACTTTTCCACTGTTTTAATAGGGGGGAAATATTCAAAAATTTATCTTTCCCATTATAGCGAAGTTGATCTTAAATAGGGGGAAAACAATATTCATTTAATAAATGTTGTTATCACATAATATATGCGTGCTAAATACACCAAATTGAAATAATATCAGTCATAATATAGATATGATTTAAAGATAAATTTGATTAAGGAGCGTTGAATGCCACGTAAGAAAGAGGTCGTTAGTGGGAATTTCGTTAAATACGATGCAGTAGTTCTCGGTTCGGGCCCTGCGGGTGAAGGCGCTGCAATGAAGCTTGCTAAATCTGGCAAGCGTGTTGCAATTATTGATATGCGCGAGCAACTTGGCGGTAACTGTACTCACGTAGGTACAATTCCAAGTAAAGCTTTACGTCAGACGGTTTCTAGTGTCATTCGTTATCAACGTGATCCAATGTTTCAAAAAGTAGGTGATTGGAAACAATTCACCATGAAACAAGTTTTACGTAATGCACATAAAGTGATTCAACAACAAGTTGATACGCACTCACGTTTTTATGATCGTAATAAAATTGATATTTATCATGGTCGTGCGTATGTGCAAGATAAAAATACAGTGCTCGTATTTAGCCCAGAAGGCATTACAGAAACAATCGTTTTCCAACAGCTTGTGATTGCAACAGGTTCGCGTCCATATCGTCCTGCAGTTTTAGATTTTAACCATCCTCGTGTTTTTGATTCGGACAAGATTCTTGATCTTGATTTCTCAATTCAAAAAATCATTATTTATGGCGCAGGTGTAATTGGTTGTGAATATGCATCTATTTTCATTGGTTTAGATCATAAAGTAGATTTGATTAATACTCAGCCTAAACTTCTTAGCTATTTAGATGATGAAATTTCTGATGCGTTGTCTTATCACTTACGTGAACAAGGCGTGTTGATTCGTCATAACGAACAAATTGATCATTTAGAAACACATGATGATCATGTTGTGATGTATTTACAAAGTGGTAAGAAAATTAAAGCGGATGCTATTTTATGGTGTAACGGTCGTTCTGGTAATACAGATGGCTTAGGTTTAGAAAATGTAGGCTTAACACCAAATAGCCGTGGTCAACTTGCTGTTAATGATAAATATCAAACAGAAGTTGAAAACATTTATGCTGCGGGTGACGTGATTGGTTGGCCATCTCTTGCTTCTGCTGCGTATGACCAAGGTCGTAACGCGGGCGGTAACATGAGCGGTGAAGAAGGTCTTAAACCTGTAACTTCAATTCCTACAGGTATTTATACTATTCCTGAAATTTCTTCTATTGGTAAAACTGAACAACAGCTTACCGAAGAAAAAATTCCGTATGAAGTGGGTCAAGCATCTTTCCGTTATTTAGCGCGTGCGCAAATTACGGGTGATACAGTGGGTGAGTTGAAAATCTTATTCCATCGCGACACTTTAGAAATTTTAGGTGTTCACTGCTTTGGTAATAATGCTGCGGAAATTATTCACATTGGTCAGGCTGTGATGAATAGCCCAAACAATACGATTAAATATTTCGTGGAAACAACATTTAACTATCCAACGATGGCGGAAGCATATCGTGTAGCAACATTAAATGGTATGAATCGTTTATTCTAAAATAAATAAGTGATGAATAAAAAAAACCGCATATTATATGCGGTTTTTTTTATTTCGTTTAAAAATCACCATTTCGAAAATCAGCAAAGGCTTGACGAATTTCTTCCTCGGTATTCATCACAAATGGTCCATGTGCAAATACAGGTTCATTCAATAGCTCGCCGCTTAAAATTAGTAATTTAGCATTGGATAAAGTGTTAATTTTTACAGATGATACATCTGTACTTACATATAGCGTTTGCATGGCACCGTAAGTTTTTTCATCTATAGAAATATCACCACTTAATACAAAAAATTTAGTGCTCCAATTAGGATTTAAATTAAAGCTTTGTTCTCTATTTGCATTCAAGCGAACATCCCAAACATTCATTGGACTGAATGTTAATGCAGGGCCTGCATGACTTTGGTCGTCTTGAATATATTCACCTGCAATAACACGCACCACGCCACTATTATTTGCAAGTTGTACTTCAGAAATATTTCCTTCAGTTAACTCTTGATAACGTGGCTCGGTCATTTTTTGCGGAACTTGGTAGGTTTACCCAAAGTTGAACCATGTCGAGTGTGCCACCAGTTTTAGCAAATGCTTTTGAATGATGTTCTGCATGTAAAATACCTTTACCCGCAGTCATCCATTGCACTTCATTTTTACCAATTTGACCTTTATTTCCTTTGGAGTCGAAATGTTCGACTTCACCGTCATACACAATAGTTACGGTTTCAAAACCGCGGTGAGGGTGCATACCAATACCACGTTGATGATTTGTAGGTGAAAACTCATAGGCGCCTGTGTATCCCATAACTAAAAATGGGCTTTTTTCATTGTCTATTTCATGCATAGGGAGCATAGAGTTTGTAGGGAAGCCATCGCCAACCCATGTACTTCTGTTACTGCTATATACGCGTTCAATTGTATTCATGTTAATACCTCAATTTTTATATCGTTATGCTTCTATTATTGCGGTATAGTTCAAGAATGACAGAGCGATTAACTCAACAGATAATTCTAAATATGCAACAATTATGCAAAATCTAAACGACTATTATTATTTTGTTCAGGTAGTGAAATACCAAGGCTTTAGTAAAGCAAGTGAAGCTTTATCTATTACAAAATCAAAGCTTTCTAGGCACATAAGTGGGTTAGAGGAGCGTTTGTCTGTACGTTTAATTCAGCGTAATACACGTAAGTTTGCTGTAACTGAAATAGGACAGCAGTTTTATGAACATTGCTTGAAAATTCTAGAAAATGTAAATGATGCTGAAAATTTTATTCATAGCACTTTGCAAGATGAACTTTGTGGAACAGTAAATATTTCATGTCCTGTTGCATTGGTGGAATTTCCAATTGGCAAGTTAGTTGTGGAGTTTATGCAACAACACTTAGATGTTCATGTGAAATTGATAGCGACTAATGAGCGAATTGATATTATTGAACAAGGAATTGATTTGGCGATTCGTGTTCGCCATTTACCTTTAGAAGATAGTGATTTAGTGGTTCGTGGTTTAGATGCATGGGAGCATGTGCTTGTCGCATCTGCTGAACTATTCAAACAAAATGATATTCCACAAAATTTAGAAGACTTAGCTAAACTTCCAAGTATTGGTTTTAACAGACCAAAACATTATTGGGATTTTAGGCATGTCTCAGAAGATAAAATAGAGCAAATTGCATTTCAACCGCGTTTAAAAACCGATAGTTTTTCTGCAATGAAAACTGCTGTTTTGGCAAGTATGGGTGTCGCCTCTTTACCTAAAATATTTGTAAAAGAAGAGCTTAAATCGGGTCAGTTAATTGAGTTGTGCTCTGAATGGAAACTTCCTGAAGGTGTAATTCATGTAGCATATGCATCTCGGCAAGGTATGTTGCCAGCGGTTCGAGAATTGCTGAACTTCTTAATTGAAAGGTTTAAAAATTTAGATAATATTAAATAAAAATAGAAACTAAAAAGGGAGTCGAAAACTCCCTTTTCTTATGCTAAATATTTGTTTAATAAGGACGCCCACCCGCTAAGCTAATACGTTTAAGTAAGCGTTTTTGCTCAGATGGAAATGCTTTTCTAGAATGTAAAGTGACTTGGTTGTCCCAAAACACAATATCTCCAACTTGCCAATTATGTTCATATTGAAACTCTGGTTTCAAAATATGTTCACGTAATTGAGCAATGAACTGACTTCCATTTTGGTCATCATAATTGACCAGTTCAACCTCTGTACGTGTATTTAACCATAGAGCTTTAAGACCAGTTTCAGGATGGGTGCGTACAAGTGGATGTGCGTAAGCATGACCAATAATAGGCTGATCTTTAAAACGGTATAACGGCATTTCTGTTTTATTGCTATTCCAACCCTTGTTAGTTTGCGCTCGAACAAAAGGATTATAGGTAATGAGCTGTAGTTTATCGATCTGCCGTTTGGTTTCATCATCTAAAGCATCATAAGCTTTAATGGTGTTGTACCACGTAGTTTGACCACCATCGTGTGGAAGTTGAATGGCATATAGTAATGAACTAAAAGAAGGCTGTGGCGTCCATTGGTGGTCTGCATGTGGTGAAAGTTCAGAATGACCTGTGTAATCACCTTGATCGACGCCATTTGAAACTAGAACAACATCAGGCGGTGTACCTGTTTCTGCTTGATAACCTAGTACAGGGTTATCTGCGGTGGGGCGGAAAATAGGACCAAAATAACTAGCAAATGCTAAGTATTGAGCATCATCTAAAATTTGGTTCTTAAAAATTAAAATCAAGTTTTCTGCCAAAGCTTGTTTTAATTTATAAATGGTTTCACCAGATTGAGCTTTACGTGCATCTAAGCCCCAAACTTCAGCTCCAAGTGCTTCATTTTTAAGGGGGATAATTTTAATTTCGCTTGGATTTTGAAATTGATCTTCTTGATGCCAACGAGGCGCATCTTTAATTGCTTGAGATAATTGTGTTAGTGCTGTCATTTTATTTTTCACAAGATTAAGTCTTGCTTAAAATGTATGAAAATTCATTAAAGATATGAAATTAAAAGAAATGCTAAGTTATTAAATTATCAAGATATAGTAAAAAAGTATTAGATTTTCACAAGATAAGAATTAATGCGGGCAAAAGGCTTGGTTAAAGTATTCGAATAATTGAGGTGTTTTAAGCCACAATAAAATAGCAATGGCAAAGAGAAAAATAATGCCACAGCAAATAAATGATTTAATCCAAAATAGTGAGTCAGTCATGAACCACATTCTCCTCATTCACCCAAAAATGTACAAGTACGCCTAATAAGCTTAAAGCGATACAGAACATCCAAATAATATTGTAATTACCAGTCATATCATGGTTTACGCCACCTAGCCACCCACCAAAGAATGAACCAATTTGATGGGTGAAGAATACAATCCCGCTGAGCATGGATAGGTATTTTACGCCAAACATATTTGCCACAATACCATTGGTTAGCGGTACGGTAGATAGCCACAATAAGCCCATAATGATACCAAATGCGTAAACTGTCCATACGCTTAGAGGGAGTAATAAGAAGGCGATAATTGCGACACCACGTAGCCCGTAAAGCCACATTAAAAGCATAGGTTTTGAGTATTTACCACCAAGCCAGCCTGCGCTAAATGTTCCAACCACATTAAATAGCCCAACCAGTGCTAAAAAGACAGTACCTGTGGTTGCACTAAAACCGTGATCAATTAAATATCCCGGTAAGTGAATACCAATAAATACCACTTGGAAACCACAGACTAAAAAGCCCAAAGCTAAGAACCCAAAGGGTTTATGATTTTTAGCAATCACTAGAATTTGTTTAAAACTTAGAGATGGTTTTGTAGATGCTTGAGCATTAGGATTTTGATATGTAGGCGCTTTAAGCATAAATGCCAAAGGAACAATAAATGCAATTAAAATTGCACTTACAACCAATGCAGCAGACCACCCGACACTTTGTAAAAGTAATAGGGTCGATGGCAACATAATAAACTGCCCAAATGAGCCTGCGGCACTTGCAATTCCCATGGCTAAGCTACGTTTTTCGGGTGGTGCAGCACGACCTACAGCAGAAAGTAAAACAGAAAATGATGTTGCAGAAAGCGCTAAACCTAAAATTAAACCTGCGCTTAAATTCAGTAATAAGCCTGTTGAACTTACAGCCATAAGCAATAAGCCTACAGCATAAAGAAAACCACCTATAGCTACGACAATTTTACTGCCGTATTTATCTGCTAAGGCGCCAGTAAAGGGTTGAGCCGCACCCCAAATTAGATTTTGCATAGCAATTGCTAGGCTAAAAACATTATGTCCCCAACTAAATTCTTGACTCATAGGAACTAAATACAAACCAAAAGCATGCCTTACACCCAACGACAACGCTAGAATAATCGCGCTACCAATAAGCATGTAAATAAGCGGTTTAGAAAATTGAGTACCTGACATGAGTCATCCGAAAATTTTTATACGTTGTTATAGTATTCGATTAAAGCATAACTAACGATCAAATATATTTTAATAATCAATAAAATTTAGTTATAAAAAATGGCTGCCGAAGCAACCACTTAATTATTTATAAAGATTTAAAATAAAATTAAACATTAAAACGAGATAAATCTTCTTCAGGACGAGCTGTTAAAACTTCAACGCCTGTTTTTGTTACAAGTAGAGTATGTTCATATTGAGCAGAAAGTTTATGGTCTTTCGTTACAACTGTCCATTTATCACCAAGAAGTTTAGTTTGCCAAACGCCTGCATTTACCATAGGTTCAATGGTAAAAGTCATGCCTTCTTCTAAGATCATTCCTGTGTTTGGTTGACCGTAGTGAAGCACTTGAGGTTCATCATGGAAGGTTGTGCCAATACCATGACCACAGTATTCACGAACAACGCTAAAACGTTCAGATTCAACATATTTTTGAATAGCATGACCAATATCGCCCATTGTAGCGCCAGGTTTTACCACAGCCATACCGCGGTACATTGCTTCTTGTGCAACATTACATAAACGATTTGCCAAAATTGAAGTTTCACCACCAACCAAATACATCATATTGGTATCGCCGTGGAAACCATCTTTAATTACGGTTACATCAATATTTAATATGTCGCCTTTTTTCAAAACTTTATTTTCCGACGGAACGCCATGACAAACAACATGGTTTACAGAAGTACAAATAACGTGTTGAAAAGCAGGGCGACCAGGTGCTGCGCCATAGCCTAAACATGCAGGAATGGCATCTTGTTTATTGACAATGTAGTCATGACAAATCGTATCAAGTTCAAGTGTAGTAACACCTGGAACAATATGCGGTTTGATCATATCCAAGACTTCTGCAGCAAGTCGACCTGCAACACGCATCTTTTCGATATCTTCCGCAGACTTAATTAAACGACGTGGTGCTTCGTAAGTATTGCTCATGATCTTTAAAAACTTTTGGAAATTTATATGTGACTATGGTATAAATAGCCGCCCATTTTATCAAATGCTTTTTCGTGAATTAATTTCACGGGCTTTGTGCGATGGGGCAATAAAATCCGCACATATATCGACACATATCTCTGGGTGCCTTTTATAAAGGTGGAGAATGCGGGTATATGGAGGCCTAACCCAAACATTTAAGGTAAAGAAAATGGCAGATTACAACGTAGGAATGCGCGACCTTCTTCAAGCTGGTGCGCACTTTGGTCACCAAACTCGTTTTTGGAATCCAAAAATGAGCCAATATATCTTTGGTGCACGTAACAAAATTCACATCATCAACCTTGAGCACACTGTTCCTGCGTTAAACGATGCTTTGAACTTTGTTAACAACTTAGCTAGCAAAAAGAACAAAGTATTGTTCGTTGGTACTAAGCGTGCAGCTTCTGCGATCATTCGTGAACAAGCTCAACGCGCTGGTCAACCATATGTAGATCACCGTTGGTTAGGTGGTATGTTGACTAACTGGAAAACTCTTCGTCAGTCAATCAACCGTCTAAAAGACCTTCAAGCTCAATCTGAAGATGGTACTTTCCTTAAGCTTACTAAACGTGAAGCTTTAGAACGTACTCGTGAAATGGAAAAACTTGAACGTGGTCTTGGCGGTGTTAAGAACATGGGTGGTTTACCTGATGCATTATTCGTAATCGACGTTGATCACGAAGCAATTGCAATCAAAGAAGCTAAAAACCTTGGTATTCCTGTAATCGGTATCGTTGATACAAACTCTAACCCAGACAACGTAGACTACGTTATTCCTGGTAACGATGATGCGATCCGTGCAGTAACACTTTATGCTTCTGCTATGGCTGATGCTATTCTTGCTGGTAAAGAATATGCTCAATCACAAGCAAATGCACAAGCTAAAACTCAAGAAGCTCCTGCTTCTGAGGCTTAATGCGTTTGACGCAGGCTTGTCATTTTTGCGACATGTGATCGTGGCAAACTAAGCGTTATGTATGCAGACGGCCCATTGGATACCTTTGGGCCGTTTCTGTTCTAAAAAGAATTCATTTTCTACCGAATTTAGGAGATTCTCATGACTGCTATTACTGCAAGCATGGTTAAAGAATTGCGTGATCGTACTGGTCTTGCAATGATGGAATGTAAAAAAGCTTTGACAGAAGCTGGTGGTGACATCGAATTAGCGATTGACAACCTACGTAAATCTGGTCAAGCAAAAGCAGCTAAAAAAGCTGGTAACATTGCTGCTGACGGTGCAATCACAATTGCTCAAGAAGGTAACAAAGCACTTCTTTTAGAAGTTAACTGTCAAACTGACTTCGTTGCTAAAGACGAAAACTTTGCAGGTTTCTCTGCTAAAGTTGCTGCTGCTGCTCTTGCTGCAAACACAACTGATGCTGCTCAAATTGCAGAATTGAAACTTGAAGATGGTTCAACTGTTGAAGAAGCGCGTATTGCTCTTGTTCAAAAAATCGGTGAAAACATCCAAGTTCGTCGTGCAACTATCGTTGAAGGCGACAACCTTGCAGTTTACAAACACGGTTTAAAAATCGGTGTTGTTGTATCATTTGCTGGCGATGCTGCTACAGGTAAAGGTTTGGCTATGCATATTGCTGCATTCAACCCTGTTGCTGTTAATGCTGAAGGTGTTTCTGCTGAGCTTATTGCGAAAGAGAAAGAAATTGCTGAAGCTAAAGCGATTGAATCAGGCAAGCCTGCTAACATCGTAGAAAAAATGGTAACTGGTTCAGTTGAGAAATACTTGAACGAAGTTGTTCTTGAGCGTCAACAGTACGTAATCGACAACGATAAGAAAGTTGCTGATGTTCTTAAAGCAACTGGTACTACAGTTGCTCAATTCGTTCGCTTCGAAGTAGGTGAAGGTATTGAGAAGAAAGCAGAAATGAGCTTCGCTGACGAAGTTGCTGCTGCTCAAGCTGCGGCTGCTGCACAATAATTTTGACCGTTTAGGTGAAAATTAAAAAAAGTCCCTTTAGGGGCTTTTTTTATGCGTAAAATAAAGAAAATTAAAGGAATGAATATGAAAAATAAGACGAATTTAACGATAGGTGGTGTCATTGCTCTTCTAGTAGCTGCATATTTTGGTCTAGATACTCAGCAAGAAAATGCAGCTGTTCAACCATCTACCACGCAGAGCAAATTCAATTCTAAAACATCGCAAGAGATTTCTTCTGCACAGCAGAACGGAACGCGTGTTATAGAACACGCCTTTAAAAACAAGTTAAGTGATATACAGGTTGAAGGTGCGGGGAAGGTTGTTGCAATACTACCTGATGATAATGAAGGCTCGAGACATCAAAAGTTTATTTTAGAATTAGAAAATGGTCAGACAATTTTAGTTGCGCATAATATTGATTTGGCTTCTCGCTTACACAATTTAAATAAAGGTGATCGAGTTGAGTTTTTTGGCGAATATGAATATTCAGCGAAGGGTGGAGTTATCCATTGGACGCATCATGATCCTCGTAAAAAGCATCCTGATGGTTGGCTAAAACATAATGGAAAAACTGTAAAATAAGTTTGAATATGTATTTAAAGTAAAAAAGCGCTCATTTGCTAAATTTTAGCTATATTTTTAATTTAAGCTAGTTAGGTAGCAAAAATAAAAAAATATTCGAATTTCGAGCATCTATGATTATTTTTGAGGGGGAAATGGTGCAAGGGAAATACTTAAATATTGTATGAATAAAAAAAGCCACGTTTTTCGTGGCTTTTTAATCAAATGTAGTAAGAGGTAAAAATTAAGAGTTAGGACCTGCAACACGCTCAATGCTTACTTTAGTTTGACCAGCATTTGTAAAGCCAAGTTGCTTCGCAGCACCGTAAGATAAATCTAGAACACGGTTACCATGGAAAGGACCACGATCATTTACTTTTACAACAACACTTTTACCTGTTGCGTTATTTGTTACACGAATGTAGCAGTTTAACGGCAGTGTACGATGAGCCGCTGTCATAGCATTCATGTCAAAAGTTTCGCCACTTGCTGTTTTACGACCGTGGAATTGACGACCATACCAAGAAGCAACACCAGTTTGACTGAATTTACGAACTGTATTTGATGCTACAGTGTTTAACTTTTCAATCACAGAAGGCTCTTCTGCTGGAATTTCAATTTTCGCAGCAATTGTTTGACGACGAATTTTGTCGGCAGAACGCTCAGTGATTGAAAGGCTATTAAGATTTGAAAGGTGAGTATTAAAGTTTTGAGCGTCTTTATTTAGAACGCGCGCAGCTAAACCCGAATTTTCAGAATCATTGATAAATGATGATGACTGCACCATTTCTGCTTGAGACTGACTTAATGTAAATAAGACTGTCGTGGCAGTAAGTATATATTTCAGCGAAGAATGCATTATTGATTAAACTCCTAGGCATTTTCTAAGTTATTTCAACAATTTAATTCGCTGAAAATGCAGAAATGATGCCAATTTTTTCACTTTTGCAACTACATTTGATGAGTAGGATAATATTCATCCATGTACAAATGTGTCTAGTCTGAATACATAAAAATTGTAAAAAGTCTCAAAAAGTGTGTTTGTTTGATTAAAAAACATACAAATATGTAACATAGTATATAATATGGTTAAAAATTAATCAATGAGTATAATAAATTACTAGACATTCTAAATATGTTGGAAATTTTTAGTTTAACGACTAGCTACTTCTGTCCCTAATAACCACAGTGCAGTCGCATACATACGGCTTCTATTATATGTAGTGATGACTTGGAAATTTGGATATGTAATGTAATAAATTGGTCCATAACTTTCTTGAAGTTGAATGACATTTACCAAATCTAGATCATCAATTTTAACTAAAGGGTTTAGTGGTGTAATACCTTGAGTTTTTAATACACCATAAGGAATGGGTTGTGTTAAGTCTTTAGTAATAATGGAATCTGGCTTATTACCTGTATAACGAGCTTGAAATGCAATAGGCTGATCACGTTGCCATCCATTTTGTGCAAGATAATTTGCAATTGAACCAATTGCATCTACAGCAGAATTTCTTAGGTCGACATGACCGTTATTGTCATAATCTACGCCAAATCTTGGAATGTTACTTGGCATAAATTGAGGATAGCCAACAGCTCCGGCATAAGATCCAACAATTGAATTTGCTGCCACACCATCTTTATATGACCATGCAATAAGTGCTGCTAATTCATCTTTGAAATATTGCGCACGACGCTCATACCCAAAACCTAAAGTGGCTAAAGCATCACGGGTAACAAAAGAACCTTTGTTAGAGCCGTAACCTGTTTCAACACCTAAAATACCTAAAATGACAGATTGAGGTACACCAAATTGTTGTTCAGCTCTATTTAAGGTATCTGCATATTGGTTTTTAAATGTTACACCACGTTTAATAGTGCCTTCAGACAAAAAGTTAGTTTTGTATGCATACCAAGGTTTGCTTTCACCTGGGCGGTTCATAATATTAATAATATTAGGTAGGTTTTTTGCACCATCCATTGCCCAATCTACTTGAACTTCAGTTAGCCCATAAGTCTGCATGGTCTTTTGTTTGAAGTTTTGGTAGTCGATAGAAGATTTAAAGTCATTGGCATGGCTAAAACTGGCTGAAGAAAGTACGCCAAGTATTAATGGTAAATGTTTTATTTTTTTATAGAATTTTAAAGTAAACATAAATACTAAGTTCCAAACGTATTATCTGTGTGTATAAATTGACATGACGATGCCAAAAGATGCCATTAGCGTAATAATTGCCGTACCACCGTAACTCATAAATGGTAAGGGAATACCTGTAACAGGTAATATACCGCTAACCATGCCTGCATTGACAAAAACATAGACAAAAAAGGCGAGTCCTAAGCCACCTGAGAGCAGTTTTCCGTAATTATCTAAAGAATACATACTAATTTGCATGGTTCTAATGATAATTGCAAAATAAAGTAGCATTAAAATAATTATACCAATAAAACCAAACTCTTCTGAGAATGCAGCAATAATAAAGTCGGTATGTCCTTCGGGTAAGTAATGTAGATGAGATTGTGTGCCCGATAAAAACCCTTTACCTGAAAATCCACCAGAACCAATTGCAATTTTTGATTGAATAATATTCCAACCAGAACCTAATGCATCCGCTTCAGGGTTAAATAAAGTCATGACACGTTTTTTTTGATAATCGTGTAATAAGAATTCCCACAAAAAAGGCACAACCACAGCAACAGCCGTTCCTGCAAATACAATTAAGCGCCAAGATAACCCACTGAGAAACAATACAAACATACCGCTTGCTAAAACTAAGGCTGATGTACCTAAGTCAGGTTGTTTGGCAATCATGAGAAAAGGTAAAACAATAAGTATTAATGTAAAAATAATACGTAAAAAAGAAGGAGGTAATCCTCGTCTTGAAATGAACCATGCAGCCATCATAGGCATTGCAATTTTCATAAATTCGCTAGGTTGAACACTTCCAAAGCCTGGAATGTCTATCCAGCGCTGTGCGCCCATGCGAACCTCACCAATAACAAAAACTAAAGATAAGGCAACTAAGCCTAATACATAAAAGAAAGGGGTGAATGTTTCATAAACTTTAGGTTGAATTTGAGCAAGGGAAAACATGACGATGCAGCCTATTCCAAAGCTCATCATTTGCTTATACAGCATTAAGATATTTTGACCAGAGGCGCTGTATAAAGTAATAAATCCTAATAATGCGGTCAGCAAAATATACAAGCATAACCATGGATCTAAATGGAAACGCTGAAAAGTAGATATCTTATTTGACTTGCCTAATCCATTACGTGGCGAATAGCGCAAAAATTTATATTGAATGTCTGAAGACATAAACTAAATATAGGATTAATTATAATTCTTTGGATGCTATCACATGAAAAGTCTGATTAATAATGAATCTACAGATATTGATACAAAAAAAGCCTAAGTGATATTAGGCTTTTTAAATATTTTGAAAAAATTTAGATTAAGGATGAAATAAAGTGTCGTGATATTCGGCAAGAATACGCAATTCGTCTTTATTTAAGTTTAAGAAGATTTTATCCGTTGCAATATGCACAGCTTTGGTTACGGCAGAAGCCCCAATATCAGCAGCTTTACGTTTAATCATGCCCAAATCTAAGGTCTTATTAAAATCAGTCATAAAATGGCGAACAGTCGCTTCAGTAAATTGCTTGTACAATTCTGCTAAAGCGGCTTTGTTCACATCATTTCCTGCTTTAATTTCAGCAAATGTAGTTTTTAAGTTTGTAATTAAACTTGCATCTAAGTGTTCACCAACACGTAAATTTCCATCGGCATCTTTAAATAAGCTACTGTTTGAAAATTCAATAGATTGCTTAACCACGTCATTAGAAGCTTTGCTCATGAGCTGTTTCAATAAAACTGCAACTGTAGATTTTACATAACCAGCCAATTTTTCAGCAGTATCACGTTTATCGCTTTGTGGAAAACGACGAACAAGCTCAGTCAAAATCGCATCAATAATTTCATCATTAATGAGTAAAGCCGTTTTATCACGCAGTGGATAAAGTGGCTCACTTGAGTTTTTCTTTTGCTGAGCGGTTTGAATGCTGTCTAAAAGTTCCTTAGATGGAATAAATCCAAAAAATGGCATAGTTGTTCAACCTCAATGTTGTTTATTTTATTGTCGCGCCAACCGAATTGGGCGAGGCATCCATGTTAAGTCAGATACACGGCATGGATTAATATCTAAACCACCACGGCGTGTATATGTTGCATAAACCATTAACTTTTCAGGGCTAAGATTTTGCCAAATATCGGCAAACATTTGTTCCACACATTGCTCGTGGAAACCATTATGTTGGCGATATGAAATGATATAAGCCAAGAGACTTCTATAACACGGCTTTTTACCCTTGAAACGTATAAATACAGTACCCCAATCGGGTTGTCCAGTGACTGGGCAGTTACTTCTTAATAAATGTGAGTAGAGTTGAACTTCGACATCTTCATTTGAATCATCAAGTTTTAATAAAGATGAATCTGGATGATTTTCCAAGCGCTCAGGTAGAAGGTTATCAATACAAATACCTTCAGGCTGTGCAATGTCTAAATCATTGGCATCAAATAGGTCGATTGTGACTTCAGCTTCTGCAGCAGCAGATAAGTCTTTTTCTACCGTAGCAATAAATGCTTCTTTCGAATCGAATTTAGTAAAGTTCATACTATTAAAGTAAAGCTTTAAAGATTTCGATTCGATTAAATTAGGTGAAGAAGCGGGAAGTGTTAAACGACCAATTGCCACTTGTGGAATTCCATGTGCATTGAGCCATGAAATTTCAAACACATGCCACCAATCTTTACCCTGACGAATATGATTGATATGGCTATAAGACTCGCGTGCTTGTTCACGAGAGATAGGGAATAAAATATCGGGTTGATATTCTGTTGGGTAATTGGTGTCTTTACCCAATAAAGATTTTTCTACGCTCATTATTCACGCATTCCTGAACCACGAGAAAGTAAATAGTATGCAATGCCATATAGCACTGCACAGAATAAAGTAATTACCGCTAAAGATAGTCCAACATTAACATCGCTATGACCTAAAATGCCGTAGCGGAATGCATTGACCATATAAACAATAGGGTTAATTAAAGATAAATTTTGCCAAAATGGGCTAAGTGCCGAAATCGCGTAAAATACACCGCCTAAGTAGGTGAGTGGTGTAAGTACGAAGGTTGGAATAATTGAAATATCATCAAAAGATTTAGCATAAACAGCGTTAATAAAGCCGCCCAATGAAAATAAAAATGATGTGATAAGTACAGTATAAATTGTCACAAACCAATTGGTAATATAAAGGTCTGTGAAAAATAGGCTCATTGCCGTCACAATAATACCAACAAGCACACCACGGCATACACCGCCTAATACATAGCCCCATAAAATGGCATGTAATGGCACAGGACTCATAATGAGTTCTTCAATACTTTTTTGAAATTTAGCACTAAAGAAACTTGAAGATACGTTGGAATAACTATTGGTGATGACTGCCATCATAATTAAACCAGGCACAATAAATTGCATGTAGCTAAAGCCACCCATTTGCCCAATTCGTGAACCGACTAAGTTCCCAAAAATAACGAAATAAAGGCTCATGGTAATTGCAGGTGGTAGCAAAGTTTGCGGCCAAATACGCATAAAGCGTCGAATTTCTTTATGAACAAGTGTGTAGAGCGCAACGCGAAGTTGAGAAAAATTCATTATTGCGCTGCTCCATCAAGATTTTTTTCAACCATTTTGACAAATAACTCTTCAAGACGGTTCGATTTATTACGCATACTACGGACTTGGATGCCTTGAGCTTCTAATAATTGGAAGAGTTCATTTAGGCTATGAGCTTTATCCATAGTGACTTCAAGTGTTAAAGGATCAATTAAATTAAACTGAACGCCAATAATTTCTAAAGACGGTGCTTGAATAGGTTGTGCTAAATCGAAAATGAATGACTCTTCATTAAGTTGATTCAAGAAGTTTTTCATAGAGGTATCTTCTTTAATCACACCGCGGTCAATAATTGCAATTTGACGACACAACATTTCAGCTTCTTCTAAATAGTGTGTCGTTAAAATAATAGATGTGCCTTTTTCATTCATTTCTGTGAGGAAATCCCACATGGAACGTCTTAACTCAATATCTACACCAGCAGTAGGTTCATCTAAAATAAGGAGTTTAGGGTTATGCATCATGGCGCGAGCAATCATTAAACGACGTTTCATACCGCCTGAAAGCATACGTGCTTGAACTGCACGTTTATCCCATAGACCTAATTTTTCTAAATATTCTTCAGCACGCTGTTCTGCAAGCTTTTTAGGAATACCGTAATAGCCTGCTTGAGTTACTAAAATATCAAAGGTTTTTTCAAAATGACCAAAGTTAAATTCTTGAGGCACAATTCCTAAGCATTGTTTTGCTTGAGATGGATGTGTGTCTAAGTTATTGCCAAAGATTTCTACTGTGCCCGAAGTTTTCTTGGTCAAAGAACTAATAATGCTAATAGTGGTTGATTTACCTGCACCATTTGGACCTAAAAGTGCATAAAACTCACCTTCGGGTACAGTTAAATTTACGCCTTTTAATGCCTGAAACCCATTTTTATAGGTTTTAGACAAATCTTTGAGCACTAATGCATCGGACATGTATTTCTCACTTGTTCAATATTAAGCATATTGTGAGTGATCTTGACTCAGAAACCAAGACGATGAATGAAATACTGCGTTGTATTATGTGAACATTGTATAAACAGTAAGCACTAAAATAGAGGCTATCTATATAGTTGCTTTATCTTTTAGTTTTTTTTGTTATGATGTGCGTCGCGCGCTCATAGCTCAACTGGATAGAGTACAGGTCTCCGAAGCCTGTGGCGTGGGTTCGAGTCCCGCTGAGCGCACCATTTTTATTAAAATAAAAAATTAATGATTATTTTTAATAAGCTTAAAACCCTTGGCAGAGTAAAACTTGAAGTGCGACATAAACCACCTAATTAATTTAAAGGGTTTATGGAGTATATAAAATTGTCATACCATCATCTTAACTTTGAAGATCGTACTGCATTAATGCTTGAGTCAAGAAAAGAAGGCTTTTCACCCAGAAAATTTGCTGAACTCATTAAAAGACATCCTAGTACGATCTATCGTGAGCTTAAAAGAAATAGCATCAATGACGTTTATCAAGCTCAATATGCTTCTGATAACACCTTCGCTAGACGTAGACGTGGTCACAGAAAACTCAAAATCGATTCAATCCTCTGGAAATTTATTGTTGAAGCGATCCGTTGTTTATGGTCTCCTCAGCAAATAGCAAAGCGTTTAAAGAGATTTCCTGATTTGGATCAAACAATGAATGTAAGCCATACAACGATTTATTCAACGATACGAGCATTACCAAAGGGTGAGCTGAAAAAAGACTTACTATCCTGTCTGCGTCATGAAAATAAAAAGCGAAAAGCTAACGGTGAACCTAAAAAAGATTCTATATTACAGGATATTAAAACTATTCATGAGCGCCCAACCGAAGTTCAAGAAAGAAAAATACCGGGTCATTGGGAAGCCGATTTAATTAAAGGTAAAGACAATAAAAGTTCGATAGCAACACTTATTGAACGAAATACACGGCTCTGTATCTTGGCAACATTACCTGATGCAAAGGCAGAATCAGTGCGCAAGGCTTTAACTGAAGCTCTGAAATATTTACCCGCAGAACTGCGTAAAACATTGACCTATGACCGTGGACGTGAGATGTCAGAACATAAAATCCTCGAAGAAGATTTAGGCATAGATGTATATTTCTGTGACCCACATTCGCCATGGCAGAAAGGCACATGCGAAAATATGAATGGTTTAATTAGGCAATATTTACCTAAAGGGATTGATTTAAACCAGGCAGATCAGCATTATTTAAATCAAGTTGCCATGTCACTGAATACTCGCCCTAGAAAAGCGTTAGATTGGCTTACACCATTAGAGAAATTTGCTCAGCTTGTTGATTATCATAAGGCTTTTGAAACTGTCGCACCTCATGTTTGAATTCGCCCTTTCTTCTAAAGTAGCCTCTAATACTTAATTTATATCTACTCATTATTTAGATTATAGGTGGTATTTTCCTATTATCTAGCGCCGAAATGTGTAGAAATTCCTCTTTATTATTTAACAATCCTTTAGTTAAATTTTATTTTTAAATCATTGATACATAACATATAAAAAATTTTAATTTAACTTAAAATAGCAAATCATATTATTAAAAATAGAAGACTTATTTAAAGGGATTGTTGTAAATAATAGAATAAATGATTATGATTATCATTTATGGGTTGTATTAATCTTAAATATGGCTTTAAGTAATTAAAAGTAATCAATTAATGATGAAGAACATCATTTATAAAATGGATTCATTCAAATGAATACACAAAAATTTCTATTAAAACAAAGATATTTAACAATTTGCTTATCAGTCATTATGGGAGGTGGGTTTGCTACGCAAATTCATGCAAAAGGTAAGGAGAGTAAAGTATCTTTACCTGCTATTACTGTTTATGCAGAACATGAAAAGCAAGCGAGTTCCTTAACATCCATAAATAAAGAAAGTTTAGAGCAAACAGGCGTACAAAATATGGCAGATGTTGTTAAATATCTTCCATTAGTAAAAGCACCATTTTCAGTTTATGGAGGTGGTAGTTACATGGATAGCCCTGGTACAAGTAGTATTAATATTCGTGGTTTAGATGCAAATAGAATTGGTTTAGATATTGATGGTATAGATGTAGCTGAAGCTGCCATAAGTCCATATATTCCTGCTGCAAGCATGAGTAAGCGTGGTGCGGGGCGAGATTATATAGAACCAGAAATGTTGCAGTCAGTTGATATTGCATCGGGTACAGTTGATGCATCTAGTGATGGTATTGGCGGGCGTGTTTCATTTAAAAATAAATCTCCCAATGATTATTTACAGAATGGAGAAAATTTTTATGGTGCAGCGAAAGCTGGTTATAGCTCAGCAGATGATGCATGGCTAACTTCTGTTACAGGCGCTGTTGGTAATGAAAAAGTTAAAGCTTTAGTGGCTTATGCTCATAGAGAAGGTCATGAAATAGATGGAAACTCAAAGACAAAAGCGTTCGATGCAAATTGGAACTTAGATGCGGCTTTAGCAAGTTTAAGTTGGAATTTAAATGATCAACATCAATTAAATACAAGTCTTGATATTTATAGAAAAACTGTCAAAACATTTGGCATAGATGCAAGTGCATCAAGCATGTTTAAAACAGATGATGCTGTACAAAATCAAAAAATAGAACGCACAACATTTTCTGTAGAAGATATTTATTCACCATCTGAATTTGTCATGTTTGATGAATTAAAAACCAAAGCATGGTATCAAAAGTCAGAAAATAGAGCACAAACAATTTACAACACTGCAACCTATATTCGAGATTTTTGGAATAGTTATGATCAGACAAGTTTTGGATTAAAGTTCGATGCTAAAAAAGCCGTAGCAAATCAAAAATTAAGATATGGATTAAACTTTGAACGTAAAGAATATGACAGTGATCGTTATGAAATTCGTAGTAATGGAATGAAACCACCTTTTTCAGGCACATATTTAACAGCATCTACATTAGATCGTTATGCTTTGTATTTATCTGATCAATTTGATTTCGAACCAAAAGGAAAAGCTTTATCGGTTACACCATCTTTACGTGTTGAACATCAACAGTATCGCCCTGAAAAATCTGGTTCAAATATTCATGATCGTGATTTTACTTATGTTGCACCTGGTTTGACTGCAAGCTACCAAATGACACCAGGGAATTTTACATATTTAAAATATGCGCATGGTGCTCGAATTCCATCACCCATGGAGATGGGGGGATCTTATGAAACATCCAATGGCGCTACATATTTAGTGATGGGTAATTCTGACCTTAAAAAAGAAACCAGTGATACTTTTGAGCTTGGTCTTAAAAATGACGCGATTGATGGTTTGAAGTTTGGTCTGACAACGTTCTACACAAAATATAGTGATTTTATTGATTACTACAATCATGAAGATAAAATTCCAGGCTATTTTTTAGTGTACCGTGCTGAAAATATTGCTGATGCCGCAATTTGGGGAGCTGAGTTTAATGCTCATGTAGATTTAGGTCATTTTATTGATCAAGCGCATGGATATAGTTTGGCATTAGTTGCTGGAAAAACGAAGGGGCATGCTAAAGACAATAATGGCAATAAAACTGGAATGAATTCGGTTCAGCCTGAAAAAGGTAGCTTTACTTTTGCATATGATGATCCGAATAAAATTTATGGTTTTGGTTTAACAACAACAGCAGTTGGTTCAAAAACAGCAGGTAGAGATGTAAGTTCACTTCAAGCCAACTCAGAAGAAACTAAATATAAAAAGGTTAATGGCTATACCGTTTGGGATTTATCCGCATATTGGAATATTAATAAAGCGACAAAATTGAATGTTGCTTTGAATAACATTTTTGATAAAACCTACTGGGACTACTCGGCTGTTGGTACTTTGAAGGCAACAGATCAGCAAACATTAATTGATCGTGCTGCTGCGCCTGGGCGTAATGTTGTTGCGAGCGTTGAATTTAAATTTTAATAAAGAAGCATAGTAATAAAAGCATCTATTTAGACATCTATTTGTAGAGAAATATTTATGAAAAAACTCACTAAAATTGCGTTAAGCCTTTCATTAATTTGTGCATCTGTATCGGTTTTCTCAGCTGAAAAATTGAATAAAGACAGTACATATCAGCAGGCTTATGCTTTGTATTTACTTTATCATCCAGAGAAAAATACAAAGAGCATTGTTCAACAATATGAACAAGATTATGCAAATTTGTTTAAGGAAAATAAGAAAGCGAATATTGATCAATTTGTTCAATATGAGCAATCACGCTTAGAACCAGTATTAAAACAACGTCGTGAAATGTCTTTAAAGCAAGCTTATGTGCGTTATGGCATTTTGGATAAAAATAGAGATCAAAAATTAACCTTAAAAGAGTTTCAAGAAACAGGTGTAAAAACATTTGATGAATTTGATGAAAATAAAGACGGAATTGTGAATGCTGAGGATGCAAAACTTAATTCAGCAAATAAAGGTACGCATGATGGATTCCGTATAAAGCTTCCTATTTCACTGCCTATGGCAAGTAACGGAAATGAGTTTATTCAGCAATATGGAAAAGACAAAAACTATGTAACATTGGGTGATTATTTAACAGCTCGGGATCAACAATTTTTTGCAACAGATACATCTGGTGATTATGTTGTGACAGAACATGAATATGTAAATGAATTTATGCAACGTTTTGATAAAAATATAGAAACTGGAAAAACACAAATGCAAGAACTTGCTGCACAACAATTCAAAGTCATTGCAAAAGGTAAAGTGGCGCTTGAGGCGAGCGATATTACAAAATTTGCAAAGCAAGTTAATCAATCAATTAGCAAATAAATATTTAGATAAAAACATCTTAGTTTTTAAATTCTGAGATGTTTTTATTTTATTGTAGAAAAGGATTTAAAAATGAAAAAAGCATTATTAGCATTGGTCGTGAGCTTGGTATCTGTAAATAGTTTTTCTCATGCTCCATTTGTGGCACCAAGTAATTTTATTGTTGCAGGTGGTCATACTGCTGTATTCGCAGGCTTTGCAGAATTACCATTTGATTCTGAAGTGGCAATTCGAGGTTTTGAATTCAGCTTATTTAATCCAAATGGAGAGAAAAAGGCATTACCTTTAACCAATACAAAAGCAGTTAGTGTTGCAGATGTGGAAACCTCACAAGAGGGTACATATCAAGTGATTGGTCAGCGTAAAGCAGATATTAAATATGCAAATTTAGATCAAAGATGGTTGCGTGTTTTAGACACGAAAGATACAAAGTTGAAGCCGTTGTCTGAACGTGATTTTATTTCAGAATTAGAAGTTAATGAAAAAACTCCACAAGTATCAGTTAAGCGTTTTGATGATGTAATTACTTATTTTTCAAAAGGGAAAAGCTCAAAATTAGTTAAAAATTCTGAAGCAAATTTAACCTTAGAATATTCAGTTCATCCAAATGAATTAAAGAAAAATCAGCCTTTAATGATTGATCTTGCTGTTAAGGGAAGAGTAGCTAAGAACTTTAATGTAGAAGTGGAAAAGCAACATATAGGTTTGGGCGAAAAAGATGTAGTGATGAAAACTATTTCAAATAATAAGGGTAAAGTTATTTTAAATTTCTCTGAAACTGGCGCTTATGTTGTGACAGTTAGTTCACCGGATACAGAAGAAAAAGTTAAACCAATAGCAGATGTTTATAGAACAATTATTAGCTTAAATGTAAGTGAATAATTGAATTAATTTTTATCTTATATTCATACTAAAAAACTTCCTGTTAAGGGAGTTTTTTATATAAGGAACATCTAAAAAATTAAAAGTAAATGTGGAATGTGGTTTTTGTCAATTAGTAAAAATAAGTATTTATTATAATTAGATAAAAATATATTATTCGCATTCATTTTAATATTTACAAAGAGTTTAATAATATGAAAAAGCTAGTTTTAGCAGGGGTGGTAAGTTTAGTTTCAGCAGCTACATTGGCAGATCAACCTTTAACTATTCAAAATAGTACACCTGCAACGCTAGGTACATCGCCAAACTATGTATCTGATGCATCTAACCAAGACCAAAATAAATTTTCAGTAAAATTAGGTTATGCAGGCAATAAAATTGATTCGAACGCTTATGCACGTTTAAATGGTTTTGAAATTGGTGCTGCATACGATTTTAGTAATTTTGGTATTTGGGCAGAATACGAAAACCAAGAAGATGGTGATGCAGATTTTGATCAATTTGCGGCGGGTGTTCAGTATAAATTCTATAATCAAAACAATGTTTATGTACAAGGTGCAACAGGTTTAGGTTATGCAAATTTAAAGGTAACAGAAGTTGATGGAACAGATACTTATAAATTAGATGGTGATTATCTTTATATTCCTGTAACTGTTGAAACAGGTTATATGTTTACGCCTAACTTTGGTGCTTATGCGACATTAGGTTACAAATGGTCATTTAATCAAAACTTAAAAGCGTATGAAAACGGTGTGAAAGTTGCTGATGATAAATCAAGCACATCAGATTTACATGGCGTTTCTTACGGCTTTGGTGTTCGTTTCGCATTCTAATTTAGTACTTTGAAAAACCGCCTAAGTGGCGGTTTTTTAATTGAAAATATTATTGAATAATCCAACGTCTATTTACCGATTGACCTGCATTATTGTAATTAATGACTTTGGCATAATTACCAACAGCAGTTGCATTTTCAGGAATATCTTTCGTTACAACGCTTCCTGCACCAATTGTTGCATTATCACCAATTTTTACATGATCAATAATGCAGACATTTGGACCAATATAAACATTATCGCCAATAATAGCGGCTTGTTTTCCACCATTAGCACCAATGGTTGTAAATTGAGATAAATTTACATTGTTGCCAATAATTGTAGTTGGATTAACAACTAAAGGTCCGCCGTGCCCAATATATAAACCAAAACCAATTTTGGTATTACAGTGAATATCGATACTATATTTTTTCTTTTTATAATAAAAAATTGGATAAGCTAGTTTACCAATGATTGATTTTGAACTTGCAATACGCAACCAAAAACTAAAATTAAAGCCTCTATTAAAGAAGTAATTTTTAATAAAAGATTTAAGTGATGTATTACCACAATATCGATAAAGGTCACTGAGAATATATTGCACAATCATTATGTTTTCCAAACAAGGGTAGGTAGTTTTAAATACCTAAGGAAAGTTTGCAGATTTTAGAACAAATATGGACAGAATTAAAAACAAAGTATTTAAAAGATAAGAAAAATTATTTTTGTTTAAATAATAAGCATAATATTCTGAACCTATTTTAGAAAAACTCAATAGATATTTAGATGGGCTTTGTTGCATAAAGGTTTGAAAGACTGAGTTCCCTTAAGCTACTCAAATTTAAGAGACAACTTGGGTATGAGGGCGACCTAATTCTGTGAATTTATTCAAGACTGCCATGCGTGCATGGATCTCATTCACCTGACTTGGAAAACTCCGCGCTGTTAATTTATCGCCTAATAATTTGATGCAATGCATCTTGGTTTCAACCAAACTTCGACGGTGATAACCAGACCACTTTTTCCAAAGCGATCTGCCTAGCCGTTTGACTGTCTTTAATAATTCGTTCCGCTCTATAGACCTCGCTTGCTGATCCTTCCAAGGCTTTGCATTCTTTCTAGGTGGAATGATCGCATGTGCATCTCGATCTAAAATGACTTGTCGGCAGTGCTTTGTGTCATAAGCACCATCTGTATAAACAGAATCAATTGGTTCATCCAAGGGAATTTGAGCAAGTAAATCTTCGAGTACTTGAGAATCACTGACATTATTTGTGGTGAGTTGTACTGCACGTATTTGCAGGGTTTTAGCATCTATAGCAATGTGAAGCTTACGCCATTGGCGACGATATTCAGCCCCATGTTTCTTGCGTTTCCATTCACCTTCACCAAGAAACTTCAAACCAGTAGAGTCTACGAGTAGATGCAGTCCATCACTACTTTTTTGATAGCTAATCGCAATATCAATATGCTTTTGTCTACGACAAAGGGTGGAATAATCCGGAGCTGTCCAATCTAATCCAGAGAGTTTAATCAGACTTTGAACAAAACCTGTGACCATACGTAAAGAGAGTCGGAATAGTAATTTGATCATTAAGCAGCATTGAATCGCTGTATCGGAGTAGGTTTGATTTCGACCTTGCTTGCCTTGTGATTGTGCATACCACTGAGTCTTTGGATCAAACCAAATGGAAATATTACCTCGGTTAATTAAGGCTCGGTTATAGGATGACCAATTGGTTGTACGGTAGATTTTAGAGGCAGGCTTATTCATTTTGAAATTATATTGCTGAATAAGCTTTTGATGCTAGGTTTGTGCAACAAAGCCATTTAGATGCGTTATCGTTTAGAAATGTTTTTCTATCTTGTTGTTTCTATTCGCTAGTTTTATATTTAAATGACAGTAGGTCGTGTAGACACTACAAAGAAGTTGGACGGATCACTGACAGCTCATTGAGTTTAATCATTTAAACAAGAAATCAGCACTAGCCTTCCAACCAAGAGCTCGCAGAAATGCGAGCTTTTTTTATGATGGAGAATGTAATTTAATTTCTACGTCATATTTTGAAAATTCACGCATGATCTCTTGGAAAATATGATTTGCTTTTAAATCATTTAATGCTAATAAAATTTCCTGTTGAGCTGCACCATCAAAACATTCAAGTTGCACAATATTCCACATATTTTGATTTTCTAATTGTTCTATGACCAATCTACGTGCTTGAAGCTCAGACACTGCTTGTCTTGGAATAACATTCGTCATTGCTAATTGAATATGATCCAGTTGGTTTTGTGGGCTTAAAAAAGTAAATACCCAATTTCCAACTTTGCTTAAATGCATTGGATTATCAAATTCATCAAATTCAAATGAATACAGCATAATACTTAAATCTAGACAAAGGATATGCTGAGTTATCTCTTAAACTACATAAAAGTGATATACAAATAAGGTCGTATTAAAAATAGAAATAAAACTTAATATGGATTGGTGATTTAATTATTTTTATAAAAATTAGTAAGATAGAAGTAAAGTGGAGGAGGCTTTACTTCTATGTTAATCATAATTATGAATGAGCTTACAGCTAAAAGCTCTAAATTATTTGTTAGTAATTTTTACAAGTGAATAATTAATTTGGCGTAAGTACAAATTAAGTTGATTTGGTTGGATTCTTGACTCTTGTAAATGTGTAATCCACTGAATACGGCATTGTTGCAACATATCGACATTTAAAGCATGTTCAACTTTTGTGATTAATGGTTTCGCAAGCAAGCCACAATATTGTTGTAAGCTTGTTTTCATGAGCTCTTTTACTTCTTCTAAACTTAATGCTACTTCGGCTTCAGTATTAAAAAAGATTTCATCAATTTCATTTGCTGTATTTTTAATTTCTATTGAATCGGTATGAGGTTCATTTATTATCGTGCTTTCATTCGAATGATTGATTTCTGTTTTTAAAACTTGTTCATTTTTATTATAAATTAAACCTTTTTCATATAAAAAATCTAAAATTTCAGGTTGAACTATACGTGTTTTTGTCTCGCTGTTTACCGCGGCTAAATCGAGTGTATCAATAAGTAATAAAAGTTGTCTTTGTCTTGCATTTAATGGAATTGAGCGGTCTTTTAGAACTTGTTGACCTAATTCTGTTTTTGAAAAATGTTGCATGCTTTAATTTATCCCCACATAAATTAAAGCATATGCTAATGAATGAAAATTACACTAATATGAAGGATTTGTTAAACATTATAATGTTGTTATTGCATTATTTTCTAAAGCCTTACGAAGATATGGATCTAAATCATCTTGGCGCATCAACCATTGAATATAGTCGGCTGGCAATTCAGAAATTTGAGTACCACGATGTTTACCAAAATTAATTGTTCTTGGAATTCGAGCATCTTCAGAAATTTCAAATAACTCTTCCATGCTATTAATTTTTAATTGATGAACAACATGCATTAAAATATTTGCAGTTAAAATAATGTCCATATCTGCACGATGCGCTTTTTTAATCATATCTCTGGCTTTTTCGCTGCCTTTGGTAATCATATAAATAAGTGCAGAAATATTGTGTGCTTCAGCATCTGGCCAAACTTTACGCGCAAGAGCAAGCGTACAAATTGCTTTAATATTCGAGCTATTTACACCACATTTTTCAAGCGCACGAATGTCATAATCAATATTGTGGCCAATAATATAAGTTGTTTCTGCAGGTAATTTGAACGTAGTGTAATGTGGTTGATTCACCAAGTCGGATTCTAAAATATGATGAACCGCCATTGCGGCAAAAGAAATAGGTTCATCTACAGAATAAAGCTGATCAAATAATTTCGATTTATCTAAAGTTAATTTGCCATTTTCAATGTGAATTGGCGCATATGCAATTTCAATAGGTTGACCATTTAATGTGTGCGTTTCTGTATCTAGGATAATGGCTTGCATATCGCATTCCAAAAGAATTAGTAATTCTGTTGAATTTAACATTATCGTTTAATGGGTGACAATTAAATGCAAAGATATAGAAACGAAAATCTACTTATATTTAGAAATAATGTTTTGATAGTCTATTTTTAATTCTGAACTAGAAATTAAGCCTTTATATAAATGGGCAGAGTAAAACTTGAAGTGCGACATAAACCACCTAATTAATTTAAAGGGTTTATGGAGTATATAAAATTATCATACCATCATCTTAACTTTGAAGATCGTACTGCATTAATGCTTGAGTCAAGAAAAGAAGGCTTTTCACCCAGAAAATTTGCTGAACTCATTAAAAGACATCCTAGTACGATCTATCGTGAGCTTAAAAGAAATAGCATCAATGACGTTTATCAAGCTCAATATGCTTCTGATAACACCTTCGCTAGACGTAGACGTGGTCACAGAAAACTCAAAATCGATTCAATCCTCTGGAAATTTATTGTTGAAGCGATCCGTTGTTTATGGTCTCCTCAGCAAATAGCAAAGCGTTTAAAGAGATTTCCTGATTTGGATCAAACAATGAATGTAAGCCATACAACGATTTATTCAACGATACGAGCATTACCAAAGGGTGAGCTGAAAAAAGACTTACTATCCTGTCTGCGTCATGAAAATAAAAAGCGAAAAGCTAACGGTGAACCTAAAAAAGATTCTATATTACAGGATATTAAAACTATTCATGAGCGCCCAACCGAAGTTCAAGAAAGAAAAATACCGGGTCATTGGGAAGCCGATTTAATTAAAGGTAAAGACAATAAAAGTTCGATAGCAACACTTATTGAACGAAATACACGGCTCTGTATCTTGGCAACATTACCTGATGCAAAGGCAGAATCAGTGCGCAAGGCTTTAACTGAAGCTCTGAAATATTTACCCGCAGAACTGCGTAAAACATTGACCTATGACCGTGGACGTGAGATGTCAGAACATAAAATCCTCGAAGAAGATTTAGGCATAGATGTATATTTCTGTGACCCACATTCGCCATGGCAGAAAGGCACATGCGAAAATATGAATGGTTTAATTAGGCAATATTTACCTAAAGGGATTGATTTAAACCAGGCAGATCAGCATTATTTAAATCAAGTTGCCATGTCACTGAATACTCGCCCTAGAAAAGCGTTAGATTGGCTTACACCATTAGAGAAATTTGCTCAGCTTGTTGATTATCATAAGGCTTTTGAAACTGTCGCACCTCATGTTTGAATTCGCCATGTAAGGGAATACCATCTTCACTATCGACTAATTTAATGGCTTGAGTGCCATCTCTATATTCAAAAATAGCGCAGGGCATTTTATCTTTGTCTAAAACAATAAATCTTTTTTGTTTAATGGCGATGTCAAAATCTATAAATGTTTGTTTGAGTAATCTTAAAAACACACTTTCATTTGCACTTAAAAGATTTAGTTCACGAATTCTGTCGCTATCAGTTTGATGGTAACTTTTGAGTTGTAATTTTTGTTGATGAGTCATTGGTCGGTAATATGAACGATGATTTTGTTTGGGGTGAGATTTATTTAAACGTGCCTTAATGCAAAAGCCCAATATAAATCCAAGTGTTAACAAAACAAGTTCATACATGATTTTTTCTATAACGCTAAAAACTTGAATATAACTTATGAAAACAAGGACTTCAATTTTATGTTTGATCGAATGGTCTAAACTTGACTTTTGCCTCAAATTTCAAATTGATTAATAAATATCTAAACAGAATAAAGAGGGGGAGAAGAGTTGTTCATTATGATGATTTTTGGAAAAATTATACTTTGATGATTTAAATCAATATTTCAAAACTTCAATATCATTTCAATAAGTTGTTTTTACTAAAAAAAGAGTTTTTTTTGAAAACATGCATAAATTTTATGTAAAAGTGAGCAAACTTCATTCTCTAAATTTATAAACTTCATGTTACACTATGCGCCAATCTTAGCACGGCTTAAAAGCCCTAATTTAATAGGACCTCGCTAATGTTTGCCAATATCTCAGTTGCTGAATTTGATCCAGAAATCGCGAAAGCTATTACTCAAGAAGATGCTCGCCAAGAAGCGCACATCGAGTTAATTGCTTCAGAAAACTATTGCTCACCAGCAGTAATGGAAGCTCAAGGATCAAAACTTACTAACAAATATGCAGAAGGCTACCCAGGCAAACGCTACTATGGCGGTTGTGAATACGTAGACGTAATCGAACAATTGGCAATTGACCGTGCTAAAGAACTCTTTGGTGCAGACTACGCTAACGTTCAACCACATGCTGGTTCTCAAGCGAACTCGGCTGTTTACTTAGCACTTCTTAACCCAGGCGATACAGTTTTGGGTATGAGCCTTGCTCACGGTGGTCACTTGACTCACGGTGCAAAAGTAAGCTTCTCTGGTAAAACTTACAACGCTATTCAATACGGTTTAAACCCAGAAACTGGTGAAATCGATTACGAAGAAGTTGAACGTTTAGCTGTAGAACACAAGCCACGTATGATCGTTGCTGGTTTCTCTGCGTACAGCCAAATTGTAGATTGGCAGCGTTTCCGTGATATCGCGGACAAAGTTGGCGCTTACCTATTTGTAGATATGGCTCACGTTGCTGGTTTAGTTGCTGCTGGCGTTTACCCAAGCCCAGTTCAAATTGCTGACGTAACAACAACTACGACTCACAAAACACTTCGTGGTCCACGTTCTGGTTTAATCCTTGCAAAAGCAAATGAAGAAATCGAGAAAAAATTACAGTCTGCTGTATTCCCAGGTAACCAAGGTGGTCCATTAGTACACGCTGTTGCTGCTAAAGCTATTTGTTTTAAAGAAGCTATGGCTCCTGAATACAAAGCTTACCAACAACAAGTTGTTATTAATGCTCAAGCTATGGCTGAAGTATTAATTGCACGTGGTTACGAAGTTGTTTCTGGTGGTACTAAAAACCATTTATTCCTATTGTCTTTAATTAAACAAGACATTACAGGTAAAGAAGCTGATGCTTGGTTAGGTGCTGCTCACATTACTGTGAACAAAAACTCTGTACCAAACGATCCACGTTCTCCGTTTGTTACTTCTGGTATCCGTATTGGTACACCTGCTGTGACAACTCGTGGTTTTGGTGAAGCAGAAGTACGTGACCTTGCAGGTTGGATCGCTGACATCTTAGATGCGAAAGGCGACGAAGCTGTTATTAACGCTGTTAAAGCGAAAGTTGAAACTGTTTGCGCTAAATTCCCTGTTTACGCTAAATAAGTTCTACTTGAGAAAAGCCCCCTCAAGGGGGCTTTTTTTATAGCTATTAAAAATGAAAAGTTAACTAATCTTTTTTATTTCTGTTATAAAAGAATGAGAAATAAAAATAATTTTATTGGCTGTGCAAACTAAGCTTTATAAAAGTATAGGAACAAATTTAATGTCAAAACCAAATATTATTCTTTCAGAACAAGATTTGCATCGTTTAGAAACAATGCTTGAGCATCAGACAGTTTTAACTCCAACTATGAAACATTTGGAAGATGAATTAGCACGTGCAGAAGTTGTTGCACCTAATGATGTACCGACAAATGTTGTAAGTATGAATGCTAAGGTGCTTATTACACTTGCTCCTTCTAAAGAATCTTCAGAAGTAACTTTGGTTTACCCACATGACTTTAAAGGCGAAAAGGGGCAGGTGAATGTTGTTGCACCTGTAGGCGCTGCAATTTTAGGATTATCTGAGGGGCAAGAAATTGAATGGCCTCAACCAGATGGTCATATTATGAAAGTAAAAATTGAGAAAGTGCTTTATCAACCAGAGCGTGAAGGTAATTACTTATAATTCATGCGTTGTTGAAACTAATTAGCCATGAAAGATCATGGCTTTTTTATGTGAATGATTTATGTAATAAAACTATGAAGTTAAATAGACTTTTTAATTGCAAAACTTCAACAAAATCATAAGATAGATTCAGTACTATAAAATAATGTATTTATGAGCATTTTAAATAATGTCACAAATTGAGCATCTTGTTCCGTTAAAGGAAATGATCGTTGATCGAAATGAAGTGTTATCGATTAAACGCGATGATTTAGTGCCATTATTAAATGATCAATATAAGTTAAATCATTATGCAGACTCGATTATTCAAGCACAGGCTTTATTATTAGATGGTGTAGATCCTTATTTAACTTTGAAATTAAGCCAAACAATTGAACAGTTAATTCAAGCGTTAGCCAAGTCTCAAAAATATTTGAAAAAGCGTAAATTTAATAAAGTACAAAAATGGCTAGGAATAGATATTGAATATGGTTCAAGCCAAATTGAGTACTATAAAAACTTAAATGAATTGTTAGATCGAGCAGATGATTTAAGCCAAAAATTGCAAATTGAAATCCAAAAATCACAGGCGCGTTTTAAGCAGCTTATTAGTTTACGTTCGAAAATGTTTCAATATATTGTGTCTGCGGAAGAGTTTCTTTTGGAATATCCAAGTTTTGTGAAAGACATTCATCCTTTAGATCAATTTTCTGAAAGATTATCCAAGAAAATTAATACCTTGTATACACTGCAAGCCAGTAATGATATTGCAATTACACAAATGCAATTATCACAACAACTTTCATTTGGCTTGTTAGATCGTTTTAAAGAAGCGCAACAAGTTTTAATTCCTGCATGGCAATATCATGTTAAACAGAGTCGACAAAGTAATTCGACAGTAGAGCTTGAAAAGCTTGATAATAGTCGTGAAACTTTGATTAGAAATTTAAAAAAATCACTAGAGAAGCCCTCTAATTCATAAGCTTATAGGTGAAATATGACAAATTCTGAAAATCATGTTGTTGTAGAAACTTCGATTGAACAAGTAGAGCAAAAGTTTCAGCAATTGAATTTGCAAGAAATTGGCTTACAAGCATCAGATTTTAATGAAGTGCTTGCTGCACAAAAAGAGCTTTCAGATTTAAGTCATAATTCTGTTGCTGAATATGGAAAAAATATCGCGAGTAAAACATCAATCTATACAGATGAACTGTTGAGCCTTGTTCAAAATAAAGACTTAGATGAAACAGGGCAAAAGTTGAATCAAGTAGTACAAGTTGCACAGCAATTAAATACATCGAGTATTTTAAATAAGTCTAAGGATTCTGGTTTTTTATCCAATATTTTTAATAAATTAAAAGGTGCTAAGCAAAATTTTGATCACCAATTTAATAATACTAAAGAGCAAATTGATGTTTTGGTGAAAGAGATTGAAAACTCACAAAATGGCTTAAAAGCACGTGTAAGCACTTTAGATAAAATGTTTGAAGGTGTGCAAGATGAATATAAACAGCTTGGTATTTATATAGCTGCTGGAAAATTAAAAGAGCAAGAGCTTCAACAGGAAATTGCTGTTTTAACCAATCAAACTCCAGACCAAACCACCACACAAAAGATCTACGATTTGAATCATATTGCGAATAACTTAGAAAAGCGTGTGAGTGATTTAAAAGTTTTACAACAATCTGCAATGCAAACTTTGCCGATGATTCGTATTATTCAGTCGAACAATTTAATGTTAGTCGATAAGTTTTATGCCATAAAAAATATTACTTTGCCTGCTTGGAAAAACCAAATAAGTTTGGCTATTTCTTTACAAGAGCAAAAAAATAGCGTTCAACTGGCAAATACAATTGATGATGCAACCAATGATTTGTTAAAGCGCAATGCAGATTTATTGCATCAAAACTCGGTAGATACAGCAAAAGCGAATCAACGTTCAGTGATAGATATTGAAACACTTGAACACGTGCAAAATACCCTCATTAAAACGGTTAATGATGTGATTCAAATTCAGAAGGAAGGTGTAAAAAAACGTGAAGAAGCAAGTGATCGTTTACGTACTTTACAGAATAATTTGAATCAATTGGTTCTTGAGTCTAGTTCGAGTGAATCTAGAAAATCTTAAAATTCGCTGCTTAAAATTTTCTTCAAAACTTAGTTTTAGTACAGAAATTTTATAGATTAAGTTAGATATCTTTCATCATTCTTGGCACTTATTTATCTATTTCTTATATAAAAAAGTAAGTTGATTACGGATCTTTTTCACTTTAGGAGTTTAATTTGTCTCCCTTAGATGAATATACATTAAGTCAGCAACAAATTGAGCAAGGTGTTGTTGTACTTAAAAAAAGACACAGAAATTTGATGTTATTAGCAATGACAACATCAACTGTTTTTGTCGCATCTGTTTTATCTATATTTATTCAACATGATCTTATTTACAGCTTTTTCGGTTTATCTACTGAAGTAAAACAACTTCATATTGTTCCAAGTTTAAATGTAAATGTTGATCAACCTGCAGATTATTTTTTAAGTCTTTTATCTTGGTTTGGCTGGTTTATATTAAAGATATTTGTCTCGTTTATAGGAGCATTTTTTGTTATTCGTTTTTTAAAGAAAATTAAATATTTTTATATTCGTTTTCAATCATTTGTACTGAGGTTTGTTGGCTGGCTTATTGCATTTATTTTGCTTTGGTCTAGCTTAACTTATGTTCAATATGATGGTGGCGATAAAAAAGCCCATGTGATTGAAAAATTAGTGAAATATGAAAGTAATATTCAAGAAAGTGAGATTGCACAATATTTGAAAAATAATGATATTGCGAAACCAATTCAGGATTATCTATTGGCTCAAACAGCTTTATTGCATAAGCCTGCTGATAAGGCGTTGGCAATGGTATTTACTCAGAGATTAGTAAATGCAGAAAAAAATGATGTGAAATTTTTAGAATACGGTTTTCAGCCTGAACAAATTTGGATTTTGCAAAATCAACTTTATGGAAAAAGCATTACTTTGTTTGCGAAAAATGTTGATAAGCAAGCAACTCATGCAGAATTAATTTCTAAATATGCACAAATTCTGATTTATGCTGTCATCGTGCTTTCATTTATAGTGAGTTTGTTTTTGTTTGTTTTGGCATCCAACTTGAAAAAAAGAGCCATAAGAATTGAACAACGAATATTCTAAAAAAAGCCCCTTTCGGGGCATTTTATTAACTTGATTTCAGCAAGTTTTGTAAGTCACAGAAAGATCCATTATGTTCATAAATTTCACCATCCACCAAATAGTAGGGTGTAGGATGAGTCGGTAAAGACATAATACGCTTATGTATATTCTCAAGTTGTTGCGTAGTATCTTTTATTTTTATATTTCTCATAATTTTAGTGGAGTCTAAACCCACTCCTTCAATAATTGCATTCATAATTTTAGGATTCGAAATATCTGATCCTTTAGTAAATATGGCGTGAAATATTGCTTGCGTAAGGGAGAATTGATCGAAGCGATGATCTACAGCCAAAATTGCTTGATGAGCAAGCGTGCTATTTGGCATATGTTTCATATGATCTAGGTCAATCACTAAATCTTGTTCATATGCAGCAAACTTCACTTGATCAAGCTTCTTATACGCTGCTTCTGTCCCATATTTATCTTTCAAATATTGAAGAATGTCTAAGCTGTCATTTGAAATTTCAGGCACCATTTTTACAGGTACTAATTCAACATGATGAATATTGGGTTCATCCCAAGTTTTTTTAAGCTGTTGAAATGCGATATAACTAAAAGGGTAGACCACATCAAATACAAATTAAATTTTCATAATAGCTATCCTTTAAATTACGATTACAAGTTTGCCAGATACATGACCTGTTTCACTTTTTATGTGTGCAGCTGCAATATCATTAAAGTCATAAACCTGATCAATTATTGGTTTAATTTTTCTTAATTCAATAAGCTGATTTACTTCTGTTGATGATTTACCTTGCACGCCACGCATAAAGTTAAATTTCTTATTTGGTGATGGGGTAAATTGTACGCTTTCATCTGAAACAAGTGTAACGAGTGTTCCATTTTCTTTTAGTAATTCCCAAGAATCGATTTGAGTTTGACCGCCAACACTATCTAAAATAAGGTCAAAGTTTTTTTCTAATGTGGTAATAGATGTTGCACGATAATCAATGATTTCATCTGCACCTAATTGCTTTGCTAAATGAATATTAGATGTGGAAACAGTTGTTGTTACATGAGCGCCAAAGTATTTTGCAATTTGAATGGCTGCTGTACCAACACCTCCAGCACCAGCATGAATCAGTACTTTCTGATTTTTTTGAATATTTCCCATAGTTTTGAGTGCTGAATAAGCAACTTGAGAGCCACTTGGTAAGCTTGCAGCTTCAGAAAAGTTTAAAAATGCAGGAATAATTTGAGTTTTATCAGCATCCATACTTACATATTCTGCATACGCATGTTGTGTGCGTCCATAAACGTTATCACCAACTTTAATATGCTTAACATCATCGGAAACTTTCATGACAATGCCTGACACCTCTGAACCTAAAATAAAGGGTAGTGGTAGAGGAATAAAAGCTTTCATTGCTCCGCTACGTAATTTCCAATCTATAGGGTTAATACCAAAGGCTTTAACTTGAACAAGAATTTGTCCTGCATTAATCGTAGGTATTTTCACGTCTTTTATTTCTAATACATTTGCTTTGCCATACTGACTAAATTGAATAGCTTTCATATTTTAAAGTTCATTAAATTATTTGAATTTACTTTAGCGCGAGAGTTTCTTTGAATACAGGCTGCTAAGTGCAAAGGACTGTTGCAAAAATGAAGTTATTATATTGATTTGCAAAAACGATTATGTTTATAAAAACAAACTGTTTCCTCAATTTAATGGTTTGTTCTATGATTCTCTCATCAAATAAACATTTACTCCTTTGGAGACGTTAGCAATGTTAGATCAAAATACTTCAGCTCAATTAAAAACACTTCTTGAACGCCTTGAAAGCCCAATTGAAATTGTTGCAACTTTAAATGGTTCTGATAAATCAGACAAAATTAAAGAGCTTGTTTCAGAAATTGCAGAGCTTTCTAATTTAGTCACTGCTCGTTTTGACGGTACTAACTCTCGTGCGCCAAGTTTTGGTATTGCAAAAGTAGGTGAACAACCACGTGTAAACTTCGCAGGTTTACCAATGGGTCATGAGTTCACATCTTTGATTCTGGCATTGTTACAAGTTTCAGGTTATGCACCAAAAGTATCTGATGAAGTGCTTGCTCAAATTAAAGCTTTAAACCTTAAAGCGGACTTTGACGTATTTGTATCTTTAAGCTGTCATAACTGCCCTGACGTTGTTCAAGCATTAAACTTAATTGCGATTAACAACCCTGGCACAACAGCAACCATGATTGATGGTGCATTCTTCCAAGAAGAAGTTGAAGAACGCAAAATTATGGCTGTTCCAATGTTATTCCAAAATGGTGAGCACATTGGTCAAGGTCGTATGACTTTGGAAGAAATCATCGCAAAACTTGATACAAACTCTGCTGCAAAAGATGCCGAGAAGTTAAATGCTAAAGAAGCATTTGATGTATTGGTGATTGGTGGTGGTCCTGCAGGTAATACATCTGCTATCTATGCAGCACGTAAAGGGATTAAAACAGGTATCGTAGCTGAACGCATGGGCGGTCAGGTCATGGATACCATGGATATTGAAAACTTTACTTCTATCCAAAAAACACAAGGTCCTAAGTTTGCTGCTGAAATGGAAGCACATGTACGTGAGTACGGTGTAGACATTATGAATTTGCAACGTGTATCTGACATTAAAGGTGCAGATGCAACAGCAAATGGGCTTGTTGAAGTGACTTTAGAAAATGGTGCAAAACTAGAATCTAAAACTGTCATTCTTTCAACAGGTGCGCGCTGGAGAGAAATGAACGTTCCGGGTGAACAAGAATACCGTACACGTGGTGTTGCATACTGCCCACACTGTGATGGCCCATTGTTTAAAGGCAAGCGTGTTGCAGTGATCGGTGGTGGTAACTCTGGTGTAGAAGCAGCAATTGACCTTGCAGGTATTGTTGAGCATGTAACGCTTGTTGAGTTTGATACAAAACTTCGTGCTGACCAAGTACTTCAAGACAAATTGAACAGCTTGCCAAACACAACTGTTATTAAAAATGCGTTATCTACAGAAGTGGTTGGTGATGGTTCACAAGTAACTGCGCTTAAATACAAAGACCGCGCAACCGATGTTGAACACACTGTCGAACTTGCAGGAATCTTTGTACAAATTGGTTTATTACCAAATACAGATTTCTTAAAAGCAACAGATGTTGAACTTTCAAACCGCGGTGAGATTGTAATTAATGACCGCAATGAAACCAATGTAAAAGGTGTATTTGCAGCGGGTGACTGTACAACAGTTCCTTACAAGCAAATCATTATTGCGACAGGTGAAGGTGCTAAAGCTTCGCTATCTGCTTTTGATTATATTATTCGTAGTGGTAGTTAAGTTTAAATTGAAAGAGGTGAAAGCGTCCCCAAACACTTTCACCTCTAAACTGATACATATATTGTTCTTTTTGGGAACTTTGGATGCTAACACCAAAGTTCCCTTTTTTTATTTTAAGTTAAAAATTCAAGGTGTCCCCAAGCACCTTGAATTTATCCCTTAATATCGTTTTATTATTTTTGTTTTTTTCTTTTCCCCCTGGTTATAATTTCTTAAATAGCAATATATGTGCCATTTCATCTTTTATTGTGTACTGAATAAATTCAGCGCTTTAAACTTTGTTTTTAGCTGTTCTTGAGTTTCTATATGTTCAGGATGCGGAATAATGCATTCGATAGGGCATACAGAAACACAAGTTTGATGATCATAAAAACCAACACATTCAGTGCAACGATCTACATCAATTTCATAGACCTTTGAACCTTCATAAATTGCATCATTTGGACATTCGGGTAAGCACATGTCGCAGTTAATGCATTTGTCAGTAATGAGCAATGCCATTTTAAAATCCTAAACCGCTTGATAAGCCAAAGACGACGCTGAAATATCAGCAGTAGAATTTGGTAAGTTGCGAATAAGTAAAGCAAAGTTCATATCTACATCAGCAGGAACAGGAATATCTACGATATGACCTGAACCTTTGGCATCTTCAATTGAATTACCTTTTTTATCTTTAATTTCTGTTAAAGTGAATGTGATATTTCCAGAAGTTGTCATAAGCTCTAATGAGTCACCCACAACAAAGCGATTTTTCACATCAATTTTAATGTAGTCACCGTTACGTTCTAAAACTTCACCACAGAAAATTTGATGATCGAAAACTGAAGAACCTGTTTCATAGTTTTGATATTCACTATGTACATGACGACGTAAGAAACCTTCGGTATAGCCACGGTTTGCTAAGCCTTCAAGTTGTGTCATTAACGCAGGGTCAAACTCTTTGCCTTGTAGGGCATCATCAATTGCTTTGCGATAAATTTGTGCAGTACGTGCACAGTAGAAGTACGATTTAGTACGACCTTCAATTTTTAATGAGTGAATGCCCATTTTTGTTAAACGGTCTACATGTTGTACTGCGCGTAAATCTTTTGAGTTCATGAAGTAAGTGCCGTGTTCATCTTCTTCTGCGGCAAACATATCTTCTTCATTGCGTTGTAAAAGCACAGGCTCATTAAATTGGTTTGGTTCAAGCATATGTTGTTCGTCAGCATCTACTTGTAAACCTGAACAACCACAACCAGAGTTTTCATCTAATTGTTTTACAGGAATCACATCGCCTGTTTCATCCTCGACAGCATCGTGAATTTTGTATTCCCAACGACATGCATTGGTACATGCACCTTGGTTGGCATCACGTTTATTCATGTAGCCTGAAAGTAGGCAACGACCTGAATATGCCATACATAACGCACCATGTACGAAAACTTCAATTTCCATATCTGGTACATTATTTTTAATTTCTTCAATTTCATCTATAGATAATTCACGTGACAAAATTACACGTGTTAAACCCATATTTTTCCAAAACTTAACTGTTGCCCAGTTTACAGCATTGGCTTGAACAGAAAGGTGGATATCAATATTTGGGAAGTTTTCACGCACCATCATAATCAGACCAGGGTCAGACATAATGAGCGCATCTGGGTTCATTGCAATAACAGGTTCTAAGTCACGAATGAAGTTTTTTAGTTTTGAGTTATGCGGTTGAATGTTTACAACAACATAGAATTTTTTGCCCAGTTCATGCGCTTCTTTAATACCAATTGCTAAATTGTCATGATCAAAAGCATTATTTCGAACACGTAAACTGTATCGAGGTTGTCCTGCATAAACCGCATCTGCACCATATGCAAAAGCGTAACGCATATTTTTAAGTGAACCAGCAGGAGAAAGTAATTCAGTAACGTGGGAAATAGTCATGTCTAAATAGGCATAAAAAATATATGGCTTAATTGTAAGAACTAAAAAAAAAGATTCAACCTAGTAAATTGGTCAACTTTTTAAGAAGATTTAGCCTCAAGTTGCTTCAAAATTTGACAATCATCAATGCGAGAATCTGTATTGCAAGTAGAACGAAGCTCAACAAGTTGAGTTTGGAATTTTTTTAATTCATTAATTTTATCAGTTACTTGTTGGATATGGTCGTCAATAAGTTTATTCACAGCACTACAACTTTGTGCAGGATTTTGCTCAAGTTCTAATAAGTATGTAATTTCATTTAATGAGATTTCTAGCGCACGGCAACGCTTAATAAATATTAATTTATTTAATGTTTTTTCATCGTAATAGCGATAGTTGTTTGAACCACGAAAAGTTGGCTGTAATAAATTCTTCTTTTCGTAAAAACGAATGGTGTCTGTGCTTAAACCTGTTTTTAAAGATAAATCTTTAATGAGGTAATTTTTTTGTATTTTCATGCTTGACCTTGGAGTTACTCCATAGTTTTCAATAAGCATAATATAAATTGAATGATAAGTTCATAGAGGTTATGTAAATGGCATGTTCTTGTAGTAGTGTACCTGAACCCCAAAAGCCAAATAGCAAATTTCGTACAGCTTTATGGATTGCTTTAATTATTAATGCTGCGATGTTTATTGTTGAATTGATTGGTGGTGCTTATGCACATTCATCTTCACTTTGGGCAGATTCATTAGACTTCTTTGGTGATGCTGTTAATTATGGTGTTTCGCTTGCGGTATTAAGTGCAAGTTTATATTGGCGCGCAACAGTAGCTTTAGCAAAAGGTATTGTAATGGCAACCTTTGGCTTTGTTGTAATTGGCAAAGTTATTTATGCCTATGTGCAGGGAATTCCACCTGAAGCAATTACCATGGGTGCAATTGGTATTCTTGCCTTAATTGCCAATGTCATTTCAGCAGCAGTTCTATATGCGTTTAGAGATGGCGATTCGAATATGCAATCGGTTTGGTTGTGTAGTCGTAACGATGCAATTGGTAATGTTGCGGTAATTTTGGCGGCTGTTGGTGTGTTTGGTACAGGAAGTATGTTACCAGATTTAATTGTGGCAATGATTATGGCTGGACTTGGTTTAGTTGCAGGTTATCAAGTGATTCAACGTGCTCGATTAGAACGTCAGCAAAATAAAATTGTAGATGTTTGTTCAAATTGAAAATGATTCAAAATAAAAAACCGAGCTAAGATGCTCGGTTTTTTAATTATAAAACGGTAGGTGGAAGATAAATCGTAAATTCATTTATAGGTTCAATTAATACGCTATAAGGTTTAAGTTGATCTTCAAAACTGACCAATCCCATACGTTCCAATAATTCAAATTTTGCATGCACAAGTTTCGCAGGTTTAGGCTTTAAACGATCATGCCAAACTCTATAAGTGCCTAACTTTCCATCTAAGCGATAGTAAAAACCAGCAAGAGGATGAGTTAAAAAAACTTGATAAGTTTCTTGATTGGGAAAGCCTTCAAATTGCCATGAATCTGTTTCTGATTGTTCTAAGTGAACTTCAGATGCAGCCCAATCGCTTAAAGTTTTCATTTTATATTGTGAGTAAAAGCCTTCTTTATTTTGAATGCAATCGAAGTTAATAGATGCTTTGTGCCAAGGTAATTGCCATATATGACGTGGGACAGCAACTGTCCATGAATCTAACGTTGTACCAAGAAACCAAACACAACGCTCTTGAGTTGTTTGATCTATCACATAAACACGATAGTTGGTTTGCCCCATAGTAAAATTTGGAAAAGGATAAACTGCCGAAGTAAAGTCTATATCTATAAACGGTACAACAGACATGAGTGCACAAGTTTTACCTTGATATTCAATCGTATCTAATTTAAAGCGTTTAGGAATAATATTTTCAAAACGAATAGGGTCAATTGCATAGGTAATTAAAGCAAAATGTTGAAGGCTACATTTCACATCTATGCCTTTAGGTTTTGGACGTGGGTGTAAATAATGCTCAAAACTAAGATTTGGAAATGTCATAAAGTTTTATATTCGTTCTATTTGTGCATTTTCTATTCTATGTAAAAACAGAAATATCGTCCAATAAAAAACCGAAGCTTAAGCTTCGGTTTTTAGATTCTAAAGAATCTTATTTTTCAACGAATGCACGTTCAATTACGTAATCGCCTAAAACACCCATTTTCGGTGATTCCTTAAGACCATGTTGGTCAAGAAGTGCAGCAACATCGTCAAGGAATGCAGGGCTACCACAAAGCATTGCACGGTCAGTTTCAGGGTTGAAACGTGGTAAACCAATTTTCTCGAACAAGTCACCAGTTTCAATAGCTGTAGTTACACGGCCTTGAGTGTGGAAATCTTCACGAGTAACAGTTGGGTAGTACACTAATTTTTCTTTAGCGCCTAACTCACCAAAAAATTCATGGTTTGGAATTTCGTTTTCAATTAAGTCTTGGTAAGCTAATTCTGAAACATAACGAGTACCATGAACAACGATAATTTTTTCAAAACGTTCGTAAGTTTCAGGGTCGCGAATTGTAGAAAGGAACGGTGCAAGACCAGTACCCGAAGAAAGAAGGTACAAGTTTTTACCAGGGTTTAAGTCATCTAGAACTAAAGTACCTGTAGGTTTTTTAGAAACTAAGATTTCATCGCCCACTTTAACTTTTTGTAAAATAGAAGTTAAAGGACCATCTGGCACTTTAATAGAGAAGAATTCTAGTTCTTCTTCATAGTTGGCACTAGCAATAGAATAAGCACGCATTAAAGGCTTGCCATTTACTTCAAGACCAATCATGACAAATTGTCCGTTTTTAAAACGTAGCGCGACATCACGAGTCGTTTTAAAAGAGAATAAAGTGTCATTCCAGTGGTGGACGTGAGTAATCTTTTCGACGTTGAAAGCAGCCATTAAAGGTCTCAATAATTATCAAATTAGAACAGCTTGCTATTCTAATCTAAAATGATTCTCGATAAACTGAATATATTTAATTGAGCTTATCAGAAAAAGTGATTATGACCGATCTTAAAATGCCAATTATTGGTTATATGAAGTCTCCCTACACAGAAAAATTTGGTATTCCACGTCAGCCAAACTTGGTAAAAATTGAATCTTATATAGAAATGATTGCGCCTTATAATGATTTATTGGCATTTGAAGGTATAGAAGATTTTAGTCATCTTTGGCTGATTTGGCAGTTTCATGATAATAAAAATCAACAAGATAGCGATAAGTTTAGATCGCAGGTACGTCCACCACGTTTAGGTGGAAATAAAAAAATTGGCGTGTTCGCAACACGAAGTATGTATAGACCATCTCCAATGGGCTTATCTGTAGTAAAGCTAAATAAAGTTGAAAAAGTAGGGAAGTCTGTTCGTGTATATGTGACAGGAAGTGATTTATTAAATGAGACACCTATTTTAGATATTAAGCCTTATATTCAATATTCAGATGCAGTTTTAGATGCAAAAAGTGGTTATGCGCAAGATGAACCTATTCGAAAGCAGGTTATTTGGAATGATGATGCTCAAATCCAACAACAAAATTTACTTAAGAAAAATAAAATTACATCGCAATTAATTGATGAATTAGAACAGGTTTTAAGTTTAGACCCAAGACCTGCTTATCAAGATGATGTAGAACGCATTTATAAAATGAAATTTGCAGAATTTGATGTGCAATTTAAGGTGATTGAAAACGCAATTTATATTTTAGAACTGTGAACTAATATACATAAAAAGTCCGTGAATATTCTGTTTTTATTGTATTAATTGCTATTCTAAATAAAACAATCTAAATTTTATACATGACAATAATTAATAAAATTACGGACTTACTCAGGTATAAAAAAATTATATTAAGTTTTACCTTAGGGGCGATATTTCCATATATCGCGCATGCAAATGTGAATAGTGAAAATATTATTGAAGTTGGTGAATCATGTGATACACAATCTATTGTAGATGCAATTCGTTGTGGTCAAGTCACAGGCAAATTTCATACCTTATATTATTCAACGCATAATGCTTATTTTGTGGAGGATTTGAATCAAGATACTGTGACAGCAGGAGGATATCTAAAATTTGAAACTGCGCCATTTTATGGACTCACTGCGGGAGTAAGTTATGCAGGTCAGCGCCGTTTGGACGATCGACATTCTGATAATGATGAAGTGACCGAGCTAAAAAATAATAAAGATGGTTTAGCTGAAGCGTATATAAATTGGAATAAAGATGCTTGGAAAATAAAAGTTGGTCAGCAACATTTAGATGTACCATTTTTAGGGAATTATGACTGGCGTATTATGCCGCCACTATTTCGTGCCGTAGATATTCAATATGGTTCACAAAATGATTATGTACGATTTACGGGTGCAGATCATTTTAAAAGTTATGCGGATGATCAATTTACAAAAACTTCAAGATATTCAAATGTTGAAACAGATGGTGTGTGGTCTATTGGTATTGCCAAAATTACGATGATTATAATTACCTTACTTATTTTGAAAGTCATTTAAAATTAAATGAACAGCGTTTTACTCCAAGTTTAGGCGTACAAATTATGTATGCTAAAGGTGATGGTCAAGCCCTAAAACAAGCATCAAATCTGGTAGAAAATCATAAGGTCGATCATCAAGGAGTTGGTGCACTTCTTAGCTTAAATCCTAAAGAAAATATCACCGTCAAAGCGGGTTATAATTACATTAAAGAAAACAAAGATAGTTATATGAATGGTGCATTATTTACGCCTTATATGATTTATACATCTTCGGGTCCATATTTTGCACAACCATTTTTTACAAGTACTCAAGACTTAGGTTCAGGGCATGCGTATATGGTTTCTATTGAGGGTTCTTTAAATGAACAAACATATATTGGCGCAAATTATTCATTTATGGATTTAAAAGAATCATCAGATGTGAAGTCATTGAATCAATCTGAATACGTGATTTATGGTTTTTATAATTTCAAAGGAGCAATGAAGGGGTGGAGTTTGGCTAATTTCTTTGGTGTTGTTACATCACCAAGAGAAGATAAGGTGTTTTTGCAAAACAGATTTGGAGTTAAGTATATTTTTTAACAAAATAAAAAGTTAAAAGAAAAATACCGTTAGAAGCTTATTAAACACTTTTAATAATTTGTTATAGTGATATCAGTTTTGGGGAAAACGCTATGACATTTAACTTTGAAATTGATACGACTTGGTGTTTAGAACAATTATTAAAAGATGGACGTATTACAGAACGTGATCGAGGTTTAATTCAAACTACACATCGCCAAAGAGATCAATTGAAATGGCATGCTTTACAATGGATTGCGAATTTTAATTTAATAGATCAAGCACATCCGCAATCTACTTTAACGCTTAATCGTTTATGTCAGTGGCTGTCTGAAAAATCTAAATTACCTTTTTATATTATTGATCCGCTCAAAGCAGATGTAACTGCTTTAACAGGCGTAATGTCACAAGAGTTTGCATTACGTAACCGTATTTTGGCTGTGGAAATTACCCCAACTGAAGTTCTTATTGCAACCGATCAACCGTTTCAAAAAGAATGGATTGCCAATTTAGAAAGCAGTTTATCGCCAAAGCAAATTAAGCGTGTGTTGTTAAATCCAGAACAATTACAACGTTATATTATTGAATATTATCAAGTTAGTCGTGCTGTTACAGGTTCGCAGAAATCTTCAGCTTATGAGCGTGATAACAAAGGTGTAGAAGCTCTTTTACAGTTGGGTGATACGCAAACGCCAGATGCAAATGATCAACACATCGTAAAATTGGTCGATTGGGTTTTACAGTTTGCTTTTGAACAAGGCACGAGTGATATTCACTTGGAGCCACGAAAAGGCGAAGGGAAAATCCGTTTTCGTATAGATGGTGTGTTACATACCGTTTATAACATGCCTGCAAATACGCTTATGGCGGTTATTTCACGAATTAAAATTTTGGGTAGAATGAACGTTGCCGAAAAGCGTAAACCGCAAGATGGACGTTTAAAAACACGTACGCCAAAAGGGCAAGAAACAGAATTGCGTTTAGCAACACTGCCTACAGCATTTGGTGAAAAGTTGGTTATGCGTATTTTTGATCCAGATGTTTTGGTTCGTAATTTCCAACAACTTGGTTTTGAAGGGCATTTACTTGAAAGTTGGAAAGCTCTAACGAGTCATAGTCATGGCATTATTTTAGTAACAGGGCCAACGGGGTCGGGTAAAACCACTACGTTATATTCGTCTTTAAAACAGCTTGCAACCGAGCAAGTCAATGTATGTACCATTGAAGATCCAATTGAAATGTTAGAGCCTAGCTTTAACCAAATGCAGGTAAATGCAGGTATCGATTTGGGTTTCGCAGATGGTGTACGTGCTTTAATGCGTCAAGATCCAGACATTATTATGGTTGGTGAAATACGTGACAATGATACTGCAAATATGGCAATTCAAGCAGCTTTGACGGGGCATTTGGTTTTATCTACATTACATACTAACGATGCACCATCAAGCTTAACGCGTTTGCACGATTTGGGAGTTCAGCCATTTTTAACGGCAGCGACGATTTTAGGTGTTTTAGCACAACGTTTAGTTCGAACGCTTTGCCCGCATTGTAAAACTGAAACTTTTATTAATGAGCAAGAATGGAAACATCTTGTGGCAGACTATTCTATTGCTATGCCCGAATTTGTGTTTAAAGCTGTAGGATGTGAAGAATGTCGTCATACAGGTTATAAAGGTCGTGTGGGTATTTATGAATTTTTGCCTTTAAGTTTGGATATGAAGCATTTAATAGGCACAAATTCGGCTTTAAATGATGTGCGCGCTCAGGCGAAAAAAGAAGGTATTGAACCTTTACGTGTAGCAGGCGCACGAAAAGTAATGTCGGGCTTAACAACTTTAGAAGAAGTACTTCGAGTTGTGCCATTAAGTTAAAAATATTTTTTATCTTAAGATTCACCTCATATTTGTTTGTTTTAATAACTTCATCGAATAGACACAACAACTTAGAGGTTTAAGATGAAAACATTAACGAAAACAATTTTAATGGTTGCTGCAATGGGTACTGCTTCAGTTGCAATGGCAAATACAGTAAATGAGCAAGCAATTCATAAAGTTGTTACTGTAAAACAAGCATTAAACATGAAAGATGATGCGAATGTTCAACTAAAAGGCTATGTAGTTAAATCTGTTGGTGATGAAAAATACGAATTTCGTGATCAAACAGGTTCTATTACAGTAGATATTGATGATGAACTTTGGATGGGTAAAGCAATTTCTGCAAAAACACCTGTTGTAATTATTGGTGAAGTAGATATTGATTACAAACCAATGAAACGTGTTGAAATTGATGTTGATGCTGTGAAATTTTAATTTTTAAGCGATAAACAAATTTCATTTATAAAAAACCACATGAATTCATGTGGTTTTTTCATATAAGCTGTACCAATAAATACATCAGCACATTTGTTTTGCTTAAAAGACTTATATAGGAAAATTTATGCGAATTTTATTGGCAGAAGATGATCATTCACAAGCTGAAAGCATAAAATCTTGGCTCGAAATGGATGGCTATACCGTAGATTGGGTAGAGCGAGGAGATCATGCAATTTTAGCAATTGAACAACATGAATATGATTGTTTATTGTTAGATCGAGGTTTGCCTAAAGCAACAGGTGATGAAATTCTAAAAGTCACTCGCCAAAATAAAATGAATATTCCTGTGATTTTTTTAACAGCAAAAGACAGCATTCAAGATAGAGTAGATGGATTAGATTTGGGTGCAAATGACTATTTGGTGAAACCATTTAGCTTAGAAGAATTGTCTGCACGTGTACGAAGCCAATTACGCCAAAAACAAACTGTTGCAACATCTACAATAGGGTTTGCAAACTTAGTTCTAGACGTACAAGCAAAGCAATTAAAACAAGATAATAATGTGGTCGATTTAACTGCCAAAGAATTTCAAATTTTAAATAAGCTTATGCAAAATCCATCGCATATTGTGACCAGAGAACAATTAGAAGAATCTATATATGCATGGGGAGATGAAATTGAAAGTAATGCAATTGAAGTATTTATCTATCAAATTCGTAAAAAAATTGGCAGCCATTATATAAAAACGGTACGAGGTTTAGGCTATAGAATGAATCAGGATTTATAAAATGAAAAATGTGATGCGAACTGTTTCGTTGCAAAAAAAATTAGTCAAAAGTTCAATTTGGGGCTCAATTTTTGCGGGACTTATCGCATTTATTTTATTGCTTGGTATTTCTATTTATCAAACCATGAGCGTGCAAGATGAGCTTATGGATGAAATTTCCGATATGCTTTTAATTGCTGATATTTCAAGTGTTTCAGGTTCACAATTAGATGAATTGAGTGAAGAGTTTGAAATACAATATCAATTAAATTATAACAATCAGATATTAACGCATTCGGAAGATTTTCAATCTATATTCATAACGCTAATAGAAAATAATAAAAACAAAGAAGGCTATAGTTTTATTTGGCACGACAATCAACTGTGGCGTACATATATTCAAACCAATGATGAAATGCTGAGTTTTATCGTTCAGCCTATAAAATATCGTGTGAAAGATTTAATGAATACTTTCGCAATTTATTTTGGCATTCTGTTATTACTGTGGGCTATTCAGTGGTTATTTATTCACTTCACGGTAAAACATCAATTCAAGCGTTTTAATTTGTTAGCTAAACAAATTGCTGAAAAAAGTGCAGATGATTTAGCGCCAATACAACATCAAGCAGTAGAGTTTCAAGAATTACAGCCTATGATTCATCAGCTTAATGAGTTATTGGCAAGGCTAGAACATTCTTTAGAAGCAGAACAACGTTTTACCGCAGATGCTTCTCATGAGTTGCGTTCGCCGTTGTCTGCCATTCAAATGCGTTTGCAACTTTTAACGCGAAAATATGCATCAAATGAAATATTGAACAAAGATTTAAAACAAATTCAACAAGATGTGAGTCGAGGTACTTTGGTTTTAGAAAATTTACTTTTACTTGCTCGTTTAGATCCAAGAAAGACGAATGATTTGCCTAAATCAAAAATAGATTTAGAAGCGCTTATTCAAGATGTAATAAGTGCGCTTAAACCTTTTGTAGATGAAAAGCAGATCAATATTAAAATGAGTGTTGCTCAAGATGTATGTATTCATGTGAATAAAGAACTTATTTTCACCTGTATTCGAAATATTTTAGACAATGCGATTCGTTATATTTCCATGAATGGTGAAATATATATTCAGGTACTTAAGCAAAGTCATCAAACTGAAATTGTAATTACAGATAATGGTAATAATGTCACGGATGAAACAATTGCACGTTTGGGTGAGCGCTTTTATAGAGCGTTAGGTACTAAAACGACGGGTTCGGGTTTAGGTATTTCAATTTGTCAGAAAATTATTGAATTACATCATGGTCAGTTGAGTTTTTCGAAAAGTGAACAAGGCGGTTTGATTGTGAAAATATCTCTGCCAAATTAAATTTTTATTTAAATAAAAAAGCAGTATGCGCTGATTCATACTGCTTGTTCCCACGCTTATTATTATATTTAGTGTTTTTTATTTTGTGAGAATTAGACGGTTATTGCGTGTTAAGCGTAAGCGGTATTCTTCACCTGCATGCATAATTCTAATTTCACGACCTAAAGAAAATAAGTTATTTGAATGTAGCATTGGTAGTGAGTGAGCAGTTTCGTTACGAGTGAATAAGCTAAAAGGTGCGTTCATTTTTCTAAACTCCAAGGTGTGTGGTGAACGTTTTAAATGATAATCATTATCGAATAGGCCTGTCAATGACTTATTTAAAAAATGTTCGAAATACTACAAATCGCTTACACTTTATCACCTGAATTATGGAAAAGGATAAATTCATGTCAAAGCCAAATTTGAATGTTGCAATTGGTCTTCTTGTTCATCAAAACCGTATATTGGTGGGATGGAGAGAGGAGAATCAACATCAAGGAAATAAGCATGAATTTCCAGGTGGGAAAGTAGAAACAGGCGAAACACCAGTTGAAGCATGTCGCCGTGAAATATATGAAGAAGTTGGGCTGAATATAGATTTAGATCATTGGAAAAAGTTTGATGTTATTCGTCATGAGTATGATGATGTTATTGTTCAGCTTCATTTTTTTATAGCGCATGTATCTAATGGAGATAGCCAAAAGGTAGTTGCACCGTGGAAATGGATTGCACGAGATCAGTTACTTCAATTAAATTTTCCAAAAGCAAATACAAGTATTGTGAAACGTTTATATTGGCAGCGTTTAATTAAAATTAGTCATGATTTGTCTTGTTTGAATCATATTTCAGATGATCGATTATTATATTGGCGTATTGCAGAATCTGAATTTTCACATGAAGAATTTTCACAATATAGCATCGAAAAATTATCCAAAATTATTGTGAATATTAATATTTTTAATCGGTTAGGCGAGTTGCAAAAAAATGCAATTCAAACCATTCATTTGAAGCAAGATCAACTTTTAAAGCTCGGTAGAAATCAATTAGATTCATCTAAAAGATATATCGCTGCTTGTCATAATTTAGAAGCTTTAAAACATGCAGAGAAAATTGGCTGTGAAGCTGCTTTTTTAAGCCCTGTATTGGCAACAGAAACACATCCTGATGCACAAGGATTAGGGTGGGAAAACTTTGCTGAAATAACATTACAAGCGAATTTGGTGGTATTCGCTTTAGGTGGTGTTTCACCAGAACTGTTGAATGATGCAAAAAATAATCATGCATACGGTGTTGCAGGTATTCGAAGTTTTTAACCTAAATTTATAGCAAATAACTTTGATTTAAAAATGCATTAAAGTCTAAAGTGACTTTAATGCATTTTTTGATTCAGCAACAGATTTTGCATTATTTTGCTTTTGTGCAGCACGCTGAATGGTAAGCCAAAGTTGGCGTTTCATTGTGTTGGTTTGTGCAAAACTTAAACCGCGTCTAGCCAATGATTCTGCATTTTTGGCATTGTTTTTTTGTAATGCAACGAGTGATAAATACAAATATGTATCGGCAGATTGTGGTGCAAGGCGTTGCGCTTGAAGAATAAGGCCTTCAGCTTTATCGAATTGACCTGCGTTATAGCTAGTTTTCGCTTGGCTCATAAGATTTTTATAAGCAGGTAGTGATTCACCATCTTCTAGCTTTTGCTTTGTAGTAGAAGAAGGAGCGGTGTGTAATTTTTCACGTTTTATTTCATCTAGCTCGTAAGTCTTAATTACGACACCATTAGCATTTCTAATTTCTTTTGCTTGAGGTTTAGTTGTTGAATCTGTTTTTTTAGAATCAGACTTCATTGGCAGGTTTTGACAACTCACCAAACCAAGAATCATGCATGTTGAAAGTACAATTTTATACATTGAATACAATCCTTTAATTTGTAAATTCACCGCTAGAAATTACACGTCCGCCATTTTCATCTAAGCTGTCGCTTTCACGAATTAAGTTTTCTATGCTGTCAGTAGGTTCAGCATTTTCATCGCTAGTTGATGCATTTGGATCGTAAGTTGCTTCAGGATCGTAAAATGGCAAGCCACATTCAGTTGCTTGAGTTGGTGATTTAGTACGAAGTACAGGAACCTGTATTGAGCCTTCGCAATAAGGCGCAGATAAGAAGCCTGAATAACGATCTAGCCATAACCATTGAACATCATCAGGTTGGCGTAAATTCACAGGTTTTTGGCGTAACTGTTTCATTACATTTGACCAAACAGGGAGCGCACCAGATGAGCCTGTCAATCCTGTAATTGCATTGTCATCTAAACCTAACCAAACAACAGTCGCATAATTACCTGAATAGCCTGCAAACCAAGAATCACGAGTATCGTTTGTAGTACCAGATTTCCCTGCAAGCTTTAAATTAGGCGATAAAGATGCATTCGCAGAACGACCTGTACCTGAAGCAATCACTTGTTGTAAACCGTAATTAATCATATAAGCAGACGAAGGATTCATCGTTTGTTGAACTGTGAGGCTATAACGATCTAATACACGACCTTTTGCATCTACAACTGTACGAATAGACTTCACCGGATATTGGAAGCCACCTGTAGCAAAGTTATTGTAAATACCAAGTACTTCAAGTGGAGATAAATCTACAGCACCTAAGAATGTAGAAGGGTAGCTAGGAATTTTATTACCATCGATACCAAACTTCATTAATTGGTTGCGGAAGCTACTTACACCAAATTCTTGACCTAAACGAACGGCAGATAAGTTATATGAGTTTGCAAGTGCTTGAATCATAGGTACCACGCCATGTTCACCGCCACTGTAGTTTTTAGGTGTCCAGTTTTTACCGTTTGAAGGAATGCTAATGTAGCTGTCTTCAATTTGAGATGCCCAGTTATATCGACCTGAATCTAAAGCATTTAAATAAATAACAGGTTTAAGTAATGAACCGACTTGGCGTTTTGCATCTAATGCGCGGTTAAAGCCTGTGAAATCTTGAGTAGAACCTACAGCGGCAACAAGCTCTCCATTTTCAGGATGAGTAATGACCACAGCACCTTGTAAATCTTTTAAGCGTTTAGGATTTCTATTCACTAAACTTGAAACTGAAGATTTAAACGCATTTTGAACATTGGTTTGTGCAACAGGATCAAGCGTTGTAAAAATACGTAGACCTTGATTTGTTAAATCACTTTCTTGATATTCTGCACGTAATTGACGACGCACAATATCCATGAAATCTGGGAAGCGAGAAGGCCCTAAAGTTGGTTTATCAATAACATTGAGTGGACGAGCAACTTCAGTTTCATATTGCGCTTCAGTTAAATAACCCATAACAAGCATATTATTTAACACAATATTACGACGTTTAAGTGCACCTTCTGGGTTTCTCCAAGGATTGAATAAACTTGGACCTTGAACCAAACCAACTAAATACGCTTGTTGAGCAATATTTAATTCACGAAGAGGCATACCAAAATAGAACTGCGATGCCAAACCGTAACCATTAATAGAATAGTTACCATTTTGACCTAAATGTACTTCATTTAAATATGCTTCTAAAATTTCACTTTTTTCATAGTGAAGTTCAATCAGCATTGCCATGAAAGCTTCGTTTACTTTACGTTTTAAAGTTCTTTCAGGTGTTAAATAAAAGTTTTTAACCAATTGCTGAGTAAGTGTTGAACCACCTTGACGCTTACCACCAGTTACATTACTTACAAGCGCGCGCGCTGTACCACGAATAGAAATACCATGATGGCTATAGAAGTTACGATCTTCCGTTGCAATTAAGGCTTCAATAAGTGGTTTAGGTACTTTATCGAGTTTAATAAGAACACGGTCTTCATTATGCTGAGGATAAATACCGCCAATAAGCATTGGTTCTAAACGTGCAATACCTGTTGAAGATGGCTTTGTCGCACTTACTTCTGAAATTGCATTATTGTTAAATGTAACTTTTAAAATTTGTTCAGGTTCAACGCTATCGCCAAAATCGAAGCCGCGCGTATGCACATAAACAGAATTACCTGAAGTCGTATAATTTCCAGTTTTTGTATAATTATCTGAGCTTTTATAACCAAGGAAATTCAATTCTTGAATAAGGTCTGACTGGCTCACAGGCGCATTGCTATAGATTTCTAAAGGACGAGCAAAAACCTTTGCAGGAATGTCCCATCGATTACCTTCAAATTTGTCACGAACAATATTATCCATGCGAATTAAGTAGATACTAAATGCTACAAATAAGCCGATAACAACAATACAAAAAAGAAGGGCAAATATGCCAATGCCACGTTCAGACTTCATATATCAGAATAAAATATTAGTAAATTACGCTAATCATGCGAAGCTTTTAATCAATTTGCAATGATTAATATGTTTATATCTTTAAAAAAGTCATGTATTACTAAGAGAAATTTCTAGTCCTAATTTTTCTAAATCTTCTGTGATAGTGATATTATAGATAACGAATCGTAGTGGAGCGATATCGCTGGTGCAAATTTCACATAAGAATTTTCGTAACATTGGTTTAATTGGACGTCCAGATAAATCTTCAGTTGTTGAAACTATTAGTCTTATTCATGACCATTTAATTAGTATTGGTCTACATCCAGTTTTTGACTCGGAAACTGCCGAGCTAGTACCGTATAAAAACACGCAAACTGTAAGTCGCGCTTTACTAGGTGAAGTAGTCGATTTAGTGATTGTGGTAGGGGGGGATGGTTCATTACTTCATGCTGCACGTGCTTTGGTAAAATTCAATACGCCTGTTATTGGTGTAAACCGTGGTCGTTTAGGTTTTTTAACCGATATTAAGCCTACAGAAGTAATTTTTAAACTCGATCAAGTTTTAAAAGGTCAATTTCAGTTAGATCGTCGTTTCCTTTTTGAAATGGAAGTTCGTTCAAAAGGCGAAATTATTTACGAAGCAATTGCACTTAATGATGTGGTATTGCACGGTAAAACTGTACATATGATTGATTTCGATTTAAGTATTGATGGTCAGCATGTTTATCGTCAGCACAGTGATGGTTTAATTGTATCTACACCGACAGGTTCAACGGCTTATGCCTTATCTGGTGGTGGACCTATTTTGCATCCAAGTATGGATGCAATTGCACTCGTTCCTATGCATCCCCATACATTGTCTTCTCGACCAATTGTGGTGGGTGGGCAAAGTGAAATTAAAATTGCGGTACATGAAAACCGTGTGATGCCAATGGTGAGTGCAGACGGTCAACAAAGTGTGTCATTAGGTGTAGGAGATACTTTGCATATTCGTAAACATCCTTATAAACTAAATTTACTTCATCCGCCTGGATACGACTTCTATATGGCTTGTCGTACTAAATTGGGTTGGAATCAAGGTTTTGAATCTTTGCAGCAACAGGATTAATCATGAATATTGAACAAATGCTAGCGGTACTCGATCCTGAAATTGTGGGTCGTTTAAAAACTGCAGTTGAAATTGGTAAATGGCCAAATGGTGTTGCATTGACTCAAGAGCAACGTCAAACGTGTATGCAAGCTGTTTATGCGTGGGAAATGAAAAACCTTCCTGAATCAGAGCGTAGTGGTTATATTGACCGTGGTACGAAAGAAGAAGATGAACATTGCGATTCGCATGTTGAAGAAGAGTTCAAACCAATTCGTTTTGTTTAATAAAACTGAAAATCAAAAAAAGGCACCTAAATGGTGTCTTTTTTATTTTAGGCTGTGTTAGTTTGTTGTGTGTTATTTATAAAATAAAAGAGCAATATTATGGGGTTACGGGGTGTTGAACAAAAAGATTTTATGCAATGGAATACATTGTGGAAATTGTATCAAGAGTTTTACCAAGTAAGTTTAAAAGAAGAATTATCTACACTAACTTTTGAGCGGTTCTTGAATAAAAGTGAGCCAATGGAGTGCTTTGTTTTTGAAGATGGTGAAAAAATCGTTGGATTTGTTCATTTTATTTTTCATCGAAGTACTTGGAGTGAGCGTGATTCTTGTTATTTACAAGATTTGTTTGTGAGTCCAAATTGTCGCTCTAAGGATATTGGAAAACAATTAATTGAAGCTGTTTATGCAGAAGCTGAAAATAAAGAATGTGCAAAAGTGTATTGGTTAACGCACGAGAGCAATTCGACAGCTAGGGTTTTATATGATCATGTTGCAGAAAATGTTGGATTTATTCAATATCGAAAAAATCTTTAAGACAAACCCAAGCCAATACTAAAGTGTATTGGCTTGGGTTTAATAATAATTTAGAAACGAGTATTCCAAAGTTCTTTTGCTTTGATCATTGCGTCTTCATAACTGCTTGAAATGCCCATGGTGAATAAAGCAATTCCCATGGTTTCTACCACAGCAATTTCACCATATTCATGTGATTGTTTGCCTTCCCAAACCGCTTTAAATACATCTAAATTTAGTTCTTCTTCAATTGGGCTTCGGTTATCTGTTAGCTTTGGTAATTCGTGTTCGTATAATTCACCATTTTGAATACCACAAATTAATGTTTTAGCATCAGGATTACGTTCAAATTCGCCTCCTTCACCTTTGATTACAGCACTATTTTTATATCCCAGTTGAAAAGCAGCTTGTTGATGCGAACTTCTATAAGCAGGATGGAAAATCGCTTGCATGGTTGCTTTTGCGTTAAATGGATTAATTAAACGTGCAAGGGTGTGAATAGGCGAGCGTAAACCCATGACATTTCGGAGATTAATTAAGTCACTTAAAATTGGTGAAATAACATCTAAGGGTAAATATGCAAAGTTCTTTTCTTGAAGTTGTTGTTCAACATGTTCTTGATTTTGGCAAATTTTAAAATCTAAAAATTCTAAAACTTGTTCTGTATATAAACGGTTGATGGTATGACCCGAAGCTCCATGCATCACAACTTTATAGTCATGTTTTGCAAGCGTAAGCGCAGCAAGTAAAAACCAAGGGTAGTGTTTTCTTTTACCCGCATAAGATGACCAATCTAAATCGACATCTAATGTTTTAAAATTGAGTTGATCTTTCGTCGCTTGAACAAAGCCTGTTAATTCATCGACAGATTCTTCTTTCACACGAAGAAGCATTAAGAATGCCCCAAGCTGAACATCTAAAACTTCATCTTTTAAAATCATGGAAAAAGCTTGATAAGCTTCATCGTAAGTGAGTGAGCGAGCACCGTTTTTGCCTTTCCCAACAATACGAACAAATTGTGCAAAAGGATGTTCAAAGTCTTTATAAAGATTGCGCTTGGTATTCATTAAATCATCATCAACATATTACAGCTAAGACAATATGCCATAAAACGCTGCTGAAAATGTGTGAGAAATTTTTAAATATTAATTTAATGACAGATGTTGGTCATGACAATTACTTTAAAAATGTATAGCATGAAAATTGGAAGAAAAATCAAACAATCAAAATAAGATAAGGGACTAATTATGTTGGCATATGATGCAGATTTAGAATTATTTCGCGATAATTTTAGAAGATTTATGAAAGATCATATTGAACCTCATTATGCACAGTGGGAACGTGAAGGGAAAATTCCACGTTCTATTTGGAGTATGTTGGGCGAAAATGGATTTTTATGTGTTGATATGCCTGAAGAATATGGTGGCTACGGTGTTTCAACACATTATTCTTTAATGCTAATTGAAGAGTCCGCACGAGCAGGCTATAGCGCGTTATCTACAGGAATGTCTTGCCATTCTGAAATTGCAGCGCCATATATTTTGCACATTGCAACAGAAGAGCAAACACAACAGTGGCTACCTAAAATGGTCAGTGGCGAAGTAGTTGGTGCAATTGGTATGACAGAACCTGGTGCGGGTTCCGACTTGCAAGCTATGCGTACAAGTGCAATTTTGCAGGGTGATCATTACATTCTAAATGGTTCTAAAACCTTTATTTCGAATGGGCAACATGCAGACTTGGTTGTTCTTGCTGTTAAAACTGATCCTCAAGCACGGGCAAAAGGTGTTTCACTTATGCTTGTAGATGCACATTTGGATGGCTTTAAAAAAGGAACAAACTTAGAAAAAATAGGTCTACATTCGCAAGATACTTCCGAATTATTTTTTGATAATGTTCACGTTCCTAAAGATCAGTTATTGGGGCAAGCAGGACAAGGTTTTGCATATTTAATGCAAGAATTACCACGTGAAAGAACAGCAATTGCAGCAACAGCTTTAGGTGCTATTCGTGGATCTATTGATGTCACTATTCAATATGTAAAAGAACGTCAAGCCTTTGGGCAAGCCATTAGTCAATTTCAAAACACACGCTTTGTTTTGGCACAAGCAAAAATAGATGAACTTGCTACATCTGCATTTTATGAAAGAAATGTAGAGCTTTATATGCAGGGTAAATTAGATGTTGAAACTGCGGCAGCATTAAAAAGTTTTGCAACAGATATGCAAATGAAAGTTGCAGACAATTTGCTTCAATTGTTTGGTGGATATGGTTATATGACGGAATATCCGATTTCACGTTTCTTTGTGGATGCGCGTATTCAGCGAATTTATGGCGGTACAAATGAAATTATGAAAGAAATTGTCGCGCGTGGAATGGTTGGGCGCTAAAGATAGTTTTAAGTGTATGGAAAAATAAAAAGGGCTTCGGCTCTTTTTTATGAATTATATTTCTTATAGGCTAAAGGAAAGGTTGTTATGAATTTCAATATTGAACATGATTTTTAACAAACGAAATAAAAAATCTTAGAAAGAGTTATCACTTAAACTTCTACTATTTATAAAACCTTTTCAATATACAAACTCCTTGATTTAATGAATGATGTTGAAGGTGAAAAAGACAATAGAATTGGTGAAATCTTCAACTGTGTAAATTTAAGGCTGAATAAAGCAAAGTCTTATTGCACAACAATTGAAAGCTAACTATTGTTATACTGTCGAAAACATGTTTTTAAGGGCATCATAACAATGATCAACGACGATCAAAACACAATCACTTCTCTTGATTTAGGCAAAATTCGTGAGGATATTGACTCTGTAGACCAACAGCTTCAACAACTCATCAATCGCCGTGCGAAACTGGCTGAAGCTGTAGCGAAAGCAAAGTTTGCTGCTGAAGAGAAACCATTGTTTTACCGTCCTGAACGTGAAGCGCAAGTTTTGCGTAATGTTATGGAACGTAATGAAGGGCCTCTATCTGACGCGACAATGGCTCGTTTATTCCGTGAAATTATGTCTGCATGTTTGGCTCTTGAAGCACCGCAAAGTATTGCGTTCTTAGGGCCTGTTGGAACATATACACATTCAGCAGTTTTAAAACATTTTGGTCAAGATGCTGTTGTGCGTCCATTGCCTACAATTGATGAAGTATTCCGTGAAGTTGAAGCGGGTAGCGCACATTATGGTTTAGTGCCTGTTGAAAACTCATCTGAAGGTGTGGTTAACCATACTTTAGATTGTTTCAAAGCATCTCCTTTAAATGTAATTGGTGAAGTTGAACTTCGTATTCATCACCAATTTTTAGTGTCTGAAAACACACGTAAAGACAGCATTAAACAAATTTATGCACATCAACAAACTTTGGCGCAATGCCGTGGTTGGTTAGATGCGCATTATCCAGGTGTTGAGCGTGTTGCATTAAGTTCTAATGCAGAAGCTGCACGTCGTATTCGTAACGAATGGCATTCTGCTGCTATTGCATCTGAAATTGCTGCCAATATTTATAATTTAGAAACTTTGCATAGCAATATCGAAGATAACCCAGAAAATACCACTCGTTTCTTGGTTATTGGTCGTGAAAAAGTGCCACAAAGCGGTAATGATAAAACCTCATTATTGGTTTCTGCACATGACCGTGCGGGTGCTTTACTTGAAATTCTTGCGCCATTTGCGAAGCACAATATTAGCTTAACCAGTATTGAAACACGTCCTGCATTACCTGAAAAATGGGCTTATGTTTTCTTTATTGACTTAGAAGGTCATATTGAACAAGAAAACGTAAAAGCAGCTATCGAAGAAATTCGTCCGTTAGTAAAAGAAGTACGTGTTTTAGGTTCGTATCCAATTGCAGTTTTATAAGTTCACATCAGTGGCTAATGTCTAGGGGAGATTAGCCACAACCATCACCTGAAATTTTTGGAAGTGTAAAATGACGTTTGTTCCAGCCAATGAAGGCATTGCAAAGTTAAACCCATATCAGCCTGGTAAGCCTATTAGTGAGCTTGAACGTGAGTTGGGAATTACGGATATTGTCAAATTAGCGTCAAATGAAAACCCATTGGGTTGTTCTGATAAAGTGAAAGAAGCAGTTGCTGCTGAACTTGCTGAAATTGGTCGTTATCCAGATGGTGGTGGTTTTATTTTAAAAGACCAAATTCAGCAGCAATTTGGCGTTGCACATAACCAAATTACTTTAGGTAATGGTTCAAATGACTTATTAGAAATTTTTGCACGTGCATTTGTATCAGAGAAAGATTCTGTTGTTTATAGCCAACATGCATTTGCAGTTTATGCACTTGTGACTCAAGCAATTAATGCAGAAGCAATTGAAGTTCCTGCAAAAGGCTTTTCACACGATTTAGAAGCAATGGCTGCTGCTGTTAAAGCAAACACAAAATTAATTTTCATCGCAAACCCAAATAACCCAACAGGAACTTGGTTTGAAGAAGCTGAATTTGAAGCATTTATGCAGAAAGTTCCTGCAAATGTGATTGTTGTTTTAGATGAAGCTTATGTGGAATATTATCCTGAAAACTTCAACAGCTTAAAGTTCCTAGCACAATATCCGAACCTCATCATCAGCCGTACAATGTCAAAGTGTTTTGGCTTGGCTGCGCTTCGTGTTGGTTTTGCTTTAGCTTCTGTAGAAGTAACAGATTTCTTAAACCGTATTCGTCAACCATTTAACGTGAACCATTTAGCAATGGTTGCTGCAGTTGCTGCGTTAAAAGATGAAGATTTTATTGAAAAATCACGTGTTGTAAACAAAGCAGGTATGGCGCAACTTGAAGCAGGATTTAAAGCTTTAGGTTTAAATTATGTACCTTCACGTGCAAACTTTATTTTGGTTGATGTTCAGGCAGATCCTGCACAAACATTTAATGCATTATTAAAGCAAGGCGTAATTGTTCGTCCTGTTGGAATTGCAAATCATCTTCGTGTGTCTATTGGTACAGAAGCTGAAAATGCTAAATTCTTAACAGCATTGGCGAAAGTCTTAAGTTTAGAGGCTACAGCGTAAAATATGTCTTTGCCACTGTTTGAAAAAGTTGCGTTCATTGGACTTGGGCTGATTGGCTCAAGTCTTGCACGTGTCATTATTGCTGAAAAATTAGCAAATCAAATTGTTGCATCTACACGTTCTCAAAAAACTTTAGATGATGCAAAAGCACTTGGTTTAATTCAAGAAGGTTATACAAACCCTATTGATGCGGTTCAAGGTGCAGATTTAGTTGTTTTAGCTTTGCCTGTGCGTGCAACACAAAAAGTACTTGAAATTATTCAGCCGTATTTGTCTGAAAAAACAATTATTACCGATGTAGGTAGTACCAAGGCAAATGTAGTTGAAGCAGCAAAAGCGGTGTATGGCGATGCATTACCAGAAGGTTTTGTGCCGGGACATCCTATTGCAGGTTCAGAACATACAGGCGTACATGCAGGTAAAGTCGATTTATTTGCGCACCATAAAGTGATTTTAACACCACTTCCAAGTAGCGCAGATTGGGCAATTCAAAAGCTTATTCAACTGTGGCAAGCATCTAAAGCAGAAGTGATTTGTATGGATGTAGAAAAGCACGATGAAGTGCTTGCACATACAAGTCATCTTCCGCATTTAATGGCATTTAACTTGGTCGAGCAACTTGCGAACCGAGAAGATAACCTAGATATTTTCCGCTATGCTGCGGGTGGATTCCGTGATTTTTCAAGAATTGCGGCAAGTGATCCACAAATGTGGCATGACATATTTTTTGCCAATAAAAAAGCAATTTTAAATGCCGTAGACGGCTTTGAAAAACAATTGGCAGTTATCCGTAAACTAATTGAAGATGAAAACTCTCAAGCTCTAATGGGCTTGTTAGGACATGCGCAGGCTGCGCGACAGCATTTTAATCATATGCTCGCGAATAGACCCTTGATGGAGAAAAACAAAGTGACGACACAGCAATTTACAATATTACCAGGCAAGAAAAATTTCCAAGGTAAATTTAGCGTGCCAGGCGACAAATCTGTGTCACACCGTTCTATTATGTTTGGTGCTATTGCAGAAGGTACAACGCATGTAACAGGTTTCCTTGAAGGTGAAGATGCACTTGCAACCTTACAAGCTTTCCGTGACATGGGGGTGAGCATTGAAGGTCCTAAGAATGGTGAAGTGACTATTCATGGTGTTGGTATGCATGGTTTAAAAGCACCTGCAAGCGAGCTCTATATGGGTAACTCAGGCACATCTATGCGTTTACTTTCGGGTATGTTGTCTGCGCAAAAATTTGATTCTGTAATGACAGGTGATGCATCACTTACAAAACGTCCAATGGAACGTATTGCAAAACCTTTACGTGAAATGGGTGCTTTATTACAAACTACGGGTGACCGTGGCACACCACCTATTTCAATTACAGGAAATCAAAAGCTAAAAGGTATTCATTACGACTTACCAATGGCTTCTGCGCAAGTTAAATCGGGTATTTTACTTGCAGGTTTATGGGCGGAAGGTGAAACTTCTGTGACAGAGCCAGAGCCAACACGTGATCATTCAGAACGTATGCTTCGTGCATTTGGTTATGAAGTTAAAACGGAAGGCAACCGCATTTCACTTCAAGGTGGCGGTAAGTTAACTGCAACTGAAATTCAAGTACCATCAGATATTTCATCTGCTGCGTTCTTTATGGTGGGTGCTGCAATTACAGAAGGTTCAGATGTAACACTTGAAGCTGTGGGCATTAACCCAACACGTACAGGTGTAATTGAAATTCTGAAACAAATGGGTGCAGATATTTCAGTTGAAAATGAACGTATTGCAGGTGGTGAGCCAATTGCAGATATTCGTATTCGTGGTTCACGTACATTAAAAGGCATTCATATGCCTGAAGACCAAGTGCCTTTAGCGATTGATGAATTCCCAGCATTGTTTATTGCTGCTGCATGTGCAGAAGGACAAACTGTACTTACAGGTGCTGCTGAACTTCGCGTAAAAGAATCTGACCGTATTCAAGTGATGGCAGATGGCTTGAAAATTATGGGGATAGATTGCACACCTACAGATGATGGCATCATTATTGAAGGTAAAGGTAAGTCTGGCGAGTGGGATGCTATTTTTACAGGTGGTGAAATTGAATCTCATCATGACCACCGTATTGCGATGAGCTTCTCTATGGCAGGTTTACGTACTTCTGGTGAAATTAAAATTGTAGGTACTGAAACAGTTGCGACAAGTTTCCCAACGTTTACAGAACTTGCAACAGAAGCAGGTCTTGCAATTCAAGTCACTGAATAAAACATCATCGTAAAAATCATTAAATTTTAATTAAAAACAGCCAAGCAAATGCTTGGCTGTTTTGTTTTTATTGCTTATGCTAAAACCATACAACAATAAAGCCTTTGGATATTGTGATGCGTAAACTAAAATTTGTGGCGAATCGTGAAATAAAAAATCAACTAAAAGATTTTAGTGAAGTTCAAACTTATGTTGCCGATTTACTCGCACATGAATTGGTTAATCATGGTTTTGAAACTTTATCGCAAAGTGGGGCGCAAGTGGCAGTAAGTGTAGATGATCATGCATTGCCACTTTCTGTAAGCTGTGAATCTCGTAGTGAAGATGGTCATTTAGTATGTGAAATATCTTCTTATCCAGATGAAAATCAAGATTGGTTAGACCGAATTACAGAACAAAGTTTATTAAATCAATTGGCACAAGCAGTAGAAAGTACTTTAAAAGATCATGAATCTTTAAGTGAATTTGAATGGAAAAATCCTTAATTACTTTTAAAATTTTAAAAATGGGGCGCTAAACTGAATGTATATACCTAAAGTTTTTGAAGAAACAAGAACAGAGGTTTTAACCGAATTAATTCAAAAACATGCTTTAGGATGTTTAATTCTACATACAAATGGTGAGTTGGATGCAAACCATCTTCCATTTGAATATGATGAAAAGTCACATTCTTTATATGCTCATATCGCAAAAGAAAATCCGTTATATACACAGCTAAAACAGTCGCAAAATGTGTTGGTTGTTTTTAGCATTGATCATGCATATGTATCGCCAAATTGGTATGTTGGAAAGTTTGAACATCACAAAGCTGTTCCTACATGGAATTATGTGGTTATACATGCCAAAGGAATGGCTGAACTTATTGAAGATGAAAAAGTTTTAAGAGGTATTTTGGCTAGATTAACGCGACAGCATGAAAGTAATCAGCCAAAGCCTTGGAAAATGTCTGACGCACCAAAAGATTATATTCAAAATGAATTAAATAAAATTGCTGCGATTCGTATTGAAATTTCAAGTTTAGTCGGTAAATTTAAATTGAGCCAAAATAGAGATGTTATAGATCAAGTAAATGTCGCGGAAGCTTATAAGCAGAATAACAAAAATGTTTTAGCTGAAATGATGCTAAATAAATAAGCCTATAAAAAACCTCGCAATAAGCGAGGTTTCTTGAATCAAAAAGCAGTAATTAAGCTGAAACAAGGTAGCGTGAAATGGCTAAACGCAAATGTTTCAAATAACCTGTAAAGAAATGATTTGCACCCGGTAATACAGTCACCATATGACGCTGAGGTCTTGCCCATTCAATCATGTCGGATAACAATGTTACATCGTCACCTTCGCCATGAATAAATAAAATATCGCCTTTAATTTCAGGAGTGACATAATGACGCACGCCAGCAACTGTTGCAGTAGGCAAACCACATAAAATAGTTTGTACAGGTTGTAACTCGACAGGAAGAGTAGCATAACTTTTTGCCATTACGTGCGCACCAAAGCTAAAACCGCCCGCATAGAATGGTTTGCCAATATGCTTTAAGCGTGCATATTTAATAACGTCTAGCGTATCTTCAGTTTCACCAAAACCTTCATCATGCATGCCTTCACTTTCGCCAGAACCACGAAAGCTAGGGCGATAAACCACACAGCCACGTTCTAAGAACATTTGTGCTAAAAGATGAGGGACTTTGTGATGAGGTGTTCCACCTTGCAATGGGTGTGGGTGACAAACGACAGCGAATCCTTTCACTTCACCTTGAGGATAGTCAACAAAAACTTGAATTTTACCCTCAGAGCCTTGAATGAAAAATGCTTCGGACATAGGATAGATATATATAGCAGGAGAAGGGCCGTATTTTACCGATAATGTTTATATAAAACACAGGTTGGTATTAAATAAAGTCTACTGTTATAGTCTGAATAGTTAATTTTCGATCAGGTCTTTTATGCTAGCCTTAATATCCCCCGCAAAAACATTAGATTACGAAACAACATTGCCAACAGATCAATTTACACTTCCAAGGCTTTTAGACCACTCAGAAATATTAATTCAAGATTGCAAAAAACTTTCTGCAACAGATATTGCAGGTTTAATGAGCGTGAGTGAAAAAATCGCAAAATTAAATGTAGATCGCTTTCAAGATTGGCAAACTGATTTTAATTTTTCAAATGCACGCCAAGCTCTTTTTGCCTTTAAAGGCGATGTGTATACAGGTTTAGATGCATACAATCTTACAGATTCAAATATAGACTTTGCTCAAGATCATTTACGTATGTTGTCTGGTTTATATGGATTATTACGTCCTTTAGACCTCATGATGCCGTATCGTTTAGAAATGGGAACTAAGCTTGCCAATGTACGTGGACACAATTTGTATGAATTTTGGGGGCAGAATATTACCAATTTAATTAATGAAGATTTAGCAAAAGCGAACTCTGAAATTTTGGTAAATATTGCATCTGATGAATATTATAAATCTGTAAAAGAAAGCAAAATTGAAGCTGAAATTATTAAACCTGTTTTCCTAGACCAGAAAAATGGTAAATATAAAGTCATTAGCTTTTATGCGAAAAAAGCACGTGGTTTAATGGCACGTTATATTATTGAAAACAAAATTGAAAAAATTGCAGATTTAAAATCATTTAATACAGATGGTTATTATTTTGATGCTGAAAGTTCATTGAAAGGTGAACTTGTATTTAAACGTGATGAGCAAGCAGGGCAGAGTAAAACTTGAAGTGCGACATAAACCACCTAATTAATTTAAAGGGTTTATGGAGTATATAAAATTGTCATACCATCATCTTAACTTTGAAGATCGTACTGCATTAATGCTTGAGTCAAGAAAAGAAGGCTTTTCACCCAGAAAATTTGCTGAACTCATTAAAAGACATCCTAGTACGATCTATCGTGAGCTTAAAAGAAATAGCATCAATGACGTTTATCAAGCTCAATATGCTTCTGATAACACCTTCGCTAGACGTAGACGTGGTCACAGAAAACTCAAAATCGATTCAATCCTCTGGAAATTTATTGTTGAAGCGATCCGTTGTTTATGGTCTCCTCAGCAAATAGCAAAGCGTTTAAAGAGATTTCCTGATTTGGATCAAACAATGAATGTAAGCCATACAACGATTTATTCAACGATACGAGCATTACCAAAGGGTGAGCTGAAAAAAGACTTACTATCCTGTCTGCGTCATGAAAATAAAAAGCGAAAAGCTAACGGTGAACCTAAAAAAGATTCTATATTACAGGATATTAAAACTATTCATGAGCGCCCAACCGAAGTTCAAGAAAGAAAAATACCGGGTCATTGGGAAGCCGATTTAATTAAAGGTAAAGACAATAAAAGTTCGATAGCAACACTTATTGAACGAAATACACGGCTCTGTATCTTGGCAACATTACCTGATGCAAAGGCAGAATCAGTGCGCAAGGCTTTAACTGAAGCTCTGAAATATTTACCCGCAGAACTGCGTAAAACATTGACCTATGACCGTGGACGTGAGATGTCAGAACATAAAATCCTCGAAGAAGATTTAGGCATAGATGTATATTTCTGTGACCCACATTCGCCATGGCAGAAAGGCACATGCGAAAATATGAATGGTTTAATTAGGCAATATTTACCTAAAGGGATTGATTTAAACCAGGCAGATCAGCATTATTTAAATCAAGTTGCCATGTCACTGAATACTCGCCCTAGAAAAGCGTTAGATTGGCTTACACCATTAGAGAAATTTGCTCAGCTTGTTGATTATCATAAGGCTTTTGAAACTGTCGCACCTCATGTTTGAATTCGCCCAGCTTAACGCAATAAAATACAGACAACAAAAAAGGCAAAGTAAAAACTTTGCCTTTTTTTATTCAATGAGAACTTAGTGGTGGTGACCGCCAGCGCCATGAACGTGACCGTGTTCTAATTCTTCAGCAGAAGCTTCACGAATTTCAACGATTTCAACTTCGAAAGTTAAGTCTTGACCAGCAAGTGGGAAGTTAGCATCAACAATTACGTTGTCGCCTTCAACAGATTTAACAGTAACGATTTGAACGCCATCATCAGTTTGAGCTTGGAACTGCATGCCCGCTTGGATGTTATCAACACCTTGGAACATTTGAGCAGGAACTTCTTGAACCAGGTCTGGGTTGTATTCGCCATAACCTTCAGCAGCAGGAACATTAACAGTGAATTTTTCACCAACTGTTTTGCCTAAAAGTGCATTTTCAAGACCTGGGATGATGTTACCTGCACCGTGCAAATAGGCAAGTGGTTCACCTTGAGATTGGTCCAGAGTTTCACCCTCTGCGTTAGTCAATGTGTAGTGGAAAGAAACCACAAGATTGTTTGCAATAGCAGTCATGTTATTGATCCAGTCAAATTTTAAGGGTACATCATAAAGCGAAAGCTAATTATGTAGAATAGATTTGAGCAAAATTCTACATTTTATTGATGTTTTCATATTTATATGGGCAGTTTAAACAAATTCAATGTCATTTCAATGAATAACTGACAAATAAGCGATTTCTTTTACTTTTCCTGATTAAAAAAATAGCTTATGGTGATTTTACAACAACATTTATATTAGGCAATCATCATGAAAATGTACCAAGTCGATGCTTTTACCACGCAACTTTTTAAAGGAAATCCTGCTGCGGTTTTGGTTTTAGACAATTGGTTAAATGAAGAACTTATGCAAAATATTGCCTTCGAAAATAATTTGGCAGAAACAGCATTTGTAAGAATCATTGATGATGAAAATTATGAAATCCGTTGGTTTACCCCCACCACAGAAGTTGATTTTTGCGGTCATGCGACCTTAGCAAGTAGCTTCGTTTTATTTAAAGATTATACGCAAAAGAAGAAAATTCAGTTTCATGTAAAGCAGTTAGGTATTTTTATTGTTACAGAAGCAGATGATGGAAAAATTATTATGGATTTTCCAATTCGACCTGCAAAAAAGTTGGAAAGCTATCCAGAGTTGTTAGATAAAGCCTTCACTAAACCATTTAAAAATGTGTATTTAAATGAGCAAGCTTACATTCTTGAATATGAAAATAGCCAAGATATTTTAGATGAAATGCCAAATATTGAAATGTTGAAACAATTTGGCGAAATGAAAATAGCCAATTCAGCGAATGCTTCATCTCTTGATGTTGCAATTACAGCAAACTCAAATAAATATGATTGTGTATCTCGTTATTTTGCACCTGCATCTGGCATTAATGAAGACCCTGTAACAGGATCAATTCATACGGCTATTATTCCAATTTGGGCCGAAAAATTAGGTAAAAATCAACTTTTAGCGTATCAAGCTTCAACTCGAGGCGGAGAGTTATTTTGTGAAATAAAAGCACATGATCGAATAGAAATTTCAGGTTATGCAAAACTGTATATGCAAGCAGAAATTTTTATCTAATTCTTAGTTTTTAGTTAAAGCTACCGTTAATGGTGGCTTTTTTTTTGCAAAATTTAACAGAAGGAATTTGACTGAAAGATATATTGCGAAGCTAGATAAAAAATAAAACGTCATATTTTAAATAGGTTTTTTTATGAAATTAAAACTCAAAAGATTAACGGTTTTTGTATTGGCTTTAGGTTTAAGTTCAACTGTTTTTGCTAAGCCCGTATTACAACAAAGTTATAAAAATATTGAAGAATACAAGCTTGATAACGGTCTTAAAGTTATTCTTTTTGAAAATAATAAAGAAAGCAAAGTTTATATGAATATGATTTACCAAACAGGTTCGTTAAACGATCCTCATGGTAAAGGCGGTATGGCACATTTGCTAGAACATCTTGCATTTAAAGGCACTAAGAATATTCAAGGCGAAGACTTTCAAAAGCGTTTAGATCAGTACACATTAACCAATAATGCAAGTACAGATTATTACGTGACACAATATACAAATGAAGTTCGTGCAGAGAAAACAGCCATAGACGAAGTTTTACGTTTAGAAGCTGAACGTATGGATAAATTGGTGCTACAACAAAAGTTTGTACCAGCAGAAATTGAAATTGTAAAACGTGAGCGTGAATTAACATCTGATCAGCCATTTGCGATTCTGATAGATCAAGTTTTTAAAGGCATTTATGGCAATAAAGATTTGGGTCGTGAGCCTATTGGTGATTTAGAAGAGCTTGAATCTATTAATATGGACGAGCTTAATGAGTTCTATCGTAAATGGTATACGCCCAATAATGCGACTTTTGTCATTTCAGGAAAATTCGACAAAGCAGCACTTTTGGAAAGTTTAGATCAAAAATTCAGTTCTATTCCTGCACGTAAAATTCCTGAACAAGCTGTAGTGCCTGATCTTGATTTAACTAAAGTAAAAGGACAAACATTTAGCGTTCAAAAAGGTAGTAGCTACCAAAAAATTAATTTATATATGACACCTAGAAACCCAAAAATTGAGCCAGTATTGGAAGTTGCACCGTTGCTTTTCGATATGGAACCAAGTGGTCACTTATATAAAAATATAGTAGATACAGGCATTGTAAACGAAGCAATGCTTTCACCGTGGAATACGCAGAATTTTAATTTAATGCTTGTGAGTGTAGATTATTCACCTTCACAAAATGTGAAAAAAATAGATAAAGAATTAATTTTCAATATGGAAAGTTTTAAGCCGTTTTCTGATGCTGAATTGAATCGAGTAAAAACGCTTTTTAAAAATGGGACAGAAGCTAATTTTAAAGATGCAAGTCAAATGGGGGGATGTCCTAAGTCAGTCTGTTGCTTTAAATAATGGGGATTGGTTACGCTTTTTTAAAAATAGAGAGGCGATTCAGAATTTAAATGCAAATGGTGTAAATCAACAACTCAAAACATATTTTAAGCCTGAGAATCGGATTAAGACCGAAATTACACCAACACCTACGTCAGATATAAAACCTCAGCAAAATGAAGGAAATTTGATATTACAAACATTAAAAGATGATTTGGAAGAGAAACCAGAACCTTTAAAAAATGTTGAAGTATATAAGCGTGAAAGTGCTGCACATTTAAAAAGTATAAAAAACGTTTTAACTGCATCTGAGCGTAAGGTACAAAGTGGCGCATTAGATAACGGTTTAAAATACAAAATTTATTCAGCAGAAACATCTGATGATATGGCTTATGGAACTTTTGTTATGAATTTTGGTACTCAAGATACTATGCAAAATCAAAAGCAGGTGATTGAATTTGTTTCATATTTAATGGCACGTAGTACGAAAGATCAGTCTTTACAAGATATTGCAGATCGTGGAATTGAAGCAAATGGCGAATTTTTAATTTTTCCAGATGAAAACTCGATTGAAGTCAAAGTATCGGCAGATCATGATAAATTTTTAGATTATTTTGCTTATGTTTTAGATGTAATTCAAAAACCATTATTTGATAAAGAACAATTTGATTTAGTAAAAACACGTTCATTAAATCAAATTAAGAAAGACAATAAATCCCCTGATATGGTTGCACAAGGCAAAATTAATGAGCTGAGTAATCATTATAGTAAAGGTGATTTACGATATAAGCAAAGTCCAAGCTTGCTTGAAAAACAAGTTAAAGCTGTGTCCTTAAAGAAAGTGCGTGATTTTTATAAAAATAATGTATCTGCAAGTCAGGGAGAAATAGTTTTAACAGGCAAATTTGATCATGAGCAAGCGAAGCAAATTTTGCAAAATAAATTGAGCCATTGGAGCAGTCATAATGAGTTTCGTTTGATCGAAAATGATTATGTTCCAGTAACTGCACAATCACATTATTTATTTGCTGAGCCACGTGAGTTTGGTGCTTATAAAAGCTTTATTGATATTCCTTTAAGTAAGCAAAGTGAAGATACACCTGCAATGTGGGTCATGAGCTATATATTGGGTGAGTCGCAGTTGTCTTCAAGACTGGGCAAAGAGTTACGTGAAAAAAATGCTTTGGTCTATGCATTTGGTTTTGGACTAGATTTAAATCAAGTGAATGAAGCAGGGCGAATTGCAATTGAGGCGAATTATACAGCAGGAAATGGCAAGCTTATTTCGCAAGCGATTCATAAAGTTTTAAATGATGTGCTAAAGAATGGTGTGACAGAGCAAGAAGTTGAATTTGCTAAAGCAGCATTGTTACAGCAAGATGCAACACGCTATGAAATAGACTTGGCAATGCATGACTTATTTGCAAAGCAGTTGAAGTTTAATCAGGATATGAAATATCAAATTGATAAGACCCAACAATTGGCAAAAGTCACTAAAGCGGATGTTGATGCTGTAATTAAGAAATATATTAAGCTTGATCAGTTTGTAGAAGTAATGGCAGACCAATACGGAAAGATGGAGAAATAAAACAGTAAACTTCATGTTTTATTTGTTGTTTAAATGAAAAAATCAAGTTTTTATAATTGATAATCGTTTACAATTATATTTAATGGTCAGTCTAAATTAGATTTTAATCTGATGAATGGACTGACCATTTTCCAATTTTAAATCTATGAAAATTAAAAGATTCCAGTTTTATTGAGCCTTTGTGTTTAAGTATAAAAGGAACTGAATCTTTTGGAGTGAACATGGCTTTTCGCTTTAATCAATATGTTGTATCCATCATTTTGTTGGGAATAGGGGCTTCTGTTTTTGCACAACCAGTGCTGTTAAAAACTGAGCAAAAAATTGAAGAATACAAATTAGATAATGGTTTACGTATTGTTCTTGCGGAAAATGATAAAGAAAATAAAGTGTATATGAGCACGATTTATCGAACAGGTTCTTTAAATGATCCTAAAGGTAAAGGTGGACTTGCGCATTTATTAGAACATTTAGCATTTAAAGGTACACAAAATATTAAAGGCGAAGAATTTCAACGCCGTTTAAATCAATACACCTTGTCGAATAATGCCAGCACAGATTATTACTCAACAAAATATATTAATGTGATTCGTCCTGAGAAAAATGCGATTAATGAAATTATTCATTTAGAAGCAGAGCGAATGGATAAGTTGGTACTACAAGAAAAATTTGTACCTTCTGAAATTGCAATTGTAAAACGCGAGCGTGAAGTTCGTTTAGATCAGCCATTTGCTGTACTTATAGATCAAGTATTTAAAACAGCTTATGGTAATCAGCATTTAGGTCGTTTGCCGATTGGTGATTTAAACGAGCTACAAACCATTAATATGGGTGAACTAAATACTTTCTATCGTAATTGGTATGCACCGAATAATGCCACGCTGATTATTTCAGGTAAGTTTGATAAAGCGGAAGTATTAAAACAAATTGATGAAAAATTTAGCCCAATTGCTGCACGTAATATTCCGCAGCAAGCTAAGGTGCCAACTTTAGATAACTCTAAATTTGCCAATAAAACTTTTGTGGTACAAAAAGGAAGCGACTTAGCCAAATATAATATTTATTTAACTTCCGCCAACGAGAAAATAAAAACAGCTTTGGCAATGGCACCCACTTTATATACCTTGCAACCAAGCGGTCATTTGTACCAAAGCATTGTAGAGTCTGGTACAGCTACAGCAGTTCCTGCAACAACATGGTTAGATAAAGATTTCAATATGGTATTTATGGGGGCTGTTTATGCACCAAACCATAATGAAAAAATGGTTCAAACTGCTTTAAATAATGGTGTTGAACAAAATAAATCATTTACGGATATTGAATTAAACCGTATTAAAAAAATGACTGTTAACCAAGCAGAGAGTATTAAAAATAGTGCTTCTGCATTGGGTTCTCGTTTAGGTGATTATGCGGTTGCTTATGATGGTGACTGGAGCAAATATTTTAAAGATTTAGAAGAAGTTCAGAACTTAAAAGTTGATGAAGTGAATCAGGTCTATAAGTCATTTTTAACGCCTCAAAATCGAATTATTGGGGATATTCAACCTACGCCTGAAGACCAGAAAAAAGCATTAAAATTAGATGTAAATGCAACAGATGCTAAGACTTTAGATACGTCTACTGAAAAGCCAGAACCTTTAAAAGATATATCGACTTACCAAAAAGAAGTCAGTGCTTTTGTAGAAGCATCAAAAAAACATATTGAAACAACTGAACAGAAAATTGAACGTGGCGAATTTAAAAATGGCGTGAAATATGCGCTTTATCCAACGTCTACGCGTGACGATAAAACTTATGCAACTATTCATGTGGATTTTGGTACAGCTGAAACTTTATTTAATAAAGGGCAAGTTGTCGATTTAATGGCATATTTGATGCTACGTGGTTCGGATAAATATAGCTTGCAAGATATTGCTGATAAATCTATTGAAGCGGGTGGTGGTGTTTCAGCTTCTGGTAGCGGTAATGGTGTAAATATTCAGGTTGTGGCGAAAAAAGAAAAGTTTGAAGAATTTTTCAAATTCGCAATTGAACTCATGAAAGCGCCTAAATTCGAACAAACACAATTCGATTTAATTAAATCGCAATCACTTTCAAGTTTAGACCGTCCATATACAGAACCAGATATGGTTTCTGCTTTAACCATCACACGTATTTTAGAAAAATTCCAACCAGGTGATTTACGTTATCACTTTGAGCCTGAATTTGCTAAAAAGGAATTAGAAGCTGCAACGAATGATCAGGTGAAAGCTTTATATCAACAATTTTTTGCCATGAACCATTCACAAATTGCTGTGACTGGAGATTTTGATGCGAAGAAAATGAAGAAGTTGTTAAAAGCTGAATTTTCGAAGTGGAATGGTAACGAAACGTATGAAAAGTTAATTACGCCATATTCAACATATTCTGCACAAAAGCATCATATGCTGGCGGAACAGCGTAAATTTGGTAGTTATGTGAGTGTCATGCCGTTTCCTGTAGGTCAAGACCATCCTGACCGACCTGCGCTTGTGGTATTTGGAAATATTTTAGGTGTTTCACAGTTATCTTCACGTTTGGCACAAGAATTACGTGAAAAAAATGCTTTGGTTTATGGTTTTGGTAGCACATTAAACTTTAATGATAATAATGATAGTGGCGCTTTAGGTATTAGCGCAAATTACACAGCAGGTAAAGCAGCTCAAGTTTCGCAAGCTGTTCATAAGGTTTTAAATGACTTATTGAAAAATGGTGTAACAGAGCAAGAGGTTGAAGCAGCAAAAGCAGAAATCTTTAAAAAGCGTGTAACTGCATTAGAAGATGAGCGCCGTATTCACAGTATGCTTGCACCACAATTAGAACGTGGACGAGATTTGTATGCACGTGAAAAGCAAGATCAAGACTTTGCCAAAGTAACAAAAGCAGATGTAGATGCTGCAATTAAAAAATACATTAAGTTAGATCAATTTGTAGAAGTCATGTCTGATCAATATGGTAAAGCTGCTAAATAATCTTTAATATTTTCAATATTTAAAGCAATAAAAAAAAGCCCAATTGGGCTTTTTTATTTTGAGTTATAACTCAAAACACAAATGTGAATTAGTGTTTGTGGTCATGATCATGGTTGTGTTTATTTGCATGAAACTCTTCGTTATGACGGAAACGTAAATAGTTTTCGAACTGTTCACAATATTCGTCATAGTTATCTTCTAACATCATTTGGAATTGCTGAAGAATATAAGACATTACTTGATCTTTCGCATCACGCATTTCGTTGCCATCTTTAAAATTATTGGCAGCAACCCAAGTATTAAAACGAGCAGTACCAAATAGCATTGCAGCGCTTACTTGACCACGTTTTTCACTTGGTTTTTCCTGAGTTCCTTTTTCTACACGGCAAAACTCATTTGCTTGTTTGATAAATTCATCAGCGCGTTCAAAGAAAATAGCATTCAAAGCTTCTTCTTCAGTTACATCTGTCGCTTCGATCTTTTGAACCATGAGCTTTTCCTAGTATAAAAATCTGATGCTGCATTATAGGCAAAGGCTTGCAGAAACGGAACCTTTCGCTTAATCTAAAAATAGCCTAAGCATTATTATGGAATATTCAATGCAAGATGCCATAGCAGTTCAAAGTTTAAAAAGTGATATCGCATTATTACGCCAAAATATTTGGCCACCTGCAAATTTAGCCAATGTTGAAGGTTTGCCTATTTATTACGGTACAAAGTCTGAAGTAGATGAATATTACAAACAATGGACGGGCTTAATCGAAAGGGCACAAGATTTATTTCAACCTTTCATGGAAGATGAAGTGCTTGATGAAATTCATTTGCCAAGTCACTTAAATTTGCCGTTATTTTATTTTCACGTAGACCGAATTCGTATTAATAAAACACGTGCGAAAGAATCGAAAACTTTTCGTGGTATTGCAAGTTTAATTGAAAAATGTGGGCAATTTGAACCTGAACAAATTTTAGCGATGTCTGAATGGTTAGACAGTGATGATGCGGCTGCTTTAGTTGCACATCGTGAATTTATTGATTTAAGAACTTATGTGTTTCAGCATGGACAAAGTGATTACACACGTACGCGTTTTTATGTGAATGGTATTGTGTTAAGTACAGAAGATGATTTTAAGTTGGTTGATGCGCGAGATAAGCCACGTAAGCAACGTAGTGATAGTTATAACGATCCTTTGGCAGATAACAATACTTGGAAAGTGTTTGGGAAGTATCGTTAAGTAAAATTATATAAATTTGTGGAAAATTGCTTAAATAATAAGCGTGGAACGTGTAAAATTAATGACAAAGCCCAATCGGTGATTATTGGGCTTTTAAGTGAATGATAAGGTTATGATTTAAATAAGAAAATTAGTGAAATTTCGTATAACGTGTATTATGTTAATTTTAGATATTCTTAAATTTTAATTACTTATAAAATTTGGTATAATTGAGAATAATAATTAATTACTTTTCTAAATTTTATGTTCAAAGGTAAAAGTTTCGATAACTTTCTAAAATTATCAACTTATATGTTTTGGTTGTTAACTATGTGGTCGATAGGTATGGCGCTATATGATAAATATATGGGCTATTCTGAAAGTATAGATATGGGACCAACCTTCACTTTTATGTTTTTTGCATTCTTTTCTAAATATCAATACGCAATTCAATATTGGCTTAGTCAGCTAGAAACTATCAATACACAGAACGAACTAGACAACTCAAAACAGACTCAGATCAAAGTAATCCCTAAATATAAAATATATCTCTATGCAGAAATTATTTAATTCTCAAATTAGCCAATTTTCATTTTTTGAATTTATAGGAGTACTTACTTGTGGGACTGTTCTTTCCAACTATTTTTTGGACAAACCATTAATTAATATAGGGATTTTTTCCGTTTATTGTTCAATCGGTTTGGTTTTGTCAATTTTAAAGGTTTATATAAATTATAAAAAATTTAGACCCCATACAAGAGCCGAAAATGAATAAAAAAGCTAAATGGATCATTCTTATAATAAGTTTACCAGTTGTATATGGTCTTGGATATTTTGCATATATCAATATAGCTACAGGAAAGCCTTTCTTAGGCGTGATACCAGAAATGTTGCTGTATTTAATTCCTGCATATTTTATTACTAGTATTCTTATTGAGCTTTTGATAGGTGACGCACCTAATAAGCAGGTAAAAAAAGCTCTTTTTAAGGCCTTATTACTCCTGTGCTTTTTTATATTATTTGCTGTGATTTATTGGGCTTTTTATAAATACATCATTCTTTCAAATCAGTTAAAGCATACTTTCATGGCGGAAAATATCCATCTTATTTTTCTAATGTTAGCAATATTTTGGGGCATTAAACTTGCTCAAAGATTAGATTCAAAATAAATGTATTTAAGATTTATTTATTTTTAAAAATAGGCATTTCATGAACGAAAAATTGAAGTGGATCTTCTTATATGGGGGGGAGCTTGGGGACCTTGTTTTGCTTTAATTACGATGATAATTAGAGGCATCCTAGACAAACCTATGGCGTTTGGTTCTTTTCCGATATTTCTTATCATCTGTATATCTGGGGGAATATTTTTAGGAGCTATAACGTATAAATATGTAATCAACAAGAAATTCGAAAAACAGACTTGTACCTTAGAAAAAGTATCTAAAGGTTTAGCTGTCTGGGGAATACTCCTTAGTTCATATGGACTTTTTCTGCATTTCATACTTGTCCCTTTAAATTACGAGAATACGGCTGGTGCATACATTTTTAAGTGGGTTATTATGGGCATCGGTTTCTATATAACCAACAATATTCGTGAAGATAAGAAAGAATCTAAAAGTCATTTAACATAATGGCCATTATACGAAATGTTTTTGTAAGCCCAAAATAGAAATGTCCGGTTTCTCCAAAGTAAAAATGTCCGCTTTTAGAATATGCACTTTTGCGATTATTGAAGCGGACGGTTTGATATGTTGGTGTCTATGTCGGATAAAGAACTTAAACGATTGTCGGTCTTGCAGGAAATCTGCGATCAACGCATAACTCAATCCCAGGCTGCTCAGCTACTTCATATTTCAGAACGTCAGATCAGACGCTTACTGCAGAAATACAAAGCTCAAGGCCCAGCTGCATTAGCCCATGCTGGTCGTGGCCAAACCAGCAACTGCAAACTTCCTGAAGAACTCAGACTCAAGTGCCTCAATATTGTTTCGGATCAACTCCATGGTTTCGGACCCACTTTAGCGCATGAAAAGCTCACTACCGTTCATGGATTCGATCTTTCAGTGGAAACCCTGCGTTGCTGGATGATTGCAGCCGATTTATGGATTCCTCGCTCCAAGCGCCTGAAACGCCCATATCAGCCTCGATATAACCGAGATTGTTATGGTGAACTGGTACAAATCGATGGCTCACACCATGACTGGTTTGAAGGAAGAGCCGCTAAATGCTGTCTGCTAGTCTTTATCGATGATGCCACAGGCAAATTGCAGCATTTACGCTTCTGTGAATCAGAATCAGCCTTTGACTATATGATTTCGACACGCTTGTATGTTGAACAGCATGGTAAGCCTTTAGCGTTTTACAGCGACAAACATTCAGTCTTTAGGGTGAATCAAAGCAGCAAGAAAGACAGCAAGATTACCCAGTTTGGACGCGTACTCAGTACCCTCAATATCGATATCATCTTCGCTAACTCACCCCAGGCCAAAGGTCGCGTAGAACGTGCCAACAGAACCCTTCAGGACCGTCTGATCAAGGAAATGCGCCTGGAGGGTATCAATTCGATTGCAGATGCGAATAAGTGGTTACCCTACTTTATCGAGCAGTTTAATCGTAAATTTGCCAAGATGGCTTTTAATCCCAAGGATCTACACCGGACTGTCACTGAAACAGCTGAGGAATTAGATGATGTTTTTACCTGGCGTGAACCCCGTAGAGTCACGAATAGCTTGACCATTACTTATGATAAATGCGTATATCTCCTGGAGAATACAGAGGAAAATCAGAGGCTAATCGGTAAATATCTTGAATTTCTGGAATACCCTGATGGTACGGTAGCGATTGAGCATCAAGGTCGGAAGATCAATTACAGCATCTTCGATAAGTTAAGTCAGCTCAACCAGCGAGAGATCGTTGAGAATAAACGTTTGGGTTCAGTCTTGGCTCATATCCAGCAACAGCATGAAGAATTGGAACAGCAAAACAAACGTAATCGTTCTCAAAAGATGCCACGTAGACGTGCACAGAAAACAGCAATCAAAGAACGAAATCTGAATCCTGTGCTTGACTTGGAAAGTCCTGTATAGGACATTTCTATTTGGTTATTAGGTAGGACATTTCTACTTGGGAATAACAGTTTTTGTTAGAACCCATTTAAAGTGTCTATATTCTCACCAATAAAAATGTCTGGTTTATGATGGTTTTTATCACCATGGACTGGATATAAAATATAGATGCTGATCACTATGTCTGACAAAGAAATTCAACGTCTTGCAGTTCTGCAAGACGTTCGAGATCATCGTATTACCCAAGTCCGTGCTGCTGAAATCCTGAATCTTTCCACCCGTCAAATTACCCGGTTATTGCAGAAGCTCAATCAAGATGGTGTTTCAGGCATGACGCATGCCAGTCGTGGTCAACCGGGCCATCATCGCCATGACGATTTATTAAAATCGCAATGTCTTTCCATTATTTCTGAACATCTGCTGGGCTTTGGACCTACCTTGGCGCATGAGAAGCTCAGCAGCATGTTTGACCTGAATATCCCGGTAGAAACGGTTCGGCGCTGGATGACTGCAAATGACCTTTGGATTCCGCGATCCAAACGTCTAAAACGCCCATACCAGCCACGCTATAACCGTGATTGCTTCGGTGAGCTGATCCAGATTGATGGCTCATATCATGACTGGTTTGAAGGAAGAGCCACCAAATGCTGTTTGCTGGTTTATATCGATGATGCTACCGGCAAGCTGTTGCATCTACGCTTTTGTGAGGCTGAAACGACCTTTGACTATATGCTTTCAACCCGAGCCTACATTGAGCAATACGGCAAGCCCTTGGCCTTTTATAGCGATAAACACTCGGTATTTAGAGTCAACCAGAAATCCAGGCAAGACAGCCAGATCACGCAATTTGGGCGGATTCTGAATGAGTTAAACATTGATATTATCTTCGCCAATTCACCCCAGGCCAAAGGTCGCGTAGAGCGAGCGAATAGAACCCTTCAGGACCGTTTGATCAAGGAGATGCGCCTGGAAGGCATCTGTTCGATTGCAGAAGCAAATGCCTGGTTGCCCTGCTTTATTGAGCAGTTCAATCAGAAGTTCGCCAAATGTGCGCGAAACTCAAAGAACCTGCATCGACCATTAACCGAATCTGATCTTGAACTGGATGATATTTTTACCTGGCAGGAACCGCGTAAGGTCACCAAGAACCTGACGATTACCTATGACAAATGTATTTATCTGCTTGAACCGACAGAGCTGAATCATAAGCTTGCTGGGCAATACGTTTCATTTCTGGAGTATCCGGATGGCACTGTGGCCCTCATGCATGAAGGACGAAAGCTCAACTACAGCATCTTCAATAAATTGGCTGGGCTGCAGCAAAATGAGATTGTTGAGAATAAACGGTTAGGTTCAGTCCTGGCGCATATCCAGCAACAACATGAAGAATTGGAGAAACAGAATAAACGTTCCCGTGCCAAGAAAAGTATGCCGAGCCGTAAAGCTCAGAAAGCTGTTATTGGACAAAGAAATTTAAATCCTGTGCTTGACTCTTGTGGTTAAAAACAGGACATTTTAAATGGTTTATCGCATAGACATTTTAATTGGTGAATAACACTAAATTTTAAAAAAGCGAGGTATTTAACCTCGCTTTTTTGTTTACTTAAACTTATTTCAAAAATTTACGGCTCACCATAAATTGTTCAGTCGCTTCCAATAAACGCTCTGCATAAACTTCTTGCTTTGCTGTAAGCCAACCTAAAACAAACCAATCACTCGCTTCCAATTCTGTTTGCTGAATATATAAAGCAGAAGAAGATAAAACCAAATATTCATGCGCTGCAAGTTGCGCGTCATTTAAAGCTTTACTGTATTTTTGCAAATTTTTAACATCATAAATATTGGTTAAAATTGGGAAGCTAAATTTCAACTCACTAATATGCGTTGCAAGTAAATCTAGGCTTTCAAAATTACTGATGTCTGCTGCAATTAAACTTTCCTGCAAAATTTTATACTGATGTTGCAACGTATTTTGAGCAAAAGCCTTTAAATCTTGTTTTTGCTGAACATCATTTTCTTCTAAACTAAAAATTAAAAGCTCAAGAAAATGATGAACGTTTTGCGTAGATTTAACTAAATTATTCAACTTTTCTTTAGCGTAAAGAATGTCTTTTTCTAAGTTTGAAGATGTATTTGGGTTTTGTAAGAAGGTGCCCAAAGTATCTTGCATGTGTTGTAAATGCTGTAGGTTTTCAAATTGCTGTTTAAATGCATTTAACTGATTTGTCCATTTACTCGAAAGAGAAGGGCTCCAATCTTTAAATATATGCAAACTTAAATACAAATGATTCAGCGCTGTTTGAGCTTGTTCAATATGATCTTTTTCAGCAAATCCTGCCGATATTGCAGCAATATTTGGCAATAAATGTTGAAGCTGTTGAGAAATTAATAAACGTAAATTTTTATCTGCACTATCTTTTTTACTTAAAATAAAGTCTTTCGCATATACAGCAGGACTCACATTTTGTTGTTGTGCCAATAAATTACCAATTTCTGCTTTGCTACGTACATCTAACCAAAGTTGATATTTCTTCACCCATTCAAAACTAAAGGCAAGTAAACTTTTAATAGAGCCTTCTTTAAGTTCAAATTCCACTTCATGAACAGGTGTTTCTGCATGTTCAGAACGAATTGAACCAATATCTAAACTTACTTCAATAGTTGTGTCTTCAAAAGGAATAACACGGAAAGTACGTTCAATATCCGTTTCAAATTGAAGTTTTAATGCATTAAAATTTTGTCCTAACGCATTGGTTAAAATTTGAGTCGCTTCAGCATCGTCTTTATAAATATCTAAATTGAGTTCAGGAGCTTGTTCGGCTTCGCCTAAGTCATAATTATGTTCAAAGCGTTGAATATGACTTTTTCCCGCGGCTTTTAAGGTTTGAATCCAGCGAGTGCCTTCTAAACGTAAACGAAGTGCAGCATGATTTTGTGCCAATAAACGATCTTCGGTATCAAAATATTTTGCTTTTAATTGAATGATTTCTGACTTTTTAGGATCTATAGCTTTAAGTAAAGCATTGCGTCTTGATTCATGAATTTGAAATTTTAATTCAACTTCGGTCATAAGTTTTGTCCTAGTTTTAAATCTCAATATGTGAGATGCGTCAGTTCATGTGAATATGCGTTATTAAAGTTATGTATAAGCGCAAAAATTAATCTTGTATAAGTTCAGCTTTCGATTGTAGCGAAAATCTATTTTCATGTAAGACTTGACGAATCTAGATTACAAAGAAGTGGCTTTAATTTGAGCAAAAAATGGTTTAACGTGTTTAAAAAATATCAGGAAGATATAAATGAACATCAAGATGGATCAAAATTTTAATATCGATATTCAACAAGAATACACATTACCAATTAAAAATTATCATGAATTTTATCGTTTTTATTTAACTGAGCATCGAAATATTATGAGCCGTCGCTTACATGTTGAAGGCAGTAGTATTGGCTTATATTTTTTTGCAAAAGGCATTAAACAACGTAAAGTAAAATATTTTGCCTATGGTTTGTTGTCTGGTTATGCGTGCGCTTGGATTGGTCATTTCGTATTTGAAAAAAATAAGCCTGCTAGCTTTAAACAACCTATTTATAGTTTTATTTCAGACTGGAAAATGTTTTCAGATGTGTTACGTGGAAACTTAAGCTTGAAAGATAGATCGCTTGATAGAATTAAAAGTTGATGGAAATATATGCAAAATTATCTGATTGGTGAAAATATTCTTATGATTCGTATAAAAAAATAAAATAAATGCTCTATTCTTTGTGAAAATAGAGTAGAGTAATCGAACATTAAATTTATTTAATGAAAAAATACAGAGTTTCCAAACCTAGAGTGACCTCTCTAGGTTTTTTTTATGCTTATAAAAGTAATAATCAAAATCCACTATAAAAATTATAAATTCCATTCGGTTTCACTGATTTATTATCTTGGGTTGTGAGATAATTCAACTTAAGACAAATTTCGGCAGATGTTATGCGCGGTTTATATTTAATTACGAATGATGATCCTATTGAACTTTTATTAGCGAAGCTTGAAGGTGCAATGGCAACTTATGAAGTGGCTGTATTGCAATACCGTCGTAAAAAAGTGGTTGATAAAGAAGCCAAAGCCTATGAAATTGGCTATATGAAGCATTTGTGCGATCAATATAAAGTGCCTTTTGTGATTAATGATGATTTAGATGCGGCAGTTGAATATGGCGTAGGCGTGCATTTAGGTCAGGGCGATGGTTCAATTGCTGAAGCTGTAGAACGCTTACCTAAAAATGTACTCATTGGTCGTAGCTGTAATAACTCTATAGAATTGGCGGAACAAGCTATTGCTGATGGCGCAAACTATGTTGCTTTTGGTGCTATTTATGCAACCGATACTAAGCCTGAAGCAGGTAATATTGGTCTGGAAACTTTAAAACAAGCAAAAGCAAAGTTGAATGTACCTATTTGTGCAATTGGTGGTTTGACTGTTGAAAATAGTAAAGAAGTGATTGAAGCAGGTGCCGATCTGTGTGCTGTGATTAGTGACGTTTTAGGTCGCTCAATGTCTACAGTTGGTCAACGTGTGTATGATTGGTCAGAATTATTTGCTGAACAAGCTTAATTTTTTTATTTTTTGAGTTGAGTGATTTTCATGAGTTTATCTCCAAAGCAAGAACAACTGTTTAAACAAGCAAGCAAACATATTCCAGGTGGTGTGAATTCACCTGTACGTGCATTTAACAGCGTAGGCGGCACGCCAGTATTTATTGAAAAGGCACAAGGTGCGTATTTATACGATGTAGATGGCAAGCGCTATGTCGACTATGTGGGTTCATGGGGACCAATGATTTTAGGTCATGCTCATCCTGCAATTATTAAAGCTGTACAAGATGCCGCTGTAGATGGTTTAAGTTTTGGTGCACCAACGGTTCACGAAACAACTTTGGCAGATATCATCTGTGAAATTATGCCGTCTATTGAATTGGTTCGTATGACCAATTCAGGCACTGAAGCAACAATGACCGCAATTCGTCTTGCACGTGGTTACACAGGTCGTGACAAAATTGTGAAGTTTGAAGGCTGTTACCATGGTCATTCAGATTCATTGTTAGTAAAAGCAGGTTCAGGCTTGTTAACAAGTGGTGAAGGTGAGGCGACATCTGCAGGCGTTCCTGCTGATTTTGCAAAACATACGTTAACGCTTCCATATAATGACATTGCAACCTTAAAAGAATGTTTTGCTAAATTTGGTTCTGAAATTGCAGGTGTAATTGTTGAACCTGTTGCAGGCAACATGAATTTAGTCAAACCAATTGATGGTTTCTTACAAGCTATTCGTGATGTATGTGATGAACATGGTTCAGTATTTATTATTGATGAAGTAATGACAGGTTTCCGTGTTGGTTTAGGCGGTGCTCAAGCGCATTATGGCGTAACACCAGACTTAACGACTTTAGGTAAAATCATTGGTGCGGGCTTACCTGTAGGTGCTTTTGGTGGTAAACGTGAAGTAATGGAATGCATTGCGCCATTGGGTAAAGTTTATCAAGCAGGTACATTATCGGGTAACCCACTTGCAATGCGTGCAGGTATTGAGATGTTCAAACATCTTCGTGCTGAAGGTTTTTATGAAAAACTAACAGCACAACTTGAAAAGCTTTTAGCAGGTTTACAAGTTGCTGCCGATGAAGCCGGTGTAGCGTTTAAAACTCAGCAAGTTGGTGGTATGTTTGGTTTGTATTTTACAGATCAACAAGACATTACAAGTTTCGACTCTATGTTGAAATGTGATGTAGATGCATTCCGTAAATTTTTCCACGGTATGTTGTCACGCGGTGTAAACCTTGCACCATCAGCATTTGAGGCAGGTTTTATTTCTGCTGCACATTCAGATGAAGATATTGAATTTACCATTAAAATGGCAAAAGAAGTATTTGCAGAAATAAACAACAAATAGTCTATAAATTAGCTAAACTAAAGTCCGTAGTAGATTTACTGCGGGCTTTTTTTAAGCATAAATTTTAGAATAATTTAAGGACATTTTATGAAAACTACACACACTTTAACTTTAGCAGATGCAGAATTTTTATTAGATCAATCACAAAAATATGCTGTTGAACATTCATTTAATGTCAGTATTGCTGTTGTAGATGTGACGGGTAGTCTTTTGACTATGAAACGTATGGATGGCGCTGCACCAATTAGTGCAACAATTTGCCAAGAAAAAGCAAAATGTTCTGCATTAAGTACAAAACCTTCTAAAGTATTTGAAGATATGATTAAGAATGGTCGTAACGGTTTTCTTTCAATTTCAAACTTTGTTGGTTTATTAGAGGGTGGTTTACCAATTGTTTATGAAGGACAAGTGGTTGGTGCTGTAGGTGTTTCTGGTGTTCAATCTCATCAAGATGCTGAAATTGCTCAACATGCAATTGATAAGTTTTTAGCTCAAGCGGGTTAATAAAATTCTAAATAGCGATAGTTAGATCTGTTTATTATTTAAATTTTGTCTATCTATCGCTTATTTTTTATATTATTTCATCATTGAATTACTCGTATAATTCAATTAATTATCCCAAATCTTTTTCTCAATGTTCTATTCATTTCCAAAGAAAATTCAGTTACAAGCCAGTTTAGCCAAATGGGCACTTTCATCTACAGACAGTGTTTTACTTATTCTTGGTTTAGATGAATTACAACAAGATCAAAATTTTGAACATTCAGAATTAAATCAACATTTAACGAGTTTAGTTAAAAAAGCGAAAACGCTAGAAATTCCAATTGTATCTTTAAATACAAATGAACTTATGAACGGCATGATGTTTTTAGGTGAGCAAGTGAGCCTAAGAAAACAGCTTATTGTTACGGGAAAAATCACAGCTCAAGCAAAGCAATTAATTGAATATTTAGGTTCAGTTACTGAAAATATTTGCGTAATAAATGATGCAATATTACTTTCAAATATTGAGCAACATATTCAATGGATTGAAAGCATTTCTAAGCAAAAATATCATCATACAAACACTTATACTTTATTGCGTTTGTGGACTTTAAGTGCGCCCAAAGAATTCATTCTTTCAAGTAAGGGAATTTTATTGTCTATTGCAGAAGCTTTAGATATAGAAGCATTAGAAATTGATCCAACTATAGATTTAAAAAACTATGGATTAGATTCTGTATCTATCGTGAGTTTAGTTGGATTATGGCGTGCAAATGGCGCAAATATTCAATATGAAGATTTTACGAAATATCCAACGCTGGAAAAATTATTGGCTTATTTAGTGAATCGACAGTAAAAAGCGTAAATTGAAAATTTTATTGAGATAAATCGGAAATTTCGTCGGTTATTAACGCTTTAAACATTGTATTTTAAATCTAAGATTCATATCATTGCTCGCTTGTTTTCGTGATCAGATTGGAATAGAAACTTGAGTAATTTTCTAAGCGAACACCTGATTCATCGTGATGAAGATTTCATGGTGATTCATAAACCAGAAGGAATACTCACTGTTCCCGGGAAAACAGCCGATTTACAAGATTGTGTCATCAATCGCTTATTAGACATTGAACCTAAAACGTTGCTTATCCATCGTTTAGATCGCGATACATCAGGTATTTTGGTTTTCGGTTTATCTAAATTTGGTCAAAACAGAATTTCGCGTCAATTTCAAGAAAGACAAACTTCAAAAATTTATCAAGCCGTTGTTGCCGGACATTTAGAAGGTGAGGGAACTGTAGATGTTCCTGTCATTTATGATCCATCTCGACCGCCATTGCATATTGCAGAACCATCTCATAATAAACCTGCGCTAACACATTGGCAGGCAACAGAACATTTTCAAATTCAGGGACAAGATGTAACTCGCGTAAAACTTACGCCAATTACAGGTCGTTCTCATCAACTCCGTGTACATATGCAATATTTAGGTCATCCAATTATTGGAGATACTTTGTATGCAACAGAAGAACAGCAAAAGCTTTCTGAAAGATTATGTTTACATGCGGAAAGATTAAGCTTTAATCATCCAAAAACAGAACAGCCAATTGATTTTTATTGTGCTGTGCCTTTTTAAGATGAAAGTGTTTCAAGAGATTTAATTTAGCTCACTTTTTAGTGGGCTTTATGTCAAAATATATTGCTTAAAGGTGTGGTTTTTTGATCAAATGCTAATCAATGGTATTGGATAAAAAATACATCCTAACTTCTAGATAAAGGTGGAAAAAATTGCAGCAGTTTGCTATTGGTCAACGTTGGCTTTCAGACACAGAAACAGAACTTGGTTTAGGAGTTCTCATTGATGTAGATGAGCGATCGGTCAGCATTTTATTCCCCAAAAGTGATGAAACTCGTGTCTATGCACGAAGCAATGCACCTTTAACCCGTATTATCTTTAATACTAAAGATGAATTAATGGATCAAGAAGGTACAACGTGGATTGTTGAGTCTTTTGAAGATCGCAATGGCGTTATTCGTTACGATGTTATTCGTACTCTTGAAGATGGTACGGAAGAGCGTAAATCTTTAAATGAAACCCGTATTGGCGCAACAATTCAGTTATCTAAACCGCTAGATCGTTTACTTGCAAGTCAAATTGATTATAAAGAATGGTATGACTTGCGTATTGAATCTTTGCTTATGCAAGCGAATATGAAATCTAGTCCATTACGTGGCATGATTGGTTCGCGTGTGGGTTTAATTCCGCATCAGCTTTATATTGCACACGAAGTAGGTCAGCGTTTTGCACCACGTGTTTTACTTGCCGATGAAGTAGGTTTAGGTAAAACCATTGAAGCAGGTTTAATCATTCATCAACAACTAAAAACGGGTCGTTCTGAACGTATCCTAATTTTAGTGCCAGATTCACTGCAATATCAGTGGATGATTGAAATGCGTCGTCGTTTTAATCTTCAATTTTCATTGTTCGATTTAACACGTACTGCGTCTATTAAAGAACATGATCCAGATTTAAACCCATTCTTGACAGAACAATGCATCATCGCAAGTGTCGATTTAATGATTGACCATGATGATTTACGTGAACAAGCAATGGAAGCAGGTTTTGATCTTCTTGTTGTCGATGAAGCGCATCATTTAATGTGGAGCGAAGAAGATGGCGGAAACGATCGTTATGACTTGGTTGAAGAACTAGCACAACAAACTGCGGGTGTATTGTTACTCACAGCAACCCCTGAACAGCTTGGTGTAGAAAGTCATTTTGCCCGTTTACGTTTACTCGACTCGCAACGTTTTAGTTCTTTAGATCGTTTCTTAGATGAAGAAGAGCAATATCAACAAACAGCTAAAATTGCTGAAGTGTTGATGTCTGATTTGCCTTTAGAAGAAGCACATTTAGCTGCAATTGAGGGCTTATTAGGTCATCGTATTGAAGATCATCCTGAACAGCGTTTCCGTGCAATTCACGAATTATTAGACCGTCATGGTACGGGTCGTATTTTGTTCCGTAACACACGTGAAGCAATTCAAGGTTTCCCTGGCCGTGATTGTCAGCCAGCACCTTTACCAGCACCAGAAAATTGGTCTAAAGAAGGTAAACTACGTGAACAGATGTGGCCTGAAGAAGCACAATTAGACGGTGCTTGGATGGAAACAGATCCACGTGTTTCGTGGATTATGGAAATGCTTCGTACGCAGTTAAAACACAAAAAAGTGTTATTAATTGCACGTAGTGGTCCAGTTGTTGAAGCTTTAGAAAATGCACTTCGTATTCATGCAGGTATTCGTACCGCAATGTTCCATGAAGGTATGAGCTTACTTGAGCGTGACCAAGCTGCAGCTTATTTTGCTGAAGACTCTTATGGCGCACAAATTTTATTATGTTCGGAAATTGGTTCAGAAGGTCGTAACTTCCAATTTGCATCTGACTTAATTTTATTTGATTTACCTGCAAACCCAGATGTACTTGAACAACGTATTGGTCGTTTAGACCGTATTGGTCAAGAAAACCGTATTCAAATTCATGTGCCTTATTTGGTTGGTACTGCACAAGAACGTATGTTCCGTTGGTACAACGAAGCTTTAAATATTTTTGGTAATATTTCGCCTACAGCGCAAACTTTACAAGAAAACTTTATTGTAGATTTAAAAGACTGTTTGCTTACAGATATGGGGCAAAAGTTTGAAGAGTTACTTGAAGCGGTTGTTGTTCAGCGTGAAGCTTTAGAAGCAGAGCTTCAAAATGGTCGTGACCGTTTGCTTGAGTACAACTCTTGCCGACCTATTGTGGCGCAAGAAATTGTTCAAGCACTTGAAGATTATGATGACAACACGACTTTGCCAATGTTTATGAAGCGCTTTATGGCATCCACAAACATCGACTTTGATGAGCAAAGTAACGGTACTGTTATTATAAAACCAACAGACCAAATGCAAGTTCAAGGTTTAACACTTGATGAAGAAGGTATGACGGCTACGTTCTACCGAGATCAAGCGCAAATTCGTGAAGATGCTGAATATTTAACGCTAGAACATCCATTTACAGAAAGCGTAATGGAAATGATTGGCACGCAAGGTTTTGGTAGCACAAATGTTGCTGTACTTAAATCTGCGGCTTTACCACAAGGTTCTGTACTTCTTGAAGTATGGTTTAAGGTAGATGTTGTTGCACCAAAAGCATTGAATTTGCCATCTAGCTTACCGCAACAATTAGTACGTGTATTATTAAGTGAAAAAGGTCAGGATTTATCTCAAAAAATTGCACCTGAAATTTTAAAACCTTATATTCATCACTTAGATGGTAATAGCTGTCGTCAGGTTGTAAAAGCACGTCGTGATATTATTGAAGCGCGTTATGCACAAGCTTTAGATATTGCAAAAGCAGCTTTACCAAACTTCAAAGAACAAGCGAAAGAAGTGTATGGTAATAAGTGGCAATATGAAATTGACCGTTTAACTTACTTAAAACAATTTAATCCAAGCATTCGTGAAGATGAAATTGCACGCCTACAAAAATTCCAAAAAGAAGGAATTAGTTTGTTAGATGGATTGGCTGTAACACCAGAAGCAATTCAGGTGATGGTTGTTGTGAAACCATAAGTTAGAATAGTAAAAAAGCACCTTCGGGTGCTTTTTATTTGCTTATATTTTTCACATAAAAAACCCGCGAAAATCGCGGGTTTTTTAAATCTGTTTTAAAGCAGATTATTTTTCAGCAGCAATAGAAGCAATTGCAGCATCTACGCCTTCAATTGAGTCTGCAGCTTTTTTGATACGTGAAAGTGCATCAACAAGTACTTCGTCAGCAGTTGCATAAGAAATACGCATGAAACCGCCTAAACCAAATGCATCACCAGGAACAACTGCAACACCAGTTTCTTCCAATAACCATTCAGAGAATTCTGTGCAAGATTTCAAACCTTTCGCACGAATTAACGGACGGATGTTTGCGTATGCATAGAATGCACCATCAGCAGGTAAGCAAGAGATACCGTTGATTTCGTTCAAGCCGTTTACCACTAAGTCATGACGACGTTTGAATGCTTCAATCATTGGCTCAAGAACATCTTGAGGGCCATTCAATGCAGCTTCAGCAGCAACTTGTGAAATAGAAGTTGGGTTTGAAGTAGATTGAGATTGGATTTTTTTCATTGCACCAATAAGCTTAGCAGGACCCGCTGCATAGCCAATACGCCATCCAGTCATTGCATATGCTTTAGACACACCGTTAAGAACGATTGTGCGGTCATAAAGGTCAGGTGCTACAGTTGCAATGTTGTAGAATTCATCATCCCAACGAATTGGTTCGTACATATCATCAGAAGCGATATAAACTTCTGGGTATTTACGAAGAACTTCAGCTAACGCTTCTAATTCAGCTTTAGTGTAGATCATACCTGTAGGGTTTGAAGGGCTGTTTAAAACAACTAAACGAGTTTTGTCAGTAATCGCTGCTTCTAATTGAGCAGGTGTGATTTTGAAACGTTGCTCTTCACCACATTTTACAATTACAGGAACGCCTTCAGCGATGATTACCATATCTGGGTAGCTTACCCAAAATGGCGCAGGGATAATAACTTCATCACCTTTGTTTAACAAAGCTAAAGCTAAGTTAAAAAATGATTGTTTACCACCACAAGAAACCAAAATTTGGTTTGCAGCATAGTCAAGGTTATTGTCACGCTTAAATTTAGCAATAATTGCTTTTTTAAGACCTGGCGTACCGTCAACAGCCGTGTATTTTGTGAAACCATTGTTAATTGCTGCAATTGCTGCATCTTTGATGTGTTGTGGTGTATCAAAATCTGGTTCACCAGCACCCAAACCAATAACATTTTTACCTGCAGCTTTTAATTCAGCAGCTTTATTGGTAACAGCAAGTGTAGGGGACGGTTTGATGGCATTTACACGATCAGAGAGACGTACGTCCACGGCAGTATTCCTTCTTATGGGGTTTAAAAAATAAAAAGCATTTAATCTTATCCTAAAATGAGGCTGTTGGGCGTACATAATCTTTACAAAATCATAAAAAAAGTAAAAAAATGATAAAGCTCATGCATTTCCTTATATCCAATTTGTGCATTTAAGCGCAAAGGGTCGCGAAGCTTTCAAAAATTACGTACAATATGTGCAGTTATAATTGAGTGAATCTAATGAGCACCCAAAATACTCCCAAGAAAAAACCTGTGGTAAAGCTACCTTTCCCTGTGAAAGAAGTAAACGATGCAAAAAGTGCAGATGAGGAAGTGGAAGGTTTACGTCCTAAACCAACACCTTATGCTGACCGTACTTGGATGCCTCCACGTGGTACACGTCGTTCGATGGGTAAACGCTAAAAAAAATAGGTGCATTAAGCACCTATTTTTTTTAATTTTAATAAACTCTTCAGCTATTAAGGCGTTGCTTTTAAGCCTTCGTAAAACTCTCTCTTCTGAACATACATAAGTTGATCTGCACGTTTTAGCATATCTTCAATTCTTTCATTTTCTTTAGAAGTTGCAGAACCAATAGAGAAACTAATTGGTTGATTAGAATAAAATTGATTATCGATGTGAATGAGTTCAATTAAGGCATCTAAGCAATTTTGTAGTGCTATTTCATCTGCACCTGGTAGTAAAACAACAAATTCATCACCGCCAATACGAGATGTGCTATAAAGCGTGTTTTGAATAAGTTGTGTCAAAATCCCGCCTGTACGTCTTAAAAGATCATCACCAACATCATGTCCTTGAGTGTCATTAACAGGTTTTAGACCATTCATATCCATAAAGATACAAGAAACGGGGCGTAATGAATTTCGCTCTAAGCGATTAATTTCAGCAGTAAAGAAAGAGCGATTATAAAGTTTTGTTAAAACATCATGCTTACCTAAATATTCTAAATAGTTCTCTGCTTTTTTACGTGCTGTAATATCGGTTAATGCCAGTTGCGCCATGCTCCAATCATTTTCAAAACCAGGGAAAATGGTAAATTGAAGTAAAACATGTCGAATACTGCCATCTAAAGCGTAGTTCACAGCTTCACATTGATGGTGGATGTTGCCTTTCCAAAGTTCGATAAGTTGTCCACGGAAAGTTTGCAGGGTTTCAGGGCCAAATACTTTATAAATATTTTGCATTAAGTGTTCTTTAGATGAAGCACCAAATAAATTTAGCGTTGATTGATTTACATCAATAATTGAAATATCACGTAGACATTCAACAATAAAATCATTGTGAACATCTAAAAAAGTAACAAAGTCTTCAATACCTAAAGCTTTTAAATGATCTAGACGAGTTTTGATTCGACTAAAATCTTCCACCCATAAAGACGTGGGTGAATAAGTGAAACGTGCTTCTGCAATTGAGCGACTACGCATTTCTAAGCGGCAAGCATCTTGATAAGAAGTAATGTTTTCTGTGCTGAGTAAAATGAGTGATAAATCATTTTCATGACCAGGTAAAACTGTTCCTCTTAAATGAATATCAAGGCGTTTACCAGATAATGAATAATTCACAGCAGTATTTGAAAAACTGAGCTCTTTCTTCCAAAGCGCAAGTAACTCATGTATATGGCTTTCTGCCATATCATTGCTAAAAATTTTGCTTAAATTTCCCCGTAAATGATCTATATCTTTAGCTTCATAAAGATCTAAAGTTTTCTGATTTACTTTAATAACTTTAATTAAATTTGCGCAGTGTAAAACTCGAGAAGTATCTTCTTTTAAAAAGGTTTCTAAGTCTGTTATGCCATCACTTTTCCATAGATCGAATTGGTTTTTGACTGCACTAAAATCTTCGAGCCAAAAAGGAATGGGGGACAAATCAAAAATAGAAGAATCAAGAATCTCCATTTTATTAATACCTAGCATTTTTATATGTTCTAATGTGTGAAATATATCACTAAAAAGTAAGTAATAACATAAGGATAGTGATGGAAGTGTTATGAAATATCTATTATTTTTATATTGTTAATCGATTTTATGAAACATACATTAATTAAACATAATATATGTTTCATGTGTTTGATTTGAGTGTAAAAGAGTAATGATTATTTTTTGGCTTTATGTGCAGGTTTGGGGGCTGATATTTCACGTGAACCATTCCATACATCTATAAAGTCAGATTCATTAATTATATAGAGTTCGAGTATTGCCAATACAGCTCCACCTAAAATGAAACGTGATGCAGAAAGCGCTGGAAATTGAACTGCTTTTGAACTTAAGTTGTGTAAAATATCTTCAATTTCAAAAGTTCGATCTCGACCATTACTATCATTTGGATACATTTGAGTATTAATGATAATTTTCGCTAGGCTAATTTCATTGTCAGTTAAGTTAAATTGTTCAAGTGAGAGTTCATCTTCTTGAGCCGCATAAATACGGTCTTCATTAAAAAGCTCATGTAGAAATTTTTGATTGAGTTTAGGTAGTGATTTTTCTACAAAAGGTCGAAAAGAAGCAGGAAAAATCACATTATGGCTAATGCCTTTAAACATCGGTGCGATTTCTTCAACTTTATAGCCTGCAATTCCACAGCCAATAGATGTTAAAAAATATTTATTTTTCGGGTGATTCTTCGTATAAGTTTTAAAATCATCAATATAGTGCTGAATTTGAGAAAGTGGCATTTGTTGTAAATGCTCATTCATGGTTGGAATTGCAAAGCTTTGACCTGACCATCCACGACCCACACCATTAAGCGCACCAAAATGCTCTAAAGCAGTTTTTGCCGCGCCAGAACTATGTTCACCTGCCAAATTACTTCCAAAGACAAAAGTAGTGTCTTCAGCTAAGGTTTTAATAATGCTTTCATCGTGATATTGGTAAGTCATGGCGTGCTACTGTATCTAGATTCTTCACTTCATGTTGCCTTTGAATAGCGGAGGGGTCAAGCAAAACTTAGTCAAAAAAAACTCTATAAAAATTGAATAAAACATAAAGACATTGATCAATTTTTTAACAATAAAATGAATGAAAAATTATGATTATTCTTTGTTGTGAGTGCGAATCTGCTAAAATCTTTTGTTCTAAAAATATATTGAGTAATAGATCTAGTGAGTGAGCATCAACCTTTCGAATTAGTAACTAACTATGCGCCAGCAGGTGATCAGCCTCAAGCGATTGAAAAGCTAGTACGTGGTGTTGAACAGGGTTTACGTGATCAATTATTACTTGGTGTAACGGGGTCGGGTAAAACCTATACCATGGCAAATGTTATTGCTAAAACGCAAAGACCAACTATTGTTATGGCACATAATAAAACTTTAGCAGCCCAACTTTACGGCGAATTTAAAGCATTTTTCCCACATAATGCGGTCGAATATTTCGTGAGTTATTACGATTATTATCAACCAGAAGCTTATGTGCCATCTTCAGATACTTTTATTGAAAAAGATTCGTCTATTAACGACCATATTGACCAAATGCGGTTATCTGCAACGCGTTCATTATTAGAACGTCGTGATGCCATTATTATTGCATCTGTTTCTGCAATTTATGGTTTGGGTGACCCAAATGCATATATGAGCATGTTGCTTCATGTTGTGCAGGGTGATTTTATTAACCGAGATGACATTATTCGTCGTTTGGTTGAAATGCAATATTCAAGAAATGAACTTGAATTTTTACGTGGTACTTACCGTATTCGTGGCGAAATAATTGATATTTTCCCTGCGGAATCTGAACAACATTCTATTCGAATTGAACTATTTGATGATGAGGTAGATTCAATTCGTTGGTTTGACCCAATTACAGGAAAATTGGTACGTAAAGTACCACGGGTAACAATTTATCCAAAGAGTCATTATGTAACGCCAAAAGATAATTTAGAGCGCGCAATTGGAACCATTAAAGAGGAATTAAAAGAACGTTTAGTTTTCTTTCGTGAAAATGACAAACTGCTTGAAGCTCAGCGCATTGAACAGCGTACACGCTACGATTTAGAAATGATGCAACAGTTGGGTTATACCAACGGTATTGAAAACTATTCACGTCATTTATCGGGGCGCCCTGCGGGTGAAGCACCACCTACATTGTTTGATTATATACCCGATGATGCATTGCTCATTATTGATGAATCTCACGTGACAGTTCCACAAATTGGCGCCATGTATAAAGGTGACCGTTCACGTAAAGAAAACTTGGTAAATTACGGTTTTCGTTTACCAAGTGCATTGGATAACCGACCAATGCAATTTGAAGAATGGGAGCGTATTGTTCCTGCGACAATTTATGTGAGTGCAACGCCTGCACGTTATGAATTAGAAAAATCTCAGCAAATTGTAGAGCAAGTTGTACGCCCGACAGGTTTGATTGACCCAGAAATTGAAATTCGTCCTGTATTAACACAGGTTGATGATGTTCTTTCTGAAATTAATATTCGTTCTGCGATGAGTGAGCGTGTTTTGGTCACAACGTTGACCAAGCGAATGGCGGAAGATTTGACATCCTATTTAAAAGAATATGGTGTAAAAGTCGCATATTTACATTCAGATATTGATACCGTTGAGCGCGTTAAAATTATTCACGATTTACGTATGGGCGTACATGACGTTTTAATTGGAATTAACTTATTACGAGAAGGCTTAGATATGCCTGAAGTATCTTTGGTGGCAATTCTTGATGCTGACAAGGAAGGTTTTTTACGTTCTGAAAGATCGCTTATTCAAACCATTGGTCGTGCTGCACGTAATTTGAAAGGTAAAGCAATTTTATATGCAGACCGCATTACAGATTCTATGCAAAAAGCGATAGATGAAACAGATAGACGTCGTACCAAACAAATCGAATTTAACAAAGAGCATGGCATTACGCCACGTAGCGCAGTTCGCCAAGTGATTAAAGAAATTGATACGGGCGAGGTGTTAGATGATGATCAAATTGAACGTCAAATTTCAGAGCAAGATAAAGCAATTACAGCAGATGAACACCATTTAATGTCAGATCCAAAACTGTTTGCTAAGCATTTAGCGAAACTTGAAAAGGAAATGATTAAAGCCTCTAAAGAGTTGCAATTTGAACAAGCCGCTCGTTTAAGAGATGAGATATTACGTTTAAAAGCACAAATGATTCAGTTGAGTTAAATAGTTGAAATGTTTATTACATTTTTCAACATTTCAAGCTTAAAAAATAAGCTATTTTAAGAGTGAGAACATTAAAAATTTAACGAAAGGTGTATGTATGACAAAAGGAAGCGTTCCTAAAGCAAGTTATAAGCTTGCAAAAATTGCACTTGGTGGTGCAGTTTTAGTAGGTTTGGGTATGGCGACTATGGCATATGCAGAACAAAAGCCATTACATACGGTTGAAAAAGTTGAATTAGATAAATACTTAGGTGTTTGGTATGAGGTTGCTCGAAAACCTTTATCTTTCCAGAAAAAATGTGCAAGAGATATTTCCGCACGTTACACATTAAATGAAAATGGCAATGTTGTTGTAGATAACCGTTGTTATGATCAAGAAGGAAAATTGAGTCAATCTTTGGGTGAAGCATATGTGCAAAATGCACCTTTTAATTCGAAGTTAAAAGTAAGTTTCTTACCTGAAGCAGTTCGTTGGTTGCCTGTAGGGCGTGGTGATTATTGGATTCTTAAACTAGATGAAGATTATCAAACTGTTCTTGTCGGTGAGCCGAATCGTCAATATATGTGGCTACTTTCACGTGATACAGATGTAAAACCAGAAGTACTAAATGAGTATTTAGATTATGCAAAATCTGTTGGTTATGATTTGTCTGATTTAATTCAAACACCGCATACCAATAAAGACTAAATTTTATAAATAAAAAAGCCATGTCAAAACATGGCTTTTTTATTGAGTCTGTAAACTTTTATTTTTAGTTTAGAGATTTAGCATATTGAAATAGATATACTGAACATTAAAGAAATTTAGAACATGATATAAAGTGAATAGGGGTTGAAGATGTACAAAGGCGTAGCATTGTCGGTTTTGGCATCTCTTACTTTTGGTGTGCTGTATTTTTATACAGAAGTTTTAAAACCCCTAAATAGTGAAGAAACCTTTGCATGGCGAATGCTAGCAACAATTCCATTTGTTACTTTATTAATGTGGTGGATGGGCGACTTAAAACTTATTTCCGATATTTTAAACCGTGTAAAAAAACAACCTATATTAGTTTTGTGGCTTATTTTAAGTTCCATATTGTGTACATCTCAATTATGGCTTTTTTTATGGGGACCTATTAACGGTCGGGGTTTACAAGTTTCTTTAGGGTATTTTCTTTTACCTTTAGTAATGGTGCTCATAGGCTGTGTGCTTTATAAAGAGAAATTAACCAAGTGGCAGATTGTTGCAATTATTCTTGCTAGTGTAGGTGTAGGGCATGAAATTTGGCGTATTGGTTCTATAGCTTGGGAAACAGCTTATGTTGCGCTTGCTTATCCGTTATATTTTTATTTACGCCGTGTATTTAAAACAGATAATTTAGGCGGTTTTTGGTGGGATCTAGCTTTAATACTGCCACTTTCTATTTATTTGGCATTTGTGTATAGCGATACCATTTCAATTATTACAGCATTTCCATATTTAGTTTTATCAATTATTGGTTTAGGCTTTTTAAGTGCGTTAGGTTTGGGTAGTTATATTCTCGCAAGTCGTTATTTACCGTTTGTGATTTTTGGTTTGTTAAGCTATTTAGAACCTGTGCTTTTAGCATTTGCTTCAATATTACTTGGTGAGCGTGTTCATGCAGCCGAGCTATTTACTTACATTCCAATTTGGATTGCAGTATTGCTTCTTGTGATAGAAGGTACTTTGCATTTAATTCGTCAAAAGAAAAAGCAAGATGAACTTAAAATAAATGCCAAAAACTTGGAAGCTCGAATAGTGAGAGATGATGATAAATAAATTTAAATTGAGTTGATTTAAATTTGGATATTTGCATGGAAATTACTTTTATTTTCTAAAAGAAAATTTTTCTTAATATATTTATTAGACTTCCTTCATAAATCATTTTTCAATCAATTTAATTGTTTATCTTTCACCCAATCTAAATTGTATATGCCAGCAAGTAAATTAAACCGCAGGTTTAATCGTTTACGACGATTTCTATATACACAAGATAAAATCTTAAAACATTTCATCCTTCCAAATACATGCTCTACTTGAATTCGTCTACGACCAATCTCTTTATTTAACTTTTTTAATTCAGAATCTAGTTTTTCAGTTTTCTTTGCTTTAGATGGCATGAGGCATCCAAAACCCAATTTCTTTATCCCTAAATACCCCTTATCAACGATAAAAAAGGGCTTAAATTTTAATTTCCTCATGCTTTTTTTAAATATTTTAAAATCATGCATGCTTCCATGACTTCCACATACACTCAGTATTTCACCTGTTGTATAGTGCATAGATAGCTGAAATTTAAAGGTATGTCGCTTTTTTTTACCGCTATACCATTTCTTCTGTTTTTTTTGGACGTTGAACTAATATTTCAGTTGCATCAATCACAACAACTTCCCAATCCACTTCATCTCGATTAGGAAGTTGTTTTGGCAAGTTAAATTTTCCAGAACGGATTAAGGTATCTTCAATAACGCGTGTGATACGAATTGCACTCGTTTCAGATACACCGTAACTCATACCAAGATGGAAAAATGTTCGATATTCTCTCCAATATTCTATACATAAGAGCAAACGATCTTCCAACGGTAATTTATGTGGTCGTCCTTTACCAATATGACAAGGTAACTCCTTATTTAGCTCGGCCAACATGAGGTTAAATGTAGCCCAACTAACACCGGTAAGCCTACGAAACTTAACGTCTGATAATTTTTGAATATCTTTGAATTTCATCCAAGGATTATCCCTTGGATTAAATAATTTTGCTGATTAATTTAAGATCAAATAAATTGTACGTTTTTTGATTTATGACGGAAGTCTATTGATTAAATATAAAAATGACAAGATATAAGCTATTATTTGCACAAATAATATTTAGATTAATGATCTTTAAATCAAGGGGCTTGGTGTGCAGTCAAATGCTATTCCATATCAAATACGTGCAAAATTATTGCAACTAGAGCCAAGTTTGGATTCGGATTGGCATCTTACGGTTCTAGAAGTTCTTAAAGATGCAGAGCAACAATTATGTGAAGATATTGATAGTCAAATACTAAAGCCCAAGGAAATTCATTGGAATCGCCTTGCGAATACTTTTGAATATAAAGCAAATACAAGTTTAGCAATTTTAAGACATCGTCTTACGCATCCTAAAATGGGCGAGTTTGCTAAAACATTAAGCGAGTCATTAGAAAGTTTAAAAGAACTTAGTGATAGTTTAAAAATTGCAGATTATTTAGAAAATGCAATTGAGCAAATTAATCAAATACAAGTTGAAGAGGACTTTGTACTTCAACGTGAGAAAATTTTAATTCATCGTACATTTTTATTAAATGCTGCAAAAATTATTAGAAGAATAAAAATAGATGAACTTCAAGGTTTAAGAAATTTAACGGAAGAAGAAATTAAAGGTTTTATTGTAGAAGTCTATATTAAGCAGCAACTTCTTGATTATTGGTATAAACCCTTATTAAAGAAGGATTCTGAACTAAATAAACTGCCAATCTTTAGATATTTGATTTTACGTGAACAAAAGGTTCGCCATTTTCATATTGTTAAAACGTCATCGTTTATTTATCTCGTTGCACCTGTCATGCATGTTGAAAATAACCCGTATTCAATTCGACGTTTTTTAATTGAGGAGCAGGGTGCACTTCCAGATCAAATTTTCTTAAATGCAATTGTGCTGGATTTATCGAAGTCTGAAGAAATTCAATATATTGAAAATTTAAAAAGCTTAATTAAGCGAATGGTGACTATTCAAAGTCAAATTCATTTAGATGTGATAGATGTTGTTCATCAACTAGAAGAAGTTTATGAAGATAAACTGATTCCTTTATTAATTGAACCTATTCAGTTTGTCGCAAAAAATGCAGATGTTGTTGCACAAATGCATTTAAAGAAATTTGAAAATGTATTAACAGGCGAGTTCTTTTCATTAATGCATGTGGCATCGAAAAAGCATTTATCTCATATAGAAGAATTTGATTATTTATATTTAAAAGGGCATCGATTACTTTCAGAATTATTGGCATATTACAGAGAGTTTAAGTCTCAACCATCATTAATATTTAATCATTATGTGCAAATGTTTGAATATAAATTATTTGCTTATGTGAAGTTACTTGAAAAACGCAAACAAGAATGTTTTGTTCCATTAAATGAAAATGATTGGAATTTTATGCATGAACGTTCAATGCAACCTATTCGTGCTTTGCAATCTACAATAAGCCAGAACCTTGTAGATTATCGTGAACTTAGAATGTTTATTAATAAGTTTAAACGTGATCAAACAAAGCAGACATCGTTGTTAAAGCGCATGATGAAGTCAGATCAGGCAGAAAATGATTTGCTTGATGCTCAAAAATCTTCTATTGAATTAAAGCGGAAGATTTTCATGAGTATTCTAGATATTCCTCGCTCTTATCCAAATGCGAGCGTATTTATTGAATTTGAAAGTATGCATAATTTTACCGATAAACAGCGACATTATGCATTTCCATGTGGTGACAATGGCTTAACACGGTTGCCAATTTTATTAAGTGTACCAGATACCTATACAGAGTTTGATGTAGAGGAGTTTAATGCGCTTATTCAATACGATTTAAATTTTTCGTCATCCTCTAGAGCTGAAAAAATAGGTTTAGATGATCATTCACCTATTTCGTATAGCGTGTAAAGGTATTAATTGCATGTAATTTCATCAATTAAATGAATTATTTAAAACCGCTAAATATACGATTTAGCGGTTTTATTTTTTAAATCATGAAAATAATTGCTACTATTTCATAAATTTATAATGAATATACAAGAAAATAGTACAGTCTTATTCAGCTTTTGATACAAAGTTGCCTTTAATTCCATTACAATTATGGGGTTTATATATTTATGATTCGCAATTAATTAGAGGACGTATCTGTGAGCAAAGACAGTATCATTGCCCTACATACAGAGCACCAAGGTCGCTGGAAAAACCGTGAGGAACTAGCGGAACGTATGATTGCCCTAGTAGGTCAGTTGTATCGTGAAAAGAATATCGTAGTTACAGTTTATGGTCGTTCTTTAATTAACCGTTCTGTAATTCAGATTTTAAAAGCTCACCGCCGTACACGTGTATTAGACGTAGAGCTTTCTGCTGTTCATACTTTCCCAATCCTTGAAGCTTTGGCGAAAATTGAAAATATTGGTTCTGCAGAAGTAGATTTAGGCAAACTCGCAGTTGAATTCAATGCTAAAGGCGGCGATATCAATGCGTTTGTTGCAGAAGCTGTAAAACCTTTAGCGGGTAAAGACACAGCTGTAGAACATAAAGATGTTGTTCTTTATGGTTTCGGTCGTATTGGTCGTATCTTAGCGCGTTTAATCATTAGCCAATCTGGTCTTGGTCGTGGTTTAAATCTTAAAGCGATTGTTGTTCGTAAATCATCTGATGGTGATTTAGAAAAACGTGCTTCACTTTTACGCCGTGACTCTATTCATGGTCCATTTGCAGGCACAATTTCTGTAGATGAAGAAAACGAAGCAATTATTGCAAACGGTAACTTTATTAAAGTTATTTATGCATCTAACCCATCTGAAGTTGATTACACAGCTTACGGTATTAACAATGCATTAGTCATTGATAATACGGGTAAATGGCGCGATTCTGAAGGTTTAGCTCAACATCTTAAATGCCCAGGCGCTGCACGCGTAATTTTAACTGCACCTGGTAAAGGTGAGATGAAAAACGTTGTATATGGCGTAAACCATGCAGACATCTTAGATGAAGACACAATCATCTCTGCTGCAAGCTGTACTACAAACGCAATTACACCAACACTTAAAGTGTTAAACGACAAATACACAGTGATTAATGGTCACGTTGAAACAGTTCACTCGTTCACAAACGACCAAAACTTAATCGATAACTACCATAAAGCTGACCGTCGTGGTCGTGCTGCTACATTGAACATGGTTATTACTGAAACTGGTGCTGCTAAAGCTGTTGCTAAAGCACTTCCTGTTCTTCAAGGTAAATTAACAGGTAACTCTGTACGTGTTCCTACACCAAACGTATCTTTGGCTATTCTTAACCTTACTTTAGGTCAGGATGTAGATCGTGATGAAGTAAACGAATATATTCGTCAAATTTCAATCAATTCTAAGCTACAAGGTCAAATTGGTTATACAAACTCTACAGAGGTTGTATCTTCTGACTTTATCGGTTCGCGTACTGCGGGTGTGTTTGATGCGCAAGCAACAATCACTTCAGGTAACCGTTTAACAGCTTATGTTTGGTACGATAACGAAGTTGGTTATAGCTGCCAAGTATTACGTATTGCTGAACAAATGGGTGGCGTAAGCTACATTAAAGTTCCTGCTGAAACAAATGCATAATTTGTGATGTAGACAAAAAAAGAGCCTCAATTGAGGCTCTTTTTTTATGTGATATTTGAATTATACAAGTAAAGATTTAATCGTTTCTTCAAGTGACGTAGTCGGGCGATTTAATAAAGTTTCTAAGTCTTTACTATCACTTAGCATTGCTCCATTTTGAGCTTCAATATCTGCTTCAACAATCACATTAACTAAACTTTCAGGTAAACCTGCTTGTAAAAGACCTTGTTTGTAATCTTCAGAGGATAAGTTGGTATAAGCCACAGTTTTATTGCTAACTTTCGAAATGGTTTCTGCCAAAATTTCTAAGTTAAATGCAGTAGAGCTTGCCAATTCATAAATTTTATTTTGATGAGATTCGCTAAGTAATACATTTGCAGCAGCTTCCGCATAGTCAGTTCGTGGCGCTGCGCTGATTTGAGCATTTTGAGTTGCTCCATATAAAATGCCTGTTTCAATATTATGAGCAATACCTGCTAAATAATTTTCGCTATACCAATTATTTCTTAAAAAGGTATAACTTAATCCGCTTTCACGAATCAATTGTTCGGTTTCACGGTGTTCTTGTGCTAAACCTAAAGGCGATTTGTCTGCTCGTAAAAGACTTGTATAGGCAATATAAGGAACTTTGGCTGAAACAGCAGCGTCAATAACAGCTTTATGTTGTGGTGTACGATGACCTACTTCGTTCGCTGAAATAAGTAAAATTTTATCTATACCTTGTAAAGCAGGAACAAGCGTAGCAGGTGAGTAATAATCGAAATAACGAATATCAACTCCTTGTGCTTTTAAATGTTCTGCTTTTTCTACATTGCGAACTAAGGCTACAATATTTTCAGCTTGAGTTTGTTTTAATAGGTGTTGAATAACGAGTTGACCAAGTTGACCCGTTGCGCCAGTAATTGCAATTTTCATATTTTAATCTCACATTATTTTGATGAATAAATAAACTTGATCGATGAATATTAATTTGGTAACTTACCAAAAGAAAGTACATACCAAAAAGTAAGTTAATTACTAAAAAGGAATATTTTTATGTCTAGCTATGAAACGAGTAAATTATTAGGTCAAGTTTTATCTACAGATTGTCCATCTCGGGAAATATTGGAACATTTAACAAACAAATGGTCTGTTCTAGTTTTGAGATGTTTAAGTGACGGGGTACATCGTTTTAGTGAGTTAAAACAGCGTATAGAGGGCGTGAGCGAAAAAATGCTTTCACAAACGTTAAAAATGCTTGAGCAAGACGGTTTTATTTTACGTACGGTTTATCCTGTTGTACCGCCAAAAGTGGAATATCAACTGACAATTTTGGGGTCACAAGCAGCCGAAAAGATGAATTATTTAATTCAGTGGATTGAGCGTAGTTTGCCTGAGATTTTAGATAATAAAAAAACAGGATCTTAGCTTGAATTATTATTTGACTCTTATTGTTTTTTATTAAACTTAAGTTTTAGGTAAATTGCTGTTAATCAATATGTTTTGGCTTATTTTGCACTAAAAACACTCAGTTTTTAGTGTATAATTATTTCTTTATTAAGAATTAAAGTTAGTCAAATGTTTTGTGAAGGTGTTGTAAAAACTTATAACGAAGATAGGGGTTTTGGTTTTATTAAAGTTGAAAATCAACAGAAAGATATATTTTTCCATATTAAAGATTTTCCTAACAAAAATATTCAACCAAAAATAGGTGAAAGACTTAAATTTAGAATTGCTAATGATCATAATGGAAAAGCTAAAGCAGAAAATATCGTACGTTTAGATGTTTATGTTGAAGAGCGTCAAAATATAAATTCGTCTGTAGCTTATTCAAAAAGACAAACCAACCGCAAAAAGCAACAACCGAAAACTTTTAATTTTTTAAATTTCATATTGGGTTTTGTCATTATTGCTGTTTTTTTAGCAGTGTTTATTCCTTTTGTGACAGGGATTTATAAAAGAGAAACTTTAAAAAGACAGGTTGCTGAACCAATGGCAATGGTCTCTAAAACTACTGATAGCACTACAAACTCAAATTTTAGATGTGATGGGCGTAAGCATTGTAGTGAAATGAGATCTCGTGATGAAGCTGTGTATTTTATTAATAACTGTCCTGGAACTCTTATGGATGGCGATGGTGATGGTGATCCGTGTGAGGGGCAGTTTCGTTAGATCGAAAAAATTGAATTGATATGCTCTAAAAGTCGAAAAATATAAAATATATTTTTCGACTTTGATTAATAAGCAGCTATGAGGTCACTTTCATCTTTTTAAAATCCCATCGATCAATTACTAAAATTCCTATTGAGAAGACAAGACCAAGAACAACACAACCGATCCACTCATAATGTTCCCATGCATATACAGCCCCTAAAGAACCTAAGGCAGCACCTGTAAAATAAATGGTCATATACACGGCATTAATTCGTGAGCGAGCCTTACCATCAATGCGATAAACTAAATTCTGATTTAATACATGGAATGCTGTTAAACCAAAATAACTCATTAGCACGCCAATCGCATAAATCCAAATATTTTGTTGTGCAAAGAACAATGGAATGCAAGAAAATAGCATGAGCATAATGCATAGCTTTGCAACAAAATTTTCTTTACCTAAGCCAACCGTTTTACCTGACCAACTTGATGAATAAATCCCAATTACTCCTAAAAGTCCAAAAAGACCAATTTCAAAATCAGAGAAATAATAAGGCGCTGTACCCAACACAAGAGTCATAGAGGTAAAGACCATCGATAAAATGCCAAAACCTAAAGCACCTGCACAGGCACGGCGAATAAGATGTGGATTATCTTTGGCAATATTCCAAAGTGATCGATAAATTCTACCAACGGTTAAACCTGCTTGTGCAGAAGTATTGGGAAGTTTTTTCCACATAATGATGGCAAAAAGAAGAGTGATAATTCCACTTGAAAAATACACGCCTTCCCATGACCAATAGGTAGAAACAAAACCTGCAAATGTACGAGATAAAATGATCCCCATCACCAAACCACTCATGAGCTTTCCTACGGTTGCTGCACTTGACTCAGGAGGGCTAATGGTTGAAGCAAAAGGAATTAATACTTGGGCAGAAATTGCACCAAAAGTAGCACATAGGGTAAAAATATAAAGCGTAGATAATGTCGTACTAAAGGATAATAAAATTTGAGAGAGCGCGGCAAATACCATTAAGCTCACAATGAATTTTCGCTTATTTAAATAATCGCCTAAAGGAACAAGTAGCATTAAACCTAGAACATAACCAATTTGTGCTACAACCACTGCAAAACCTGCTTGGCTTGTTGTTACCCCTAAACCTTTCTCGATAGAATTAATTAAAGGTTGGTTGAAATAAGCTGAACCTGCACATAAACCACATGCAAGTGCCATCAGTAATACAAATTGAGATGACAAAGGTTGAGTGTTTTTCCTTTCCGCAGTAGACATAAGCATACTCAAAATTTTAATTGTGAAACTATAGACAGGTGAATGCTAAAGTAGAAATAATTAAAAACAATCATTTAATTGTTGAAAGGTATAGATGATTGAATATATGAAAAATAAGCTAAAATAAATTAATTGAATAGGAAAATAATCAGGACGAGCTAAGCGAATCATTTCTTTATTGTATTGTGTGTAAATATAGTCGAGAAATTCTTTAAAATGTGGCAGAATATGGGGTTTTAAAGTTTTTAGAGGATTGGCAATATGCGCTTTGTTGATGAAGCAGTCATTACCGTAGAGGCTGGCGACGGTGGCAATGGCGTAGCCAGTTTTCGCCGTGAAAAGTTCGTACCATTTGGTGGTCCAGATGGTGGTGATGGTGGTCGTGGCGGTAGTATTCATATTCAAGCCGACGACGACACAAGTACACTTGTAGATTATCGTTATACCCGTAGATACCGCGCAGAACGTGGTAAAAATGGTCGTGGCGCAAACTGTGCAGGCCGTGGTGGTGAATCAGTAATTCTAAAAGTTCCAGTTGGAACAACTATTGTTGATGTAGAGTCTGGCGACATTATTGGCGATTTGATCGAAGATGGTCAAAGCGTAATGGTTGCACAAGGTGGCGATGGCGGTTTGGGTAACACACACTTCAAATCATCTACAAACCGTTCACCACGTAAATGTACCCATGGAACAAAAGGTGAGTTCCGTGAAGTACGTTTAGAACTTAAAGTATTGGCGGATGTTGGCTTGCTAGGCATGCCTAATGCGGGTAAATCAACCTTTATTCGTGCAGTTTCTGCTGCAAAACCAAAAGTTGCAGATTATCCATTTACCACTATGGTTCCAAACCTTGGTGTTGTAGATGCTGACCGTTATCGTTCATTTGTAATGGCAGATATTCCAGGTCTAATTGAAGGTGCATCTGAAGGCGCGGGTCTTGGTATTCGTTTCCTTAAGCATTTAGCACGTACACGTATTTTATTACACATTGTAGATGTTCAACCAATTGATGGTTCTGATCCTGCATACAATGCAAAAGCAATTTTGAAAGAGCTAGAAAACTTCTCTCCTACACTTTCAAAATTACCAATTGTATTGATATTAAATAAAGTCGATCAATTAGCTGAAGAAACTCGTGAAGAATGGTGTAACCATATTCTTGAAGAATTACAGTGGAACGGTCCAGTATTCAAAACTTCTGGCTTAACGGCAGAAGGAACGAAAGATGTTGTTTATTACTTGATGGATCAAATTGAAGAACAACGCGAACGTGAAGTTGAAGATCCTGAATACGCAGCAGAAATGAAAGCGTTTCGTGATCAGCTTGAAGCTGAAACACGTGAGCAAACATTGGCTGCGAAAGAAGCATATCGTGAAATGCGTCGTCAACAACGTCTTGCTGGTATTTTGGGCGAAGACGATGAAGATGATGAAGACGACGATAACGATGTAGAAGTAGTTTACGTACGTTAAGCTCTTATGGAAGAGTAACTGAGGACAAGATGATAGAAGTGGTAGATGGGCAACGTCAGCTCAAGGGTTGTAAACGAATCGTTGTTAAGATCGGATCATCTTTACTCACAGCAAATGGGCAAGGTTTAGATATAACTGCAATTTCGCATTGGGCGGAACAAATTGCAGATCTACACAATGTAGGACACGAGATTATTCTTGTGTCATCGGGTGCTGTGGCTGAAGGTATGGTTCGAATGAAACTTGAAAATCGACCCACAGATCTACCTAGTCTTCAGGCGTGTGCTGCCATTGGTCAAATGGGTTTAATACATACATGGTCAAGTGTGCTGGACAAACATAGCATACAAACGGCTCAAGTATTATTAACCCATGATGACTTGGCAGATCGTCGACGCTATTTAAATTCATGTGATGCTTTGCAACACCTAATTGATTGGCGTGTGATTCCTGTTATTAATGAAAATGACACGGTTTCTACAGATGAAATTCGCTTTGGTGATAACGATACTTTGGCGGCAATGGTCGCAGGTCAGGTTCATGGTGATTTGCTCATCATTTTAACTGACCAACAAGGTATGTTCGATTCAGACCCTCGTTCAAACCCAAATGCTAAGCTTTTTGACACTGTTCGTGCTTTAGATGAAAGTCTATTCGATATGGCAGGCGGTGGTGGTAAGTTTGGTCGTGGTGGTATGTTGACCAAAGTTCGTGCTGCTCGTTTAGCTGCAAAGTCGGGTTGTCCTACGCTTATTGCAAGTGGGGATAGTGATCGAGTTCTTTCTCGTTTAATGGCGGGGGAAATGCTCGGTACATTGTTTGTTACGGACAATGATCGTATGACAGCACATCAGCAATGGTTAGCTGCTCACTTGCAAACAGCAGGGCGTTTGGTGATTGATAATGGCGCAGTTAAGGCAATTAAAGAGAACCACCGTAGTTTGTTACCTGTAGGTGTAAAAGCGGTAGAAGGGCATTTTGAACGTGGTGATGTCGTTGAATGTGTCGATATTGATGGTGGTCGTGTTGCTGTTGGTCGTGTGAACTTTAGTTCTCGTTCGGCTGATATTGTAAAAGGCTTATCTTCAGATAAAGTTCATCAGGTTTTAGGTGAAGCTCGTTCACTTGAGATGATTCATAGAAATCATATGGCGATTTATTAATACATTTTTGAATAGATGTTGAAAGGCTTAATTCTGTAAAGAGTTAAGCCTTTTTTATTTTAATGTATTAAATTAATTCAACAAAATGATAGAGAATTTAAATTAAATCAGAGAGCACGTTCTTTTAATTTGATAGGGTAAAAGGGAGTAGTCTTTAGAAGGTATTCCTGAAATGATAGGTTTTCCATTTTTATCGTAAAAAAATGATGTATTGTTCTGAGACTGAGTTTTACAATTTATTTCATATTTAATAAGGCTCTAGACTAGCAGATTTGCACTTAGTTTTACCTAATGAGGTCCCACAACTCTGTTGCTAGCTCATTAGGCTCCCTCATCCAACGCCATTCTGTTTCTTTAAGATGATAATCAAAATACTCTTTTGATATACCGTTGAACTTTGCTAGCCTTCTTTTACAAAAGCTCCAGAATGATTCTATTCCATTTATATGACATTGTCCTCTGGCAAATTCATTCGCTCCATGATTTACTCTAAAATGCTTTGAGTAACCAACATCTACCAAACCATTGTATCCACGCCAACCATCACTATAAATTACACTTTCAAGTGCAACTTTACCTAAGATAACTTGTTGTAATGTAGTCTTTTTACAATCAGGGACTATTTCTGTATAAACTCGACCATTCCTTTCAAATATTCCAAATACAGGTTGTTTTAAAGTACCTCGACCTCGCTTCAATTTCCCATGAAAACCACGTTGTCTTTTTGCTCCAAAATAGCTCTCATCAACTTCAATAGAACCTACAAACTTTGCTCTTAAATCTGTTTGATGATCGTAGATTGCTTCTCTAAAAAGCATGTACCAATAGTTGATGGTATTACGGTTCAAGTTAAGCAATAAGGCTGTTTTAGAAGCAGGAATATCAATGCAAAAGCACTGAATAATTTTTTTAATCTTATAGTGACTTAATTTACTGTTTTCTATCATGATTCTAGACTAACATATCTATTCTGCTAGTCTAGAGCCTACATAATTTGCTTTTAAATTAGAAATTTTTAATAACATTTGATTTTAATAGCTATAATTTTTTATTGAATTAACCCTTTATTAATTAAAAAGGAAAATATTTTTCGGTAAAGCATCATCACCCAAGCCATAAGTCGCTCTTTATAGATATTCCATAGTTTTAGACCTGAAATATTTACAACAAAAGCAAAGAAAAAAGCACCAAACATATCTAAAGGGAAGTGAACGCCCACATAAACACGTGCCCATGCAACTAACCAAGCGACGGCAAGAAGTAATTTACCTAATTGTCTTTGTGATGAAAAATAATAAGACAAGGCGAGTCCACTAAAAATACTCATATGATTACTTGGAAAAGAGCCAGTAGGTGCGTGCGTTAAAATGGTTTCGCCAACGTTCATTACAAACGGTCTTGGTGTATCTAATACAAAAGATAAAATTTCACTAATGAATAACGTAATTGATGTAAATATAAATGCTTTTAAGATGTTCTTTTTAGTTTCAATGTTGCCAATAAGCCAAGCACAAATAAAACTTAAAAATACAATGTAAATTAAATCATGTGCGATAAAAGTTGCATACGACATCATAAAATGAGATGCCTGCTCTGGAACATTAAAGATGTGAAATAAATATAAATTTAAGTTTTGAAAGGGCATTTTTAAAGAAGATAAGATAAGAATAGAAATTTAATGATTCACTTTAACTAATTTATTATTTTTATTAAGTGGATTTATTGTTAGTTTGTTTTAATAAAGATCATATGAAAGAGAATCAAAACCGCAGTAATTGTATGCGGTTTTGATTTCATAAATCTTATTTTAATTGAATAGAGCCATTTGCATTTACGGTAATTTGAGATTCACCACTTGCCATTTCTTGTTCTGGCATTGCATCTGAACTTGAAGCTTTTAACATTGCCATACGTGGTACAGCTCGATTGGTATAACTATTTGTATTTAAATTAAGATTAATGAGTTGATAACTGGGTTTATTCCAAGCTTGAGCCAATGATTTTGCGCGTTGTTGAAAATTTTTAGATGCTTCAATCATGAGTTCATTTTCAACTTTCTTACGTTGACTATCTGAAACATTAAAGTTAATAGATTGGGTCAGGAAGTTTTGTTGAAGTTCGCTAATAAGTTGGCTTGCAGCTTTGAAATCTTTACTTTCTAAGCGAATTTCAGCACGACCACGCCATTCTTTTACTTTGCGATTATCATTGTCATAAATTGGATATGTACTTTGCGAACCTGTTTCAACCTTAATTTGCGTATATTTTTTAGCTGTATTAACGGCTTGTGTCATTAATTGGTTGATTTCACTTGAAAGCTGAGCAGGTTGTTTATTTGTCTTCTCTATATATAAAACAGCCGTCATTTCATCATTTGAAATTTTACGTGAAGCTTCAGCTTGAATATTAAGAACATTGTAATTTAAAACTTGGTTGTCTTGAGCAAAAGCTGGAGCAGAAATAGAAGTTGTTAAAGCAAGTGCTAAAGTAGTGTAAAAATGACGCATATTTATTCCTAATATTTAGCTATATTTATATTGTTTATAGCATAAAAATTTTATGTGCATCATTTATGCAGGAACTGTAGTTTCTCTGTAAAAATAGATTTCTCTGCTGAGTTAACTACTTTAAATAAAATTATTAATTTTTAGTGGGTTATCTATCGATTGAGTGTGCTTTTTTTAATCTAAAAATATATAATAAAAAATAGGCTTTTCTTTTATTTGTCACAGCGTAAGATGATAATTCAATCTATTGGGTGGTTGAATGTAATTTTCCAATAAATTAAGGGTAATTTAATTTCCTAAAAGTGTTTATTTTTTAGAAAAATTAGGTATTATCCGCCTCCTAGTTAGTGAATGCAGAATCTGCGAAATTAAACTAACTAGAAAACCATAAAGCACCGAGTCAAAAGACCGAAAGTCCCCCGACTTATTTCTTTCAACCCATATCAGAGATGGTAATTCGATATGAGCGTTTCTTCAGTAAATCCTGCCACTAAGTCTACTAACGAATACTACCTGACTCGCCAAAGTCAGATGGAATCTAATGTTCGTAGCTATCCACGTAAACTTCCACTTGCGATAGCAAAAGCTTTGGGCTGTTGGGTTACCGATGTTGAAGGTACAGAGTACCTCGATTGTTTAGCTGGGGCAGGGACTTTGGCATTAGGCCATAATCACCCTGCGGTCATTCAAAGTATCCAAGATACACTTGCAAGCGGTTTACCGTTGCATACTTTGGATTTAACAACACCTTTAAAAGATGCTTTCACTGAAGCACTACTTGAGCAGTTACCTGGTGGTAAAGCTGAGTATTGCCTGCAGTTCTGTGGCCCGTCTGGTGCAGATGGTACAGAAGCAGCAATTAAATTAGCAAAAACTTACACTGGTCGTAGTTCAGTAATCAGCTTCTCAGGTGGTTACCACGGTATGACTCACGGTTCTTTAGCAATGACAGGTAACTTGTCTGCTAAAAATGCTGTGAATGGCTTAATGCCAGGTGTTCAATTTATGCCGTATCCGCATGAATACCGTTGCCCATTGGGTATTGGTGGTGAAGCAGGTGTTGATGCATTAACTTATTTCTTTGAAAACTTCATTGAAGATGTAGAAAGTGGTGTAACTAAACCTGCTGCTGTTATTCTTGAAGCAATTCAAGGTGAAGGTGGTGTGGTAACTGCACCTGTAAAATGGTTGAAAAAAATCCGCGAAGTGACAGAAAAACACAACATTGTGTTAATTCTAGACGAAGTTCAAGCGGGCTTTGGACGTTCAGGCAAAATGTTTGCCTTTGAACATGCGGGTATTGAACCAGATGTAGTTGTAATGTCTAAAGCTGTTGGTGGTAGCTTACCGCTTGCAGTGCTTGGTATTAAACGTAAGTTTGATGCTTGGCAGCCTGCAGGTCACACGGGTACTTTCCGTGGTAACCAACTTGCTATGGGTACTGGTCTTGCAACAATCAAAACCATCAAAGAACAAAACTTGGCTCAAAACGCACAAGAACGTGGCGATTTCTTACAAGCTGAATTTAAAAAATTAGCTGTAGAATTCCCATGTATTGGTAACGTGCGTGGTCGTGGTTTAATGCTTGGTGTTGAAATTGTAGATGAGCGTCAAGCGGCAGATCATATGGGTTCTTTACCAGGTGATTCTCAATTGGCAGCAGCAATTCAAGCAGCGTGTTTCGACAACAAATTGTTGTTAGAAAAAGGTGGTCGTAACGGTACAGTAATTCGTTTACTTTGCCCGTTAATTATCACTCATGATGAATGTGTTGAAGCCGTTGCTCGTTTCAAGAAAGCAGTTGCTGAAGCTCTAGTTGCAGTTCGAGGCGCATAATGGTTGATTTTGCAGAACATCGTAAAGCGTTATTCTGCAATGATGCACAATCCATTGCTGACTACCAGTCAGCAATGGATTCAGCTGTAAAAGCTGTATCTGCATGGTTGCAAAATGACAAAATGTACACGGGCGGTAGCATCAAAGAGCTTCGCTCTGCTATTGCATTCAATCCTTCTAAAGAAGGTTTAGGTGTACAAAAATCTCTTGATCGTATGGTCGAGCTTTTCTTAAATAAAAGCTTAAAAGTACATCATCCTCATTCTTTAGCGCATTTGCACTGCCCAACGATGGTGACAAGTCAAATTGCGGAAGTGCTGATTAATGCAACAAACCAGTCAATGGATTCATGGGATCAAAGCCCTGCAGGTTCATTGATGGAAGTTCAGTTGATTGACTGGCTTCGTCAAAAAGTGGGCTATGGTGCAGGTCAAGCAGGTGTATTCACCTCTGGCGGTACACAGTCTAACTTGATGGGCGTACTTCTTGCTCGTGATGCGTGTATCGCGAAAAACTGGAAAGACGAAAACGGCAATCCGTGGTCTGTTCAGCGTGATGGCGTGCCTGCTGATGCTATGCGTAACGTGAAAGTCATTTGTTCTGAAAATGCACACTTCTCTGTGCAAAAGAACATGGCGATGATGGGCATGGGCTTCCAATCTGTTGTGACTGTTCCTGTGAACGACAACGCACAGATGGATGTAGAAGCACTTGAAAAAACGATGGCTCACCTTCAAGCTGAAGGTAAAATCGTGGCATGTGTGGTTGCAACTGCGGGTACTACCGATGCAGGCGCAATTGATCCATTGAAAGAAATTCGTGAAATCACTAACAAATATGGCGCGTGGATGCATATCGATGCAGCTTGGGGTGGTGCGTTAATTCTTTCTAATGATTATCGTTCTATGCTAGACGGTATCGAGCTTTCTGACTCAGTTACGCTTGATTTCCATAAGCATTATTTCCAAACGATTTCATGTGGCGCATTCTTGCTGAAAGATGAAGCGAACTATCGTTTCATGCATTATGAAGCGGAGTACTTAAACTCTGCTTATGATGAAGAGCATGGCGTACCAAACCTTGTGTCTAAATCGCTACAAACAACGCGTCGTTTCGATGCATTGAAATTGTGGATGACGGTTGAAGCATTGGGTGAAGAACTTTACGGTTCGATGATCGATCACGGTGTGGGTTTAACACGTGATGTTGCAGAATATATTACTGCAACTGACGGTCTAGAAATGTTGGTTGATCCACAATTTGCTTCAGTATTATTCCGTGTAATTCCTGAAGGTTATCCAACAGAATTACTGGATACACTCAACCAAAACGTAGCAGATGAATTGTTTGCTCGTGGTGAAGCGAATATTGGTGTAACTAAAGTGGGTCAAGTTCAATCATTGAAAATGACGACTTTAAGCCCAGTTGCGACTTTAGACAATGTGAAGAACTTGCTTGCACTTGTGCTTGCAGAAGCTGATCGTATTAAAGATCCAATTGCAGACGGTACATATGTAACAGCATTAGATTAATTTAATGCTTTACATAAAAGAGGCGCTCACTTGAGCGTCTTTTTTTTGAGAATTACATTACAATTTTTTGTGAATCATCATTATTATTTTTAAAGCATGATGTATTATTTATAAGTTAAATAAGAAATGAAAACCTCAAATTACAAATAAAAAGACATCTCAAAATATGTTTCTACGGAGAGAAAATGAATACTAAAAAAATGGCGTTCAAAACATTATTGCTTAGTGCATTTATAAGTACTCAAGCTTATGCAGCAGATATCATTATTAAGAATGCAAATGTATTTGATGGTACGGGTTCAGACCTGATTAAAAATGCAAATGTCATTATTGAAAATGGCAAAATTAAAGCCATTGAAACAGGACAGATCAAAGAAAAAGCTAATCAAATTATTGATGCCAAAGGCAAAACAGTAATGCCAGGAATTATTAATAGTCACTTGCATTTGTTTTGGAATATGTATGATTTACCGCCTAAAATGCCAGCAACCAATGATGATGAAGCTAAGCAATTTATTAACGGTGAGCTGAAAGAGCGCTTACACGATCATTTAGCACATGGAATTACTTCTATTTTATCTCCAATTGATTTTTGGCCTTATATTGATGAAGTGAAAAAGAAAGTAGAAGCAGGTGAAATTTCGGGACCACGTGTATTTATGGCAGGTCCTGTACTCATTCAAGCGGGTGATTATTATGCTTGTGCAGGTTTGTCGGGTGCGGAATTAAAATGGTGTGACGAGCATGTTCGTTTGCCAATTGATACCCCAAAACAAGCCAAAGCATCGGTACAGAAATTAGTGGGTTATAAAACAGATGTTATTGTTTATGACGGTGTCACCAATCAAAAAGAATTTAATCTGCCATCTTTAAAAGCAATTGTTGATGAAGCACATAAAAATAATTTGAAGGTGCTTGTTCATAATGCCGATGCTAAAAATGTCCCAGCGATGATTGAAGCGGGTGTAGACGTATTTATTCATCCACCTGCAATTACTAAAGATACAGATGGCCGTTATTTAAAAGTATTAGGCGAGAAGAAAATGCCACTTGCGATTACGCTTGGTTTTATGGAGCGTTATATTGGGCTAGGTTTTGCTTCTGAAAAAGACAAAAATGATTATGACATTATGCAAAATAATATTCAGGTCATGCTAAAAGCAGGTGCAACGCCATTATTTACATCGGATGTGCCAGGTATTCCTGCAAAGGAAGTTATTCCAATGGTGACAGGTGTTATGAAAGGTCAGGGCATAGACAATAAAACAATTTTATTATCTGCTACACGAGAAGGTGCTAAAGCTTTAGGTGTGACAAATTTAGGGACGCTTGAGCAAGGTAAAATTGCAGATTTAATTCTTGTAGATGGTGACCCATTAAAAGATATTAAGGCGCTTGAACGTGTTCAATTGGTTGTAAAAGATGGTGCTGTTGTTGTAAATCATCTTAAAAAATAAGATATTCAAATATTGAGTTTTAAGTTATTTAAGAACTGGAATTCGATAGATAAATATTTAAAAATTATAAATATCCGTGCATTTTTGTGCGGATATTTTTATTGAATAGAAAGTATAAAATTTTTGATTGTGTGCCAAATATAATAAAATCGTAATATAGCTGTAACCTATCTGTCATATTATCTGCTCAAAATGCAATAACACAGAACAAGTACAAAACTAAAAAAAGTGGCGTACTCCAAGTTTGCATAAAAGAGAGATTCAAATGCGCTATACAAATATTGCAATTGCATTAGCAGTTTCAGCGGCAGCTGTAGCAACAACAGCAAATGCGGCTCGTGACACAATTCAAATCGCTGGTTCTTCAACAGTACTTCCATATGCAAGTATTGTAGCTGAAGAATTTGGTAACACTTTTCCACAATTTAAATCACCTGTTGTAGGTTCAGGTGGTAGTTCGGGTGGTTTGAAACAGTTCTGTAATGGTGTTGGCGATAACACGATTGATATTGCAAACTCTTCTCGTCAAATTAAAAGTACAGAGCTTGCTGCATGTAAAAAAGCAGGCGTTAACCAAGTATTAGAAATTAAAATTGGTTATGACGGTATTGTATTTGCATCAAACTCTAAAAAAGCGGCTTATAAATTACGCCCACAACATGTATTCGCAGCTTTAGCAGCTGAATTACCATCGAATGGTAAAATGGTTAAAAACCCGTATACGCGTTGGAACCAAATTGATAAATCACTTCCAAATGAACCAATTACTTTAGTAATTCCAGCTTCTAACCACGGTACACGTGAAGTGTTCCAAGAAAAAATGGTAGAAGCAGGTTGTGAAACATATTCAGCAATTAAAGCTTTAAGTAAAGATGAGCAAAAGAAAACATGTTCAACTTTCCGTAAAGATGGACGAGTAATTGAAATTGCTGGTGATTACACTGAAACATTAGCGCGTCTTAAGACATCGCCAAGTGCTGTAGGTGTGTTTGGTCTAGGTTTCTATGAACAAAACCGTGACAAGCTTCGTGTTGCAACAGTAAACAATGTTGCGCCATCTGAGCAAACAATCTTAAATGGTTCTTACCCTGTATCACGTCCATTGTTCTTCTACGTGAAAGGTGAGCACCTTAAATCAATCAAAGGTTTATCTCAATTTACTGAATACTTCTTAAGCAAGAAAGTGTCTGGTAAAGGTTCTAAGTTAGATAAAGCTGGTTTGATTTCTATGTCAGACAAAGAGCGTGCTCAAGTTCTTGCGAACTTCAAAGCAGGCAAAGCAGTTAAGTAATACCGATAAGCTGATGATTAGTTCACTAATCATCAGCTTTTTTACGTTGTCACAATATTCAAAAATAGTTGGAAATTGGTGGAAAATACATGAATCTGCTACTTATTGGTGTGCTATTAGTACTTATTGCTATGGCTTATCAAATTGGGTTAACCAAAAGCCGCACACTAGCAGGTAAGGGAAATAACTCTGCGAAATTACATTCGCGCCCAGGCTACTATGGTGCATTGGTCGCTTTGTGGTGTGGTATTCCTGCATTCTTGATTTTATTGGTTTGGAATATTGTTGAACCAAGCATTTTAACGCATGTTGTACTCAATAATGTGCCTGCAACTGTTTCAGCAAGTCTAGATCCTGCAACGACAGGTGTTTTGGTAGATCGTGTGCAATCAATTGCTTCAGGTTTTGGGGTGAGTGATATTCCTGCAGCTTATGAAGTAGCAGCGGCAGAACAATTAGCAAAATTTCAAAGCATTGCGACTTTTGCCAAAATGGCACTTGTTGTGTGTGCTGCATTAATTGGTTTGGTTTTAGCGAAAAAGAGAATTTCTGAACAATTCCGGGCTCGAAACCAAGTCGAAAAAATCATGAATATTTCTTTGGCATTATGCTCTGGCGTTGCAATTTTAACGACCATCGGCATTGTTATGTCAATGTTTAGTGAAGCTTTAAGATTTTTCAATTTTGTAAATCCATTCGACTTTTTCTTTGGTACAGAATGGAATCCTGGTTTTAGTACATCAGGAAATGCAGAAGGCAGTTATGGTTTACTTCCATTGCTATGGGGTACCCTCATGGTTAGTGGTATTGCACTATTGGTTGCTGTACCTGTTGGTTTAATGATTGCAATTTATTTAGCTGAATATGCATCTTCAGGATTCCGTTCTTGGGCAAAGCCTGCAATTGAAGTTTTAGCGGGTATTCCAACAATTGTTTACGGTGTTTTTGCCTTAATGATTATTGGACCTTTTGCAAAACAAGCGGGTGCATATATTGGACTAGATATTAATGCAACAAGTGCTTTAACCGCAGGTTTTGTGATGGGGATTATGATTATTCCTTTTGTATCATCACTTTCAGACGACATTATTACCCAAGTTCCAAGATCACTTCGTGATGGTTCATTGGGCTTAGGTGCAACAAAATCTGAAACGATTCGTCAGGTGGTTTTACCAGCTGCATTACCTGGAATTATTGGCGCATTTTTACTTGCTGCATCTCGTGCGATTGGTGAAACCATGATTGTGGTTTTAGCAGCAGGAAATAGCCCATTACTTCATATTAATCCGCTAGAAGCTGTTTCTACAGTTACGATTACTATTGTGAATCAATTAACGGGAGATACAGATTTTGCAAGCCCACAAGCATTGGTAGCCTTTGCTTTAGGTTTAACATTATTTGTCATTACCTTGGGTTTAAACATTGTTGCACTTTACATCGTGCGTAAATATCGCGAGCAATACGACTAATGAGTAATACGAATACAAATACATTAAGTTCAGCAGATGCTAAAACTGCTGCTGAACTCAGAGAAGAGCGTAAAAATACGATTGCGGGTTCTTTATCTAAGCGTCACCGTAAAGAAAAGACATTTCGTGTTTTAGGTTTTTCCGCTGTAGTTACAGGTTTGTTTTTTGTCGTACTTTTATTCGGCAGTATTCTTGCGAAAGGCTTACCATCTTTTTGGCAAAGCAGCTTAACAGTTCCTGTTTATTTCGATCCTGCAGTGATTAATGTTGGAGCGAAACCTAAGCCACACAGCAATGAAGAGCCTGCAAAATATCAAGAACGTTTGATTGAATGGCAAACTCAACTGGGTATGGCTGATTGGGATCTGTTGTTGGTAAATGGTATTATTTCAGAAGATCCTAAATTAGAATCTAAGCGTGATGACATTTCTTCACTGTATACAAGTTCTGAGTCATATCGTTTAAGAGATATGGTACTTGAAAATCCAAGCATTATTGGTCAAAAGCAAGAAGTTAAAATACTTGCAGATGCAAATATTGATGTTTGGTTGGCAGGTAATATTGACCGTTCTTTACCAGATGAACAGCAGCAGCTTAGCCCAGAAGTACGTCAATTAGCAGATGATTTAAAAGCACAAGGTATTATTGAAAATACATTTAACATGAATATTTTCTTTAGTCCTGACTCGCGTAGTTCACCTGCAACTTCAGGTTTGGCGGGTGCATTTATGGGTTCATTATTCATGATGTTCATCGTGATTCTGATCTCAATTCCAATTGGTGTTGCATCTGCAATTTATTTGGAAGAGTTCGCACCTAAAAACTGGATTACAGATGTAATTGAAGTAAATATTAATAACTTGGCTGCGGTTCCATCAATTGTATTTGGTTTGCTTGGTGCTGCCATCTTTATTGGATGGATGCATATGCCATTATCTGCACCTGTAGTGGGTGGTTTGGTATTGAGTTTAATGACTTTACCAACAGTAATCATTACCACACGTGCATCATTAAAAGCAGTACCACCATCTATTCGCCAAGCGGCATTAGGTTTAGGTGCATCAAATTTACAAACCGTATTCCATCATGTATTGCCTTTGGCTTTACCAGGTATTTTAACAGGTGCAATTATTGGTGTAGCGCAAGCATTAGGTGAAACAGCACCACTATTGTTAATTGGTATGAGTGCTTTCGTAGCAAGTGTACCAGTATCACCATTAGATCAATCTACAGCATTACCTGTGCAAATTTTCTTATGGCAAGGTAATGAACTTCGTAACTTCTTCGAAGGACGAACGGCAGCAGCAATTATCGTACTTTTAGCATTAATGATTAGCTTAAACAGCCTTGCTATTTGGTTACGTAAAAAATTTGAAGTTCGTTGGTAATTCAGGGCATGATTATGAATACAGTAACAGCTACAAAAACAAATTCCTTAGAACAGGATAAATCAGTGAACTCAGAACATACGCAATTTACATCTCCAAATGTAGATCAAAAACCTACAACTTCTTTTGTATCTCAGTTTGATACGCAAGCTTCGGCAAAAAAAGAGCCAAAGTCTTCTAATGTTAAACTGAGCACTTCAGACGTACATGTTTATTATGGTGAGTCTGAGGCGATTAAAGGAATTGACCTTAATATTTACGAAAATGAAGTGATTGCATTTATTGGACCATCTGGTTGTGGTAAATCTACATTTCTACGTACTTTAAACCGCATGAATGACACGATTGATTCTTGTCGTGTAACAGGTAAGGTTTTACTAGATAATCAAGATATCTACGATCCTAACCTAGATGTGGTGTTGCTTCGTGCGCAAGTTGGTATGGTATTCCAAAAGCCAAACCCATTTCCAAAGTCTATTTTTGATAACGTTGCTTATGGACCAAAATTACATGGCTTAGCACGTGATAAATACGATTTAGAAGAAATTGTAGAAAATAGTTTACGTAAAGCAGGCTTGTGGGATGAAGTGAAAGACCGTTTAAGTCAGCCGGGTACAGGTTTGTCTGGTGGTCAGCAGCAGCGTTTATGTATTGCACGTACAATTGCAGTTTCACCAGAAGTGATTCTAATGGATGAACCGTGTTCTGCGCTGGATCCAATTGCAACTGCAAAAGTTGAAGAATTAATTTCTGAACTTTCTACGCAATATACAATTGCGATTGTAACGCACTCAATGCAACAAGCAGCGCGTGTTTCTGATCGTACAGCTTACTTCCACTTAGGTGATTTAATTGAAGTGAATGCGACTGAAAAAGTATTTACTCAGCCAGATCATCAATTAACTGAAGCCTATATTACAGGTCGTTTTGGTTAATATTGTGTTATTCGTAAAGTAAAAAATTAAAAGAGCCAAATTGGCTCTTTTTTTGTTTAATTATTCAATGAGAATTATTTTCAAATAGGCATTGATTTTTTGTTACAAAGCCCACATCTTATAAATCATAAATATGTATTAGATGAGCTTAATTATATGTTATTTCACGCAACTAAACTTCCTGCTGAAATTCGTGTGCATCATTTAAATGCTCGCGTAAATGAACAACGAAAAAAAATAGCTCAAACCACGGCATCTAAATTTGAACTTTTACAATTGACTCAACAGCTTGTAAAAGAATCGCGCGTACGTAAAAAAACCAATGAAAAAATTTATGTACTCGACTTTAAAGGTGATACAGCAGCATCTGCGGTAGAACAATTACGTGAAGAAATTACACTGGTTTTAGCAACTGCAAAAGCAGGGCGAGATCGTGTGGTTTTACGTTTGGAAAGCCCAGGTGGTATGGTTCATGGTTATGGACTTGCTGCTGCGCAATTGGTTCGTTTACGTGATGCAGGTTTTAAACTCACTATTTGTGTAGATAAAGTCGCTGCAAGTGGCGGTTATATGATGGCATGTATTGCATCTGAAATTGTATCTGCGCCATTTGCTGTGGTGGGTTCAATTGGTGTAGTTGCACAAGTGCCTAACTTTAACCGTTTGCTGAAAGACAATAAAATTGATTTTGAGCTTTATACGGCAGGTCAATTTAAGCGTACAGTGACCATGTTTGGTGAAAATACCGAAGAGGGTAAAGCCAAGTTTGAAGAAGAGTTACAGCAAACACATAACTTATTTAAGCATTTTGTTGAAAAGTACCGTCCGCAATTAAATGTTGAAAAAGTTGCAACAGGCGAGCATTGGTATGGTCAAGATGCTTTAGATTTGAACTTAGTAGATGCTTTAAAAACGTCAGATGAATACATTTTAGGATTGTTGCCTAAACACGATATTTATTTGGTAGAAACACGTAAAAAGCCAACATTTGGTGAAAAACTTGGTTTGCAAGCAGCACAAGTTGCAGACTCACTTGTACCTACAGTCTTAAATAAAGTGATGGAAACTTTAACTAAAGCAAATTCAAGTTTAGTACAAATGCGTGATCCTAAGCTTTAAGACTAGTTTAGTTTAAATATTTGAAAAGCTCACTTCGGTGGGCTTTTTTTTATGGGTAAAATTATATAGTTATGCTATAAAGATATTGATTTTATTCAATATAAATAATAATGCCTACGTTTTTGCTATGGCTCTAGACTAGCAGATTTGCACTTAGTTTTACCTAATGAGGTCCCACAACTCTGTTGCTAGCTCATTAGGCTCCCTCATCCAACGCCATTCTGTTTCTTTAAGATGATAATCAAAATACTCTTTTGATATACCGTTGAACTTTGCTAGCCTTCTTTTACAAAAGCTCCAGAATGATTCTATTCCATTTATATGACATTGTCCTCTGGCAAATTCATTCGCTCCATGATTTACTCTAAAATGCTTTGAGTAACCAACATCTACCAAACCATTGTATCCACGCCAACCATCACTATAAATTACACTTTCAAGTGCAACTTTACCTAAGATAACTTGTTGTAATGTAGTCTTTTTACAATCAGGGACTATTTCTGTATAAACTCGACCATTCCTTTCAAATATTCCAAATACAGGTTGTTTTAAAGTACCTCGACCTCGCTTCAATTTCCCATGAAAACCACGTTGTCTTTTTGCTCCAAAATAGCTCTCATCAACTTCAATAGAACCTACAAACTTTGCTCTTAAATCTGTTTGATGATCGTAGATTGCTTCTCTAAAAAGCATGTACCAATAGTTGATGGTATTACGGTTCAAGTTAAGCAATAAGGCTGTTTTAGAAGCAGGAATATCAATGCAAAAGCACTGAATAATTTTTTTAATCTTATAGTGACTTAATTTACTGTTTTCTATCATGATTCTAGACTAACATATCTATTCTGCTAGTCTAGAGCCTTGCTATTTTTAGGTTTTCTAGTAATTGTGCTGTGTCCAATGCTAAGTGTGTTATATGCTGAAGCAAAGATTATTGTTCCAGAACGAAAGAAAATCATATTCTTTTTGGCTTTTATTCCAGGATGTTTAATTTTTGTTTTGGCGACTGTGCTAAAAGAAGATCATCCACCTGTCATATCTAAAGCATGCGGCACCGTTAGTTTTTATAAAACTTATGCAGTTAGACATGATTATTTTGAACGGATTGCAATCCAATTTGATGGATCAAAATATAACAAGCATCTTAAATTTAATGATGATTTGATGCGGAAACAAAAAGGTGAGCGGGTCTGTTTTGAATTTTATGATCGATTGAAAAATAAAGATGTAAGCGAATCTAAAGTAATTCGATGGATTGACCTCGCTGAAATGCAAACTATTACGAGTTCTAATCAGATAAAATAAAGCATATTTCATTGTTAGAGCAGAAAGATGGCTGTCACAGAAGCATTTGTAGCAACGCAAAATTGCTATTTTAATTATGAGTTTGAAGAACTTTATTTAGATGATGATTTCCCAGAAGAACTCTCAATTTCTTTACGTGGCATGATGTTCCGTCATGAAATTCAATATCCTAACGCTACTTATTATATTTACTATAGCGATGTTCTCACGGGTTGTGAGTTGCAACGAATGAAAGATGATTGGGCGAAGTATTGTCCTGAAGATAAAGGTTTATTCTAAAAACTCCTTCTCCCTTTGGGAGAAGGTTGGGATGAGGGGATACCTCTCCCTAACCCTCTCCTAAAAGGAGAGGGAATTAAAACGTTGCGGAAATAAAAAAGCGAAGCCTAAGCTTCGCTTTTTTATTGTAAGTTTTTCAAATTTACACCCTCTTTGTATTTCTCCCAAAGGGAGACAAAAGATGTAGTGAAAAACTTAACGAATTAGATTTTAGAAATCAAGTCAGCAACTTGTTTTGCTTGTTCTGCTGCATTACCTGTGTAAGTTGCAGGTGTCATTTCAGCTAAGCGCGCACGATCTTCAGCAGGAACAGCTGAAAGTTCGTTACCATTTACGAAATCAACCATCATTTCACGTGTCATTGCTTGACCACGAGTAAGGGCTTTTAATTTTTCGTAAGGTTTTTCAACTGCATAACGGCGCATAACTGTTTGAATAGGCTCTGCAAGAACTTCTTGAGCATTGTCTAAATCTTCAAGAATACGGTCAGCATTCAATTCAAGTTTGCTAATACCTTTAGAGCAAGCTTCAAAAGCAATTAAGCTTTGCGCGAAACCAACACCCATGTTACGAAGAACAGTAGAGTCAGTTAAGTCACGCTGCCAGCGAGATACAGGAAGTTTTTCACCTAAGTGACCAAGCACTGCATTTGCAATACCTAAGTTACCTTCAGAGTTTTCGAAATCAATTGGGTTTACTTTATGTGGCATAGTTGAAGAACCAACTTCGCCTTCTTTCAAACGTTGTTTGAAGAAACCAAGTGAGATGTAACCCCAAACGTCACGGTTAAAGTCGATTAAGATTGTGTTGAAACGACGTAATGCATCAAAAAGTTCCGCCATGTAGTCATGTGGTTCAATTTGAGTTGTGTACGGGTTGAATGCTAAACCTAAAGACTCAACAAATGCTTGAGAATGAGCAGGCCAGTTAATTTCTGGGTAAGCAGAGTAATGCGCGTTGTAGTTACCTACAGCACCGTTAATTTTACCCAATAATTCAACTTGTTTGAATTGTTTGATTTGACGTGCAAGGCGGTAAGCCACGTTCGCCATTTCTTTACCCAAAGTTGTTGGGCTTGCAGTTTGACCATGTGTACGAGACAACATAGGTTGTTCTGCATGAGTTACAGAAAGCGCAACAATTGAATCAATGATTTGCTGCATAGCTGTAACTAAAACGTCACGACCATTTTTAAGCATTAATGCATGAGACAAGTTGTTAATGTCTTCAGAAGTACATGCAAAGTGAATGAATTCACCTGCATCTTTCAATTCTGCGATATTTGCAATTTGTTCTTTAAGGAAGTATTCAACCGCTTTAACGTCGTGGTTTGTTGTACGTTCAATTTCTTTAATACGGTTTGCATTGTCTTCTGAGAAGTTCGCAACAATTGCATCAAGAGCAGCATTTGTTTCTGCGCTAAAAGCAGGAATTTCAGTAATTTCAGGACGGTTTGCAAGTGCTTGTAACCAGCGTACTTCAACAGTCACACGAGCATGGATTAAACCAAACTCAGAGAGGAAAGGGCGCAAAGCATCACATTTGCTAGCGTAGCGTCCATCTAATGGAGAAAGTGCGGTTAAAGCGTTCATAGCGATTCCTTAAACTTTGGAACTAAACGAAAAAACAAAAACTCGATGTGCATCAGTTAAACCACCTGAAACTGTAATCGAGCCAGATCTTGAATATCTTTAAGTAACTTACGTTTGGTGAAGATCATGCTCCATGAACTTCCACCAGACTGGCGCCATAAATGCGCCATTTGTAAGCCTGTAAATAGCGATGCGCGAATACGATTGGTATGCGAACTGTCTTTAAAAGCTTCTGCATTGCCTTTCACCATAATACGTGGATTAATTTGTCCTGCTGTATCTACATAGGTTTGGGCTAAATTGGCAAGAATGCTTGGGTGTAAATAGTTATTGTCGAAAAAAGAAAGTTGCTGCAAGATTTTTTGTTGTGATTTTTCAATAATTTCTACAAATTTAGGATTGCTATAAACCTTCTTTTCTAAATGAAGAAGTGCCATTGCATAAGACATTGGTAGTTTTGTTTGTGAAAATTTTGGAAGTTTAGACTTTGGAGAAGGATTAAAAGGTTGGGTAATACTACTTTCTAAGGTTTTTAATCCTAATGAAATATCGGCAAGTTGATTAAAATAATCTAAAGTTTGCGAACAAGGCTTGGCTTGTGGTCGAATATTTAAACTGGCTTTAATTAACTGTTCTAGATAAAAGTTACCGTTTTCGCCTGTGCTCTGTCGTCCAGATAGTGCAGTCATGTGCGTAAGCTGTGCCGATTGAAAAACAGCAGCCAACGCCAAAGCTCTATTTTGACGTACATTCAGAGTTTGAAGCGGTTGAAACGGTAACTCTGTCATGCCAAATATTCCTTTAAATAAAATCAGGTTTCGGGGCATTAGTATGATGAATCACACCGCCACCTAAACAAACTTCATCTGCGTAGAACACTACACTTTGTCCTGGGGTTACAGCACGCTGAGGTTCATCAAATTCCACACGAACACCATTTGGCATTGTTGGATCTTTGAATAAAACACAGTCTTGGTCGGGTTGGCGATAACGCGTTTTAGCAGTACAACGGAATCCTGATTCAGGAATGTCCTGTTCACCTGCAACCCAGTCAATTTCCTCGCTCCAAAGAATAGAACTTTGCATAAGCGGATGTTCATGACCTTGACCAATTACAAGGCGGTTATTTTCGATGTCTTTGTATAAAACAAACCATGCACCTTCAGCAGCACCTTTTAAGCCGCCTAAGCCAATACCGCCACGCTGACCGAGCGTATAGTACATTAAGCCGTGATGTTCACCAACCTCTTTACCATCATCAAGTACAATTTTTCCTGCTTGAGCGGGTAAGTATTGTTTCAAGAAGTCATTAAAGCGACGTTCTCCAATAAAACAAATACCTGTAGAGTCTTTTTTCTTTGCTGTAGCTAAACCAAGTTCTTCTGCAATACGACGAACTTCAGGTTTTTCAATTTCACCAACAGGGAATAAAGTCTTGTTAATTTCACGACCATGAACAGCATGTAAGAAATAAGTTTGATCTTTATTTTGGTCAAAACCACGAAGGAGAGGAGCGTATTCTTCGCCACGTGAATTTTTTAAAGTTTCACCACGACGGCAATAATGACCTGTTGCAATAAAGTCTGCGCCAAGATTAATAGCATGATCTAAAAATGCGCGGAATTTAATTTCTTTATTGCATAAAATATCTGGGTTTGGTGTACGACCTGCCGCATATTCTGCTAAAAAATGCTCGAATACACGATCCCAATATTCCATAGCAAAGTTTGCGGTATGCAATTTAATACCAATTTTATCGCAAACGGCTTGTGCATCGGCTAAATCTTCCATTGCCGTACAGTATTCCGTGCCGTCATCTTCCTCCCAGTTTTTCATGAAAAGTCCTTCAACTTGGTAACCTTGTTGAAGAAGTAGTGCAGCAGAAACAGAAGAATCTACACCACCAGACATACCGACGATGACACGTTGTTGCATAGGATTAGGCATCCATATTTGTAAATAGGGGAGAATTTTGGTGCTCGTAAATGAGCGATAAAGGATATTTTTGACCTTTTAAAGCATCTTCAACGGCTTTAGTCACTAAGGGACTACGCGCACGTGCAGATTCTTTTAGCTCATCTAATGACATCCAAACAGCACCGATAATACCTGTATCTAATTCAGCATTTTCATGATGATAAAGATCTTTAGCTAAAAAGCAAAAACGGTAATAGGTACGGTCTGGAAACATAGGTGGCGTATAGCTATAAATACCGAGCAATGATTCAATTTCCACATCATGCCCAGTTTCTTCTAGGGTTTCTCGAATAGCGGCTTGAATAAGCGTTTCGTTGCATTCAACATGACCCGCAGGCTGATTAAATACAGTGTGTGTTACGCCTTCTGTATGTTCTTCAACAAACAGAAATTTTCCGTTTTTTTCTATAACGGTAGCAACAGTCACGTGAGCTGTCCAAGCGTTCATTAAAAAACACCAAAGCAAAGGATGATCTATTGTATAAAATTTTGGAGTTTGTGGCTATGAAGATTGGCAACATTCATCAAAATTCGAAGAACATCATAATAATTGCAGATAAAAGGCTTTTTAAGCGCTGTTATCTAAAACTTAAATAAAATGATTGAGTTGATTTGGATGTCAATAAATGAATTAACTGAAAAGCAACATGAAAATTTAAATGAAGAATTATATTTAAAAGCTGTTTTATATGTTTGATTCGAAATGTTGAATAATTTAAATATAAGTCATTGTTACGATGTTGTGATTATTGGCGCAGGAATTTCTGGGCTGGCTTGCGCTCAAGCATTAAAAAATGCAGGAAAAAATGTTGTTGTTTTAGAAGCAAAAGAGCGAATTGGCGGACGTTTACATTCCATAAATTATGAGGATGAAACTTTCGATTTAGGCGCATCTTGGATTCACGGCATTGACAACAATCCAATTTGGGAAATTGCTCAGAATAATGAAATTGAAACTGCCATATTTAATTATATAGGTTCAGATTTTTTTCATGAAAATGGTCAAGTATTTACAGCACAAGAAAAACAAAAATTTGTGGAATATATACAATGCATTGAAAAGCTATTTTTAGAATCTAAGCAAGATTCTGCGCAAAATGCATTGATAGAAATATTAGATAATTTAGAAACAAATAGCCTAAGCTTTTCAGCGAATCAATTAAAGGAATTGCTGTATTCGTATTTTGAAAAATTTGCCAATGATCCTTTTGCGACAGAATTGAATCAGCTTTCTACGCAGTTTCAAAAATATGAAGGCTATTTTGAGGGAGATGAAGTCATTTTTCCGCAAGGTTACTCGCAAATTTTAAACGCATTATGCAAAGACATTGCTATAAAAACCAATGTGAAAGTTAGTCAAATCATTCTAGAAAATAACACTGTAAAAATTATTGATGCTCACAATACAGAATATTTAGCCTCTAAAGTTGTAGTGAGCGTACCTTTAGGTGTTTTGAAAAAAGATTTAATAAAGTTTGTTCCTGAACTTCCAAAGCAACATCAAAATGCTATTTCTGAAATGGGTTTTGGCTCATTTAATAAAGTATTTTTTGAATTGGAAGATTCATTAAATTTAGAAGCCAATTCAGATTCGAATAGTTTTTATTATTGGGTAAATGGTACTTGGTTTAATATTTTAGATTTATCCAAAATTTATAATAAACCGATTTATTTAATGTTGTTTGGCGGTGCTCAATCTGAATTTATAGATAAGACGACAGATGTTGAAGTGTGGGATTTTATTTATAAAAATTTGAATACGAGCTTGATAAATTTACCAATTAAACCGAAACGAATATTCATTACGCGTTGGGGCGCGGATGAATTTAATTATGGTTCATTTAGTTTTCCTGCTATTGGGCATAGTGAAAGTTTGGTTGCTACTTTAAATGAGCCTGTGGAAGATCGTATTTTCTTTACAGGCGAGCATTGTAGTTTGGAATATGCAGGTACGGTGCATGGCGCATATTTAAATGGTTTAGAAACAGCAGAGAAGATCTAAACTGTTTTAAAACCCATTCGTTTTTTAATGTTCAGCATATTTTCCGTTGAGGTGAGTTGTTCTAGGGTCATAAATGCGACATCTAGCGCTGTTTCAGGTGAAGAAGATGTAATGATATTACTGTCTTGAACAATTTTTTTATCGCTTAGAATTGTACCTAAATCTTGTAGTTGTTTTCGTCTGAAACTTCCTTCGAAGTTATAGGTTGTTGCATTGCGACCATTGAGAACACCACTTTTGGCAATGCTCAATGCTGCCACGCAAATAGAAGAAATTAACTTATTTTCTTTATTAAAGTATCGAATCACATCTAAAAAGCGTTCATCGAATGCATCTATATAAAAGCCTGTTTCTTCAAACCCACCTGGTATGGCTAAAGCATCGTAATCTTCTAATTTGATTTGGTCTAATGTGAAATGTGGGATGCATTTATAGCCCCAAGTACATTCTAGAATAGGGTGTAGTCCTACAGAATCAAGCTGAACAGAGCCATCGCCTTCAAATGAGTTCCAACCAAATACATCTGTAAATACGCTAGCTTCATAAGATTCAAAGCCATTCGCGAGTAAAAGTAATATTTTTTTCAAAGCATGAACCGTATTGTTTTAGATGTGGGTGCTTTAAAACTATAAAATGTCTTTGTATGTGGTGATTTATGAAATATATAATGATTAATTTGAAATTAAAAGCCCAATAAATATTAATCAGGTTTTGATGAGAGGGGGTATTGTTCTTTAATTGTTTTTGAGATTTTTTTGTCATTCATGTGTTGACTTGGTCCTAGCATTCTATTTTGTACAGTTTCATTGGACATTATATTTACCATAGATGTACGACCCAAAAATTCAAATGCACTTTCTAAAGCGTTAGTCCCTTCATTTTTAATAACATCACGAATTTCTGTACTACAATTTTTAATTAGAATTCGTTCATAAATTTTAGCTATTTTCTTATCTGAACTGATTAACTCATTTGCGGGTATATTGACATATTTTGAAAAATCAGGATTAGCAGCTATCGAGAAAAAGATATATTTAGCTAATTGTGATTTATCATTTTTAGATATATTGTTGTCTAAACATTGTTCAAGATTGTGTTGGTAAGGACCTGCATGGCTTATTGTTGTTAATAAAATGAATGGTATGCCATATAAAGCTGACTTTAATTTCATGAATTGTTACTCGTTATTAACGTTAAAATATATTTATCCAAATAGTGAATTATTTATAATTCCCTGAAACTTTCACATAGTTCTGAGCAGAATAAGGTAAAAAAGCGAGTTCTTTTTCAGTCAATTTGCGAACTTGCTTAATAGGACTTCCCACATACAAATAACCACTTTCCAAACGTTTATTTGGTGGAACAAGAGAGCCTGCGCCAATCATCACATCATCTTCAACAACAACGTCATCTAAAATAATTGTACCAATACCTACAAGAACACGATTACCAATGGTACAACCATGTAATTTTACATGATGCCCAACAGTCACATCTTCACCAATAATTAAAGGTGAACCTTCAGGCTTATCGGCTTTTTTATGACTCACATGAAGCATTGAGTGATCTTGAACATTCGAATTTTTACCAATACGAATATAATTTACATCGCCACGAATTACCGCAAAAGGCCAAACAGACACATTTTCAGCTAAAACAACATCACCCACTACAACAGACATTGGGTCGATATAACAAGAATTATCAATTTGTGGGGCAGTGTCTAAATAAGGACGAATGTTTTGGCTCATGGTATTAATCAAATTTTTTAGAATTAAGGGAAGTATAAATAAAAAAGCACCTATATCGAAATATAGATGCTTTATCTTAAGTCTAAGAGGGAATTATCAAAGATAAATTCTTAGAATAAGTTCGCAAAGAATTGTTTAATATGATCGATCATGCGAGAGAAGAAACCAGCTTCTTCAACGGCTTGTAAAGCTACAAGCGGTTTTTCTGCAATTACTTTACCATCTAAACTTGCAACAAATTTACCAACAACTTGACCTTTTTGAAGTGGTGCAGTCAATTTTGGTTGTACAACAAGTTGAGTTTTAATTTCGTTTGCTTTGCCTTTAGGCATAGTCACGTTAAAGTTTTCAGCTAAACCAATTTGTACGTCACTTTCTTTACCGTACCAAATTTTTGACTTAGCCAAAACTTGGTTTGCAGACTGAACTTTTACAGTTTCAAAGTTTGCATAACCCCAAGCTAACAATTCACGTGTTTGTGTTGCACGTTCTTGCATAGAAGGCGCACCAAAAATCACAGAAATTAAACGCATTGGACCACGTTTAGCAGAAGTCGTTAAGCAGTAACCCGCTTCATTTGTATGACCAGTTTTTAAACCATCAACACTTGGGTCTGTGTAAAGCAAAGCATTACGGTTGCCTTGTTTAATACCATTAAATGTAAATTCTTTTTCAGAATAAATTGGATAGTATTTAGAGCTGTCATGAATAATGTGTTTTGCAAGTGTTGCCATGTCTTTCGCAGTTGAATAATGACCTTCTGCAGGCATACCTGTAGAGTTCATAAATTGCGTATTTGTCATGCCAATTTTTTTAGCTTCTTCATTCATCATGTGAACGAAAGTGCCTTCATTACCTGCAATATGTTCAGCCATTGCTTTAGAAGCATCGTTACCAGACTGAATAATAATGCCGCGTAGCATTTCTAAAGCTGTAGCCGTACCATTAAGCGGAACGTACATACAAGATTCTGTGCTACTACCACGACACCATGCAGACTCGTTCATACGAACTTTTTCGTCTTCTGTAAGTTCACCTTTCAATAACTTCTGTTCAATAATGAAACTTGTCATCATTTTTGTCATTGAAGCAGGCGCTAATTTTTCATTTTCACCTTTAGCAGCTAAGATTTGCCCTGTCTCGTAATCCATCAAAACATAAGATTTATTATTGAGTTCTGGTGGCGTCGTTAAAACTGTCGCTGCATATGAAAAACTAGGTAATAAAATTAATGCAGCAAGGGCGCTTTTTCTGGTCATTTTTAGGTGTTTCCAATATTCTGATATAAGCACAACGTTTATGCATTCTAGGTGAAATGTAAGCCGACTTCTACGGGAAAAATCAGCTAATTGTCAAAACTATTGTAACTAAAATAAATTAATTGTTATAAGTCGCTACATCTTCGCAAATTGCTTTGTTTTTCGCATCGCCCGCTTTTTTAGCATCTGATTTTGCTTCATCTAAAATAGACTTAAAACTAGACTGTTTAGAAAGCAAATTTAAAGCTACAACAGGATCTTTTTCTTTAGGTAAATACTCAGTCACAAGCTTTTTATAACCTGCTTCAAATTGTTTTTGGTCTGAAACTTGGTTAGGGCAAATTTCAGATAAAACATAAATTGCAGCCAATTCTTGATGCGTAACATCTTGAATAGGAGTAACTTCAATATTTTCATCTTTCTTTGCATTTGTAATTTGGCTTAACGTTAAGCTTAATGCAATTGCGCCAACTGTTTTTAAAACTTGATATTTCATAACGAATATTTGCCTAAAATTTTTGTAAGTGTTTTAACTTTATGATGATTGTATATTTTTATAAAAATGAAAAGATGCTGAATGTATAAAAGATGTTGAAAGTGCAAAGATTTTGCAAAAAAATTAACAATTAAAAGATAAAAAACAGGTTGCATGATATTTCATACAACCTGTGAATTTTATAATTCGATATTTAAAGCTTCTTCGCAAGCAAGTTTATTTTCAGCTTGAGATGTTTCTTTTGCAGTAGAACGTGCTTCTTGAATTAATGTTTTGTATTCAGCATCAGATTGAAGTTTATCTAAAGTCATAGATGAATCTGAATAATCACGTAAATATTCTGAAATTAAGCTTTTCATTTTTTGATCAAACGTTGCATTTTGACCAATAATCGCAGGGCACAGCTCTAACATAATTTGAGCAGATGCAACATCTTCTTTAATAATGCTATTGTTTTCAGCAGTATCTAAATCAGTTGTTGCATAAATATTGGGTGCTATAAATAGTATTAATCCTAATGAACAGCATAATGCTTTAAAAATTTGCATTTTAATCTCAATGTTTGAGTGGAACTGAAAGCAACAATATATATAATATTTATTATATTTCAATAAATTGTACTTATCGGTCAATAAATTTATCTACAAGAGATTTACGTGAATATTTTAATTTCAAATGATGACGGTGTTTTTGCTCCAGGTATACAAGCTTTAGCACAGGCATTGAAGCCTTTAGGTCGAGTTGTAATTGTTGCGCCTGAAAGTGAACGAAGTGGTTTTTCAAGTGCTTTAACGTTAGACCGTCCATTACGTCCTATTCAAATTTCACAAGATGTTTGGGCAGTAAATGGCACGCCAGCAGACTGTGTTTATTTGTCGATGAATGGCTTATTCGATTTTGAGTTCGATTTAGTTGTAAGCGGTATTAATAGCGGTGCAAATCTTGGTGATGATGTTTTATATTCAGGAACTGTTGGTGCAGCATTTGAAGGGCGTTTAATGGCTCAACCTGCATTAGCTGTTTCATTTTGTGGCGCAAATGTGCGTTCATATAATGATGCGAAAGATTATGCGCAAGCAGCACAATGGGTTCATGATTTTATTGCACGTGGTTTACCTGAAGTTCCACCTCGTCATATTTTAAATATTAATATTCCAGATGTTCCCGAATTAAAAGGTGCAAAAATTACCTATCAGGGGCGTCGTAGCCAATCTAAACCTGTAACCAGTCTTGTTGATCCTCGAGGACGCCAAGTGTTTTGGATTGGACTTTCTGGCGAGTCTGTAACGGAACAGAAACATGGCTTAAATAATATTGAGTCTGACTTTTATGCTGTTGCAAATGGTTATGTCAGCATTACGCCAATTCAAATGGATGCAACTAATTATTCGATTCTAAATAATCTGCAGCGTACTTTAAGTGAGTAAAACTTAAGGCAATTGAATTTCATTTTATTTCTTTCATTTTTTGCATATAACTAAAATGTGAACGATTTATGTGCCTGAATGTTATAACTTTGTGAAAAAATACTTAATCTCGAATTTTAATGTATTTTTTTTGCTACTCTTAGTGTTAATGCACGGAATTAATTTAAAAATTAGTGGGGAAGATGAATGACTTTGGTGTCAAATTATCGTGGACTAGCTATGCCATTTAAACTATTGAAAACGATCGTAATCTCTACAGCTGTGATTTCGACAGTGGTGTTAAGTGGTTGTGCTTCTAAACCACAGATAAATAATGCTACACGTTATGCAGCAGCGCCAAATTATTACACAGTACGTACAGGCGATACATTAAGTGGTATTGCAGCACGTTATGGTCTAAGTTATACCAGTGTTGCAGATATGAATGATATTGCAGCGCCGTACCGCATTTATGTTGGGCAATCATTGCGTCTTAAAAAAGGTAGTGCGCCACGTACAACCAACACTCAAGCAATGACTCAAGCTGCACCAATTCAGCGTCAAAAAATTGATCTTCCATCTGCAACAACACAGCAGCCTGTTGTTAAACCAGTAACACCTGTTACACAACCAACAGTTACTGCAAGTTCTGCATCTAGTACTTTAATTTGGGTGAAACCAAGTAATGGTACAATTATTTCTAAATTCGATGCTGCATCTAATGTAAAAGGCATTCGTTATGGTGGAAATGTAGGTGACCCAATTTATGCTGCTGCCAATGGTCAAGTGGTATATGCAGCAGATGGCTTAAAAGAATACGGAAATTTAGTTTTGGTTAAGCATATAGACGGTTATATCACTGCTTATGCACATAACAGTAAAATGTTGGTTAAAAGCGGTCAAAACGTAACGGCAGGTCAAAAAATTGCGGAAATGGGTTCTACAGGTGCAACTCGCACAATGTTAGAGTTTCAGGTTCGTTTAGATGGTAAGCCAATTGACCCAATGAGAATTTTACCAATAAATTAAATTTTATAATGCAAAACATAGATTTCACCGTATAATACAATGAGTTGCTTTTACTTTTTAGTGGAAGCTTCTCGTAATTTCAGAGGGAAATTTATGTTAGATCAACTTCGTGCAATGGGCGTATTCGCGTGCGTTGTTGAAAAAAGTTCGTTTAGTGGCGCAGCTCGTGAGTTAGGAATTACTACGAGTGCGGTCAGTCAACAAATCCGTTCTTTGGAAAATGATATGGAAGTTACGCTTCTGCATCGTTCTACCCGAAAATTGAGTTTAACTGAAACAGGACAAGCTTTTTTCCACAGTTGTAAAGAAATGCTTGCTGCTGCCGAACGTGGGAAAATTAGAATTAATGAATTACGTGATGACCTTGTAGGGGAGTTACGTTTAGCAACGACACCAGAGCTGGCTGCAAATCATGTTATTCCAGCATTGTCGCATTGGATGTCTGCTCATCGTGGTTTATCAATTCATATTGAAGCTGATAATCAATATATTGATTTGATTGAAGGTCGTATTGATATTGCGCTTCGTTTAAGTTTGAAAACAGAAGATTCTAATTTACAAGTTTTTCCGTTAACTCGGGTAGAGCAGGTATTAGTTGCATCTCCAAGTTATTTAAATCATTCTACTCCAGTATCACGCCCTGAAGATTTTCGTAATCATGACTTAATACCTGTGAGTTTATTAAAAAATTCTCAAAACTTTACATTCCAGCATATATCTACTGCTGAAACGATAAGTCTGGATATGGATTCACGCTTTACAACAAATAATGTCATGGTTGCGAAGTCATTGTGTTTGCAAGGACATGGTATCGCAAGATTAACTTATCTTGATGTGCAAAATGAACTGAAAACAGGGGCTTTAGTTGAAGTGCTGCCTGAATGGAAATTGCCTGCATTCACTTTAAATGCAATTACATCCAGACATGATCAACAGCCTATGAAAATTCACCGTTGTTTAGATGCGTTGAAACAGTATTTTAGTCAGCTTTCTAGCGGTCGTAATTTTCAAGAAGCATCATAATTCACTTGAATTATTAAACGTAAAAAAGCCGCTTAATGCGGCTTTTTTAGATCTTAAGTATTTTAAATGCTTAATTAAGCTAGGAAAGCTTTAACCATTTTAACAATACGTTCAACGAGTTGGTCTGCTTGTGCTTTATCAATATTTAAAGCAGGAAGCAAACGAATAACAGAGCCAGCAGTGACATTAATAATCAGCTTATATTCATCGCGTGCAACGTCAACCAATTCAGGGCAAGCTTTAGGTAGTTCAATACCAATCATGAGACCAAAACCACGAACAGTGACATTTTGCTCTGCAAGTTGTTGTCTAAATTGATCAACAATATAAGCACCCATATTGGCAGCATTTTCAACTAAGTTTTCTTTTTGAATGGTATCAATAACCGTATACACAACACGTGAACCTAGTGGTGTTCCGCTATAAGTTGAACCATGGTTGCCCGCAGTTAAAACACCAACGCCACGACCTTGAGTCATTACCGCGCCAATAGGGAAGCCATTACCTAAACCTTTAGCAGTTGTAATTACATCAGGAATAATATTGGTATGTTGGTAAGCAAAATATTTACCTGTACGACCATTACCAGTTTGAACTTCATCTAACATCATTAACCAGTTATGTTGGTTACAAAGTTGACGAATTTCTTCTAAGTAGCTAAAGCCTTGTGGCGCAGTATTTACACCGCCTTCACCTTGAATAGGCTCAACCAAAATTGCAACAATATCTGGATGATTAATTGCTGCTTCTTCAATGGCTTCAATATCGCCAAATGGAACACGAATGAAACCTTCAACAAGTGGCCCAAAACCTTCTTGAACTTTTTTGTTGCCCGTTGCAGAAAGTGTTGCCATTGTACGACCATGGAATGAATGATCGGCTACAATAATTTTAGGGTTAGCAACACCTTGCATATGACCAAATTTACGTGCAATTTTAATTGCACCTTCATTCGATTCTGCACCACTGTTTGAGAAGAATACCTCTTCCATACCTGCAACTTTTGCAAGTTTTTGCGCAGCAGCCGTTTGCCAAGGCACTTCAAATAAGTTACTTGTATGAATTAAAGTTGAAGCTTGGTCTACAATTGCTTCTGTAACAGCAGGGTGAGAATGCCCTAAACCACAAACAGCAATACCTGTAAGTGCATCGAAGTATTCCGTACCATCTGCTGTATATAGATAAGAACCTTGTCCTCGGACAAAGCTGATCTGCTGACGGCCAAATACAGGCATCAAGTGTGATGGTTGATCAGTTTGCACGGGAGCAAAGGTAACGTTATTCATGGCTAACTCTTATCTGTTAGTTGATTGGGAAATTTGGATATTAATGCTAGAGAGATCAAAGGCATTAAGATGTTCTATATAAGCAAAATCTACCTGAAAATTAAAGCCCGATTGCAAATAAAAATGGATTTATTGCTTTTGACATACTGTTTTGTGTAGATTTGGGTATAATGCCAAACAGAATTATTGAGGATTTATCAATGACTGAACAAGCACGCGATACCGAAGCGTTAATTCGTGACCAAATTGCTAAACATGCAGTTCTTCTTTACATGAAAGGCACTCCACAATTTCCACAATGTGGTTTCTCTGCACGTGCGGTAGAAGCGCTTAGTCAAATTGGTCGTCCATTTGCTTATGTAAATATTTTGGAAAACCAAGATATTCGTACAACTTTGCCACAAATTGCAAATTGGCCTACATTCCCGCAATTGTGGATCAATGGTGAATTGATTGGCGGTAGCGACATTATGCTAGAAATGTTCCAAACAGGTGAATTAAAAACCTTAGTTGAACAATACAGCGCAGCACCTGAAGCTTAATTCAGTTGCTAAAAAATAAAAAAAGCGCCTAAAGGCGCTTTTTTTACGGCTAAGACTTAGCTCGCATCAGGTTTTTCATCTGAATTTTCAGTTGTCTGTTCTACAACTTCTTGCTCTTTAGCTTTCGACTTTTCCTTTTTATTGGCTTTGGATTTTTTCTTCTTCTTTTTCTTTGGCTTTTCTTCTTCAAGAACAGCACCATCTTCTATCGCTTGCCAATATTCAAGTTGCTCCATAACAGCCGCATAAATTGAACCTTTGGTGTATCGACCTTTTTTGTCGAGTGTTCCAACAGAGCGCGCCATGAGTATTTCAAGCGCTTGGTCAATGGTATCAATGGCATGAATATGGAATTGACCTTCTTTAACGGCTTCAATCACATCTTTACGCAACATTAAATGTTCCATATTTTGACGTGGAATAATCACACCTTGTTTGCCTGTTAAGCCTTGAAGCTTACATGCGTCGAAGAAGCCTTCAATTTTTGCATTTACACCACCAATAGGTTGAACTTGACCTAATTGGTTCATAGAACCTGTAATTGCCCAAGATTGATCAATTGGTAATTGGCTAATTGCAGAAATTAATGCAGATAGCTCAGCAACGGTTGCGCTGTCACCATCAACTTGACCATAGCTTTGTTCAAATGCCAATGCCGCAGAAAAATGAAGAATTTGTTCACGACCAAAATGTGCTTTTAAGAAGCTCGACATGAGTAACACGCCTTTGGCATGTAGTGATCCGCCTAATTCAACACTGCGTTCAATGTCTAGAATATCTCCGCCACCTTGATATACAGAGGCTGTTAAGCGAGAGGGTAAGCCAAATTCAACATCTGCATATTGAATTACAGAAAGGGCATTAATCTGTCCTAAACGATGTCCACGTGTTTCAATAAGCTGTGTACCACGTGACAGGTCTTGCCAATACAGTTCACGTAAATAACCTAAACGATATTTACGGTGATCTAGCGCAGTATTGATATGTGCTTCGGTCACCATTTTGTCATCTGCTTTGGCAGCATGATGATGTGCTTCTCGAATTAAATCACCCAAAGTGAGCGCATGTAATGACAATGAACTTTGATCTTCTGCTTGGCGACTTGAATCTGTTAGTAAAGCAGCGAGTGCACTACGGTCAAATGGAAGTAATTTGTCCGATTGAACATAGTCTGCAATAAGCTGCATATACGCTTGTTCGTTTAATTCATTGCGTTGCAAAGTATCTGTAAAATCTGCACGAATTTTGAAAATGCTACCGAGTTCAGGTTCAAGTTCTAAAATTTCATAATAGATTTCAGGCTCTGCAAGTAAAATCACTTTAATATTTAAAGGAATTGCCGCAGGTTCAATAGAAATGCTACCTGTTAGGGTAATCATATGTTCTAAAGATGAAAGCTTGAGCTGTCCTGATTTGAGCGCGCGCTTCAAACCTTGCCATGCATAAGGTTGTTCTAGCAATTGCTCGGCTTCAAGCATTAAAAAGCCACCATTGGCTTTATGCAATGAACCAGGGCGAATTAAGGTGAAATCTGTAGTAATTGTACCTGTTTGAGTTAGTTGCTCCACATGACCCAGTAAGTTGTAATGGGTAGGGAAGTCTTCAAACACAACAGGCATACCTGAATTTGGTTTGTGTGTAACGACAATATTGGCTTGATAGCGCGGTGGCACACGACTAAATGAACCTGCTGTAAAATCATCTTCTTCTTGTTCTAATACAATTTCAACATTATTAATAATGTCTTCTGCATAATGTTTTAGGTATTCGGCTAAACCAGCGACATCTTTAAATTTGTTTAGAATAGATTCAATGCGTGGTACTACAACTTGCTTTGCAATATCACGGTTGAGAACTTGAACTTTGTCACGTGCATGATCTTCTAAATCGCCCAAATGCATGCCTAAGCGTTCAAGCTTTTTATTCATATAACGCACATTGGTTGAAATTTCTGCACGTTCTTTACTGTCTAATGCATTAATTTCTGCTTGCGTCATTTCTTGCATTTTATTGTATTTTAAATGCACAGGAACAAAGCAATGTTCTTCATTGGTTGAAATGAGTTTTAAATCTAACTCTTCACCTTCTTTGGTTAGTTCAATGAGCGCTAAATGTTGTTCATCACCTGCTTGCTGACGAATCATTTCAATACGATTGTGATACGTTTCTGCGGTAAAGCGACGCTCAAGCTGTTTTAGAACAGCTTGCCAAGTTTGGTGTAATAATGTTTGAAATTTTGGTGCTTGTCCTGCAGGCATTTGAAGGGCAATAGGTTGACGAGGATGTTGGAAGTTATAAACATAAACCCAGTCATTTGGCGTAGGCATGGTTTTCGCGTGTTGTTCTAGTAAGCGCTTCACCATTGTGCGCTTGCCTAAACCTGCTGTACCTACAGCAAAAATGTTATAGCCTGAATATGGCAAGGCAATGCCTGCTTCTACAGAAGCGCGTGCACGGTCTTGTCCTAAGAAATTATTTAAAGGTTTAATGCGTTTTGTTGATGTTGGAATTTTAACGTAATTTGGCGTATGTGTAAGCTGTGACGCTTCAAGCTTAGTTTGAGCAAGCGTAGGATGAATTTGTGTCTGATCAAATGCTGAAATAAGGCTAGTTTGTGTTGTTTCTTGGGTTGTGGTTGTTGTGTTAGTCGCTACAGCAGTTTTCACTTGATCGAGTTTTTTGGGCACAGTTTAGATCCAAAACAAAATTAAACATTAGAAGTTTAAGATATACAGGTTTAATGAAAAAATTCAAGCAAACATAAATCTTTTCTCAATAAAAATAAGAATGTTTTCATAATTCATGTTGAATCTATTTGTATTAAGCGTTTGAATAGCAATGACTCATTTTGCAGAAAATAAAAAAGCAATGACAACACAAACCACAGGATGGAAATCGGCGTTTACCGCATTTTTAGATCGACGTGCATTAATCATGTTGTTCTTAGGTTTTTCAGCGGGTATTCCAATCTTATTAATCTTTTCTAGCTTGTCTTTATGGTTAGGTGAAGCGGGCATAGATAAAAGTGCAATTACATTTTTTAGTTGGGCTGCACTGGGTTATTCCTTTAAGTTTGTTTGGGCGCCTTTGGTCGATGAACTTCCTGTTCCTGTTTTAACAAAACTGTTAGGGCGCCGTAGAGCATGGTTATTGGTCGCGCAATGCTTAATTATTCTCGCAATTTGTATTATGGCTTTTTCAGATCCATCTTTAGGACAGGCCTATATTTACCAAATGGCTGTGGGTGCTGTATTACTTGGTTTTTCTGCGGCTACGCAAGATATTGTCATTGATGCTTACCGAATTGAACTTGCTGAAACCAAAATGCAAACAGTTTTAGCGTCTACCTATAATGCTGGTTACCGTATAGGGATGATTGTTGCAGGTGCGGGCGCATTATTCTTAGCTGCATCATTAGGTACGGCAAAAGGTAATTACATTTATAGTGCATGGAAAATTACCTATTTAATCATGGCTGCGGTCATGTTCGTGGGCATTATTACCACATTATGTATTCGTGAACCGCAAGTAGATCGTATTCGTAAAGATTATAAGCGCAGTGATTATTATCGTTTAGTTGCTGTGTTCTTTGTTGCCGTAATTAGCTTTGTTTTAAGTTATATCTATTCGGGCAATTTAACTGAACTTTTAAAAGCACAATTCCAAATTAAAGATTCATTTTTATTATTTTGTTTTGAAGCTTTACGCTTTTTAGCTTCAGGTGCTGTTGCTGTATTTGTTGGTTCAGCTTTGGTAAAAGCTGGTGCTGTAAATAAGCAAATGGCATTTGAAACTTGGGTCAATCCTATTGCTGATTTCTTTAAACGCTATGGAATGAAACTTGCTTTAGTCTTGTTATTACTTATAGGTTTTTACCGAATTTCCGACATTATTGCAGGTGTTATATCTAACGTTTTTTATCAAGACTTAAACTTTACCAAAGAACAAATTGCTGAAGCAGTAAAAATTTATGGTGTCATTTTCAGTTTGGTCGGTGGCTTTTTAGGTGGTTTGTTAGCACAACGTATGAACATCATGAAACTGATGTTTGTTGGTGCAATTTTAGCATCTGCAACAAATCTTATTTTTGTAGGTTTGGTGAAGTCAGGTGAACAACTTAACGATGTTCAAATTCAGGTAGGCACAGAAAAATATATAGCGAAGGTAGATGAGGTTGGTTATTGGAAAGCTAATATTCCAAATCAGGTTTTAGCGCAAAGCCAAGAGATTGATGTAAAAGCAAGTTATGCAAAATCTGATGAAAGTGTGGTTGTAAATTTACCGTATTTGGTACAAAACAATCAGCAAAGCGTTATGCAATTACTGCCTATTACAAGCAACAACACAATTTCTGAAAAAGAAAAAAATGGTAGTTTGGTTATTCGTGGGCAGTATTTTGGACAGCCTTTAACTGAGCAACAAAAAATTGTTGTAAGTTTAGATGGTGAGAAATTTGATGCCAAACTAGATAAAAATGGCATGTTTAGCACCGCAATTGATGCTAAAAAATTAGTGAATTCATCATCTAAAAATATTACAGCAGCACTTGTGGAAAATGATCAAGAATCTTCTCAAGTTCAGCATGCTTATCGTGTAGATACATCTGCACAGAAAAATACTCTAGATATAGACTTACAACCAATACCTGCGATTGATTCAAATTCAAATGGAAGCGTCGAAATATCAGGTAAAGTGGTTAAGCCGTATAGTACGGGTTGGTTATATTTTGCCATTATTGTAGATAACTTAGCTTCGGGGCTTGCTGGTGCTGCATTTATTGCATTTCTATCAAGTTTAACAAGCGTGTCTTTTACTGCGGTTCAATATGCAATTTTCAGCTCATTAATGACGCTTACACCTAAGATTTTAGGTGGTTATTCAGGTACTATAGTGACCAATATTGGTTATCCTAACTTCTTCTTAATGACAACTTTAATTGGTATCCCAATTTTAGTTTTAGTTGTTTGGGTTGGAGTTTTATTGAAAAATCATCAAAAATTGACTGTAAAAGAAGGTGAATAATATGCGAATGCTGCATACCATGTTACGTGTAGGCAATTTAGAACAATCTTTAGCGTTCTATACTGAAGTACTGGGTATGACTTTGCTTCGTAAACGTGATTATGAAGAAGGTCGTTTCACATTGGCTTTTGTTGGCTATGGTGATGAAGAAAATAATACCGTGCTAGAACTAACTCATAACTGGGATACAGACAGTTATGAATTGGGTAATGCTTATGGTCATATTGCAATTGCGGTAGATGATGCATACAAAGCATGTGAAGACATTAAAGCGCGTGGCGGTAAAGTTGTACGTGAAGCTGGCCCAATGAAAGGCGGTGTTACGGTTATTGCATTTGTTGAAGATCCTGATGGTTATAAAATTGAGCTAATTCAGCAAGATTTAAATGCACGTAATAACTAAGTAGAACAAATATATTGTAAGAAAATAATGAACATTTCATTTGAAATGGTCGCAAAAATTGAAAAGCTCAGTAAGATGGTTTATCGGAAGGTGAATTTTCATACTGAGCTTTTTAATGTCAGTAGACAAATACAAGGATAGGGTAATGTTGAAATTATTGGCTTTAGATCGATTTACTATTTTATTAATGGTCATGGTGGTCTTGGCATCTATTGTGCCTGTTTCAGGTCAAGCCGCATATTACTTTGGTATTTTAACGACAGTCGCAATTGCAATTTTATTCTTTCTACATGGTGCAAAATTATCACGTGAAGCAGTTGTGCAAGGCATTATGCATTGGAAACTTCATGCACTTGTATTTGCCTTAACTTTTGCTGTATTTCCAATATTAGGTTTAATGGCAAAACCAATTCTTGAACCCATGTTAGGTCGAGAATTATATTGGGGCTTTCTGTTTATGTGCTTTTTGCCATCAACTGTACAATCTTCTATTGCATTTACTTCGGTAGCAAAAGGCAATGTTGCTAGTGCCGTATGTAGTGCATCTTTTTCTAATATTATTGGCATGTTTATTACGCCAATTCTTGTAAGTATTTTTATATTAGGTCAGTTAAAACACGACTTCGACCCAACAGCATCTATTATTCAAATTACATTATTGCTGTTTGTTCCTTTTGTATTGGGTCAAATTTTAAGACCTTGGGTTTTTTCTAAAATGCAAAAAATTCCTAGCCTTGTAAAAGCATTTGATCAGGGTTCAATTTTGATGGTGGTGTATGGTGCATTTAGTGGAGCAGTCGTTGCGGGTTTATGGAAAGTTGTGAGTTTTAATACACTCATGTTGCTTATATTGGCATGTTCTGTTTTATTGACCGTGATTATGCTTTTAGCTTTATATATTCCAAAATGGATGGGCTTTAATAAAGAAGATCAAATTGCCATTTTCTTTTGTGGTTCTAAAAAGACTCTTGCAAGTGGCGTACCAATGGCACAAATTTTATTTATTGGACAGCCATTAGGAATGATTGTTTTACCTATTATGATTTTTCACCAAATTCAGTTAATGGTATGTGGTGTAATTGCAAATTATTGGTCTAAACAAGCAGAAGTTAAAGAGAAAGAATAGTTCGCTTTATATTAAATTTAAAGTATAATAACGCCCACTTGTTGCGCTTAGCTCTGACGGTATCCGTCTCGGTGGGCCAAAAGAATGGTCTGTTGTGGTGTTGATCTGCTGAGGTAATTTAATTACTTCGCCTTTTCCTCATTTTTATGATGAGAGTGATCAATTGCGATGACAGCTAAACCTTCTTTAATCTTAGGAGAATCGACGATGCGCGCCGATATTCACCCAAAATATGAAAACTTAGTTGCTACTTGTTCATGTGGTAACGTAATCGAGACTCGTTCTGCACTTGGTAAAGAAACTATTTACCTAGATGTATGTTCAGCTTGCCACCCATTCTATACTGGTAAACAGAAGAATGTTGACACTGGCGGTCGTATCGACAAGTTCAAACAACGTTTCTCTGGTATGTCACGTTCTATCAAACGCGATTAATACAGAAACAAAAAAAACGGGCATTATGCCCGTTTTTTTTGTTTCTAAAACTAATACAAAATAGTCATTAATAATTTTAAGTATGTACAAGACCTTAAAGGTCTTGTACATCAATAAGCTGATCTAATTTTTTCTGGAAATAATCGCCCTGAATAAAGCGCGCTTCAACATTCCATGCATTTGCGAACAAATTCATATCATTTAATTCACGTAATAACATAAGTGATGGACGAATCTCTTGGAAAGCTAATAATTTCTCATTGAGTTCTTGAGTGCTCGCTTCATCAGACAACATTTGTGTTAAATCTGTATGTAATGCTAAACAATCAATATCGAGTTGTTTTAATAGCGTTTCGCTATACATTGAGCGACCAAAATTACGCATTGAAACTTGAGCGCCATGTGCACGTAATTGCGTAATTTTCTTTTGTGCCTCATCAATGTGCTGATGAATATCTTCTTCGGCAAATTGAAGAATAAGTGGATATTCTGCTGAACTACCAATAATTGTAATTAGTTTTGCTACAAATTCAGGGAATGACTTATCTTGCAGTAAAATGTGTTTATTTAAATTGATAATTAGTTTTGCAGTAGGATATTGCGTACTAAAATTATGCAATTGTTTGCATGACTCTACTAATATCCAACGATCTAATTTAATAGATAATTCTGGATCATCTGCAAGTTCTAAGATATCGCAGCAGTTTTTCCAGTTTGTTCCATCAATAAAGCTACTGGTAACTTCATAGGTATAAAGATTTGTATCTTCTTTATCGTATAGTTGTTGATATTTAAGATGAATTTCACCTTTATTTAAGCACTCAGCAAGACGGCTAAGCGTATTATCTTGCTGTGGTGCAATAAATACAGGTTCAACTGGCTGAGTAGCAACAGGTACAATCGAAATTGCTGGACTTTCAAGTTGGCTTGTTGGGATTTCAATATTTGGTGAAAAATCTGTATCTAAACCAAAATCGATTGTCGTCTTTTCACATGGAATAGGCAGTTTAGTGCTAAATGCCTGACCAATGTAATTTTCGAAATCAAGTTCATCTTTAATTGTGCTGTTGAGTAAGCTAAAACCCATACGTAAGTTTAATGGGTAAGATGAGCCATTTACATCAATAAGTTGTGGTTTAGTTAACGTGCTGAGAGAAGTTAATTTAGAGTCCAAAATTTCTTGGGTATCTGCTTGAAATAGCCCGATATAAACTGAAGTATCAACTTTAAATAAAGGAACTTTTGTTTGTTCTTTTAAAAATGCGCGAATATTTTGGAAATAGGTTTTAGATGTAAGCCAATCTGATAGAAAAATTTGTTCAGGGCAATTTGCTAAAGAAAAACTCACTAAAGCATTTTTTGCAGCAGGTTGCTTTTGTAAAGTACGATTAATTTGTTGGAATACATGCGGATTTTGCGCTGCTGTTTCTACAGAATTAGATTTAGCTGCTGTAGATTCCATATCAATGGTAATTTGAATTGCATCTTCTTCAGTTGCTTTTATAAATTCAATGGTAAGAGGGTTTTTATTCGCAAGATTGGTGTTTAATGATTCTAAGCTAAATGCACCTGCATCAAGCTGTCCCTGAGATGCTTTTTTAATACGCGTTTTTAACTCTGCAATATTCTTGGGTTTAAGTAAATCAAGTAATGGTAAACCAATAATTTCATCTTCAGATTTAAAACCAAAGAGTTCTAAATATTCAGGATTAGCTTGTACGTGAATACCTTCTTGAATAATAGCTAAAGCTTTATTGCTGTCTTCAACTAAAGATTGTGCTTGAGTTTGCGCAGTTTCAAGTTCATCCATAAGGTTTTCTTGCTGTTGCTGTAAACGGCTAAAAGCAATAGTACGAATAAGACCGTAATAGAAACGTTCTGGATGGTCGATATTTAAAACATCATACAAACCTTTATGAATATAACTTGTATATTGTTCATATTCATAATCATCAGGATTGAGTAGTAAAAGAGGTAAATCTGGTTGTGTTGAAGACCGAATGAGAGCAATTGCTTGATCTACTTTTAAATCATAAGCACGACCAAAAATGACAACATCCCATTTAAAATTCAATTGTTTTTCAAAGTTTTTAACATCATCTAAAAGCGTTGCTACAACACTAAAGTCATTTTCTTTTAGTTGATCACAAATTTGATTAAATCGAATCTGATTGTCATCGATAATGAGTAAACGTGCTTCCGAACGCTTATGCTTTTTAGAAAATAATGGATTTCTCACTTCAATGTTTCCCATAAATCATGATGTTTTACTTCATTTAACTGTTTATGGATAAAATTATCCAAAATTGGTCTTTGTTGCTCATTCAGTAATTCAAAGTTAAAACGCATGAAACTTTGTGTAATTAATAATGGCTTAATTAAAAATACTTTCAACTCATCTGTGCCCAAACGAAGTTGGATAGATTGCTTATCTTTTAATAAACCAATTCCAGGTAAAATTAATGTGGTAGATATTTCATCTAATTGTGTATTCTGCATAATAAGAGCAGGGTGGTAATGACCTGTGTTACGGTCGACTTGTAAGTAGCAAGCACATGGTGCAATGTCTTGAGCAAGAATTTCTAAACCAAGTTCTAAACTTTGCTCAGATGATTGTTTAATCCAGCGAATAACACCACCACGCCATGGGCTACGTGAGTTTTCTTGAACTAAAATAAACTCACCTGTTTTTAAATTTTTAGGTGTTATGCCATTCCATTGAATACGGTAACCCGTGACACTGATATCTAGTACATCAACTTGATAGATTTTTTTAGATTCTCTATCAATATTTTTAGAAGGGGTTTCATTAATTGGGATTGTGTGATGATTTGGGTCTAGAAAGTTACTTGCACCTTTAATTTGATAGTTAGAACCTAGTGCTAAGGTTTCATTAAAGTTTTTAGCTTTAGATAAATAAAAATGAGCAGCACTTAATCCAAAACAAATTTTAATACGGGCATTATATTCGTAACGTTCATAACGACGTTCGGCTGTATTGGTTAAAATATTATGAATATGGAAGTGTAGAGCAGGGGTTAAAAATAGTTTTTCATTTGCAGAAAATTTTTCGTTGTTTCTACCCTGATTTTCATTTAAATATTCAAGCAATGCTTGTGTTGAAATATAAATATTAGTATTGCAATTCGTTTCTTGAACTGTATTGAAAATGGGTGCGTGATCTTTAGTTGAGTCTACAACATAGCGAGACAGTGTAGATTCTTTAGGTAAGACTTGAACAAGCCTTGCCCATTCATAGCTGCATAAAAATAAACCTTGAATTTCAGCAGGGCGTATTTGATGCGTATTGAAAATATCAAGTAAAACAATTTGAGCATAGGCCTGATTAATATTTTTAATTTGATGTTTTGTACCTAATATTTGGTTGATATTGGTCAAATTAAAATTATTCTTCATTGCATTGGCTAAAAGTGAATGCGTAATGAGCCATTGACCTGTTAATGCTGAGTTGTACAGCATTTGTTGGTGATAAAACAATAAAGCAAGCTGTTGTAATGCATAGTACGTTGCAACTGTTTGAGCTGTTTCTAAATTCTTTTTGGATTTGAAAGAGAAAAATGAAAAACTTTGATCTTGTAGTTGTTGCTTACTACGCTGTGCGATATCAATATAAATTTTAGATAAATGAATTCTAAGAGATAATGCTAATTCAATAATTTGAGTATTACGACTATCAGATATAAGCGATTGATTAAATGAGTGTTTTTCTAGACTATTTAAGATATTGTCAATAATTGGATGAATGGCTTGAATTAAGTCAAAACGCAGTGTTTCTTTACAATTTAGCTCAGAAATTTCAACAATTGCATTGAATAAAGCGCGTGCGGAATCACCTAAATGATGAATTTCTAATTGACCTGACCATTGCTGAATACTTGTTACAGAGTTTTGGCAAAAACTAAGCTGCTCCAACGTTAATTCGTTGCTGGTTTGAAAGATATCATTCGCCGTTTTATCCATAATTCATTTAACTCAAAAAGTTTCCGTTCCCAAAAGTGGTGTTTTATTTTTCTCCCCAGCAATTTCTCGTACAAGCTTTGGTACTAGATAGCCGGGTAAAGTAGCAAGTAATTCTGTATAAATTTGATTGATTGTGTCTGGTTCTAAATCGAAATGATGAGCACCTTTCACTTTATCCAATACATGTAAATAGTATGGCATTACCCCAATATCAAATAATTTATAACTTAAATTTGCTAAAATGTTCGCTGAATCATTGACCCCTTTTAACAACACAGCTTGATTTAATAACGTGATTTTATTTTCCACAAGTCCATTTAATTTTGAACATGTATATTCGTCTAATTCTAGAGCATGATTCGAGTGTATCACTAGAATAATTCGTAGCCTACTGTTTTTTAAGATAGAAATAAACTCATCATCAACTCTGCTAGGAATGACGACTGGAACACGTGAATGAATTCTCACGTATTTTAGTTGTTTAATTGATTCTAAACGCTCAATCCACAATTGAAGTTTTCTATTTGAAATTGTAAGTGGGTCACCACCACTTAAAATCACTTCATTAATTTCGGGTTTAGATTCAATGTAATTTGCAATATTTATCCAATCATCATTTTTAGGTAAATTTTCTTGATATGGGAAATGACGTCTAAAACAATATCGACAATGAACAGCACAAGCACCTGTAAGTGTAAGTAAAAAGCGTGACTTATACTTATGTAAAACGCCTGGTTGTTGATTCGCTTCTTCTTCACCTAAAGGGTCTGTAATAAAACCTTCGTGATCTTCAAGTTCTAAATGATGAGGTAAAACTTGTAAGAGTAAGGGATCGAGTGAATTACCTTTTTCAATTTTTTCAGCAAACGCACGAGGAACACGAAGCTTAAATGTTTCAGATGCTAAAAGTGCGCCAGACAATAATTGGTCAGATGATAAGTCGAGTAGGTCTAACAGTTCTTTAGGCTGAGTAATAAGATCACTCATTTGAGATTGCCAATTTTGCTCTTGATATAAATAATTTGTCATGTTTATGCTTAAAAATATAAATTGATCTTAGATTCAAACGAGTAGGTAGATACGAATTACGTATAGATTGAAAAAATAAAAATCATAAAAGGATAAAGAAGGAGATTGAATAAAATTTGAAATTCAAATTTAGTGAATTTTACCTCTTTTTAGCAATGCTATAAATAAGAAGAATTGATGTATGTGTATAAGTTAATCAGCTTAAGTTCGATATTCAAGAATTTTTCATTGCGACAAAGTGTATTGGTCATTTAGAATACGTCACATCACATAAATGTGCATGTGGCATAAGTGTGCGAGTTAGCTTGCTAAATGATTCGTACAGCCCGTAGCGCTAAAGATTATAGTTAGTAAGTTTGGAGTGCCAGTCATGGCCTATTATTCTACGAATGATTTCAAGTCAGGCCTTAAGGTTATGCTTGATGGTAACCCATGTTCAATCATGGAAAATGAATATGTTAAGCCTGGTAAAGGTCAAGCATTCAACCGCGTAAAATTGCGTAACCTTCGCAGCGGTAAAGTTTTAGAAAAAACTTTTAAATCAGGTGAAAACTTAGAAGCTGCAGACATCGTAGAAGTAGAAATGGAATACTTGTACAACGATGGCGAAATGTGGAACTTCATGGATCCCGTTTCATTTGAACAGATTGCTGCTGATAAAACAGCGATGAGCGATGCTGCTAAATGGTTAAAAGACGATTCAAATGAAAAATGCACAATTATGTTGTTCAATGGCGTTCCTTTGAACGTTACAGCACCTAACTTTGTTGTATTGAAAATTGTTGAAACAGATCCAGGTGTACGTGGCGATACTTCAGGTGGTGGTGGTAAGCCAGCTAAGCTTGAAACAGGTGCAGTTGTACGTGTTCCATTGTTTGTTCAGCAAGAAGAAAGCGTTCGTGTAGACACTCGTACAGGTGACTATTTAGAGCGTGCATAATGGTGTAGAAATATACTATTATCGAAAGGGATGATCTTAATCATCCCTTTTTTTATGCCAAAGTCTTAGATTAAAAGAAGGATGTGAGGAGTAAAGTTGTTCAGGATGAAACAGCTGTACCTCAAAAAAAATAATTAAGCTGATTTAGAACATACATATATGAGGGATTTAAATGGAATCAGTTCAACCAAAGTTGACAACAACTTCTAAAATTATATGGCTGCTTGTTGCCATATTGGGCGCAATATCCTTCGGGATACTTGCGGTAAGTCGTGGAGAGCATGTGAATGCGGTATGGCTCATTCTTGCAGCCGTCTGTGTATACAGCATTGCATATCGTTTCTATAGTTTATTTATTGCCAATAAAGTCTTTGAGCTGAATGAGCGACGTTTAACACCTGCGCATCGTTTAGCAGATGGCTTGGATTATGTTCCAACCAATAAAGGCGTTTTGTTCGGACATCACTTTGCTGCAATTGCAGGTGCAGGTCCGCTTGTAGGTCCAATTCTTGCTGCACAAATGGGTTACTTACCAGGTACCATTTGGCTTTTAGTAGGTGTTGTACTTGCAGGTGCGGTACAAGACTTTTTAGTACTTTTCATTTCTACACGTAGAGATGGACGCTCTTTAGGCGAAATGGCGAAGCAAGAGCTTGGTTCATTTGCTGGTGTAATTGTAATGCTTGGTGCGCTTGGCGTAATGATCATTATTCTTGCAGTATTGGCACTGGTTGTTGTTAAAGCATTAACAAACAGTCCATGGGGTGTATTCAGTATTGCAGCAACTATTCCAATTGCGTTGTTCATGGGTGTTTACATGCGATTTATCCGACCGGGTAAAATTGCAGAAGTGTCGATTATTGGTTTTGTACTGATGATGGCAGGGATTATCTATGGTGAAAGCATTGCTCAACATCCATATTGGGGGCCGTTATTCACATTAACAGGTACTGAATTAACTTGGTGTTTGATTGCATATGGTTTCATTGCATCAGTTTTACCTGTTTGGTTGCTTTTAGCACCGCGTGATTACTTATCTACATTCTTAAAAATTGGTGTAATTGCAGGTTTGGCAATTGGTATTGTATTTGCAATGCCTGAAATGAAAATGCCAGCAATCACACAATTCGTTGATGGTACAGGTCCTGTATTTGCAGGTTCAATGTTCCCATTCTTATTTATTACCATTGCCTGTGGTGCAATTTCAGGTTTCCACGCACTTGTGTCATCGGGTACAACACCAAAACTTGTGAATAAAGAAACTGATATTCGCATGATTGGTTATGGCGGGATGTTGATGGAATCATTCGTTGCAATTATGGCGATGGTTTGTGCAACAGTACTAGATCCTGGTGTTTATTTTGCAATTAACTCGCCTGCGGCAGTTATTGGTACATCTGTAGAGTCGGCTGCGGAAGCGGTACGTAATTTAGGTTTTGTCATTACACCTGAAGCATTAACATTACTTGCACAAGAAGTGGGTGAAAGCTCAATTTTATCTCGTACAGGTGGTGCGCCAACATTTGCAATTGGTATGGCTCATATTATTACTGAAATTTTCAACAGTCGTGAAATGATGGCATTTTGGTACCACTTCGCAATTCTATTCGAAGCATTATTTATTTTAACTGCGGTAGATGCGGGTACACGTGCTTGCCGTTTCATGGTTCAAGATACAGTTGGTATTGTTGTTCCTGCGGTTAAAAACTCTAAGAATTTTGTAGGTAACTTAATTGGTACTGCTGTCGCAGTTTCAGGATGGGGCTTCTTCGTATACCAAGGCGTAGTCGATCCATTAGGCGGTATTAACAGCTTATGGCCGTTATTCGGTATTGGTAACCAAATTCTTGCAGCAATGGCATTGATGCTAGGTACGGTTATTCTATTCAAGATGAAGAAAGAGAAATATGTTTGGGTGACAATCGTTCCAACTATTTTCTTGTTCATTACATCGATGACTGCTGGTTGGCAAAAGATTTTCCACGAAAATCCAAAAATTGGTTTCTTGGCACAAGCAGACCGTTTCAAGGACGCAATTGCACGTGGTGAAATTTTAAAACCTGCGAAATCAATTGAAGAAATGCAAACAATCATTATGTCTAACCAAATTAATGCAGCGTTATGTGCATTCTTTATGATTGTTGCTTTTGTGATGTTGTTTGCTGCAATTCGTGTGGTGCGCCGTGCATTGGCTTCGCCAACACCAACTGTGAATGAAGCGGAAGCAATTTACGTTGATCCTGCTAAAATTGAGCCATCAAAATCTGCACATTAATGAGGATTTCGTATGAACCTTAAATTTGCTAAAAGTGGTAAAACGGTGATTTATAAAATCATCAAAATGACCATTATGTCGCAGAAGGAGCTTATTCTTAATCCTAAGAATTGGTCTCGAATTGCAACACTTTGGCAGCGTTTACAGCAAAGTTTTCGCTTGATGGTGGGTGTGCCTGATTACCAAAATTATTTGGAACATATGGCAAAACATCATCCAGATTTGGAAGCTATGGATGCTAAAACTTTTTATCGTTATTGCGTGGATGCACGTTATCCAACAGCAGGTGGCGATATGAAGAAATGCCCTTGTTAATATTTGATTAATAAAAAAGCGTCCTAAGGGGCGCTTTTTTATGGTCGTTATTTATGTATTGTTCATAATCTAAAGCCTGAATTGCCCCAAATTTTTTGTGAGTTAGAAGCACAACAAAAACATGAGCCAGATCTTAAGTCTGAAACTGTAAAAATTGAGGATAAAGTCGCATAACCACCTTAAAAATAACACTTTAGAGAGTATTGAATTCTTTGGAAAAAATCTAAAACAGTGTATGTTATTTAAAACTGATTTTATTTGGGGAATGTAGGTGATTTGGGGAATGAAAAAGGCAAACGAAGAAGCTTCATACCAAAGTGAGCATAATTTGGATGCATCAATCGAAAAATACACTCCAAAAATTACTGAATTTTTAACGCAAATTAATCGCATTATTTTAGATAAAGAACAGCAAACAAAGCTTGCACTGTGTTGCTTACTTGCAGGTGGGCATGTGTTGTTTGAAGATCTGCCTGGTTTGGGTAAAACAACATTATCTAGCGCATTAGCAAAACTTGCAGGACTTCAATTTCAACGTATTCAATTTACCAATGACATGCTTGCAAGCGATGTGATTGGCGTAAATATGTTTAATCAAAAAGAACATCAATTCGAGTTTAAACAAGGTCCAATTTTCACCCAAATTTTACTTGCAGATGAAATTAACCGTTGTAGTCCTAAAACGCAAAGTGCTTTACTTGAAGCGATGGAAGAGGGCTATGTCACTATAGATGGTATACGCCACGAACTACCAAAACCATTTTGGGTTATGGCAACGCAAAATCCATTATTTCAAAGTGGTACATACGCTTTACCAGAATCTCAGTTAGATCGTTTTTTAATGCGTTTATCTTTGGGATATCCATCAAGACAAGCAGAAAAACAATTATTACAGCAAAATTCAAGACAATCGTTAATTTCTACTTTAAATCATGTGTTTTTAGAATCAGAAGTGCTTGAATTACAAAATATTGTTAAAGATATTTTTGTATCTGATACGGCTTTGGAATATTTACTAGATTTAGTTGAAGAGTCACGAAAAGGACATCACGGATTGTCTACACGCGGTGCTTTAGCTTTAAAGAAAGCGGCACAAGCGCATGCGCTTATTATGCAACGTAATTTTGTGACCTCGGATGATATTCAAGCTGTATTTAGCGCTGTTACTTCACATCGATTGGGGCTTTCAGAATCAGAAGCTTTACATTTAATGAAGCAAGTAGGTGCGAGTTAATTGTATATGCTGAAGAAATATTGGCAGAGTTGGGTAAATAAAAGATTTAAATTTGAACAATTTAAGCAACTGACCCAAAAAGATATTTTGATATTTATTTATCAGCAAGGTTATTTGTTTCTTGTTCTAATATTTATCACATTTATTGCAGGTGTAAATTACGCGAATAATCTTATTTTAGGTTTTTGCTTTTTAATAAGTTCTATTTTATGTATTAGCTTTTATTTAACTTTTAAACAGCTTCATGGTTTAGAAATTACATCTGCAATATCTGAAATTGGGCAGGTTGGAAATTCGGTAGAACTCACATTATATTTTGAGCAAAAACTACCGCAAACACGGTATCTTTGGATTAAAACAGAACATCATTTAGAGAAAATTTTAATCCAAAATTTAAAAGAAAAAATCACATTAAATTTCTATGCAGAAGAACGTGGAAAATTTGAATTGCCTAATATTCAAATTTATTCAGTTTATCCATTTGGGCTAGTTCGAGCGTGGACGTATTTATATCTTCAAAATTGTGTATGGATTGCACCAAGAGCCAAAGAGTTTCAAACAGATAACAAGTTTGTGCAGCAAAACTTTTCTCAAGATGTAGATGAGTTTAGAGAGTTGAGAGAATATCAAACAGGTGAGTCTCTACATGCAGTTTCATGGAAGCAAGCAGCACGTGGTCATGGCTTATATATTAAAATATTTGAACAATATGAAGATCAACATCACGTGAATATTGTTTATGAAAATATGCCTGCAAATTCACATGAAGAGCGTTTAAGTTTAATGATGGGATTGGTCGAACAATGTGAGCAATTACAACATGCTTATAATTTGGTATTACCACGTGCAGAACTTGAACTGGGTTTAGGTGAAAAACAGCTATATCAAGCGAAACTTCTGTTAGCACAGGCGTAATGACAATGAATAGATTAATTAATAATTCAATTATATTAACGCTTGGTATTATCCTCATTACGCAAAGTATATTTTTACCATTTGCCGTTAGTGCATTATTCGCAGTTGTAATTATTATTTTGTATTTTAAATTAGCTAAACAAGAAAAACGTATATCGAAAGTAATTACATTTTTGTTTGTTATAGTCTCTTTAGCAGCTATTTTCTTTTCTTATAAAACTTTTATTGGTATTGAAGCTGGCGTTGCTGTTCTAGCTACGTTTCTATTTGCTAAAGCAATGGAAATTAAGGCTAAACGTGATGTGATTATTCTTTTGAATTTTGCATTATTTGTAAGTGCAAGTAGCTTTTTATATAGCCAATCTTTATGGATGGCATTACTGGTTATATCGTGTTTATTGAGTTGTTTGGTTGGATTGTATCGCCTACAAACAAGTGAGTTTTCGAATCATCAAATATCTAAAATAAGTATATTTCAGGATGCACGGCATGTTGGAAAGTTTATTGTTTTTGCACTCCCATTTTTTATTTTACTCTTTTTGTTTTTTCCAAGATTACCGCCGCTTTGGCACATTCCAATTCCAGACCAAAATAAAGGTATAACAGGAATTAGTGAGACAATGTCTCCAGGGGACATTGCTGAGCTATCGCAATCTTCTGAATTGGCTTTTCGAATAATTGGCGATATGAAAAAATTGCCTAATCAGTCTGATTTATATTGGAGAGGACTGGTTCTTGATCAATATGATGGGCAACAATGGACAAGTAATTTTGCTAATCAGCAACCATCACTGAACGCTCATTTTGAAAAAAGTAGTCAAAATTTTGAGTATGAATATTTAGCAGCTGATGTTCGAACAAAATGGGTGATGTCTTTAGAAAAATCTGTTCCTATTCAAGAAAAATATGTATTAAGAACAGATTGGAGTGTTGTTCCAATTCGACCAAATGGACGAATTCAACCTGTAAAAATGCAATGGATTGGCAAAGCCCAATTTAATTTAAATGTTAATGTTGTGCCTAATTGGGTTCAAAGTAGTAATACTCGAGCTCCAACTCAATTTGACTTGCAAGCACAGCAATTTGCGCAAAATTTATTTGTGAAAAGTAATAGAAATCCTGAGCTGTATATTCAAAATTTACTTAAATGGTTTAAAGAAAATAATTTTACTTATACATTAAGTCCTGGTTTATTAGGACAAAATAGAATTGATGAGTTTTTATTTAAATCTAAACAGGGTTTTTGTGAACATTATGCTTCTAGCTTTGTCATGCTTATGCGTTACGTGGGTATTCCTGCTCGTATCGTTGTTGGGTATCAAGGTGGGCAGTTGGCACCAGATAGTGAAAGTTGGGAGGTTCGTCAATTAGATGCACATGCATGGACGGAGGTGCTTATCGGTCAGGAATGGATTCGTTATGATCCTACCGCAATAATCGCACCTGAACGTGTAGATCGTGGCATGCAGAATTTGATTGCGAATAATCAGCAAGTTTTTGGTGGTAGTCATACCAGCTGGAAATATCAGCAATTCAATTTTTTAAATAAAGCTCGAATTTGGAGTGATTACTTAACTTATCAATGGCAAAGTAAAGTTGTTGGTTATGATGTTCAAAGCCAGAAAAAGTGGTTTGATCGTTTAGGTTTTAGTAATACTTATACTGCAATTTTAGTTTTAATTTTTGGCATTTTATTGATTGTTAGCGCATATTTTTCTTGGATATATTATTTAACTTTTAAATGTAGAGATAAGGTGCAATTGACTTTAAATCGATTGTCGAAACAGTTACCTATTCATCTTCAGAAAAAGCCTTATGAATCTGTCGCGAGTTGGCTGATTTGCGTTTCTTCAGCCTTAGAGCTAAATGAACATGAACAAGCTTTGATTTGTGAGCTTATAAATTCATATCAAAAGTATGTTTATGGCGCTAATAAAGATGAAAAAGATATTCAAATACTATTAAAATTGATTAATAGTTGTTCTGCTATGTTGGCTCAATATAAAAAAGGCTTGTCTTAAAATTTTTAAATGACTATGATTTCAGCCAATTTAGGTGTATAGCTCAGTTGGTTAGAGCGCTACGTTGACATCGTAGAGGTCTCCAGTTCGAGTCTGGATATACCTACCAAAATTTAGAGATAGAAATAGAAAAAGGTTTTAAGCAAAAACAGCTTAAAACCTTTTTTTATTGTTTGAACTAAAGTAAATCGTTCATGGTAAAGTTTTTATAATTAAAGGAAGTTAGATTAATTATTGAGGTAATGAATCTTCAATAATCCTATTATAAATTCCCAATAAATGATTAAAAATTACGACAAAAGCAGATGCTTTTAATCATAAAAAAGCAGTCAATTTAAGACATTTTTTCTATTAAAATACAAATATGTTTAAAGTTTATACTGTCATTTAGTTGGTGAATGGTGTTTGCTATGAAAGTAATTCAATAACTTTAGTCTATATTGACTTTAGGATTATAAAAAATGGTGTTTGAATTGTTCATATTGTGTACTAATTTAGATATGTGTTTTATAGGTTATTTTATTATATTCTTAATTTAATTAATGACTTATTTGAAAAATAAATTGAATTATAGTGTCATCACATTTGAGAATACCTAACATTTTGCACTTCGAAAAACAGCAAATATCAAGTAGAATAGTGGCACAAGAAAATAGTATAGGTGTGAACAAATGTTAAGCGACATCACAATATGAAATGATATTTCATTGAGGGATAAGCTTTGAGCATCGATACTCTTTATGTTTTATTCAAGCAAACCGGTTCGCAGAAACTGAGTCAAAAGCTCAGTTCTAAAAAACTTAATCTATCGCAAGGGGCTATATATGGCTGGTGGAAAGTCAAAAATCATTTATACACTGACCGACGAGGCGCCATTATTGGCAACTTACTCACTACTGCCGATCATTGAGACCTTTACTAAGCCAGCTGGCGTAGAAATTGTTAAAAGTGACATTTCTGTAGCTGTACGTGTACTCGCAGAATTTGCAGATTATTTAAAAGACGAACAAAAAGTTCCTGATACTCTTGCAGAGTTGGGTCGTCTTACTCAAGATCCAGATACGAATATTATCAAGCTTCCTAACATTAGTGCGTCTGTTGGCCAATTAACAGCATGTATTAAAGAGCTTCAATCTAAAGGTTATGCGATTCCTGATTACCCAGAAAATCCTACAACTGAAGAAGAAAAAGCGATTAAAGCTCGTTATAGCAAATGTTTAGGTTCTGCTGTAAATCCAGTTTTACGTGAAGGTAACTCTGACCGTCGTGCACCTGCTGCAGTTAAAAACTACGTTAAAAAACATCCACACTCTATGAGCGAGTGGAAGCAGTGGTCACAAACTCACGTTTCACATATGAGCGAAGGTGACTTCTATCACGGTGAAAAGTCTATGACTTTAGACCGCGCTCGTGACGTGAAAATGGAATTAGTGACTAAGTCTGGTCAAACAATTGTTCTCAAGCCAAAAGTTGCGCTTAAAGACGGTGAAATTATCGATTCAATGTTCATGAGCAAGAAAGCGCTTTGCGATTTCTATGAAAAAGAACTTGAAGATTGTCGTGAAGCGGGCATTTTGTTCTCTTTACACGTTAAAGCAACAATGATGAAAGTTTCACACCCGATCGTATTCGGTCACTGTGTGAAAATTTACTACAAAGAAGCTTTTGAAAAGCACGGTAAATTATTCGAAGAGCTAGGCGTAAACGTAAATAACGGTATGGCTGGTCTTTATGAAAAGATCGAATCTTTACCGACATCTGTACGTGAAGAAATCATTGCAGATTTACACGCTTGCCAAGAACACCGTCCTGCTTTAGCAATGGTTGATTCTGCAAAAGGTATCACAAACTTCCATTCACCAAACGACGTAATTGTAGATGCTTCTATGCCTGCAATGATCCGTGGTGGTGGTAAAATGTGGGGTGCTGATGGCAAACCTTACGACTGTAAAGCTGTAATGCCTGAATCTACATTCGCTCGTATTTACCAAGAAATGATCAATTTCTGCAAGTGGAATGGCAACTTCGATCCAAAAACTATGGGTACTGTACCTAACGTTGGTTTGATGGCGCAAAAAGCTGAAGAATACGGTTCACATGACAAAACTTTCGAAATTTCAGAAGATGGTGTTGCGAACATCGTTGATCTTGAAACTGGCGAAGTGTTGATGTCACAAAATGTGGAAGAAGGCGATATCTGGCGTATGTGTCAGGTGAAAGACGCACCGATCCGTGACTGGGTGAAACTTGCGGTAACACGCGCGCGTAACTCTGGCATGCCGGCAATCTTCTGGCTTGACCCGTACCGTCCACACGAAAATGAATTGATCAAGAAAGTTGAAAAATACTTGAAAGATCATGACACTGACGGTTTAGACATCCAAATTATGTCTCAAGTACGTGCAATGCGTTACACACTTGAGCGTGTTGCGCGTGGTCTAGACACAATTTCTGTTACTGGTAACATTTTACGTGACTACTTAACAGATTTGTTCCCAATTATGGAATTGGGTACTTCTGCGAAAATGCTTTCTATCGTGCCTTTAATGGCTGGTGGTGGTATGTACGAAACTGGCGCAGGCGGTTCGGCACCTAAGCACGTACAACAACTTGTAGAAGAAAACCATTTACGTTGGGATTCTTTAGGTGAGTTCATGGCTCTAGCTGTGTCACTTGAAGAAATGGGTATTAAAGAAAATAATCCAAGCATTAAATTGCTTGCTAAAACTTTAGACCAAGCAACTGGTAAATTACTTGATAACGACAAGTCTCCATCACGTCGTACGGGTGAGCTTGATAACCGTGGTAGCCATTTCTACCTTGCTAAATTCTGGGCTGAAGCGCTTGTTGAGCAAGACGAAAATGCTGAGCTGAAAGCACAGTTTGCTCCATTAGCAAAAGCACTTGCTGAAAACGAAGATAAAATCGTTGCTGAGTTAGCTGCTGTTCAAGGTAAAGCTGCTGATATCGGTGGTTACTATGCTGTAGATCAAGAAAAAGTAAATGCTGTTATGCGTCCAAGCGCAACATTAAATGCAGTACTTGCTTCTGTTTAAGTATTGATAACTATGTCACTTATTTAAATAGGTGATTTAGGAAAAGCCGATGTTATTACATCGGCTTTTTTATTTCACTGTTTTATTGGTATTTATCTTTTAAAATAATAATTTACTAAATACACTTAGGTGTTGAGGTGTTGAGGTGTTTATTTAAATATATCCAATTGTTTTATTTGAAATATTTATATACCTTCAAAAGGTTGGTATAATTTTTTCCTTATGCTTAAAAATACATAAAAAAGCGAGTTAGTGACTTAATTAAAAGATATAGTGTTAATATTTGCTAAATATTTAAATAAAAAAAACTAAATTTATTGAGGCTTAAAGTGTTCAAAATGATTGCGGGAGTAACTTTTATTGTTGTTCTAATACTTGGATTTATTGTCCATCAAGATATGAAAGAAAAGCAGCATAAAGAATTAAAATTGCTTATAGAGGATGCTAGAAGTTCAATGGGTGAAACAGAGCAAAATAAAAATTATTATGCACCTAAAAATAAATAGTTTTTATACTGATAGTTTGAGTAACAAATAGATTTAAATTTTTCTTAACTAAACAATGCTTGAAAATGAAAAATTTAGAAACTTTAAAAAATCAATGTGATATAATTACAAAATTGGAAGGTTTAATTAAATATTTTTTTAAATTATATATTTAATTTCAAGTAAATAGACAGGGCTGCATATTATTTATGCAGCTTTTTTGTTTACTTATTTAATAGATTCATTTGGTTATTTTTGTTGCCAAATTAATTGAAGACCTCATTTTTTAAATTTGGCATAACCATTGCAACAAGTTTTTTAGGAATATACCTTTTTAGTATATTTAAAAAATCTTGGCATTAAGTTTATTAACAGGGGCTAGGTCATGACGACTCCTAATCCGTCTTCAGTGAGTGTGCTAGAGCGCTTGTTTAAGCTCAGCGAAAACAAAACGACTTTTCGTACAGAAGTTCTAGCAGGTATAACGACATTCTTAGCAATGAGTTATATCATTATTGTCAATCCAATGATTTTATCCGCAACAGGGATGGATCATGGGGCTGTCTTTGTTGCAACATGTCTTGCAGCTGCAATTGGCTGCGTAGTAATGGGCATAATTGCAAATTATCCTATCGCTCTTGCACCTGGTATGGGGCTTAACGCTTACTTTACCTATTCAGTTTGTTTGGGTATGGGCGTGCCTTGGCAAACGGCTTTAGCAGCAGTTTTTGTATCGGGTATTGTTTTTATTGCTATTAGTATGTTCAAAATTCGTGAAGCCATTGTGAATGCAATTCCAATGTCTCTGAAGTTTGCTATTGGTGGTGGTATTGGTTTATTCCTTGCATTAGTTGCACTAAAAAATGCCGGTATTATTGTAGATAATCCTGCAACGCTAGTAGGTTTAGGTGATTTAAAACAGCCATCTGTATTACTTGCACTTTTAGGTTTCCTTTTAATTGTTGTTATGCACCATTTTAAAGTTCGTGGTGCAATTGTCATTAGTATTTTGGCAATTACAGGTATAGCAACAGTTTTGGGCTACAACGAGTTTAAAGGCGTTGTTGGTGAAATTCCTTCTTTAGCACCAACGCTTATGCAGATGAACTTTGAAGGTTTATTTACTGCAAGTTTAATTGGCGTTATTTTTGTATTTTTCTTGGTCGATTTATTTGACTCAACAGGTACATTAGTTGGTGTTTCACACCGCGCAGGTTTACTGAAAGATGGTAAATTACCACGCTTGAAAAAAGCTTTATTTGCCGATTCATCTGCAATTGTTGCGGGCGCTGCGTTGGGTACATCTTCAACTACGCCTTATATTGAATCTTCAGCAGGTGTTGCAGCAGGTGGTCGTACAGGCTTAACTGCTGTTGTTGTGGGTATTTTATTTATTCTGTGTTTATTCTTAGCACCATTGGCTCAATCTGTACCAGGTTTTGCAACTGCTCCGGCATTATTATTTGTTGGTGTGTTGATGATTCAAGGTATTACCAATATTGATTGGGAAGACATCACAGAAGCAGTTCCAGCATTTTTAACCATTATTTTCATGCCATTTTCATATTCAATTGCAGATGGTATTGCAATGGGCTTTATTAGCTACGCATTAATTAAACTATTTACAGGTAAAGCTAAAACTGTACCTTATATGGTTTGGATTGTTGCTGCGCTTTGGGTATTAAAATTTGCATTGTTTGGTGGCTAATTACACCAAGTAAAGCAAAGGGTGTAAACTTTGTTTACACCCTTTTTTATTTTCGAGGATATAAATGAATCAATTAGATTTTATCCGTGCATTGCCAAAAGCTGAGTTGCACGTACATATTGAAGGGACATTTGAACCAGAACTTATGTTTGCAATTGCGCAGCGTAATGAGGTGGAAATTCCTTATAAATCTGTAGAAGAAGTAAAACAGGCGTACAATTTTCACAACTTACAATCGTTCTTAGATATTTACTATGCGGGCGCAAATGTACTTATTCATGAACAAGATTTTTATGATTTAGCTTGGGCATATTTTGAAAAATGTGCAGAAGATAAAGTTGTGCATACAGAAATGTTCTTCGATCCGCAAACACATACAGATCGTGGAATTGCATTTTCAACAGTCATAAATGGTTTACAACGCGCTTGTGATGATGCAAAAGAAAAATTTGGAATTTCATCTCATTTAATCATGTGTTTCTTACGCCATTTAAGCGAAGAAGCTGCATTTGAAACACTTGAACAAGCATTACCTTATAAAGATCAAATTATTGGTGTTGGCTTAGATTCGAGTGAAGTTGGACACCCACCATCTAAGTTTGAACGTGTATTTGCTAAAGCGCGTGAAGCAGGCTTTTTAGTAGTGGCACATGCAGGTGAAGAAGGCCCAGCAGAATATGTATGGGAAGCTTTAGATTTATTAAAAGTAAATCGAATTGACCACGGTGTTCGTTCTGAAGAAGACGAAACACTTATGGCACGTTTAATTGCAGAGAAAATGCCTTTAACGGTTTGTCCATTAAGTAATTTAAAGCTTTGCGTTGTAGATGATATGGCGAAACATAATATTCGTCGTTTATTGCAAAAAGGCGTGCATGTTACTGTAAATTCAGATGATCCATCATATTTTGGTGGCTATATGAATGATAACTTTATTGCAATTACTGAAGCCTTAGATTTAACAAAAGATGAGCTTAAGCAATTGGCAATTAATTCATTTGAAGCGTCTTTTATTTCAGATGATGAAAAGCAAAAATGGTCTGAACAAATTCAAGCAATGGCTTAAATTTCTGACATATTATAAAGCAGTGAATATTCACTGCTTTTTTTAGATTAAAGAAAATGCTATGAAAAAAATATTTAAATTTATCGTGTTGATCTTATTTGTATTTATTGCTGTGATTGTCTATTTGGCGATAGCACATCCTACAATCATCACGAAAACAGCGCTTAAGCCTGTTATTGAATATCAATGTAAAACTGAATTACAAGCAACAAAAGTTTGGAAAACAGCATCTATTTTTATGACAGAAGATGAACAGCAAAAAAGTTTATCTCAAGTTTGTGGTTGTGTTTCAGAGCATGCAACAGATGATGTAGCTGTAAAAGAACTCATTCATGCATTGCTTGATGAGCAAGCAAAGAACGAATTGGTATCTAAAGCAATAACTAACAGTGTACGAGGTTGTGTTGTAAAAGCACTGAATGAAAGATAATTGTATAAAAAGCCACTTTAAAGTGGCTTTTTATTGGGCTAAATCATTGTAAAGAAATCTATTTAGGTTGTTTTGTCATGCTAACTAAAACAGTATCTTTATCTATAAAGTGATGTTTTAATGCCGCAAGAATATGGCCTGCAAGTAATATACCCGCTGCCCAAGATATATAAATACGCAAAGGTTTAACAATCGCTGTAATTTCAGGGTTTTCTGAAATTAAAGTTGGTAAATTAAATAAGTACAATACAGGTGCAGGATGCCCAGCGCTCCAACTAAATAAGCAACCAGTAATTGGTAAAGCAAGTAGCATAAAATACAGCGCTAAATGTCCAAAATGAGCCAGGCGCTTCATAGTGGGAGACATGGTATTTGGTAGTTCAGGCGCAGGGTGCGTATAACGCCAGAAAATACGTACAACAACTAAGAAGATAATAACCGTAGCAATATTTTTATGTAATGTAATGACAGTACCTTTAAAGCTACCATCAACATCATAGCTTAAAAAATTACCACTGTAGAAGCCAATAATCCATGCGGCAATAAAAATAATAGCCATTAACCAATGCAGTATTTGGGCTGTTCGCGTGTAATATTGTGAACGATTTTTCATGTAAATTGAGTCTATTTTATAAGCATCATTATATTAAAGCACTAGAAGAAATTCGTGAATAATCTATTTGCAACACATTGTTGAAAATATGGAACGATATAGTTTGTTGGGAATTTACCCAGATAGGTCATTTTAATGATTTAAACATTTCTAATTTGGACTAAATTCGGCAAAATAGAGCGACATTTATTTTGTATAAAAAGGACAATATTGTGAAAAAGCTAATTGCTGTAATTGCGCCACTTGCACTTATTTTATCTGCATGTGCAACAACAGATACAACAACTACAGGTGCAGCATCTACAACTCAACAATTAGGTGCAGCTGCGCTTAAAATTGCAGTAAATGCAAAATGTACAACTGAGTTAAATAATATTCAAGCTTGGAAAACAGCAACTACATTAATGACTGCTGAGAAAAAGCAAAGCATTGAAACTGAAATTTGTGGTTGTGTAAGTGAAAAAGCACCACAAAGTGTAACGGCTGTAGATTTAGCAACAGCTGCATTAGATCCTGCTGCACGTACGACAATTGTTTCAAATGCAGTAACGAAAACAATAAATGCTTGTGTTGCTGAATCTGTAAAATAATTAAAATTTTGTTATGAATTAGGCTGACTTGTTCAGCCTATTTTTTTAAGGTTATAAATGTATGAAAATAATTGCAGGAACAGATGAAGCAGGGCGCGGGCCATTAGTTGGTTCAGTGGTTGCAGCGGCTGTTATTTTAGACCCAAATAATCCGATTGAAGGGTTAAATGATTCTAAAAAATTAACAGAAAAAAAACGTGAAATGTTATTTGTTGAGATTCAAGAAAAAGCATTGGCATGGGCAATTGCAGAATCGAGTGCTAAAGAAATTGATGAATTAAATATTTTACAAGCATCTTTATTGGCAATGCGTAGAGCAGTTGAAAAGCTTCATATTCAGCCAGATCATGTTTTGGTTGATGGAAATAAAGAACCCAAAGGTTTACTTATGAGCTGCGAAGCTGTTGTTGGTGGAGATGCACTTCATGCTGAAATTTCGGCTGCTAGTATTCTGGCAAAAGTAACTCGTGATCATGACATGGTAGAGCTAGACCAGAAATATCCGCAATATGGTTTTGCTAAACACAAAGGGTATCCAACGAAAGCGCATTTTGAAGCTATTGCACAACATGGTGTTATTGATGAACACCGTAGAAGTTTTGGTCCAGTTCGAAAAGTATTGGAAGCGATGAATAATCACTAAACTGATACAAAATTTAGGCAAATTTAAAGCGGCAATGTAGCCGCTTTATACTCACAAAATTAAATTATCTTAGCGATTAAAATTATTTTGTTGGTTGTTTTCTTCTTCGATAGAAGGTTGATAATCTTGATCGATGTGTTGAAGATGTTCATGCATAGCACGTTCATGTTGAATGCGTTGATAAATCTCTTCACGATGAACAGAAACTTCTTTGGGAGCATTTACACCGATACGGACTTGATTGCCCTTAACACCAAGAACAGTAACACTGACTTGATCCCCAATCATTAATGTTTCACCGACACGTCGGGTAAGAATCAGCATGTTTATCTCCTTGCAATATGCTAAACGTGCAAATGTTAAAAATAGGAAATTACACAACCCTAAAACTTGTTAAATTCTAACAGATATTCCATATTAAACTTTGATATGACATCAAAGCAAAATAAATTAAATATTAAGTTGTAGTTAAATATAACAGAGCCTCTAATATAAATACTAGGGGCTCTATCGGTTCTATATATAAAATTTTACAATTTGGTTAAATATACCAATTGATTAAGCACGAACGCTTGACTCACCGCTTTCACGATCTAGGTTAAATGCAGTATGAAGTGCACGTACAGCAAGTTCTAAATATTTCTCATCAATAATGACTGAAATTTTAATTTCAGACGTAGAGATCATTAGAATATTAATGCCTTCTTTTGCAAGTGCTGTAAACATTGTGCTTGCAACACCAGCATGAGAACGCATGCCAACACCTACGATTGATACTTTTACGATGTCTGAACGTGTAGCAACTTCACGTGCACCAATTTCTTTTGCTGTTGCTTCAAGAATTGATTTCGCTTTTGCTAATTCACCACGGTTAACAGTAAACGTGAAGTCAGTTGTACCGTCTTCTTCGACATTTTGTATGATCATGTCGACTTCAACATTTGCTTCACCAATAGGCGAAAGAATGTTTGAAGCAATACCTGGTAAATCTGGTACACCAAGAATAGTTAATTTTGCTTCGTCACGGTTAAACGCGATACCTGAGATAATTGGTTGTTCCATGTTGTCTTCCGCTTCAGTCGTGATTAGTGTTCCGACATTTTGTTTAAAGTCTTCGTCGAATGCGCCATCATCGTCATTATCAAAACTAGATAATACGCGTAAAGGCACTTGGTATTTGCCTGCAAATTCTACTGAACGAATTTGAAGAACTTTAGAGCCAAGAGATGCCATTTCAAGCATTTCTTCAAAAGAGATACGATCTACTTTTTTAGCTTTTGGTGCTACACGTGGATCTGTGGTGTAAACACCATCAACATCTGTGTAAATTTGGCATTCATCTGCTTTAAGCGCAGCAGCAAGTGCTACACCAGAAGTATCTGAACCACCACGACCTAAAGTTGTTGTATTGCCGTTTGAATCAAAACCTTGGAAACCAGCAACAACAATCACTTGACCTGCGTCTAAGTAGCTTGTCATTACATCTGTATCAATTGCTTCAATACGAGCTTTGGTATATGAGCTGTCAGTTTTAATACCGACTTGGCGACCAGTAAGTGATGTTGCTTTTACACCAATTGTATTCAGTGCCATCGCTAACATGGAAATCGTTACCTGTTCACCTGTAGACACCATTTGGTCTAATTCACGTGGGTCAGGGGTTTCGGTAATGGCCTTCGCTAAAGCAAGCAGACGATTGGTTTCGCCACTCATTGCAGAAACCACAACCACAATTTTGTGACCATGATCGTGCCAACGCTTCACACGACGAGCAACATTTAAAATGCGCTCGGGAGTACCCATAGAGGTACCGCCATATTTTTGAACGATTAATGCCATAGTTGTTCCATAAAAGCCATGACTCTGAATTACCTATCAGAGTCAGTTACACAAAAGGTGAAGTTATTTTGCTTCAAGCCAAGCAACTAAGCTTGCCATTACAGGTTCTAACTTCTCGTTAAGTGGCGCGCCACCTTGTGCCAAGTCAGGTTTACCACCACCTTTACCACCTAGTTCTTGACCTAAGTATTTGATGATGTCACCCGCTTTAATAGACGCAGTAAATTCTTTTGCAACAGATGAAATTAGGCTAACTTTGTCGCCATCTACACCCGCAATTACAATTACTGCATTGTCTAATTTAGATTTCACACCGTCGTGTAAGTTGCGAAGTGATTTCGCATCTGTATTTTGAACAGTTGTGATTAATGTCGAACGACCAGCAATGGTTTGAACTTGGCTTAAAAGTTCAGTTGCTTGGAAGTTTGCAAGTTTTTGATTCAATTGCTCGATTTGTTTCTGCAAGCTAGATGCAGTAGAAGCAAGGCTTTCAACTTTTTCTAAAGTTTGATCTTTCTGAGCTTTCAACAAATCATTAATTGATTGAATATCACGATCAGTTTTTTGAGTTGCTTCAATTGCTTTTGTGCCCGTAATTGCTTCAATACGACGAACACCCGCAGCAACACCACCTTCAGAAGCGATTTTGAATAAACCAATATCACCTGTACGTTTTACGTGAATACCACCACAAAGTTCGATAGAGAAGTTCTTATCTTCGCTAACAGAACCCATAGAAAGTACGCGAACTTCATCACCATATTTTTCACCGAACAACATCATTGCGCCTTTTTCTTTCGCAGCATCAATGTTTAAAAGTTCAGTTGTTACAGCAGTGTTGGCAATCACTTCGCGGTTAACAATACGTTCAATTTCTTGAAGTTGTTCAAAAGTAACAGGTTGATCATTTGCAAAGTCGAAACGTAAAAGTTCGCTTGCCACCAATGAACCTTTTTGTTGAACATGAGCACCCAATACTTGACGCAGTGCAGAATGTAACAAGTGAGTTGCAGAGTGGTTGCGTGCAGTTGCATCACGTAAATCTGCTTTTACAATTGCTTCTACAGATTGAGCAGCTTTTAAGTTGCCCATTGTCACGATACCTTGGTGTACAAATGCACCACCAGATTTTTTCGTGTCTTGAACTTCAAAAATACCTGTTTCGTTTTTGAAGATACCTGTATCACCAATTTGACCACCGCTTTCAGCATAGAAAGGAGTTTGGTTTAATACGATAAGCGCTTCGTCGCCTTCGAAAACTTCATTAACTTGTTCGCCATCTTTGTAGATAGCAACAATTTGACCTTGACCTTGAGTTGCATCGTAGCCATCAAATTGAGTTTCGCCTTCTACATTTACAATTGAGTTGTAATCGATAGCGAATTTACCAGCATCACGTGCGCGTTGACGTTGAGCTGCCATTTCAACTTCGAAACCAGCTTCATCAATTGTTAAATCACGTTCACGTGCAATATCGGCAGTTAAGTCTGTTGGGAAACCGTAAGTATCGTAAAGTTTAAATACTGTTTCGCCAGGAATAACATTGCCTTTAAGATTCGCAAGTTCGCCTTCAAGCAATTTCAAACCTTGCTCTAAAGTTTTAGCGAATTGTTCTTCTTCTTTTAGAAGTTGAGCTTCAATACGTGTTTTTTGAGCTTCAAGTTCAGGATATGCAGCGCCCATTACATTAATTAATGGTTGAAGCATTTTGTGGAAGAATGAACCTGTAGCGCCAAGTTTATTACCATGACGAACTGCACGACGAATAATACGACGCAGTACATAACCACGACCTTCGTTAGAAGGGTTTACGCCATCTGCAATTAAGAAGCAGCATGAACGTGCATGGTCAGCAACAACTTTAAGAGAAGCAGGGTATTCAACAGGTTTATTTTCTGCTTGTGCTTTTGCTTCAAGTTCAGAAGTATCTAAACCAATGATTTGCGCAGCATCTTTAAGTAAGTTTTGGAATAGATCAATTTCGTAGTTCGAGTTTACGTGTTGTAAAACTGCAGAAATACGTTCTAAGCCCATACCTGTATCTACAGATGGAGCTGGAAGAGGGTGTAATACGCCATCAGCAGTACGGTTAAACTGCATGAATACGTTGTTCCAAATTTCAATGAAACGGTCGCCATCTTCTTCAGGCGTGCCTGGTAAGCCACCCCAAATATGATCGCCATGGTCAAAGAAAATTTCAGAACAAGGACCACAAGGACCAGTATCGCCCATTGCCCAGAAGTTATCTGATGCGTATTTTTCGCCTTTGTTATCACCAATACGGATAATGCGAGAAGCATCTAGCCCAATTTCTTTGTTCCAGATATCAAAAGCTTCGTCATCTGTGTGGTAAACAGTGGCATATAATTTGTCTTTTGGAAGAGCTAACCATTGCTCAGAAGTTAAGAAATCCCAAGCGAATTTAATTGCATCGCGTTTGAAATAATCGCCAAACGAGAAGTTACCTAACATTTCAAAGAAAGTATGGTGGCGTGCTGTATAACCAACGTTATCTAAGTCGTTGTGTTTACCGCCTGCACGTACACATTTTTGTGAAGATGTTGCGCGAACATAATCACGTTTTTCCAAACCAAGGAAACAGTCTTTAAACTGGTTCATACCTGCATTTGTGAATAATAAAGTCGGGTCGTTGGCGGGTACTAGTGAACTCGACGCGACACGTGTATGCCCTTGCGATTCAAAGTAACGCAAAAATGCTTCACGAATTTCAGCTGATGTCATAAAACGAGTACTCACAACCAAGTCACTCCATAGATTTTGTATTGGCTAATGTGTAACTGCATAAATTCATCTAAAAATGATTCACCACAGTACACGCGGGCTTAAAATTTTAAAACGCCAAATTATAACGGAAAATATACGTCTCACCAATGATTTTAAGGTCTTTTGGTGACATTTCTATTTAAAGCTTAGTTTTATACAAGGTTTGTGAAAATTGATAAAGACAAGAATGAAGAAAACGCTTTAAATGTATAAAATTCTCGTTATTTCGCTACGTTATATTGCATGAAAGTTTAATTTTTTATAAATCAATTTTACTGACTTGTAATAAACTTAGAATTTATATCTGTAATGTGCCGAAATCTATTAACATAATAGAAGTAGTGATAATATTTCACATGAAGTAAAGGGTCTTTTCATGCAACAAGTGGCGATAAATGGATTTGGTCGAATTGGACGCAATGTATTGCGTGCATGGTTTGAAAATCCTAAAGATTTTGCATTTGAAATTGTTGCAATTAATGATGTTGCAGATGTAGAAACCCTTATTCACTTATTTAAGTACGATACAACTCATGGTCGTTTTCAGGGGAATGTTGAGCTGTGTTATATCGATCAACAAGCGTATTTACAAATTTCCGCAGGCAATGCGAAGTTAAATGTTCAGGTACATAATTGCGAAGACCCAGAACAATTGCCTTGGGAAAAACTAAATATAGATGTTGTTTTAGAATGCACAGGATTATTCCGTTCTCGCCAAGCTGCAACTAAGCATCTTACAGCAGGGGCAAAGCGTGTGATTATTGGCGCTGCACCATTTGATACTGTAGATGCTGCAATTGTGTATGGTGTAAATCATCATGAAGTTAAAGCATCTGACCAAATTATTTCAGGCGTTTCTTGTACTACGCAGGCTTTAGTGCCTTTAGTTAAAATTTTGGATGATGTTTTTGGTATAGATACCGCACTCATGACTGAAATTCATGCCGTAACAGCAGATCAGTCTGTGTTAGATCATGCGCATCGCGATTTGCGACGTGCGCGTGCTTCGGGGCAAAATATTATTCCAACAACATCTTCAGCTTTGGGTGCGCTTAAACGTGTAATGCCTAAAATGGAAAATCGAATAGATGGTTATTCTATTCGTGTACCTACGATTAATGTTGCAGCCATCGATTTAACGTTTATTTCGCAAACAGACATTAATTCACAAATGGTGAATGATGCTTTGGTACATGCGGCACGCTATGATTATGCAGAAATTATGCAAGTCACAGATGAAGCTTTGGTTTCAAGTGATTTTAATCATTCACCATATTCATTAATTGTCGATTTAACCCAAACAATGGTGGTGGGTAAGCAAGCGAAGGTTTTTGCTTGGTATGACAACGAGTGGGGCTATGCAAATCGTTTATTAGATTTGTGTGAATCTTTTACACAAAGTTGAAATAAATAGATGGTGTATAAAATTAGTAACTACTAAGATGAAAAAACAAGTGTTTTTAGCAGCGCTTAAAGCAGGTATTTTACATTTTTAAATAGTTTTGAAACTGTCTTAAACTTGATTTGAAATATAGGCTTAACTTAAATAATTTTATGATTTGTTTAAAATAGAAATTATTCCTGCTGAAAATTAAAAAAGTCGATGCACAGCTAAAACTAACGTGCTAGACTTAGAGAAATCGGGTGTGTTCCCGATTTTTTTATGCGGATTCGTTCCGCGCTTACAAGTATTTAGGTTTGCAACATGCCCATTTCAGAGACATGGTTATTACCTGATGGTGTAGCTGATGTATTACCAGAGCAAGCGCAAGTCATTGAAACTTTGCGCCGTGACGCATTGGATTTCCTCGCATCTCGAGGATATCAATTGGTGTACACGCCTTTCATCGAATACATAGAATCTCTATCTTCTCTTTCAGAATCGAATCAAGATTTAGACTTAGCCACTTTTAAAGTGATCGATCAGCTATCTGGTCGTTTACTTGGTGTGCGTGCCGATATGACACCACAAGTGGCTCGTATTGATGCGCATGTACATCAAGTGCAAGGTATTGCTCGTTACTGCTACGCAGGAACAGTTTTACACACTAAACCACAAGGGTTTAATACCACACGCGCACCACTACAATTGGGTGCAGAGCTTTTTGGTTCAGATAGTATCGATGCAGACGTTGAAATGATCGATGTGATGCTGAACTTGCTTAAAACGGCTGGTTTTGACCGTGGTATTCATTTAGATATTGGTCATGTTGGCTTATTCCGTAGTTTGGTAAAACATGCAGGATTAAGTAAATCAACAGAAAATCAATTGTCTGATTTATATCAGCGTAAAGCATTGCCAGAGCTTGCAGAATTTACGCAAGACATTAAGTTTGGTACAGACTTCTATACATTAGGTCGTTTCTCAAGTGATCTAGATGCATTGCAAGCAAACTTAAGTGCAGAACTTCTTGCAGATGAAGCATTTAAGCAAGCATTTGATGCATTGCTTACAACGAAGTCTGAAATTCAGGCACGCTGGCCAAATTTAGATATTGGTATAGATGTTGTTGAACTACGTTCATATCATTATCACACTGGTTTAATGTATGCAGTGTATGCACCAAATCGTGCCGCACCTGTAGCACAAGGTGGTCGATACGATGGTATTGGCGAACACTTTGGTCGTGCGCGTCCAGCAACAGGATTCTCTTGTGACTTATATGCACTGTGTGCAGGTCAATTCAAGAAAATTGAAAAAGTTGTAGCGCCAAAAGGTACAAATAAAGATTTGCTTACAGCAATTGAAAATGCACGCGCACAAGGCTTAAGTGTAATTCAATTGTTAGGTAACGATGATTTAAACTCTGTTCCGTATGCAACTCACCAAATGGTGAATACTGCGGGTGAGTGGAAAATCGAAAAAATTTAATCGCAGAACTGAATGTTCATGTCATTCGGTTTTGTTCTCAATTTTAACAGCATGATGTAATGAGGCTATTATGGGCAAGAATGTTGTGGTACTTGGTACCCAATGGGGCGACGAAGGTAAAGGTAAAATCGTCGACCTGCTCACAGATCAAGCGACTGCGGTTGTACGTTATCAAGGCGGACATAATGCGGGTCATACTCTCGTGGTTGGTGGTAAGAAAACTGTATTACACCTCATTCCATCTGGTATTTTACGTGAAAACGTACTGTGCTTAATTGGTAATGGTGTTGTACTTTCACCTGAAGCGCTTATTAAAGAGATGGCTATTTTAGAGCAGGAAGGCGTACCTGTTAAAGAACGTCTACGTATTTCTCCAAACTGTCCTTTAATTTTGCCTAACCACATTGCACTTGACCAAGCGCGTGAGAAAAAACGTGGTAATGCGAAAATTGGTACTACAGGTCGTGGTATTGGTCCAGCTTACGAAGATAAAGTTGCGCGCCGTGCAGTACGTGTTGCTGACTTAGTTCGTGGTGGTGATCATCTTAAAGCTCAATTAGAAGAGCTTCTTGAATACCATAACTTCCAATTAACTCAATTCTACGGTGTAGAAGCAGTTAAATTAGAAGACGTACTTGCGCTTTGCGATGAGTGGCGTGAAGTTGTTGCACCATTAGTGATTGATGTAACAGGTGAACTTCATAAGTACCGTAAAGCGGGCGACAACATCATGTTTGAAGGTGCTCAAGGCTCACTTCTTGATGTTGACCACGGTACATATCCGTATGTAACTTCTTCAAATACAACTGCTGGTGGCGTAAGCTCTGGTTCAGGTCTTGGTCCATTGCACCTTGACTATGTATTGGGTATTACTAAAGCGTACACAACTCGTGTAGGTGCAGGTCCATTCCCAACAGAATTGGTTTACGATGCTGCTAACGATGTTGGTGATGCAATTGGTAAACACCTTGGTACTGTAGGTTCTGAGTTTGGTGCTTCTACTGGTCGTCAACGCCGTTGTGGTTGGTTCGATGCAGAAATTCTACGTCGTTCTGTAGAAGTAAACTCACTTTCAGGTATTTGCTTAACTAAGCTAGACGTTCTAGATGGCTTAAAAGAGATTAAAATCTGTGTAGGTTATGAAGCTGCTGACTCTGGTTGTGTAGGTTCTTCTGATGCGCTTGCATTTGAAACTTTAAAACCAATTTACGAAACAATGCCGGGTTGGACAGAATCTACTTTTGGTGCTAAATCTTTAGACCAATTGCCAGAAGCTGCAATCAACTACATTAAACGTATTGAGCAGTTAATCGAATGTCCAATCGACATCGTTTCTACTGGTCCAGATCGTGACGAAACTATCGTACTTCGTCATCCATTTGATGCTTAATTTATTGCATTAAATTGATCGAAAAGCCCTGTATTATGCAGGGCTTTTTTTATAGCTAAGTAAAATAACCGACTAAAGTTGCAAGTTGTATTGCTATGCAAATTTTAAACAATTGCTACAATACAAAAATTCATAAATATTGAGACATGCAGGATGCAGAACAATATCGGCAGCACTATTTTCTATTCGTTTTTATTTGCAATGGGTGGGGCACCTACAATTGCGATGTTGCTTATAAAAACACAGCAGCTTGATGAAGCGGTTTTTTATCAGGTGTTTATAGGTTTAAGTGTGATGATTGCTTGTGTATTGGTTCCAATTATTTTAATTCAAAATACATATTTGCTCTTTAAAAGAAAAAATTCTGTGTTAGAACAAAAAATTAAGCCACTAAGTAAGTTTTACTTTGTACTTAATGCACTTTGTTTAGTGTTTTGGCTTACTATTCAATTTATGCTTTAATTCAAATAAAAAATTAATACGAAATATAATGAAAAGCAGTTGAATATTCTTTTTCATGCTGCATCAATTCACTATAATGGCGAAAATAGATGGAGACATTAGAATGAATAAAAAATTGTGGATGGCATTATGTGCTTCTAGCGTAGTTACAATTTCAGGTTGTGCAACATTTGCAGAAATGGCTGGTGCAAACACTGCAACTTTAAATGCTGTTGCAACTGAAGGTTTTAATAAAACTTTAACTGAAGCGCGTTCAAAAAATACTTTAGATACATCATCTTCGGTTTATAAGCGCGTTAATGCTGCTTTTGTGAACTTGAAGCCTTACGCAGATCAAATGAATCAAACTGGGGTGAAGTTTAACTGGCAATTGGCTGTGTTGAAGTCTGACCAAGTAAATGCTTATGTTGCACCAGGTGGCAAAGTTGTATTTTATACTGGTATTGTAACTAAGCTTAATCTTACAGATGCTGAAATTGCGGCAATTATGGGTCATGAAATGATTCATGCTTTAGAAGAGCATTCTAAGCAAAAAATTGGTGCTCAAGCTTTAACAGATTTAGCATTAGGCATTGGTTTAAGTGCTGCAGGTGCAGGGCAAGGTGCAGCAGCGGCAGCGCAGTTAGGCAGTCAAATTGGTGTGGGTTTACCATATTCACGTAGTTTAGAAAGCCGTGCCGATGAAGGTGGTTTAATGCTAATGGCGCGTGCGGGTTATCAACCTCAAGCAGCTATTACATTGTGGGAAAAAATGCAGAAACATTCAGGTGGAAGTAATTCGGCATTTTTATCAACTCACCCATCAAATGCTCAGCGTATTCAGGCAATGCGTGAAAACTTGCCTGCTGCACAAGCAATTTATCAACAAAGTGCAATTAAGCGTTAATTGTTTTTATGTAAAAAGGATGCTTATGCATCCTTTTTTATTTTTGGGTTACTGTATTTTTAATTCAAATTTTGTACTGTTCTAAAAATAGATTAAAGCAGTGCTTAATTTATTTTTAGGGAGCGGGGTTCGGTTGCTGTTTGTGAATAGCTTCAATTCCTTTAAGAACATCTTCAGATAAATTGACATCGAAAGCATCAATATTTTCTTTAAGCTGCCCTAAATTTGTTGCGCCAATAATTGTAGAGCTTACAAAGAATTGTTGTTTAATGAATGCCAATGCAAGCTGAGTTAATGTTAAACCATGTTGTTCTGCAAGCTGTGCGTACTGTTCTGTTGCCCATTCACTTTCGGGGTTGGTGTAGCGGCTAAAACGTGAAAAGCGTGTTACGCGTGCATTCTCTGGGCGTGCGCCGTTGCGAAATTTACCTGTTAAATAGCCAAATGCAAGTGGAGAGTAGGCAAGTAAGCCTATACCTTCATACTTTGCAATTTCAGACATACCAATTTCGTAGGTTCTATTTAATAAACTATAGGGGTTTTGAACACTTACAAATTTTTCCAAGCCTAGTTTTTCTGCTAAGTGTAAAAATTTCATTGTTCCCCAAGGTGTTTCATTCGATAAACCAATATAACGAATACGACCTTTTTTAATTTCATCTTGTAATGCGAAAAGTGTTTCTTCTAATGCTGTTACTTCTTTGGTATTTTCAGCTTCTTCATTGGTATAGCCGAGTTTTCCAAAAAAGTTTGTTGGGCGTTCTGGCCAATGCAATTGATAAAGGTCAATATAATCTGTTTGAAGGCGCTTTAAGTTTCCATCTAATGCAGATGAAATATCCGATGCATTAAAGCGTGTTTCGCCATTACGAATATAACGTCCACCTTGTGAAGGACCTGCAATTTTAGAGGCAATAAAAAGCTTGTCTCGTCCACTATTTTGTTGAATCCAATTGCCAATAATTTGTTCTGTTGAACCTTGAGTTTCTGGCTTAGGTGGAACTGGATACATTTCCGCAGTATCCCAAAAATATAGACCACGGTCTAAAGCATAATCAAGTTGTTGAAATGCTTCTGCTTGAGTATTTTGTTCACCAAAAGTCATGGTGCCTAAACAAATTTCAGGTAAAAGAATACCTGTATTAGCAAGTGGTCGAAATTGCATGTGAAATGGCTCTTAATAAACTTAGATATAGTTTTAAGCTTCTAGGTGAGTAGACGCAAGTTATATATTGAAATCATTCATTGTAAAAAGTTTATGAAATATTGATCTGAGAAAATTTAGATATAAAAAAAGCAAATCATGTGATTTGCTTTTTTTAACTTATTTAGATCAGATTCTTATTGTTCAGCATCTGCATAAGCATCTTCAACTGCTTCTAAAGAAGCATCGAAGATTAAAATTGCTTTACCATCAGTTTCGATCATGCCTTGTTCTTCTAATGTTTTAAGAACACGACCAACCATTTCACGTGAACAACCTACAATGCGACCAATTTCTTGACGTGTAATGCGGATTTGACGACCATTCGGTAAAATCATCGCCTCAGGCTGAGATGAAAGGTCAATCAAACAACGTGCAATACGACCAGACACATCAATAAATGCTAAGTCAGTTACTTTACGTGTAGTATTTTTTAAGCGACGAACTAATTGAGCAAATACTGCATAGCTTAAGTCAGGATATTGCTTGCTAAGTTCATGGAAGTTTTCGTAAGTCACTTCGGCAATTTCACAAACGTCACGTGTGCGAACTTCTGCAGTACGTTGTGGATTTGATTCGAATAGACCCATTTCCCCAAAAAAGTCCCCAGGATTCAAATACGCAACAACAATTTCACGGTCATCATCTTCACGAAGAATGATTGATACAGAACCTTTAAGAATTAAGTATAAAGATTTAGATTCTGACCCCGAGTCAATAATTGTTGTACGTTTAGGATAACGATTAATATATGCACGTTTTAGTAATGCTTTAACTGAGTCAGGCAATTGACCCGGAGAAAGGGCATCGGTGCTTAGTTGTGAAAAATTTGAAGTCATACTAACAGTTCCGAAAATGGATAAATATTAGATCGCACAAGATCTAGTATGAACGTGCTACACAAGGGCTGAAATTCCGTATCAACCCAAATTATGTTAGTGTACAGGTACACTGTAAATTTATAGCTTTTTTTAGGGACTTGCAATGCAAACAAGCGTTCATTGGTTAGAGAATGTTGCTTTCGAGGCAAAATCGGATAGCGGTCACACAATTGTAATGGATGGTTCACCTGAATATGGTGGTGAAAACCGAGGACCACGTCCCATGGAGCTTATATTAATGGGGCTTGGTGGTTGTGCTTCATTCGATATTGTGACTATTTTGAAGAAATCTCGCCAAGATGTGACCAATGTTGTATGTCAGTTAAAAGCAGATCGTGCCGATACAATCCCGGCTGTATTTACTAAAATTCACTTGCATTTTGTTGTGTCAGGTCGTGCAGTTAAAGAGAAGCAGGTCGCAAAAGCAGTTGAACTTTCGGCTGAAAAATACTGTTCGGCTAGCAAAATGTTATCAGATGGTGGCGTAATTATTAGTCACGATTTTGAGATTATTGAAGTTGAATAATCTGAATTGTAAATTTTTGTAAAGATTTTAAAAGATCGATTTTTAATCGGTCTTTTTTTTGATTTGAATAAAATTTTAAAATGAACAAATAAGTAGGAAAACTAAAAAAATAGGTGAATTTGATATTAATTTTTAGATTTAACCTTGAAATAAAGCAATAAAACACCCATATTATAACTGTAATATTTGTCTTTAATTTTAAATTAAATATTTGAAAAATATAAATAAAAATATAAATAAAAATATTAAAAAAAGATTTGAAATTCTCTAAAGTATCTCCATATAAGGTTTAAGTAAAAATTTGTTGTGAGGTAAAACAAGAATGCGTTTTGAAAAATTTACAAATCGCCTGCAGCAATCTTTGTCAGATGCTCAATCTTTAGCTATGGGTAAAGATCATACATCTATAGATGGTATTCATATTTTAGCAATGTTATTGGAAGAAGCTTCTAACCTTAGCTTATTGCAACAAGCAGGTGCGAATCTTCCTGAATTGAAAAAGAAATTACAGCAGGCATTAACAGATGCACCAACTTTGGCAAACCCGACAGGTGATCTGCATTTAAGTCCAGATGCTGTAAAAATATTAAATTTAGCAGATAGTTATGCACAAAAAGCAGGTGATGAGTTTGTTTCGACAGATTGGGTCATGCTTGCACTTGTAGAAGTGAGCTTAACTAAATCGTTATTAACAAGTGTTGGCGTAAATAAAGATAACTTACGTAGTGCAATTGAAAAAATTAGAGGGAATGACAAAGTGATGAGCAATAATCATGAAGATCAACGTGATTCACTCAGCAAATACACAATCGATTTAACAGAGCGTGCCGCTGCAGGGAAATTAGATCCTGTAATTGGTCGTGATGATGAAATTCGTCGTACTGTTCAAGTATTGTCACGTCGTACAAAAAACAATCCTGTGCTTATTGGTGAGCCGGGTGTAGGTAAAACTGCCATTGTTGAAGGTTTGGCACAACGTATTATTAATCGTGAAGTGCCTGAAAGCTTACAAGGGATGCGAGTTTTATCTTTAGATTTAGGTTCATTACTTGCTGGTGCAAAATTCCGTGGCGAATTTGAAGAGCGCTTAAAAGCTGTTTTAAATGATCTTGCGAAACAAGATGGTGAAGTGATTCTATTTATTGATGAATTACACACGCTTGTAGGTGCCGGTAAGAGTGAAGGTGCAATGGATGCGGGTAATATGCTTAAACCTGCATTGGCACGCGGTGAGCTTCGCTGTGTAGGTGCAACAACGCTTGATGAATATCGTCAATATATTGAAAAAGATGCAGCACTTGAACGTCGTTTCCAAAAAGTTCAGGTCGATGAACCCTCTGTTGAAGATACAGTGGCAATTTTACGTGGCTTAAAAGAGCGCTATGAAGTCCATCATGGTGTGAAAATTTTAGACTCTGCAATTATTGCTGCTGCAAAAATGTCGCATCGCTATATTACAGACCGTCAATTGCCTGACAAAGCCATCGACTTAATTGATGAAGCTGCGTCACGTATTAAAATGGAATTGGATTCAAAACCAGAGCCATTAGATAAGCTTGAACGTCGTTTAATTCAGTTAAAGCTTCAACTTGAAGCTGTGAAAAAAGATGAAGATGCAGGCAGTAAAGCTGAAATTAATCATCTTGAAAAACAAATTGATGAAGTACAAAAAGAATATAGCGACTTAGAGGAAATTTGGATTGCTGAAAAACGCTTAGTCCAGGGCGATCAACAAACTCAAGCAGAGCTAGATCAAGCACGTATTGCATTGCAAAAAGCACAACGTGAAAATGATTTATCTGAAATGGCACGTATTCAATATGGTGTGATTCCTGAACTTGAAAAACGTTTAAGTGAAGAGGAGGCAAATGAAGATAAGCCTGAGCCTAAACTTTTACGTAATAAAGTGACTGACAACGAAATTGCAGAAGTTGTAAGTGCTGCAACAGGTATTCCTGTAGCAAAAATGATGCAAGGCGAACGTGAAAAACTTCTTCAAATGGAAGACTTTTTACATAAACGTGTTGTTGGTCAAAGTGAAGCGGTTGTTGCTGTATCGAATGCGGTACGTCGTTCACGTGCAGGTTTATCTGATCCGAACCGTCCAAGTGGTTCATTCTTATTCCTTGGGCCAACAGGTGTGGGTAAAACTGAGTTAACCAAAGCACTTGCGAACTTCTTATTTGATAGTGATGATGCAATGATTCGTATCGACATGTCTGAATTTATGGAAAAGCACAGTGTAAGCCGTTTGGTGGGTGCGCCTCCGGGTTATGTGGGTTATGAAGAAGGTGGTGTATTAACTGAAGCTGTACGTCGTAAGCCATATAGCGTGGTGTTATTTGACGAAGTGGAAAAAGCACATCCAGATGTATTTAATATTTTACTTCAGGTACTTGATGATGGACGCTTAACAGACTCGCAAGGTCGTGTGGTGGACTTTAGAAATACTGTAATTGTAATGACATCAAACTTAGGTTCACAAGATGTGCGTGAATTGGGTGATGGTGCATCGGAAGATGAAGTACGTGCGGTAGTTATGGGTGCTGTGAATCAACACTTCCGTCCAGAGTTTATTAACCGTATTGATGAGTTAGTGATTTTCCATTCGTTGAAAAAATCACAAATTCGTGGCATTGCAGATATTCAGTTGGATCGTTTACGCAGTCGTCTGGCGGAACGTGATTTAAGCTTAACTGTAGATGACACTGCATTTGATTTATTGATTGATGCTGGATTTGATCCAATTTATGGTGCGCGTCCATTGAAACGTGCAATTCAACAGAAAATTGAAAATCCACTTGCTCAAAAAATCTTAGCAGCGGACTTTATTGCAGGTGACACTATTCTTGTTCATTCGAATGAAGGTCACTTAAGTTTTGAGAAATTGAAACTTAACTAATCTAAAGTTTGTTGATATCTTTTAAATAGTTACTAACCAAAAGTATGTTTATTCAATTAAATGTACTTTTATGAAAATAAAAAAACCGAGCCAAGGCTCGGTTTTTTTATTTAAAGCAAAAACTTAATGATTAATTCTGCTCGTTTTGTGGGTGAGAAATTTTCCACGCACGGTGAATTTTTGTATTACGTTTAAAGTCTGGACCAATGGTTTCATTTGAAATTTCTTGAACATCGTAGAATGCTAAGATTTCTTCATCCATTTCAAAACCGCGGTAGTTATTCGAGAAGTATAAAGTACCGTCAGTTGTTAAGCGGTTCATTGCACGTTTAAGTAATGACAAATGGTCACGTTGAACGTCAAAAGTACCGTAGAACTTTTTAGAGTTAGAGAAAGTAGGTGGGTCAATGAAGATTAATTCATATTGCTCATGACCTTCTTTCAACCATTCGAAACAGTCGCTTGCAAAGAATTGATGCTGTTCATCTGGATGATCTACAGTTAAACCATTTAGTACAAAGTTTTCTTTAGACCAGTTTAGGTATGTATTCGACAAATCGACACTTGTAGTGCTAGCAGCGCCACCTAAAGCAGCGTGTAAGCTTGCTGTAGATGTGTAGCTATACAAGTTTAAAACGTGTTTGCCTTTTGCTTCAGCAGCAATACGTAAGCGCATTTGACGATGATCGAGGAATAAACCTGTATCTAAATAGTCAGTTAAGTTCACTAAAATTTTAGCTTTGCCTTCTTGCACAATAAAGCGCTTAGATGCAGTACTTTGTTTTGTGTACTGAGTTTTACCTTCTTGGCGAGCACGCGTTTTAATGAAAATAGCGTCACGACCTAAACCAGTTACAGAGCGAATTGCAAGTAAAGCAAGATTGAAACGACGTTTTGCTTTTTCAGGATCAATTTGTTTTGGTGGTGCATATTCTTGAACGTGTAAACGATCGCCATATAAATCGACAGCAACATTAAAGTCAGGTAAATCTGCATCGTATAAACGTAAGCAGTAAATGCCTTCTTTTACAGCCCATTTTTTAAGGTTCTGCATGTTCTTTGTTAGGCGGTTTGCAAACTCCATTGCACCTTCAATTTCTTCAAATTGACGAGGTTGCCATTCTTCTAAGAAAGGCTTGCTCACAGGAGCAGGTTTTACAGTACCAAAACGAATGTAAATTGGTAATTTACCATTCATTAAACGCAGAATTTGCGGATCGTTGAATGCAAGAACGTCTGCTTGTTCAACTTGTGATGCAATAACGGCAGCAGATTGATTTGGGAAATGCTTTTGTAATAAAGCAGATAAACCTAAATACAATGCTTTATTAGATGCTTTTTCACCTAAACGCTCACCATAAGGAGGGTTAGTTACAACAAATGAAACTTTGCCTTCATTTTCGAAATTAGGCCAATCTGCAAGCGTACGTTCTTCAATTTGAATTTGATCTAAAATAGATTCAAAACCCGCAGCAATAATGTTTTGCTTCGTTGCTTTTACTGCTTCCCAGTCTGCGTCAAATGCATAGAATTTTGGTAATTGTTTTTCAAGCGCAGCAGCATGACGTTCAGCAGCTTCAGCTTTAATTGACATCCAAAGTTCATGGTTATGACCATTCCAACCATTAAAGCCGAAACGACGTACTAAACCAGGCGCACGATCAGTCAAAATGAATAATGATTCAATAATGAATGTTCCTGAACCGCACATTGGGTCAAGAATGATGTCTGGATTTTTTTCTGCAAGTTTTGCTTTATGTAAAATTGCTGCTGCAAGGTTTTCTTTAATCGGGGCATCTGTCATAAAACGACGATAGCCACGTTTATGTAAAGAATCACCAGATAAATCTAGGCAATACGTATGCTCAGTTTTACCTGCAAGAATGAACATTGTAATTTCAGGTTGTTTTGTATCGATGCTTGGACGTTTGCCCACAGCTTCCATAAACGAGTCAACAACACCATCTTTTGCACGTAAAGTTGCAAATTGCGTATTTACCTTAATGTCACGTTCTACGTGTAAACGAATAGCAAAGGTACTTTGTGGTGCAAAAATAAGCGACCAATCGAAGCTAATTGCACCTTCATAAAGCTCTTCTGCAACATCACGAGCATCATGTGAAAATTCAATTTCATGTGTATGAATAGGCATAAGTACACGTGAAGCTAAACGTGACCACATGCAAACACGGTATGCGTTTTCTAAATTGCCTTGGAAAATTAATCGACCAGGTAGACGTTCAATATTTTGAATACCTAAACCTTCCATTTCTTCTTGGAGTAAGGTTTCAAGTCCATCTGCACAGGTAACCCAATATGTAGAAAGACGGGGTTTCGAATTCATGTAAATTTCCAAAAGCAAAAAAGCAATCTACTATTTTAACGTATTTTCATGCTTTTGGGCTGATCTACAAGTGAAGATATGTAGGAAAATTAGAGTCTAGTGATTTTTAAATGCATTTTTATTGTAAATAAACCTTATTTGCACAGTTAAAAATAGATTTTATTAAAAATAGACATGAATTTATAAATTGGTATGCATTTTGCTTTTTATAAAATAAGAATTTTTATTAAAACTTTAAATGGGGGAAATATGAATAGGGAGATTTATAGCAATTTGGGGAACTCTGCTTTTTCGGTAGCAACTTTACTTTACACGCGCTTAAGAAGAGTGTCAGGACGAGTTGTTGATGTTGTTTATCTTTCAGAAAATGCAGATTATGCAAAGTATGTTATTACATTGGCTTTAGAAACTAAGGATGAAGATTTAATTAAACATGCAGAAAGCTTGAAGAAAATTTTAGGATTAGAAACTGAAAAACAAGAATTTAAATCACCTGTTCAAATATTAGAAGAATCGGCAGAAAAATTACAAGCATCTTATGAAGCGACTGAGGAGGAGGTTTATAAAGCGCAAGTGTCGCATCACTACATTGGAAGCTTACGTTAATAAAAGGGAATAGCATTGTTTTTATTGGGGAAATAATAAAAAATTAAAGCAATATAGATATAAGAATTGGTGTTTCAACACTATTAAGTTTAAAGCCACTCAAGTAACAGTAAACCGTTACTTGAGTTTTTTTTATGAATTTTGAGTGCTTTAAATATTTAGCTTTGAAGTGGGTAAACTTTTACTTTATGAGCATCGCTAGAAAATAAGCTAGAGAACCACATGATGATTTTTTGGAAGATATTTGCTTCTTCAACTTGAACATCTTGATTCAAATGTAACGTATTAATCAGCACGTTATTTTGATACACCTGAACCGTTGCAAGCTGCATCACTTTCGCAATAGGTGCAATAATTTCTTGTGCATTCACTTTAACATCGTAGTGCGTATTTGTTTGAGTAAGTGGTTCAACTTGTTGAATAGTGCCATTACCTGTATTTAACATGACACGGTTATTTACTTTGTCATACGTTGCTAAATCAATTGCATAAATTTGGTTATATAAAGATGTCGTAACGTATTTGGGTTCTGTTGCGGTAACTTTAAATAATTTTAAAGTCGATTTAACAACAGGAATATCGGCAATGGTTTGTTTTTCTTTAATTGCGACTTCATTACGTGTGTAGGTATAAGCCAAGTTTAATAATGTTTCTGCAATTTCAGCACGCTTTTGAGCACTTTTTGCACCCATTACGACCACAATTAAACGTCTATTTGGTGCGTTTAAATCGGCAGTTGGACGATGTGCTGTTAACGTTAAGTTATAACCTGCTGCTCGTGTAAAACCAGTTTTTAAACCATCTACGCTTGGGTCTGTTTTTAAAGCCAAATTGGTTGCGTGGTGAAAGCGTTGGTTATAGCTAAAACTTGGCATAATAGAATAACGCAAATATTCAGGCGTTTGCTTAGTAACAGCTTGACCTAAAAGCGCCATATCGTATGCAGATGATAAATGATCATCCATAGTAATGCCCGCAGGGTTTGAAAAATGTGTTTCTTTCATTCCTAAAGCTTGTGCTTCTTTATTCATGCGCTGAACAAATGCAGGAACTGAACCTGAAATACGTTCTGCAAGCGTAACGGCTGCATCATTTGCAGACATTACAATTAAACCTGCAAGTAACTGATCTACAGAAATTGTTTCAGTTGGCTTAAGGTACATTTGAGATTCATCCCATTGCACCGTATTGACTACAGACGTAGCAGTAATAATTTCATTTAAAGATAAACGACCCGCTTCAATTTCTTTAAATGCAATATAAGCGACCATCATTTTGGTCATAGAAGCAGGTGCTCTTTGCACATGGCTGTTATGTTCTGCAATGACTTGACCCGACTGAGGGTCTAAAATTGTCCAAGCTTCGGCTTCCACACTTTGTGGAACAATATTGAGTAACGCAGCTTGAGTTAAAGTTGAACACAATATGCTTAATATTGTGAGTACATAAATTACAGCTTTCAATGAAGATCCTTAGTCAAGTCGGGCCGTGACTGTTGTAGCGCAAAAGAGGGTAAATGCTATGCCTTTTTTTTAAAGCTGACTAGTCAAAAATGCAGACATTTAACACAGTTCAGCACTGTATTTAAAAAAAATGATAAGCTAGAACTAAGTTTTGTAAAATATATTTTGAATTGCCTATTATGCTGCATTATCAAATCGAATTTGACGATTATCGTCAACATCTTGTACACGTAACACTTCGCTTTTTGGCAGATCCTACACAAGTTCTGACTTTACCGACTTGGATTCCGGGTAGTTACTTAATTCGTGAGTTTTCTAAACACATCGAATCTGTAAAAGCATCAGATGAAGATGGTCGTCTGTTAAAAATTAGCAAATTTGAAAAGAACAAATGGCGTTTGTTTAATACAGATCATGAGCTGATTACTGTTGAATATGACGTATATGCTTATGATTTATCTGTACGTGGCGCATATGTAGATCAAAACCGTTTATACATTAACCCAGCTTGTGCTTGTATTGGCTTAGTTGGGCATGAAGATAAACCTGTTGAAGTTGAAGTGTTTTTACCGCCAGAGTTAAAGCATTTTCAATTGGCAACGGGCTTAAAATCTAAAAGCTTGGTGAAAGGTCGTTATACATTAAAAGCGAAAAACTATGCGGAACTAATAGATTCGCCATTTGAATTGGCAGATCAAACACGCTTTAGTTTTGAAGCAAATGGCATTGCACATGAATTTGTGGTTTCAGGTCAGCACAAAATGAATGCTGAACGTATGAAACAAGATATTGAAAAAATCTGTGCGACAGAGATTTCAATGTTTGGTTCTGCGCCATTTGAAGACTATACCTTTATGACAATGGCGACTGCCAATAGTTATGGCGGTTTAGAGCATCCGAACAGTACAAGCTTAATTAGCCCACGTGATGATTTACCAAAAGCCAATGAGCCTGTAGAGCCATCTGAAAATTACCAACGCTTTTTAGGCTTATGTAGCCATGAATATTTTCATTCTTGGTTAGTGAAGTTTATTCGACCTGAAAACTTTGTAAATTACGATTTAAACCGTGAAGGCTATACGTCTTTATTGTGGATTTTTGAAGGTTTCACATCTTATTACGACGATTTAATTTTGCTTCGTAGTGGTGTAATTCACCAAGATTCATACATTAAATTGTTAAAAGCACAAATTGATCGTTACTTACAAAACCCGGGTCGAGAAATTCAAACGGTTGCGGAAAGTAGTTTTGATGCTTGGGTGAAATTCTACCGTCAAGATGAAAACTCAAATAACGCAGGTACAAGCTATTACAACAAAGGTTGTTTGGTTGCGCTGTGCTTAGATTTAGGCTTGCGTTTACGTGATTCTAGCTTAGATGCTTTAATGTGTAAGTTGTACGAAAATGCACAAAATGGCATTCAAGTACATGAAGGTACAATTTATGAATTGTGCAAAGAATTAACAGGTGATGATTGGTCTGAACAGATTAATCACTTGATTAATACCACAGATGAATTGCCTTTAGATCAGCTATTCCCTGAATTTGGTGTTTCTTATACTTTAAAAAATGACAAAACTTTGCCATTTGGTTTGAAACTTGCCGATAAGCCTGAAGGTGTTGTGGTTCAATCTGCACGTCGTGATGGAGTTGGGGCGAAAGCAGGTCTTTCTGCTCTAGATGTGATTATTGCAATTGATGGCGTAAAAGCATCTGTAAAATTACTTGAGCAATATGCGAAAGAGGAAGGTGTGTTTACTGTTTATGCTTTCCGCCGTGATGAGTTAATGCAGTTTGAAGTGAATGCTTCGGGTTCTGTTTTAGCTGAAGTTGAGCTTAAAGTTGAAGATGCTGTAAAAGCGGAAAAATGGCTTAAAGCTTAATTGCTTATAATGGAAAGATCATGTAAAACCCATACTTAGGTATGGGTTTTTTATTGCCTGAAATTAACTATTTATTTTAAGGTTTTTTTTATGACAAATGGGGTTGAACGGCTATTAAAAAAGTTAATTCTTGATGATGATTTTTCACATTTATTGAGTTTAACAAACAAAGAAATTAATTTAATGGATATTTTAAAGGTATCGCATAAAGAGCTTCAGCATTCTAATTTTTTAGCATGGCTTATGTCACCGAATGAGTCTCATAATTTAGGTGATTGTGCTTTTAAAGAGTTTATTAAAATTTATTTTAAAGAAAATGAGTTTGAAAGCTTAGGAGGCGATACAGGTTTATCTGTCTTTGATTATATAAATTTTGATTTTGATGATTTAGTAATAAAACGAGAATATAAAAATATTGATCTTATTTTTTTATCAGAAAAAAATAAGTTTTGTATGGTTGTAGAAAATAAAATTCACTCAACTGAAAGTAAAGGGCAGCTAAAAAAATATAGAGATTTTGTTGAAAAAGAATTTTCTAATTACAAACATCGAATATATTTATATTTATCACTAAAAGAGCAAAACTTAAGTGGTGATGATAGTGATTATTATATTCAAATTACATATAACCACATTATTAAATTATTAAATACACTGTTGGCTACACAGCAGATATCTATTTCGGAACAAACTAGATTTGTTCTTCAACAATATTTACAGACATTAAAATCTATGCTTAATCAGAATGAAGAAATTGAAACTTTGACTAAAGAGCTTTATAAAAAGTATAAGGCTGCTTTTGATCTTGTTTTTAAATACTGCGCAACGTCAGAGTCAGAGGAACTAAGTAGTTTTTTACAAGAGTAGGACTTACGCATTGACGGATTCAAAAAAGTATTAAAATACTTTATAAAGTATCTGTGATCAGACGAATTAAACATGCTTCTACAGCAACTTGTACATTACCCATTTATATGGGCTTTCTCATGACAGAACCGAACTCTATTAGCTGCACACAACTTGCCGAGACTTATAATATCTCGCATGATAGTGTAAATCGCTTTCTAGAGCGTGAAGACTACACACCTCACGACCTATATCAAGAATCAATTCAACATATTGATAATAATAAACTTATAGTCAGTATTGATGATACTGTTTTAGATAAACCATATAGTCAACATATGGACTTGGTTAGCTATTTTTGGTCAGGCAAACACCACCGATCCGTCAAGGGTATTAATCTCATTACCTTGTATGCGACAGATCAAAATGGTCAAAATATTCCAATTAATTTCCGAATTTATGACAAATCTGAAAGTAAAACCAAGAATGATTACTTTATGGATATGTTAAGTGAAGTACTCAGTTGGGGTGCAAAGATTCAATTTATTACAGGTGATAGTTGGTATTCATCGACTGGAAATCTAAAAACCATAAGAAAATATGGTATTCGATTTATGTTTGGTATCGACTGTAACCGTAAGGTTTCCCCAGAAAAAGGACAATGGTTTCAACTGCGTTTATTGCCAGATTTCCATCAGGGTCAAGTGATCTGGCTCAAAGATTTTGGCTTTGTACAATTATTTAAGACTCAGTTAAAAGAACAGCAGAGGTTTTATATTGTGCATCAAGATGAAGATGATTTATTGTCCTTTGAGGGTTTTCATGAATTACATTCAAGTCATTGGAAAATAGAGCAATATCACCGGGTGATTAAACAGGTTTGTCATATTGAAAAGTTTCAAGTAAGACGATCTAAACTGATTTTGAATCATATTTTTTCAGCCTTGATGGCCTACGTTGAGATACAAAAGAACCAGTTTGAGCGGATCTTTGAAAATGTATATCGTTGGCAGAAGAAATTATTTAGACCAGTTATCAAAAACTTCATTGATGACTTTATTCTCGATAAAAATCATCTGCTACCACAGAGAATCTATAAATAATAGTGCGTAAGTCCTAAAGAGTTAATAGAAAGTGAAACTAGTATAGTTTCTTTTCAAAGCACTAAAAGTTATGTACGTTTTAAACCAAAATTTATATACGATAAGGTTGGGGTATTAAAGGAAAAAGGAATTTTTCCTAAAGATGAAGATATAGATGACGATTGGATTTATTTATTTGAATTTAATATTAGGAATAATTGTATTAATTTTGATTTGAAAATTGGTGATGGTGACTCAGATATCAGATCAAAAATTTTAGATATATATCAGAATAACTCTCATTTTTTTAATAAAGTGAATAAGAAATTTTCTTTGAAATGGCATTTATCATTTCAGAAAGAAATTTTACGTAGAGATGAGTTTGAGAGATTCATAGAAACTGGCAATATAGAAGAAACTAAAATTATTATTACTAGGCGTTTCCAAGAGCTTATGGAAAAAATAAAAGAGTATGAAAAAATTATTTTCAATGAATTGAGTTAGTTTTATAAGTTAATTTAAAGACAAAACCCCTCAATTGAGGGGTTTAATTTATAACTTTTAAATCTTAACGACCATTACGTCCGCGGCCACGTGGTGCTTTCGTATTCGGGCGCGTAGTACCATTAGTTCTACGCTTCGGCTTCTCGCTATCATCCATCTGCCAAATACGTTTCGTACCAGAAGACTTCTTCACAGAACCATCTTTATTCTTACGAACCATAGGCTTACCGCCAGTACCACCTGGTTTCTTCACATAAGAACGTGAACGGTACGGCTCTTCAGCAGGAACATTTTGAAAATCAGGATATAAAAGCGGTTCAATTTCTTTCGTTTCACCTGGTTTTAAGACCATTTGAACTAAATCAATTTGACCAATTTTAGTACGAATTAAACGCAAAGTAGGGAAACCAACCGCAGAAGTCATACGACGAACTTGACGGTTACGACCTTCACAAATAGAAATTTCTACCCAAGACGTTGGCACAGACGCACGGAAACGAACAGGAGGATTACGTTCCCATAACCATTCAGGCTCTTCAACTTTTTCTGCTTTAGCAGGCAAAGTCATACCATCTTTAAGCTCTACACCTTTACGAAGTTGCTCAAGTGCTTCTTCAGTTACATCACCTTCAACCTGAACCAAGTAAGTCTTAAACTTCTTATTTTCAGGATTCGTGATGTATTGGTTTAAACCACCATGATCGGTTAAAAATACTAAACCTTCAGAGTCCATGTCCAAACGACCAGCAAGACGCAATGTTGGATCGTTAACGAAGTCCGCCATAGTTTGGTGTTTTTCGTCGGCACGGAATTGAGAGAGAACGTCATAAGGTTTGTTTAGAATAACAATTTTCATTGTAACCTATTGATATAAAATAAAAGAATTTTTTGAGCTTTGGGAGTTACCCGTTTAAGAACCCAATTTAATAAAGGTAGGGTGTATTGAGGTGTAAAAAGCCCACTAGATGTTGCCTACTATAGCAGATTCTTGCTTATGCTCCTCAATTTTATTTTTATGTGAAATTACGATTGATTTATCAAGTTAATTTTTGGCTTTTAAAAATGAAACTTTAATTAAAAAATGCCAAGTTGTTGATATATACAACGCTAGATAAAATTCACCTTTAAAATTCGCAACTTAGCTTTTTGATAAAACTATCTAATTGAAATTATTATTGGATATTGAGTTTTTAATTGTAATTGTTAAATGTATTTTGATCATTCAATGATGTATTTCACTGCAAAGTTGGATTGAATGTCTGTATAATATGTTGACTTAGCATATAAGGAATCCACCATGCATTTGGCGGCACTGCATACCCCGAGCCAGATTCAGCTCAACCAAAACGGAAACCTAAAGCACTTTTTGACCATTGAAGGTCTATCTAAAGAAACTCTCACAAAAATATTGGACACAGCACAGTCCTTTTTTAATGACCAAAATCAGCTAATTACCAACAATCTTTTAGAAGGTCGTACGGTAATGAATCTTTTCTTCGAAAACTCTACACGTACTCGTACAACTTTCGAAGCAGCTGCAAAGCGTCTTTCTGCAAATGTATTAAATATTGATATTGCTCGCTCAAGTACATCTAAAGGTGAAACTTTACGTGACACGCTTTGGAACTTAGAAGCGATGGCGGCAGATATTTTTGTGGTTCGTCATTCGTCTTCGGGTGCAGCACATTTTATTGCTAAAGATGTATGTCCAAATATTGCCATTATTAATGCAGGTGATGGGCGTCACGCACATCCTACGCAAGCAATGTTAGACATGCTGACCATTCGCCGTGAAACTAAGAAAAAATTTGAAGATATTTCTATTGCCATTATTGGTGATATTAAACATTCACGTGTAGCACGTTCAGATGTTGCAGCATTGCAAACATTGGGCTGTAAAGATATTCGTGTTATTGCACCAAATACATTACTTCCATATGGTTTTGATGAATATGGCGAAGGTGTTCGCTTATTTAACAAAATGGAAGATGGTATTAAAGATTGCGACGTGATTATTACCTTACGTATTCAAAATGAACGTATCGATTCTCCTGCGTTGGCTTCACAATCTGAATTCTACAAAATGTATGGCTTGAATAAAGAACGTCTTGCTTTAGCAAAATCAGATTGCATCGTTATGCATCCGGGGCCTATGAACCGTGGTGTAGAAATTGACTCAAGCATTGCAGATGGTTCGCAATCTGTAATTTTGAATCAGGTAACAAACGGTATTGCAGTGCGTATGGCGGTACTTGCGTTGTCTATGCAAGGTCAGTTGCAAGAAAAGGGTTTATTAGAAGCGATTGCGGTATAAGGGATAGTCATGAGTATTGTTAAAATTGAAAATGTACGTGTCTTAGACCCAATTGCTAAAACGGACAGCGTACAAACTGTATATGTTGAAAATGGCAAATTGGTTGCAGAAACAGCCAATGTTGCTGAAACCATTAATGGTGAAGGCAAATGGTTAATGCCTACCATGGTAGATTTGTGCGCGCGTTTACGTGAACCGGGTCAGCAACAACATGGTACGTTAAAATCTGAAGGTAAAGCGGCACGTGAAAATGGTATTTTGCACGTATTCACGCCACCAGATTCAAAACCAATTGTTCAAGATAATGGCGCACTTATTCACGGCCTAGTTGAAAAAGCGATGTTAGATGGTGGTATTTATCTACAAGTGATTGGTGCTCAAACCCAAGGCTTATTAGGTAAACAACCTGCAAACATGGCTGGTTTGAAAAAGGGCGGTTGTACTGCTGTTTCAAATGCCAATGCAAGTTTTGAAAATGATGATGTTGTACTTCGCACATTAGAATACGCAGCAGGTCTAGATATGACCGTTGTGTTCTATGCAGAAGAACCTCAAATTGCGAAAGATGGTTGTGTACATGAAGGCTTTGTTGCTTCACGCCAAGGCTTGCCAACAATTCCTGCTTTGGCAGAAACCATTGCCATTGCAAAATACTTGCTAATGATTGAAGCAACAGGCGTAAGTGCTCACTTTGGCTTATTGTCATGTGGTGCTTCTGTTGAGCTCATTAAAATTGCGAAAGCCAAAGGTTTAAATATCACTTGTGATGTTGCAATGCATCAACTGCATTTAACAGATCAATTGATTGATGGTTTTAACTCACTTGCACACGTGCGTCCGCCACTTCGTTCTGAAAAAGACAAAGAGTTGCTTCGCCAAGGTGTGAAAGATGGTGTAATTGATGCGATTTGTACGCACCATGAACCATTAAGCAGTTCTGCGAAAATGGCACCATTTGCTGAAACATTATCTGGATTTACAGCGTTTGATACCTATATTCCATTTGGTATTCAACTGATTAAAGAAGGTTTGTTTGAACCTTTAGAATGGGTTGAAAAAGTGACTGTTGCACCTGCAAAAGTTGCCAATATGTATGATCGATGGGTGGCTGAATCTGGTTGGGTATTAATTGATCCTGAAGTTGAATGGACAATTACCAAAGATTCAATTATCTCTCAAGGTAAAAATACGCCATTAATTCAGCAAACTGTACGAGCGAAAGCACTTCGTACTTTTACAGCTTAGCTTTAATTGTGGTACTAAATTAAAGTGTAATGATAAAAAGTCAGCCTAGGCTGACTTTTTTGTTACATAAATATATTTAATAAGAAATTTAAAATGTTTTACATAGAATAAAAAATAACCTATAAGTAGTTGAACTGACATTTACATTCGTGGGGGCGAAATGTCTTTTAATATAATTTATTTATTACAACAACAAGTAACACCTATTGTTCTTGCTGAAGAAAAAGAAGATTTTTTATTTAAAAAACAGGCTTTAACTGATTTTTATCCTATTCTATTATCCGCAATAAATGCCAAACCAGAATTGTTCGAAAAATTACGTGATCAAGTCCAACCAGATATCACAGAGATTTTTGATAATAATTTAGAAACTACTCAGCAAGTTTTAAATTATATTAGTGGGGAAGCATCTACAGAAGATGTAAATACCATATTAAATGCATCGCTCGGACCTTCTTTAAACTTACTAGTAAGTGAAGCAGGCTCAAGTGATATACAAGTGATTGGGCATTTAATTAAAGGGCAAATGCCATTAGTACTTAATGCTTTACCTGCATGGTCGGATGATTTGCTAAGAATTTCGGGTATAAGAAATTCAGTAGAAGAAGTTCGTGAAGAATTAAAAAAGCCTGAAGAGTTGAGAGCTACACGTTCTGGTAAAAAGAAGAAACCATTTCCAATACAATACGTTGTAGTTTTTATTTTGGCTGTGCTTTTATTTATGGTGGTGAAATCATTTTTAGAGTAGAAAAATAATGGTTCGAAAATACAAATTCGAAAGTAGTATTTGGGGTCACATTATAGATTAATAATTGCCAAGTTCAGAAACTATAGAAAAGGTAAAATGAGTTTATTTCATAATTTATAAAAAGTACAAATGAATTAATTTGTACATTGAATATTGTATTTATTTTAAAGATTAAAAAGGGCGTTGATTCGTCCTTTTTTTATTGGCATGCTGTAGAAAATAAACGTTGTGAATGAATCATGAGAATTAGTTTTATTGGTGCAGGGCGAGTTGCGTATCATTTGGCAAAAGCGCTAGGTTCACAGCATCAAGTTGTACAAATTTATAGTCGTACTTTTGAAAAAGCAGAATGGCTGTCACTGCAAGTTCAAGCACAAGCAATTTCTAATTTTGAAAATATAAATACTGATATTGATTTAATGATTATCGCCGTGAGTGATCAATCAATTAAAGGTGTAATTGAACAAATTAGCCCTTATTTAAAAGATGTTTGTATTGTGCATACATCGGGAAGTACACACTTAAATGTTTTGGCGAAAACTCACGATAAATGTGGTGTATTTTATCCGCTACAAACGTTTAGTTTGGAACGTGAAATAGACTGGGAAAATACACCTTTATTTATAGAAGCAGCGAATAAACAGGATTTAGAAAATTTAGTTTATTTAGCAAATAGCCTAAGCAATAAATTGTATTCTTATAATTCAGAACAACGTTTAAGTTTACATTTGGCTGCTATTTTCGCTTGTAATTTTAGTAATTATTGTTATGACATGGCAAAGCAAATTGTCGATGCAAAACACGTGGATTTCAGTTTGTTATATCCTTTAATTCAAGAAACGGCGAATAAAGCTTTAGCGAATAATCCGAAAGATATGCAAACAGGTCCTGCAATGCGCGGTGATGAAAATATCATTCAGATGCATCAAGAAATGTTAAAACAAGAAAAGAGAGAAGATTTACAAGAAGTGTATGCTTTACTCAGTCAGCAAATTATACAAAGACATACCAAATTATAGATAAAAGAAAAGGGCTCTTATAGAGCCCTTAAATCTTAATGCTTAGATATTAGTAAATATTACTTAATTTTTTTGAAAAGGAAGTCATTAATTTTATGACCTTCTTCTAAACCACGACGTTCAAATTTAGTTTGTGGGCGCCAATCTGGACGAGGATAGCTATTGCCTTTACCTGCCATATTTTCAAGATTTGGACGATTATCTAAAACATCTAACATCCATTCAGCGTATGGTTCCCAGTCTGTTGCAGCGTGGAACGTACCGCCCATTTCTAACTTTTGTTCAACCAATGGCATACGGTCATGAGAAACGAAACGACGTTTGAAATGACGTTTTTTCTGCCAAGGATCAGGGAAGTATAATTGAATTGCATTAATGCTGTTATCTGGCATTTCACGTAATACTTGAATTGCATCTGCATCTAGTAGGCGTAAGTTAGTTAAACCTGCCATACCTGCTTCATATACGCATTGCGCGATACCAGGTACGTGTACTTCAATACCTACAAAGTTACGTTCAGGGTTGGCTTTTGCCATAAGTACCAATGAACGACCCATACCAAAACCAATTTCTACAGTTAAAGGGTGTTCAGGATGTTCAAAGTGTTGGCGTAAATCACCAACTGGATATTCCAAAATTAGGTGAGCGTATTGTTCAAGCGCAGTACGTTGAGAAGTATTTAGCGGAGAAGAACGGCGCATGAAAGTTACAATTTCACGGTGCTCATTCAGGTTTTCCAGCTCTACAACTTGCTGGTCTAATTGATCGTTCGACATAATTTTGGCAATGTTAAAAACTACGAATGCGGTATTTTAAGTGCTAAGCTTCACAAGTCAAACTTTTATATGGCTTTATCTAAAATTTGAACAAAAAATACAAGAAAAGCGTTCAATAGGCGCTTTTCTTGTTTGAAATTAATTATATTTGTCTATAAGTATGCTACTCGCTTCGTTTAAGCCAATAATATTTACTTCAATATTTTTGTCGTTAAATTTTTTCACTACGCTGTTAAACATGTTGACTGAAGTAACATCCCAAATATGTGCATGAGTTAAATCTAGCTCTACAGACTGAACGTTTTCGTTAAAGTCGAAAAATTGTAAAAATTTATCTGAACTGCTAAAAAATATTTGCCCAGAAACAATGTATTTACGCTCATTGTTGATTAGTACAGATTCAACTTTCACAGAGCTTTCTAATTTATTAATAATGAATAGCGCAGAAAGTAAAACACCAACACATACACCAATGGCTAAGTTATGCGTTGCAAGTACGACAATAATCACTGAAATCATCACCACATTAAAAGAAATTGGGTGATTTCTAAATTGTTTGACCGAATGCCATTGAAATGTCGTAAATGACACCATAATCATAATGGCAACAAGTGCAGCCATTGGAATATAAGCAAGCCAATCTTTAAAAAACACGACTAAACACAGTAAGAATAGGCCCGCAATAAGTGTAGATAAGCGTGTACGTGCACCAGAGCTTACATTAATAATCGATTGTCCAATCATGGCGCAACCTGCCATACCGCCCATAAATCCGCTAACAATATTAGCAAAGCCTTGCCCGCGACATTCTTTATGCTTATCACTTTGCGTTTGAGTTACTTCATCGACTATGGTGGTAGTCATCATAGTTTCAAGTAAACCAACTGTAGCAAGCGTAATAGAATAGGGAAGAATGATGCTGAGTGTTTCAAAATTGAGTGGAATTTGAGGAATGAGGAAAATAGGTAATGTATCTGGGAATGTACCTAAATCGCTCACCGTTCGCATATCTGCACCTAAAAATAGTGCTAAACAGCTTAAAACAATAATACAAATAAGTGGTGATGGAATGCTTTTGCCAATTTTAGGTAAATAGGGAAATAGGTAAATAATTGCTAAACCTAAACCTACAAATATATAGGCAGTAGTATCCATTTTATTTATTTCGGGAAGCTGTGCAGCAAAAATTAAAATCGCCAAAGCATTTAAGAAACCAAACACGACAGATTGTGAAACAAAGCGCATGAGTTTGGCAACTTTAAAATAACCTGCAATAACTTGAATAATGCCTGTAAGTACGGTTGCAGCAAGTAAGTATTGCAAACCGTGTTCTTTTACAAGCGTAATCATCAGCAGGGCAAGTGCGCCTGTTGCTGCGGAAATCATGGCAGGTCGCCCGCCAAAAAATGCAATAGAAACAGCAATACAAAAAGATGCGTATAAACCGACTTGTGGGTCTACACCAGCAATAGCGGAAAATGCAATTGATTCAGGAATTAAAGCTAAACCAACCACCAAACCTGCTAAAACATCGGTTCGTATATTAGAAAACCACTCATCTTTTTTTAAGCTAATCACGTGCAATATTCAATAAACTCGAAAGTTGCATATGTTAAAGCAACTTTATTTAAAAAAGTATGAATATTCAGCTTGAATAATTTATGTAATTGAACAATATTGAAGACGTAATTGTGACTTTAATAGTTACGATTTGATAAAAATAAGTAGGTTTCTTTACTTGAAAGTTTGACCGAAGCAATTTAAAACAGAGTATAGATAAATAACAAGGATCAAGTATGAAGCTTTATTATTCGCCGGGTGCATGTTCACTTGCATCACATATTATCTTAAATGAAATAAATGTAGATTTTGATTTAGAACGCGTTGATACAAAAACACATATCACAGAAAAAGGCACAGATTATTACACCATTAACCCTAAAGGTTATGTGCCTGCATTGGAAATTAACCCAGGTTTAATTTTAACTGAAAATGTGGCAATTCTTCCTTTTTTAGCACAACATGATCCTAAGCAAGATTTAATTCCACCATCGGGTTTAGGACGTGCAAAAGTTTTAGAGTGGTTGGGTTACTTAAACTCAGAATTACACGATGCTTACGCTGTGTTTTTTGGTGCGCCATTAACAGATGATGCAAAGCAAAAAGCGTATGCAGAAATTGATCGATTATTGAAATACATCGATAGCACAATTGAAAAATCGGACAATGAATATTTGGTAGATGATAACTTTGGTCCAGCAGATGCTTATTTATTTGTACTTACAAACTGGTCTAATCTAATTCATCACGATTTAACGCCGTATAAAAATGTTATTGCGCTACGTAATAAAGTAGCTGCACGTCAATCTGTACAAATTGCAATGCGAGATGAAGGTTTAATTCCTTAAGTTATATTGAATAAAAAAGGACTCATGTAGAGTCCTTTTTTATTGGAGATTCATTTAAATATTCAAATGAATAATCTACGTGGATTTATTTAAAAAAGTAACCTGTTTCGGGTGAGCTTGCATTTGCCATGCGTTTACGTGGCATACGACCTGCCAAGAATGCTTCACGACCTGCTTCAACAGCTTTCTTCATTGCAGAAGCCATTAAAATAGGGTTTTGAGCAGCAGCAATAGCGGTATTCATTAATACACCATCACAACCAAGTTCCATTGCAATCGCAGCATCACTTGCTGTTCCAACACCAGCATCTACAAGTACAGGAACTTTTGCATTTTCTTTAATAATAGAAATGGTATGTGGGTTTAAAATACCTAAACCAGAACCAATTAAGCTACCAAGAGGCATAATCGCCACACAGCCCATGCTTTCAAGTTCTTGAGCAACAATAGGATCATCCGATGTGTACACCATAATTTCAAAGCCATCGTCAATTAAAATACGCGCAGCTTTTAATGTTTCGGTAATATTCGGATATAACGTTTTTTCATCACCTAAAACTTCAAGTTTTACTAAGTTGTGACCATCTAACAATTCACGAGCAAGCATGCACGTACGTACAGCACTATTTGCATCGAAACAACCTGCCGTATTTGGAAGAATTGTGTATTTTTCAGGAGGTACAACAGAAAGTAAATTTGGCTGATCAGGATGTTGACCAATATTCACGCGTCGAATTGCAACAGTGACAATTTCTGCACCACTTGCTTGAATCGCAAGATCTGTTTCATTTAAATCTTTATATTTACCTGTCCCTACAAGCAGGCGAGATTGAAATGTACGTGAACCAATTATAAGGGGGGTATCTTCCATGGGAACTCCAAATTAACCGCCACCGACGGCATGTATAACTTCTATTCGATCATTTTCATGAATCATCGTTTGCTGTAATTTGCTTTTAGCAATGATCATTTCATTGTGTTCAACAGCAAAGCGTTTGCCTTCTAATGCAAGTTCCTGAATAAGTTCTAATAAGTTGGAACATGTTGTATTTTGAAGTTCGCCATTTAAATAAATTTGCACGTTTTTATCCCTAAATTGTCATCATTTCGTGTATTTAAATGCATTCCATGCAAGGACTAGCCATCCTGCAATCATGAGTGCACCACCAATAGGTGTAATTGCACCCAAACCACGTGGTAATCCTAAAGCCATGATATATAAAGAACCGCAGAAAAATAAAATGCCAATTTGTATCAGTAGGAAACTAATTTTAATAGGTATTTGTGGAACAACTTTCGCAATAATTGAAAGTACCAATAAACCTAAAGCATGATAGAAGAAGTAGTCGGTTGCTGTTTGCCACCATCCTAATTGAGCTTCTGTTGCATATGCTTTTAAACCATGTGCACCAAATGCACCTAACATAACTGCAATTGCTAAATTTAATGCAGATATCGCAAGCCACATAAGCCAATCTCCTATACAAAATTTGCGCTTAACCTTAGCATATTTTCATTATTTGATTAAATGAAATAGAACGCCAAAGCATTAAAAAAGGGCACTAAGCCCTTTTTTAAATATTGAAAAATTAGTTCGAAGACATTGCAACTTTAATTTTTTCCATCGCATTTTTTTCTAACTGACGAATACGTTCTGCCGAAACATTATATTCAGCAGCAAGTTCATGTAGGGTAGACTTATCATCATCTAACCAACGACGTTGCAAGATGTTGCGTGAACGATCATCTAGTTGATCCATCGCATCGTGAAGGGCATTTGTACTTTGCTCTTCATAATCTTCATTTTCAACAAGTTTTGCAGGATCGTAACGGTTGTCTTCTAAATATAGTGCAGGTGCTACATAAGTAGAGCCTTCATCGTCATCATCGCCAGATGCTTCAAATGCAGCATCATAAGCAGTTAAACGACCTTCCATTTCTAGCACTTGTTCTGCGGTAACGTTTAAGTCCTTTGCAATAGACTGTGCTTCTTCAAGTGTGAGTTTTTTAGAAGATTTTTTTAAGCTACGTAAGTTAAAGAATAATTTACGCTGTGCTTTTGTGGTCGCAATTTTAACAATACGCCAGTTACGAATAACATATTCATGAATTTCGGCTTTAATCCAATGCACGGCAAATGAAACCAAACGTACGCCCATCGTTGGGTCAAAACGTTTTACTGCTTTCATTAAACCTAAGTTACCTTCTTGAATTAAATCGCCTTGAGGTAAACCGTAACCTGCATAACTGCGGGCAATATGAACCACGAAACGTAAGTGAGACATCACTAACATTTTTGCGGCGTCTAAATCTTGATCGTAGAAATAACGATCAGCCAATTCTTTTTCTTGTTCGGCAGTTAAAATTGGAATTTGGTTGACAGTACTAATATAAGCCCCAAGGTTTGAACCTGGTGCTGATAATGACAGGGGCATCAACTGATTGCGGCTGTCACTCATAGGAACTCCTTTAGGATGTGTCGATGAATTATCAATGACATTCATATTAATGTGAATATCCAACTAAATTAAGTGGAAATGGTGAAGAAATGTAATTTTTTATGCCAAAGGATTAAAAAATGAATTATTGAGCAATTATATAATGAAATTCATGATTTGAAATACTTTTAGCTTCACATTTTAATTTGTTGAGTTCGCAATATCTCAGCACATCTTGTTGGCTATGTGGGTCAGATGACTTCAGTAAGAATTGCTGACCTGACGCATTTTTGAGTGCTTTTTTTAGCATTAATAGGGGCATAGGGCAAGGTTTGCCCATTGCATCTATAATATCTAGAGTTTGTTTTACGTCTTGCATTCAATTTAAAACCGTTTAAAAACAGGTCAATTATACTAAAAATTGGCAGAAAAAAGCGAAAATGTGAATTTTTATTTATTCTGAATAAGATTAGATATTTAAATTAACTATCGAAAAATAAATATGATTAAATCTGAATAAGATATGTGAAAAAACTCTATTATTTGTAATAAACCCATGATAAGCTCAAAGTGAATTAGATGTTACGGTAACTATAAAGTTATTGGGCAACCTAGTTAGAAATGGATGTAACCGGATTTTGTTAATAGTTTTACAGAATGATTATAAGTTTGGAAATAAAAAAAATGTTTTTAAGCTTTGTTTGTCTGCTGCTTGCAACACCGGGTGGTCCTTCAATTAAGTCTATGAGGATTAACTAAATGACAGCTGCTCGCGAACAAGGCGTAGTTAAGTGGTTTAACGACACTAAAGGTTTTGGTTTCATTCAACGCAATGGCGGTGATGACGTATTCGTTCATTTCCGTGCTATTCAAGGCGACGGCCACCGTTCACTTCGTGACGGCCAACGCGTAGAATTCAGTGTTGTTAAAGGCCAAAAAGGCTTCCAAGCTGAAGAAGTTCAGCCGTTAGACTAATAGAAAAATTAGACTAATGAAAACGCTCCAATGTTTATTGGAGCGTTTTTTGTTTATAATGTATAAAATTTATTATTTATGAGTTAGAGCACATTAATATGTCAGCTGGTTTTGAAACCTTAAATTTACATCCAAATTTGAAAAAAGCAATTGATGCGTTAGGCTTCACTAAAATGACATCAATTCAAGAAAAGGTTTTAAAATTTACTTTGGCGGGACACGATGCAATTGGTCGCGCGCAGACAGGTACAGGTAAAACTGCGGCCTTTCTTGTTAGTGTAATTAATGACTTATTAAATAACCCGATTAAAGAACAGCGTTTCCGTGGTGAAACTCGTGCACTTATTTTAGCGCCTACGCGTGAGTTGGCATTGCAAATTGAAAGTGATGCAAAAGAACTTACTAAGTTTACAGATCTACATTTAGTTACTTTGTTAGGTGGTGTAGATTTTGACAAGCAAAAAGCTGAACTGAGCAAAAACTTTGTCGATATTATTGTAGCAACGCCAGGTCGTTTAATTGACTTTGTAGAGCAAAAAGAAGTTTGGTTAGATCAAATTGAATTTTTAGTGATTGACGAAGCAGACCGTTTACTGGATATGGGTTTTATTCCTTCAGTAAAACGTATTGTTCGCTATTCACCACGTAAAGAACAGCGTCAAACCCTCATGTTCTCTGCAACATTTAGCTACGATGTTTTAAATCTTGCACAACAATGGCTATTTGAACCCGTTACTGTTGAAATTGAACCTGAAAAGAAAACCAATGCAGACGTAGAACAACGTGTGTATATGGTGGCTAAAACTGACAAATACAAATTGTTAGAAGAAATTTTACGTGATGAACCGATTGAAAAGGTGATGATTTTTGCGAATCGCCGTGATCAAGTACGTAAGCTATATGATCATCTTAAACGTGATGGTTATAAAGTTGTGATGTTGTCGGGTGAAATTGCACAAGACAAGCGTTTGAAAATGTTAGATCAATTTAAAAATGGTCAACACAATATTATGATTGCAACTGACGTTGCGGGTCGTGGTATTCATGTAGATGGCGTGTCTCATGTTGTGAATTTCACTTTACCTGAGCAGTCGGATGATTATGTTCACCGTATTGGTCGTACAGGTCGTGCGGGAACACGTGGTGTGAGTATCAGTTTCTTATCTGAAGATGATGCGTTCTACTTACCAGAAATTGAAAAAGCGATTGGACAAAAATTACCACTTACGCGTTTAGATGGTTATTGCTAATTGCAACAGTTTTTAGAAAATGAAATCTAATGATTAAAAATAAATAAAAAACCGCTCAATTGAGCGGTTTTTTATTGCGTATTTCATTTGAAAATTATTTGGCTTGGCATTGAAATGTTAGAACTGTTTGATAGTCATCATCTTTTGAAATATCTGCACTTTTACCTGCAATAGTACCCAGAATTCCTGCGGCAGCTTGAATCATTTTTCCTGTTTGTTCATCTACAACGCCTTTGAGTGCACCGTTATAAGTGGTTTTTTCATCTAAAACGATAGCAATTGATTTACCACACGTTTTATTTGCAGCAAGCACAGCATTGTTTTTAGCAATGACTTCGGATTTTCCTAAGCCTGTAACTTCGTATTGGTTATTTGGTTTTTGAATAGCAATTGTATTATTAACAGGATTGGAGCTACATGCACCAAGTAGTAAAGCGCTGGCAAGTGTAGAACCTAAAATTAGAGTCTTATTCATTTGTTTATTCTCCTGATATATTAAATATATTGGAACATAGCTTTATGCTGAAATAATTAAGAGTTTGTATGAGATTAGCAGTCTTATATAAGAAAAATGTGATAAATCACATGCATTGGAAAAAATCATGATTTTATCCTATGAAATTACATAACACATTTGTCTTGAATGCCTGAGTTTATGCTAATCTTAATAAAATTTTTAAGTAGATTATGAAGTCAATGGCGGATACAGCGGTCGATATCATTCATCAAAATATTCATCAACGTCAGTCTATTGGTCACTTGGTTGAGCCAGCACCCAATTCAGAACAATTAGAAAAAGCTTTTCTTGCTGCACTTACAGCACCAGATCATCACCGTTTAAAGCCAACACGTTTTGTGGTGATTCCAGAAGATCAGCGTGAAGCATTTGGCGAGTTGCTTTCTCAAGCTTTGGCAGATACTGGGCAAACTGAAATTGCACAATTAGAACGTGTGAAAAATCATCCATATCGTGCGCCATTATTGGTTTTGGCGTTAACACAATTTGTTGATCATCCTAAAGTTCCTTATTTTGAGCAAACCTTAAGTACGGGTGCAGCAATTCAAAACTTTTTATTGTCATTACAATCGCAAGGTTTTTCTACCATGTGGCGTAGTGGTGCTGTGGTTGAATCGAATCATTTTAAACAAGCACTAAAATTAGGTGAAAATGATTTAATTTCAGGCATTATTTATATTGGAACAGCGGTAAAAGCGATTCCACCGCGCGGTGAAATTCATACAAATGAGTTTGTAAGTTTTTGGAATAAGTAATTTAGATTTTGGAAAATTAAAATGAGTGAATTGGATTTTGCAAGTTTTTTGAATAATGAAACTGAAGTAAAAAACACAGGCTTACGCGTAACTGTTTTAGGTGGTGGTAGTTTTGGTACGGCTATGGCAAATACAACCGTACGTAATGGTTGCGACACCATGATTTGGATTCGTGATGAAGCAACGGCTAAAGAAATAAATGAAACGCATATTAATAAGCGTTATTTGCCAGATTTCACCTTAGAAAAAGAGTTGAAAGCTGTATCGGATATTGAAGTTGCTGTTCGTGACCGCGATATTATTTTAGTTGCTATTCCAAGTCATTCATTCCGTGAAGTTTTACGTCAGATCCAACCTTATATTTCATCGCAAGCTGTAGTTTCTTTAACAAAAGGTATTGAGGCAGATACCTTTAGTTTTATGAGCGATATTATCCAAGAAGAACTTCCTGAAGTTCCTTTTGGTGTGCTTTCTGGACCAAACTTAGCCAAAGAAATTGTAGCGGGTCAGCCTGCGGGTACTGTAATTGCAAGTGATTCAGAGCTTGTACGTAATGCGGTTCAACATGCTTTGCATAGTGCGCTTTTCCGTGTGTTCGCAAGTGATGATGTAAATGGTGTTGAGCTAGGTGGTGCACTTAAAAATATTTATGCCGTTGCAATGGGGATGGCTGCTGCATTTGGTGTTGGTGAAAACACCAAAAGTATGATTTTAACGCGTGCTTTGGCAGAAATGAGCCGATTTGCAGTTGAGCTTGGTGCAAATCCATTAACCTTCTTAGGGTTATCTGGTGTTGGTGATCTATTTGCGACGTGTAATAGTCCACTGAGCCGTAATTACCAAGTGGGATATTCTTTAGGTAAGGGGAAAACGCTAGAGCAAGCAACAACTGAGCTTGGTCAAACTGCGGAAGGTATTAATACGATTATTCAAGTACGCACCCGTTCTGAAGCATTGGGTGTGTATATGCCAATTACGTGTGCCTTGTATGAAATTATTTTCAAAGGTGCGCCTGTTAATTCCATCGCATTTTCTATGATGAAAAATGGTCATCGAAGTGATGTTGAGTTTATTTTACCGCATCAACAATAAAAAATAGAAAGATGGCAATTTCATTAAATTGCCATCTTTGAATCGTTATACTTTAAGAAAATAAATAGGCAGTATTATGCAACTTACTCTTGTTCGTCACGGTGAAGCAGCTCCAGCAATTATGGGGAATGACAATAAAAGACCTTTAACAGCGCGTGGTCATAATCAAGCCAAAGAAACGGCTGATTTTTTAAAAGATGTGATTAAGCCTGAAGTATTTGTCGTGAGTCCTTTATTGCGTGCACAGGAAACACTTGCACATTTAAAAGCATATTTTAAAGATGTGCCTGTGGTTATTTGCAATACCATTAAACCTGAAGATGATGCAAAAGTTGCGGTCGAGTGGTTGTCTCAATTACCGTATGAGTCGATTGCTGTGGTTTGTCACATGAATGTGGTTGCGCATATTTCTTCTATTTTAACGTCAGAATCATTTCATCCATATCAATTGGCAGAAGCACGAATTTACGATCAATTGGTGATTGCAGATGGATTATCTACCTTAAATAAGGCGTTTATTCCAAGTAGTTAAGTATTCAATTTGGCTTGTTATTTGTGTTTGTAAATTTATTGTTAATAACTAGATTTATTACACAAATAACACAATTAAACTTAAGTGCTGAATAATTTTAGTTTATTACGCCAATTAGTTTAAATTAACAACAACAGGGTATTAAACGGTAAAAATAAAACACTGCAAAGCATGGTGTTTTCTACGACCTATGCCTATAATATGTCGACTTAAAAAGCAGTAGACTTTTACCGATATGTTGTATTCTCTTGCTCGCCCTTTGTTGTTTTCTTTAGCACCAGAGCGTGCACATGAGCTGACACTATCTTTATTGAAATCAACCCATAAAATGGGCTTGATGCGACAAAATGTTCCCGCAAAACCTGTAACCTGCATGGGAATTCAATTTCCAAACCCTGTAGGTTTAGCAGCAGGTCTAGATAAAAACGGTGCCTATATTGATGCATTAGCAGATTTAGGTTTTGGTTTTATCGAAATTGGTACAATTACACCACGTCCACAAGCTGGCAATCCGCACCCTCGTTTATTCCGCTTACCAAAAGCAAAAGCCATTATTAACCGTATGGGTTTTAATAATGATGGTGTAGATAAACTTATTGAAAATGTGAAAGCATCAAAGTTCAAAGGAATTTTGGGTATTAACATTGGTAAAAATGCCGATACACCTGTAGAAAATGCTGTAGACGATTATCTCATTTGCTTAGAGAAAGTTTATAACTACGCATCTTATATTACGGTGAATATTTCATCTCCAAATACAAAGAACCTACGTAGTTTACAAAGTGGCGATGCTTTAACAGAGTTATTATCTACACTGAAAAAGCGTCAACTAGAATTGGCTGAAGAAAATTCTCACTATGTACCTTTGGTTCTTAAAGTTGCACCAGATCTTGAAGCTGAAGATGTTCAATTCATTTCAAAACAGCTGATTGAATTTAAGATTGATGGTTTGATTGTGACAAATACAACATTGTCACGTGAAGGCGTTGAAGGTTTGCCATTTGCAGAAGAAGCGGGTGGTTTATCGGGTGCGCCTGTTTTTGAAAAAAGTACAGCATGTTTGGCTGCATTTTCAAAAGCATTGAATGGTGAAGTTCCATTAATTGGTGTTGGTGGAATTTTGTCTGGTGAGCAAGCTGTTGCTAAGCGTGAAGCTGGTGCAAGTCTTGTTCAGGTGTATAGTGGTTTAATCTATACAGGTCCAGACTTAGTTAAAGATTGTATTAACGCGCTTTAATATGAATACGATAGATATCTTTATATTGATCATTTTGCTCATTGGAGGGCTAAACGGTTTGCGACAAGGATTTATTAAAGCCTTTGCGAACTTGGTTGGATGGATTTTTGCATTAATTGTTGCTGCAAAATACTCATCTAGCTTAGCACCACTAATGTCCGCATTGAGCTCAGATCCTGTTGTTCAAAAGATATCTGCATTCGCTTTCATTGTTTTGGTTATTATTGTATCAACATGGATTGTGACCTACCTTTTAAATGGAATTTTAAAATCACTTAAACTTGGCCCTTTAAATAGATTGGCAGGTGGTGCTTTTGGAACGTTAAAAGGTTTGTTGGTTGTACTTATCACTATGCAAGGAATTGGACCTTGGGTGGAAAGCTCACCACATTGGAAGCAGTCTAAATTTATACAAAACTTGCTGCCATATGCGCCTTGGGCATCTGCATTGTCTAAAGAAGCTGCAAATGAAGCGTTAAAGCACATGAAGTCTGAAGATGCCCCGACATCTTCAGATTCAGCACCTGAAAACTCACATAAAAACAGTGAGAAATCGGGTGAATCAACGAATAATCCTTTTTATTAATCCTAGCTTGTCTGCGAGGTTGTTATGTGTGGAGTTGTTGGTATAGCTGGTAAGTCACCTGTTAACCAAATGTTGTTTGATGCTTTGACGATGTTGCAACATCGTGGACAAGACGCAGCAGGAATAGTGACATGTCACGATGGACGTTTATTCCTTCGTAAAGACAATGGTATGGTGCGTGATGTATTCCATACTCGTCATATGCGTGCCTTAAAAGGTAACTACGGTATTGGTCATGTGCGTTATCCAACTGCGGGTTCTTCAAGCAGTGCAGAAGCACAACCGTTCTATGTGAACTCACCATACGGTATTACTTTGGCGCATAATGGTAACTTGACCAATGCTAAAGAAATTCATGATGATCTATTCAAAACTGACTTACGTCATATGAATACAGATTCAGATTCAGAAGTATTATTAAACGTATTTGCACATGAATTGCAAAAACGTGGCAAGTTAAATCCAACTGCCGATGATATTTTCCATGTTGTAACTCGTGTACATGAGCGTTGCAAAGGTGGTTATGCAGTTGTTGCAATGATTACAGATCATGGCATTGTTGGTTTCCGTGACCCAAATGGTATTCGTCCATTAATTTTAGGTTCGCGTGATACTGTTGATGGTAAAGAATATATCTTAGCTTCAGAATCTGTTGCATTAACGGCATTAGGTTTTAAAGTTGAGCGTGATGTTCTACCTGGTGAAGCTATCTTAATTAATAACGAAGGTCAGTTATTCACGAAGCAATGTGCTGAAAATCCAGAATATCGTCCATGTATTTTTGAATATGTTTATTTTGCACGTCCAGATGCAACAATTGATGGTATTTCAGTTTATAAAGCTCGTTTGAAAATGGGTGAAAAGCTTGCGCAAAAAATTTCGCGTGAGTGGGGCGAAGAACACGATATTGATGTTGTTATTCCAATTCCAGATACTTCACGTACTTCGGCATTAGAGCTTGCAAACTTCTTGGGCGTAAAATTCCGTGAAGGCTTCATGAAAAACCGTTATATCGGTCGTACTTTTATTATGCCTGGTCAGCAGCAACGTGAAAAATCTGTACGCCAAAAGCTAAATCCTGTAGAACTTGAGTTCCAAAACAAGAATGTTTTACTTGTAGATGACTCAATTGTACGTGGTACAACGTGTAATGAAATTATTCAAATGGCACGTGATTCAGGCGCGAAAAAAGTATTCTTTGCTTCTGCTGCACCAATGGTGAAATATCCAAACGTGTACGGTATTGATATGCCGGTGAAATCAGAACTTATTGCATCTGAACGTAGCGTTGAAGAAATTCGTGAAATTATTGGTGCAGATCGTTTAATTTTCCAAGATTTGGAAGATTTAAAAGATGCAGTAAGAACGACCAAAGTTCCTGAAGTTAAAGATTTTGACTGTTCTGTATTTGATGGTGTTTATGTTGCTGGTGGAATTGACGAGCAATACTTAGATAACCTTCAAAAGCAACGCAGTGAATCTGCAAAAGCTAAAAAAGATCCTTACATCGACGTAAATGTTGATGCTGCTTCTGTAGATTTAACAGGTCTACAAGAAGGATAAAGATTTTCTTAGATTTAGAAAAGCGGGAAATTCCCGCTTTTTTAATTTATGATGTAGCTATACACTAAAAATATTGGGAAAATTTACATTGAATGATGTAAGTTGTTATTTTATAAAAAATAAAAATATGGTTTTAGCGACATTTATTTGGGCTATTGCTGTTATTTTAACACTCAGCATTTTAAATATTTTGCTTGGTGTTTTAGTGCATTATTTCGATGAAAGCCAAGCCATCTTATGGAATGATTTTAGCCTTAGTTTTGCAATTTTGATTTTATCTATTATGGGTATTTCAATTGCAATTGAGTGCTATGTATTTCGTTCTGGCGGTCATTCATTAGCTAGAAAGCTTAAAGCAAGATCATTAAATTTTTTAGAAAGCACGCCAGAAGAACATGCAGCACTTACTATTGTCGCTAAATTATCAGAAAAATTTAATATAGAAACACCTGCTGTTTATGTTCTGGCAGATGAAGTTGGTGTGAATGCATTAACTGCAGGGTTTTACCCCAAAGATATTGTGATTATTTTAACTTGGGGTGCACTGCAAAATTTAGATCGGCAAGAGTTATATGGTTTATTGAGCCATGAATTTAACCGAATTTTGTCGGGTGAAACGGCTGAAAATACCAAAATTAAGATTTTATACAGTAGTCTAACGTCATTTGGTCAACTAGGAAGTAAATTGGCTAAACGTGGATTTAATCGTAATTACATGCAAGATCCGCATAAACTTTCAACAGCTTTTATTGCGCTTGGTGGTGTAATTTGGCTATTTGGTAGTTTGGGTGTGTTAATTAATCGCTTGGTTAAATATATAACTTTAAGTGGGCGCACGTTTGAAAATGATTTAAGTACAAAAGAATTAATAAAAAATAATGCGAATATTCAAATTTTATTACGTATTTATGTTCATCATGCAGGTTCACAAATTCATAGTGAATTTTCTGAATCTATTTCACATATGTGTTTTGCGAACTCATTAAGCCCTCAAAGTTGGATGAATATTCACCCAAGTATTGAAGCGCGAATATTTGAATTAGATTCAACTTTGGTAAAAGACTTGCAACTTGAAAATTTAAAAAAGATACGCTATTTGCCTTGGTTTAGTTTGTTTAGACCACTTGAAGAATTTAGTAGTGAATATTCAGTGCCATGGCAATCACCACAGCCATTGCCGCTATTGCGTTTATCACCGATTAGTTTTGCTTTAAAAGATGCAATTAAGCCACTTAATCCAGAAGTACGTGCAAACATGGAACGTCCAGAGCTTATTCAGCGAGCCTTGCAAACAGCAACTGGTTCTCGGGAAGTTATGGTTGCTATTTTAATGATTCGTCAGTATAGAGAGTTTATACCGGCGGAGGCTGAAGTTAGTCGTGCAATTGTGGATGCACTTCTTAATGAAGATGGTCGTACACACGTGGCAATTTTCCATGAGGCATGTGGAAATATTGGCAGTATGCCTGCAAGTGTTGCACGTCAATTTTTAACAAAGCTTGCTAAAATTATTCAAGAAGATGGTGAAATTGGTCTGCTAGATGCATTGCTTTTAGAGCGTGTTAAATATGAAGTGAATTTATTGCCACCGCATATTCCAACGTCTTTAGAAGAAGTAAAAATGCATATAGTGCGTTTAATTGATGCGCTATTACACGTTCAGCAAATTAATAGTGAAAGCCAATTAGAAGTAAGAGAGCGAATTCTAAATCGAATATTAAGCCCTGAAGAAGCTATTTTGTACGAAGATATTTCCGATGAGCCGATAGATTTAGCAGAAATTTTGCAAGATATGTCTGGTTTGTTATTGCGTGAGCGTTTAAATATTCTAAGCATTGCTGAAGTTTGCTTGTGGAATGATCGAATTATCACACAAGATGAGTTAGATGTTTTAGAGCTTTTATATTGGCGATTGGGTTTTGAGAGTGATGAAATTGTTAAACTTATGCATAAGAAAAATAGTTTGATTATTATTTAACATAGTGATTTAAATATAAGAGAATATTAAACGTATTCTCGTTAGAATAGACATAGTAGTTTAATAGATAATTGAGTGTAGATAATTTGATGATTGGGCATTCACGTGAAGTATTAGCAAATTTAGGAATCGATATTTGGGTTTCTAAAGGAGCAATGTGCCAACAATTACCTCAATCTACAATTTGGCGAGATCAAAATACGCCTGAAGTAATGTTGGATATCACATCACATGTTGAAATATCTACAACAGATGAACTTCTCAATGATCCAATCTTGTCATTTGAAGCAGAACAGTCAAAACAAGTTCAAGGGAAGCTTGAACAAAAAGAAGAACCCATTGAGGCAGTCGAACAAGAACTACGTCCAAATGTTATTTTACAGCCATTTAATATTCAGGCTTTAGTGTTGTCACACCTTGTTATTCTTATGGAAGGTACGAATATTACTTCAGATCAGCAATTGTTGTGGTCGAATATTCAACGTGCTGTTCAAGCGGAATTTACTGAATTGAATTGGCCTTTTGCATTGCCTGAATTACAAGATGGTTATGGTGTGGAAAGCTTTATTCAAGGCTTTTTAGATGTTATTTCCACAGAAAAAACCGTGTTGGTTTTAGGGCAAGTTCCTCATTACACAAAATCAAATATAATGCATTTGGCAAGTTTACAGGAAATGTTAGATGAGCCACTCTTGAAAAAGAGATTATGGAAATTTATACAAAATAAAGTCTAAATATTGGAAAGGGAATGAAGAAAAAAGTTGTTGTATTTAGCCAAATAGATTTAGAAATATTAGAAAAACTTCAAGAAAAATATCAAGTCAGCATCATTAACCCTAAAAATGGGGATGTGAATGCACAGATTTTAAAAGAAGTAAAAGATGCCAACGGTTTAATCGGCGCAGGTCGCTTACTTAACGAAAGTAACTTATCTTCTGCAACTCAGCTAAAAGTTATTTCTAGTGTAAGTGTTGGTTATGATAATTATGATCTAAATTATTTGAATCAGCAGAAAATTCTACTTTGTAATACGCCACACGTACTTACAGAAAGCACAGCAGACTTAGCATTTACTTTGCTTATGAGTGCGGCTAGAAAAGTTCCATCACTCGATGTTTGGGTGAAAAATGGTGAATGGAAACGTACTGTTGGGGTGGGGCAATTTGGTTTGGATGTGCATGGAAAGACACTTGGAATTATAGGGTTAGGGCATATTGGTGCAGCAATTGCACGACGTGGTTTTTATGGCTTTAATATGAATATTTTATACCATAATAGAAAACCAAAATTAGAAGTTGCTCAATCTTTAAATGCAGAATATTGCGAACTGAATGATTTACTTAAACGTGCAGATTTTATAGTTGTAGCTGTAGATTTAAATGCAGAATCTAAGGCTTTAATAAGTGAAAAAGAATTTAATTTAATGCAGAAACATGCGGTCATTATCAATATTTCCCGTGGTTCTGTTATTGATGAAATCGCCTTAATAGAGGCATTAAAAAATAAAAGAATATTCGCAGCAGGTTTAGATGTTTATGAAACTGAGCCATTGCAAAGTTCTGAGTTATTTCACTTAGATAATGTGGTTACTTTGCCGCATATTGGGTCTGCAACAACAAGCACACGTAAAAAAATGGCAGAGCTTGCTTATCAAAATTTAGTCGATGTTTTGGAAGGGAAGCAACCACAATATATTGTGAATAAAGAAATTTCTGCAATCGAATAACAGATCTTTGCATTAATCTTCATATTTGAGTGCTATATTTTATAAGTTGAGTATCTTAGGGATTGAGTTTAATTTTGAAAAAAATTATTTTTGCGGTTGGGCTTGGATTAAGTTCGGCAATTACATGTGCCCATGATGATTCATTTTCATTCAATCAAAAAACTCAATTTACTGTTCCTGAAATTGGCAGTGGTGTTGGTCTGTTAGATCAACAAAATGAAAAATTTATTGGCGAAAAAGTATATCGAGAAGTTCATCGACAAATGCCAATTTTGAATAATCCGTGGCTAGAAGATCAATTATTTTCAACATTTTCACAAATTTTAAGCCAAACTCAACTTTCGAAACCTGTTGGTCTTGTTGTTATTAACGATAATCAAATTAATGCCTTTGCGGTGCCTGGTGGTTTATTTGCTTTAAATACAGGATTGATTACTTCAGCAAGAACAATGGATGAAGTGGTAGGGGTAATGTCACATGAAATTGCACATGTAACACAACGTCATTACAGTCGGTCACAAGAAGCATTTAAAGGGCAAGGTTTATTGGCTTTGGCGGGTATTTTAGTTGGTGCTTTGGTTGCAACGCAGTCGGACTCAAATGCTGGTGCTGCTGTGATGTTAGGCTCGCAAGCAGCGTTAATAGACAAACAACTTTCGTATAGCCGTAACCAAGAGCGCGAAGCTGACCGTATTGGCATGCAATATATGTATGCGGCAGGTTATAACCCTGAAGGTATGGCAGACTTTTTTGAGGTGATGAACCGTGCTACTGCGCGTGTGAGTTATCTACCAGATTTTTGGTTTACCCATCCGCTCACAACTGAGCGAATGAGTGAAGCGCGTTTACGTGCAAGACAACTTCCAAAAGTACGTCAAAAACTAGATCAAACAGATTTTGAAATACTAAAACAATATACTGCGGTTTTATCGAATCAGCGTACAGAGCAACAGCTTAAAAATATGGCTGCTCGCAATACTTTGCCTAGCCAAATTGCATTGGCAGCTTATTATTTAAATTCAGGGGAATATAACTCCGCTCAAAATGCGTTAAATGCGGCTAAACAACATAATACGCCACATAATCTTTTAACTTTAATTCAGACAGATATTTATTTAGCCCAAAATAAAATTGATTTGGCTTTAAGTGAAATTCAGTCAATTGCTAAAGTCACGCCTGAAAATAGAGCCTTAAATTTTAAACTTGCAGAAGTGTTTATTCGAAAAAATATGCAAGCTGAAGCGCAAGCGACTGTTCAAAGATTTATTCGAAAAAATCCGATTGATTCTAATGCATGGTTGCTTATGCAGCAGTCTGCAAATGCAGATAAAGCCAATCCTCTACGTACAGTTAACGTATTGCGATACAGGGCGGAAGTGCAGTATTGGTCAGGCTTGGAAGATAATGCGATTAAATCACTTTTGCATGCACAACGTTTATCTAAAGACAATTTAGCTATGTCAGATACAATTAAAAAGCGTTTAACGGAAATGCAGAAAGAAAGACAATATAAGCTTTAACAGGTGATTTTATTTGGGTTTTCGATAGAACTAGATGAACTTTATTTTTATAATTTTGACGTTATGAACTGACTTTTTATAAAGACAGTTCAACGTAATTTTATTGATTTAAGATATTGATTTAAGATATTAAGCCAGTTTCGCTTTAATTTTGCTAGAAACTAGAGAAGGATCGGCGCGCCCGGCTATGAGCGGACGCAGAGAGTTCATCACCTTACCCATATCTTTCATGCTAGTAGCTTCTTGCGCAATGATCGTTTGCGCAATGATAGAATCAAGCTCTTCCTCAGTCATAGCTTCTGGTAGAAATTGAGATAAAACCTCAAGTTCGGCTTGCTCTTTACTAGCTAAATCATCTCGATTAGCACCTAGAAAGGCTTTAATCGATTCTTTACGTTGTTTTATTTGCTTTTCAATAACCGCAAGAACTTGAGCGTCGTCAAGCTCTTTACGATCATCGACTTCGATTTGCTTAATTGCCGCCTGTAAACTACGAATTACCGTCAATTTGTCCATTTCTTTAGCACGCATTGTTGCTTTCAAAACGTCCATAATTTGGGTTTTTAAAGTAGTCATTTATTTAGTCCAGGCAGTCAATCACAAATTAATCTTAGTAAAGGCGAGTAGTACGTACTGATTCACGCGCCAATTTCTTTTGGTAGCGTTTAACAGCAGCAGCTTTTTTACGTTTACGTTCTTGAGTTGGTTTTTCGTAGAATTCGCGTTTACGAACGTCAGCTAAAACACCAGCTTTTTCGCATGAACGTTTGAAACGACGGATAGCTACGTCTACTGGTTCGCCTTCTTTCAATTTAACTTGTGGCATGAAGAATCCTCATTAAGTTATGGATAAGATCTAGACCGAATTGTCTTAGATCACAAGTGAAGTGCAGTATTTTACTCATTTACATCTCATACCACAAGTCTATAATAGGCTTCGCATTTGATTTGATATAATTTATAGGCAATTTAATGATCGTTTTGGGCTTAGAAACTTCTTGTGATGAAACAGGACTTGCTTTGTATGACAGCGAGTTAGGGTTACGAGGGCAGGTACTTTATAGCCAAATTAAATTGCATGCCGAATATGGTGGTGTAGTACCAGAGCTTGCATCTCGTGATCATGTGAGAAAGTTAATTCCATTAATTAATCAGTTACTTGATGAAAGTAACGTAAAAAAATCTGAAATTGATGCGATTGCTTACACACGTGGTCCGGGCTTAATGGGCGCATTAATGACAGGTGCTTTATTTGGCAGAACGTTAGCATTTGCTTTAAATAAACCTGCGATTGGTGTTCATCATATGGAAGGTCATATGCTTGCACCATTATTATCGGAAACTCCACCGGAATTTCCGTTTGTCGCTTTATTGGTCTCTGGTGGTCATACACAACTTATGGCTGCGTACGGAATTGGGCAATATGAATTACTTGGTGAGTCAATTGATGATGCGGCAGGTGAAGCATTTGATAAAGTGGCTAAAATGTTGAAATTGCCTTATCCGGGTGGACCAAATATTTCTCGTTTGGCAGAAAAAGGCAATAAAGATGCCTTTGAATTCCCACGCCCAATGTTACATCAAGGTCTAACTTTTTCATTTAGTGGTTTAAAAACTGCAGTTTCAGTGCAACTTAAAAAGTTAGATGGCGAAAAACGTGATGAAGATATTGCTGCAAGTTTCCAAGAAGCTTTAGTGGATACTTTGGTTAAAAAATCTGTAAAAGCCTTAAAGCAAACAGGTTTAAAACGTTTGGTAATTGCAGGTGGTGTAAGTGCAAACAAGCGTTTACGTGAACGTTTAGAAGCAGATTTAAATAAAATTCGTGCATCTGTTTATTATGCAGAGCCAGCTTTATGTACAGATAATGGTGCAATGATTGCATTTGCAGGTTATCAACGTTTAAAAGCGGGTCAGCAAGATGGATTATCTGTAACAACTACGCCACGTTGGCCAATGACTGAACTAACAAATCCAAGTGAAGTTTAATATTTAAATAAAAAAGAGGCTTTAGAGCCTCTTTTTTATTTATAAAAGTGATTATTTCTTAAAATGTTTTAAAGCTAAATGTAAGCCTATTCCAACTTGCATCAGTACAAAACTTAATCCTAAAAACTTCCATAAATTTGTCGGAACTTGTTTTACAACATCTAAAAATAATGCCATAAATGCAACAAGAATAAGCGCTAAGACCGTTGAATGAATATATTTGTTGGGCAATGCTTTTTGCGCAATAAAAAAACCAATAACAACAAAACCAAAAAAGAAAGTGGGTTCAATAAGTACGGATAATTGATCTTTTGTGAGGAATTGGCTTCCGATCATGGTTAATATGACCATGCAAACAACTAAGCCAAACAAGGCACTCATTCCAAATGCAAAAAATCTAAAATTCATAAAAGGAGAGTATGCATAAAAATAATGCGCTTACTTTAAGGAAAAATACCAAGATAAGCAAAAAATTATAAGAATATTCTTATTATTATGTTTGTAAAATAACGCTCTACATTAGACCATTTTCATCAAACTTTTATGTAAATTCATCTAGGAGAAAATGAATGAATTTAAAAAGTGATGATATTGATCTAATGTAATTACGTTTAAAGGGCAATAAGCTTATTTAGCTTCGTTAACGCCTACAAGAAATTGGCTACAGTTTGATTCTGGAGATGCAGCTTCAACTTGTTCTTTGGTTAAGGCAAATTTTGATGCTACAGAGGCATAATTTTTATTCATTTCTTGACCAGCCAAATGGCCAAGCTCTTTCACTTGATCGGTTGTAAGTAATTTATGGTTTACAGCTTCATTAACTATTGTACAGGCTGTTGTTGTGGCTACATAGCGTGCAGTAAGTTGTGAATATGCAATATAACCAGCAATTGAACCTAGTGCTAAACCAATAATAAATATTAAAGCGATTTGACCTTTTTTCATTATAAGAAACCTATTATTTATGAATAAAATAAAAGCTGTACTGTAGCTGAATATAAAGTGATCTAGTTTGTACTTTTATTTATAGCTTTGTGGTGTTTATGTACAAAAAATAAAGACCTATAACTGTGATTACAGGTCTTTAGATATTAAGTCGATAAGTAAAAAAATTAGAGTTTTTCTTTTAAAGCATAAAGTTGTTCAAGTGCTTGTCGTGGCGTTAAGTTATCTACATCAATAGAATGAAGATATTCTAAAGCAGGAGATTTCTTCTCAATTTCAATAACACGCTCAATAACTTCCACTTCTGGCTCAATTGCAAATAAGTCATTTTGCACAGAAGATGCCACCGTTTTTTGCTGTTGTTTCTCTAAAATTTTTAAACGGTTTTGTGCATCTTTAATTACATTTGCAGGAATACCTGCAAGTTTTGCAACCTGTAAACCGTGACTTTGACTCGCAGGACCTTGCTGAACTTTATGTAATAAAATTAAATTGCCATTTAATTCTTTTGCTGTTACATGATAGTTATCTATACCTGTTTCTTTACTTAGCTCTGTTAATTCAAAATAGTGAGTTGCAAACAAACATAAGCATTTAATACGTTTTGTTAAATCTAAAACACACGCCCAAGCTAAAGATAAACCATCGTAAGTACTTGTACCACGTCCAACCTCATCCATTAAAACTAAAGATTGATTAGTTGCGTGATGTAAAATTTGCGATGTTTCAGTCATTTCTACCATAAACGTAGATTTGCCTGTAGATAAATCATCGGCTGAGCCAATTCGTGTAAATACACGATCAATTGGTCCTAAAATTGAAGCTTGAGCAGGAACATAACTACCGCAATAGGCAAGCAAAGCAATAAGCGCTGTTTGGCGCATAAAGGTCGATTTACCACCCATGTTTGGCCCTGTAATAATCGCCATACGATGATTAAAATCTAGGGTTGTATCATTAGGGGTAAAAGCGGATTTACTTAATTCTTCAACAACAGGATGACGACCTGCAACTATTTTAAGACCAATTTCAGGGCTAAATTCAGGGCGGTTCCAACTACGTAAACGTGCTTGATGTGCAAAATTAGCAAGCATATCAATTTGTGCAATTGCTGCACTCATCATTTGTAAATTGCCAATATCTGCACGAAGTTCATCTAGTAGCATTTCAAAAAGCATTTTTTCACGTGCAAGCGCGCGCGATTCACTTGAAAGTACTTTGTCTTCAAAAGATTTTAATTCTGGAGTAATGTAGCGCTCAGCATTTTTGAGCGTTTGACGACGAATATAATGATCGGGAGCTTGCTCGGCTTGGGCGCGTGTAAGCTCGATGTAATAACCACTCACACGGTTATAGCCAATTTTTAAAGTTGAAATTCCTGTGTTTTCACGTTCTTGGATTTCTAAATCAATTAAGAATTGACCTGCGTGATCACGAATTTTACGCAGTTCATCAAGCTCACTGTCGAAACCTTCGGCAATCACATTACCGTCACGTAATAAAACTGGTGGATTTTCTACAATTGCAGACATTAAACGTTCATGCAAACCATGAAAATCACCTAATTCATCGTTTAATTGTTGAATAAGTTTAGATTGTTGAACCGATATAATGGGTTTAATTGCGTGACGTAAAAATGGAATTTGTGCACAAGTTTGACGTAATTGAACTAAATCTCGTGGACGTGCACTACCTAAAGCAATACGGCTTAGCACACGTTCAATATCCCCAATTTCTTTTAAAACTAAACGAACAGGTTCTTCGTGGTAGCCTTTTAAAAGCACAGTTGTTGCATCTAAGCGATCATCTAAAATTGCTGTATCACGTAAGGGTTGCATCAGGGTACGGCTAAGTAAGCGTCCACCCATTGCAGTTTTACAATCGTTAATCAGTTGAAATAAAGATGTACCATGTTCAAAAAGTGGTTCAATAAGTTCTAAATTACGACGTGTTACAGGATCTAAGGCAATAAAGTCACTGCTTTGTTCCAGCTGAATTGAGCGAATATGTGGTAAGGCTGTTTTTTGAGTTTCTTTCGCATAATGAATGAGTGCTGCGGCAGCTGCTTTTGCCAAAGGTAAATGATCGATACCAAAACCTGAAAGCGTAGATACACCAAGCTGATCGCATAATGTCTTTTGTGCATTATTTAAATTGAAATCGACATTTGGACGCTTGGTAATTGGGCAATCTAAAAGTCGTTTAATATCTTCCACAATATTTGGGTCGATAATATTCTCATCAATCACAATTTCACTTGGCATTAAACGTGAAAGTTCAATGCTTAATTGTTCTGTTTTGTATTCTTGTTGTTGAACTTTAAAAATACCTGCACTTAGGTCAAGTAGGGCTATACCAATTTGATTTTGCTGAATGCAAATAGAGACTAAGTTTGAGGATTGATGTGCAGTAAGAAGAGCATCATCTGTGAGCGTTCCAGGCGTAATAATACGTACAACACCACGTTCAACAGGGCCTTTTCCTGTTACTTCACCAAGTTGTTCGCAAATTACAACAGTTTCGCCTTTCTTTACTAAGCGCGCTAAATAACCTTCCGCTGCATGATAAGGAACACCTGCCATTGGAATAGGATTTCCGTTGGCTTTACCACGATGTGTAAGTGTAATACCTAATATTTTTGCTGCTTTTTGAGCATCATCAAAAAATAATTCGTAAAAATCGCCCATGCGATAAAACATCAATGAATGAGGATGCTGCATTTTTATTTTTAAATATTGCTGCATCATCGGTGTATGGTTAGAAAGATCAGTCATTGAAAAGTTCGTCATCACATTAATTAAGTCATTTATGCATTCGATTTTAGCAGTCTTTTAGCGAAAAACTACCTATTGACTGGGCTTATTCTGTTATAAAAATAATCAAATGACTATGCGATTGAGAGATTCAATTTGGTACCGATTACGTCCTAAGTTTTTAGCTTCGTATAATTTCTTATCAGCCTCTTCAATAAAATCACGTAATAGATCATCTGGATTAGGAATAGTTGTAACCACACCTAAACTAACAGTTATATTTGTGCAAATAGGACTATCTGGATGTTTTATTTCAAGATTTTTAATATTGTGTAAAATTAAACTTGCAATTTCCGCTGCCTTTTCTGTACTTGTTTGAGGAAATACCAATAAAAACTCTTCTCCACCATAACGAGCTGCTATTTCTGAGTGATTGTTCGTTATGCTTTTTAGCGCGACAGCAATAGATTGTAGGCAATTATCACCAGAAATATGTCCTAAGTTATCATTATAATTTTTAAAGTAATCTATATCTAACATAATGATAGATATAGGTTCTTGTTGTTTAATTGCTAAAGTCCATTCGGCTTCTAAAATTCGATTTAAATAGCGTCTATTGGCTAATCCTGTGAGTGGATCGAGCAATGAAAGTTCCTCAAGTAACTGTGCTTGATCGGATATTTCTTTTTGTGTGGTTTCAATAATACAGTTTTGAAGATAGTTTTCACGATGTTGCCGATCTATGACATAACATAAAGACATGCCTAAGAAACTGCTAAAAATATAAGTGTGTATTAAATAAGTCCAATCAATATATAAATTATAATAATTTGAAAAAAATACACCAACTAATCCTCCTATCCAGCCAGAAATAATAGCTGTATAGAAGCGAAGTCCGATAAAAGCATAAATAATAACAACCGCATACATCATGGCTGCATGTAATAGTGCTGTATTATAGGTTGTTGTTAATAAATTAATAATAACAAATGTTATAGAAACAGCACTTAGAGCACCTATCCCCATATAGATATCGAAATATTTAGACCATGATTTTTTGAATGAACATAGCCAAGCACTGAAAATAATAATACCAACCCATTTATATAAAGATAGCCATAAATTTTTTAAATAAAGGTCAGATATATTTTGATAAACGCCCCAAGTTAAAAAGGCATATAAAATTAAGACCAAAGGTGCTCGATACCTAAATTCAAAAGCAGCCGCAGAGCGATATTGCTTTCTATAGATATTTTCAATTGGTTTAGAAAAATATAAAAAATTTAATTTTTTAGTAATCAGCTTATTAATATGATCACGAGTTAAATTTTTTGTACCATGTAATTTCATATTAGGGTACTACTTATAATATGTTGTTTTTGTGGTTATTTATCAATCAATAGCATATTTAATTTGGTAGATGCAAGTTATTTCATTCAAGACGGATTTACAGCGTGAAAAATAAGAAAGCCCAACTTAAGTTATAAGTTGGGCTTGAGTAAAAATCTTGTATTGAATACGGTTATTTATGCAAACCTAAATCCATCAAATGAAGTTTTAAAACTCGACGAAGCTCTAAAACAGCTTCTGGTGTTTCCTGAATAGAGTGACCACCTTTAATGATTTTTTCAGAAATTGCACCATCTAAATGTGCACTACTATATGGAACAATATCATCGGAAATAATATTTAAATCATCACTTAAAGTATTGTTACCAATAATGCTGTGATATTTAAAGCCTTTATAAGGTATGACATTTTTCGTAATTTCAGTGAATTTCGAGTTATTGCTTAAATCACTCGGGCCATTTTGAATGAGTCCATTACCAACTTCTTTACCAAAGTTTTTCAAATTACCATCTTGTACTGTATCTGCAAGGGCACCAAGAAAAGCACCAGGGAGTTTAATAATTTTGCGTGCAGCCAATGTAAACCAGCGGTCAGCGAATTCGGTTCCTCTATGTGGTGAAGCAAGGAAAATTGCGCGGCTAAAATTAGGTACATGATTCATTTGCAAACGTGATTTAAATAAAGGGTCATTTTTATATTTGTTGGCACGACTATTATTTAACAGGGCAACTGCGGGCTTCACTAAGTCTGCATCACTCACAAGTAAGCGAGAAATAATACCACCCATACTATGACCAATTAGCACAGCATCTTTTTTTGCAGATGCATTTGGTGCAACTTGATTGAATGTTTGCGTAATAAGTGCATAAATTTGAAAGCGACTTTCTAAAATAGGCATATTGGTAGAATAGAAAACTTGCCAAACTTGGTAATTATCGCGTAATACAGGATCACCCATGATATCGTTTGTTAAGCGTACCCAAGCTTCAGGACTACTTGCCAAACCATGAACTAGAACAATAACTTTTTTATTTGGATTGTAAGGTTCAAGCATAAATAGATGGGGCAGTGTTATACGATCATCACGGTCAATCAGTGATAAAAATGCAGCACGAACAAGATTATTTTCAGCCAACCATAGACCATAAGGTGCAGAAAAGTTTGCAGCTAATGGATAAGATTTACCTGAAATTTGTGCAGTATCGTGATTGTAAGGATCATACACATTTAAATTTAATACTTTGCTATTTATAATTTCATCAACACTTGATGCTTTTTCAGGCTCAACGGTAACCGTGACTGCTAAATAACGCGCATCATGAATATTGGGGTTACTTCCATTTGGGTATTTATGGTTGAGTGGGTCTGTAATATAAGGTGTTTTTTTGCTGCGATTCGCTTTTTCATTTGCATCATTTAAAACCACAAGAAATTCTGAGCCAAAACCATCACGGCGTGTAATCGATCTCAACCCTGAAAAGTTCATGCTATAGGTAGACATGATACTTTCTATTTTTTGTGTTCTAAGTGACGGGTAATTGTCAAAATTGATGTTGTATAAGCTTTTCCCAATTTCAATTTGAGGTTTAAATTGGGTATTTTTATATCTTAGTGAATATGCATTTGAAAGTTTTGCAATCGCTTGATTATAGAAATCTCGAATTTGTACTTGTCTGTTGTCAAAAATACGATCATTCACATTACGCTTGGTTTTAAACATATATGCATAGCTATAACGAATACTTTGATCGAGCATATGCAGCTGATTGTCTAAGCAAGTATCATAATTTTGCTGAATGATTTTTTGTTTTTCTTCTGAGCGATGGCTCGTCAAGACACTTGTTTTACAGTGTGATGAATTTTCATAGGCAAGTGCTTTTGCAAGATAAAGTTCACTCGCTGTAGAGAGGAGTTGTTCATCTTGAATTTGAGAAATTTCTTTTAATTCTTTAACGCAATGTTCAGGATTGTCTGTACAAACTTTTGCCTCTCGACCAGTCATAGACAAAACATTTAGACTTGCTTCACTTAATTTATTACGTGACAAAATGCTATCACGTTCATTTGCGATGGTGGTATTTAGAGAAACATTTTTAACACTGACAACCTGACAACCTGAAAGTAATAACGTACTTAGGGCAGCAAGGAATGTTATTTTTTTTATAAGCGTAGCCATAGGTTTACTACATAAAATCCGATTTTTTATCATACGATTTTTTTGTGTGATTTCAATCGTTAAGTATAAAAAAAGACCGTATAAACGGTCTTAATTTGGTAACAAGTTGAGTTATTTAGTTGGATTCATAACTTGCCATACATTCCAACGACCTTTTTTCTCAATTTCATTAATTAAGCGATCTGCTACATTAGCTTCTTGAGGATATTGAAGTTTGTAATTTTTTAGGGTTTGAACAGCATTTTTCTTCTGTTCCATCGCTAAATAATTGTTTGTTGCAGATAAATAAGCTTCTTGAACGCCAGCTTTCATCGCTTTGTCTAAATAAGAAATTGCTTCGCGTTGACCACCACCTTCAGATAGTGCAAAACCAAACCAGAAATTAAGTTCTGGGTCATTCTTATTTAGTTTTTGCAAACGTTGTGCATAATTCATAGATTTAGTTGTATATGCAGAACCAAGGTCTAAATTACGTGCCATTACGCTTGCTTTAAATGCGCGAATAAGCACATCAAAAGATGCATTGTCTTTTGCTGTAAGTGCTTCAAGTTGTTGGTTTACTTGTTTTAATTTCTGTTCGAAACCTTTGCGTTCTTGGCGCTCAGTGAAACGTGGTGGGTAATGACGTGCTTTACCTTCGACCATTTGTAAAAAATCATCAATTTCAGTGACATCTACTTGATTGCTAGAAGCAGATTTTGCATAAGAAATTTCACGTGTTTTGCTGTTTGTAGCTGGAACAATTAAACGATTTTTCCCGTTTTCTGCTTTCTTTAAATCTAATTCAAATGCAGAAGGTGCTGCGTAGTTAAATGGATTAAGTGCATAAAATGGTGCAGAAAGAGTAGGTTCTTTGAAAACGATCGGTTCGTGACTTGTTGGTAGAACTGAACAAGCAGATAAAAGTGCTGCTGATAGTGCTACGCATGCCAACGGTTTAAGCATCATTATGATCATCCATTAATTTTTTTAAAGTGTGGTTCAAAGTGCAATTTTGAGCATATTTATCAGTCTAGAAAAACACTGATAAATATGCAAGTTACAGCTTGTTAATTTATAAAGGAAAAAGATTAGGCTTTAGATTGGCTACTTTGAGCTTCACATTCACGTCTAACATCTTCAATAATCTTAAGTTCTTCAGCACTAAAAGGTTGTTCTTTCACTTGCTGTTTTTTGAAAGTAGGATCAAGTAAGGATAAACGTTGACATAATGTGTTCATACGTTTTTCATTTTGTTGAATTCTATCGAGTAGAACGCGCATGCCATCAAGGATTGGATCGGATTGGTCTTGCGTTGCAGCGTACGGTTGAAAACCAATACTTTCTGCATAATCACGTCGACGTGCTTCTTCTTCACTTGGTTTATCTTTAGTAATAAAACGAGCAGGGTTACCAACAGCAGTTGTATTTTCAGGAACTGCTTTTGTTACAACAGCATTTGAACCAACTTTAGAGTTTTTACCTACTGTAAATGGCCCTAAAATTTTGGCACCAGCACCTACAACTACACCATCTTCTAGTGTTGGATGGCGTTTGCCTTTATTCCAAGTTGTACCGCCCAAAGTTACGCCATGATAAAGCGTAACATCATCGCCAATTTCCGCAGTTTCACCAATTACAACACCCATGCCATGATCGATGAAAAAACGACGACCAATTTTAGCACCAGGATGAATTTCAATACCTGTTGAAAAACGGCTAAATGAAGACAGTAAACGTGCTGATCCTTTACAATCTTTTTTCCATAATTCATGGGCAACACGATGCATCATTAATGCATGTATGCCAGGATATGTGGTTAAGACTTCAAGGGTGTTTCGTGCGGCAGGATCGCGCGCGAATACAGCGTTTATATCTTCTTTAAGCTGTTTAAGCATTGGATTGATCCCCATTATTTTTCAGACTTCGACTGTTTCCATGTGCCATTATTTAGTGCTTGTACACGGCTAAATATGCCACGAAGTAAATGATATTCCATACGATCTAATTGTATACGACCAAATAGGCGACGCAAGCGTAAAGGAAGTAATCGTGGGTTTTTAGGATCTAAAAACTCAATTTCTGCTAACATTTTTTCAATATGTGGGTAAAACTGTTCCATTTGTTCATGTGTAACAAGTGGCTCATCCCATTGCATATCTTCAGTTTCTGTTACATGCATAGTCGCTTCTGGATTAACTTCTTTACCCATTTTATCCATTGCTGCCATACGCATTTCATAACAAATGATTTGAATGGCTTGGGCAACGTTTAATACACCATAATCTGTATTCACAGGAATTGTCACGTGAAAGTTTGCAAGTGCAAGCTCTTCGTTGGTCAAACCACGGTCTTCACGTCCAAAGATAACAGCAACTTGTTGTTTGTCGTCAATTACGGCTTTTAACGATTTTTCAGCAGCAGGGCGCGCATCAAGTAAAGGCCAAGGAATGGTGCGACTACGTGCGCTTGTTCCAAAGACAATGTGACAATCTTTAATTGCATCTTCAAGTGTTTCAACAATTTCAATTTGATCAATTAAATCTGTTGCACCTGCTGCAAGTGCGTTGATGTCTGGGTGTGGGTAGGTTTTTGGAGAAACCAAAACCAACTTAGATAAACCCATTGTTTTCATTGCACGTAAAGCACTACCAATATTTGCAGGTAATGTTGTATTCACCATGACAATACGCACATGGGAGAGATGTGCTGAAACGGCAGCATTGTCAATATGACTCATATTTTTTCCACTTTGACAGTTTTTATCTTAAGAATATTGTTCGGCTTGTGCCTGAAATTGATCCATTGCATCGTCCATAGACACACCTTCAGGAGGTGGTGCAACTTGAACAGGTTGTGCAGCCTCATAGCTTACGGCTTTGGCTGCTTTTGACTTTACTTGATATTCGATGTGTAAGGCATCGGCACCAAAATAATCACGTAACTTACTGAGTAATTCATCTAAAGGAGCAACTTTCCAGTTAATTCCTAAATGTAATTCTGTTGTTGCATATTCAAAGTCGAGTTTTAATTGAACTGGAATATGGGTATGCATATCTACATTGCAGTAAGGAAGAAGTATTTCTTGTAAATCTTTATTTAATGTTTTGCTGAAATGTTCAGGTGCGAGTTTAATTTGAATGCTGTTTGCGCGTTTTTGACGAATTTCATTGAGGTTAAATGCTTTGGTTAAACGTCCCATTGGGCGATCAAAGCCTTCACGCTCGTAAATTTCACCTTCAATAACCACAACTTTTTCATTCACAATCACATCTTTAAAACGTTGGAAACGTTCGTGATTGGCAGAAATTTCAATACGCGCTGTGCCGTCATCTAAAGTAACCATCATGCGGTTAGGGAAGTTGGCAATATCTACAACTAAACCTGCAAATACAGTGGTTACGCCACGACGTGTTGGTGTTAATTCATTAATTTTATTTGATACAAAAGATTTAAGTTCTACTTTATAAACATCAATTGGATGTCCCGTTAAATATAAACCTAAAGTATCTTTTTCACCTTTTAAGCGAACTTCATCTGACCAAGGTTTTACAGGTTTAGCTGGTTTACGTTGAACTTCTTCAACTTCACCAAATAAATCCATAATACCTGTTTCACGGTTTGAGCGAGCTTGTTCGGCTGCTTGAACTGCTTCAGGAAGTTGAGCCATTAAACTTGAACGTTCAATGCCTAAACAATCGAGTGCGCCTGAACGAATCAGCGCTTCTAAAGTACGTTTATTGATTTTTTTCAAATCTACACGATGGCAGAAATCGAATAAATCTTTGTAAGGACCATCTTGAATGCGTGAGTCAATAACAGACTGCATTGCAGCTTCGCCAACACCTTTAATTGCACCTAAACCATAAACAATTGTCGATGGGCTACTTGCGTGGAATTGGTAAATAGACATATTGATAGAAGGTGGAAGTACTTCTAGCTTGTTAATACGACAGTCATCAATTAAGAATACGATGCTGTCTGTATTCTGCATTTCCGAAGTTAAAACGGCAGACATGAATTCAGCAGGATAATGCGCTTTTAACCAAGCTGTTTGATAAGCAACAAGGGCATAAGCAGCAGCATGTGATTTGTTAAAACCATAGCCGGCGAATTTTTCCATATAGTCGAAAATATGGTTGGCTGTTGCTTCATCAATGTCTTTTTCGGCAGCACCTTTAATAAAGATTTGGCGCTGTTTCACCATTTCTTCAGGTTTCTTCTTACCCATTGCACGACGAAGTAAGTCTGCACCACCCAAGCTATAGCCTGCACAGAACTGCGCTGCCTGCATTACCTGTTCTTGGTAAACCATAATTCCGTAAGTTGGTTCGAGTACTTTTTCGAGTAATGGATGTAAATATTCAAACTCGCCACCATGCATACGATGGATAAAGTCTGGAATAAGATCCATTGGACCTGGACGGTATAACGACACAAAGGCGATAATTTCTTCGAATTTACTTGGGCGTGCTTCCTTAAGCATTTTTTTCATGCCCACGGATTCAAACTGGAATACTGCTGTGGTATTTGCCTTTGCAAAAATTTCGTATGCAGGTTTATCGTCTAATGGAATATATGAAATATTGACAGGTTCGGTAACATCTTCACGTGCATTAATGTGCTTAATCGCATCTTCAATTACGGTTAAGTTACGTAAACCCAAGAAGTCGAACTTCACTAAGCCTGCGGCTTCTACGTCATCTTTATCGAACTGTGCAACACGTGATGTGCCATCTGCATCACACATAACAGCCGAATAATCGGTGAGTTTGGTTGGTGCAATTACAACACCACCCGCATGTTTACCTGTGTTACGTGTAATCCCTTCAAGCTTTAGTGCCATTTCCCAAATTTCAGATGCATCATCGTAGTCTGGGTTGGAAGGGTTGGTTACAATATCTTTAAGTTGTGGTTCTGCTTCAATTGATTCTTCTAAACTCAAACCTAAAGGTTTGGTTGGAATCATTTTTGAAATACGATCAGCTAAACCATAAGATTTACCCAATACACGCGCAACGTCACGAATTGCACCTTTGGCGGCCATGGTACCGAACGTTGCAATTTGAGATACAGCTTCGCGACCATAAGTACGCGCAACATAGTCAATTACACGGTCACGACCAGCGATACAGAAATCGACGTCGAAATCGGGCATAGATACACGTTCTGGGTTTAAGAAACGTTCGAAAAGTAGGTCGTAACGTAATGGATCAAGATCGGTAATTTTTAAGCTATAAGCAACAAGTGAGCCTGCACCTGAACCACGTCCCGGACCTACAGGTACGCCATTGCCTTTAGACCATTGAATGAAGTCCATGACAATGAGGAAGTAACCCGGGAAACCCATATCTAGAATAATTTTAATTTCAAAGGCTAAGCGTTCATCGTAAGGCTTACGAACTTCTGCCCAATCATCATCACGCTTTTCAATTGGATAAAGGAAATCTAGGCGTTCTTCTAAGCCTTCTTCACACAAGTGTGCAAAGTAAGTGTCAATGGTATGACCTTCAGGAATTGGATAATCAGGTAGGTCATTAAAGCCTAAACGAAGCGTTGCATTACAACGCTGTGCAATATAGTAAGTATTTTCAATTGCTGAAGGGATATCTGAAAACAGCTCAACCATTTGTTCAGATGTTTTGAAATATTGTTCAGGCGTATAGTTTTTTGGACGGCGACTATCACCTAAAACATAACCATCTGCAATACAAACACGTGCTTCATGTGCTTCATAGTCTTCACTTTTAATAAAGTGAACATCATTGTGTGCAACAACACCAATATTGTATTTTTTAGCAAGTTTTACCGCTTCGTGAATAAAATCTTCTTCACCAGGATGATTGGTACGTGTAAGTGCAAAGTAAACACGATTGCCAAATTTCTCAACCCATTCTTCTAAGAGTGGTTCCGCTTTTTGAGGATTAGAAGTGCACAGCATTTTACCAACGTCGCTGTGCATACCAAGCAGTAAAATGAGGTCTTGGTTTTGTTCTAATATTAATTCTTTTCTTACACAAGGGATATCAAGTTGCTGACCTGAAATATAACCTTCAGATACGAGTTCGGTAAGATTACGCCAACCTTTGTTGGTCATAGACAGCAGGGTAATACGATGTTCTGCATCATTCAGGCGTAAAATTGAACCTAAAATAGGTTTAATACCTTTGCCTAAACACTTTCCATAGAATTTTACAGCTGCGTGTAAGTTAGATAAGTCTGTAATGGCAAGTGCAGGCATGTTGTCATCTGCTGCAGCTTTCACAAGTTCAGGTATACGAACAATAGATTCCGTAATTGAAAATTCTGTTTGAATACCAAGATGTACAAAGTGCATAAATGAGTCCCTGCAAAAACACCCGCTATTTTAGCACGCTCTATTGTTTTTCTGAGTGTAATTGAAATGAATTGGTGAAGTTTTATCAAATATTTCATAGAAATATAACATGATCAAAACTTTAACAAATGAAAAAATATTGACTTAGCATCACTTAAATTAAATAAGCTTAGACAAATTTAATATTTTTAATGAAAATGAAAGCGAATATAAAAAATTAAAGCCCTCGAAAGAGGGCTTTAATTTATCAAAATTTATGTAATGTTGATTATCTTAAACGAGATAGCCGTTCACCTAAAGATTGAACAATTTGAACCAAAATAATCAGCACAATTACTGTCAGGTAAATCACGCTGTCATCAAAACGTTGGTAACCATAAGAAATAGCAAGGTCACCAATACCGCCTGCACCAATTGCACCTGCCATTGCAGTTGCACCAATTAAGCTAATAAGGGCAGTGGTTAAGTTTAAAATAAGCGAGCTACGAGCTTCAGGAATGACAAACTTAAATACAATTTGTAATGGCGTTGCACCCATTGCTTGAGCAGATTCAACAATACCACTATTTACTTCAAGTAATGAAGACTCAACCAAACGACCAATATAAGGACCTACATAAATAGTAAGCGGTACAATTGCAGCCCAAGTACCAATGGTCGTACCTGTAATAAACTTAGTTAAAGGGTAAACCGCAATCATTAAAATAATGAAGGGAAGTGAACGAAGAGCATTCACAATAGGGTTTAACGCCGTATAAATAGCTTTGTTCGGCAAAATTCCATCTGGGCGTGTCGCAACTAAAGCAATACCTTGAACAAAGCCCCAAATTGTTCCGAAAATCATTGAAAAGAACACCATATTTAGGGTTTCTTGCAATGCGGTAACAAACTGATCCATTGAAACAGAACTTGTCCAAAACGGTGCTGTTAAAGAAGTCAGCAATTGCACTATTAAATCTCTCATGCGATTACTCCTGACTGTTCAACTTGCACGCCGTGAGATCTTAAAAACTCAATCGCTTGTTGAATAAGTGCATCATCACCTAAAAGCTGAATAAACATTTGTCCAATAACAGTGCCGTTAATTTCGGTCATGTTGGCAAATAAAATATTCAAACTAATATCAAACTGTTTAATAACAGCCTGAATAACAGTTTCTTGTGCAGAGCTACCTAAAAATTTAAGGCAATACACGCTGTTATGATTTTGATTTTCTAAATTACTTAAAATGTTTACAGGAAGTTGTTGCTGTAAAACAGTCTGAATAAAGTTTTTAGTGGTTGGGTGCTGAGGTTGACTAAAGATTTCCAAAGTCGAACCAGACTCAATGACTTTACCTTGTTCCATAACGGCAACATAATCACAAACAGACTCAATTACATCCATTTCATGCGTTACCATCACAATAGTAATGCCTTGTTCTTTATTAATTTTCTTTAATAGTTCAAGAACAGATTTTGTTGTTTGCGGATCTAATGCAGAAGTTGCTTCATCACATAATAAAATTTTAGGATGATTAGCAAGTGCACGCGCAATACCAACACGTTGCTTTTGACCACCAGATAATTCATCTGGGAAGGCATTTGCTTTGTGCTTAAGATCAATAAATTCTAATAATTCATTTAAACGTTTTTCACGCTCTGTTTTGCTATAACCTAAAAGTTTCATAGGCATTTCAATATTGGCTGCAACTGTTTTGGTTTGCAGTAAATTGAAGTGCTGAAAAATCATGCCAATATTTGCACGTTCAGTACGAAGTTGGGCAGGGGTTAAAGCTGTGAAATCGGTTTGATTGATGATCACTTGACCGTCATTAGGACGTTCTAAAAGATTAATCAGACGAATTAAAGTACTTTTACCAGCTCCACTATAGCCAATAATGCCAAAAATGCTGCCATCTGGAATTTGAAGGTTTATCTGATCTAAGGCACGAATAGTCTGACCATTCAGTGTGTAATGCTTGGAAATGTTTTTAAATTCAATCATATCGTCTAAATTAATCTAAAATGAAAAACAGGCAAAGAGTGTTTGCCTGTTTTAGTTATTCTTAATTATATTACTATTTAGATTCAGTTAAATAGCTGATTGGTTTATTTACGTCAACTTTCGTGCCTTCAAATTTTTCTTTAATGAATTTTTGAGCTGCTTCAGTGTGATATAACGCACCAACTTTTTGTAAAACAGGATCATTTGCACGATCTGCTGCAACAGCTAAAACGTTTACATTAAGTTTTGTGCTTTGGTCAGCAGGTTCGTAGAAAATAGAATCTTTAAGAACGTTTAAACCACCTTCTAATGCAAGCGTATTACCTAAAACAATTGCATCTACTTCGTCTTTAACACGAACAGCAGTTGCCATTTGAATTGGCTTAATCACAATTGCTTTTGCATTTTCAGTGATGTCAGCAGGTGTACCTGTTGCCGAGTCAAAGTCAGCTTTTAATTTAATTAAGCCAGCAGTTTGAAGAAGTAATAATGCACGAGCTTCATTTGCAGCATCGTTAGGAATTGCAATTGTTGCGCCGTTTGCAAATTCTTCAACTTTTTTAACTTTGCTTGAGTAAATACCCATTGGTTCTAAGTAAGTTGTAGATATAGGTGCAATTTTATCTTTGTTTGATGTATTGAAAGCAACAAGATATGCATAAGATTGGAATGCATTGATATCAATTTCTTTGTTTGCTACAGCTGTGTTCATTGCAACATAGTCTGTGAAGCTTTTCACTTGAAGATCAATACCTGCTTCTTTAGTTTCAGGTAGGCTTGCAATGTGATTCCAAATGTCAGCATCTGAACCTGTAGAAGCCATTACAACTTTTTGTAATTCTGTTGTGTCTTTTTGCGCTGCTTCAGTTGCAGGAGCTTCAGGCTTTGAACAAGCTGTTAAGCCAACTGTAAGACCTAAAATAAGTCCGAGGATTTTTTTCATTTTTTCATCCTAAGTAAATTTATAAAATATAGATTTACTATAACCAATGTTGGAGAGATTACAGATTAAATAATGATTTAACTTATTGATATTAAAGTTAATCATTATTTTTTGATCAATTGCTTATATGGTTGCTTCCATACTATACAAAGACTTTATAGCGATAGCTGAATAAAGGCAAATTTTGTATAACTTAGAAATATTCATAACTTGGTAATATCATAGCAATAAATAATTATTCAATATAGTGATTAAAAACAGAATACTTAGCTGATTTGCTGGATAAGAGCGGATTTTATGGTTGCTAAAAACATTTAAAAACAATGAATTATAAAACTATTATTTTAATTAGACTTAATAATGTGTGTTTATTCATCTTTATAAGATTTTGTCTGATCTAAAGATGAAAAATGAATATAGAAATAAACTCGTAAATAAAAATATTGAATGAATACAGTTTGATAAAATACCTCAATTAAAAACCCGCATTTAGCGGGTTTTTAATTAATCTATATTTAGATTAAGCATTTTCACGAGCAATTGCACGGTAACCAATATCTTTACGGTATTGAACGCCATCAAACGTTACTTTTTCGCAAAGTTCTAAAGCTTTTGCTTGAGCTTCGCCAATTGTATTGCCAAGCGCAGTTACGCAAAGAACACGACCGCCAGCAGTAACAATCTCGCCATTTTCATTGGCTTTAGTGCCTGCATGGAAAACTTTAGCATCAGTCATTAGTGTATCTAAACCTGAAATCACATCGCCATTGCTAGAAGTTTCAGGGTAACCTTTAGATGCCAAAACGATACCTACAGTTTTACGCTCATCCCATTCAGCTTCGGCAGGTAAGTTACCATCTAAACCTGCTTGAACTAAATCAACTAAAGATGATTTTAAACGCATCATAATTGGTTGAGTTTCAGGATCACCAAAACGACAGTTAAATTCGATCACTTTAGGTTGACCTTGTTCATCAATCATCAAGCCTGCATACAAGAAACCTGTGTAAACATGACCATCTTTTTTCATGCCTTCAACAGTTGGACGCATAACTTCGTTCATTGCTTTTTCAAAAACGTCTGAAGTTACAACAGGAGCAGGAGAGTAAGCACCCATACCACCTGTGTTTGGACCTTGGTCGCCTTCAAAAATACGTTTGTGATCTTGTGACGTTGCCATTGGTAAAATGTTGTCGCCATCAATCATGCAAATGAAAGAAGCTTCTTCACCAGCAAGGAATTCTTCGATTACAACGCGAGAACCTGCATCACCAAATTTATTGCCTGCAAGCATGTCATCAATTGCATCAAACGCTTCTTGATTTGTCATTGCAACAATTACGCCTTTACCCGCAGCAAGACCATCTGCCTTAATTACGATAGGAGCGCCATTTTTTTCAACAAATGCTTTAGCTGCATCTACTTCTGTAAATACGTCGTAAAAAGCAGTTGGAATGTTGTGGCGTTTTAAGAAATGTTTAGCGAAAGCTTTTGAACCTTCAAGCTGTGCAGCAAATTTCGTTGGACCCCAAACTTTAACACCTGCTTCGCGGCAAGCATCTACAACACCATTTACAAGTGGTGCTTCAGGACCAACAATAATCATTTCTACTGCATTATTTTTTGCAAAATCAATAATTGCAGGATTGTCGAGAATGTTTAAAGCAACATTTTCACATTTATTTTCAGTTGCGCTGCCTGCATTACCTGGGGCAACAAATACTTTTGCGACTTGATCGTCTTGTGCGATTTTCCATGCAAGCGCATGTTCACGGCCGCCACTACCCAAAACTAAAATGTTCATCTCAATATCCCTCAAAAGAATAGAATCCCCCATGCAAAGTAGCACTTCTTTCCCTTTAAAGGGTAAGGTATCGCAAATAAAAACAAAGTCCTATTATGCGAAAAGTCCCCCTTTTTACAAAGGGGGATTTAGGGGGATTATAAAATACGACTTCTAATCAATTAGTGACGGAAGTGACGCATGCCTGTGAATACCATTGCAATACCTGCTTCATCAGCAGCAGCAATTGTTTCTTCATCACGCATAGAACCACCCGGTTGAATAATGCATTTGATACCTGCTTTAGCAGCGTTATCAATACCATCACGGAATGGGAAGAATGCATCAGATGCCATTACAGCGCCTTCAACCACTAAGCCAGCATGTTCAGCTTTAATTGCTGCAATACGAGCAGAGTTTACACGGCTCATTTGACCTGCGCCAACACCAATTGTTTGACGACCTTTTGCATAAACAATCGCATTAGATTTCACATATTTTGCTACTTTCCAAGCAAAAATCATGTCATCAATTTCAGCTTCAGTTGGAGCACGTTTAGTCACAACTTTAAGATCATCTTTAGTAATCATACCTAAGTCTTGATCTTGAACTAATAAACCACCATTTACACGTTTGTAGTCAAGTTGAGCAGCACGTTCGTCAATTGCTGGTAATTCGCCACATACAAGTACACGTACGTTTTTCTTCGCACCTGTTACTTCAAGAACGCCTTCAGCAACGCTTGGAGCAATAATTACTTCAACAAATTGACGGTCAACAATTGCTTGTGCAGTTGCAACGTCTAATTCACGGTTGAATGCAATAATGCCACCGAATGCAGATTCAGGATCAGTTGCATAAGCTAAATCGTAAGCAACTTGAATACCGTCTAAAGAAACAGCAACGCCACATGGGTTTGCATGTTTAACAATTACACAAGCAGGTTTAGCGAATGATTTAACACATTCAAGTGCTGCATCTGTATCTGCAATGTTGTTATAAGATAATTCTTTACCTTGTAACTGTTGTGCAGTTGAAACAGAAGCTTCAGTTGCAGTTGATTCAACATAGAACGCAGCAGACTGATGCGGGTTTTCACCGTAACGTAAGTCTTGAGCTTTGTTTAATTGCGTGTTGAATGTACGTGCGAATTTGTCAGCTTGACCTTCTTCTTTACCTACGCGAGCGCCTAAGTAAGAAGCAATCATGCCATCGTATTGAGCAGTATGTTCAAATGCTTTAACCGCTAAATCAAAACGTGTAGCTAGAGATAAAGCACCTTCAGCTTTAAGTTCAGCAACAACAGTAGAATAGTCAGATGCGTTTACAACAATACCAACAGATGCATGGTTTTTAGCAGCAGCACGAACCATTGTTGGACCGCCGATGTCGATATTCTCGATTGCATCAGCAAGTGAACAGTTTGGTTTAGCTACAGTTGCTGCAAATGGATAAAGGTTAACAACAACTAAATCGATAGCATCGATGTTGTGTTCAGCCATCACAGCTTCGTCTAGACCACGACGAGCTAAGATACCACCATGGATTTTTGGATGAAGTGTTTTTACACGGCCGTCCATCATCTCTGGGAAACCAGTGTGCTCTGAAACTTCAACTACAGTCACATTATTGTCTTTCAACAATTTGTATGTGCCACCAGTAGATAAAATTTCTACCCCAAGAGCAGCAAGTTCTTGTGCAAACTCAACAATACCAGTTTTGTCGGAAACAGAGATTAAAGCGCGTTTAATAGTCATGATCTTCGTCACAGTCTTTAAGAAACAGATTAAAACAAATTAGCTAATATACAGATAAAAAAAATGCCTGCGGAAGCCGCAAGCATTTTATCATTTATTCACTCATTAAACCGTGAGCTTTCAACTTTTTACGTAAAGTACCACGGTTAAGTCCTAGAATTTCAGCAGCACGAGTTTGGTTACCGCGTGTATATTCTAAAACTACAGATAAAAGAGGTTTCTCCATTTCTGCCAACACCATGTCGTAAACTTGTGATGGTTGCTCACCTTGCAATTGTGCAAAATAGTGGCGAACTGCGCGATCTACGTGAATACGAAGAGCAACATCAGATTGAGCAGTAAAAATAGGAGATTTGCTATTCATGCGAATTAATCCGAAACAAATATCACTTGGGTAAAGTGATATATAAATATGGTCTATAAAATTTAACGAATATTTGGTTCTAGATTCTAAAACCGAATATTTTAAAACTGGCATATAGCTTGCCACAACTCAGAGCTTTGGTCGAAATTTAAGCGTAACAATAGTTAAAGATTTGTTACAGACCTTTCTCAAACAAAAAAATCTACTCGATACGCATTAATATTCATAAAGCGCATTTTGTGGATTTAATTATGTTGTGAAATAAGCGAGGAGTTAGCAGAACAAAGCTTTCGTGGCGCGTATCATACCATTGTATAAGAAAAAGTGAGCAAGAAAACTGCATTTTTTTTACTTTTTTTTGTGATTTTTAATAGTTTTTTTCAATATTCAGGGGCGAATGATTTGTATCTCATAATCATTGAAGTCTTTTTTTGCAATTGGAACAATAATATTGAAGTTGAATGGACTATTCTGAGGGATTCGTTCGACATTGACTAAGCTTTTAATGAGGTATTCTTTTGGATGATAAATCTGCGAATGCACTGTTACATTATTATTTAATAAGTTTACATGAATAAGGGGAAGTGTCAGGCTATGTTCATTATGGTTAATGAGATAACCTGAAATATTTGTTGCTTTATTATTTATGGTTGTTATTTTGACATCGACTAAATCGACTAAATAATACTGTTGAATAAGATTGTCACATTTAAAAATGCTACAGATTTGTGTGTAAGCATTATTTATAAATGAATTATTATTTAGCGTTCTAGGATTAACCATTAATATTTGGATTACAAAAATTGCGATTAAAGAAAAGTTAATGATTCCCCAAACTGTGTAATAACGAACGCTATTTTTCTTCTCGACAATAAAGTCAGTGTCTTTAGATAGATTAATTGAAGGGAATGTATTAATTGGTTCGGGATTAAATGCATTTAAGTTGTTTAAATAGGTTCTTAAATTAATTGTTGAGTTTTCTACTGTTGCATCAAAAATTTTAGATACATTGGCTGCCAAAGTGGGTACATATTGCGTGACACCATCACTTGCAAATTTTTCTGCTTCAGTAAATTGATAAGAAATAGAAGTATCAATTTCGCTATGAACAGATGTTAAATAAGAAACAGCGTTAAAGGTTTCATCGCATTTTGGGCAACAAACCATGCCCTGAGCCGCAGTAAGCTGCGGCACAGTAACTTTGTATGTTGTTAAACATTCAGGGCATCTAGTTTGTTTTTCACTCATAAATTATACGTATTGTGTTATTAGAATGAATGACGCTTTCCAGAGATTCTGCACCAGTATTCGTCGCGCGTTTCTACTTGTAATATATCAAAAAATTCTGAATATACACTAGAAACTTCTTCAACTTGTTCTTGAATAACACCTGCCAATGCAAATTCACTTTCAGGTTTAACAAGTGTCGCAAATTGTGGGGCAAGCATCATTAAAGGACCTGCAAGAATATTTGCTACAAATACATCTGCTTTTTGGTCTTTTAAAGTTTCGTAAAATTCGTCAGGTAAACCTACATATAGGTTATCTAATACGCCATTTAATTCAGCATTTTGTTGTGTTGCTAAAACAGCTTGCGGATCGATATCTGTGGCATAAACTTTTTTAGCACCTAATAAAAGGGCCGCAACAGCTAAAATACCTGAACCACATCCGTAGTCGATTACAATTTTATCTTTAACATCTGTTTGACCTAACCATTGTAGGCAAAGGAATGTAGATGCATGGTTACCTGTACCAAATGCTAAACCTGGATCTAATTTAATGTTTACAGCATCTGCTTCAGGTGGTTCCATCCATTCAGGAACAATCCAATATTTCTCACCAATTTGAATTGGTTCGTATGCATCCATCCAAGTGCGTTCCCACTCTTGGTCTTCCATAAATTCGCTACGCATAGGTTCTGTAGGAAGTTGAGTACGAATAAATGTTTCTAATGCAGCAACATCAATTTCTTCGTCATCTTCTTGCGCGTAAATGCCTGTAACAATAACTTTATTCCAAAGAGGTGTTTCGCCTGGAAGTGGCTCAAGCAAGTCTTGATTTTCAGCATCGTCTAAAGTAACGCTAACTGCGCCAAGAGATTCTAAAAGAGTTTCGGTGAAATCGACTTGAGCTTGTTCAACAGTAATATGAATTTGTAACCACTTCACGGGAATAACCTAAAAAATTTTATATCTTGCGTATTGTAGCCGATCTGAAAGCACACTGCTGAAAAATTGGAGTGGTGATGTGTAGATACCGCTCCAATTATCATTTTTTATCTTACATTTAAGTATTTTGTTCAGTTGCTTGTTTGGTTCGAGTGATCATAAAACCAAAAGCAGCCGCGAAGATGTACATAAATATAGAGTAAACCGCAGCAGGCATGGCAATTGTGGTATTTGCCATAACAGTTAATGCAATGGTCATTGCCAGTGTACTGTTATGAATGCCAATTTCAAACGCACATGCACGTGCTTGAGTGCTACTAATACCTAAAAGCCGTGGTACAAAGTAACCAATTGCCAAACTACATGCACAGAATATTGCAGTTGCGAGCCCAACTTGGGTTAAATATGTCGCAATATTTTGGCGTTCTGCAAATATTGCAAGGGCAATAATTGCAATTAAAAAGACAATAGCAAATATACGTAAAGGTTTATTTAATTTTTCTGTAAGTTTTGGCGCATAGTGACGAATCAGCATTCCAATACCCACAGGAACAATAATAATGGCAAATACTTGCACTATTTTTGACAAAGGTAATGTAATTTGCTGATTTTCTTGCATGAAGTGCAAAATAGAAAAATTCATAATTAAAGGTAGAGTTATAGCTGCAACAACAGAATTTATGGCAGTTAAACTAATGTTGAGTGCAATATCACCTTTAAATAAGTAACTGAATAAATTGGCTGTACTACCACCAGGGGACGCTGCAAGCAACATTAAACCTACGGCAAGTAATGCTGGTAAAGAAAGAACTTTACAGAGTAAAAATGCAACACCAACTAAAATAACCAATTGGCAGAATAGGGCAATAAGTACAGCTTTAGGATGCTTAGATACACGTTTAAAATCGTTTAGTGTGAGTTCTAAACCCAAGCCAATCATAATAATGGCTAATGCGAGAGGCAAAAGCACAGTAATAATTCCCATGTTCATAGATTTACTCCTGTAAATATTGTCGTTTTGGCATATTCCATATGCATGTGTTTGTTGTAAATTTACTTGTAATTATTTAGCTGTAAAAAGATATAAACCATAGTTGTGAAAGGTATGTAAACCATAAAAGATGACTGTTCATTTTATTTTTGTGCGTTTAAAAATTAATCTATAAAGATGCGGTATTTTTCTAGTATGTTTTTATTACGATAAATTCGACTTAAATTGTCAACTTAAAGCCTAAATTTTGCTACAATATTCAGTCATTATTTTTTATCTCTCATACCACTATGCACTATCCTAAAGTTTACGATGTCATTGTTATCGGCGGCGGTCACGCAGGTACAGAAGCAGCATTGGCTGCGGCACGTATGGGTCGACAGACATTACTCTTAACTCACAATATTGAGACTTTAGGGCAGATGAGCTGTAACCCAGCCATCGGTGGTATTGGTAAATCGCATTTAGTGCGTGAAATTGATGCCTTGGGCGGTGCTATGGCACTTGCTGCCGATAAAGGCGGTATTCAATTCCGTATTCTAAATTCACGTAAAGGTGCTGCTGTTCGTGCAACACGTGCTCAAGCAGACCGTGTACGTTTTAAAGCTGCAATTCGTGAAACATTAGAAAATCAAGCAAATTTAGATATTTTCCAACAAGCAGCAGACGACTTAATTGTTGAAGGCGATACCGTTAAAGGTGTTGTTACTCAAATGGGCGTACGCTTCGATGCGAAAACTGTTGTTTTAACCACAGGTACATTCTTAGGTGGTGTAATTCACATTGGTTTAAATAATGCATCTGGTGGTCGTGCGGGTGATCCACCATCTATTTCATTAGCACATCGTTTACGTGAATTAAATTTACCAGTAGGTCGTTTAAAAACAGGTACACCGCCACGTATTGATGCACGTTCAGTCGATTTCTCTGTAATGACAGCACAGCCGGGTGATTTCCCATCTCCGACTATGTCATTTATGGGCGATGCTTCAATGCATCCTGAACAAGTGAATTGCTATATCACACATACAAACGAAAGAACTCACGACATTATTCGTGGTGGTTTAGATCGTTCACCTATGTATACAGGTGTGATTGAAGGTGTTGGTCCACGTTACTGCCCATCAATTGAAGATAAGATTCATAAATTTGCAGATAAAGATTCGCATCAAGTATTTATTGAACCTGAAGGTTTAGATACACATGAGCTTTATCCAAATGGTATTTCTACATCTTTACCTTTTGATGTTCAGTTTGAATTGGTTCGTTCAATTCGTGGTATGGAAAATGCGCATATTATGCGTCCAGGCTATGCAATTGAGTACGATTATTTCAATCCACAAGCTTTAAAATTCTCTTTAGAAACTAAAGCCATTAATAACTTGTATTTTGCAGGTCAAATTAACGGTACAACAGGTTATGAAGAAGCGGGCGCTCAAGGTCTACTTGCAGGCTTAAATGCTGCGCGCCGTGCATGGGATCAAGAACAATGGACGCCTAAACGTGATGAAGCGTATATTGGTGTGCTTGTAGATGACTTAATTACATTAGGTACGAAAGAACCTTACCGTATGTTCACATCGCGTGCGGAATATCGTTTGATGCTTCGTGAAGACAATGCAGATCAGCGTTTAACGGCTATTGGTCGTGAAATGGGTCTTGTTGATGATACGCGTTGGGCATCTTACTGCGAGAAAATGGAAGCGATTGAAACTGAAACAGGTCGTTTGCAACATCTTTGGGCTGCACCAAATAATCCTTTAGGTAAAAAGTTTGTTGAATTAACAGGTGATGATTTATCTAAAGAAACAAATGCGATTGATTTGCTGAAGCGTCCAAATATTAATTTCTCACAAATTGCTGAAATCACAGGTTCTGAAGTTTCTGCTTTTGTGGGTGAGCAAATTGAAATTGCTGTGAAATATGCAGGTTATATTAACCGTCAGCAAGAAGATGTTGCTCAAATGAAGCGTCTTGAAGAAACACGTATTCCTGCCGATTTTGATTACGACATTGTTTCAGGTTTATCTCGTGAAATTACGTTGAAGTTAAAGGATGTTCGTCCTGAAACTTTAGCACAAGCAAGCCGTATTCCGGGTGTTACGCCTGCTGCGGTTCAACTTGTGATGATTACCATTCGTAAAAATAACCAAGTGAAAAAATCTGCATAAGATTTTAAGCTGATAAAAAAACCCGCTAAATGCGGGTTTTTTTATATAAATTTTTAATGATTATAAAAAGTGATCGTACGATTATTTTAATATCTCATTTATATAACTATATATTTTATATAGATAATTTATTTTAAGTGGAATATCCAAAGTAAGTTTTTATGTATTAAATCATACTAATTTAGTCTATTTAAATTTTCGCAAGACTAACGTAGAGATACTTATTTCATTTCAAACTATAGAAAATACTGAAAATGGATTTGAAATAAATTCGCCAATTTAGGATGAAGAAATGAGTGTTCAGAGAACTAAAATACAAAAAGTACTCGTGGTATTTTTGTGTTTTTGGGTTGCCTTTTTTGAAGGGTTTGACTTGCAAGCACCTGGTATTGCAGCAAAAGGAATTGCCGAATCATTTAGTTTAGACCAAATTCAAATGGGTTACGTGTTTAGCCTTGGTGTATTTGGAATGTTGTTTGGTGCATTCTTTGGTGGTCGTGTAGCCGATTATATTGGGCAGAAAAAAGTTTTAATGCTCTCGATTGGTATTTTTGGTGTATTCATGTCGGTTACTGCAATCGCGACTAGTTTAGAAGTACTTTATATTGCTCGCTTTTTAACAGGCGTTGGTTTGGGTGCTGCTATGCCAACCATGATTTCTGTTGTGGGTGATGAAGCAACTGAAGAGAATCGAGGAAAGCTGAATAGTTTAATGTACTGTGGTTTGCCTGTAGGTGCTATTTTTGTTGCTGGTCTAGCAATGTTGATTACCGATATTAAATGGCAAACATTGTTTTTGATTGGTGGTTTAACACCATTGTTGTTAATTCCATTCATGGCATTTATTTTAAAAGATAAGCCTCGTGAAGTTAAACAAGCTCAGGATGAAGCTGTACCTGGTATGGTTCAGGTTCTATTTAAGGAACAGCGTTATAAGCAAACAGTACCATTGTGGTTTGGTTTCTTTTTTACGCTAATGATTAACTATATTTTAATTAGCTGGTTGCCAAACTTATTGATGCAGCAAGGTCTAGAAAGACAACAAGCTTTCATGATTATGTTGTTATTCCAAGTAGGTGCAGTGATTGGTACTTTAGGGTTAGGGTATTTACTAGATAAATTAAAATTGTGGCAAATGGCTACGATTATCTACAGCGGTTTATTTGTAGCACTTGTATTATTATTCACAACGACATCAATCCCACTGTTAATTTTGGCTGGTGTAATGGGTGGTATATTCTCTACAGGAGGACAGTCAATTCTGTATGGTATTTCCCCAATTTTCTACGCAGGTTCGGGTAAGGTAACTGGTGTTGGTAGTGCTATTTCCTTAGGGCGTTTAGGTGCAATGACAGGACCTTTATTAACAGGGAAAATTTTGGCGCTCGGTTTAGGCACAACAGGTATCTTAATGGCAAGTTTGCCTGCAGTTGTAATATCTGCAGTTGCTGTAACAGCATTATCTAAATATAAAACCAGTTTAAAAGATTGATAGATTAAAAAATAGTCGTTTAAAAGCTAAAGTAGCTACGGTTACTTTAGCTTTTTTATTTATAAGAAAAGTGAGTTTTATTTTTAATAGCAAAGATGATTTATTTAGCACATCAACTTATTTCACAAGGCTCTAGACTAGCAGAATAGATATGTTAGTCTAGAATCATGATAGAAAACAGTAAATTAAGTCACTATAAGATTAAAAAAATTATTCAGTGCTTTTGCATTGATATTCCTGCTTCTAAAACAGCCTTATTGCTTAACTTGAACCGTAATACCATCAACTATTGGTACATGCTTTTTAGAGAAGCAATCTACGATCATCAAACAGATTTAAGAGCAAAGTTTGTAGGTTCTATTGAAGTTGATGAGAGCTATTTTGGAGCAAAAAGACAACGTGGTTTTCATGGGAAATTGAAGCGAGGTCGAGGTACTTTAAAACAACCTGTATTTGGAATATTTGAAAGGAATGGTCGAGTTTATACAGAAATAGTCCCTGATTGTAAAAAGACTACATTACAACAAGTTATCTTAGGTAAAGTTGCACTTGAAAGTGTAATTTATAGTGATGGTTGGCGTGGATACAATGGTTTGGTAGATGTTGGTTACTCAAAGCATTTTAGAGTAAATCATGGAGCGAATGAATTTGCCAGAGGACAATGTCATATAAATGGAATAGAATCATTCTGGAGCTTTTGTAAAAGAAGGCTAGCAAAGTTCAACGGTATATCAAAAGAGTATTTTGATTATCATCTTAAAGAAACAGAATGGCGTTGGATGAGGGAGCCTAATGAGCTAGCAACAGAGTTGTGGGACCTCATTAGGTAAAACTAAGTGCAAATCTGCTAGTCTAGAGCCTTCACAAATAATATTAGAACAATTAAATTAGCCTTATGTTCACAACACGAAGTAAACACCATGACTATGAAAAGTATTCGTTATAACAATTCAGATTTAGCATGCCTATGCTTAAACTGAATTGTGAAATAACGCATATAAATAACAAAGAAGGTTGTAATGTCGGGGGCTTTGTTTACACGCTTCGATTTCTATAAACCAACAGCGCAAAAAATGAGAAAAATATAAGAATAAAATTATAAAGCCCCTTAACTGGGCTTCTTTTAATCTTCAATTTCATAAACTGCATTATATACATCAATCGGTTCAATATCTTGAATACGACGTCCGAAGCTACGTAACCACCAAACAAGTTGAGATGTAAAAGGAACGGAGGCTTGAACTTGAATTAAGCCATTGCCTAAATCTTCCATAATTTGATCTTTACTCAACTGACTTTCTTCAAAATATGCAGCATTTTCAAGTGTCATTGTGAGCTTTAATTTAACCAAATCTGTTGGCTTTGTATAATCGACACGGAAACCTAGTGCACCAGATTCAATATATTTATCTATATCAAAATCAACAGGATGTAATGCGCGTGAATTGAGGACTTTGGCTGTCTTAAAACGATGCAAGGCAAAAGTCTGAATATCTGTTTTGTCTAAACGAGTGCAAATTAAATAAATAACTGCACCTTTTTGAACTAATGCTAAAGGATTGAGAACATAGGTCTTTTCTTCTGCACCAGTTGTACGTGCATGATAAACACATTCAAGTTGTTTATCTTGCAACAAGCCTTCATAAATTGCTTGTTGAGAACCTCGATCAACCAACGGAGGAATAAGCGGTTGGTTTGCAGGCACAATGCGAACACGGTTAATCCATTGGCGCACATTATTTTGTGTCGATAAGCTACGACGTGCAAGATCAAACCAAGGATTCATTTCTTCAACCAAACTTGGCGGAAGTAAATGCTTCAAATGTTCTTCAACCATCATAAAAGTAACGGCTTGAGAGCTGGTCATGTGCGGTAAGCTTTGAATCGGTGCATCTGCACGCCAACGCCAGCCTTGTGGGACTGTACCGTTATTTTCAATAGGAAAACGTTGTGATATTTGGTTTAAATCACGCTGAATTGTGCGCAAACTAATATCAATGCCTTCACGCTGTAAAATTTCTTGTAATTCACGCGTACCCATCCATTTTCCCGTAGATAAGCGAGAAAGAATTTGCCATTGGCGATATAAAGTATTTGATGTTTCTTTTTCTTGTGCTTGCATAATGAATAAAAATACGATGAATTGAGAAAGACATAAATTGGCTACATCACACAATATGAAAACCGCATTGGTTTAGCAAGTAAATTTAACAAAATCATATTCAATTAAATTTTTAATAGACTTCCTTCATAAATCATTTTTCAACCAATTTAATTGTTTATCTTTCACCCAATCTAAATTGTATATGCCAGCAAGTAAATTAAACCGCAGGTTTAATCGTTTACGACGATTTCTATATACACAAGATAAAATCTTAAAACATTTCATCCTTCCAAATACATGCTCTACTTGAATTCGTCTACGACCAATCTCTTTATTTAACTTTTTTAATTCAGAATCTAGTTTTTCAGTTTTCTTTGCTTTAGATGGCATGAGGCATCCAAAACCCAATTTCTTTATCCCTAAATACCCCTTATCAACGATAAAAAAGGGCTTAAATTTTAATTTCCTCATGCTTTTTTTAAATATTTTAAAATCATGCATGCTTCCATGACTTCCACATACACTCAGTATTTCACCTGTTGTATAGTGCATAGATAGCTGAAATTTAAAGGTATGTCGCTTTTTTTTACCGCTATACCATTTCTTCTGTTTTTTTTGGACGTTGAACTAATATTTCAGTTGCATCAATCACAACAACTTCCCAATCCACTTCATCTCGATTAGGAAGTTGTTTTGGCAAGTTAAATTTTCCAGAACGGATTAAGGTATCTTCAATAACGCGTGTGATACGAATTGCACTCGTTTCAGATACACCGTAACTCATACCAAGATGGAAAAATGTTCGATATTCTCTCCAATATTCTATACATAAGAGTAAACGATCTTCCAACGGTAATTTATGTGGTCGTCCTTTACCAATATGACAAGGTAACTCCTTATTTAGCTCGGCCAACATGAGGTTAAATGTAGCCCAACTAACACCGGTAAGCCTACGAAACTTAACGTCTGATAATTTTTGAATATCTTTGAATTTCATCCAAAGATTATCCCTTGGATTAAATAATTTTGCTGATTAATTTAAGATCAAATAAATTGTACGTTTTTTGATTTATGACGGAAGTCTAATGAATAATTGCAAAATCAATAATTAAATGATAAATCTATTTAGGCGGAGACTTAATATGTAAATGTGGCTATTTGAATGTATTTTAAAGACGTTAGATTTTTTTGATTAAAATGTTTGCTTTTATTTTTAAAAGAATTACATTGTTAAAGCGAAATTTAACTATTTAATTTTTATAATAATAAAAGGAGCATGCATGTACCAATTATGTTATGCGAGTTGTTCAACTTCAGATAATGATAAGTTGTTAGAAGACTTAAGAAATATTTTAAAAGAAGCACGTGATTTTAATGTCGATCATGAAATTAGAGGTGTTCTTTATTTCGCGGATCAGTATTTTTTTCAATGTCTAGAAGGTAAAAAGGAAGCTTTAGATATTCTGATTGAAAAGTTAAAGAAAGATACGCGCCATAAAGGATTTACTCTTTTTGAATATAAGCCTGTAAACAAATCACATTTTGTAGATTGGTCAATGAAATATGTTAGAAGAAATAGCGTAATTCAGCAGTATATGCGAGATCAAGGGTTTGAATTATTTAGACCAAAATTATTGCAACCACATCAAGTTGAAGAGCTTATTACTTTATTGGTTGATATAAAAGATTGATTGATTTATAGAATTTTAAAAGCCCAAAGTATTTTGGGCTTTTTTATAGAGATTATTAAGGTTTTTTACGAATAGGGCGGTTGCTTAATCGGCATAATAATTCATAACCAATTGTGCCATTAGCTTCAGCAACATCATCAACTAAGCGATGTTTACCCCAAAGTTCAACCTGTGTACCTAATTGTGCATTTAAATCTGTGACATCAATTGCAATCATATCCATTGCAACACGTCCTACAACAGGCACTTTTTGGCCATTTATTGCAACATAATTTTGTTTGAAGAAAGCACGAGGGTAGCCATCACCATAGCCAATAGAAACAATAGCGAGTTCTGTTTCTTTATCTGCAATAAATGTAGATCCGTAACCAACGGATTCACCTGCTTGAATGGTATTTAAAGCAATAATTTCGGCTGTAAATGTCATTACAGGTTGAATATCTAAATCTTCTACGGTTTTGTCTGCAAATGGGCTTGCACCATAAAGCATAATACCAGGGCGTACAAAATCGAAATTTAGTTCAGGCCATTTAAAAATAGCAGCAGAATTACAACAAGATGCCAAAATTGGAGCGCAAGCTTCTTTTACATGTAAAAATTGTTGTTTTTGTTGTTCATTCAAAGGGTGATTGTCAGCATCTGCATTGGCAAAATGCATAGCAAGTACACAGTTAAAACCATCTGCTTTAAGTTGATGGATCACATCTATAATTTCATCAACTTTAAAACCTAAGCGATTCATTCCGCTATTCAGTTTTACCCAAATTTTAAGATTTTTAGCAATATAAGCATCTTTTTGTGCGCGTAACCAATCAAGCTGTTGTTGATGATGAACAACAATTTCAATATTTTGATCGATCACAATTTGCATTTCTTCAGCAGAAAAAATGCCTTCAATGAGCGTAATTGGTTGTTGATAGCCTAATTCACGAATTTCTAAAGCTTCTTCTAAGCAAGCAACACCAAAAGCATCTGTATTTGCTAAGGCTGCTAAACAGTCTTTAACACCATGTCCATAGGCATTGGCTTTGACCATACTGACAATTTTGGCAGTTGGAGCAAGCTGTTTAACGCGGTTTAAATTATATTGAAGTGCTTCGCTATCAATATAAACTGTTGCTTGACGCACCCTAGATACTCCTTGGGACGAAAAATTATAAAATGATGAAAAGAATAGATTTTATTCTTCGTCATCATATTGAGCATAAAACTCAGGTGATAAATTACTAAAACGAGTGTATTGACCTTCAAAAGCAAGGCGAACAGTACCAATAGGACCGTTACGTTGCTTACCGATAATAATTTCGGCAGTACCTGCTTCTTTTGACTCTTTATTATAAACCTCATCACGGTAAATAAACATAATCAAATCGGCATCCTGCTCAATCGCACCAGATTCACGTAAATCTGACATTACAGGGCGTTTATTTGGTCTGTTCTCTAGTGCACGGTTAAGCTGAGAAAGTGCAATAACGGGGCATTGCATTTCTTTGGCAAGTGCTTTTAAGCTTCGTGAAATTTCAGAAATCTCACCAACACGGTTGTCGCCCATACCAGGAACTTTCATTAACTGAAGGTAATCGACCATAATACATCCGAGTTTACCGCCATGTTGTTTTGCAATACGACGTGCTCGTGAACGTAATTCTGTTGGTGGTAATGCAGAAGAGTCATCAATATAAAGATTTTTTTCTTGTAAATGAACAATAGTGCTGGTTACTTTTGACCATTCATCGCTGTCCATTTTTCCTGAACGCAAATGCCCTTGATGAACACGTCCAAAAGATGAAATTAGACGCATTGCAATCGAATCTGCGGGCATCTCCATTGAGTATACAAGCGCAGGTAAGTTATTGTTAAACAGAACACTTTCAACCAAATTCATGGCAAATGTTGTTTTACCCATAGATGGACGAGCAGCCACAATAATTAAATCGCCTGCTTGCATACCTGAAGTTTTATTATCAAGTTCAACAAAGCCTGTAGTTAAACCTGTAATACTACCTTCCATTTGTGAAAGTTCATTTAACTTATCAAATACATCTGCAACAACGGAGTTAATAGGCTTTGGGCCTGCATTTTTTTTATTATTATTATGTTGCTCTGCAATTTGGAAAATATTGGTTTCAGCTAAATCTAAAATTTCACTGACATTGCGACCTTTGGTGTCATAAGCATTTTGTAAGATTTCAGAGCTGACCTTAATCATATTTCTTAACGTGGAAAATTCTTTAATTTTAGATGCATAGGTTTCAATATTATAAAAACTTGATGGAGAATCGGCCATCAATTGCATTAAATATTCTTCGCCACCCGCTGCATCGAGTAAATTTTGCTTAATAAGCCAATCATTTACCAATACGGCATCGTAAGGTGAGTTTTCTTTTGCGAGTGTATCAATGGCACGGAAAATATATTTGTGTCGTGTTGCGTAAAAGTCAGATTCTTGAAGTACATCACCTACTTGTTCAAAGGATTCAGCAACAGTCATAAGAGCAGCAAGTACAGCTTGTTCAATCGCCAAGTTATGTGGAGGCGTACGAAATTCTTTAAGCTGAGCACTTTCGCTAAGCGTAGGTGTTGTTTTTGTTGAATTTTGCTTTGAGTTGGCAGTAGCCTGTGACATATAAATCCCTGATTTTAAAACAGTATATGCAGAATTATTAAATTTTGATTAATCAATAAATTATCAATTATGATTTTAAATCATACGTGTTCTGCACACAAAATGCGACTTGAATTTGAATATTTCTCGAAGCAAATAACGTGAAATATTAATAAGAGTAGAGAAGGGTATTTTTAAAGATAAAAAAAGAGCATGCGAATGCATGCTCTTTTTCTTTGCAGAAAATTACTCAGATACGATAGTAACGAGAACTTCAGCAACAACATCATGATGCAATTGGATTGCGATGTTGAATTCGCCAGTATGACGAAGCGCACCGTTTGGTAAACGAACTTCAGCGCGGTCTACAGAAAGACCAGCATTCGTTAACGCATCAGCGATGTCACGAGTACCGATTGAACCGAATAATTTACCTTCGTCACCAGCTTTCGCAGTGATTACGATATTTACTTCGTTCAATTGGTCAGCACGTGCTTGAGCAGCAGCTAATACTTCAGCTTCTTGTTTCTCAAGTTCAGCGCGACGAGCTTCAAAAGCAGCAGTGTTTGATTCTGTTGCAGCAACTGCAATACCTTGAGGGATAAGGAAGTTACGGCCGTAACCAGCTTTAACTGATACTTTATCGCCTAATTTACCAAGGTTTTTAACGCGTTGTAATAAAATAATATCCACAGCTCAACCTCACTTATGATTGTCAGTGTAAGGGATCAAAGACAAGTAGCGAGCTTGTTTAATAGCAAGCGCCAATTGACGTTGGTAACGAGCTTTAGTACCTGTAATACGGCTAGGAACAATTTTGCCGTTTTCAGTGATGTACTGTTTTAAAGTATCGATGTCTTTGTAATCGATGTACGTAACGTTCTCAGCTGTAAAGCGGCAGAACTTGCGACGACGGTAAAAACGTGCCATGTTATGTTCTCCTTAAGCTTCAGCAGAGTCTTGGTTAGCGTGTTGTGCTTCTTCACGTTGAGCTTTACGCGCACGTTTTTCTTCAGCACTCTTAGCCAATAACGACTCTTCAGTGATAGCGTTTTCACGACGGATGATAAGATTACGAAGGATTGCATCGTTGTAACGGAACAACTCTTCTAATTCATCAAGCGTAGTTTGACCACATTCAACGTTCATAAGAATGTAGTGCGCTTTGTGAATTTTGTTAATTGGGTAAGCCAATTGACGACGGCCCCAATCTTCAAGACGGTGAATTTGACCTTCAGCTTCTTTGATGTGAGTTAGGTAACGTTCTACCATACCCACTACTTGATCGCTTTGATCAGGATGTACTAAAAGTACGATTTCGTAGTGACGCATTGTCAGCTCCTTACGGATTATACAGCCTGTAACAAAAGTTAAAGGCAAGGAGTCACAACCGAAGTTGTGTCGCAAAAAAATGCGAAGCGTGATTTTAGTGCTTTTAAGTGGAAATTACAAGGAATTGCGTGAAATAAACTACAAATGCAATTAGGAAAATTAATATTGAGTGGAAGATATAGTTTTTATATTTAAAAATGGAAAACTCTAATAAAAGATAGAGGAGAGCTCTATCTTTTAAAAAAGTACAAAATTTGTAGTTGGTGTAATTGAAGTAAAGCTAAAGCTAATACTTAAAACAGTAATTAAAATAACCGAAAATAGGAAAAAGCGTTTTGCCCATAATTGATCATTTTGTGCTTTGAAGCCAATAACCGCAATATACAACCAGTAAATGCAAAGTGCATTTAATATTACAAAGTAAATCCAATTTGCATAGCCAAATACAAAGATAAGATTCATTGCAATTGTAAACAATACGACATAAATCAAAGATTCGATTTTTGTGCGTAAGATTGTGCGTGCTACAGGTAAAATTGGAATACCTGCATTTTTGTAGTCATCAAAACGGTAAATTGCAATTCCCCATGAATGAGGCATTTGCCAGAGTGCATATCCTATAAATAGAATTAAGGCACCAACGTCAAATTGTGCTACAACAGCCGTATAGCCTATAACAGGAGGGCTTGCACCAGAAATACTTCCAACTACAGTTTGATGAATTGTCGTTCTTTTTGTCCAAAGACTGTAAAAACATACATAAACTACAAAACCAATAACAGCAAATAAAAAGGCATAGGCATTTACAGCAAACCATAAAATGCTAAAACCAAATAGACCTAAAGCAAAGGCAAACGCGAGTGCGACAGGAACAGAAATGGCTTTAATGACAAGCGCACGATTTTGAGTGCGTTGCATTTTTTGATCTATGTCTTGATCAATAACGTTATTGATCACACATCCAGAGGCAACAACAAGTGTTGTACCAATGAGGGTGATGAGTAGGAGAAGGAAATCTACAGAACCTTGGGCGGCTAAAAAGAAGCCGCCCAAAGTGGTAACGAAGTTACCAAAGAGAATTCCTGGCTTAGTCAGGAATAAATACTTTTTCAGCATGACGACCAGTTTAGATCATCATGTTGAGGTGTAAGTAGTTCATGATCCATACAGAACCAATTAAAAGCACGGCGATACAAACAATTGTATAAACAAATGCAATTACGTTCCAACGTTGCTCTGAAGATGAGTTCATGTGCAAGAAGTAAACTAATTGAATCAGTACTTGTGCAATAGCAGTAATTGCAATAACGGCAACCAATAAACCACGGCTAAATCCGCCAGCCATTACCATACCAAAAGGAATAATGGTAAGGATAACTGAAAGAATAAAACCAATTGTATATTGCTTAACGTTACCGTGTGCAGCACCTGCAGCGTTATGTTCGTGACTCATTATAGTACTCCTAATAAGTAAACTACGCTGAATACACAAATCCAAACGATATCAAGGAAATGCCAGAATAAGCTTAGGCAAGCAAGACGACGAGTGTTTGCAAGTGTCAAACCATATTTCTTGATTTGAACCATTAACACGATCATCCAAACTAAACCTGAGGTTACGTGGATACCATGCGTACCTACCAGCGTAAAGAACGCAGATAAGAATGCAGAAGTGCTTGGACCATGACCAGCGTGAACTAAATGCTGAAATTCATAAAGTTCCATACCGATGAAGATAGCACCAAATACCCAAGTTACAGCTAACCAAGTTAATACTTTAGCAACGTCTTTTTTGTATGCTGCAAGAACAGCAAAACCAAACGTTACTGAAGAGATTAAAAGAGCAAAAGTTTCAGTTAAAACGAAGCTTAAAGAATCGCCAAACAAATCTTTTGCGCTTGGAGTGCCAACAGGGATATGGCTACTTAAAACAGCGAATGCAATGAAGAGTGTTCCGAAAAGGATCAAGTCACTCATCAAGTATGTCCAAAAACCAAAGACAGTGATGTCTGTATCATCGTGGTGATGATGCTCATCGTGTCCGTGATTTTCGTGATGAAGTACGTCAGCCATTGTCTTAGTCCTTCTTCAAATGTTTTTCAAGAATCGCATAGCGTTCGTTTTCAATACGTTCAACTTCAGCAGCAGGAACGTAGTAGTCAACTTTCTTCGTGAATGAAGAAACAATGAAACTCACGATTGCAGCAACGAAGGAAACAATAGCTAACCACCAAATGTGCCAGATTAAAGCAAAGCCCATTAATGTGATGATTAGACCAATAACAATACCAGCGGCACGGTTAGTTGGCATATGAATGTCTTCGTATTGAGTTGGTTTAACGTATGCAACACCGTTTTCTTTGTCAGTCCAGAAAGTATCAATACCATTGATTTTTGGAAGGTGAGCAAAGTTATAGAACGGAGCAGGAGAAGAAGTAGCCCATTCAAGCGTACGACCATCCCAAGCATCGCCTGTATAGTCGATACGTTGATTGCGTTGTAAGAAACCAACAACAATTTGCATAACGAAGCACAGAATACCAATTAAGATTAGTACTGAACCAAATAAAGCGATAGCTAAGTACGGATCCCATTCAGGGTTGTCATATGTATTCAAACGACGAGTCATACCCATGAAACCAAGGATATAAAGTGGCATGAATGCAAAGTAGAAACCGAAGAACCAGAACCAGAAAGATGCTTTACCCCAAGTTTCATTTAATCTCCAACCAAACATTTTTGGCCAGTAGAAAATGATACCCGCGAACATAGCGAACACAACACCACCAATAATTACGTTATGGAAGTGAGCGATAAGGAATAAAGAGTTGTGTACAAGGAAGTCCGCAGGCGGAACAGCCATTAATACACCAGTCAAACCACCGATACCGAAAGTCACAAGGAAGCCAAGTGTCCAAAGCATTGGTGTTGTATACGTAATACGACCCTTATACATTGTGAATAACCAAGAGAAGATTTTCACACCTGTAGGAATCGCAATGACCATAGTCATGATACCGAAGAACGCGTTAACGTTGGCACCAGCACCCATAGTAAAGAAATGGTGAACCCATACCACGAACGCAAGAATTGTAATCGCGATCGTTGCATACACCATTGATTTGTATCCAAACAAAGTCTTGCGACAGAATGTAGATACAACTTCTGAGTAAATACCAAAAGCAGGTAATACTAAGATATAAACTTCTGGGTGACCCCAAGTCCAAATCAAGTTCACGTACAACATTGGGCTACCGCCTAAGTCGTTTGTGAAGAAGTGGAAATCGAAGTAACGGTCAAGCGTTAACATTGCAATTGTTGCAGTTAACACAGGGAATGATGCAATGATTAACACAGCAGTACATAAAGATGTCCACGTGAAAATCGGCATATCCATAAGACCCATGCCAGGCGCACGCATTTTGATAATGGTAACAAAGAAGTTAACACCAGTTAACAACGTACCAAGACCAGAAACCTGTAATGCCCAGATGTAGTAGTCCATACCTACGCCAGGAGAGTACTCGATACCTGACAATGGAGGATAAGCCATCCAACCAGTTGCAGCGAACTCACCAAGAGCAAGAGACACCATCATTAAGCCAGCAGCACCGGCGAATAACCAGAAGCTTAAAGAGTTTAATAATGGGAATGCAACGTCACGAGCACCAATTTGAAGTGGTACCGAGATGTTCATTAGACCAACAACAAGACCCATTGCAACGAAGAAAATCATGATCACGCCATGAGCTGTGAAGATTTGATCGTAATGTTCTGGGTGTAAATAACCTTCACCACCACCTTTTGCAAGGAATAGTTGAAGACGCATCATAATCGCATCAGCAAAGCCACGAAGTAGCATGATGATAGATACGAAAAGATACATGATACCGATTTTTTTATGATCTACAGATGTGAACCATTCGTTCCACAAGTAAGACCATTTTTTGAAATAAGTAATACCGCCAACTACAGCAATACCACCTAAAATCATTAATGCAACTGTCACCAACACGATTGGATCGTGTGGAATTGCATCAGGACCTAACTTACCTAATAAGCTCATGTGTTATTCCCCTTGAGAAGCAGTTGCATGTGCTTCAGAAGCTGAATGATCAGCGCCATGGTAGTTTGACATATAAGTATTGATCACAGATTCAAACAAACCTTGCTCAACAGAAGAATAGTAAGTCACAGGGTGTGGCTTAGTCGGATAAGGACCTTCTGCTTTAGCAGTCGCAGCAAGTTTCTTCTCTAAGTCAGTTCTTGCAGTTTCATTCATCACTTTGATTTGGTGCGCAGAGCGGTTACCGTCACGTAAAGTAGCAAATTCAGCTTTGTCTAAAACAGTTTTTTGAACTGCTTCTGGATTTACTGAATTACCTTTACCTGCTTTAACACTTGCAACCCATTCAGCAAATTGAGCATCAGTCACAGCATGTGCACGGAAGCGCATTTGTGAGAAGCCATAGCCAGAATAGTTAGAAGAGAAACCACGATATCCTTCAGCAGGACTTGTTTCATCTGATAATAAATGAAGATGAGTCTGCATGCCCGCCATTGCGTAGATTTGACCACTTAGCGCAGGAATGAAGAAAGAGTTCATTGTAAAGTTAGATGTTAAACGAAGGTTTACAGGAGTTTTTTCCGGGAAACGTAATTCGTTTACAGTCGCAATGCTTTGCTCTGGATAGATGAAGATCCATTTGAATTGTTCTGCAATAACTTGAACAGTTAATGGCGCTTTATCAGATTCAAGTGGTTTGTATGGATCGTACTTGTGTGAACCAACCCAAGTTAGAACCGCTAGAATACCAATAATAATCACAGGAATACCCCAAACTACAATTTCAATTGCAGTAGAGTGTGCCCATGTAGGTTTATAGTCTGCATCTTTATTTGACGCGCGATATTTCCAACCAAACCACAAAGCCATAATGATTGATGGGATTACCACCAATAACATTAGGTAAATCGCAGTCATCATCAGGCTACTTTGACCTGCTGCTACTGGACCTTTTGAGTTTAGAAGTACTAGATCACCACCGCAACCTGTTAACAGTGCGGCCATCATTGATAAAGACAATACAGCTAATGTCGTTTGTCTCATTTTACAACCTCGGTGAAGAGTCCCATTCCCTAATTAAATATGGGATAGCGATTAAAGTGTCTGATGTATTCAAGCCTTAATGTTCAAATTAAACTAAAAATACTTTAAATCATTGGACACCGCTACGTTGTAGGGCATTATGCCTTATATCTATGAACTAAGCTATATCTAAAGGTGCTTTAAATGACTGTAATAAAAACCAATTTTGTTAGTCGGAATTAATTATATTTATAAATTTTTATTTGAAATATCAAGGCAATGAAGGGTAACAAGGACATTATTATGCCCTTGTGTGTTTTCGGTAACTTATTGCTTTACGACTTTGGTTTTAGCGAGTTTGTCATGCAAAGTTTGACGATTTTTGTTGAAACTAAACGCATAGTCGATAATAGAGAAGAACGGTAGTAAATAAAACGTTGGTAAAATAAACAAAACACTGCGTAAAGTGAATCCACGCATTAATGAAACCTTTTCATTTGAGTTTACATCTACAATTTTAATCTTTGCTAAACGCTTACCAATACTTTGACCATGTTTAGCCAATAAAATTGCTTGAATTGCGAGCATGCTAACAATGTAAATACCAACAGCAATCCAAGCTTCATTTGGAATGAGTTGAAATAATTCAGATTGAACTCTGAGTGCTTGTTCTGAAGTTGTAGCGGCCTGCATTTTCTGCTGAATTTCAGTGAGCGCAGTGAACTGAGTTTGGTTTAAGAAAAATGAAGGGATAACTGCAGCAGGAATCCAAAGTAGAATATCTAAGCCTTTAGCCAATGCACGTGAACCAATTGATGCAAGTTCAGGCTCAATTTTTTTATTCACGCTAATATTGTGAATACTTGGGTTTTGATAAGTTTGTTGTGTTTTATCAAAATTTGGTACAGATGGTGGTGCTATATAACCAGCAGGTTCGTACACAAGTTTACCTTGTGTGAGTTCGCCCAATGCTTTCCATTCAACCATACCTTCGTGCCAAGCTAAATCCGTAAGTAGAATTTGTTGGCTCGTGAGCATTTGATTAATTTGTTCAACAGTATATGGACCAGCTTGTTGATTATTTCGTGCCAAATAAATCTGCATAAATTTTAAATCTCAAAAACGTGCTAAGAGTATAAATGAAAAAAGACCCTAATTAGGGTCTTTTTTTAACACAGATTCTTATGCTTGTTGAGCTTTTTCTTTCTCAGATAAGAAGAACCAAGTTTCAAGCACTGAGTCTGGGTTTAAAGAAACAGAGTCAATACCTTGTTCCATTAACCATTTTGCTAGATCAGGATGGTCTGATGGGCCTTGACCACAAATACCTACGTATTTTCCAGCTTTACGACATGCTTGAATAGCCATAGAAAGAAGTACTTTCACAGCAGCATCACGCTCATCAAATAGGTGAGAAACAATACCTGAGTCACGGTCTAAACCAAGAGTTAATTGAGTTAAGTCGTTTGAACCGATAGAGAAACCATCGAAGTGTTCAAGGAATTGTTCAGCCAATAATGCGTTCGTTGGAAGCTCACACATCATGATCACTTTAAGACCATTTTCGCCACGTTTTAAGCCATTAAGTGCTAATAACTCAATTACGCGTTTAGCTTCAGCAACTGTGCGTACGAAAGGAATCATGATTTGGATGTTTGTAAGACCCATTTCATCACGTGCTTTTTTCAATGCACGGCATTCAAGTTCGAAGCAGTCACGGAAGTTATCTGAAACGTAGCGGCTAGCACCACGGAAACCAAGCATTGGGTTTTCTTCTTCAGGTTCGTATAACTTACCGCCAATTAAGTTTGCGTATTCGTTTGACTTAAAGTCAGACATACGAACAATTACTGGTTTATCAGCAAATGCAGCAGCAAGCGTTGAAATACCTTCTACTAATTTCTCTACATAGAAATCGATAGGAGACGAGTAACCCGCAGTACGCGCCATTACGGCAGCACGAGTTTCGCGAGGTAAGCTTTCAATGTTTAGTAATGCTTTAGGATGCACACCAATCATACGGTTGATAATGAACTCTAAACGAGCAAGACCAATACCTGCGTTTGGAATTTGAGCAAATGAGAATGCGCGATCTGGGTTGCCAACGTTCATCATTACTTTGAATGGAAGAGGTGGCATAGATTCAACAGAGTTGCGTTGAATTTCGAAGTCTAAAGCGCCTTCGTAAATAAAGCCTGTATCACCTTCAGCACATGAAACTGTAACTTCTTGACCATCTGTCAAAATTTCAGTTGCATTGCCACAACCAACAATTGCAGGAACGCCAAGTTCACGTGCAATAATTGCAGCATGACAAGTACGACCACCACGGTTTGTGATAATCGCAGCAGCGCGTTTCATTACTGGTTCCCAATCTGGATCTGTCATGTCAGATACAAGAACGTCACCGTCTTGTACTTTATCCATTTCTTTAATGTCAGTAACAATGCGAACTTTACCAGAACCGATACGTTGACCAATTGAACGACCTTCACAAAGAACAGTACCTTTTTGTTTTAATAGGTAGCGTTCCATTGTGCCGACATTTTCACGGCTTTTTACAGTTTCAGGACGTGCTTGAACGATGTAGATTTCACCGTCATCGCCATCTTTAGCCCATTCGATGTCCATTGGAGCACCGTAATGGTTTTCGATAATAAGAGCTTGCTTAGCAAGTTCTTGTAGTTCGTGGTCATTTAACGCAAATTGTTGACGATCTGCTTTTTCAACATCAACGATAGAAACTGATTTGCCTGCAGAAGCATCATCGCTATAAATCATCTTTTGGTGTTTAGAACCCAAATTACGACGAAGAATTGCGTGTTTACCTGCATTTAAAAGCGGTTTAGAAATATAGAATTCGTCAGGGTTAACTGCACCTTGAACAACCATTTCACCCAAACCGTAAGAAGCTGTAATAAATACAGCATCACGGAAACCAGATTCAGTATCTAGTGTAAACATTACACCAGCAGCACCAGTTTCAGAGCGAACCATACGCTGAATACCCGCAGACAATGCAACAACATCGTGTGCAAAGTTTTGGTGTACACGGTAAGAAATAGCGCGATCGTTATATAACGATGCGAAAACTTCTTTAATTGCGATAAGTACGTTGTCGATACCGCGAATGTTTAGGAATGTTTCTTGCTGACCTGCAAACGATGCATCTGGTAAATCTTCCGCTGTTGCAGAAGAGCGTACCGCAACTGCAATGTCAGGATTACCATTTGAAAGCGCTTCAAAGGCAGTACGAACTTCTTTTTCAAGTTCAGCTGTCAGAGGAGTGTCGACAATCCATTGACGAATTTTTGCGCCTGTTTCTGCAAGAGCAATTACATCCTCAACATTGAGTGCTGCAAGCTCTGCATTAATTTTAGCGTTTAGGCCACTTTGCTCGAGAAATTCACGATACGCCGAAGCTGTAGTTGCAAAACCACCAGGGACAGATACACCAGCGTTAGATAGGTGGCTGATCATTTCGCCTAATGATGAGTTTTTCCCACCAACTAGCTCAACGTCATGTTTCCCTAATTTTTCTAGACCAATTACGCGCGCTTCCAAAGTTGTTACTCCACTTTTGCAGTATTAATCACTATCTTGGCATGAGATTATAACAAAATACTTAGTAATTTGGTTGAACTAAGCTACAGTCATGTAAGATGGCTTACTATAAAGATTTAATAGCACTAAGACAAATGTTTCGGGAGAATTTTAATGTCGGAAGAAAAAAAAATTAAGCGTAGTGTTTTCTTTGTTTCAGATGGTACAGCAATTACCGCTGAAACACTTGGACACTCACTATTAGCGCAGTTTCCGCATGTTAATTTTGACATACATATTATTCCTTATATTAGTTCAGAAGAATCGGCAACAAATGTCGTTGCTGAAATTAATGAATGTGCAAAAAGAGATGGTCAAAAGCCTTTGGTGTTCGATACATTAGTAGACCCGTATGTTCGAGACATTATTAATACTGCAGATGCTATAAATCTTGATGTTTTTGAAGGTCTTATTAGTAAATTGTCTGATGAGTTAGGCACAGAACCTACAACTTTAGTCGGGCAAACACATGCTGTAACAGATTCAGAGTCTTATAAATCTCGTATTGATGCTGTTCATTTTGCTTTAGATAACGATGATGGCGCTAGAACACGTCATTACGATAAGGCAGATTTGATTTTAATTGGGGTGTCTCGTTCGGGTAAAACACCAACATCAATTTACTTGTCATTACAATTTGGTATACGTGTAGCGAACTATCCTTTAACGGAAGAAGACCTCGATGACAACCGTTTACCAGCCGTTTTAAAAGAGCATAAACATAAGCTTTTTGGTTTAATGATTGATGCAGAGCGTTTGGTAGCAATACGTTCAGAGCGTAAGGCGAATAGTCGTTATGCAAGTTTCAGCCAATGCCAAATGGAACTTCGTGCAATTGAAGGCATTTATATTTCAGAAGGTATTAAATATTTAAATGTATCTGAAATGTCTATTGAAGAAATTTCTACACGTGTGCTTCAGATGACTGGATTAAAACGTCGCATTAGTTAAAACAGTTGTTGTATTTAAAAAAAGAGCCAAGTATTGGCTCTTTTTTATTAGAAATAATGAGTAAATAATCACAAAAAAATATAATAAAAATTGAGTTTTGCTCAGAAAATTTTAATTTTCATTAAAAGTAGTGATGATTAAATCGGCTGAAAAGCTTATACCGTCAATGCTTTGTATGTTTGATGATGAAATTTTTTGAATAGACCATGCGCTTAAAACACAATTTTCACGTTGTAAAGCAGCATAATAACTATCCGATTTTAGAAATACTTTAGGCAAATTGGCGCTATTAGGTGTAAGTAAATTTCTTAACCAAGGTGCTGTTACTTGAGATTCTAAAAAGCGTAATGACAATAATGTTTTAACTCTATTGTTAAATAAGCGACGATTTTTAATTAGAAGAGGGTGACTAATTAAGCGATTAATGCCTTTATCTGTTTTAGGTAAAATATAACGAGGTGTAATTTGAAAAACTTTTACATGATTTGCAGAGAGTGAAATATTTTCTAAATGTGAAACTGTATGTTGATCGGTGCCAATAATTGCAACATTCAGCTGGTCAAAACAGTAATTTACAATATCTTTAGATGAAATTATTGGAGCTTGAAAGTCTAAAAAATCTTCCTGTTGGTTTTGAAAAGACGACAATATTTCTCGCTGACTTTTGTATGCCATGCCAATTCCCCTAGAATCATTATTTTTTGAATTTTGGTTTTGATTAATATTTATACAATGATTTGACGCATTCGGAAATTCTTTTTTTTTAATAGGATATAAGCATGAAAAAAACAAAGGCTTATGTTTTTTCATAAGCCTTGTAGAGAAATGACGTTCTATTGATTTTTTAGATGGATAAGATGCTCGAAATTTTCTAATCTTTTGTCTGTGTCATAAATATCACAAGTAAAGATAAATTCATCAACATTATATTGCGCCAAGATTTTTTCTAAGCCAGCTTTTACAGTTTCTATGCTGCCAATTTGTGCCATCGCATAAAAGTTATCGACTGACATTTTTTCAGAAACAGACCATAAGCCATTCATACTCTCAACAGGTGCTTTAAGTTTTAAACTTTGACCACGTAATAAGCCTAATACACGTTGATATGCACTAGTTGCTAAATAGTTTGCTTCTTCATCTGTTTGAGCAACAACAGTTGGAATACCCATAGAAACATAAGGTTTATCTAAATATTCAGAAGGTTGGAAATTGTCTCTATATAGTTGTATCGCTTGACCTAGCATGCGTGGGGCAAAGTGAGATGCAAATGAATAGGGAAGTCCTAAACGTGCAGCAAGTTGCGCGCTAAACAAACTTGAGCCTAAAAGCCAAACAGGCACATTTGTATTTTGACCTGGTGTAGCAACAATACGTTGATTTGGTTGAGCTTCTTTAAAATAGCTAAGAATTTCTAAAACATCTTGTGGGAATTGATCTTCGGTTTCTTGGCGACCACGTCTTAATGCTCGCATAGTCACTTGATCTGTACCAGGTGCACGACCTAAACCAAGTTCTATTCGGTTTGGATATAAAGTTTGCAAAGTACCAAATTGTTCTGCAACTACAAGGGGGGCATGATTAGGTAGCATAATGCCGCCAGAACCGACTTTTAAAGTTGAAGTGTTCGCAAGAAGATATCCGAGCAAAACGGCAGTTGCTGAACTTGCAATGCCATCCATATTGTGGTGTTCCGCAAGCCAAAGTCTTTCATAACCAAGCTTTTCAGCATGTTGTGCAAGTTCTAATGCATGATGTAAAGAGAATTGAACTGACTTATCATCACGAACGGGAACAAGTTCAAGAATAGAAAATTTAATATCTTGCAATGAACGCATGATGTATTCCAAAAAGAGAAACTGACTTCATCATACGGTGTGAAAAGAGGTTTGTATATCGAAAAAAAACGATATATTGTTTTTAGCTGTAACTAAATAAAAAAAGCATCCGAAGATGCTTTATAAATGAATTAGCGATTTCCGTTTTTATACCAACCGTTATGGCGACCATTGTCTTTACGATATTTACGGTCGTTATAGCGGTAATCGTTGTATTTGTAATTATTGTCACGACGATCATAGCGGTCATCATAGCGACGATCTTCACTTACTTTTTTACCTAAAACTGATCCACCTGCAGAACCTGCTGCTGCACCAATATAACCACCATTTGTACCACCCATACTTTTACCAACAGTATAACCACCTGCACCACCTAAAGCACCACCAATAATTGCACCATTGCGGTCGCGTTTACTAGAAGATGCAGCAGCACCTGCGCCACCACCAATCGCGGAGCCAATCATTGCACCAGTTTGTCCACCCATGTGGTTGCCAATTGCTGCACCAACAAGACCGCCTAAACCAGAACTTATTGCAACACGAGTGTTATTGTCTGCTTGTGCGTTTGACATTGTTATTGCTGACGTTGCAATTACACTTGCGATTAAGATTGACTGAATTTTCATGAGTTTACTCCATACGAAGCATTATTTATCGATTAAGAATAATGTAATAAATGACTACGGGAAAATGATGGAGAGAACTGCAAACACAGTGTTTAATTGTTAAAAAATACTTTATATTTCTCCTTAATTTGTCTTAAGTTACTTTAATTTCAGAAATAAAAAAAAGCACCCGAGGGTGCTAATGGAGAACTGTCTAAATCAAAAGGTAAAATTAACGACGCTTACGGTTATGTTTTTTCCATTTGCTGTTTTTTGAACTTGAGTATTGTTTGTCTTTAGAAATTTTATTACCTAAAGCTGCGCCACCCGCTGCACCTAGAGCAGAACCAACATAGCCGCCATTTGTACCGCCCATGCTTTTACCAACGGTATAACCAGCACCGCCACCTAAAGCACCACCAATTGCAGATTCTGTACGGTTACGTCGATCACTTGCTACTGCAGCACCACCAGCACCGCCTAAAGCTGCGCCAAGCGTTGCGCCTGTGTTACCACCCATATTTTTACCAATTGCCGTACCTGCGACACTACCTAATGCACTTGCAGCTGCAACACGAGTTGTACTATCTGCTTGTGCTGTCATTGCAAACATTGAAGAAGCTGCAAAAGTTGCGCTTAATAAAATTGCATTAAGTTTCATGGTATCTCCGTATCCTTATGGATTTGAATATTTATCTTGATGAGTAATTTAGCAAAGGGATTACTTCACAATATGAAGAGATGCGAGTGCTTTTAAGCAGTTTAGTTTCTACATTGTTGCGCTTTGTTAATTAGCACGTGAAAGGTGAAGTAAATATGAAGAAATGCGATTAAGAAGTAAGCAAGTTGGAAAAAGGTGATTAATAATGAAGTTTAAAGCGTAAAAAATTCTACAATTATTTTATTAAAGTAAAGATTTTTTCAGAATAAGCATTTCATTATGTATAGATACATACTTTGCTTATATACAAGTTAAATATGTCATTTACATCAAAGAATCGTTAAACTAAGCGCAATTTTTATTATGCCGATCTTGTTATAAAAACAAGTTGTGGCTTTTGTATTGAGATATTTAAAAAAATGAAAGAATCGTTACGTTTACGATTAGATCAGCTTTGTGACCGTCATGAAGAGTTAGAGGCGTTACTGGTTGATGTTGAAGTTATTTCGGATAATAAACGTTTCCGAAATTTGTCACGCGAGCATAATGACTTAACAGAAATTACCAATGTTTGGAAAAAATATACGCAAGCGGAAAAAGATATTGTTACCGCAAGTGAAATGCTAGCCGATCCTGATTTTAAGGAAATGGCGCAAGAAGAGATTCAAGAAAATAAAGCGATTATTAGTCAGCTTGAAGAAGATTTAAATATCTTAATGATTCCAAAAGATCCAAATGATGCAAACTCTGCGTATTTGGAAGTTCGTGCTGGAACAGGTGGTGATGAAGCTGCTATTTTCTCAGGCGATTTATACCGTATGTATAGTAAATATGCGGAATCTCAAGGTTGGAGTTTAGAAGTTTTATCTGAAAACCATGGTGAACATGGCGGTTATAAAGAAATCATTTGCCTGATTAATGGTGAAGGTGTTTATGGTCGTTTAAAGTTTGAAAGTGGCGCGCATCGTGTACAACGTGTTCCTGCGACAGAATCGCAAGGTCGTGTTCATACATCTGCATGTACAGTCGCTATTTTGCCTGAAATTGATGTTGATACTACTGTTGAAATTAACCCATCTGAATTGCGTATTGATACTTACCGTGCTTCGGGTGCTGGTGGTCAGCATATTAACAAAACAGACTCTGCTGTTCGTATTACCCATTTACCAACAGGTACAGTGGTGGAATGTCAGGATCAACGTTCTCAGCATAAAAATAAAGCCAAAGCGATGGCTTTGTTAGTATCACGTTTAGAGAATGCCAAACGTGCTGTTGCTGATGCTGCAACTTCTGAAATGCGCCGTGATTTAGTAGGTTCAGGTGATCGTTCAGAGCGTATTCGTACTTATAACTATTCCCAAGGTCGTATGACAGATCATCGTATTAATTTAACTTTATATAAGTTAGATGCTGTAATGGAAGGTGATTTAACAGAACTTTTAGATAGTTTACATCGTGAATATCAAGCAGATCAGCTTGCAATGCTAGCTCAACAGAATGGTGGTTAAGTGAATATTGGACAGGCTTTAGCCTTACGTGGTGAACCAGAAAGTTACGAGCGCCAAGAAAATGCTTGGTTGCTTGAACACATCACAAAAATTGATTCATTTGACTTGGTCATGAAAAAGGCACAAGAGCTAACAGCTGAGCAAGAAAAAGCATATACATCTGCGCTTGAGCGAATTGCAGCAGGCGAGCCTTTAGCTTATGTAACGGGGTCTCAGCCATTTTGGACTTTAGACTTAAAAGTAACGAAAGATACTTTAGTACCACGTCCAGATACGGAAGTTTTAGTTGAAACTGTTTTAAAACTGGATTTACCTGAAGATGCTCGAGTTGCAGATTTAGGTACAGGAACAGGCGCAATTGCATTATCGCTTGCTTCTGAACGTTCTGAATGGAAACTTGTGGCTTCAGATATTTATGAGCCAACGTTAGAAGTTGCGAAATTTAATGCAGAAGAACACGACATTGAAAATGTTGAGTTTGTATTGGGTTCGTGGTTAAAACCATTTGGACGTCAATTTTTTGATGTGATTGCATCAAATCCTCCTTATATTGATGCCAATGATGCACATATGAAGGATTTAGCTACAGAACCAGAACGTGCTTTAGTTTCGGCTAAAAATGGTTTAGCAGATATTGAAGAAATTATTGTTCAAGCGAAAAAACATTTAACTGTAAATGGTTGGGTTGTTCTTGAACATGGCTATGATCAAGCAGATGCAGTTCAACATTTGTTTAGACAAGCTGGTTATAAACAAGTGCGAACAGTGAAAGATTATGGTGGAAATGATAGAGTGACTTTAGGCTGCTGGCCACAGTAATTCATAGTAAATATGAATTAAAAAAGCGACTTTTAAAGTCGCTTTTTTATGTGCTAAATAAATTACATCGGATAATCTTTTAAGCTATCAAATACTTCTACTTTAGAAAAAGCATCTGTTTCCATAGCTAGATAATACGCCACAATTTTAGCAGTACTTTCTAAATGAGTTTGAGTTAATGCTTCACCTGCAAGCAAAGCTTGAATTTCGTTTTGTTGCAAATCTAAAGCAATTGCAGTTTCTTGTGCTTGAGGCTGTGCAAAGAAATTCGCAATTATCGATTTAAGATCATTTTCAGACGTATTTTGAATATTCTGATGTAACTCATTTTCGATAGAGTCAGCTTTTGAAAAGAAAAATTGCGAAAAGTTTTGAACCAGATTTTGTTCAAATAGATCAATCATCTTAGACATGGGAGTACCTCTAGGGCAGGTTGATTTAGAAAATCGGATTAAGCAAATGCTTTAAATTGAGTGAAAATTAATCTATTGAGGCTGTTTATACAATATGGAAGCGATGAACGTTCAGTTCATTAAAATATGAAAGTAAGTCTATTCAGTTGTTTATTTTACAGAATTGTAATTACATTGAAGTGATATGTGTTTCTCTTGTAATTACAAATAATTATTTTTAGTTGGTATTTAAGCTGTAAAATCATCATGCATTATTAATGCAAGTTGAATTAGATGCTGAGAATCAGTTTTAGAGCCAGAATCTTTAAGTTATAAATTTTTAAAGATTAAATTGAATTTAATGAAATATTTGTAAAAATAGAACAGACTTTAGAAGCATTATTTGTATCATCTTCCATAAACTTGGCTGAGTAATTGTTTTGACAGAAATATTAGATTCAAATTTAGAACTTTCAGATGCAGAAATGCACTTATATTCACGTCAAATTTTACTTGATGGCTGGGATATTGAGGCTCAAGAAAAGTTAAAACTTGCCAATGTTTTGATTGTAGGCTGTGGTGGTATTGGGTGCACAACAGCAGAATTGCTTGCGCGTGCAGGTGTGGGTAAAATTACCTTAATAGATTCAGATACAATTGAAGTAAGTAACTTACAGCGCCAAATTGCATATACAGAACAAGATGTTGGTTTTTATAAGGCAGAAATTCTTGCAAAGCGTTTACAAGCAATTAATCCATTTATTGAAGTTCGTGCAAAACTAGAAAAGTTAGTTGAATTAAACAGTGAATTGTTAATTTCTCAGCAAGACCTTGTGCTAGATGGTTGCGATAATTTTAGTACACGTTATTTAGTAAATGCTGTTTGTCATCAGTTTTCAGTACCTTTAATTAGTGCTTCAGCAATTGGATTTCAAGGTCAACTATTTATGGTAGAGGGCGAATCAGCTTGCTACGAATGTTTATTCCCAAAAGAAGATCATGCGAATGAAAGTTTAAGATGTGCTGATTCAGGGGTTTTAGCAACTACACCCAACGTTATGGCAAGTTTGCAAGCACATCACGCATTACTTTATCTAGGTTTAGGTTTAACACCATTAAAAGAGAAGTTATTACTTTGGGATGGTTTAAGTATGAAACAACGTATCGTTAATTTTCAAATTGATGAAAATTGTTCGACATGTCAGGTAATTTAATCCTGCATAAGTTCAAAATTTTGCTACACTCGGTGCAATTATTTTTTCCTAAGACATTATGAAAAAGAAAATTTGGTTAGATGGACTTAAGTCAGTTGCCCGAATGGGTGAAACTGCGGTTGTTGCTGCGAAGGCTGGTATTAAATACGCAACTGAAAAACCAAGTAACGCAAAATTAATGCGTGAAACTTTTGAATCTTTAGGTTCAACTTATATTAAGTTAGGGCAGTTTATTGCCAGTACGCCATCACTTTTTCCACGTGAATATGTAGAAGAATTTCAGGGTTGTTTAGATCAAACACCAAAATTGCCATTTAGCTATATTGAAGGTGTTTTAGCATCTGAATTTGCAGGGCGAGATTTAGGTGAAATTTTTGCATCTATTGATGAAACACCGCTTGCATCTGCATCTATTGCACAAGTTCATGCTGCTAAATTAGTGAGCGGTGAAGATGTTGTCATTAAAGTTCAAAAACCTGGTGTAGAAACTATTCTTTATACAGATTTAAATGTATTACATTGGTCTGCAAAAATTTTAGAAAAAGTTGTTCCAAAAGTGAAGTTTGCTTCACTAGCAGATATTGTTGAAGAAATTAAAAACCGTATGGTTCGTGAAGTCGACTTTATTGAAGAAGCAAAAAACATTGACGATTTTTCTCAATATTTAGAACTTACTCAGAATAAAACTGCAACAGCGCCCAAAGTTTATCATCTATATTCAACACGCCGTGTTCTGACTATGCAGCGCTTTTTTGGTGTGCCATTAACAGATTTTAATGTTGTTAAAAAAGTATCAAAAGATCCATCTCAAGTGCTCATTACAGCCATGAATACTTGGTTTGGCAGTTTGATGATGTGTAATAGTTTTCATGCAGATTTACATGCAGGAAACCTGATGCTACTTGAAGATGGTCGAGTTGGCTTTATCGATTTTGGTATTGTTGGACAGCTCAAACCTGAAGTTTGGACAGCATGTATTGCATTTATGGATGCACTGCAAAAAACGGATTTCCCATTAATGGCAGAAAATATGCTGAAAATGGGTATGACGGATCGAGAAATTGACACCAAGATTTTAGCGGATGATTTAGAACGTCTATTTAGTGGTGTATTACTTGCAGATCCACAAGACATTTTGTCGTCAAATCCTGCCGATTTAAACGATATTATGATGGATATGGTTGCTGTAGGTGAACGTCATGGAATTCGCTTCCCGCGAGATTTTGCTTTGCTCTTTAAACAAATGCTGTATTTCGATCGCTTTATGCGCATTCTAGCGCCATATACAGATATTTATGCAGACCAGCGTTTACAGATGGTGCAAACTATAGACCCAAATCTTTTATTAAAACATTAATAAAGATTTAATTTAGATATAAGGTTGAGTTATGGATGCAATCATCATTGAAGGCTTAAAAGTGGATACAGTAGTTGGATGTTTCAATTGGGAACGTCAAATTATTCAACCACTCATGCTTGATTTGACTTTGCAAACAAATCTTGAACAGGCTTCAAATTCAGATGAACTTGAAGACACCATGAACTATGCTGAAATTTGTGAAATTTCAGCAAAAGTGATTCAAGAAGCTCAACCAAAATTGATTGAACATGCTGCAAAATTGGTGATAAATGCATTATTTACACAATTTTCTGCAATTGAATCAATCATCATCACGATCCGTAAGCCTGCAATTATCCCGCAAGCAAATTCTGTAGGAATTCGTCTTGAACGACACCGAAACGATTTTCGCGCTAGCATTAGCGAGTAATTTCGAGCCTGAATTTAATTTTAAAAAAGCCTATAACAGAATCCTAACGCTAGGTGATGTTCAGTTTTCTGATATTTATTTAATACCATGTCGTGATGGTGTTGGTGATGATTATTGGAATTCTGCATGCTTAATTAAAAGTAAATATGCTATAGATGAAATTCTATCTATTTTAAAAAAAATGGAAGAAGAGTCGAATCGTGTACGTCCATCTCATAAAATTTCATTAGATGTCGATTTAATTGCATGGGGAATGCAATTAGATGATATGCAATTTAATCCGAAAAAATTACCTTTGGCTTTAGATGTGAAAGTTCCAATGTCAGACATTTGGCATAACTCTTTGTTTGAATCTCCTAATATTTCATATCCAAAAATCCAAGATTGATATATCACATGAAAAATGTAGCTTATTACGCATTAAATTAATTTTAGTGTATATTCCGTTTGTATATATAGCTAAATACTAAATAAATCATTACAGTAATCTTTAAATAATTTATCAATATCTTTAACTCTAAACTTATTTCGAATCGCCTTGACTCGCGACCACATATTTTCTATTGGATTTAAATCTGGACTATATCTAGGAAGCCACACAATGTAATGGCCCGCACAACGTACCAACTCCTGAAGTCTTTTCCCTTTGTGAAAGGTCGCATTGTCCATAATCAAAACACTGCTTTCTTTCAACTTAGGTAATAAATCCTGTTCAATCCAACATTCAAATACTTCTGTGTTCACTGAACAATTAAACACACCAACTGTCAGCAATCTATTTTCAATGATTGCACCGATCACATTACTGCAATTCTTCAACTGCCAGTTAAATTTACCTTCAGCACGTGTTCCTTGAAGGCTATAACTATGAGTTCTGGTACTTTCACTTTGAAAACCACTTTCATCTATGTAAATCAGAGGCAATTTCCCTTCTAAACACTCTATGAGATTTTGAAATTGCTGACGTTGATTTTGATCTGCTTTAGGATGCTTTAACGTCTTTTTTTACGCGATATTCCTGCGGCATGTAACGCATTAAATACCGCATGAGTGCTTACTCCTAAACGTTCAGCTCGCTCATACTGATAATCATCAGGATATTGTTCAACATCCTTCAATATTTGCTCTCTGCTAATTTTAGCTGGACGGCCAGGAATAGGTTTGTTTGTAGTGGACTTTTTCCAGTTCTGAATTGTCTGTATACAGATGTTAAAATGCTGTGCTGCTTTTCGCACAGACATTTCATCTCGAATCATAATTTCTATGACTTTGTCTTTAAAATCTTTTGAATATCCCATATCTCTATTGTTCTATAGTTTTTAGGATTTGGCTATAGATACATTTAAATAAAAAATTTAGATAATGAGAACGGATATGTTAAATAACACATTAAAATTAGGTTTATTAGTTGCTGCTGTAGCTGCATCTTCATCTGTATTTGCTGATAACCATACATTTTCATTAGGTTATGCACAAACTGAAGTTGAAGGCTTTACAGATTTGAAGGGTATTAATGCTCAGTATCGCTACGAATGGGATTCTCCATTTAGCTTATTAGCATCTGTATCTTATATGGAGCGTAAAGTGACTATGGTTGATGCTCCAGATGAAATTTATAAAACAAAAGTAGACTATACTTCATTTTTATTAGGTCCAGCTTATCGTTTTAATAATGTTGTAAGTGCTTATGCGCTTGTTGGTGTTGCTAAGATTGATTCAAAAGATGATGAATATGATGATGTTGGTTTTGTTGGGTCTGAGAGTAACTCAGCAACAGAATTAGCTTACGGTGCAGGTGTTATTGTTAATCCTATTCAAAATTTATCAATTAATGTGGGTTACGAAGGCTCTAAACTAACAAGTAAAAATTCTGATAAGCAAGCATTTAACGGCTTTAATGTAGGCGTTGGCTACCGCTTCTAAGTTCAAATAATGTTTTAAAAGGCTCAGAAATCTGAGCCTTTTTCTATTGATAAATGAGGGATTATTTGATGGCTTATAAAAACAAGAAACCCTTAAAAAAAATAAGATTTATTTGTAAAACTCATAACTATTATCAATTAATCAAGTTTTAAAATGAAAGTACTTATATTAACTTTCATGTAATGCTTAATTGTTTTTTAATAATATCTAATTAATTGGGCAGTTTTTTACAATAATTTTAGGATATAACATGTTAGTTAAAAATATTAGTCTGGGTTTACTATTGGGTTTCGTGGCTTCAACTTCTGTTATGGCTGCAACACATACTGTTTCATTGGGTTATGGCCAGTCAAAAATTAATGAAAGTGAAGGGCTAAAAGATTTAAAAGGTGTCAACGTTCAGTACCAATATGAAACCCAATCTCCATGGGGCGTAGTTGTTTCATCTTCTTATCTTACGGGAGATGAAACATTGGCATATGATGGTGGGCGTGAGAAAATAGATGGAAAATATTTTTCACTTTTAGCAGGCCCATCTTATCGCTTTAATGAGTATGTGAGTACATATGTACTTGCTGGTTTTTCTCATATTAAAGCAGAAGTAGATGAGCTTGATTTTGATGGTACATATCATTCAATTGAAAAAGGCTCTGAAACAGGTTTTGCCTATGGTGTTGGTCTTACTGTAAATCCTATTCAGAATATCGCGATTAATGTGGGTTATGAAGGAACCAATGTAGACAGTACTAGATTTAACGGATTCAACGTAGGTGTTGGTTACCGTTTCTAAGTGTAAAACATTTAAAAAAGGCTCAAAAATTTGGGCCTTTTTTGTAGATTGATCTAACACTTTTGAGTTTAAGATTTGTTTTGAGATTTGCATTGAAATAAAAAGAATAGGAATGATATATGAATAGGTAAATAAATAATTTATTTGTTTAAGGATTAAACTTTTTTTGAAATTAAAGGTTTATTCATTGTCTAAACAGTGGTAAAAATAAAAATAAAGTGTTCAGTGAAAGTAGGTACATCTTATGAAAACCACAGTAAAGTATGTTGTATTAAAAAGTTTAGATTACCAATTAGGAACGCCATTATTTCAAGAAGAAATTGATGCAGACTCACAATATTTTGATCAAATTCCTGCTGTTATTTCGTTTCAAAATCATCAATTTAAAGTAAAGTCAAAAGAGCAAAAACGTATTTACTTAGCTGAAGAGCAAGAAGAAATGCAAACAATTATCGTAAAAGTTATTTCACAGATTTAAGTTTTATATTTTTATTTGAAGTAAAAAGCTCGCATTTGCGAGCTTTTTATCATATTTGTTAATTAATCAGTAATTTGTTCTGTTTTACTGATTAATATAGCTGTAAAAATTGGCACACCAAAACTTGGAAGCATAAGTAAAATCCAAAACTCCACAAGATTATGGTCACTCAGTGTTTTTATGAGAATAGTACCAACGACAAGAACTAAAGCTAAACAGCTCGCAAATAATACAAAGAATTTTTTAAGCATAAAATAATTCCATAAAATATTTAAGGATTTAATTACTATACGCCTAAATGAATAGAAATACATCTGAATATGCTTAAAAGAAGGGCAGTATTTTTAAATCAATAATATGATGAAGTTCTTGTTTCATAATACGTAAATTAAAATATTTTGTATTTTATGTCGTTAGTTGGTTATTCATATCTCATGTACTACTGATATCTAGATGTCTGTATAATATTTAAATTAGTTTATATATTCATACCTTATGTGAATATTGATGAGAAACACTTAGGGATTATATTTTAGTGAAAGCACTTCCAATTCAGCATAAATTAGGTGCATTTTACTTTTTTTATTATGCAATTGTTGGCACATTTATGCCTTTTTGGGGCCTTTATTTAGAAGATCAGGGTTTCAATTTTCAAGAAATAGGTTTGTTATCATCAATTGCTATTATTACACGGTTTTTCGCACCATTTATATGGGGGTGGATTGCAGATAAATCGGGTAAAAGAATGTTGCTGGTTCGTATTGCAACTTGGATGGAAGCTTGTGTTTGGTTTATGATTTTTATTATTCCAAATAGCTTTCAATCTATTGCATTACTTATGCTTATTTTTAGTTTTTTTCAAAATGCAATTTTGGCGCAATTTGAAGGTGTTACTCTATTTTGGCTGGCAGAAAAACGAACTGAGCTGTATGGTAAAGTGCGTAAATGGGGCTCTGTTGGTTTTATTGTTGGTGTATTTGGCATAGGTGCTTTATTAGAAATTATTTCAATTTCTATGTTGCCAATTTTATTATTATGTATCGCTTTTTTAGCATTCATTTGGTCATTTACAATTAAGGAACCGAGTGAAGCACCAGTATCTCAAAAAAAATTAGAACCTTTAATTCCAATATTAAAAAATCCTATTGTTTATTCATTTTTCATTATTGAATTTATAATGCTTTTTTCACATGCACCATTTTATAGTTTTTATAGTAACTATTTAAATCATGCCGGTTTTCAAACTTCTGTTATTGGATTTTTATGGGCAGCTGGCGTAATTGCTGAAATTATCATGTTCGCATATGCAAATGTATTTTTAACACGTTACTCATGGCGAACATTGGTTTGTGTTTGCTTAGTAATTACAGGATTACGCTGGTGTATTGTTGGTATATTTCCCACAAATTTTAGTATGCAATTCTTAGCACAAATTATTCATGCATTTAGTTTTGGATTATTTCACATGATTGCAATGAGAATTATTTTTCAAAATTTTACAATGGGTCAGCAGGGACGAGGGCAAGCAATTTACAGTACAATGTGGGGCTTAGGTGTTGCACTTGGTAGTTTACTTGCAGGTCATTATTGGGAGCAAATTGGCGGTTCTGCAATATTTATAATTGCAGGATTATCTACACTTTTAGGTATATTTTTTATTAAAAAATTACCAAATAATATTATGAGGTTAGAATAAGTATAAGCACATTTTAAGCTAAAACAACGCAATTTCGACCGCTATCTTTTGCTCGATAAAGTGCTTGATCTGCAGTATTAATAAGTTGTTGTAATTCCAAACGTGATGGAAGATAAGTATGCGTAACACCCATGCTGACAGTAATTTTAATCGGGTTCTCTTGTTCAATATGAATAAAAGTTTCAGATAGTTGTACTCGAATACGCTCAGCAATCATTAATGCTTCTTCTTTATCGACATTAGATAAAAGTACAACAAACTCTTCACCGCCATGTCGGCAAAAAAGGTCTTCGCTTCTTAAGTTTTCTTTCACAATATCGGCAAATTTTTTAAGTACAATATCACCTGCGTGATGTCCGTAGTTATCATTCAGTTTTTTGAAAAAATCGATATCAAGCATTAGGAAACAAGCTTCTTTGTATTTTTTACTTGTTAGTCTTTGTTCACTCAGTCTAATAAAACTACGACGATTCATAGTATCTGTAAGAGTGTCATGATTGGCTAAATAATAGATTTCTTTAAATAATAGTTTGCGATTTTGACTAATAATACACAGAACAATTGTGGCTAATCCCAGAATAGCTAAGCCAATACGAATAGATGTGATTTCTTTTAAAAATGAATTGGTTGTGTCATATAAATATAAATATGACACGCTGTGATATAACGTTAGGCAAACGAAGCTATTAATAATAGCAATATTAAAGAGACTGTAAATAGAAGCAGCCCAAACAAGTGTTGCAAGTGGATAAAGTAAAGCACCTGGTCCGTAATAAGAATGCGTTAATATCATTGAAAGTATAACAGCAATAAACGGCAGTGCATCAAAAGGATTAAATGACCTTGAGCGTTTATTTATGAAAAAATGTTTAATTTCAATGAGCTTTGGAAAAGCAAGCACTAAAGGCAAAACAATAACTGCATTTAAAAATTCACCACTCCACCAATTCGTAAAATCTACTAGTAATTGGGTCTTTGACATGAATGTGCCTGGTACATAAGGAATAGTATTAACGGCAAATGTAGATCCAATTAATGTTCCTAAAATCAGCGCAAAAATATAAGGATAGATGATTTGAGGCCCATCTTTGAAATATTTAAATTGGTTTTGAATATAAACCAATATACTGATTGTACTAAGCACAGCAACAAAGTTAGTCATTGTTAATATGAATGCCAAAGCAAGACCATTCCCAGTAAGAAGATCTGCAATCATATATCCAGAGAATGCACCCCATAATGCACTTGCCGTTCGCATTCTAGGGAAGCGAATAAGTAAACCTAAGAAAACTGGATTTGCTGGCCAAAAAAATGCAGAGTAAGCTAAAGGTCGTGTAAAAATTCCAATAAGCGCCGCACTAAAAATTGCCACAGCAAAAATGACAAAGATATAGGAATGTCTTTGAATTTGCTGGCGACTTAGTTGAATTAATTTAGCTTGCAAATTTACACCTCAACAATTATGAAACTTATATATAGCTAAATACTAAATAAATCATTACAGTAATCTTTAAATAATTTATCAATATCTTTAACTCTAAACTTATTTCGAATCGCCTTGACTCGCGACCACATATTTTCTATTGGATTTAAATCTGGACTATATCTAGGAAGCCACACAATGTAATGGCCCGCACAACGTACCAACTCCTGAAGTCTTTTCCCTTTGTGAAAGGTCGCATTGTCCATAATCAAAACACTGCTTTCTTTCAACTTAGGTAATAAATCCTGTTCAATCCAACATTCAAATACTTCTGTGTTCACTGAACAATTAAACACACCAACTGTCAGCAATCTATTTTCAATGATTGCACCGATCACATTACTGCAATTCTTCAACTGCCAGTTAAATTTACCTTCAGCACGTGTTCCTTGAAGGCTATAACTATGAGTTCTGGTACTTTCACTTTGAAAACCACTTTCATCTATGTAAATCAGAGGCAATTTCCCTTCTAAACACTCTATGAGATTTTGAAATTGCTGACGTTGATTTTGATCTGCTTTAGGATGCTTTAACGTCTTTTTTTACGCGATATTCCTGCGGCATGTAACGCATTAAATACCGCATGAGTGCTTACTCCTAAACGTTCAGCTCGCTCATACTGATAATCATCAGGATATTGTTCAACATCCTTCAATATTTGCTCTCTGCTAATTTTAGCTGGACGGCCAGGAATAGGTTTGTTTGTAGTGGACTTTTTCCAGTTCTGAATTGTCTGTATACAGATGTTAAAATGCTGTGCTGCTTTTCGCACAGACATTTCATCTCGAATCATAATTTCTATGACTTTGTCTTTAAAATCTTTTGAATATCCCATATCTCTATTGTTCTATAGTTTTTAGGATTTGGCTATAGTTTCTTTTATTATGATGCTTTTATAAGTATTACCCAAAGATTATATTGTTAAGTGTTGAAATGCAAAATAATTTTACTGAAATTAAATTATTTGTTGGTATTTGTTTTTGTAATATATCATTTTTTTGTAAATATGATAACGTTAATATAAATGGAATAACTTTAAATCCTTATGAAAAAAATAGCGCTATTGGCATTAATTAATTTATACGGTTCTATGATTTATGCTGAAAATTTAAAATCAACTGAAGTACAACCAAATTCAAAAGCCAATTCATCTGTTACTGAAAATACCATTCGTATTCAAACTAGACCTGAAATAGTCGGGCTTTGGGGGATGCATATAGCAAATAAAAACAAATGTGTGGAATATTATAATTTTAAAAGTAATAGCGAATTATTGGTTAAAAGTGGGAGTGAGTGGTCAACAGGCATTTATGACTATCAACCAACACCCGATATAAATTCTGTCTTATCAGCATTAACTTTTCAAATTCAATTTGATAATAATGCCGTCGATTGTTCAGGTATTCAAGAAGATCAAACTGGTGAAATAAGTCAATATTATGTGAAATGGAAAAATCCAAATACTTTAAGTTTATGTAATGGAGAAAACTCTGATCAATGTTTCGCAACATTAAAACGTGTTTTACCTTAACGTTTCAAATATATATAAAAAAACCGCTCATTGATAGCGGTTTTTTTATATAGCAATTTATTTGGGATTAGAATTAGTCTTGATGACCTTCTAATTGTTTTAATAAATGCTTTTCTAAATAATGAATATCCATCGCTTTTTCACGGAAGTTTTTATCTTCTAGAATTAAGTCTTTGTGTAATGGAATATTTGTTTTAACGCCAGTTAAAATCATTTCATCTAAAGCTTGTTTCATACGAGCCATAGATGTCGCGCGATCTTTACCATGTGCAATAAGTTTAGCAATCATTGAGTCATAATATGGCGGAATGCTGTAGCCATCATAAATATGAGAGTCTAAACGAATGCCTGCACCGCCTGGCGCATAGAAGTGCTCAATTTTACCTGGTGAAGGTAAGAAAGTTGTTGGATCTTCTGCATTAATACGACATTCAATTGCATGACCTTTAACTTCAACATCTTTTTGTTGGATATTTAAGCCTAAGCCACCAGCAATTAGAAGTTGCTGCTCAATAATGTCGATACCTGTTACCATTTCAGTTACAGGATGCTCAACTTGAACACGTGTATTCATTTCAATGAAGAAAAATTCACCATCTTCAAATAAGAATTCAAACGTACCAGCACCACGATATTGCATTAATTTACAAGCTTTTACACAAGCTTCTAAAATATCTGCACGTGCTTTTTCAGGCAAGTTTGGAGCAGGTGCTTCTTCAAGTACTTTTTGATGGCGACGCTGTAAAGAACAGTCACGGTCATATAAGTGAATTGCATGGCCGTTACCATCTGCAAGAATTTGCACTTCAACATGGCGAGGCTTTTGTAGGAAACGTTCCATGTAAACAGTATCATCACTGAACCACATTTCAGCATCGCGTTGAGCAGCTTGAACAGACTCAAGTAATGTATCTACGTTTTCAACAATACGCATACCACGACCACCACCGCCAGAAGCAGCTTTTACAATAAGCGGGAAGCCAATTTCTTTTGCTTCAGCTAATGCATTTTGTGGTGTTACGGCATGTGCAGAACCGGGAACTGTAGGAACGCCAGCTTTACGCATTGCGGTAATTGCCGAAACTTTATTCCCCATAAGGCGAATATGTTCAGGGCGAGGACCAATGAATGTAAAACCTGAGTTTTCTACAATTTCTGCAAATTCAGCATTTTCAGCTAAGAAACCATAACCTGGGTGAATTGCATCTGCACCTGTAATTTCAGCAGCAGTAATAATCGCAGGAATGTTTAAGTAACTTTCACTACTTGCACCTGGACCAATACATACGGCTTCATCACAAAAGCGAAGATGCATAAGATCTTTATCGGCACTGGAATAAATACCAACGGTTTTAATTCCTAAAGTTTTGCAAGCTCGTGTAATGCGTAACGCAATTTCACCACGGTTTGCAATTAAAACTTTTTGCAACATTGTGAATCCCCGAGGTCTTAAGCGCGGTAGCGGAATAATGGTTGACCGAACTGAATTACTTCGCCATTTTTAACTAAAATTTCTTCAATCACGCCACTTTGAGTTGCTTCAATTGGATTCATGATTTTCATTGCTTCAATAATACCAAGTGTTTCACCAGCAGAAACAGTTTGACCTACTTTAACGAAAGTTGGTTCGCCTGGGCTTGGTGCTGTATAGAACACGCCAACCATTGGTGAAGTTTCAACTGCACCACGTGGAGATTTAGCCGCAGGTGCAGCAGGTGCTGCTGATGGTGTTGGCATAGCTGGAATCGCTGCTGCGACAACCGGATTACGACGAGTTAATGCAATCGATTGATCGCCTTCTTTAACTTCAATCGCCTGTAAGTCAGACTCAATCATCAAATCGATGAGTTTTTTGATTTTACGGATATCCATGAGACAGTATTCCTAATTTAAGATTGTGTAGAAGATTGAATTTTTTCAATAGCAAAGTCGAGGGCAGAGGCATAACCTTTTGCACCTAAACCACAAATTACGCCAACAGCTTTATCTGATAAATATGAGTGATGTCTAAATGCTTCACGTGCATGTACATTAGATAAATGAACTTCAATAAAAGGTATTGCTACCCCAAGTAACGCATCTCTAAGCGCAACCGATGTATGTGTTAGTGCTGCTGGATTAATAATGATAAATTGTGTACCGTCTTGTTTCGCTTGATGAATGCGATCCACAATTGCACCTTCCCAGTTACTTTGGAAAGTGTCTAAAGAAATAGAAGCTTTTTGTGCTTGGTTTGTGAGCTGTAAGTTGATATCTTCAAGAGTAAGATAACCATAAACTTCAGGTTCACGTTTTCCCAATAAATTTAAATTCGGTCCATGAATGACCAAAATGGTCGCACTCATTCAGCCTGCTCCAATTATAAGTTGCAAAGTTATTTTGCAAGATGTCTGCAAAGTTTGCTAATTATGGCATAAAATTCTACATTTTTTTTATAATTTCTTTTAATTGACGCAGAAGTCTTTTGCCAAAACTTGGCTATATAATGTAAATTTTGCAAGTAAATGGCAATGTTAAAAAATGACAAATTATCTATTTGTTACTAATTTTTACATTGTAGGGCAATTGGCGAAAATGATGAAATAAAATTATGTAGCCTAAGTGTATTTAATTGATTGTGATAATAAAGAAATTAACAAACAAGCTTACATAATTGATCTGATCAACAAACCTATATGGCATGTGATGATTTTATGCATAATATTTAGTCATATTTTTGCTTGTAAAAAATAGCTTTGAAAGCGATTTTTAATTTTTAAATTCTTTTGTATTTTATAAATAAATGAAATAAAACATTAGTTTAAGTGGTATTTTGGGTTTTTTAAGCGTAAGTGAATTCATCTTTTTTTGAATGAGGAATCTAATATCGAATTTTTTAAATTTAGTTCTTATAAAAAAGTGGGCTTACGATATAATGTCCAATTATTTTCATTTATGCTTTTTATATTTATTTTAAGATATTTTTATTTATAGAAAAGAACTGACGATTTATCTCAAATATTCGAATATTTTTAAGATAAAAATATAAATTGAGAAATTATTGGATTGGCAAAAAATACGTATTTGCCATTTATCATTGAGAGTTTTAAAGCAAATTTTTGTATTTTGGGGGGAATGGAGATTTGATTTAACGTAAATCTCCATAATTAAGTTACTGTATTATTTCAATATCTGCGTAATTTTTAAGTTTTTCGGCATTCATTGTGTAAATTTCATCTAAAAATGAAACGCCAAAACTTCCTACAGAGGTTGCCTTCTCAAAAGCTAATTTACCTGCAATTGCAAAGTGAATGTGAGCCGCAATAGCAGCAATACTTGGTTTACTAACAGCACAATATGCAGCAATTAATGCACCTAAAGCACAACCTGTCGCTGTTAATTTTGGTTGTAAGAATGACCCACCATTAATTTGAATGATTGCAGGAATATCTTTTGCCACAATAAAATCTGATTCGCCAGAAATTGCGACACAATCAGTTTGCTGTAAAAGTACATTCGCTTGTAAATAAACATCTGCACTATTTAATGTGCTGTCTACGCCTTTAGATTGAACCTGATTTCCAGCAAGTGTGCTTATTTCAGAAGCATTGCCGCGAATTACAGTAGGGTTAAACTTAACAAGTTCATCAACTGTTTGTGAGCGCCAAGCCAAAATAGTACCATAACCAACAGGGTCAAGTACCCAAGGTTTATTATGATTTGAACAAGTTTGAGCTGTAATTTTCATTGCTTGAGCTTGTTCTGTTGTAGGTGTGCCTGTATTTATACTAATTGCACCAGAAATTTTGGCAAAACTTTCAGCTTCAAATGGGTTATCAATCATTGCAGGAGATGCACCTGCTGCTAAAAGAATATTAGCAACATAATTGGCTGCAACACTGTTGGTAATACAATGAACCAATGGTTGTTGAGCTTGTAGCTGATTCCAAGCTTCAATGACTTGTTCTAAAATTTCAGATTTTAGTTGGCTAGAATCATTCATAAGATAAATTTGACTCGTACTATTTGGGGCAAAGTAAGGTGTTATTGAGTGAAGTAATGGTCTTGATGTTTACAGTTTCTGCAAAATAAAGACACATAATCTTCTGCGTCATAATCGACAGTGAGTTCGTTGGAACCACAGTGCATACAACGCTTGAGAGAGTAAAATTTTAAGCGAGGTTCAATTTTTTTCCATGAGCGCCAAAATGGTTGGAAAAAGATTTTTTCATCGTAGCCTAAAAATTTATAAAATAAGATTTCACTCATTTTACTTAATGGAATATTGTAAGGACGCGGTAAAGTTGTTGTTTCCCATTTTTCTGTTAATGCACGTTCACGGTATTGTTGTAAGGTTTTTTTTAATAAATTGGTGTTAATGAAATTTTCATTTCTAGGTTTTAATGCATTTTGTTGATGTAAATATTCCAAAGCATTTTGAATTAAATAATAAATTTGTCCAACGGCAAGAGATTCCATTAAGCGGTAACAGAAGCTTTGAAAACTTTGATTTCCTGCAATTTGAATGCCCCAGGTTCTGCAATAAAATTGCATAAATTGCACAATTTCTTGGTAAAGCAAAAGTTGAAGAGTATCTTTAACTTCATCTGAAGATTGAAAAGGCACACCTAATGCTAAGTTTTCATAAAACCAATTTCTTAATTGTTGCGTAACACTAAAAAGGCTAGGTTCCGAATAACCATCTAAACGTACATTTATATAGTATTGTTGTGCTGAGTCGCTAAATTCTTTAGCCACAAGAACATTATCTTTAACCAGTTGTTTAATTAAATAGCTTTGAAATAAATAACTTGGGCTAATAGGGCGATATTTAAGTTGATCCCAATCAATGAATTCTTGATGTCCCGTATGTTCATCAACTAACTCATCTAAAATACCCAATAAAAATAATTTATTTAAAAAGCTAAGATGATTCAGGTCATATTCAAAAACATCTTGGGTTTTTTGCTTAATTTTTCGTTGTTCTTGCTGCATTGTTTCTTTCATCAGCTTTTTACGTTCTGATGTACATTTATCGCAATGACAATTTTGCTTGTTGTCTTGAAAGACTTTATGGAAGCAGCTTATACATTCGTGATAATTCATTTCTTTATCGAACTGTTCTGCTTCAATCCAATTCATAGATGCGCGACACAAAGGGCATTGTGTACTTTCATCAAGCTGTTTTTGGAGAATTTGAAGCATAATAATCCATAAGAAAAATTGTCTAATTGAATTATACACAAGACCTAGAGATAAAATTGTTTTTCTCTATTTTGAATGAATTTACAAGAAATTAGCATCTATTCATTAAAACTGAAAGAATGATGGTTTTAAGATTCGAACGACTGTTTACATTTGTATCGAATGTTGTTTAAACGTATCTAGAAAAACTGCTGTAAATAAAATAAATGCATTAATTTCAGTGCTTTTGTGTTGAAAAATACTGCTCAAGTCCCATATATAAAGACAGATGAATTGCAAAGACAATCTCTGTAAGTTTGAAGTATGATCGAATGACTTCACAGGAAAGTTAGAGCTAAAACAACAGTAGGATACAATATGAATATTGCGGCAAATCCAGTAGTAGAAGCAGATCAAACAATATATTTGAAAGATTATCAAAAACCATCATTCTTGGTCGATTCTATTCATTTGGATATTCAAGTTTTTGCAGATCATACCAACGTAAATTCAAAATTGGTTATGCAACGCCAAACTGCTGGTGATTTGGTTCTTTTAGGTCGTGACCTTGAACTTAAAGCGATTCGCTTAAACGGAAAAACGCTGGACAATACAGAATATTCGCTTAATTCAGAACAATTGGTTATTCAAAATGCGCCTGAAAATAGCATTATTGAAACAGAAGTTGTTATTCATCCTGAATCAAATACTATGCTTGAAGGTTTATATCAAGCAGCTTCAGATTTGTTTGTAACACAAAATGAGCCTGAAGGATTCCGTAAAATTACTTTCTATCCAGACCGTCCAGATGTTTTGTCTGTATTTACCACACGTGTAGAAGCAGACAAAAAATTCCCTGTATTACTTGCTAACGGTAATTTAATTGAAAAAGGCGAAGCAGGTGAAGGTCGCCATTATGCAATTTGGCAAGATCCAACGAAAAAACCAGCTTATTTATTTGCATGCGTAATTGGTGATTTGGCTGTTTTAAAAGATACTTTTGTGACTTCTGAAGGACGTAATGTTGCTTTAGAAATTTATGCAGAAGAAAAAGATATTCCAAAATGCCATATTGCAATGCAAGCTTTAAAACATTCTATGCGTTGGGATGAAGAGCATTATGGCTTACCTTACGATTTAGATATTTACATGATTGTTGCAACAAGTGCATTTAACATGGGTGCAATGGAGAATAAAGGCTTAAACATCTTTAATACTTCATGTGTGCTTGCAGATGAAGAATACACAACTGATGCTGCAATTATGCAAGTACAAGCGGTAATTGCGCACGAATACTTCCATAACTGGACAGGTAACCGTATTACTTGTCGTGACTGGTTTCAATTGTGTTTAAAAGAAGGCTTAACGGTTTTCCGTGATCAATCTTTCACAGAAGATTTACAATCTGCGGCTGTTCAACGTATTGATGACGTTGCAGTATTAAAAGGGCATCAATTCCCTGAAGATTCAGGTCCTTTATCGCATCCGCCACGTCCAGATCACTTTGTAGAAATTAATAACTTCTATACAGCAACTGTTTATGAAAAAGGTGCGGAAATTAACCGCATGATGGCAACATTATTGGGCAAAGAAAAATTCCGTAAAGGTACAGACGAATATTTCAAGCGTCACGATGGTCAAGCCGTTACAGTTGAAGATTGGGTTGCTGCGCTTACAGCAGGTTCAGGTGTCGATTTATCTAACTTCCTAACTTGGTACAACCAACCGGGTACGCCAAAATTAGAAGCAAAAGGTGAATATGATGAGACAACTCAAACGTATCGTTTAAACCTAAAACAAAGCTTAAAAGCAAATGCCAAATATCCAAATTTAAAAGCTGTGCCAATTCCAGTTGCTTTAGCTTTGTTTGACGCTGCATCAGGTGAACAGCTTGTTCTTGAATCTGAAGCTTTAGTTGAAAATGCTGTAAAAGATGGCGTTTACTTATTTGAACAAAATGAAGCAAGCATTGAATTTAAAAATGTAATGACAAAGCCTGTTGTATCGTTGCTTCGTAATTTCTCTGCACCTGTAAATCTTGAATTTAACTATTCAGATGAAGACCTTGCATTCTTATTGCAGTATGAAACCAATGGTTTTAACCAATGGCAAGCAACGCAGACTTTACTTGAACGTATTTTATTAAATGGTCATTCATCTGACATTTATGTTCAGGCAATGAAAAATGCATTACCTGAAGTGATAAAGAAAGATCCGCTACTTGCTTCTCGTTTGTTTGATGTACCAACTGAAGGTTATTTAGGAAGCCGTATAGACGCGAACTATAATCCTCTAGAGATTCAAGAAAAACGCAATTCGTTGTTAGATACATTGGCAAATGCATTTGGCGCTTTCTGTAAAGAAGCGTATTTAGCGTTAGACCCTGCAAATGAAACAGAGTTTTCACAAGCAATGGGTGTTCGAGCGTTAAAAAATATTCTTTTGGCAATGATTGCGCGTCAAGGTGATGAATCTGCATTTGAATTGGCAGATGCACAGTACAAATCAACAAAAAATATGTCTGAGCGTTTAGGTGCTTTACGTGTATTGGTTTGGAGTGATGCACCGCAAGCTGAAGCTGCATTAATTGATTTTTATCTACGTTTTAAAGATGAAGCTTTATCTATGGATCAGTGGTTCATGGTGCAAGCAGCACATCCTAAAGCGAATGCGGAAACCATTGCGTATTTAACTTCACATCCTGATTATGACCTTGGTGTACCAAACAGAATTCGTTCTGTAACAGGCGGTTTAAATGCAAATCCTGTAAACACTTGGAGTTTTGGTGTTCAGCATTTTGTAGGTTTGGCTAAGTATTTAGATGAAAAAAATCCAATTATTGGTTCTCGTTTATTGCAAGCTTTATCTCGTTGGTACACTTTAGCAGAACCTCAGCGTTCGCAAGTAAAAGCGGATTTAGAAGCACTGAAGCCTTTAGTTAAATCTAAAAACGTTTCTGAAACATTAAACAGCATTTTAAACGCGTAATTTCTGCTTATATTGTTTGTATATATTTAGAAGCCAAATGACTTAGGTTGTTTGGCTTTTTATATTGTTTAATAAAAATTTAAAAATGTGTTATAATATTTGGACAGATAATAAAAACTTCTATTTTTCCTCTCAATTATCGTTTTAGCGATATTTCTAGATGTCATAATTCTTCTGTTGTTGATGTTCCAAAAGGAACGATTTTTAAGTATTAAATTGGTGTAAATATTGAGTAATAGTAATCAATTGGTTGCGAAAGCAATTAATGGTAGTGAAATTGTAGTATCCCTAGTACCTTCGAAAAAAATGCAAAATACGCGAGAAGGGTTTATCTGGGTAAATGTTGGCTTAAATATTTTATTAGATTCTGGTCGTGAAATTGAGTTAAATCAAGACCGTCGTAGTTTTTATACAGCTTTAAACCAAATGTACTATCTACCGCATCGCGTATAGTTCATCTATATATAAAAAGCCCGTTTAAACGGGCTTTTATATTTTTATACTTTAACAATGAGTACGGGGATGTGAGATTGTGTCAGCACGTTTTGTGCAACACTTCCAAGCACCATCTTTTTAAAGCCCGTGTGACCATGTGAACCCATAATAATTAAATCGGCACTAACTTCATTAGCAATAGCCATAATGCCTTCAGATGCTGCAACGCCACGAATCACTTTCGTATTTACAGATACGCCATCTCGAACAAATAATCGTTCTATGTCTTTTAAGCGAAGCTGAGCATTTTCTTCGGCTTGCATAAAATAATCTGTAATTGCAGGTGCAACTTTATAAAAATCGACCCCTTTAAATGGATCTACAGAAATAACGCTCATTACTGTTACTTCACTTTTTAGTTCTTTGGCTAGAGCAAGTGCTTGTTCAACTGCTGCATAGGAAATAGGAGATTCATCTACAGGAACCAAAATATGTTTATATGTTGTCATCTGTTTTTCCTAAATTTTTAACTGAAATAGTATCGTTTGTATTTAAAAGACTTATTGAGTATGAGTATTTATAGTGGTGCAGAGTTGAATAAAGCTCAATTTAAATTGAGCTTTATTCTGATGGAATTTAGTTTTTAACAACAAGCACAGGAATTTCTGTTTTGTTTAATACGTCTTGAGCAAAACTGCCTAGAATTAATTTTTTGAAACCTTTACGACCATGTGAACCCATCACAATGAGGTCAACTTTTTCATTTGTTGCTGCTGTTGAAACGCCATCAGCATTTACTTGTCCTTTTACTACTTTTACATTAGCTTCAACGCCTTCAGCTTTTGCAAACTCACTTGCTTCTTTTAAAGCTGCTTCTGCATTTTCATAAGCAATAACAAAATATTCTTTCATTACAGCAGAAGAGTAATAAAAATCTGCATCTGTAAATGGGTCTTCAGCAACAAGGCTAATTAAGCTTAGTTTGCTGTTAAATGCTTTTGCAATTTGGGCTGCTTTTTTTACAGCAGAAAAAGAAATTTGTGAACCATCTACAGGAACTAAAATATGATTATAAGACATTAAAAAATGCTCCAAAGTTATCGTTATTACCCTACTAATTAATTGATAACACATTGTTAGAAATGGTTCAAACCTTATAATACGATCGTAGAAAAATCATTAATTTTAGTTAAATTTTTGTTATGGAATTGGCAAAATAAGTATATGAATTAGGTTGGTTTTTGGGTTGTTTTGAAGCATTGTTTTTACATATTTATATAGGTTCAAATTTAAAAATAAATTAAACTCCACACAATATTTTTTATATATGAATGAAAGGATTAGTAGTGCAATTTAAATTTGCTGTTATGAGTTTGGTTTTATCTTTAGCCATTAGTGGCTGTCAAAATACACAAAACAATAGCAAAATAATTGCAGGTGCATTTAATGCATCTACAAATATTCAAAAAAAAGTTTATTGAACGTCATGCGCCTGAAAATATTAAAGTTACGCGTAATATTCAATATATGGAAACTCCAAGTTTACATTTCGATTTATATCAACCTGAAAATATTGCTGAATTAGCTAAGCGACCTGTTGTTGTTTGGATTCACGGCGGTGGTTGGATTTCTGGTTCTAAAGAACATGCCAGTGGATATTTCAAGCGTTTGGCAGAGCAAGGCTACAATATTATTTCAGTTGAATATCAAGTTGCACCTACAGAAATTTATCCTCAACAATTACTACAAATTGATCAAGCTTTAGAGTTTATAAAACAGCATGCAAATAAGTATCAAATTGATGCGAGCCAAATTTACTTAGCAGGAGATTCTGCGGGTGCGAATATGGCAAGTCATTATGCTGCACTTGTTGCAAATTCTGAGTTTGCGCAGGCTTCATCTTTATATCCAAAAACTTCAATTGAACAATTAAAAGGTTTAATTTTGCATTGTGGGATTTATGATTTAGAAAGTTTTATAAATAACAGTTCGAGTGAAATGAAATTGCTTGAATGGGGGATTACAAATCTTGTTCAAGCTTATACAGGTGGCAAAAAGGATGATGCAAAATTCTTGGCAGATATTTCGCCAAGTCAGCATTTAACAAAGAGTTATCCACCTGTATTTATAAGTGGTGGAAATAAAGACTTTTTAACTGAAAGCCAGTCTGTGCCTTTTGTTCAGCTGCTTAAAGAAAAGAATATTCCTGTGACTGATGTTTTTTACCCAAATTCAAAAGAGTTACTTGTGCATGAATATCAATTTATGATGAGTAAAAAAGCGAGCCAAGAAACCTTTATTAAAACCATTGAGTTTTTAAAGCGAACTTCAGACTAAGTTATTTATCTTTACTTAAAGAATAAATAGCCTAAGCATTATTTATTCTGAGTTTAATAAAAGCAAACCGAGGTTTGCTTTTATTTTCACGTTATTCTTCGTTAAGATTTCTTTGCTTTAAATTTGAAAATTAAAGAAACTGCAAAACCAAATAATAATCCCCAGAATGCAGAGCCAATGCCAAAAAATTGGACACCTGAAGCACTAAATAAGAATGTCAGCAAAGCAGCTTCGCGTTCATCTACATTTTGAAAAGCAATTGCGATGTTATGACCAATGGTGCCAAAGAGTGCAATACCTGCAAGCGCTGTAATAAATACCAAAGGAAATGCCATTAAGAAGCTTGTTAAAGTCGCGGCAAAAAGTCCCATTAATATGTAGAAAAATCCACAACTTATTCCTGCAATATAACGGCGTTTTTCATCAGGATGCGCTTGGTCATCTAAGCTAATTGCGGCACTAATTGCAGCAATGTTCACAGTGAAACAACCAAATGGGGCAAGTAAAGTTTGGGAAAGACCTGTAAATCCAATCAGTTGATTTACATGTGGTTGATAGCCATAACTACGAATCATTGCTAAACCGGGTAAATATTGCGATGCCATATTAATCACAAATAAAGGCAGGGCTAAACCTAAAATTGCAGATACAGAAAATTCAGGACTAATCCAAACAGGTTGTGCCAAAGACCATTGAATATTGGGTGTGTTGAATGTAAGGAATAAAGGACACAGTAAAATACCTGCAATTACTGTAATAACAATGCTATAACGAGGTAAAAGGCGCTTGGAAATAACGTAGCTTGCAAGTAAAGCAAGAATGAAACCCCATTCTTGTTGCATAGTTGCAAAAATACTAATACCAAATTTAAGAAGTACACCTGCAAGCATGGCACTTGTTAAGCTTTGAGGAATATATTCCAACGCTTTTTTAAATGCGCCTAAATAGCCAAGAACTGCTGTAAGTAAACCACAAATTAAAAATGCACCAATCGCTTGATTTAGCGTATAGCCACTACCAGTTGCAATAATGAGTGCTAAACCTGCGGTAGACCAAGAGGTTGCAACAGGATATTTATATTTCCAAGATAGAAATAAACCGCTAATACCAATACCAAGTCCAAGTGCCCAAAACCAAGACGTAATTTGTTCGGGGCTAGCACCTAAAAGTTGCGCAGCTTGAATAACCAATACAGATGAAACACTTATACCTACGAGAAAGGTAATAAATCCTGCAAAAACTGCAGGTATAGAAAAATCTTGAATGAGCTTTTGCATGAGTCCTTGCAACATTATTATTAATGAGTAATTTATTAATGGATAATTCGAGTAGTTATCATACGCTTTTCATTAGTGTGGTTAAAGAATAGTTCTGATAAGGATTATCTAAAAAGTGAGTAAGGAACTAAAGAGTTGATGTTGCGAGTTTTAAGCCAAAACCACAAAATAATATTCCAACACTTGCTACACAAATGGCGGTAAGTTTAAATCTGTTTGAAAAGTAAGATGCTAATTTTGCACCAGAAAAAATAAGAATAGTTAAGTAGCTCATGCTGATAATTTGTAAAATAATTGCAAGTGCTGTGAAAGTAATTGCAGGGTATGTATAAGCAGGATCTACAAATTGCACAAAAAAAGACAAATAAAATAAAATCGCTTTAGGGTTTAAAATGCTAATTGTTAACGCCGTACTAAATGGCTTAACTTGTTCTAAAGATTGCTTTTCTTCTACTCTTTCAGGTATTTTTACCGCGTTAAATGTATGGTACGCAGCAATAAGTAACTTAATACCTAAATAGCTTAAATAAGTTGCACCAACCACTTTTAATAAAATGAATAGCCACGGAAAAGCATGAAGTAAAGATGCAGCACCTAAGGCAGTTAATATAATTAAAATCATATCGCCGGTGTAAACGCCCAAAGCACCTTTGTAACCAGCTTTAATACCAAATCGAGAAGCAACAGACATTACAAACAATGAGTTTGGGCCTGGTAATATCACAATTAAAATTGTGCCAATAATATAGGTTGCTAAATCTGTGATACCAAACACGAGGCAGAACTCAAATAAAAAGCCGATGTGAGTATATCAACATCGGCTATAAAAATGGTTTAAAAGTGTGATTAAGCTTTTATTTCAGCATCAATTCCGAAAGATTGACGCAATAAACTATTTAATTGTTCACGTGCTTTAATAAAGCCATCTATACCACCTTGTAATAATTGAGATGACATCAAGTCATGTTCAATTGCTTGTTTAAAACTTTCTTTGTTTAACGCTACAAGATCTTGTGGATTATTTTCAGATACTTGATTTTCAGAAAGTTGAGCTTTAACTATGCGAGTATCTTGGTCTAGTTCCGCAAGTAAGTTTGGCGCAACGGTTAATAAATCACAGCCAGCTAAACCTAAAACTTGGTCAATACTTCGGAAGCTTGCACCCATAATTTCCGTTTTAATATTGTGTTGTTTGTAGAAATGATAAATCTGTTTTACAGACAGTACACCAGGGTCTTTATCGATAGGGTAAGCATCTACATTTTCTGCTTTTTTGTACCAATCTAAAATACGACCCACAAATGGTGAAATGAGCGTTACTTTTGCATCGGCACATGCCTGAGCTTGGTGTAAGCCAAAGAGCAGGGTTAAATTACAGTGAATGCCTTCAGCCTCTAAAATACGCGCAGCTTGAATGCCTTCCCATGTAGATGCAATTTTAATTAAAATTCGGTTTTGATCTACGCCATATGCTTTGTATAAAGCCAATAATTCTTTTGCTTTAGCAACCGTTGCTTCTGTGTCATAAGACAAAGCAGCATCAACTTCTGTAGATACACGACCATCAATGAGTTTTAAAATTTCTACACCAAACTTAACAGTTAAAATGTCGATAGTGCGTTCAATCAGCTCATCATCTTCATATTTTTCATTTCTAGCTTGAGCAAATGCACTTTGAATAAGTTCTAAGTTTTCTGCTTGGTTTGCTGCGGCCGTAATTAAAGATGGATTTGTCGTTGCATCTAATGGGCGGAACTTTTCAATTGCTGCTAAGTCACTACTATCTGCAACAATGGTGGTCAATTTTTTTAATTGATTTAAGGCTGTAAGTGTCATTCGTTTCTATTCTTTAAAGTTGTTTACCCATCATTTATTTATAGCACAAACTTTTGATTGGCAAAGTATCTTCCTTAATTTTGTTCAGTTAAATTCGGTTTTTTTCGTTCATTTCTTATGTGATTAATCAAAAAACGAGCAGCTGCACCCAATTGGCTTTCACGACTCCAGACTAAATCTACAAAATATTCAAACTTTGGCGTGAAATCTGAAAAGTTTAAAATCTTTAATTGATGCTTCAGTTCTGGATTTTCATTAAACATTTCAAGAGGTAAAACACCCCAAGCTAAGTTTTGTAAAATAATAGAACATGCAGAGTGATGATTATCTGTACGCCAATAAGATTTTGAATAGAGCAGTTCAGGTTTAATCGATTTATCTCGGCTTGCAACAACAATTTGACGGCTTTGTAAAATTTGCTCAAAACTTACATGATCAAATTTAGCCAACTCAAAATTTTTAGATGATACAGGCACCAATACTTCACGTTTTAATTCTACAAACTGTTCATTGCCTTCCAAATGTTCACGTTCAAACATTAAGGCAAGTTGCGCCGTGCCATTCAGTAGCATTTTTTGAGCATCTTCTTGCGGGGCACTGAAGATATTGATTTGTAATTGTGGGAATTTTGTTTCAATAATTGAAATATAGTCTGTCCAGTTAGTGTGTAAAAGTTCCGAAACCACCACAATATTCAGTGAAGATTCTAAACCTGTGCTAAGTGCAAAGGCGTGTTGTTTCCATTGTTTCATTTCAACAAGAAGCTGATCTGTTTTTTCAAAGAGCACCATTGCTTCTTCAGTTGGAATTGGTTCACGCCCAACTCGTTGAAATAGTTGTAAGTTTAAATCTATTTCTAAGTTAGCAATAGACATGCTTACTGCAGATGGAACTTTTCCAAGTTTTCTTGCAGCAGCAGAAAATGAACCCGTTTCAATGACGGTTTTAAAAATGAGCAGTTGATCTTGATTGATATTCATAATTATAAATTTCTTATCTTTCAAAATAATTGATAGATTCTAACTTAATCATTCAAATAAGTGGAAATATAATTCACTCATCTTAAACAAAGAACTTTAGAGAGAATTAAAATGTTGATTTCCAAAAGAAGGATTATTCATGCTTTGAGCTATGAAATTATCCTATTGGTAATCATTGCTGTAGCTTTGAGTTTCATTTTTCATATGCCATTAGAAGTTACAGGCTCATTGGGTATTGCCATGGCGGTTACTTCAGTAATTTGGAATATGATTTTTAACCATTTTTTTGAAAAGTTTGAGGCAAAACGTAAGCTAAAAAGAACTATAAGAGTTCGTATTTTGCATGCAATTGGATTTGAAGGTGGCTTAATGCTAGCAACAATTCCTATGGTGGCTTATGCAATGGATATGACAATTTGGCAAGCAATTGTGCTCGATTTTAGTTTAACAATGTGTATTTTGGTTTATACATTTATCTTCCAATGGTTTTATGACCATATTGAAGCGCGTTTAGGTTATGGCGTAGTTCATTCTTAAATGTAAAAATAAAAGGGAGCTATTGAGCTCCCTTTTTTATATTAACGATATTTACGCATATTGAGTGCATATACAAAATAAAGTGTGAAAAATACAATAAGTAAATATTGAAGACTTACTGCAAAAACACTGATATATGGATGTGCAAAATTAGTTATATAACTGAAAAAGTATCCTTTAGAATTTTTACTAGGTAATGTATCTGAAATAAACAACCAGCTTATACAAAAGAAAAATAGAATAAATATTAAAAAAGCTAAACCAAGAAAACCAAATAATGATTGCTGTTGTGTGGTTAATTTACGATAGTTTAATCTAAGTTGATTTTTGTGTGCGCGATCTAAATTGAGCCTAAAATAGTTGAAGAAAATTAAAATCATGACTGAATAAGAACAAATAGCAAAAAAATCGTTAATAAATTTATGCTTGCTAGAAAGTGTTGAATTGATTGTTTCTGTAAAAATTCCATGAAATTGAAAATCGAAACTTACAACAATAAGGCATAAAATAACTGGAATAAGATAGCAATAATAATAGGGAATTAGTGAGTTTATATAGAAGAAAAATGGCTGAGGACTCTTCATGATTATTTTTTCTTATTCGTGTGCCAAGGAATATATCTTATTTTTATCAAAAAGTTAACTGATCGATTTACTTGATTTTTAAATTAAAAAAGCACCTCAAGAGAGGTGCTTTTTATAAGGTACTTTATTATTTTTCAATAATAGCAGTAACGCCTTGACCACCCGCTGCACAAATCGAAACCAATACACGACCTGAACCTTTTTGGTTAATCAGTTTTGCAGCAGTTGCAATAATACGACCACCTGTTGCAGCAAATGGATGACCTGCTGCAAGTGAAGAACCTTTTACATTTAGTTTGCTACGGTCAATTGAACCTAAAGGCGCTTCTAAGCCTAAACGATCTTTACAAAATTTAGGATCTTCCCAAGCTTTTAATGTTGAAAGTACTTGAGATGCAAATGCTTCGTGAATTTCGTAATAATCAAAATCTTGAAGTTTAAGACCAGCACGTTCAAGCATACGAGGCACCGCATAAGCAGGCGCCATCAATAAGCCTTCTTTCTTGTTTACAAAATCTACAGCAGCAGTTTCAGTAAATGTTAGATAAGCAAGAACTTCATGACCATTTGCTTTTGCCCATTCTTCAGATGCTAAAAGCACACATGATGCACCATCTGTAAGTGGTGTAGAGTTACCCGCAGTCATAGTACGTGCATCGCCTTTACCAAAAGCAGGGCGTAATTTTGCAAGTTTTTCTACGGTTGAATCTGCACGTAAGTTGTTGTCACGTTCTAAACCTAAAAATGGCGTAATTAAGTCATCGAAGAAACCTTCTTCATAAGCTGCTGCCATTTTTTGATGTGAAGATGCAGCAAGTTCATCTTGCGCTTCACGAGAAATACCCCATTCAAGCGTAGTCAATGCTTGATGATCACCCATAGAAAGCCCTGTACGAGGCTCACCATTTTTAGGAGCATCCATTAAGTCTTTAATATTAATTTTTGCTAACGCTTTAAAACGATCTTTTGCAGTTTTTGCAATATTTAGTTCAAGTAGGGCTTTACGTAATCCATCACCAAAAGCAATTGGTGCATCCGATGTCGTATCTACACCACCTGCAACACCCACTTCAATTTGACCAAGGGCAATTTTATTCGCCACTAAAAATGCAGCTTGTAAACCAGTACCACATGCTTGTTGTAAGTCAAAAGCAGGTGTTTCTGGTGCAAGGGCTGTATTTAAAACACATTCACGAGTCATGTTGAAGTCACGGCTATGTTTAAGAACTGCTCCAGCAACAACTTCACCAAGTCTTTGACCTTGAAGGTTAAAGCGTTCTACTAAACCATTTAATGCAGCTGTAAACATGTCAGAGTTTGAAGCTGAAAAATATGCACCGTTAGAACGAGCGAAAGGAATACGATTGCCGCCAATAATAGCTACGCGACGAACTGTGTTTTGACTCATGGATTGACCTTGTTGAATTTTAGGTTGGGTTTTTGGTTTAACTGTTTTTGTAGCTGCAGTTTTTGTAGATGTAGCAGTGCTAGCTCTACGTGTTGAAGGAGTTCGAGTCGTTGTTGTTTTAGTCGTTGTGTTTGTAGCTTTAGCAGCTGTGCCAGTACTTTTAGCGCGAGTTGTACTTTTTGATGTATTTGACACAGGCTTTACTACAGAATTATCGACTGCTGGATTTTCTTGAGTTATCTTGCTCATAAGGCTTTTCCAAGCATGTTAATCATCAATATATAGCGTACATTATCATACTAGAGAAAAAGCTCAATTGACTAAAATGACGCTGTGGTATGCATTCAGGTCAAGACATATAGACTTTAACTCAAGTATTATTCAAGAGAAACTGACGGATCTGTTGAAATATAAGTATTTGGCATCACATTGAAGTTAAAAGATGACATCCAGATTCATCAAAAATTAATTTGCATGAGAGATAATAAACATGAGTGACCAATATCAAGCATTCGCAAAATCTACCATTGGTAAACTTGTCATTAAAAACTTAGGTTTGCCATCACCAACTTCTTTAGATCGTTTTGTATCAGCAACGCCTGTGGTTCAAGGTGCAGTTTTATTTGGTGCGTCATCTTCAAGTAGTTTGTCAGGTTCGATTGCTCAAGTATTGGCAAATGTTCATGCAAATGCTTATGCAGGAAATAATGTAGAATTACAACAAGCTGCGGCAAAAGTAGGCTTAAACCTAAGTGCGTTTAATGAAGGTGATAAAGAGTCTAAATTTAAAGTTGTGATTTTTGATGCTTCAGGTATTGAAAATTCAGAACAGCTTCACGAGTTGTATGCATTTTTCAATCCAATTGCACGCCAAGTTCAAGCTTCTGGTCGTGTGATTGTTGTGGGTATTAACCCTGAATCTGCAAAAACAGTGAAACAAGCAATTGCACAACGTGCGCTTGAAGGTTTTGTGAAATCTGTTGCTAAAGAATTTAAGAAAGGTATTGCTGCCAACTTAGTTTATGTAGATCTAACTGCTAAAGACAATTTAGAGTCTGCATTACGTTTTACGATTTCGCCACGCTCTGCTTATGTTTCAGGTCAAGTGATTCGTGTTTCTAAAGCAAAAACTGTCGATATTGATTGGACAAAACCACTTGCAGGTAAAACAGCAGTGGTAACAGGTGCAAGCCGTGGTATTGGTGAAGCAATTGCACATGTACTTTCACGTGATGGTGCACATGTTATTTGTTTAGATGTACCGCAACAACAAGCAGATTTAGATCGTGTTGCTGCTGAAATTGGTGGTTCTACATTAGCCATTGATATTACTGCTGCGGATGCAGGTGAAAAAATTAAAATCGCTGCTGCTGAACATGGTGGTTTAGATATCATTGTTCATAATGCGGGTATTACACGTGACAAAACCTTGGCAAATATGAAGCCAGAGCTTTGGGATTTAGTAATTAACATTAACCTTTCAGCAATTGAACGTGTAAATGATTATCTAATTTCTAACGATGGTATTAATGAAAATGGTCGTATTATTTGCGTATCTTCAATTTCAGGTATTGCAGGTAATTTAGGTCAAACCAACTATGCAGTTTCTAAAGCGGGTGTAATTGGTGTGGTGAAATTTACTGCGCCGTTATTGAAAAATGGTGTAACCATTAACGCAGTAGCGCCAGGTTTCATTGAAACGCAAATGACGGCAGCTATTCCATTTGCTATTCGTGAAGCAGGTCGCCGTATGAACTCTATGAGCCAAGGTGGTTTGCCTGTAGACGTTGCAGAAACAATTGCGATGTTTGCATCAACAGCATCTTCAGGTTTAAACGGAAACGTTGTTCGTGTTTGTGGCCAAAGCTTGTTAGGGGCTTGATAGAATCATGTGAAAGTTCCCTCTCTTTTAAGGAGAGGACTAGGGAGAGGTAACTGATTTATGATGACCCTCATCCCAGCCTTCTCCCAGAGGGAGAAGGGGCTTTTTATAATATGTAATAATAGAATTCCAAAGGCTCATTATGAATACTCGCCATTTTAATCAACTTCCAAAGCCTTATTTAGCTTATCCAAAAGTTATTCAAGGTTTGATTTTTAAAAAGCCAAAAGGTGAAAAAGTCCTGCCGCAAGTTGAATATGTGGTGGACTCATTTAAAGTCGATGCAAAACATTTAAAAGCCTACAACGAAGTGACGGGCTTTAAAAATAATGGTTATATTCCTGCAATTTATTTGGCTGTTTTATCACAAAGTTTACAAATGCATATGATGACGCAAGAGGCGTTTCCATTTGCAATTTTAGGTTTAGTGCATATTCGAAACCAAGTGAAGCAATTACGTAAAATTGGTGTGAATGAACAACTTTTATTGTCATGTAAATTTGGTGATTTAAAACCACATGATAAAGGTGTTCAATTTGATTTTATTACCACTGTTAAAGTGGGCAATGATGTTGTGGTTGAATCTTTAACAACATATTTAGCACGTCAAAAAACAGGCAATAAGGTATCTGCTAAAGAAACTAAAGCGAAGAAGCCAGAGTATCAAATTACGAGTGAATGGAATGTATCTGAAAATACGGGTCGTCGTTATGCTTTAACTTCAGGCGATTTTAATTTAATTCATATTCATGCAATTACTGCAAAAGCTTTTGGTTTTAAGCAAGCCATTGCACACGGAATGTGGAGTAAAGCAAAGGCATTATCTCATTTAAGTTTGCCAGATGCTTATGAAGCAGATGTGTCTTTTAAATTGCCAATGTATTTGCCATCTAAAGTTGAGTTTTTAACTACCCAAGATGCAAATGAGACAAACTTCTTAATTCAAAATGCCAAGAATAAGAAGCCACATGTAGCAGGAAGTGTAAAAGCACTTTAATCTAAGAAGCCTAAATCAAGTGATTTAGGTTTTTTTATATAAAATAAAATTTATGCAAAGGATTGTATAGATGAACCGAATTCCGCAGTATTTATTTGCTAATCAAAAAAACTATAAGGGATATGTTGACCCACGTTTTAAAGATTTAGCAAAGCAATTTAGCCAAATGCAAGATGCGCGTACAGGATATGGTGGCGCTGCATTGGTCGTATTTTTCCAAGGTGAAAAAGTTATTGATATTTTTACTGGGAAAAAATCAATTAGTGAAAACTGGCAGTCAGACACGCTGTCTGTATGCTATTCGACAGGTAAGGGCGTATTAGCAACATTAGCACATATTTTGGTGAGCGAAGGCTTCTTAAATTACGATACGCCAGTTGCACAATATTGGCCTGAGTTCGCTCAAAATGGTAAAGAGAAAATTACTTTGAGGCATATGCTGTGTCATCAAAGTGGTTTGTTTGATATTCGTTCAAATATTCAAGATGCTGTAGAGATGACCGATTGGTCGTACATGTTGCAAGTTATAGAGCAAGCAACACCTAGATTTAGCGTGGGTGCAGACGCTGCCTATCAACCATTTACATTTGGTTGGCAAGTGGGTGGGTTACTTGAAAAAGCTACAAATAAATCACTTAAAGAATTAATGGAGCAATATTTAATAAAACCGCTGAATTTAGATGGTGCATTTTATGGCGTGCCAGAATATGAAATGAACAGAGTTGCTAGACCATTACCCACAAATAAAAAAGAACTAAAACCATTTAATCCAAATGCTAAAAAAGTAAAACGAAAAAAAACGCATATGGATCGCTTAATGGAATTTAGTGGACATAATCCTTTAGATTTTCAAGATGCAATGATTCCTAAGGGTATGAGTAAATTAAGCATGTTTAATGAGAGTGCGCTAAAAGCGATTATTCCTGCTGCAAACGGTGTATTTACGGCACAAAGTTTAGCGAAAATTTATGCAATGCTTGCAAATAAAGGAACATGGAATAATCAACAATTTATTAAGCCTGAAATATTCCAACAATTATCGACTATTCAATATATAAAACGAGATCGAGTTATGCCTATTGCTATGCATTGGCGTTTGGGATTTCACCGTTTGCTAACTTTAGGTAAAAAAGCGCCACATGGTTTTGGGCATATTGGCTTTAATGGTTCAGGTGCTTGGTGTGATCCTCAAAGACAATTAAGTTTTGCATATACTCATAATTTTCAAACAGGTTCTATTACAGGTGATTACCGTTTGTGGGGACTCACTCAAGAAACCTTGCGCTGTGCAGATGCTGACTTGTATGGTTATAAGGGATGGTTTTAGTTTTATTAGATAAAAGTAGGTGGTTTTATTCTGAGCTTTTATTTAGCTATGTTATATTGTATCAAATATTTTAATTATTTTGTTTTATGAAAAATCGCATACTTATTCCATTATTTGCATCTTCTGTATTGTTGGGTTGTCAGGAGTCAAATCAGCCTAATACTCAAGTAAGTGAAGTGAATGATAAATTGGTGGAAAAGAAAATTATTCCTCAATGGGTAGGGTATTATCAGGGAACTACGCCGTGCATGGGCTGTTTTTCTAGATGTGAAGATTGTCCAGGAATGGCGGTAGATGTAGAGCTGAAAGATGATATGACCTATGTGCTTAAGCGTGAAAGTCTAAGTGGGCACAATGAAATTGAAACGCTTCAAGGTAAAATTGTATTTAAAGATTCAGCACAAACAAAATTAGAGTTGTTGAATGTTCAAACAAGAAATCAGTTGTTTGTAGATTTAGAAAATAAAATGTTAGAAATTCGTGTTGATAAAACAGCCGAGCCTTACCAAGCACAAAACGATTTTTTATTGGAGCAAATTTAAATATACTAATATTTTAATTTTTAATAATTGATCATGAGTAATAAGAAGCTTTCAGTTGCCGACTTTATTACGATAGTTACAGCTATTTCAGTTGCTATAACTGCTGTCACACAAGCTTATTTTTATTTTAGATTAGATGCATTATGGTTAATGCCATTAATTAATCCAAGTATTTATTTTCTTGAGGTGGTAAAAGTTTTTTTATTTTTACTAATTATTATTTTAGCAACCTTTGCTTTGGAGGAGTTGTACGCTTATATAATAAGAAAAACTAGAGTTAAGCATAAGCTAAGGTTATCTGAAATATCTACTCAAGAATTGAGTAAAGCATTAATAAATAATAGAAAACTTTATGAGCGTAATTTTCTGTGGTTTTATCTCGTTGTTATAGTAATTTTATCTTTTGTATTTATTGTACTAAATCCTATAATTTTTATTACTAATCCATTTGTATTTGGAATGATTATTGGTGGAGTGTTAGGGTGTATTTTAATTATTTTTTTAGAAAAGAGTTTAGCTAAAGTTTTAAGGTTTGGTATTTTGGGAATAGCGATAATTCTAATCTCGATTTTTAATGCTGAAATGAAGTTTGGTCAATTAAGGGATGCACCTTACGTGTATGTAAAAGGTGAATTGAATGAAAAATATAGGGTTGTAGAAATCACGCAAGATCAAGTTATTGCATTAAATGATAAAAGTAAAAATTTAGAGATTAGACTGATTAAAGCAGATCAGATTAAAAAGATTGTTGCAGAAGTAAGCCCAAATCAATAGTTTTCATTCACTCTTTATCAAAAAAACAGTATCCTTATACCTATAAAAAGGAGCATACATGTATCAAGTACTCGCACGAAAATACCGTCCTCGTAATTTTAATGAGTTAGTCGGGCAAAACCATGTGTCACGTGCATTAACAAGCGCATTGGAACGTGGTCGTTTGCATCATGCTTATTTATTTACGGGAACGCGCGGTGTTGGTAAAACAACAATCGCTCGTATTTTGGCAAAGTGCTTGAACTGTGAAACTGGCGTTACATCTACGCCGTGTGAAGTATGTCCAACATGTAATGCGGTAAATGAAGGTCGTTTTATCGATTTAATTGAAATTGATGCAGCATCACGTACAAAAGTTGAAGATACACGTGAATTATTAGATAACGTTCCTTATGCACCTACGCAAGGTCGTTTTAAAGTTTACTTGATTGATGAAGTACATATGCTTTCAACGCATTCATTTAATGCGTTACTTAAAACATTAGAAGAACCACCAGAGCATGTGAAATTTCTTTTTGCAACGACAGATCCACAAAAGTTACCAATTACTGTAATTTCACGTTGTTTGCAATTTACATTACGTCCATTAGCTGTAGATGAAATTACAACACATTTAACAGATATTTTGGCTAAAGAAAGTATTCAGTCTGAACAAGACGCACTTTGGCAAATTGCCGAATCTGCGCAAGGTTCATTGCGTGATGCATTATCTTTAACAGACCAAGCGATTGCTTATGGTCAAGGTGCAATTCATCACCAAGATGTTAAAGAAATGTTGGGATTAATTGATCGCACAATTATTTATGATCTTATTCTTGCAATACATCAAAATCAAAAGCAACGAGTGAGCGATTTGCTTATTCAATTTAGACAACAAGCTTTAGATGTATCATTGGTTTTAGATCAGTTTATTTCGACATTACATGAACTTGCATTATTACAGTATTTACCAGATTTAAGCCTTAAATATAGTGCTGAAATTAATCAAAAAATCATGCAATTATCGCAGTTGGTTTCTGCACAAGACTTACAACTGTATTACCAAATTACGTGTAAAGGTCGTGCAGATTTACAATTATCTGTAACGCAAGAACAAGGCTTTGAAATGTGTATATTGCGTTTACTCGCATTTAGACCATTACAGCCAAATGAAGTTATTGTGAGTCAACATCAAGCTATTCAACAAACGCAACAAGTTGAAACAGTAACTTTAACTGCTCCAGTAGTGCAAGCTCCAACTTTGGCAGTTGAGCAAACTACGGCAGAATATGTGGCTGAAGCTCCTGTAGAAGAAAAACCACAAGCTGAACCAACTCCAACTGTTGATATTCAAATTACTCATCAAGCAGAAACAGATCAAATTGTATTTGATCCATCTACAGGTGATGAGTTATTTGGTTTAGATGAATCTGAAGTTGAAGAAACTGTTCATCAAGCAGATGAACCATCGAGTGATGATTTTTTAGAAGAAGATTTTAGCCTAAGTAGCTTTGATGAACAGCCAGTGAATCAAGCTGTTAGTACGATTATTGAAACTAAAGAACAGCCTCAAATTTCTGTAGAGCCTGAAACTGAGCAACTTGTAGAACTACCTAGTTCATCTGAAGTGAATGTTCAAATTGAACAGCCTGCGAAAGTTGTAGCTGTACAAAAAACCTCTTTAATGCCACAAGATATTTTGCGCTTAGAAGATCAGGTTTTAGAAGGTGAATGGAACGTTGATAAGTGGGAGTATTGGTTCAGAAATAGTGGACTTTCACCCGCAGTTCAAGAAATTGCGCAATATGGTGTAATCCAAGGTCAAATTAATGGCGAGTCTGTGTTTCATGTGCCTGAAAAATACCAACATTTAGTCACTCAAATGCAAGCTAATTTGGAAGATGCATTAAAGGCAAAATGGTGTAATACCTTATTCAAAATTCAATTTGGCGCTGTAGAGGGCTCAACGCCATTCGCTATGCAAAATAAGCGTAAAGAACGAGCTTATCAACGTACAGTTGAGTTATTAAATGAAGAGCCAATTGTTCAAGATTTGATGAAAACTTTTGATGGTGAGTTACAAAATATTCAGATTAAAGCTTAATATTTCTCATTATTGAGCATAAAAAAACAGGCTAAATAGCCTGTTTTTTTATTTAATCTAATAAAAGATTAGAAGCGGTAACCAAGACCAACGTAAGTTATGATTGGATTGATTTCTATTTCACTTTTACCTGTAACGAGTTTGCTGCCAGTAGAAGAATTAATTGTTAATGTTGCATCAGTAGAAAGATGGGCATATGAAACAGATGCTGTAGCAAACCATTCTTTGTTGATATTGTAATCAATACCAGCAACTACTACAGGCGCAATAGCATCATCTACAGAGACATTGCCAATTTTTGCACCCAGTGGTAGAGCAATGTTTGGATCGGTTTTAATGTCGCTGAAGTGTGCATACATCAAACCACCACCAAGGTAAGGACGGATCTTGCTGTTAATCGTGCCAAATTGGTATTTTGCTAAGACAGTAGGTGTGTATGCACGAGTAGTAGCAATGTTGTCATAGTCACCTAATTCAACGCCAAGATTACCGATTAGGTTTACTCGTCCAACACCAGATAATTTCATTTTAGGTGGTGCACCTAAAACCATTTCTAATGAAACATTGTCATTTACAAAGTAATCAAAAGCTAAACCAGCAGTATCTGCGTCTTTTAACCTGAGTTCGATGAAATCCACTTAACCTTTTAGCATATTTTGGAAAGTTGGCTTATTGGGGTTCAAACAATAAGCCACTACAGCAGCCATGATATTCACCATGAAGTTATTTACCGAACGATGACGTGAATGTTCAAGTTGATGTAAATTTTTTAATTGATCATTCACTGTTTCGATCAATCCTCTTCTGCAAAGTAATTGTTTTTCTTCTTCAGTTTGGATGGGTTTATTTTTCATATTCCGACGTGATGGGGTCAATATTTTCAGTCCTCTTGCTGCTAAAGCTTCGGCTTTTGCTTTGCTCAAATAGCCTTTGTCTCCGAGTAGGATCCCTTTTAATTCTTGAGTTAAAGATTCTAATATAGCAACATCATGAACATTTCCCGATGTCAGCTTGAGATTAATAATTTCACCTAAATTATTGATAACGAGATGTAATTTAAAACCATAAAACCAACCCGTGCTACTTTTTCCACGACCGGCCAAGCCTTTAAATACACGATGCCTTTTAATCCGAAGATTATGGCAAACTACCAATTTAGTGGAGTCAATGATACTGATTCCCGTATCTTTTCCTTTCACCTGATGGAAGAAACTACTCAGAGCTTGCAAACAACGGGGCATGATTTCAATAAATCGGTTGTAGCTAAGCAGTTTAGGAAAAGCAGATTTCCAGAATGGAACGATCATTTGGCAATAAAAATATTTGAAGAATCTAAAACCGGATTGATGAAATAAAATGACAATGGTCATTGCTTCAGACAAGCTTAAAGCTGACTTTTTCAACCTGGTTTTTTGATTAGAAATTAAAGCTTTCTCTAAAGATTCATTAAATTTTTTGCAGAAATCATCCAAAATACAAAATAATTCGGTAATATGATCCATTGAGAAGCCTTGTTTTATAACATTTTGTCTTGAGAACCAATATGTTACAAAAACAGGGCTTTTTTTCTACTCTTTTTTTATATCGAACTCAGGTTTTTACTTTAAAGCCTGCATTATCTGTCATATTCCAATTGTTACCAAGCTGATTGTTAACACCTTGTTCCGAGCTTTGTGGCATTACGTGTAACCAACCAGCAGATACACCAAATGTTTTACCATCTGAAGTTTCAGCATGCGTTGCTGTAACAGCAGTTAAACCTAAAAGTGCAATTGGGAGAATCGTTTTAAAAGATGGCTTCATATATATTCCCTTAATAGAAGTAGTAAAGTAGTTTTGAAAGTACTGTGAAGTGTATGGATTTAATTTATAAATGGAACGATTGGTTAATAAAAATTACATAGTTATGAGTGTTTCACTAAAAATATTAAAAATAAAAAAATTTATAAAACAATTATATATAATTAGATGATGGTGTGTATTCAATCAATATATTGAATTTTAACATTATTATTTTAGAGTAATTATTCGGTTATTGTTTAATCAGTTATTTTGTACTTTTGTAAACTATAAATAAGAATAAGAATCTATTAAGTATTTCTAATATATTTATTGTGATAAAAATCATTTAAAAAAGATAATCAATAATGCGATTTTGAACCAAATATTCGCTTTTTTACTGCGATCAATTAGTAAGATATTAAAGGGGTAATCGGTTCGGCTTAATCACTAATCAAAATTTCAATTTAGGAAAATACAATGGATTCAACATTGAAATTAATACTAAATTCAACATTATTATAGAAATTCTATATAGGATTAAAGCTTTAAATCACTTAACATAAGGCAGTTAAAAATAAATATTGATGAGGTTGTTATGTCGTCCAAAACGCCATACAAGGTGTTATGTGTTTGTTTGGGAAATATCTGTCGATCTCCTACGGCGGAAGTTGTTCTTAGACAATTTTGCGATCAACAACAGCTTAATATCGTGATCGATTCTGCGGGGACAAGCAATTATCATCCAAATAAATCGCCTGATGAACGTAGCCAAAAGCATGCGTTAAAACGTGGTTATGATTTATCATCCTTAAGAGCAAGACAACTGAACATACAAGATTTTATCGATTTTGATTTAATTTTAGCTATGGATCATGAAAATTTAGATAATATTCAAACTCTTCAACAGAAAGCTTTTAGTGTGTTTGGAAAAACTAAACTTCGTGCACAGCTTGCTTTAATGAGTGAGCATGATGAAGTATATAAACAACAAGCATTACCAGATCCATATTATGGTGGTGAAAATGGATTTGAACGTGTGTTAGATCAATGCGAGTCAAGCAGTCGTGCTTGGGTTGAAGTTTTTAAAAATAAATTAGCGGTATAGGTTTCACAATATGAATATTCAAACACAAATTCAACTGAAACCTTTTAATACGTTAAGTTTGGATGTAATTACATCGCACTACATTGAGGTTCAATCACAACAAGAGTTGGTTGATGCATTGGCTTATGCAGAAGAGCAAAAATTGAATGTGATGATTTTATCTGGTGGTAGCAATATGCTTCTGCCTAAAGAAATTCATGCACTTGTTATTCATATGAATATTCAAGGTATAGAAGATATTTCTGAAGATGAAAAATCTAAAACAATTCGTGTTGGTGCAGGACAAGTTTGGCACGATTTTGTGCTATGGACGACATCTCAAAATTTATTTGGCTTGCAAAATTTAGCACTCATTCCTGGTTTAGTAGGTGCATCACCTGTACAAAATATTGGTGCTTATGGCGTGGAAGCTAGTGAATTTATAGATTCTGTGCAAGTTTATGACCGTTATTCAAAAGCGTTTGTTTCAATTCCTGTATCGGATTGCAAATTTTCATATCGTCATAGTATTTTTAAAGATGACCCAAATCGTTATGTGATTATTTCAGTAACTTTTAAACTTTTAAAACACGAAGATTTAAAACTACATTATGGCGATTTAAACACTGCGGTTGGTGAAGATAGAACAGCCTTAAATTTACAAACGCAAGTGATTCAAATTCGCCAAGCAAAATTGCCAGATCCGAAAGAATATCCAAATGTAGGAAGTTTCTTTAAAAATCCTGTTATAGATGAATCTGTTTATTTAAAATTGGCAGAAAACTTTCCAAATATTCCTCATTATCCGCAGCCGAATAATCAAGTGAAAATTGCAGCAGGTTGGTTAATCGATCAAGCAGGATGGAAAGGCAAAAAGCTAGGTACAGTTGGCATGTTCCATAAGCAAGCATTAGTTTTGGTTAATTATGCGGATGCGAATTTAAAAGACGTTCAATCGACTTATAAAGCGGTACAACAAGATGTTTATGCTAAATTTGGTGTATCTTTAGAACCTGAGCCTGTTTTATATAATGAAGAAGGCTTGATTATTAAACACAATGTAATTACAGGATAATAAATGGCTAAAAAGCATTTAATGGTGAAATTAGTACAAATAGCTTCTTTGTTATTTGTACTTTTAGGCTGCCTGATGCTTTTTGTTTATTCTCCATATTATTCAAAATTAGTGGTTAAAGCTTTAAATACTTTTGTACCTGTTGAAGTCAATGAATTGGCTGCCGAAAGTCAAAAAATGGCATCTTTAAGTGAAAATGATACTTTGGAGCCAGGTTCTGAGCTTTGGATTGCGCGACAAGCTTATTTAAAAGTGATGGAAACTGAACTGAAAAAAGGTTCAGAATCTGATTTAAGTACGATTCAAGCTCGGTATAAGATTTTACAAATCTCTATTATTAATGAACAAGAAGAGCAAGAAAAAGATGAACCTGCGAAGTCTTCAATTCCTTTGTTAGATGTAACATCAAGCTCTGAAGCTCAAGCAGAATCAACACAAGCGGTTCGTGAATTACTTGAATTAAATAATTCTGAAAATAAAGCAGCCATGGAAAAATACACAGAATTTTTGCTCAAGCATGAAATTGTCGAGCCTATAAAAGAAGAAATTAACTTACAAACGCTAGAAGATGTTCAACAAATTCAGGATCAAGGCAGTACTCCAAGTAATGTGCAAAAAATGAAACCTTATGCCATCGTTGTTTTAGGTGGTGGTTTGACTTTAGACAAAGATTCGAAGACTATTGTAGTAAATAATTACACCAAATTAAGATTAGAAAAAACTTTAGAAATAGAAAAACAATATCAACTTCCAATTGTTTTAAGCGGTGTAGAAGCACCTTATATGCAAGCATGGCTTAAAGAACGTGGTGTTGATGCAAAATTATTAGAAGATAGAAGTATGAATACTTGTGAAAATACACGGTTTAGCTCTTTGCTATTACAAAAAAAAGGCGGTGCGCCAACAGTGATTTTAGTGACAGATGAATATCACATGCCACGTACACGTCGTTTATTTGCTTTAAATGGAATTGAAACGATTCCAGTAGAAGCTCCAATGCCGACACAACTTACAAACTGGCGTCCTAGTGCTAAAAATTATGATCATAGCCGTAGAGCAAATTATGAAATGCTTGCATCTATTCGAGATGTTTTCTTGGGATCAAGTGATTGTAGAGAGATTCCATAATGCCTGATATTCCATTTTTGAATCCTAACCAATTAAAATTATTAGATTTACCTGTACCAAGTAGAGAAAAAACGCCACTGCAACTTGAAGCTTTAAACTTAAATCGTAAATTTTCGCCAAATTCAGAATTACAAGCATATCGAAAATTATATGGTTTTCATTTATTAGATTGTGAACATTGGCAAGGCTATGTATCTATGCCTTTTTTTAAATTACATGTGCAGGTTTTTCAGCCAAATTTAGACAATTCACAATTTAAAGCTATTCAAGGCACTGTATTTTTACTACATGGCTATTTGGAACATAGCGGAATTTATCAGCCAATTATTAAAGAATTACTTGAACAGGGTTTTAGTGTCATTACATTTGACTTGCCTGGTCATGGTTTGAGTGATGGTTCACCTGCAAATATTAAAGATTTCGACCATTATCAAGACGTTTTGCATGCAGTTTATCAATATGTAAAAACAGCAGATCAATTACCAAAACCGTGGCTAGGCATTGGACAAAGTACAGGTGGTGCAATTTTAATGCATCATTTACTTGAGTTTGCAGAGCGTCGTGTAAATCCTTATGTCGATCGTGTTTTGTTACTTTCACCTTTAGTTCGACCCGCAAAATCTGCTTGGTGGCACAATGCAGTAGGTTTAGGCATTATTCGTCGTATAAAAAAACAAGTGCCACGTCATTTCCGTCGAAATAATCATAATCCTGAGTTTTTAAGATTTATTCGTTTAAAAGATCCACTACAACCTAAAATGATGGGGATGGATTGGATTTTGGCCATGTCAAAATGGATGCATGAAATGGAGCAAAGACCGTCTTGTCGTATTCCTGTTTGGTTGGCGCAAGGTGCTCAAGATCAAACAGTCGATTGGAAATACAATGTTGATTTCATTCGTAAGAAGTTTAGATTACAAACGACGCTGATGCTTGAAGAAGGTTCGCATCAGTTAATTAATGAACGTGCGGATATTCGTGCTGCATTAACAGGCTTAATTCCTGCATTTTTACATGCCCAGCAAAGCAAAGTTTATTATTAAATAAATTCCCTAAAAAAGCTCAAGTTGAAAATGCTTGAGCTTTTTTATGTTTTGAATAATTACTCAATAATTAACATATTATGATCATCAAATTTCCAATCTGCTGAGTATGCGACTTCCCAATAATAACCATCTAAGTCTTGGAAATACCCGCTATAACCACCCCAAAAAACTTTTTGAGCAGGTTTAATGATGCTTCCACCGTGCATTTCAACTCTATGTAAAATGACATCGACTTCATTTTCTGATTTTGTGTTGCAAGCAAAAGTAATACCGCTAAACCCTTGATTTATAAAAGGTGGATTTTCAGCATTGATATCTTTAGCGAGTTGCTCTATTGGGTAGAGTTCAAGCTTCGAACCCTGATTATCAAAGAATACTATTGTAGGATTTGCTTGAGTTTGATAGGTTTTAAAACCAATATTTTTATAAAAATCCAAAGAGGCTTTAATATCTTTTACGCCCAAACAGATTAGATTTATTCGATTCAACTTATATCTCCCCAATCAAGAAATAATTTTGATTAAGTTAGATATTAGGCGATAACTAAGAGTGAAAGTTATATCGTTACTTAATACAACATAATAAAAAAGAGGCCGAAGCCTCTTTAATTTTAATCGTTTAGTTTTAAAACTTATTCACATCTGCAACTTTCCACATACGATAATAGAAATTATCTGAATCCATATTTTGGTCGCAATTGAGAAGTTCACCTTCTTTTAACCAAAAATGAAGTTGTGCATAGTTGTTGATTTCACGGTCATTGACACGTTGTGCTAAATGATGCGCTTTGATGTCAGAAGGGTGCTCTAAACCTGCTGAAGCTAGTAATTCGGCTAAAGCATGCATGGTGTTTTTGTGGAAATTATGAACACGTTCTGCTTTGGTTGGAACATGAATTGCTTTTTGGCGTTCTTTATCTTGTGTTGCAACACCAACAGGACATTGGTTGGTATGACAACTTTGAGCCTGAATACATCCAACAGCAAACATAAATCCACGTGCTGAGTTCACCCAATCGGCACCAATTGCAAGAGTACTTGCAATGTCGAAGGCACTAATAAGCTTACCACTTGCACCAACTTTAATATGCTTTCTTAAACCTGCGCCAACTAAGGTGTTGTGCACAATACGTAAACCTTCACGTAATGGAACACCCATATTATCAATAAGTTCGATAGGCGCTGCACCTGTACCACCTTCAGAGCCATCTACCACAATAAAGTCAGGCATGATTTTGGTTTCAAGCATGGCTTTTACAATTGCCATGAATTGCCAAGGTTGACCAATACACAGCTTAAAGCCGACTGGTTTACCATTTGATAATTCACGTAATTGCTGAATAAATTGCATCAATTCAATTGGATTAGAAAATGCCGAATGTGTTGAAGGAGAAATACAATCACGATCACGGCTAATACCGCGAATTTGAGCAATTTCTTCTGAAATTTTGTCTTTAGGTAAAATACCACCATGACCTGGTTTTGCACCTTGAGAAAGTTTAATCTCAATCATTTTTACTTGTGGTAATTGTGCTTGTTTGGCAAACATTTCAGGTGAGAACTGACCATCTAAAGTTCGGCAACCAAAATAACCACTGCCTAGTTCCCAAACAATATCGCCATCATTTTCTAAGTGATAAGGGCTAATACTACCTTCACCTGTATCGTGATAGAAATTACCAAGCTTTGCGCCTTTGTTTAATGCACGAATAGCATTGGCACTTAAGCTACCAAAACTCATTGCAGAAATGTTCATAATAGATGAGCTATAAGGCTGCGAACATTGCTCATTACCAATATTAATGCGGAAAGTAGATGGATCAGCAGGTTTGCAAGGCGACATCGAATGCATGATAAAGCGGTAATCTTGCTGATATACATTGATGATTGAACCAAAAGGTTTATCTGCATTTTCATTTTTTGAACGCTGATAAACTAAGCTACGTTGCATGCGTGAAAACGGCAAAGCATCTTGATCTGATTCAATGAAATATTGACGAATTTCTGGACGAAAATCTTCAAATAAATAACGGAAATGCCCCATAATTGGGTAATTTTTTAAAATTGCATGACGTTTTTGTAAGATGTCATAAATACCTAAAATACTAAGCGCAAGAGTTGTTAACCAAATGCTATTAATAACGGTATCTGAAAGGAAATAATGTAAATAGTGAACTTCAGAGAAAACTCTTAACCATGTGAGGGAAACAGCAATAATAATGCTAAGAAACCAAACAGAGTATCTTGAAAAAAATGTATTTAAAAATTTATGTCTTACGCTTTGAGATATGCTGGACACTTTTTAACCCAAAAAATTAAATATGTGCTAACACTGCAACTTTTAGAAATAATTTTCAAGTGTTGATTTGTCTATTTGCAGATAGATGTAATAAGTTATCTGGTTGAAATTTGATGAATTAATCAGGTCTAATACGTAAAAGACATCAGACCTGATTGTGCTTTTATTCGACAGGAACCAATATTAATATCGACTCATTGAGCAGTTGTGCGATGTCTTCTAGAATCTCTGCATCGTAAAGCTTTTCATCAAGATTAATAATTTGACCATCTGCCAATTGTTTTAAAATAGGTGTAAATACATCTGAAATGCAGATACCTTCACCATTTGCCCAGAATAGAACGTCACCATCTTGCTCTGTATAAAGTAAGCGAGATGATGGCTCTAAGCAAAGTTTATAACCTTCTTCGAGTGCTTCTTCTAAGTCGCCTGAACCAATTTCTTCTGCTTCAGGAATATTTTCAGGATATTTAGGCTCAGACATTAACGTCATGATTGCATCTTCAAGTACATTTGAGTTTTGAAGTTGCTCCATAATTTTTTCTTTCAAATATTCCAACTCGTTATTCGTAACTTCGCCAACAGCGCTCATTTGATCACGAATAATATCAACAAGTGGATTACGCAGAACTTCATTTTCAGAGAATTTGTCGCCTACGCGATCCATCATATCGCTGACATTTGGCATACGGAAGCCAAAGGAGAAGGTGAGGCAATCATCTTCAGCTACGCCATAGTGCGATAAACCTGGTGGAACATAAAGTAAATCGCCTGGTGCGAGAACTTCATCAAAATGAATATCCATGTCGGCTAATAATTTAAGCGGTTGTCCTGCAACAAAGTCTGTTTCAGCATCGCACATTTGCCCAAGCTGCCAACGACGGTGTCCATAACCTTGAACTAAGAACACATCGTAGAAGTCGAAATGTTTACCAACAGAGCCGCCTTTAGGTGCATAAGACACCATAATGTCGTCACGGCGCCATTGTGGAATAAATGAAAATTTCTTCCAAAGTTCTGCAAGGTCAAATGAATAGTGATCTACTGCTTGAACCAATAAAGTCCAAAGCTTTGGCATTTTTTGGAAATCGGCTTTTAATAAAGGTGAAGATTTCACTGACCATTGGTTTGGGTCACGGTCTTTTTGCTTAATAAGACGAGCAGTAATATTTTCGTCTAGCGCAAGTTCCATTACATCGTTAGGTTCTAAGATGTTTGCAATTTCAGGCATTGCATTACGAACAAGGAGTGGTTTTTTTTGCCAATATTCGGCAAGGAATTGTTCAGCGGTAATTCCGCCTAATACGTCTAAAGCTTGTGACATTGCAATAACTACAAATAAATTTTACTTATTGTCCCTTGAGATAAGATTTGGTGCAAGTTAATAGGTCTAAATGCTTGTATTTTATTTTTAAAGATTGATATAAATGCACACACAACTAAATATGGCTGTTTTTTAGGAAATTGAATCTTTCTACTTTTGAGTTCGAAATTTTTATTTTTTATAAATTTCAGTATTTTATGTTTGTGCTAGAAGCTCGATTGGTTGTATTCGAGCTTTTAAAGTAATTTTTTATGTTCAATGCTTAATTTTTAAGTAATGTTCCACGAATTTGTGTAGAAAAATTAATTACAATCAGCTGTAATGATTTGAGCTAAAAAGGGAATTAGATTGATTGTAATTTGATGATCAACGGACATTCATTAAAAAACCGAGTCATTGAACTCGGTTTTTTAAAGCTTAGATTAAGGTACTAAAATTTTTAACTCTCTTAAAATGCCACATAGCTTAATCATAGGCATGCCCATTAAAGTGGTTTGGTCTTGTCCAATCATTTCTTCAAAAAGGCTAATACCAAGGCTTTCACATTTAAAACTTCCTGCACAATGCAAAGGTTGTTCAACTTCAACATAGCGCTCAATTTCTTCTAAATTCAGCTTGCGGAATTTCACTTTGTAATGCTCAACCAACGTTCTTTCAAACCCAGAAGCTTTATGTTGAACACTTAAAGCAGTACTGAAATAAACAATTTTGTCCGAGTTTGCTTGAAGTTGTTTAATTGCTTTTTCATTGCTTAAAGGTTTACCCATAAAAATATCGGGAGCGCCTTCACGCCAAGCAACCTGATCCGATCCAATCACAATTGCATTTGGATGTTGATCTGAAATAAATTTTGCCTTTTCAAAAGCAAGTCGTTTGGCTAAATCATCGGCATGGTTTTCACCACGTGGAGATTCGTCAATATCGGGAACAATAGATTGATAGTCAATGCGTAAACGATCCATCAATTCTTTACGAGTTTGGCTGCTAGACGCCAAAATAAGTTGCATATTGTTCATTACACTGCGTAATCCATAAGAACATCAAGCGGAACATAAGATAGCGCCGCTTGGTGGCATGCTTGAATTTTAATAGGAGGTGCGTAACCATCTTGGTAGGCATCGACCCAACGAGTCACACAAATACACCAAAAGTCACCCGGTTTTAAGCCTGGAAAACCAGCTTCAGGAAAAGGAGTAATTAAATCGTTCCCTACTTTTTGAGAATAATTTAAAAATTCAGATGTCATTTGCGCACAAACGGTGTGTTGTCCTAAGTCTGTGGTGGCTGTATGACAAAAACCATTACGGAAATAACCTGTAATAGGATCGAAGCAACAACTCGAAAGTGGTTCGCCAAGTACGTTTAAACGGTTGATATTTGGGTCTGGATGAATAGACATAAGTACGTATTTAGTAGTGACCTAGCACTATCATAATCAAAAGTTAAGATTTCTACATCAATTATGCAAAAGAAGCGGAGCATTTTTTTGCATAATCATTTAAAATCTTGGCGAATTTAATATCTATACAGTGAGCTATACATGAACTTTCAGCGTATGACTGACCTTGATTTAGCAGGCAAGCGTGTTTTAATTCGTGAAGATTTAAACGTACCTGTTAAAAATGGTGTGATTACAAGTGATGCACGTTTACGCGCAGCACTACCAACAATTAAAGCTGCCGTAGCGAAAGGCGCAGCAGTAATGGTTTATTCTCACCTTGGTCGTCCTGTTGAAGGTGAGCCAAAAGCTGAACAATCTCTTGCACCTGTAGCGGCTTATTTAACAGAAGCACTTGGTCAAGAAGTTAAACTTTTCACAGATTACCTAGATGGCGTAGAAGTTGAAGCGGGTCAAGTTGTTCTACTTGAGAACTGCCGTTTTAACGTAGGTGAAAAGAAAAACAATCCTGAACTTGCACAAAAATATGCAGCACTTTGCGATGTATATGTAATGGATGCATTTGGTACAGCACATCGTGCAGAAGCTTCAACTGAAGGCGTAGCACGTTTTGCCAAAGTTGCAGCAGCAGGTCCTTTACTTGCAGCAGAATTAGATGCTTTAGGTCGCGCACTTAAAACACCTGAAAAGCCAATGGTTGCTATTGTTGCAGGTTCTAAAGTTTCAACTAAGTTAGATGTTTTAACTTCACTTTCAGATATTTGTGATCAAATTATTGTTGGTGGTGGTATTGCGAATACATTCTTAGCTGCTGCTGGCTTTAATGTGGGTAAATCACTTTGCGAAAATGACTTAATTGACACAGCTAAAGCAATTGCTGCAAAAGTATCTGTACCACTTCCTACAGACGTTGTTGTTGCAGATGCATCTGAAATTGATTTTGCTGATTTCTTAGGTTCATTGGCTGCGGCAAATGCAGTTGTGAAAAAAGTTGAAGATGTTGCAGATAACGACATGATTCTTGATGTTGGTCCTGAAACAGCAAAAGCTTTTGCAGAAATTATTAAAAACTCAAAAACAATTCTTTGGAATGGTCCAGTAGGCGTATTTGAAGTTGATCAATTTGGCGAAGGTACAAAAGCACTTTCTCTTGCAATTGCAGAATCAGCAGGTTTCTCTATTGCTGGTGGTGGCGATACTTTAGCTGCAATTGATAAATATGAAGTTGCAGACAAAATTGGTTATATCTCTACAGGTGGTGGTGCATTCCTTGAATTTGTAGAAGGTAAAACACTTCCTGCTGTAGCAGCACTTTTAGAACGCGCTTAATCGTTCGCTTAAAGTGAAAAAGGTTGGCTTCGGTCAACCTTTTTTGTTTATGAAATCGTCATAAAACTGAAACATCACTGTCATATTATGCCTTCAATGAATTAAATCATTCGAAAGGTACATGAAATGAAACAACAATTAGCATTGGCTGCATTATTGGCAACATCTTTAACTTTAACTGCATGTTCAAAACCAGAACAAGCACCAGCAACTGAAACTGATGCATCTGCTGTGGTAGAAGATTCGGCTCAAGTAACACCAGAACAACAAGCAGAAATTGATGCAATTGATAAACCTGTATTAGATGAAAAAAATACAGATGTACCTGCTGAAATTGCAAATGCACCTGCCGATGCTGCAACAGCTCATGAAGAAAACTAAGGTTAAATTGGGCTAAAAAGCTTAACTTAGCGTTATTTTTGTAAAAGTCCTCAAGATATGAGGACTTTTTTTTTAAAAGATACGAATTGTTGCTGAATTGAAACAGATCCCAATGTAGAATATGAGACATTACCTGGGAGGATATTATGGCTCTTATTTCATTGCGCCAGCTCTTGGATCACGCCGGCGAACATGCTTACGGCGTACCAGCATTTAACGTAAACAACTTAGAACAAATGCGTGCAATTATGTTAGCTGCTGATGCAACTAATTCACCTGTTATCGTACAAGCATCTGCGGGCGCTCGTAAGTATGCAGGCGCACCATTTTTACGTCACCTAATTTTGGCTGCAATTGAAGAATGGCCGCATATTCCAGTGGTTATGCACCAAGATCATGGTACAGACCCTGATGTATGTCAGCGTTCTATCCAATTGGGCTTCTCATCTGTAATGATGGATGGTTCTTTGGGTGCAGATGGTAAAACACCAACATCTTATGAATATAACGTAGACGTTACACGTCGTACGGTTCAAATGGCGCATGCTTGTGGTGTTTCAGTTGAAGGTGAAATTGGTTGCTTAGGTAGCCTTGAAACTGGTATGGCTGGTGAAGAAGATGGCGTAGGCGCTGAAGGCGTTCTTGATCATTCTCAACTTCTTACTTCTGTTGAAGAAGCACGTAGCTTTGTTGCAGATACAAATGTAGATGCTTTGGCGATTGCTGTTGGTACTTCACATGGTGCTTACAAGTTCACTCGTCCACCTACAGGCGATATCTTAGCAATTGACCGTATTAAAGAAATTCATGCTGCGTTACCAAATACGCATCTTGTAATGCACGGTTCAAGCTCTGTTCCTCAAGAATGGTTAGCTGTAATCAATGAATTTGGCGGCGACATCAAAGAAACTTATGGTGTTCCTGTTGAGCAATTGGTTGATGCAATCAAACACGGTGTTCGTAAAATCAACATCGATACAGATTTACGTTTAGCATCTACAGGTGCTATGCGCCGTATGATGGCTGAAAAACCAAGCGAATTTGACCCACGTAAATTCTTCTCTGCAACTGTTGATGCAATGAAAGATATTTGTATCGCACGTTATGAAGCGTTTGGTACTGCGGGCAATGCCGACAAGATTCGTCCAATTTCTTTAGAGAAAATGGTTGATCGTTATAAATAATTGCGAAAGTAATCGTTTATAAAAAATAAAAGCCCACAATTAGTGGGCTTTTATTTAACAAAAAGAATTCTATAAACAAAAACATAAGTAGATGAATATATGGAATTAATACTTGCTGCTGCCTTATGTAGCGTTTTCGTCTCAATTTTTCTAAAAATGATGAAAAATAGGGGATTTGAACCTATTCAAATGATTACTTGGAATTATGCAATTGCGAGTATTTTATGCTTTGTATGGTTTAAGCCAGATTTACAACATATTTCGATTATACATACGCCGTGGTTACTTATTATTGCTTTGGGTGTGCTTTTACCAAGTGTGTTCCTATTTTTGTCTAAGTCTTTACAAACAGCAGGTATTCTAAAAACTGAAATTGCTCAACGTTTATCTGTAGTTTTATCGCTATTAGCTGCATACGTTATATTTAATGAGCAATTTAATGACTTAAAAATTGCAGGAATAATTTTAGGAATATTCGCTGTATTACTCATTTTATTATCAAATAAATCGAAAGGTGGTGGTAGCAATCAAGGCATTGTGTATTTGGCTTTGGTTTGGGTAGGTTATGCCTTAATAGATGTATTATTAAAATATACAACGGGTTTAGGTTTGCAGTTTTCAGTTGCTTTGAACCTAATGTTTATTTGTGCATTTATTTTATCTTTAAGTTTTATTTATATTAAATATAACAATATTGGTCAGCTTAAAAATATAGGCGCGGGCGCTGTCCTTGGTTTATTAAATTTCGCCAATATTGCACTGTATGTAAAAGCTCATATATTGTTAAAAGATAGTCCAGCTGTGGTTTTCGCAGGCATGAATATATTAGTTGTTGTATTTGGTGTTTTAAGCGGTTTAGTTTTCTTTAAAGAAAGATTAAAAACAGCTTCAGTGATTGGTTTAGTTTTAGCAATTATAAGTGTTGCTTGTTTGGCTTATTCAATGCTTTAAAGTTTATGATGTTATATAGAAAAATTTAATATAAAAATCTATCAATATTTATAGAAAAAAATAGGGACGTTGAGTCCCTATTTTTGAATGTACTTAAAGTTTTGTGAAAATTTCTTCTGCGGTTAAACGTGATTTTGGTAATTTTGCATTGAAATCTTGTTCACTACGAAAGCCCAAAGTCATAATTACAGAAGGGATGAGTCCTTTTTCTGCCAATCCTAATTCTTCTGAAATAATTTGTTCATCGAATCCGCCAATAGGTGTGGCATCTAGATTTTCAATGCCTGCTGCAAGTAGCATTTGCCCAAGTGCAATAAAGGTTTGATTTTCTGCCCAGCGTTGAACGTCACCTCTTTCATTGCGGTAATAATCTACATAACCAGTACGAGCATTATTTTGAGCTTGTTTTGCAGCATCATCTTTAAAGCGACCACTTAAATCATCACGATTTAATAAGTTGCTTAGGTGTTCTTCTGTAATATCTGCTTTGGTACAGAATAAAATAGTGTGTGAAGATTCTAGTACTTTTGGTGCGTTATACGCATATTTTCCAACAAGTGCCTTTGCTATACGTTCTTTTGCAGCGATGTTGTCTGCAATAAAATAATGCCAAGGTTGAATATTAATAGAAGATGGGGCTAAACGTAAAATTTCAAGTAAACGTTCAAATTGTTCTTGCGGAATTTTTTTACTTGAATCGTATGCTTTGGTGGTATATCGAGTTTTTGAAACGTTTAACAAGTCCATCGTTTAGCTCCAAGAAAATTGCTGATTAATTTAGTATATATTTTTTAATGTTAAAGGTAATTGTTGATCTATTAAAGGTGATTTTATAAGTATTTAATTGTTTTAGTTATAAAATATTGCATACATTTTAGAGTTGCACATATTTTTCTGTTGTTTATTGTCAGCGTGACAATATTGTAATTATGAAAAAGTAATTTTCATCTAAATAATAAGTTAATAATTCCAAGTTTTAAGCTGAAAATCTTTTATATTGTTTTCATCAATTTCTAATATTTGAGCTTCATGTTCGCGCCAATCACCTAAAACAATACGCTTTTTACCATTCACATTATGAATTTTGGGGCGGTGTGTATGACCATGAATTAACATATCTACATGCGCTAAAGCATCATCTACAGCATGTTGATTTACATCCATAATGTCATAAGACTTGGTTTGCTTTGTTTCGGCACTTTTTTTACGAAAACCATTTGCTAATTTTTGTCTAAAGCGCAAAGGTGTACTTTTGAGAAGTCCTAGAATTAATGGATTGCGAATCACTTTACGAAATTTTTGATAAGAAACATCATCTGTGCAAAGTAAGTCGCCATGTTCTAAACGAATTTTTACATGGGAAATTTCTAAATAATCGACATCTTTTAATAAATGACCATTAAATTGATTTAAAAACTTTTGACCTAAAGCAAAATCTCTATTTCCAAATTGGAAGTAGACTTCATTTCCTGCAGTGCTAAATTGTTGTAAGGCTAAAACAATTTCATCTAACCATGGTGCGCTGTAATCATCGCCAATCCATGAGTTAAACCAATCTCCAAGAATATAAAGATGCGTTTTTTTATTTTGGTATTCTTTTAACAAGTCCAAAAACCCTCTAACAAGTAGAGGGTGATCGGGTGACAAATGTAAATCTGAGATAAACAAATAGGTCACGAATCTTTTCCTTTTAATCCCTCCCGACCTCCCTTTTCAAAAGGGAGGAGAAAACCACGTAACGCGAGTGGAAATTCCCTCCTTTATTAAAGGAGGGTTAGGGAGGATTCTAAATTATTCAGAAATGATTTTAGCAGATTCAATTACAACGTTTTCTAAAGGAACGTCAGCGTGGTAACCACGGTTGCCAGTACGAACGCCTTTAATTGCATTTACAACGTCTAGACCTTCAGTTACTTTACCAAATACTGCATAACCCCAACCTTGAGCTGTTTTGCCTGAATGGTTAAGGAATGCGTTGTTGCCAACGTTAATGAAGAATTGAGCAGATGCAGAATGAGGAGCTTGTGTACGCGCCATTGCAATTGTGCCCAAATCGTTTGTTAAGCCGTTGTCTGCTTCGTTTTCGATTGCATCACGTGTTGCTTTTTCTTTGAAGTTTTCATCCATGCCGCCGCCTTGGATCATGAAACCATCAATTACACGGTGGAAAATTACGCCATCATAGAAACCGTCACGAACATATTCTAAAAAGTTAGCAACTGTGATAGGTGCTTTTTCTGCGTTAAGCTCAAGAACAATACGGCCTTTATTGGTGTTTAATTCAACTTGAGGAAAACTCATTGTGTAATCTCCTTTACATGGACACGAAAGCCATGGGTTTTTTGGTTGTGAGAAGCATAAGCAAACTGTAAACTACAAGGCAAGTAAAAACGTTATTTTCTTTGTTAAAAATACAGAAAAGCGTTTTAATTATCCAAATTTTTATTTTAAAAGTGATTTTACTACTATGAAGCCAAATGATGTTGTTTCATCTCTGCCGAACAATCCGACACCAAGTAACAATGCCTCTGTCGAAGCTGTGCAGCAAGAACAACAGCCAGGCTTGGACTTTGTACGTCAAGTCATTACAGACGATTTAGAAGCTGGCCGTACACAACAAGTTGTAACACGTTTCCCGCCAGAACCAAATGGTTACTTGCATATTGGTCACGTGAAAGCAATTTGCTTAAACTTTGGTATTGCACAAGAATTTGATGGTTCATGTAATCTTCGTTTTGATGATACAAACCCAGATGCCGAAGAACAAGAATATGTTGATGGTATCGCAAACGATGTGAAATGGTTAGGCTTTGAATGGAATGGCGCACCGCGTTATGCATCGAGCTACTTCGACCAGCTTTATACATGGGCAGTTCAACTGATTAAGCAAGGCGATGCATATGTAGATTTACAGTCGCCTGAAGAAATTCGCTTAAACCGTGGTAACTTCCAAGAAGTGGGTAAAAACTCTCCGCAACGTGATGCAACTGTTGAAGAAAACTTAGCGCGTTTTGAACAAATGCGTAATGGTGAGTTGGGCGAAGGGCAAGCGGTTTTACGTGCTAAAATCGACATGTCAGCGCCTAACATTCATATGCGTGACCCAATTTTGTACCGCGTTCTGCATTCTGAACATCACCAAACAGGTGATAAGTGGAAAATGTACCCAATGTACGACTATGCGCATCCTTTATCAGATGCAATTGAAGGCATTACGCACTCACTTTGTACATTAGAGTTTGTAGATCATCGTCCATTCTATGATTGGATTGTTGAAAAAGTTCAATCTCCATCGGTTCCACGTCAGTACGAATCTAGCCGTTTAAATGTTGATTACACCATTACCTCTAAACGTAAGTTACGTCGTTTAGTAGATGGCGGTTTTGTTAATGGTTGGGATGATCCACGTATGCCTACAGTAGTTGGTATGCGTCGTCGTGGTTTCACGCCAGAAGGCTTGCGTGATTTCTGTAAGCGCGTTGGTGTAACGAAAGTTGATGGCAGTATTGTTGATGTTGCAATGCTTGAATACTGTATTCGTCAATCTTTAGAAAATACGGCTGCTCGCGGTATGGCTGTGTTAAATCCACTTAAAGTGACTTTAACCAATTTGCCAGAAGCAATGGATTTAATTCATTCACGTCATCCAAACGTAGATATGGGCGAACGTGTAATTCCTTTAACATCTGAAATTTACATTGATCGTAAAGACTTTGAAGAAGTGCCACCAAAAGGCTTTAAACGCTTAACAACAGATGGTGAAGTTCGTCTGCGCCATGCTTATGTGATTAAGTGCGATGAAGTAATTAAAGATGAAAATGGTGAAATTGTAGAACTTAAATGTTCAATTGACCCTGAAACTTTAGGTAAAAACCCTGAAGGTCGTAAGGTGAAAGGTGTTGTGCATTGGGTTTCAGCGACTAAAGGTATTCCTGCAGAAGTTCGTATTTACGATCGTTTATTTACAGAATCTGATCCTGAAGTGGGTGAAGACTTCCTTGATAACTTGAATCCTGAATCTTTAAAAGTAGTTCAAGCTGTTATTGAGCCTGCTTTGGCACAAGCTAAACCAGAAGATCGTTTCCAATTTGAACGTGAAGGTTACTTTGTGGCAGATCAACATGATCATACAACTGAAAAGCCTGTGTTTAACCGCATCTTAGATTTAAAAGATAGTTTTAAACCTGCAAAATAGTTCAGTTCAAATAAAAAACCGCCTTCAAGGCGGTTTTTTATTGAGTGTAATTTACATATTAGTGGTTTTTGTGATCTTGCTCATTGAGCTGAAAATAGGCAACAAGCTGTGCTTTCTGAGCTTTGGCTTTTTCACGGAGTTTCTTCTTAATGTATAGAACGATTGCAAAGCACGTTGTTGTCACTGTAAGCATCATACTGTTCATATAGCTCATGACAGAGCTTACATAACCAATGGTGGTCAATCTGTTCATCATCTTAATGACTTGAGGGCTGCTTTCAACGCCTGTAATTGCCCATGTGCACAAATGTTCACAGTTATTAATAATAAGATGGTAATTATTTTCGTGCATACGACTTCGCATACGGCGCACAACTTTACGACCTGAATATTTCGGTTGATCGTATTTTTGAACTTTTACAGGTTTGCCAAAGCTGAATTTTTCCATTGAAGTAATTTCAATAGGGTGCTTTTTAAAAATGTGAGCAAAGCCAGAGTAATGGATGACACGCCCACGACCAGCGTAAATACCATGATGGGTATAGCCAAAGTGGGTAACAATGAGATGAGACCCTAATGGAAATCGTTTTTTCTGCTGTTGCATTGACGTATTTACCAATAAAGTTACAAGTGTATTTTAATACAATATTTTACAGTGTTTGATTTCGGATTACGATAGTTCAAAGGCTGATGAAAACATAATGAAACAAATGCAAAAAACCACAATAAAAAATAGATTTCACAATAATGTATAAGCGTAATTCTAGCGACTTTCTCTGGTGTTGTACAAGCTGAGTAGAGTTTGGAATTTAGAGAGTACACATTACGTAAATAAATGTTGATGCTATTTTTCTAAAAAATAGCCTAAGCAATTTTACGAAGCTTAATTTTATAATGAATGCAGGCATGTATCATTCAAATTATAAATCTATAGGCTTGTATATGAAAAATACTAAACAAGATTTCAATTTTTTAAAATAGGCAATGTGTAGAGACAAATGAAAAGAGCATGTATTTTGTCATTACAAATCAGAAAATCAATTTTTATGACTTTAGCCCGTCAGCATTAAAACTAATTATTTTGCCATTTCTAAAATTGAATTTTGAGTAGAGCAAAGCTTTATCGCTTCTTTAGAATCCATTTGCTCAATATTTTCTTCAAATTCTTTTTACGTTTTTGAAGTTCTTCTTTTGGAACACCTAATTTTTTACCAAATTTTTCCATTTTGTTCCAAGACTCTTGGCATTCGCTCGGCATTTTACTGCATGCAGTTAATGAAGCTATAGCTAAATACTAAATAAATCATTACAGTAATCTTTAAATAATTTATCAATATCTTTAACTCTAAACTTATTTCGAATCGCCTTGACTCGCGACCACATATTTTCTATTGGATTTAAATCTGGACTATATCTAGGAAGCCACACAATGTAATGGCCCGCACAACGTACCAACTCCTGAAGTCTTTTCCCTTTGTGAAAGGTCGCATTGTCCATAATCAAAACACTGCTTTCTTTCAACTTAGGTAATAAATCCTGTTCAATCCAACATTCAAATACTTCTGTGTTCACTGAACAATTAAACACACCAACTGTCAGCAATCTATTTTCAATGATTGCACCGATCACATTACTGCAATTCTTCAACTGCCAGTTAAATTTACCTTCAGCACGTGTTCCTTGAAGGCTATAACTATGAGTTCTGGTACTTTCACTTTGAAAACCACTTTCATCTATGTAAATCAGAGGCAATTTCCCTTCTAAACACTCTATGAGATTTTGAAATTGCTGACGTTGATTTTGATCTGCTTTAGGATGCTTTAACGTCTTTTTTTACGCGATATTCCTGCGGCATGTAACGCATTAAATACCGCATGAGTGCTTACTCCTAAACGTTCAGCTCGCTCATACTGATAATCATCAGGATATTGTTCAACATCCTTCAATATTTGCTCTCTGCTAATTTTAGCTGGACGGCCAGGAATAGGTTTGTTTGTAGTGGACTTTTTCCAGTTCTGAATTGTCTGTATACAGATGTTAAAATGCTGTGCTGCTTTTCGCACAGACATTTCATCTCGAATCATAATTTCTATGACTTTGTCTTTAAAATCTTTTGAATATCCCATATCTCTATTGTTCTATAGTTTTTAGGATTTGGCTATAGTGTAATCCCAATACCTAATAAGAAAAATTTATTCATAATCATCCTTAAATTTTTTGTGTTTATTTTTTAATCTTTGTCATTAAATCATAGGGTGTAATTGTTTGTAAATTGACCAAATAAAATGAAACACGATGTTAAAGCAAATAAAAAAGGTATTTAGATTTACACCTAAATACCTTCTTCGCGATTCTTCACTACTATTGCAGTGGTAAATGCTGAAGTTCATTTAACTCTTTGCGGCTATAACCTCGAGAGGCTAAAACTTTCTTAATACCGATAATGACATCTTCATCTGTCGCTTTAGCTAAAGCTTCAATAAGCTGTTCATTTGTCTTACAAGAGCAATCATTTTCAACACAAGAAATTTGGTTCTTATGTTCGTTGTGTTGTTCATTAGAGAACAACTTTTGCCAAAAACTCATAGAGCCTTCATACGCAACCTAACATAGTTCGAAATATAGACATATTAAAAAATAATGCAAGTATTCTTCTGTGATGCTTTAGTCATTTGAATGAAATATTTTTGTAATTTTGGTATGGAAAAACAACAATTAAACTAAAGATAACTAAAAATAGAGTATAAATCATTCATTTTGAAGCATAAAAAAAGGAGATGTAATTTACACCTCCTTTATGATAATTTTATTTCATGAAACAAGTTGTTTAAATCTTTTCAAGTAGCACACCAGATTCAACATGATGCGTATATGGGAACTGATCGAACAACGCAAATTTTGTAATGCGGTGAGTTTGGCTTAATAGTCCAAGATTGTCATGTAACGTATCTGGGTTGCATGAGATATAAATAATACGTTCAAAGCGCTGTATAAGCTTTAAAGTATCATCATCGATACCTGCACGTGGTGGATCTACAAATACTGTATTGAAGTCATAGCTTGAAATATTAATTTCAGCTTCTTCTAAGCGTCTAAATTCACGCTCGCCATTATAAGCTTGGGTAAATTCTTCAGCAGACAAGCGTGCTACTTGAATATTGCCTATCGTATTTTTTTCGATATTCCACTGCGCTGCATATACAGAAGATTTAGCAAGTTCTGTTGCAAGTACGCGGTTAAACTTTAAAGAAAGCGGTAGGGTAAAGTTGCCGTTACCACAGTAAAGTTCAAGTAAATCTTTATCTGTTTTTTCAGCAGCATTACACGCCCATTCAAGCATTTTTTGGCATACTTGAGCATTGGGTTGAGTAAAGCTACTTTCAATTTGTTTATAAGCAAATTTACGATCAAAAACTTGAAGTTCTTCTACAACATAGTCATCAGTTAGAATGACTTTTTGACCACGGCTACGACCAAAAATTTTAATATTGAGTTGTTTTGATAATGCTTTTGCAGCGGTTTCCCATTCTGCTTCAAGTTTGCAGTGATAAATAAGCGTTACAAGCATTTCACCGCTGAGTGTTGCTAAAAAATCGACTTCAAATAAACGCTTCGACAAAATAGGTTCAGCTTTTATTGCTTCAAGTAGTTTTGGCATTAAAACGTTAATGCTTTTATCTGCAATTGGAAACTCGTCTATACGAACAACTGTTTTTTGGTTGTCTTCATCGCGCTCGAACATCGCATAGAACATGTCATCATCTGTATGCCAAATACGGAATTCTGCACGCATACGGAAGTTTTGTTCAGGAGATGCAAAAACTTCTAATGAGGGAGGATTAAATTCGGCAAATTGCGCTGAAATACGTTCAACTTTTGCTTCAAGTTGTTGCTGATAAGATGAAGTCATAATGCAGTAAAAATCACAAACATATTCAAAACAGGGATGGTAACAAAGTTTGCCTTTGAACACTAAAGGAATTGGATAATTTTACGAAAAAACTGTATGTGAAAAATTTGGAGCAGGACCTAAATTCGCTCCCTTTAAGTTTACAATGATCATACAAACTAGCATTGTAATGCATTGTGCGTTACAATTTTTTTATATGTTTAATAAAGTGAGAAGAGTAATGGCTACTGTTAATTTTAGGGTAGATGAAGCCCTTAAAGAAAAGTCGTATTCGGTCTTAAAAGAACAAGGTATTGCACCTACAGAGTTCTTTACAAATATTCTTGAATATATTGCTGAAACTGGGAAACTACCTGTACAAAAAGCTTTGCTTTCAGAAGACGATATAGAGTTATTGGCAGTTGTTCGTAAACGTATTCATGACTCTAAAGAAATGTATGAGGAAATTTCTCTAGATGACTTATAAACTTTTACGACATAAGGAATTTACAGCGGAATGGGAAAAGCTGCCAAGTGTAATTCGTGAGCAGTTTAAGAAAAAATTAGCTAAGATTATTAAACAACCACATGTTCCAAAGAGTCTGTTGAGAGGTAATCTTGCAGGTTGTTGCTATAAGATTAAATTATTAAAAGCAGGTTTTCGTCTTGTTTATCAGGTTAGAGATGATCAGGTCATTATTTTATTGGTTACAGTTGGAAAACGAGAAGATAATGTGGTTTATGTTGAGGCAAAAAAACGAATTGAAGAATAAGAATGGAGCTATAAGTCCTCATTCTTGTTTTACCTAGCTTAAATTATATTAATTTTAGAATTTTTAATAATATGATGAAAAAATACATTAAGTTATCACTCGAGTTTATGTGTTATCCCATTTGGATTGAGAGAGACAATATTTTTCAGCCTATAAATCACGACGAATTAAATATATCTGCGGAATTAAAACAAAAAATTAAAGATTGAGATAAGCAATATCAATCTATTTATGTGGATGATTATCCTCCTGATTCAAAATTTGAAACATTAATAGCTGAGAAAGAATTCATTGAAACAGGATATGAAATCAAAAAAGCACTACAGTATGAATTGGGAAATGGCTACGAAATATTATATAAACCTTAAATTAAAAAAATTTAAACGTAATAAAAAAGCCCATAACAATTAAGTTACAGGCTTTTCGCTTTTATATGAAATGAATTAGTTCATTGTCATTAAGCTAGCATTACCGCCTGCCGCAGCAGTGTTAATGCTAATGGCACGTTCAATGACAAAACGCTCAAGCGGAATGTTGTAGTCACCAGAATTTAAGTGAGTAATACCAACAATCGCACCTTTACGGCTCGCGATTTGCTTTTGCAATTCAAGTAATTCAGAAGCATTGTTATGATGCAATACTGCTTCAAAATCGCCAGTTACAACATCTTTAACCACTTTAATGTTGTCAATGACAGCTTTAGGCATACTAGATAAATGCTTAGCAATAAACGTATTTTCATTAAGAACTACAGCATGGCTACCAACAGCAAAAATAGCAAGTAACTGTTGAATTTGGTCACGTTCGTTATCTGCTAAAGACAATACACGTTCACGTGGAACAACAACATATTGGTTGCTTTCGCCTGTAGGACCTTGTAACTCGTAGCTGTTACCCACACAGAATGCTTGTGGCATTTTCAATTCATATTGTGGGAACGTTTTTTGTGCCCAAGTTTTGAATTGTTCCAATACCGTTGCATTGTCTGTTAAAGGTGTGATTTCGCCAGTTGCATAAGGTTTAGCTAACTTTTTACGGTCACAGTTTTCCATTAAGCGGTATAGGTAAATTGGACCACCAGCTTTAGGACCAGTACCAGATAAGCCTTCACCACCAAAAGGTTGTACGCCAACAACAGCACCAACAATGTTGCGGTTGATGTATAAGTTACCTACTTGAGCTTTAGCAACAACAGTTTGAATTGTTTCATCAATACGTGTGTGCAAGCCCATAGTTAAGCCATAACCTTTAGAGTTAATATGATCAAGCAATTGATCTAATTCACCATATTGGTAAGTTATGACGTGTAGAACAGGACCAAATACTTCACGCTCTAAGTCATCAAGGTTTGGAAGTTCAATTAACGTTGGTGGAACAAACGTACCATTTGTAAGATCATCATTATTTGCATTACGCATAAGTTGATGAACTTTATGACCTTTTGAAGTCATTTTTTCAATATGGTTACGAATAATTCCTTGTGCTTCAGCATCAATTACAGGACCAATGTCAGTTTTTAATAGACTTGGATTACCCACACGTAGTTGTTGCATTGCACCTTTAAGCATTGCAATTACGCTTTCAGCATTATCTTTTTGAACACATAAGATACGTAAAGCTGAACAACGCTGACCAGCACTGTCATAAGCAGAGTTCACAACATCTAAAATAACTTGTTCAGTTAAAGCAGATGAGTCAACGATCATGGCATTTTGACCACCAGTTTCCGCAATAAGAGGAATAGGTGTGCCATTTTTACTTAAGCGGTTAGCAACAGTTTTTTGCAAGATTTTTGCAACTTCTGTTGAACCAGTGAACATGATGCCTTTAATACGGTCATCTTGGCTAAGTTGTGAACCAACAGTTTCACCACGACCTGGTACAAGCTGTACAACAGATTGAGATACACCAGCCAACCATAAAATGCGAATTGCTTCGGCTGCAATTAACGGAGTTTGTTCAGCAGGTTTTGCAATTACAGTGTTACCTGCAACCAATGCTGCTGCAATTTGACCCGAGAAAATTGCAAGTGGGAAGTTCCAAGGACTAATACATAACACTGTGCCTAAAGCTTCAATGTTTGCATTTTTGTCTAAATCAACAATTTGAGAAGCGTAATAACGTAGGAAATCTACAGCTTCACGAACTTCTGCAATTGCATTGGCATAAGTCTTACCACTTTCACGGCTTAAAAGAACCATTAATTCTTGTAAACGTGATTCCATGATGTCAGCAGCACGAAGTAAACAGCCTGCACGTACATCTTTGTCAGTGTTAATCCAATCGCTTTGTGCATTTGCAGCAGTATTTAATGCAGCATCAACTTGTGCAGATGTTGCTTCAATTACTGTACCCACAACATCGTTATGATTTGCAGGGTTGATAATGTTTTCTGCTACAGCAGATGCATCTTCAACAATTTCTTTGCCAAGCGGAGCAGCATGCCATTGATGAGCCATCAATTTAGTTGCTGTTTCGTTTAATTGAAGCAAGTCTTTATCGTTAGCAAGGTCTAAACCTGAAGAATTTTTACGGTTAAAGCCGTATAAATCTATAGGGAATGGAATACTAAGATGTTTTTGACCTGTTTTACCTTCTTTACGCTGCGCTTCTTGAATCGTTTGGCGCGGATTTTCGATTAAATCTTCAACTTTAAGATTTTTATCTGCAATACGGTTTACGAATGATGTATTCGCACCATTTTCAAGTAAACGACGTACTAAGTAAGCCAATAAAGTTTCATGGTTACCAACAGGTGCATAAATACGGCAAGGTACGCCTAATTTATCTTCAACTTTTGGCCCTACAACTTGTTCGTATAATGGTTCACCCATACCGTGTAGGCATTGGAACTCATATTGACCAGGGTAGTATTTAGCAGGGTTTGCCATGTGATAAATTGTTGCCAAAGATTGCGCATTGTGTGTCGCAAACTGAGGGTAAATTTGATCTGGAGCAGCAAGTAATTTACGCGCACAAGCAATGTAAGACAAATCTGTATGCACTTTACGAGTGAAAACAGGGTAGTCAGACATACCTTCAATTTGCGCTTTTTTAATTTCGCTATCCCAGTAGGCACCTTTAACCAAACGAATCATTAAGCGTTTTTCGCTACGTTTCGCTAGATCAATAATATAATCTACAACGTAGAAACAACGTTTTTGATAAGCCTGAATGACGAAGCCAATACCTTTCCAGTCTTTAAGTTTTGGTTCGAAGCAAAGACGTTCTAATAATTCTAAAGAAATTTCTAAACGTTCAGTTTCTTCAGCATCAATGTTTAAACCAATGTTGTACTGTTTTGCCAATAATGCAAGGTTGTAAACTTTGCTGTAAAGCTCATCATGCACACGGTCAATTTGCGCACGTACATAGCGAGGGTGCAAAGCTGAAAGCTTAATTGAAATACCAGCGCCATCGTAAACGTCTTTATCGGCAGATGCTTTACCAATTGAATGAATTGCATTGGTATAGTCTTGGTAATAACGTTCTGCATCGTGATCTGTTAATGCAGCTTCACCAAGCATATCGTATGAATAGCGGAAACCTTTTGCTTCAAGTACTTCAGCATTTTGTAATGCTTCGCCAATAGTTTCGCCAGTAACAAACTGTTCGCCCATCATACGCATAGCAACGTCTACTGCTTTACGAATAATACCGCGGCTTGAACGTGCAAGAAGACCTGTTAAAACACTACTTAAACTTTTTTGTTTTGGTGTTTCCATCAACTTGCCTGTAAGCATTAAGCCCCAAGCAGCAGCGTTTACGAACATTAGGTTGCTATTACCTAAATGATCTTTCCAACTACCTTGGTTGATTTTGTCACGAATAAGTAAGTCGCGTGTTGCTGTATCTGGAATACGTAACAATGCTTCTGCAAGACACATTAATGCAATGCCTTCTTGAGAAGAAAGAGAGAATTCTTGAAGTAGACCTTGGACAATACCAGCTTTGCCATTTGAACCTTTACGTTCACGTAAAGCATGCGCAAGTTGGAAAGCTAAATCTTGAATGTTGCCATTAAGTTCGTCTGAAATTTCACTATGTGCAAGTAAGTTTTCTACACAATCACTTTCATCAATGCACCAAGCATCATTGATTTTTTGTTCGTACTCATTTTTTTCACGAAATTGGGAGATATATTCTAAATGAGGTTTTGAATTATCAGTTTGAAATTCGTTTTCAGTGATATTCATGTCAGCATCCTGTGACTACAAAAAATAATAGGTAAAAAACCAGATATAATTTATGATTACAGAAAATTTAACGAACAACTCACTATATTTTGTGTGTTTTTTAGAGAATTATTCGGATGACGACTCACACAACCACGCTAGACCGTATAGATATTAAGATTTTAGACATTCTTCAAAAAGATGGAAAAATTTCGAATATTAAATTGGCAGAAGCTGTAAATTTATCACCAACGGCTGCTTTAGCTCGTGTGCAAAAGCTAAATAAAGAAGGATACATATTAGGCTATGAAGCACGGCTGAATCCAGACAAATTGAATTGTGGTTTTGTAGTATTTGTAGAAATATTACTAGATAAAACTACGCCAAATGCTTTAGATGCTTTTTCAGATGCAGTTGTACATTATCCTGAAATTGTTGAATGCCACATGATTAGTGGTGGATTTGATTTTGTGGTGAAAATTCGCTGTACGAATATGGAAGAGTTTCGAAAAATTTCAGGTCAAATTTTGTGGCAATTACCAGGTGTGAAAGAAACCCGTAGTTATCCTGTTATGGAAGTGATTAAAGAATCGAGCCAAATTAAATTAAAAATGCCACCAAAGGCAGCAGTTTAATTATGCATTGCAATAAATTAGCAAAAGAAAAAGGGGCATTTAGCCCCTTTTTCTATTTCACTTTAAAGAAATAAGATTATTTCTTATCGTGTTTCATTTCTTCCATCGCTTGTGCGTAAAGTGTTTCAGCGCGTTCAAAACGCTCTTCAACTTCTTTAGAAGGTGCTTTGCCTAATAAACTTACAACAACAATTGAAATTGTAGAAAGAATGAAGCCAGGAACAATTTCGTATAGACCTGTATCTGCAAAGTAAGTTTTCCATGCAATTACAGTTACAGCACCAACAATCATACCTACAATTGCGCCATTCAACGTCATACGTTTCCAGAACAATGAAAGTAAAATTAATGGACCAAATGCAGCACCAAAACCAGCCCAAGCATAAGCAACTAAGCCTAAAACCTTACTTTCTGGGTTCATACCTAAGCAAATTGCAATAATTGCAATAAGAATTACCATTAAACGACCAACCCAAACCAATTCGTTTTGAGATGCATTTTTACGGAAAAAGCCTTTGTATAAATCTTCGGTTAAAGTTGTAGAGCATACAAGTAACTGACAGCTAAGCGTACTCATTACCGCAGCTAAAATTGCAGCTAAGATAATACCCGCAATCCAAGGATTGAATAGAACCTTAGTCACTTCCATGAATACGATTTCAGGGTTAGCATCGACCAATGCACCAAGTGCAGGGTTTGCATGGAAATAAGCAATACCGATATAACCAACAGCAACAGCACCACCTAAGCAAAGAATCATCCAAGTCATACCAATACGGCGAGCCGCAGGAATTACTTTTACAGAATCAGCAGCCATGAAGCGTACTAGAATGTGTGGTTGACCGAAGTAGCCTAAGCCCCAAGCCATTGATGATAAAATTGCAACAACACTCAAATCGCCAATTAAGCTATTTGCATGTGGACGTGCATTTTCAATAAGGACCGTAACGCTTTGCGCATGATCGCCAATTGCAAGGTAAGTTACGATAGGTGCTAGTAATAATGCAAAAATCATCAAACCAGCTTGGAATGTATCTGTCCAACTAATTGCAAGGAAACCACCAATACACACATAACTGATTGTTGCAATAGCGCCAATCCATAATGCAGTTGTGTAGTCCCAGCCAAATAGGCTTTCAAATAATCGCGCGCCTGCAACCATACCTGAAGCACAGTAAATCGCGAAGAAAATTAGAATAACGACAGCAGAAATTAAGCGTAAAACTTTTTTTGTATCGCCAAAACGACTAGTGAAATAGTCTGGGAGGGTTAAGGCGTTATTTTGAACCTCTGTATGTGTACGTAGACGTCCAGCAACAAGTAGCCAGTTGAGCCAAGCACCAATAACCAAACCAATAGCAATCCATGCTTCAGATAAACCTGAAAGATAAATTGCACCTGGTAAGCCCATCAATAGCCATCCGCTCATGTCGGATGCACCAGCAGATAAAGCGGTTACTACGCTACCTAAGCTTCGTCCACCTAAAATATAGTCATCAAAATTTGTAGTGGCTTTGTAGGCATATAGCCCAATACCAATCATAGCCACGATATAGAACATGAATGTTACTAATGTGGGATTCAGTTGGCTCATCATTTTGCCATCCTTTGTCAGTCCTAAAAGAATCATCTATCCAAGATGAATTTTTATGCATTTTTTGCAAGTTGCTGATTCAAGCACAATATTAAAATTACGCTCTGTAACAATTGAGTGGCTCTTGTACGATGTTTGTGCAACGGAATGTAATTTTGGTTACAAATGGAGATCTACATGGATTCTATAATGGCTTATTTATAATTTGATGTGAAATGATGGTGATTGATGAATAACGTTCTTATAATGTGAATATGGAATTAAAAAAATTAGTTGATCAAATATATTCATAAAATTTCGTGTAAGGGGTAACAACATTGAAAATTAAATTAATCTGCTTAACTGTTCTATTGCTAAGTGGGTGTCAGACAAAATATGAAAATTCACTTGCAAGCGCAAAACAAACAGTAAGTGAGTTTGATGGTTCTACTACTATTAATAGTCGGATTTCTCAATCATGGAGTAAAAGTAGTTGGATGAATGCAGGAGTTGGTTTTAATGGATTTGCAACTAAAGGAAATTATAATTTTATGGTTGCAGAAGTTACCTTTATAAACTCAATTACAAATCTTAGTAAGCTACATTTAAATATAGATGGTGTTTTTACTGAATATGAGCCTGTAAGTACACAAACCAAAGTTACATTTGGGGCAGCAACAAAAACTCCTATGAGTACTCGTGGATTTATTATTCCTGTTTCAACAGTTACTAAAATTAAAGAAGCAAAATCTATTCGTTATCGAGTGACAACTTTATCTGATGGTTCTCGGGAAGGTGAACTGGTGAGAGATGGAAAACTTTCACCTGCTGCTAAAAGTTTAATAAATGTAGCAGAAGCTATTAAGTAAATAAAAAAGCCTCTATATAGAGGCTTTTTTATTTAAAGGGAGAAAACTTATTTTAAGAAACGTTGATAACCTAAGTTATTTGTAATTTCGTCGTATGGATAACTGATGTTTTCTAATGTTTCAATTAAACCATCTGGGTTTTGTTGAGCATCTTCAGCTTCTAAACCAACCAATACACGACCTTCCGCAGCACCGTGGTTACGGTAATGGAAAAGGGTAATGTTGTGTGTTGGACCAAGGCGTTCTAAGAAAGTGAGTAAAGCACCCGGACGTTCAGGGAATTCTACACGGAATAAACGTTCATTTTCTAAATCTGCATGACCGCCAATTAAATAACGAATATGCAATTTAGCAACTTCATCATCAGACAAATCATCTACATCAAATTTAACTTTTAATGCTTCATAAATGTCTTGGCGTTCTTTTTCACCGGCTTTAAGACTAATACCCACAAAAACTTGTGCAGCAGATGCGTGACTTGCACGGTAGTTAAACTCGGTAATGTTACGGCCTTGCAATGCACGGCAGAAGTTAAGGAATGAACCTTTTTCTTCAGGAATTGTAACTGCAAAAATAGCTTCTTTACGTTCGCCCAGTTCTGTACGTTCTGCAATATAGCGTAAACGGTCAAAGTTCATGTTTGCACCGCAAACAATAGACACTAAATTTTTATTTTCAATACCATGTTCAGCCACGTATTTTTTAATACCTGCTAAAGCCATTGCACCTGATGGTTCTACAATACTTCGGCATTCGTCATAGGTATCTTTAATTGCAGCACAAATTTCATCTGTATTAACCAAAACAACATTTGGTTCAACAATTGGACCTGAATTATCAGATTTTTGTAGACGAATGACATCAAATGGTTTTTCGCCAATTTGTGCAACAGCCGTACCATCGGCAAATAAACCAACTGTAGGTAAAATTACACGCTCATTTGTTTCGAGTGCTGCTTTTAAACAAGCAGACTCATCATATTCAACAGGAATAACTTTTACATGTGGTGCAACATCACCTAAGTAAGCAGCAACACCTGCAATTAAACCGCCACCGCCAACAGCAACAAATACATAATCTACATCACGCCATTGACGTAAAATTTCATTACCAATTGTGCCTTGTCCAGCCATTACGAGTTCATCGTCATAGGGTGGAATAAATGTCATACCATCTTCAGCTGCACGTGCAATTGCGTATTTGTTAGCAACATCGAAAGAGTCACCATGTAATACAACTTCACCACCTAAGCGTTTAACAGCTTGCACTTTAATGTCTGGTGTTGTTTTTGGCATAACAATAATGGCGCGAATACCTAACTTTTGACCAGATAATGCCACGCCTTGAGCATGGTTACCTGCTGAAGCAGTAATAACGCCACGTTCCAACTGAGATTTCGGTAATTGACTAATACGGTTATAGGCACCGCGTAGTTTGAATGAAAAGACAGGTTGTAAATCTTCGCGTTTAAAGCGAATGTTATTTTTTAGCTTTTCACTAATTCGTGGCGCTGCTTCGAGTGGGGTTTCGATTGCAACATCGTACACAGTTGCTTGTAATATTTGTCGAACCAAACGAGACAGCATGTTAATTTTCCATCTAACAGTTTAAAATAGGCGCTTATTGTAACAAAACCCCATACATTTGGGCTGTAAAATCGGCATCAAATGTGAAAAATAGTTGAGTAATGTCATGAGTCTATATGCAACCCAAGATGAGAAAAAGCAAGCAGCAGCAAAAGCCGCTTTAAAACACTTACCAAAAGGGGGCATTTTAGGCGTTGGTACGGGAAGTACTGTTAATTTTTTAATTGATCTTTTACCTGAACTTCAATTAGAAGCTGCGGTTGCGAGTTCTGAAGCAACAGCACAACGTCTTAAAAAAATAGGTATTGAAGTTGTAGATATGAATAGCGTAGGTGGTTTAGATGCTTACGTAGATGGCGCAGATGAAATTGATCGTCATATGCATATGGTAAAAGGTGGCGGTGCTGCACTTACACGTGAAAAAATTGTGGCTTCTATTGCTAAAAAATTCGTGTGTATTGTAGATGACTCTAAATGGGTTGAACAATTAAGTCGTGAATTCCCACTTCCTGTAGAAGTGATTCCAATGGCGCGTTCTGCTGTTGCGCGTAAAATCGTATCTTTAGGTGGTGATCCTGTATATCGTGAAGGCTGTGTAACAGATAATGGCAACGTAATTTTAGATGTTTATAACCTAAACATTTTAAATGCATTAGAGCTTGAAAAGACGTTAAACGATATTCCGGGTGTTGTATGTAATGGTATTTTTGCTTTAAATAAAGCAGATGTAGCTGTTGTAGCAACTGATAACGGTATTGAAGAACGTACTGCGGTTTAATACTAATTTTTTGAAGCGATAATCTCCCTAAATCCCTCTTTATTAAGAGGGATTTGTTCCCTTCTTTTACAAAAGAGGGTTAGGGAGGATTAAAATAAGAAAAGATAAAATGACGCTCAACGACTTACCTGAAATTCAAATTACACGAAATATTCGATCTACACGGTTAAGACTGCGTGTAGAGCCAACACGTATACGTTTAACAGCACCAATTTTCTGCACAAAAAAACAAATTCAGAGTTTTATAGATCAGTCAGAAACGTGGTTGCTTAAAACATGGCAAGCACAACAAGATAAAATTATAAAAATAGATAGAACATTACCTACAGAAATTGGTTTATTTAATTTAGATTTTCCTGTGAGAATTGAATATTGCACTCAAAAAAACAATTTTGTGTTTGATGCTGAAAATTTAATTTTAAAAATCAGTGATCGTACACCTGAAAAGTATTTAAAAGCTTTTGTTGTGGAATATGCAAAAGAACAGTTACCGATATATTTACATGATGTAAGTCTAGATACAGGACTTAAATTTACTGAGTGTAGTATTCGACAACCAAAAACACGTTGGGGAAGTTGCTCTGCTCAACAGAAGATTATGCTGAATAGTGCATTGGTACTTTATAGCAAAGAAGTTGTGCGTTATGTATGTGTGCATGAGTTAGCGCATACAGTTCACTTTAACCATAGTGCGCAATTTTGGCAGTTAGTACATCAGCATGATATGAATTTTAAAACACACCAAAAACAATTAAAAACAACACCTGTGCCATATTGGTGGATTACTTAAGTACATACTATTTTCTAAGATGTTTTCTACTTCTTTTGCTGTTATAGCATCTTTGAATAAGAAGCCTTGTCCTTGAGAACATCCCATTTTAATAAGCATTTCAAGTTGTTCTTCATTTTCAATGCCTTCAGCAATAATATTCATATTTAACACAGGGCCGAGTTTCACAATACCTTCAACAATTGCGGCAATTGTTTTTTGCTCTGTTATTTTTTCAATAAAGCTGTAATCAATTTTAATGCTGTTTACAGGTAAATCTCTTAAATGAGTTAAAGAAGAATGACCTGTACCAAAATCATCGAGAGAAATTTTAATACCAGCATCTTGAAGTTTCTTTAATGCACGAATGACATATTCAACGCCACGATCTGAAAAAAAATGTTCCGTAATTTCAATTTCGATATGGTTAGGTGAAATATCTGCAGTTTGCATACGTTGTAGAAGTGTTTCTGCGTAGTTATCTCGTAAGAACTCAACAGGTGATGCATTAATGGCGATAGGAATTATTTTCTTACCTAAACTTTGCCATTTTTTAATATCTGCAAAAATTCTATTTTGCATTTCGGCACTAATTTTGCTGGAAAGCTCAAAATCATCAAAAGCTTCAGCAATAGTTTCAGGCGTAAACAAAGCTTGAGTTTTAGGAGATTTCCAACGAAGCAGTGCTTCAAATCCAATTACTTTTAATGTTGTTAGATCTACTTTGGGTTGGTAATACGGTGAAATTAATTTTTCACGAATAATGCGCCGTGCAGTTTCAATTTGAATGGCTTTGTTACGCGTGACATTAAACAAATTTTCATTGAAATATTGAATTCCGCCACGACCACGTGTTTTTAAGTCGCTTAATGCTGTATCTGCACATTGTAATAAATTAGAAAAGTTCTCTGCATCTTGTGGATAGACAGCACAACCAATACTCATGCTACTACTAAGTGTTTTACCATTGTAGTCATATGGCTCATGCATAAGATCTAGTATTTTTTTACCAATGGCATCTAAATCATCAATATTTTGCATATCGTAATAAACGACAGCAAATTCATCGCTCCCTAATCTAGAGATTAATGTTGAGTGATTGAATTCTTTTTTTAATCTTTTTGCGAAACTTTTCAGAATAAAATCACCAGAGGAATAGCCTTGAGTGTCATTAATATTTTTAAAGTGGTCTAATCCAATAAGGAATAGGCTTATATATTTATGATGGTTATTTGCTTTGAAAAACTGTTGAGCATTATTTTTTAAACCGTATCTATTTAATAATCCTGTTAGTTCATCTGTTTCATTAGAGATACGTAAGGCATTTTTAACCTTATTACTCATTTCTTTTTGAGTTTTGAGTTTAGTTAAAACATTTTGGTGAGATTGATAATGCTGTTCTACATCTACAAGACTAACAAACCATTCAATAGTGTTAGTGCTTGTTAAATTAGGTTTAGCCAGTACAAGAAACCAATGATATTCATCATTCATGTTATTGATAATTCTAAGTTGATGTTCAATATTATGTGGATCATCTATTGGAGTATTTAATAATTCTTTAAATTCTGTGATGTCATTTGGATGAATTGTATCGATAATATCTTGTAATTCTATATTTTGTGTTTGCAGGTTTAAGTATTGTTGAAAATCTTCATTGATATAAACGTTATTTGAGTGAAGTATAAAAGCAAAATTTGGAATTTGATTTAACAGTGCTTTATTTGTTTCTGAGAAAATGCTGTGTGTAAGGGCTACAGGTGCGCTGGAGTTATTTTGATCGCATTCTGAAGTTACAATTGGTGTACGCACTATTTTCGACCCTATTCGAATTCTTAGTGATAAAAAATCACTTATATGTTTGTATTTTTAGTCTTTAAAATTATGTTTAGAACATGAGTTTTCAACATGCTTATAAATTCACAAGATATTCTTCATTGTTTATGTGAACAAGAAATAATATACACAAATTTTATAATATTAGGTTTAATTTTTTTGTGAATCTTTGTTCATATTCATTAGGTGTAAATTTATTAAAAGTGTTAAAAAATCGACAAACTCTACTAAAAATGTTCAGAAAGTTTTTAAACCCTGCCATACTAAGCAATGAACATATCATTAATTTATTTAAATTGAGGTAACTAGCGTGATTTCTGTCGGGATTGTTGGTGGAACAGGTTATACAGGCGTTGAATTATTACGTCTTTTATTGCGTCATCCAAATGTGCAAGTTGCTGTTTTAACGTCTCGAACTGAAGCTGGTCGCCGTGTAAATGACATGTTCCCAAGTTTACGTGGGCAAACAGATCTAAAATATTCAGATTTAGACATTCAAGAATTAAAAAAATGTGATGTTGTGTTCTTCGCTACGCCTCATGGTGTTGCAATGAAACATGCTGAAGAATTAGTTGCAGCAAATACGAAGGTTGTTGATCTTGCAGCCGACTTTAGATTGCAAGATTTAGCGCAATTTGAAAAGTGGTATGGTTTAGAACATGCTTGTCCAGATGTATTAAAAGCATCTGCATATGGTTTGTCTGAATTAAACCGTGAAAAAATTAAACAAGCGAATGTGATTGGTAACCCAGGTTGTTATCCAACAACGGTTCAATTAGGTTTAGCGCCTGTATTAAAAGCTGCTGAAGCATTAGTGAAACCAGAAAGTATTATTATTGATGCAAAATCTGGTGTATCAGGTGCAGGACGTAAAGCAAGCTTGGGCATGATTTATTCTGAAAATGCAGATAACTTTAAAGCTTATGGCGTTGCAGGTCACCGTCATCATCCTGAAATTGTAGAAGCATTAGAAAATATTTCAGGTCAAAAAGGCGTGTTTGACCATATTTTATTTGTTCCGCACCTTGTTCCAATGATTCGCGGAATGTTTAGTACAATTTATATTGACTTAACAGAAGCAGGGCAAACTGCAGACTTACAAAGTTTGTATGAGCAGTTCTATGCAAATGAACAGTTTGTAGATGTAATGCCTGCGGGAAGTTCACCTGAAACTCGTTCTGTACGGGGTGCAAATCAGTTACGTATTGCGCTATATAAACCACAGCCACAAAAGCTTGTGATTTTGGTTGTACAAGATAACTTGGTAAAAGGTGCTGCAGGTCAAGCAGTTCAAAACATGAATTTAATGTTTAACTTTGCAGAAAATGCAGGTTTAGACGTTATCGGTTTATTACCATAAGTAACGCATTTCAACTACACAGATGGTATTTTTTCGAATTAAATCTGTGTTTTGAAAAAATATTTAAAAGAGATGGCGATGAGCAACATTGAATCTGAGACTAAAGAAAAACAAATAAAGTCAAAAAAGCTCTATTTACACGGCAATATGCCAATTGTAGTGGGTGCAGCTGTTCTGATTTTAGGTAGTGGTTTATTAGGTTATAGCGTTGGTCATCGTCAGGGTATAACAGTTGCTGGTTATGATGCTGATGCACAGCAGCTTGTAGAAGTTGTAGGTGTGCAGAAAGAACGTTTAGAAGCTTTAAATAAATCTCTAAACGCTGCAGTTCAAGAGCGTGATGTTGCAATTAGCAATTCAAATGATTTATTTGCCCAAGTTACACAAGCGAATGCAGATAAAATTCAAACTGACGGTATGTTAACTATTTACCGTGAAGTGCTTAGACAGCGTGGTGGATTAAGCCTAACTGTTCAAAACTTGGGTGTTAAGCCATTAGCCGATCGTTCTTATGAATATCAAATTGATTTGGTACAAGTAAGCCCAATTAGAACGAAAGCGTCAGGTGTTGTAGAACTTCGCTTAATTCAAGGTTCTGAAGTGCTTGTGTTGCCAATGGAAAGTTCAAGTTTTGATTTTCATGATTTTCAACGCTTAACAGGGCGATGGACTATGCCTAAAGGCTTCACGCCACAATTTATTGAAGTACGTGTTACAGGTTCATCTTCGATTGTAAAACGCTTTAGTTGGACTAAAGGAAAACCTGTAGATGCAGTTTCAACAAATGTTGCTGAAATTCCGCAAGTTAAAGCAACAGCTCAATAGTGTGTATTTGAATTAAATATGAGTAATTTAAAACGTCAAATTTGTTTGACTGAAATTAAAAATGGATTTTCTCAGTCGGGTTTTGTCGATTGGCATTTGAATATTCGTACGAATATGCAAGATGAGAACCATGAAGAAGAAGGCGATACAGTTGTACAGACTGCACCGCCCGAATTTAAACGTCCGCCAATGTATGTTGTTGTTCTTTTGAATGACGATTACACACCAATGGACTTTGTTATTGAAATTTTACAAGAAAAGTTTGCAATGAATCTTGACCAAGCTACTCAAGTAATGCTAACTGTACATTATGAAGGAAAGGGTATTGCTGGCGTATATCCACGAGATATTGCGGAAACTAAAGCGAACCAAGTCAATAATTACGCTCGAGCACAAGGTCATCCTTTACTTTGTCAGATAGAGCCTAAAAATTAAGGGGATCACATGCTAAGTCGACAACTAGAAGTATCATTACGTTTGGCTGTTAGCATGGCTCGTCAAAAGAGACATGAGTTTCTGACAGTTGAACATTTGTTATTGGCATTATTAGATAACGACTCTGCGGTTAATGCTTTAAAAGCATGTGGCGCAGATATTATTGGACTGCGTAAAGAATTAGAAGAATTTGCAGAACAAAATACACCTAAATTGCCTGAAGATAGCGATTTAGCACCACATCCTACAGAAAGTTTTGACCGTATTTTACAACGTGCAATTTTCCACGTTCAATCAAGTGGCGGAGATCGCACGGTTGAAGGTGCAGATGTTCTAGTTGCGATGTACTCAGAGCGAGATACATTTGCGGTATATTTATTAAAACGTCATCAAATTAATCGCCTTACATTAACGCAATATCTTTCTCATGGTGCACACAAGCAAGAAGAGCATACAGAGGAAGAAGTTGAAGATGTTGATGGTGAGCAACTATCATCTTCTAATGCAGGGCCTTTAGAGCTATATACACTTAACCTAAATGCTGAAGCACAGAAAGGTAAAACCGATCCTTTAATTGGCCGTGAAAAGGAAATTGAACGCGCAGCGCAAATTTTATGTCGTCGCCGTAAAAACAATCCTTTATTGGTAGGTGATCCTGGTGTTGGTAAAACATCAATTGCTGAAGGTTTGGCTTGGTTAATTGTGAATGGTAAAGCACCTAAGCCTTTAGCAAATGCTGAAGTTTATAGTTTAGATATTGGTGCATTGGTTGCAGGAACAAAATACCGTGGTGATTTTGAAAAGCGTTTAAAGCAACTTTTAAATGTTTTAAAGAAAAAACCAGAAGCAATTTTGTTTATTGATGAAATTCACATGATTATTGGGGCAGGCTCGAGTATGGGCAGCACAATGGATGCATCAAACTTAATTAAACCTGCGCTTTCAAATGGTACTTTACGTTGCATTGGATCTACAACGTTCCAAGAATATCGCCAAGTATTCGAAAAAGATCATGCATTATCACGTCGTTTCCAAAAGATTGATGTAAATGAACCTTCTATTTCAGAAACGATTGATATTTTACGTGGCTTGAAATCTAAGTTTGAAGAGTTTCATCATGTGAAATACGACGATAAAGCGATTGTTACAGCAGTAGAACTTTCAGCTAAATTCATTAATGATCGTTTCTTGCCAGATAAAGCAATTGATGTGATTGATGAAGCCGGTGCACAGCGCCGTTTAAAAGCAGAACAAGACGGCACATTAATTACAGTTGAAAACGTTGAAGATATTGTGTCTAAAATTGCACGAATTCCTGCAAAAACAGTATCTAAAGATGATAAGACTGTGCTTGCGAATCTTGAGCGTGATCTTAAACGTGTTGTATTTGGTCAAGATGATGCAATTGTCGCATTAGCTTCTGCAATTAAACTGTCGCGTGCAGGCTTAAAAGCACCAGATAAGCCTGTTGGTAGTTTTGTATTTGCAGGTCCGACAGGTGTTGGTAAAACCGAAGTGACTAAACAACTGGCTAAACAGCTAGGTGTAGAGCTTGTCCGTTTCGATATGTCGGAATACATGGAACGTCATGCAGTATCACGTTTAATTGGTGCGCCTCCTGGTTATGTAGGATTTGACCAGGGTGGTTTGCTGACTGATGCAATTCATAAAAATCCGCATTGTGTTTTATTGCTAGATGAAATTGAGAAAGCACATCCTGATGTGTTTAATCTGTTGTTGCAAATTATGGATCATGGCTCATTAACCGATAATAACGGTCGTAAGTCAGATTTCCGTAATGTGGTTATTGTTTTAACAACGAATATTGGTGCAGAAAGCATTTCACGTACTAATATTGGTTTCATGGAACAAGACAACAGCAATGACAATCAGGATGCAATGAAAAAAGCATTTTCGCCTGAATTCCGTAACCGTTTAGACAGTGTGATTCAATTTAAAGCCTTGCCAACGACTGTTATTGAAAATGTAGTTGATAAATTCCTAACAGAGCTTCAAGCGCAACTTGATGATAAAAAAGTGATTCTTGAAGTGGGTAAAGCAGCGCGTGCATGGCTTGCAGAAAATGGTTACGATCGTTTAATGGGTGCAAGACCAATGCAGCGTTTAATTCAAGAACATTTGAAAAAGCCCTTAGCTGAAATGATTTTGTTTGGTGAATTGGCTGAAAATGGCGGTAATGTTGCCGTAACTGTGAAAAAAGAAAAAGGTAAAGCTGTAGGCTTGAAACTCGCAGTTTTTGAAGATCAAACAGCTGAACCTGCTTAATACAGTTTTAAATTAAGAAAAATAACTCGTGCAAGCACGGGTTATTTTTATTGAACCCAATAAAAGTAAATGTTGTGAGGTATATGTATGGATTTTCAAATCACAAAAATAATCACGACATTCTTTTTGTTCTTTATTACGGCTATTGCAGAAATATTAGGATGTTATTTCCCGTATTTAATTTTAAATCAAGGAAAAAGCCATTGGTTGTGGATTCCTACTGCAATTAGTCTCGCCGTGTTTGTGTGGTTATTAACTTTACATCCTGCTGCATCTGGTCGTATTTATGCAGCTTATGGCGGAATCTATATTTTCACAGCATTAATATGGCTTAAATATGTCGATCATGTCAGTTTAAGCCGTTGGGATATTATGGGTGGTCTGGTTGTAATTACTGGCGCAGCTATTATTATTTTACAACCACAAGGTCTTATTCGTTAAAACTAATGAATTCACCATTAAAAAAAAGGATGCTTAAATGCATCCTTTTTTTGTTTAAAACGACACTAAATTAAAGTGCATGTTTTAAATCTTTTCTATGCTGTTTCACTTGTTTAGCGTAGCGTTTACCTTGTTTTTTCATTTTACGATTGGTGTTATAACCCGTTGGGCCAACGTTATAATAGGCCAAAGCTTTTGGCATGCTACCTGCAGATGCTTCATACTTTTTCAAAACATAGGTACCACAATTTACATTGGCAGCTTCATCAAATAAATCGCCAGGGCAAATATTTTGCCAATAACGTGGAATGACTTGTGTTAAGCCAACTGCTGTTGCATTTGAAACAACAGTTGGTCTATAAGATGATTCTTGGCGAATAAGTGCCGCAATAAGCAGGGGATCCATATCATAACGGTCAGCAGTTGCCACAATAATAGGTGAAACTCGATTTGCTGTGGTTGGATTTACAGAATACGCACGTTGAATTCCCGCAGATAATTTTGTAGCACGTTTTTCTACAGAACCCATTCCTAGTGATGAACATCCTGTAAAAGAAATTGCAGCTAAAGAAACCCCTACAATTTTTAAAACATCAGATTTTGTTATTTTACGAAAGAAATTAACGCTTTTAAAAGTAAACAAAATTCAAACCAACTCAGCCAAATATTGCGTACAAATATAAGTAAAGCTTATGTTTAGCGTCAAGCATATATTCGCAACGATTTTATAGAGTTTGTTTACAGGAATTGATTTAAATTAAGGCTTTAGAAATTAACAAGACTACTTAAAAAGCTTATAATTAATTCCTCATGATTTCTAATTGAAAGACCAATGACACCTGCATGTAAAATTTTAAAATCGAATAAAATTGAATACAGCATTCATGAATATGAACACGATACGAATGCCAAAAGTTTTGGTTTAGAAGCAGCTGAAAAGTTAGGTTTAGATGTTCATGTGGTGTTTAAAACATTAATGGTGACAGACGATAAAACCTATTTCGTTGCTATATTACCTGTGAATCATCAACTAAATTTAAAGAAAGTTGCGACTGCATTAGGTTGTAAAAAATTGCACATGGCAGACCCTAAAGATGCTGAACGTTTAACAGGATATTTAGTTGGTGGAATTAGTCCTATCGGTCAGAAAAAACGTCTTAAAACAGTTATTGATGTAACGGCAGAATCGTTGGATAAAGTGTATGTAAGTGGCGGTAAACGCGGCTTAGATATTGGATTAAACCCTCAGGATTTAGCAAAAGTATTAGGTGCAAGTTTTGCAGATATATTAGATGTTTAATTAATAATTCAGGAACAGTTTTTAATTAAAACGAGGCTTATTTTAAGGTTGAAAAATAAGCCTTATTTATTTGAAGTTTACAATAATTATGAAAGTTAAAAAATGTTCGGGGATATATACGCTATAAAATCAAAGTTCATTAAAATAGCTAAACAATAAAACGCTGTTAATATCTCTATTTCTCTAAATAGCCTAAGCAATTTTGATGGGATTTTAACAATTTCTTTGTTTGAAAGAGGGTGGCCTTAAAAGCATTTTTCAAAGATAAAACCATGTGTCATTAAACGTAAATAGATTAAATAAAGATTAATGAATCACTCAAAGTATTGCTAGTTAGGCACTAAAACTAGGCTTTGCATTTGCAAACATAGTTCTTTTTATTGCTACGAATTCTGAAAATATGCTTTTATAACTGTTTGAATGGTAATGAACATTCACAATAAAGCGTTAGTAAGGTTTGATTGAAAAGTCTAAAAAATAATATAATAAAATAGCCTAAGCAAAATTTTATTTTCTTCAAAATTTAAATATCACCTATAATAAATAATCTCAAAAATCAAAGACCAAATACTTATATGATTCTTCATCATGAATTCAATAAAAACCCAAATTTTAGTGATGCCCAAACCATTGTATTTATACATGGTTTATTTGGTAGTTTAAGTAATTTAGGTATGCTGGCAAGGGCATTTACCCAAACGCATCATGTTGTTCAAATTGATGTTCGTAATCATGGAAAATCTGAACATTCTAGTGAAATTAACTATCCTTTAATGGCGCAAGATGTACTAGAAACATTAGATCATTTAAATATTCAAAACTTTATTGTAGTTGGTCACTCAATGGGTGGAAAAATTTCCATGAAATTGGCTGAGATTGCACAGAATCGTTTAGAAAAGCTTATTGTGCTTGATATGGCGCCTTATGCTGCTACACAGCGTAATCATGATAAAATTTTTGAAGCATTATTTGCTGTAGAAAACGCTCAGATTGAATCTCGCCAAGAAGCATTAGCTATTATGCGTAATCATTTAAAAGAAGAAATGGTCATTCAATTTTTAATGAAATCATTTAGTAAAGGTCATTGGTTGTTTAACGTAAAAGCGCTTTATGATAATTACTCAAATATTTTAGCTTGGGATACTGTACGTAGCGAAGTTCCTGCAATTTTCATTCGTGGTGGCGTTTCACCATATTTAGCGCAAGAAGCACAGCAACAAGCTGTCTATTCACAATTTCCAAATGCAACTATTGTTACGGTAAATGGTGCTGGTCATTGGTTACATGCTGAAAAAACAAATGAAGTGTTAGAACACATTCAAAGTTTTATTTAATCTATTCATTTATAAATGCATCTAGAGCTACATATATAGGTGCATTTTTTAAAGCATTAAACTGTTATTCACCAATTAAAATGTCTATGCGATAAACCATTTTAAATGTCCTGTTTTTAACCACAAGAGTCAAGCACAGGATTTAAATTTCTTTGTCCAATAACAGCTTTCTGAGCTTTACGGCTCGGCATACTTTTCTTGGCACGGGAACGTTTATTCTGCTTCTCCAATTCTTCATGTTGTTGCTGGATATGCGCCAGGACTGAACCTAACCGTTTATTCTCAACAATCTCATTTTGCTGCAGCCCAGCCAATTTATTGAAGATGCTGTAGTTGAGCTTTCGTCCTTCATGCATGAGGGCCACAGTGCCATCCGGATACTCCAGAAATGAAACGTATTGCCCAGCAAGCTTATGATTCAGCTCTGTCGGTTCAAGCAGATAAATACATTTGTCATAGGTAATCGTCAGGTTCTTGGTGACCTTACGCGGTTCCTGCCAGGTAAAAATATCATCCAGTTCAAGATCAGATTCGGTTAATGGTCGATGCAGGTTCTTTGAGTTTCGCGCACATTTGGCGAACTTCTGATTGAACTGCTCAATAAAGCAGGGCAACCAGGCATTTGCTTCTGCAATCGAACAGATGCCTTCCAGGCGCATCTCCTTGATCAAACGGTCCTGAAGGGTTCTATTCGCTCGCTCTACGCGACCTTTGGCCTGGGGTGAATTGGCGAAGATAATATCAATGTTTAACTCATTCAGAATCCGCCCAAATTGCGTGATCTGGCTGTCTTGCCTGGATTTCTGGTTGACTCTAAATACCGAGTGTTTATCGCTATAAAAGGCCAAGGGCTTGCCGTATTGCTCAATGTAGGCTCGGGTTGAAAGCATATAGTCAAAGGTCGTTTCAGCCTCACAAAAGCGTAGATGCAACAGCTTGCCGGTAGCATCATCGATATAAACCAGCAAACAGCATTTGGTGGCTCTTCCTTCAAACCAGTCATGATATGAGCCATCAATCTGGATCAGCTCACCGAAGCAATCACGGTTATAGCGTGGCTGGTATGGGCGTTTTAGACGTTTGGATCGCGGAATCCAAAGGTCATTTGCAGTCATCCAGCGCCGAACCGTTTCTACCGGGATATTCAGGTCAAACATGCTGCTGAGCTTCTCATGCGCCAAGGTAGGTCCAAAGCCCAGCAGATGTTCAGAAATAATGGAAAGACATTGCGATTTTAATAAATCGTCATGGCGATGATGGCCCGGTTGACCACGACTGGCATGCGTCATGCCTGAAACACCATCTTGATTGAGCTTCTGCAATAACCGGGTAATTTGACGGGTGGAAAGATTCAGGATTTCAGCAGCACGGACTTGGGTAATACGATGATCTCGAACGTCTTGCAGAACTGCAAGACGTTGAATTTCTTTGTCAGACATAGTGATCAGCATCTATATTTTATATCCAGTCCATGGTGATAAAAACCATCATAAACCAGACATTTTTATTGGTGAGAATATAGACACTTTAAATGGGTTCTAACAAAAACATTAAATGGGTTCTAACAAAAACTGTTATTCCCAAGTAGAAATGTCCTACCTAATAACCAAATAGAAATGTCCTATACAGGACTTTCCAAGTCAAGCACAGGATTCAGATTTCGTTCTTTGATTGCTGTTTTCTGTGCACGTCTACGTGGCATCTTTTGAGAACGATTACGTTTGTTTTGCTGTTCCAATTCTTCATGCTGTTGCTGGATATGAGCCAAGACTGAACCCAAACGTTTATTCTCAACGATCTCTCGCTGGTTGAGCTGACTTAACTTATCGAAGATGCTGTAATTGATCTTCCGACCTTGATGCTCAATCGCTACCGTACCATCAGGGTATTCCAGAAATTCAAGATATTTACCGATTAGCCTCTGATTTTCCTCTGTATTCTCCAGGAGATATACGCATTTATCATAAGTAATGGTCAAGCTATTCGTGACTCTACGGGGTTCACGCCAGGTAAAAACATCATCTAATTCCTCAGCTGTTTCAGTGACAGTCCGGTGTAGATCCTTGGGATTAAAAGCCATCTTGGCAAATTTACGATTAAACTGCTCGATAAAGTAGGGTAACCACTTATTCGCATCTGCAATCGAATTGATACCCTCCAGGCGCATTTCCTTGATCAGACGGTCCTGAAGGGTTCTGTTGGCACGTTCTACGCGACCTTTGGCCTGGGGTGAGTTAGCGAAGATGATATCGATATTGAGGGTACTGAGTACGCGTCCAAACTGGGTAATCTTGCTGTCTTTCTTGCTGCTTTGATTCACCCTAAAGACTGAATGTTTGTCGCTGTAAAACGCTAAAGGCTTACCATGCTGTTCAACATACAAGCGTGTCGAAATCATATAGTCAAAGGCTGATTCTGATTCACAGAAGCGTAAATGCTGCAATTTGCCTGTGGCATCATCGATAAAGACTAGCAGACAGCATTTAGCGGCTCTTCCTTCAAACCAGTCATGGTGTGAGCCATCGATTTGTACCAGTTCACCATAACAATCTCGGTTATATCGAGGCTGATATGGGCGTTTCAGGCGCTTGGAGCGAGGAATCCATAAATCGGCTGCAATCATCCAGCAACGCAGGGTTTCCACTGAAAGATCGAATCCATGAACGGTAGTGAGCTTTTCATGCGCTAAAGTGGGTCCGAAACCATGGAGTTGATCCGAAACAATATTGAGGCACTTGAGTCTGAGTTCTTCAGGAAGTTTGCAGTTGCTGGTTTGGCCACGACCAGCATGGGCTAATGCAGCTGGGCCTTGAGCTTTGTATTTCTGCAGTAAGCGTCTGATCTGACGTTCTGAAATATGAAGTAGCTGAGCAGCCTGGGATTGAGTTATGCGTTGATCGCAGATTTCCTGCAAGACCGACAATCGTTTAAGTTCTTTATCCGACATAGACACCAACATATCAAACCGTCCGCTTCAATAATCGCAAAAGTGCATATTCTAAAAGCGGACATTTTTACTTTGGAGAAACCGGACATTTCTATTTTGGGCTTACAAAAACATTTCGTATAATGTATATTATGTTAAATTGAATATTATGTAAATTGCCTATTCACATACTATTTATAATGATCACCTAATTATTAGAATTTAACGAATAGATATTTATAAAAAATGTTAGCCAAAAGATAATCTGTTATTTTCCATCTTAATTACGTTTAAACTTTAACGCTCTCGTATTTCAGTTCGCTCAGGTTATAATGATGACCTCCCTGAAAATGTTGATCTGTTATGAACTCTTCCAATGACCCGTTACACGGCAAAAAGCTTGCTGATATTTTGGATGAATTGCTGGATTACTACGGAGGTTTTGAAGGTTTAAGTCATAAAATTGAAATTAGATGTTTTTGTATAGATCCAAGTGTTAAATCATCATTGCGATTCTTGCGCACTACACCATGGGCACGTGAAAAAGTAGAAAACTTATATTTGTATGTTTTACGCCAAAAAGCCAAACAGAAATCTTAACAATCAAAATTTAGCAGCTATATTGAACTTAAATAAAATGGCTATTTGTGTAAAATTAAGCATAATGTTAATAACATTATGCTTAATTTAGCGATGAACTAATTTTAAGATTTTAAGTGTTTCTTAATTTTATCCTTGACTGCTTCTGTTGAAATTCCATATCGATCATGCAATGTTGGTAAAGCACCCGCATCCAAAAATGCATCAGGTAAACCAATCATATCAAACTGTGGATGTAAGCCATTTCTTAAAAGAAGCGTTCCAACAGCTTCTCCTAAACCACCAATTACAGAGTGATTTTCAGCGCTAAGAACTGGTCGTCCACCTTTAGAAACCTCATTTAAAATTGTTTTCTCATCTAAAGGTTTTATTGTTGGTACATGCAAAACTGAAACTTCAATGCCTTCTTTTTCAAGTTCCTCCGCAGCCTCTAGAGCTCGCATAGTTAACAATCCTGTCGAGATAATTAAAATATCCTTGCCTGGTTTAATAACTTGAGCTTTACCAAGTTTAAACTGGTAATTATATTTATCTAACACGAGTGGAACTTGACCTCGTAAAAGACGCATATAAACTGGCCCTTGATGAGCCGCAATCTGAGGTATCACCTGTTCAATCTCTAATGCATCACATGGATCAATAATCATAAGATTTGGCATTGCTCTGAAAATTGCAATATCGTCTGTAGCTTGATGACTTGGACCATATCCTGTAGTCAAGCCTGGAAGAGCCGCTACAATTTTGACATTAAGGTTATCTTCTGCAATTGCCATACAGATAAAGTCATAAGCACGACGAGATGCAAATACGGCATAAGTTGTTGCAAAAGGAATAAATCCTTCTCGTGCCAATCCAGCTGCTGCACTCATTAAAAGCTGTTCAGCCATACCCATTTGGAAAAATTTATTTGGATTTTCTTTTGCAAAGATATGTAAATCCGTATATTTAGATAAATCTGCAGATAAACCAACCACACTAGAATTCTCTTTTGCTAAAGCATTTAATGCATGTCCAAACGGTGCAGATTTTGTGGGTTGTCCTTCATTAGCAATTGACGCAATCATTGCTGAAGTTGTAAGTTTTTTCTTAGGTAAATTTTCTACTGTACTCACTTGTGCTCTCCTTATTTACCATAGTGGGTTAGAATATTTAAAGCTTCATCCCATTCATGTTCATCTACACGAATGAAATGTGTTTTTTCACGGCTTTCTAAAAATGAAACGCCTTTCCCCATTTTGGTGTCACAAATAATTACTCTTGGGTTCTTTCCTTTGTGATTTCTTGCATTATCAAATGCTTCTAGCAAATCCTCAACCTCATTACCATCAACTCTTTGGGTATACCAACCGAATGATTCCCAACGATCTACAATTGGTTCAAAAGCAAGAATGTCGCTAGAATGTCCATCTGCTTGTTGATTATTAACATCAATAATCGCAATTAAATTATCTAACTTCCAATGTGATGCAGACATCACTGCTTCCCATGTAGATCCTTCATTTAACTCACCATCTGACAATAAATTATAAACAAAGGCATTTGAGTTTTTCTGTTTTAAACCCAAACATGCTCCAACTGCAATTCCTAAACCATGACCTAAAGATCCACCTGTAATTTCCATACCAGGTGTATATGACGCCATTCCTGACATTGGTAATCGACTGTCGTCAGATCCGTATGTTTCTAACTCTTCCAAAGGAATAACGTTTGCTTCAATGAGGGCTGCATATAATGCAATCGCATAATGACCAATAGAAAGATAAAATCGGTCACGCCCTTCCCACTCTGGGTTTTCTGGCTGATATTTCATTGCATGGAAATAAGAAACGGCAAGTAAATCTGCTGCACCTAGCGCTTGGCCTACGTACCCTTGGCCTTGTACTTGCCCCATACGTAAAGCATGTTGACGAATATTGTAAGCACGTTGTTTTAACTCGGTAATTTGATGCAATCTATTAATTTTTAACATGATATTTTCTCTTATTAGCGATTAACAAGTTTTGCCGGAACACGTAGCACTAAGGTCGCACCGATCAGTAAAACTGCTGTAATTAAGAACATTCCAATAGCATTTGAGCCTGTATTTGTTGTAATCCAACCAATTAAGAATGGTGAACAAAATCCTGCGAGGTTAGCAAAACTATTAATACCTGCAATGCCTGCTGCGGCAGAAACACCACCTAAAAAATTAGTTGGTAACATCCAAAATAATGAAGATGCAGCAAGAACACCTGAAGCAGCTATGCATAAGAAGATGAGTGATAACGTTAAATTTGAGGCAAATAATGTTGCTAAAGTAAGTGCAGCAGCACCAGCACACATGGGTATAACTAAGTGCCAACGACGCTCTCTAAAATGATCTCCGCTGCGACCGGCCAATAGCATTACAACAATTGCACACATATAAGGTAAGCTTGTTAATAAGCCAATATGCCAATTATCACTAATACCTGAGTTTCGAACTAAAGTTGGAAGCCAGAACGTTATCGCGTATTGCCCCATTACGACACAGAAATAAATACATGCTAATAACCATAAGCGCTTATCTCGGATGAAATCTTTAATTCCGTTATGCCCTTCTTTTTGCTCATTATCTTGTGCAATTTCACGCTGAACTAAATTTTTCTCAGCACTTGTTAACCAATGTGCATCTTGAACAGAATCTTTTAATACAGCCAATACAAAGAAACCAACTATGACTGTAGGTAATGCCTCAAGTACAAACATCCATTGCCAACCATGCCATCCTTGAACATTATTCATTTGATCCATGATTAAACCTGATAATGGACCACCAATCATTCCTGAAATTGGAATTGCGATGAACCACAATACAGTCATACGAGCACGACGATAAGATGGAAACCAATATGTAAGATAAAGCAGTAAACCAGGCGCTAAACCAGCCTCAGCAACACCTAGTAAAAAACGTAAAGTATAAAATTGCCATTCTGTTTCTACAAAAGCGAAACAACCTGACAAAATACCCCATGTAATCATAATTCGAGCAATCCAACGGCGAGCTCCAACCTTATGAAGAACAATATTGCTAGGTACTTCAAATAAAAAATATCCTAAAAAGAAGATGCCGGCACCTAAACCATATACAGCTTCACTAAACTGTAAATCACTCATCATTTGAAGCTTGGCAAAACCAACATTTACTCGGTCTAAGTAAGCACAGAAATAACAAAGCATTAAAAATGGCATTAGCCTAAATGCAATTTTCCGATATGCAGATTTACGAATAGTATCTGTATCAGATGAAAGTATAGTATCCATTTAATGAGTCCCTTTATCTAAGACTACAATATCCTCTTGTAGTCTTAATTCTATTTATTATTCAATAATATAGTTTTTAATGAATAAGCATTCCGCCATTTACATCTAGTGTTACGCCGGTTAGATATGTTGATAAGTCACTCGCTAGAAATAATGCAGCATTTGCAACATCTTGAGCTTGACCTAAGCGACCTAATGGGATTCCTGCAAGAATGTCATGACGTCTATCATCATTCATTAATCCACTCGTAATATCTGTTTGAATAAGCCCCGGAGTAAGAGAATTCACACGAATATTATCGGAACCAAATTCTCGTGCCATAGCTTTCGCTAATCCCAAAACACCTGCTTTTGCAGCACTATAGTGTGGACCACCAAAAATACCGCCACCACGTTGTGCTGAAACTGAAGATAAGCAAACAATACTTCCTCCTCCACGTTCCTTCATTGATGGGATAACTGCTTGAGACATTATGAGCGTGCCACGTAGACTTACATCTAAAATTCGGTCATAGTCATTTCTTTTAATATCAAGTGTTTTTACAGGCTGAGTTATACCTGCATTATTTACTAAGATATCAATTTTTCCATATTGCTGAAGAGCTTGATCAACTGCTGCATGTGCTTGCTCTTCATTTGCAACATTTGCAGCTAAGCCCAAATGCCCTTCACCTAGAGCTTTTGCAGCTTTTTGGCTTTGGATAATATCCAAATCGACAATAATAATTTTTGCACCTTGCTTCGCAAAAGTCTCGGCTGTTGCTCGACCAATACCGCGCTCTGATGCTGCACCTGTAATTAACGCTACCTTCCCTTGTAGTAACATTTTTAACTTCCCCTAGAGTTACTTTATTTAGTTCATATCTAGAGTCTCTTTTTATAAGACTTGGAGCAATAAAGTTGAATTCAACAAGACATGAATTTTATTCATGTCTATGATATTTTGAATACAAATTTAATAGAAATATGGATATTTTTATGATTAATGCTGAAAAAAATTACAATCAAGTCCCTTCAGTTAAAACATTACAAGCATTTGAACAAACAGCTCGTTTGGGTAATGTGGCAAAAGCTGCGGAAATTTTGAATCTTACGCCATCGGCTGTTAGCCATCAGATTGCGAAATTAGAACAATTAATTGGGCAAAATCTGTTTATTCGTGGAGCGAGAGGCGTCACATTAACAACTTCTGGTGAGCGATATTTTCAAGATATTACTAATATTTTGCATAGTCTTACATTAGCTACAGAAAAAGCTGCCGAGAAAAGTCCAAAAGATAGTTTATATATTCATTCTTCTCCAAGTTTTGGATTACTTTGGCTACTCCCACGACTGGAATCATTTAAAGAGAAATTTCCACAAATTCAAGTAAACTTATCTTGCTCTTATGAAACCCTTCATTTTACAAGAGATAAAATAGATATCGATATACGCCATGGAACTCCTAACTGGACAGGCGTTGAAATTAGAACCATTAGAAGTGAAAAATTAGAAGTTCTTGCCTCACCAAAACTACTTAAACGCAGTCCAGCAATTACACCAAAAGATTTATTGAAAAGTGAGTTAATTTTATCTAGATCAACATTAATAACTTGGCCTCAATGGTTTGCTCATCAAGGATTGAGTATTCCTGAGATACCTTATGCTTTTAGCTTTGATCGTTCTTATATGTCATTAGAAGCAGCAACAAATGGATTAGGTTTTGTTCTTGAAAGTAATCTTCTTACACAAAATTATTTAGAAACTGGCAAGTTAGTAAAAGTATTTCCAGACGATTTATCTATCCCTATATCCGCACATCATTTAGTTTATCCTCGCACGCATGAGAATATTAATAAAATGAATCATTTTTTACACTGGATTAATGATGAAATTAATAAACAGAGTGAATGAATAACTTCTACGGCCCATAACTCCTCGTCATTAAAAAAGCGAACCGAAGTTCGCTTTAAATTACATCAATTATTCAGATTAGAAGAAACCCATCGGCTTAGTAGAGTAACTTACTAATAGGTTTTTAGTTTGTTGATAATGATCGAGCATCATCTTATGGTTTTCACGACCAATACCTGATTTTTTATAGCCACCGAAAGCAGCATGCGCAGGATAAAGATGGTAACAGTTTGTCCATACTCGACCAGCTTCAATTGCACGACCCGCACGGTAAGACGTATGTGCAGAACGTGACCACACTCCTGCTCCTAAACCATAAATCGTATCATTGGCAATTTTAATTGCATCATCAAAGTCTTTAAACGTTGTTACCGCAAGTACTGGACCAAAAATTTCTTCTTGGAAAGTACGCATGTTATTTGTACCTTTTAAAATTGTTGGCTCAATATAGAAACCTTGACCAACATCATGTCGCTCATTACCACCTGTTAATAATTGTGCGCCTTCAGAACGTCCTGTCGCAATACAACCCAAAATTTTGTCTTGTTGTTCTTGCGATGCCTGTGCACCAATCATTGTTGTAGTATCTAATGGATGACCTGTTTTAATACGTTTAACACGCTCAACAGCCAATTCTAAGAACTGATCTGCAATGCTCTCTTGTACTAATGCACGAGATGGACAAGTACAAATTTCACCTTGGTTAAGGGCAAACATTGTAAAGCCTTCAAGCGCTTTTTCTAGGTAATCATCTTGTTGCGCCATTACATCTTCAAAGAAAATATTTGGTGATTTTCCACCTAATTCAAGTGTTACTGGAATAATATTTTCTGTCGCATATTGCATGATCTGCTGACCTACAGCAGTTGAACCTGTAAAGGCAACTTTTGCAATACGAGGGCTTGTTGCTAATGGACGACCAACTTCAACGCCATAACCATTTACAATGTTTAGAACCCCTTCAGGTAATAAATCTTGAATAAGTTCGACTAAAACTAAAATACTAACAGGCGTTTGTTCTGCGGGTTTAAGTACAATACAGTTACCTGCTGCAAGTGCTGGAGCAAGCTTCCAAGTCGCCATTAGAATTGGGAAATTCCATGGAATAATTTGCCCAACAACACCTAAAGGCTCATGGAAATGGTACGCAATGGTATCTTCATCAATTTCAGAAATTCCACCTTCTTGCGCACGAATACAGCCTGCAAAATAGCGGAAATGATCAATTGCCAATGGAATATCGGCAGCAAGCGTTTCACGAATTGGCTTACCGTTGTCCCAAGTTTCAGCAACAGCAAGTAATTCTAAGTTTTCTTCTAAACGGTCTGCAATTTTTAAAAGTAAATTAGAACGAGTGGTTGGAGAAGATTTATTCCATTGAGCTTTAGCTTTATGTGCCGCATCAAGTGCGAGTTCAATATCTTCAACACTAGAACGTGGTACTTTAGTAAACACTTTTCCATCTACTGGAGAAATATTATCAAAATATTCTCCTTTTACAGGAGCTCGCCATTGTCCACCAATAAAGTTCTCATATTGGCTTTTAAAATTAACTTTTGAACCAGGTTGATTAGGGTCGATGTAGCGCATATGTATTTCCTTTACTTATTTACTATTATTAAGCCACTTCTACAGCTTTGGTATAAGGTACACTTTTACCTTATTTAATTAAGATAACATAGATAAGGTTGGAAAAAGGTTGGAGCTTTAAGCTCTATAAATTTTGTAATATCTACATAAAAATAATCATGAGAGTGGATGCGAATTAGAATTTTTTATGAGAACAAGGACAGATGACCAAACAAGAGTTAATACAAAAAAGACATAATATTGATCGATTAAGAGAAAACAATAGTTTATCTCCTAATCATGCTGAGCAACTGGAAGAAAGTATATTAAGTTCTTGGCAACGCTCATCTCATGCAAAAATCCCCAAAGATCGTTTGGCTGCACCACTAAAAGATGAAAAAACTGATACATCTTCCTTAACCTTAACTCGTGCTTTGGAACATTGTGCTGAAAATTTAAAGCATATTGCCGAACAGTCTTCAATGGTTTTAGCTGTTGGCGATATTGGAAGTACCATTATTTGGTCTGCTTCTAGCCCACAAATGAGAAGTGCTGCCGAAAGTGTGCATTTTATTGAAGGTGGACAATGGCGTGAAGAATTAGTGGGTACAAATGCTTTAGCACTTAGTCTTAAAACACAACAATCGAGCTGTGTATTTTCTAGCGAACACTATATGCCTTCAATTCATGATTGGGTGTGTTATGCAGCCCCAATTATTGATCCCTATTCAAAACAAATTTTAGGTGTTATTGACCTTTCTACAACATGGCAAAAACATAATAGTTTAGCCCTACTAGCTGCTGAACGTTGTGCCACAATTATTCAATCAGCTTTATTGGAATATCAAAAACAAACTTTATTTATTCGCGCTTTTTCAGTTCCGCAGGTTCTTTTTAATGGTCGAGTTTTAGTTTTAACGCCACGTCAAATTGAAATTTTAACAATTTTAGCTTTATGTCCTCAAGGTCTAAGTTTAGATACTTTACATCAAGCATTATACGGCGAACGTAAAGTAAGTATGGGAACGTTAAAAGCTGAAATGTCTCAATTACGTGATGTACTCGGAGGTATGTTGGGTTCTAGACCCTATCGCCTATTGGCGCATGTAGAAGCAGATTTCTTACTTACAGAACAGTCTTTAGATGCAGGCTATGTCGATTCCGCTTTGAAGCTTTGTACAGGCGTGTTTCTTGCTAAAACCGAAAGCCCATTTTTGTGTGCTTGGCGAGATTGTTTAGAATCACGTTTAAGCGATGCAATTTTTAAAGCCAATGAAACTGATGTACTTTTAAAGCATGTCGCACATTTCCCAGAAGCAATTGATGCTGTAGAGCGTTTAATTGAATTAATACCCAAAACACATCCTATTCATCATAAATATCTAAAATATAAAAATATTTAGAATATTGAAAATTCAGTATTTATTGTTTTTAGTTAAATGAATGAAAAAATGTAATTACTCAATTAAAGATGATATGTGCTCATAAATATTATATCGCTTTAATGCAAAAGCCCTGCTTTACTCCAATCATCACAGAAATAATCTTCTTTATGACAATGAAATAAAACAGGACAAATGAAATATAAATTAAATACTAAGCAATTTCTTAATTAAAAAATCACATTGCATTTCTGAATATATCAACAACTTGTGCATGATTTGCTTTACGTGGATTTGTTAACATACACGCATCTTTTTGAGCATTTTCAGCCATAACAGCTAAATCTTCTTCTTTAACATTTAACTCTGCTAAACCTGACGGAATGCCAATTGAAGATGAAAGCTGACGAATTGCACCAATTGCTTCATAAGCCGCTTCAGTTACAGTTAATCCTTCTGTGTTCACACCCATCAATTGAGCAATTTTCGCATAACGATCTGGGCAAGCAATTAAGTTAAATTCACAAACGTGCGGTAATAAAATGGCATTACAAACACCGTGCGGCAAATTGTAGAATCCACCAAGTTGATGTGCCATTGCATGAACATAACCTAAAGATGCATTATTAAATGCCATACCTGCAAGATATTGTGCATAGCTCATTGCATCACGTGCTTCAAGGTTATCGCCATTTGCTACTGCTGGACTAAGCCATTCGCTAATCATGGTAATTGCTTTTTCTGCACAAGCATCGGTAATTGGGTTTGCTGCGGTAGATACATAAGCTTCAATTGCATGGGTTAAAGCATCCATTCCTGTTGCAGCAGTTAAACCTGCAGGTTTAGCAAGCATTAGTTTAGGATCATCAATTGCAATGAGTGGTGTACAGCGCCAATCTACAATTGCCATTTTCACATGCGTGTCTGTATTGGTAATAATACAAAAGCGTGTCATTTCAGATGCTGTACCTGCTGTAGTGTTTACAGCAATAAGTGGTGTCATTGGTACTTTACTTTTATCAATACCCTCATAGTCACGAATATGACCACCACCCGCTGTTACTAAGCCAATACCTTTAGCGCAGTCATGCGATGAACCACCACCTAAAGATACAATGAAATCACAACCATTTTGGTTATAAGCATCAACGCCTTTATGAACGTTAGTATCTGTTGGGTTAGGCTCTGCACCTGGGAAAATATGGCTTTCTACATTCGCTTCTGTTAAGTAGCCTGCAATAATATCTGCAACACCAAATTTAAATAAACCTGCATCAGTTACAATCAAAGCTTTCTTCGCACCTAAATCTTGAGCTTTGCGACCAATTTCTTTCGCACAACCAGGACCAAAAAGTGAAATACATGGAATGTAAAATCCATTCGTTTGATCTGCAATATTTTTAAAAGCCATGGTTCGATTCCTTCTACCATTAATTATATTATCGGTGACCCTCACCGTAATTAGAGTATTCAATGAAGTAAAAGATAATCCTACCTACTAAAAACCTACCTTCTCTTAATCCATGTTTCTCAAGCATGCATCATTTCTAGAAAACTGCCTGTATGATGTGAACTATTCAGAATCATCTCGTTTTTAGCATGCACACTACATTTTCAGAAAATCCACAAATTAGAGTCGTAAATAGCTTCCTTGAACTTGTTAATACAAAATTTCAGGGCTTGAACAATGCAATGTGTTGGCAGCGAGATTTATCAGGTGATTTTAAAGAAATTGCTACAAAGCTTTCTTTAGAAGAAAACATTACAGAAATTTCAATTGAAGATTTAATGGCTTTGAATCTTTCTGAAAATGGAAATTTGGCTCGAAAAACAATTTTAAACGATATAGCGCTATTAACAGAATTTGGCGCTTCGCCTTCTTTGAATTTGCTTAAATGTTATGAACGTGATGATGAACTCGATTTTATTTCAACAGATGTTTATTCATTTCATGTAGATCGTTCGCCTATAGAAACAGATACTTTTTTATGTACATATCACGGCGCTGCAAGTGACATTGTATCTAATGATCAGGTTGAACAAAAAATTCTAATTCCTGAGATCAGAGAAAAATTAAAAGCGTTGCATGATGGCTCTGAAGCTGAATTTGATCAGTTTTTAGAAGAGTATTTTTTTGATTTACATTATGAGCCAAAACCTAATGCAAAACCTGTAAATTTAGGTTTAGGACATTTATGGCGTTTAGCGGTTGATCATCCAACACAAAGTGTTTTACCTTGCGTACATAGAGCGCCTAAAGAAAACGATGGTGAATATCGCTTGTTACTTATTTGCTAATTGAATATAAAACTGAGCAAATATTAGCGACTATTTATAAAGTAATAAAAAGCCCAAACTAAAATTTGGGCTTTTTATTAGAAAGATATTTATGCTTGAAAGTTTTTCACATCAATCACAAATCTATATTTCACATCACTTTTTAACATACGTTCATATGCATCATTAATACTATGCATATCAATCATCTCGATGTCTGAAACAATATTATGCTTTCCGCAGAAATCAAGTAGTTCTTGAGTTTCTGCAATCCCACCAATTAAAGAACCTGCAACAGATTTACGCCCCATAATTAATGGAACTGTATTGGTGCTAATTTCGCCTAAATATCCCACCAAAACAATTGTTCCATTTAAAGATAGCGTTGGAATATAAGGTTTTAAATCGTGGTTATAAGGTACGGTATCAATAATTAAATCAAATTGATTACGTACAGCTTTCATTTGGTTTTTATCTGTAGATAGCACAACATGATGCGCACCTAATATTTTAGCGTCTTTCTCTTTATCTGTAGAGCGCGTAAATAAAGTCACTTCGGCACCTAATGCATGTGCCAATTTAATTGCCATATGTCCTAAGCCACCTAAACCAACAACAGCAACTTTAGAGCCAGAGCCAATATTCCAATGACGTAATGGTGACCAAGTTGTAATACCTGCACATAATAATGGCGGAACAGCTTTCGTATCTAAATTTTCAGGAACTTTTAAAACAAACGCTTCGCTACATACAATTGTTTTTGAATAACCACCATACGTTGTACGACCATCATGTCGATCTACACTTGCATAAGTTCCTGTATTACCTTCTTCGCAATATTGTTCTAAACCCGCATCACAAGATGAACAAGTACGGCAAGAATCGACCATACAGCCAATTCCAACTAAATCACCAACTTTAAATTTAGTGGCTTTTGCACCAACTTGTGTCACTCGACCTACAATTTCATGTCCAGGAACTATTGGGAACGTACTAAAACCCCAATCATTACGCGCTTGATGCAAATCTGAATGACAAACACCACAATACTCAATATCTATAACAACATCATCTTCACGTGGATCACGGCGTTCAAATGTATATGGTGCTAAAGGGCTAGAAGATGTTTGTGCTGCGTATCCTAATACTTGAATTGGCATAGTTAATCTCGGCAATATTGAATGTTATAAATTTGATGTAAATTATGAATGCTTTGCTTATATCAATATCACATGAAATGCGTATTTTGTTAGTTTATTGGTTAATAAAAATTTCAAGTGATATTTAAAGGAAAAATCCTTCTATCTTTCAAGTTTTTATAATTGGCTTATTTACGTTTGATTAAGCCCAAATTACAAGCATTGCAGCAAGTACAATTCCAAATAATCCCCAATGGTCTGTAGATTTTAATTTTTCTTTAAATAAATATACTGAAATAAGCAGACTAAATAGAATTTCAATTTGCCCCAGTGTTTTCACAAGTGCAACTGATTGCATACTCATGGCTGTAAACCATCCTAAAGAAGCAATGCAGCTACACAAACTGATTTTTAATACGAGTCCTACCCGCTCCCACATTGCCCATAAGGTTTTAGGTTTAAATATGACTAAGAAAAAAAGTAACACAGCACATTGAATACCAATTACCGTAAATAAAACCCAAGCTGCGCGGTGTAAAACAGGCAACATATCGAGTTCTAAACTAGCTTCTCTTACCAATAAGGATGTAATGGCAAAACACAAACCACTTCCTGTACCAATAAGTAATGTATTCCAAGAAAATTTAGTTCCTTGAATACCGCCTTTACTTAACAAAAAGATGGCGAATGCACCTAAAAACACACCCAACCAAGCAAATAAACTTAGATATTCCCCAAATAAAGTCACACCAATAATTGCTGCAAGAATAGCTTCACTTTTTGCTAAACCAACACCAATGGCATAATTCTTTTGGCGAAACAATTGCACCATTAAAATAGTTGCCAATATTTGGCTGATTGCGGCAATAAAAACATAAATCCAAAAATTTGTATGAAAACTAACATGAGTGGTAATAGGCTGTTGTACGTATAAGAATTTTAGATATAAACCAGCTAAAGGAAATGCAAAAATAAAACGTGCAAGTGTTACACCATAGCTATCTACAGTTGTACTGAGCTGCTTTTGAAAAGCATTACGCCATGCCTGCATAAATGCAGCCATTAAGGTGAAAAGTATCCAACTTATAGCCATAAAAGATGTAAATTTCCTATTGAGTTGGAATATAAATAAACACGCAATTTGTCTAAATTTAATTCAAAAATAATGGTACTTATTTCACTAAAATATCGTGAAGCATTTTACGTAACCATTGATGACTGGTTTTATGATGACACGACATATGCCAATACTGTTTTACAGCATAGGTTGGAAATGAAATGGGTGCATTGAAAATTTGCAAATTACCACGTGACAACAATACTTCACTTAAATAATAAGGCACTGTCGCAATTGCATCGGTTTCTTGTACCACCAACCCTACACCTAAGTAACTTGGTAAACGCATTAAAATATTACGTTTTAAATCTAAGTTTAATAGCTCATTTTCAATATGGTAATGACCAATTCCTGCATCAATATCAATATGAGACTCTTTTAAATATTGCTCTGTTGTAATGTTTACATCGTTTAGTCTTGGATGGTTTTTTGAAGCGATCACCACATAATATTGTTCAAAGAGTTTTTGCTGATAAAAACCATTTTCCAAATGTGGTAAAAAACCAAGTGCCAAATCAATTTCACCATTCGCCATTTGATAGATTGTTTCAGTGGTAATTTGACGTACATTCAAGCGAATATTAGGTGCATGTGTTTTTAAATATTGAGAGATTTTAGGTAACAAAACTAAATGCGATACATCGGTCATTGCCAAAGTAAATTGCTGTTGAGATGTTGCTTGATCAAATGCGACGTTAAAATTATTAATGGTTTCAACTTTGTTCAGCGCTTCACTAATGAGTGGAAATAATTGCTTCGAAAGTTCTGTTGGCACCATTTCATTGCCAATACGTAAAAATAAAGGATCGTTATAGTGTTGACGCACACGGTTTAAGATATTACTTACCGTAGGTTGATTCATACCTAAATGCTCGGCTGCAACAGATACACTCTTATACTTATAAATATATAAAAATACATTGAGTACTTTGCAATCGAGTTCGAACACTTAACTTATTTCCTTTTTATGTAAATACAGCTTTCTATCATCTGCTTTTAAGTGAGATTTTCAATATTAAAAATCTACAAATTAATTTTTATTTTAAACTTATGCATATAAAAAAGTAAGAACCTATACCTGATAAGTTCTTACTTAGAGTTAAAACTACTTATTTATACAATTAATCGGCTGAAATATCTTCAAAAAGTACAGATGATAAATAACGCTCACCTGCATCTGGAAGTACAACGACAATTGTTTTTCCTGCATTTTCAGGGCGCGCTGCAAGTTTTGAAGCTGCTGCTAAAGCTGCACCACTTGAAATACCGACAAACAAACCTTCTTGTGTTGCAGATTTACGCGCAAACTCAATTGCTTCGGCACTTTCAATCGCAATAACTTCATCAACCAAATCTAAATCTAGGTTTTTAGGAATGAAGTTTGCACCAATACCCTGAATTTTGTGTGGACCAGGTGTTAAATCTTGTCCTTTTTTCGCTTGACCAATAATTGGCGATTCAGCAGGCTCAACAGCAACTGAATAAATTGCCTGACCTCTTACTTTTTCAAAGTAGCGTGAAATACCTGTAATTGTTCCGCCCGTACCTACGCCTGCAACAAGAATGTCAACTTTACCTTGTGTTGCAGCCCAAATTTCAGGACCTGTTGTATCTTCATGAATTTGCGGGTTTGCTGGGTTAGCAAACTGTTGAGGCAAGAAATAAAGTTCAGGGTTTTCAGCAACAAGACGCTCCGCTTCTTCTACAGCGCCTTTCATACCTTTAGCAGGCTCAGTTAAAACTAAGTTTGCACCTAAAGCTTTTAATACTTTACGGCGCTCAATACTCATACTTGCAGGCATTGTAAGTGTAATATCATAGCCTTTAGCAGCAGCAACAAAAGCTAAAGCAATACCTGTATTACCACTTGTAGGTTCTACAATATGCATACCTGCTTTTAGTACACCACGTTTTTCAGCATCTGCAATAAGCGCAGCACCAATACGGTCTTTTACCGAAAATGCAGGATTACGACTTTCTACTTTTGCTAAAACTGTTGCGCCATTTGTTAAGCGATTAATACGAATTAAAGGCGTATTACCAATTGCTTCTGCGTTATTGCTATAAACTGCAATTCCAAGATTTTCTGGAGTTTTGAATGCTGTATCAGTTGTCATTTCAATTCCTATATCATTATTCAATCTATAATATGAAATTATCATACATCTTTATGAATATAGAAGCGCAAAATTTATTTCATATCTGTTACAAGAAAATGTGATTAACTATCAACTAAATATGAATAAGAATTCAGTTTTTTATGCGATTAAAATTGAAAAATAGCTGTAAAAACCTAATATAAGGTTTAACTTATGTCGTTATATCTAGATGATAATTCAATAAGCATCTTCGACAGCAATCATATTTAGGGAAAAGCATGTCTAATACTCGCTATAGCAAGATTTATCGTAATCTAACCAAGAAAATTTTAGATAAAATTGTGACGCCTCAAGTATTAGGTAATACAGCAGAACTTGAGCAGAATTTTGCTCAAAATTTAGATAAAACAAAAATCTGTTATGTCATTGAAGATCCATCTGTAAGTAATACGGTACTCATAGATAAAGAAGCTTTAGAGCGTGGTTTGCCTTCTGTATATACCAATTTGAATATTGCTCATTTAAATGAAGTAGATTCTTTATTGGCTTTAAATGAAGTAGAACAAAAAAATGAAAGTTATCATTATTCTTCAAAACTTATACGCTTAATTGAAACATTAGAAAAAAATACAGAATACGATATTCAGCTTGTGCCCGTGACTGTGTTATGGGGACGTGCTCCAGAGTATGAAAACTCATGGTTTAAAGCACTTTTTGCAGATGCTTGGGCCAAACCCAATAAACTCAAACAAACAATTAATATCTCTTTATATGGTCGTGACAATTATATTGAGTTTCATAAGCCACTTTCTTTACGTGAGCTTATTGAAAGAGCTAAAACAGAACATCCAAACTTTTCACCTGCCCATTTAATTGTTCAAGAGCTAGATGCCAGTTTTCATAAGCATAAAGAAGCAATTTTAGGTCCCGATTTATCTGACCGTCGAAACTTAATTAATAAGTTAATGAAAACTGAAGCTGTTCAAACCGCTATTCGTAAAGAAAGTATCGACAAAAAAGTGAGTATGTTTGAAGCAGAAAATCGTGCTAAAGGTTATTTAACCGAAATTGTTTCAGATTTTTCCTATTCAACTTTGCGTTTTGCCGAACTTGCTTTAACAAAACTTTGGACACAACTTTACGATGGTATTGAAGTTCATAATTTTGATACGGTACGAGAACTCGCAAAAGATTATGAAATTGTCTATACACCATGTCACCGTAGTCATATCGACTATTTATTACTGTCTTATGTGATATTTAATCGTGGACTCATGGTTCCGCATATCGCTGCGGGAATTAATTTGAATTTACCTATTGTTGGTCAAATCATGCGTGGCGCAGGTGCATATTTTATTCGCCGTACTTTTAGCGGTAATGCCCTTTATTCTTCAGTGTTTAAAGAGTATTTGCATAGCCTTTTATTAAGAAATACGCCACTAGAATACTTTATTGAAGGTGGACGCTCACGTACAGGCTTATTGCTCCCACCTAAAAAAGGGATGTTGGCGATGACGATTGAAAGTCATTTACGTGGTTCAATAAAGCCTATTGCTTTTATTCCAACTTATTTTGGTTATGAAAAGCTCATGGAAGGCACATCTTATTTAAATGAGTTGAATGGTAAACCTAAAGAAGCCGAATCTTTGTGGGGGATTTTAAACTCCGCACGTAAAATTGAAAAAGTTTTTGGTCAAGTGTATGTAAACTTTGGCGAGCCAATCTTTTTAAATAATGTGTTAAAGGACAATCGCGCAGAAAATATAAGCTTAAAACTGAATGATGAATTACCTGAAGCTGTCACCAAAACAGTCGATCAAACAGCAAATGAAATTTTAGAGAATATTAATAAGGCTGTAGTGATTAACCCGATTTCTATTATTTCGCTCATTTTATTGAATACTAAAAATCACACGCTTCCTCAAGAAAATTTAATTCAACAAATTCGTGTTTTCAAAGATTTACTAAAATCGTTGAAATATGATGAACGTATGATTGTTACAGATTTATCTGATCTCGAAATTATTGAATATGCGCATAAATTGAAGCAAGTTGAACTTTATACAGAAAATGAAGAATTATTTGTTCGTGTAGTAGAAAGTCAGAAAGTACTATTGAGTTATTTTAGTAATAATATTCTGCACTGTTTTATTCTGCCATCAATTATTTGCTCTCTCATACAATCTAATGCTGCAACTTCAATTACGGCGTTAAAACAGCGTGTGAATCAGCTTTATCCTTTCTTTAAAGAAGAATTCTTTCTGAAGTGGAATACAGATGAATTAGATACTGAAATTGATAAAATACTGAATGAATTATCAATATTAAGTGCGATCAATATTCAAAATAATAAAATTTATCTTAATGAGAGCGATAGTCATAATACTGTAATGACATTGACAGTACTATCAGAGTTAAGCTTAAATAATATGGTGCTTATTTCTCAGCTTATTCCAAGATTTAGTTCAAAAATAGAGCTTGATTTTAAAACTTTGGAAAAACTTGCAAAAGCAACGCTTAAAAATCTTTCTGTGCAAGAAGGTTTTCGTTCAGGATATTACTTTGACAGTGCTACTTTACGAAGTTTTATAACAGCATTAACGCAAAATGAGCTTCTTGCTTCAAGTCATCCTGTTATTCACCCTATTTCCAATTTTGAAATGCAAATTTTAGATTATTTTTCTTGGTATAAACCACAGTTAATTGAGCTTATTTATGCCTCTAGTCAGTTCACTGAAAAAGAGTTAAAACAATTTAAAGATGCAAGTAAAAAATAGTTTTTCATATATTATTTAGTTAAGTTAAATTAATTTATCATATATGCTTATAAATAAAATTGGTAAGCATATAATAATGACCCATGAATAATACGACTAAATGCGCATGAATAAAGGGTTCTAGCATCATATACTAAGGCTCTTTTCTCATGGGGAGTAGTAATGAACAGCGGCTTTCAGATTCATTCTATACAGAATTCTTCCGAGCGTTTAGTTGGTGTTTTAAAATCAATTGCGAATACGGATCGACTTCTAATTTTATGTCATGTTGCAAAAGCAGAACTCAATGTTTCTCAAATTGAAAATCTGACGAAAATTAGCCAGCCCACACTTTCTCAACAGCTTATGGTGTTGAGAAAAAGTAATATGGTGCAAACACGTAGAGATGGAAAGCAAATTTTTTACAGTATCAAAGATCCTAAAATCTTAGAGGTTCTTCGAGTCTTACAAACCTTATATTGTTCTTAAGTTGTTCATACTATTAAATTAAAAAAAGCTAAGATAATCTCACAAGATTTCTTAGCTTTTTTTATGCATAATATATATCAAATTATGATTTAAAGATTTTTATGCCAAATAGCAAGTCAACGCTTCTTGAGAAAATTCCAGCTTGGTCATGGCTACGTCATTACAATCAAGATGCGTTTAAGTCTGATTTGTTGTCTTCCTTTATTGTAATTGCAATGTTAGTACCTCAGGGAATGGCATACGCTATGGTTGCTGGTTTACCACCAGTTATGGGGCTATATGCGAGTATTGTCCCTATGATCATTTATGCAATGGTCGGTAGTAGCCCAACTCTCTCTATAGGACCTGTGGCAATTATCTCAATGATGACTTTTGCCACCCTCAATCCGCTATTTGAAATTGGTTCACCGGTTTATATTCAAGCAGCTTGCTTACTTGCACTGCTTGTTGGCATTATTTCTTTGTTCTTAGGAATATTCAAATTTGGCTTTTTAATCCAGCTGATTAGCCATCCTGTTATTAAAAGTTTCATTATTGCATCAGCACTTTTAATTGCTTTGGGACAACTCAAATTTTTATTTAATGTTCCTTTAAATGCCAATAATGTTCCTGAATTTCTAAAGAGCCTATTTGAATATTTTTCTTATATTCATATGCAAAGTCTTTTCTTTGGGCTAAGTGCAATTTTATTCTTAATTTCTGTTCCTAAAATTTTTAGTCATCCAACTGTTCGTGGCTTACTCAATGCATCCGTTTTCTTATCTCGTGCAGTTCCACTATTTTTAGTGGTTGTATCCATTGCTTTGGTTTATTTTTTAAATCTACAAAATTATGGCATTAAAACCGTCGGTATTATTCCATCGGGCTTTCCCCCATTAAGTATGCCTTTTTGGACTTGGGAATTAGCGATTCAACTACTTCCTGGTGCAGCTATGATTGCAATGATTAGTTTTGTTGAATCTTTATCTATTGCTCAAGCTACAGCATTACAACAACGTAGCCAATTGAATAGTAACCAAGAACTCATTGCATTAGGTTTAGCGAATATTGGTGCAGGAGTAACTTCTGCATTTCCTGTAACAGGCAGTTTATCTCGTACAGTCGTTAATGCAGATGCAGGAGCGAAAACACCACTTGCAGGAGTTTTCTCTTCATTATTCATTGTGGTTGTTAGTTTATATTTCACAGGATTTTTTAGCGATTTACCTTTAGCTGTACTTGCTGCAACAATTATTGTATCTATTTGGAAGCTTGTAGAATTCAAACCATTTTTTGAAACGTGGCAATATTCAAAAGCCGATGGTATTGCAATGTGGGTCACTTTCTTTGGTGTGGTCTGTATTGATATTTCTACAGGGTTAATTATTGGTATTGTTTCAACATTTATTCTAATGCTTTGGCGTATTAGTCGCCCTCACATTGCTGTCATTGGCTTAATTGAAGGCACGCATCATTTTCGTAATATTCAAAGATACGATGTAGTGACCAATCCTCACATTTTATCTATTCGTGTAGATGAAAATCTGACCTTCTTAAATGCAAATGCATTAAAAGGCTTTCTCATTAACGAAGTGAGTCAAAATCATAATCTAAAGCATGTTGTTTTAAATTGCTCAAGTATTAGTGGTATCGACTTAAGTTCTTTAGAAATGCTTGAAGATTTAAATTTAGAATTGGCTAAACTCAACATCTGTTTAAACCTATCCGAAATCAAAGGACCTGTTATGGATAATTTGCAAAATTCAAAATTATTAGCACATTTAAAAGGACGAGTTTTTCTTACTCACTACGAAGCCACACAAGTGCTTTCCAAAGATGTGAATATCGAGTAGATTATTGCTCACAAAAACCACTAAATTAATGGATTTAGTACAAATACTGGTGTTATATTTTTTAAAATATAATGTAAAACAATAAAATTTGACTGTAAAAATAATGGCTTATTTTTATATTGAAATTATTTTTTTAGCTATATCAATTTTCAGTATAAAATATGCAACTAATTTTATATATGTCCTCGTAGTTTCTGACAAGGCTCTCCTATGTTTTCTGCTTTTACGCGATTAAGTTTAGTCCAACGAATTATTATTGCCATCATTCTTGGTGTTGCAGTTGCCATCATTTTCCCTAACGCAGCTCCTTATTTAAGTCTACTTGGTGATTTATTCATTAAAGCGCTTAAGTCTGTTGCACCTATTCTAGTTTTCGTTTTAGTTTTAGCTTCTATTGCTAATTTTAAAATTGGAAGTAGTAATGCTTACATCAAACCAATTATCGTGATGTATGCGGTAGGCATGTTCTTAGCAGCTTTAAGTGCTGTTATCGTAAGTATGGTTTTCCCAAGTGAACTATTCTTAAAAGTTGCACAAACAGACATGACACCTCCGGGTAGCCTGGCTGAAATTTTAAAGAATTTACTTTTAAGCTTTGTTGCAAACCCTGTAACAGCAATTAGTGAAGCCAACTTTATTGGTATTTTAGCTTGGGCTGTCGCACTTGGTATTGCATTTAGACATGCATCAGACACAACTAAATCATTCCTTACAGATGCAGCTGATGCGGTAAACCGTGTTATTCGTTTAGTGATTGCATTTGCACCTGTAGGTATTTTCGGTTTGGTTGCTGTTACCTTTGCAGATTCTGGCTTAAAAACACTCGCAAGCTATGCACACCTTCTTACTGTATTAATAGGCACAATGTTCTTTGTAGCATTAGTTATTAACCCTATTATGGTTGCAGTAATGACACGCTCTAATCCATATCCATTGGTTTTCCAATGTTTACGTGAAAGTGGTATTACAGCCTTCTTTACGCGTAGCTCTGCAGCAAACATTCCTGTGAACTTAGATTTGGCAAAACGTTTAGGTGTACCAGAATCTACTGCAAGTGTTGCAATTCCACTTGGTGCTGCAATTAACATGGCTGGTGCTTCTGTAACGATTACAGTTTTAACGCTAGCAACTGTTCATACATTAGGTATTCATGTTGATTTCACTACAATGTTAATTTTATCTGTAGTAGCAACGGTTTCTGCATGTGGTGCTTCGGGCGTTGCAGGTGGATCTTTACTGCTTATTCCAGTTGCTTGTGGCTTATTTGGTATTAGTTCAGATATCGCGATGCAAGTTGTAGCTGTAGGTATGGTCATTAGTGTTTTACAAGACTCAACAGAAACAGCATTAAACTCTTCGACTGACGTATTATTTACAGCGGCCGTTGATCGTGGTTTAAGATAAGTTATTAAAATTATTAACTTAGTATAGAAAGCTATGCCACTTCAAACTTTGCCATATTGGCTTCAATTTGGGACTTTTTTTCTTGCGATAAATGCAGGAATTGTGAATGTACTTGGTCTTGTGACCGTACTTCATCAATCTGTTTCACATATGACGGGAAATGTCAGTGTATTTGCACTGGCATTACTCGATTGGAATTTGGCACAGCTTCTCTATTTATTTCTTATTGTGGTCTGTTATGTAATAGGCTCATTCTATAGTGGGTTTATTCTAGGAAATAGTCACTTTAGCTTAGGTCGCCGTTATGGTTTCCCTTTAAGCTTAGTGGCTTTTTTTATTTTTTTCTGTTGGGCATTTTTACCCTATTTCCCTCGCTATGCATTACTTTGGGCAAGTGCTGCAATGGGTGTACAAAATGCAATGATCAGCCACTATAAAGGCACAATCATTCGTACAACGCATTTATCTGGTGTACTTACAGATTTAGGTTTAGCATTGGGTTACTGCTTACGCGGCTTAGATGTAGATAAAAAGCGCGTAGTTTTACATTTACTCATATTAATTGGTTTTTTAATTGGCGGGATTATTGCGGCAGCTCTTTATCCGCGATTACAATTAGACTCTTTCCTTGTACCTGCAAGTTTAAGTTTAATATTAAGCTTCATTTACTGGGGCGTTTATTTCCGTTATCGATACAAAGTATAGGTTCTTAATTTCTCATGGTTAAAAATGCACTCCAAGCTCAGTTACTTAAAGCGGGTTTAGTCGATAATAAAAAAGCGAAAAAACTATCTAAACAAGCCGTACATGAAAAACGCACTGGCGATAGTAACGATACTGAAATTAAAGCTAAAATTGAGCAAGATAAACAAGCAAAACTTGCTAAAGATCAAGCAATTGAACTAGAGAAAAAAGCGATCTTACAAGAAAAAGAATTAAACGCTGCAATTGTGCAAATGATTAGTCAGCATAAAATTCACGATACTGATGGTGATGTGTCTTATCAATTTATTGATGAAACTAAAATTAAAAAAGTTTATATCAATCAACAAATTTATAATGCCTTGGTTGCTGGTAGCTTAGTAATAGCAAAAGATGGTGAAAGCTATGCATTCTTACCAAAAGCACTTGCAGATCGTATTAACAGCAAATTAGAAGGTTTTATTATTGTTAATAATTCTGAAAAAAATGAAGCAACAACAGATGAAGAAGATCCGTATGCTGCTTATGTTATTCCAGATGATTTAATGTGGTAATGCTCCGAAATTAAAAAGTAAAAAGCCCCTATTTGTAGGGGCTTTTTTTATTATTCAAATGGAATTGAGAAACCTACCGAACCTGGTTTTTTAGATTGATCGTGCATTTTCAAGATATTAATTTCTTTTTGATATTGTTTATTACTCATTTTTCCATCATCACGAGCTTTTTTAAGGGCATCAACTCTTTGAGCATTCACATGATTATTTAAACCTGAATAATTGCGTTGGTTGAATAAATACTGTGATTTTTCATGTTCACTCATATTTACCGTAGCAGAAGAATCCCATTTTGTAGATGAATCCCAATCTAATGTAGGTTTGGCAGGTTGTGGTTCATTCTTTTTTGCTAATTCAAAAAAATCAACGTTGTGTTGACCATTCGTAGCGTCACTATTCATTTCTTGAGCATCTTGCTGAAGAAAAGTTTACTTTTTACATTGGTATTCGCATATACAGAAAATGGAAAAATAAATGATATTGCCATTAAAAATGGAACATACGTTTTCATAAAATTCTCAAATTAATTATAAAACACAATTTTTATTGTGGATTATTTTAATGAAACGCGGCGGTAACATTGTTGTATTTATATTGTTTCACAAGAAACATCATGCATTTTAAAATGCATTAATCTTTACTAAATCTGAGTAACAAAGTTCAACTCCCCTTTAACAGCATCATTTCATGATAAACTTTAGCCGAATAAATAAGTTTAAATTATTTTAATAAAGTAAATGGTTTAAGTTTTTGTATAGTTAAAAGTGAGTATAAATATGTTGAAGTGGTTTGAAAAACTATTAAATCCTTATCCTAATGAAGGGCTTAATGAACCACTTCCAACGAAATTTTTCCCATTTGTTTGGCAAGCTTCTAAAGGTGTACGTCCTTATTTACTAATATTAGTGCTTTGTACTGCGGGTGCTGCTAGTTTTGAAGCATTATTTTATGCAAAAATTGGGGACTTAGTGAATTGGCTCAGTAAAAGCCAACCTGAAACATTTCTTGCAGATCATAAAACCAATTTAACTATTTTAACTTTCATTTTATTTGCGAATATTTTCTTTGCAAATTTTCAATCTATTATTAAACATCAAATTCTTTATAGTACTTTTCCAATGCGCCTTCGTTGGAAATTTCATAATTTACTTTTACAACAAAGTTTAGATTTTTTTCATAACGATTTTGCTGGACGTTTATCTTCAAAAGTCATGCAAACAGCATTAGCTGTTCGAGAGTTTTGGGTCATTTTAGGCGATATGCTTGCCTATGTATTTATCTACTTTTTCACCATGATTTTGGTTTTAGGTTCAATTTCTCCTATTCTAATTATTCCACTTTTAGTGTGGTTTACACTGTTTATTTGCGCTTCACTTTATTTTATTCCACGTTTAAGTAAGGTTTCGCATTCACAAGCAGATGCGCGTGCTGTAATGACAGGTCGTGTAACGGATGCTTATACCAATATTCAAACGGTAAAGCTTTTCGCACATGCAGGACGTGAAAGTCAGTATGCCAAAGCCTCTATGAAAGAATTCATGGTGACGGTTTATCAGCAAATGCGCTTAGGCACAATGTATGAAGTTTGCATTAATTTACTCAGCATTGTTCTATACGTAGGTGTATTAGGTACGGCAATTTGGCTTTGGACAAATGGTAAAGCCGAACTAGGTGTAATTGCTGCAGCAACTGCAATGATTTTAAAATTGAATAGTATTGCTGAATTTATTATGTGGCAAACCTCTGCATTATTTGAAAATGTAGGGACAATTCAAGATGGTATGAAAACATTAGGACGCCCTATTACCATTCAAGATAAAGAAAATGCCGAAGAATTAAAGGTCAATAAAGGCGAAATTACATTTGAAAATGTGAATTTTGCATACAACGATAAGAATGTGATTGATCAACTGAATTTAACTATTAAACCAGGTGAAAAAATTGGTATTGTTGGACGTTCAGGTGCTGGTAAATCAACATTAATTCAATTACTTCTACGTTTTTATACTTTAAACCAAGGTCGAATTCTTATCGATGGGCAAAATATTGAAGATGTAACTCAAGATACGCTTAGAAAGAATATTGCACTCGTTACGCAAGATACATCGTTATTGCATCGCACCGTTTCTGAAAATATTAAATATGGTCGTCCAAATGCGACAGATGAAGAAATGTTTGAAGCTGTCCGCAAAGCAAAAGCTGAAGAATTTATTCCGAATTTAACAGACTTACGTGGTAAAAAAGGCTACGAAGCTTATGTTGGCGAACGTGGTGTGAAACTTTCAGGCGGTCAGCGTCAACGTATTGCAATTGCACGAGTTTTCTTAAAAGATGCCCCTATTCTTATTTTAGATGAGGCAACAAGTGCATTAGATTCTGAAGTTGAAGCTGCAATTCAAAGCAGTTTAGATGAATTAATGAAAGGTAAAACAGTCATTGCTATTGCACACCGCCTTTCAACAATTGCACAAATGGATCGCTTAATTGTGCTCGATCAAGGTCATATTGTTGAACAAGGCACACACGATGAATTGGTTGCTAAAAATGGAATTTATGCGCAGCTTTGGCAACGTCAAACAGGCGGATTTTTAATAGAACAACACGTAGAATCAAAGGATAATGAATAATGTGGTACCTAGAAGATTTAAACATTGGTGATAAATTTCGAAGCCGAAATTATGAAGTTACACTAGAAGAAATTATAGAATTTGCGACGAAATATGATCCGCAAGTTTTTCATTTAGATGAAGAAAAAGCCAAAGATCATCCAATATTTCAAGGCATTGCTGCAAGTGGATGGCATACATCTTCCATTGTAATGCGCTTATGGACAGAATGTTTTCCTATTGCAGACGGTTTAATTGGCTTGGAAGGAAGTATGCGTTGGCCAAAACCAACTCGACCAGGTGATATTTTACATGTTGAGGTTGAGCTTACGGATATTATTCCATCGAAGTCGAAACCAGATCGAGGTATTGTGGTTTATAGCACACAAGCTTTAAATCAACATGGTGATGTATTACTTAATTCATCCACTAAAATTTTGGTTTTTAGAAAACCTCAGTAAATTTTAGATCTATATACAAGTAAGATATTCGCTACATCTTCAACTAATTTTTATTTAAATATGAAAGTGGTTGAAGTCTAAGCATCTGATCTATATATCTTTGCCAATTCAGCTTTTGTTTTGCTGTAAAAACATGTATAAATCATTACCAAAGTTATTTGCCGTTATTTTTAGGAGTTACCACAATGAATCATCCTGCTGAATTGAAGTATGCGTCTACGCATGAATGGGTTCGTATTGAAGGTGATCTTGTTGTTACAGGTATCTCTGATCATGCACAAGATGCATTGGGCGATTTAGTTTATGTTGAAGCACCAAACGTTGGTCAGCATATTACTGCGGGCGATCAAGCAGGTGTTGTAGAGTCTGTAAAAACAGCTTCTGACATTCATGCGCCAGTTTCAGGTACAGTTGTAGAAGTAAATCCAGATTTAGAAGATGATCCTGACTTTGTAAATGATGCGCCGTATAGCAAAGGTTGGATTTATAAAATTAAGCCAGACAATATTGCAGATGTTGAACAGCTACTTTCAGCTGAACAATATGAAGCAGGTTTATAATTTATATATTTAGTGAAAACTAAATAAAAAGGCATCTATTTAAGATGCCTTTTTATTTAAATACTACTTTAAAATATTAAGCATCATCAGACGTATGATTCATACTAAATGAAGATGATTCAGCAGGAATATTTGAATCTTGGCGGGTAGATTTTAACTTAATTTGTAAGCGTAATTCATTAAGTGAATCTGCATTACGTAATGCTTCTTCATATGAAATTTCGCCGTAGTTGTATAAATCAAATAATGCTTGGTCAAAAGTTTGCATACCCAATTCACGTGAACGTGACATCACTTCTTTTAATTCATGGAAATTACCTTTATGAATTAAATCGGAAATTAAAGGCGTATTTAGCATAATTTCAACAGCAGCACGACGCCCTTTGCCATCTTGAGTACGAATTAAACGCTGAGAAATAATGCCTTTTAAGTTACTCGATAAATCCATAAGTAACTGATTACGGCGTTCTTCTGGGAAGAAGTTAATAATACGGTCAAGCGTTTGGTTCGCGTTGTTTGAGTGAAGCGTACCTAAACATAAATGTCCTGTTTCGGCAAAAGCAATTGCGTGCTCCATGGTTTCTGTATCACGAATCTCACCAATTAAAATAACGTCAGGTGCCTGGCGTAGTGTGTTTTTCAAAGCATTGTGCCAAGAATGACAATCTACACCTACTTCACGATGCGTAATCATAGATTTCTTATGTTTATGCACATATTCCACAGGGTCTTCCACGGTAATAATATGCCCTGCCGAATTTTCATTTCGATAGTCAATCATTGCTGCTAAAGACGTAGATTTACCAGAACCAGTACCACCTACAACTAAAACTAAGCCACGTTTTTCCATAATCACACTTTTGAGTGTTTCTGGAAGTTTTAGTTTTTCAAAATTCGGGATCTCCGCCGTAATGGTACGAATCACCATACCTACGTTTAATTGCTGTTGGAATACATTGACACGGAAACGCGAAACATTTGGAATGCTAATTGCAAAGTTACATTCTAGCTCTGTTTCAAATTCTGCTCTTTGACGCTCATTCATTAAGCTATAGGCAAATAGCTTGGTTTTTTCCGATGTTAATTCTTGCTGACCAAATGCCTTCATTAAACCTTGATGTTTAATACTAGGCGGAAAATCTGCAGTAATAAATAAGTCCGATCCCCCATACTCAACAACTTTAGTGAGCATATGAAACATAAATTTACGCGCTTCATCGAGCAATTCTGTGGTGTACATTAAACGACTTCACTTTAAACAATATGGCATATCTAAAATATTATTTTAATAAACAATATTTTAGTTTTTATTAAAAGTCATATTCGTACACTTTACACAATGTTACAAGATCCAATAAATTGAAGTGCTTAACGATTTTGTATTTAAGTGATAATTCATCGAAATTAAAGCTGGATTTTCATCTAAAACTTTAAAAAAACCTCTAAAAAATAGAGGTTTTTTTCAACAAATAGAAATTTAGGCGCTTAACTTAATTTCACTGCATCTTAAAGTAGATGCAATATCATTTAAAAGCTGTTCTGTTTTTTCCCAGCCTAAACAACCATCTGTAACAGATTGCCCATAAGTCATGTCACAAGAGATTTTTTGATTACCATCTACCAAATGACTTTCAAGCATTACACCGCGAACATTTGTTTTTAAGCGTTCCGCAACTATTGTTTTTAACACGTCTGGTTGATTAAGTGGATCTTTCGCACTATTACCGTGACTGCAATCAATGACTAATGCAGGTAACTCGCCTTTAACTTTTTGCTTAATTTTATCAATTTCAGCAATTGAGAAGTTTGCGCCTGTATTTGAACCACGCAAAATTAAATGTGCGTGTGGATTTCCCTCAGATTCAATAATTGAAGGTAAGCCAGATTGGCTTAAACCTAAAAATTGATGCGAGTTTGATGCAGATTGAATGGCATCTAAAGCGATTTGAATTGAACCATCTGTACCATTTTTGAAGCCAATGCTGAAAGGCATGTGACTTGAAATTTCACGGTGAATTTGAGATTCACTCGTTCTTGCACCAATTGCACCCCAAGCAAGTAAATCATCGAAATATGCTGTTGCCATTGGGCTTAATATTTCAGATGCAAGCGGTAAGCCCATTTCAATAAGTTGTAAGTATAATTGGCGTGATTTTTCTAAGCCTAATTGCATATTTGCAGATCCATCTAAATTTGGATCGTATAAAAAGCCTTTCCAGCCGACAGTTGTACGTGGCTTTTCGATATATGCACGCATAACAAGGAATATTTGGTCAGATACTTGCGCTTGTAGTTCTATTAATTTTTCAGCGTATTCAAGTACTGCAACAGGATCATGAATTGAACATGGTCCTGTAATCACCATCAAACGTTTATCTGTACCATTTAAAATATTTTGAACCGTTTGACGATGTTGTGAAATTTGCTGCGCTAATTTTGCAGATAATGGTAAAGCAGCCTTTAACTGTATTGGTAGGCTTAAAGTCGTTTCTTTGTTCGTTGTTTTTTCTAATGTATTTACTAAAGCGTTCATTCTTTATTCCTTTGGACTGTGTTTTCCAGTCCGATCATTTATTTAAGCATATTGGGTCTGGTGGATTGCGTCATAAGTTGACTAAAGTAAAACCAATAAGAGTTGCTAAAATATGACAAAGTAAATGTTTTCATTAAAATTCTCCAAAATATGAATCAAAAGACATAAAAAAACCCGATCAGGTTGCCCCGATCAGGTATAAACTTGTGGGCAACCTATTTGCTTGCCCAAACGCATTCAGGCAATTATCTAAACTGCCAGAAATAATAAGTTGCGTTTGAGATCACAGGTTGCTTTAACATCTTTTATCATCAAATAAAAATAAGTTCTAAAAACAACATACCTGTAGTTAGTTACTTTGACAAGATATTTTTTGTGTAATATTCAAATTAACTGAAATATTTTATGCAATATTTCATCTGCTAAGGATGAATCTAAGGCTTTCATCCTAAAATAAAAAGCCTAATAAATTAGGCTTTTTTTAAATGCTATAAATTTACAAACTTAGAAATGCACAACTGAGCGAATTGATTTACCTTCGTGCATTAAATCGAATGCTTCGTTAATTTTATCTAACCCCATTGTGTGGGTAACAAAAGGTTCAAGTTGAATATCACCTTTCATTGCTTCTTCAACCATAGCAGGAAGCTGTGAACGACCTTTTACGCCACCAAATGCAGTACCTTTCCAAGTACGACCTGTAACAAGTTGGAATGGGCGTGTTGAAATTTCTTGACCAGAACCAGCTACACCAATAATTACAGATTGTCCCCAACCACGGTGAGCACATTCAAGTGCAGAACGCATAACATTGACATTACCAATACATTCAAATGAGTGGTCTACACCCCAACCTGTCATTTCAACAATCACTTCTTGAACAGGTTTGTCAAAGTCTTTTGGATTAACAAAATCTGTTGCGCCAAACTCTTCCGCAAGTTTGAATTTTTCAGGATTTGTATCTACTGCAATAATTTTGCTTGCTTTGGCTTTTTTAGCACCTTGCACTACAGCAAGACCAATACCGCCTAAACCAAATACTGCAACAGTATCGCCTTCTTGAACGTTTGCAGTGTTCTTAACAGCACCTAAACCTGTAGTTACGCCACAACCTAATAAGCAAACATGCTCTGGATTTGCATCAGGATTAATTTTTGCCAAAGATACTTCAGCAACAACAGTATATTCAGAGAATGTCGAACAACCCATATAGTGATAAATTGGCTCACCATTATAAGAGAAACGTGTTGTTCCATCTGGCATTACGCCTTTACCTTGGGTCGCTCGTACAGAAGTACATAAATTGGTTTTACCAGACTTACAGAATAAACATTCACCGCATTCTGCTGTGTAAAGTGGAATCACATGATCACCAGGTTGAACGCTTGTAACGCCTTCACCGACTTCTACAACAATACCTGCACCTTCATGACCTAATACTGCAGGAAAAACACCTTCAGGATCATCGCCAGATAAAGTGAACGCATCTGTATGACATACGCCTGTATGTGTAATTTTTACCAGTACTTCACCTGCTTTAGGTGGAGCAACATCAATTTCAACAATTTGTAGTGGTTGACCTGGACCAAATGCGACAGCTGCACGAGATTTCATTTAAGCCATTCCTTTAATTAATTACGAACTTACAGATAATAATTTACAGTATCGTTATTTTATTCACAGTTTCAACCTTTAACATACGTTATATTAAAAAGAAATTAGATTTAATCATTCACATGACCATGCTTTTAATGCAAAGTAAAAAGATTCTTAAAATTACAACATTAGTAATTTTACTTACAGGATGCAGTTTGCCTATGAATGAAGCGAAAAAACAAGAACAAGTTCAACCCGCCGATCTTAAAACAAGTAGTGAATACTGGCTGCATGGCAAAAACTTTGATAATCAACTTGAACAAAATTTGACTGCATATTTAGCTTTAGATGATGCTTTTTTAAGTATTGCATCACGCCTGCATATTATTAATAAAGCCAAGCACAGCATAGATTTGCAATATTATATTTGGGAAAATGATTCGATTGGACAACTCCTACTTTCTGAGTTACTTAAAGCCGCAGATCGCGGTGTAAAAGTACGACTTTTAATTGATGATCAAAATGGTACAAATCTCGATTCAACATTAAAACAGTTGGCGCAGCATCCTAATTTTGAAATTAAGCTATTTAATCCCTATAAGTTTAGAAAATTTCGTGCAATCGATTATTTATTCAGATTAAAAAATGTAAATCATCGTATGCACAATAAACTCATTATTGGCGATGGTGTAATTGCCGTAACTGGTGGTCGTAACATTAGCCGTGAATATTTTGATGCAAGCGATCAGTTTCAATTTACAGATTTAGATATTCTGTTTTATGGCGAACCAACATTACAAGCTAATCAAGTTTTTAATACCTTTTGGAATGATAATTTAAGCTATTCGGTACAACAGTTATTAGGTGAAAGTTCACCTGAAGATTTAAAAGAATTACGCCGTCAATACGAGTTAGATGATTTAAGAAAAACTCAGCAAGAACAGAAAATTTATAATGCAGAAAAAATGATTCGTGACACTTTAGAAAGTAGCAGTATTCATTGGGCAAAAGCACATTTTATTGCAGACTCTCCGAATAAAATTAGAGGACAAGCGAAAAATCAGGAACTTATTTATAAACAAATGTTTGGCATTATGGGGCAACCTAAAAAACATATGGATTTAGTTTCTGCATACTTTGTTCCGCAACAAAGTGGCTTAGAATATTTAAAAAATCTTCAGAAATCGAACGTAGAGACACGCGTTTTAACAAACTCTTATTTGGCAAATGATGTGCCTGTTGTACATGCTTTTTATCAAAAATATCGTACAGATTTACTTCAATCTGGCGTAAAAATTTATGAGTTTAAACCTTATATAGAGCGTACAAAACGTACATGGTATGAAGTTGCTACAGGAAACGTCATTCCTGCTAAAAATAAAAATGCATCTCGCTTACATGCAAAATTCTTTGATATTGATGGCATGGTATTTATCGGATCCTTTAATTTTGACCCAAGGTCTGCACATTTAAATACCGAAGTAGGATTGGTTATTGAATCTGAAGGTTTACAACAAGAAATTAGAAATACCTTAGATGAATACTTACCTCAAATTGCATATGAACTTAAATTAAATGAAAAAGGTGATTTAATTTGGTTAGATCATCAACCGAATGGCTCGACAATTATTCATAAGACCGAGCCTGAAACCACAAAGTTCCAGCGTTTTGCATTTAAAGCAGTCTCTTACTTGCCAATTGAATGGATGATGTAATGACAAACCAATTACCATATTTTTAACAAACTTAAAATAAGGGGGATTTAAGCTCATATTGAACTTTGTGTTTCATTGAATTTGTATTTAATTTAATATTCACGCTTTATTTATCTCCCTATTATTTTGTAATGCAATTCTTTGATTTAAGCCAACAGTTCAATTTAAGTAATATTTTAACGCCCTTTCAAACCTTAGAAGATTTAAGTCAGCAAGAATGGTTTTTATCAAAAGTTCGAGTAGATCATGATTGTGAGACTGATAATGAAATACTTGAAGGACAAGCCGTTTTAAAATCGAATCATAATATTCAAATTGAGTTGGAATGGTTAATTCAAGATACAGGTCATGAATTACAAGTGCTTTTCAAAGGCATAGAAACACCCGCAAATCATGAAACATTATTGATTGTTAAGGGCGCACAATTGGTTGATGACAACCAAGAAAAGCTTTCAACACAAGCTCTAATTCTTTGGATTGATGGCACACTTTTAGCCATGATTTCCAATTTACGTAAAGACATTAAATCTCGACTAAACCTTTGGGATTATGTTGAATACGATCATTAATTTTAAGCTAAATTTTCTTGTTGTAACTGCTTAATTGCGACAAAACAAATCAAGCCTAATTATCGTCAATTTAAATCTTTACTTATTATTGCTTCAGGTGTTGTGATTGGTTTTCCATTACTTACGGCATTTGCCTTACAAACCATTACCGCAGCTAGAGCAATTGTATTTGTTGGAATGTTACCGCTTTCTACAGCATTATTTGCAGTTATTTGTGCCAAAGAAAAACCTAAATTTATGTTTTGGCTGTTTGCTATTTTCGGCAGTGCATTCGTTGCAGGATTTATGCTATTTAATGACCAAAAACAGATGTTTGCTATTGGCGATTTATATATGATTGCTGCCATTTTAATTTGTGGTTTGGGTTATGCAGAAGGTGGAAAACTTTCACGTGAATTGGGTGGCTGGCAAGTGATTTGCTGGGCTTTAACAATCATGTTACCTATCATGTTTATTCTTTCATTTGTTTATGCACCTAGTAATTATTCAACAATTCAAATTGCACCTATTTTAGGTCTTATTTATGTTGCTTTATTTAGTACACTTATTGGATTTTTCTTTTGGTACAAAGGCTTAGCAATTGGTGGAATTGCAAAAGTTGGTCAAACTCAATTAATGCAACCCTTTATAGGTATGATTTTATCTGCGGTAATTCTGCATGAACATATAGATCTCTCTATGATTATCGTAAGTATAGCAGTTGTTATATGTGTCGGTTTAGCTAAGAAATATGCTTAAACTTTCATAACAAACAGGCTTATAAAACTAAGCCTGTTTGTTTAAATAACTCATAGTAAGCTTCTGACTTTTTTTCTAATGCTAAGGGATAGGCTCTAGATGAAGATGGCATACGATATAATGTTAAAGCTCTACTATTAAAAACACAGGTTGATGATTTGCCAATTAGCGGTTTCAACGTGTCTTCAGGCATAGATAGCATTAAAGTATCTGTTGCTTTATCACCTGTAGTGACAATAGAAAAACAATTTGGCATTTCACTTAATAAAGAATGAATATCTGTTGCCGTTTCAATGTGTAAGAATTTATCGGCGGCATTGGCTTTTAAACGTTTTACTTGATACGCCGTATCAAAAATACCTATTCCTTTATCATTTAGAAATTCTATTATTTTATCTAAATGAAAATTCTTATTGGGTAAATCTAAAAAATAATCTTTATCTTGAAAGAAACAAACTCCAAAAATACGCCACATATCATTTTGATAATTCGGATAATAGAAATCCATTTTCCAACGTGTTTTTGGTGGAGGAAAACTGCCTAACATAAGCAGTTTCCCATTTTTTGGCAAAAATGGCGCTAAAGGATGCGTTTCAATTTCAAAATCAATATTCTGCATTTTATGAAATTATTGTCTTAAATAAGCTTAGCCCTATATTAAAAACTTTTACGAACTTTATCTGCGACTTCTTTTGCCCAAATTTGATAAATTTCTTTACTTGGATGAAAGCCATCATATGCCATGGGCAAGTTTAGATGTTGATATCTAACAATATCGTATTCAATCCAGTCTAAATTAGATGTTTTTTCTACAAATTTTGAAAGCGCTTCATTCATTTTTTTTGAATATTGACCAAATAACCAGCCTAGTGGATTAGGTAAAGCTGGAAATAAGTTCATTGGCGGCACACCTGCTGCAATTATTAAACTTGGTTGAAATTTATTTTGAATAAGTTTGTATAATTTTTCTTGTTTTTTAATCCACACATCAGCAGACATTAACTTAGTCACATCATTCACACCTACAGATGTCAGCACAATATCATATTGTTGATTTGGTAATTCTTCTGTTGCACGAATAATTTGTGATGTTCCATCGCCCGATTTTGCATGAAGTTTCCATGTAATTTCATAATCATTTTGAAGCTCGGACAGTACTCCACCAAGTAAAGCATCTTCTTGAACTTCAACGCCAACACCTGCCGCAGCAGAATCTCCTAAAATTAGAATAGAAAGCTTCTTACCTTGACCTTTAGTTCCATCACGCAAACCTTCAGGCTCAGGTAATCTAGGTGTGTTTTTCTTTACTTTTTTACCTTGAATAATAAGAGCAGGAATTAAAGCAATAGTCGCAGCTTTTAAAAACATAATGAGATCTTTGCCTAAGTTTTTATAGCTAAAATTGTATGCTGAAATGAAATTTTCAACATTGACTAAACTGCCAATATCTTAGAATAAATAATTGATTATTCTTATGCATTTTTGAAAAATTGTATGATTTAAAAATTAAAAACCCCGCTATAAAGCAGGATTTTTACTTGATAAATACTGTTATTTTATAAATTTTAGTTCCAACGATTCACACGCTTAAAAGTGCCAATATCATTAAAGCGCACACCAACTTCTCTCATCACTTTATGTGCTGTTTTAGATGTCATTTGACGCACATAAAACGGTTCTTTTACAACAAAATGGTGAATTGCATGCGTAGAACCAAAATTGCAGCAAAATAATTGAAATGGCATTAACCACCAAGGGTTCAACACTTGAGTTTGCTTAATGACATCACGCGGGTCAATATCGCCATAATAATGCATATTTGAACTAATAAATTGCAGACTAAATGAGCGAATAAAATTTGGAATAACCCAAACAACAGCCAAGAAGTTAATAACAGGCATTGCTTTAACTAAACCTGTAGACCATGTAATAGATTGACCTAAAAGTGGTGCAATGCCATTAGCTACGTGATAAATCACAAAAATATACCACAAGCCATAATAAATAAAGCTTAAAGGGAAAAATCCTGTTAGCTGAGAAATTAATGCAGATTTACGTTCATTTTCAGGTTGTTTTTCAATAAACAACTTAATCATTTTATACATTTGAAATGGACGCAAATAAACAGTCATTAATTGGTCACTAATAACTAAAATACGTTTAATCCCCCATGGCATGCCATTACTAATGCCACGTTCTTCTAAGTCGTACTCTGAACCTGAATATTTATGATGATTCAAATGTAAAATTCTACGTGCCCACGGACTAATTGTATTTGGGCGTGCAAGCCATACCAAAGCCAACATTAAATGATGTGCCCATGGCTTTTTCTTAAAATACATATAATGAATTAAATCATGTTCTAATTCATGTGTTAAAGATGCGAAAATTGCGATTAAAGGAATACATGCCCATACAGGTAAAATATCGTAAGCATATCCAAGAGCACATAAAATCATACCTGTAAGCGCAACAAATAAGATGCTTGCACCAATAAAATTTTGATGTTTAAGAATAGGAAAACGCTGACGTAAATCGTCTCCTGCTTGAGTCACAACAGATCGGACTTTTGAAATTTTTTGTTGATCTGTCATTTCTGAAGAAAAAGACATATGGGTGAACCTTAAATTAATGAACAATTGTACATTAAAGTATTTTAATAAAAATGGAACTTCTTTTAATCAAAACAGCATTCATTTGATTATCTTTTCATCATATTGATTTTAAATTAGTTTATTTACTCTAAATTTTAATTTTTAGTAAATTTAAATCTTTTAGTTGTGAGTTCTTGTGTGAATTGTGATGCAAATAATTTCAATAACTGTAATACATTTTCAATAGAGCCTAAAATTTATATAAATGAAAAAATTGGTATAAAGGCACAATATGACATATAAAAAAAATGTCCCTCTCTGGTTTTTAGCAATATTAACGCTGAGTGGTACATTAGCAATGCATATTTTTGTGCCTGTTTTACCCTTAGTTGGTCAATATTTTCATGCAGATCTTCATCAAGTACAGCTCACTTTAAGTATTTATATTTTAGGTCTTGCACTCGGGCAACTTATTTATGGGCCTGTAGCAGACACAATTGGTCGTAGACCTGTCCTTATTTTTGGCATGATTTTATATACCTTAGCGAGTTTAGGTGCAATTTTTGCCACCAACTTATATATGCTTATTATTATGCGTTTTTTACAAGCATTAGGTGGATGCACAGGACTTCTATTGGGTAGAACAATTGTTAGAGATACATCTACAGGTATAGAAACCACAAAACGTTTATCTTTAATGAATATGATGGTGATGTTTGGTCCAGGTTTAGCACCAATTTTAGGTGGATTTCTTGCATCTATTTTAGGTTGGAAAAGTATTTTTGTGCTTTTATCTATACTTGGCTTAGTAAATTTAATTTTAGTTTGTATTTTTGTTCAGGACACACCACAGAAAAATAGCAATAAATCCTCTATTAGAAAGGTCTTTATTGATTATCGTAAACTAGTTATTTCCCCTAAATTTTTAGGTTATACCTTAGGTGGAAGTTTAGCGACTACAGCTTTTTACGGTTTTTTAGGTGTATCTTCGTATATTGTTTTGCACCAGTTACATGGCACTATTCATGATGTAGGTGTGTATTTAGCATTGATTATGGTTGGTATTTGGTTAGGTACTTTCACCTCAACTCGGCTCGTTTCACGCATTACTTTAAATAAAATGATTTTTTTAGGAAGTAGTTTTAGTCTATTTTTTGCTTTTTTATTATTTATTTTTACATTTGTAGATTACTTAACGCCGTATAGCATTATGGTTCCAGTTATTGGTTTTTGTTTTGGTGTGGGTTTAACTTCTACCGCAGCGCTAACAAATGCTTTAAATGTAAACCCTCAAATTGCAGGTTCAGCATCGGGTTTATATGGCTTTACACAAATGGCAGTTGGTGCAATTTGTACTTCTTTAAGTGCTATCGGTAATAATCCTGCATTTTCAGCAGCGTTAATTTTACTTATAGCTAGTATTATTTCTACAATTTGTTTTTTAATTTCCAAATATACGGAAGCTTAAAAAGAGGCTTTCGCCCCTTTTATCTCATATTTAAAATTTTCAACTGATTAAAATTTAACTTAATTTATTCACTAGCTTTAATGGTAATACTTTCATTGCCAGCCCAATAGGCAACCATGGCCATTTCGGAACATATGCTTTAATGGGTTCTTTTTCTATTTCTAAGGCAAGTAAACGTGAACCTGTTTTTTCATCCACTTCAAAAGGCAACTTTTTAGCACCTTCATTAATTTCTGTTCGAATATAACCAGGGAAAATAGTCGTCACTTTAATAGCTGTATTTAAAAATTCTGCGCGAATGCCTTCTGCTAGAGCAGCTATCCCTGCTTTACTCGCCCCATAAGCTGTTAAATGTTTTGGCATTCCACGAATTGCACTCATAGATGAAATAACAACTAAATGCCCAGTTTTTTGTGCACGGAAAATTTCAATAGCAGCTTCACATTGTGCAAGTGCAGAAATAAAATTGGTTTCAACAGTCGCACGGTTAATGTCAAAATGACCTTTACCAATCCTACGACCATCTCCAATACCCGCATTTACAATAACACGATCAATATGTCCAAGTTCTTGTTTAAAAGCCTGGAACACTTCAAAAACTTGATCATAATTCGTCACATCTAAAACTTTCGTTGCAACTTGAATGCCAAATTGAGTTTCTAATTCTTGTTTTAATGCATCTAAACGCTCTAAACGTCGTGCACAAATGGCTAAGTTATATCCTTTTTTTGCAAATTCGCGTGCCATTCCTGCACCAATTCCTGAACTTGCGCCTGTTATTAAAATTGTTTTTGTCATGGCAATCTTTTATCCCTCTATCTTTATTACACCCAAGTGAGTAGTTGAGCATCTACAGTTTTTAAATATTGATGTTCATTTAAACTTAAAAGTTGGGGTTCATTACCAACCAAACGTAGCGTTGTAATGCTTGTATTCGCAATTGCCCATGTGAGCGCAAACGTTTTTTCTACAGATAATCCCAATAAATTGCCGATTAAAGTAGAAATAACGCCACCTGAAGTATAAACCACAGCATATCTTGGCTTTTGTTCCATTAATTCATTGCATAGTTGTTGAAATGCACCACCCACTCTATTTTGAAACTCAATCCAAGATTCATCATAATCGTGATGTTCATTTCCCGTCCAACGCTTCACGGCATGACCAAAAACTTCAGATAAAAATTTATGAGAATCTCCCGAAGTTGCAAAACTCTGTTTTAAAACTTCAGGATTTGAAAAATTTGCATCATATTTTTCAAAAACTTGCTGATGATTAAACTCATTCCATGCACTATTTATTTCAATATCTGCTGCTGAAAAGTATTCATCTAAAGAAATTCTTGCAGTTTGTAGGTGTCTTTGCATCGAACCAGAAACCACATAAGGCTCTTCTTTAAGTATTTTATCTAAATATTGACCCAGCACTTTTGCTTGCATTTCTCCATTTGGAGAAAGTTTGTCGTAGTTTTCTGTACCAAAAGAGGCTTGCCCGTGGCGAATAAGGTAAATTGTCGTCATTTAGGCATCAACTCTTTAAATTTAGCGATATATTTTTGTGCAATATCATTGGCTTCAATTTTCTGTAAACCAATCAGTTTTAATGCGCGAATATGTAAGGCATGAATAACAATCCAAAAATCTTTAAATGCAGGATTGTTGGTTTGCTTATGGTAATAGCGATAATAAATTTGTTGTGCAATCACAGCTAAGCGGAATATCCCGAACACTTCATAAAATGTCCAATTATCAGTTTTTAAACCTGTTTTATTTAAATAATATTCAACAACCTCAGTGCGTGTGAACATCCCTTTTAAATGCGTTGGCTGTCTGCGTGTTGCTTTAAAAATCGCATTGTCAGATTCTTCAACCCAATATGCCAAAGATGAGCCTAAATCCATCAGTGGATCGCCCAACGTTGCCATTTCCCAGTCTAAAACACCAATAATCTTTGATGGATTTTTAGGATCTAAAATAACATTATCAAAACGCCAATCGTTATGAATCACACAAGTTTTTGAATCACTTGGAACATGATCCTTCAACCATTGGCGAACATATTTAAACGATGGAACATTTAATGTTTTGGCTTTTTCATAGCGACTATCCCAACCATCAACTTGACGTTGGCAATATCCATCACCTTTACCTAATTTTTCAAAGTCTGTTCCTTCATAAGGAACTTGGTGCAATTCAATTAATTTGTCGATGAAATTAGTGCAAAGTTCTCGAGTTTGTTGCTCATTAAAATTAATTTCTTTGGGTAAATTTGCACGAGGAATAATGCCTTCAATGCGTTTCATAACATAAAAGTCGCAATCTATGACAGATTCATCCTGACAAAGTAAAACCATTTCGGGTACGACAGGATAATATTCTGCAAGCGCGCGCTGTACATGATATTCACGTGACATATCATGTGCTGATTTTGCCTTAGTTCCTTTCGGTGGTCGACGTAGAATTAAATCGGCATTTTCATATTTTAGGCGATATGTCCAATTGGAAGCACCACCTGAATATTGAGTAACTTCTACCGGACCTGAAATATCCTCACCATGTTCAATTAACCAATTACCTACTGCGCGAATATCTAACTCTTCACCAGTACGTACATGTCCAGCCACATCAATTACCGACATCTTTAATTCCCAATACCCTAAAAATTAAATTCTTTTAATCTTACTACGCTTTGTTATAGCATGATTTTTACTTGAAAGTCCGTCTCAAAATATACTATTTATCACGTATTATTTTTTAGAACGTGTGCTATATCCGCGCTTTGCGAGTTCAAGTTTTGAAATCATGCCTTTGTGCACTTCATCTGGACCATCGGCTAAACGTAAAGATCTGGCTTGAGCAAAAAAACCTGTAAGAGGCGTATCTTGCGAAACCCCCATACCGCCGTGAATTTGCATTGCCATATCGACAACTTTTTCTAAAACACTTGGTGCAACCACTTTAATGGCTGAAATTTCAGTAAGTGCAGCCATATTGCCTAAAGTATCCATTTTATAAGCAGCATATAAAGTTAAAAGACGCGCTTGATCAATAGCAACACGGGCTTCAGCAACACGTTCTAAGTTACCACCAAGTTTTAAAATTTCTTTGCCAAAAGCTGTGCGATTCATTCCTCGATCAATCATCAATTCAAGTGATTTTTCAGCAGCACCAATACAACGCATACAATGATGAATACGACCAGGTCCTAAACGTCCTTGAGCAATTTCAAAGCCTTGTCCTGCACCACCAATAAAGTTTTCTATAGGCACACGCACATGATCAAAACTCACTTCGCCGTGCCCATGCGGTGCATCATAATCTCCAAAAACAGGAAGCATACGTTCAATAGTTACACCTTTCGTATTGATAGGAACTAAAACCATTGAATGTTGATGATGGCGGTCTTTGCTTGTATCTGGTGTATGCGCCATGAAAATAATAACTTTTGCATTGGGATCTCCTAAACCTGAAGACCACCATTTGCGACCATTCAATACAATTTCATTGCCTTCAATAACAGCCGTTGCTTGCATATTTGTTGCATCACTTGAAGCAACAGCAGGTTCTGTCATACAAAACACAGAACGAATTTCACCTGCCAAAAGTGGTTTTAACCATTGTTCTTTTTGTGTTTCTGAACCATAACGCCAAAGCACTTCCATATTTCCACTATCTGGCGCATTACAATTAAATACGATTGGTGCAAGTAAACTGCGACCCGAAATTTCGGCAATATGTGCATACTCTTGAACAGATAAACCTTGTCCTAATTCTGCGCAAGGTAAAAACATATTCCATAAATTTTGTTGTTTGGCTTTATTTTTTAACGTTTCGAGTTGTGCTGGCCATTGCCATTTTGTCCAATCCCCACCTAAATTTTGGCTATGAACTTCACGCCAAAACTCGGTTTCAATCGGTTCAATTTCATCTTTTATAAATTTTTTTGTTCTTTCTAAATAGTCTTTTGCGCGTGCCGAAAGTTCAAACATTGCAGCATCCTTTTAAATATGTAATTTAAATCCTTTACATACATTAGCGTGAAAATTACTATGAATAAAATGATTTGATTAAATACAACACTATGAATATTACGCATAATAAAAATATTATTGATTTATCACTCTTTCATAAAATAGATATCAATTTATATCCGCTATTTATTGCTATTTATGAACATAAAAATATTTCTAAAGCAGCTCAAATGTTGTGTATTAGCCAATCTGCCGCAAGTCATGCTTTGCAACGATTAAGACAACAACTCAATGATGATTTATTTGTACGAATAAGCAGTCAAATGCTTCCAACGCCGTTTGCAGAGCAAATTTATCCAGCAATAAAAAATGCCCTTTCAGCAATTCAAAATATATCTGCTCAGAAAAAAGAGTTTGAACCACACATGGTTCAAAGCTTAAAAATTGCGATACATGATGAAATTGAACCGATGATTTTTCCAAAATTGGTTCAGCACTTTCAAAAACATAATTTAGATATTCAATTTTTAAGTAGTAAGTTAGATCGTAAAACTGTTCTAGCCGATCTTGCATCTCAGCAAATTGATTTTGTTATAGATTTAGAACGACATTTTGATGAAAAAATTCAATTCACACCTTTAATGTCTGATCAATTTATTGCATGTTCACAACTCAACTTTATAGATCAAGATATTTATTTGAAGTCCCCTCATATTGGAGTTTCTTCACGACGTACAGGTATGTTAGTTGAAGATATTTATCTATCTAAAAAGCAATTTTCTAGACAAATTTTCTTGCGCTGTCAAAACTATTCAACTGCATTACAAATTTTAGAACAATATCCACATGCTATTTTAACGATTCCTAAGAATGTACTCGCAAATTTACAGGTTTCTAAAAAGCTTAATATTTTTGATGTACCTGTTTACATGCCTAAATTGGTTGTGGGAATGTATTGGCATAAAGATTTAATTGAAAATAATAGACATAAATTTTTAAGAAAAGAGATAAAATTCATTTTTACTTAGGCTATTTATATTAAATAAAATATGCTTAGGCTATTTTTAAATATTTAAATTGCATATAAAAAAAATCGAGCACTTAGGCTCGATTTTTCAAACAATTAATAACTTAAAGTAAATCTAGAATTACTTTTACTGGATCTTCACTATTTCCAGATAAAAGCTTTTTATGCATCGTAATATTTTGCATGACTTGAATTTGAGCTGTTTCTTCATTCATTAGCTTTTCAATTTCATCTGCTAATTTTTCAGGCGTTGCATCATCTTGAATTAACTCCTTAATAATTCTCTTTCCTGCAATAATATTTGGCAGAGAATAATATGGAATTTTAATTAACATTTTTGCAATAACATAAGTCAGCCAGTTCAATTTATAGAACGTCACCATGGGTCTATGTAATAGCATCGCCTCTAATGTCGCTGTACCTGAAGCTAAGGCAATGATATTTGAGGCATTCATCACCTGCCGACCAATTTTAGATTCTTTGTGAGTATTCTCTAAAAGTTTCACATGATCTGTAAAATTGGTTGGATATTTTTCTAACAAAGCTTCAATTTGCTGTTTTCGTGCATCATTAATTGCTGGAATAAGAAATGTATATTCAGGATGCTTTTGATTCACAATTTGAGCTGCATCTAAAACCAACGGTCCAAGACGTTCAATTTCACCACGGCGGCTTCCTGGTAAAAGTGCGATATGCTTTTGGCTAATATCTAAATCAAGTTCTTCTTTTGCAAGATTTAAAGGATTTTCTAAAGGCAATTGGCTTGCTAAAGGATGCCCCACAAAAGCGGCAGGAACATCAAATTTTTGATAAAAACCTTTTTCAAATGGAAATAAACAAAGAACTAAATCAATTGATTTTTTTATGCCATGTACACGCCCTTGACGCCAAGCCCATACAGATGGACTAACATATTGAACGGTTTTAATCGGTAAATTCTTTTGCTTTATTGTTTTAGATAAACGCAAATTAAAGTCAGGCGCATCAATACCAATAAAAATATCGACAGGATTTTTGGTCCATTTTTCTACTAAACCATCACGTACAGCAAATAATTTTTTAATATCTTTCAGGACTTCCACAATCCCCATAACAGATAAAATATCCATTGGGTAATCACTTTTGAAACCTTCTGCAATCATTTGTGGACCACCAATGCCCTCAAATTCCGCATCTATTCCCTGCTCACGAAAACTACGAATCAATTTAGCACCAAGCGTATCACCAGACACTTCTCCTACCACGATTCCAATTTTTAGCTTTCGATTTTGCAATTCTAATCCCTTTAAGTAACACGATTATTTTCTTAATTTTAGCATAAGCAGTTTCATTTGATGAATTAAGTCATAAATTCATCTTTTGATAATTAGTATTAATTGCAAACAATTATCATTAACATTGTTTTACATATTAACAATCTTTTTTTACAAACTCTAAATTTTACAATCATATTATAACGAGAATCATTATCGATAAGCTTTATTATGAATAAGCCCTTTCATACCCCTTTCAAATTATCAGTAATTTGTTTAGCTATATTCTCTGTGCAATCAAGCTTTGCCCTTGAAGATGTACAATTAAAAATAATAAAACTTCAAGCTATGAATGATCAATCTGACCTTAATTCAGAAGCGTCTAAAAAATATATTATCAATAAATCGAAAAGTGCTTCCAAATTAAATTTATCTATCAAAGAAACACCTCAAACTGTAAATACAGTGACACAACAACAAATTAAAGATTTTAATCTGACAAATTCACGCGACATCTTAGCATCTGCACCTGGCGTAAATGTCGCCAGCCAAGAAACAAACCGCACAACTTATCGAGCACGTGGTTTTGACATTAGTAATTTTCAAATTGATGGCAGTAACATGCCTCTCACAGGCTCTGATTATCAAAATGGTGATGTAGATGCTTTACTTTATGACCGCATTGATGTTGTGAAAGGCGCAAATGGGTTAACGTCATCTACAGGGAATCCATCTGCAACAGTGAACTACATTCGTAAACGCCCTACTGCTGAATTCCAAGCAAACGGTGCTCTAAGTTATGGTTCTTGGGACAATGTACGCGCAGAAGCAGATGTTTCTGGCAGTTTAGATGAAAATCAGCAGGTTCGTGCTCGAGTAATGGCTGCACAAGAAGCTGGCAACTCATATTTGGACAATTATGAAAAAGAAAAAACCATTGCTGGGGTGATTCTAGAAGCAGACCTGACAGATAAAACTTTATTAACATTAGGTTATAACTACCAAAAAGACCGACCTAATGGTAATAACTGGGGCGCATTGCCCATGCTCGATAAAGATGGGCAAATGTTGAGTTATCCTCGAAGTTACAATCCAATGCCTGACTGGGTGCATTGGGATGTTGAACGTCAAAATACTTTTGTTGAGTTAAAACATAACTTTAATGATGATTGGTCATTACAAACAAGCTACAACTATAATCAACAAAAAGAAAATGGTGCCCTACTTTATTTTACTGGCGTGCCTGATGCAGATGGTAAAGGTGTAAGTGAATATCCATCTTTATTTGAAGAAACCAATAAAAATCATAATATTGATCTAAGTTTGCAGGGTAAATATCCTTTATTCGGACAAACACATGAGTTAATGCTAGGTGCAAACTGGACTCAAAACAAAGTTTCACAACAATCTTTTTATGTTGCAGGAAAAAGTACACCAATTGACAATTGGAATGACTATCAAAATAGCTCATACCCTGATTTTATTTTTGATTATGATACTCCTGCTAATAAAGCGAATTATACACAAGAACAAAAACGAGCTTATGCTGCTACTCGTTTACACTTTGGTGAAAAGTTAAAAGTGCTTTTAGGAGGAAACTACACTAAAGCAACTTCAAAGGGTCAAAATTACGGTAATTCGACTGATTTTGATAATTCAAAATTTTTACCTTATGCAGGTATTACTTATGAATTCAACCCAACTTACACTGCCTATGCAAGTTACAGCACTATTTATAAACCAACAGCGTTATTAGGCTTAGATAAGAAAACGCTTGATCCTATGGATGGTAAATCTTATGAAATTGGTGTGAAAGGTTCATGGTTTGATGATCAACTCATCGTATCGAGTGCGATCTTCCGCAATGAGTTCAATAAATTCCCTATTTATGCCAAATGGGATCAAGCAAGCTTATACGATCAACAAGATATCAAATCTATTGGTTATGAATTTAATATTGCAGGTCAAGTCACAGATCATCTGAACATTTCTGCAGGTTATGTACAACAAAATATGAAAGATAAGGCAACGAATCAAGATACTCGTACATTCGTTCCTGAACGCACGTTTAACATCATGACAGCCTATTCCATTCCGCAAACTCCTCAACTTAAAGTCGGTGCAAATTTATCTTGGCAAGATAAGACAACACAAACTAGTAACAGTAATTTAAAACAAGATAGTTATGCACTATTAGATTTAATGGCGAGCTATGACATTAATAATAATGTGAGTATTCAAGCAAATGTTAAAAATGTGACCAATGAAAAATACTTGAATACGCTAGAATACGGTCAAGCATATTACGGTGCGCCAACAAATTACAATTTGGCTGTTCGCTTTAAATATTAATCACTCTATAAAAGCTGAGTCGTTCAACTCAGCTTTTTTATGCTTAGGAAAATTCTGATGATGCAACAAAAGTACGGGTACGCTTTAAGTATTTTATATCGTTTTTTCTTGGCTTTTATCGTGGGTTATTTATGCGCAAACTACTTTGCTTTAAATCTTAGCTTACTATTTCAATTTACTATGGCGAATGCTGAAGCCATTTATTTAGCAGCATTTATTTCAATCTTCTTTTTTATAGCATTTGTTATTTATAGTTTTATTATTCAATCACTTAAAAATCTCACAACTTTAAGCTTTATCACCTTTTCTTCGTTATTTGTGTTGAGCAAAATTTTAGGATAAACCATGAAAAATTCTGCTCGTCAATCAATGGCATGGTTACATTCTTGGGTCGGTCTTTTACTTGGCTGGTTTTTATTTAGTATTTTTTTAACAGGTTCTTTAACCTATTACCGCCATGAAATTAATTTATGGAGTCAGCCAGAACTTGCCAACATTCAAGTCAAACAAGAAACCGCTATTAATAGCGCCCTAAACTATTTTGAAAAACATGCATCAAATGCTAAAAGCTGGTATTTACAAGTTGCCAATGAAAATAGTCCTGTAAATAAAATCTATTGGCAAACAAAAGAAGGAGAATTTAACAGTAAAGTTCTTGAGCCAAATACAGCAAAAGAACTAGAAATTTCAAACAACCAAGCTGGTGAGTTTCTATATTTATTTCATTTTCAACTGTATGGTATGCCTATATTAACTGCTCGATTCATTGTAAGCATTGCTGCATTTATCATGCTGATTTGTTTAATTTCAGGAATTATTACGCATAAAAAAATATTTACAGATTTCTTTACGCTTCGCACATTCAAAGGTCAAAGATCCTATTTAGATTTTCATAATGTAAGCGGTGTAATTGCATTACCCTTTTTTCTAACTATTACTTTTACGGGACTGGCAATTTTATTTTATTTATATTTTCCAATGGGTATACAAAAAACATATCCCTCTAATAATTTTCAGTTTTTTGAAGAAATACGAAATGTTCAAACTATAGAAACCACAAATATTCAAAATGCTAAAATGATGAATTCTGTACAAATGCAAAAACTTGTACAAAGCCATATGGGCAATATTCCTATAAATATTATAACGATTAAAAACCCAAACACATCACAAGCTATTGCGGCATTTAATGCTTTAGAAGACCATACCATTACCCAAAATGTGGCTCAAACAACTTTCAATGCAACAACTAGTGAAATTTTACCATCCACGAAAAATCAAAGTGCTGTAGCAAAATTGAGTGCTGGTGTTTATGGCATTCACATGATGACTTTCGCTCAGCCCTTTTTACGCATTGCTTTATTTTTTTCAGGAATTTTAGGTTGTGCAATGATTGCTTCAGGGCTTTTACTTTGGAGCTTAAAACGCCAACTACAAAAGTCAAAAAAACAGTTCCATTTCGGACACTATTTGGTCGATAGATTAAATATGACTGCACTCTTAGGTTTAAGTATTTCAATTCTTAGCTTTTTAAGTGCTTACAGAATTAATCCGATGTGGAATTTAAACATTTCGGAAAGCTTTTTATTTTTTAGTACATGGTGCTTATGTTTATTCATTTCATTTTTTATACCTAAACAACTTCTATGGAAATCATTTTTAAAAGTATTTATTACATTCGGATTTTCTTTAATTATTCTAGATCTAGTATATCTGTATCACTACTTAATTATCACACCATATTTTAACGATTGGAAAATCCTAAGATTAGACCTTTTTGTTTTAATTTTTACATTTTTAGCCATTTTCTTACATCAAAAGTTAGAACCAATTCAAACTAAAGCACACGAAAAGTTAAAGAATAAAATATCGAAAAGTAAAATAGATATAGGATATTCAGAATGACGTATATTTTATTGTTTTTAAGTGTATTTTTTATTTCATTATCTGCTCTTGGCTTTTTCTATTCAAGTGAAAAAGCCCGTAAGGAAACTTTAAAAAACAATCTTAAATTATTGGCTATTTACCCTAAAACGACAAAATTTTTTTCTAGCCTATTCATCATTTTTTCGTTTTCACTATTATCATATATGTATGGTTATTCAATTGCCTTTCTTAGCATTTGGATTCTTTGTACCCCAGTTTTCTTATTCGTTATATTTCTAAAGAATAATTTAAATCCTCAACCACATAAACATAAAAGCAAAAACAATTAAACTCTTTAGCAATTTTTTGCATAAGTAAATCTATAATCAAGACAACAGCTTATCTTTGAAAGTCATAAGATATGCACGTTTTTTCATAATTGGCATTTTTTTCATGGCTGGTCCAATAGAGTTTATTTTAGCGGGTGTTTTAGTTGGTTTCTGCGTAGGCGTAACTGGTGTAGGTGGTGGTTCTCTCATGACACCTATTCTAATTAGCTTATTTCGCATTGAACCTCATATTGCAATTGGTACAGACCTTCTTTATGCCGCTATTTCTAAATTTTGTGGCTCATTCGTTCATGCTAAAAAAATGAATATTGTATGGCCAATTGTCATTTGGCTAGCTGTCGGTAGTATTCCCGCATCATTTGCAACACATTGGATTCTAGATAACTATTTAAGCCAATCGACACACTATAAAGCCGTACTTACCATGGTCTTAGGCTTTATGTTGACGTTGACTGGTATTTCAATTGTATTCCGTACAAAAATTGAAGCCTTTTTCAATCGCTATCGCAAAGATGAACAAGAAGACCATAGTGCAGATTTATCACGTTCGAATATTGCATTACAGGCCAAAAATAAACGTGCGCTTATTGTAATTATGGGTGTGGTACTTGGTGTATTTGTTACCCTATCTTCAGTTGGTGCAGGTGCTTTCGGTATTATGGCTTTAGTCCTCATGTTTCCGAATTTACCAATGATTCGCATTATTGGTTCAGACGTTGTACATGCAGTATTACTGACACTTGTTGCTGGTTTAGGCTATATGAGCTCAGGTAATGTCGACTTTAATTTATTAATGTGGCTACTTGTAGGTTCAATTCCAGCAATTGTAGTCGGTACTTTGCTTAGTTCACGTTTACCAGAAAAAATTATTCGTAAAGTGTTAGGTTTAACGCTTATGGTGATTGGTATTAACTTTATGCTCAATCCTGTAAAAGCAAAACCTGTTGAAAAACCAACATCTGTAATGGTTATGAATGTTGAAAAAAATCAACTTGGTTAATTTAAATTACGGATTCATCACTTTTTTTTCAAATGAGTATTCGTCTTTTTTATAACAAAGATGCATAGCATTCATGTTATATTCAGACTATTAAACAATCTTTTGTATGACCAAACCAGTGACGGCAATGAATACACTACAGTCAAATCCTATTACACAGCCAGATATCGACGACGTGAATATTGAAAGTTTTCAACCACTCGTAACTCCAGCACAATTAAAAACAGAATTACCTTTGACTGAAACTGCTTATCAAACAGTACTTCATGGTCGTGAGACAATTCGTAATATTTTAGATGGTCAAGACAAACGACTATTTGTCGTTATTGGTCCTTGTTCTATTCATGACCCTGTTGCTGCGCATGAATATGCAGATCGTTTAAAAGTTTTAAGTGAAAAAGTAAAAGATACTTTATATATTGTTATGCGTGTTTATTTTGAAAAACCACGTACAACTGTAGGTTGGAAAGGTCTAATCAATGACCCAGATATGAACGACTCTTTCAACATTGAAAAAGGTCTTCGTTTAGGTCGTAAACTACTTGTTGAATTAAACGAAAAAGGTTTACCTTGTGCAACTGAAGCACTCGATCCAAACTCACCACAGTATTATCAAGATCTAATTTCTTGGTCTGCAATTGGCGCACGTACAACGGAAAGCCAAACACACCGTGAAATGTCTTCAGGCTTATCTTCACCTGTTGGCTTTAAAAATGGTACAGATGGTGGTTTAACTGTTGCAACAAATGCAATGCAATCTGTTAAGCATAGCCATAGCTTCCTTGGCTTAAATGAACACGGTCAAGTTTCTGTGATTCGCACAAGCGGCAACCCTTATGCACACGTTGTTTTACGTGGTGGTAATGGAAAACCTAACTACGATGCTGGCTCTGTAGCAGATGCTGAAGCAGCTTTAGCGAAAGCAAAAGTAAGCAACAAAATTATGATTGATGCTAGCCATGCTAACTCAAACAAAGACCCGTACTTACAACCTCTTGTTCTTAAAAATTTAACAGAACAAATCTTAGATGGTAACAAATCTATTGTAGGTATTATGGTTGAAAGCCACTTGAAAGGCGGTCGTCAAGACATTCCAGAAAATCTATGTGACCTAGAATATGGCAAGTCTGTTACAGATGGCTGTATCGATTGGGAAACTACAGAAAATACACTATTAGAGATGGATGCGGCATTAAAAGCTGTTTTACCAAATCGCTAATTTGTAGAAATGTAAAAAAACGCCATCATTATGATGGCGTTTTACTTTATAGTATGGCGTATAAATCACCATATAGAAGCAAGAAAGTATGAATGATATTGAAAATAAATTATGTGAAATTTCAAATTTTCAGTTTATTCATGATCACTTATTTAGTTCTGGTCAACCATCAAAAGAACAACTTCAAGCCATTAAAGAATATGGCATTACATCTGTTATCAATTTAGCTTTAACAGATGCAGATCCTCATTTAGATCAAGAAGATCGTATTTGCTTAGAATTGGGCTTAAATTATTTTCATATTCCCTTACTTTGGGATACACCTTCAGACGATCAGTGTCTTTTTATTTTAGATTTAATTGATCATCTTGTTCAAAAACAAATGGTTTGGATTCACTGTGCTAAAAACTATCGTGTTGCTAGCCTGATGTATTTATATCGTCAATATTATATGAATATTGACATGCCAACGGCTCAGGAAGAATTTCACAAAATTTGGGAACCGAATGAAACCTGGACAGGTCTCATTCATGCAGTTGCCCTACAACTGCAAGGTCGTAAAGCAACGCAAGATTTACAACAAGAACTTGCTCATTCAGATCATTTAGAATGAGTAATTAACACAGTTGCTGTAGATAAAATTCCTTCTTGACGCCCTGTAAACCCGAGTGTTTCTGTTGTTGTTGCTTTAATACTAATTTGAGTAACATCAACATTTAAAACATTAGCAATACTTTGACGCATTTCTAAATTATGTTTTGCCAACTTTGGACGTTCACATGCAACGGTAATATCTGCATTATTTAGGGTATATCCTTTATCTAAAACCAATTGATATACATGCTTTAAAAGTACTTTACTATCCGCACCTTTAAAATTTGGATCTGTATCGGGAAAATGCTGACCAATATCCCCCAAAGCCAAAGCACCCAATAAAGCATCACATAATGCATGCAACACAACATCACCGTCTGAATGTGCTTTTAAGCCATGTGTATGAGGAATTTGAATGCCTGCAAGGGTAACAAAGTCACCTGCTTCAAATGCGTGGACATCTAGTCCTTGTCCAATTCGAATCTGTGCGACCACATCCAGCTCCTTAATAAATAAATCATCGAAATCTTGTATTCATGCTTTCTATTTCGATATAGTAAGCATATAAGTGAATTAAAGTATAAGCGATCATGCTGTCGAAAACAGACATTAATCTTTTAAAATATTTAGGCTCAGTATTTGTTTTGGGATGTATTTATTCATCCTCTGTATTTGCACAAGGTTTAAATTGCACAAATAATAATGATCCAGCTTTAAAAACAATATGTTCTGCAAAATTTTCTAAAGAACTAAATTTATTTAAAGAAAGTACATTAACCACAAATTTAGTTACAGATGCACCTTTACGCTTAATTCAAGATACGGAAAAACTTTGGCTTCAGCAGTTAAAGCAATGCAAAAGTTTTAATTGTTATAAACAGCAATTTGATTCTCGTATTGAGCAATTGAATTTTTATACTTCAATGAATCAGAGTTTAACGCAGCATTATTTAAAATATGAAAATGGCGATATTTCTTCAGCACCTGTTCATTTACAAATTCATCAATTAAATAAAGATAATATTAAAGTTGAAGGTATTGCCTATCACAACCCGAATAATAAGCTAGATAAACAAACTATTCCTTTTTTAGCTTATTCTACAACCGAAACTAAAACTGAAATTATTAATAATGAAAGTGACTGTAAATACGAGTTTAATTATACCAAAGCTTATTTAATGGTAAAAACTGAACAAAAAAACTGCGATAGATTCTCTGGTGTTTATCGCCTTTATGATTAAGTTATTAAAAAATAAAAAATAAAATAATTGGCAAACTTAAAGCTGCAACAACAGTTTGAATACTAATAATGCTCGCCATTAAACGACTATCACCACCTAATACTTTTGTTAATATATAAGCAGATGATGCTGTAGGTAATGCAAAAAATAAAACAATAATTTGAGTTTCTAACTTTGGAATATTAAACATATAACATAATGTGAATGCTAAACTCGGCATAATAAACATACGCGCCAAAGTATTTAATGTAATTGGAAATAAATCACGGCTTAAACCTTTAAACTGTAATGCCGCGCCTACACACATTAAACCTAACGGTAAACTACATAATGCCAACTGCTTTAAAAAGCCTTCAAAACCAATCCAAAGCGTTAAGCCTGAAACATTAAATAAACCACCAACTATACACCCCATAATTAATGGATTTTTAAATAATGAAATAACAACATTTAAAGGTTTCATTTGATCTGCACTAGTTAAAGCCAATACAGAAAAAACATTCACCATAGGAATACAAAATACTAAAATAATTGCAAAAAGTGTCATCCCTTTTTGCTGAAATAGCGATGCGACAACAGCTAAACCAATATATGTATTAAAACGTAAAATACTTTGTACATAAACGCCAAAACGTTCAGGTGATGTTTTATTGAATGCTTTAATTGAATAAAGAACAGTTAATGCAATCGCAAATGCAGCGCCAACAACAAGCATAATTTGATGGATTGCATTCGCATTAATTTCTGCAAATGCTAAATTTAAAAATAACATTGCAGGGAAAAAAATGTAGTAATTTACTTTTTCTGCACCTTTCCAAAATGACTCTTCTACAAATATTTTTTTCTTGAGTACATACCCCATTGCAATAAGCGCAATGAGTGGGAATAAAGATACAAAAATAAGTAAAGACATAAAATTCAATGCTTTTTCATTCTATTAAGATGAAAGTGTATATCAAAAATTACTTAATTTATCTAATTATGATTTTTTAATCATATAAAAATATTCAACATAAAATTGCATATTTACTGAATTTTATAATAAAAATAAAGCCCATGTTAGCAAGAACACAAGCTTTTATTGATATTGCTTTAGAAGTCTTGAAAGACCAATAAAGCACTTCATATTTTATACTGGATGTTTAGCAGCAATAATTTGGCTTACCATTGCTGCTGTTACCGCAGATAATGTCCAACCTAAATGTCCATGACCAGTGTTATAGAACACACGCTCACGTTTGCCTTCACGTACTACAGGCATCATATTTGGCATCATTGGACGTAAACCCGACCAAGGTACGGCATGTTCTGTAGATACATCAAAGTTACGATTTACCCAATCTACCAAAGGCTGAATTCGGTCTGCGCGAATATCACGGTTATATCCATTATATTCCGCAGTTCCTGCAATACGGAAACGATCTTCACCTAAACGAGAAGTCACAATTTTTGCACTTTCATCTAATAAGCTTACCCAAGGTGCATTTTCTACACTCTTAGCATCGTTTAAATTTACCGTAATTGAGTAGCCTTTTACTGGATAAATATTGACACGATCACCCAACATATCTGCAAGTTGATAACTACCAACACCACCACAAACCAATACTGCATCAGCATTTAAAGAAACAGATTCTAAATCCTCATCGTTCATATTTTCATCACTTTTACTATAAATGACTTCAACACGATCTGCATGATGTTTTACATCTATTACATTGGTACCAAATAAATATTTAACACCATTTCGTTCCGTAACTTTTGCTAAACCTGTTGTGAATCTATGAATATCACCTGTCGCATCACCTGGACAGTAGAAACCGCCGTAGTAATCACCTTTTAATGTCGGCTCAATTTCCTTAATCTCTTGATTCGTTACACCGTGACGTTCCAAACCTGCTTTACACAGCATATCATTTACTTTAATCGCGACATCATAATCATATTTATTATGATAGAAATGCAAAATTCCGCGTTTTTCTAAATTGAAATCGATTTTTTCTTCATCTGCAATTTCAAATAAACGCTTACGTGCAAGCAAAGCCAAACGTACTGTTTCATGCGTATTCGCTTCATAATGAGGAATATTAGCCATGAATTCGAATAGCCAACTGTATTTATGTAAGCTAAAAGATGGATTGAGCAAAAGTGGAGCCGATTTTTGCGACATCCATTTTATGCCTTTTAAAATGGTAGATTTCTGATTCCAAACTTCAGCATTACACGCTGAAAGCTGACCACCATTTGCAAATGACGTTTCCATTGCAGGATATAAATGTCGATCTAAAACAGTAACTTGATAACCAAGTTGTGAAAGTTCATAGGCCGATGTAACACCCGTAATACCAGCACCAATTACAATAATATGTGGCATAAGCACTCCTTTGGACGCTCTGTTCCTTGTGTATGCCCCATCTGTCATTTGTACCTGAGAGCTTCGATTCAGCATTTAAATAAATGATAAACCTTCCCCTTCGGTGAGTGCCTTTATATGCACTTCTCTCCAGATTTTTTGATTATTACAGTCCTTTTGCCTGAGAGTTTCCTGGGGTGTTGCTCCTTCGGCGAGCACGTCAATGTGCTTCTCTCCTGCAATAATCTATTATGTTATTTACGAGCAATTCTTATACCAATTTAAAATTTAAATTATTTTAATTTCTAAGATGTCTAATTTACGCTCAAACCAAGCTTATAGATTAAACAATACAAATTCAATAGCCCACTATTGAACTATTGTTACAACTTAAGTCGATAGTTTAAGACGTTTAATGTATTTTATAGATACAAAAAAAGCCCTGTTATGGGGCTTTTAGTTTCAGTTCTTTTATTTATGCGTATGAATAGACATCACAATTCCCATACTTGCAAGCAAGCTTACAACCGCTGTACCACCATAACTTAGTAGCGGCAATGGATCACCTGTTACAGGTAAAATTCCACTCACCATTCCAGAATTTAAAAACACAAAGAAAAAGAATGTTAGACCTATTGCACCCGCCATCAATCTTCCAAAATTATCGTAGCTATTCATACTGATATATAAACAACGGAAAATAATTGCTGCGTACAAACTTAATAGTAAAAACACACCAATAAAACCAAATTCTTCTGAATAGGTCGATAGAATAAAGTCTGTATGATGTTCTGGTAAATAACCTAAATGTGACTGAGTTCCTTCAAGAAAACCTTTTCCTAACAAGCCACCCGATCCAATTGCAATTTTAGATTGAATAATATTCCAACCTGCGCCTAATGCATCTGCTTCAGGATCAAAAAGCGTCACAATACGTTTCTTTTGATATTCTTGAAGCACAAACATCCAAATTAAAGGCATTGTCACTGCAAATGCCGTGATTGCTCCACCAATTAATCGCCATGACATTCCACTTAAAAATAGGACAAAAATACCCGGGATAATTAATCCAATATTTAAATCTGGCTGTAATAGCACCAAAACAAATGGTACTAACATAATAATAAGAGCGATAACAATATGTATAAATTTGGGTGGGAACGAGCGCTTTGCAAAATACCAAGCCATCATTAGTGGCATTGCAAATTTCATAACCTCACTGGGTTGCATACTTCCAATGCCGGGCAAAGTAATCCAACGTTTTGCACCTAAACGAGTTTCACCAATCACAAATATCAGTAACAGCATAAATATACCAAACAGATATAAATATGGACTTACAGCTTGGTAAACTTTTGGCGGAACTTGGGCACACAAAAACATAATAATGAAGCCACTACCAAAGCTAATTGCTTGTCTGAGTAGCATTCCAGAATCTGCGGCTGTTGCACTATAAACAACCATTAAACCCAAAGCAGCATTTAAAATTAAGAAGCACAATAACCACGGATCTAAATGTAATTTAGTCCATCTTGATGATTTTTCATTTATGCTTCTGCCGTCACGTAAAGCATGACGTAAAAAACGATACTGTTGCGATGGTATCATTGATATGCAATTATTTTAAAACTGAATGAACTGATTATATGGGCAATACGGATTGCTGTGAATCAGTATTAACAATCTAATGATTAATTATTGTTTTCATTATTCTATTTTTTAACTTTGTGACTGCAAAATCAGCGAAGCAAGCAGTAAATCATCAGGATATGTGATTTTGATATTGTCTGCACGCCCTTGCACAACCTGTACTTCATGACCTGCGTATTCCAAAGCACTCGCTTCATCTGTAATAACAATGTTATCTGCTAATGCTTTTTCAATCGCACTCTTTAGCATTCCCAGACGTGCAATTTGTGGGGTTTGAGCTTGCCATAAATAATCACGACTTACAGTTTTTTCAATTTTAGGCTGATCAGCGACATATTTAAGCGTATCACGAACCTGTATCGCTAAAATTGCGCTCGTATTTTTTAAGATTGCTGTTTCAACCAATTGAATTAAAGATGACTCACTTACACATGGACGAGCAGCATCATGCACAAAAACCCAATCGTCTTCAGAAGCAATTTCAAGTAAATATTGAAGCGCATTTAATACGGAATGAACGCGCTCTTGACCACCTAAACAAAAATGTGCTTTTTCTTTATTACTAAGCGGTAAATTTTTCGCAATATTATCTTGCTGACCAATTGCCAATACATAACCTGTTAAAGGCAATATATTTAAGCGTGCAATAGTATGCTCAAGAACAGTTTTATCTAATATGGTTTGATATTGCTTTAATTCTGTTTTAGAAAAACGACTGCCTGAACCTGCGGCAGGAATAATAGCCCATAGCTTATTCGGTTGGAGGCAATTCATCTGATTCATTAGTTTTTAAATCTGAATTTTGGTATGGATTTACATACAAAGGCTTATATTGCGTACTAATTGTACTCATTTGAATAAACGTTTCATGAGGTTTAATTAAACCTAAATCTAAACGTGCATGCTCTTCAATGGCTTCAACACCATTTTTCAAGTCATAAACTTCAGCAGCTAAAATTCGATTTCGTTCTTTTAGTTCAGCATTTATTTCGCGTTGTTGTTCTATTTTTTGCGTTAATTTCTGATGGTCTAATGCACCACCTTCACTAAAATAGTATGCATACTGAAACCCCGCAATCAAAATGATTGCGAGGCCCAATAACACTTTACTCGAAATTGAGTCGAATAAACGTAGTATTAACATAGAGTGCTTAGTTTAAACCTTTAAACTCAGCTTTACCGCGATACGCAGCGTTAGTCAACTCTTCAATACGAAGTAATTGGTTATATTTCGCTACACGGTCAGAACGGCAAAGTGAACCAGTCTTGATTTGACCAGCACCTGTACCTACTGCTAAATCAGCAATAGTTGAATCTTCAGTTTCACCTGAACGGTGTGAAATAACTGTAGAGTAACCATTTTCTTTAGCAAGGTAGATCGCATCTAAAGTTTCAGTCAACGTACCAATTTGATTGTATTTGATTAAGATAGAGTTACCTACTTTCTCATTAATACCACGTTGTAAAATCTTAGGATTTGTAACGAATAAATCATCACCAACCAATTGAATTTTGTCGCCAAGGATTGAAGTTAGGTAAGACCAACCTTCCCAATCAGACTCGTCCAAACCATCTTCAATAGAGATAATTGGGTATTGGTTTACAAGACCAGCAAGGTAATCAGAGAATTGGTTGCTTGTGAATGCTTTGTTGCCTTCACCTGCAAGAATGTACTGACCATCTTTGTAGAATTCTGAAGATGCACAGTCAAGCGCAAGCATAATGTCAGAACCAGCTTTGTAGCCAGTTTGACCAATTGCTTCAAGAATTACAGTAATTGCTTCTTCGTTAGAACGAAGGTTTGGTGCGAAACCACCTTCATCACCAACCGCAGTGTTTAAACCTTTTTTGTTTAAAACTGATTTTAAAGAATGGAAGATTTCAGCGCCTGCGCGTAAAGCTTCAGAGAATGAGTTAAAGCCAACTGGCTCAATCATAAACTCTTGAATATCAACGTTATTATCTGCATGTGAACCACCATTGATGATGTTCATCATTGGTACAGGCATAGTCAAAATTGAGTTATTGCGAAGGTTAGCAATATATTGGAACAAAGGAATTTTTTGTTCTTCAGCAGCAGCACGTGCAGCAGCTAAAGAAACTGCTAAAGTCGCGTTAGCACCTAATTTTTCTTTGTTTTCAGTACCGTCTAAAGCAATCATCGTGTTATCGATGTCTTTTTGCTCAAATACAGACTTACCAACTAAAGCATCACGAATTAAAGTGTTTACGTTGTTAACCGCAGTTTTAACACCTTTACCTAAGTAACGCGCTTTATCGCCATCACGAAGTTCTAAAGCTTCACGAGAACCAGTTGAAGCACCAGATGGTGCACATGCACGGCCAACCACGCCAGATGCTAAGATTACGTCAGCTTCGATGGTTGGGTTACCACGAGAGTCCAAAATTTCACGTGCACGAATATCAACGATTTGACTCATGAACAATTCCTCTGTTGATTAATAACAAGATGCTTTAGAAGGCATCATTATGTAGCTAATTAATGAGTATCTAGCTTTTTAAAGCCTTTTACCAAGGTATCTAATTCTTTAAGCTGAGCTAAGAATGGTTCAAGTTGCGACATACGTAACGCACATGGACCATCACACTTCGCTTTTTCAGGATCTGGATGAGCTTCTAAGAACAAACCTGCTAAACCTGTTGCCATACCCGCACGCGCAAGCGTAGTAATTTGAGCACGACGACCACCCGCAGAATCTTCACGACCACCCGGAGTTTGAAGTGCATGTGTTACATCAAAGAACACAGGTACATTCATCTCTTTCATATGATCGAAGCCAAGCATATCTACAACAAGGTTGTTATAACCAAATGCCGAACCACGTTCACATAAAATTAGTTTGTCATTACCAGCTTCTAAACATTTATTTAGAATATGGCGCATTTCATGAGGTGCTAAAAACTGAGCTTTCTTAATGTTAATGATCGCTTGAGTTTTTGCCATCGCTTCAACCAAATCGGTTTGGCGACTAAGGAATGCAGGAAGTTGGATAATATCGGCAACTTCCGCAACAGGTGCAGCTTGGTAGGGTTCATGTACATCTGTAATGATAGGTACATTGAAGTGTTTTTTAATGTCAGCTAACCACTCGATGCCTTTTTCTAAGCCTGGGCCACGAAAAGAGTTCAAGCTTGAACGATTGGCTTTATCAAAGCTTGCTTTGAACACGTAAGGAATACCTAATCGTGTACAAATATCGACATAAGTCTCAGCAATTTCAAAAGCTAAGTCTTTAGACTCAAGTACGTTCATTCCACCAAATAATACAAATGGTAAATGGTTCGCCATTTGAATATCGCCAAGACTTACAATTTCTTGTGGTTTTAATACTGACATTTAAACTTCCCTAGTCTGATCCTAAAATCCAATTATTTTGCTTTTTTGTATTGCTGTTTAGCAGCATCAATAAAGCTTGCAAATAATGGATGTCCATCACGTGGCGAACTTGTAAATTCCGGGTGGAATTGTACAGCGATAAACCAAGGATGTGCAGGAATTTCAACAGTTTCTACTAAACGTTGGATTGGTGAATAACCAGAAATCTTCATACCCTTTTCTTCAAGCGCAGGAATAAAACGGTTGTTCATTTCGTAACGGTGACGATGACGCTCTACAATTTCTTCAGAACCGTAAACTTCAGCAGTTTTCGTACCCGCAACCAATTCAGATTTTTGAGCACCAAGACGCATTGTACCGCCAAGATCAGAATCTGCGCTACGTTGCTGAACTTCACCACGTTCATCTAACCATTCTGTAATTAAGCCAATTAATGGTGACTTAGTAGAACGGTTAAATTCTGTAGAAGTTGCATCTGTAATACCTGCAACATTACGTGCATATTCAATTACAGCCAATTGCATACCTAAACAAATACCTAAGAACGGTACTTTGTTTTCGCGAGCGAATTGGATTGCTTTCATTTTTCCTTCAGTACCGCGCTCACCAAAGCCGCCAGGTACTAAAATTGCATCAGCATCTTTCAATACTTCAGCAACATCTTGGCTTTCTAATTCTTCAGCATTTACGTAGTCAATTTGAACTTTAACGCGGTTTTTAACGCCAGCATGTAAAAGTGCTTCGTTCACAGATTTATAAGCATCTGGAAGTTCTACATATTTACCAACCATTGCAACACGCACTGTGTATTCAGGGTTAAGTAGCGCTTCTACAACGTTATCCCAATCTGAAAGATCAGCTTCAGGTAAATCGTTATAGCCAAAACGTTCGCAAATTAAATCATCAACATTTTGTTCGTAGAACGTACGTGGAATTTGATAAATTGAGCGAGCATCTTTACAAACAACTACTGCACGTGCTTCTACGTTAGTAAATAGTGCAATTTTACGTGTTGTATCAGCATCAACATCATATTCTGTACGGCAGATTAAGATGTCTGGCTGAATACCAATAGAAAGCAATTCTTTAACAGAATGCTGAGTTGGTTTTGTTTTAAGTTCTGCTGCAGATTTAATGTATGGAAGCAATGTTAAGTGCATTAACATCGTACGCTTGTGACCAAGCTCAACCATTAATTGACGTACAGACTCCATAAATGGAAGTGATTCGATATCACCTACTGTTCCGCCAATTTCTACAATTGCAACGTCGTAACCTTCGCCAGCGCGAAGTACACGTTCTTTAATATTATCCGTAATATGTGGAATAACTTGAACTGTTCCACCTAGGTAATCGCCACGGCGTTCTTTGTTCAATACGTCTTGATATACACGACCAGATGTAAAGTTGTTTAACTTTGTCATCTTCGCACGACGTAAGAAACGCTCGTAATAACCCAAGTCTAAATCAGTTTCAGCACCATCCTCTGTGACAAAAACTTCACCATGTTGGAATGGGCTCATTGTCCCTGGATCGACATTAATGTATGGATCCATTTTGACCATGGTTACTTTTAAACCACGAGCTTCTAAAAGTGCAGCAACTGAAGCAGCTGAAATACCTTTACCTAGTGATGATACAACACCACCAGTAACGAAAATAAAATGGGTCATTGGATTTCTCATACAAACGAGCCTAAATCGGCTTACAATGTTGCATGATTTTACTTTACCTTGTACCCATAAAGCAAAGTCATTCCGCATCTATTCTTCGATCACTCGACAATTGATCAATTTATAATCGTTTTTAAGATTATGTCATTCCAATCATTTATAGGATTTTCATATTTTAATTTACTGTTATAATAATGAAATCCATTCAAGCTACTATTTTTACTATTATGAATAAAAAACTTTTAATTTGTGCGGCAATTGCTACAGGCTTATTATTAACTGCGTGTGTAAAAAAAGAAGCACCGAAAGATGAAGAGCAAAATGATGTTGCAACATCTGAGCCAGTAAATCTTCAACCGCTTGAAAAGCCTGATCAAGAAACATCTCAAGCTGTTTCAGAACCTGTTCAAATTGAACGTATTGAAACAGAAAACACAACAACTGAAATTCGTCGTTCTGTTCAAGATGCTGAGCAAACTCTAGCTACAGAAACTGAAACGCCAAAAGTTGAAGCTCAACCAAAAGCAAACCGTAGCGCAAACTCTGAATCTGAAGATGAAGCAGTTCAAGCTGCAATTGCAGCCGCAATGCCTGCTCTAGAGAACTAAGTTGTAATTTTGTAATACATACTTACTTCATAATAAAAAACCAGCATATGCTGGTTTTTTATTATCTTAATGAAATTAAGCTATTCAATATAGATAGAAATTTCTTGCTTAAAACGAAGTTATTTCATGCTTTGCATACGTTTTCCCATAAGTTCAGCCAAAGCTTCCAAACCACTTTTTGGACGAATCATTACTTCAAAATCAACAATTTTTCCATGTTCATTAAACTGAATCATGTCAATGCCCTTTAATTTTTTATCGCCAATATTTGCTGAAAACTCAAGTACGATATTCGCTCCATCTTCACTTAAAAACTCTCGATGATAAGTAAAATTTTCAAACACTTGAATCACGTTACTCAAAATAAAAAATACAACCTGTTTACCTGAATATGGACTGTAAGCTACAGGTGATCTAAACACGACATCGTCACCTAGTAATTCATTTAAAATAGACATATCACGTGTTTCTAGCATTTCATGCCAACGCATAATTGATGTTTTTGTCATTTGAATTGTCATATAAATTCCTTTTTTATTATGAACTTTAATATCGAAATTTTGGAGGGATTCCATTACAGATAAACCCCTCCTTTTTTAAATAGAGATAAATGCTCTTTTCTTACATTTAAATTTTTGCAGCTAGTTCAGCACCTTGACGAATTGCGCGTTTTGCATCTAACTCGCCAGCTTCTTTAGCACCACCAATTAAATGAACATTCTTACCTAAACTTTCAAGTTGTTCATACATTGCCGTATAAGATTCTTGCCCCGCACAAATCACGATATTATCCACCTCTAAAAAAGTTGGATGATCATTCACAGTAATATGTAATCCACGTTCATCAATTTTGTTGTAACTTACACCCGCAATCATTTTCACATTACGATGTTTTAGTCCTGTACGATGAATCCAACCTGTGGTTTTTCCTAAGCCACCACCAACAGAACTTGCTTTACGTTGTAATAAATATATTTCACGTGGTGATTCTTCTACTTTCGCTGGTTTTAAACCACCTACATTTGAATAAGTCGTATCAATTCCCCATTCATCATAAAATTTTTCAGGGTTTAAACTACCACTATCACCTTCATGTGAAAGATATTCTGCTGTATCGAAACCAATACCTCCGGCACCAATAACAGCCACGCGCTTACCTACTTCTTTTTTATTTTTCAAAACATCTATATACGAAAGTACTTTAGGACTTTCTATACCTTCAATATCAAGCTTACGTGGTGTTACTCCTGTAGCAACAACTATTTCATCATAATTTGAGTTTGCAAGTTCATTAAAAGTCGCAGAATGATGAAGCTTTAGAGTGATGTTTGGTTGCAATTCAATTTTACGTTTGAAATAACGTAATGTTTCATAGAATTCTTCTTTACCCGGAATAGTCTTAGCAATATTAAATTGACCACCAATTTGGTTCGATGCTTCTAATATTGTCACCTTATGACCACGATCGGCTGCATAAGTTGCAAAACTTAAACCCGCAGGCCCCGCACCAACCACTGCAATATTTTTAGCTTGGCTAACATCTTTAAAAATAAGTTCAGTTTCAAAACACGCTCTTGGATTTACCAAACAAGAAGCAACTTTCATTGAAAAAATATGATCTAAACACGCTTGGTTACAGCCAATACAGGTATTAATTTCATCACTTCTACCTTGTTTTGCTTTCTCCATAAAAAATGGATCTGCAAGCATAGGACGTGCCATTGAAATCATATCTGCATGACCTGAAGCTAAAACATACTCTGCCATTTCAGGCGTATTAATACGATTTGAGGTAATAAGCGGAACTTTAACTTCACCTTTAAGTTTTTCTGTTACCCAAGTAAAAGCTGCACGCGGAACTTTCGTTGCAATAGTTGGAATTCGAGCTTCATGCCAACCAATACCTGTGTTAATAATGGTTGCACCTGCTTTTTCTATTTGTTTTGCAAGATATACAACTTCTTCAAATGTTGAACCACCTTCCACTAAATCCAACATAGAAAGACGATAAATAATAATAAAATTTTCACCTACTTCTTCACGTGTCCGTTTTACAATTTCAATAGGAAAACGAATGCGATTTTTATAGCTACCGCCCCATTCATCATCTCTGTGATTTGTACGAGCGGCAATAAACTCATTAATTAAATAACCTTCTGAGCCCATAATTTCTACGCCATCGTAACCTGCGTATTGTGCTAATTTGGCACAATTCACAAAGTCTGCAATGGTTTGATTTACTTCCGCAGATGTTAAAGCATGAGGCTTTGTAGGATTAATAGGTGCTTGAATTGCAGATGGTGCGACATTATCTGCCTGATATGAATATCGACCTGTATGTAATATTTGCATGGCAATTTTACCGCCAGCCTCATGAACGGCTGTCGTAATAACTTTATGCTTTTCTGCTTCCGCAGTTGTATCTAATTTTGAGCCACCCGCAAATGTAACACCTGCATCGTTAGGTGAAATTCCGCCAGTTACAATTAAAGCCACGCCACCTTTTGCACGTTCTGCGTAAAATGCAGCCATACGGTCAAATCCACCAGGTGCTTCTTCCAATCCTACATGCATAGAACCCATTAATACTCGGTTTTTAAGCGTTGTAAAACCCAAATTTAAGGGTGCTAAAATATTTGGAAAGTTTGACATATATACTCCTTGGCGAGCTTCATGCTGGCTATTTTTATGTTTAATGCAACTTGTTGCATACTCTTATATTCGAGATTTGATTTTTATGCAACATGTTGCATAATAAAACACATGAAAAATTACGCGTTGTAAACTTATGTCTTTAGCACATGTTTTACTCACTAGCTTATTAGAAAAACCAAGTACGGGCATTGAACTTGCTCGACGCTTTGACCGTTCTATGGGTTTCTTTTGGAATGCAACGCATCAACAAATATACCGTGAATTAAATGCAATGCTCAAAAAAGGTTGGATTTCTACACTTGAAGATTCTGACTATATGGGGCGCAGTAAAACCTATCAAGTAGAATTATTAGGTCGAACCGAACTTGCTGACTGGATGCTTAAACATAGCGAGCCTGCACAATTACGTGAAGAACTGATGGTTCGTTTGCGCGCAGAAGCACAATTGGGTGGAAATACTGTATTACCAGAGCTTGAACAGCACTTATTTATACATAAAGAAAAATTAAAAACCTACCAACAAATTTTTGCTAAAGATTTTGCTCATACAAACAATGAAAGTCGCACCTTATATATACATAAAATGATTTTACAATTGGGCATAGACTTAGAGATTGGTTGGATAAAATGGCTTGAAGAAGTAATTCCTGAGCTTAAAAAATTTAATGACTAATTTTATTTAGCAGTTTTCATAATGCTCTAAAGCTGTTTCCAATAAAAGGATGATGTGATGCCTTATTACACTATGCAAGATAATGAAAAATTATATGTTCGTGAATTTGGGCAAGGTCAACCTGTATTGGTTTTATCTGGTTTAGGCATGCAAAGTTGGCAATGGTTGCCCTTTTTATACAATTTAAAAAATAAATATCACTTTATTATTCCAGATTGGCGCGGTTTTGGTCGTTCAAAAAATTGTGCTATTCCAAAGATTGATGCTATTTCAAGTCATTGGCAAGATTTAAGTACACTTATAGAAACTAAACAGCTTAAGCAATTTAAAGTTATCGGATATTCCATGGGTGCAACAACTGCCATGCAGGGCATGAAATATGGCAACTTATCTCAACATTTACAAAGTTATTTACACATTGACCAAACACCCAAAATTTCTATAGATGAAACGTGGCAATATGGTTTGTACGGACAAAAGCAGCCTGAATTTAAAAGATTATTAAAGCAAATTTCTTCTTTTTTGAATGATCATTCCAATTTACAGACCTTTGAAAGTTTAAGTTTGGAAAAACGTCAAATGTTGTTAAAACTATGGTCAGAATTTATTGCTTTTCAATCGAGTAGTAACATCAGCCCTTTTTTATTTAAACTTGCGCTTAATAAACCTAAACTTCAAAAATATGTTTTACCTATTCATCGTTTAGATTATTTAGCTTGGTATATAAATAACTACTTGTATCACAATGAAGATTATCGTCATGAAATTGCAAGCTTGAGCTGCTCGACTACATTTTTCAGTGGTGAGCAATCGACTTTATATCCTGTAGAAGGTCAAACTTTAATTGCACAAAGTTTAGAAAATTCACAGCAAATTATCTTCAAAAAATCAGGTCACACACCACTTATAAGTGAACCTATAAAATTCACTCAAGAAGTCCATCAATTTTTAAAAGCAGATATTAGTCTTAAACTTTAAAAATAACTACTAAGATCTACATTAATTCGCTATATTTTTAATCTAAGTACATATAAAACAACATACTTTATTAACATGTTTCCCCTATAGTGAATGGTATGAATACGCTAAAATTCACAACAATTTCACCTTTGCACAATATAAATTAAGGAAGAACTATGGCACAGTTTGCTGTCATTGGATTAGGCAGTTTTGGCGCAACAGTTGCAACAGAACTTGTTGGTTTAAAACATGATGTTATTGGCATTGATATTGAAAAAAAATATGTAGAAAGCATTTCCGATGTGCTTACACACTCCGCTATTGCCGATGCAACCGATGAGCATGTTTTAGATGAACTCAATATTACCCAATGTGATGCTGTAGTGGTTGCAATTGGTGAAGACATTGAAGCCAGTATTTTATGTGTGTTACATCTTAAAAATTTAGGTGTAGAAAAAATTTGGGTAAAAGCAAAATCTAAAGCACATCACATGATTTTGACTCACTTAGGTATTTGTAAAATTATTCATCCTGAAGAAGATATGGGTGTTCGTGTAGCGCAAAGCCTGAGCTATCCAATGGTAAGCCGTTATATGGCGCTCAATGATGACCATTATTTGGTTAAAGTTGAAATTACAGAAAACTTAGCAGGTACACGCTTTCATAGCGTAATGGATCATGTTCCTGAAGTTCGTGCAATTTTGCATAAACGTGAACAAGAAATTATTTATAGCATTGACCCAAATTTAATTTTACAAGATGGCGATGTATTGGTTATTGAAGGCTCTATAGAACCTTTGCGTCGTTTATCTAAACACTTTACTGCAAAATAGGAATATTCCTATGAAGCAATTTCGTAATAAACAAAATAATACAGTTAATTTAAGCCCACCAAGTTTATTGGCGCTAGGATTTCTAAGCTTTATTATTTTGGGAACTTTTCTATTAAAGCTTCCTTTTGCAAATCACGGTGATTTATCTTGGTTTAATGCCTTATTTACCGCAACTTCGGCAGTCACCATTACAGGACTTTCTGTAGTAAATGTAGGTGAAACTTATACCGTTTTTGGAAAAGTGATTATTATGATGCTTATTCAATGTGGCGGTTTAGGTTTTATGACCTTTGCCATATTGGCAGCGTTAAGTTTGTCTCCAAAAATTGGCTTAAAACAACAAGTTATGGCGCAAGACACTATTGGGCAAACCAGTTTATCTAAAGTGTCATTTACCATTAAAGGTGTACTGCTTTATTCATTATTTTTTGAAGCCATTGGCACGGTTATTTTAACCATCGCATGGATGGAAGATTACGACTTTGCTAAAGCTTTTTTCTACGCCGCATTTTATAGTGTTTCAGCTTTTAATAATGGTGGATTCTCTTTATTTCCCAATAGCTTAATGAGCTTCCACGACAAGTACTTTATTACCTTTACCATTAGTATGTTGTACATTATTGGCGGTATTGGCTTTGTAGTACTCATGGATATTAAACGTGCCAAACGTTGGAAAAAATTGTCTGCAAATAGCAAACTCATTATTTCAACTATTGCAGGTTTGAACTTAGTTGCATTTATTCTTTTATGGGCAATTGAAGCAAATAATCCATTAACTTTAGCACCAATGAGTATGGGCGATCAGGCTCTAAATGCTTGGTTCCATGCCACAGTTCCCCGCTCTTCAGGTTTTAACAGTTTAGAACTAAGCAATATGAGCGGTGCTTCCACTCTTATCACCATGATTTTAATGTTCATTGGTGGTGGCTCTTTAAGTACCGCGGGTGGTATTAAAGTTGGAACATTTATCATTGTTGTTTTAAGTGTAATTACCTTTTTAAGACGCTCTGAAGAACTACGTATTTTTAATCACTCTGTAGCAAAAGCAACATCATTTAAAGCACTTGCTGTGGTTTCAATTACGGCAATTTTAATTTTTATGGGGCTATTTAGCTTATTGCTTTTAGAACCTAATCATCACTTTTTAGACTTACTTTTTGAAGCTGTTTCTGCTGCTTGTACGGTAGGTTTATCACGCGGGATTACAGGTGAATTACAACCTGCAAGTTTATTTATTTTAATGTTGCTCATGTTTGCAGGCAGATTAGGGCCTTTAACCCTGGCATATTTAATTGCAACACCTAAGAAAAGTCGTATTAAGCATCCACAAACAGATATTCAAATTGGTTAATGTTTGCTTGTTGTCCTTTTCATAAGCCAGTAAAAAGCCACTTCTAAAAGTGGCTTTTTTACATCTAAATTTTTAATTAATACCAATCGAGCAAAGACACACCTAAACCAACATAAGTTGCTTTGTGGTTATAGTCGATTAAGCTTTCACCATAACCATGAAACAATTGAAATTTACCACGCAAACGCCCGCTAATTGGGAAGTTCCAATCGAACTGAGCCGCACCACGTGAATCATCACCGCCTTTTAAGCTATGACGTAGCATCAAACTAAAATCTTGATCTTTATAACGATAAAATGCGGTTAAATCACCACGACCAATATAATTTTCAATATCTGGATTATTGTCATCTTCGGCATTTTCAGAAATTCTGAACCAAGGGCGAACAATCATTGCAAAGTTTTCTCGTTCAAAACCAACATTCACAATGACACGATTCCAACTACGTGACCAAGGATCTGAACGACCATTCGATTGATGGTTAAAAGTTAATCCCAATAAACGACCATTTAAACCAAACATTTCGTAATTTGTACGGAACATTAAACTCGCTTCAGGTTCGTAATTGGTTTCACGAAATGGACGAGATTCATCGCTGTTATACATTTGCCAACGAGATGATTGCGTATAACCCACCCATAAATCACCGTTATTGCCAAAAATACTTTCAAATGCTTTGGTTTTTAATGAAAGTTGATATTTCATTTCCGTTGAATCTAAAGGCATAGCTTCATCGGGACTAATTACATTTTGTGAATTACCGCTTGTAGGCTGTTCATGCTTCTTAGATGTCCAAAATGCGGGAAGAACATATACAGGCTGATATGCGCGAACTTGCCATGTACCAAGTTTACTTTCAGGTGAAAGCTCCCAACGGCTATCTAACAAAGATGTATTTGGAGTAAATGTTGCCGCTTCTACAGCAACAACATTGTTCTTAATTTTATCTGCGAAGCTATCTGTTTCAGAACTTAGTGAAAGTGCTGCTTCACGCTCTGAAACCAATGGCTGAACATCTGTAGTTGGAACTTTAAATAGCGCATCATAACAAGCGAGTCGATCTGCATTCGATTGTAATGCCACACATGCATCTGCACTTGCAGGCGAAATTTCACCTGCTGCATGAAGTTGCATCATAGAAGCAGATCCAAGTAAAACTGTACTTAAACCCAATACAACTGGCTTATTTTGAAATGGCATTTAAAGCTCCTCTTATAATTTTATTGGCTTAATTAACTTGCTTAATTTCAAAACCAAGTTCTTGCAATAATTCACGTTTTGCAATTGGCGCAACAACTGACTTAGAAGGCTTTTGCTGACGTAAATATACATCTGCAACACGTTTTAAGTCATCTAAATTCACAGCCAATAAACGTTCACGTAATTGCGCTCTAAATGCAGGTGTACGCGCATGTAATAATGAATAACATGCTGTAATTGCTTCGCCCGCAGGAGAACCTGGTTTATCCATGCTTGCAATTAAGCCCAAAATCGCTTCTTCAAGCTGATGCGGTTGTTGTTCTGCATTAAACAACCAATCTACACTTGCTTCAAAGTCTTGGAATGTTTCAGCTAAACGTGGGTCACGGTAGCTATAGAAGCGGAATGAACATGCATTACCGTCATAGCTTGCACCACCACCATAAGCACCGCCTTTTTCACGAATAGCACTATGTAAGAAACCATTACGTAAATACGCAGCAAGCACCATCAATGGTGCAGCATCAGGATGTGACACTTCTACCGCAGCATAAGCAGATGAACAGAATTGAACATTCGCTTGAATCAACCATGCTTCATCATTCTCGCTATTTTCAAAATTCACTTGAGTAAGTTCAGCATCAATTTGATCAATGGCTAACTTATCCCAAACATTTTGGATTTCTTCAATTAAACGATCAGATTGATGTTCTTCACAAACCAATAAGAATTGTTTTGGTGCTTTCAATAAACGGTTATGAATCACTTTTAATTCTTGAATAAGGTGATTATAAGCAGCTTCATCATTTTCGATTTTGCTTACTAATTCGCCCAACCAATTTAATGCGCCTAAACCTGTTGTATTGTAATCACGTAGCGCTAAAGCACTGTGGTTACGCCCTGCAATTTGCATTGCATAGCTATGACCCGAACCAGATAAGCGTGAAGACCAACGTGTTTTACGTTGCTGTAAAAGCTCAATAATGCGATCTTTTTCATCGAAACGTAATTGTTCAAAAGCAACTTTCAATAAGCGAATTGCTTCTAAGTTATTCACTAAAGATTTCGTTGTTAGCGTCAACCAAGCTGTAATTTTACCTTTATCGTCCACTTTAGAACGTAAAGATGCACCCATACCAATGCCACCGCTTACCGCAGTTTGCAATTGTTGTAGTTCTAAATAACCATATTCACCTGCGCCAACTTCGCCCATTAAAATAGACATTAAGTTGAAGTATGGAGATTTTACAATTTCATCCGGAATTTGAATAAGCACTTGATTGTAATAAATACCATTTGTACCTGCATGATATAAATTCAACGGCGTATCTAAACGATTCGAAATAATTTCACGTAATTGACCTTGAACAATATGCATTTGTGCGGGCACATCTTCTAAGCCAACTTTTGGCAATAAGTTCAAATCATCAGGTGTATCTTGACGAATTTTTAAAGCCTCAGTTTGTGCAATAATTTCAGCTTTATCTGCTTCTGTTAGTTTTGCACCAATTTCAGCTAAACGTGCTTTTTCTTCTTCGGCTTCTTTTGCAGATTTTGTTGCATCGGGCACTAAAGTCATTTGCACACGATGTGGATTATCAATTAAATGTTCTTTAATTAAGTTAGACAACCACATTGGGTCTTTTAACTCTTCTTTTACATTGGCAATTGCTGTATCTACATCCCATACATCTACAGGATCTGAATGGTGAATTGCGCTGCTTAAGCCATTTAAAATTAGGCTTAAACCATACGGCATACCATCGCCATTAATTTCACGTTGATGCAATTCAATTTGATGCAAAATCGCATCAACCATTTGTGAATCTACAGGTTTAGATGCAACATCTTCTAGAACTTTAAATACACCATTTTTAAATTCTTCAGCATGTTCAGGATTTGAACCTTGTACGCCACAATAGAATGTCATTTCATAGTTAGAATCATCTACGCCCATAATTGGACCTGTAGATTGTGCGTATCCACAAGTTTCTAAGTAATGACGCAATGGTGATGCAGAATCTTCAAGTAAAATACCTTCGACAAGACGCATGCCTAAACGAATTTTAATGTCGCTTGCCTGTGGCAATAACCAAGAAATAATGTGATAAGTCTTGTCTTTTAAGTCTTCAGCATCTACAGCATAGGTTTCTGTTACTGCAATTGGCGCTGCTAAACGTGTTTCAGGCTTAGAATGAAGCGTTTCACCTTTATCGAATTTAGACAAAGCCAAAGTTTCAAATTGCTCTTGAAGCTTATGTGCAGGTTCATTACCAAAAGTCATAAACACCGCATTACTTGGATGGTAATGCGATTTATAGAAACCTACTAACTCATCGTAAGTTAAGTCAGGAATATCTTTAGGATCACCACCTGAATTGTAGTGATACGTTGTTTCAGGGAATAAATGATGTGCCAATTGATGATACAACTGATCTGAAGGTGAACTCATTGCACCTTTCATTTCATTAAATACTACGCCTTTATATACAGGCTCACCATTTTCTAGCTCAATACGAATACCTTCTTGCGCAAAATCTAAAGGATTTAAATTTGCTGCAAAAGTTGCATCTAAATAAACTGAAAGTAGGTTTTGAAAGTCTTTTTTGTTTTGCGTTGCAAATGGATACGCTGTCCAGTCTGCCGATGTAAACGCATTCATAAAGGTATTTAATGAACGACGAATCATTAAAAAGAATGGGTCACGTACAGGGAATTTTTCAGAACCGCAAAGTGCGGTATGTTCAAGAATATGCGCTTCGCCTTTTGAATCCATAGGTTGCGTGCGAAATGCAACTAAAAACACGTTTTCGTCATGATTCGTTGCTAAGTGATAATGCACCGCACCTGTCACTTTATGTTTATATTCGCACACTAATATGTCTAAGGCTTCAACATGGTGTTGACGTACCAACTGAAACGCTGGATGAACAGTTTGAGTAATAGTTTCAGTGACATCTACAGTCATGTGATCTCCAAATTTAATGCTTTTTTAAGTGTGGCGATTATACCTTAAAAATGCCTTTAAAATGTCACAATCTCTGTATTCCTAGTTTTTTACTGTGTATTTGAAATTTGATTTTTTAGAGAGATGAAATGAATACATTTATTGAATGAATGATTTTTTTAATAAGATAAAAAACGAAAACAGCATTACGAGCACTTCACCCGCAATGCTGTTTTATACAACTAAATTAAATATTTGAAATAGTTATAATTTGGATGATTTTCTACAAAAACATAGTTCATTTTTTGATAAAAATTAGCAGCAGATTTTATCTCTGTGTTTAAACAAAGTGCCGAAAAATTCGCAATTGCTTTTTTCTCTAAATATTGAAGTAGCTGTTTACCTACGCCATGCTTTCGATATTTAGGCAAAACATAAAAACGACGCACACGCCCAATACGTGTTTCAATATCTTGTTCATTCCATTGCAAATTTAAGCCGCCACATGCAATCAACTGACCATTATCATAAGCCATTAATAAAAACTCATTCGGTTTATCAAACCTGTTTTTACCACTTTCAAATTCTTCAATCATGCGCGTAACAAACTCAAGCCCCTCTTTATTGGCTTGTTGCGCAAGCTTTGAAATTGCTTCTGGTAATTCTTTCACTTCTTGAATTTCTATCTTCATATTATTTCCAAAAACCATCCTATGAATAATTAGACCAATACTTCCATTAAATGTTGAATTTTATTCATGAATCTATTGCTATCTTGAGCATTGGTGTAAACTCACCATTTTAAATATTTACGTGATTAAAAACATGGCAACTGTTGATCTTTTTGCAATTGGTAACGCATTAATTGACCAAGAATTTAAAGTCTCGGATGACTTCCTTATTCAACAAAACTTGCAAAAAGGCACCATGCAACTAACCGATGGTGAAACACAAGCAAATTTATACAACAACTTACTCAAAACTCAAAGCTATAAAGGTCAAGCTTCGGGTGGTTCTGCTGCAAATACGACTGTTGCTTTCAGCGCATTAGGCGGTTCAGCTTTTTATGCTTGCCGTGTAGGTAATGATGAACTCGGTTCAATTTACTTAAATGGCTTAAACGATGCAGGTATCACAACATCTACTAAATCTATTAGTGAAGGTGTTACAGGTACTTGCATGGTATTAGTGAGCGAAGATTCCGAACGTACAATGCACACATACTTAGGTATTACTGCTGAACTTACAGATGAACAAATCGACTTTACACCATTAAATACAGCAAAATGGTTATATATTGAAGGTTATTTATCTACAAGTGATACTGCACGTTTAGCGGTAAAACAAGCACGTGAAATTGCAAAAGCAAATGGTGTAAAAATTGCGTTAACATTATCAGATCCAGCAATGGTTCAATATGCACGTCAAGGCTTAAACGAGCTACTAGACGATGGTGTAGATTTGTTATTCTGTAATGAACAAGAAGCTTTAATGTATACAGAAACAGACAATATTGATGCAGCTTTGGCTAAATTAAAATTACTTAGTCAGTCTGTTGTCATTACATTAAGCTCAAAAGGCGCTTTAATTTCAAATAGCCAAAACACATTTACAGTTGCAGGTCGTGAAGTTGTTGCCGTAGATACTAATGGTGCTGGTGATGCATTTGCAGGTTCATTCCTTTATGCTTTAAATGCAGGCTTAAACGAAAAAGCTGCTGCTGAAATTGCTGTTTTAATTTCAAGCCAAGTGGTTGCACAATTTGGTCCACGCCTTGCTGTTCATCAATATGCCGAACTTCTTAATACTTTTAATCAGGAAGCTGTTTAAATGAATCGAATTTGCATGATGGAGGATGTTCCAGAACGTGAAGCACGTTCATTTGAAACATCCGACGGAGATAATATTTTTGTGACGCAACGTGATGGTGCATTTTATGCTTATCAAAACTTGTGCCCACATTTACAAGTTGAACTTGAATATCTTGAAAATCAGTTTTTAGACCGTGAACAAGAATATATTGAGTGTTCTACACATGGTGCTTTATTTCTTGTAGAAACAGGTGAATGTATTTCTGGCCCATGCCAAGGACAATCACTTGAAAAAGTAGATATAACAGTACATTCTGATGGTGGAATTTACTTAACCGAAGAATAATTTTAAAGGTTTTCGCCATGTATAATTTTTTAACAGATGTAAACTTACTTCCTTTCCATTTAAGTTTATTGATTTTAATAATTCTAAGCATGGCGGAAACTGTTGGTTATTACATTAATCTAAAGCCAAGTAATGTATTTTCCCAAATTTTCCCAAAACAACTGACTGAATCCCCCCTCGTCAATGTAAAATTTTCAAAACTACTCATTTTTATATTTTTACTGCTCAACTTTAGTGTTGCAGGCTATTTCATCCAATTTGCAATCTTTGCAAAGCAACATGCTTTTGTTGCTTCATATTACATTATTATTCCTGCACTAATCATTGCTGTTTTCTTTACCGTTTTTATGATTCATTGCTTAGACCAAGTCATTAAACCTAAAACAGCCAAACAAAATATCAGCCTTATTGGTCGTTTAGCAACAATTTCAAGCGGTCATGCACGACCAGGTTTTTCTGCTCAAGCACGTATAAGAGATCAGTTTGGGCGACTTCATTACATACAAGTAGAGCCTGAATTTGGCGAACTCGAATTTCAAACTCAAATCATTATTGTTCGAAAAAAGAAATCTCACTACATTGCCAAGAAAATTGCTAAATCAACAGATCTATTTATTTAGCATATCGCTCTTATTGCGCACCTAATACAGCTAAAACTCTCTAAATTATACCCACACTATTCCTTAATAGCGTGTAACTACGTACATCTTCCATAAAAAACTACACTTTTCACTTAAGAAAAAAATTAATTATTTTAAATCTAATACAACATAACCCACCAAAACACTTGGTTTATTTTGCAAACAAAAACACGATTAAAATAAATAAGAATCATTTTAATAAAAATATCAGACCATATTAGTTGGTTTAAGTAATATTATATAAGCTTTTTAGTCGGATTTATTTAATAAAATAATCTAGTTTAATAAAAAAACAGTTGGATCATAAGCCACTGTTTTAACTAAATTAATTAAAATATTTATATTTATACTGATCGGTCTATTTATTTTATATAACAAATGTTTAATAATATAAATATTGTTTATTTTTAAGACTTAGTAATATGAGCTTAGTCCCTAAGAATCTGAATAAAAGAGTCACCCGAGAAATAGCGATCATTTTAATTATTAAGGTTGCTATTTTACTCGTCATAAAAAATATTTGGTTTGACGCCCCAACTATTCCCAAAAATTTTGACAATCAAGTTGCCGAGCGTATTGCTGGCAGCACATCCCAAACTAAGGAGACACGTTGATGATTACTGAAAGCGTGGTCGATTTATCGCGGTTCCAGTTTGCAATGACTGCGATGTATCACTTTATTTTTGTACCGCTGACTTTAGGTCTTGCATTTATTCTTGCCATTATGGAAACCACTTATGTGATTTCTGGTAAAGAAATTTATAAGGACATGACCAAATTCTGGGGCAAATTATTCGGTATTAACTTCGCGCTTGGGGTAACTACTGGTTTAACAATGGAGTTCCAGTTCGGTACTAACTGGGCATATTACTCACATTATGTAGGTGATATTTTCGGTGCTCCATTGGCTATTGAAGGCTTAATGGCCTTCTTCTTGGAATCTACATTCATTGGCTTGTTCTTCTTTGGATGGGATCGTCTATCTAAAGTGCAACATTTGGCAGTAACTTGGTTAGTCGCTTTCGGCTCTAACATGTCTGCTTTATGGATTTTGGTTGCCAATGGTTGGATGCAAAACCCAGTCGGCTCAGCATTCAACTATGAAACCATGCGTATGGAGTTAGTGGACTTCGGTGCCTTAATATTTAACCCCGTTGCTCAGGTTAAATTTGTACATACTGTATCTGCAGGTTATGTAACAGGCGCAATTTTCGTACTGGCTATTTCTAGTTACTACTTATTGAAAAAACGCGACTTACCATTTGCTCGTCGTTCTTTCGCTATTGCTGCAATCTTTGGTTTAGCATCTACACTTTCAGTTATTTTACTGGGTGATGAATCTGGTTATGAACTAGGTGATGTGCAAAAAACTAAGTTAGCTGCAATTGAGGCAGAATGGGATACTCACCCTGCACCTGCTGCATTTACTTTATTTGGTATTCCAAATGAAGAAACGCAAACAACAGATTACGCAGTTAAAATCCCTTATGTGATGGGTTTAATTGCAACTCGCTCTACGACTGAAGAAGTAACAGGGATTAAAGACCTAATTGCGAATCATGAACTTCGTATTCGTAACGGTATGGTTGCTTATTCTCAACTTGAGCAATTACGTGCTGGTGATGAATCTGAAACACTTAAAGCAGCGTTCGCAGACTCTCAAAAAGACTTAGGCTACGGTTTACTTCTTAAGAAATACACACCAAATGTTGTAGATGCATCTGATGAGCAAATTAAAGCGGCTGCTCAAGACACTATTCCACATGTACCAAGCTTATTCTGGTCATTCCGTGCAATGGTTGCTTCAGGCTTCTTAATGCTTGTATTGTTTGCTTTCGCTACATTTGCTGTTGCAAAACGCAATGCTGAAAACAAACCTTGGTTATTAAAGTTCGCCCTATTCTCTCTACCACTTCCTTGGATTGCTGCGCAAACTGGTTGGTACGTTGCAGAAGTTGGTCGTCAACCTTGGACAATTGGTGAAGTACTTCCTACACACTTATCTGCATCTTCATTGAGCACTGGTGATGTATGGGGTTCAATCATCGCATTAGCATCGTTCTACACAGTATTACTTATCATTGAAATGTACTTAATGATTAAATTCTCTCGCCTAGGTCCAAGTTCTCTTCACACTGGTAAATACCATTTTGAAAAACTTGAAGCTGCACAAAAGGCAAATGAGGAGTCTCAAGCATGATCGAATATGAACTACTCAAAATAATCTGGTGGGTACTTGTAGGTGTTCTACTTATTGGTTTCGCATTAACAGATGGTTTCGATATGGGCTCAATGGCAATTATGCCATTCGTAGGTAAAACAGATGACGAACGTCGTGCGGCAATCAATACGATTGCCCCACACTGGGACGGTAACCAAGTTTGGTTCATTACTGCAGGTGGTGCATTATTTGCTGCATGGCCAATGGTTTATGCAACAGCATTCTCTGGTATGTACTGGGCGCTGTTACTCGTACTCTTTGCCCTGTTCTTACGGCCTGTAGGTTTCGACTACCGATCTAAACTTGAAAACACTCAATGGCGCACGTCTTGGGATTGGGGTTTAGCTGTAGGCGGTGCAGTTCCAGCATTAGTATTTGGTGTTGCTTTTGGTAATATGTTCTTAGGCGTACCGTTCACATTAGATGAAACTGTACGTTCTACATATACTGGTAGCTTCTTTGCTTTACTTAATCCATTTGCACTTGTGTGTGGTATTGTAAGCTTATCAATGCTTTGCGCTCATGGTGGTGCTTGGTTAATGCTTCGTACAGATGGTGACTTACGTGCTCGTTCTGCTAAAGCAACTCAAATTATGGGTATTGTATTCCTAGTTTGTTTCTTAGGCGCTGGTGCATGGTTATACTTCGGTAATATCCAAGGTTACACACTTGTTCAACCTTTCGATACAAATGGTGTTGCTAACCCTCTTGCGAAAGAAGTACTTACAAATGCCAACCCAGGTTGGATGAATAACTACAGCACCTATCCAATTACAATCATTGCTCCTGTACTTGCTATTTTAGGTGCATTAATTGTGATTCCTGCTGCTGGTAAAGCAAAAGCTGGTTTAAGCTTCTTAGGTACAAGTCTTGCTGTTATTGGTGCAATCTTAACTGCTGGTTTTGCCTTGTTCCCATTCTTAATGCCATCAAGCCTTAACCCAACAGTAAGCTTAACCATGTGGGATGCAGTTTCAAGTAAAAATACACTTGTAGTAATGACTGTTGCAGCATGTATTTTCGTACCATTGATTCTGATTTACACAACTTGGTGCTACTACAAAATGTGGGGCGTTATTACTAACAAACATGTTCAGGACAATACGCATAGCCTTTACTAAGGTCTATGCTTAGGAGAATAAATTATGTGGTATTTTGCTTGGATTCTCGGTGTATTGATGGCATGTTTCGCTGGTGTGTTAAGTGCCCTTTACATTGAACACAATCACGATTTAGACGAGGAATAAGTCATGAGCGATGTTGTAATGGAAAATCAAAATGTAGATCCAAAACCTAATAAGTTTGCAATGATCATTTCTTGCCTTTTGGCTTTCCCACTTGCAGCCGTCTTATTACTTCATCCTGCAGCTATGTTGGATGCAAACGGTGAATACAGCCATCGTGCCATGATGCTTATTATGATTGGTATTTCTGGTGGCTTTGTTCACGGTGTTGGTTTTACACCAAGATTTTGGTTCTGGAAATGGATTTTTAGCCCTTTCCTTTCATGGCCTTTAATGCTGTGGGGCTATTACACTTGGTTCTTAACCTAACCAATCCTTATCTATAAAAAGAGCGCTATATGCGCTCTTTTTATTTATCTAAATAAGTCAGATTTTTACGCTATAAAAATATATTTCATCTCATTCTTTTAGATCGATTATTCATTATCTAAAGCCAATAAAAAAACCAGACATAAAGTCTGGTTTTAATTTACAACAATTTAAATCGGTTCAAATGGTGCAACCACATCAGCATTTTGTGCACGATGACGCATGAAATGATCCATCAACACAATTGCAAGCATTGCTTCTGCAATTGGCGTTGCACGAACACCTACGCAAGGATCATGACGACCTTTAGTCAACACATCGGCATTTTCACGTTCAATAGTAATTGTTTTACCTGGTGTTGTAATAGATGCTGTTGGTTTCAAGGCAATCGCAACACGAATGTCTTGCCCACTTGAAATACCACCTAAAATACCACCTGCATGATTTGCCAAGAAACCATCTGTGGTTAATTCATCACGTGTTTCATGACCGAATTGTTCTGCCACACCAAAACCATCGCCAATTTCAACACCTTTCACAGCATTAATTGACATCATGGCATGTGCGATATCTGCATCTAAACGATCAAATACAGGCTCGCCCCAACCTACAGGGACTTGAGTCGCAATAATCTCTAGTTTCGCACCACAGCTTGTACCTTGTTCACGCAATGACGTTACAAGTGCTTCAAAACGTGGAACTGCATCAACATCGCCACAAAAAAATGGATTATTTGGAACTTCATTCCAATCTAATTTTTCAGCTTTTTCTGTGCCAATTTGAGTGACATGACCACGGATTTCAATACCAAATTTTTCGAATAAGAATTTCTTGGCAATTGCACCTGCGGCTACACGCATTGCTGTTTCGCGCGCGCTTGAGCGACCACCACCACGGTAATCACGGAAACCATACTTTTGTGTATAAGTATAATCTGCATGACCTGGCCGGAAAGTTTGTGCAATGTTGCCATAATCTTTCGATTTTTGGTCTGTATTGCGAATAAGTAAACCAATTGATGTACCTGTGGTTTTACCTTCAAATACACCTGAAATAATTTCTACTTCATCTGGCTCTTTACGCTGAGTTGCAAATTTAGATGTACCTGGTTTACGGCGATCTAAATCTTTTTGCAAATCTGCTTCAGACAGTTCAATTCCTGGTGGAACGCCATCGACAATAGCCATAAGACCAGCGCCATGAGATTCACCACAAGTCGTTACACGAAACAGTTGTCCAATACTATTACCTGCCATGTTTACGACTCCTTATGAATTGATAGATTGAATAAATAATTCACGGTACTCACGGCATTGCGCTGCTGTTAATGCAAAAATGCCCGAACCGCCTTTTTGGAACTGTAACCAGTAGAAATCTACTGTGTTAAAGTTTTGCTTCATTGCCCATTCAGAGTTACCTACTTCAATCACAATTAAGCCATCTTCAGTTAAGTAATCTGCTGCTTGCGCTAACATTTTACGTACCAAATCTAAACCATCTTGACCTGCGGCAAGTGCCATTTCAGGTTCATGATGGAACTCATCAGGAAGATCAGCCATATCTTCCGCATCGACATATGGCGGATTCGATACGATTAAATCATATTGATTTTCAGCAGGAATTTTTTCGAACAAATCAGATTCAAGCAATGCAACATTGAACTGTTGATTGTGATGTTCACAGTTAATTTGTGCTACTTCTAAGGCATCTTTAGACAGATCAGTCGCATCCACTTCTGCTTCTGGGAATGCATAAGCCAATGCAATGGCAATACAACCTGAACCTGTGCACATATCTAAAATACGGCGTGGCATTTTAGGATTTGGGTTTTCAGGTAGATTGTTCACACCTTCACGTGCTTCGTGATTTTCATCTAAACAGTATGGTGCAAAACGGTTTTGAATCAGTTCTGCAATTGGAGAACGTGGAATCAGTACACGTTCATCCACATAATAAGGTTTGCCGTCAAAGTAGGCTAAATTCAATAAATATGAGGTTGGCATACGCTCATTAATACGGCGTTCCAATAAGCCTAAAAATTCAGCTTTTTCACTTGGGAGTAATTTTGCATCAAGAATTTCAGCATCTGCTTTCCATTCAAGTGACATGCTTTGTAATACAAGTGCTGAGCTTTCAGCAAAATAGTCTTCTGTACCTTGACCTAAATGCGCATCGTATTGACGTAATGCTGTCACACCAAAGCGGATAAAATCACGAATTGTACTGAGGTTGTCAGCAGCTTCCTGAATATGTTCAGGGCTAATAGTCGGGCGATCCACTTTAAGGCGTCTCCAAAGTCATATGTCTTAAGCGCCTTATAATACCTTGTTTTAAACAATTTTTAATATTTTGATTGTTTAATTTCCACAATTATCTACTTAATGTTTTATTCTTTACTTGTACTTCAAGCATATCTGCACGTGAACTTGTGAATCGTAATGAACATCCAATATTTGCTGAATTAAGTTGCTTTGGTTTTTTATTGATTAAGCCACACGATACATCACGTTGCTTTTCCCAGTTTATTTGAATGATATTTAAGTTACTTTTTTCTTGTTCATTTGAAAGTGCCATATTCTTTTTAAAGAGTTTTTTCACTCTTTTATTTTGAGCTTTCAGTTCTTTAGATTGGCAAAAATTAATTATCTTAATTTGATTGTTTGATGATTTCATGCATTTAACATATTTCTTAGAAAACCCCATTGAATAGGAATTTACAGCAAATAAACTGCATGCAACAAACAACATACCCTTAAAAAACTTCATATAAATTTCCCCAAATTTAAATTTGAACTTTCAATTTATTATTAAAAACTTAATTGCCACTGTATATACCATTTTTTCAGCTGGCTTTCAAAATTAACATTGATTCTTCAACAATAAACCCTATATATATAATTGTCTTAATCGGTATTTAATTTTATGAGCTACAAACATAATAACTTAATGGCAATACGTACAAACTACTGGAATGATACCCAAAATCCTGATGTATTAATTGAAAAAGAGTTTTTACAAATTACTTTAAGCGAACAAAATATTTATGCTGAACCTTCTTTAGATGATGCTAAATACCTATTTTTTAATTTACCGAGCATTATTATTGTTAAAGGCTATGCCCTTGGTTTTATGAACAATAGTGTTAAAAGTATGATTCATGAGTTTATTGAAACACATAAAGTCGAGCTACAAAATAAAGCCGAAATTAAAATGAAATATCGAATGTAAAAGAAATGTTTGGCACACTTAGGCTATTAAATGTTCAAATCTAAAACAAACTATGCTTTTTAAGCACTTAAACTTTTTTAATACGTGAAGTCTTTGTAAAATTTAGTACAATCTAACCAAACTGCAATTTGCTTATTAAAGGTTTTATTTAAATGTCGGATCAGCACGATAAGCTCAAAAACTTAAAAACCTCCTCTATGGATCGACGCTTATCCATTGCTAAAGCATCTTTATTGGCTGGTACACGTTGGGCTGCGTCAAATGCGACATCTATTTTTTCAAGTGAAGAAGAAAAAGAAAAGAAACGTAAAAAAGCAACCAAAGAACAAGCAGATTACCTTGTTGCAGAAATAGGTAAATTAAAAGGTTCAATTGTTAAAATTGGACAAATGATGGCTTTATATGGTGAACATTTTTTACCCGAAGAAGTTACTCAAGCTCTCAATACACTCAATAATCAAACTGTAGCACTTGCTTGGCCTGCAATTCAGGCACAACTTCAGGCGCAACTTGGTTCAAAACTAAATGAACTTACGATAGATCCTGAACCAATTGGCACCGCTTCTCTTGCTCAAGTTCATCGTGCAATTCGCAATGTAGATGGTTTAGAACTTGTACTTAAAGTTCAATATCCGGGTGTTGCAGATGCCATAGATTCAGACATGAATCTATTTAAAAATATGCTAAAACTCACACGAATTGTGCCGCAAACACGTGAATTCGACCAATGGTTCGAAGAAGTTCGTGAAATGATGCATCGTGAAGTAAATTATAAAATTGAAGCTGAAACTACACGCAGATTTGGCGAACGTTTAAAAGACGATTCACGCTATGTTGTGCCTGAAATTATTGATGAGCTTTGCACGAATGAAGTCTTATGTATGACTTTTGAGCGTGGCGTACCTATTAATAGCCCTGTTATGCTTTCATTACCTCAGGAACGTCGCAATAAATTAGGTGAAGCATCACTTGAAATTGCTGTTCGTGAAATTTTTGAATGGGGCGAAATGCAAACCGATCCGAACTTTGGTAATTACCTTGTTCGCTTAGGTAATGGCGCAGATGTTGAAGATAAAATTATTCTTTTAGATTTTGGCGCAATCCGTCAATTCGACACACATTTACTTACTGTTGCGAAAAATCTAATTCAAGCTGGTTATGATCACGATCCTTTAGCGATGGTGAATGCAATGACTGGCTATGAATTTTTCGATTCAATTCCGCAAAGCATTAAACCAGATATGGCAAAAGTGTTTTTATTGGCAACTGAAGCATTTAGTAGTCCTGAAAATAATGACAACTTACCAGAAGGTGTAATGGATGAAAATTACCGTTACGACTGGAAAAAAAGCATGCTACATAGTCGTGTAATGCAACGTGCATCTAAGTCTATGGCTTCACGTTATTTTAGTGTTCCACCTAAAGAATTTATGTTTATTAGCCGTAAATTTATTGGTGCATATACGTTTATGACTGTAATTGAAGCAAAAACCAATGTACGTGCGATGGTTGCTAAATATATTTAATATCAGCCAAATAGATTTTCTTATTTAAGCTATAAATTCATTCATTTATGTGGGCTTTTTATATTATAAAATGATATAAAAGTCCCCTATCTACACACATTTAAGTCCGTTTTTTATGTACTCTCTACGCACTATTCAAATTCAAGACAACGCACAACTTGCTCAAATTATTCGCGAAGTTTCCAAAGAGTTTGGCCTGGCACCTGAAGCAGGCTTTGCCGTTGCAGATCCAATTCTAGATGACTTATATACCATATATTCACAAGAAAATGCGCAATATTGGGTAGTTGAAAATGAACAAGGTCAAATTTTAGGTGGCGGTGGAATTTCTCCACTTCAAGGTGATAGCAGTACTTTAGAAATTCAAAAAATGTATTTTTTAGCTGAAATTCGCGGTTTGGGCTTTGCTAAAAAAATATTGGAAAATGCTTTTGAATTTACAGAAAAACAAGGTTTCAAATCTTGCTATTTAGAAACGACTAAAGAACTTTGGCAAGCTGTAAAACTCTATGAAAAATTAGGCTTTAAACATTTAACAGCACCTAAAGGTAATACTGGTCATAGCCATGCCTGCGAAATTTGGATGGAAAAACAAATCTAAATTGCACAGCATCAATATATTTGAATTTTAGTTTAAATATATTGATGATTTTTTAAACAAAAACAATAAACCAATGAACAAAATCTGCTTGCCTTGATCAAAAAATAATTCATTAAATTCCAATTAAATCATTTGCTTAATTATCAAACTTTATATTTTTTAATTTCAATTAAACTTCAATTCCTTTTCTTTATGACCGTACTTATTACATAAATAAGTCGGATTCTTGCGTTTATGCTTTCAAGTTTATCTGTAGAGTGGCTTCTTGCAATTGGCATTTGCCTTGGTATTTTATTGATATTTATTTTAAGGAAAATTCATTCATTTCTGAGTGATTTTTTTAGACCTTTTAAGAAAGGAAAAACGTATTGGTGCCGTGTAACTGCTGTGAGTGATGGAGATACTCTCACCTGCTATCGACTCAATTTAAGACGCTCACAAACTAAAATCCGCTTTGCTTATATTGATGCGCCTGAATCGAATCAAGAATATGGTGATGAAAGCCAAAGATTGGTGAAAAAATTAGTGTATCGCAGATTTGTTCGTATCAATATTACCGATGTAGACCGTTATGGTCGCTGTGTTGGTATTGTTTATCGTAGAACACGCAATGTAAATGAAGAGTTGGTTAAACGTGGTGCGGCTTGGGTATATGAAGAATATATTAAAAATGCCAATAAACGTCAGCATTGGATGGCTTTACAAAATCAGGCAAAAAAGCAGAAGAAAGGTTTATGGAAACAAGCTAGACCTATCCGTCCTAGCATATATAGAAAACAGGCTAAATCTTAAATTTAAAAGCTGGCATTTTCATATAAAAAATCCTCCTTATTGGAGGATTTTTCAATTCTATAAAACAAATACTTAATTTTAGAATTTTGCGTTTAATACATTTTCTGAAACTTTGTTTTTCCAAAGATCGCGAAGTGTTGGTAAATAGAATTTTTCACCTAATTCAACAAGTTCTGCATCAATAAGTGCATTCACTTCATGCATAAATAAATAGTCAAAATCTACAGAAGATAGTTTTGTTTGCGACTTTTTGTATTCTTTTACTTTTTGCTGAGCTTTTTTCACTAAAGTATCTGCAAAAGATTTGTCTTTATATTGAGAAATTGCATTTAGACGCAATTCGATAATGCCCCAACCACTAAGTAGCAATTGAAATTTCTCAAAATCAGCAGTGGTTGATTCCCAAGTCATTTCATCTAAATTTTCATTTTCAGGCAAAACTGGAAGTAAGAGTTCCATAACACTTGGGAAAATCTTTTTTAAACTTAAAATAAATTTAACTGGATGCTCACCTGGATAATCCTTAAATTGAACCTGTTTTTGAACATCTGTTAAATAAATATCGAGCATTGAAAATTTTCCTAGATTGATTACTGCTTGTAGTAGATCGCAGTAATTTAAAACGAAGTGCATTTTAACAATTATGGCAGGTTATTCAAAGTTAAATCATTAATAGCGATTAGAAGAAACTTTTTCGCTTTTTAATTCGTCAATTCATAAAGGGTTGTAAGGTTTGGTGATTAGCTGACATACAGTGCAATATGTATTTTTCAATCTCTGGAGATCATCCATGATCGCTATTATTGTTAAATCCATAAACACCTTAACAGCTTTACACGAATCCGATGGTAAAGTTGGTGACACAATATCAATCTATTCAGCTATTGATGGTTCTCTTATTGAAGAATGCGTAATATTTGAATGTGAAAGCTATTAATAAGTAAAAGCCCTCTATCGAGGGCTTTTTTATTTAGAATTCCATCACTTCACATTCGGTGAAATCATTTGTTCAGGTCTTACAACTTCATCAAATTGCTCTGCGGTCACCAAATTCAGCTCAATAGCAACTTGCTTTAAAGTCTTTCCTTCTTTATATGCAGTTTTCGCAACTTTTGCTGCATTTTCATAACCAATTACGGGGTTTAAAGCGGTTACAAGCATTAAAGAATTATGTAAATATTCATCAATTTTTTCACGGTTTGGTTCAATACCTACCGCGCAATGCTCATTAAAACTATTACATGCATCACCCAATAATTGAATAGACTGTAAAAGGTTAAAAGCAATTACAGGCATAAACACATTTAATTCAAAATTACCTGATGCACCTGCTACGTTAATGGTTGTGTCATTACCCAAAACTTGAGCAACCACCATTGTCATTGCTTCACTTTGAGTTGGGTTTACTTTCCCCGGCATAATGCTTGAACCAGGTTCATTTTCAGGAATACGAATTTCCCCAAAACCGCAACGTGGTCCACTTGCTAACCAGCGAATATCATTGGCAATTTTATTTAAGCTTGCAGCCAAAGTTTTTAAAGCACCAGAAGCAAATACCGCAGCATCTCTACCTGCTAAAGCTTCAAACTTATTCGGTGCAGTTATAAAAGGTAAGCCTGTTAAAGCACCCAATTGATCCGCCGCTTTCACCGCATAGTCAGGATGTGCATTTAAACCTGTACCTACAGCAGTACCACCTAAAGGCAACTCATACAAACCTGTTAAAGCTTGTTGTAAACGTTTTAAGCCATGATCTAACTGAGATACATATCCACTAAATTCCTGACCTAACGTTAAAGGTGTAGCATCTTGCAAATGCGTACGACCAATTTTCACAATATCCGAAAATTCTTTTGATTTTTTATCTAATGTGTCACGTAAATTGGTCACAGCAGGAATGAGTAATTCATTGATTTGTAAACTTGCAGCCACATGAATTGCAGTTGGAAATGAGTCATTTGTAGATTGTGCACGGTTCACATGATCATTTGGATGCACAGGTTTTTGCGAACCTAATGGATTTCCTAATTTTTGATTGGCAATGTTAGCAATCACTTCATTACAGTTCATATTACTTTGCGTACCAGAACCTGTTTGCCATACCACCAAAGGAAATTGTGCATCCCACTTTCCTTCAATCACTTCATCTGCTGCACCTACAATATATTGTGCCAATTCTGTAGGAATTTGATTTAGCTCTGCATTGGTGATTGCCGCGGCTTTTTTAACTAAACCCATTGCGCAAATCATAGGACGTGGTAAACGCTCACCACCAATTTTGAAATTCTGTAAGCTACGTTGAGTTTGCGCACCCCACATTGCTTCACTTGGAACTTCAACTTCACCCATTGTGTCGTGTTCAATACGTGTTTGCATTTACTACCCCTAAGGTCTGTTCGCTATTGCCAAGCTATAGCAAATTTAGTGTCTTAAATATTGTTGCTTGTAAATTATCATATTTAAAATAAAAACAATTGTAAATGATAATTATTTACAATAACTCATTAATTATGCGTTTAACTGCTTTTGATAAAACAGCCATTCATCTTCTATCATTTGTTTAATTGTTTTTTGCGCTTTCCAATTAAACATACGTTGTACTTTTTCTGACGATGCACCAACTTGAGATAACTCTTCACCTTCAAAATAATTTGCATCAATTGTTGGAATTACTACATTTGTAACTTTAGAAACTACATCTAATAATTGTTGAATAGAGCAATTTTCACCTGAAATATTAAATATTTCATAAGCTTGATTTTGATAATACAACCATTGCAAAGATAAGCTCACCGCAGAACAAACATCCATTACATGTACAAAACTTCTATATGCTGTTTTATCTTCAGTATTATCATGTTTACGTAATTCTATAAATTCACGCTGCCCCGCAGCCACTTGCATTGCCAATGGCACAATATTTTTAGGAAATGGACGTATCAACTCGCCTAAATTCGTGTATTCAAAAGCCCCTGCAATATTGGCTAATCTTAAATTTACAATTTTCCACTCGGGGTCGGTCATGTAGGTATCTTTTAAAATATCTTCCGCCATTTGTAGAGATTTAATATATGGATTATTAAAGTGATAATTAAATAAATCTTCTTCTTTTAAATCTAAACTCGATTTTCCATAAACAGCTAAACTTGAAAGATAAACTAAACTTCGTACACCTGTACGCTGCATAGCACGCAGTAAACTCATCATACAGCTAACATTTGCATTGTAATATTCAAGTGGTTTAAGCACAGATTCTGTTAAAGATTTAAACCCTGCCGCATGAACCACACTATCTACTGCATATTGTTGAATAATATTCATTAAAGCGGGTGTATTTCGAATATCTACTTTTGCAAATGGAATGTTCATTCCTGTAATAGATTCTAGGCGTGCAAGGTTGCTCATGTCAGTATTGGATAAATTATCGACCAAAAGCACCTCTTGCCCTTGAGCCAAAAGGCTTAAAGCAATGTGAGATCCTATAAAGCCTAATCCACCTGTGACCAAAATCATTGTATACTACCTTTTTCTTATCAAATCAGAATGTCTCCTATTGGGAAACTGTTGATGTGTGAATTTCGATGAGTACTTTATTACTAATAACATCTGCACCTACTTCTATTCATGCTTGGCATGCGTTGGGTTTAGCCCAAGCCTTGCACAGTAAAAATGAAGATTTTCGTGTTTTCTTCTATCAAGACGGTGTATCTGTTGCCAATGAATTGCAATGGGTTCCAGATGATCAAAGAAACCTAAAAGCCGAATGGCAAAAACTCGCAATTCGGTTGCCTGTTTGCGTAAGCGCAGCACTTGCGCGCGGTATTTGTGATGAAGAAAATGCAAAAAGGCATCATCTTAAGCAACACAATTTAGCACAAGGCTTTGAATTGGTTGGCTTAGGTGAACTTGCAGATGCAGTTCAATCTACAGATCGTCTACTTCAATTCTAATCTTGTTTTCCAATAAAACCAGTTGCATTCAAAAGGTAAATTGTGTGAAAAATGTACTCATAATTTTAACTCAAGCGAATTTAACAAGCTTGCAAGCACATGAAAGTTTGTCTGCAACAATGGTACTCGCGACCTTTGGCTGTGAAGTGAAAGTCGTTCTGCAAGATGCCGCACTCAGCCTATTACAATCAGATTTACAGTTCGACCAGCTTAAACATGTGTTTAAAGTGGCTTCAAATATGGTCGATAGTTTTGAGTTCTACGACTTATCTCCAATTTTTGTAGAAAGCCAAAATAAAGATTCAATTTTTGTTAAAAACAGCACACAAGAAATTGAATTTATTGAATTAAATTCAAAATACATTCAAAATTTTGATCATGTTTTGTATTGGTAAATAAATGGACAACGTAATGACAAATAATACACTTTATTTAGTCCAATCTAGTTTTAATGAAAGCCCTGCTATGCTAGAAAAACTAAAACAGCTTTATATTACAAATGATGCTGTGGTTTTAATGGGTGAAGCTATTCTATATGCAAGTGCAGTACTGGCTAATGGTATAAACCAAGTTTATGTATTAGAAAATGAAGCGGAAAATTTAGCACAATTAGAATCTGCACAAATTGAAGTGATTTCATACAACCAATTTGCAGATTTAGCATTAAAGTTTAAACGTAGCATTCGTTTAAAATAATCGATCAATCACATTATTGTTTTACAAGTTTAAAGGCACTTTATGAGTTTAGAATTGGATCAAGATGGTCACTTAGTTGATTACACCATTTGGAATGAAGATGTTGCTCAGGAACTTGCAAATAGTTTAGATCTTGAACTAAGTGAATGGCATTTCCAAATTTTAAATGCTGTACGCCAGTTTTATGCACAATTTGGACATTCTCCTGCAACGCGCCCGCTCATTAAATTTTTAATGAAAACTGTTGGACCTGAAGTTGATAATGCAATGCTTCAGGATAAATTTAAAACAGGTTTGGTTGCACGTCATTTAAGCCGTTTGGCGGGTATTCCAAAGCCTGCAAACTGTTTATAAATTAAAAGTTTTGCATTTAAAAAGCACCCAATTGGGTGCTTTTTTTAAAGATTTATATTTATCCAAAGAAACCTATAGAAAGCTGAATAACGACTGCATTCACAATATCTACAAAGAAAGCACCTGTAAGCGGAATAACCAAAAAGGCTCTATGCGATGGTCCATAAGTATTGGTTACTGCTTGAATATTAGCAATTGCAGTTGGCGTTGCGCCAAGGTTAACACCACATTGACCTGCACAAAGTACCGCAGCATCATAATTACTTCCCATAATCCTAAAGGTAACAAAGTAAAGGTATAGCGCCAACAATATCGTTTGAGCAATAAGAATAATGACCAGTGGCCCCGCCAAATCTGCAAGCATCCAAAGTTGTAAAGACATAAGTGCCATAGCTAAAAATAGCGCCAATGAACCATTACCAAATACATCAATACAACGGTCAAACATCTCAATTCTAAAAATATGCTCTAAGATGTTACGTAAAATAACACCGCACATTAAAGCCCAAACAAAAGTTGGAAGCTCGAACCACTGACCTTTTGCAAAATCTGCCATAAAAAATGCAAAGCTAATACATACTGCGAACATCCCCATCGTTTTTACAGCGTCATCTGCTGTAATTAAACGTGTTTTTTTAGGATATTCAAAAGGCGCAATTTCAGATGCTGGAGGTGCTTCATTTCGACCATTTTCAGTCACAATTTCTTCTGCAAGTTGGTAACGACGTATTAGAAATTTAGCAACTGGTCCGCCCATCATACCGCCAATGACTAAACCAAATGTTGCACTTGCCATTCCTAAAACAATTGCACCTTGTATGCCATGATCTTGCTCAAATACTGTGCCCCAGGCACCTGCCGTACCATGTCCACCTGTTAAAGTTACAGAACCTGTAATTAAGCCAATTAAAGGATCTAAACCTAAAAGTTTAGCTAAACTAATACCCAATGCATTTTGCAGTAATACAAAAATAATCACACAAATAAGAAAGACAACTAAGGTTTTACCACCCTCTTTTAACTTGCCTAAACTTGCGCTTAAACCCACAGAAGTAAAAAACATGAGCATAAAGATTTGCTGTATGTGTGCATCAAAATTCACAGTAATATTAAACTGTTTAAATAAAATATAAGTAACAACAGCTGCAACTAAACCACCGGCGACAGGTTCAGGAATATTGTATTTTTTTAAAATACTCATTTTGTGAACACAAAAATACCCAATTAAGAGAACTAACACCGCAATGACAATGGTCATAAATGCATTTAATTGATAATCCATATTATATCCTTGTTATATTCCAGACACTTATATACAAATAATGCATTATTTTCAGCTTTAAATATGTAATTTTCATTATAAATATAAAGTTATATTTATTTTTAGGTATAAAAAAGCACCCTATTGGGTGCTTTTTATTTCAAAACAACTTACTTTTTAGCAGGAACAGATGCTTCAGTTGTAATATTTACAGTAATTTTGTCGCCCACATTCGGCACATACGCACCTACACCAAATGCAGAACGGTCAAATGTAGTTGTTGCATTAAAACCAATAGTTTCTAATTTAGTCATTGGGTGTACAGCTTGTTGATTTAATACAGCATCTAAAACAACAGGTTTAGTCACATCTTTAATGGTTAAGTTACCTGTAATTTTGAAATTCTTTTTGTCTGTAGTTTCAACTTTAGTACTTTTGAATGTGATGTTTGGATATTTTTCAGCATCAAAGAAGTCAGCTTTTTTCAAATGCTCATCTAAAGCTTTAACGTTTGTATTTAAGCTCGCAAGTGGAATAGTCACATTTACAGATGACTTTTCTGGCTTCGCATTATCTACGTTAATTGTACCTTGAATGTCGCTAAAGTTTGCAGATGGTGTAGAAAAACCAAAGTGATTCCAGTTAAATACTGTTGCTGTATGTGTTGGGTCAATTTGATAAGCAACAGGCTTTGCCATAGAAAGTGTTGCAGCTGAAGCGAATGCCAAACCTAATGCGAGTGATTTAAATTTCATGTTTATATCCTTTTTTGAATATGAATAAGTCTATATTTTTCATTGAAAATTACACTGTTATGTATAAAACGATATGTTGCAAATATGGAACGATTGATTGTTATTAATTTGTAACTAAACAATTGAATCACATAATAAAAATATGTGATTACTACAAAGCTTTATTTATCAAATGGTCAAGTATCACAGCTACTAGAATTTGCGGTTAAACATAGCACCTTATTGTTAATGTTTCGTATTAAGGTTTACATAACTTCACCATAGCTTCTTTTTTTCTTATTTATCATTTGTATATAAGTCAAATAAATAATAGGCATATTATGAAGAAGTTTCTCAAATATCTACTTATTCTAGTCATTATATTATTCATTATTGGGCTCATTTTCTTATTTAGACCAATTGCATCTAAACCTGTTAAATCTGCTTCAGATGAAAAAGTATTAGATGTTGTACTCATTGGTGGCGGCATTATGAGTGCCACATTAGGGACCTATTTAAATGAACTTGAACCTAATTGGAATATCCGAATGTATGAACGTTTGGATGCTGTGGCAGAAGAAAGTTCGAAAGGTTTAAACAATGCGGGTACAGGTCACTCTGGTTTTATGGAGATGAACTATACCCCTGAAAAAGATGGCAAAATTGATATTAAAAAGGCGATAGATACCGCATCTCAATTTGAAGTGAGTAAGGAATTTTGGTCTTATCAGGTTAAAAATGGCGTACTTGGGCAACCAAAGAGCTTTATTAACCCTGTTCCTCATATTGCTTTTGTTTGGGGTGATAGCGTTCCGTATATGAAAAAACGCCATGAAGCCATGACTCAAAATCCAATGTTTGAAGGGATGAAATATTCAGAGAATCCTGAAGAAATTAAGCAATGGGCACCTTTAGTTATGCAAGGTCGTGATGCTTCGCAAAAAGTTGCAGCAACACGTATGGATGTTGGTTCAGACGTTAACTATGGTTCTATTACCACTCAGTTAATTAACAACTTAACAAAACAAGATCAATTTAAACTTGAAACATCAACTGAAGTTACAGGCATTAGCCGTAACGATGACAATACGTGGACTGTTTCTGTTAAAAACTTGAAAACAAACACAACAAGTCATGTGAAATCTAAATTTGTATTCATTGGTGCAGGTGGCGCAGCAATTCGTTTACTACAAATGACAGGTTTAGAAGAAACTAAACAATATGCGGGCTTCCCTATTGGCGGTATTTTCTTAATGACCGACAATCCTAAAGTGACGGCTATGCATACCGCTAAAGTATACGGAAAGCCTGAATTGGGTGCGCCTCCTATGTCTGTTCCGCACATTGATACGCGTTATATTGATGGTAAAAAATATGCTTTGTTTGGTCCTTTTGCGACATATTCAAATAAATTCTTAAAACATGGTTCTCAGTTCGATTTAATGGATTCGACCAACAAGAACAATGTTATTCCAATGGCAACAATTGGTTTAGAGAATTTAGATTTGGTGAAATACTTAATTAGCCAAGTTGCAATGACGAAAGAAGATCAATTTAACGAGCTTAAAAAGTATTATCCTGAAGCGAAAATTGAAGATTGGACATTAAACCAAGGTGGTCAACGTGTTCAAATTATTAAGAAAGTGCCAGGTAAAGATGCAACTTTGCAATTTGGTACTGAAATTTTTGCCTCTAAAGATGGTTCTGTAACTGCGTTGTTGGGTGCTTCTCCGGGTGCTTCGACTTCTCCATACATCATGTTAAGTTTGATGGAAAAAGCCTTCCCTGAACAAGTAAAAGGTAAATGGAATGGCAAGTTGCATGAAATTGTTCGTTCTTATGGGCAAGATTTAAGTGCTAACCCTGCTCTTTTAGATCAAATTCGTACTTATACTAGTTCAACTTTAGGTTTGAATTATACGCCTACGCGCCATGCAGCTAATGATTCTACTGCGGTTGTTCCCGCTGTTGCGAATGCAAAATAATTTATTTCTAGTTCCATAAAAAAAAGATGAGCTTCGACTCATCTTTTTTTTATTTAAATTAAGCGATTATTCGATGTCATACACCCAGTTTCGGGCTTGTTTATCGGTGATGGTTTCACAAACGTAATAGTCGTGATCCCATGCGTCAGGATGAAAAATGTCTTTTTTTGTGTAGGTGACATTCTTGCCTTTTTCGACACAGACAAAGCTGTCGCCTTGGTCTTTGACTTGGGTTCCATTTAGGAAACCACCAATACAGAGGAAGCGGGATTGTTTTGCCATTAATAAATAATCTTAATCAATTTCGATAATTATACTATGAAGCTAATTTATCTAAAATCTTTTGAATATTATGTTCGTAATTGCCAATCTGTTTCATCCAAAATGTATTACTTTCAATCAAATTAATAAACTGTATTTGATCAATTTTCATGTTTTCTTGTTCCTCAAAAAAAGAACTTTGAACCAATGAATTTATAAAATCCATATTACTACTCAGCATAATAATGGCTTCATCCATAGATATCTTTAAATGTTCTCCAAAATATTCATGATCAAATTCTAATGTAGTATCTATAATCCAAGAGTGAATTTTTACATCATTTAAATTTTCAAAATATTGATTTAAAAAATTATCTCTTACGTGAGATACTTTTTTCGAAAGTTGATAAGCTGCCTTATTTAAAGTGAAGTTTCGATATTCATAAATCTCTTGAATACTACTTTTAATATAAGTTGATTTAACCTCAGCTACGATCACATGGTTTTCGCATATAGCTATAAGATCAATTTCACCAACTTCTCTATCTAAAGGCTGATATTGGCAAAACACTCGAAATCCAGCATTCTGAAATTTTTCAGCCAAATTTAACTCAATATTATCTGTTTCACTTCTTAGCTCTAAACGATTTTTATGTAATTTACGAACATAATTAATCATAGCTGTATTCAAATTTTGATATGCTGTAAGCCATGCAAATTGAAAAATAAAATCATCAATTTTATAAAATGGTTTTTGTTGAAATGTAGAATGATCATCTTCACGATACAGATCACAAGTCCAAAAATTCAAAATTTGTTCCATTTTATTTTTTTTGACAGTATTTGAACTTCCTTTTACCCACGAGGACATTCTTTTAATCTTTTCTTCTTGTCTAGCAAATGTGAATGGCATTCTATTTTCACCTATCACAAAACCATGCATAGTAAGTTGCGTTAAGGCATGTAAATTAGTTTCTGAATGAGATAAGAAACTCATAAATTTTTCAATATGATCTTTTAAAAAATGTGCTTGTGACAAAGTAATAGTAATCATTGTTTCATAAACATCAAGCTTTTGATTACTAATACTGAACTGAGTAATACCATACACTTGAGCCAGCTGCTCTTGAATACCAAATGCTTTTGATAATGCAACGGCATTAGCTTCTAAATTATCACCTGTATTTATAATGCTGTGTATAGCATCAGAATTTAGTAATTTTTCAGTACCAACACCCAGCCAATAGCTTATTAGTAATGAATTTTTCTCTGACCAGTGATCTTTTTCTTGTGTATTAGCGTAAATTAATTCTGAATTTTTCAGCTCATAATTTACCTGCTTATTAAAACTAAACGACTCAAGTACATTTCTTTTATAATTAATAATCTCAATTTCTATAGCTACAAGCTTTTTATACAATTCATACTGTTTTTGAAGTTGTAAAGTCATGCCATTACCAATTAAGAAAGGCATTAATTTACTTTTCAGTGCCAAAGCTATCGATTGATCAGTTAATTTTTTAGTATTTCTTCGAGAGGTTTTAACAATTTCATCAAAAGCCTTCCAAACCGTTTCTGCTGAATTCTTTTCATTTTTATCAAATTGATATGGCAAATATTCAAAATAATCCTGATTTGGAATCAAATATTCATAAGCATAGAGACTACCAAAAGACATAGCAGTGATTTGCCCCATATTTAGCTCATTTTTTATCTCTTCATAAATTTCTAATCGATGATTATATTGTGCATGTAAATAATCCACAGTCTGAAAAAATATAGATAGTGTTTCATTGTTAACTTCTTGTTCAATTTCCTTAAGTACAGACCATGAATGATGTTCAATATTAAGAATTATCCCAGAATAACGTACCGCTAAAATAAAACTTTGAACATCAAGTTTTAAAAAATTTAGACAGATGTTCTTATCAATCAAATTAAAACGAATATATTGGCTTAATCCGAGAATATAATTTTCACTTTTGACATCATCAATAGTTAATAATTTAATAAAACTTGATTGCCAGAACATATCAAATTTACTTTTAAAACTTCTACTTTGAGGTTGTGAACTTTTATATAAGAGGTCTTCTACAATTTTTTCTTTTGCAATCTCAGCCCCATATTCCAATAACAGAGACTCAAATTTATTTTCGTAATAATTTTGCATAAAAAATAAGGGCTGATTAATCAGCCCTTATTTTTAACTCATATTACTTTAATTTTCAACAAATTAAGTTAACTGAGCAGCAGCAATTTTCTTAGTATCAACATCTTTAGCAGCGTTTGTATAGTCGCTCATTTTGTCGAAGCTTAAGTATTGGTAAATATCAGCAGACATGCTGTCAATTTGAGCAGCATATTCTTGATATTCCGCAGGAGTTGGTAATTTACCAAGTACCGCAGCAACAGAAGCAAGTTCAGCAGAAGCTAAGTAAACGTTAGCACCTTGACCTAAACGGTTCGGGAAGTTACGAGTAGAAGTCGAAACACAAGTTGTGTTCGGAGCTACACGTGCTTGGTTACCCATACATAATGAACAACCTGGCATTTCAGTACGCGCGCCAGCTTTACCATAAGTATTGTAAAAACCTTCTTCCATCAATTGACGCTCATCCATACGAGTTGGTGGAGCAATCCACAAACGAGTATTTAATACGCCACCAGGAACTTTCTCTAACAACTTACCAGTTGCACGGAAGTGACCAATGTTAGTCATACATGAACCAACAAACACTTCGTCAATTTTCACGCCTTGAACGTCAGATAACAATTTCGCATCATCTGGATCGTTTGGACAACAAAGAACTGGCTCAGTAATTGTAGCTAGGTCAATTTCATACACTTTCGTGTATTCAGCGTCAGCATCAGCTTTAAGAAGTGATGGGTTCGCTAACCATTTTTCCATGTTCTCAACACGACGAGCCATAGTACGCGCATCGCCATAACCTTCAGAAATCATCCATTTCAACATAGTAATGTTTGATTTAAGGTATTCAGCAACTTTTTCTTCAGAAAGCGTGATAGAACAACCAGCAGCTGAACGTTCAGCAGAAGCATCAGAAAGTTCGAATGCTTGCTCAACAGTTAAGTCAGTTTCCATTTCTGTTAAGTCGATTTCTAAAATACGACCAGAGAAGATGTTTTTCTTACCTTTCTTCTCTACAGTTAAGTCACCTTGCTGAATCGCAACGTAAGGAATTGCATGTACTAGGTCACGTAGAGTGATACCAGGTTGCATTTTACCTTTGAACTTAACAAGAACAGATTCAGGCATGTCTAGTGGCATAACACCAGTTGCAGCAGCAAACGCTACAAGACCAGAACCCGCTGGGAAAGAAATACCAATTGGGAAACGAGTATGCGAGTCACCACCAGTACCAACTGTATCTGGAAGAAGCATACGGTTTAACCAAGAGTGGATAATACCGTCACCTGGACGTAAAGACACACCACCACGGTTCATGATGAAATCAGGAAGCGAGTGTTGCATTTGAACGTCAACTGGCTTTGGATAAGCAGCTGTATGACAGAAAGATTGCATAACAAGGTCAGCAGAGAAACCTAGGCAAGCTAAGTCTTTCAATTCGTCACGAGTCATTGGACCTGTTGTATCTTGAGAACCAACAGTTGTCATCTTAGGTTCGCAGTAAGTACCCGGAAGTACACCTTGACCTTCAGGAAGACCACAAGCGCGACCAACCATTTTTTGAGCTTGAGTGAAGCCTTTACCAGTAGCAGCAGGCTGAACTGGTACACGGAATAAAGTAGAAGGTGCAAGACCTAATTCTTCACGTGCTTTAGTTGTTAAGCCACGACCAACGATTAAGTTGATACGACCACCCGCACGAACTTCGTCAAGAAGAACTGGAGTTTTAAGTTCAGCTTCAGCAATAACAGCGCCATCTTTAGATGCAGTTACTTTTGCAGCAGCGTGATCGATGTTTAGAACGATTTCATCGCCCATGTTCATGTTAGCAACATCAATCTCGATTGGTAACGCACCAGCATCTTCCATTGTGTTGAAGAAAATTGGAGCGATTTTAGAACCTAGGCAGTAACCACCGTCTTTTTTGTTCGGGATGTGAGCAATGTCATCACCAAAGAACCAAAGAACAGAGTTAGTTGCAGATTTACGAGATGAACCTGTACCAACAACGTCACCAACGTAAGCAACTTGGTTGCCTTTAGCAACTAGCGCTTTAATTTGGCTTAATGGACCAACTTCACCTGGTTTTTCAGGGTTGATACCATCACGTTCGTTTTTAAGCATTGCGTTAGCGTGTAACGGAATGTCTGGACGGCTCCAAGCGTCTTGTGCAGGTGACAAGTCGTCTGTGTTTGTTTCGCCAGTTACTTTGAAAACTGTAAGTTTGATTTCTGATGGTACGTCTTTACGGCTTGTGAACCATTCAGCATCAGCCCAAGATTGCATAACCGCTTTTGCATTTGCATTGCCCGCTTTTGCTTTATCAGCAACGTCATGGAACGCATCAAATACAAGAAGAGTTTTCTTAAGTGCTTCAGCAGCTAATTCAGCAAGTTCAGCGTTATCAAGAAGAGCAACTAAAGGTGCTACATTATAACCACCAAGCATAGTACCTAGTAAGTAAACTGCACGTTCTTTAGAAACTAATGGAGAAGTACATTCGCCATTTGCCAAAGCAGCCAAGAAAGCAGCTTTTACATAAGCAGCTTGGTCAACACCCGCTGGAACACGGTTTTCTAGTAAATCAACTAGAAACGCTTCTTCGCCAGCTGGTGGATTTTTTAATAATTCAACTAATGCAGCTGTTTGAGCATCATCAAGTGGCTTCGGTGGGACTCCGAGTGCGGCACGTTCTTCAACGTGTTGGCGGTAAGCTTCTAGCACGGTGTAATTCCTCTTTTTAAAAAATTATTTACAAATTCCAGCCATTCACAGGCTTCGTAAATAATATGGACTACTTAATTTTACTAAAATTCCAGTTAAAAGTTAATGCGCTACAAGTGTTTCTTCGTGATGCTCATTATTTATTAACTAAATGATGCCAATCTTGATTATTCGGTAATCGAATTGCTAAAAATATGTACATCTAACTTGTATGTTTAACACTTTTTAAGCAGAAAAGAATCATTTAAAAGGCAACATGATGTTGCCTTTTAAATAAAAAAAATCATATTCAACCTTAGTGGACTGTAGTGCCTTGTATATATTGCTCTAAAGTTGATCGGCAGCCTGTAAATTTCATTTGAATTTGATCTTCATGCAACATTTGATGCGCTGCACTTGCAAAGGATATTTTAACTAAAAATAGTTTGGCTTGTTCATCTATAACTTGATCGATATACACTTTATCGCCCAAACTTAATACATAACTGCTACCACCAATAATGGCAACGCCTTGCTCGTCTTCCAAGAGCAAATCTGAATTGTGAAGATATCTAACGACTTCCATATGACTCTCCTTTTGTACTTGTTATAAATCTTAATATGACAAAAAAAGATAAGCTTTTCTATTAATTTGATAATATTTTATACAATGAATATTGCTTAGGCTATTTTTATTTTGTGTTAAAAAAACCGTTCCTTAGAACGGTTTGTAATCTGGCATTTGATCATGCGGTGTTGCAATACATCTTTCTGTTACTTTTACTTTAAGGTTATTGCGTGCACCTTCAACATCATCATTAAGTTCTGCTACTGGCAATTCGTAAGCTTCATCAATAATTTTTAAGATAAAACCTTTAGTTGTTTCATCATCAATTTTTTCTGCATGCTCAATTGCTTTGTCTTTTTCAATACCATTTTGACGATCTAACACAATTGAACGTGCTGCATTTCCTACGCTTGTACAGTAACCATGCCACTGCTCTTGCGGAGTTAAAGGTTTCTTTTCAGCACAGCCTGTTAATGCAACAAGAATGCCTAAAGCAAGTAACTTTTTCATTCAAAATCTCCTCTTGTGCCTATGATAATCAAATTTGTGCAAAATAAGAAATTTCAAATGTTCTAAATACAAAAAAGCCCTTTATAGCGCTTTTTTAATACTTAATTTCAACAAATTTTATGTATTCACAAAATTTCTTCTGTTTTAAATTCTGGATGTAATACTCGATATTCCTTTAAAAGCCTTTTTTCTGTCGCTAAAAAAGGTTTATTTTCTTCAAGCCAAGTTGACTTTCGTGTATCAAAGTCTGAATTCACTAAAAACCAATCTGAAACAACACCATAAATAAACGTATTATCTGAAAATACAAATTTCGCTTGATTGCGAATTTTGCTGTTAAGAAAAATTTTATGAGTGGGTAAAGCGCCAAATATGCCTAATTTTGTATACCGATACTCATATACATCGACCATAAAAAAAGAATCCAATATCTAATCCTCTATAATATCTTAATTAGAGAAATTAAACCGATTGGACTCTTTTTTAATACTTAAGCAAATATGTCTAAAATTTTAACCGCAAGTTGCCGTTAAAATCTTTTTAGTGACAGGATCAATTGTTACAGTAACGCGCTCTATACGGTAATCCATAGTTACAGGTTGACCTGGTTTTACAGTACGCACAATTGAAGACTGTGTTTTTTCTTTAATTTGCTCTTCTGTTAAATCTTTAAGTCCAACCAGTTTTTTTGCTTCTTCAGACACACATTCCGCATTATCTTTTCTAAAAAGCTCCCACTCTTCAATCACCTGCCCATTTGGTAAGTGGCAATAGCCAACTTGTCCATTAGTTTCATTTTTAATAGATAACTTTCCGCCCAAATCTACACAGTGTTTGCTTGCAGGGTTAGGCATACCTAGTTTTGGAGTAATGTCTTTTTGAGTTTGTGCGGTTGAACATGCAGTAATTGAAGCAAAAATTACACCCATAAATAAGATTTTTTTCATTGCATTATTATCTTCTTGAGAAAATTAAAATTTATCAGATTCATACATTTTGTGTGTTTATTATTTGCAATTTTTATTGAATAAGCACGTTAATTTTATCTAAATTAATTAAATCTTATTTTCTTTGAAACTTTTTCACTTCACACCAAGTTTGCACATCTAACTTATTAAAATTTTCACAGTGATGATTCAAAGCAATCTGATAATAAGTATTTACGTCTTTTTCAGAGAAATAATAATAATTTTTGTGATCTTGAGCATATCTCCAATAACCACCTGAGCCTTCATCAACTTGTGTAATTTTTAAAGTGAATATATTTGAATATTCAGGAATGTAATTTGATGAATCTGTCATCAACATCCATAAATTTGAAAAAAATTGATTAAAAAAAAGTAATATAAAAATAGATACGAATAACATAAGTATTTTTTTCATTATTAAAAATGAACCTATAGATTTTTTTAAATAACTAGAATATCTATGAATAGAACCTAGCATGTTTTAGTGTATTTATTTATATAAAAAAATGCCTGTAATTTATGAAATTCATACTTTTACAGGCATATCTTTTTTACTTATTCACTAGAATCTCCAGTTATAGAAAAAGTCGATTGCTCGTTCTAAAGACTGACTCGCTTCCATATATAAACGCTGATTCATTTGATAACGCAGCGTTAATTTATTTACAGGCGTAAATACACCAACACCATATCGAATAAACAAATCTGGTGTGATATAGCCCGTTAAGCTGACTTGCGTATCATCACCCGTACCTTGTGCATCTAAAGCCAAACCGCTTAATCCGAAAGTACGTCCAATTTGGTTTGTTAAAGCACGTGTCCCCCCAAGTCCCATACTAATACCTGCGGCTGCAATGGTATTGTTTACATCTGACTTAAAGCCTTCTGTTTGACTTAAACCACTTGAGCCTTCATTAATACGACCTGTAATAATTGCATTTAAAGCTTCTTGCTCAGACAACCCTGCATCGTTATACACTTGAATACTTGGGCTTGATGCTGTACCTGTAATTCGAATACCGACCAAACTGCTTTGGATGTTTTTATTGGTATCAATATCTAATGTTGGATTAGATAATGCACCATTAAAACGAGCAATCGCACGATTTAAATCTAGGCTTTGTCCATAAGCTTCAATTTTCACACGCTTACTTACACCAATTGCGCCATTAGCACGCATGGCAGTTTCAGAACCGCGTTGCGTTAAATACAAACGACCCGTTAATGGAATACGACTATCAAAGCCTTGGAAGATGACCTGATTACCCAAGCTTACATCTAGGTCAGCATGAATAGACCAAGGTTTTGCCGCTTTTAAAATTGCAAGTTGGTCTTGTCCTTCATGTACCACACGCACATCTGAAGATACATTCACTACACTTGCTGTTGCTTCAGGCATAGAAATAAGTGCACGTGGTACATTTACTTCACCTTTCACAGATAATTTACTTTGGAATGGATAAGCCTGTAATGCAATATCTGTATTTACAATGGCTGTAATTAACGGCGCTTGGCGCACCAATAAATTATCACCTTTCAAATTCAGATTAAGTTTCGGTTCGCCTTTCCAGTCAAAGTCTCCTGTAATTTTCCCAACGCCACGACCACTATTAAATGCACCATTAATGGCAGCATTGTCTTGTCGAATAGAAGAATACAATTGAATATTGGTTAAATTAACAGGTAAAGAAATCATGCTAATTGCACCATTTTTCAAACGCATTTCACCTGTCACTAATGGCTTAGATAATGAACCATTCACTTTACCCGCAAAAGATAAACTACCGTCTAAACGGCGTACATCTGCAATAAATGGTTTAAGTACTTTTAACTGTAATTCATTAAATGCAACTTCACCACGCATGGCTTTATTTGCAGAATATGGGTCAATCACAACATTGGCATAGCCTGTACCAATTGCAGGCGTTTTCACATCTAAACGTAGTTGCAAGCCTTCAGAAATACTTTTCGCAATCACAGAAATTTGGTCATATTTTAAATTTGAACCAATTTCTTGAGGATCATCTCCTGTAATACCAATAATGCCATTTTGAGTTAGAAGTTTGACGTCAATTTTTGGCTTTTGCCCCTGCGCCCAAGATGCTTTTGCATAACCATTTACCTTACCTGTAATGGCTAAACCATCTGGCATAAATGCAGAGAAATCACTTAAATCTACGTTCTGCGTTACAAAAGAAACATTACCCTTTGTTTTACTTGTGCGAATAGGCTGATCGAAACACAATTGACTTTGCTGACTCATCCAACAATGTGCACCAATAAATAACTCACTATTATTCGTGTGATAAATAACTGATGCATTTTGTTTTTGAACTAGGCGAGTTCTGAGTGAGTCAAAGTCACCTTTTTGAATTTGACCATACCAATCGTTATTGGCATTAAAACCACCTGCCAATTGAACATAAAATTCACTCAGTTTGTTTTCTGCTTTTACTTTAAGTACATGCGCCTTTCGTGTTCCTGCTACAGAAATTTCACCTTGTTGAATTTCACGTTCACCACTACGTAGCGAATTTAGTCGTGCAGTTAAAATAGTTGGTGTTGTATCTGAAGTTGGCAATTCACCTTCAATTTTCAACTGTTTTACACTAAACAAGTTATTAAAACTAAAACCATCTACAACCAAGTTTGCTGTTGCTTTTAAACGTGGTTTCGCCTGAACATTTAAATAGCCATATGCTTTTCCGCGCAAACCACTGTAAACCTCATATAAAGCAGGTGCATTAATTTTAATTTTTAAGTTTTGTGCATTACCTGTCGCTTGAATTTGGTTTTGTGCATAAGACAAAAATAAATTATTGGCTTCAAACTGCTTCGGAACCAAACCATTTTCATGTGAACTTAGTAACATTGTTAAGTTACCCGTACCACGAATAGGCTTATTGTTAATTCTTCCTGCCACGTTTAAACGCGATATATTTACACGCTTAACTTTATCTGCCCAAAGTCCTTGGGTTTTTACAACACCCGAAACTTCACCACGAACGCTTGATACAAAATATTGTGGTTTAAAGCGAATAAGAGATGCGTTTACATCCCAACCAATTCCATGCGTTAAATTCACAATACCATCAGCAGCAATACGTCCTGCAACACCATTATGACTAAATTGATTAATCTTAATATATTGTGAAGTACCTGAAATTTTAGCTTTTAAATGACCTTCACTACCTTCAATTGCACTTGCATTCAACGCACCATCATAATCAACGGCGAAGCTTTTAAAAGCTCCACCATGTTTTTCATCATGGAATAAAATTGCTGCTGTCGTTTTGCCTGTTAAGCGCACAGATTCATTTTGATCTGCTAAACGACCCGTTAATGAAATTGGATTTAAATGAATAATCTGCTGATTTGTTCTAGCATAACCATTGGCTTTTACGTGACCATTTAATAAATTAATTGGCGCGGCACTTGTGACCGTTTGCGGATTAAAATTATTGGCATTAAGTAATGCATTCCACTTTAATTGACGCTTATCTGTTGGTAATTCTACAAATGCGCTGCCTTTTAAACCGCCTTGACCTGCGCTAAAACTAAAGTTAGGTACATTAAGGTTATTATCTTTTATATTTAACTGCGCTAAATATTGTCCAGCGGGTAACGTAGATTTTTCATGTGGTTTGATAAATGTTTCCACATGAATATTCTGTTGATCATCTACTAAATTCAGTTTTACATCACCCGAATCACTTTTTAACCAACCAATATACGGCATTTCACGGTCTAAACCTTTCCATGCAACATTCATAAGCATTGGTTCAGGTTTTTTTGTTTTAGCTTCTTTTTGATCTAATTTTAAATCCCAAGCTTCATATTTATCGAAGGCAACATTAGCTGTTAAATGTAAACCATCTTCCAATAAACCTGTAGATGCTAAATTTGCATCTAATGATGGTGGTAAGAAATCACGTACAACTTCAGGAATAATCTTATCTGTTGGTTTTATATTGTCTAAACGACCTTTCATATCCCAAGTCACATGATCTTTCCAACTTACAACACCTGCAACATTCACAGCCCCATCTAAAAGCTGTCCATTCACATTTTCAATGTTGAGCTGATTCACTAAATCTGTGTGCATTGAAGCTGTATAACGACCTTCAGGAATATCTTGACCGCTTAAATCTGTATTTAAATCAATATTAAGACGTTCAATATCTCCATAATATTTTGCAGTTCCTTTTTTCGCAAAAAGCTTTTGATCTGTTAATAATGGAAGATGATAGTTTCTAAATTTTACTTCACCTTTCATTGGAACATGTTCACGAAGCGGATGAACAATTCCCCAACCCGTTAAAAGATCTGGAGTATTAGTAGCAAAGCCAGCTTCAATGGTGTCTAAAGTACCGTTCGCAACAACATGAATACCATGAATATTCAAACTGTCATTTAACGATGGAATATTTACATCGGCAGTTGCTTTTATTGGGTATTTGCCCTGATCAAAAGTCATTCCACCATTGGCATTTTTAACATTTAAATACCCCATATCTAAATGGGTGTTTTTAAAGGTAAGTTCTGTACCTTTCCATAATGCTTTTTCCAAATGAATATCGTTAAAATCAACTTGTGTGGAACCTGTAATAATCGCCAAATGGTCGACATCGGCTTTATCTACACGTAAAACAAATGGTAGTCGAATTTCATTGTATTTAAATGGCTCATTTGAAGATGGACCTTTGGTTATAATTTGAAGATTTTCTACATTAGCATGTGTTAAATGAATTTCTTTTTTAACTATTGCACGCCAACCTAAAGACACATCTGCCCGATCAATTTTTACATCTACAGATTCTAGCGTTACCAGTACTTTTTTTAGAATAATGCCATTCAGTAAATTTCCACTTTCATATTCATAGTGAATAATTTGCTGACGTTCAAGCACGCTATCGAGTAAAAACTTACTTCCTCGGTCGGTTGAAAACATAACTGCTAAAGCAGCAACAATAAAGAGAACTACAAAAAGAAGTGACATAAGTACACTTCTTAGTATTCTTCGCTTTTTAGGCAAAGCTGTTGGTAATTCTGGTTGCTGTTCCACTTCAGCCATAAATCTTCTCTAAACGTAAATTATAATTGTGAGCCAATAAAGAAATGTAAACGAATTGGTTTACTGTCATCCGACAAACCACTTGCCACATCTAAACGGATTGGACCAATTGGTGATGCCCAACGAATACCGACACCCGCACTATAAGCAGCAGGTGTTTTAAAATCTGCATCATACGCATTACCAAAATCTGTAAATACCGCAGCGCGCCATCCTTCAGAAAATTGATAATTATATTCAAGTGAACCCACAGCAAGTGCTTGACCACCTACTTTAAAGCCATCTTCTACAGGAGATAAACTCTTATAGTCAAAACCACGCATGGTTTGGTCGCCACCCGTTACATAACGTAAGTTATAAGGTACACGGCTAAAATCATCGGTAAAGATATAGCCCAAATCTGCACGACCTACAAATTGATGATCATAGCTTTCACCTACAGAATAAATGAAACGCCATCCTGCATTGGCAATTGCCATATTGACATCGGTTAATAGATTTTCACTACCAACTTCAACTTTATAAGTTTGCTTAAAGCCACGTGTTGGATTTACTCGTTTATCTGAATCTACACGCGAAATTTCATAACCAAATAGTAACGATTCTTGCTCAGGATTTCCTGTACCCAAAAAAGTATCAGGAATATCATCTACGTTAAATATGCCTTGCCCTGTAAGTCGATCCAGTCGGTAACGAACCCCCATTACATGTTGCCAACTACCACGCGGGTTTTTAATGACACGGTCTGCACCTAATACAGCAGATTCAATGAGCAAGTTTCCTGTATCAGAAATGTCTTTACGCTCTTCACGCTCATAACCGCCCACTAAAGAAATATAGTCATTTAATGGATGGTTATATGGAATGTTGTATCGACCATCAATAGATTGACGCTTTTCAGACAACTCAAAGTTTGCATCGAAAGAGTGACCACGCTTATTCACAATTGCACGGCGATATTGGCTACGTAAACGCACGCCTGTATCTGTGCCATAACCTAAACCGACTTCAGCATTATTTAACTTATCGGCATTTAAAGTCACAACAACTGGTATTTTTTTATTTTCACGTGCTTGAGCTTTTAAACGCTCTGTTTCATCTTCTTTTGTTTCTTGCTGAACCTGAAGAGTTCTAAACTCTTTACTGTCTTCATCTTTACCCAAACCTGCAAACTGATCTTCATTCACCACATTTTGTTTTACTTCAGTTGAAGATGCTTCTGCGACAGGTCTTGGAATTGGATCTGTTGAAGTACCATTTGCCAATTTTTCCAAATCAATTAAAGCTTGAAGATCCGGTGCATATTCTAATTTGTTCTCAATAGGATCAGGTCGAACTGCATCAACTAAGGTGTAATTAAAATAACGTGAGTTCGTTAAGTTATTTGCTAATGTATTTACACGCCAAAATGCATAATCTTGACCATCTTCCCAAGGCACTAATTGTTCAAGAATATCTCGATCTAAAGGAAATTCCTTATTTGGATCACTCATACGAAATTCAACCGCACCAATTTTATATCGGTCGCCTGTTTCGTATTTTAAATTAATATCTGCTGTATCTTGTGGTTGTGAAACTTTTACATCGTGCATACGCCAATATGAATCGAAATAACCATTATTGGTTGCAGCATCTGCAATTCGTTCTTTGGTTTTTTCGTATAAACCATGATTAAAAACATCGCCTTCAGATAAATCTGGTAATACGCCAATTACTAAGAATTGTGATTGAGTTTGTCCTGCACCGCTAAACTCAACATTATTGGTTTTTACAACAACAGGTTTATTTGGAACAACTAAAACCTTAACTTTACCATCACCAATTTTTTCAAATTTAAACTCTGCATTATAAAAACCAACCGCTTGCGCTGCTTGATTTGACATCGTTCTTAATTGAGAAATAGATGAAATAAAATCATCAAATGCTTCTACCGTATAACTTGATAATTTAGCTTCTATATTGGTCTTTAATAATTCGACTGATGCCTTTTCACTTGCAGTAAATGTATCTAAATTATCTGTAACAACGACTTCTGCACTAATACGAGGAATAGCTTGCGCATTGCCAATCTGTGGAGGACGAACTTTATTATAAATCTTTCTAAAGAAGCCTACTTTCTCAGGCTCTTTCGGTTCATCGTTACTTAAACTTAAAACATTTAACGTACGACCTGTTTCATTGGCTTCTACAATAATTCTGCTATCTGCATGAATGCTATTCATTAATGCATCAACATTTACAGGCGCTTGATTGATTTCTGCTAAATCTTGTTTTGTAGCATCATTTACAACAATGTCTTTAGATTGTTCTGCACGGTTTTTTTCCGCATCTTGTTTGGCTTGTTCTGCAACTTTAAAAATATCTTGCACCATCTGATCATCAACAGACAATTCGGGTAAGCTCTCTAATTCATCTATACCTATCGGTGCAAATTCTTCAATAGGATTAGGAGCGTTCATTTGATCTTGAAGCATTTGGTAGCTGTCAAAATCTTCATCAATTGCATAAAGCTGTTTATTGCTATGCAGTTTAAATTCTGAATTTATGTTATTCGCATTGGCTTTTATTTCTTCTTGATATTCAGCAGGCAACTCTATAGGACTCATTTCAGCTTGAGTTTGATTTTCTGCAAAACCATGCTGCGCCATTAAGCCTAAAAAAACACTCATACATAATTGTTTATGACCTACTCGTTCCAATAAAGAATGAATACTTAAACTTAATGTTGATTTTTTGAACTTCAAATTTTCAGGCATAAAACGTTAAACCAATCTAATATTTTTTAATATGAAATCCGTATCAATACTATTGCACGAGTAAAAATACTATATGACATTCATGATTGAATAGCCTTAAAATATCATACAGGAATTTTATAGTATTATAGAAGTTGCTCACATTTTTTAATAAAACTTTTAAAACAGTGCCAAAGCTATGGATAACAAAGAACATCTATTAGGTACACGTCGTTTTTTACCGATGTTTATCACACAATTTTTTGGTGCTTTAAACGATAATGTTTATAAACAAGCCCTGTTATTGGTCATTACTTATGGTTGGATTCAACAACAAACAGCAGATGTAAGTACGCTCAATAATTTGGCTGCACTGTTATTCATATTGCCTTATTTTATTTTTTCAGCAACCGCAGGACAAATTGCCGATAAATATGAAAGATCTAGGCTTGTTCGCTACCTAAAAATATCTGAAATTATCATTATGATTTTAGCCACTGTTGGCTTTTTAATTGGTAATTTGTGGTTACTTTTACTTGCACTGTTTTTATTGGGAACACATTCGACATTTTTTGGTCCCATTAAATATGCAATTTTGCCTGAAATTTTAAAACCAAATGAGTTGATGTCTGGAAATGCCTTATTCCAATCTGGCACATCTATGGCAATTTTAATTGGTATGATTTTAGGCGGTGCTGTTATTTCCTTATCTCAAGGAAATTTAGTTTGGATTAGCTCAACCGTCTTAATCATTGCTATTTTAGGTTATATTTCTAGTACATTTATTCTTAAACAAAAAGTAAACCCTAATAATATTCAGGTCGATTGGAACTTTTTTAGAACAAGCTTCCAAACCATAAAATATGCAAAAAGCCTTCCGCTTATTTTTACAATTTTACTTGGAAACTCTTGGTATTGGTTTTACGGTGCAACTTACCTCACCCAAATTCCACAACTTACCCAACAGTATCTTTATGGAAATGAAAATGTCGTTAGCCTTTTACTAACTTTCTTTTCTGTTGGTATTGGCGTTGGCTCACTTTTATGCAGAAAAATTGGTGGTACAGAAGTTAATATTAAAATGGTTCCTATTGGTGCTATTGGTTTAACTGTTTTTGCACTTTATTTGGCTGCAAGCATCTCTTTTGTACCTGCTCATACAGGTGAATTACTTTCACTTACTGAAGTTTTTCATCAACATGCAAGTTATTACCATGTCATGATTGCCATTACATTATTAGGCATTAGCGGTGGTTTTTATATCGTACCGCTTTACGCCATGATGCAAGCCTATTCACCTTGTTCTCATCGTGCACGTGTAGTGGCTGCAAACAATATTTTAAACGCAATTTTCATGGTAACTTCTGCTATATTCTCTATCATTGTATTAAGTATCTTAAACATAGATATGAAAATACTGTTTTGTATTACCGCAATTTTAAGTGCAATATTTTCAATTTGGTTACTCATTCGAATTAAACCATTATTAAAAACTGCACAGCTCTCGTTGGAGGATTAACTCATGCGTCAATTTACGGGTATCGACAAGCTTATCAATTCATTCGATCAGGCTTTACGTAGCTTAGTACCAGGTGCAACATCTGCTCATCGAGAAAATCCTGCAAATGAAGTAGATACACAACTTGCAGTAAGTGAAGCTCGTCATGTGGCTGGCTTAATGCGTGTAAACCATAGCGGTGAAGTGTGCGCTCAAGCTTTATATCACGGGCAAGCTCTTACGGCGAAATTACCCAATGTACGTCGTGAAATGGAATTTGCAGCAATTGAAGAGCAAGATCATTTAGCGTGGTGTGAAGACCGCTTAAAAGAACTCGATAGCCACACAAGTTTATTTAATCCTGTTTGGTATAGCTTGTCTTTTGGGATGGGCGCATTAGCGGGTATTGCTGGCGATAAATATAGTCTTGGTTTTGTTGCAGAAACAGAACGCCAAGTAAGTTTGCACTTAATTGATCATATTAATCAACTTCCTTCACAAGATGATCGTTCACGTAAAATTTTAACGCAAATGAATGAAGATGAATTACATCACAGAGATACAGCATTAAAAGCAGGCGGTGTAGATTTACCACTTCCTGTACGTATTGCAATGACAGGTATTTCTAAGTTAATGACTAAAACGAGTTATTACATTTAAAGATTTATTCTCACATAAATAAAAAAGCCCCTTTCGGGGCTTTTTTATTGTGACTTTAAGCTTCTTGCTTAGACTCTGCTGCATCTATCAAATCTTCTTCTAAAATTTGAAGTGATTCAATTTCTTCACCAGATTCAATAGTACGATGTACTGCTTTACGCGTTGCACGAGTAATTAAAGAGTTTAAGTCTCGTCCAGACATACCATCTGTAAGTTTTGCAAGTTCTTGCACTTTTTCACTCACATCAAATGCAACAGGTTTCGAGCTTAAAAGTAAGCTTAAAATTTTCGCACGTGCCTCTACATCTGGTAAGCCAATTTCAATTTTACGTTCTAAGCGTGACAATAATGCAGAGTCGATATTTTCAGGGTGGTTCGATGCCGCAAGCAAGAATACTTGTCCTGCTTTGGTTGCCACACCGTCAATCTCTTGCAGTAATTGCCCCACAATTTCTTGCACAAAACCGTCAGAGTTTCCACCACGAGAGCCCGCAATAATGTCAATTTCATCAATAAACACAATACACGGCGCTTGTGAACGCGCTTGTTCAAATAATTGTTTAACTTTCGAACCAGACTGACCAATAAAGTTCGCTTTTAAATCTGATGTTGCAGCAGCAATAAATGATAAACCTGATTGACCTGCTAAAACTCGTGCAATTTGGGTTTTACCTGTACCCGGTGGACCATACAACAAAATACCTTTTGGTGTAGATATTCCAAGCTTATTTAAGCGTTCAGAATTACGTAATTCTTTACCTAAATTTTGGAACTCATTTAAAGTTTTTTCTGGTAAAACAATATCATCCCAAGACAATGTCTTCACTTGTGTAGACGATTTACCACGCACTTTACGTACTTGTGCAACCAACGTTTCAATATTTAAATCTGAGTTAATATTCTCAGCAACCAATGTTGCAACAAGTGTATGAATATCACGACCTGACATACCTGAAGTTTCAGTCACTAACTCATCTGTTACTTCAATATTAAGCTCCGCCATCTTAAATTCATTTTTCAAGATGTTTGCACGCGCCTTATCATTTGGTAAACCAATTTCTACCGTTGTGGTGAATCGTGAAAGAATTGCATTATCTAAAATATCGTGACGGTTCGTTGCACCAATCACAAATACTTGACCTGCTGCCTGATTAAAACCATCCCACTCAGAAATGAAGGTTTGCACCAATTCATTACCAAAACTGTCATTATCTATACCACCACGTTTTGCAAATGCGCTTTCACATTCATCAATAAACAAAATTGTTGGTGCTTTATCACGACAACGTTGCCAAAGCTCTTTTACTTTTGGCGCAGTTTGTCCAATATGTCCCGCTTTTAAATCTGCAATATTTACAGCTTCAAAATGGCAGTCGGCTTGTTTTGCAAGCTTTCGTGCAATTAAAGTTTTACCCGTACCCGGTGGGCCATAGAGTAAAATACCTTTTGGAGATGGCTTACGACCTGAAACGAATAGATCAACCAGTTTTAAAATACGGTCTAATGTTTCTTCTTCAAGCGCAACATCTGACCAATTTACCATGACATCTTTTAAGGTCGAAATACGTTTTTTTAAAGAAGATAAAATTTGTTTATGACGCTCAGCTTCTTGTGAATGTTCAGCAAACTCTTGAATTGGCTTAATGTCATCTTGTACTTGATTGGCAAATTCTTTTAAAAACTTCTCACGAACAGTCCATTCTTGTTGAGACAAGTTTGCAGTAATATCAATGATCTGTGGCTCACCATTTTGTTGTACATGAAGCAATGCATAAATTTTCTTAGTTTCAAGGTCTTCAAATACAACAAATGACTCACCAAACATATTGCCAAATCTTTTATCAATTCGCCAATTAGAAGTAGAACCATTGCCCTCATTAGATGGCGCAACGGTTGCAATATATGGATGATTAGAATCTCCACTTTCCTTTTCGCTAAACTGCATAAACGATACTTTAAATGTACCTAATTTAAGTAGTGCTTGGCAGGCGCCTTCAGTTTTTTTAGTTGCGGCTTTGGTCATTGCTCTTCTGACAAGCCACACATAAATACCAAAAACAACCAAGTAGGTTAAAAAACGACCAAGAATATATTTTAAGAAATATGGTGCAACGAAAATGAGTAGAACCCAAATTACAATAGTTGCAAAACCACTCTTGGTTAAAGTACGTAAAGATAGTGATGAAAATAACTCTTTCTTACGTGCATCATCACGAATTTTCTGTACTGCATGCTTTACCGAATTGGCTAATTTGAGCTCTATATTTCGAGCTGCTCGCTCAACTGCAGGATAATACTGTTCCGCTTCTTTAAATGCTTCTTCACTTTGTGCTTTAATTCCATCTAGCTCAGCAATTGCCTTATTATATTGCTGTGCTAAATACCCCTCATTTTGTAAATTATCATTTGCCATGCAATAAACCATTTATCATTTTCATTATATTTATTATGCAAATAATCCTGTAAATTGCTAGGCAAAATATTTATATTTTCGAACAAAATCGAACATTTAAATTAACCATATATTCCAATAATAAAAAAAAGCCTCAAAAGAGGCTTTTTTTTTATGAATAATTATCGTGCATCAATTGATGGAACTTTACGCAGTTCAGGCCCTGTATAATCCGCACTTGGGCGAATAATACGGTTATCAGAACGTTGCTCCATCACATGCGCAGCCCAACCTGTTACACGCGACATTACGAAAATTGGTGTGAATAATTTCGTTGGAATATCCATAAAGTGATACGCCGAAGCATGGAAAAAATCTGCATTACAGAATAGTTTCTTCTCGCGCCACATCACTTCTTCACAGCGCACAGATACAGGATATAAAACGGTATCACCCACATCTTTTGCTAAACGCTCAGACCAAATTTTAATAATGCCATTTCGTGGATCATTATCTTTATAAATGGCATGACCAAAGCCCATAATTTTTTCTTTACGCTCAAGCTTACCTAGCATTTCACGTTCAGCTTCTTCTGGCGATGTCCAATTTTCAATCATCTCCATAGCAGCTTCGTTTGCACCACCATGTAAATGACCACGCAATGAACCAATCGCACCTGTAATACATGAATGCATGTCTGACAATGTTGATGCACAAACACGTGCAGTAAATGTAGAAGCGTTAAACTCATGCTCTGCATACAAAATTAAAGAAACATTCATTACTTGTTCATGCAATTCGTTTGGCTTTTCACCACGTAATAAATGTAAGAATTGCGCGCCAATTGAATCATCATCTGTATTTTCATTAACACGAACACCATCGTGGCTGAAACGATACCAATAACAAATAATGGCAGGTAAAGTCGCCAAAATACGGTCTGCAACATCTTGTTGATCTGCAAAAGAATATTCTGTTTCTAAATTACCTAACATTGAAACGCCTGTACGCATTACATCCATTGGATGCGAATTTGCAGGAATTCGCTCCAAAACTTCTTTTAACGCTTGTGGCAATGATCGTAAAGATTTTAATTTTGCTTTATACGCTTCAAGCTCTTTTTTATTTGGCAATTCACCAAAGAAAATTAAATAGGCTACTTCTTCAAATTGACAGTTTTCAGCAAGATCTTGCACATCATAACCACGATAAGTTAAGCCTGCTCCGCTTTTACCTACTGTAGATAATGCAGTTTTTCCTGCAACTTGACCACGCAACCCTGCGCCTGTAAGTACTTTTCCTTCAGCCATTTTTTTAATTCTCCTGTTTAAACAGTTTATCTAATGTATTTTCAAAGGTGTGATAATCTAAAAATTCGTAAAGTTCTTTTCGTTGTTGCATTTTATCAAGTACGTTAACCTGAGTTCCTTGGTCACGAATAGCATGCATAACTTCTAATGCTGCTTTTTGCATTGCACGTGTTGCAGAAAGTGGATACAACACCATCGAAATACCTTGTTCACCAAGCTCATCGACTGTGTAATACGGCGTATCACCAAATTCTGTAATATTTGCCAAAACAGGTACACCCACTGCATCACAAACTGTTCTGTACATTGTAATGTCTGTCATTGCTTCGGCAAAAATTGCATCTGCACCAGCTTCTACACATGCACAAGCACGGTCAATCACGGCATTTAAGCCTTCTTTTTGCAAAGCATCAGTACGTGCCATAATCACAAAATTAGAATCAGTTTTTGCATCTACCGCAGCTTTAACACGATCAACCATTTCTTGTTGCGTTACAATTTCTTTATTTGGACGATGTCCACAGCGTTTTTGAGCAACTTGATCTTCAATATGAACAGCCGCAGCACCTGCGGCAATCATTTGTTTGACTGTACGTGCAATGTTAAATGCACCTCCCCAGCCCGTATCAATATCTACCAATAATGGTGTATCTACACGTTCTGTAATACGTCGAACATCTTCTAAAACATTGTCTAGGCTAGTCATTCCCAAATCTGGAAGACCATAAGAGTAATTTGCAACTCCTGCACCCGATAAATAGATTGCTTTGTATCCGACTTGCTTTGCCATCATGGCAGAATAAGCATTTACAGTGCCCATAATTTGTAATGGTTTTTCAGCATCCAATGCTTGTCTAAATGCTAAACCTGCAGACTGTTGTTGTGTCATTGTCCTTTCCACAGTATCAATATTATTTATCGAACTTCGAGTATATCCATAATTTTTGATCAACCTACGCCCAAATTGCACGAAAATTATAGAACTTTAGTCATAAGTTAGATGAATATTCACACGATTCTAAAAAATATTTGAAGCACCACGGCACCTATAATATTTGGTATAATCTATATTAGCTCTATTCATAAATATGCCAATGCTCAATACTTTTCAGTTTCAAACATCTCATGATATTCCAGCCACTAAACGTGGTCATGAGCGCTGTGTAGCACTTCTTGAAAGTGCGACTGAATTGTTTCTAAGCCGTGGCTACGATGCTGTTTCATTAGATGATATTGTGAATCATGCAGGTGGATCGAAAGCATCTATTTATAAGTATTTTGGTAATAAAGACGGTTTATTTAAGGCTATTTGTGATTATCGACGTATTCAGTTTTTTGAAGATATCAGTGTTACCTGTGATCAAAAATCTATAGATTTACGAACAAACTTAGTCACCACCTTATTAAACTTCTATTCGCATATTCAAAAGCCAAAAAATGCATCTTTCATGAAGTTAATTATGGAGCAAGGTCAGCGTAATCCTGATATTGCTCGCCATATACATGAAAATGGTCCACTCAAAATTCAACAAGTTGTTGCAGATAGCCTAAAAAAGGCACATGAAAGTGGTTTGTTATATTGTGAAAATCCGCTTTATTCTGCACAACTTTACTTTGGAATTTTACGTAATTTAGAATGGCGAATTATTATTGGTGTTCCATTAGAACAAGATGATCAAGAAGTGTTCAAATATATAAGCTACGCGGTAGATCGCTTCTTAGACGGTCACCAAAAAGGCTAGTTTTTTTGCTTTTTTGTATAATTATAGTATAGAGTGTTCGATTCTCCTTTTTTCATCAACCAACCAACAACTAATTGTTGTTTTTATTCAGCAATTATTGTGGAGTAACCATGGCTCTACGTCACTTTCTTACTTTACGCGATTTATCTACTCTCGAACTGAACCAGATCATCCAACGCGGTATTGAGCTGAAGCGAAAGCAGCACAATAACGAAGTTTTCCAACCTTTTGTTGGTAAAGTGATGGGCATGATTTTTGAAAAATCGAGCACCCGTACACGCGTTTCGTTTGAAGCAGGTATGAGCCAGTTTGGTGGTAGTGCAATTTTCCTTTCTTCTCGCGACACGCAATTAGGTCGTGGCGAGCCAATTGAAGATTCTGCACGTGTAATTTCAAGCATGCTTGATATTGTGATGATCCGTACTTTTGGTCATGACATTGTAGAACGCTTTGCTTCTTACTCTAAAGTTCCTGTGATTAATGCATTAACTGATGATCACCACCCTTGCCAATTACTTGCGGACGTTCAAACTTATGTTGAACACCGTGGTTCTATTGAAGGTAAAACTGTGGCTTGGATTGGCGATGGCAACAATATGTGTAATTCATATATTGAAGCTGCGCACATGTGGGGCTTTAAGTTAAAAATTGCTGCGCCTAAAGGTTATGAACCTCAAGAGAAATTCTTGTCTGAATTTGCGCATTGTGTAGAGCTTGTTGATTCTGCTGAAGATGCGGCTGTAAATGCTGACTTAATCGTGACTGACGTTTGGGCAAGTATGGGACAGGAAGAAGAGCAAAAAATTCGTGAAAAAGCATTTGCTGATTTCCAAGTAAATGAAAAATTAATGGATTTGGCTCACCCAGATTGTTTATTCATGCATTGCCTACCTGCGCACCGCGGTGAAGAAATTTCTGAAAATATGTTAGAGCATAAAAATGCTGTAGTTTGGGATGAAGCAGAAAACCGCTTACATGCTCAAAAAGCTTTAGTTGAATTTTTATTAAATGAAAATTTAAAGAAAGATTAATAGTTTGATATAAGAAAGCCCCGAATTCGGGGCTTTCTTATTTATATCACAAAATTCACCTTTTATTCATACCTTACTCAGTATATTAAAAAATATTATTAAGAAATAATGAGTAAAATATGCTTAGAAACATCGGATTAACTATAATTTTATGCATTCCATTCACTACTTTTGCTAATGACGATAAACCACCCAAAGGACAAATCTATAAAGCTCAAGGTTTAAGTCTAGGAATTGGTGCAGTTGGTAGTAGCGGTATATATGTTGGAGAAAAAACTGAAATCACTCCTATACCCGTGATTTCATATGAAACTGAGCATTTTTTTATTCGTGGTTTATATGCAGGTGTAGAACTTTACAAAAATAACCTACTTACCGTAAATGCCATCACTAACATCAATATGATGAATTTAGATATCGATAACTTAAGTAAAGAAAAATTAGCCGCTAATAATATTAGTACATCACAATTAGAAGATCGTGAGCGTAGTGTAGATTTAGGTATAGAAAGTATTCTACGACTACCTTATGGCTTATTTTCACTACAAGCTGTCAATGATATCGGTGGTGCTAGTGACGGAGCAGAGCTTCGCTTCAATTATCAATACTTCTGGAGAATAAACCCTAAAGTCACTCTGATGCCAAATGTTGGTATAGATTGGCTATCGGACAAACGAGCAAATTATTATTATGGTATTTTAGACAGTGAAGTCTCTCGTGGTGTAGTCGCATACAAACCAAATCATGTCTTTATTCCACATTTATCTTTAGGTGCAAGTTATGCACTAACAGATAAAGTCAAATTAAGTGGTGCGGCAATGCAAAAGTTTTTACCAAACAAAGTGCAAGATGGACCGTTAGTTGATAAGAGTAAACTCACTAATTTTTACATGGCACTAACATATAAGTTTTAAGTATTCATTTTATTTTTTAGAAAACAATTTCACTCATCAATTTGAAGCCTAGACTCATTCTAGGCTTTTGAATAATCTGTCAAATTCAATACAGTCGTTTCATTTTTCTAATGAAAAATTAGAACTACTCTACAAACAACAACGCTAAACGAACTTGATCATATCCCAATTTAGGACTTGTTAAATCTACAATCGGGCGAAGTTTTAAAGAACCATCATCATTAAAATGATTAGAGTCTTTACGTTTTAACAAACGCTTATAAATTTTACGCACTTGTTCAACGACTTCTTCACCTGGGCTTGCAACAGAAATATCTAACCCCTGTTCTTTATGTAAACGCCCTAAATGATTAATAATGGTAGCAGGTGTTAAACCACGCTCTACCGCAATATCTTGAATTTCATAACCATCCACAAATAATGCTTTCGTTTCATCCAAAGTTGCAGCAGCGTAATTCGTTTTACCGCCACTTTTGGCAATTTTCTTCTCATTACGCTCAATTTCAACTTCATTTAGCGTACCGCCACAATGACGAATAAATGCTTTGTGCTGAGGTGTTAAGTCAATTGCATCGTAATGTTTTTCAGCTTCATCAGAAAGCTCTTGAAAACGTCTGTCCGCCTTAATGGCTAAACTATCTAGCTCTAAAGCTTGCTCATTAAAACCAAGTAACCGCAAGCCATCTAAGCTTTTTAATCGAGACAGCGCAACATAACCCTGCCCATTTTCAAAAGTATGACTTAAATTAATTTCAGCCGCTTCTAAAGTCATCCCTTGAGATTTATGAATGGTAATTGCCCAAGCTAAACGTAAAGGAATTTGCGAAAAACTCGCAATGGTTTTACCTGCATCGTTGTCCACAGACCATGTTTCAGGTTCAACAATTAAAGTCGTTCCATCTGTAAGTTTTACTTTCGGCAAGCAACCATATTCATCATCTTCTTCAAAGCCAATCACTTCGCCTAAGCTACCGTTAATGTAGCCCATATCGAAATTGTTCTTTACGAACATGACTTTGGCATTTTTCTTTAACGTTAAGTTTTCTGGCGCACGTACAGAAGACTTTAATGTTTCTATTAGCTTGTCATTACCATCACATTGCGCATCGAACTGACGACCATCATTTTCAATTTCATTCAAATGCTTAAAGTTAATGGTGTCTACGTCCATATTATGCGTATATAGACGTGTAAAGGTATCGCCAATATCTTGATTTCGTGTATTAATTAAAGCTTGTTTATGTGCTTCACTAATGCTTTGGCTACGAATGGCATTTAAAATATCGTTTAAATAATCGTTCCCTTGACGATGCTGTTCCGTCAAATAACATACGCGGAATTTTGCTTCCACCCACGCTTCAGACATAAAACAAAACTTATCACGGTTACGTTCATCATTACGACCTACAGGTGGTAACTGGAAAAAATCCCCTGCAACAATCACTTGAATTCCACCAAAAGCGTCTTCGCTTTCTTTGAAGAATTTTAAAACCTTATTCACTAAATTTAGTTGCTTAGCATGCAACATCGAAATTTCATCAATAATTAAAACTTGGGCATTTTCTAAATGCTCTTTTAAATATTTACGTTCTTTCATGCGCTTCAGTTCATCTTCTGAAATCGCATCTTTAATCCCAATACCAGCCCAAGTATGAATAGTCATACCATTCATATGCGTTGCAGCAATGCCCGTAGAAGCTGTAATAGCCACAGTAACTTTACGTGCTTTTAAATAATTGATGTATTGATTAAGCGTATAGGTTTTACCTGCACCAGCCGACCCTGTTAAAAATACATTTTCACCGGCTTTCAATAACTTCAGTGCAGTTTCTTGTTTCATAAGACCTATAACCATAAACGAACCGCTATAGCCTACAGATTTTTGACTCAAAAGTTAAGGTTAAAAGTCAGATTAGCGACAAAGCATGTCTTTCAATTTCATTTAATTGTTTTATTTTCAGTTTAATTCATCAATAAATTGGCGATGACATGTGAAATACCACCTTTCCCTTTAATAATTTGTACTTTAGAACGAGAGGAAATAACAAACTCTATTTGACAAGCATTCACACATCTTCGATATTCAATAAATATTACTGTAATAATCAAACTTGATTAGGTTCAAACATGGAAGTTAAATTAAAAGAAATACAATATCGACAAGATGTTTTAGGTGCTGGTTATGAATCTGCAGATCTTGAATTTCCAGCAGATTATGAAGGTAACGTAATTGCAACTTTAGTGAGAAAAAAAGCACAGAAATCTACACATAAAGCTGTTCTATATATTCATGGATTTATCGACTATTTCTTTCAAACAGAAATGGCGGAAAAGTTTAATGAGCAAGGTTTCGATTTTTATGCGCTTGATTTAAGAAAATATGGTCGCTCTCACCTTGCTCATCAGCAATTTTATAATGTGCATAATTTGTCTGAATATGATGCAGAAATTAGCCAAGCGTTAGATATTATTGACTTAGAAAACCATAATTCCGTTTTACTTTGTGGTCATTCAACAGGTGGCTTAATCACAACGCTTTATGCAGCACATCATCCCTATCATCCTTTAATTAAAGCCTTATGGGTAAATAGCCCATTTTATGATTTTAATAAAACTGCTTTTGAACAAAAGTTTGGGATTCCGTGTATTAGCCAATTTGGGAAATATACGCCAGATTTAGAATTCCCAAGTGGCTTAAACCGCTGGTATACACCAAGTTTGCACCGAAGTATGTATGGAGAGTGGAATTTCAACTTAGAATGGAAAAAGGAAAAGTTTCCAAAAGTTCGTTTAAGTTTTATTCGTGCTATTTATGAAGCCCAAAAGGAAATTCATAAAGGTGTTTACCTTAGTGTTCCAACTTTAGTCATGTATTCAAACCGCACAACAAACCCAAAACAATGGAATTCCGATGCTCAACATAGTGATATTATTTTAAACGTAAAAGACATAGAAAAATATGCACTCAAAATGTCAGGCAATATTCAATTATGTACTATTAAAAATGGAATGCACGATTTAGTACTATCCTCAGCTCCTGTTCGCGAAAAAGTATATTCCGAATTATTTCAGTGGCTAAATTTTAAAATGTCTTAAAATTTTCAAGATATAATTTTAGTTAAATACGAACTTAGATTTTCTTCTATTTTACTGACTAAGTGGAAATTAAAACTGTGAATTAAATTTGAATTAATACAGTAAAAATCATTTTTAAAATATAATGAACTACTACTTTAATACATCAAAATATAGTTCTCATTTATGTCAAATTTTCCAGACACAATTTATGCAATTCAACATGTCGCATTTGAAGATTTAGGCTCTTTAGAAGATACATTTTATCAACTTGGCTTTCGTGTTCGTTACTTTGAAGCAGGTGTTGATGACTTAAGTAAAGCATATGAACATAAAGGATTAACCATTATTTTAGGTGGTCCAATTGGTGTTAATGAAACGGAAGATTACCCATTCATACAAAAAGAAATAGACTTACTAAAAGTTCGTTTGAGTAATGATTTACCGACAATTGGTATCTGCTTAGGTGCGCAGTTAATTGCAACCGCTTTAGGTGCTAAAGTTTATTCAGGTACTACAAAAGAAATTGGTTGGAGTAAATTAACCCTTACTGATCATCCTATAAATCCACTAAATACTCTGCAAAATATTGAAGTTTTACATTGGCATGGAGATACTTTCGATCTCCCTGAAAATGCTAAATTACTTGCAAGTACAGAAGCTTACCCGCATCAAGCTTTTTCAGTGAATGAGCATATTCTTGCTTTACAGTTCCATATTGAAGCTTCAGCAGATAGCATGGAAAAATGGCTGATTGGACATACCTGTGAACTCAGAAATGCTTCTATTAATATCTCAAAACTACGTGAAGATAATCAAAAATTTGCACCACAACTTGAACCTGTTGCAAGTCAAATTATCAAAAACTTTATGACATCTCTAGTAAATTAATTATTAAAAAAGAAGATCTAAGCTAAAACTTAGATCTTCTTTAAAATGTACTTTTATAAATACAAAACAATCTTTTACTAACAATAGCTTCGTTTGCTTAGGCTATTTTCTTTTACAAAATGGAGAATCTGAAAATCCACCAAGTTCTAAACTTTTACTCTACCGCTCTAAATAATAGTTCGCAGCCAGTAACATATGTGAGGCATTTTCTAATTGTTTGTTCTCTTCAGATATTTTTTTAATATCTTGGTAAGCATTAATCCGCTCACAAAATGCTTTATTTTGTTCAGCAAACGTCGAACTTGTATCTTCAGAATCTAAAACTACTTTCGTATTTTGAATAATTTGCATGTATTGATTCAATAAAGCATCATATTTTTCTTGGCTTAGTTGTTCTGCGTGCACAAACGATGCAAAACAACTAATCATAATTATATGAAACTTAATATAAAGTTTCATATATATTATGCCTCATCACCTTCTTTCCATACATCTTCATAATCATCGCCATCAATCATAAAGCGAAAACCTACATCTAAAGCTAAGTATGGAAGAACATCTGGCGCAATTTCTTGTAATTCGCGAACGGTCATGGTTTCAAAGTTATCAGTGCCTTCTTCAAGCTCACCACCATAAATATACCAGCTCACATTTTCATCAGTTTCAGACTTTTTACGAATACCTACTAAAGGATCTTTATTTAAAGTTTGAACTGCTACAGCAATGACATCATCGCCACTTACTTCAATATAAGCGGAACCAAACTCTTCACATAAAAGTTTTTGTTCTGAAATGAGTTCAGCCAATGCTGAAGCTTGTTGCGGATTTTTAGCCATATTGTCGATTTACTATTTAAAAACAATTTCACCTAGCTTAACGTAAATTGAATATTTTCCAATATCAGAGTAGGTATTTATTCAAAATAAATCCTACTCATTCAAACTTAATGAAATAAAAAAAGCACCCGAAGATACTTTAAGGAACATAAATACTTGTAAATTGTTTATATATAGAAGATTCCACGCCATCTTTATATATAAATCGAGAAATTACACCTTGATCTGTATGAATGTTAATTGATATCGCATTAGATTTTAAATCTGCCATTAAATTCTTAGGCACGACAATACTATTTTTAGAATGACGTAAATTAAAGATTACTTCTTGAGTTGTTTTAGCTTCAGGCACAAAACTGTAAGATTTCTTATCATTACTAAATATGACTTTTTGAATATCATAATAATGATAAAGACTGTCTAAGCTTACTTTTACATTGAAATTATCTTTTTTCTGATCATTCCAGCTTACAGTCATTAAAGGACAAAGTTCATTCGTTTGACACAAAGGTAATCCCTTAGTTCCTATATTTTCCTGTGTTAACGTTGCACAACCACTTAACAATACAAACCCAAGCATAAAAAATACATTTTTATTCAATGTTTCACCCTCTATTTAGCTAATACCTAAAAATTTAAATGCAGTTGTCGCTTTTAAATAACCATTCGCTTTCCCAGCATAAATATTAGACTGATCTTTTCCTAAATCCAACTTTAATGTTTGAGTTCCGCTAAAATTAATATCTTTTAAATCAATCCAAAATGTATTTGGTGATACAGCAGATTCAAAAAAGTAAAGTTTACGTTTATGATCTACAACTGTTCGCCATCTTGTTGATGAGATATTTGGCTCTTCTTCTGTATTTAAACCAAATGGAACTGAAACATTTCTAATTACACTAAAAACACTTGCTAAAGAATGTTCTGATGTTGCTTTTTTAGGAATGGCATTAATATAAAATGAAGCACGTGCAAATCGATCAGCAGCTCTATTTGTACCAGGTAGCATCGTAGTTCCACCAATTTGTTTCCAATATTCATCTAATGCAAGTTGTTTTTCAAACAATGGGGAATTCGTCATTACTTGATACTTTCGACTATGATGTATAACTTGCTTACCTTTGACATACTCAATAATTGCACTATCTCCAGATGCATCAGAAATAGATAAATGTAGTGTTGTTAACCTTGATTCACCTGGAACTGCATCAGAAACTACAATAAATGGTTCTTTTTCCAAAGCTTTTACTGCTTCAGCAACCGTTGAATAATTATCTAAAATATATTGAGCCCATAATGAAATACTTAAAGTTGGTTTTTTATTCTTTTCTATATTAGGATATTCCGATTCTACCAACCATAATAAATTTGCAGCAAGCCCCTTTTCATTCATTCCATCTGTTGTTGAAATATCATAGCCTGTTGTTACAACACTTCCATATTTAGATGTCCATTTAATTGAATTTTTTCCAGCTGAACCATCTCTACTTACATTATTTGGTAAAACCCATATATTAGAACCTACATCTACCTTCCAGTCCATTGATCTTGCAGTTATTACATTCTGCTCATCACCTAAATAAACAACACGTGTACATGCCATAGAGAATTCCCCAATGAACAATAACCCAGCGGTTAATAGCAATTTTTTTCATATTCAACAACCCCAACGTTTCAAATTTTTATTAAATATTATATATATCAATATTATAGTTCTTATATAAAAGCTAGTATTTATTTTTAAACAAAAAAAACAACCTATTTCACTTGGTTAATTTATTTCCCCACATAAAAAAACCCCCTCCGTATTGGAGGGGGTTTTAGAATTAATGAGCTGGCGATGACTTACTCTCACATGGGTAACCCCACACTACCATCAGCGCAAAGAGGTTTCACTTCTGAGTTCGGGAAGGGATCAGGTGGTTCACTCTTGCTATTGTCGCCAGCACAACTGTTTATGGACTTGTTCGGGTCTTATTTACATCATTTGATGTATGCCTTACTTCGTACCAAATAGAATACATTAACAGGTATATCTGAGTTGAACATTGTCTTACTAACTTTCTTCTGAATCAAGCTATTTTGCTTAATATCGAATCAATTGAGCTTTATACAACAACTGTTTGGGTGTTGTATAGTCAAGCCTCACGAGCAATTAGTATTGGTCAGCTTCACATATCACTATGCTTCCACATCCAACCTATCAACGTCGTAGTCTTCAACGGCTCTTTAGAGGACATAAAGTCCTAGGGAAATCTTATCTTGAGGTAGGCTTCCCGCTTAGATGCTTTCAGCGGTTATCCCTTCCGAACATAGCTACCCGGCGATGCGACTGGCGTCACAACCGGTACACCAGAGGTTCGTCCACTCTGGTCCTCTCGTACTAGGAGCAGATCCTCTCAAATTTCCAACGCCCACGGTAGATAGGGACCGAACTGTCTCACGACGTTCTAAACCCAGCTCGCGTACCTCTTTAAATGGCGAACAGCCATACCCTTGGGACCTGCTTCAGCCCCAGGATGAGATGAGCCGACATCGAGGTGCCAAACACCGCCGTCGATATGAACTCTTGGGCGGTATCAGCCTGTTATCCCCAGAGTACCTTTTATCCGTTGAGCGATGGCCCTTCCATACAGAACCACCGGATCACTAAGACCTACTTTCGTACCTGCTCGACTTGTGGGTCTCGCAGTTAAGCGCGCTTTTGCCTTTATACTCTACGCGTGATTTCCGACCACGCTGAGCGCACCTTCGTACTCCTCCGTTACTCTTTAGGAGGAGACCGCCCCAGTCAAACTACCCACCAGACATGGTCCTCGCTCCAGATTATGGAGCAGAGTTAGAACCTCAATATTACCAGGGTGGTATTTCAAGATTGGCTCCACCGCAACTAGCGTCGCGGTTTCAAAGCCTCCCACCTATCCTACACAAGTAAGATCAAAGTTCAATGTCAAGCTGCAGTAAAGGTTCACGGGGTCTTTCCGTCTAGCCGCGGGTACACCGCATCTTCACGGCGAATTCGATTTCACTGAGCCTCTGCTGGAGACAGCGCCCCCATCATTATGCCATTCGTGCAGGTCGGAACTTACCCGACAAGGAATTTCGCTACCTTAGGACCGTTATAGTTACGGCCGCCGTTTACTGGGGCTTCGATCAAGAGCTTCGCTTACGCTAACCCCATCAATTAACCTTCCAGCACCGGGCAGGCATCACACCCTATACGTCCACTTTCGTGTTTGCAGAGTGCTATGTTTTTAATAAACAGTTGCAGGGGCCTGGTTTCTGTGGCTGCCGATAGCTCAGGAAGCAAGTTCCATCACCGTCAGCAGCGTACCTTCTCCCGAAGTTACGGTACCATTTTGCCTAGTTCCTTCAGCAGAGTTCTCTCAAGCGCTTTGGTCTACTCGACCTGACCACCTGTGTCGGTTTCGGGTACGATTCCTGTGTAACTGAAGCTTAGAGACTTTTCCTGGAAGTATAGTATCAGCCACTTCGCTAATAAATTAGCTTGCTATCAGTTCTCAGCATAGAGTACCCCGGATTTGCCTAAGATACATGCCTACAACCTTTCACCTGGACAACCAACGCCAGGCTGACTTAACTTTCTCCGTCCTCTCATCGCATTACACAGAAGTATTGGAATATTAACCAATTTCCCATCGACTACGCCTCTCGGCCTCGCCTTAGGGGTCGACTCACCCAGCCCCGATTAACGTTGGACTGGAACCCTTGGTCTTTCAGCGAACGGGTTTTTCACCCGTTTTGTCGTTACTCACGTCAGCATTCGCACTTCTGATACCTCCAGCAGACTTCTCAATCCACCTTCATCGGCTTACAGAACGCTCCCCTACCACTTGCAATAAATTGCAAATCCGCAGCTTCGGCATATAGTTTTAGCCCCGTTACATCTTCCGCGCAGGCCGACTCGACTAGTGAGCTATTACGCTTTCTTTAAAGGGTGGCTGCTTCTAAGCCAACCTCCTAGCTGTCTATGCCTTCCCACATCGTTTCCCACTTAACTATAATTTTGGGGCCTTAGCTGGCGGTCTGGATTGTTTTCCTCTTGACTACGGACGTTAGCACCCGCAGTCTGTCTCCCGGATAGTACTCATTGGTATTCGGAGTTTGCATCGGTTTGGTAAGTCGGGATGACCCCCTAGCCGAAACAGTGCTCTACCCCCAATGGTATTCGTCCGAGGCGCTACCTAAATAGCTTTCGGGGAGAACCAGCTATCACCAAGTTTGATTAGCCTTTCACCCCTATCCACAAGTCATCCCCTGGCTTTTCAACGACAGTGGGTTCGGTCCTCCAGTTAGTGTTACCCAACCTTCAACCTGCTCATGGATAGATCACCTGGTTTCGGGTCTATGCCCAGCAACTAAACGCCCTATTAAGACTCGATTTCTCTACGGCTCCCCTATTCGGTTAACCTTGCTACTGAACATAAGTCGCTGACCCATTATACAAAAGGTACGCAGTCACCGGACACAATGCCGGCTCCCACTGCTTGTATGCATGCGGTTTCAGGATCTATTTCACTCCCCTCACAGGGGTTCTTTTCGCCTTTCCCTCACGGTACTGGTTCACTATCGGTCAGTCAGGAGTATTTAGCCTTGGAGGATGGTCCCCCCATATTCAGACAAGGTTTCACGTGCCCCGCCCTACTCGACATCATCATATAAGCCCTTTCGTGTACAGGACTATCACCCACTATGGTTGCACTTCCCAGAGCATTCCACTAGAACTTATATGACTTAATGGGCTGTTCCCCTTTCGCTCGCCGCTACTGAGGGAATCTCAATTGATTTCTTTTCCTAAGGGTACTGAGATGTTTCACTTCCCCTCGTTCGCCTTGCAACACTATGTATTCATGTTGCAATACCTACCTTATGGTAAGTGGGTTTCCCCATTCAGAAATCTCCGGATCACAGGATATTTGCCGCCTCCCCGGAGCTTATCGCAGGCTATTACGTCTTTCATCGCCTCTGACTGCCAAGGCATCCACCACATGCACTTAATTACTTGACTATACAACCCCAAACAGTCGTTAATCCCTACAAGTAGGATTAGCAACAGATCAACTAACAAGTTAGTCAATCATACAGTTGGCGTCTGTGCACTTAAGCACTGTACAGCTTCAATTAGATTCATATACCAAAACGCTTGATTCAGTTTAATCGCTAGTAAATCATCATTCTCGTAAACTCAGAATTGCTTCTTCGTTTTTAAGTTTGATGAGTTATGAACAAATTATTTCAACTCAAATATATTCTGTTAATGATTTTTCTAGCCTTCGTCAGGTCTAGAAACTGTGATAAATCACAGAACTTAATAAACTTAAACTCTATCGTTTAATTTACTAAATTCTATAATCTCTCAGCTTATATATCGTAAACGATATATGGTGGAGACTAGGAGAGTCGAACTCCTGACCTCCTGCGTGCAAAGCAGGCGCTCTACCAACTAAGCTAAGTCCCCAGCTTATCATATAGATTCAATGTCTCTGATTCTCTGTCTTACTCTGCAATTAATTGCTTCGTCAGTAGTGGTGGGTCTGACAAGACTTGAACTTGTGACCCCACGCTTATCAAGCGTGTGCTCTAACCAACTGAGCTACAGACCCTCAGGTACATCGTATGAAGAACAACTTGTTGTGGATTCTTACCAATCGTCAATCTTTCGTTAAGGAGGTGATCCAGCCGCAGGTTCCCCTACGGCTACCTTGTTACGACTTCACCCCAGTCGTCGGCCACACCGTGGTAAGCGTCCTCCTTGCGGTTAGACTACCTACTTCTGGTGCAACAAACTCCCATGGTGTGACGGGCGGTGTGTACAAGGCCCGGGAACGTATTCACCGCGGCATTCTGATCCGCGATTACTAGCGATTCCGACTTCACGCAGTCGAGTTGCAGACTGCGATCCGGACTACGATCGGCTTTTTGAGATTAGCATCCTCTCGCGAGGTAGCAACCCTTTGTACCGACCATTGTAGCACGTGTGTAGCCCTGGTCGTAAGGGCCATGATGACTTGACGTCGTCCCCGCCTTCCTCCAGTTTGTCACTGGCAGTATCCTTAAAGTTCCCACCCGAAGTGCTGGCAAATAAGGAAAAGGGTTGCGCTCGTTGCGGGACTTAACCCAACATCTCACGACACGAGCTGACGACAGCCATGCAGCACCTGTATGTAAGCTCCCGAAGGCACCAATCCATCTCTGGAAAGTTCTTACTATGTCAAGACCAGGTAAGGTTCTTCGCGTTGCATCGAATTAAACCACATGCTCCACCGCTTGTGCGGGCCCCCGTCAATTCATTTGAGTTTTAGTCTTGCGACCGTACTCCCCAGGCGGTCTACTTATCGCGTTAGCTGCGCCACTAAAGCCTCAAAGGCCCCAACGGCTAGTAGACATCGTTTACGGCATGGACTACCAGGGTATCTAATCCTGTTTGCTCCCCATGCTTTCGTGCCTCAGTGTCAGTATTAGGCCAGATGGCTGCCTTCGCCATCGGTATTCCTCCAGATCTCTACGCATTTCACCGCTACACCTGGAATTCTACCATCCTCTCCCATACTCTAGTCTCCCAGTATCGAATGCAATTCCTAAGTTAAGCTCAGGGATTTCACATCCGACTTAAAAGACCACCTACGCACGCTTTACGCCCAGTAAATCCGATTAACGCTCGCACCCTCTGTATTACCGCGGCTGCTGGCACAGAGTTAGCCGGTGCTTATTCTGCGAGTAACGTCCACTATCCAAGAGTATTAATCTCGGTAGCCTCCTCCTCGCTTAAAGTGCTTTACAACCAAAAGGCCTTCTTCACACACGCGGCATGGCTGGATCAGGGTTCCCCCCATTGTCCAATATTCCCCACTGCTGCCTCCCGTAGGAGTCTGGGCCGTGTCTCAGTCCCAGTGTGGCGGATCATCCTCTCAGACCCGCTACAGATCGTCGCCTTGGTAGGCCTTTACCCCACCAACTAGCTAATCTGACTTAGGCTCATCTATTAACGCAAGGTCCGAAGATCCCCTGCTTTCCCCCGTAGGGCGTATGCGGTATTAGCAGCCGTTTCCAACTGTTGTCCCCCATTAATAGGTAGATTCCTAAGCATTACTCACCCGTCCGCCGCTGAATCCTGTAGCAAGCTACTTTCATCCGCTCGACTTGCATGTGTTAAGCCTGCCGCCAGCGTTCAATCTGAGCCATGATCAAACTCTTCAGTTTAAAATCAGTAGTACCTTTAAAGGGTACCAATCTTGGCTCATCAATTTTCTGACAAATATTTCTCAAATAAACTTCGAGTAATTTCTACCATCAAATCAATGAAAATAATTTCGATTGATCAATCAGTAAAAATCCACACAAGTTGTTCTTCATAATCTCTTAATGATCTTCTTGTTGGTTCGTCACCAGCAAGCTCAACACCCAAACTCAACATTACGCTTCGTTCATTGCGTTGGTGTGCTGCGTATTCTATAGAGTTTCTTAGCAAGCGCAACCCCTTTTTATTAAATAATCTCAAATTCACACACACATGTTTACTTTTCATACAAAAATTAAAAATTAATGCTAAATTTACCGCGATTAGCTTAAAAATTAAACGAATATTTATAAAAAAAGCCACGTTATTCGTGGCTTTTTTAAATCTAGTTATTTTACTGCTCTGCTAACCAAGTCAAAAACTTCTGTCTTTCCACTTTAGATGCATTTTTCCATATTTGAATGAGGCGTTGATCTTGACCACCTTTTACACTCACATCTGTTGATATTTCTTCTTTTGGCTGATTTAACTTTGCTTGAGCCGTATATTCCGGTGATGGCTGTACATTTACTTGATTTCTATTTATTGACTCCCCCTCAACAAACAAATTACTCACAATACCTAAACCAGAGGTTTTAGCACCTTGCTGCTTAACCAATAATTGATTTTTACTATTATATAAACCAAATACAGGTTGCTTTGCGTAATCTCTCGCAGCATCTACATTTTTTGGCGTATCTATTAATGATAAATAATAAGTTTGATTATCATCCAATAATGGCGTTTTAATATTTACGATATTTGATCGTACAATTTCATGTGTTCCAATATTTCGATTTTCTTCAAAATACTGTGAATATCGAACAGAGATTACATTCTCACCTGTCTTTAATTGATGTGCTTTTTTATTAGAACTAAACAAGCCTGTATTTACTTCTTGCCCATTAATTGCCGCAATTTTTATTTCTTCTGACGTTGTTAATGTAATTGCTGCAAATGCAGGTGTACTCATCATTAATAAAGTAGCGAAAAAAGACCATCTTTTATTCATTAATACATATCTCATCATTTTTTACGTTTGATGGCACTATGAATGAGCTTAATGACACTTTCATTACAACTATTAATTCACTTGTTTTAAATAAAAAAAGAGTGCTTAAGCACTCTTTCTTCATATTAATTACAACATTAATTAAATGATTTAAAACGTTCAGCATCATCTATAAATGTTTTTTCGCCAGCAGGCGCTTCAATAGAACCAAATACTAGTTGAGCGCGTAGTTTCCAATTTGCAGGAATATCAAATGTTGTTGCAACTTCAGCGTCTACGATTGGATTGTAATGTTGCAATGAAGCGCCAATATTTTGTTCTGCTAGTGCAGTCCATACCGCAAATTGTGCAATTGCAGTTGAATGCTCAGACCAAACCGGGAAATTATCTGCATACAAAGCAAAGTTTTCTTGTAAGTTTTTAATTACAGATTGGTCTTCATAAAATAATACTGTACCTGTACCTGCCGCAAAACTTTGAATTTTCGCTTCAGTTGGTGCAAATGCTTCTGCAGGCACAATTTTACGTAATGTTTCTAACGTAATATTCCAAAATTTAGCATGAGATTCACCAAACAAAGTCACAACACGTGAAGATTGTGAGTTAAATGATGATGGACTTAAACGCACAGCTTGTTGAATTGTTTTTTCAATGTCTGCATTTGCAAGTTCTACATTTTTACCAATTGCATAAATTGTACGGCGTTTTTCTATATTTTTTAAAAATGACATTAGGATTCCTCTTTGATCTCACGATCACTCTTAATTCGTTATACACATCTTATAATTTTTAATTTTTAGATAAATACCCAATTTCATTACATAGTGTTTTATTAATAGAACAATCAATTAACATAGATCGTAAAATGGCTTTATTCTACGTGTAGATTTTTTAATTTCTATACACGCAGAACAATATAACCAATTTTAATGAAAAACTTTAAATTGCTGTTCGTAATCTATAAATGGTTTTTCAACTATTTCTTGCTCAATAGAACCGAATACAAGTTGTGCACGTAGCTTCCAGTTTTCATCAATATCAAAGGATTTTGCAATTTCTTCATCAATAATTGGATTGTAGTGTTGCAACGAAGCACCAATGTCTGAATCTGCTAAAGCAGTCCATACCGCAAATTGCGCCATACCAGATGTTTGTTCAGACCATATTGGAAACTCTTCTGCATCAAAAGGACGTTTTTTTTGTAATTGCTTAATAACCGCTTGATCTTCATAAAACAAAACTGTTCCATAAGCTTTTAAACATTGATCAATTTTCACAGCTGTTCCTGCAAAAATATTGAAAGGCACAATTTTACGTTGCATCTCCTTCACAATATTCCAAAATTTATGATGTGAATTACCATATAAAATAACAACGCGTGTACTTTGTGAATGATGTGCAGATGGACAACTTCGCACAGATTCTTGAATCAGCTCTGTTAAATAAGTTTGACTAAAACGAAGTTTATCGCCTAATTCGCTAATATTTCTTCGCTTTTTAAGCTGATCAATGAATGTACTCTCTTCAATCACACTGACATTTTTCTTTTTTAACTTAAAATCTTTTGTGATATCAGATGTCAAAACATGACCAATCTTATCTAATAATGCCATTACCTTTTCCCCAAAAAAATTGGCATGAATACTAGCTTTATTGTAATGATTTTATTTTTAATTAATTATCTATAAAAATCATTATTGATGCTTTTTAAATCAATCACTTACCCACAAAAAAATAAACTCCGCATTTAGCGGAGTTTATGTGACCTAATCAGCAGTTTTAATTTGAGCAATATTATTTATCTGTTTCAAATAATGCCGCAACAAATGATTTTGCAGAGAATGGTCTTAAATCATCAATTTGCTCACCAACGCCAATAAAACGAATTGGCACATGTGTGCGACTTGCTATGTTAAATAACACACCACCTTTAGCTGTACCATCAAGTTTGGTAATTGTAATACCCGTTAAGCCAACAGCTTCATCAAACATTTCAACTTGGTTAATTGCATTTTGACCTGTGCCTGCATCTACAACCAACATCACTTCATGTGGTGCAGTCGCATCACTTTTTTGCATAACGCGCTTAACTTTCGTTAACTCTTGCATTAAATGCCCTTTATTGTGCAAACGTCCTGCTGTATCTGCAATAAGCACATCTACACCTTTAGCACGCGCACTTTCAAAAGCATCAAAAATAACAGAAGCACTGTCTGCACCATGACCTTGTGCGACAACAGCAATATCGTTACGTTCGCCCCAAATTTGAAGTTGTTCAGTTGCTGCTGCACGGAATGTATCACCCGCTGCAAGCATTACTTTTTTACCTTCGCCTTGAAGACGTTTTGCTAACTTACCAATTGTTGTTGTTTTACCTACGCCATTTACCCCCACAACTAAAATCACATACGGCGATTTGTTTGGATCAATATGCATTGGTTTTACACGTGGTTCTAAAATAGCAACAAGCTCTTCTTGCAATGCTTTATATAAAGAATGCGAGTAAATTAGATCACCGCGGTTTGTACGTTCCGTTAAATTCGCAATAATTGTTTTTGTTGCTTCTACACCAATATCTGCAACAAGTAATTGCTCTTCAACTTCTTCTAATAATTCATCATCAATTTCTTTACCACCGATGAGAATATTCACCATACCATCGGCAAGGTTTTTACGCGTTTTCGTTAAGCCGCTTTTCATTCGGCTAAAGAAACCACCTTTTGCCTTTGTTTCTTCTTGTGCAACTTCTGTCGAAACGCTTTCTACTGCTGGTGTTGTTTCAACAATAGGCACATTAATTGAAGGTAAATTCGGTAACGTAACATCGTCATCACCGATGTCAGCATCAATTAAAAATTTATTCTGCCCATTAGATTGTTGCTGCATGCCGAATCCCTGAAAATACTGCATTAAAATAAAAGTGAAAGTCTAGCATAAATCACGTCGTTTTACGTTGTATTGATTTACATAGATTTGTCTGAACATTAAGCCTAATCAATCTTCAATAGATAAAGCAGGAAGTTCTGTTGCTTTGTTCATTTCAATTTGATGTGCATGCATAAGGCGAAGATATTGCCCAACTATAATGGTCTGTTGTTGCAATAATGCTTCTGCCATTTCTTGGCTTTCAGGATATATAGGCTGATTAGCAATTACTTTAACTTGCTGAAACTTGACGGAATCAATTGGGCGATATAACGCAACTGTAGACATCACCAAAATAATTGAAATAATAAAAAGAATGAACGCATTATAAATTTGCTCAAGCTTTAACTGAGCATAAAATTGCTTAATTTTTTGAATATTGCTGTACATGACCTACCTCGATTAAAGGTAGTTTATGGGTGTCTAAAATTAATCACAAGATATTCAGCTCAATTCTGCCTATATTTATAAGCAAAATTGAGCTTAAGCTAAGATTTAATGTAAAACAGGCGCTAGAAAAACAAAATATAAAACTATTGCGATAACAGCCAATACACCATACATAATTTTTACATGCGTTTGATTTTCCTCTTCATGATGATGCGGACTTTCATCAACAGAAAAACGCTCTAACTCACCATTGTATGCTTGATAAAATTCTGCACGCTGCTCTGCATTTAATTCACGTGTGTAATCATAAACACGCTTTTTTTGTGCAAGGCAAAAATCACCTAACCTTAATTCATTATGATAAATCGCTTCATCCAATTGCTTTCGATGTAATTGAGCTAATCCTATAATTTGAGCTTTATTGGGTGGTAAATCTAAAGAAAATCCATCTATAGTTTTTGACATTTAATTTCCCCTTATTTTAATAATCGATTGATGTTTTTTTTAATAATTCGTTCACACCTTACGCATAAGATCATTATTTAATCATTTAAACGCAACCTATTACAACAATCAAGCAGATTTATTTGACACTTCAAGCAATTTGTAATAATAGTTTAATAATAGAGTGTTAAAAATATCTAAAGACTCAAGATTGGTCTTTATAGTTTGAACATAATTACAATAAGGAGTTATATATGATTCAACAATTCTCTCAACAAGACTTAGAACATGTTTACGCAGATGCAGTAAATACAATCCAATACGAAATGAACTTTGCAGAAGCAGTTTCACAATTGGAAGGTGCAGCACGAGCTGGACATGGTAAAGCAGCAATGTTTTTAGCAGAACTTTATTATCAAGGTTTTCGCGTAGAACGAGATTCACTAAAAGCACAATTTTGGCAAAACCTAGCCACCATGCAAGCATAATTAAACGTCACTCAGGTGGCGTTTTTTTACGACCTTTTTCATATAATTTTACGATTCTACGCAAAGTTTAAACAATACTGTCATTATAAGTCCGTACAATAAAATCAAATCAGCAACTAAGAATGATTATGTATCAGGTGAATCAATTACACCCATTACCCAAAGATTTCTTTCTTAAAATTACAATTTTAAAATCGATGATGTACTGCGGTGTACTTTGGGGTTTGTATCATGAGGGCTGGGCGATGACTTCCGATCAAGAACATCACATTTTTCCTTTTTGGTTAAGCTGTTCTCAAGCACAGAAATATGCTCAAAAAAAATGGCCAAATTACACAGCGCGTAAAATTACCCCTGAAGATTTTCAAAAATCTTTATTACCCACCCTTACCCGTTTAAATGTTAAACCAACCTTATACAATTCAAATCACCAGAAATTTAAGTTTAGCCCGCAATTAATGAAATATTTTTTCTTTAATAAGCCAAATAAACTTCTTGCTTAACAGATATTAAATACACAGAACAAAGTACAAGGATGTACTGAACATTCACAAAAGATGACCATAAATATCTTTGTATTTATAAAATTTCACGTTAATTTAAAAAGAACTCAGAAGAACAATGAAAGAGGATAATTTGAATGAGCAATGTAGCATACGTTTTAAAAGATAAAGACAATACTGCTATATATACAGTAAAGCCAAATTCAACGGTTCTTGATGCTATTAAATTAATGGCTGATAAAGGTATTGGTGCGCTTGTAGTTACCGATGAAAATAATAAAGTTGCAGGCATTCTTTCTGAGCGTGATTACACGCGTAAAGTTGTTCTTATGGAGCGTACTTCTAAAGATACGCTTGTTAGCGAAATTATGACGGCTAAAGTTTTAACCGTACCTACAACAGCATCTGTAAAAGAATGTCTAAAATTAATGACCGATAAGCATTTACGTCATTTGCCTGTTGTTGAAAACGAGCAACTTTTAGGTTTTATTTCAATTGGTGACTTAGTAAAAATTGCGATGGAAGATCAAAACAAGTTAATTGATCAGTTACAGCAATATATTTCGGGTTGATTCATTAAGACACTTACTTAATATAGTAAGTGTCTTATATCTTTTTTAGAATGCCCTCTTTTCCTTTATGTATTTCTGTAAAAAATTTTCTTCTATTTTTTTATTACTTTCAAAGCGAATCCATTTATTCCCATCCCATGCCTCAGGAAACACTCCAAATCCTAGCATGCATAATTTACTTTCTATTTCAGGATAAAAAGCAAAAATCAATAACCTATATTTTATAAAATCAGCAATATTACGACTCGTAAAATAATCTATTTCGCTTTTTGATATTTCATAAGGTTTTATAAACAACCCATAATCTTTATTGTCAGTTGTAATTAAATCATCTTCGCTTATTTTAAAATTTGCCAGAAATACACTTTTCGAAAATTTCTTAAAAGTAGCCCTTGTATCACTTGAACATGCATCATCCATAATAAAATACATATCTTTTACTTCGAAGTTGTTATCAAAATACTCAACTTCTGTATTTCCATGTAAATTTATACAATATGTAGTAAAAACCACTAAAATAACTTTTTTTAATATATCCATATTTCTTTATTCTTTTCAATAACCATAGAGACTTCAAAAAGCCCTGAACTATTCAAGGCTTTTTTCATTTTACAACTTAATTTAAACCTAATTTATCTGCAACGTAATCAGAGTCTTTATCTCCACGACCTGATACGTTAACAACAATTTTTACATCTTTAGACATTTTAGGTGCTTCACGCAAAGCCCAAGCCACGGCGTGAGAACTTTCAAGTGCAGGAACAATACCCTCTACACGTGAAAGTGTCATAAATGCATCTAAACATTCTTGGTCAGTTGCAGATGTATATTCAACACGACCCAAATCTTTCAATAAACTGTGTTGAGGTCCAACTCCTGGATAATCCAAACCTGAGGCAATTGAATGAACAGGTAAAGGCTCACCATTTTCATCTTCAAGCACATAACACGCCATACCATGAATTTGACTTGGTTTACCCAAAGTTAAAGTCGCAGAATGCATATCTGTATCTAAACCATGCCCTGCAGGTTCAACACCAACGAGCTTTACATTTGGTTCATTTAAAAATGCTGTAAATGCGCCTAATGCATTTGAACCACCACCTACACAAGCAACAACATAATCTGGGTTTGCACCAAAACGTTCATTGGTTTGAACTTTAATTTCATCACCAATAATGGCTTGGAAATCACGTACCATCATTGGAAATGGATGTGGCCCCACAACCGAACCAATTGCATAAATATAATCTTTCGGATTTTTTAAATATTCTTCAAATGCGCTATCTACAGCATCTTTTAATGTTGCTGTTCCGCGCGTTACAGAAATTAGATTTGCACCTAAAATCTTCATTTTCACAACGTTTGGATGTTCTTTTTCAATATCGACCTGCCCCATATGAATTTCACATGGAAGACCAACAAGTGCACAAGCCGTTGCTAAAGCCACCCCATGTTGACCCGCACCTGTTTCGGCAATCACTTTGGTTTTACCCATATATTTAGCAAGCAATGCTTCACCTAAACAATGGTTAATTTTATGTGCGCCTGTATGGTTTAAATCTTCACGTTTTAAATAAATTTGTGCACCACCCAATTTCTCAGATAGACGCTTTGCATGAAATAACGGGCTAGGACGACCAACATAATGAGCGAACAAATCATTCAATTCATTTTGAAATTCAGGTGTCTTGCGAATTTCTTCATAAGCAACATTAATATCATCCATGGCTTGTTTTAAATCTGGCGGAATAAATTGACCACCATAACTACCAAAAAAGCCGTCTTCATTTGGTAAAGCAATGCCATTAATTTGATGATTCATCGTATTTCCTGAAAATATGCAGTCGTTAATCATGAGTAAATTTATACTAGAATATTTTCTTTCAAATCTCTAATAAATATAACTAAAGTTATTTATAGATAAATGGAATTAACGTGCTAGATATTTCGTTAAATCTTCAATGCCTTTGAGCGTCATAGGGTACATTTTATCTTCAAATATTTGCTTAATAAGCCCAATGGTATGTGTATATTGCCAATAATTTTCTTCTTCAGGATTCAACCACGCAGTTTTGTCAAAATGTTGACGCAAACGCTTTAACCAAACATGACCTGCTTCATCATTCATATATTCAACAGAACCACCTACAGACTGTAATTCATAAGGTGCCATACTCGCATCACCTACAACAATAACGCGATAATCTTTGCCATAAGTATTAAACAAATCTAAGGTGTTCATACGAGATGATGATCGGCGAATATTATCTTTCCAAACATAGTCATATAAACAATTATGAAAATAAAAATATTCGAGTGTTTTAAATTCCGTTTTGGCTGCGCTAAATAACTTTTCACATTGGGCGATATGGGCATCCATAGATCCACCAATATCAAATAACATTAATACTTTTACACGGTTACGGCGTTCAGGCACAAGCTGCACATCTAAAATACCTTGCTTAGCTGTTTCACGAATAGTGCCATCAATATCAAGTTCTTCAGCCGCACCTTGACGTGCGAATTTACGCAAACGACGTAACGCCATTTGCATTTGGCGACTACCTAAAATTTGCTCATCATCTAAATTACGATATTGACGCTGCTCCCAAACTTTTACTGCTGAGCGTTTACGCCCCGGCCCACCAATACGCACACCTTCCGGATGATCGCCATAAGCACCAAATGGCGATGTGCCACCCGTACCAATCATACGGTTTCCACCTTGATGCTTTTTATGTTGCTCACGTAAACGCTCTTCAAGCATTTTCATAAGTTCTTCTAATGATCCTGCTTTTTTTAGTTCTTCGCGTTGTTCAGGTGTTAAATGCTTTTCTATAAGCTCTAAATCGAACCAGTCTTTTGGGAGTTTATGTACTTGGTTTAAAAGTTCATCTAGGTCAAACGTTGAAATACCATCAAAATAATCTTTCATCGCGCAGTCAAATTTATCGAAATATCGCTCATCTTTGACCATTACAAGTTTTGCAAGTTGGTAAAATTTTTCTTGATCTGCAAAAACTAAACCTTCGGCTACCGCTTTATTTAAGTCAATCAGCTCTCGTGTAGATACCGGAACACCATATTTTCTTAATGTATAAAACAGCCGTACAAACATGATGATTCTTTCCTTGTCTTCTTACGCAATGCAGATTTATATCAATTCAGAAGATCTTTTTTCTGTCATTGATCACCATTATTATTAAATCCCGAACATGAGTAAAGAATGATTGATAAACGACACTGTCACTGAATAAAAATAAAGCCTCTAAAAAGAGGCTTCCATTGCTAGATCATTAAAGCTTTTCTACCAAAATACGGTCAATTTGTTTTAAACCTGAAGTTTTTTCACGGTTTTTACGACGCACTTTAATAATTTTATCTTCATCCATATCTTGCAACAGCAATTCAACTGCAACCATTGCTTCAAGTGGTAGATCTTCGCCAATCCATTTTTGCTCACCTGCATCCATCAAAGTAACTTCATCACTGATTTGCTCATATAAACTCATCTTTCATCTCACTTTATTTGCATTGAACAATTACTTAACCCACGAAGTATAAGGTCAAAATAAAAAAATAAAAGACGCCCCAATATTGGGACGTCTTTTAAGACTGTTAATTTAAAAAATTAAGCAGTAATTTCTTTTACAGCAGCAACTACAGCTTCAGTTGTAATACCGAAGTGTTGGTATAAATCTTTCGCAGGAGCAGATTCACCGTAAGTTGTCATACCAATTACGCGACCATCTAAACCTACAAACTTCCACCAGTAGTCAACGTGCGCAGCTTCAACCGCAACACGAGCACGAATCGCAGCAGGAAGAACTTCTTCACGGTATGCAACATCTTGTTTAACAAACTCTTCAGCACACGGCATAGAAACAACACGCACACCTTCAAGTTGTGCATAAGCTTCCATTGCAAGTGATACTTCTGAACCCGTTGCAATAATAATTGCTTTTAATTCGCCTTTTTCTTTCGCAAGAACATAACCACCTTTCGCAACATCAGCAATTTGTGCATCTGTACGTGTTTGGAATGGTAAGTTTTGACGAGAGAAAATTAACGCCGTTGGACCTTCTGAACGTAACAATGCAGACTTCCAAGAAATAGAAGCTTCTACAGTGTCACATGGACGCCAAGTATTTAAGTTAGGCGTACCACGTAAAGATGCAATTTGTTCTACAGGTTGATGTGTAGGACCATCTTCACCAAGACCAATTGAGTCATGTGTATAAACATGAATTACACGTTGCTTCATAAGCGCAGACATACGTACCGCATTACGTGCATATTCCATGAACATTAAGAATGTAGCTACGTAAGGAATGAATCCACCGTGAAGCGCAACACCGTTTGCAATTGCAGTCATACCAAATTCACGTACACCGTAATGTACGTAGTTGCCCGCAGCATTATCTTGAATGCCTTGTGCACCTTTCCAAAGTGTAAGGTTTGAACCTGCTAAGTCAGCAGAGCCACCTAAAATTTCTGGAAGTTGTGGAGCAAATGCTTGAATTGCATTTTGACTCGCTTTACGAGAAGCAATAGTTTCAGCTTTTGCATTTACTTCAGCAATATAAGCATCTGCTTTTGCAACAAAGTCAGCTGGAAGTTCACCAGAAAGACGACGTTTAAGCTCAGCAGCTTCTGTTGGATATTTTGCCGCATACGTAGCAAAAGTTTCGTTCCAAGCAGCTTCAGCTTGAGTACCTTTTTCTTTTGCATCCCAAGCGCTATAAACATCAGCAGGAATAACAAATGCTTCTTCTGTCCAACCTAAAGCCTGACGCGTTAATGCAATTTCATCATTACCTAAAGGAGCACCGTGGCAATCTTCTTTACCTTGTTTATTTGGTGAACCTAAACCAATAATTGTTTTACAAATAATAATTGTTGGTTTGTTCATTTCAGCTTTCGCTTCCAAAGTTGCTGCACGTAATGCATCTGCATCGTGACCATCAACTTTAAGCACTTGCCAACCGTAAGCTAAGAAACGTTGTTCTGTATCGTCAGAGAACCAACCTTCTACTTCACCATCAATTGAAATACCGTTGTCATCGTAGTAAGCAATAAGTTTACCTAAACCTAAAGTACCCGCTAATGAACATGCTTCGTGAGAAACACCTTCCATTAAGCAACCATCACCCAAGAAACAGTAAGTGAAGTGATCAACAACTTTAATGTCATCTTTGTTGAATTGCGCAGCTAAAGTTTTTTCAGCAAGTGCAAAACCAATTGCATTTGCAATACCCTGACCTAAAGGACCTGTTGTCGTTTCAATACCAGGTGCATAACCTAATTCTGGGTGACCAGGTGTTTTAGAATGCAATTGACGGAAAGATTTTAAATCGTCAATAGAAAGATCATAACCAGTCAAATGTAACAATGCATAATGAAGCATTGAGCCATGACCATTCGACAATACAAAACGGTCGCGGTTTGCCCATTGTGGGTTTGTTGGGTTGTGACTTAAGAATTCACGCCAAACGACATCAGCGATATCAGCCATCCCCATTGGAGCGCCAGGATGTCCTGAATTTGCTTTTTGCACAGCATCCATTGCCAATACACGAATTGCATTTGCAATACGACGTTCATTAAGCGGGGTTGTCATAGGTCAGTGTCCAAGATAAATCGTTTAAAGAAGTTTAGATGAATATAAATTCAAAGATAGGTGTATTGTCTTAAAAAAACACCCTAGCGTAAAGTGCGATAGACAAGATTTATCTATTAGATACACAAAAGACTAAAAATCTATCTCATTATTTAGATAGAAGCCGAATATTCATATTTTTTTAGTATGTATTTAGCGCTCTTATATGAATAAAAATAATGATTAAATAAATTAATTGCCTCTTAATAAGTAAATATCAGCAAGACAAATAACAACATCAGTTAATTTGATGCATAAATAGGGCTATTTCCATATTTTTCGATAAGTTGAACTAGTCCATAATCCCAAGAAGTTGTACTATATTGCAACTTTAGAATTTAACTGTGTTAGGACTTATGCGCGAGTACGCTGTATTTACTTCAGAATCTGTAAGCGAAGGTCATCCTGATAAAATGGCTGACCAAATCAGTGATGCTATTCTGGATGCAATTTTAAAAGAAGACCCATATGCACGGGTTGCTTGTGAAACGCTTGTAAAAACGGGTGCTGTTGTACTTGCTGGTGAAATCACAACAACAGCAAATATCGACTTTGAAGCGATTGTTCGCAACACTGTGAATGGTATTGGTTATCACCATTCAGATCTTGGCTTCGACGGTTCTACTTGTGCCGTAATTAATATGATTGGTAAACAATCTCCTGAAATTGCTCAGGGTGTTGACCGTCAAAAACCTGAAGATCAAGGCGCTGGTGACCAAGGCTTAATGTTTGGTTACGCAAGCCGTGAAACTGACGTACTTATGCCAGCACCAATTTCATATGCGCATCGTCTTATGGAAAAGCAAGCACAACTTCGTAAGCAAGGTACTTTAGCTTGGTTACGCCCAGATGCTAAAAGCCAAGTAACGTTTGCTTATGAAAATGGTAAACCTGTTCGCTTAGATGCTGTTGTACTTTCAACTCAACACGACCCTTCTATTACTCAGTCTCAATTAAAAGAAGCTGTAATTGAAGAAATCGTGAAAAAAGTTATTCCTGCTGAAATGCTTCATGCTGGAACTAAATTCCATATCAACCCAACAGGTAAGTTCGTGATTGGCGGCCCTGTAGGTGACTGTGGTTTAACAGGTCGTAAAATTATTGTAGATACTTACGGTGGTATGGCACGTCACGGTGGTGGTGCTTTCTCTGGTAAAGATCCATCTAAAGTTGACCGCTCTGCTGCTTATGCTGGTCGCTATGTAGCAAAAAATATTGTTGCTGCAGGTCTTGCAGACAAGTGTGAAATTCAAGTGTCTTATGCAATTGGTGTTGCAGAACCTACTTCTATTTCGATCAACACTTTTAATACTGCAAAAGTATCTGAAGATTTGATTATTGCTTTAGTACGTGAACACTTCGACTTACGTCCATATGGTATTACACGTATGCTTGATCTTATTCAACCAATGTACCAACAAACTGCTGCATATGGTCACTTTGGTCGTGAAGGTTCTGATACTGCATTTACTTGGGAAAAAACAGACAAAGTTGAAGCACTGAAAGCATCTGCTGGTCTATAATCTATATAGATTACCCATAAAAAAAGCCTGCATTTATGCAGGCTTTTTTTATAACTCTTTATTTATGTTTATCGCTAATGACCTTAAAGAAACTCTCTGTCACTGGTATTTCTCTATAGTCTGTAAAATATAATTGTGTCATTTTTAAAATAACCACTAGCGCCAAACATGTGATTGAACAAAACATCCAAAAACCATAAGGACTTTTAATATTGTGTGAACCACAATTTGGACATTCTTTTTCTGATGCCATAACTGCTTGATTACAACAATTACAGCGATACTGTGTAGATAGCATAAGAACCTCCTTTATTCACTTTTTTATTTTTATTTCAAAACTTAAATATTCTGTTTTGTTATTTAACAATATTTGATTATTAATTGTGCATCAAGTCACATTTGTCGTTTTTTACATAACAACACAAAGTATATTTAGAATTCTTTAAGTGTAGAATCTCCTTTTCAACTCAAGGAGTACAACATGGTTCAATTAATTAAGAAAGGCGGTTTAAGAGAAAGAGCGAACAGAAGTCGCAAATATAAAGGCTCAGAAAATACTGAAACCACATTAAAACCCAATACCTATGAGAATACTCAAAAAAAAGAGGAAACTACTGTTCCCTCATCTTCAAATCAAGTTCAATCTTCAGAAGAAAACTCTAGTATTTAGAACATCACAAAAGCTTCATAACACAACACAATTGCAAATATTAAAAATAAAGAGCCTGATAACACATCGATATAAGCGCCTGCGCGTTGATAAGCATCTTTAATTTTTGGCTGAGATACAATCATCATTAACAATGTAAAGGTAATAAAAGTTTGTATTGGAATAATGAAAGCCAATTGTGTTTTTAGATATTCTCCTGCATTAGCACTTAGTGCTAAAGAAAATACGCTACTGAAATAAATTAAAGTTTTAGGATTAGCAAGATTGGTAAATAAACCTAATAAAAAATAATTTTCTTTCGTCTTTTCTACAACAACTTCATCATCAGCTTGCACCTTGCTCTTTAAAGCAGAAATACCACCTTTCAACATTGCCCAGCCCATTTTGGCTAAAAATAGACTCCCAACAAACATTAAAACTTGTTGAATCCAAGGAAATTGTTGGGTTAATACTGTAAAGCCAAGTAGTGTTAAAACCACCCAAACCACAATACCTACAGAAATACCTAAAATAATTTTTAAGGTATTCGTACGCGTTGTAGATGCCGAACTTTTTGCAATGAGCAAAACATCAGGTCCTGGGCTTAATTGAGCAACAAAGTGAAGTAAACAAATGGTTAATAACAAAGACATAAATCAAACTAATTTTTAAAATTTAAGCGATTATACCTTTAGGTACATATTTTTACGCTACTATTCAAACTCAAAAACATAAAAAAAGCCGAGACATTTTTCTCGGCTTTTAGAAGATAAAATCTTTTACTTAGGATTAACATCTTTCATTTCAATTTTTTTCGCATCAGGCGTAATTTCACGCGCTTCACCATCAATAATCGTAGAGTCGCGACCACCTTGATGATTTTGCATGTCTTGCATTTGACGCATCATATCTGCAAATGGATTTTGACCTTGAGCACCGCCCATGCCATTCATATCGCCCATCATGCCACCCATCATTTTATTCATCATGGCTTGTTGACGTTTCATCATAGCGTTCATCATTGCTTGTTTAAAAATATTTTGAACACCAGGAATTAGAATAAGTACTGCTATTACATCGGTAATTAGACCAGGAATTAACAATAAAAATCCTGCAATAATTTTAGGTAAGTTTCCTGTTAAAGCAGGATCACCACCCATCTGCCCCATTTGCATTTGTTGCATTTGAGGCATAACCCCTGCCGAATACTTACGAATCATATTCAAGCCAATGAAGAATGCAGCAATATACCAAAAGAACACATACCACATGCTACCAACAAGGTCGCCTACGCCAATCCATACAAAAACTTCTAGAATTAAGCCTGCTAATACAATAAGAAATAATTTCATGAAAATTAATCTGATCTCAATAAAATAAATAAAGTTTACCGACCAACTGCTTAACTACTATCAAGCTTTTTGATGCGTTTCTATAACAATATGGGCATTCTATAATTTTTAAAGGGTTTAAAAAAAATAGCTGAAAAATTTAAAAACAAAGTCTGTTTTAAACAATTTAGATTCAAAACAGGATATGAATATAAATGAAAAATAAGCATGATTAAATCGAATATCTAACTATATAGCCAAATAATAGAAGAATTCGTTCAAAGTCTAAGCTTAATCACAAGCTTTCAGCAAAATACATACCATATTCATCTGCCTTATTATAATATTCATCTTACACCCTCAAGAAATTCTTATAAATTCATGGCATTAATTATTGGTATTGACCCAGGTTCTCGCCTTACAGGCTACGGCATTATTGAACATGAAGGCTCAAAGCTTCGTTTTGTAGATGCAGGAACTATTCGTACTGAAACAGCAGAAATGCCTGAACGCTTAAAACGAATTTTTGCGGGAATTGACCGCATTGTGAAATTTCACGGCCCCACGGAAGCAGCTGTAGAGCAAGTATTTATGGCACAAAACCCAGATTCTGCTTTAAAGCTTGGTCAAGCTCGAGGTGCTGCAATTGCTGCACTAACCAATTTAGATTTAAACGTTGCAGAATATACCGCACGACAAATTAAACAATCTGTCGTTGGTTATGGCGCAGCAGATAAAGACCAAGTCCAAATGATGGTCATGAAACTACTAAATTTAAGCATTAAGCCTCAACAAGATGCTGCCGATGCCTTAGCCGCTGCAATTTGTCATGCACACGCATCGGGAAGCATGAGTAAACTTGCTGTTTTAAATGCGCTTGGTGTAGGTATGGCACGTGGACGTAGCCGAGGTACGAGTCGTCGTAGATAATAGTTTTAAGTTATAAATAGCCTTTATTCTTTTAAAGTTAAAGGCTAAAAAATCATTGAAAAATAAAGTAATAATTCACTTACATTAAAAACTGATAGCATAAACACTCAAACATAAAAAAAATATTAAGCACATAAGGATATATAAAATGAAGTTTTACATTCTTTTCGGGGCACTTCTTTTTTCAAATTATTCCTTTTCAGGAATTTATCTTCAAAATTATGAAGCACCAAGAACAATAAAATACGGGGTAAATACTATTGTCTTTATGGAACCTAAAAAAGATGCTTGTTCACAAAAAATGTGCGTTGTCGTAACACCAAAATGGAATTCTGTAGAACCTAAAAAACTTCAATTGAGAAATCATGTTGCACAAATACATGTCAATATTAGTTCTGCTTCTATACTTATAGATGGACAAGAAATTATTTTAAATACAGAAAATGACACAATTTTAAGTGAAAATTTAGATGGAACCAATAAATTAAGTATGCAAAATCACTATGCAAACTTTGACATTATTGAACGAATTATGAATGCTCAAGATGCAATACTAAAAATACGTACTGCCAATGGAGAAACTGAATCTAGAATAAAAAGCAAAGGCAGTTTAAGTATACAAGGTGAAGTTTTCGAAGCATTTAAAAGTTCTGTAAAGGCAGAAAAACAAAAGTTAGGTATTGAATAAAGAAATTCTCGAGCCTGTAAATAATTTTGTGTAATTGCTTTTCATAAATTTAAAGGTGATTGCTTAAGCGGTCACCGAATTCAATAATAAAGCGGCTCATGGCTAAACGCCAGTCGCGAATAGGCATATTCCACTTTTTAGACGCTGCATCAATTGCCAGGTAAATCACTTTACGTACAGAATCATCCGTTGGAAAGACTTTACGCTTTTTGATCGCCTGACGTATTACGCTGTTTAATGATTCGATCGCATTGGTGGTATAGATGGCTTTGCGTATCTCGGCTGGATAAGCAAAGAAGGTATTTAGATTCTCCCAGTGTGTACGCCAGCTTTTGCTGATCTGTGGGTACTTGTCATCCCATGTTTGGGCGAATTGATCCAAGGCCATCAAGGCTGCCTCTTCAGTAGGTGACTGATAAACGGCTTTTAAATCCTGAGTGACGGCCTTGTAATCTTTCCATGATACGTATTTCAAGCTGTTACGCAGCATATGGATAATGCACAGCTGGATATGGGTTTGCGGGTATACGCTGTTAATGGCATCAGGAAAGCCTTTTAGTCCATCCACACAGGCGATCAGAATATCCTGCAACCCTCGGTTTTTAAGCTCAGTCAGGACATTCAGCCAGAACTTTGCACCTTCATTCTCAGCCATCCACATGCCGAGCAGTTCTTTCTGTCCATCAAGATTAATGCCTAAGGCAAGGAATACAGCCTTGTTGATAACACTGCCATTATGACGGACTTTAACTACAATACAGTCCATATAGACGATGGGATAGAGTGCATCCAGCGGACGGTTTTGCCATTCAGCGACTTGCTCCTTAACAGCATCAGTCACCTTGGAAATAAGCGTTGGCGATACATCAGCATCGTACATTTCTTTGAAAGTAGCCACGATTTCACGGGTAGTCATGCCTTTGGCATAAAGGGATAGAATTTGGCTATCCATTTGCGTGATACGAGTCTGATTCTTTTTAATTAGCTGTGGCTCAAATGTGCCATCACGATCTCGTGGTGTGGTGATCTCAATCTCACCATCATCGCTCAGCACGGTCTTACTGGAATAACCGTTACGAGCATTTGAACCGTTCTTACGAGCATTCTTTTCATGTCCGAGATGTTCGGTAAGTTCGGCATTGAGAGCCGTTTCAACAGTGAGTTTAGTCAACAATCGGGTGAATTGATTGAGATCGTCTTCTGTTTTGATTCCTTTAGCAAATTCTGCTGCAAGGTCTTTTAGTTTTTGTTCGTTCATCATGTTGCCTGACTCCGTTGTGAATATGAACATAGCAAATTCAGGCAATTACACAATTTAATTTACAGTCTCAAATTCTCTGGTTTCTGAAACACCTAAAGATTTAAATGTTGTGCAAAATCTTTCTTCATTTCACGTAATGATGGCTGCTTTGAATAAGTTGCTATTAATGTTCTTCCGCTAAAACGTATATTTTTTTGTTGATTTGGATCAATACGAATAAACACTAATTCTTCAAATTCATTTCGATGATTCATCTCACAAATAATAATAGCGCTACTTCTTTCTATAACAGAAAATTTCGGAAATGCCTCTTGAATAATTTGCTTAAATGATTTGTTTTTAGATGAAATATCATCTTTTTGTGTATACATGACCAGTGCAATACACATCAACACAACCACAGCAACAATTACATATTTATCCATTTCAGCCTCTAATTCTAATTATTTAATTGTAATGTAATTACATCAAAATTACTTTTAATTATTAATTACTTTATATATCGCTTTAGACATCTCAAAAGCTTGTAACCCACGCATTCCATCTTTAGCCAATTCATCACCTGCAATCGCATGTAACGTGACAATATCATGCAGCGCAATTTCTTCATCAAATTGTGCTTTCAAACTTGCAGCTAAACCAGACAAAATATCCCCCATTCCACCAGTTCCCATTCCTGCATTGCCTGCTGTACAAATCCAAAGTTCATTATTTTCTAAAATTAAACTACCAGAACCTTTCAATAACCATTGCCCGTTGTATTTTTCTTTTAATGAATGAATTGTTTTAATTCGATCACTTTCAATATCTGCAACCTGACAATTTAAAAGCTTAGCAGCCTCTCCAGGATGTGGCGTTAAAAAAACTCTTTCATTCATTTGTCGTGGATTTTTTGCTAAATACCATAAAGCGTCGGCATCTAATACAACATGCAAATTAGATTTTAAAATAAGATCAAACCAAGCTTGATATTGCGTTTTCGCCCATTCATCACGACCTAAACCCATACCAAAACATACAGCATCAACCTGATTCAAAATTGCTTCTATATCTTGCTTATTCAGCTGATTAATATCTTTAAGCATGATATTGGGCGCACGTGACAATATAGCCACGTGATGATTTTTATGACAGACAACCGTTACTTTTCCTGCACCTGCTGCAAAAGCAGATTCAGCCGCCATAATTACAGCACCACCCATTTCTGCATGCCCACCAACGACCAATACATGACCATAACTACCTTTATGACCGAAAGCTTTTCGAGTTGGTAATGTAATATTTGTTGGTGCTAATTGTGCCACTGCATGAAGTTCTGAATCTTTTGGAATTAATGAAATAGTTTCGATTACACCTGTATATTCTTTTGCTTTTCCAGTGAATAATCCCGCTTTTAAAGCTAAAACAGTAAAGGTGTAATCTGCTTTAACTGCACACGGTAAAGGTTGTCCTGTATTTGCTTGCAAACCACTTGGAATATCAATTGCGACTTTTAAAGCCTTATGTTCATTAATGTTATAAATAACATTTTGCCACTTTTCATCTAATTCACGGTTTAATCCAATACCAAATAATGCATCTACAACACAGTCATATTTTTTTTGAAAATTAAAACCTGAAACTATTTTTATATTTTCTTCTTGTGTTTCTTTATGCGCACTCTGTAAATCTTGTGAAGTCCCTAATTCAGCAGCATAAATATCAACAGTAAAACCATGTTGCTTTAAATATTTTGCAAGCAAATAACCATCACCAGCATTATTTCCCTGCCCACAACACACCGCAATATTTGAAATATTATGTTCTTTAAATAAAGCAATAAGACGCTGTAAAACTGACCAAGCAACCTGTTGCATTAAGCCATACGAACTATTTTGATGAGCAAACCAACGCTGTTCCCATGCTTGTATATCGTAGCTATGATAAACTTGCTGATGCATTGTTATTCCCTCTTATTTCATTATGACATCATCCACACTCAGTCAAAAAATTCCTGTCAATCAACAGGATCCTGAAGCGCTTAAAGCATGGATTAAAGCTCAAGCTTTAGAATTAGGCTTTGCTGATTGTGTCATTGCACGTCCAGATGCTCAAGAGGAATTACCACGTTTACAAGAATATTTAGACCGTGGTTATCATGCAGATATGCATTTTTTAGCAGAAAATTTAGAAAAACGAGCCAATCCAACACTTTTAGTGCCAAATACCAAAAGCATTATTTGCGTGCGTATGAACTATTTGGTCGAATCACCCAAACCGCGTTATGTACCAGATGAACCAAACACTGCAATTATTGCGCGTTATGCACGTGGGCGTGATTATCATAAAACCATGCGTGGTCGTTTAAAAACTTTAGCTTCTCGTATTCGTGAAAAAGTGGGCGATTTTGAATCTAGACCTTTTGCAGATTCTGCGCCCGTATTTGAAAAATCTTTAGCAGAAAATGCAGGCATGGGATGGACAGGAAAACACACCCTGCTTATTCATAAAAAATCAGGTTCATTTTTTGTTTTAGGTGAATTATTTACATCCCTCGAACTTCCTTTCGATAGCCCGACAACTAAACACTGTGGGTCTTGTACAGCATGTATTGATATTTGCCCAACTCAAGCAATTGTTGAGCCTTATATGCTTGATGCGCGTAAATGTATTGCTTATCTTACCATTGAATTTCAAGGTATTATTCCTGAAGAGTTACGTCGTGGAATAGGAAACAGAGTATTTGGATGTGATGATTGTCAACTTATTTGTCCTTGGAATGGCTTTGCCAAAACAACTCCAATTGAAGACTTTCACCCTCGACATGGTTTAGATCAAGCATCGCTCCTTGATTTATGGCAATGGAGCGAAGAAACATTTTTAGCCAAAACTGAAGGTAGTCCGCTACGAAGAACAGGCTATCAAAGCTTCATGCGAAATATTGCAATTGGCTTAGGTAATGCTCCGTTTAATAGTGCAATTATCAAAAGTTTGGAACAAAATAAATTACTACATGATGACATTGTGCAAGTCCATATTGATTGGGCAATTCAAGAACAACTCAAAAAATGTCAGTATTAAGATTAAATTATTAACTTATTCTAATGATTTTATCTTGCAAATTTTAATTTCCAATTCATTACAAAATTTGCAAAATAGAATCATCTTAGTTGCACATTCAGCACAATATACAAAAACACAAAATAAAACTTTGCGACCAATTAACCAATAAAACACCAAAGATTGCAAGTAAATATACGATCATATATTTATCTTAAAAGTGCTTTTATAATCTGTAATGTTTGCAGAATTTTGAAATTTTATGCCTTTGCGTTCATATAATTTTCTGTATGATTAATGAAGATAAAATAATCATGGAAATTATGATGACAATTCGTAATGATTGGACGCGCGACGAAATACAGGAATTATATAACCAACCTTTTCTAGATTTGGTTTTTCAAGCACAGCAAATTCATCGCCAAAATTTTCCAGCAAACACTGTTCAGGTCAGTACATTACTTTCCATAAAAACAGGAAAATGCCCAGAAGATTGTAAATATTGCTCTCAATCTGCGCATTATGATTCAAAATTAGAAGCTGAAAAACGCATTGCTGTAAGCAAGGTTATTGAAGAAGCCAAACAAGCTTTAGATGCAGGTTCTACTCGTTTTTGCATGGGTGCTGCTTGGCGCAATCCGCATGAACGTGATATGCCTTATGTTTTAGAAATGGTTCAAGAAGTTAAAGCTTTAGGTTTAGAAACGTGTATGACGTTGGGTATGCTAAATCAATCTCAAGCAGAGCGTTTAAAAGATGCAGGCTTAGATTATTACAATCATAACTTAGATACATCTCGTGAATATTACTCAAATATTATTAGTACTCGCACTTTTGATGACCGATTAACGACTCTCGATTTTGTTCGTAGTTCTGGTATGAAAGTTTGCAGTGGCGGTATTGTTGGTTTAGGTGAAAATACCAAAGATCGTATTGGTTTATTACATGAACTTGCAACTTTACCAATTCAGCCCGAATCTGTACCAATTAATATGTTAGTTCCTATTGAAGGTACGCCTCTTGCAGATGTTGAAAAACTTGATGTTACCGAATGGATTCGTTGTATTGCTGTTGCGCGTATTATTATGCCAAAAAGCTATATTCGTTTATCAGCAGGTCGTGAATCTCTTTCTGACTCAGATCAAGCTTTGGCATTTATGGCGGGTGCAAATTCATTATTCTCTGGTGAAAAACTTTTAACCACACCAAATGCGGGTAAAGGTAAAGATAAGCTATTGTTTGAAAAATTGGGCATCAATATTGAAAAAGCTAAACCAACTGCAAAAGAATTAAGCATAGATGCAATGTCTGCTTAATGCTTTTTCACTAATATTGTGTTCTAATATGCTCAGTTTGAGATGAGCCTCTTACAGTATATAAGCTCGATCTTATATACGACTAGCCCCTAACCATGGGGCTTTTTATTGTCTTTAAAATATTAACTTAAAGTTAAGCAGCATAAATCTGACGTAATATTAAAAATAGAAAACCTCTATAATTGAGTCTTGTATCAATTGGAATGATATTGAGGGTTGATGGAAAGTAAGCATCCGCTGAACCCCATTACTATGTTTTAACGAGGTTCAGGTTTCCAACGATGAGGTAGCAAATCCTCAATTTCTGTGACTTTATGGGTGGGTAGTCTTTTCAGCACATCACTTAAATAGGCATACGGATCCAGCCCATTCAGTTTTGCTGACTGGATTAAAGTCATGATATTGGCCGCTCGTTGACCACTGCGCAGCGAACCTGCAAATAACCAGTTCTTGCGCCCCAACGCCCAGGGACGCATCTGATTCTCGACCCAATTATTGCAAATCGGTAGATTGCCATCATCCAGATAACGGCTTAAGGCTTCCCAACGCTTCAGAGTGTAATTGATAGCCTTGGCAATTGGAGAACTCGACGGCACCGTCAGATAATGTTGGTTGAGCCATTCATAGAGTTGTTGCATCACCGGTTGACTATGCTGTTGTCGGTATTCGCGGCGGTGTTGCGCTGTACCATCCGTCTTTTTCCTGAGTTCTGCTTCTATGGCATACAGTCTCTGAATCATCAGTAATGCCTGTTCAGCGACCTGACTTTTTTTGGTCACATGCAGTTCATGAAATTTACGACGGGCATGTGCCATGCAGCCCACCTCAATGACTTTACCTGATCTAAAGCGTGCTTTGTAGCCACTGTAATCATCACAGACTAAATGACCTTGCCAATCTTTTAGAAAGGCTTCGGCATGTTCACCAGAGCGACTGTCTTGAAAGTCATAAATCACGGCTTGAACTGGATTATATTGGGTTGTTGCATAAGCCCAGACATAACCTTTCTTCGGTTTTTTATCTTTATCATCCATCCGCATGATGGTGACGGGTGTTTCATCTGCATGAATCACCGCTTGCTGTAGGATCACCTTTCTTAATGCATCGGTTAGGCGTTCTAACTCTACACCACAGCGACCAATCCAGTCAGATAAGGTTGATCTGGACAGATCAACACCTGCGCGTAGAAAGATCTGGCGCTGACGGTACAGCGGTAAATGATCTGCATACTTCGATACCAGTACATGGCTAAGCAGTTCAGGTGAAGCAATGCCTTTATCAATCACATAGGCTTGCATCGCTTGCTGAGTCAGAGTGTCACACTGATCACAGACCCATTTACCACGCACATGCTGTTCCTTATAGAACTGTGCCGGTCTGAAATTCAGTTTTTCACTGACATCTTCACCGATACGACGCAAGGTACAGCCACAACTGCATTGTGTTGATTCAGGTTCATGCTCAATACGGAGGGTGTGTAGATGATCTGGCAACAGCCGACGTTTAGGTTTGTTGACTGGGGCTTTCTGTGCAGCTGCATTGGTTTTATCTGCATTCAGTCGTTCCAGTTCCAGATCAACCGCTGCAATATCTTCTTCAACCGCTTCATCCCAGAGATGGATTTGTTTTGCGGTTAGATGTTCGTTTTTACTGCCGAATTTATGCTGTTTAAATAGTGCAAGCTCATGCTCGTATTTTTGGTTGAGAATAGAAAGGTGTTGAACTTGAGCATCTATAGCCAAATCCTAAAAACTATAGAACAATAGAGATATGGGATATTCAAAAGATTTTAAAGACAAAGTCATAGAAATTATGATTCGAGATGAAATGTCTGTGCGAAAAGCAGCACAGCATTTTAACATCTGTATACAGACAATTCAGAACTGGAAAAAGTCCACTACAAACAAACCTATTCCTGGCCGTCCAGCTAAAATTAGCAGAGAGCAAATATTGAAGGATGTTGAACAATATCCTGATGATTATCAGTATGAGCGAGCTGAACGTTTAGGAGTAAGCACTCATGCGGTATTTAATGCGTTACATGCCGCAGGAATATCGCGTAAAAAAAGACGTTAAAGCATCCTAAAGCAGATCAAAATCAACGTCAGCAATTTCAAAATCTCATAGAGTGTTTAGAAGGGAAATTGCCTCTGATTTACATAGATGAAAGTGGTTTTCAAAGTGAAAGTACCAGAACTCATAGTTATAGCCTTCAAGGAACACGTGCTGAAGGTAAATTTAACTGGCAGTTGAAGAATTGCAGTAATGTGATCGGTGCAATCATTGAAAATAGATTGCTGACAGTTGGTGTGTTTAATTGTTCAGTGAACACAGAAGTATTTGAATGTTGGATTGAACAGGATTTATTACCTAAGTTGAAAGAAAGCAGTGTTTTGATTATGGACAATGCGACCTTTCACAAAGGGAAAAGATTTCAGGAGTTGGTACGTTGTGCGGGCCATTACATTGTGTGGCTTCCTAGATATAGTCCAGATTTAAATCCAATAGAAAATATGTGGTCGCGAGTCAAGGCGATTCGAAATAAGTTTAGAGTTAAAGATATTGATAAATTATTTAAAGATTACTGTAATGATTTATTTAGTATTTAGCTATAATTGCTTATTTGATACTTCAAGATGCTGAACTTTGGCATCTAATTGTTGTTTATCTTCTGCGAGTTGTTGATGCTGCAGCGCCAACTGCCGGGTAAATTCCAGCAGTTGTTCATGGGTCAGTTGGCTTAAATCAGGCAGCATTTTCATGACCGCAGTATGGCTGAGATCATGAATATGTGTAAATAAAACGTTTGGAGAATAGCAGAATGGATGAGCCTGGTTTAGAGCATAGTCACCACCTGCTGTCGTCCAATGCGCTGCCAGGGCAAACCCTGGATCAGTGCCTGTAACTGCTCCGGGCTGAGGGCCACGGTTTCACCCTGGTGAACCTGAGCCCAGTGAAATTTGCCCTGTTCCAACCGTCGGGCACACAGCCAGATTCCCAGTCCATCATGCACCAGCACTTTCATACGATGACCACGTTTATTACAGAACAGGTAAGCGCAGTGTGGTTTGATGTAGCCAAAGGCTCTCAGCACCTGAGCCATGGCAGTATCCATACCTGCACGCATATCCATCGGCTGGGTAGAGAGCCAGATTTCATCGATACGGATCATTTGATCAAGCCCTGAATTAAAGGCAGTAATTCCTTTGCTGATTCCACCGGCCAGTCGATCTCGATCATCTGATCCCTTGCGGAACCTTGTTCCTTATGCAATGGAATCCTGATATGAGCGACAGCATTCTTCTCCGGCACAGGTGGTGGAGGTGTTTCTTGTTTAGTTGCGTCAGGTGGCAGAGGTGCTTCTTGTCTGACTGGCGTCGGGTGAAGAATGACGGGAAGAAAGTCGGTCTGTGGAATGGGTGGGCTTTTTAATGCCGGGACCATTGATCTGGACTGGCGAATCCATTTATGCAGCAGATTGGCATTGACCTGATGTTGCATTGCCACCTTGGCCACCGATGTGTCTGGCTGCAGGCAAAGCTCGACCAGGTGCTGTTTAAACTCAGCTGCGAAGATTCTGCGGGTTCTTTCTGTCGTTTGTTCAGTGTCTATAAAAGTGTCTAAGGCCATAAACATAATGTCCATTTATAATAAATAATGGACACTATCGGGATATTGAGCAGATAAGAAAAGTGGGGTTCAGCGGACGCTTACGATGGAAAAGATGAAAGATATTCAAGAAAAAATTAAAAGTGTTATTGGCTGTGCTGTTGCCTTGATATTAACTCTAATTGTTTCATCGATTATTTACTTAGGATGTAATGAAAGTGATGGGGCTATTATAAATTCCTTGTCATTCATAGGGAATTATGTTGGTGCTATAACAACGTTGATTGCTGCTTATATTGCTTCATTACTATATAACGATTGGCGGAAGCCAATTATTTTAGAAAAAATATCAATTGAACAGAAAGATATATATTTATTAAGTCGTAAAATGAAGAGAAATGTTGATGCTTTATTACTATTTTTACGAACTCAATCACCACCTCCACTCACAGGCCTAAATAATGGTGACGAGTTCTCACTCAAATATCAGTTTTTAGTCAACAATATTTTAGATGATATAGATGACCTTTCAGGATTAGTAAAGCGTTATAAATTACACATCAATCCACAATTTAAAAACTCTGAAATACACTTAAATCAAATAGATAAATATATGAATTCAACCCAACAAGCTTACGAATTATTAGCTAATCCAAATCCTATCCTAGGCTATATCGAATCTTACCAACAGGTTAAAAAGGCATATGACAATAAAAATATAGAAAAACTAGCCATTAATATTATTAAGAATTTACCAGATGAACTCGCTGATTATTATTCAAAGCTAATCTCCTAACAATAAACTCCACCTATTAAATAAGAGAACAAAAACCCACGATAAACGTGGGTTTTTTCACAACTAAAATTTTAACGTCTTGCCATAAAAGCCAAACGCTCAAGTAATTGCACATCTTGCTCATTCTTAATTAATGCACCATACAACGGCGGAATAGACTTCGTTTTATCTGTATTACGTAAAATATCTTCAGGCATATCATCTGCCATAAGTAAACTTAACCAATCAATTAATTCAGAAGTCGAAGGCGGTTTCTTCAAACCCGGAACCTTGCGTAACTGAAAGAAAATTTGTAAGGCTTCATTCACCAATGTCGCTGAAATATTCTTGAAATGCACATCAATAATTTCACGCATTGTTTCCTCATTTGGAAACTCAATATAGTGAAAGAAACAACGGCGTAAGAATGCATCTGGCAATTCTTTTTCATTATTTGAAGTAATAATTACAATTGGACGTTGAGTCGCAGTAATCGTCTCCCCTGTTTCATACACATAAAACGACATCTTATCAAGTTCATGCAACAAGTCATTCGGGAACTCAATATCCGCTTTATCAATTTCATCAATTAATAAAACACAGCGCTCTTCACTGGTAAAAGCTTCCCAAAGTTTACCCGGCTTAATGTAGTTTTTAATATCGTAAACACGATCATCACCCAACTGACTATCACGCAAACGTGAAACAGCATCATATTCGTACAAACCTTGCTGAGCTTTAGTTGTAGACTTAATGTGCCAAGTCATAAGCTTTAAACCAAGGCTTGCCGCAACTTGCTCTGCAAGCAGAGTTTTTCCTGTTCCCGGCTCACCTTTTACTAAAAGTGGCTTTTGTAAGCTACGTGCAGCCTTAACAGCAAGTTTTAAGCTATCTGTAGCAATATATTGATCTGTGCCTGAAAATTGTTGCGTATCAACCGACATGACGAAACCTTATTTTTTTAATTTAAAGTGGCGAATTCTTTTTACTATTTTCTAATGAAACTTTGTTTGCTGTGTATTTGGTCCATAAAAACCCAATAATAGCACCCAAGCCAATTACAAATAAAATAAGCGATGCATTTGATAAAACCAACGGTGTATTTTTGGTTAATACTCCAAACACAATACCGAAAAATGCAGGCGCAATAGATGCATTATTACCATCCGATGCTGTTGGTGTTAGCAAAATAGCAAACACCACAATCCAACTTATACCACCTAAAAGTTTAGGCAGTCTAATTGCAATTCCATACCAGCATGCCAAAACAAGTACACTGCCAAGCAAATACACAGTTATAGCAATAGTATCTTCAGGAATTGCGTCCAACATAGAAAGAAAATTATCCATAACACAACTCCTGAATTAAATTAAGCACCACGTAAGCCTTCAGGTGCAACAGCATTTGGATTAATTAATCCTTCTGGTGGCACTTGAATAAAGAAACCTTTCGTTTCAATAGAATCAATTACATGCAAAACATTTACACGTGCAAGTTTGCGAGATTCACTCAATTCTAAATCCATAACGAACGTCGCACGACCAAATGCGCCACGCATTGCTTCTGGCAAAACTTCTAAAGGATCTATAACTTCAGCTTCGTTTTCACTTACTTCAGGACGAGCAATGTAAAGATACATTTCATCTTTTTTGCTAGATTTGTAGATTGAACACAACATATTCGAATTAATACCCTTTTTACGCACAGTAAAGCATACAACAAAAAAAAGACCGATACATTAACCATTATTAACGCATCAGTCTAGATTTTATATAAATGACATGAGTTTGAACAGTTTGCGTATGTTTTATACAGAAACTTTCATTTGAGTTGATAAATAATCGACATCATTATGAAGTAGGTTCAATAATGGCTTCGTCAATAAATCATATCTCCATCCCAATAAGTAACTTGGGAGATCTTGTTCATCATTTTTAAACACAATATGTTGATACAGCGCATTAAACCATTTCTTACGCAACAACACCTCTTTAGGAATTGTTGTTTCTAAAGATACACGATCAATTATGGCATCTAATTTATCTGAAACTTCTTTAGAAGAATGACGAATTGGGCGCGCCATACGCAATGGCCATTCATCTTGTGGCGGTAAAAAGTTCAACAAATCGATGATTGTTTTACCATGCTCACGAATAATATTCGGACGAATTTGCTTAATATTCGACAACAAAAAATTGTTTTTAGGATTGTTTTCAACCAAATCAATCATTGTTGCATTTTTCAAAATGAAACTACGTGGTTGATTTAAGGCTTTCGCAATTTGTTCGCGCCACACTGCCAAATGCTGTAATTGCATAAGTTGTCGACGTGAATGTCTGTAATTACCAATTTCCGCATAAAGCAATTCTGTCGGAACATCCGTACCAATTTCTTTGGTTAAATTACGACAATCTTCCAATGCAAAAGAAAGAATATCTTTAAATTTAAGCTCTGCCTGAATTTTGTCTGAAAGCTGCATAATGTAAAGCACATCATTCGCAGCATAGTTTAACTGTTCTGTGGTTAGCGGTCTTGCAAGCCAATCTGAACGTGTCTGACCTTTATCAATATCAATATCTAAAACTGTTTTTAATGCATTTTGATAACTAACTTGTAAACCATGTCCTAAAAAAGACATACCCACTTGAGTATCAAAAACATTATCTAAATTTTTGTTTTGCGCATAATGATAAATTAAATCAATATCTTCGCTACATGCATGGAAGATGTTTTGTTTTGCGTTAAATAATTTATTCCAAAAATCGGAAAGTTCTAATGCTGTTCCATCTAGTAAATAAACTTTACCTTCTACATTTATTTGAAAAACACCAAGTTTTGGCCACAAGGTATCTACTTTAATAAATTCAGTATCAAGTCCGTAAGTGTTGCATTGACTCATCAATGTTAAAACATTTTCAAAGTCTTTTTGTTGTTGAATAAATTGGAACATAAAGACGAGATTTAGCTATAGATTCTCTTCGTCGTATTGTAAACAATAAATATAATTTAGCTATATTAAAATTAGCGGAAAATCGTATTTTTCTTGTTAATTAACATGATTTTTCACGTTTTTAAACTTAAGTTATATTCTAAATATCTTAATAAAATAACCTTTCATACCAATTATTATATTTTGACCTTAATGAAATAAACTTCGTAAAGCTTATTTCATTTGCATACGATTATGAACAGCTTGGCTCAGTGTATGGCTATCTACATATTCAAGTTCGCCACCTTGCGGTACGCCTTGTGCAATACGCGTCATATGCACGGGTAAATGCTTTGTCGCTTCTACCAAATAATGTGCTGTTGCCTGACCTTCAACCGTTGCATTGGTTGCAAGAATCACTTCTTTTACTTTGCCATCACTCAATCTTTGAACTAAAAATGGAATGCCAATTTCATCAGGACCTATACCATCCAGTGGCGACAAATGCCCACCCAAAACATGATATTTCCCTCTAAAACTTCCACTTTGTTCAATTGCCATAACATCTGCAGGAGACTCAACCACACACAATAAATGCTCTTCTCTTTCATGAGATACACAAATATTGCAAATTTCATCTTCCGTTAAAGAATGACAAATAGAGCATTCGTGAATATAGCTTGTAGCTTCATTCAACGCATGTGCCAAACCTACTGCACCCTCTTTATTTTTCATAATAAGGTGTAATGCCATACGTTGAGCCGACTTTGGCCCAACGCTTGGCAAAATACGTAGTGCTTGTACAAGTTGATCAAAACGATCACTAAACACTTAGGCTATTCCTTAGAACAAGCCAGCTAAGCCTGGTGGTAAACCCATACCAGAATTCGCAGCTTTCATTTTTTCTTCAGAAACAGCTTCTGCTTGACGAGCAGCATCATTCATTGCAGCAGCAATTAAGTCTTCAATCATATCTGGATCATCTTGAAGAAGTTCTGGATTAATCTCGATGCGCTTAACCACGTTACGGCAAGTCATTGTTACTTTAACTAAGCCACCGCCAGCCTCTGCATGAACTTCAGTTTGGGCAAGTTCTTCTTTTGCCTTTTTCATGTTGTTCGCGACTTCTTTTTGCATGCGCTGTGCTTGCTGCATTAACATATTTACGTTCATAAAAAACTCCGAACAAATCTTAAATTAAATCTAAACCACGACTAATGTCGCCAATAATATCATCAATATCTTCTAAACCAACAGATACACGAATTAAACCTTCACTAATTCCTGCTGCAACTTTTGCTTCAGCAGACATTCTGCCATGAGAAGTTGTTGCTGGATGGGTAATTGTAGATTTCGTATCGCCTAGGTTACTCGTGATTGATAAGAAACGTGTGTTATCAATAACTGTCCATGCACCTGCACGCTCACCTTTCACAACAAAAGACACAACACCACCAAAACCTGATTGCTGTTTCTTGGCTAATTCATGACCTGGATGGTTTGGTAAACCTGCGTAATATACTTTTTCTACTTTAGGATGTGCATCTAACCACTCTGCAAGCTTTTGTGCACCTGCACAGTGTGCTTTCATACGTAAGCTAAGTGTTTCTAAACCTTTTAAGAAAATCCATGCATTAAATGGACTTAAGGAATTACCTAGTGTACGAATTACACCTGTAATTTCTTCCATTAATTTAGCGCTACCCACAACAGCACCGCCTAATGCACGACCTTGACCATCAATATATTTAGTCGATGAGTAAATCACAAGGTCAGCACCAAATTTAATTGGTCGCTGTAATACAGGCGTACAGAATGTATTGTCTACTGCAAACAACGCACCATGTGCATGAGCAATATCTGCAATTGCTTGTAAATCACCCACCTGAGCCAATGGATTTGATGGTGTTTCAATAAATAATAAACGTGTATTTGGACGAATTGCTTGTTTCCAAGCGTCTAAATCACCTAAGTCTACAAAGGTAACGTCTACGCCAAATTTAATGACATATTTCTCAAATAAAGAAAGAATTGAACCAAATACAGCGCGTGAACAAATAACATGATCACCCGACTTTAAATAAGCCAAAGTAACTGCATGTACGCCCGCCATACCCGAACTTGTTGCAACAGCAGCATCAGCACCATCTAAAACAGCCAAACGCTTTTCAAAAGCCTGAACTGTTGGATTGGTATAACGTGAATATGTATTGCCTTCAATTTCACCCGAGAACTTAGCAGCAGCATCTGCTGCGCTTTCGCAAACAAAAGATGACGTTAAGAAAATTGGTTCGCTATGCTCGCCTTCTGCAGTACGATTATGCCCAGTGCGAATTGCTAAAGTTTCTAATTGATATTGACTGTCGTCTTGTTGGCTCATTTCAATTACTCAGTCTGTAGACTGCCTTGGTAAACAATTGCCAACATTTTGAGCGTCTAAGGTATTTATGGTCAAGGTATAATATTGAAAAATTGTTTAGTCTTCGTTCAAATCGGTAGCGCTTGTGACAGATTCTTCTATGAAATCATTAAAACTAATTCTCGAAAATCAAAGTGGAAAATTAAAGAATCTCTCTATTCGCCTGCTTAATCGAAAATCTTTAGTTCAATCTGAACAAACACCGTATGAAATTATTACGGCTTATAAGAATACTCAAATTCGTTATTACGCTTCTGAAAATAGAAAATACCAAGAACCTTTAGTTTTTATTCCACCTTTGGCAGTCAATACTGCTATTTATGACTTACATCCTTATAGATCTTTAATTCAATACTTCCAAAATCAAGGCTTCGATATTTACTTATTACAATGGGATCGTTTCAATTACAGCCATCATGCATTTAATTTTTTATATTTTATTGATGATTTAATTCCAAATTGCATTAAACAGATTCAAACACATGCAAACTCTCAGCAAATTTCGCTACACGGATGGAGTATGGGTGGTGTATTTGTCACGCTTTATACGGCGCTTTATCAGCCAAAATTTGTTAAAAATTTAATTGTTTTAGGAAGTCCTATAAATTCCCACACATCAGGAAAAATTGGAAAACTATTTGAGCTTAGTCATCAATTTATAAATAAAAAACCTAAACTACAAAACCTATTCACAAAAGAAAATATTCCAACTAAGTATATTCATACGCCCGGTTTTATTAATTCAATTGGATTTAAACTCATTAACCCAAAATCTTGGCTAGACAGTAAAGTTCAACTTTTTAAAAACTTAGATAGCATTCAATTTATGCATGAACATGCAACAATGTCCGAGTTTTTAAATCATATGATTGATTACCCCGGTGGCGTAAATAAAGACATGATTTTAAACTTATGGTTAAAAAATCCACTCAAAAATGGACATATACAGTTAGAGAATAAGTTCATCGAATTAAAAAATATAGACTGCTCTGTCTTTGTTGGCGCAGGAGACAACGATCAAATTGTTTCAGCAGAAGCTGCAAAGCCTTTAATTGAATTGACAAATAGTCAAGATGTCACGTTTACTCTTATTCCTGGTGGGCATTTAGGGTTAATGTCTAGTCAAAAAAGTGCTGAACAATTTTGGCCAATACTGTTCAATTGGCTCGCACTTAGATCTACACAATTATAGGGAAACATCATGATTCAATCAGTTGCATTTATTGGTTTAGGCGCTATGGGCTACAGAATGGCGGCGCATCTTCCTAAGCATTTCGATACGGTTTATGTTTGGAACAGAAACTTCGAAAAAGCCAAGCAACACTCAATTGAATATGGCACTCAAGCTGTAGATTTAAAACAAGCGGTTCAAGCCGATATTATTTTTTCATGCCTACCTACAAGTAAAGATGTTGAAAACTTAATTGCAGGTTTAGAGTTAAAAGCAGGATCAATTTGGGTAGATTGCACAAGTGGCGTACCAGAATCTGCGAAGCAACTTGCAGAACAATTAAAACTTCAACTGGTTTCATTTTTAGATGCGCCTGTTAGCGGACAAACCATTGGTGCAGAAAATGCCACACTCACTGTTATGATTGGTGGCGATGAAACGGCATTTAATCAAGCATTACCGGCAATACAAGCATTTGGTAAACTTATTAAACACGTCGGTGCATCGGGTGCAGGTTTTGCTGTAAAAGCGGTAAATAACATGCTTCTAGCGGTAAATTTATGGTCTGTAGCAGAAGGCTTTACAACACTTAAAGCACACGGTGTAGATTTAACTGAAGCTTTAGATTGTATTAATGCATCTAGCGGTAAAAGTGGTGTGACTGAAAATGTACTATCTCAACGCATTTTAAATAGAAGCTTCCCTTTAACCTTTGCCTTACCATTGCTTGCAAAAGACACTGGTATTGCTTTAAATTTAGCCCAAGATGTGAAATTACCTACTCCAATTTTGAGCTTAACTCAAAATCTTATACAAACAGCAAACCTAACTGCTGAAGCAGATGCAGACTTTTCTGCTGCTGTAAAATTGTATGAATCTTGGAGTAAAATTACAATTAGCTAAAGTCCTGCCATTGATTAATACACATCATACGTATTATTTTGATGTGTATTAACTTAAGCAATAACCAAGGATACTCTTATGAAAAAGTTAACTATTGCTATAATTGCAAGTCTTACAACTTTAATTGGAGTAAATACTGCTTTTGCTTCTGAACAAGAATGTAAAAAACTGAAAAGTGATTCTGATGTGATTTATGCATCTAAAGGTTTCTGCTTTAAAGATCCTGAAGCTAAAACACGCTTTAATAATAATGCCGATTGTTATACAGATAAGCCAAAATTTTCTGATGTAGAACAAAGAAAGCTTGACGCCATCAAGGATCGTCAGAAAGAATTGAATTGTAAATAATTACATTCGCCATATTCAATCAAGGAGTCCACATGGCTTACGATGACCAAAATATTTTTGCAAGAATTCTTCGCGGTGAATTACCTGCCATTAAAGTTTATGAAGATGAACAGGTTCTTGCATTTATGGACATTATGCCTCAAGCAGATGGTCATACATTGGTTATTCCTAAATCACCAGCAGTAACCTTGTTAGATTTAGCCCCAGAAGCAGCAGCCTATACTATTCAAGTTGTACAAAAAATTGCGAAAGCAATTGAAAAAGGCTTAGATGCAAAAGGCATTGTACTAATGCAACTTTCAGGTGCTTCAGCAGGTCAAACTGTTCCTCATGTTCATTTTCATTTAATTCCAAGCTCTGTTCATGAACTTGGAAAACATGCACTCGAAATGGGCGATCAAGAAAAAATTAAAGCGTTTGCTGAAAAAATTAAAGCTGCACTTTAAGCATTCATAAATTAAAAAAAGAGCTTTTAGAGCTCTTTTTTTACATCTAAATATTTAATTTTAATAGATTATTCAACCAATTAAAAAATTAAAAACCCAAATATCAAATTATCCATTTTTAATATTTTTGCAATAAATCCTTAATCTTACTGACTTATTTGTCATCAATACTGAGCACCAAGGAAGGCAGTAGATACATAAAGCTACGCCTACTCACGAATTTCAAAATCGCTTAACAAAAAGATAGTATTGGAGTTACAAATGAAAAAGACACTTTGCGCATTAGCAGTTGGGGCAACAATTTTAACACCAGTAATGGCAGCAGCTGCAGACGTACAAGTTTATGGTCGTGCTCATGTTTCTTTAGATTACCTAGATGATGGTAAAGATTATAACGAAGCAAACCTATCATCAAACTCTTCACGCTTAGGCTTTAAAGTTAATCAAAAAGTAAATGATGACTTAAATGTTTTCGCACAAATTGAACAAGAAATTAATTTTTCAAGCGGTGGTAACGATTCTAAAGGCGTTGATTTTGCCACTCGTGATACCTTTGTTGGTTTAAAAAGTGATAGCTATGGTCAAGTACGTGTAGGTCGTTTTGACAGTCCATTTAAAGTTGCTCGTGGTCCAGTAAACTTCTTTGGCGATCAATTAGGTGATATTCGAAATGTAACCCGTGCCGGTGATATGCGTTTTGATGAACGTAATGCCAACACAATTGAATATAAATCACCAAAGTTTGGTGGTGGATTTAACGTAATTGCGGCTATGTCACTTCATGATGGTGTGTATGATACAAAACAAGATCCAGGTGAGACAAATGCCGATGGTACATTTGATGGTACAGGTAAAAACAAAAATAAAACCTATGATCTTGCTGTAACTTATAAAAATGGTCCTATCGACATTGCTACAGCATACGAAAAATATCAATCTAATGCTGATAGTAAAGGTGAACGTGATGCTTTCCGCGTTGCGGCTGCATACAACATTACAAGTGATTTAAAACTTGGTGGCTTATATCAACTTTCTAAACATGACAATGATGTAAAAAACCCTGACGTACAAGTATATGGCGTAGCTGGTGAATATAAACTTTCATCAAAAACTGCTTTACGTGGTCAATACTTACTACGTGATGTAGATACTAGCGATGCGAATGCAAGTCTTATTGCTGTAGGCGTAGAACACAAACTTGATTCTGCTGTACGTGTATATGCAAACCTTGCAACAGTACTGAATGACAAAGGTTCTAAGTTGACTCCTTGGCAGCAAGGTCGTAGCACTGATATTTCAGGCGTATCAGGCGAAGACTCTACTGGGTTATCTTTAGGTTTCCGTTACGACTTCTAAGTCAAAACCAAACCCATAAAAAAAACACGCAATTGCGTGTTTTTTTTATTTTGAATATAAATTATTTTTTCAGAAAACCTGAAACTAGATTCATTACGTTAGCAATATCTGAGTTTGCTTCTGTACTACTGGTTTGTTCACCTTGCGGTGTAAGCGAATCAATAATTTGCGGTAAAACTGTAGAAATCGCACTCAGTACATCTTGCTTAGGCGCTTGTGCTTGCTGTGCAACTTGCTCAATTTCAGCATCTGAGAATAAGCTTTGAATTTGTTGCGGATCTACAGCTGCATTATCACCCTCACCTGTAGAAACCCAATCTTCAACCTGACTTGTTAAGCCCTGTCCTTTTAAGCTATCCAAAGCACCCTGCAAACCACCTTGTTTTTGAACCCAAGCTAAAACTAATGGAAGTACAGCAATGAGTAACTGAGAACCACCACCAGCATTAGAACCTTGAGATTGACCACCAAACTGACCTAAAACAGAACCAAGTATTCCACCTAAACCACCTGCATTAGATTGCTGAGATTGACCACCTAATTGACCAAGCACTGAACCTAGAATACCACCAAAACCACTATCCTGATTTTGCTGTTGACCACCGCCAAGTGCTTGTTTAGCTAAAATTTCTACAATGTTATTTAAGTTTGTCATTTTTAGTTATTCCATAATATGTGCATATCTAGGATACCTCGAAAATAGAAAAATCACCTACCTTCTTCGCTAAAATTTACAAACTCTTTAATATAAACAACTTACCAACGAAATTTATCCCAATTTTCAGGGTTTGCCCAAAATTTAGAGTTAAACCAATCGGGTACATGCTTATACGTTAAAATATTAAATTGCCATAAAGCAAAATCTTGATCATGTGTATTTTGATCTATCAGTTGCGTTAAACCTAAAGCCCTTAAAAGTGATTCATCCTGTAATTTACTCACCACCACCAATCTTTTCGCCATTAAATCTCGAAGTTTCACAATTAACTGAGATTTTTGCTGTACATCCAAATTTGAAGCTTCATCTGTATTAAATAATACAAATGCCAAATCATAACGCTGTGTAAATGGCAGATTTAAAAAGTCAGATACGCTAAAATAAGACCATTGAATTGATTGATTAAGATTGTATTGCTCTAGATTTTGACCAATACAAATTGCAGTATGAACTGGCTGTTCTTTAGATAAATCGTCTAGCATTGAAGTGATGACGTTAAGTTCAGCCATAACTGCTTCCTGTTATTAAAGTGAGTATCTTCATGGAATTACAAGGCATTTGCCACAAAATGCACGCTGGCCTCAAGGATGTTAGTTTAACTGATCATCAGACTCACAAGGCAAATGTTGAATATAAATTTATTTTAGATCGCACAGAATTTGATCTTCCATTTAGTTTGGGTCAAGAAGTTGAAATTGAAGCAACAGGAAATATTTACTGTATTTCTTGCGGAACAAAAACATCTAAGTCATTTTCACAAGGTCATTGCTTTAAATGCTTTAAAACCAAGGCTTCTTGCGATATGTGCATTATGAAACCTGAAACGTGTCACTATCATCTTGGAACTTGTCGTGAAGAAAGCTTTGCACAAGAAGTTTGTTTTCAGCCACATATTGTTTATTTAGCAAATTCAAGCGCACTCAAAATTGGTATTACACGCTTAGGACAAATGCCAACACGCTGGTTAGATCAAGGCGCTACGCAAGCCTTACCTATTATGAAAGTTGGTTCACGTCGCCTTTCAGGTCAGCTAGAAGTCATGTTTGGTACACAGGTCGCTGACAAAACAGATTGGCGCAAACTTCTTAAAGGTGAAGCAGAACCTTTAGACCTTATTCAAGTACGAGATGAACTTTTAATTGAGTTTGAACCGCAAATTGAAACGATTCGTGATGAGTTCAGCATGAGTTTAGACTTCAACGAAAATGTTGAAATTCTAGAAGATGAACTTCCTCGTGAATTTATTTACCCTGTAGATTGTTATCCTGAAAAAATTAAATCGCATAATTTAGATAAAACCCCAATTATTCGAGGCAAGCTTCAAGGCATTAAAGGTCAATATTTAATTTTAGATACTGGTGTTATTAATATTCGTAAATACACAGGTTATGAATTAAAAGTTCGCTCTGAATAAAGCCAAATTCAATACAATTAAACCGATACATCACTGTAGATGTGTCGGTTTTTATCTTTCTAAAGCTTAGACTTCACTACAAACATAAAACTTATGTATTTTGAATAAATTTTAGTTACACAAACATCACATTTAGCATTTTGATTTCAACTTAAATAAATACAATAAAAATAATACTTTATAAATTTATATATTGAATGTTTTATTCAATTTAAAAAATAACTTAGAAAAAATTTATCTCCACATTTACAGCATTATTATCAAAAAATCACATTAAAAATAAAGCTCGAATATACAAGCCCACAATACAACGGACAAGAATCTACACGAAAAACCCATTAAAGCTACACATATTTGAAATATCGAATCATGTATTAAATATTACATCTGCTCTAAAGCCGATAGTTTCAAAACTAATTCCAAAGCAACAGGATGTTGCCTAGAAAGCATCAATCAAATGTCTTCTCTATTTAAAAGGTTCTTTTAATGCAAAAATCAACCAAAATTCTTTTTGCAACACTCATTCCCACCCTGCTCATTTCAAATACTTATGCTAGCGAACAAAGTGATGCAAAAGGTTTTGTAGAAGATGCAACAGGCTCAGTTTTATTTCGTACAGGATTAAACACCCGCGACAAGAAAAATGGCAAAACAGATCAGAATTCCTCAGGTCAAAGTGCAATCTTTAAATTAGATTCGGGCTTCACTCAAGGAACTATAGGTTTTGGTGTGGGTATTCTTGCCGATGGAGGTTTTAAAATTGGTGACAATGCACATGCAGGAACAGATATGATTCCTGCGGAAAACGATGGTGCAACAGACCAATTTGGTAATGTTACCCCTCGTGACCATTGGATTCGAGGTGGTGGATATGTAAAAGCGCGTATATCTAACACAACGCTTACCTATGGAACGCAAACCGTCAACTAACCTGTATTTGCCAGCAACTTAGGACGCATTGCACCTGAGTATTATGAAGGCGTTTCTATTACAAGCCACGAAATAGAAAACCTCGAATTAACAGTAGGTAAATACACAAAGAATGTTCGCGCAAGTCAGGTCAACTCCGATGCAAACAAGTTGGATAAAGCCATAACTTGGGGTGCAAAATACAAAGTTAATGATCAACTAAATGCATCTTATTATGGCTTAGATATTAAAGATCGACTAAAACGACATTATGTAAATACAAACTTTACACAGCCTTTAAATGAAAATAGCTCTTTAGTTTACGATTTCAATGCTTATCACACAAAATGGGACCCTGAAGGTAATACATACTCAGAAACAACCAACGATAAAAATAATCGTTCGAACTCTATTTGGGCATTTTCTACAACCTACAACACAGGTCCACACTCTGTAATGTTGGCTTATCAACAAAATACAGGAAATACGGGTTACGACTACAACAACAATGCCGATGGTGGCGGAAGCATTGTATTACCTAACTCATATTTATCTGACTTTGCGGGTGCTGGTGAAAAATCTGTCAATCTTCAATATAGCTTCGACTTTGGTGCTTTAGATATTCCAGGGCTAACTTGGACAACTGCCTATGCATACGGCTGGGATATTGATGTTGCCAATGCAGATCGCACGCAACTCATTACAGACAACGCCAAAGAAAGTGAATTTTTCAACCAAATTAAATACACCGTACAGTCTGGTTTTGCAAAAGATGTAAGCTTTAGAGCACGAAACTACATTTACCGTGCAGATGCAGCATATCGTGACAACTATAGCTAAATACTAAATAAATCATTACAGTAATCTTTAAATAATTTATCAATATCTTTAACTCTAAACTTATTTCGAATCGCCTTGACTCGCGACCACATATTTTCTATTGGATTTAAATCTGGACTATATCTAGGAAGCCACACAATGTAATGGCCCGCACAACGTACCAACTCCTGAAGTCTTTTCCCTTTGTGAAAGGTCGCATTGTCCATAATCAAAACACTGCTTTCTTTCAACTTAGGTAATAAATCCTGTTCAATCCAACATTCAAATACTTCTGTGTTCACTGAACAATTAAACACACCAACTGTCAGCAATCTATTTTCAATGATTGCACCGATCACATTACTGCAATTCTTCAACTGCCAGTTAAATTTACCTTCAGCACGTGTTCCTTGAAGGCTATAACTATGAGTTCTGGTACTTTCACTTTGAAAACCACTTTCATCTATGTAAATCAGAGGCAATTTCCCTTCTAAACACTCTATGAGATTTTGAAATTGCTGACGTTGATTTTGATCTGCTTTAGGATGCTTTAACGTCTTTTTTTACGCGATATTCCTGCGGCATGTAACGCATTAAATACCGCATGAGTGCTTACTCCTAAACGTTCAGCTCGCTCATACTGATAATCATCAGGATATTGTTCAACATCCTTCAATATTTGCTCTCTGCTAATTTTAGCTGGACGGCCAGGAATAGGTTTGTTTGTAGTGGACTTTTTCCAGTTCTGAATTGTCTGTATACAGATGTTAAAATGCTGTGCTGCTTTTCGCACAGACATTTCATCTCGAATCATAATTTCTATGACTTTGTCTTTAAAATCTTTTGAATATCCCATATCTCTATTGTTCTATAGTTTTTAGGATTTGGCTATACATGCCTAATATTGATGAATGGCGTGTCTTCTTAGATATTCCAATCAAACTTTTCTAATTTTTTATTCTTACATAAAAAAACTCGGATACTAGATCCGAGTTTTTTATTACATCAAGATTTATTTATTACTTAATTTTAGCTTTAGATTTTAAATAAGCCGTATAAGCATCTAACTCTTGCTGAGCGCGAAGTTGTTGATACAGCTTAGATACTTCTTGAACTTGTTCAGCAGGTAATCCTGTAGCTAATGGATCTTCAACTTTAGATACAGCAACCACAACCATTTCATTTGGTAGCTGCGCTGTCGTTGCAGACCACATGCCTTCTTTAGGTGCTGTTAGACTAAAAGCAGCACGCTCAATAGGACGTTTTAACAAGCCATCTGCACGAGCAAATGTAACAGCATTTTCAAACCTAATACCACTTTCAGCTACAACAGCAGAAGCTGGTTTCGTTTTAAAATCATCTAATGCTTTTTGAATTTTAACTTTTGCAGCAGCATACGCTTTTTGCTCAATCAATTTAGCTTTTACACGAGGTGTCGCATCTTTTAAGCTCTGAACACCACTTGCGTGATAATCACGTACTTTTACCCAAACAACATCACCGTTTGCAAGCTGAATACTACTTGTTGCATTACGATCACCATTTTTCACCTCGTCATTAAATAACTTAGATTTAACACTGTGATCACTAAATACAGCATGTTGCGAACCTAAAGTGAAGTTCTTAACAGACTCAACTTTTGCAGTTTTTACTTCTTGAGCAACAACATCTAAAGAGTCGCTACCCACAACCATTTCATTTAAACCATTTACAGCATCGGCAAATGAATTTTGTGTTTTTGCAATTTTTAATTCAGCAGCTAAACGTTCTTTTTGGCTTTCAAAACTTGGAATATCAATGCTTGGTGATTGTGTTTGGATAACTTCATAACCAAATTGTGTTTTAACTGGTTTAGAAATTTCACCTGTTTTAAGCGTAGATACTGTTTTATCAAATTCTTCGCCAAACAAGCCTTTATCGTAAGCCGCTAATTGACCACCGCTGTTTTTAGAGGTTGTATCATCAGAATACTTTTTAGCAACATCTGCAAAAGATGCACCGTTATTTAATTCTGCATACGCAGCATCAATTAACTTTTTCGCCTCTGCATCTGTTTTACCATCTGTAGTGACTAAAATATGTTTAATCACTGGTTCAACTTTTGCTTTTTCAGCTTCAGCAAATTTTTGATAAGCTTGTTGTAAATCTGCATCGTTAATCACAACTTCTTTCTGACCAAACATTGTTGGTGTTACTAGAATATAGTCTGCATCCACACTCGAAATTTGCTTGAATTGTTGCGTATTTTTATTGTAATAATCTTCAATTTCTTGCGCTGTTACAGTGATATTTTTTTTGTAATCGTCAAGTTTAATGCTTGCCAAATGTAGCGTACGCTTTTCAGTTTGCAAATCTACAATTTGTTTAATATCTACTTTACTAACTAAAGCATAATCAGAAACTGAAGCTGTTAAGTTTTTCAAAGCATGGTCTTGACGAATATTCATAATAAACGACTGACTGTTTGGGAAACCTTGCGAACGTAAATAGTTTGCAAATAATTCTTCAGAAAACTGACCATCTTTTTGAAAACTTGGTTGTTGCGCAATCATCTGTTCAATTTGAACATCACTTAAAGCAATACCTAATTTTTCAGCTTGTTGTAATAGTAATGTACGAGCAACAAGCATATCTAAGGCTTTATTTTTAATGAAAGACTGATTTAAAAGCGTTTCGTCGCCATTAGTATATTGTAAGTATTGTTGTTGAAACGATTTCGTCAGCGCTTCTAGTTCTTTTTCAGAAATATCTTGACCATTTATCGATTGAACTGAATCTTTAGAACCACCACCACTAAAATATCCTTCAATACCCACAAGCGCTAAAGGGGTCAAAAACAAAACGAGCAATACTTTGCCCAACCATCCTTTAATAACTTTACGAAACGATTCCATAAGTATTCCAAATTTTATTTATGCGCGATTTTAACCGAAAAACAATCACGAATGAATGCATACATGTAGTAATTTATAATGAATCATAAAAAAACGCGCCGTAGCGCGCTTTTTCAGATTTATAAAAGATTATGCAACAGAATCTTTTAAACCTTTACCAGCTTTGAAGCTTGGCACTTTGCTTGCTTTAATTTGTAAAGTAGCGCCAGTTTGTGGATTACGGCCCGTACGTGCAGCACGTTCTTTCACAGCGAAAGTACCAAAACCAACTAGAGTAACAGTGTCACCCTTTTTTAGAGCTTCTGAAATTGAAGCAATTGTCGCGTCTAAGGCTTTACCTGCATCAGTCTTAGACAATCCCCCTTTTTCTGCAATCGCATCAATTAATTCTGATTTATTCATGAAGATTAAGTCCTCTTAATTCGTTTATTTAAGGTACAAAAGTTTAATTTGAATTACCGTAATGCCTTTATAGCAATGGTTTAAGTGTAAAAGCAATACTTCATACACCGTTTTATGCAAAATAAGTTGTAAAAAAACGATAAAAAAAGCGTGAAACAGTTAAATCTATTTCATTTTTCCGTGATGTGTTCTTTTATTTCCCTATTTTCTTCTAACAAAGAATCCACTTTGTTGATTAATTCTAATACGATTTCCCCCAAATGGTGAAGATCTTTTATTGAAATTAGCCTAAATTTATTCAAAGCACGATTTATACTTTAGTCGAGCAATTTTTCAACTTTATCATTCCTTTTTAAAACCAAATTTTCTAACCTAAATAAACCTCATAAACGTTATATATTGTAATTTAAGCAGTTTTTCATTTAAGCTATTCATAAAATTATACTCATGAGTCAAACAACTCATTTTGCACTTTGTTTTGACTTAGAAAAATACTTAATTTTAATCATCAAATTTATATTTTGCTCTTCTTAATATCTAATTATGACTTTCCTATCATCCTTAATTTAATAGACTTTTCACCTGTTATTCTTTACTTTTCAAACTAGATTAAAAATTAAAACTTACTAAATTCATATCAAAATTAACTCAACTCTTTGAGACGAAATATTAGGATCAATCTTAAATTTAAACTATAGAAACAAAATTAGTGCTTGATCCTTTGCTAAAACTGTTTTACAAAGCAACATTCTACGTATTATTTAATATGTCCTTAACTTATCAATTTATAGGGCATACTTGCTTCAAAGGAAATAATTTACATGAGCGAATCGCAACAAAGATCAAATGAAACACATTTGTTGCTGAATACAGTTCTCATTATTTTGGAAACTATATTTACACTGGTACTTAAACATGACCGTGTTATTGCACTACAAGCAAAAAAATTCGTAGAGAATAAAGTTTCTATTAAAATTAATAGCTATATCCCCTTTTTTGATATCTATGTTCAATTTAATGAGCACGGCATTCTTTTTGACTTAAAAGCACCTACACAAGCGGTTGATCTAGATGTTCGAACATCATTGATGGATCTCATTAAAATCTTTTTACTGGGCAATAAACGTAGCATTAAAGCCATGAGAATTGATGGTGATGTTACCCTTAAAGATGAATTTAAAGATTTACTTTTACTTTTTAATGCACCAAAAATCTTGTCAGATTGGCAAAACTGGCTAAAAGAACCTATAGATGAGCAAAATATTGAAACTTCTAAGAAAAGAATTGCACCTCTTTTAGATAAAATTGATCAGCAACGCTCTAAAATTAATAGTCTACAAGTTGACATTAAACAACATAAAAACCGCTTGCGTCGCATTCAAAAAAATCAAAAGAGATTAAATATATTATTTATTACCATTATTGTGCTTTTATCTACTTTATTAGTGTATAATATACTCGCATAATTATTAGAAAAAACACTCCTACTTTTAATCATTTTAATAACTTAAAAAAACTTGACTATTTTAGTCAGGATTCATAAAATTAGCGTATCTAGTCTAACCATGTGTATCGAATCATGCGCTTAACCACTCGCGGTCGCTACGCAGTGACTGCTCTTCTTGATTTAGCTTTGCAGCCAACTGAACAAACGATCACTCTTGCTGAAATTGCATCTCGTCAATCTATTTCTGTGGCTTACCTTGAACAATTGTTCGCTAAATTAAAGCGTCACGGCTTAGTTTCAAGTATCCGCGGTGCTAATGGTGGTTACCACCTTGCGCGTAGTGCTGATGAGATTACTATGTTAGCTATCATCGAAGCCGTAAACGAAGCTGTTGATGCAACTCGTTGTGACCATAAAGGCAACTGCCAAAATGGTGCAATGTGCTTAACACATGATTTATGGCAAGAACTCTCCCATCACATTGCCGATTATCTAGCAAAAATCACGCTTGCTGATCTTGTAGCTCGAGACAACGTTCAAACCGTTGCAATTCGCCAAAACTCAGCTTCTTTTGATTCAGACCTACTATCGGTTACAGGTATTTGACATGAAACGTCCAATTTATCTAGATTACGCAGCAACAACTCCTGTTGACCCTCAAGTTGCAGAGCGCATGATGGAGTGTCTAACTTTTGATGGCACTTTTGGTAATGCGGCTTCTCGTTCTCATGCCTACGGTTGGCAAGCAGAAGAAAAAATTGAATATGCACGTGAGCAAGTTGCAAATCTAATTAAAGCAGACCCACGTGAAATCGTTTGGACTTCAGGTGCAACTGAATCTGATAACCTTGCACTTAAAGGTGTTGCTCAGTTCTATGCATCTAAAGGCAAACATATCGTTACAAGTAAAATTGAACATAAAGCAATTTTAGACACTTGCCGTGAGTTAGAAGAAGAAGGCTTCGAAATTACCTATATCGAGCCACAACCAAAAACAGGTTTAATTACACCTGAAATGGTTGAAGCTGCTATTCGTCCAGATACAATTCTTGTTTCTCTTATGATGGTAAACAACGAAATTGGTACTGTGACTGATGTTGCTGCAATTGGTGAAATCACACGTGCTAAGAAAATTTTCTTCCACGTAGATGCTGCTCAAGCTGCTGGTAAGGTAGAAATCGATCTTTCTACAATGAAAATTGATTTAATGAGCTTCTCTGCTCACAAAATTTACGGACCTAAAGGTATTGGCGCACTATTTGTTCGTCGTAGCCCACGTGTTCGTCTTAAAGCTCAAATTCATGGTGGCGGTCATGAACGTGGTATGCGTTCTGGTACTTTAGCAACTCACCAAATTGTTGGTATGGGTGAAGCTTTTGAACTTGCTGGTAAAAACCTAGCATCTGAACAAGCACGTATTCGTGTTTTACGTGACAAACTTTGGAATGGCTTCCAAGATTTAGAACAAGTGTTCTTAAATGGTCACCCAACTCAAAGCGTTGCGAACTATTTAAATGCGAGCTTCAATTTTGTTGAAGGCGAATCTTTAATGATGTCATTAAAAGATGCTGCTGTATCTTCAGGCTCTGCATGTACATCGGCAACTTTAGAACCATCTTATGTACTTCGTGCATTAGGTCTTTCAGACGAACTAGCGCATAGCTCAATTCGTTTTAGCTTTGGTAAATACACTACTGAAGAAGACATTGATCAGGTTCTTGAAGTAACTAAGGCTGCTGTTCAAAAACTACGTGATCTTTCACCTCTTTGGGATATGTACAAAGATGGTATCGATCTTTCAACTGTTGAATGGGCTGAGCATTAATTCACCCCAAATGAGATAACTTAACTTTAAGTTATCTCATTGATTAACGTAATTTCATCCCCATTAAATATTTGGCTGACCCCGAGTTTTGGAGACGCGTCATGGCTTATAGCGAAAAAGTAATTGATCATTACGAAAACCCTCGTAATGTTGGTGTTTTAGACAAAAACGCTGAAAATGTTGGTACTGGTATGGTTGGTGCACCAGCTTGTGGTGACGTAATGCGCTTACAAATCCAAGTTGATGACAACGGTGTAATTGAAGAAGCACGTTTCAAAACTTATGGCTGTGGTTCTGCAATTGCTTCTAGCTCTCTTGTAACAGAGTGGCTAAAAGGTAAAACACTAGACCAAGCTCAAGAAATTAAGAACATTGATATTGCAACTGAACTTGCTTTACCACCAGTGAAAGTACACTGCTCTGTTTTAGCTGAAGATGCAATTAAAGCTGCTGTAGAAGACTACCGTAGCAAAAAAGCAAAAGCTTAATTATTTTGCGTATTGAACAAAGTATCACGGAGTTTTCATGATCAACTTAACTGAAAATGCGGCTGCTCACATCAGCAATTACCTGAAAAATCGTGGTAAAGGTGAAGGCATTCGCGTTGGTGTGAAAACTTCAGGCTGTTCAGGTTTGGCTTATGTACTCGAGTTTGTAGATGAAGTCGATACACATGACCAAATGTTTGTTCAGCATGGCGTAAATGTATTCGTTGACCCGAAAAGCTTGGTTTATCTTGATGGTATGGAGATGGACTATGTTAAAAATGGCTTAAATGAAGGTTTCGAATTCAACAACCCAAATAAGAAAGGCGAATGTGGCTGTGGTGAATCTTTCACAGTTTAATATTTAGTTGCTTTTTAACGTATTAAAACAGTGTCCAACACTGTTTTAATCGTATTTAATCTATATGATTTTCAAATTTATCGTGGACACAATTTCCCATGAATCATTTTGAGTTGTTCAATCTTCCAGTTGTTCTTGATATTAATTTAGACGTTTTAAAAGCTGAATTTTTAAAACTTCAACAACAATATCATCCAGATAAAGCTGAAGATAAAGATCAAGCACTGATTAAATCGAGCGAAATCAACCAAGCTTACAAAGCGTTATTAAATGTAGATAGCCGCGCTGCTTATTTACTTAGCTTAAAAAAGCAAGATTATCATTTAGATCAATCTATTGGTGATTTTGAGTTTCTTCAGTCTGCTTTAGAAATTCGTGAACAACTTGATGAAGCCCACTCTGCCGATGATCTTCAATCTCTAAAAAAAGAAGTTCAACAGTGGATTGATGGCTTAGTTCGTGAGTTTAAAATTGACTACGATGATGAAGATTGGGCTGAAGCACGCGATACTGTTCGTAAATTACGCTTCTTTCAAAAAGTTTTAGCAGACATCAACAAAGCTGAAGATCGCTTCTTAGATGATGAAGACTTCGACTTAGATGATGAGTTTTAATCCTTAATTTTTAGGATTTTTACTTCCGCTTTAATTATTCAAATTTTTAACTTTTAACGTGCAAAGGATGTAACACAATGGCTCTCTTGCAAATTGCAGAACCAGGTCAATCAAGTGCACCGCATGAACACCGAATTGCGATTGGTATCGATTTAGGTACAACACATTCATTGGTAGCAACGGTTCTTTCAGGTAAAGCCAAAGTGCTCAACGATGAACAAGGCCGTGTGTTACTTCCATCTATCGTGCATTATGCGAATCAAACAACGTATTTTGGCGATGAAGCAAAACCCTTTTTAACGACAGATCCTAAAAATACAATTACATCTGTAAAACGTTTTATGGGTCGTTCAAAAGTAGATATTAAGTTCCAACACCCTTACACACTTTTGGGTGAAGACAATCAAATGCCTGCATTTGAAACTGCTCAAGGTCATAAAACACCTGTTGAAATTTCAGCTGAAATTTTAAAACAACTGAAAGACCGTGCAGAATCTAGCTTAGGTAACCCAATTAACGGTGCTGTAATTACAGTTCCTGCTTATTTTGATGAAGCTCAACGCCAAGCAACACGCGATGCTGCACAGCTTGCTGGTTTAAATGTTTTACGTTTATTAAATGAGCCTACTGCTGCTGCGGTTGCTTATGGCTTAGACCAAGAAGCAAACCTAGAACAAAATCAAAACTATGTGATTTATGATTTAGGTGGCGGTACATTTGACGTTTCAATTTTACGTTTCTCACAAGGCGTGTTTGAAGTTTTAGCTACAGGCGGACATACAGCGCTCGGTGGCGATGACTTAGATCGCCTTATTGTGAAATGGGCAAAAAAACAGCTCAATATTGAAACTTTAGACGATTCTGAATACGCACATGCAATTGTATCTGCACGCAAAGCAAAAGAAGCTTTAACAGATCAAGAATCTGCAAAGTTAGAACTTGCCGATCAAGCGTTAATTTTAGATCGCCCAACATTTGAAGAAATTATTAAAGTCGCTTTAGACAAAACTATTAGCGTTTGCAAACGTGTAATGCGCGATGCAAAACTTGATTTAGATGATATTCAGAATGTTGTATTAGTGGGTGGCTCTACCCGCTCGTATGCAGTTCAAAAAGCAGTTCGTGAAGTCTTTAATCAAGAACCTCTTTGCACAATAAATCCAGATGAAGTTGTTGCAATTGGTGCATCAATTACAGCAAACCAACTCATTGGTAACTCTAAAGACGGCTCTTTGCTTTTAGATGTAACACCACTATCTCTTGGTTTAGAAACCATGGGCGGATTGGTTGAACGTTTAATTTCACGTAATACCGCTATTCCTGTTGCACGTCGTCAAGAGTTTACAACCTATCAAGATGGTCAAACTGCCATGTTGATTCACGTGGTTCAAGGCGAACGTGACTTGGTTGAACATTGCCGTAGTTTAGGTCGTTTCATACTTCGTGGTATTCCACCAATGACTGCAGGTCAAGCACGCATTGAAGTGACTTACCAAGTTGATGCTGATGGTTTGTTGAGTGTATCTGCTAAAGAAACAACTTCAGGCGTTCAAGCACAAATTGATATCAAACCATCTTATGGTTTATCTGATACAGATATGGAGCGCTTGCTTGTAGATGGTTTCAAGTTTGCTGAAGAAGATAAAAATCTTCGCCACCTACAAGAAACTAAAGTTGAAGCAAAACGTGAACTAGAAGCACTTGAACAAGCTTTAAAAGTAGATGCTCACCTTTTAACAAGCGAACAACTTAACCAACTAAATGTCGCAAAACAGCATTTAGAAACACAACTTGAAACATCAGAAATTAAAGCTATTGAAGATTCGGTTGAACAGCTTAAAATACATAGTGATGCATTTGCTGCTGCCCGCATGAATCAACATATTGATGCTGCTTTAAAAGGCACTAAGCTTGATGACTGGTCAAACTCAAACTAATTTAAGGTAAAGAATATGCCACGTATTAAAGTTCTTCCTCATGCGCAAATTTGCCCAGAAGGTGCTGAGTTTGAAGTTGAAGAAAATGCCAATCTTTGCGAAAGCTTGCTAAAAAATGGGATTAAAATTGAGCATGCTTGCGATATGTCAGCAGCATGCACAACTTGCCACGTTGTTGTACGCAAAGGCTTCGATGGCTTAGAAGAAATGAATGATGTAGAAGCTGACTTGCTAGATCGTGCTTGGGGCTTACAACCCGATTCACGTTTATCTTGCCAAGTTAAAGTTGTTGATGAAGATTTAGAAGTTGAAATTCCTAAATACACAATCAACCATGCTTCTGAAAATCACTAAGTAATTTTCATTAAAAAACCACGCAGAAGCGTGGTTTTTTTATTTCTAAATAAAGTTTAAAACTCTATTCTTCAACAATTACTTCATCTGCCAAACGAAGTTTCACAATACCTTGTGAGTTTGTTAAAGCTTGTTGAACTTGAATACGTTTAATCATTTTTTCCAAAACTTGAATAAGTTTTGAATATTCAAAATTTTGTACTTCATCAAAGTTTAATAACAAATGGAAACCTTTATATTCATAATCAAACCATTGCTGATATTCGGTAAGATCTGATTTATATTTTTCCATGATCTGCCAAGTTTGCACAGGCTCCTGAATACCTTTTAATGAAATAGGAGCTCTTGGTGCACATAAATAGCTACTTTTCACCAAATTATATGTACTTTCCGACACTAAAATTTCATCTACTTCGGCAGCACTTTGTAAACGCGCAGCTAAGTTAGCATCACGCCCAACAATGGTATAAGCCATTCGGTATGCAGCGCCATAATTACCTACGTGACAATATCCTGTACTAATACCCATGCGAATATGTAACGCTGGATAGCCCATTTTAATCCAACGTTCACGTAATAATTTCATTTGCTGACGCATTGCAATTGCCATTTCTACGCATATTTTGGCATCCTGCTCTGCACCTTGAGAGTTTGGATCACCAAAGAAGATAAGAATGGCATCTCCCATAAACTTATCGACAGTAGCTTCATAATGCTTTGCAATTTCAGTCATATGACTCAAATAGTCATTTAAAACGAATGCTAAATCATCTGGAATTAGTGTTTCTGAAAGCTCCGTAAAACCTTGAATATCTGAAAAGAAAATGGTCATTTTCTTACGCTTATATTCAATTTTAGCTTCTGACTCACCTTTCATAATCGATTGCCACAACTGTAAAGGCGCATAACGACTTAGCTGATTCGCAAACTCCATATAACGGTGCATTTGAGAATAATAATATTCTTGTTTTGCAACTGCCATTTTTACACGGCGAATTTGATAAATTGATCCCATTCCAAAAAAACCAATAACACACAAAAATGCAAGAATGGTTAATTCGTTGCTGGTTTGTTGAAAATAAGGACCAAAACCAAATAAAAAGATATTAGATAAATAGAATATGACTATGCCAAAAAGCCCAGATATCGCAATAATTACAAATGGAATTTTTACATTAATAACTGTATATAAAAGCGAAACCAAAGCCAAAAAAGTTAGCACGATATTCAAATGAATTGCAGAAAGTGTAACGGCAACAATTGCGATATCAATTAGAAAAAAAACATTACGCCTTACACGTGAACTATTATATTTATATTCAAGCCATTGGCTTAATTTAGGGGTAAAAATTAGAAGAAGCGTTAAAAAAATCGGGATGTACAGCTGGTATGTTGTCTCAGGATAAGTAAAGTGATAGACAACAAGAATTAGTGCAAGACTACTATATCCCACAATCCTATGTAGATATTCAAATTGCTTTGGATCTCTGTCCATCCAACTGTCTAATGACAAATCCTTTCTCCCCAAGGATTAAAGCCACGACATTACCCGTGGCTTAATAGAATCGATCAGTCCATTCTCCAGTCAAATGGCATTTCACCTTGACCACGTAGAGCAAGCATTAATGTCTGACGCATATGCGCAAGCACTTCATTGCTATAAGGAACTGCTTGTGAGCCCCAAACTGGTTTAGGCCAAGCCACATCATTTTGGTAACGAACAACGTGATGAAAATGCAACTGAGGAACAACGTTCCCAAGTGCAGCAACATTCATTTTGTCCGCACGAAATACGCGTGATAATTGACTAGATAACCAACTAGATTCACGTAAAAATTGTTCTTGATCTGCCTGACTAAGTTCGTATAGTTCAGTAATCCCTGGCACACGTGGAATCAAAATAAGCCAAGGAAATTGCATATCATTCATTAAACGACATGTTGATAACGGAAAGTCGCCGACAAAAAAAGTGTCTTGAGCAAGTTGTGGATGCAAACTAAACATATCTTTATTAATGATGCAAATTAGAATGATGGTTAATACTATCACATCCCAATGGGTGTGAATATTCTATATAGCGTGTTTCAATACAAATATCAGTTCATTTGTTTTGAACTCGGTCATATATTCATATTTAATATTTTATCTCTAAAAATACAAGTATCTATTGAAAATAATACAAATTTTATGACCGATGACATTTTTATCTTTAACGTATTAAGATGCTTTTAGCCCAGCAATTAAATGATTCAAAAGATCATTTATAAACTGTAAGCGTTTTGTGTAATCTTCAAGCATTACCATGACTTTCAAACGCTGCCCACCATCCATTCTGTAATAAGTAGGTTGCTTTTGCATCATTTGAATAATACTCATAGCCTGTACAGGTGTGTCTGGAGAAAACTCGATATGTCCACCATTACCACCAATATCTACTTTTGTAATACCCAAAGTTTCAGCTTTTAAACGTATTTGATGCACAGCAAATAATTGCTTAACCGATTGTGGCGGAATACCAAAGCGATCAATTAATTCCATACGAATATTATCGAGTTTTTCTTGTGTATCTGTATTACTAATGCGCTTATAGAACAACAAGCGTTGATGCACATCTCCCAAATAATCATCTGGTATTAGAGCAGGCATATGCAGATTAATTTCAGCAGTTAATGACAATGGCGCATCAAAGTTTGGCGTTTTACCTTTTTGAATGGCTTTAGTCGCCTTTTCAAGCATTTCCATATACAAGCTATAACCAATAGCTTGCATAGAACCACTTTGTTGTTCACCAAGTAATTCACCTGCACCACGAATTTCTAAATCTTCCGTTGCAAGCATAAAGCCTGCACCTAAGGTTGATGCACGCTGAATTGCGTCTAAGCGTTTCTCTGCATCACCTTTAAGACCTTTAATTGATGGTACTAGCAAATATGCATAAGCTTGATGATGCGAACGCCCTACACGACCACGAAGTTGATGTAATTGCGCCAAACCAAGTTTATCTGCACGTTCAATAATAATGGTATTGGCACTTGGAACATCAATTCCTGTTTCAATAATAGTTGAACAAACAAGTACGTTATATTCTTTGTGATAGAACTGTTGCATCACTTGCTCAAGTTCTCGTTCACGCATTTGACCATGTGCCACAGCCACACGTGCTTCTGGCACTAAATCACGAATATTTTCTGCTGTACGTTCAATGGTATCTACTTCGTTATGTAAGAAATACACCTGACCGCCACGTAATAATTCACGTAAAATCGCTTCTTTAACAGAATCGCCTGTATGTTCTTGCACAAAAGTTTTTACTGCCAAACGTCTCGCAGGTGGCGTTGCAATAATAGATAAATCACGCATTCCACTAAATGCCATATTTAAGGTTCGTGGAATTGGTGTAGCCGTTAAAGTCAGCATATCAACATCGGCACGCATGGCTTTAATACGTTCTTTATCACGTACACCAAAACGATGTTCCTCATCAACAATCATTAAACCTAAGTTTTTAAATTGAATGTTTTCCTGCAATATTTTGTGCGTACCAATCACAATATCAACTTTGCCATCGGCTAAATCTTCAATGGTTTTGTTATGTGTTTTTGTTGAACCAAAACGTGAAAGCACTTCTATGCGTACAGGCCAATCTGCAAAACGATCTTTAAAAGATTCATAATGCTGTTGTGCTAGTAACGTGGTTGGAACAAGCACCGCAACTTGCTTATTGTTTTGAACTGCGACAAAAGCAGCACGCATTGCCACCTCTGTTTTACCAAAGCCAACATCACCACACACCAATCGATCCATTGGCTTGGCAAGTTGCATATCATAAAGCGTCGCTTCAATCGCATTTGCTTGATCTAGCGTTTCTTCATAGGCAAAGCCTGAGGCAAATTGCATATAAAGCTTTTCATCACGTTCAAAACCAAAACCAGGTTTAGATTGACGACGTGCTTGAATATGTAAAAGCTCTGCAGCAACATCATGAATTTGTTCTAGAGCTTTACGTTTGGCTTTTGACCATGCATCTGTACCTAACTTATGTAAAGGCGCTAAGTCTGGGTCACCACCACTATAACGACTAATTAAATGCAAATTAGTTACAGGCACATAAACTTTGGCAGCATCAGCATAATCGAGCTGTAAAAACTCATGATCTTGATCATCAATACTTAAGGTAATTAAACCTGCATAACGCCCTACGCCATAATCGATATGAACCACAGGTGCGCCAATACTTAGTTCAGTTAAACTTCGAACCAAGAACTCTTCAGAAACCTCTTGCTGACGTTTACGACGACGTTGAACAACACGATGTTCATACAATTGATTTTCAGAAATAACGCTGAGTTGTCCTGAAATTACCAAACCACGATCTAAAGGTGCACTTGTAATTGCAATAGACTGCAACGATGTCTGAAATTGTTCAAACGTATCTACATTTGGAATATCCCCCAAAGATGCACGCAATGCATCTTTTAGCGTTTCACGTCGACCTGCACTTTCCGCCACAATTAAGACAGGATAAGTTGCATCATCTACATATTTTTTTACCGCAGCAAAAGGCTTTTCTTGTTTAGGATCTACAGCTAAACGAGGTGGAATTTCTGTATTTAAATTGGTAACGCCTGCTTTTTCATCAAATACTTCTTCCGATGCAACAATACGACCAAAACTATTAATTTGCTCTAACACCTGATTTGGCTGTAAAAATAATTGGTCAGGTGGCAAAATTGGCTGATCTGCATTGTGACGACGATCTTCATAACGACGAAAAATATCTTTCCAATAATTGGTTAATTCATCATCTAAATACAAATCTGTAATGACAATGCCATTCTTTGGTAAGTAAGATAACAGTGTACTTTGGCTTTCCATGTCTTTTTGTTCAAAAAACAATGGGAAATAATATTCCAAACCTGGCGATGCAATTCCCTCTAAAGCATCTTGATAAATTGGATTTCGTTTTGGATTAGCAGATGGGAAAGCCTCTGCATAACGATCTCTAAATATCGAACGACCTTCCTTAAGCGGAAATTCTTTTGCAGGTAAAACTATAAATTCTTTTAATGCTTCTGTTGTACGCTGTGTTTCAGGATCAAAGAATTTTAGACTTTCAATTTCATCATCAAACAAATCTATACGAATGGGTGCATTCTGCCCCGAAGCATATATATCCATAATGCTTCCACGAACAGCAAATTCACCATGATCATATACGGTATCTACAAGGTGATAACCTGCTTGAATAAGTCTTATTTTTTGTTTTTCTAAGTCAAACTTTTGCCCAATTTTAATATCAAAATGTTCACCTAAAACCCATGTGGTTGGTGCAACACGTTGCGCTAAAGTTGTTGCCGAAATAAGTAAAATGCCCTGCGTAGGCATATTCGATAAAATAGATAAACGCTCTGACACAATATCTTGATGTGGAGATAAACGGTCATATGGCAAAATTTCCCAATCTGGGAAAATAGTCGGTTTTATGCCATAAAACTCGAGTTCGCTTTCAAGTTGCCCCAAATGCTGATTATTACGTGCGACAAGAATAAATAGTTGCTTATTTTGCTTGCTGATTTCTTTGAAAAGTAATGCTGCAGCAGAACCTTGTAAATTACCTATCCAGCGTTTTTCACCTATTTTAAGGCGTTGCAAATTGAGTTGAGCTATTTCTTGTTGGAACATTTATCTGACTTTTTAAGTTAAACAACGTGGGCATATCTTAACACGATGCTTTTTTGCTTTAGATGAATTTTTATAGACAAAGCTTAATAAAAAGGCTCATATTTCTATAAGCCTTTTTAGCAACATTTAGATGCACTTACTTTTTATCTCTTAAAAAGTTTCGATAATATTCATTGAGTAATTTAACCATCTGTTTAAACTCAGTTAAATTTTTTTGTGTATTCCCTAAACGCGCAACAAAATTTTGAGATGCAATTTCCAAGTCTATCTTTTCATTAATAATCATGCCTGCATCATAAAGTGCTTTGAGATCATCAAATTTTTTCAATCTACGATTCGACAAATATTCTAAGCGTTCCGACCATTCATTGATGATGACACCATCTATAACAAAGCCCTGCTCGGTATTATATTCAATATGATTTTCTTTTAGAAAAATCTGCTCAGGTGTTTCTTTATCACTTTTGAAAAAATCGGCAATTTTATTTAGCATTTCAACTCAAACTTCATACAGCACACTGCTTTATATCTTATTCCGCTAAATACATTTAAGCGACTTATTTATAACTCCCTCAATAGACATAAAAAATGACGAACTATTGAAGTTCGTCATTTAAAATTCTGAATTAAGTATAACTAGGCAAATGTCTAAACCTGTAAATTAAAGATCAACTAGCTTTGTTTTAGATACAACAATTCCATTATTATCTGCATACACAAAGTCACCTGAATTGAAGCTTACATTTCCAAAAGAAATTTCAATCTCAACTTCACCTACACCTTTACGGTTACTCTTTTGTGGAATAGCTGCCAAAGCATGTACACCTAAATCAAGCTCAGCAATTGCATCTACATCACGTACACAACCATAAATAATCACACCATTCCAATGATTTTTTACAGCAGACTCTGCAATCATATCGCCAATTAAGGCACAGCGCATAGATGCCCCACCATCTACAACTAAAACCTTGCCTGTTCCATCTGTTGCCAGCAACTCTTTTACACGAGAGTTATCTTCAAAACATTTGACTGTGACCACTTCGCCTCCAAATGTTTTTCGCGCACCATAACTTTTAAAAAACTTACCATCTAAAGATGGAATCACCACTTGAATGTCTAAGTCAGGATGATCATCCAATAAATCACAAGTTACGAATGCTACATTTGACACAGCAATACCCTTTTATTTAATTTGATGTATCGCTAAATTATCATAAATTTTTAATTTTTCGGTCTGATAACACGCAGCCTCGACCATAGTATAAGCCACCTGTTCCGATGTTACGGGTTTATATTTAAAAGTATTTGGAACTAAATGCGAAAATTTTAAATATAACTTTTGAGTGAAATCTTCCAAAGTTCGCTGTTCATCTCGATGCCCCAATAATAATGAAGGCTGAATAATTGAAACTTTTGAAAGCGCTAAACTTTGAATATATTGCTCCAATTGACCTTTCACTTGGTTATAAAAAAATTTGGATTGAGCATTTGCACCCAAAGCACTAATGAGCAAATAGTGAGTTTCAGTATTTTGAAATAATTTTGCAAAATGTGCATTCATTTCGAAATCAATTTGATAAAAGTTCTCTTTAGAACCTGCCTTTTTAATTGTGGTACCTAAGCAACTAAATGCATGTGTATATTCTTCAATATTTACTCTATTGAGTAAAAAAAAGTCGTTCAACACAATTTGATGCACTTTTTTTAATTTTTTTAGCTCTTCATTTTCACTGCGAACAATTGCTGTTATTTTGTCACATCTTTTCGATTCATTGAGCAGATAAAGCAAACGCTTTCCCACCAAACCTGTTGCACCTATGACGATTGCACTTTTTATAGAGTTGATCATTTTAAAAGCAAACCTATTTAATATTCCTTAATATAATGCTTTATTTGCCATTTTTCTTCATCTAAAATGTAGTCAAACCAAGTCAAGACTTGACTTAACTGCATTATTTAATCAAAATATGGCACTTGTTTACGGGCTGGTGATCATTCTTCTGGAGATGGTTTTCAGATGCAATTTCAGCCCGCCCAGACCAATCTAATTCAAGGAGTGCACGAGTGGCAAACTCTGCTCAAGCTAAAAAACGTGCTCGTCAAAACGTTAAAGCACGTAAACACAACGCAAGCTTGCGTTCTATGGTTCGTACTTACATCAAACGTACAGTAGCTGCTATTGCTGCTGGCGACTATGCTGTTGCATCTGAAGCGTACAAAACTGCTGTACCTGTGATCGACCGTATGGCTGATAAAGGTATCATCCATAAAAACAAAGCTGCTCGTCATAAGAGCCGTTTAAACGCACAAGTTAAAGCATTAGCTAACTAATTTGTTGCAGTAAAAAAAGCCCTTTTAGGGCTTTTTTTATGTCTGTTGATTTATAAATACCACTCATATTTCCAAATAATTCGTATAAAAATTATTCCTATGAATAAAACAATCCCATAATAAAATTATGGTATTATTTTTTAGTCGTTATACACCATATAAGCAGTATTTCTTAAATTGGGACAACACAATGATTAATAAATTTCTACCAACGCTCGAAAAATTCCAAGAAACAGAAAATCAATACATTGAATATTTTAATTCAAAAGGCGTAACTGACATTATAGGAAAAGTCATTTCCAACATGAAAGGTACGGCAGAAATTCAAGCCTCTCAAGGTGTAGACTCATGGTTAGGTTATGGGGTTTACTTACCCGCTATAGAGCGAATCTTTGCCCTGCACGAAGGCGAAACCGAAGAGGAGTTTTATTCACGCACCAAATACCCTAAAGATGTTGTTTACGCCTACACAATTCCAGATCACGACATTGCAACACTCATCGCTGCCGATAAATACAATCGTATGCACCAACAAAGTATTCCTGTAAATACGTATGTTTGGCCTTTAAATGATGATGGTTTCACAATCAACTTATTAAAATTTGAAAATCGATTAAAAGCAAAAATCTAATATAAAAAAACCAGTTATTCTTTTGAGTAACTGGTTTTAAAATTACAAATGAATTAGCTCATTTCTTGTTTCAAAATCACGAATATCAAGCTCATGTATTTCCCCGCGCCAAATCCATTTCAGCTTAGACTCTAAAAATACATCGCCCTCAAACCAAACAAATAAGCCTTCCATCATTTTCGGCCAATCTTCTTTGGTTACTACAGAACGCCCAGATATTACCGCCAAAATTGCAGCTAAAATTGTGTCATGACTCACAGCCAAACTTAATCCATTTCTTTGTTCAGGATGCGTATTGTAAATAAGCTCCAAGACATCTACCGCACCATTAATTGGCTTTTTCATTCCCGGTAAAGCATTATTCACAAAGCTATTAATAAAGCCCAATGCACCTTGCTCTTTAAAATATGGCCCTGCTTGCTTAATATCTAAAACAAAGCTTCCCGGTTCTACCAATAAACCTTGTTCTATAATTTCAATATGATGTGTATGTGATATTTGACCCGTATCATCTGCGCCTTGAATCATTAATGCAGCAGTATCAATGCAACGCTGAATTGGGCTAGAAATACAATGCTGAATTGATCGATCCGTATTATCTATTAAATAACTGCCCCAAGCTTCAGCTAAGTCCCGCCCCTGATTGGTCAATTGCAGGTCGTATCCTGCCAAGCCTTTACCAGCAGCTTCTTCTCGAATTGAATGACGTGTAAACAAAGTTACAGGCACATTGGTATCGGGCAACAAATCAATTGCCCTTAACATGCTTGTCGGAAGAAGATCTAATGCCATAATAAAAACATTGCAAATATTTACTCCACTATAGCATGAAGGAATATTTGCTCAATGCTTACTAGCCATAAGTTCTAGTGCTTGAAGTGCTAGATTTTTCATATATTCATTCTTATATGCAATAAACCCACCATTTAACAATGTATCTCTTTGATTATATAGAAATGATTTTCCTTGAAGATTAACCAATCCACCACCAATACGCTCAAGCAAACACTGCCCCGCACTCGTATCCCATTCACAGGTAGGATGAAATCTTGGGTAAATATTAACTTTATCTTCAAGTATCATGCAAAACTTATAAGCACTTCCTGCTTTAAATTCCGAATACTCGGTTAACTCAGACATTGCTTGTAAATATTGCTCATATTTTGGCTTTTTTTGACTACTTTGACTTAAGCCAATTTTAATTTTCGAGTCATCATCACTCTTTGAATAAATTGACCATTGGTGAGTTTCTATTTCGTATTTAAGTGGCAAACCTTCTTCAGGCGCAATATACAAAATATCTCCACAAGGAATCGCAAGTACCGCAAAAGTCGTGTGTTCACCTTCAATCAAACTTAAATTAATGGTGAATTCAGGACGTTTATGTAAAAACTCCTTCGTACCATCTAGCGGATCTAACATCCAAAACTTTTGCCAATTTTGTCGTGTTAAATGATCACCTTCTTCCGAAAGCAAAGGCAAAGTTGATATTTCAGCCAATGCAGATGTCAAAAAACTGTTCACACGATAATCTGCCTGTGTTACAGGGGATTCATCTTGTTTTTTCTCTATATTAAAAGCCAAACCAGCACAATATTGTTGATATTCTTCTCGCAAAATTTCACACGCTTGTGTCAGAATGGGAACAAGCTGCAAAGTCAAACTGTCTTGCGGTGCTGTTGTAGGCTTAAACATAGATTACCTTTAAATATGTCAAATCACTCTAAAAAACCAACAATCATTTTCGACATGGACGGAACTTTACTCGACCTTGCTTATGATGATTTTATTTGGAATCACCTATTACCTATTCGTTATGCAGAAACGCATCAATGCACAATAGAACAAAGTAAAAATACGCTTTATGATTTTTACCAAGAACATAATCATACGCTAAATTGGTACTCTTCACGCTTTTGGACAGCAAAAGTTGGTGTGGATGTTTTAGCTATGCAAATAGAATATAAAGATAAAGTCAAAAAACGTGAAGGCTGTTTAGAACTTCTCAATTATTTAAAAGATAATGATTATCCTATTTGGTTAGCCACCAATGCCGATGCAGCAGGCTTAAAATTTAAATTAGAAAAAACACATCTCGCAAAATATTTTGATGTAATTGTAAGCTCTGAAACCATTGGTCACGCCAAAGAATTTATCCAGTTTTGGGAAATACTAGCTAAACAGCATCCATTTGACGCTGAAACAAGTTATTTTATAGATGACACTGAAAAAGTGCTAAGTGGTGCAAAAAAATTCGGTATTAAAAATTTATTTAGCATTGCACAACCATCTTCCGATAATGCACCACGCACGGAATTTGCATATCCTATGTTAAATAATTTAACTGACTTAATTGAACACTTAGAACAAGCCGAGGAACGTGAAAAATATGCGTAAATCGAATCTAGCACCAGATGCTGTCGGCATGCGTGTTGATAAATGGCTTTGGGCTGCTCGTTTCTTTAAAACACGCTCTATTGCTAAACACGCAATTGAAGGTGGTAAAGTCCACCAAAATGGTGAGCGCGTAAAAGTATCTCGTGAAATTCGTGTTGGAATGGAACTCACCATTCAGCAAGGAATAGAAAAAAAATCTGTAATTGTAAAAGCACTTTCTGATGTTCGTGGCCCTGCACCAGTTGCACAATTACTTTATGAAGAAACAGAAGTAAGTATTGCACGTAGAGATTTGATTAACACCCAAAGAAAGATGCATAATCTAGCTCGACCTGATCACCGACCAAGTAAAAAAGACCGTAGGGATATCAGCAAGTTCAAACAAGAAAATGATCAACAATTCGACCAATCTTGGTCTTATCATGATGATTGATAGATGCGTCATATTGTGTCGTACACAGTATGATTTCAATAGAACATAAGTAAACTTTCTGTCACTATAGTCAGGTGGAAATCGATTTAATGAAATACATCCACTTGAGTATATTGTTTAGTGACATCGTATTGAGGTTATAAGATGGATGAGAATAAAGGTAAAGCGCTGAATGCTGCACTTAGCCAAATTGAAAAACAATTTGGTAAGAACACAATTATGCGTTTGGGTGATAATGCTGTACAAGCTGTAGAAGCAATCTCAACAGGTTCTTTGACTCTTGATATCGCACTTGGTATTGGCGGCTTACCTAAAGGTCGTATCGTAGAAATCTACGGTCCAGAATCTTCAGGTAAAACAACAATGACATTACAAGCGATTGCTGAATGTCAAAAAGCTGGTGGTACATGTGCTTTCATCGATGCAGAACATGCACTTGATCCGCAATATGCACGTAAACTTGGCGTAGATATCGACAATTTACTTGTTTCTCAACCAGATAACGGTGAACAAGCGCTTGAAATTGCAGATATGCTTGTTCGCTCTGGCGCAATCGACATGATCGTTGTCGATTCTGTAGCTGCACTTACTCCTCGTGCGGAAATTGAAGGCGAAATGGGCGACTCTCACATGGGTCTACAAGCGCGTTTAATGAGCCAAGCGCTACGTAAAATTACAGGTAATGCAAAGCGTTCTAACTGTATGGTGATCTTCATTAACCAAATTCGTATGAAAATTGGTGTAATGTTTGGTAGCCCAGAAACAACAACTGGTGGTAACGCACTAAAATTCTATGCTTCTGTACGTCTTGATATCCGTCGTGTTGGTCAAGTAAAAGAAGGTGATGAAATTGTTGGTTCTGAAACAAAAGTTAAAGTTGTTAAGAACAAAATGGCTCCTCCTTTCCGTGAAGCATTATTCCAAATTCTTTATGGTAAAGGCGTAAACCATCTTGGTGAACTTATCGACCTTGCTGTTCAACAAGAAATTGTTCAAAAAGCAGGTGCTTGGTATTCATATCAAGGCGACAAAATTGGTCAAGGTAAAAACAACACTATTCGCTACTTAGAAGAACATAAAGAATTAGCCGCAACAATTGAAAAATTAGTTCGCGATCAACTTCTTACACTAGGTACTGTTGTAGAAGATACAGATGAGCAAGAACCTGATCTTTTAGATGCTTAATTCAGCATTTATATCATTTTAAGAATCAATACAGAGCGCCCTTCGGGGCGTTTTGTTATTATGTTTATATAACTTTTAGCAATGTATTCAACTGGGAAAATCATGTCAGACGCAAAGTTTAACAAACTGCTCGATTATGAAACCTTAAAACAGCAATTTGGTGATGATGAAGATAAAGCTCAAACATCATCTACAACTTCTGCTTTGGTTTTTAATCCTGAAGAGCGTCTTTTTGACCACTCCACTCAAGAAACTAAAAAACCAGGCTTAACAGGCTCTCGCTTGCGTTCTTATGCATTTGCTGTACTTACCCGTAAAGAATACTCGAAAGCTGAACTCATCGAGAAACTAGCGCTATATGCAGACAATAGAGATGAAGTTCTAAAACTTGTAGATGAGCTATCTAAAGAAAACTACCAAAGCGACCAGCGTGTTGCTGAAATTATGCTTTCAAGCCAAAAGCGTAAAGGCAAAGGTCCCAATCAAATTAAAATGAAGCTTAAAAATAAAAAAATTGATGCTTCGCTAATTGCAGATGAATTAAAAGAAACAAATTGGGTTCAACAAGCATACGAACTAAAAGTTAAAAAATACGGAACAGACGTAAGTAAAGATCCAAAAATCAAAGCCAAGCAAATACGATTTTTGATGTATCGAGGGTTTGAAATGGATGCAATTATTAAAGCAATTAGCAGAAAGCCAAATGATTTTGAATAAAATAGAACTGAAAGTTTAGATAAATAGAGAAAATTAAATATTTTTATTATAAAACTGGTGGCAACCCTACCAGCAAGACTTCGGCACATCATTATTCTGTTACCGTTGCTACCTTCCGGTCCTGGCGGGGTTCACAGAGAACAATTGCGAAGTAACCGGCAGGGCTACCATTGCAAGGACAGAGTATAGAGATTTTTAATGAACTTGCAAGCATGCAAAGTTAATTTTCAGCAATGATTCATCCAATTGATTATTAATAAAACAAAATAATTATTTATTCACTTTATCTTCAATATTCTTCGCTAAACTCAATATCGCTTAAATAACGTAACTTTGTAAAAGCATATTGCAATTCACTGTACAGACGTTTTAAATATCTCTATCAAATAAATCTTTGGTTATGTGTTTTAACCAATACTGCAATCTAAAATGGACATCATATTATGCTAAAAAAGCATACTCTATTTACAATAACATTGCTCTGCTCTGCTCCACTTTATGCAATTCCTATTGAATCTCGTGGACTAAGTCAGGATGCTGGAAATTATGTAGCAGCAACAGCTCCTGCAATTAATGTATCAAATTCACCTAATGATAATACTGCTACAACGCCAATGAACGTAAATTGGCAACTTATGCAAAAAGCAGATCGTTTAGAAAATGAGTTACGTAGTTTACGTGGAAAAATGGAAGAACAAGATAACGAAATTGCACAATTAAAACACGATTTACAAAATCGTTATACAGATTTAGACCAACGATTAGAACTACTTCAAGAAAAAGTTGATCCGGATTCTGTTACAAAGCCAGAGGAGGATAACCAACAGGATAATCCACCCAGTACAAGCTAAGGTAGTTACACCTAATTCCAATAATGTGACAACCTCTAGTGCTGATAAAACTGCGTATACCGTTGCATTAGAAGCCTATAAACAAGGCGGTGCTAAAAAAGCAATTGCGCCAATGCAGGCATTTGTAAAGACCCACCCAAATAGCATTTATATTAGTAATGCATATTTTTGGTTAGCAGAATTTAATTTAGGGATTGATCCTGCAAATTATACTGAAGCTAAAAAGAACTTTGAGATTGTTGCAAACAAATATCCAAACTCATCAAAAGCTTCTAGTGCATTATATCGACTTCATAGCATTGCGCTTAATGTTGATAAAAACACAGCTTTAGCGAATAAATACAAAACTCAAATTTTATCTAAGTATCCAAAATCCGAAGAAGCAGGTTTTCTTAAGTAATAAAAAAGACACCATTTGGTGTCTTTTTTATTTTTAAACAAATTTCTTAACGAACAATACCACGCTTAGATTGCTCAACAGAATCAATTAAACGCTGAACCTCAGGTACGGTTGGTAGAATTTCATTACGAATTTTATCAACAGCTTCTGTTGTGGTTAAACCTGTTTTATAAATCAGTTTAAATGCCTCACGAAGTCCTTGAATCACTTCCTTCGACCATCCTTTACGACGCATTCCCTCAACATTCATTGCTGATGCATGCGCAGGATTTCCCGAAACCATAACATAAGCAGGAACATCTTTAAGAATTAATGATGCACCGCCAACCATGCTATAAGAATCGATTTTACAAAACTGATGAATACCAGAGTTACCACCAATTACAACAAAATCACCAACATGCACATGTCCTGCAACACCTACATTATTCGCAAAAATATTGTTATTACCCACTACACAATCATGCGCAATGTGAGTATTCACCATAAGTAAATTATGGCTACCAACTTTTGTTAGGCTATTATCTTGTACCGTGCCACGATGCAAGCTGCAATGCTCACGAATCGTATTATGATCGCCAATTTCTAGCCAAGTTTCTTCGCCAGCATATTTTAAATCTTGGCAAACTTCTCCAATACTTGCGAATTGAAAAATTTCATTATTTTTTCCAATACGAGTATATCCACCAACAACAACGTGTGAGTGTAGCTTTGTGCCTGAGCCAATGCTAACTTTAGGGCCAATAATACAATATGGTCCTATTTGCACATCTGCTGCAATTTCAGCGGATGGATCAATAATAGCCGTTGGGTGAATAAATTCGTTATTACTCATGCCTACCCTGTTCTTTGGTGTGAAATAATGATTTCTGCAGCTGCAGCAACAATGCCGTCAACCGAAGCAGTACAATGATACTTGTAAATGCCACGTTTTTGCATTACTAATTCAGATTTTAATACAAGTTGGTCACCTGCAACCACCTGTTTTTTAAATCTTACTTTTTCTGCACCAGCAAATAGGAACAAAGAACCTGGTTTTGGCTTCTCGCCATTCATTACAAAGCCTAAAACACCTGAAACTTGTGCGAGCGCTTCAACAATCAGCACACCTGGCATAATTGGATATTCAGGAAAATGCCCTTGAAAAAACTCTTCATTAATTGTGACATTTTTATAGCCAACAATTGAGTTTTCAGTAATTTCTGTCACACGATCGACAAGTAAAAAAGGATATCTGTGTGGTAGATATTCACGAATTACATTAATGTTCATTGGTAATGTCGGGATCGTGAATGTTGTAGTATTAGACTCTGTCATCATAATTATTTACGCAATTTAAATGTTGATTCAAGGGATTCAATTTGTGATTGCATATGATCAAGTCGTTTGACCAGTTGGGTCAATGGCACATCTGCTAATTGTTTAAAGCGAACAGCGGCTTTTTTCCAAGCATTTGTTTCCATAAGCGCAGTACCTGAAGAATATGTACCTGCCTTAGAAATATTATTTGTCACCATTGACATTCCAGTGATTGTCACATTATCGGTTATATTAATGTGACCAACAATACCAACAGCGCCTGCAAGGACACAGTTTTTGCCAATTGTTGTACTTCCAGCAATACCACATTTTGCAGCAATTGCCGTATTTGCACCAATTTTTACATTGTGAGCAACTTGCACAAGGTTATCAATAATCACACCATTTTCTAAAATAGTGTCATCTAAAGCACCCCGATCAATACTACAATTTGATCCAATGCGAACATCATCACCAACAATAACTGAACCTAATTGTACAATTCGATGCCATTTTCCTTGATATGGAGCAAAGCCAAAACCTTCTCCACCAACTACCGTATTTGCATGAATACGAACACGATGACCAATTTTACATGCACCTGTTAAAGTTACATGAGAATCAATAAAACAATTTTTACCTACTTCAACAAAATCATCAATTTTCACATGAGAATTGATAATTGAGTCATCTCCAACAACACAATTTTCACCAATCACAACATAATGACCAATATATGCTGTTTCTGAAACAATTGCTGATGGATGAATCTGCGCAGTATTTTCAATACCACGCTCAATTTGTTTACGCTCAAATACATGCGTAAGTATCGCAAAGGCAAGATATGGGCTATCGACAACTAAGAAATTAGAGTGATATCCCTCAAGCAGGTCTTTATATTCCTGAGTCACAATAAGTGCCCCAGCTTTAGACTCTTTCGCCTGATTGATGTATTTCTCACCATTTACGAATGCAAGTTGCTTTTCATTGGCCTTTTCAAGGCTAGCCAAACCCAATAATTCAAGATCGGCTTGCCCAAAAAACTTCGCTTGTACTTGCTTAGCAAGAGCATCTAAGCGATAAAATTGATGATTCATAAATTATTTAATTGCATTAACCTTTTGAATGATTTTATCAGTTAAATCGGCACTTGAATCAGATGCAAGTACTGAATTTTTATTTAAAACCAAATCTAATTTATTTTCTTTACGTAATTGTTCAGCAGCAGTTTTTACACGAGTTTCAAATGCTGTGTTTGTTGCCTGCATTGTAGTTTGCACTTTAGACTGAACTTGCTGTTGCAACGTATTAACTTGAGCAGCTTTTGTATCAAAGTCTTTTTTCAGTTTATCAACTTCAGCTTGGCTTTTAGCAGCATTCCCTTTTTGCTGAATACCTGCTAAATCTTTCTGAAGTTGTTCAATTTGGGTTGTTTGTGGCTTAATTGATTGTTGTAAAGCACTTTGCTGTTGCTTTAAATAAGCACTACCTTGAACAACTTTATCAATATCAACAATACCGTAATCTGCCGCTTGTACTGCTGTAAAAGCTAAACCAGTAGCCAATGCTAATAATACTTTTTTCATTTTATAAAATCCTAATTAATATAAGGAGACTAGCCGTACTTAGAAAGTACGACCAATTTCAAATTGAATATTCTTCGTTTCATCACCTGGTTTATCATTCAACGGGAATGCATAGCTAAGTGATAATGGGCCAATCATCGTAATCCATGTAAAGCCAACACCTACGCTATAACGCATATTACCCATATCAAAACCATTGTTATCTTTACAGAATTTTTTATCATCTGCTGACTGAGGGACATCACATTGTGTATCAAAAACTTGTGCGCCTTCAGCAAAAATAACAGGTCTAAATTGGCGTGCCCAATCCCCTTTAAATGGAACAGGCAACGCAAGCTCAGTACCAAACTGGACTAGAGCATTACCACCAACCTCTTCTTCATTTTTGTAATTAGTTGATGAGTTATTAACACTTGGGTATTTCGGCCCTAGAGTACTATTGTCATAACCACGAACTGAACCATAACCACCTGCATAGAAGTTTTTATAGAATGGTAAATCATTACCATAACCTAACTTACCATAGCCACGGATGACAAAATCCTTACCTAAAGGGTAGAAAGCTTGAGCATCATAAGTTAATTTTTGGTATTCAACGTCACTACCTGGAACCGCAATTTCAGCATTCACACGATGTGAAGTACCTGATGTTGGAAAAAGCGGGCGGTTTAATGTGTTATACGACCAACCTAAGTTTAAGTTGAATGTTAAGAAATCACCTTGAAACTCCGTCGCAGAACATCCTGGAGTTTCCCTAGGACAAGTCGTACTCCAACCTGTCGGTTTACCACCATTTGCTAACAAATAATCACGAATATAGGTCGATACATAAGCGCCTGTAGTCACTTCTGTATTATCAATGTTTAAACCCATACTTACGCTTTGGTTTTCATCAATTGGATAACCAAAAGTTAAACCTCCACCAAAACTATCTGTTACATAGTTATTAACGTTGTAATCATCATCTAGCTTAGTTTTACGGTAGTACATGTTATAACCACGACGCACACCATCAATAGTGAAGTACGGATCTGTAACACTCAGGTTGTAATAATCTTGTGTTTGCGAACGAGATAAATCAATTGCAACACTATTACCTGTACCAAAGAAGTTTGTTTGACTTAAACCAGCTTGGTAAGTCATACCACCACTTTGAGAGAAACCAACAGCCAGTGTACTTGTACCTGAATGTTGTTCTTCAACAGCAACGTTTAAATCGACTTGGTCAGGTGAACCTGGTACACGCTCAGGTTTTACATCAACAGTTTTGAAATAACCAGTACGCTCTAAACGTACTTTAGATAAATCAATTTTTTCATTACTTGCTAATGCACCTTCCATTTGACGCATTTCACGACGTAATACCTGATCATCAGTTTTTGAGTTACCTGTGAAGTTAATACGACGCACAGTTACTTTTTGACCTGGATTGATATAGTAGTTTAAGCCTACTTGTTTTGATTCATTATCAATTTCAGGTACAACGTTAACTTCTGCATAGTAGTAACCAGCATTACCATATTTACGTAATAGTAACTGCTTAACGTTATTTACTTTTTCTTGTGAGTAAATATCACCATCTTTATAGATTTGTAGCGTTTTTAATTCATCAGTAGAATAAAGTGCATCACCTAAGAATTTAGTTTCAGCAAATTTGAATTGATCACCTTCATCAACAGAAACTTCAACAAAGATATTTTTCTTATCTTCACTAATATTTAAATTAGAATTGTTGATATTAAAGTTGATATAACCTTTGTTTAAATATAAAGCACGAAGAGATTCTAAGCTTGCTGCCATTTTTTCACGTGCATAGCGATCGTTACGAGTAACAATCGAACTCCAGCCGCTTTCTTTAATTGCAAATGCTTGCTTAATGTCACTATCTTTAAATACTGTATTACCAATAAGGTTGATATCTACAACTTTAGCCGCTTTACCTTCAGCAAATTCTACCGTTAAATCTACACGGTTATTTGGACGTGGCGTGCTAATCACTTTTACAGTTGCTTCATAGCGACCTTGCTGCATGTATTGCTGTGCAAGTTCTGATTCAAGCGTTTGAATTGCAGATTTTTTAAGAACTTCGCCCTCTGCAACACCCATCTTCTTTAAGCCTTCTTGCAAAGCTTCTTTTGGAATGAGTTTATTGCCTTTAAATTCTACTTTAGAAATAATTGGGCGTTCTACAACACGATAAACAAGCACATCATTTTCATTTGAAGCTTTAATATCATCGAATAGCCCAGATGCATATAAGGCACGAATTGAGTCTGCAATAACAGCGTCACTTGCACGATCTCCGCTGCTTACAGGAATCAAGCCATAAACATTGGCTGGCAATAAGCGAACAAGTCCATCTATTTTTATATCACGAACGACAAAATCATTTGCTGCATATACTTGTTGTGCTGAAGCCATCGCACTAATCAGTGCTAAAGGCATAAAGAGGTTTTTGTGATGCATGCCAGTATTTTCCAATGTTAATTTATATCATCTACGTTTTATAAACGCATAAAGTCGTTAAATAACGCCAAGAGCATCATGCTCCCTAGCAATACCATACCAATTTTCAAACCAACTATTTGTATTTGTTCAGAAACCGGTTTTCCACGGATTAGTTCTATAAAATAATAAACTAAATGTCCACCATCAAGCATAGGAATTGGTAATAAATTTAATATACCAAGGCTTACACTCATAAGTGCCATAAATGAAATGAACGTTTGCCACCCCATTTCAGCACTCTGTCCAGCAACTTTCGCAATGGTAATTGGACCAGATAAGTTATCTAAACCAATTAAACCACGAACCATTTTAACAATCGAGTTTAAAATCATCCCTGAAATCTGACCTGTTTTATCAACAGCCATGGTCAGCGCTTCTATAGGCGAATATTGAATCGTTTGTTTATATTCAGCAGGTACTGTAACCTTTCCTGGATCACTTTGTACACCAAGCACACCAGAAAAATTCCCCATGTTATCCCGTTTACCCTGAGGCATTACCTCAAGTTGTACCAATTTATTCTGTCTTAATACATCAATTTTTAGTAATTTTTCTGGTGATGCTTGTACAACTCGCACAACATCAAACCAATCATTCATTTTTACGCTATCAATTGCAACAATCTTGTCGCCAACTTTCATACCTTGACGAATTGCAGCACCATCATCACTCAATTTCGTAATAACCGCCGCAATATGTGGGCGATATGGTGTAAAGCCCAAAGCATCTAACGGCGATTGACTTTGATCTTTTAAAAAATGCTCAATTGGAAGTTTGAAATTCTGAACTTGTCCTGCACGCTCTGCATCGATACTAATAACACCCGTTTCACCTACACGATCAACAAGTGCAAAGTTAAGTTTCTCCCATGAAGAAACCGATATACCATCAATTGCAGTAATTTTATCACCCACTTGCATTTGTACTGTTGCAGCAGGTGAATTTGGTACAACACTACCAACTCGAGTATTTAACTGTTCTTGAGATGGAAGAAATAAAATCCAAAATAAAACAACAGCAAAAGCTAAATTAATAAGCGGTCCAGCAGCAACAATTGCAATTCTTTTCCATGGACTTTGTCTATTAAAAGCTTTAGGCAAATCTTCTTCTGCAACATTACCCTCGCGCTCATCTAACATTTTGACGTAGCCACCTAAAGGCAATGCAGATAATTGGTATTGAATACCCGATTTTTTAGATGTCCACTTTAGAAGTGTTGGGCCAAAACCAATTGAGTAAACTAGAACTTTAACGCCTAACTTTCGTGCGACAAAATAATGACCAAATTCATGAATCGCAATTAAAGGTCCAAGTAATAAAATGGCTGCAATAATGATAAAAATAACACTCATTTTACTACCCCGTTAATGACCAATTACAAACTGCTCAGCAACTATACGAGCTTTTTGATCAATTTGTAAAATTGTTTCAATTGATTCTGCTGGCGCATTTGCAATGCTATTTAATGTCCGATCTACAATTTGATGTATTTCAGTAAATTTTATTTTATTTTTCAAAAATGCAGCCACAGCTATCTCATTTGCTGCATTTAAAATAGTGGGGGCAAGACCACCAACCTTCATCGCTTGTCTTGCCAAATTTAGCGCAGGAAAACGACTTATATCTGGTTCTTGAAAATTCAACTGATTATTCACAAATAAATTCAGTGGTGGCACATGTGTCTGAATACGCTCTGGCCATGCTAAAGCATGAGCAATAGGCGTACACATATCAGGATTACCCATTTGTGCCAAAGTTGAACCATCCACATACTGAACCAATGAATGAATAATACTTTGTGGATGAATTACAACTGTAACAAATTGTTCTTCTATCGCAAATAAATGACATGCTTCAATAAGCTCCAACCCTTTATTCATTAAGGTTGCAGAATCTACAGATATTTTTTGCCCCATAGACCAATTTGGATGCTTACATGCTTGTGCAGGTGTTACCGCTTCTAACTGTTCAATTGTATGATTTAAAAAAGGTCCACCTGAAGCGGTGAGTAGAATTTGAGAAACCCCCTGCTTGGGTTTTCCATTACGCTCAGCTTGCAAATAGTTTGGCGGTAAACTTTGAAAAATAGCATTGTGTTCAGAATCCACAGGTAAAAGTAAAGCATTAGATTCACGTGCTGTTTGCATCATGATATCACCCGACATCACCAATGCTTCTTTATTTGCAAGCAACACACGCTTACCTGCTTTTACAGCAGCTAAAGTTGGCATTAAACCTGCAGCGCCAACAATTGCAGCCATCACTACATCTACAGATGAATGTTCCGCAACAGCAACTAGACCCGCTTCATCTGCTAAAATTTCAATATGATTTAGCTTTTGAGCATTTAATTTTTGTTTTAATTCATCAACTTTTTGCGAAGGTACAACCACAACTTTTGGACTAAACTGTTTGCATATTTGAACAAGTTCATCAATTCGGCTGTACGCTGTAACAGCAAAAACTGAATATTGATCTGGATGCTGTTCGAGTATTTTTAACGTACTTTGACCAATTGAACCTGTAACACCTAATATACAAACAGTTTGAGACATTTATAAATCTACGCCAATAAGTTTTAAAACATACATACCTACTGCAAATACTGGTGCAGCAGCAAGTAAAGAGTCAATACGATCTAACACACCACCATGACCCGGTAAAATTCGACCTGAATCTTTAATACCTGCTCGGCGTTTAATCATAGACTCTAACAAATCACCCAATACCGAACTAAATACAGTAATGATTGAAAGAATTAAAAATAGAATGTGTTGTGCAATCGTCAAATCTAAATAAACTGCTTCAACCACAATAATAATTACAGCTGAAACAAATACACCACCAAATAAACCTTCAATAGATTTATTTGGACTAACATGCGGTGCAAGTTTACGCTTACCTAATTTACGCCCTACAAAATATGCACCACTATCTGCACCCCATACCAATAAGAAGAGGTACATGAGCCACCAAGGTGAGCTATCCCATACCGAGAAAATTGCGGTAACTGCAGCAGAAATGAGTACAAAACCAATAAAATTTAATGAAAAATTATACCAGCCATCATACTCAGGATAAGACTTCACCCAATAAATGCTTAATATCCAAATAAAAATTGATGCTATCCATAGCAACAGTGCAATTTCACTGTAGTAGAGAGCAAGAGTCGAAAGTGCTGCTGTAACAATACCAAAGCCCCAAGCAAGTGGTTTAATTACATTTACTGAGCGCTTTGGCATAAGCTTAAACCACTCATACCCAGCAACCCCAGCAGCAACAATCATCAGCATAAGCATTGGATAGTGTGATTGCGTTGCAAACATACAACTCAAAACCACAGCAACCAAAACTAATGCGGTAATAATCCGCTCTAACATGTATTAATTCTCAATATTCTTTTGTTTAACTTGCTCTGATGTTTTACCAAAACGACGTTCACGACTTACAAATTCAGCAATCGCGAGATCAAACTCTTCGACAGTAAATTCAGGCCATAATGTTTTGGTGAAATACAATTCAGCATATGCTGCTTGCCACAATAAGAAATTAGATAAACGATAATCACCGCCTGTGCGAATGAGTAAATCCACCGCAGGCAAATCACTTAAACTCACATACTGACCAAATAGGTCTGCATCAATGTCATTTATTTTTAATTTTTCATTTTGAACATCTAAGGCAATCTGCTTTGCAGCTTGCGCCATATCCCACATACCACCATAACTAATCGCAATAGTTAAAGTCATACTGTCGAACTTAGCAGTCCTTTCTTCAGCTTGCAACATAAGGTCACGCAATTTTGGAGATAAACGAGAGCGATCTCCTATAAAACGTAATGCAATGTTGAATTCCTCCATCCGAGGTATTTGCTCAAGAATTGTGTCTTCCAACAACTGCATGAGTAAATCCACCTCAAATTGAGGACGGTTCCAATTTTCACTCGAAAAAGCAAAAACGGTGAGTGCCTTAATATTTCTTTTACGGCAATGCTCAACAATTGGGTCTAGGACATTTTTACCTTCACGGTGTCCACTACCTGTATCCAATTGATTTTTTTTTGCAAAACGATTGTTGCCGTCCATAATGACGGCAACATGTTTCGGAAGATATAAACAGTCTTCAACTAGGGTCATTTAATTAGACCTTCATTAATTCTGCTTCTTTCGCAGCTAAGCGTGAATCTACTTCTGCTACGAATTTATCTGTCATTTTTTGAACGTCATCACCCGCACGGCGCTCATCATCTTCAGAAATTTCTTTTTCTTTCAACAATGCTTTTACATCACCCAAAATATCACGACGAATGTTACGTAGAGCAACTTTTGCATGTTCAGCTTCTGCACGTGCAACTTTCTGCATGTCTTTACGTGTTTCTGCAGTTAATGCTGGAAGTGGTACACGAATCGCATCTGCTGTAATTGGGTTTAAGCCCAAGTCAGATTCACGGATTGCTTTATCAATTGCTGAAACCATTGTACGTTCAAATGGTTGAACCAATAATGTACGTGAATCTTCCACACCCACATTAGCAACTTGGTTCAAAGGTACGTCTGAACCATAATAAGGCACCATTACACCATTTAGAATTGATGGATGCGCGCGACCTGTACGCACTTTAGCGAAACCTTGTTCTAAAGACTCAAGCGTCTTATGCATGCGTTGTTCGCCGTCTTTTTTAAGATCGTTAATCATATGATCTTCCTTACTAAATTCTTCAAAGATGTAATTTAAAAATAGCTTGTAGTATAAAGAGCTTTCAGGCTCACGTACATTAGTTAGTAACGTGAGTACCTTCTTTTTCGCCCATTACAACCGAGAGTAGAGAACCAGATTTATTCATATCGAACACTTGAAGTGGTACATTATGATCACGACATAAGCAAATTGCTGTTAAATCCATCACACCTAGTTTCTCATCTAACACTTGGTCAAATGTTAAAGCGTCGTATTTAACTGCATCTTCGTATTTACTTGGATCTTTGTTATATACGCCATCAACTTTTGTCGCTTTCAAGATTAAATTGGCTTCAATCTCAATACCACGTAAACATGCAGCTGTATCTGTTGTAAAGAACGGATTACCCGTACCCGCAACAAATACACATACTTCGCCTTGTGTTAAATGACGAATTGCATCACGGCTTGAATACTGTTCAACAACAGCACCAATTGGCAAAGCAGACATTAAACGTGTTTTGATGTTACGGCGTACCAATGCATCACGTAATGCTAAACCATTCATTACAGTTGCAAGCATACCCATTTGATCGCCAGTTACACGACCAACTAAACCATCTTTTTGCAATTGGCTACCACGGTATAAATTACCACCACCAACAACAATACCAACTTGCACACCTAAACCAACCAAGTGAGCAATTGATAATGACATTTGATCGAGCACTTGTGCATCGATACCCATATCTTTATTACCAGCAAGTGCTTCACCTGATAGCTTTAATAAGATACGTTCATAACGTGGTTTTTTTGAATCCAACATCATAAAAAGCTCCAATTCTCTACAAACTATTTTTTATATATTTAACTTTTAAGCAGATTTGACGCGAATCAATTTAGCAAACAAATCGTATTCGTCTGCATCTGTAATTTCGACTTCAAGTAAATCACCTGCTTTGATTTGTGATTTGTCGATATCTTCAACGAACACATTACCATCAATTTCAGGTGCATCGGCATAAGAACGCGCGACAGCAACTGGGAATTCTTCTTCCAAATCATCTACAAGTACAGTCATAGTTTGACCAATACGTTTTTGAAGTTTAGCTGCTGAAATTTCTTGCTGAACTTGCATGAAACGCTCATAACGCTCTTGTTTGATTTCTTCAGGCACGTGATCTGGTAAGTCGTTTGCCGTTGCACCTTCTACAGGTGAATAGGTAAAGCACCCCACTCGATCTAATTGTGCTACTTTCAACCAATCCAATAACATTTGGAAATCTTCTTCAGTTTCACCTGGGAAGCCCACAACAAATGTTGAACGAAGAACAAGATCAGGGCATTTTTCACGCCAAACTTTTAAACGATCTAAAGTATTTTCACTATGAGCAGGTCGCTTCATAAGCTTCAATATTTTTGGACTTGCATGTTGGAATGGAATATCCAAGTAAGGCAAAATTTTACCTTGTGCCATTAAATCAATAACAGCATCTACGTGTGGATATGGGTATACATAATGTAAACGAACCCAAATACCCAACCGACCTAAAGCTTCACACATGTCGAAGAATTTAGTCTTAACAGGCTGACCATTCCAGAAATCTAGTTTGTATTTAGTATCTAAACCATAAGCTGAAGTATCTTGGGAGATAACTAATACTTCTTTTACACCTGCATTTTTCAATGCTTGTGCTTCGCTTAATACAGAACCAACAGGACGAGAAACCAAATCACCACGCATACTTGGAATAATACAGAACGTACAACGATGGTTGCAGCCTTCTGAAATTTTCAAATAAGCATAATGTTTTGGCGTAAGACGAATACCTTGCTCTGGAACTAAATCAATAAATGGATTGTGTTTTGGTGGCTCAGGCACATATTCGTGCACAGCTTCCATCACTTCTTGATATGCCGCCGCACCTGTCACTTTCAATACATTTGGATGCATTTGGCGAATTTTGTCTTCGTCTTTACCTAAACAGCCCGTCACAATAACACGACCATTTGCGCTCATGGCTTCGCCAATTGCGTCTAAAGACTCTTGTACTGCAGATTCAATAAAACCACAGGTATTTACAACAACTAAATCCGCACCGTCATAATCTGACGCTACATCATAACCTTCAGTCTTCAACTGAGTTAAAATTCGTTCGGAATCTACCAATGCCTTAGGACAACCTAAAGAAACAAAACCGACTTTGGGGGATTTCATGAATCTGCGCTCCACTAGAATGCGCATATTGTATGTCTTTTCTAAAGAGAAAAATAGTTATAAAGCCTACTCTTTACATGTCGCACCAAAATACAGCCATAAAAATAAGCATATAACGACACATGCACCATAATTGTGCAACCACTATTTACATTAGTTTCTCTATCCGCTATATCTCTTTAGATTAGAACAATTTCAGGGCAATTTTGCTTTTATAGCAACAAATTATGCCCTTTTTGAATAAGTTGGCGCAGATGTTGCAATCATTTGGCTCAACTTATGTTCTTTATTCAAAATTATTGCTTTACGAAGATGCTTATGCGTTATTCAAATAGGATTTTATAACAAATGGATCAAGACTCAACGATCGACTATCGTTTGTTGGTAGACAACTTGGCAACAGCCATTCTACTTGTCGACAGTAATCTTAATATTTTTTATCTCAATTCATCTTGCGAAGCTTTGTTTGATATTAGTTTATTGCGTGCGGTGGGTCAGCCTGTTCTGAATTTATTGCATGTTCCTAGCGATGAGTTTAATACAGAAGAAGCTTTAAATAACTCAATGCGTACAGGGCAACCTTATACACGTCGTGAAGCAACAATTAGTGTGAATTTCAAAGATATTCATGTCGATTATTCTGTATCTCAACTAAATTACGCAAAAAGTTATCATCCTTTGCTTTTAATTGAGTTAAACCCAATTGATCGAATGTTAAAAATTTCAAAAGAAGAAAACTTAATTCAGCAACATCAAGTGGCACGTCAGCTTATACGTGGTGTTGCACATGAAATTAAAAATCCGCTTGCAGGAATTCGCGGTGCGACTCAATTATTGGCGCGCAGTTTAAACGATCCACAATACGCAGAATTTACTGACATTATTATTAATGAAGTTGATCGTTTACGTACACTTGCAGATAGCATGTTAGGTTCGCGTCTTTTACCAAGTTATGAACTTACAAATGTACATGAGCCTTTAGAACGTGTTCGCTCGCTTATTGCCAATCAAACCAAAAAGAAAATTAAAATTACACGTGATTACGACCTTTCATTACCTGAAGTATTTGCAGATCGAGATCAACTGATTCAGGTCATGCTGAATATTGGCGCAAATGCGGTACAAGCAATCACAGAAAATAAAGAGTTCTTTGTCGATCATCAGCCTGAACTTATTTTTAGAACAAGAATTCAACGCTTAGTTACGATCAACAGCGTATTAAACAGATCTGCTGTTCGTATTGACATTGAAGATAACGGGCCTGGTGTACCTGAAGATATTTTAGAATCTGTGTTTTATCCATTAGTTACAGGACGTGCTAAAGGTACAGGTCTTGGTTTAAGTATTGCGCAAAACATAATGCACCAACATAACGGAATGATTGAATGCCAATCAGTTCCTGGAAAAACAATTTTTAGCTTATATTTACCTTGGGAGTCGAATCATGTCGCGAAATAAAATATGGGTAATTGATGACGATCGCGCCATGCGCTGGGTACTAGAAAAAACATTTAGAGAAGAAGGTTTCGATGTTACCAGTTTCGAAGAAGCTCAATCGGCTTTAGATCAACTCACATTAGAAGCACCTGATGTCATTTTAACTGACATACGTATGCCGGGTATTGACGGTCTTACTTTCTTAGGAAAAGTAAAAGCAAACTTCCCCGACCTTCCTGTCATTATTATGACGGCGCATTCAGATTTAGAGTCTGCTGTTTCAAGCTATCAAACGGGTGCTTTTGAATATCTTCCAAAACCTTTTGATATTGATGAAGCTTTGGCTTTAGTCAATCGTGCAATTTTGCATATTACTAAATTACAGCAACAAGAATCTGCAAAAACAGCTCCACCTATTCAGTCCACTGAAATTATTGGTGAATCTCCTGCAATGCAGGAAGTTTTCCGAGCGATTGGTCGTTTATCTCAGTCTCACATTACGGTTTTAATTAATGGTGAATCTGGAACAGGTAAAGAGCTTGTGGCACATGCGCTTCATCGCCACTCTCCACGTAGTAGCAAGCCATTTATTGCTTTAAACATGGCGGCTATTCCAAAAGACCTCATTGAAACTGAGTTATTTGGACATGAAAAAGGCGCATTTACAGGTGCAAATACACAACGTCAAGGTCGTTTCGAACAAGCTAATGGAGGCACACTATTTTTAGATGAAATTGGTGATATGCCATTTGAAACGCAAACACGTTTACTTCGTGTTTTAGCAGATGGTGAGTTCTACCGTGTAGGTGGACATATTCCTGTTAAAGTTGATGTTCGAATTGTTGCAGCAACACACCAAGACTTAGAAAAATTAGTGCATGATGGACGTTTCCGTGAAGACTTATATCACCGCCTAAATGTGATTCGCATTCACATTCCAAAACTTGCACATCGTAGTGAAGATATTCCAATGCTTGCACAACATTTTCTTGCTCGCGCAGGCAAAGAACTTGGTGTAAGCCCGAAAATCTTACGTCAAGAAACGCAAGAATATATTCAAAAACTACCTTGGCCGGGTAACGTTCGACAACTTGAAAATACCTGTCGTTGGTTAACTGTCATGATTACAGGTCGTGAAGTTTATCCTGAAGACTTACCTTCTGAACTTAAACAAATTCCATTAAGCAAAATACCTGAAGGTGAAATTCCTCCAAATATTGAACGCATCACCATTCATCATTGGGATGAATTACTTGGTCAATGGGCAGGACAAAAACTTCAAAATGGTGAAATGAAGATTTTAGACATTGCGATTCCAATGTTTGAACGCTCACTGATTAATGCCGCTCTACAACAAACACGTGGTCGTAAACGCCATGCCGCTGAACTTTTAGGTTGGGGGCGAAATACACTTACACGCAAACTAAAAGAATTGGGCATGGATACTGTAGATGATGAAGTTGAAGAAGAAATTGAAACACCTAATTAACTACAAAGTCTAAAAATAAAAAAGCTCCTTTATGGAGCTTTTTTATTACATTCTTTTAATACAGAATGACTAAAACTTAAACCTGAATAAAACCAACATATCGAGAAAGGTTTTGAGCGCCCAAATCACTTCGATAAATCAGATAATTTGGATAACTTGTTTGAGTTAATTCTTCAAACATATTGAGCTGATCATCATGTGCATGAATTTCATCAACACTACGTGACATACTTTGCTCAAACTCATCAGAAATATATTCAAAGCCTAAATCCATTGCAATAAACAATACATGTTCACACGGCTGAACATATTGCTCTTCAGACCAATCAACTACAGCATGCTGACAATGTGGACATACAATATTATCTATTGCAGTAATATCGGTTTGAATAAGTTGATAAGCCATTTTCGCCACAGTAGAAATTAATATATGCAATATTATAAAAGAATAAGCACAAAAACTTAATCAAAGAATTCTACAACAGCACTTTCCATATTAAATTTCGCTGCCACAATTTTTAAATCTCCGCTATCTACACGTTGCTTTAAGAATGAAGAATCTTCACATAATTCACTCACAATATTCACAGCATTTTCTTTAATTGCTAAAGTTGAAATTTCATCTAACGCTGCTGTTTTGTTATTTTCATAAACTTCAATAACAGTCGGTTTAATATCATCAACAATTTGCTGTAAATTTTCAGGTAAAACTTTATTCGGATCACGACATGCATTAATCGTTGATGCGATTGCACCACAATCACTGTGCCCCAATACAACCACAAGTGGAATATCATACTGCTTAACAGCATATTCAATACTGCCTATTTGCGAAGGCTTAGCAATATTCCCCGCCACACGAATCACAAAAATATCACCAATACCTTGTGAAAAAATCTGTTCTGGCAACACACGTGAATCTGCACAACTTAAAATTACAGCAATTGGCTTTTGATCAGCTTGCATAATCTGCTGAGCATCTTGAAAGCTTTGAACAGCAATAGTACCTGAACTAAATTTTCGGTTGCCCTCAATTAAAATTGCTAGTGTTTGATCTGCTGTGTAATGCATCTTAAATATCACAAATAAAGGAGAACAGGCATATTAATGAGTTATAAATCATGCAACAAATAAAACTATTTAAAACATACTAATTTAAAACATAATTTTTCAGTTTTATTACATTTAGCTTATTAATAAATCATTAAAAATTTAATAAATTTACTAATTTAAAACTCTGTACACGACAAATTTCACAGAACCCTTATCCTATCAGGATTCTGCTTTCTTAAAATTGCCAAAATTTCCTTAAACTCTTCTTTTTTCCCAAAACCAATTAAACGCTGAATCGCCATTTGAACATAGTCTAAACCATAGCGAAATAAACTCATTGAGAGTCGTCCATGCTTCTTTATTTTTATCGCTTTTTTTTGATTATGTTGCCATTCACCCGTTAAGTAACACCAACAGAAGCTTATAGCTAACACCGCAATCAATTTTTTCACTCGTCTAGGGTCTGTCAAGCGCGTATTTTCAAGATTAAACCCGCGTCCTTTGAGACAACTGAATAAGGTTTCAATTTCCCAGCGTAATGCATAATCCTGAATAGCATTGGCATTAAACTGAGGAGAAACGACGAGTAAAAGCTCTCCATTTTCTAACTGTAGTGCACTTATATATAGTTTCACCCGACCAACCAAAATCCGTCGTTTACGACATTCAATTTGACCAACTTTAAGATGGCGAAATAAATCACTAATTTTATGATTCTTTCCTAAATGATTGGTGACAATGAAGTTTTTTTAACACGAATGCAGAAGTTGATGTCTTGTTCAATTAACCATGTAAACCACTGCTCACCGATAAACTCTCTGTCTGCGAACACATTCACAATACGGTCTTTACCAAAAATGGCTATAAAGCGTTGAATCAAAGCAATACGCTCTTTCGTATCTGAATTTCCACGTTTATTAAGCAATGTCCAAAGGATAGGTATCGCTATTCCACGATAAACGATTGCGAGCATCAGGATATTAATATTTCGTTTTCCCCATTTCCAATTGGTTCTATCTAAAGTCAGTTGCACTTGGTCGAATGAAAACATATTGAAAATCAACTGAGAAATTTGACGATAATCAAAATACTGACCTGCAAAGAAGCGCTGCATACGTCGATAAAATGATTGTGGTAAACACTTGATGGGCAAGGCTTTAGATGCAGAAGAAAGATTACATGTTTGCTTTAAAATAATCACAAGCATGATGAGCGCAAAGCACTTTAAATGTGACTTGTTCCATTTTAGAGATTTGTTTAAGATAAGATATAACTCATTGAGATGTGTCATAGTATTCGTCGTTAGAAAACAATTATTGTGACATTATTTCAATGAGTTATCTATTTTTGTCGTGTACAGAGAATTTAAAATTGACTTTATAGAACAATAAAAATTTAATAGGCTTATTGTTGCATAAAGAGAATATTAAAAATGCTCACAGATTTAGATGATTTTTTTTGCTTTGCTATGGTCGTAGAACACGGTGGATTTAGCGCGGCTGAAAGAGCAACCGATATTCCAAAATCTAAACTAAGTCGCAGGGTTTACAATCTTGAAGAGCGTTTAGGTGTTCGTCTTATTCAACGAAGTTCACGGCATTTTGCTGTTACTGACATTGGCATGAATATTTATCGCCATGCTCAAGTCATGCTTAATGCAGCACAAGCAGCACACGACTTAGTTGACCATTTAAGCACTCAACCACGTGGTGTTATTAAAATTAGTGTTCCTGTCACTATCGCACAAAATGAAATGGCAAAAATCTTGCCAAATTTCCTCAAAAAGTATCCTGAAATTAAACTACAAATGATGGTAACAAACCGCAGAGTAGATATTGTAAATGAAGGATTTGATATTGCTTTACGCGTGCGCTCAAGTTTAGATGATGATCCTAGTTTAGTACTGCGTCGCTTCGCCAATATTGAACAACATTTATTTGCAACCCAAGCTTATTTAAATCAATTTGGGGAACTAAAAACACCTGAAGATTTAGCACAACATCAAATTTTAAGCATGGCTGATGAGCATGTAGATCAATACATTACCGTGCATAACAACCAAAATGAGCAAAAAAAAATTAAAGTAAACCCAACCATTATGGGTTCAGATTTACTCATGCTTGCACAGCTCACTAGTCAAAATTGTGGTGTCGCTTTATTGCCAGATACGATTGCAAATGACTATTTACAAAGCGGGAAACTTGTTCGTGTATTACCAGACTGGAAAGCTCAACATGGTATTTTCCATGCAGTTTATCCTTCTAAGCGTGGCTTGCTACCTGCTGTTCGTGTATTCATTGATTATTTAGTTGAACAATTAAGTAAACACTAAATCACTCAAGCTAATTTAAGAATCTAAGAAATAAAAAGCCCATAAATATCATGGGCTTTTTACATTACTATTATAATTTTATCTGTTAAATTTCAGGATACGAACCCACACCTTCAGGCCATGGCGTCAATAACTCAAAACCTGTCTCAGTCACAGCAACCATATGCTCCCATTGAGCAGACAATGATTTATCTTTGGTCACAACCGTCCAACCATCTTTAAGCTCTTTAATTCCTGCTTTACCCGCATTAATCATTGGCTCAATAGTAAAGACCATTCCTTTTTTAAGCACCATGCCCTGACCTGCTTTTCCATAATGCAGAACACTTGGCTGTTCATGATACGTTGTACCAATGCCATGCCCGCAATACTCACGCACAACCGTATAACCATCTCTATGCGCAACAGATTGAATTGCAAATCCAATATCACCTAAAGTTGCACCAGGTTTAACCGCATGAATACCTGCAACCATTGCTTCATAAGTGGTATCACATAATTTTTTAGCCGCAGGCGAAACATCACCCACATAATACATACGACTGGTATCGCCAAAGTAGCCATCTTTAATAATAGCAACATCAATATTAACAATATCACCATCTTGTAAAACTTTTGTTGAAGATGGAATACCATGACAAACGACTTCGTTTACAGAAATACAGGTTGTTTTTGTATAACCATAATAGCCCACGTTTGCAGGTGTGACTTGTAAGGTGTTTACAATAAAATCATTACAAATATCATCTAAATATTCAGTTGTGACACCAGGCTTTACGTATTCTCCTATCATCGCTAAAACTTGTGCAGCAAGCCTTCCAGAAATACGCAACTTTTCTATATCTTGCTCAGTTTTAATTTTAACAGCGGAAGCTCGCATTTCTTTATGTCCAAAATTATATAAATATTTATTATAAACCTTTTAAATAAGCATGTAAGGGCTCGCTCCATTTTACAAATACCTATCAAGGTTGATTTTTTGAACACTTAACCAATTTTTACAAAAAAATTAAATTATACTTATTTGTAATGTTTTTCTTAATTATATTCAAATGCACTTAATTAATACTTTAAAATCATAACTATAAATTGAATGATTTTTTATTTATAGTTTAATTTTAAATTTCACATATTCAAAATACCCATATACCGTCATTTTTCGATTAGAAAATAAGACTTTATTGCTCTAAAATCGCCATTTTTCTTAAAAACCTATCTCTTCCATGACGAATTTACGTACACGGGATATTATTGCTTTAGGTTTTATGACTTTTGCACTATTTATCGGTGCAGGCAATATTATCTTTCCACCTATTGTGGCTCAACAAGCTGGTGAACACGTTTGGTTAGCTGCTTTTGGTTTCTTAATCACTGCTGTTGGCTTACCTGTTATTACAATTATTGCTTTATCTCGTGTAGAAGGCTCAATTCAAAAACTAAGCTCACCGCTTGGTAAAGTAGCAAGTTTAATTCTGACAATTTCTTGTTATCTTGCTGTTGGACCATTATTTGCTACACCACGTACTGCAACAGTTTCATATGAAATTGGCTTCTCTTCTTATTTTGGTACAAGCGCTTCAAGCCTACTAATTTACAGTGCAATTTATTTTTCACTCGTAACGCTTGTTTCGCTATACCCAAATAAAATTTTAGATACGATTGGTTATTTCTTATCACCATTAAAAATCTTATCTTTAGCTATTTTAGGTATTGCTGCATGCTTTATTCCAACAGGTAGCATTTCTCCTGCAATTGGTAACTATGTAAATAGCCCAGTTTCGGAAGGTTTTGTAAATGGTTACTTAACCATGGATACTTTGGGCGCATTGGTGTTTGGTATTGTGATTATTAATGCAATCCGTTCACGTGGTGTAACTGATGCAAAACTAACTACTCGCTACGCTATTATTGCCAGCTTAATTTCTGCTATTGGCTTAACATTAGTTTATTTAAGCTTATTTAAACTAGGCTTAGGTAGTCATGATGTTGCTGCAAATGCTGCCAATGGCGCGGTAATTTTACATGCTTATGTACAACACGCATTTGGTGACTTTGGTTCAATTTTCCTAAGTGGCATGATCTTTATTGCATGTATGGTAACTGCAATTGGCCTTACCTGTGCTTGTGCTGAATACTTCTCACAAATTACCAAACTTAGCTACAAAAAATGGGTATTCCTTTTAGTTGGCTTCTCTTTTGTTATTTCAAACCTTGGTTTAACAAAATTAATTGCTTTCTCTGTACCTGTATTAAGTGCAATTTATCCACCTGCTATTGTGGTTATTCTTCTTGGATTCTGCTGGAAGTTCTTCAACAATCCATCACGCGTAATTACACCAGTAACAGCAGTAGCTTTAGTTTTCGGTATTGTTGATGGTTTAAAAGTTGCCGGATTAGAAAAATTCCTTCCTGACGCTATTACACATTTACCTTTAAGCGCACAAAACCTAGCATGGCTAATTCCATCGTTATGTGTATTGGTTATTTGTATTGTGATCGACAAAGTTAAAAAATAAGCAATTTTAACTCTTGTTCTAAAAATGGTGTTTTACCCAAATACTATTTTTCATGTAACCAATAATTGTCTCGTTTTACCCAAACAGGCATTTATTGTTTATAGATCACAATCCAAATCATCCATTAAAGCCAAAAACCAATACTTTAATCTAATAGATATGGCTAAATTTTAAGCTTAGATTTATAAATATATAGTTGATTATGTGTACTTATTGAATAAAAAGTGAGTTTTTATTGTCATTTTACAATTTAATAGATATTTATTGTTTAAATAGCACGATCAACCATTGAAATAGCTTGAAATACAGCGTACAACTAATAACTAAATAACCAATTAGAATACTATGAATTAATTAAAACCCGAAGGAGGGATAGAGATGTTATCGCTACACTTCAATAAAGAAGTTTTCACTAATACTATGAAAACCAAGCATATAGTGACTTATGTAAGCACAACTTTAGCTATTATGATTATGCTCACTATTTATGGTTTTATTCAAGGTAACCTAAAACCAGAACTCTTTGTTTATGCTTTTGTTATGTCAATTGCTTTTGCAATTTGGAATCTTGTCGATCACCAATGCCGTAAAACTGAAAAATATAAAGCTTTAGACTAGAAGGTGGATGCTAGACATCCATCTTCAAAGTCAGAATAAAAATAAGAACTCACTCAACATAAAAAATCATATCTCTTTTAATTTTAAAAAAATCTAATTATTGACCTCGTGGTCAAAAATATCACTGAATATCTTTATAGAATTTCTGTACATTACTTATAATTCATAACATTCAATGATGACTTCTTATGAGCACATGTGAAAATATTCAAATAGAATGCAAAGATCGTTATATTTTATCGGGACAGTTTTACTCTTCCCAAAAAAACACAAATCACAAATACCCTATTCTTATTTGCCCTGCTACAGGTATCACAAAAGGCTTTTATCATTCCTTTGCACAATGGTTAAGCGAACAAGGCTATAACGTGCTTAGTTTTGACTTTAGAGGTATTGGAGATTCTCTTCACGGTCGAATTCAAGATTCAAAAGCAAGTATTGTGCAATGGGGACAATTAGATATTCCTGCTGCAATTGAAACACTTTTAGCTAAAACCAAATCGAGCAAAGTTATTATTTTAGGACATAGTGCGGGCGGGCAACTTTTGGGTATTACGCCAAACTATGAAAAAGTTGCTAAAGTTGTTGCTGTGGCAGGCTCTACAGGACATATAAAAGGCTTAAAAGGACGTACAAAAATTCTTGCACCTATTATGTTTAAAGGCATTTTTCCTTTAGCAAGATTTACACTTGGTTATGGCCCAACCAATATGATTGGCATGGGTGAAAACTTACCTAGAGATGTTGCAAAACAATGGGCACAATTTTGTAGCAAACCTGGATATATTCTTAATGCGATTGGAAACTCAGTCAATATTACAGATAATTTTCATGAAAAAATCACAACACCCATTACAGCAATTTGGGCTTCAGATGATGAAATTGCAACTGAAGAAAATGTTAAAGATCTCCTTCGCTTATACCCAAATAGCCAAACCAATTTAATTAGACTCAATCCTCAAACATATAATCATAAAGCGATTGGTCACATGCTCATGTTTAAAAGATCACATCAAAATTTATGGTCAATTATTGAAAATGAGCTAAACATAAATGAATAAGTAAACTTTTTTCTTATCTTTTTACATACAAAAAAGCCCCACTTATGTGTAATGCCAGTCAGTTAAGCAAAAAAAGTTAAAATGCTGTAAAAAGAGCGTATGTAAATACGCTCTTTTTTTATGAATTTATCTCAGAATCTAGATTTAACATTAAAACAAACCCTACCTTCACTTTCACAATTCAGTGAATTGATTGATTTAAACTGGATTGAAGATTGCTTAAACCAAACAGGTAAAGCATCAATTCGAAAAAGAAAACTGCCTGCTGAACATGTTGTTTGGCTGGTGATCGGACTTGCTCTATTTCGAAATCAGCCGATTTGGTATGTGGTTCAACAATTGCAACTTGTTTTCGGTACGGCAGAATACTGTGTACCGAGTGCATCCGTACAAGCAAGACAGCGCTTAGGATTAGAACCCATGAGTGCTTTATTTTCGACATTAAGTCAGGCATGGTTTAAAGACTCACAACAACAATATAGCAACTTTCACGGTCTATGCGTTTGTGCTGTAGATGGTGTGGTTTGGTCTATGCCTCATACAGAAGAAAACTTTAAGCACTTTGGTTCATCCAAAGGCAAAACAGCAGCTGCCCCTTACCCACAAGTCAGAGCGACTTGCCTAGTGAATACCAATACACATGAAATGATTGATGCCCAAATTGGCAGTATGGATCAAGGTGAATTAACCTTAGCCAGTCAATTAAAAGCACCAGTTCGCAGTATTACCCTATTTGATCGTGCTTACTTCTCTGCTGATTTTTTAGTGAGTTGGCAATCTCAGGCAGAAGAGAGTCATTGGTTGATGCGAGCAAAGGACAACCTGCGTTATGAAGTGATTCATCATAATGCGGCCCATGACTTTCAGATCAAAATGCCTGTTTCAGCAAGAGCAAAAAAGATAAATCCGTCATTGGGTGACTATTGGGAAGCACGTTTAATTGAAGTTGAATATGCAGGGAAAATAAGATGTTACATTACATCATTAACAGATTCTAAAGTTTATCCATTCAAAGACCTTGCAATGCTTTATATCCAGCGTTGGGAAATAGAAATGTGTTATCGGGAAATTAAAAGTGATTTACAGGATGCAAGGATTTTAAGAAGCAAACAACCTGATTTGGTCTATCAAGAATTGTGGGGGGTATTTATTGCATATAATATCTTAAGAAGACAGATGAGGTTTATCGCTGAACATGCAAAGGTGAGTCCTTTAAGGATCAGTTTCCATATTGCATCCATGAGTATTATCAATATCTTAAGGCACACACCTTTAGAATCAGCAGGAAACCTACCCAAACATTTAGCGCAATTATTTGAACAATCTAAAATATTTGTATTACCTGAAAAAAGGCAAAGGCAATGTCCGCGAGTAGTGAAAATTAAAGCACAAAAATATCCAAGAAAATGCCAGTCAATTTCTTAACTGACTGGCATTACCACTTATGTGAGGCTTTTTTTCAATTTCTTATTAGTGACGAATAATCACGGTCTTAATTCGATTCGAATCCATTTCAGTAACTTCAAAGTGAATACCTTGGTATTTCAACTCTGTACCTACCTCAACTTCACCGTCAACCTTTTCAAGAATTAAGCCAGCAACACTAATGTAGCCCGCATCTTCTTCAACAAGATCCAACATTCCCAACTCAAGTTCAAGTTGGTAAACATCTAGCATACCACTTGCCTTCCAAGTCGTATCATCCAACTTCACTAAATCAAGTTGTTCATCGGCATCTGGGAATTCACCCGCAATCGCTTCAAAAACATCAAGTGGAGATACTAAACCTTGTACAACACCAAACTCATCACTTACAAGAACCAATGAACCTTTTGATGTACGTAAAGTATTAATTGCATCAATCACTTTCATTTTTTCAAAAATGTAGATTGGACGATGACGTTTAATCAAGTCTTTTAACTGCTCTTGATCATCCACAACATCTAGCAATTCTTTCGCACGAACAACACTGAGAACCTTATCTAAACTACCGCGACAAACTGGGAATAAGCTATGTGGCACAGATAGAATTTTTTCACGAATTTCTTCTGGACTATCATCTAAATTCACCCAAGAAATTTGACTTCTTGGCGTCATAATAGAAGCAACAGAACGCTCAGCAAGTGTTAATACACCACCAATCATATAACGCTCTTCGTCTGCAAAAGTATCTTTCGCTTCACTTACCTGACCATCAGCATCTTGAGTTGCAACTTGTCCACCCATCAATTTTAAAATTGAATCTGCTGTACGATGACGCAGTGGGATTTTAGACTCATGCTTAACAACATTTCGCTTAGAGAACTGGTTGAATGCTTCAATTAAAATAGCAACACCAATACCTGAGTAAATGTATCCTTTAGGAATATGGAAGCCAAAACCTTCAGCAATTAAGCTAATACCAATAAGTAAAAGGAAGCTTAAACAAAGAATAACAACTGTAGGATGTCTGTTTACAAATAATGTAAGTGGCTTAGATGCAATTAACATCACGATAACCGCAATTGTAACAGCTGCCATCATTACATAGATATTATCTACCATACCAATAGCAGTAATTACAGAATCGAGTGAGAAAACAGCATCAAGCACAACAATTTGCGCAACAACCATACCAAAACCAGCATAAACCACTTCTGACGTTGACTTAACTTCTAGTTTACCTTCAATTTTTTCATGTAATTCTGTGACAGCTTTGTACACCAAGAATAATCCACCAAACAACAGAATTAAATCTCGCCCTGAGAAGGACAAGTCTGCAAATTCCACAATTGGTTTTGTTAAGGTAACGAGCCATGCAATAACAGAAAGAAGCCCCAAGCGCATAATTAACGCTAAAGAAAGACCAATAATACGCGCTTTATCACGTTGTTCTGGTGGAAGTTTTTCTGCCAAAATAGCAATAAAAACTAAATTATCAATACCAAGAACGATTTCCAAAATTATTAGAGTTATTAAACCAACCCAAATTCCCGGATCTAATAGAAACTCCATTAGCAAATTACTCCGGTATGGTTAGCTGGAAATTGCATATTAAGACCTGCGCACTGCGAGGGATCCATGTTTTTAAACCTTTTCAACGATAATTAACTCTATTATGCATAAAGTTTGATATTTGTAATTTATTTTTTTTAATATTTTGTAAATCATTGATACTTTAAGAGATAAGAACTAACCTTATGATTAAATATTTAGTAATAAAGAAAGTAAAAAATAACACTTTCACCACAAATTAAAATATATTTTTTTTCAGCGAAAACATGCATTAAATTCAACACACTAATATATAAGGTTATTTGTTAATTATATATTTTAATAAACTATTGCAAAAGGTGAGAAATTTCACATAAAATATTAAATGTTCAGATATTAAAAACTACAAAACAATTCAAATATAAAGGCAACATCATGAGCAAAAAATATTCAAAATTTTTACCATCATCAGAAGATTTTACAATAGAACAATTTCCATATTATTGGATCGCACAGGTTTACTCTAAACAAGTAAATCAAGTGGATCATGCATTAAAAAAGTATGGTTTAGATAACTCACGTCGTCGTATTCTAATGGCTTTAAAATCTAATCCTAATGCAAGTGTTTCTGATCTTTCAGATATGGTTGTATCTAAAATGTCGACAACAACTAAAATTGTTTATCGTTTAAAAGATGAAGGTTTAGTACATACTTATTCATGTGAAGATGATGCTCGTATCACTCGTGTAATTCTTACAGAAAAAGGGATTGAAATGACCGATAAAATTAACGACTTAACATCTGTTGTTTTAGAGCAATCATTTGATGGATTAACACCACTACAAATTGAAAAGATGATGGAATGTTTACGCCATATTTTTAAAAACTTATCTCGCTAATTTTAAAATTAATTACAATTGTTAATTAAATCTCCTTAATTTCAAATAATTTCTAAAACTTGACTTTAGTATATCTCGAACATAAAAAAGCCTCTTACGAGGCTTTTTTATCTATCAAATGAAATTAATCACCTGTGTAACCTTTTAACTTTAAACGCGCTGCATGTAAAAGTGGCTCTGTGTAACCAGATGGTTGCTCCCCGCCCTCAAACACTAAATCATACGCAGCTTGGTAGGCATAACCATTAAAGTTTGGCGCCATTGGTGTATATAGTGGATCATTCGCATTTTGCTCATCCACAATTTTAGCCATACGTTGCATTACTTCTTCAACCTGCTCTTTCGTAACCACACCGTGACGCAACCAGTTTGCTACATGCTGTGAAGAAATACGTAAAGTTGCACGGTCTTCCATTAAACCAACGTTGTTGATGTCTGGAACTTTAGAACAACCTACGCCTAAATCTACCCAGCGAACCACATAACCTAAAATACCTTGAAGATTGTTTTCAAGTTCTTTTGTTTTTTCTTCCGCAGTCCAGTTTGTATTGGTAGCCAATGGTGGCGTTAACAAATCATCTAAAGAAAGTGCTTCTGTTTCTAGCAATTCTTTTTGACGTTCAGAAACATTACATTGATGGTAGTGAATTGCGTGAATTACAGCACCAGATGGTGATGGAACCCATGCACAGCTTGCACCCGCTTCAGGATGTTCAATTTTAGTATTGTACATATCTAAAAGCATATCTGGTTTTGGCCACATGCCTTTACCAATTTGTGCTTTACCACTTAAACCAGCCTGAAGACCAATCATTACGTTACGATTTTCGTAAGCTGGGAACCAAGTTTGAGCTTTAACTTCTGTCTTACGAACAAATGGACCAGCTTCCATAAAGGTATGAATTTCATCACCTGTACGATCCATAAAACCTGTATTAATAAAGATCGTACGATCTTTTGCAGCAGCAATACAGTTTTTCAAGTTTACAGATGTACGACGCTCTTCATCCATAATACCGATTTTTAATGTTTTAGCAGGTAAACCAAGTGCTTGCTCTGAACGCTCGAATAATTCAACCGCGAACGCAACTTCTTCTGGACCATGCATTTTTGGCTTAACGATATACATAGAACCTTTACGTGAGTTTCTATTTTCGTTTTCGCCTTTAATATCTGCAAAAGTTAATAATGGAGTAATTAACGCATCCATAATACCTTCGTAGATTTCAGCACCATCTACAAGAATCGCAGGGTTTGTCATTAAATGACCAACATTACGAAGAAGCATTAATGAGCGACCATGAAGCTTCGTTACACCACCGCTTAAATCTGTATAAGTACGATCTTTATTTAGTGTACGTGTAACTGTTTTGCCGTTCTTTTCAATAGATTCAGACAAAGTACCTTTCATTAAGCCTAACCAGTTACGGTAGCCTTCTACTTTCTCTTCCGCATCGACAGCTGCAATAGAATCTTCTAAATCTTGAATTGTTGTTACCGCAGCTTCAAGAACAAGATCTTTTACGCCAGCAGCATCTGCTTGACCAATTGGGCTTGTTGCATCAACTTCAACAATTACATGCAAACCATTATTCAATAGAATAATTTCTTTTGGTGCAGATGCATCACCATTAAAGCCAACAAACTGAGCTTCGTTTGCTAAAGTTGTTGTTGAGCCATCTTTTAACGATACAGCTAATTTTTTACCATCAACAGCATATTGAGTCACATCTGCATGTGAGCCAGTTGCTAATGGGAAAGTTTCATTTAAGAAGTTTTTAGCGAAAGCGATAACTTTCTCGCCACGAACAGGGTTATAGCCTTTACCTTTTTCCGCACCACCATCTTCTGGAATTACGTCAAAACCGTAAAGTGCATCGTATAAAGAACCCCAACGTGCATTTGCTGCATTTAAGCAGTAGCGTGCATTACGCACAGGTACAACAAGTTGTGAACCTGCTAAAACTGCAATTTCTTCATCTACATTTTCAGTTGTAATTTGAAAATCTTCTACTTCTGGTAATAAGTAGCCAATTTCAGTTAAGAAAGCTTTGTAAGCTCCTAATTCAAATTTGTTATTACGGTGCCATTCATCAATTTTAGCTTGAATGTCATCGCGCTTTGCAAGCAATGCTTTATTTTTAGGACTTAGATCAACGACAACTTGTTCAAAGTTTTTCCAGTAAGTTTCACTGTTTAAACCAGAACCTGGTAATGCTTCATTTTCGATAAAATCGTAGAGTTCTTTAGCAATTGCTAACTTGCCTTTTTGAATACGTGCAGTCATTGTCTTTCCTGATATTGCTACTTTTTATACAAGAGTTTCTAGTATACCCATTTATACTTTAGTGAATAGCATTATCACATTGCGAAATAATCATCATTTATTATCAAATAGATACCTTTATTTTAAATAAATTACTTGATTAAAAATGCAACAATATTATTCTCCTGAATACTCTTTTATAATGTATAAATTTTCTTTATGACGAAATTAGACTTAAGTTCAGATTTTTGTTTTAAAACTATACAAAGTCTAGGGTTCATTAAACTAAATGAACAAAGATTAAGCCATGAATAACCATTCTTGTCGACCACTTCAACAAAAATATACAATAAAAAAGCATCCAGATTGGATGCTTTTTTAATCTACTTTTAATATATCTTAAAGCTGCTTATGTGCAGTATTTAGGTACTCATCTGATTGCATTTCTAATAAACGTGAACGCGTGCGTTCAATTTCAAAGGCTAATTTTTCACCATTATATAAATCAATAATAGAATCTTCAGACGTTAAGATGAGTTTTACACCACGATCATAGAATTCATCAACCAAATAAATGAAGCGTCGCGTTCCTTCAGACAATACATCATTCAAATGCGGAACATTACTTACTAGAACAGTATTGTAGACATTCGCAATTTCAATAAAATCGGCTGGGCTACGTGGTTTCAAGCAAAGTTCAGAGTATTCACACCACAATACATCTTCAGTATGACTAATTGTTTCAACTGTACGGCTATTAATAATAATTGGTTCTTGCGACTGAGCTTGTGTTTGCGTTAAGGCAGAGAAACGCTGAGCCATCCATAAATTATGTTCATGTGTTAATGGTGATTTAAACAATTGAGCCTGTTTCAATACGCGTAAACGATAATCCACCCCTGCATCCACATTCAAAATAACGCAGTTTATTTTTACCAATTCAATTGTTGGAATAAAACGATCTCGATGGATACCATTTTTGTATAAGCCATCTGGTGCAATATTTGATGTCGCAATTAAGGTAACACCGCGCGCGAATAATTTTTGGAACAAATCGCTTAGAATCATTGCATCCGTAACGTTTGATACAAAAAATTCATCGAAACAAATCACCACAGCATCTTTATAAATTTGGTCTGCAACCAAGTCCAATGGGTTTCTTTGCCCTGAAAGCTTATTTAGCTCTTTATGAACATGTTGCATAAAATGGTGAAAATGCATGCGTGTTTTTCTACGAAATGGAACAGAATCGTAGAATTGATCCATTAGCCATGTTTTACCACGTCCTACACCACCCCACATATACACACCTTTAGGTGGTACTTGTTTTCTAAAGCGACGAAATGCTTTTTTAGATGCTTTATAACGTTGGATTAATTCCTGCCAAACTCGATCTAACTCATGCACAGCTTGAGCTTGAGCTTCATCAGGCATAAATTGCCCAGATGATATTGCTTTGGCATATCGTTCTGCGGGTGACATTGGATTAAATGCTGTATTTGTTGAGTTTAAATCTGACATATTTTTCAAGGCTAATTTGGGGGCTGATGGATTATAACGAAGATTCTCATGTATTTTATATAACACTTTTGCATAAATTTACTTAGGCTATTTATATTGCCGTGGGCTGTAACCAAACCATCTTTTAAAAGCATGATTAAATGCCGCAGGTTCAGAATAACCAAGTAAATGTGCAATTGTTTCAATCGAATATTCCTGATACTCAATTAACGTAAGTGCTTTTTGTTTAATGACATCTTCACGAATTTGTTTATAACTTGTTTGCATTTGGCATAACTGATGACGCAAAGTACGTTCAGGTATTTTTAATGCTTTAGAGGTTTCAGCCATGCTTGGTATTGTACCCTGCTGAAGCTCTAAATAGTCTTTAACACGTTGTATAAGCGATGGATTATTATCAACTTCCCTTAAACGCATCAATTCATTTTCACATTTTTGTTCATATGCCTTGAATGAAATAGGATCGGCAGACATAATTTTCTTATGCAGTATCTCTCGATCGAAATAGAACATCGCCTGTTCAGAATTAAAGGCTATCTCATCTCCAAACACATCTGTATACATTTGCTTTAATTCAGGATTTTCTGGAAAATTAAATGGCAAACTGACCTGAATTGAAGGCAACTCTACATCCATTATATTAAATAAATCCAAAATAAAACGATAAGTACCTGAAACTTCACAATGTGCTAAGAAACAACCTAACTGTGTATCCAAATTTAAAGGCTTAAGGCGTAAAGCAATCTTATTTTCAAAATACTGAACATCTAAATGTCCATTTAAATGCGTTAAGCGACTATATTCCACACCTTTTTCAAGCACTTTTTCAATATTGTCACTCGCAACAAGTAACATAAGCAAAGGACCATGACCCGCCAAGGAATATTGTTGACCTATAATTAAACCTTGCTCAGGTGCAATCCCCTCACCCAATGCAGCTAAAACACTTTGCTCCAAACTTGGATGAATGATTGAACTTGGATCTAACGCCTTTTCATTTAAACCAATTCTTTCTAGTTTTTGGTCGACATTAATCCCTGCTTTACGCATTCCCTGGATTAAATACAACAAACTAAGAATTGATCTTTTCATGTAAAAACAAAATTAGGGCTTTTGTATTTTTTACTCTATTTCCTTTATCTTTCATATTGCCGAAACTATCAATTTTTATGCCATTAAGATCATATGACATTCACATCAATTTCATTTATGCTAAAAATGAACAATTAATGCACTTATAAATAAAGGAATATCGTGTGATTAATAGAACAAAAATTGCAATTATTGGTTCTGGCTTTGGCGGAATCGCGATGGCCATTCGACTAATTCAAAGTAATATTCATGACTTTATTATTCTAGAAAAAGCCAATGATGTTGGTGGTACATGGCGCGAAAACCAGTATCCTGGAGCAGCTTGCGACGTACAATCACACATGTATTCACTTTCTTTTGCACCAAAAGCAGATTGGTCTAGAAGATATGCCGAAGCACCTGAAATTTATGCTTATATTCAGAATGTCGTAACAAAATTCGATTTAAAGAAATATGGTCAATTCAATACAGAAGTTTTAGCTGCAAAATACAGTGAAGATGAATGTGAATGGCACTTAACATTAAATAATAATGAAACACTTATTGCACAATTTGTTGTTTTTGCTTCAGGTCCATTACACGTACCCCAAATTCCACCAATCAAAGGATTAGAAAAGTTTAAAGGTGAAATTTTCCATTCTGCAAAATGGAATCATCAGTACGATTTAACTGACAAAAAAGTTGCATCAATTGGTACAGGTGGAAGTGCTATTCAATACATTCCTGAAATTGCAGACAAAGTAAATCACCTCTATGTTTTTCAGCGTACAGCCGCTTGGGTTATTCCACGTGATGACAGAAAATATTTAAATATCGAAAAAACATTATTTAAAAAATTCGATTGGATTAGAAAGTTACATCGAGCGCGTTTATATTGGTCTAATGAATCTCGTGTTGTCCCCATTGTTAAACCACATGTTATGAAATATGCGCAGAAACTTGCTAAAGCATATTTAAAATATCAAGTTAAAGATCCCAAAATCGCGGATAAACTTGTTCCTGATTATATTATGGGATGCAAACGCATCTTAATTTCAAACAAGTATTACCCTACTTTTAACAAAGAAAATGTTGAACTTATTACAGATAAAATTCAAGAGATTACATCTAATAGCATCATTACTCATGATGGAAAAGAACATGAAATTGATTGTTTAATATTTGGTACAGGTTTTATTACAGATCCACGCATATATCTAAAAAACTTCGAATGTCTTGGTGAAAATAGCCAAACACTTCAAAATGCATGGAAAGATGGTGCAGAAAGTTATTTTGGAATTTGTACAAAAGGTTTTCCAAATTTATTTCAACTACTAGGACCAAATACCCTGCTCGCACATAATTCAGTTATTTTTATGATTGAAGCGCAAGTTGAATATATTCTACAAGCTCTAGAAATGACTAAAATCACGAATAGCGATGCGCTTGTCATTAAAGATGAAGCTCAAGATGCCTTTAATAGAAAACTTGAAAAATTATTTAATAATACAATTTGGCAATCTGGATGTGTTAGTTGGTATCAACAAGATGGCGGTAAAAATTTCGCTTTATGGCCAACTTATACATGGAAATATAAGCAGGAAATACAAAAAATCAAACAAAGTCATTATCGTCTTCTGTATAAAAAATAATTTTGTGTAATTGATGAGCACAAATTAATTTTAAGTCTGCATAATAGACAGGTATTTTTTAGCTACCCTTTTTTATGCAATCTATTTGGCTCATCACACAATTATTCATTTGTTTATCTCTTGGCTTTTTATGTGCACACCGCATACCAAAACTTATAGAGAAAATTTCATTTAAAATTTTACCCTACTTTTCCTACATTTTACTTTTTGTAATTGCCTTTGAATTTGCACAAGTTATTGAAACAATTTCACATCCACAACTTATATTAAAAAATGCAATTGTACTTTCCTTAAATACAACTTTGGGTGCATTCATATGCTGCTACCTTATTTTTAAACTCGTTGGATATACATCAACTCACGGAAAAGTCTCCTTAGATTTATTCTTAAAATCATTACTGAATATTAGTTATGCACTTATTACATTGGCTGCTGGCTATTTCAGCGCATCACTCTTACAAAGCATAGATCAAATCATCCATTTAAATTCGTGGTATTTACTGCTTATTTTTATGTTCTTAATTGGCTTAGATTTAGCATACTCCCCACTCGATAAATCTTGGATGAATTGGAAGATATTACTCGTTCCAATTGGGGCAATTATTGGCTCATTATTAGGTGCTTGTTTCAGTATTCTAATTATTCAAAATATTGCGTTAAAAGATTTGATTATGCTTTCTCAAGGTTATGGATTTTACTCCATGACAGGCATTGTGATTACAGAATTACGTAATGCAGAACTAGGAGGCATTGCACTAATGAATGATTTATTTAGAGAAATTATTGCAATTTTATTGATGTACACATTAGGTTGGAAATATCCAAGATCTGCCATTGCATCTGCGGGTGCAACCTCAATGGATGCAACACTACCTATGGTGAAACAAGCGTGCGGTAATAATTTCATTCCTCATGCAATGGTTAGTGGTTTTATTCTTTCTATTCTTGCACCAATTGCGGTAAGTGTATTGGCAGCGATTTAATTTTTAAAAGCATATTTAATCTCCCTGAATCCCTCTTATATAAAGAGGGATTTCTCCTCTCTTTATAAAGGAAGTTTTGAAGGGATGACTACAACGTTGCTAAAATATCTTTTAAAGTCTGACCAGGGTTTTCAGATTTAGTAATCGGACGGCCAATAACTAAATGTGTAGAACCATCAAGCATTGCTTGTTTAGGTGTCACAATACGCTTTTGATCATCTGCATTTGATCCTTCAGGGCGAATACCTGGAGTTACCAAAGCAAAATCTTTACCTAAAGTTTCACGTAACATTTTAGCTTCTTGTGCTGAACACACCACACCATCTAAGCCACTATCTTTAGTTAAAGACGCAAGACGTTTTACCTGTTCAAATGGTTCAATATCTAAACCAATATCTTTAAGATCTTCACGCCCCATAGATGTCAAAACAGTTACTGCAATTAATTGCGTGTTGTAATTACCTGCTTTTAAACGCTCTACGCAAGTTTCCATCATCTTACGACCACCAGAAGCGTGCACATTCACCATCCAAACACCCATATCTGCGGCAGCACATACAGCTTGAGCAGTTGTATTTGGAATGTCATGGAATTTTAAATCTAGAAAAACTTCAAAATTCAAATCATGTAAAGCTTTTACAACACCTGAACCTTCATGTGTAAATAACTCTTTACCAACTTTTACTCGACACAATGCAGGATCTAACTGCTCTGCCATTTTTAATGCGTCATATTGGCTTTTAGCATCTAATGCAACAATGATACTCAAGAGATTTACCTATCGTTCAGACAAAAAGAAAGTACATTATAAGGCTTATTCACTATTGAACAAAAGAATTAAAAGTGAAGATATATGAAGCAATTAATTTTAATTACACTTCTTTATAAAATTACACACATAAAAAAACACCCTACAGATTACTAAGGGTGTTTGATTAATTTCAATAAAATCTCATTATTCCATTTTAAAATGAAATAATGTCAAATTTTAGGTTACAACATTAAAGTCCAGTTGGGCGATCATCACTATGAATGTCCAAAACTGTCTTTTCATGTCGTTTATTGGCTGCAGCTTCTGCGGCTGCCAGTTGAGCAGTTTGAATCTGCTCTTTACGAAGATAATCTATGTCTTTACGTAAGCGTTTAATTTCCCAGCTTTTTTGGAATACTCGGAAAATTTGAACACCAAGCAATAATCCCAAAACAATACCCATAGATAGCGTTAGTAATAACAACAATCCTAAGCGCATTGCCGGTACTTGCGTAAACAATAAATCTACAGATAGTTCAGTACTATTTTGCAGAACAATTGCCAACGAATAGCCAAATAGTATAAGTAAAACTACAACTAATACGTAGCGCATAAATACCCCGTTAAATATTATTATTGTGCAGATTCATTCACTGCATCACGCAACGCTTTACCTGGCTTAAAGTGAGGTACAGCCTTAGCTGCAACTTCTACTGACTTACCAGTTTTAGGGTTACGACCAACACGTGGCTCACGGTGATGTAATGCGAAACTGCCAAAACCACGAATTTCAATTCGATCGTCTGAAGATAAAGATGCAATCATTTGATCGATCATTATTTTAACAGCTTCTTCCACCAAAGGCTCTGCCAAATGTGGGTTTTTAAGAGAAATACGTTCTATTAAGTCAGACTTATTAAGTGCTTCGCTAGTCATCTACGACCTCTTTAATTATCAAGCTACTTTAGCATACCTATGATAATAACCTGTTTAAATACAAAACGGTAGCGTAATAAGTTAATACTACGCTACCGTTTATTGTATTTGTGTAAAAAGTATTAATTAATTTACATTAATAATACCTTTAAACGAATACTTAGTTGCCCATTTGAGCTTTGATCAAATCACCAATAGTCTTAGGACCATTGTCAGAGCCAGTCGCTGCAGTTTTCAAGTTTGCAACAGCTTCTTTCTCTTCAGCTTCGTCTTTCGCTTTGATAGACAAGTTGATAGCACGTGACTTACGGTCAACGTTGATGATTTTAGCTTCTACTTCTTGACCAACTTCAAGGAACTTAGTTGCATCTTCAACGCGATCACGGTTGATTTCAGATGCTTTAAGAGTCGCTTCAACTTCGTCAGCTAACTTAATAGTAGCGCCTTTAGCATCAACAGCAGTTACAGTACCTTTAACCAATGCACCACGTTCGTTAGTAACTAAGAAGTCATTGAACGGATCGTTGTTCATTTGTTTGATACCAAGGCTAATACGGTTGCCGTCAGCATCTACAGATAAGATAACCGCTTCAACAGTGTCACCTTTCTTGTAACGACGGATAGCTTCTTCGCCTTGTTCGTTCCAAGAAATATCAGATAAGTGAACTAAACCATCGATACCGCCAGGTAAACCGATGAAGATACCGAAGTCAGTGATTGACTTGATAGTACCTGAAACTTTTTCGCCTTTATCATGGTTTTTAGAGAACTCTTCCCATGGGTTAGCACGAGTTTGTTTAATACCAAGAGAAATACGACGACGTTCTTCATCAACTTCAAGAACCATAACATCAACTTCGTCACCAATCTGAACTACTTTAGATGGGTGGATGTTTTTGTTAGTGTGATCCATTTCTGAAACGTGTACTAAACCTTCAACGCCTTCAGCGATTTCTGCGAAACAGCCGTAGTCAGTTAAGTTAGTTACGCGAGCTTTAACGATAGAACCTTTAGGGTAACGGTTCATGATCGCTAACCATGGATCTTCGCCTAATTGCTTAAGACCTAAAGATACGCGGTTACGTTCTTTGTCAAACTTAAGTACTTTAACAGTAACTTCTTGACCAACTTCAACAACTTCTGAAGGATGCTTGATGCGTTTCCAAGCCATATCAGTGATGTGAAGAAGACCGTCGATACCGCCAAGGTCAACGAATGCGCCGTAATCAGTAAGGTTCTTGATAGTACCTGTAACTGTTTGACCTTCTTCAAGCTGAGCAAGAAGAGCTTCACGGTCAGCTGAAGATTCAGCTTCCATAACAGCACGACGAGATACAACAACGTTGTTACGTTTAGCATCAAGTTTGATTACTTTAAACTCTAACTCTTTACCTTCTAAGTGAGTAGTATCACGAATAGGACGAGTATCAACTAAAGAACCTGGAAGGAATGCACGTACTGGACCGATGTCAACAGTGAAACCGCCTTTAACTTTACCAGAGATAACACCAGTAACGATTTCGCCGTCTTCAAAGATTTTTTCAAGTTTAGTCCAAGTTTCAGCGCGTTTAGCTTTTTCGCGTGAAAGAACTGTTTGACCCATACCGTTGTCAAGAGCTTCAACAACAACGTCTACAGTGTCGCCAACTTGAACTTCAAGTTCACGTTGTTCATTTAAGAATTCAGCACGGTCAACAACGCCTTCAGATTTAAGGCCAGTGTCAACAGTTACCCAGTCAGAGTCGATGCTTACTACAACGCCTTGGATGACAGCACCCTTTTCAACGTTAAAGTTTAATTCGCTTTCTTCAAAGAGGGCTGCAAAAGATTCGGTCATGATATACCTGATAAAGTCAGCGGTCTTGGATCAGACAAGGCCGGTTTAATTAAGCATCTACATAGTCCATATAAGACTGATCAAGCTATGCGTTTGCTGATAATATTAAGTTATTTGGCTAACTGCTGATCTACATAAGTAGTCATCAGCTTAAATACTTCATCAATATTCAATTCAGAACTATCAATGATGTACGCATCATCGGCGGGCTTGAGTGGAGCGACTTCTCGCTCCATATCTCGTTTATCGCGAGCGATGATATTAGCTAAAATGTCGCTTATTTTAACATCTAGCCCCATAGCCTGCAACTGATTTACACGTCGCTCGGCTCTAGACTGAGCAGAAGCAGTCAAATATATTTTTGCTTGAGCTTCTGGAAAGATAGAAGTTGCCATATCTCGACCATCTGCAACAAGTCCTGGTGCTTGTGCAAAATTACGCTGACGTTGTAGCAATGCAGCTCTAAACTCTGGTACTGCTGCCACTTTAGATGCAAAAGCCCCTACTTCTTCTGTACGAATTTCTTGGGATACATCTTCATTATCTAAAAGAACTTTTATGCCTTGCTCTGTCGTTAAAAATTGAATATTTAATTGTGACGCGATGTGTACGCATTGCTCTAATTGCGTATCCAATTGATCAAGCAACTGCTTATTTCGTAATGACAATCCAAGTAAACGATAAAGCGCACCTGAATCTAGAAGATGAAATTGATAATGTTCAGCAAGTTTTGCTGCAAGCGTGCCCTTGCCTGAACCACTTGGACCATCAATCGTAATAATTTGAACTGTCATTGCATTTCCGTTTTTAACTTATACAGTTTTAGCGAGTTTGGAGAAACCTAGTTTAATCCCAGATTTTAGTTGTGCAAGAATTAATTTACTCACAAATGGTAATCTCATTTGTAATTCAATAGTGTAATTTACACGGGTGATGCGTTCCTCAATCACTTCAAATGTGATAATTCCAATATGATGTTTTACTAGTGGATTTTTAATAATTTTATATTCAATGCGCTCATTGGGTAACAATAAAGTAATTTGCTCTTGCAAAGGCTTAACCTTACCCAGCCCCAATTTCCGAATAGATCCAACTCCATCGGGAAGATTTACATCTAATGCATCTTTTATACGTTCAACTTGAATAGGTGCAAATGCGACATTGTAAGTATCATGTTTTGACAACAACTCAAATATTTGTTCGATTGGTGCGTTAAAATCTTTTGTAATTAATATTGAATCCATAACAACACCCTCTCAAATAATAATTGAAATCTGTCTTGTAAAAAAAATGTGAGTTATTATGTTTTATTTGCTTCTTTTTCTAAATTCTTTAAATGTCGTTTTTGTTCTCGACGCATTTTAAAAAAAGCAGATAATTGAGCAGAACACTCATCAGCCAAACACCCTGCTTCAAATTCAAAAACATGATTGTAATAACCACTATTTAATAGTTGACGCGCACTTTGCAAAGAACCCGCTTTGGGTTCAGTTGCTGCAAAAACAACACGTTGAATACGAGAATGAATTAAAGCACCCACACACATTGTGCATGGTTCAAGCGTAACATAAAGCGTTGCATCTTCAGGCAATCGATAATTTTTAATCTGTTCACAAGCTTGTCGGATTGCAACAATTTCAGCATGCGCAGTCGGATCATTTAAAGAAATAGGGGCATTAAAGCCAGAACCAATAATTTGATTTTGGCTGACAATAATAGCACCTACGGGAATTTCCCCAATTGAAGCAGCTTGTGCAGCCTGCGCTATCGCCTGCTGCATCCAATATTCATCTGTAAACTTTTCAGACATAAATTAGCTAATTACACCGTAATGTTTCAGCAAAATATTCCAACTTTCAATTGTTGTTACAGGCGGATGTTCACCCAAAATTCCTTTTAGAGATAAATCTGTACCTTTGTACCAATCCGGTGATAAATCTTTATCGACCAAACGTGCACGCACGCCTTCAACGAAGTCTGGATGACGAATTTTCCAATCTGAAATTTGACGCTCTAGTTCGAATACTTCATTCCAAGAATGAATTTTCTTGCCCCATTGCCACAATAACCACGTTAATGCAGCCGTTGTTGGCGAGCCTTTTTGCAAGTTTTCACTTGCTTGACGTAACCAATCACTTCGCGCATCACTTAAACCAATAATTGATTCGTAGTCATGTTCAAAATTAACACCACGACAAACACTTTGAATCACATCTAAAGAATTTTGTAATGGACCAGGACCTACAGGTCTATGCATGCTATTCAATGTGTCATCAATTGCACGGAAATCACCTGCTGGGTAATGACTCCAATCGATGTTTACTACTTTATTTAATACTGAGTCACGCTGAGCATCACAAATATGCGTTGCCCAACCAATACCGTATGCACCAGCAGCAGTCATAATTGACCCTGTTAAACCCGTAAACAAACCAATCGCACCACGATCTGCCAAGAAGCGAGTTCCACCTACATCTGGATATAGACCAATATTAATTTCAGGCATTGCTAAACGAGAATATGGTGTTACTAAACGAAATGGTGCAGCCATAAACAGACCTAAACCACCACCCATCACATAACCTTCACCCCAAACTAAAACTGGCTTTGCATAGTTATGAAGCAATAAATCGAGCGCATATTCTTGTTCAAAAAACTTATTTGCAGTTTCAACTTCGTCGTTAATTACAAGCTGACGTAGTTTACGAACATCCCCACCTGCACAAAATGCTTTTGGTGTCGTTGAATCCAACCAAATTGCTTTAACCTTATCATCTGTATGAAAGTCTTGAAAAACTTCCAACAATGCTGTCGCAATAGACTCGTCTAAAGCATGTAAAGATTTTGGTCGATTTAATCGAACAATACGCCACCCATTCGTTGCTTCTTCAACAATTAAATCGGGATGATAATTTTTTGCTATAGGAGAATAAGTCATGCGTCCAGCTGCCAATCTATAGGCTCAATGCCATTTTGTTTAAGATAATTATTTGTTTTTGAAAACGCTTTACAACCAAAAAAACCACCTCGGTTTGCTGCCAATGGAGATGGATGTGCAGCTTTTAATACCAAATGCTTATTTTGATCGATTCGTTGTCCCTTACGTTGCGCATATGCTCCCCATAAAATGAAAACAATATGCTCGCGCTGTTCATTTAAAACATCAATCACATGATCTGTAAAGTCTTCCCAGCCACGTTTTTGATGCGACGTTGGTTGTCCTGCTTCCACCGTCAATACACTATTTAAGAGCAGTACACCTTGTTCTGCCCAACGACTTAAATCACCATGTTTTGAAATAGGCACTTCTAAGTCTTTATTTAATTCATGAAAAATATTACGCAAAGATGGCGGTAATGCAAGCCCTCTTTGTACAGAAAAGCTTAATCCGTGTGCTTGATTTGGCCCATGATAAGGATCTTGACCTAAAATAACGACTTTTACATTGGGTAAAGGTGTTGTATTTAAAGCATTAAAAATTAAATGACTTGGCGGATAAACTACTTTTTCCGCTTTTTTTTCTTGAATTAAAAAATCTTTTAACTCATCCATTTTAGGACTAAGCAAAAACTCACTTAAACCATCTTTCCAACTTGCTTCCAACTGCACTTTTTCTAACTTCGCAAGTTGTAGATCTGTTAAAGGCATACTTCTTCCCTAATTCCTAAAATAACGTCCAAATTTTATAAATAATTACAGTTTTACTTGTAAATCAACTGTTGGATTTTGGAACTTAACTCCATTTTTCAGCTTTTCATACATTGCTGAATCTGCCCACTCAGCTTGAATTTGCTCAGAGAATTCAATTTGATTTAATGCAAGTACACCCATTTGCTCGTTGCTAATATCTTCTGCAAAACTTTGCGCATAACCTGTATCTGTTTCATGAACAATCACAGAATACACCTCAACATCACCCTCACCATTTTGAGTTTCTGTTGATGCTAAAACTTGTTGTGCTAAATAGAAAAAAATACGTGAAAATTGTTCCGCAGATGGCGATACAGGTAAAGACACCCAACGTGCACTAAATGTTTTACACGCTTGAATATATTCTTGGCTGTCATGTTCCCAAAAACAAATTGCGTGATCAAAAGAGTCGATTAAATCTTTAATCACACCTTTGAGCAAACCAAAGTCATATACCATTTGACCATGGTCTAATTTCGTAGCTTTAAGCAACAACTCAACCTTATAACTATGGCCGTGTATAGAACGCTTACAACGATCTGACGTGCAATTACGTACAACGTGGGCGTTTTCAAACTTAAATAACTTACGAATAATCATATGTCGTGATAGATACAATATTAGTGGGGATTGATTCGATTATAATGCAAAAATTCTATTACAAACATTAATTTTATAGTTCATTGTGATAGGGAAAACACATCATCGTTATTTTGGATAAATTTCAGCTCAAGAATTATCTCAACACTTTATAATTTAGGTGTTTAACTACTTTTCAAAAGTTTTTTATTATTCAAAATTAGTCTTTAATATCATTAAATAAAACCACAATTTATTACTTTTAAACCTCAAAACTGTATCTTTTAAACTAAAAAAGAAGACTCCAACTTATTAAAATGAATATTCAAATAAGTTGAAATCTTCCTCAAATTTATTTTTAAATTACAGCATCTAAAGGTCTAGATTGCTTAGGAATTGCCAAAGCTTGATCGATGTACGCAACACGTAATGTATCGCGAGATCCTAAATAACGCTGATAGAAACTTGAATTCAATATTGCAGCAGCACCATGTGTTAATCCCCAAATTGAAGCTAAATAATCACGTACAGGCATCGTGCTTTTAATTGATTCCAAATAGCTTTCCGTCATACGAATAATAATGCGTAACCGTTGCTTGCGAATTTGATACAACTCTGTAAATAAATGATTTACACCTACACCAGTCGTCGACAATCTTTCTTCAATTTGGTGAAATAAAACCGTTCTTTCTGGATGATGTAAATGATGCAACATAAAGAATGCCAAATGCTCTGGGAATGCTTTTTCTGCGTCCTTGATCATTTCTAATAGCATATTTTCATTGCGAATAATGAGCATCATATAAAGCTCATCTTTGCTTTGAAAATGTTTATAAAGCGTACCTTTGGCTAAATCTAATTCAGCCGCGAGAGCATCAAGCGTCATGCCCGATTCGCCATTTTCAAGAAGTAATTGTTCTGCTACTTGAAAAATCAAGGTTTCTCTTGCTCTAAACTGAGCCTGACGATCCATCTTCACCTTATAAACTCTCTTTTGCTTTTATCCATCTAATGATGGCATTTATTTCATATTTAGGAGGTTTTCAAAATTTTTCGTTGTTATGAAAGCCATCTCTTCAAGCGACTTATCATATACGTCACTTAAGGCTTTGGCTACATAAGGAACGTACTTTGGCTCATTAGACTTTCCTCTATAAGGCATAGGTGCCAAATAAGGACTATCTGTTTCTATTAATACGCGATCTAGTGGAACTTGTTTTGCAACATCGCGTAAATCTTGCGCATTTTTAAACGATACAATACCTGAAAAGGAAACATAGTATCCGCAATCTAAAACAGCTTTTGCAGTTTCCCAATCTTCAGTAAAACAATGCAAAATACCATGTGTCGATTTTTCTGCACGGATAATATCAATCGTATCGTGCTTTGCAGAACGCGTATGAACAACAACTGGCTTTTTCACACTTTGAGATGCGTGAATATGTCGAGCAAAACATTCTTTCTGTTCTGCAACAAATTCTGTGCTGTGGAAATAATCTAAACCTGTTTCACCAATTGCCCAAACTTTTTCTGCTTGTGCAAGTTCAATTAAGTATTCGGTGGTTGCTCGCGCCATAACAGCAGGATCTTCACAAGGATGAACACCCACTGTATAACCCACATCTGCATGACGAGCAGCAATTTCTGCAAGTGCAATATGATCATCTAAGTCGACAGAGATACCCATAAACTTTGATACACCCGCTTCACGGGCTTGTGCCAATGCCAAATCTAACTGACCGTCATAAGGCGTTAAATCAAGCATAGTTAAATGGCAATGAGTATCTACAAACACGATGATTTCCTAAAGTACACTGAATTACATAGTGTAACTATTACGGCCTGCCGCTTTAACCCCTGCTAGCAATTTTTCTGCTTCAGACTTGTAAAAAATACCTTTTTCACCTGTTAACTGAATACCAAAACCCTGTAATTTGATTCCATTTTGCTTATGTGAAATCCAAATCACCTTACCTGTAAGTGGAATTTTTTGAGATTGATCTGGTAAAGTTGCCAAAACAAAAACCTCTTCCCCCATTCTTACAGGCTGTTTTGATGGAATAAATAATCCACCACCTACAACATACGGCATATAACTTTGATAAAGCGTGTCTTTATCTAAAATATTTGCTTGGATAATACCGCCACGTGGTTGCATATTCTTCCCCTAAATATTCATCAATTTGATACAAAGTTGGTCAACAACCAAATTTCCTTGTACGTTCTGCTGAATCAGTTTTTTTGCTTGTTGTAACTCTGAATATATCGTAAATAATGCTTCGAGTGAATATTGTTCAGCCAAAACATTGAAATCTATATCTATATTTTTAACGTGTTGATCTAGTTTCACACAAATTAAGTCTGCCAATAAATATTCAAACATTTGTGTAAAATCTGAAAAACTCAGCTCTTTATTCCACTTACTTGAAATAGCCATTGGCATATTTTTTTGAATAACTAACTTTTGCCAATCTTGAATAAACAAACTACGTTTACCCACCCAATCTTTTTCTGCTAATTCCAAAGCAAATAATGGCATTTGATTGGACAAATTGAGCAAAAGCGGAATTTGTGAATGAAACTCTTCAGCCAAATGTTCAAATAAAAAGTGTGCTGCTTGATTATGATCAATTCGATCTAAAGCAAAATGTTGTAATCGACTTCGAATGGTTGCAGGTAATTTTAAATAATGATCTGCCAACAAAATAAGAATGGTACGTTCACCCGGCTCTTCTAGAGTTTTAAGAAGCGCATTTGAAGAAGCAATGTTTAATGCTTCGGCAGGCTCAATCACAATAACACGCCAACCATCTACAGTTTGCTGAACAAATGGCTGTAAGTCTCGTACCTTTTCAATTTTAATTTTAGCATTTTGTTTTTTATTATCTTCATCTGTTGAAATATACACGTAATTAGGATGTGTATCTGCTTTCAACCAAAGACAACTCCCACATGTACCACAAGGTTCATTTTTTTCGTGCCTATTTAAACAAAGTACCCATGCAAGAAACTGTTGAGCAAATGCTTCTTTACCACAGCCTTTTTTGCCATAAAAAAGTAAGCCATGACCAATTTTAGGAAAGCGTGATGTTAAGTTTTCCCAAACTTGTTGTTGCCATGGATACACTTGCCCACGCTGTTCTTGCATGTTAAATCCCTAAATTATAGAAAAGCAGAAACATCCATCGCATTTAAACGATCTAAATCTTCTTGAGTATCCACGCCCGGTGGTAAATTTGCTTCAGCTACCGCAATCGCAATTTTATGACCATTTTCCAAAACACGTAACTGCTCAAGGCTTTCTAAACGCTCTAAAACACCCACATCCCAAGTTACATATTCTTTTAAAAGTTGCACACGATATGCATATAAACCTAAATGACGAAACGCTTGATCATGTAATTTTTGTTCAGCAACTTTAGCACCATCACGATCATAAGGAATGGTTGCTCGGCTAAAATATAAAGCCTGATTCTGCTTAGACATCACCACTTTTACAATGCTGTCACGTTTAAACTCTTCAAGATGAAAAATTGGCTCGCAAAGTGTCGACATAGAACTTGTAGGCTGATCTACCAATAATTGCGAAACTTGTTTTACCAATTTTGCAGGTAAAAGCGGCTCATCACCTTGTACATTGACAATAATATCATCGCTCGCCCAACCTTTAATACGTGCAACTTCACTTAAACGATCTGTACCTGATGGATGATCTTTTGATGTAATAACGACATCTACGCCATCTGCACGACAAATTTCTGCAATGCGCTCATCGTCTGTTGCTACACATAAATCATCAAACCCTTCGACTTTTTTTGCCTGATCTACAACACGTAAAATCATCGGTCGACCATGAATTTCCAATAATGGCTTCCCTGGTAAACGAGAGCTTGCAAAGCGTGCAGGAATAACGATGTGTTTCATATACAAACCTTAATGAATTTGAATGCCTAATTTTTTAAGTTGATTATTTAACAATGTATAACATGGCTGACTTAATACAGCTTCTACAGGAACAACCCAAATTTCACGTTTAAAATCCGGATATTTCTTCAAAAGTGGTAATAATTTAACAGCATCTTTTTCTGTTGTGATAATTGGGTTTGCATCTTCAAATTGTAAATCTTGAATTTCATAATCGTGATGATCTGGAAATTCGTGACATTGAAACTGATTCACACCAAGTGATTGCAATGTCTTATAAAAGCGTTGCGGATAGCCAATTCCAACCACTGCGTAATAATCAAGCATTGGATCGAAAAATACGTCTTTATCCATATTCAATAAATACGGAATTGATACTTCCAAATGCATATTTAAATCAGACTTTGGCTGAGCTGCATGCTCAATAACAGTAGCTGTATTTAAACGACTTTTAGGCTCACGAAGATATCCTTCAGGCAATATTTTTTCATTACCTAAACCTCGATTATTGTCTAAAACAATCCATTCCAATTGACGATTTAGCGCATAGTGCTGCAAACCATCGTCACTAATAATCAAATCTAAATTGTGTTTAGCTAACAATAGTTCAATATTTTTTTGTCGATTTGCACCAACCACCATTGGCACACCTGTGGACTGAACAATCAAACAGGGCTCATCACCAACATCATTCGGTTCAGAATTAATATCAACATATGCTGGAAAAGGACCTTTCCCACCATAGCCTCGACTAATCACACCAACTCGCACACCTATAGATTCTAAATAAGCTACCAAGTGAATAAGTAAAGGGGTTTTACCACTGCCACCTACCGTAATATTACCAATAACCATGACAGGTATAGGTGCGGTATAAGATGATTTCACCCCAGCTTGGTACAGTTTATGATTAAGTAAAGAAATAGAGCGATATAAAAGAGAAAGTGGTCGGAACACAATTAACCACTTGGCTTGTTTATTCCAAGCATCCTGAATAAATTGTGCAACCGACATTTGACTTATTCCTCAAAATTACGTTGATGTAATTGGAAATATGTTCCTTTCTTAGCGAGCAACTCTTGATGTGTGCCACTTTCCAGAATTCGACCTTGATCCATTACAACAATCACGTCTGCATTTTCAATGGTAGATAAACGATGTGCAATGACAATTGTAGTTCGGTCCTGCATGGCAGCATCAAAAGCTTGCTGAATAAAATGCTCAGATTCATTATCTAGCGCACTTGTTGCTTCATCTAGAATTAGAATAGGCGCATTTTTCAAAATAGCACGTGCAATTGCGATTCGTTGACGTTGTCCACCAGATAAGTTTAAGCCCTGTGCACCAAGCTCAGTGTCATAGCCATTTGGCAATTGCATAATGAAATCATGTGCATATGCAGCTTTTGCAGCAGCAATCACATCTTCATCACTTGCACCTTCAAGTTGTCCATACGCAATATTTTCACGAACAGTACGGTTAAATAATACAACTTGTTGGCTCACCATAGAAATTTGAGTTCGTAAACTCGTTAAATCAATCTCTTTAATATCAATACTATCAAGCTTTAAGCTACCCGATGATATTTCTTGATAACGAACAAGTAAGTTTACTAATGACGATTTCCCTGCACCAGAACGCCCAACAAGAGCGACCGTTTGACCTGCTTTAATATTGAGGGTGAAATCTTTAATAGCTTCATGTCCATCGGCATATTGCATATTGACATGATCAAACTGCACATTACCTTTTAATTCAGGTTTTAAAGTTCCTTGATTATGCTCTTCTTCCATATCAAGTAATTCAAAAACTGAGTGTGCAGCAGCTAAACCACGTTGTAATTTTTCGTTTACTTCGGTTAAAGCTTTAATTGGTTTACTCAACATCCCAGCTGCCGTAATATAAGCAACAAATTCACCTGCAGAAATATCACGTAAAATTTCTGGTCTTAAAGCAATCCAAATAATAACAGCCATTGACATTGCCATACACAATTGAACAACTGGACTGTTTAATTGTGCAATAGCTGTCATTTTTAAGCCACGACGCAAGTTTTCCAATGAGTGTTTCTTAAAGCGCTCTTGTTCGGCTGGCTGACCACCAAAGCCTTTTACAATCACATTACCACTCACTGTTTCTTGTACAACATGGTTTACATCACCCATTGTGTTTTGCACAAGAATAGATAATTTACGCATACGCTTACCCGCTTTACGGATAAGTAATCCAATTAGTGGAGCAAAAATTAAAATACATAAAGTTAAACGCCAATTGGTATAAATTAAGAAACCCAATAAACCAATTGTAATTAAGCCTTGCTGAACCACTGTTCGCAGTGATTCTGTTGTTGCAGCAGTAAGCTGTTCAACGTTAAACATAATTTTAGCAGTGATATGACCGCTACTATTATCTAAAAAATACTGTGCCGGTAGACGTAAAATTTTTGCAAAAACTTCCTGTCTAACATTAAATACTAAATGTCGAGAAATCACTGCTGTATAGTAACCACCGATGTATTGCCCAACGCCTCGAAAGAAGATCAGAGCAACAACAAGCAATGGAAAAATCGTAGTGAAATGAGTATCTCTGTGCTGAATGGCATTAATAATTTTTTCTAATAATTTTGCCACAGCAACTTCTGTTGATGCGCTAATGGTAAAACCAATAAACACAACAATAGCAGTCCCCCAAAATGGGACTAAATATTTAAGTAATCGACGATAAACCTGAAGATCTGGCTTCACTAATAACCTCGGGTTGGTACTTTTGTACTAATGTTAATATTAACAAAACCGAGCTGACCTGCAACATCCATCACACGTATGACATCTTGATGTGCTGCTTTAGCATCGGCAGCAATAACAAACATTAAATCTCGACGATCATTCGAAACCTGTTTGATTGCTGTGTTTAAATCTGCCACTTCATTGGTAGAAAGTGCCTGACCATTCACAGAATAATGACCTGAAGCATCAACAACAACTTCAATTTTGTGATCATATTGTTTTGGTGGTACACCTTGTGCATCAGGCAGCGTTAAATTCATACGGCTCATTTGGTTAAATGTTGTAGATAACAACAAAAAAACCAATATAAACAACAAGCAATCAATCATTGGCGTTAAATTGATATGAATATCTTCAACCTGTGAACGCTTAAATTTCATAGCTTCACCTTAATCTGCCAAATGAGAATCTTCATGCTTGGTTTTTTCAACAAAAAGACCTGCATGAAATAGTGTTGCCTGTTGTTCTAATTCTGCAATAAATTCTTGTACAAGTCGCTGGAAATAGCGATAGGCAAACAAAGCAGGAATTGCAATCAGCATACCAGCAGCAGTGGTAATCAATGCTTTTGATATTCCTGGAATCATTAATGTTGGATTACTATTTGTACCTAAATCAATAACCAAGAAAGATTCAATAATACCTAAAACAGTACCTAATAAACCTAATAATGGCGCAACAGCACTTAACGTTCCTAAAAAGTTAATATTCTTTTCTAGATAGCCAATTTCTTGAGATGCAGTTGCTTCCATTTGCGCACGCACATATTCAGGCGAATGGTTTTTACTTTGATAGCCCGATATGAAAATACGACCTAATGGACTATTTTTTAAAGTTGCTGATTGCTTTAATTGCTGCACAATCGTATCTGTACTTTGACCAACTTTAAGTAAAATGGCTTCGGGTAAAATTATCGATTTTTTTAAGCGAATAAAACGTTCAATTGAAATAGCGACTGTAAAAATTGAACACAATACCAAAGGCAGCATCAACCAACCGCCCGCTTTAACTAATTCCCACATTTGATTTTCCCCAATAAATCAAAAACATTCACTATTTAGATAAACAGATATTCAAAATACCATCTAACTCATCTAATGAATGATAACTAATAACAAGCTTCCCCTTACCTTGCTTGTTATAGTCAATTTTTACATCTGCACTAAAACGCTCAGACAACTGCTGAGACAATTGTTGAATATCATACGAAACTTCTTGTTTCGGCTTTTCAACTTTTGGTGTATTTAGTTCACGAACCAATTGTTCTGTTTGACGTACAGATAAGCTTTTTTCAATGACAGTTTCTGCAACTTTTAACTGATCTTTTGCTTTTAACGTTAGAATTGCACGCGCATGCCCCATATCAAGCAAGCCTTGTTGCATAAAGTCTTTTACAGAATCCGCAAGTGACAATAAACGCAATAAGTTACTCACTGTTGTACGCGCTTTACCAACCGTTTCCGCAATTTCTTGATGACTTAAACCAAACTCATCATGGAAGCGTTGTAACGCCATTGCTTGATCAATTGGATTTAAATCTTGACGCTGAATGTTTTCAATTAAAGCGAGAGCAATTGCAACTTGGTCTGTTAATTCACGAACAAGTGCAGGAACTTGTGTTAACCCTGCAAGTTGTGCTGCACGCCAACGACGTTCACCTGCAATAATTTCATAGGGATGTTTTTCATCTTCTGTAGGTCGAATAACAATAGGTTGCATCACACCATGTTTTTCAATAGATGCTGCTAACTCTTGTAAATCTTGCTCATTAATATAACGACGTGGTTGATATTCACCACGCTTCAATAAATGAACATCAATTTGTTTTAGCTGACCATAATCGATCGCTTGAGCTTCAAGTTGCAATTTTTCTTTTTGGATTGACCCAAGTAAGGCATCCAAACCACGACCCTTAGCTAATCCGCGTTTTTTTGTGGTCATGCTTTACTTCCTTTTTTAACTTTGCTTTTCTTTAACATCTCAGCTGCAAGATTTAAATATGCAACCGCACCCTTTGAACTTTTTTCGAAATAAATAATTGGTAAACCGTGTGCTGGTGCTTCCGCCAAACGAATATTACGCGGAATTACAGTATCGTATAGTTTTTTCCCAAAATATTGTGATAATTCTTCAGACACATCTTTGGTTAATGCGCTACGTGCGTCATACATTGTACGTAATACGCCAATGATTTCTAATTCTGGATTAAGTGCTTGCTGAATACGGTCAATCGTTTGTGTTAAATCTGCCAAACCTTCCAAAGCGTAATATTCACATTGCATTGGAATTAAAACACCATGAACCGCTGCAAGTGCATTCACAGTAATTAAGCTTAAACTTGGCGCACAATCGACAATAATATAATCAAAAGCGCTTTCAACTTCTTTTAGCGCATTACGTAAAATAAATTCGCGCCCATCTTGTTCTGCAATTGCAAGTTCTACACCTGCTAAATCACGATTTGCACCTAAAACTTTATAGCCAACTTCAGACTTAGCAATTGCTGTTTCAATTGGTACTTCACCCAATAAAACATCAGTTACTGAATACAGCAAATCATTTTTTTGAACACCAGAACCCATTGTAGCGTTACCTTGTGAATCCATATCCACAAGGAGTACACGTTTTTTTAATACCGCTAAAGAAGCTGCTAAATTTACCGCAGTCGTGGTTTTCCCTACGCCACCTTTTTGGTTCGCAATCGCAATAATTTGTGCCATAAGTTTCCCCAATCCTTTGAAAAATTAAATTTGCTTTAAAATCAATAAATGACGTTGCTCATCTAAACGTGGCACTTTTAGTTCAATAATGTCACAACTAAATTGATCTTTTAAGGCAATAATTTCTTCTTCTGGAATTAAACCTTTCATAGAAGCAATAATACTTTGCTCATGCATAAATGGTTTAGAAGCAGCTACGAAGTCTGTAAGCGATGCAAATGCACGGCTTGTAATGACATCAAACTTACCTAATTCTTCAATACTTTCTTCATTTTCTACGCGAGTTTGAACCGCAATCACATTTTGTAATTTTAAATCTGCAATAAATTGTTTTAAGAAACGAATTTTTTTACCGTTCGAATCTAAAAGTACGCATTGGCGTTCAGGCTGACATAACGCAACAATCATACCCGGCATACCACCACCCGTACCAATATCGAGTAAGCGACCCTGTGGTAAATCTTTTAAAATACTTAAACTGTCTAAAAGATGTTTAACCAGCATTTCTTTTGGGTCACGAATTGCCGTTAAGTTATATGCTTTATTCCACAATACCAAAGCATCTTGGTATTTAAGTAATAAATTTAAAGCTTCTTCGCTTAGCTCCAAACCTAAAGCCTGACTACCTTGCTTCAATTCTTGATAAAACGTATGCATATGAAATAACAACTCGATTAAATTAAGTGGAAGTATACCGATTTATACCAATAGACACAGTATTATGTGCTTAGTGAATATTCAGTTAAGCAAAAACACCTTCTCTAATTTGCAAGTCTAGGGCGGTTAAACGCTCTGGCGTACCAACATCAACCCATACTGCTTGCATTTTTTTAGCAGAAATTTGCCCTTTTAGCATGGCTTCTTTTAAAAGTGGTGCAAGCGGACGTTTACCCTGCTCTAAACCATCAAACATTTTAGGATGAATCACTGAAATTCCGCTAAAAGTCAGATTCTCACCCTCAACTTCTTGATCTAAGGTATAAGCACGTCCATCTTTTAAAGTGAAATCACCTTTTGGATGTTGCGTTGGATTTTCAACTAAAATTAAATGCGCCAAATCATCTTGTAAATTTACGCTGAGTAAATCTGTAAAATCAAATGTTGTCCAAACATCACCATTCACCAAAATAAATGGTTCATCGCCTAATAGTTGCAAAGCATTGATAATTCCGCCCGCAGTTTCCAAACCTTCTTCTTCACGTGTCCAAAGAATATTTACACCAAACTGAGAACCATTACCTAAAGTACCAATCAGCACATCTGCTAACCAAGCACTATTAATAACAATGTCAGTGACACCAATATTTTTCAGTTTTTCAATATGCCAAACAATGAGTGGCTTAGAACCCACTTCAAGCAATGGTTTTGGTTTATAAAGGGTCAATGGACGCATGCGATTACCTAATCCTGCGGCCAAAATCATCGCTTTCATTTATGCAACAACCTCATATTTGCCATATTTTTCTTCAAATTTAGGCATTACTTTTTCTTCGATGTACTGCATAAATGGCTTAAGCTCATCATATGCTTTACTTTCTTCAATTAAATACCACATTACACGCGGTAAATCTTTCAAATATCCAGATTTTCCATCACGTTCAAATAAACGTACAAAAATACCTAAAATTTTAAGATGACGCTGAATCGCCATAAAATCTGCATCTTTCTTGAATTGATCAAAATCACGATCTTCTTTAGATGCTTCTGGCAGCATGTCGTAAAACAATTTAAACCACGAATAAACACGGTCTGCATTCCATTGCACGTATGCATCACGTGTAATCGAAATAAGGTCATAAGTATCTGCACCAATCACAGCATCTTGAAAGTCGATCACACCAAGGTCTGTTTCACCCTCAACTTTCATTAAGTTACGACTATGATAATCACGATGCACAATCACTTGCGGTTGAGCTACAGCGGCATTCGCTAAAATTGCAAAAGTTCGCTTAATGAGTGCAAGTTCATCTGAAGTTGGTTTAATTTGTAGTGATGGCAACATCCAATCTGTAAGCAATTCCATTTCAGAAATTAACTTTTCATACGAATATTCAGGAAAGCTTCCTATTCCATCAATTTGTTGTAATTGGATTAACTGTTTAAAACTTTGTTCATAATAGAGATCTACAGTTTCGTCATTTAATAATGTAGAAAGCAGGATATCTCCAAAGTCTTCTAACAGTAAGAAGCCTTGCGTTAAATCTTTTGAAATAATTTGCGGTACTCGCACCCCATTTTCATGGAAAAACTCATCTATTGTCACAAAAGGTGCACAATCTTCTTTATCAGGTGGTGCATCCATGAGCATAAATGATTTATTATTAAAATGGATTCGTGCATAACGACGGAAACTTGCATCGCCTGCTAAATAATTAATTTCAAATTTATCTGAACCGAGTACAGATGTAATCCATGATTGTATCAATTGTTCGCGTTGTATATTCATTTGCAATAAATTCTAAGACAGGCAGAGTTTTTTGAAGTATTAAGTGTAGCCACTTATAGACTTTTTCTCTATGATGCGACAATAATTAATTGCGATTAAGCATTCTTGGTTAATGAGACAAATGAAGCATCACTTTAAATTTAATCCTTTAGCGACTGCGATCTTAACCCTTTTATGTGGCAGTACTGTCACAAGTTATGCTTCATCAGCAGATAGCACATCATCTACGACAAATGAACAATTAAAAACTGCAATAAAAGACGTTTATCCAGGTCAACAATTTTTTGAACAGTATTATGTAGATAAATCTGCACCTGAAGCACAGCAAAGACTTGGTGGCAAACCAAGCTCGTCTTTTTGTCAAGGTACTTGGATCACACCTATAACACCAGGTACTAAAACTGGTAATTCAACTACAGATAGTTCTGTTGTGACAGCCGATTATGGACACTACAATCCAAATGGTGATTCTATATTAGAAGGCAATGTTGTTATTGAACAACAAGGTCGCATCATTAATGCCAACCAAGTAACCATTGATAAAACACAAACTTTTGCCCATGCAAAAGGTAATGTGCAAATGGCGCAAGGTGGCTTGCTTTCTCAAAGTGATGAAATTAACTACAACTTAAAAACCCAAGAAGGTGATTTAAGTAATAGTTTGTATATTGAAGAAACTCAGCATGCTCATGGTAGCGCTGAAAAAATTTCAAGAACATCTAATAATATCACTGTGCTCAATAATGCAAGTTATACAACTTGCCCGCCTAATGAAGCACCAACTTGGAATATTAAAGCCAAAGAAATTAAAATTAACCAAGAAACAGGGCGTGGTGAAACCAAGGGTACAAAACTGTACGTAAAAAATGTACCAGTTATGGCTGTACCTTATTTCAACTTCCCTATTGATGATCGTCGTACCACTGGTATTTTGACACCTAGTTTTGGTTTTACCAACAATGGTGGCTTAGAACTTGGCGTTCCTGTTTATTTAAACCTTGCACCAAATTACGATGCAACCATTACACCTCGCTACATTAGTGATCGTGGTGCAATGTTTAATGGTGAATTCCGTTATTTAACAGAAAATTTTGGTTCTGGTTTAGTTAGCGGTGGCTTTTTAGGTTCAGATAAAGAATATAGCAATGAAGATCGTAAAGAGTTTCATTTTGAACATTTCTGGCAAATTAACAAACAGTTCTCTACTCAAGCTGAATATAACTATGCTTCAGATAAAGACTACTTCTCAGATTTAAATAACAACCCTGATGCTCGTACAGACTTAAACTTACGTCGCGCTTGGGAGTTGAATTACAACCACGGTATTCCTGGCTTAAAGGCAAAACTTAAAGTAGAGGATTTCCAAACATTGGATCCTACAGTTAAAGATAAAGATCGCCCTTATGCCCGCTTACCACAATTTTTATTAAACTATAAAACGGGCAATCCTCAAGGTTTCCAAGTTGAGTTTAATAACGATACCGCTTATTTCCAAAAAGACATTTCTGACTTTTCAGAAGTAGCTCAGCCAAGTGGCACACGTATTTATAATGACTTTACTGTTCGCTACAACTACAGTAATCAATGGTCTTATATTCGCCCTGCTGCATCTATTCGAAATATCAATACATTCTTCGATGAAGACACAAAAGATCGAAGTAACACAACAGAAAATATTTCTGTAACAGTACCTCAATTCACTTTAGATGCAGGGCTCCTTTTTGAAAAAGAAGGTAAGTATTTACAAACACTTTCACCACGTGCTTTTTACGCTTATGCACCATATAAAGATCAATTAGGCAATCCAAACTTCGATTCTGTATCAGCATCTATTGGTTATGATCAATTATTTAGCTCTAAACGCTTTTATGGTCATGACCGTTTAGAAGACAATAACTTTGCATCTTTAGGTGTAAGTTACAGCTTATTTGATGAAGTCGGCTTAGAACGCTTACGTGCAAGTGTTGGTCAAAGCTTCTTCTTTGAAGATCGTCGTGTAATTTTAAATAATAAATACGATGAATTTGATACCCAAAAACGTACAGGTCCAATTGTTAGCCTTTCTAGCCAAATTACGCAAAATTTAAGTGTAAATGCAAATGGTTCATGGCTTTCTAATGGTGATAGCTCTCAATACAACATCAACACATTCTACGGTACAGACAACGGTCAACTTTATAGCTTAGGTTATATTTACCGCGCAGATCTAACTGACCGACAAAATGCTTATGATCAAATTGCTGCCTCTTTCGTACAACCAATTCATAACAATTGGCGAATTTTAGGTCACGCACAATACGATATTGATAATCGTGTTACTCGTGATTTACTTTTAGGGATTAATTACGAATCGTGCTGTTGGGGCATTTCTGTATATGGTCGCTCATACTACAATGACTTAGACAATGTAAACTCACCAGATGTTAAAGCTAATCGTGCTGTTATGGCAGAATTTACATTTAAAGGTTTAGGTGGTTTCAATAATAAACTTGCATCTTTATTAGAAAACCGTATTTTAGGATTTAATAAAGTAAATCAATCGTGGACACAACGTTAATGAAGACGACACAAATAAAATTATTATGTAAAGCAAGTGTTCTTGCGCTGAGCATTTCATTCGCAGCACCCGTATTTGCTCAAAACTCAAATGAAGTTGTGGCTGTCGTTGACAACAATGTAATTCTAAAAAGTGATTTAGCTCAGAGTGTGGCTGAAATTCAGCGTCGCTTCCAAGCACAAAAACAAGAATTACCACCGCAACAAATTCTTGAGCAGCAAGCTTTAGAGCAACTTATTATCCGCCAAGCACAACTTGAACAAGTTGCACGCTTTAATGTTAAGCCTGATGAAAAAGCATTAAATGATGCAGTTCTTAGCGTTGCAAGCCAATCTGGTATTAAAAGCTTAGCAGCATTTCAACAAAAGTTAGATGCTCAACAACCTGGTACCTATGCAGCTGTTCGTAGTCGTATAGCAGAAGACTTGGCAATTAACCGCTTACGTCAACAAGTAGTAATGTCACGTATTAAAATTAGTGACAAAGATGTTGCAAACTTCTTAAAAACACCTCAAGGTCAAGCAGCTCTTGGCAACCAAGTACATGTACTTCACATCCGTGTATCGGGTTCTGGTGATATTCAAACCACTGCTCAACAAATACGTAAAGAGTTCAGCAATAATAATGATGTAAAGGCACTTGCTAAACAGTTTTCATCAAATGATGTAAAAGTTGACGGTGCAGATATGGGCTTTAGAAGCTTATCGAATATCCCTGCTGAACTAGCTGCACGTGTAAGCCCTCTTGACGTTGGTCAAACAACTGACCTTATTACTGTTCCAGATGGTATTCACATTTTAAAACTTATTGATCGCAAATCTAGCGAACAAAAAGCAATTGTTCCACAATATCAAACTCGTCATATTTTAATTCAACCTTCGGAGGTTGTTAGCCCTGAAAATGCAAAACAAACAATTGATAGCATTTATAAGCGCTTAAAAGCTGGTGAAGATTTTGCGGTACTTGCATCAACATTCTCCAACGATACTGGTTCTGCACGTGATGGTGGTAGCCTTGGCTGGGTAACTCCCGGTGTAATGGTACCTGAGTTCGAAGCAAAGATGAAAAGTACAGCCGAGGGACAAATTAGTGAACCATTCCAATCTCAATTCGGATGGCACATTCTAGAGGTTACCGACACACGTCAACAAGATATGACAAGCCAATATCAAGAACGTATGGCACGTCAAATTCTTGGAGAACGTCAATTTGATACTGAACTTGACAGCTGGTTAAGAGAAGTTCGAAATAATGCTTTTGTTGAAATTAAAGACCCAAGTTTAGATCGTAAAAACAACGGTAAATAAACTTCAATTATTCTTAAAAAAAGAGCTTCTATATAGAAGCTCTTTTTTTAAATTGAGCTTTTCTCAAATATAAAAAAGCCTCTCAATTGAGATAATGCCAGTCAGTTAAGAAATTGACTGGCATTTTCTTGGATATTTTTGTGCTTTAATTTTCACTACTCGCGGACATTGCCTTTGCCTTTTTTCAGGTAATACAAATATTTTAGATTGTTCAAATAATTGCGCTAAATGTTTGGGTAGGTTTCCTGCTGATTCTAAAGGTGTGTGCCTTAAGATATTGATAATACTCATGGATGCAATATGGAAACTGATCCTTAAAGGACTCACCTTTGCATGTTCAGCGATAAACCTCATCTGTCTTCTTAAGATATTATATGCAATAAATACCCCCCACAATTCTTGATAGACCAAATCAGGTTGTTTGCTTCTTAAAATCCTTGCATCCTGTAAATCACTTTTAATTTCCCGATAACACATTTCTATTTCCCAACGCTGGATATAAAGCATTGCAAGGTCTTTGAATGGATAAACTTTAGAATCTGTTAATGATGTAATGTAACATCTTATTTTCCCTGCATATTCAACTTCAATTAAACGTGCTTCCCAATAGTCACCCAATGACGGATTTATCTTTTTTGCTCTTGCTGAAACAGGCATTTTGATCTGAAAGTCATGGGCCGCATTATGATGAATCACTTCATAACGCAGGTTGTCCTTTGCTCGCATCAACCAATGACTCTCTTCTGCCTGAGATTGCCAACTCACTAAAAAATCAGCAGAGAAGTAAGCACGATCAAATAGGGTAATACTGCGAACTGGTGCTTTTAATTGACTGGCTAAGGTTAATTCACCTTGATCCATACTGCCAATTTGGGCATCAATCATTTCATGTGTATTGGTATTCACTAGGCAAGTCGCTCTGACTTGTGGGTAAGGGGCAGCTGCTGTTTTGCCTTTGGATGAACCAAAGTGCTTAAAGTTTTCTTCTGTATGAGGCATAGACCAAACCACACCATCTACAGCACAAACGCATAGACCGTGAAAGTTGCTATATTGTTGTTGTGAGTCTTTAAACCATGCCTGACTTAATGTCGAAAATAAAGCACTCATGGGTTCTAATCCTAAGCGCTGTCTTGCTTGTACGGATGCACTCGGTACACAGTATTCTGCCGTACCGAAAACAAGTTGCAATTGTTGAACCACATACCAAATCGGCTGATTTCGAAATAGAGCAAGTCCGATCACCAGCCAAACAACATGTTCAGCAGGCAGTTTTCTTTTTCGAATTGATGCTTTACCTGTTTGGTTTAAGCAATCTTCAATCCAGTTTAAATCAATCAATTCACTGAATTGTGAAAGTGAAGGTAGGGTTTGTTTTAATGTTAAATCTAGATTCTGAGATAAATTCATAAAAAAAGAGCGTATTTACATACGCTCTTTTTACAGCATTTTAACTTTTTTTGCTTAACTGACTGGCATTATCTCAATTGAGAGGCTTTTTTGAGTATTCAAAAATTAACGATTATTTTCGTCTTCTTGAACATCATCAAATTTAGTTTCGCCAGCTTCAAAGCCACCTTGACCACCAAAGCCACCTTGACCACCGAAGCCACCTTGTTGACCAAAGCCGCCTTGTTGACCGCCAAAGCCGCCTTGTTGACCACCGAAGCCACCTTGACCACCGAAGCCACCTTGACCACCGAAGCCACCTTGACCACCGAAGCCACCTTGACCACCGAAGCCACCAGCTTGACCACCAAAACCAGCGCCTTGTTGACCACCAAAACCAGCAGCGCCTTGAGCACCAGCAGGAGCACCAGCAGGACGTGGATTACGTGCAGGAACAACAGTTGAAATTGCATGCTTGTAAACCATTTGGCTTACTGTGTTTTTCAATAAAACAACGTATTGGTCAAATGACTCAATATGACCTTGCAACTTAATACCGTTTACAAGAAAAATAGAAACTGGAATACGTTCTTTACGGAGAGAATTTAAGAACGGATCTTGTAACGTTTGACCTTTAGACATGTTATAACTCCAAAAATTTTAAAAATATCAGCGCAAAAACTATCTTTATTTTTCAATTAAAAATTATCAAAAAGACAGTGGTGTAAATTCTGCTTTAATCGTAAAAGTTTCGCAAGTCTTCTTGTGCTTGCTTTACTGTACAGAATGTTTGAATTGTATGCGTTTTTTGCAAAGATCTTAACCAAGTATATTGACGTTTTGCAAGTTGTCGTGTTGCAAATAAAGCTTTGTCTTCCATCTCTGCTATCTTATTGTGAGATCTATCACCATTTTTAAGAAAATCTAACACTTGGCGGTAACCAACTGAGCGCATTGATGGCAAATTTTCGTTTAAATCGTATTTTTCAATCAAGGACTCAACCTCACTCAAAAAACCGATATCCCACATTATTTTTAGTCGTTGCTCTATTCGCTTGTGCAATTCTACACGATCAGGCATCAATGCGTAGTTATGAAATTTGTAACGATATGGTAAGTTTTTAGGCTGTTCTGCTTGTAATTGTGTAATTGGCTGCCCTGTTAACTTATAAACTTCTAATGCACGAATAATACGCTGCTTATCACTTACATTAAATTTTTGCCCTGCCAATGGATCTATAGCACATAAATCTGCATAAACAACATCCCAACCTTCACTTTCTGCTTTTGCTTCAATTTCATCACGAATAGCTTGGTCTGCATTTGGTAAATTACTTGAAAGACCTTCGAGCAAAGCTTTGAAATACAGCATTGTTCCCCCCACCAAAATCGGTGTTTTTCCCTTCGCATGTATTTGATCAATCAATAAAGATGCATCATCTACAAATTGCGCAGCGGAATAAACTTCAAGAGGTGAAATAATATCAATCAAATGATGCGGATATAGCTCCTGCTCGGCTTTTGTAGGTTTTGCAGTACCAATGTCCATATCTTTATAAACAAGCGCAGAATCGACTGAAATAAGCTCAAAACCACCCTTTTCATATAGCTCACATGCCAAAGCGGTTTTACCACTTGCAGTTGGCCCCATTAAATTGATGACCGGCAATTGATTTGACATGTACAGCTACTCTCCTCGAGCAAAAAGTTTATCTAGTTGAGCCAATGGAAATGCTCGCCAAGTTGGTCGACCATGATTACATTGACTTGCAAATTCTGTTTGCTCCATTTGACGAAGCAATGCATTCATTTCAGACAGGCTTAACAATCGATGCGCGCGTACTGCACTATGACATGCCATTCCTGCCAAAATTTGATCTCGTTTTTGCAATAAAGCTTGGGCTTCATCATTTGGATCTAAATCATTTAAAAGTTCAGGAACAAGTGATTCAAAATCTGCCTTATGCAAAATTGCAGGTACGCCACGTACAATCACTTGATCATCACCATATTGGTCTATTTCAAGCCCCAAACGTGCCAATTGATCTTTTAATTCATCAATACGCATGGCTTGCATACGACTAATATTTATAACTTTAGGAATTAACAATTGTTGCGAAGTCCAAAATTCAGGTTTATCCCAAGCAGATTTCATTTGTTGCAATACAATTCGCTCATGTGCTGCATGCATATCAACAATAATTAAGCCTTCGGTATTTTGCGCAAGAATATAAATACCATGTAGTTGCGCAATCGCAATACCTAAAGGATGCTCATCGACCTTTGGTGCTGCATCAAAAGTACTTAATTCATGATCTGAAGATGTTTGATCTACATTTTCACGCAAAGGTGCTAAATAAGTTTTAAGCACATTATTGAGTTGCTGTGAACCCGCATACGAATTTCGATTTTGCTGAGCATAATGAACAGTAGGCTGACTGGCATTAAATTCGGTTAATAATTCCGTTGATACTTGTGATTCTTGCTCTGATGCCACTTGTTCTTTATGTAATTGGAACTGCTCTTGATAACGTGGTTGTGCTTGATAAGGTTGCGCTTGTTCCGCAACATCCAGCTTCATTGCAGATGATAAATCTGCTGTCGCGGTTTGAAATTGAGCTAATGTATTTTTTGCATAGTGACGAACAAACTCATGAACTTCACGTTGATTTAAAAAACGAATTTCATGTTTAGTCGGATGTACGTTTACATCAATATTTTCAGGTTCAACTTCTAAAAACAACAAATATGCTGCATGTTGATGTCCATGTAAAATACCATCATAAGCCATACGTAGCGCATGAGAGATAGTTTTGTCTTTCACAATACGACCATTCACATAAACATATTGTACGTCTGCTTGTGAACGTGCGTCTGAAGGATGACCAAGCCAACCTGTTAAACGCATAGAAATACTATCGGAATCTATCCAATATGCATTTTCTGTAAAAGCACGTCCCAATAATTGCTGAACGCGCTGATAACGAAGCTCGCCACTATCTGCAATAGGCAAATTGAGCTTTATTGTGCCATTGTGCTCAAGCACGAATCGAATATCAAAATGAGTAAGCGCTAAACGTCGAACTATTTCTTCAATATGACCAAATTCTGTGCCTGGTTTTTTTAAGAATTTACGACGCGCAGGTACATTAAAAAATAAATCTTGCACACGAATATGTGTGCCTTTTGGCGTTGCAACAGCTTGAATTTCTTGACGATCAAATGCTGTTCCATTTACTTCAACCTGATAACCAATACCTTCATCATTTTGGCTACTGGTTAAGGTTAAACGAGAGACTGCTGCAATTGATGCAAGCGCTTCACCACGAAAACCCAAACTTACAATCGCGTGTAAATCTTCAGAAGTTTGAATTTTACTAGTTGCATGGCGCATAACAGCCAAAGATAAATCATTAGGATGAATACCTTTACCGTTATCCATAATTTCTATAAGCGTACTTCCGCCCTGTTCAACACGAATAATGAGTTCGGTTGCACCTGCATCAATTGAGTTTTCAAGTAATTCCTTGACCACAGATGCAGGACGTTCAATTACTTCACCTGCTGCAATTTGGTTGGCTAATGCAGCATCAAGTGTTCGAATACGACGTACGCTTAATTCATCACGCATGCTTAAAAGCACTCTCTAAGGCTTGTTGTAATTCAGAAGATGAAGATGTAAGTGTCACAATACGTGTTAATTCATCTTCAGATTTTTCAATATTAATAATCAATTCTGCTTCAGGAATTTCTTCACCACCTTTCGATGGCCATTCAAATAAAAATAAAGCATTTTCAGTTTCTAAATAATCACGAATACCCATAAGTTCTAGCTCATAAGGATCGTTTAAGCGATATAAATCGAAATGAAAAATATCTTTACCTGAAATATTGTAAGGCTCAACCAATGTATACGTTGGACTTTTCACAGAACCTTGATGTCCCATACTTTGTAGTAAGTATCTGGTAAGTGTAGTTTTTCCTGCACCCAAATCACCAATCAAATAAACCACACCTTTGTTGAAATGTGTTGCCAAAACCTGAGCTAAATTTTGGGTATCATTTTCACTATTAAGCTGTAAATTAAATGAATACTGCATAATACTCACGATATGAAACAAAAGAATAATTATGATAGCATCGCACCGCTTTAAAGCCTATGTAAACGTAGCGAAATGTATAATTTTAATACGTGAAATTTTGACTGAAACACAACAGTTTGATGCCTAAATGATGAATACTCTCGAATTTTCACCACCAATGATTAATGGCGTGAGCGCAAGCAAGGTTTTTTTAGCAAAAATTACCACTGCACCAAGTAGCGTATTCGAATATTTATGTCAGGAATTCCACCATATTTCATCTAATGAATGGCAACAACGCTTTGAAGATGGCTTAATTTATGACGCTTTGGGAAATCGATTAACCATACAATCTGCTTATATTGCAGAATCACATGTGTTTTATTACCGCTTTTTAGCACATGAAATTCACGTGCCATTTGAACATCATATTTTATTTGAAAATGAACATTTACTTGTGGTCGATAAACCACATTTTTTAACCATGAGTCCTACAGGACAATATGTACAAGAAACGCTTTTAGTTCGATTAAAAAAACAAACCAATAATGAATTTTTAACACCAATTCATCGACTAGATAGAGAAACAGCAGGTGTTGTTTTATTTTCTAAAAAAGTTGAAAGTCGTGGGATCTATCAACAAATGTTTGCAGAACGTAATGTTCAAAAAACTTATCATGCAATTGCACCTTATAAAAAAGAACTTAATTTTCCTTTCAATATTCAACTACGAATGGAAAAAGGTGAACCTTTTTATATAATGAAAATTGTAGATGGCACTCCCAATAGCGAAACGGAAATCCAACTTTTAGAACATAACAACACTTGGGCAAAGTATTTATTAAACCCCAAAACAGGTAAGCAACATCAACTTAGAGTTCACTTAAATTCACTTGATATTGCAATTAAAAACGACCCTTTTTACCCAATTCTAAAACATAAAGATGATGCTGACTTTTCACAGCCATTACAGCTTTTAGCAAAAGAAATATCATTTACAGATCCTTTACTATTCACACAAATGCAGTTTAAATCTCAATTTGAATTGACACTGTAATTTCATCGTAATTACAGTGTGTGAAAATAAATACTGTATATTTATTGAAATTACGTTAAGTTCCTTTACAATAAACGCATAAAATTTAAGTAATTTGCCGTTATAAAAATCATGAGAAAAACTGAAGTTTATCAAGTCCGTTTGGACTCACAAGAAAAGAAACAAGCCTTTGCTGTATTCAAACAGCTAGGGATCACACCTGCTCAAGCTGTGCGATTGTTTTTTAAGCAAGTTGTGCTCACGAAATCAATCCCCTTTTCCATTGAAAATCAGAACATCAATCTTGAACAACTGATTAAATTAAGAAAGCTTAAACAAGAACAAAAAGGTTCAGATAATGAATCGGCAAATACATCGGTAAGTAATCATGAACTCATGTTGGATGATGATGACAGCGATTTATTTGAAGAATTAAATGCTTTATTAGGTGATTCTGACAAAGTTTAATATCTAAACTTCATCTAATTTTCTCATATATTTTTATTGTGCTTCATATATGAAATTCTATACATGGAGTAATTTAGAATCCGTCTAAATTACTCCATGTTTTTATTATTAGATTTTAAAACTTCTAAGCATGTTTTAAATCTAGTTTCAAATAACAATACAATTTACAGATTATTCATCTCTTTGCTTAGCGAGTTGAATTTGCTCTTCAGTTAAATAAATCCATTCACCTTCTGCAATATCACCCAAATCAAATTGCCCAATTTGTTGACGATGTAAACTTTCAACTTTATTTCCAACAGCAGCAATCATTCGCTTCACTTGATGATAAACACCTTGATGAACCGTCATTTGTAATTCATTTGAACTTAAACGAGTGACATCTGTTGCTGCAAAAATACCAGTTTCGTTACGCAGCTCTACGCCTGCTTCTAATTGCTGAACTTGCTCATCTGTTATTTCATCAGCCGTAAGCATTTTATAAACTTTAGGGACATGCTTTTTGGGATGTGTTAATGCTTGAAGAAATTGACCATCATCGGTTAACAGCAGCAAACCTGTCGTATCTTGATCTAAACGTCCAACACATTGAATACCACGGTTCATTAAAATGTCATCAAATAAATCGAACACACTAAAATGATGTGTCGCTTGATGTGAACATTCATAACCTTTTGGCTTGTTCAGCGCGATATATACTTTCTCTCGGTAAGTATATTTCTCTTGGTAAACTTCAAACTCTAAATCATCTAGTTTTAATTTTTCTTTAGGATTATCTACAACAACACCATTAATACTTACAGCGCCATTTTTGATCAGTTGCTGACAATGTTTTCGCGCACCAAAACCCTGTGACTGCAACATTTTTTCTAAAAACATAATCAACACCTAAAAGCACATCAACATAAAAATCATGTGCATTCTATACCGAAAAACTTAATTATTCTTATGTTTCCATATCACCACAACATCAACACTAAAAACAGCTACAATTCACTTTAATTTTAACGCCTAAGCCACATTTATGATGTCCAATTTAGATCTGAATTTAATTGTCTTACTTGTATTATTAGCATGTGGAATATTCAGCCACAATACTGCTGTTACAATTGCTGCGGGTGTTTTAATTGTATTTAGAATCACCCCTTTAAGTGAGTTCTTTCCTTACTTGCAAGCACATGGTTTAAATATTGGCATTATTATTTTAACCATTGGCGTTTTAACTCCTATTGCGAGTGGAAAAATTTCAGGCGAAGCGATTATAAATTCTTTTATGAGTTGGAAATCTTTATTTGCTATTGGAGTTGGACTTTTTGTAGCTTGGTTAGGTGGTCGTGGCGTAACATTAATGACGCATCAACCCAATGTTGTTGCAGGCTTACTCATTGGCACTATTGCAGGCGTTGCTTTATTACGTGGCGTTCCTGTAGGACCACTCATTGCAGCAGGTATACTTTCATTGCTCATTGGTAAATCATAAATTTATGATTTACCAACTGAAACGCATCATTTAAAACAAAAATTAAGATGAATAATAAGAACTACGTTTTTGTGAAAATTTCTCAAGATGCTTTAAGAAACCTTCGAAATAATTTTTATCTTTTTCTTCAGTTCTAAAACCTGCATACAGTGTACGGCGTAAACCAATTGGTGAAACACAACTTAAACGCTTAGATGTCACCCATCCCTTTTGTTCATATTCATTGACCACCCAATCTGGTAAAGCAGCAATCCCTCGACCACTTGCAACAAGCTGAATTAACATTTGCGTTAAATCTGTTGTACGAACAGACTTTGGCATAATGTTCGCTGGCAAAAATAGCTTTGCCATAATATCTAAACGGTGCTTATCTACAGGATAAGTAATTAAAGTTTCTTCTGCTAATTCTTTCACGGTAATGTTTTCTGCACGAACCAAAGGATGCGTATTTGAAAGAACTAAGCGAGATTCATATTCAAAAATTGGGAAATATTCAATTCCCTTTAACGCAATTGGATCTGCGGTAATAAGTAAATCAAATTCTGAATTTTGTAATAATTCATGCGGATTTGCTTCAAAGCCTGATGCAAAGTCTAAATCTACATCTGGATATTGATGTCTATACTGATTTAACAAAGGCATTAACCAATCAAAACAACTATGACATTCTGACGAGAAAATAATTCGTCCCGTTTGCCCATGCACAATTCGAGTAATATCAGACTGTGCAAGTTGAATTTGCGGCAAAATATCATCTGCCAACTTTAGTAATCTTTGCCCAACATTTGAAAACGTCACAGGACGACTACGTCTATTTACAACCTCAACACCATACCAATGATCTAATTCTTTTAATTGATGTGAAATTGCAGATGGCGTTAAACATAAGTCACTTGCTGCAGCAACCAATGAACCATGCTCTCTTAAAGCAATAAGCGTTTTTAAATGACGAATTTCTAACATAAAGCAATCCAATTTATCTTGAAGATAAAAAGTTATAAATGAATTTAATTCATCTTATCATATTTTTGGTTATTTTTATTCACAGTAAAATTCACCTGTTGAAATTTGGCTCATTTATTCATTTTCATTCATATTTCCTTATAAGTTTAAGAAATAAAAAAGCCCCTTTTCAGGAGCTTTTTTATTAATCTTTTTACAATTTAAAAATTAAGATACAGCGACAAACTTTGCACGTGCTGCATGTAGTTTTTTATAACTATCAATTAAACGTAAATGACGATCTAAACCTTCAAGTTGCATATTTGTTTCAGTTAAACCATAGAAACGAATGCTTCCATCCATTGAACCAATTACAGCATCCATACGTTCATCACCAAACATACGGCGGAAATTAAGCTCAAAATCATTTAAGTCTAATTCATCATCTAACTCTACTTCTAAAACAACATTCAGACATTGATAGAACAAACCACGTTCAACTGTATTGGTGTTGTATTGAAGGAAAGTTTCTACCAATTCTTTTGCTTCTTCAAATTGTTGTAATGCAATGTAAATTAACAATTTTAATTCAAGAATTGTAAGCTGTCCCCATTCGGTATTTTCATCAAACTCAATACCTATGAGTGTTTTGATTTCAGTGTAATCGTCTACTTCAACTTCTTCTAAACGCTCAACTAAAGCTTCAAGTTGCTCTTCATCTAAACGGTGAATATTTAAAATGTCTTCACGGAATAAAAGTGCTTTGTTGGTGTTATCCCAAACTAAATCTTCTACAAGATAAACTTCAGAATAATCTGGCACTAAAATACGACAAGCCGTTGCACCTAAATGTTGATACACCGCCATATAGCTTTCTTTGCCTAATTCTTCAAGAATTGAGAATAATGTAGCCGCTTCTTCTTCATTGGCATTTTTGCCTTCGCTTGAGAAGTCCCACTCTACAAATTCGTAATCCGAATTTGAACTAAAGAAATGCCAAGACACTACACCGCTAGAATCAATAAAATGTTCTACATAGTTATTTGGCTCAGTTACTGCATTTGAGCTAAAGGTTGGTTTTGGTAAATCGTTTAAGCCTTCGAAACTACGGCCTTGTAGCAATTCCGTTAAGCTACGCTCTAAAGCAACTTCAAGTTTAGGATGTGCGCCAAATGAAGCGAATACACCGCCTGTACGTGGATTCATCAGCGTTACACACATGACAGGGAATTGACCACCTAAAGATGCATCTTTCACTAATACAGGGAAACCTTGCTCTTCTAAGCCTTTAATACCTGCAACAATACCTGGATACTTCGCTAGAACTTCTTCAGGAACATCTGGAAGTGTAAGTTCACCCTGTAAAATTTCACGTTTTACAGCACGTTCAAAGATTTCAGATAAACACTGAACTTGTGCTTCCGCTAATGTGTTCCCTGCACTCATACCATTTGAAAGGTATAAGTTTTCAATTAAGTTCGATGGGAAATAAACCGTTTCACCGTCTGATTGACGTACAAATGGCAAAGAACAAATACCACGTGCCGTATTACCCGAATTGGTGTCGTATAAATGCGTACCTAAAAGTTCATCTTCAGGGTTATAAATTTCTAAAGTGTATTCATCTAAAATTTCTTTTGGTAATTCGCCATTTGGACCTGGTTGGAACCATTTTTCATCTGGATAATGTACGAATTCTGCATTGGCAATATCTTCCCCCCAGAATTGATCGTTATAGAAGAAGTTACAATTCAAACGCTCAATAAATTCGCCCAAAGCCGAAGCCAAAGCACTTTCTTTTGTTGAACCTTTACCATTGGTAAAGCACATTGGAGATTGTGCATCACGAATATGAAGTGACCACACATTTGGCACAATATTACGCCAAGATGCGATTTCAATTTTCATGCCTAAACCTGCCAAAATTGCAGACATATTGGCAATGGTTTCTTCAAGCGGTTTATCTTTACCTAAAATATATGTGCATTTTTCAGAAGCTAGGCTTGGCATAAGTAAAGCTTGAGCATCAGCATCAATGCTTTCTACTTCTTCAATAACAAACTCAGGCCCTGTTTGAATCACTTTTTTAACCGTACAACGGTCAATTGAACGCAAAATCCCTTGGCGGTCTTTTTCTGAAATATCCGCAGGCAATTCGACCTGAATTTTAAAAATTTGTTTATAACGATTTTCAGGATCTACAATATTATTTTGAGATAGACGAATATTGTCTGTTGGAATATCACGTGCAGCACAATAAACTTTTACAAAATATGCAGCGCAAAGTGCAGATGAAGCAAGAAAATAATCGAATGGACCCGGTGCAGAACCATCACCTTTATAGCGAATTGGCTGATCGGCGATTACTGTAAAATCATCGAACTTTGCTTCTTGTCGAAGATTGTCGAGATAATTAACCTTTATTTCCATGCATGCACCTAAATATTCCTATATGTCTGCATCGACATATAAAAATCTAAATTTTGTAACCTAAGCCGTTTCAAATAGATGAGTTTGACTTAAAAAGATGTGACTTATGCGAAATTCAGTTGATTCACCAAATTTAGCATTCGTAATAATGATCGCTATTATAAAGGGATTTGAAGATATATATAACCGTTGTCTGAGAATGAATGTTGTCTATAACTTATGAATCTTAAACTGCCATTTAATCTACAGCTGATACTTTTTATAATACGAACAAAATATGACTTAAATAAAAATGATAAATTTCAATTAAAAAAACAATTTCCATCTTATTTCTTTATTCCAAAACTCTTCACACTCTATTCACACATGCCTACTTAGAATCTTAAAAACAAGCTTAAATGTGGAATATTAAGATGAAACATACAAAGAAAATTGTACTCGCTGCACTGACCATACCCGTACTTTGGCTATCAGGCTGTAAAAGCATTCCAAGTTATTCATCGGACTATCAACAAGCAAGAACTACTATACAAGGCGTAATGTTAGATGATCAAAAAGCCTTTGATATTGGTGCACGTTTCACAACAACATTTGACACTTTAGGTACACCCAATTTCGTTGAAAATGCCACTAACTTGTATGAAGAAAAACTATTTATAAATGACACACTCTCACAGTTTTCTTCACGTGAAAATTTAGTAGAACATTTCAAAGGCATGAACAACCGAGTTAGCAATGTAACGGTTACGCTTCTCAACACTTCATATTATCAAGATTCAGCGTACGTACATTGGTCTATGGCGTATGATTTCAAAATTTTTGGTACAACTCGCACTATGGCATCTCATGGTATTAGCGAAATGAAGATTAATGAAAATAATAAAATTATTTTCCAACAAGATTTTTGGGATCCAGCTGATGGCTTATACCGTTCATTACCATATGTAGGAGGTACTTACTCATGGTTACTCCCTTTCAAAAAATTACCTTAATTTCCAGCATACTGATAGCCTCTGCTATCAGTATGCCTAGCTTTGCCAAAACTGAAAAACAGTGTGGTAATGGTGAATTACTTGTGAGTAAAAAAATTGTAGGTACAGCAACTTACGCAGCTGAAAATTGCAATAAGCCTTGGTTAGGACAGAATATTCAGATGGAATTTAACTATACTGAAAATATTCCTGAATGGGCTTTTAAACGTGCCGCAACACATTTTCTGAAAAGAAATATGAATAACTTAAAAGATGATTCCGCACTTCACCAAGTTACGGCACTTTATCGACCTGTAAAAAAAGGTGATGTATATAAATTATCTTATGTTCATGCAAATCAAACATTAACCTTATCTTTAAATAATCGTGTTTTGGGTAAAGTTAAAGATCCACAAATCCAGCAATATTTCGTAATTTGGCTAGGCAAAGCGCCATTTAGTGCTAAATTGAAACAACAATTGTTAAATTAAGTGCAGAAGCAAAATTTATGTCAAAGCATTTTATTCTTATGGTCGAAGATCATCACGAATTAGCATCTACATTATGTGAATTTTTAGAAGAACATGATTTTGTGGTCGATCATGCACGTAATTTAGATGCAGCACGTAATTTACTAAAACAACGTCCCTATCACATGCTCCTTCTAGACATTAACCTACCTGACGGTTCTGGCTATGATTTGTGTGAATGGTTACGTAATCAAGAAAGTATGGATATTCCTGTATTAATGCTCACAGCACGTGACACCTTAGATGACAAACTGAAAGGTTTTAAATCTGGTACAGATGATTACTTAGTTAAGCCTTTTGACTTTAATGAATTAGTGATGCGTGTTAAAGCTTTAATTAAACGCTCATTAGGCGAAGTTTCAAACCGTGAACTCAGAATTTCAGATTTAGTTTTAGACCCTGGACGCCAATATGTAAGTCGAGCTGGGCAAGCAATTGAGTTACCACCTATTCAGTTCAAATTGCTTAAACTGCTTGTACGAAATGCACCAAATGTCTTAACTAAACAAGAAATAATGATGGAACTTTGGGGCGATGAAGAACCTGAAAGTGATGCTTTACGAAGTCATATTTATAATCTTCGTAAAATGATTGATAAACCTTTTGAGCAAAAATTGATTCAGACCGTTTCGGGTGTTGGATTAAAAATTTCTACAGAAACTTAAATTTAAAGCTGATTAAATCGGTAGACCACTTCAAAGATGATCTTTTATTGATTCAAATACACCACCACAATTAAACCTGTGGTGTTTTCTAAATCTAAATCATGATGTGTATGTAAATAATATTGACGATCAAACAATTCAACACGCCAGCCTAGTTGCTTACAAAGCTTTTGTACCAACTGTAAACCAATTCCATGACCTTTAACTTCTAATTGCAATTGAAGTCCAGATAACTCCTGCACTTTTGCATCATTTGGTAATGGAATACCAATGCCATTATCTGCAATAAGAACTTTATTCTTTTGTAAAATAACGTCTATTTGTGAACCTTGAGAATAATTTAAGGCATTACGCAAAATATTTCCAAACACCATTTTGCTCATAGATGGATAAATTTTACGGAGCTTTTCATCTTCATCACTTTTCAAATTAATTTGAATTCCTTTTAGCTGACTTGAAGAATTTAAATCTTGAACTAGATCATTTAAAAAATCTGAAAGTCTTGCTTCTTCAGCCACCAATGTATTTGTTGTATTTCGTGCAATTGCTAAAAGTGTGTCTACCAATAATTGCATATCTTCAATTGTATTATGCAACCGTGTAAACGATTTGGTTTCGCCATAACGCGTCTGACACAACTGCACATTACCTTTTAAAATGGTCAGCGGTGTTCTAAGCTCGTGACTTACATCTCCCGTAAATTCACGCTCACGGTTAATAAACTCACTTAAAACTTGATGATATTTTTCTAAAGCTTGTTTCAAATATTCAGCCTCCATATTGGAGTCTGTACTAATACCCTGAAATGGAGATGCTTCTTTATTTTGATGTTCCCAATCAATATTATCTAAAGCATTGGCTAAACGTGTAATTGGAGAAAAATAGCGTCTTGCTCTACGGTTCCACCACCAAAGCAAGCTATATAAAACAAATAAGCTGACCATAAGTGGGGCAAGACCAAATAACCAAACAAGCTTATTAACGTTGCTTTCACCAAAGACTAAAAAAACATGCTGACCATTACGTTCGCCATACACAGTCATACGGTCTTTACCATCAATAAAATGACGACTTACACCATAATTTAAATGCATGTTTTGAAACTTAACGGGTACGTCTTTTTCCCAACGATACCCGTATAAATTTTTAGTATCGGGTAAATCTGCATTCGGATTACGCTCCAAACGCTCCCAATAATGCGCCATTTCCTGTTCTAAGGCAGTTTTTAGTAATGTTCCTTTTATCACCCATGCACTACAGGTAATACCAATCACCACCGAAAGTGCAATAAATCCTATTTGTAGCCAGTAATATCTATTAAAAACCTCACCTAAAGGATGAGCGCGTTTGTCGCGAAATAGCTTCAACATAAACTCATCTCTCCAGTGGTTTTTAATAAAAATATTTAATGATTATACGGCTTTATTCTTAAACAAGAAGTGACCAATTACCCATTCGCGACCTTGATCTAAACCGAATAATTCAGCACATGCCATAAAGAAAATACGCCAACGCTGCCACCAAGCCGCAGCATCTTTACCGTAAGTCATTTCAAATAGCGGTTTAAGACTTTGTTCTTGCTGATCCATATTGTCTAACCAAGCATTTGCTGTTCGCTCATATGCTTGACCCGACCATTGCCAGTGCTGTTCAAGCTGTAAATGATCTTGAAAATGCAAGAAGGTAGATGCTGATGGCATTAGACCTCCACTAAAGAAGTACTTAGACATCCAATCATATTCATTTTTAATTTCAAATGGATAATGTAAAAAACGATGGCAGAAAATATGACACCAAAGCAATCCATCTGGTTTTAACCAAGTGCTAATTTTTTCAAATAACTTTTGATAATTACGTACATGCTCAAACATTTCAACCGATACAACACGATCAAAAGAGGCTTGATCAAGTTCTAAAACATTTACATCGCAAGTAATTACGGTCAAATTATTAAAGTTCTTCAGGCGTGCCTGTTCTTGAATATGAGCACGCTGTGTTGCAGAGTTTGAAACAACGGTAATCTTCGCATTTGGATAATGCTCCGCCATCCATAAACTGAGCGAACCCCATCCACAACCAATTTCTAAAATCGCTTGCCCATCTTGTAATTGTGCACGCTCACAATACGTTGCTAAAGCAAATTCTTCTGCTTCATCTAAGGTTGTAGATGCCTTATTAAATAAACTTGCGCTATATTTTAAACGCTTACCCAAAACTGCTTGGAAAAATTCAGTTGGCAATTCGTAGTGCTGTTCATTGGCTTTATCTGTTTCTATGGCAATTTCACTGCTTTTAAGCATGTGTAAAACGTCCATATATCGCTTTGCAGCCAGTTGAGGATCATAACGACCTTCTTGAGTAAGACGCTTTTTACTTAATGCACGAATTGCAGCGCGAATTGCTTGATCTGGAATTTTTCCACTTTCAATTAGCTTTAAACTTTGTTGAATCATAAAGTCCATTTGTTTACCTACTCTTTGGGTTGCCACGGAATAAAAATAGAAGTACGTCTTTGATAATCTTTGTAATTGTCACCACGATGTTGCAAAGCTTGTTGTTCACTAAATGGAATGCCTGTCACATAATATAAAAACAAGAACATTAGAATTGGGTAAATCCAAAGACTATACACACCAGCCGCTAAACCAATAATTGGATAAGCAAACCAATGTAACCATTCAAAAAAATAATTAGGATGGCGTGAATAACGCCATAATCCTTGATCCATTGTTTTCGCTTTATTTTCAGGATTTTGTTTAAAGCGATACAATTGTTCATCTGCCAAACTTTCACCCCAAAATGCCACCAACATAATGATTGCAGCAACTACAAGATAAATTATGGTTGATGAACCCCATTGCTCCATTGGTATATTTAACAATGCCAACATTGGATAAGAAAAAAGAACAATTAGCCCTGCTTGAAATAAAAAGAAAGCTAAAAAACCAAGATGTTGATATTTACCCATAGCACGGCGCATGTTGGCATAACGGGTGTCTTCTTCAGTTTCATGACAATAACGACGTAATAAATGCCATGCTAATCGAAGAAACCATATTCCGCTTGCAACAGCTAGAAACACTCGAACCATAAGCGGTGCTGTTTCAAATATTAGCGATGCTAAAATTACATTGAGCGCAATACCAAATGCCCAAATTACATCAACTAAACCTGCACGTTTGTTATAGCTCACCCATAACCAAGCACAAAGCATCAGAAAAACATTGAGCCATATAAAATTAATAAACATGTGCTACTCCCGATTCATCTGATTTAGCCAATGTATTAATAAGAACTTGCCTCAAATAGCAAGTGAACATCACTAATCACACCTTCTTTAAAGCCACCTTCGCAGTAGCACAGGTAAAAATCCCACATGCGAATAAAGTCTTCATCAAAACCGAGTGCTAAAACTTGTTCACGTTGTGCAAGGAATGCATCACGCCAATAATGCAATGTTTGTGCATAACTTTGACCAATATCTTCTAAATGTTTTAAACGTAATTTTTGTTCAGATGCTGCTTGAGTCATCACGCTAATGCATGGAATAAAGCTGCCTGGGAAAATATAACGCTTAATATAATCAATGGTTTTTAGCGCTTTTTCATAACGAGCATCTTCAATGGTAATAGCTTGAATAAGGGCAAGACCATTTGATTTGAGCAGTTGACGACACTGTTTGAAATAGGTTGATAAATACTGTTCTCCAACGGCTTCAATCATTTCAATGGAAACTAATTTGTCGTATTTGCCTTCTAACAAACGATAATCTTTAAGCTGAATTTCAACACGATGTGAAAGACCCGCTTCTTCTACACGTTTAACAGCTTCATCGTATTGTGCTTGCGAAATGGTAATAGTCGTTACTTTGCAGCCATAATGCTGTGCAGCATAAATTGCAAAGCCGCCCCAACCACTGCCAATTTCAACCACATGATCGAGTGGTTTTAGTTGAAGTTTCTGACAAATAAGTTCTTTTTTATAATCTGAAGCCTGTTCCAAAGTCATCTCTGGATCTTTAAAAACAGCGCTTGAATACATCATGCTTGGATCTAAAAATAATTTGAAAAAATCATTACTTAAATCATAATGATCTGCGATATTTTTACGACTTCCCTCAATTGAGTTTTTACGACTGCTATACCAAGCCTTCAAAAATAATTGACTTACTTTAGAAAATACATTTTGATTCATTCGATCAAGCACATCTCTATTTCGTGCCAAAATCTGAACCACTTCAACTAAGTTTTCGCTTGTCCAATATCCCGAAATAAAACCTTCTGTTGCACCTAACACACCATTACGAAACAACAATTCAATCAATTTTTTATCGTGAACATGAATAACAGCTTTTAAATCACTTTGTTCACCAACCGTGCCATTCCAAACCCCTTTAAATATGATTTGACCATGACGTAATTTAAGCAAATGACGTAAAACAACTGGTAGTGAATCTGATTCACCCATAACAAGTGTCTTCATAGTTTAATCTTTCCATTATCTTTTTTAGGGTGCCGATAAAAAGGAATTTTCTTCTTCCATAAACGAAAGGCATTTATATAAATTCCTATCACCATTTTGAACGGCTCCAGTACACTTGAAATAGCATAATGCGTCTGTTGTGAAGGAAATGTGATGGGCTGTAATGAAAACCGCATAGTTGCATCAAACTGCAAAACACCTGTTTGAAACAACTGCATATGAATAATGGTCTGTTCATCTGAAAAGCTAAATTGCCAACGGTAATCTAAATCCATAGGCATAAATGGCGAAACATGAAACTCTTTTTTAAACTCGAATTGATGACTTTGATAAGATGACTTCTGCACCGCATTTTCACGACAGTCATGAATATAAACTTTACGTTCATTCCAAGGCGTATTGGTAATTTCACTCAATACAAAACATGGGGTTTTGGCATTATCAAAGACTACATAAAACACAACAGAATTAAAGCGAAAGCCGAGCGTTCTAGGCAAAGCTACAACTCGAATTTCCATATCTGGCTTAACAATGAAATCCTTTTTTTTAAGTAAAATTCGTTGAACTTTTTGACGAATATTCCCCGATTCCATATTTAAAAAATCATGTTTATTTATGGTCAACAAATTCCATCGCTTTGTTGACCATAAGTATGATTTTTGACTGAATTCCTCAATTTTATCTGGGTCAAAGCATAGATATTTGAGCTGCGCAGAAAACTCATGTGAATTAGGCAAATAACGTCTATGCCTAATATGACTGTGTGCAATTGCGAGACTATATCTATGCATGTGATGCTCCTATGCTACAACTTGTGTGGTTTTAAGAATGTCATCTACCACCCAAGAAGCACTACGCGCCCCATCTTCATGGAAGCCCCAACCCCAATATGCGCCACAAAATGAACTTCGATTTTGCCCATTAATTTCCATCCAACGTGACTGAGCATCTATAGCTTTTGCATCAAATACAGGATGTCGATAATGTCTTTCTACAAAAATATATTTCGCATCTATATCGAAGTTTGGATTTAGCGTTGAGAAGATTTGTGTTTTGCACTTTAAATTTTGTAGCTTATTCATCCAATAACTAAAACCATAATGGATATTTGAGTTTTGGAATGGCGTTTGCTCTAACGATTTACTTTGAGTCACATGAACATGCCAACTTGCCCACTGTCGCTTAGATTTCGGCATAATATTCGTATCGCAATGTACAACCATACGATTATTTTGATATTTAAAATGTCCAAGAACATCTTGTTCAAGTTCTGTCGCATCTTGCATTAAAGCAAGCGTGTCATCTGCATGACTGGCAAAAACAACCCAATCAAATTGTTCCGTTGCATTATCTGTTTGTATTAACACTTCATCTTTTAAACGTGTAACTGAATTCACACCAAATTGTTTAAACTTAATATTTTTACATTGTGCTTGTATTGCACGAACATAGGTTGAAGAGCCACCTTTCACGGTTTGCCATAAAGGTCTATCTTTAAGTTGCAACATTCTATGGTGCTGAAAAAAGCTCACAACAAATTTATATGGGATATTTCCTGCTTGCTCAGGTGGACAAGACCAAAGTGCACCACACATTGGATACAAATGTTCTTGACGAAATGCTTCGCTATAAGCATTTTCATTTAAATATTCTTCAATACTTAAATCGGCATCGTAACTGCTTACATCAAGGTCTTTATTCGCTGCATAAAATTTAAATAAATCCGACAACATATTGCGGAAATTGGCATTGAGAAAATTTTGTGGACGACACAATAAAGAAAACTTTTTTGAAGGATTATATTGCAAACCCGTCACTTGATTATTTACAGAAAACCCCATATCACTGCTTTGCGCTTCAACACCAAGCTCTGCAATCATTTGGCTAAACAACGGATAATTATGATAATTGAAAACAATAAATCCGCTATCTACAGAAACTTTTTCACCGTTAATATTGAGTTCATGCGTATCTGTATGCCCACCCAAATATGAGTTTTTTTCAAACACCGTGACTTCATGTTTTTGGCTTAATTTCCAAGCGGCATACAATCCAGAAATTCCTGAACCAATAATGGCAATTTTCATCATACTTCCCCAGATTCATTGTTTTTGATGCTTGTCATGTCTTTTTTAAGTCTTCGTTTTTGAGAAATCTTACTTACTTCATAAATTCGTACAGGAATTGGTTTCATTCCCCAAACAAGCCCGAACCAAGACATAATTTTTAAAATGTAATAGGTCACATCAATTTGCCACCAATAGAAACCTTGGCGTGTACTTCCCGCATAAAAATGATGATTGTTATGCCAACCTTCGCCTAAGGTAATAATGGATAAAAATAAATTGTTTCTGCTCTGATCTTGAGTATCAAAATCACGGCGACCATAAAGATGCGCCAAAGAATTAATACATAAAGTTGCATGAATCAGCAGAACTGTAGATACAACAAAACCCCAAACCAGAAGTTGTAAGCCCGATGTTCCCAACTGAGGATGTGCAACAAACAACCACTCACCCAATAGATAAATTGAGCCTGCAGTCAGTATCACCACAATCATACTAAACCGATCTAACCAAATAAGTTCTGGATATTTCAACCAATCTTTAATCACTTCTTTACGCGTGGCAAAGTTATAGTCATTTAAGAACCACCCCACATGACTGTACCAAAAACCATGTGTCGATGAATGTGGATCCTGCTCTGTGTCTGTAAAACGATGATGATAGCGATGATGTGCTGCCCACCACAAAGGGCCACGCTGTGCGCTCATTGTTCCTATTAGGACAAATATAAATTGAATAAGGCGAGAGGTTTGAAAAGTTTTATGCGATAAATATCGGTGGAAAAATGCGGTAATTGAAAACATACGAATGATGTAAAACGCTAGCATGAATAATACTGCAAACCACGATACGCCTACCCAAAACACAGCCAAACAAGCCAAATGCAGTAAAATAAATGGAATAATTCTGACCCATTGAATTTTTGCATTTTCGGCTGAAGTGGTTTGTATAGATGTAGGTATCGACCAACTATCTATCCATCGCATCAGACTATTCAACATGAATCATTCCTAGTTCAAATTGTTGTGTTCATTTTCATAAGTTTAGCGATGAAAAGATGAATTTTATGTGAAGCTAAATTTAGAAATAAAAAAAAGCCGAACTAAAAAAGCATAAGTTCGGCCTATAAAGAGAAAATTATACAAATTAAGGTTGTTGTGGAGTTCTAATCAATTTCTCAACATCATAACCATATTGTTTTGCAGTATTTAAATAAGACTGATATGTCGCATCATCAATTTGAGCATCACGCGACAAAATCCATAAATATTTATCACTTGGCCCGCCAACAAGCGCAACTTTATACTCAGGGTCTATACGAAGAACCCAATAATGACCTTTGGTAAATGGCATCCATCTTAAGCCTTTAGGTAAAAAACTCACTTTCAGTTTGCTATTCCCTTCATTTTGAGAATAAGCCACGCCTTCCGAGCTAATTTTTCCACCATCTTTCGTACTACAACTGTTTAATACAGTCATAGTTTTGTCAGGATTCACGGTATATTGTGCTTTGGTGTTTGCAACACATTTACGTTGAAAATACATAGGTAAATGGGCAATTTCGTGCCATTGACCTGCATAACGCTGAATATCAACTTTATCGACTGCTTGCGGTGTAACTGTCTGGGCTTGTGTAGCTATGGAAATAGCTAAGCCACTTAAAGCCAATGCTGTACCAGCAAAAATTGATTTTATTGCTATTTTCATATTGTTATACCTGTAAATAATATTAGATGACTTTTCCATCTTCAATGTAAAGTTACTGTTGTGAATAAAGTGTGAAGTTACTGAATTTAAATTATTTTAATTAGACTAGCCTTTAAAAATTCACATAATTTTGACGTGCTTCCTATTATTTTTAGTTCAAGTTTATTGTGAATACATATTTTGAATGAAATATAAGGACGAAGAATGTCACAGTCTCAAAAAATATTAGATGCTGATACATCACGTATTATAGAAATGGCTTGGGAAGATCACATTCCTTTTGAAGCAATTGAACGTGAATATCATCTTAATGAATCTGCCGTTATTCAGCTCATGCGTAAAGAGTTAAAATTAAGTAGTTTTAAAATGTGGAGAAAGCGTGTAACAGGACGCAAGGCTAAACACTTAAAATTAAAACAAGATGTAGATGTTGCATAGTATTTATATAAGCTTTGAAAATTAAAAAAGCACTTAGAGCTTTAACCTAAGTGCTTTAAAAATTGGTGTGTCATACAAAAATAAGCATCTAATTTATTGTTTTAAAATTAGTTTATAAAAAATTAAAACACATACATCGAATCTTATTATTTAAATAAATATCAAGTTATTACCTATATTTATCACACTACTTATTAAATCTCTTTTTACTTTAAAAAAAACGAATTAGTACTTCTTAAATTGCGTATTTCTTCGCGCCTACTTTGGTGCTTATATTCTCTTTAACATCAAAACTTAAAGTCCAATGTAAACCTCATTTAGGAGCAGTAAGCATGTTGAAAAATGAACATGAATTATTTGAGCGAGATGGTGTGGTTATCATCCGTGGATTATTTAAAGACTGGATTCCTCTGCTTGAAACGGGTGTAAAAGAAAATGAACAAAATCCAGGACAGTGGTTTCGTGACTACACCCCCGCGCAAACCGAAGGTAAATTTTGGGCTGATTATTGTAATTGGCAACGAATTCATGCTTTCAACACATTTGTAAAAGATAGTCCTGCTGCTGAAATTGTAAAAGCCATTATGGGCTCTCAATCTGTTCGAATGTTTCATGAACATGTATTGTTCAAAGGTGTAGGCTCAGCTAAAGTCACACCTTGGCATCATGATGCTCCTTATTATCCTGTAGATGCCAAACAAACACTTAGTCTATGGATTCCACTCGATCCTATTTCACGTGAATCTGCTATTGAGTTTATTGCGGGTTCACATTTATGGGGTAAACATTTCAAACCACAAAGTTTTAATGGTGAATACTACAATCATGCAGGTTCTAAACAAGAAATGTTACCCGATATAGACAACCATCGAGAAGATTACAATATTTTAGGTTGGGCGCTTGAACCTGGTGATGCAATTGCTTTTAATTATTTAACTATTCACGGCGCGCCTGGAAATTTATCGAAAGAACATTCGCGTCGTGCTGTGTCTTTTCGTTGGTTAGGTGATGACGCTGTTTATATGAATAGAGGTGGAAAAACATCTCCGCAGTATCCTCATTTAACTCTGTACACGACAAATTTCACAGAACCCTTATCCTATCAGGATTCTGCTTTCTTAAAATTGCCAAAATTTCCTTAAACTCTTCTTTTTTCCCAAAACCAATTAAACGCTGAATCGCCATTTGAACATAGTCTAAACCATAGCGAAATAAACTCATTGAGAGTCGTCCATGCTTCTTTATTTTTATCGCTTTTTTTTGATTATGTTGCCATTCACCCGTTAAGTAACACCAACAGAAGCTTATAGCTAACACCGCAATCAATTTTTTCACTCGTCTAGGGTCTGTCAAGCGCGTATTTTCAAGATTAAACCCGCGTCCTTTGAGACAACTGAATAAGGTTTCAATTTCCCAGCGTAATGCATAATCCTGAATAGCATTGGCATTAAACTGAGGAGAAACGACGAGTAAAAGCTCTCCATTTTCTAACTGTAGTGCACTTATATATAGTTTCACCCGACCAACCAAAATCCGTCGTTTACGACATTCAATTTGACCAACTTTAAGATGGCGAAATAAATCACTAATTTTATGATTCTTTCCTAAATGATTGGTGACAATGAAGTTTTTTTAACACGAATGCAGAAGTTGATGTCTTGTTCAATTAACCATGTAAACCACTGCTCACCGATAAACTCTCTGTCTGCGAACACATTCACAATACGGTCTTTACCAAAAATGGCTATAAAGCGTTGAATCAAAGCAATACGCTCTTTCGTATCTGAATTTCCACGTTTATTAAGCAATGTCCAAAGGATAGGTATCGCTATTCCACGATAAACGATTGCGAGCATCAGGATATTAATATTTCGTTTTCCCCATTTCCAATTGGTTCTATCTAAAGTCAGTTGCACTTGGTCGAATGAAAACATATTGAAAATCAACTGAGAAATTTGACGATAATCAAAATACTGACCTGCAAAGAAGCGCTGCATACGTCGATAAAATGATTGTGGTAAACACTTGATGGGCAAGGCTTTAGATGCAGAAGAAAGATTACATGTTTGCTTTAAAATAATCACAAGCATGATGAGCGCAAAGCACTTTAAATGTGACTTGTTCCATTTTAGAGATTTGTTTAAGATAAGATATAACTCATTGAGATGTGTCATAGTATTCGTCGTTAGAAAACAATTATTGTGACATTATTTCAATGAGTTATCTATTTTTGTCGTGTACAGAGCTCATTTAATTAATTTTTTAACAACAGGTGACCCATTACCTGAAGATGAATTTCCTTTTGTCGCTTAGTTATTTTTAAATTTTTTAAGCAAACTTTCCTCCATTTGCTTTCACCAATGTTCTCCCATTTAGAGCATTGGTTTTTTTATATCTGCTATTTTCAATGAAATATTGAGGTAATAAAAAGCCCCAATATTTGAGGCTTTTTAGTTTTATACATAGATGATTAATCTTTAAAATTAATGACAGTACGAATAGATTTACCTTCATGCATTAAGTCGAATGCTTCGTTAATTCTATCTAACCCCATAGTATGCGTTACAAATGGCTCTAGTTGAATTTCACCTTTCATGGCATCTTCCACCATTTTAGGTAACTGTGTACGTCCTTTTACACCACCAAATGCGGTACCTTTCCAAGTTCGACCTGTAACAAGTTGAAACGGACGTGTTGAAATTTCCTGACTTGCACCTGCAACACCAATAATAATCGATTGCCCCCAACCACGATGAGCAGACTCAAGCGCAGAACGCATAACATTTACATTACCAATACATTCAAAGGAATGATCTACGCCCCAACCTGTCATTTCAACAATGACTTCTTGAACAGGTTTATCAAAATCTTTTGGATTCACAAAGTCTGTTGCACCAAATTCTTTCGCAAGCTTAAATTTATCAGGGTTAGTATCTACCACAATAATACGTCCTGCTTTTGCCTGACGCGCCCCCTGTACAACAGCTAAGCCAATACCACCTAAACCAAACACAGCAACAGAGTCACCTTCTTGAACTTTTGCTGTGTTGTGTACTGCTCCAATACCTGTTGTTACACCACAACCTAATAAACATACATGCTCAGGATTTGCTTCAGGATTTACTTTTGCTAATGAAACTTCTGCAACAACAGTATATTCAGAAAATGTTGAACAACCCATGTAATGATAAATTAGCTGTCCATTATAAGAAAAACGCGTTGTACCATCAGGCATTACACCTTTACCTTGCGTTGCACGAACAGAAACACAAAGATTGGTTTTTCCAGATTTACAGAATAAGCATTCACCACATTCTGCTGTATAAAGCGGAATTACATGATCACCCACTTGAACACTTGTCACACCTTCGCCTACTTCTACAACAATACCCGAACCTTCATGTCCTAATACCGCAGGAAAAATCCCCTCAGGATCTGAACCAGACAAAGTAAAAGCATCTGTATGACAAACGCCAGTATGTGTGATTTTTACCAATACTTCGCCTTTCTTTGGCGCTTCTACATCAAGTTCAACAATTTGTAATGGTTCGCCTGGGGCAAATGCAACTGCCGCACGTGATTTCATGTCATATCCTTTTTTATAAAATGACTTTATTGCTGATGCATTGAATAGCGAAGTAAAAATCTTTATTCACTACTCAAATTAGAACAAACAATAAATTTTTAAGCTAAAAAATCTCTTCACTTTTATATGAATTTCAAGCGCCTTAAGCAATTCGGTTTTTTTGATGCAAGCGTTCCGCTTATATGATTTTCACTATTCAATATAGCTATTTATATTGAATCCATCGAAACAGATTTTTAATTTTTGAAGTTTAAATATTTCAAAAAGATAAAACAGCGAATTTAGTTAGCAAGCTTTGGCAAGAAGGATTTATAAAATGAAATTAGATAATTTAAATGTCGATACTGTTGTTGTGGGTGCAGGTCAAGCGGGCGTCGCAATGAGTGAACATCTAACCACTTTAGGTATTTCACATGTTGTACTTGAAAAAAATAGAATTGCTGAAGCTTGGCGTACACGTCGTTGGGATTCTTTAGTGGCAAATGGTCCTTGCTGGCATGACCGCTTTCCAGGTTTAGAATTTAATGCAGATCCTGATAGTTTTGTCCATCACGATAAAGTTGCAGACTATTTTGAAGATTATGCTAAAAAATTTAACTTACCTATTCATACAGGTGTTTCAGTAAATAAAGCTTACAAAGCAGATAAACGATTAGGTTTTACCGTAGAAACGTCAGAAGGAACAATTTATACACAACGCATTGTGTCCGCTACAGGTGCTTTTCAAAAAGCAGTTATTCCACCTGTTGCAGCAAAAGATCCTTCTTTTTATCAAATTCATTCAGATCAATATAAAAACCCACAACAATTACCTGAAGGTGCGGTATTAGTTATTGGTGCAGGTTCATCTGGTGTTCAAATTGCAGATGAAATTAACCGCTCAGGCAAAAAAGTTTATCTATCTGTTGGTCAACATGAACGTCCACCTCGTACTTATCGTAACCGTGACAATGTTTGGTGGTTAGGTGTTTTAGGTGGATGGGACTTTATGCGTACAGACAATGGCCCATTAAAAGGTTTGGCTGTGAGTGGTGCGCATGGCGGTATTAATATCGATTTTCGTGCCCTAGAAAAACAAGGCATTACCTTAGTTGGTATGACAGAATCTTTCGATAACAACATCATCAAATTTAAGGATGATTTAAAGAAAAATTTAGAAGATGGTGATGCCGCGCTTATGGCATTTTATGATGAAGCAGATAATTATGTAGCGAAAAACGGGTTAGATTTACCCACAGAACCACAAGCAAGACATCAATTACCAAACCCCGAATGTGTGCTAAATCCAATTTTAGAACTAGATATGGCTGAAGCAAATATCACCTCTGTGATTTGGGCTTCAGGCTTTAGTTATGATTTTAATTGGCTACAAGTAAATGCTTTCGATGAATTTAACAAACCAAAACACAAACAAGGAATTTCACCAGAGCGTGGCGTGTATTTCTTAGGTTTACCCTATTTAACAGGTCGTGGTTCTAGCTTTATTTGGGGCGTTTGGCACGATGCAAAACATATTGCTGAACATATCGATATTCAACGTAAATATCTTGAATACACAACTGATAAAAACTTACTCAAAAATACAGCCTAAACCTTAATTCAATATGCACATATCTACCTTGGTGATATGTGCATTTTTATGCACGACAAACAAATACATTCATGAGGATTGGGGAAAATGAATACAATATTAAAAGAAAAAATTACCGAAAAATGTGCATGGATTGGTAGCGAAATAGCGAATAAGACCAATTGGATTTACCACCTTAGCCCACATGTTTTAAATATTCTTGATGCCGCTCAAGCAAAATTAGAAGCGAATAATTTAGTTGCGCCTCATTTTGTGAAAGAAGATGCATTAATTGAAGACCCAGAATTTTTATTCCAAATAGATTACATTTCAAATGAACTTGAAAATGGTTATGGCTTTATTGTTATACGCGGCTTAGATGCCAATAAATACAACGAAAACCAACTTGCAAATATCTACTATATTTTAGGTTTGCATATGGGTAATTCGGTTACTCAAAATACTCGCGGTGATTTAATTGGTTATGTTGAAAACATTGGCGATAAAACACAAAAAATGACCCGTGTTTATGAAACCAATGACTATTTACCCTACCATGCAGATTTAAGTGATGTAGTAGGTTTGCTTTCAATTCGTAAGGCTAAACAAGGTGGACTCAGCAGTATTGTCAGTTCATCTACAGTATATAACCGCATATTAGAAGACTATCCTGAATATTTAGGTTATTTCTACCATCCTGCTTGGTACGACCATTTAGGTGAAATTGAACCGTCTTTATCGCCTATTTTTAGTTATTTTGAAGGCAAGTTAGCATGCCGATATTTACGTTATTATATTGAACTTGGACATGACCGCCGTCAAATTCCACTTTCTCAAGTGCAAATAGATGCTTTAAATATTTTTGATAAAGTAAGCCAAGAATCTAGTCTTAGACTTGATATGATGCTTGAACCTGGTGATATTCAATTCTGTAATAATTATTGTGTTATGCACTCACGCTCTTCTTTTGAAGATTATGATGAGGTTGAAAAGCGTCGTAAATTATTGCGTTTATGGTTACAAATGCCGAATGCGCGAAAACTCGCAAAAGACTTCCCAGGTCGTAACGGTATTCCAAAAGGATTAGGTCAAGCAGCTTAAATTTTAAGTACAAAAAAGAGGCTTAATGCCTCTTTTTTAACTACTTAAGTTGTCTAAGTCTGCTTTTGGCGAACCCACCAAAACCATAACTGATAAGACAATATTGTATAAGTAAAGAGATAGCTATACTTACAAACAAAATCCATAATGGAAGTGTTGCAAGCAATGAATTTATTAGCTCTTTTACAACATCAAAATTAGGTGGTGTTTCAAAAAGTATGCTGAAAAAAAACAGGTTGGCTTTTGATAAAATAGTGAGATGCAAATAACACTAGAAATCAAATGTCCAACCTGTCGAAGTGACAGTATAAAGAAAAATGGCTTCAAACTAAATGGTAAGCAAAACTATCAATGTAAAAACTGCAAGCGTCAGTTTATTGGGGATCATGCTCTTAGTTACCGAGGTTGTCATTCTGGTATAACAAATAAAATACTCCACCTGATGGTTAGAGGGGGTGGTATAAGAGATATTGCAGAAACCGAGCGTGTCAGCATAGGTAAGGTTTTACGAACATTAAGTAAATCCACTTATAAAATTCGCCCTAAGCAAAATTATTATGAATCTATTGAGGTTGATGAGTTTTGGACTTTTGTAGGAAATAAAAAGAATAAACAATGGCTTATTTACGCATACCATAGAGAAACAGGTGAAATTGTTGCTTATGTTTGGGGTAAACGAGATCTGGCGACAGTCCAACGATTGAAGGCAAAGTTAAAGCAATTAGGTGTTCACTACACCCGAATTTCAAGTGATCACTGGGATAGTTTTGTGACTGCCTTTAAAAACTGTAAGCAAAGTATTGGTTTGCACATTAATAACCCTCTTTTAGGGATGCCTGTTCCGCAAGACTTAAATTATTGGGATAGGTTTAAAACCTAAAAAAACACCGCGTAAATTCCTTTTACACGGTGTCTAATATAAAACTAAATAAAAACTTAGAAGTTATAATACAGCTGTAAGTTCAATAATTTCTCTGTGCCGTCGTTGGTGCCTTCAGCATAAGAATTGCTTGGACCGCCAATCAAGAAATCATTTTTACCCATAATATATTCAGCAACAAACGTTATATCTTTATAGTAAGCAGCCATACCTACTAAATTACGAGAAGAAGTTTTAAAGCCTGCTTCATCTTTATCGTAACTACTGTACATCGCATAAGTACTAATAGAGTCAAATTTACCTACATTTTTGAAGCTGTATGAAACATCTGCTGTATAGAATGTTCCTTTGTTTGCGACAAAGTAATTATCATCAAAAGACCCCATTAACGACGTTATCGAATTGTTTGGGTCTTTATTATCAACATCATTCTGACCGACTGTAACAGCCAGTGCTAAATCGTTATAAGCAAGGTTACCAAATAGTGCCCAAGCTTTACGATCACCTGTTGTGTTGTAAGTTTTATTATCAATATCTGAATACCAATAAGATGCACCTACATTAGAACTTAATCCTTCAGGCAATCCACCAATATCTTGTTGCACACGAGCAACGAACATATTGGTTTCATCTAAATACGTATGATCTGTATTTTCAGGTTTTACATAGTTAGATGTATAACGGCTCGCATCCTTTGAATATGGACCGCCATAAGTACCGCCATCATTCGAGAAATAGCCCAATTCAACTTTGGTACCTGAATCAAATTTACCTTGATATTTCACACCCACGTTGTGAGCATCTTCCAGACCAATTTGAGTGACTACCCCACCATAATAATTGCTTTCCCAAAAGCGCCCCGGACCAAATGGAACTGCTTGCAAACCCGCTTGAATGAGATGTTTATCGTTGATGTTATAACCTGCGTATGCATCTACAAGTGTAGAAAAATCACATAATTCATCAAACTGATAGCAACGATATTCAATATGACCAAATATCTTTGGAGACTTATAATCGACATTGATTTTAGCTGCATCAAATGTCAATTTATTATCAGACGTACTGTCCCAGCTTTTATCTTGAAATTTTGCACGCAAGAAGCCAGAAACTGATAACTCACCCAAATCTGTTTCTGGATTACCAATTTTCAAATCTGCTGCAACTGCTGGTGTCCCCACACACCCAAGAACCACGAGTGCGACACATATATTTAACGCTTTTTTTTGCATAATAATGTTCTCATTTAAGAGCGGATTAAAAACTTATGTAAAGGTGAATTAATATTATTTAGGCATATATTTCTGAACTTCTTCGTCAGACGGTGCTTGCAAGTTATATTTCGCAATAAGCTTGTCGTACTCCCCAGATTTTTTCATTGCTTCTAAGCCTGACTTCACTTTTTCAAGCATTTCAGTATTGCCTTTTGGTACTGCAATACCACCAAGTACAGGGAAGAATGGCTCTGTAGAACTAATTTGGACACGTCCCTTTAATTTATCTACCGTACTTTTCGCCACGCTTGCATCGTCATAATGTGCATCTACAGCTTTTGACAATAATGCTTGTACAGATTCAGGTGATGTATCAAATTCACGAACTGTAATTGCCTTTTTACCTTTGGCAACACAGCTTTCCGCAGACATGTCATGTAATTGTTTTGGGAACATTGATCCTTTTTGCGCAGAAATTGTTTTTCCACACAAATCATCACGTGTTTTAGGTTGATAAGGAGAATCTGAAAGTGCAATTAATGCTTCCGTTGTCATGTAATACGGAACCATATCTACTTTTTCTAAACGCTCTTTGGTGATGTAAAGCGCAGACATGACTAAATCGAATTTTTTCGCTTCTAATCCTGTAATTAAGTTAGAAAAGCGACTATCAATAAACTTCGCAGACTCACCTGAATTTGCAAAAATTCCATTGGCAATATCAATGTCAAAACCAACAGGTTGATCATTTTCAATTGATTCAAATGGAGGAAAAGTCATATCACTACCAATTTGATAAACCTTTGCTGAAGCTTCAGCTTTAACATCATCCTTTGATTCAGTTTTGTCGCTACATGCAGTTAAGCCCCAAACTAAACATACTGCTGCAACTAGTGGTTTCATCTTTAACATTGCATACATTTTGAAACTCCCATGACACATTTTTAATTGGCTTAAAAATGTTATACGTGAGTTTTTTTAATAAAGTAATTTTGAATTTCCGTGCTAGTAATCTAAAAAAAACGATGCAAAATTCAACATAAAACCAATTAGACTTTTCTTATATTTCAATGAGATAAGTTAAATGAAAAATGAATCACAAATACGCATAGATTTAGCAGCTTCGCTTCGTTTAAGTGCGAAATTGGGCATGCATGAGGCTGTAGCAAACCACTTTAGTGCAGCAGTTTCTGAAGATGGCAAATCATTTTTATTGAACCCTAAATGGGTGCATTTTTCTAAGGTCAAAGCGAGCGATTTAATTTTGGTAAATGCCAATGATGCAGCAAGTTTTGAGAAAGGAAAAATAGATTCAACCGCTTGGGCAATTCATGGACAAATCCATAAATTACGCCCAGACATAAAAGTCATTATGCATTTGCACCCTATTTATGCGACTTCATTATCTTGCTTAAAAAATCCAAGCATGTTGCCTATTGAACAAAATAGTGCACGTTATTTTAATCGTGTTTCTTACGATTCAAATTATAGTGGTATGGCTGATCAAATTGCAGAAGGTCAGCGACTTGCAACATTGCTTCAAAATAATTCAAGACTATTAATGGGAAATCACGGTATTTTAATTGGTTCACACAATATTGGCATTGCTTTTGATGATATGTACACCTTTGAACGCGCAAGCCAAATTTTAATTAATGCATATTCAACAGGACAAACGCTGAATATTTTAGGTGATGATGTTGCTGAAAAAACAGCTCAAGATTGGGAAAAAATCGAAGATTTCAGCATTGCCCATTTTGAAGAAATGAAAGAAATTCTCGCGCAAGAAGACCCAAGTTTTATGGATTAAAATTTTCTCCATTTTATGTAATTAACACGTAAAAAAAGAGCTTCAATTGAAGCTCTTTTTCTTAGAGAACTTTGTATAAACTCTATGGCTTAAGCCATTTCTAAACCTGCTTGTTGTACAAAGAAAGAGGCACCTTTAGGTTTTTGTGGCAGTTTTAATTGATTTACAGACATACGTACTTGACCACTTTCCACGCCATAAACCAATTGCCCTTGATGTACGCTTGGTAATGGATTATCTGACAATGCCACTGCATCTTCCGCAGCATAAACCGTAATAAACAAATAGCGCGGTAACTCGGTATTATTTGCACCTGAAGCATGTAGTAAACGCGTATGCATGAAGCAAACAGAACCTGCTGAACCTACGCATGAAACATAATTTTGGCATTGTTCTGCTTCTACAGAATCTTCAACTTTTCCTGTGAATCGTCCATCTTGCCAATGGTTATAAAGTTCACCTTTATGACTACCTGGAATAACCTGCAAAGGACCATTATCTGCTGTTACTTCACCCACCATAAGCAATGCGGTAATCATGTCGTCATTGGTATGTGGAGTAAATGGAAAATCTTGATGCCATTTTACCGTAGTTGCAGTATGTGGAAGTTTTGCATTCACTTTACTGTGGTGAAAACGTGTTCCACTTCCACCAATAAGCTGACCAGCCATTTCAGCCATACTTGAATGAATTGCTGTTTCAAAATAAGCATCTGAAATTTCAGTTGGTGAACTTACACGTCGTAAAGCAGGATGATCTGTACTATGGTCACTCGGGTCTACATCAAAGCGTGAACGGCCATCAATTGTTTCACCATAAGCTTCTGTATAATCTCTGCTTTCATCTACCCAAGATTCAAGTTGTGCTCTTAAACCTGATAATTCATCTTGGCTTAAAACATTTTCAACAACTAAAAAGCCATCTTTATGAAATTGTTCTATTTGCGCTTGGTTTAGCATTTTAGATTCCTTATCACTTAAAAATTATTTATTCATCACTGCCGCAATATCTTCATCTGTTGGTGCTTTTAAACCATAAGATGCTAAGATTTTTTCAAAATCACCAGATGCTTTAATTTTATTAATACCTTCTTCAACTAATTTATAAGTTTCTGTGTCGCCTTTACGAATACCAATACCACCCACTGTTGGGAAAAACTCTTCCGTAGATGTGATTTTAACTTTACCTGCCAAATTGCTTTCAGCCGCTTTAAGTACCGCAGCATCGTCATATTGAATTTCTACGGCATGTGCAAGTAATGCTTGAGTTGTTTGTGGCGATGTTTCAAATTCACGAATTTTGATTGCGGGTTTACCTTCAGCAACACAACGTTCTTTTGAAATTTCATGAACTTGTGCTGAAAATGCTGTGCCTTTCATTGCACCTACAGTATGACCACACAAATCATTTGGCCCTTTTGGATTTAACATAGAATCGTTTAATACCAACAGTGAAATATCTGTTTTGTAGTATGGAATCATGTCAATTTGTTCAAGGCGTTCTTTGGTGATATACATTGATGAAAATAAAATATCGAATTTTTCACCTTTCAAACCAGGAATTAAATTTGCCCAACGCGTATCTACCCATTCAGCTTTATACGTGCCATCTACTTCAGCAATTTTTTCCATAATTTCAACACTAACACCACTTGGCACGCCATCTTTCAAATACTCATATGGAGGAAATGTTAAATCTGAACCTACAGTGACAGATTTTTTAACAGTCGATTCAGTTGAAGCGGCTTCATCTTTTTTTGCACATGCTGTTAAAAATAGGCTACTCACAAGTGCACTAACTAAAATTGATTTATTTTTCATAACATTACCCCAAAGTTAAGTATTCATTTATTCTGTAATTAAAATATAGAGCATTATTTTTAATAATCCGATTAGGCTTTTTTAATGCAAAGCTTTATAAAAATAAAACTCAAAAAACCAAATATAAAAATACAAATATTAAAAAATTAAAAGCAGCTCTATAGCTGCTTTTAATAAAATAAGGAGCATTTATTCTTTCGAAATAAATCTTTGGAAGCGTTCATTATCTGATTTTTCCAATACTTCAGGAGCATCATTTAAAATAACATGTCCACCTTCCATAAATACCACACGATCTGAAACTTTAAACGCAAAGCGCATTTCATGCGTCACAATAATCATCGTTAGACCTTCACTTGCTAGCTCTTCAATCACTTTTAATACTTCATTTACCAGCTCTGGATCTAATGCAGACGTTGGTTCATCAAATAAGATAATTGAAGGTTGCATTGCCAAAGCTCGAGCAATTGCGACACGTTGTTGTTGCCCTCCCGAAAGTTGGTGCGGATATTTATTGGCATGTTGCTTCATGCCTACTTTTTCAAGCATCGCAAGTGCTGTAATTTTGCTGTCTAACACTGTTCCTAAGTTATGATACAAAGGCGCAAGCATCACATTTTCTAGAATTGTTTTATGCGGAAATAAATTGAAGCTTTGGAAAACCATTCCTACATGAATAATTTGTTTTTTATATTCAGGTGAATGTTCTGTAATTTCCTGATCTTTTAAAAATGCTTGCCCGAGTAAATTTACAGTCCCCTTATTTAACGTTTCTAAACCATTTAAAGTACGAATAAGTGTCGTTTTCCCTGAACCAGATGGCCCAATAATTGAAATAACTTCGCCCCATTTCACATTTAAATTAATCCCTTTTAGAACTTCTTGGTTTCCATAAGATTTATGAATATCTGTTGCTTCGAGTGCATATTCACCAACTTGCTCTGTTGAAATTTCTTTACGTGCACGTACCGATGCAATAGGAAGCATATTTAAAGGATCATTTTCCTCTAACAAACCTGGTTTACGATTAGTAATATCAATTTTTCGTTCAAACCAACCAAGTAACCAACCAAATAAAGTCACAATTAAGACATAGTAAAAGGCAACTGCAAGCATTGTTTCCATCACAAGAAAGTTTTGCGTATATAAACGTTGCCCAACCAATAAAATTTCAGTTAAAGAAATAACAGAAACTAAAGATGTTAATTTCACAATTGAAACATACTCATTTCCAAGCGATGGTAATGCAACACGAAATGCTTGTGGAATAACAATAAGACGTTGAATACCTGAATATTTAATACCTAATGCTTTACCTGCTTCAATTTGACCTTTATGAATTGCTGTTAAACCACCTCTGTGAATTTCTGCAATGTATGCAGCTTCGCTTAAGGTCATCGCAATTAAGCCAGCAATAAATGGCGATGCTAAAACAATGCTAGATGCAGGAAAAATTTGCGGTAAATTATATGTAAATACAAGCAATACTAATAACGGCAGGCTTCTAAAAAACCATATATATAAATCACTTGCCCATGCTACAGCTTTGAATTTGGATTGTTTTGCAAAAGCTAAAATAAAACCTAAAACAATACCAATAACCCAGACTAAAACACTAAGCTCGATCACTGTCCACGTTGCAAGCCAAAAACTTTTATGTGAAAACAAACTGAATGTGTATGCCCAATTAAAATCCATTCAAAACCCCACTTACATGATTCTTATCTCTTACCTTTGTTATATCGGAATTTATGAAAATAAGTAATTTTGAAAAATTGATGCATTAATATTGTTTTTTTTAAGCAATAAAAAAGACCAATATAATAATTGGTCTTTCACTTTATAATATAAAATATAATTCAATAATACTTAAAAATTAATTTAAATATAATATTTTTCAATATTTATACAGATAAACATTTATATATACAAGCACTATTTTAAATAATCATAATTTTAAGCTTATTAATAATTTCTCCAAGAAAGCATCGCATAAATTTAATTGCTCTATAGATACATACTCATCGGGTTTATGCGCAACTGCGATATCTCCAGGCCCACAAACCACCACAGGACAATTTAAAGCACCTTGTAACAAACCGCCTTCTGTACCAAATGAAATATTTCCAACAGACGTATTTTCAGGTAATAGTTTTTGAATAAATTGAACGGCTTCAATGGTTGAGGATGTTTTTAATCCTGGATACTGATTCACTTCTTCAACATCAATATGCACTTTAAAATCTTGCTTAATATTTTCAATGATTTGTTGTTGAATATCTTGGCTGCTATCTTGTGCTAAATGCCGAATTTCATAATCTACAACACAGGCGTTTGGCACAATATTTAATGCCGTTCCCCCTGCAATTTTCCCGACATGTACCGTGGTGTATGGAATATCATAGCCTGTGTCCTGTTGCCCCTGCTCTCTTAAATATTGCTGAACATTTTGTAAAGACTCTACCAACTTACTTGCTACATGAATGGCATTCACATAATTAGGTGCTAAAGCCGAATGTCCTTCTTCTCCACAACATTGTGCTCTAAAGACTGTTTTTCCTTTATGCGCCAATGCAAGTTGCATCATCGTTGGTTCGCCAATCACACACATAATTGGAGAAAGAATGGTGGATGCAAGTTGATCTAAAATTCCACGCACCCCAATACAACCAATTTCCTCATCATAAGAAATACATAAATGGAGAGCTCTTTTTAATTCTATTTTTGAAGCTTTTAGCATGGTAATCACAGCACATGCCAAAAAACCTTTCATATCTGCTGTGCCACGACCGTAAATGTTGCCATCTTTTTGCGTAGCTTCAAATGCAGGTGTATTCCACTGTTGCCCTTCTACAGGCACAACATCTGAATGTCCCGATAATAAAATTCCTGCTTGATCTATGGGACCAACACTTGCCAATAAATTTGCTTTATTTCGTTCCGAATTAAAATTTAACTCAACAGCAATCTGATTTTGCTCGAACAATTCTTTAATAAATAAAATGAAATCTAAATTGCTCTTATAAGATGTGGTATCAAATGCTATAAGCTTGGACAAAAGAGCAATACTGTTCAAATCGTTCATCAATTTAAACCTCCTCTGCTACACGCTTCATGCGCACATGCGGATCGAAGAAATGTGCATCTCCCATTCCAGGAATATATTGATTAGATAAAAATGCCCGACAACGGCTAATAAATGCCTGACATACTGTATTTAAAGTTGCATTTTTTGCTGTGGCTAATCCTATTTTCATAGGACGATGTTCACCTGCTAAACGCAAACGAACAAGCCGTTTTCCATCGAGTGAATAATTATTTTTTGGACGTACATTTAAAATGGTATAACCCAAATTATTCGCAACCATTGAACGTACAACATCTACATGTCGAGATGAATGTGCAACCTGCGGACTTAATTTGTGATTACGAAACAGCGAAATAAAATAGTCATTACTAAATGGCATATCTAGCAACACCATTGGATGTTCCGCTAACTCTTCCAAAGTTACCGCAACATTTTTTGCAAGTGGATGTGCTTCACTGACCAATACATGCGGTGGTAAAACAGCTAAAGATTCAAAATTCACTAAGTCATGATCAATATTTAAATCGTAAGTTAAAACGACATCCAACTCATTTCGAACCAAGCTATTTAATAAAACTTGTTGATCATCTTCACATAATTCTAAATTGACACTTTTATATAAATTCGTAAAACCATGAATAATTTCTGCATAAATCATTGGAGAAAATGCACTAAAACATCCTAGTTTTAATGGTCCACGAATAGACCCTGAAAAGTCTGCTGCTAAAGAATATAAGTTCCCCGCCTGACTTAAAATGTATTTGCATTCCTGCATAACTTTTTCGCCAATTGCTGTAACGCTTAAACCTTTAGCATGTTGACGAATAAAAAGCTGAACCTGTAATTCCGATTCTATATGTGCAATTGCGGCTGAAATAGAAGGTGAAGAAACATGTATTTTCTCTGAAGCAATAATAATGCTACCGCTTTCAGCGGTAGCAACGAAATATTGCATTTGACGTAATGAAATTCTGTTTAGCACTGTTGCATCCTTAATAAACACTCAGTGAAGAATTATTCGTCGCCTGGTACTCCATAACTTGGAGAACTTAATGGATTTAATGCCCGAACAACATAATCTTCAACTTGTGGTTCATAAACTTTCCAAAGTTGATACAAGTCTTCAATTGGAGTTTCCGACCAATCAACTCGTAAATTAATTACAGGCCATTCAAGTTTATCGACCACTAAAAGACCTGCAGAATGAACTGGACCCGCTTCTCCACCTACTGCCAAACCTGCTTGTAGCGCAATCATCAAACGTTCAGCCAAACTTCCCGTCGCTTGATGAAAGGCATCTACCATTGCTTTTGGAACATCTTCATTTTCAAGAAGATTTCCTGCACCAACAGCATGTTCACCAATGCACTGCGAATGAACACCTAATGTATGCTTGCCACTAAATGCGGCAGGTTTTTCGTTTGAATTGATCACTGAAAGCTGACGATACTCAATAAAGTCAGTATTTTTGACCAATTCTGCAATAGATTCTTCTGGAGCCAGATCATACTTGATCATATCTAGCAAAATGTTTGCCAAGTATGGATCTGTAATGTTCTGAGATGTAGCAACACCTACACCTGCTTTTGCCTGAATGCACCGCGCTGCAACAGCTGGAGAGGAAGAGCTAATCGCTCCTCCAAATTGCCCCGTTTTATGGCAACGGGCAATAATTGAAAATGTCATCGACAACTTCCTTTATTTTTATTTGTCTGGAATCACTGCTGTTGCATCAATTTCGACCAACCATTCAGGTCGAGCGAGTGCTGAAACCACAATTCCTGTTGATACTGGGAAAACACCTTTCAACCATTTTCCTACAACACGGTAAACATCTTCACGGTAACGAGGGTCAATAATATAAATTGTGATTTTGCAAATATCTTCTAATTCGCCACCAGCTTCTTCGAGTAACATTTTAATGTTGTACATCGCTTGCTCAGCTTGACCTGCCACATCACCAATACACACGCTTTCTGATGTATCTAAATTTTGACCAATTTGTCCGCGTAAAAATACCGTACTGCCTCGTGCTACAACAGCTTGGCATAAATCGTTATCTAAGTTTTGTTCTGGGTAAGTTACTTTTGTATTGAAAGTTCTAATGCGTGTATGTTTCATTTGAGATGTTCCTCTTTTCGGTACAATCTCAGTATGAATTAAAGATGAATTAAGGCAATTTCCCTTTTCCGTGGCATTAATTCAAGTTTTCCTTATTAATATTTATTATCACGCCTAATACGTAAATGACTCGAATATCGTTTATTTAAATGGTTTTTAAAATGCAAAAAGCACTGAGAAGTTATTCTTCTAAGTGCTTGAAAAAAATGAGCTACACGATATAGCTCATTTTTTTTAAAGATAAAGTTATAGAATTACATCAATCAATAATTTTAAAATCTTTGTATTAAGGTTTTTCACCTTTATTTAAACGTGCTTCAATTTGATCAAGTACTTTTGGTAAATCAGCGATTGTGTCAATTACATAATGTGCGCCGCTACTTTGCATTTTGCTATACGCTGTTACTTTAAGTTGCTCTTGTTCTTCGCTTGAACAGTTCTGCCAATCTTGATATGACAAGCCTACTTCATTACCGCTCACCGCAAGTCCAACCGTCCAACAACCTGCATTAAGTCCTTCATGAATTCCCACAACCGTATCATCCACTTTCACTACAGTTTTAATATCAGATACATTCAATTGAATAAGATTTTTCCATAACATATCTGGATATGGACGACCACGTGTTACATCACTCGCTGTCACAATACAATCTGGCACATAACCTTGTTGCGCAGCTTTTTCAATTAATTCTGGCATCATCATGCTTGCATAACCTGTATTACTACCAATTTTAATATTACGCGCACGTAAATCTTTAAAGGTTTCTAATGCACCCGGAATTAAATCTGAACATTGTGGAACAGCCTTAAGTTGATAAGGAATAAAGTCTTGATACAAGCGGTCAATATCTGCTTCATTTGCAGGCTGACCATGCACGACTTTCCATGCTTCAGCAATACGTGGCATGTTTAATAACGCTGCAATATGATCACGTTTTTCCAAACCCATTGGCGCACGTGCTTCACTCACTTCAATTTCAACACCTTGATCTAAAAACAAACGCTGAAATGCTAAAATTGGCGCACAAGAACCAAAATCAACAGTAGTACCAGCCCAGTCAAAAATAATAGCTGTGATAGGTGATGTATTCATGTTTTTTCTCTTTAAATTAAATATGGATAAGTTGGGCTTAGACGTTTGCGCGATAGCGTGTAATGGCTTGTAAAAGGCGTTCAATATCATCAAGATAAACTTCACCAATATTACCTATACGGAAGCATGCTAAATCACTGATTTTTCCCGGATAAATTACAAATCCTGTGCTTTTCAGATGGTAATAAAATGCCTCAAAACTAAAATCATCTTCAGGGTATAAAAAAGTAGTGATAATTGGAGATTGATATTTGTTTTGTTCAATCACACACTTAAACCCTAGCGCTTGCATACCTTTCGCTAAAGTATTTTGACTTGTTAAATAGCGTTGGTAACGTGCAGCAATGCCACCTTCTTGTTCTAATTCTAATAAAGCATAATGAAAAGCATGAACCACATGCGTTGGTGATGTAAAACGCCATTTTCCTTGTTGCTGTTCCATCGTGAACCATTGATCGTACAAATCTAAGCTCACTGAACGTGCCTGACCTTGGCACTTTTCTAGCTGTTCACGTTTTGCCAATACAAAACCAAAACCAGGTACGCCTTGAATACATTTATTTGCGCTTGAAATAAGGAAATCAATGTTCCAATCGGCAATATCAAGTGGTACACCGCCAAATGAACTCATAGCATCAACAATCCAAACTTTGCCTTGAGCTTTAACTAAAGCACCAATCTCTTGAATTGGATTAAGCATGCCTGTTGTCGTTTCACAGTGTACACATGCCACATGGGTAATGCTTGTATCAGATAAAGTCGTAGCAATTTCATCTAAATTTGGAACTTCGGTTTCCGCATAGGCTAATTCAACCACATTAAGCTTTAAACGCTTAGCCATTTGCACCATACGTGCGCCATATGCACCATTATTAATAATTAAAATTTTGCCATTTTCAGGTACACAAGTACCCAAAACCGCTTCTACTGAAAAGCTACCACTGCCTTGCATCAACACGGCTGTGTAGGCATCAACCTGAGTAGTCGCAAGCGCAACTAAGCGTTGACGAATATCTTGAACTAACTGATTGTATTCTTGATCCCACGTACACCAATCACGTTGCATAGCACTACGTACACCACGTGAGGTAGATAAAGGACCTGGCGTCAGTAATAAATATTGGTTCTCTAGCTCAATTTTTGCGTTCATGATTGATTATTCCTAAATTAAAAAATATGTTGTTGTAATTGATGTTTGATCCAACCGGGACCTGTAGTCATCCCTTTCCCTGCAATGGCATTTGCCAAATAAATATTCGATTCTGCTTCTAAGAAACAGGCTGATTGTTCAGGATGAGATAAATACTGCCCTTGCCAACGCTTAAGTAATGGTGGCAATTTAAATCCGAGTTGATCAGCACAATAAGTCTGAATAAATTGATAAATCTGTTCTTGCTGCTCAAATAATGCAGCTTCATCTAATGCGGTATATTCATGACTATCGCCAACAATAATTTGCCCAAGATGGTTTTGTTTGAGTAAGACGTGAATGCCATAGCGTTTCACAATTTCATCTTGTGGCTCAGCTAATAAATCTTGAAAACTTGGACAAATTGAAAATCCAGGATAGCGTGCAATCGATAAACCTGAATAAATTGAAGCATTTAATTGATACGGAAGTGCTTCCGTAATTGCCATATTTAAATGGCAACGTTGTACACCTAAATTTTGTAATGCTTTTGGATAAAGAATCTCAGTGGTTGCCCCATGACAAATCAGTAATTTTTTTGCCTCAAAGCATTCGCCTGTCGCCAATTGAATCTGAGTCGTTCCATGATCTGAATATGCTTTCACTACACAAGCACTTTGGTAAACCTCAACGCCAATTTGCTTGGCATAATCCGTTAAGCGCAAAGCGGCTTGGTCTGGCTCTAAGCTATATTCATCGTCTAAGGTTAATGCACCATATAGCGCTGCATCTGCATTCAAGTAAGAATATCGTTCTAACAAAGTCTCTCGATTAAGATATTTTGCATGAATATTGTATTGCGCTGCTTCTTGTTGAAATTCCTGTAAAACTTTTGCTTGTAAACTATTCGTTGCTAAATATAAGCCTGTACGTTTATTGCAGGAAATATCCATCTGATTTTGAATCGAGTTATAAAATTCCAAACTGTCTTTGGCATAGACATTCCAACAATCATCAGGACGACTGAGCGTTGCACTTCCTAATATTCCAAAATTACGTCGTGTTGCACCAATTGGCGTTGGATCTTTTTCAAAAAGTTTAACGCTTAAACCCTGTTGTTTTGCTTGAATTGCGGCTGAGAGTCCTAAAATCCCTCCGCCAACAATATGTAAATCAGTCATCATAATTATGTTCTAACTTCAATTAATCTATCTAAATATCTAAGGGTTGAGTCTTTTTTATGCGGAGTTACGTTCGCGCCAACGCTCTGTACGGCTTAAATACTTTTTACTAAAAGCCCAATGCAGTAACTTCACTAAGCAAGATGTCAATAGAATCACTACGCTTAAAGCCACAGCAGAAACGGTATCTCCAGCATCATCCATATTTAAAATATCGACAGCAGCTAAACTGGTTTCTGGTGAATATAGAAAAATAGCAGCAGATACAGTGGTCATTGCATTAACAAACAAGTACACCCAAACATCACCTAAAGCAGGCAACATGATTGGAATATAAACTTTAGACAATAATTTAAAACGTGATGCACCCAAAGTCGCAGCAGCATGATCAAGTTGTTGCGGAATTTGTTGCATGCTTTGAGTTAAGGTTAAATGTGGCACAGTGTAGTAATGCATTAAGGTTGAAATGACTAACAACGTCATCGTACCGTAAAGCACCGCCAAAGGATTCGCAGGATTATTAAAAAATAGAATATATGCGATACCTAATACTAAGCCCGGAATGGCAAGTGGTAATAAAGCCAACATGCGAACATACTGTTTTAATTGTGCAGATGTATTAAGACGTTCAATTGACCATACTGTTATAAAAATCAAGAACGTTCCTACTACACTCGTCCAAAAGGCCAGTTGTAAAGAATTCCAATAACTGCTCCAACCGCCATTCACATATTCAAAACGATAGTGAATTAAAGTTAGCGACAAATCATACGGCCAGTAGCGAATTAGAGATGCCAAAATTGCAGTAATCAAAATAAGTAAGATGCTTCCCGCAACAACACTACAAAATCCTAATAAAAACTTATCAAAAATTGGATGCTTCGGCATTTGGTAAGGTTCAGCGATATTTTGCTGACGAAGTTGTTGACGGCTGGCTTGATAACGATCAATAAAAAAGGCAAATAAGGCAGGACATAGCAGTAAAATTGAAATTACCGCGCCCATATTTAAATTTTGTTGCCCAATAATTTGCTTATAAACATCAAGTGCCATCATATTAAATGAGCCACCAATGACTTTTGGAATACCAAAGTCAGTAACTACATAAGTGAATGCAACTAAGCTTGCACTTACAATACCGTACTGAATTGCTGGGCGTGTCACATGCCAATGGGTCTGCATGGTATTTTTACCAAGTGTTTGCGAAGCTTCAATTAAACGGCGATCCACTTGACGAAATGCACCCAACATCAAAATGAATACGGCGGGAAATAACCAAAAGCAATAACTAATTAAAATACCAATTGGGCCGTAAATATTAATATCACCTAAGATATCTTTGAGCACACCTTGTTGCCCAAATAAGTACACCAAAGCTAAAGCAGGTAAAATTGACGGTGCTAAAATTGGTAAAAAGGCAATTGCTTTAAACCATGCTTTCCCTGGCATTTGAGTGTTACTAATTGCAAAGGCATAAATACCTGCCACAGGCACAGTAATTAAAATAGCAAGTACCGCAATCCATAGAGAATTGCCAATTGATGACATCAAAGCTGGATTAGAAAAATAATTACTAAAATTATCCCAACCAATAAAATTGGCATCTGCATCTAAAAAAGCACCGCGTAACAATAAAAGCAATGGAACAAGCAAGCACAAGGTAAAAATTGTTGCGACTACGCCTAACAACACATTGGCACGTAATGAAAAATAACTGCGTTTATATGTGCCATTTTTAAGAATCGAAGTCGCTGTATTTGTAGTTAGCATCTAACACGCCCCGCTTCATCAAAAAGATATAAATGATGTGAAGCAACACTCAACCACATGTCATTATTCAAACTACTGGTATTTTGATGTTCTAAATCGACTTGTAAGTCAATTGCTTGACCATTGCCTGTTTGCATTTGACAAAATACACGTTTTTTCGCACCTAAAAATTCTGTATGAATAGGACGAACTTTAATAACTAGACCTTGAAAATCTACAGGACGCTCTAGACTTAACGTGGCATTTTCAGGTCTGAAACCCACTTCAAATGCAGCTCCTAATGGCATACGATGCTGACGAGTCACAACAGACTCAGACTCAAGCAATTTCAGCGTATGATTTTGTTCAACTTTGCCCGCTAAAAAACTCATATTGCCAATAAATGCAGCAACAAAACGTGTTTGTGGCGCATAGTAAATATTATGCGGAGTATCGAGTTGCTCAATTTTTCCTGCATACATCACAGCAATACGATCAGATATGCTTAAGGCTTCTTCTTGATCATGCGTCACTAAAATTGTTGGAATATTGAGTTGGCGTTGAATTAAACGAATATTTTGTCGTAGTTTGACCCGAACTACTGCATCGAGTGCAGATAATGGTTCATCTAATAACAACAAGTCTGGCTTTGCCGCCAAAGCACGCGCAAGTGCCACACGTTGTTGCTGTCCACCCGATAATTGATAAGGATAACGTGCAGAAATATCAGGTAATTCAATTAAATCTAACAGCTCATTAACACGTTCTGCTTTTTGAGCCTTTGACCATTTTTGATCATTTAAGCCAAATGCAATATTGTCTGCGATGGTTAAATTTGGAAACAGTGCATAGTTTTGAAATACCACACCACACTGACGTTTAGCAGACTTTAAACGAGTTATATCCTGCCCTTTTTTAACAATTTTTCCATAATCTGGTTGTTCTAAACCCGCAATAATGCGTAAAAGTGTGGTCTTACCACAGCCAGATGGACCTAGAAAACTGATCAATTCACCGGCTTTTAAATCTAAATTAATATGCTCCAATACACGCTTATCTTGATAAGCTTTTTGAATATCGGCAATTTCTAAAATGGCTTTCCCCTGCTCGATGACATAGGTACTCAATTGTGATTTGCCATGTTCACTGACATGCTGTAAAGCTGATGGAATATTCATAATATTATCATTTAAGTCAAAATTAATGTTCAAATTGAGCAGACCAGCGTTTTAAAATACTGTCTCGTTGTTGTGCTGCCCAATCAAAATTGTGTGGAATTAATTTTTCTTCGAGATCTACAGGCATCCCCTTATGTTGAGGTTTGACCTTTTGATGCGCGACTAGTCCAAAGTTTTGTGCATAAAGTTCATTCGCTTCTTCACTCACTGTCCAATCAATGAATTTTTGTGCACTACTTAAATGTTTTGTACCTTTTACAATCGCAGAAGCTTCCATCTCCCAACCTAAACCTTCTTTAGGATAAACCAGCTCTAATGGAGCACCTTGTGCTTGAAGCTTTAAGCCTGGATATCCAAATGAAATACCAATTACAGCTTCGCCTTGAGCTGCCATTTTGCATGGCTTAGAACCTGAGTGGACATATTGGGAAATATTGCGGTCTAGATCTTTCATATATGGCCAAGCTTTCTGCTCACCAAAAATTTGAATCCATGCAGTAACATCTAAATAGCCTGTGCCACTTGATGCTGGATTAGGCATGACAATCAAATCTTTGTATTGTGCTTTGGTTAGATCTTGCCAAGATTGCGGTACAGGTAAATTACGTTTTTTTAATTCAACCGTATTTACACATAATGCAGATTCCCAAGCAGTCATGCCTGTCCACGTTGGAATAGTTTTTTGACTATAAAAGTTCGGTTTTAATGCTTCTATATTTTTAGGTCGATAAGGATGAAGTAAGTTCTCTTGATCCATAACCAAAAGACTAGTTAAGGCTAACCCCATAACCACATCAGCTTGTGGTTTATTTTTTTCAGCTAAAAGTTTTGCGGTCACGATTCCTGTTGAATCACGTACCCATTTAATTTTAAGTTCAGGATGGGCTTTTTTTAGTGCCCATTGATAGCGGCTAAGCTGATCTGTTTCTACAGCGGTATATACGGTTAATTCTTCTTGCTTTTGACTCACGCTATTGGTGGTACAACCAGAAAGTAACAATGAACTTAATAGTGGTACTACACAGAACCAACCGTATTTTTTTTGATTTAACTTGTTCAGACGCATGGCACATTCCCGATGAATGTAATTCTCTTATGCGTCTAATTTAATCAGTAATTTATGACAGTTTAATTAATCTGGTTTAAACCAGTTTATTGTGCTTCGAAATGTAAATCTAAAATATCATGTAACCAATATTCTTGATTAACATCAGTAATTACACCAAATTGATCACGATTTGTTCTTGAAATATATAATCCCATACTACCTACATTTACATGTAAGGCTCTAGCCTGTTGCTCGGCCAATGCAGCAGGATACAAATGTATATGTGCTCGTGTTAAATATCTTTGGTAATTCTTCGCCATTAATTCAGTCATGGATTGGCTTAAATCATGCGTGAATAAATCAGGAAAAATTTGCGTTTTAATTCGCAAATGCTCCACCACAACAGGGCGACCATTAATACATCTTTTACGCCAAATTGAATAAATATCTTGACCTAAATCTACATCAAGATGTTGTGCATCCCATTCTGTAGCAGGTAAACGTTGCATGGAGAGCACTTCTGTACTTGGTAATGCACCTTGTTCAGTGACGTATTGATTAAAGCTTTTTGTCGATTGAGGGCTATAAATAATGCGTGGTGAACGCACAAACCAACCTCTACGATCTAAACGGTAAATGAGCCCTTCCATCTCCAACATTAATAAGGCTTCTCTAACCGCAACACGTGTGGTTGCTAGCGTTTCAGATAATACACGTTCTGAAGGTAACTTTTCATTGCTTTGCCGTTGACCTGATTCTATTTGATGAGCAAGAGCATCGCGAATAGGCATGTATTTGGGGATACGTTGCAAAGGTGAAGTTAAGTCAGACATAAATTATCTGTAAATTAAAATAAAAGTGATGATAACAAAATATATTGACGTGAATATGACTTTTCTGGATTAGATCTAAAGTCTGAGTGCTTTATTTTTATAATTTTGCGAACATTTTTAGCATGAAAGATATCGTTTAATAAGCCTGCTTACATAGTGCTTACATGGATTTTACTATAAAAAAAGCACCTAAGAGAATCGCTCTTAAGTGCTTCATAAATTTGGTGGGCCCAGACAGACTTGAACTGTCGACCAACGGATTATGAGTCCGCTGCTCTAACCAACTGAGCTATAGGCCCTATATATTGAGTTTATTGATACAATAAGTTCAATCGCCAAGAATACTAACCAAGTAAAATACAAAATACAAGTAATTTAGAAAACAAGTGAATATTAATAGAACAATAATAAGATCATGAATTTAAATGATTTGTTTGTTTTTCAAGCACACCATTTTAAAAATATAATTATTAAAAAATTTAAATAATTGAACAATCAATTTACAGAGAAAAAATAATAAGTAACATCAATATGTTAAAAAATAAACTCCAAAAAATTAAATCTCTTTAGAATCTAAAAACTCTTCTTTTTTACGCTGTAGAGTAAATTCAACAACAGACCATAGCACCACTATAGAAAACATTACCATAATAAATAGTGAAAAATATGTCATCTGCGACTCCAAAGTCTAATTTAAGATAAATAACCAAGAGTTTTAATTTGCGACGAAAGTCTAATAACTATTTCTAATTTTGGATAGTATTAAACCAAAATTTTTTAATATTTATTTCTTATCAAACAATACTTTAATTATCTTAATTATAATTTTCTTCATAAAAAATCACATTCCAACCTTTCTTTAATTCTAATTTTCAAATCAATCTAAGCACCTTTTATAAATTTAATGTTGACTGTTTTTAATAATAAGTAGAAATTAGGCATGTTAAATTTATGTGTTATTTCCCTATTATGCTTAAAAAATTTATTGGTGATGCTGCTTTCAAAGTATCAGGTTGGACATACAAAGTTGAAGAAAATGTACTTGAAGATAAACAAGTTATTGTCGGCTTTGAACATACGTCTATGATGGATGCTGTACTTTCTATTGCACTATTCCAAATTTACGATTTGAAAATTCACACTCTAATAAAAAAAGAATTATTCAAAGGGCCTTTTAAGCCACTTTTAGATGCTGTTGGTGGTATTCCTGTAGACCGTAAATCTAGTAAAGATATCGTGTCACAAATGGTTGAGCTTTTTGAAAAAAATGACAAGTTCAACTTAGTCATTGCACCTGAAGCAACACGTGCGAAAAATGGTGAAGAACGTCGCCCTATTCGTACAGGTTTTTGGCATATTGCAAAAGCTGCAAATGTTCCAATTGTTTTAATGTATGCAGATTCTAAAAATAAACGTGGCGGTATTTTAGGAAAAATTTATCCTACAGAAATCAACCACGATTTGGCGCTACTAAAACAGCTTTATAAAGATAACGTTGGTTTAGATATTGTTATTCCAGAAGCTAAATAATAAATAAGGGATATAACGTTTATATCCCTTTTTAATTTTGTATTTTTAAATGCTTTAAATCTAGAAATAACCTTTGATATTTTCTATTTTGTTACAAAGGCACATATTTCAAAAAAAAGTTTAACCAAACTGAACAAATCTTGATTTTAAACTCTTTATCCGAAAAAACGGCTTATGGTAGAATTTGCACAATTCGATCGGCATACAGCCAATCTACAAGGAGCATTTCGCATGGCGGGTCATTCCAAGTGGGCCAATATTAAGCATCGTAAAGCAAAACAAGATGCTAGCCGAGGTAAACTTTTTACCAAATACATCCGTGAATTAACAACTGCTGCAAAACTCGGCGGCCCAGATGCAGGAAGTAACCCTCGTCTACGTGCTGTTGTGGAAAAAGCATTGTCTGTAAATATGACACGTGATGTCATTAACCGTGCTATTCAACGCGGTGCTGGTGGCGATGACAACGACGATTTAAAAGAAGTAACTTACGAAGGTTACGGTGTTGGTGGCGTAGCAGTTATTGTTGAAACAATGACAGACAATCTAAACCGTACTGTTCCAGATGTTCGTCACTGCTTCTCTAAAACTGATGGTAACTTAGGTACTAACGGTTCTGTTGCATTCTTATTCACAAAACGTGGTGAGATTACTTTTGAAGATGTTTCTTTAGAAGATCAAATCATGGAAGTTGCATTAGAAGCTGGCGCAGAAGACATTGAAGTTGATGAAGATCAAATCTTAGTCATTACAACACCTGAAGCATTTGGTGATGTTCAAGATGCTTTATCTGCTGCTGGTCTTAAATCAGACAATGCAGAAGTTGTGATGAGCCCTTCTACAAAAGCTGAAATCACAGATATCGAACAAGCGAAAAAAATCTTAAAAATGATTGATATGTTTGAAGATCTTGATGATGTTCAAAACGTTTATACAAACGTTGAATTCTCTGATGAAGTTCTTGCAGAATTAGATGCATAATCTCTTTAAGTAAAAAAACGCACCTGTAGGTGCGTTTTTTATGCTTTTTGAAATACAGTGATACATTCCAATGCCTTATAACGGCCATTCCATCGCAACATGAAAACTCAATGTAATAACTAAATAAATTGGCAAAGTAATCGCCCAAAGAATAAAAGCAGTGAATAGTCTAAATCCATATTTTTTGATTGTTATATGCTGTTTAAATAATACTAAACTTCCCCACAGCCATAATAAATACGTCAACGCATACCAAAGTAAATCTAAATATTTTGAATATATATACGGCACTTTAAAGTGGACATAAAAAGCATCTAGCCCTATCCACAAGAAGGCAATTAAAATACCTATACAGAAAAATCGAATAAAGAATTTCATCTATTAGATGTTACCTGAATTTAACAATGAAATTTAGCCAAAGCTAAACTCCACTGAGCAATCCACTACAATTAAATACGTTATATTCTTTAATCACAAAGCTCGAATGTAGCGCAACAACGTGTTCTATTTTTCCAATTCTACGCAGCAACACTTCACTATAATTTTCCATGTCTTTTGCAATCACTTCGACAATAAAATCTGCCGATTGCCCCGTCACTAAAAAGGCATTAATTACTTCAGGAATACTTTCAAGTTCTTCTAAGAATTTTGCAAAAGTATCTGTGTCATGTTTACTGAGCGAAACTTGTAGTAAAACATGTAAACTAAAACCTAATTTTTGGTAGTTAATATCACGTTTTAAACCTGAAATAACTTTAGTATCTATTAAATTTTTAATACGTCGATGTACCGAGCTGACAGATAGATTAATACGCTCAGACAGTTCATTTAGATTGACATCTTCATTGGTTAGAATTTCCAATATATGCTTATCGTAACGATCTAATTCCATCATATCCTCCTGTTATTTTTTATGTTTTGCACAATTCGATAAGATTGACATTAGGTATAACATAGTTAATTGAAAAACTTTTCATTTAAATTACTTTTCAGCGTATTTTTTTTGATCATTAAACTATATTTATAAAAAAATCCGTACTTTTTTTCAAAAATACGGAATTATTCTAAGAATGAATTATGAAAATTTGAAGACTTTAAAAATTTAAACGCCTCGCCAATCTACTCGAGCGTTACGTTCAGTTTGATAAATTCGAAGCACATATTGCCCCAAGGGCATATCCGTTAAAATTGCTTTAAATTTTCTAAACTCTTCAGATGATATTTCACCATATTCTTTTTCCCAAGGCGTCGCTTCAATTTCTAAAATTGGTGCAAGCATTGAACAAACAGCAATATCGGCTAAACCCAATCGATCTCCGACAAAATAGCGCCCTTGTTGATCAATTAGTTTTTGATTTAAGGTATTTACCAAATCATCCATTTTAAGTTTTGAAGCTTGTATTTCTGCTTCATCTAACTTTAAACCTTTAGAAACTAAGCTTTTCATAATGGGTTTTGAATATTTTTCAAATTGACGTAAATAGCCTTTTTCACCAATTAAAAGATCCAAAGATTCTTCATCTTTTGATAATGCATGTGCCATTGTCCAACGGCGGACATGACGTCCTAATTCATTTGCCAAATCATTAATTTCTAAAGCTTCGGTTCGTTGTAATTTTTCTGCACGTAATAATGTTCTTTCTGGGTATATCTCATCTAAATACAAAGCAATTTCTGTACTGTCTGCAATCCATCTTTCCTGATCATGCAAAATAGGCAGTTTATATTGCCCTGTTTTTAATTTGGCAAATGCACGATGCACAATTGGGACTAAATTATGCGCCACATATTCCAGTTCTTTATGATCAAGCATCCAACGTGCTTTTTCACAAAAATGTGATAAAGGAAACTGGTACAAAGTTCGCATAAATTCTCCGTAATCATAAAATACAACTTGTTCTTATGTTCACTACTTTAGACATAGCCTTTATAAAATACAATGTCCAAATAATTTGTATTGGCGATTACCACTTCATCAAACCTCAATTTATATAAATTAAAAATATGAACTCATTTGAAGGTAAATCATTTTCTTGCTTTTAGATAAACGGAAAATATAAAAGTCTTTATTCATCACACTTTGCAAAAAAGCGACCAGCCATGACCTGACTTTGTCATGGCTTTCATGTAAAATCATTCACAATTTTTATATAACACTTTGTGAGTCATTTCATGGGTTTTAATTGCGGTATTGTCGGCTTGCCGAACGTTGGTAAATCTACTCTTTTCAATGCATTGACTAAAGCTGCTATTGCTGCAGAAAACTTCCCATTCTGTACTATTGAACCAAACACAGGTATTGTTCCTGTTCCAGATCCACGTTTAGACAAACTTTCTGCAATTGTAAATCCACAACGCGTACTTCCAACAACAATGGAATTTGTGGATATCGCAGGTTTAGTTGCTGGTGCATCTAAAGGCGAAGGCTTGGGTAACCAATTCCTTGCTAACATTCGTGAAACAGATGCAATTGCACACGTAGTTCGTTGTTTTGAAGACGAAAACGTAATTCACGTAAATGGTAAAATTGACCCGTTAGATGATATCGCAACTATTAACACTGAACTTGCACTTGCAGACTTAGAAACAGTAACTAAAGCAGTCACTCGTTTAGCTAAATCTGCAAAAAGTGGCGACAAAGAAGCTGTTGCAACCAAAGCCGTTTTAGACAAAATTCTTCCATTATTAGATGAAGGCAAACCTGCTCGTGCAGCTGACCTTGATGATGACGAACGTAAACTTGTACGTGGTTTTGGTTTAATGACTTTGAAACCAACAATGTACATTGCTAACGTTGCTGAAGATGGTTTCGAAAACAACCCTCATTTAGAAGCTGTTAAAAAATTAGCTGCTGAAGAAAATGCGATTGTTGTTCCACTTTGCAACCAAATTGAAGCAGAAATTTCTCTACTTGAAGATGAAGATCGTGCTGAATTTTTAGAAGCAATGGGCATGGAAGAACCTGGTCTTAACGTAGTTATTCGTGCGGGTTATTCACTTTTAGGTCTGCAAACTTACTTCACAGCAGGCGTACAAGAAGTTCGCGCTTGGACTGTTAAAGTAGGTGCTACAGCACCTCAAGCAGCTGGTGTAATTCACACAGATTTCGAAAAAGGCTTTATTCGTGCTGAATGTATTGCTTACGATGATTTCGTTCAATACAACGGTGAAGCTGGCGCGAAAGAAGCTGGTAAATGGCGCTTAGAAGGTAAAACTTACATCGTTCAAGATGGTGACGTTTTACACTTCCGTTTCAATGTATAAATTATATTGAACAAAAAGCCCCGACTCGGGGCTTTTTATTATCTAAAACTTATTACCTATGCCAAATAGCCAAATAAAAATAAATCTCAAACAATAATAATTATCATTAGTGTTTACACAGCAATAAGATTCCCCTAAACTCATTCCAACTAAAATACCAAACTATAAATAGGATGAATCCATGGCTTATTCTCTACCCGCTTTGCCTTATGCATATAACGCACTTGAACCAAATTTAGATACTAAGACAATGGAAATTCATCACACAAAACATCATCAAACTTATATCAACAATATAAATGCAGCAATTGAAGGCACTGAGTGGGAAAAGCTTTCTGTTGAAGAGTTGGTTTCAAAAGTAAATGAAGTTACTGCTGAGTTAAAAAATACTGTTATTAATAATGCGGGCGGTCATGCCAACCACTCTCTATTTTGGACAGTTATGAGCTCAGATGGTGGTGGTCATCCTTTTGGACAAGTGTCACTTGCAATTGAACAAGAACTTGGTGGCTTTGAAAATTTTAAAGATGCTTTTACAAAAGCTGCAATCAGCCGTTTTGGCAGTGGTTGGGCTTGGCTAAGCGTAACACCTGAAAAGAAACTAATTGTAGAAAGCAGTGCCAATCAAGACTCGCCTCTCATGCATGGCAATACTCCTATTTTAGGCTTAGACGTTTGGGAACATGCCTATTACTTGCAATATCAAAACCGCAGACCTGAATATATTGCAGCTTTTTATAACGTTGTGAATTGGCAAGAAGTGAACCGTCGCTATTTAGCAGCAATGCAATCAAATCAACAATGACAAATACGCTTATGCCGCCCTTAAAAGTCATTCGATTTTATATAGGAATATTCATTTTATTATTTGGATCTTTTCTACTTTTAAAATCTATTTGAGACATCTTGCAACATCTTTCATATTCAAAATAAAAGCTCCAAATTTGGAGCTTTTATTTCTATAAAAGATATTCATAAATACAGAATATTAATCTGCATTTACAACTTTAATAGATTTTTGATCCATCTCTGAACGCAACCTTTTAGCCTCTGCTAACATTCTTTCTTCAAGTGATTTTCTTAAACCAATTAAGAAAACCAATTCAGCCAATACGAACAATGGCCCTACTGCTAAACCTACAATATCATCCATAAATGCGGGTTTTTTCTTTTCATAAAAATGACCAATGAACTGAAAAACCCACCCTATTACAAAAGTTGCAATGCTAAATGTAAACCAATGCATCATAGACATTTCTGTAATAATTAATGCATATGGGTAAGCAATTGCAAAAATTGCTGCCATCACCACACCAAATATCACATCCAAACTTAAGTAATAAATCACGCTAACAACAATAATTAGTAATGCCAATGTAACTGGAAAACCTGCCACAACAAATCCTGCTTTTGCAGTTAAACAAATAATTGCAAACACAATAAGTGGGATGCCAATAAAATGCGTCAATATATTTTTACGATCTAAATGATAAGCTGCATATTGGCTTAATAATTTTTCTAATTTAGTCATAGCAATCTCCTTGCTTATATTCTTCTTACAATATATAAGATAATAAACAAGCAAGTTGTCGGTTACCCGACATTTAAAATTATAAGAAAAAGGACGTTTTATGTTAGATGCACTCTATGTAAAACAATTAGAAAATAACGTATGGTTTTCTGAACTTCCCTCTATTTTTCAAAACTTTATTTTAGATAAAGCCCAACTTTTACATATTAAAAAAGATCAAAATATTTTTCTTTCAGGCGATACATTTAATGGTATTTATGCGGTTTTAGAAGGAACAATTAGATTAGGCTATATTAATATTCAGGGAAAAGAAGCTGTTGCAGCAATTGTTGAACCTATTATGTGGTTTGGCGAAATTTCATTGGTCGATCAACAACCTCGTTCACATGATGCTATTGCAGTAAGAAGTGCAATTATTTTACATATTCATGCACAAGATTTAATTCAGCTTTTAGAACAACATTCACAGTTTTGGTTTTATATTGCAAAACTTACAACTCAGAAATTACGTTTCGCATTTTTAGAACTCATTTCTATTCAAACGCAAACGATTTATCAACGACTTGCGCAGCGCTTAATCACCATTCTTGGTGGATATGGAAATTTACTACATATTGAAAATAACATCATTCATTTATCTCAAGAACAACTTGCACAAATGCTTGTATGCTCCAGACAAACCATTAATCAAGAGTTACACAACTTAGAAAAAGAAGGCATTATTCAAGTTTCATTTAAGAAAATAGAAGTAATTGATTATCAAAAACTTCAAAATATTGCTTACAACCTAAATGATTAAGAAGCAGAACCTTATGTTCTGCTTTTTTTGAAGTTACTTAGAAATTAAACACCAATTTTTTTCGGGTCTGTATTACCTAGTTCAGGATTATCAATTGCACCCTTACACTGTGCTTTATCTCGTTCATAATCTGCTTTTTTCTGAGCAACATCACTTGATTGATCAATCGTTTCACGTGCCCAAATTTCTAAACTAGTCAATGCTTTACGACATAAAGCATATTTACCTTCAGTCACAGAATCTGTCATTTTTACATTAATGCGCCAATCTGTACTTAATTTACGTGCAGGTTTACGTACTTGTTCTTCTAATTGATCAACCTTATTTGCATAAATAAGTGGATCAACTTGATTTATAAATTCCCACGCAGCATGTGCATAAGTGGTTGCATCATTGGTTAACTTAGGTGCAGCCTTAATTTCAACTGTTTGATCTTTCGATTCATTATTGCCACACGCTTGTAATAAGAACCCACTGCTCAACAAAGAAACTATTAATAAAGAACGAACATTAAACTTCAACATTTTACGCATGCTACCCAAAACAATCAGGCACTATGCTAGTAAATTCGGCTAGAATACTCAATCTACATTTATTTATTTGTTTAATACTTTGTAAGGTGTAATGTGTCTTTGGGAAAAACAACAATTTTAAAACCCGCAGGATTTTGGCAAGGTGCTAAAGATAGCCAAGCCATTATTTTTACCTATCTTCCTGTTTCATTTGCATTTGGTGTTTCTGCTACGCAATTTGGCTTTACCGCGTGGGAAGCACTATTTCTGTCATGCTCTATGTATGCAGGTGCAAGTCAGTTTTTAGTTGTCGCACTTTTAGGAAGCGGAACATCTATTTGGATGACTGCCCTGACCGTTATTGCCTTAGATATTCGCCATCTTTTATATGGCCCAGCCTTACAAAACTTAATTCAAGATAAACTCAATTTAAAGAAAACAGCCATTTGGTCTTGGGGTTTAACAGACGAAGTTTTTGCTTCAGGTATGATTAAACTATCACAGCGTCGTCAAGAATGGTCTGAATCTTGGATGTTGGGTTTAAGTTTATTTAGTTGGATGTCTTGGGCTTTAGGTTCTTTTTTAGGTGGTTTATTTGCAGATCAAGTCAGTAACTTACCGCAATTTTTACAAGCCGCTTTAGATTTCTTACTACCTGCACTATTCCTTAGTTTCTTATTGGCAGCTTTTGAGCGTAAACATACATTTGTGGTTGCAATCACCATTATTGTTTCTGCAATTTCGTGTTATTTCATCGACCTTTCAGCAGCAATTTTTATTGGTATTACATCAGGTATTTTAGCTGGTTTATTTAAACACTATATTTTAAAGCAACCCGATGCAGCACTTGTAGGAGATCATCATGAGTCTTGAGATTATTCTTGTTGGTATTCTTGTTGGTATTGCGAACTTTATTTCTCGTTTTGGACCATTTTACGTTATTCAAAAACGCCAAGAAGGCTCACAAAAACGTGGTTCACTTTGGATTAAAATTGCCTTAGGTAGTATTGGTATTGCTGCTATTAGCTCAATGCTTGTGGTTGCAACATTGCCACCACTATTAGAAACCCCAAACAAAAGCTTTGCAATGCTTGTGGGCTTTACCGTACTTACAGGCTTATATTTCAAATTTAAGCAAATTGTACCCGCAACGCTAACGGCTGCCTTAGCATATGGCTTGGTTTATACATATTATCCAATGCCTTTTTAAATGCTTCTGAATTAAAAAAATCATATATTTTAAAGATGATATTGTTTAATAAACTTATAAAAAAAATTGTTAGACAATATCATTATTTTATGTGAATCCGCGCTTAATACTTGTTCTAGTTCTGCTATGCTAAAAGTCCATAAAATCAAGCATGGATGATTTACATGAGCGTGACTATTGGTACCCCACTTCAATCTTCTGCTGTTAAAGTTTTACTTTTAGGTTCTGGTGAACTGGGTAAAGAAGTGGTGATTTCACTACAACGATTAGGCGTAGAAGTACATGCAGCAGACCGCTATGACAATGCACCTGCAATGCAAGTCGCACATCATGCTTATACAATTAATATGGCAGATGCCGAAGAATTAAAAAAACTCATCCAGCAAGTAAAACCCCATTTAATTATTCCTGAAATTGAAGCAATTGCGACGGAAGTTCTTGTTGAAGTAGAAGAACAAAATATTGCAACAGTCATCCCTTCTGCTAAAGCTGTAAACCTCACAATGAACCGTGAAGGAATTCGTCGCCTTGCGGCAGAAGAACTTGGCTTACCTACTTCAGCTTACCGTTTTGCCAACACCTTAGAATCTTTCCGTGCTGCATGTGATGACATTGGTTATCCAAATTTTGTTAAGCCTGTAATGTCATCTTCAGGTAAAGGACAATCTCGCGTAAAAAGCTTTAGTGAAGTCGATGCTGCTTGGGAATATGCGCAAACAGGCGGTCGAGTGAATCAAGGTACGATTATTGTTGAATCACAAATTGATTTCGATTTTGAAATTACTTTATTAACAGTACGCTCTAAAAATCCAGAAACAGGTGTAATTGAGACTTCTTTCTGCGACCCAATTGGACATCTTCAAGATTCAGGCGATTATGTAGAAAGCTGGCAGCCTCAAGCCATGACGCCTGCCGCTTTAGAAGAAGCAAAACGCATTGCACATAAAGTGACTGCAGCCCTTGGTGGATGCGGGATTTTTGGCGTTGAGCTGTTTGTAAAAGCAGAAAAAGTATGGTTTAGTGAAGTATCTCCTCGCCCGCATGATACAGGCTTAGTTACGCTTGCTTCACAATTCCAAAGCGAATTTGAATTACATGCTCGTGCCATTTTAGGTTTACCTGTAAATACTGCTCGACATAGTGCCGCAGCAAGTGCTGTAATTTATGCAGGTGTTGATGACCACAATTTGTCTTTTTCTGGCTTAAATCTTGCTTTATCAAATCCTAATACAGACTTAAGATTATTTGGTAAACCAGAAGGCTTTAAACGTCGTCGTATGGGTGTTGCAACAGCTCGTGCAGAATCTACAGATCAAGCACGTGAACTTGCAAAAACCACAGCAAGTTTAGTCACTGTAAACAAAAATTAAGTTAGAGATACAACAACGGATACTGTTCATGATCAATACTTTACCTTTAGAAAATTACGTTAAAAGTAACCACGATATTAAAGCGATTAATCAATGGCGTTCAGACGTGGAAAATCAGCTTCAAGCGTATTTTGATCAAGGACAGTCTATCCGCGAAGTAATTCTTGCGCGTTCTAACTTAATTGATGAAGCACTGAAATTTTTATGGCAACATGCCGAACTTCAAACCACTAACTTAGGCTTATTTGCCGTAGGTGGTTATGGACGTCGTGAAATGTTGCCGTATTCAGATGTCGACATCATGATTCTATCTGAACAAGAAATTTCAACAGAACAAGAACAACTTATTTCGACGTTTATTTCATCTTTATGGGATGTCGGAAATTTTAAACCTGCTATTAGCGTTCGTACCATTCAAGATTGCGTAACTCAAGCAACAAATGACTTAACCGTTGCAACTGCGCTTATTGAAGCACGCCTCATTACAGGAAATGCACAATTAGCAAAATGGCCACGACGCATTGTTTCGCAGTCTTGGACAGATAAAACTTTTTTTGATGCCAAAATGGAAGAGCAAGCAAAACGCTATGCTCAACATAACCACACAGAAAGCAATTTAGAACCTGATATTAAAAATGCACCCGGTGGTATTCGAGACATTAACCAAATTGGTTGGATTGCAAAACGACATTTCCGTGTAAATCGTATTTACGATTTAGTGCATTTAGGTTTTATTTCAGAATTTGAACTCAGTGTTTTAGAAGAAGCTGAATGTTTCCTTTGGGAAATCCGTCATTATTTACACCTAATGACCAAACGAGATGAAAACCGTTTATTGTTCGATTATCAACGTGATATTGCAGCAATATTTGGCTATGAGCGTGCAGAAGATCAATCGGCAAATTATCCTATTGAACAATTCATGAAACGCTACTACAGAACAGCGCAGCAAGTTACAACGCTCAATGAAATACTTTTAGCTTATTTTAACGAATCTGTTATTACTCCTCGCTTGCCAGATTACGAACGTAAAATTGAAGAAATTAACGAAAATTTCAAAATTGTAGATGGTAAATTAGCGGTTCAACATCACAAAGTTTTCTCTGAAAACCCAAGTGCAATTTTAGAAATTTTCTATTTATTGGCAAATAGACCAAATATTGAAGGAATTCGAGCACGAACGTTAAGATTGCTCACACTTTCATCTAAATATATCGATCAAAATTTCCGAGATAATCCTGCACACCAAGCATTGTTTATGTCAATTATCCGATCTCCAGATCGTTTATACGAAACAATGAATGCAATGAAACGTTACGGCGTTTTAGGTAATTATATTCCTGCATTTGGGCAAATTATGGGGCTTATGCAATATGACCTGTTCCATATTTATACGGTAGATGCGCACACATTATTATTATTACGTAACTTAAATCGTTTTAAAGATCCTGAATTTACAAAGGATTTCCCTGTTGTAAGCTCTGTTTTCCAACGTCTTGCAAGACGTGACATTGTTTATCTTGCTGCCATTTTCCACGACATTGCAAAAGGTCGAGGTGGTGATCATAGTGAACTTGGCGCATCCGATGCCATTTCATTCTGCCGTGCACATGGCTTAACAGAACGTGAATGTAATTTAGTGGCTTGGTTGGTGAAAAACCATTTAGGTATGTCTGTTACAGCGCAAAAGCGTGATATTTCCGATCCTGACATCGTAAAACTTTTCGCTGAAAAAATGGGAGATATGGAGCACTTAGATTATTTATATGTGCTCACAGTTGCCGATATTAATGCAACAAATCCTACGCTCTGGAACACTTGGCGTGCCTCGCTCATGCGTCAACTTTATACTCACGCACGTGATGTTATTCGCTCAGGTTTAGGTCGCCCTGTCGATTATCAAATGCTTATTGAAGACACCAAATTTGAAGCAAGTGAATTATTAGTCAATGACTTTTCATTGTTTGATGTTGAAAAAGTTTGGCAAGAATTGGGCGATGAATATTTCCTAAAAGAATCTGCCGATGAAATTGCATGGCATACACGTGCAATTTTACAACATGGCGATAACGCATCACCACTTGTATTAATGCGTGCGCACCGTAAATATGCACAAGATGCTGTGCAAATCTTTATTTACACGCAAGATCAACCCAATCTTTTTGCAACAACGGTGGCAATTTTAGACCGCATGAATTTGGATGTTCAAGATGCCCGTATTATTACAGCAAGTACAGCATTCAGCTTAGATACTTATGTAGTGCTTGACCGATTTGGCACATTGCTCACAGACCCTGAGCGTGAAGAAACAGTGGTAGAGGCATTGGTTAAAGCACTTAGCCAGTCAGATAAATACCCTGGTTTAATGCAACGTCGAATTCCACGCCAATTACGTCACTTTGACATTGAAAATAAAGTCGAAATTACTTTCAATGAAGCACTCAATCAAAATATGGTTGAAATTGCGACACTCGATCATCCAGGTTTACTCGCTAAAGTTGGTGGTCTATTTATGATGCAAGGCTTAGATATTCATTCTGCAAAAATTGCGACCCTTGGTGAACGTGCGGAAGATATTTTCTATGTGACCAAAAAAGATAGCATCCCAATGACAGATGAAGAATCTCAAACTTTTGCTGCACAACTTAAAGCAGCACTAGACGAAGCTTCTCATCAAGTTTGTATACAACATTAATTTAATCGGTATTCGCTCCATGAACTCTAGTTTGTCTTTATTACACCCTTATCCATTTGAAAAATTAAATAAACTTTTTCAGGATGTAAAAACTGCCGATTTACCGTTAATTCCTCTGTCTATTGGTGAACCAAAACACCCTGCACCAGAATTTGTAAAACAAGCAATCATTGATAATTTTCACCATCTTTCTACCTATCCAAATAGCAAAGGCTTACCTGAATTACGTGAAAGTATTGCACAATGGTTAAGTCGTCGTTTTAAACTCAATAGCATTAGCGCAGAAACTCACGTACTCCCTGTTTCAGGTACACGTGAAGCGATCTTCTCTTTTGTTCAAGCTTTAGTAAAACGTGAAGATGCACCTTATGTAGTCATGCCAAATCCGTTTTATCAAATTTATGAAGGTGCAACACTACTTGCAGGCGCAAAGCCTTACTTCATCAATTGCACAGAAGAAAATAATTATTTAGGCGATTTTGATGCCGTTCCTGTCGAAGTTTGGGAAAAAACAGCGCTTCTTTTTGTATGCACACCGGGAAATCCGACAGGTGCTGTTCTTTCAAAAGAACAGTTGAAAAAGCTAATTGCACTTTCAGATAAATATAACTTTGTCATTGCATCTGACGAATGTTATTCAGAACTTTGGTTTGACGAAACACCTGTTGGATTACTTGAAGTTTGTGCTGAAATAGGACGTGATGACTACAAAAATTGCGTGGTTTTCCATTCACTTTCTAAGCGCTCAAACTTGCCAGGTATGCGTTCAGGTTTTGTTGCAGGCGATGCAAACTTACTTAAACCCTATTTGCAATATCGTACTTATCACGGTGCTGCAATGCCTGTACAACATCAACTTGCTTCTATTGCTGCTTGGGATGATGAAGCACACGTAGAAGAAAACCGTAAACTTTACCGTGCGAAATTTGAATTATTCCAAAATGAGTTAGGCCATTTACTTCCATTACAAAAACCAGATGCAGGTTTCTACTATTGGTTAAAAGTAGATAATGATGAAACTTTTGCTAAATTATTAATGGAAAAAGCGCATATTAAAGTTTTACCTGGTCGTTATTTATCTCGTGATACAGAGCAAGGAAATCCAGGTGAAAATCATGTACGTCTTGCATTGGTTGCAGATATTGCTCAATGCGAAGAAGTCGTAAAACGTCTTAAAGCGATTCTTTAAGCTGAAATAATACGCATTAAAAAACCACTGTTCTTACAGTGGTTTTTTAATTTCAAAATCATGTATCAACTGATAAGTAACGGTTTTATCAACATGTGGAATTTTACTTAAACGAGCCAGTTTTACAGCATCGAGTACTTTTATATCTATAACTTGAGAGCCTGAACTTTTTAGCACAACAGCATCTGCAATATAGCCAGTACTTGCAATCACCGTCATTTTTACTTTTATTGACGATTTATACGCTTTAAATTCTTGTGCTGTAATCTTAAATTGAGGATGGGATGCCCAATCTACCTCATACTCGTTTTTATATAATTTAGGATCAATTTTATAATCATCTTTGGGAACTTCATATTGAGCTTGTGGCGTTTCTAATGCTTTTAAAAGTTGCTCGTACTTGTCTTCAGCATAAACAGATGAAAAAGAAATGAATCCTCCCAAACTTAGGATTAGAAATACACGAGAAATATTTTGCATTATTCAACCACCAATAATTTAAGGCAATCTTTCGATTGCCTTATTGAATCATCTATTTCAACGCTTTTTCAATTTCCTCTTCCAACGCTTCAGGTTTTGTCGTTGGAGCAAATCGATCTAGCACAGTGCCATCTTTTCCAATGAGAAATTTCGTGAAATTCCACTTAATTCCATTACCTAAAACACCTTTGCTATTATTGGTTAAATAGCGAAATAGCACATGTGCTTCTGCACCTTTTACATCTACTTTGGCAAACATCGGAAATGTTACACCATAGTTTTTTTGGCAAAAACTTTCAATTTCTTCATTAGAACCAGGATCTTGCCCACCAAATTGGTTGCAAGGAAATCCTAAAATTAGAAATCCTTGATCTTTATATTTTTGGTAAAGCTTTTCTAGCCCCGAAAATTGTGGCGTAAAACCACATTTACTTGCTGTGTTAACAATCAATAAAACCTTGCCTTCATAGTCAGCAAAAGATTTATTTTGACCATTTAACAACTCAGCATCGAATTGATAAACATTTGTCATGGATAAGTATCCTCATCATTTTTTTCTTGTGTTTTTAATTCTAATGATGCCGAATTTACGCAATAGCGTAGTCCTGTCGGCTCTGGTCCATCTGGAAAAACATGCCCTAAATGCGCATCACAATGATGACAAAGAATTTCTGTTCTTAGCATGCCATGTGACGTATCTTCTTGTTCTTCAATTACAGAAGTCGTAATTGGCTTATAAAAGCTAGGCCAACCACAACCACTATCAAATTTAGTTTCTGAAGCAAATAATGCTTCACCACAACAACGGCAATAATAAGTCCCTTCTTGCTTAGTATTCCAATATTTACCCGTAAAAGGTGCTTCCGTGCCTTTTTGACGTGTTATACGAAATTCCTCAGGTGATAACTCTCTTTGCCATTCTCTGTCTGTTTTATTGAGTTTTCCCATGATTACGTACCTTTCCAACAAACTATTTTAAATAGGATAAACCTATATTTACGTGATTCATCTTTAAATTTCTAGTCTTTATTCAACATTTTACAAAAGATATAAAATCCTAAAAAGCAAAAAGTAAGCAAATAACCCAAATAAAGTAAGCAAATTTAGTAACAATCACTTTTTTGTAAGCAAAATTAGTGTTAATCTTGATCACATTCTTGTATAGGATACAAAAATGTCGCAAAAGAAAAGCGTTCTGTTTAAAAATCTATTGCCTGTGATCAAACAATATCAACAAGCAGGATTTACGCATGAAAAAATAGTGACCCTACTGAAAGATGAACACCATCTTGATTTAGTGAGCACAGAGACATTTAAAAGCTATTTATACCGTTATGCAAAAGTGACTACCACTCATTCCGAGAACATCAAAATGTCTAACACATTACAAACCCGTCGCGAAATTAAAAAATCATCTAAACTCGAGCACGTATGCTACGACATTCGCGGACCTGTGTTACGAGCGGCCAATGAGATGGAAGAAGCAGGTCACAAAATTATAAAATTAAATATTGGTAACCCTGCTCCTTTTGGTTTTGAAGCACCGCAAGAAATTATTAACGATGTTGCATTAAACCTACCAAATGCAGTTGGCTATACCGATTCAAAAGGTATTTTCCCTGCGCGCAAAGCCATTTGTCAGTACTACCAACAAAAAGGCATTTTAAATATGCATGTCAACGACGTGTATATTGGCAATGGTGTCTCTGAATTAATTGTAATGGCAATGCAAGGTTTATTGGACGATGGCGATGAAATGCTTGTTCCTATGCCTGACTATCCACTTTGGACAGCAGCAGTCAACTTATCTGGTGGTACAGCAATTCATTATAAATGTGATGAAGAAAATCACTGGTATCCTGATATTGTAGATATGGAAAGTAAAATCACACCAAGCACACGCGGTATTGTGATTATTAACCCAAACAACCCAACAGGTTCTGTATATCCACGCCACGTTTTAGAGCAAATTGTTGCACTTGCTAAAAAACACGACCTTATTTTGTTCGCAGATGAAATTTACGACAAAATTATTTACGATGGAATTGAACACGTTTCAGTTGCAGCACTTGCAGGCGATCAACTTTGTGTCTCTTTTAATGGTCTATCAAAAGCATATCGTATTGCAGGCTACCGCTCTGGTTGGATGGCAATTACAGGCGATAGATCACGTGCTTTAGACTACATTGAAGGTCTAGATATGTTGGCATCTATGCGCTTATGTGCAAACCATCAAGCACAATACGCAATTCAAACAGCGTTGGGTGGCTACCAATCCATTAATGACTTAATTCGTCCTGGCGGTCGTTTATACGAACAACGCAATATTGCATGGGAAATGCTAAACGAAATTCCAGGCGTGTCTTGTGTGAAGCCTGAAGGCGCAATGTATTGCTTCCCTAAACTTGATCCGAATGTTTACCCTATTCAAGATGACGAACAACTTATGCTTGATTTATTGAAAGCTGAAAAAGTTCTGCTTGTTCAAGGTACAGGTTTCAACTGGCCAACTCCAGATCATTTCCGTGTTGTGTTCTTACCTGCCGAAAATGAATTACGTGAAGCAATTACGCGCTTAGGTCGTTTCTTATCAAAAATGCGTTAATCATCATTTAAAAAAGATTAAGCCAAGTGTTCGCACTTGGCTTTTTTATTGCATTGCCTTTGATATCAATATTCATCATTTCAAATGATGATTATTAATTTGATATTTAGATTTGACTATATCCTGAATAGATTTCTTTCGTTAAGTTAATTGCTCAGGATGTTTTACAAATGACAACAAACAAGGAAATGTAATGAAAAAAACTTTTACCACCTTAGCGCTTTCTTTAAGCTTACTTATTCCAATTTCATCTTTTGCAAAAAACAATGTTGTCGTTGTTGCAACGGGCGGTACCATTGCAGGTGCTGGTGCAAGTTCAACCAATAGTGCAACCTATACAGCTGCCAAAGTTCCTGTTGATGATTTATTAAATGCTGTTCCGCAAATTCAGAATTTAGCCAATGTAACAGGTGTTCAAGCCCTCCAGATTGCCTCTGAAAGCATTACAGACAAAGAACTTTTAAGCATTGCACGCCAAGTAAATGACTTAGTGAAAAAGCCATCTGTGAATGGCGTTGTCATTACACATGGTACAGATACTGTAGAAGAAACTGCCTTTTTCCTCAGCCTCGTTATTAAAACAGATAAACCAATTGTGCTTGTCGCTTCTATGCGTCCACCTTCAGCGCTTTCAGCAGATGGCCCACTGAACTTATATAGTGCTGTTGCACTTGCAGCTTCAGATAGTGCAAAAGGTAAAGGCGTAATGATTCTAATGAATGATGGTATTTTTGCAGCACGTGATGTGACCAAATCTATTAACATTCATACAAATGCATTTACAAGCCAATGGGGTGCTTTAGGTACTCTTGTTGAAGGCAAACCATATTGGTTCCGTAATGTCGCAAAACGCTTCAATAATGCCTCAGAATTTAATATTGAAAACATTAAAGGTGATGCTTTACCACTTGTACAAATAGTTTATGGTTCAACAAATATGTTGCCTGATGCTTATCTTGCTTATCAAAAAGCAGGTGCAAAGGCGATTATTCATGCAGGTACAGGTAATGGCTCTGTAGCGAAATACATTGTACCTACACTTAATCAATTACAAGCAGATGGCGTACAAATTATCCGCTCATCACGTGTCCCGCATGGTTTTGTGTTACGTAATGCAGAACAACCAGATGATAAATACGGTTGGGTTGTTGCACATGACTTAAATCCACAAAAAGCAAAAATTCTAGCAGCCTTGGCTTTAACAAAAACCAAAGATGCAAAAGAAATTCAACGCATGTTCTGGGAATATTAATTTAATGATTCAATAGACTTCCGTCATAAATCAAAAACGTACAATTTATTTGATCTTAAATTAATCAGCAAAATTATTTAATCCAAGGGATAATCCTTGGATGAAATTCAAAGATATTCAAAAATTATCAGACGTTAAGTTTCGTAGGCTTACCGGTGTTAGTTGGGCTACATTTAACCTCATGTTGGCCGAGCTAAATAAGGAGTTACCTTGTCATATTGGTAAAGGACGACCACATAAATTACCGTTGGAAGATCGTTTGCTCTTATGTATAGAATATTGGAGAGAATATCGAACATTTTTCCATCTTGGTATGAGTTACGGTGTATCTGAAACGAGTGCAATTCGTATCACACGCGTTATTGAAGATACCTTAATCCGTTCTGGAAAATTTAACTTGCCAAAACAACTTCCTAATCGAGATGAAGTGGATTGGGAAGTTGTTGTGATTGATGCAACTGAAATATTAGTTCAACGTCCAAAAAAAACAGAAGAAATGGTATAGCGGTAAAAAAAAGCGACATACCTTTAAATTTCAGCTATCTATGCACTATACAACAGGTGAAATACTGAGTGTATGTGGAAGTCATGGAAGCATGCATGATTTTAAAATATTTAAAAAAAGCATGAGGAAATTAAAATTTAAGCCCTTTTTTATCGTTGATAAGGGGTATTTAGGGATAAAGAAATTGGGTTTTGGATGCCTCATGCCATCTAAAGCAAAGAAAACTGAAAAACTAGATTCTGAATTAAAAAAGTTAAATAAAGAGATTGGTCGTAGACGAATTCAAGTAGAGCATGTATTTGGAAGGATGAAATGTTTTAAGATTTTATCTTGTGTATATAGAAATCGTCGTAAACGATTAAACCTGCGGTTTAATTTACTTGCTGGCATATACAATTTAGATTGGGTGAAAGATAAACAATTAAATTGGTTGAAAAATGATTTATGAAGGAAGTCTAATAAAAATGCGCCTTTTATGGCGCATTTTTTTAATACACATACCATCTTTAAAAAGGTACTATTAATGCGAAGATATTTCTCAATTCTGGTGAGTGCATATGACCTATAAAGTTCATTTTATTGATGTTAAAAATCAGCTTCAGAACTATATATGGTTAATTGAACACACACCGTCACAAGAAATCATTTGTGTTGATCCTACTGATGCCAAGCTTGTAGAAAGCTTTTGCACAGAACATCAATTAACACTCTCTCAAATATGGCTAACACATTGGCATAAAGACCATATAGGCGGTGTTCCTGCATTATTAGCAGTTAGAAACATTCCTGTTTATGGCCCGCGTGATGAACTCAGTAAAATTCCTTTTATCACTCACCCACTTTCACATGAAAATCATTTTAAATTTCACGACTTGAAAATAGATATTATTGCTGTTCCTGGTCATACACTCGGACACATTATCTTTTTTGCAGATGCAATTGATAGCCTATTTTGTGGTGATACTTTATTTGCGATGGGTTGTGGACGCGTATTTGAAGGTACATTTGAGCAAATGTATCATTCACTTAATCGACTTTCTGCATTACCTCCACATACCAAAGTCTATTGCACACACGAATACACACTCTCCAATGCTAAATTTGCGTTACACGTAGAACCCAACAACCTAGAAATAAGTCAACGTGCACAAGAAATTGAAGATTTAAGACTGTTGAACAAATGTACGTTACCAAGCACCATTGAACTAGAACTTAAAACAAATCCTTTTTTAAGAGCTAATTCAGTCAGCGAGTTTCAAAAATTACGTGAGTTAAAAGATAATTTCTAACGTAAAAACAATTACAGAATTTGATGTGTTGCTGCAAATGCATCAAGTTCTGCTTGTGTAACGACACGCACACAATTCATCTCATCAACACGCACCAGCAATAAGCCACCTAAAGCAGGCTGATAACGTCTTGCACTACCAAATGGCGTATACGAAACTTTAGATTGCTCAGAAAATACTAACCAGTCTTCATGACCAATAAATACAGCTACAGGAACTTGACCTTGTTTTTGCATTTTTTCAATAGTTTGAGTTACGTATACTTCTATTGTTTGTTCAGTCATAGTGAATATCTAAGTCGAAGATTGAGTTAAATATTAATAGAAATTTCATTGTTTTACATAAGTTCAGCTTTCTTATGCTTATATTCCAACCAACTATTCTTCAATACTAACGCCCCACATTGAATGTTTACAAAATATTTCCACTTTACACAAAATAACTTTTATATTCCCAATCTCAATAATTAATATATTTATTATTCATATTAAATTTCAATAATTTATTTCATGTTTTATTTTTCAATATGTAGAAAATGTCCTTAATTTTTCGGTTTAGATATAAAGAAAAATCTACATATTTAAAAATTATTTAATTTTATCCTTTAAAAAATTCGAACTATCCCTATTATTATATTTAGGGATAAACAAGGAGCTTTCTCGTGAAAAAAGTTGTTAAGGCAAAAAATTTAATTGCATTTCGTATTTGGTTAGAAAAGTTAGGCTATTCAGTCAAAAACTTAACAGATAACCGTGGTTTTACATTTAGCTTTAAAAAAGAATATGGTTTAGTGACTTGTGAACTTGCAGGTAATGCCCTTGCAGTTCAATTAGGTGAGGAGTTTGAAGACCACTTAAAAGCTTAGTGTAAAACTTAAGTCCTTACTCGATAAAGTGAAAACGGATTTTCATGTGCCCATTTTTTAATGGGCATTTTTATACCTAAAATTTTATTTCATTTATAATTCTATATTTACTAAATTTCAGGCAATAAAAAAGCAAGGACAATACCTTGCTTTAATATTGATGGTGGGGACGGAGAGACTCGAACTCTCACACCTCGCGGCGCTGGAACCTAAATCCAGTGCGTCTACCAATTTCGCCACGTCCCCATCATAGGGTACTAACATAGTGTTAGATTTCAAGTTGGCAGAGGATCAAGGACTCGAACCTTGACGAACGGTTTTGGAGACCGTCATGCTACCATTACACCAATCCTCTATTGCCTAATTACCAATATTACTTAGTAATTATTGGTGGGGACGGAGAGACTCGAACTCTCACGCCTCGCGGCGCTGGAACCTAAATCCAGTGCGTCTACCAATTTCGCCACGTCCCCAATGGCTGTGTATATTATAGAGATCACTTGATGATGACAAGCCCTTTTTATTAAAAAACACATCGATTGTTTAAATATAAAACAAAACCATATTTTTTGGTTTTTTCTTATACATTTTCAGTAATTAAGCCTATTTTCAATGCCGAAATATCGCTCAACCTAAGTTTTTTTTGCTTATGTAACATCTCATTTAATGTTGATTTGAAGCATAAATATGCTTCTGGCAATTCAATTTCTAACTTTTGGCAATGTAAAACAGCCCAATCATAATAATTATTTGCAAAAAGTCGTTCTTGTTTTAACCATTCATAAAAAATAATACCTAAAGCGTAAATATCACTTTCAATACTTTTAGCCTCTGCATGGAATAATTCAGGTGCCATATAGCGTGGAGTAGCATTTAAAGCTTTCGTATTTTGCACATCTTCTATTTTTATACTTTGCTCAAAATCAATAAGTTTTGCATATGAATTATCTTCAACAAAATGTTCTGCTTTTAAATCTGCATGCAGCCACCCTGCTTTGTGCAAGTTTTCTAATACAGAAAGTACCTGAATCATCTTATGTTTAATTTGATCAATACTGAGTGTTTGTGGGCTTTCTACAAATAGACATTTTGCATGTGGCAAAACTAACAAAGGCATGGCGATATTAAAATGATTTATTTCCGCTGAATGGCTCAAGATTTGATAAGGTAACGTAATATTTTTAGCTTGTTGATGCGTTAAAGATAAATAAAATTCAAGCTCGTTCTGAAACGAATCTTCTAATACTTTTTCACTTTTTAACGTTTGCGTTTTCAACCAATATTGTTGATGCTCTTCAAACCAATAAAATACACGGCGACCTAAAGCCAAACTTTTTGGCTTTGTTGCACAAATGAGTTTTTTTGAGCATAAATCTTCAAGATTAAACTTGAATGAATTCTGAACCTGCATGTTGGGCTTTGTCTTGCTGATAAGTGAGTAGCTCTAAACAGTGTTGAATGGTTTTACCCACACGTGCATGAACTTCAATAGATGAAATTTTTGGCCATGTTGCACGCTCGCCTTCTCGTTGCAACATCTTAAATAAATGCTCTTTAGGATTTTGTAGCATATAACTATAATGTCGCAAATTAAAATGACCTACAATATTCACATTACCATAGTAGCGTTGATCTATTACACCATAACCATGATCGAGCAAACGTCTAACCGCAGGAACACTTCCCACACGCTCACGGGCAAAATCCATCATACCTCTTGAAATAACCTTTCCTTGTCGGCGAACAATACGTTCAGGCCAACTGAGCATATCTTTACGGAAACGCTCTTCATCACTTTGCATAAAAGGTACAACGTGTGGATTCACCTGACTCGCAATGGTGTAATTTAAATTATATAAGCGCGCCATTTTCTCTTGTGGGAAATCACTACGCACACTTCCATCTACCCAAGTTGTTGTTGCCATATACGGTGTATATTTTCCATCAAGGCGCTTACTGGTTAAACGTACAGGTGGAAACAACACAGGAACAGCACAAGAAGCCAATACCGCACTCCAAACCAATAAGTCTGGCGCTGTATAGGTATTCATAATACGCGCATCTTGTGAGGCATCATAAGGTGCTACAGCAACATTAATGTGCAAGCCAGATTGGGCATAAGCTTCTGCAAATGTTAAATCACCTAAATTTTTCTTTAAAAATTGTTTGAGGAACTTAACATCTGCAATACCACCATTGCCTTTAATAATTTCACGCCAATCTCTAAATTTAAAAGCTTCGTTAAAGAAACTATCACCATTCAAAATTTGTTGTATTTCTGAAGGTTTAGAAACGCCAAGCATGGCAGTCATAATTGCACCTGCACTCGAACCTGACATTACTTTTGGCATTAAATCTTGCTCTAATAGCGCTTTACATACACCTGTATGAAACAAACCTAATGTTGCACCACCAGAAAACATTAAAGCAGGTTGACCATAGGCTTTTTGGCAAGATTGGAAAAATGTGATTTTTTCTTCGTGAGGAATACTCTGGCATTCTTCAGATGCTACAAAAGCCAAACTGTTACTGACTTCTGAAACATAGTCTTCAATTATTTTTTTTGTGCCAACCAAAGTTGCAGTAAACAACATTGGATGTGCAATATTGGCAATATCGTAAGTTAAGCCTTCACGTAATATATGCATTAAATCTAAAATACGGTTTTGCGTTCTATAACGACGTAACAACGTTAAACGATGCGTAATAATAGCAGCATCGAAATACGGAGATGAATTGTCATACTTCCAACTTTGCGCACCTGTTTCTTCGTCTATTTTTAGTGCTAAGTGTTTCCATTCCTCATAAGATTCAGCATGTTCTATCTCTTTTTTTAATGTTTTAATCCGTTTAGATTGATGCGGATTCATGCTATTTCCAAAATCTTTGAACAACATTATGTTCCTCTGCTGTCATTTTTATCTTTTACATTTTCACTATGCAGAACTTCTGTAAATAGTTCAATGACTAAAACGTGTTTTAGTTGGCAATGTATTATCGTTTGGTATACATTCTTTTAAGCAACATCTCGCCTCTTCTGTTTGGAAATATAAGCTGAAAAATCATGGCACTAATTGATTTACCTGAAAATATTCTTAATTTAATGACCACTGTACTTCAACAAGTACAACAATCTTTACCTGAGCTTCAAAAAAGTCCTGACTTTTCGGCTGCTGCTTATAAATGGCAAAACAAACAGTTAAAGCCCATTGCTCAAGCCAAAAAAATATATTTAGATGACTTAAAAGGTATTGAACGTCAAAAAGAAAAAATCATTCAAAACACTTTGCAATTCTTAAAAGGCTTACCTGCAAATGATGTTCTTTTAACAGGCTCTCGCGGTACAGGAAAATCATCTATTGTGCGTGCCCTACTTACAGAATATGAATCTCAAGGTTTAAGACTGATTGAAATTGAACGTGATGATTTATCTGACTTACCTTTAATTCAGGACATTATTAAAGATCGACCTGAAAAATTTATTGTGTATTGTGATGACCTTGCTTTTAATGCAGAAGATGAAAATTATCGTAGTTTAAAAAGCGTATTAGATGGTTCATTACAATCTGGTTCAGGTAATTTTATTATTTATGCGACCAGTAACCGTCGTCATTTATTGCCTGAATTTATGCATGAGAACACACCTATCATGCGAGCAGATGTTCCTCAACATAAAGAATTGCATCCTCAAGAAGCAATTGAAGAAAAAATTTCTTTATCTGACCGTTTTGGTTTATGGCTTTCTTTCTATCCAATGGATCAAAATCTTTATTTAGAAATTGTAGAAAGTTATTTAAATAAAGCCAACATGGAACTTAATACAGAAGCACGCGCAGAAGCTCTCAGATGGTGCCAAGCACGTGGACAACGTTCAGGTCGAGCTGCTTATCAATTTTCAAAACATTGGATTGGCTCTCAACAGCTTAAAAATAGTTAATTTTTTAAACTCACTTCGCGATATTGAACTTTATATACCTTATAAATCGATATCGCTAAGTGATATTAATTATCATTTATCAAGAAAAATCATATCATTTCCCCTTTTCATAGATTTAAATAATAAATATCAATAAAAGGAATTGTTTGTTTGATGTGTTTTTGCCTAAAATACATCATTAGTTATTAGACCAAATTTTTTAGGTAGCCGTCGCCATGACATTTGTTGTCACAGAAAATTGTATTAAATGTAAGTATCAAGACTGCGTTGAAGTTTGTCCTGTTGATTGTTTCTACGAAGGTCCAAACTTCCTTGTTATCAATCCAGATGAATGTATTGACTGTGCGCTATGTGAACCAGAGTGCCCTGCAAATGCAATTTTCTCTGAAGATGAGTTACCTGCAGGTCAAGAAGTGTTTATTGAGCTAAATGCAGAGCTTTCTCAAACATGGCCAAATATCACGCAAATTGGTGATCAACCTGCTGACCGTGAAGAATGGAACGGTAAAGAAGATAAATTACAATATCTTGAAAAATAAGTTTTAAAAAAAAGATCAGCAAATGCTGATCTTTTTTTATCCACAAAAGACACATTTCATTTCAATATTTTCTCATTAATTATCATTTTTTAGATTATGATGTTTCTGATTTTAATAAACTTCTGATTTAAATAATGAAGCATTTTTTGAAAGCATTGCTTTCGTTTAGTTTTATTCCACTTGTTATGGTTGGATGTTCGTCTAATCCTAATCAAGGTTCAGGTTCTCATCCGGGTAAAAGAATTTTTATCCCTCATGAAAATGTTACTTTTGATCGCAAGGTTCCGCCTAAAGTTATTCCTTATGCGTATAACTCTTGGACTGCCGTAAGTGATAATTTAAAACAAATACGTGATTATGAAATATTCTTAGAAAAAAATGGCGTAGGAAATATTATTCCAAGCTATGAATTATTACGTACAGCACGAGATTGGCAAAAATGTGGTCGCTCTGAATACATGGTGCCAAGTCGTGAATTGTGGGCAAACCAAGTTCCTACTTTAAAAATATTTAAATATCTTATTGCCTCTAAAGTGCTTACAGACTTTACCGTAACTTCGGTTTATCGCGATTTATCTTTAAATCAATGCGCTGGTGGTGCAAGTTCATCTCGTCATTTATTTAACTCTGCAATTGATTTTCGTATTGGTCCTGCTACTCCGCAACCAGAAGATTATGCATATATTGAATACACAAAATTCAAACTCTGCCAATTCTGGTCACAATACGGCAGCAGCTTAAATATGGGCTTAGGCTTGTATTCTTCAGGTCAAATTCACATAGATTCTCAAGGTTTCCGCACATGGGGACCTAATTTATCTCGTAGTTCTTCTATGTGTAATTACTAAATTAAAATATTAAAAAAAGAGGTCAATTGACCTCTTTTTTACATCTAAAATTTATTTTTTATCTTTTAAAATTGCAGTCTGAGCATAAAGGTATAAAATGCACGCAACGCAACAAAGGTAAATGAACTATGCAACAAATGTGGACAGAAATTGATAGTTATATCGAGTCACATTTAATTCCTGAAGATCCTATTTTGACTCAGACTTTAAAAAATACTGACGATAAAGGTTTTCCAGATCATCTTGCTGTTGCGCCAAACCAAGGCATGCTTTTGCAAATGTTAATTCAAATGAATAACTGTAAACGCATTCTTGAACTTGGAACTTTTGCTGCTTACAGCACAATGTGGTTAGCACGCGCGCTTCCTGAAGATGGCTACATTTTAACAATGGAAGGTCGTGATACTCACGCTGCTTTAGGTCAAGAAAATATTGATAATGCGAAACTTAAGCCAACTGTAGAACTTAAATGTGGTCGTGCAGCAGATATTTTACGTGCATTACCCGAAGATACAGAACCTTTCGATTTTATTTTCATTGATGCAGACAAACAAAGTTACCCTGAATATTTAGAATTAAGCTTAGGTCTTTCACGCTCGGGTACAATTATTTTCTTAGATAATGTGATTCGTGCTGGTGAAATTTTAAATCCTGAAAATCAAAAACCAAGTATTGTTGGCCTTCGAGATATGTTTAAAGCGATGCAAAATCATCCTAAAATTCTATCTTGCACAGCACTTCAAACTATTGGCAGTAAAGGACACGATGGCTTCGCTTTGGCAATTGTTAAATAATCTTTTAACACTGCCCAAAAAACAACCTTAGTTTTTTACTTTTTATTTTTTATATAGTTACACATACTATCCATATAGTTATCCACAATAAATGAGGATAACTATGGATAGAAATAAATCAGTTTAAATCATCAAGCTAAACAATAACTTCAGCCTTATTTCACAACGAGCAATGGTACCGTTGAGTTTCTAAAAATAGCGGTGGTAATGCTACCTAAAAAGAATTGCTTAATTTTACTGTGGCTAAATGCGCCCAATAAAATGAGCTGAATTCCATGCTCTTTTTGATATTCCAAAATATTCTCTGAAACATCGCCATATCTATATTCAGTAACTACATCTAAACCTGCTTGCTTTAAGAACTGTTCAGGATCTTTAAGCACTTCAGGATGATCCCCTACATACAGTAAGTGACATTGTAATATTCGAAGTAAATCACTTTGCGCAATTCGATGCATCATTTTCACGCAAGTTGGTGAATATTCATATGCAAAAATGAAACGTGTTGGTGGCTTGAAGGTATCACCTACGGTCATTACTGTACAATTTGCGCTACGAATAAAGTTTTCAACATTACTACCTATTGGTTTTTTACGTTCGGCAGAACGTTCACCCAAACGTCCAATAAGTGCAATATCATCTTCATGAAGAACACTTAAACTTTGTTCTAAAAAGTCGCCTTTTTCTTGAATACGTGTAGGGACTATTCCGTGTTTTTCTTGAATTAATTCTGAAATATGATTGAGTAAATTATTACTATAATCGAGTGCTAATTCACTTTGTTTTTGCTCAAGTTCAGCAAGCTCTTTTAACAGCATTGCATTACTTTCAAAGCCAATTACACCACTAATTTCCCCCAAATGATAACTTGCTGGGTAATAATCTAGAACTTGCAAAAGCACCAACTCACGGTTGGTTTTCTTTGCAATCCAAGCAGCCGCTTCTGCGAGTGCATTAATACAAGGGGATGAATCAATACAAGCTACTACACGTTTCATAAAGCCCTCCTTTTATCCCACATTTTTAATTCATTGTTGTTATTTTTAAATTAGCACATCTTTATTATAGTTTTCATCAAAATATGTAAGTTAAAACATTATCCTTTATTTTCTATAACGTATTAACTTTGCAGGATTTCCTGCGACAATTTCATTTTCTTCGACATTTTTTGTCACCATACTGTTCATACCAACTACAGCATGATTGGCAATTTTCACCCCATCTTTAACACCAACATGCGCACCTAACCAAACATCCTTACCAATTTCGATGCCTTGTGAACGTACAGGTTGTTGATAAATCGGCGTATCTAATTCCATGCCATGATCAAAGGCATATAAATGACAATAAGCCGCAATTCGAACTTGATCATGCAATTTAATACCTACTCTGCCACCATCTAAAATACAGTGATGATTAATCGCAACTTCATCACCAATTTCTAAAGGTCCGTGCAAAGTGCAATCGGCAGCAATAAAAGTATTATCGCCAATAATAATTTTACGGCCAGGTTCTGCAAAAATATGAGCCAAGGGTGAAATAAAACAGTTTTCACCTATTTCAACCGTTTCCATAGACATCAAATACTCTTGGTATTCTTTTTGCCACTGTTCTGCCCAAACACGATTTTTCGGCTTAAGTGACCAATATAACCAAGGCATGTAATTTAGACGACGTTTATGCTGTTCACGATATTTTAATAATGGATCTATATCAGTCATTATTAGGCTCCTCAATAATTTTGAGTTGTTCACGCCCTCGGGTTAAATCTTGAATTTTATTGGCTAAAGGTTCAATTTGATGAACTTGTACAAGCGCATTTACATGAACGCCTTCTACTGTATAACTTTCTTTATATTCAATTTCGTTTTGTTTTAGTTCATATTGTAAAATTGACCATTCATTGAATAAGCATTCAAAATAGATTTTTTGCTTTTTAATAAGTTCTATTTTTTCAGCAAGTAATAGACATTGCCCTGCACAGCCACCATAAGCACGTACTAATCCACCTGTACCCAGCTTTACACCGCCATACCAACGATTCACCAATACAAGTACATTTGTAAGCTCATTGCCCTCAATAGTTGCAAGTATTGGACGCCCTGCTGTGCCTGAAGGCTCGCCATCATCGTTAAAACGTACATCATGTCCAATTTTCCACGCCCAACATTGATGTGTTGTAGTGTGATCTTTATTGGCTTCTAAAAAATCTTTAACTGCTTGTTCATTTTCAACAGGCACAGCAATCACCTGAAAACGGCTTTTCTTTATATCTTCTTCAAACTGTACAGATTCAGCAATGGTAAATGGCATAAACAAAAAAACATAAGCAATTGACTAATTATAACGTGTTTTAAGGCTAAATTTGGCAATAAAAAACCTCTTCGAAAAGAGGTTTTTACTTCAAACTGATTTAACGTTCACGTAAAGCTTCACTTGCTTTATTAAATGGTTTAACCAAATATTCAAGCACAGTTTTCGAGCCGGTTTTAATATCAACAGTTGCTACCATACCTGGAGTAATACTAAATTGCGTACCTTCTTTATTGGTGAGCTTATCGGTATTAGTACGGATATAAACACGATAATAGAACTGATCTTGCTTCACTTCATCACGTGTTGTATCTGGTGAAATAACCGCAACTTTACCTTCTAAACCACCATAAATTGCATAGTCATAAGCTGTGACCTTAACCAATGCATCTTGTCCAGGATGAATAAATGCAATATCTCTTGGTGATATACGCGCTTCAATCAACAGCTGATCATCTAAAGGAACAATGGTCATGATTTTACCATTTTGAGGAATAACCCCGCCAATCGTCATGACATCAATTTCTTTCACAATACCACGCACAGGCGACTTAAAAACTGTACGGCTTAATGTGTCAGATTTACCTTTTACGACCTGTTGCTGCGTTTCAATATCCGTATTGGCTTTCGCTAATTCTTCTCGAGCTTTCACATGATATTGATTTTTTATATCGTTCATTTGATTAAGTAAATCATTCGCTTCACGCTTTAAACGAAGTACTTCAACATCACTTGCTGCACCTTTAGCAACCAATGGCTCAGTCATGCTTAATTCTTGCTTCACCAAACTTAAAGCTTGCTGTAAACCCGCCAATGATTCTTCTAAATTTGCACGTCTTGAATTATAGAGTGCTGTTTCTTCAGCTACTAATTTTGTCTCTTTCAAAACTTCAGCAGGAAATGACAATGGCGTACCACTCACTTCTGCACGTAAACGAGCGGCTGTAGCTTTAGATGACATGAGCAATGAAGCCGTCTCACCCACATTCGACTCAAATCGTGTTGGGTCTAATTGTGCAAGTGTTTGACCTCTATTTACAATTTGACCTTCTTTCACATGAATCTTAGTCAAAATACCACCATCTAAAGACTGTACAATTTGCTCTTTGGATGTTGGTACAACTTTACCTGTGCCTGTTGAAACTTCTTCAAGCTTAAAAAACCAAGCCCATACAAGTAAAACCAAAAGCCCAACACAAACAATTCAAATCAGCTTACTTGCGCTTGGTAATGGCGGCTCAAGCTCAGTTACAGTCATATTACTTTTTAGATTAATCTTTGGTGGTGTTTCAAAAAGTATGCTGAAAAAAAACAGGTTGGCTTTTGATAAAATAGTGAGATGCAAATAACACTAGAAATCAAATGTCCAACCTGTCGAAGTGACAGTATAAAGAAAAATGGCTTCAAACTAAATGGTAAGCAAAACTATCAATGTAAAAACTGCAAGCGTCAGTTTATTGGGGATCATGCTCTTAGTTACCGAGGTTGTCATTCTGGTATAACAAATAAAATACTCCACCTGATGGTTAGAGGGGGTGGTATAAGAGATATTGCAGAAACCGAGCGTGTCAGCATAGGTAAGGTTTTACGAACATTAAGTAAATCCACTTATAAAATTCGCCCTAAGCAAAATTATTATGAATCTATTGAGGTTGATGAGTTTTGGACTTTTGTAGGAAATAAAAAGAATAAACAATGGCTTATTTACGCATACCATAGAGAAACAGGTGAAATTGTTGCTTATGTTTGGGGTAAACGAGATCTGGCGACAGTCCAACGATTGAAGGCAAAGTTAAAGCAATTAGGTGTTCACTACACCCGAATTTCAAGTGATCACTGGGATAGTTTTGTGACTGCCTTTAAAAACTGTAAGCAAAGTATTGGTAAGTTTTTTACTGTAGGTATTGAAGGAAATAATTGTAAAATAAGGCATCGAATTAGACGTAGTTTTAGGAAAAGTTGTAATTTTTCGAAAAAGCTTGAAAACCATTTTAAAGCCTTCGACTTAACCTTCTTTTATATCAATAATGGCTTCATTTAATTTCAGCATACTTTTGGAAACACCACCGAATATGTAAGAGTAGAGTCATTCTGCTCATGTATGCGTATGAGTAATATTGAGGACACAAAAGAAAAATCTAATTATTGCGCTAATCGAGCTAGTAGATAAATTTTTGAGAGTTTTCTAAGTTTAAACACCTTTTTAGGGTGTTTTTTTGTGCCATTGAAAAAATGGTAAATACTAATGTAACCTGAGTTCGATGAAATCCACTTAACCTTTTAGCATATTTTGGAAAGTTGGCTTATTGGGGTTCAAACAATAAGCCACTACAGCAGCCATGATATTCACCATGAAGTTATTTACCGAACGATGACGTGAATGTTCAAGTTGATGTAAATTTTTTAATTGATCATTCACTGTTTCGATCAATCCTCTTCTGCAAAGTAATTGTTTTTCTTCTTCAGTTTGGATGGGTTTATTTTTCATATTCCGACGTGATGGGGTCAATATTTTCAGTCCTCTTGCTGCTAAAGCTTCGGCTTTTGCTTTGCTCAAATAGCCTTTGTCTCCGAGTAGGATCCCTTTTAATTCTTGAGTTAAAGATTCTAATATAGCAACATCATGAACATTTCCCGATGTCAGCTTGAGATTAATAATTTCACCTAAATTATTGATAACGAGATGTAATTTAAAACCATAAAACCAACCCGTGCTACTTTTTCCACGACCGGCCAAGCCTTTAAATACACGATGCCTTTTAATCCGAAGATTATGGCAAACTACCAATTTAGTGGAGTCAATGATACTGATTCCCGTATCTTTTCCTTTCACCTGATGGAAGAAACTACTCAGAGCTTGCAAACAACGGAGCATGATTTCAATAAATCGGTTGTAGCTAAGCAGTTTAGGAAAAGCAGATTTCCAGAATGGAACGATCATTTGGCAATAAAAATATTTGAAGAATCTAAAACCGGATTGATGAAATAAAATGACAATGGTCATTGCTTCAGACAAGCATAAAGCTGACTTTTTCAACCTGGTTTTTTGATTAGAAATTAAAGCTTTCTCTAAAGATTCATTAAATTTTTTGCAGAAATCATCCAAAATACAAAATAATTCGGTAATATGATCCATTGAGAAGCCTTGTTTTATAACATTTTGTCTTGAGAACCAATATGTTACAAAAACAGGGCTTTTTTTCTACTCTTTTTTTATATCGAACTCAGGTTAATGTAGGCCACCTTTCGGTAGGCTTTTTAATTGAAAAGTAAACTATATTTGATTAATTATTGTTCGTTATATATATTAATAATGTTATTTTATGAAAATAAATAACAATAATCTTAGTCAGCGCAAAGTTAAGATTACCCCCGTAGTGATACGGGGGTATTATGATTAATTGAAGTGTAAAAACAAAAAAATAAGGAGAATAATGTGACTCCAACAGAAACACTTATTATTATTTTTTCAGCTTTAATTCTAACATTTATTGTCTATGAATTAGGGTATATCACAATGTCGTTTTAAGTTAAAACTAACTCTAAATAAAAGCTCAAGATTATGTCTTGGGCTTTTTTGTTGTCTGAAGAAAACTAAAAACTCAACTCATAGGTGATCTTATGAAATAACGTCAGCCGATTGGCAACTTGGATTTGTGAAGCTAGATAATTCGTTGTTTAGCTAAAAGCGCAAACGGTGTGATGCAGAAACCAGCCGTATAAGTGGTTTGAATCCAGTGTGATTTCGTCACACACTGAATGAGCCTTAGAGTAAATTACAAAATTAGGGGTGACACCCCGACCTTGAAACGATTGAAAACCAATAAATCAAATTGATAGCTCATTGCGAGATGATGGATTGGTGAGTAGCGGTAGATCAGTTGCCGAGCTGGTTAATATCGTAATCTAAGGCTAGCGACTTCCTTTTCATCTCGAATCATAATTTCTATGACTTTGTCTTTAAAATCTTTTGAATATCCCATATCTCTATTGTTCTATAGTTTTTAGGATTTGGCTATAGTTCATTGATATTGACCTGATTAAACTCAGTCTTACTTTTGGGAATTATGATATTTTTAAAAGATTGCTTAGTGGAATTAAATGACTCTTGTAAATCTATATTTTGCGCTTGAACACTTCCACTGCCATGAACAACAATAATAAAGGATCCGAAACCTTTCAAAAAACTAAATTTATTTAATTTTGCATTTACCATTATTCAAACCAGAGCTAATGAGCGGCTTCATATAATGTAAAGTATTTTAATAGGATTTAGTTGAAAAATATTTTATTTCGCATAGTTTTGTTATTAAATTTATCAATTTACATTTCATGCAAATATTCACGTTAGATATTTGCATGAAATGAATAACTCTATACCTTAAAGTCATCGCCCAAATAAACTTGGCGCACAGTTTCATTGGCTAAAACATCTTCAGGAGAGCCTTCTGCAATGACTGAACCTTCGCTCACTATGTAAGCTCTTTCACAAATTGCCAATGTTTCACGGACATTATGGTCTGTAATAAGTACACCTATACCACGGTTTTTAAGCGTACTAATAATATCTTTAATATCACCTACTGAAATTGGGTCTACACCTGCAAAAGGTTCATCAAGTAGCATGAACTTAGGATCAGCCGCTAAAGCACGTGCAATCTCTGCACGACGTCGCTCACCACCAGACACACTCATACCCAATGAATCTTTAATATGCGTAATTTTAAAATCTGCCAATAATTCAGCTAAGCGTTTTTTACGTTGTTCTTTGTTTAAATCTTTACGAGTCTCAAGAATTGCCATGATATTGTCGGCAATTGTCAGCTTTCTAAAAATAGACGCTTCTTGCGGTAAATAACCAATACCTTTTTGCGCACGCTCGTGCATGGCTAAATCGGATAAATCCAAATCATCTAAATGAATTTCGCCTTTATCCATACGCACAAGACCAACAACCATATAGAAACTTGTAGTTTTACCTGCACCATTTGGCCCAAGTAAACCTACAATTTCACCACTTTGCATGGTAAAAGATACGTCTTTTACTACCCAACGTTTATTGTAGTTTTTCGCTAAATGCTTAATGCATAAAGTTTGTGGTTTTTGCTGTTGATCCATTAATCACGTGCTCCTGGGAAAGACTTAGAGCTTGTTGGTGGAATCACAATTTTCACACGGCCATCTGAACCAGAACTATTTGGAGTACCAATCGCTTCAACATCGCCTTTATTCATGCTGTATCTTAATGTTGCACCACGAATACTTGAACCATCTTGTTCTAACAGTGCATTACCTGTAAGCGTGATGATTCCTGTTTGTGCGTTATACACAATTTTTTGTGCCTGCCCCTTTGCTAGACCTTTTGCAGTATCAAGCTGTTGCTGAAATTTTGCAGGGCTACCATTTGCAGTAATAACACTAATTTGTTTATTCGCATCGAGATTTGCAACAATTGAGCTTGCTTGAAGCTTCATTGTTCCTTGCTCAATAATGACATTACCTGAATAAGTCGTAACACCTGTTTTTTCATTAAACGTTGCTCTATCTGCAAGCAATGAAAGTGGTTTTTGACGATCTGATGGTAATGCATATACAGCACTTGAAAATACAACAGCTAAACTAGCAACCAATACCGATTTTCTAGCTAAAAATTTTAATGTATTAATCTTAGAATTATCGTTCATAGATGCCTCGAATATTAAAGAATTCGTATTGTCCGTTGTTAAAGTTTGCTTTCATTCCACGGCTCATGAAGTTAGCTTGTGGAGATTCAACGGTAATTTGCTTATCTGTTTGCAACTCTCGTGTTTTCGGATAGCCCGTTAGCTCGGTCGTCTTAAACACCATTTTTTCACCATTTTCTAACAAACGTGTAGCAACAACCTCATCAGACATAATCACTTTTGTGTTGTCATCATATGAATTTGCTACTTTTGCATAGAAAGTTCCATCGGGTCTCGAATTTTGAAAAGTATAAGCATGTAAGTTATCTAAACGAGAGGTCTGCTTTTGCATATCTTGTTCCAGACGATCTGCTTGTGCCTTTAAAGATACCAAACCCTTTTCATCTGTTCGTGTCAAATTAATTACTTCAGCAGAATAGGTCATACTTCTAGAAGAATCGACTTCTAACTTCTTACTTTTTCCGCCAAAATAATAATAGCCACTACTTATAGCTACAATAATTAAAGCTGTGACATATAACTTTTTTGTATCCATAAGTGTGATTTCAACTCAAGCTTTTGAATGTATATAACATTATTTTGGAGCAGTTACGTATTTTTCAAGTAACTCTTCGTATACGCCTTTCGATAACAAGATCATATCGCAAACCTCACGAACAGCACCTCGACCACCCATTGCCTGAGTAACCAAGTCTGCACGACGACGTACTTCAACATGTCCATTTGGCACAGTCACTTTCATTCCTGCAATTGCAAATGCAGATAAATCAGGCCAATCATCGCCCATGTATAAACAATCTTCAGGTTTAAGATTAAATTGTGCACATGCTTCTTTCAGTGCAACACCTTTGTCTTCACGACCTTGAAATACTAAATCTACGCCTAATGCAGACATACGTGTTTCTACAATATTACTTTTTCGACCTGTGATAATAATAACTTTGACACCCGCTTGCTGCACAAGCTTCATGCCTAAACCATCACGAATATCAAAAGATTTAATTTCATCACCAGTATTGGTAAGTGTTACAAAGCCATCACTTAAAATACCATCAACATCTAGAACTAAAGCCTGAATATGACGCGCCTGTTCTAATAAAACATATGATGCCATTATTTATTTTACCCCAGCTTGAATTAAATCATGCATTCCAATTACACCAATTACTTTGTTGTCTATGTCTACCACAACAAATTGATTGATTTTATTTTCATTCATTTTATCTAAAGCAATGACAGCACGAGAATTTTGCCCAATTGTGATTGGATTTTTTGTCATGACTTCAGATACTTTCAAATGAACATCAAAACCTTGTTGTTTATCAATAAGTCGACGTAAATCACCATCAGTAAAAATACCAAGTAAAGCATCGTTTTCATCGACAATTGTTGTCAAACCAAGACGCTTACTAGAAATTTCATACAAGACTTTATTCATTGGCGTATCTGGCGATACTTTTGGTAACTCATCACCTGTATGCATTAAGTGTTTTACATCTAAAAGTAAACGCTTTCCTAATGCACCAGCAGGATGTGAACGTGCAAAATCATCTGCTGTAAAACCACGTGCTTCAAGTAAAGCTACTGCTAAAGCATCACCTAAAGCCAAGGTTGCTGTTGTGCTTGATGTAGGTGCTAAACCAAGTGGACACGCTTCTTGAATATTACCTAATGTAAGTGCAACATCTGCATTTTGCGGCATCGGACCTTTATTGTCGCCACTAATCGTAATTAAAGGTATACCAAGATGTTTAACTAAAGGCACTAACATCATAATTTCATCACTCTTACCAGAGTTAGAAATTGCAATAAGCACATCACCACGAACCAGCATGCCTAAATCGCCATGCCCTGCTTCACCGGGATGCATAAAAAATGAAGGTGTTCCTGTTGAAGCAAAAGTTGCTGCCATTTTGCGACCAATGTGACCTGATTTCCCCATACCCGTCACAACTAAACGACCTTTGCATTGCAAAATAATTTCACAAGCTTGCATAAAACGATCATCAATTTGTGTCGCAAGAACTTGTAATGCATGTTCTTCTATTTTTAATGTTTCTAAAGCAACGCTTTGAAAATCAATTTGATTTGGCATGTTTTCTGAATTCAACTTTAAGACCTTGCCCTATAAGAGCCATTCATATGTATTTATGCTTAATTTTCGCAATTTTACCATATCTATTCAATCACAATGGTTCAAAATGTGTAAGAAATCTCTTTTTTAAACCGCTGTTAAGCATTCGGAATACATCTATTAGCATTGAATAAATAAAGTATTTGACTGTAATTATTTTGGCTCTAGACTAGCAGAATAGATATGTTAGTCTAGAATCATGATAGAAAACAGTAAATTAAGTCACTATAAGATTAAAAAAATTATTCAGTGCTTTTGCATTGATATTCCTGCTTCTAAAACAGCCTTATTGCTTAACTTGAACCGTAATACCATCAACTATTGGTACATGCTTTTTAGAGAAGCAATCTACGATCATCAAACAGATTTAAGAGCAAAGTTTGTAGGTTCTATTGAAGTTGATGAGAGCTATTTTGGAGCAAAAAGACAACGTGGTTTTCATGGGAAATTGAAGCGAGGTCGAGGTACTTTAAAACAACCTGTATTTGGAATATTTGAAAGGAATGGTCGAGTTTATACAGAAATAGTCCCTGATTGTAAAAAGACTACATTACAACAAGTTATCTTAGGTAAAGTTGCACTTGAAAGTGTAATTTATAGTGATGGTTGGCGTGGATACAATGGTTTGGTAGATGTTGGTTACTCAAAGCATTTTAGAGTAAATCATGGAGCGAATGAATTTGCCAGAGGACAATGTCATATAAATGGAATAGAATCATTCTGGAGCTTTTGTAAAAGAAGGCTAGCAAAGTTCAACGGTATATCAAAAGAGTATTTTGATTATCATCTTAAAGAAACAGAATGGCGTTGGATGAGGGAGCCTAATGAGCTAGCAACAGAGTTGTGGGACCTCATTAGGTAAAACTAAGTGCAAATCTGCTAGTCTAGAGCCTTATTTTTAGACAGCAGCGTAATATATTTAGGCATAAAAAAAAGCGCCTATCTTTCGATAGGCGCTTTTTCGTATTCTGGAGCGGGAAAGGAGACTCGAACTCCCGACCCCAACCTTGGCAAGGTTATGCTCTACCAACTGAGCTATTCCCGCAATGAGGTGAATTATAGAGAGTTTTATGATGATGTCAACTCTCTATAATTTCATTTGATCAATTAATCAGCACGACGCCAAATTGTCCCTTGACGCGTATCTTCTAAAACTACACCTTGATCGAGTAAAGATTGGCGAATTTCATCTGCACGCGCAAATTCTTTCGCTTTCTTTGCGTCGACACGTTGTTGAATCAAATCTTCAATTTGTTCAGCAGATAAACCCAAGGCTTCTTGACCAATATCTGACTTTAAAAAATCATCTACATTGTGCTGAACTAAACCTAAAATATTGGTTAAATGACGTAAAGTTGCATAGTAAACAGCTGCTTGCTCTGAATTTTCATCTTTAACTGCACGGTTCAATTCTTTGTTAATTTCAAATAAAACTGCAATCGCTTCTGAGGTATTAAAGTCATCTCGCATTGCAGCATTAAACCGTTCAACCAGTACTTCATCATACGCTGCAACAACGTCCGTACCATAAGTTTGCTGGTATGCTTTGAAAGAATGATAGAAACGTGACAGTGTATTTTTCGCTTCTTTTAACGCAGTATCTGAGAAATTTACAGGGCTACGATAGTGCGATGATACGATGAAATAACGAATAACTTCAGGATGAAATTTATCCATCACATCACGAATAGTAAAGAAGTTGCCTAAAGACTTAGACATTTTCTCACCATCAACATTAATGAAACCAACATGCATCCAGTAGTTTACATATTGTTCATCTGTTGCAGCTTCTGATTGTGCAATTTCGTTTTCGTGATGTGGGAATGTTAAGTCTGAACCACCGCCATGAATGTCAAAATGATTTCCTAAGCAGCAAGTCGACATTGCTGAACACTCAATATGCCAACCCGGACGACCATTCCCCCACGGTGAAGCCCATGAAGGTTCATTTTCTTTCGCATGTTTCCAAAGTACAAAATCGAATGGATGTTTTTTCTCAACCTCAACATCTACACGTTCAGATGCACCTGCTTGCATATCTTCAAGTTTACGACCTGAAAGGCGTCCATATTTTGCAAATTTTTCAACTTCAAAATAAACATCACCATTTGCAGATGGATAAGCTGTGCCTTTATTGACAAGCGTACCAATCATATTTTGCATTTGATCAATATAATCTGTCGCACGTGGTGCTTCATCTGGATGTAAGCATCCTAAATTTTCAGCATCTTCGTTCATTGCTTTAATGAAACGGTCTGTTAAAGCGGTAATGCTTTCACCATTTTCATTGGCACGTTTAATAATTTTGTCGTCGATATCTGTAATATTACGAACGTATTTTACGTTCCAACCTTGGCTACGTAAAAAGCGAATAATGTAGTCAAATGCAACCATTACGCGAGCATGACCAATATGACAGTAATCGTAAACTGTCATACCACACACATACATGTCGATATGTCCTTCTTTACGTGGAACAAATTCAACTTTTTTACGTTGCTCTGAATTGTATAGAACAAATGGTTGCATAGGTTTTCATAAGTGCTTTTATAAAAGATGGCTCATCTTAACCTAAGCACTATTTTTCATAAAGTTTTAACATTAAATTTTATGGTTTTTACATAAAAAATCCCAAACCTAAGTTTGGGATTTTTTCGTTTAACGTCAGAAATAGAAATTAGAAAACGATTTGATTATTTTGCAACAGCTCATCTAAAGTCACAAATTTTTCAAGATCAGCCAGCGTTAAATATTCTGCCATGTCGTATTGAGATGATGATGCACCATCTCGATCTATTGAAATTGAACCGTACCGGGTTTGTCGGAGAGTCAATATTCTGAGAGACTATTCCGATGAAAAAACCAAACTATACCCCCGAAATTAGAGAAAGAGCGGTTCAATTACTAATTGAATCTGAAAAAGATTATCCATCGAATTGGGCAGCAGTTTCCGCAATTGCTCCTAAAATTGGCTGTACTCCTGAAACACTACGTGTTTGGTATCAAAAATACTTAGATCAACAAAATCCAGCCAAAGTACAACAGGTATCTGACCAAGAAAAAATGAAGCAAATGGAACGTGAAATTAAAGAATTAAAACGTGCCAATGAAATTCTACGTAAAGCAGCCGCTTTTTTCGCCCAGGCGGAGCTCGACCGCCCACACAAATAATGGTGGATTTTATCCATAACAATAAAGATCGATATGGTGTTGAAGCGATTTGTAGAATTTTACCGATTGCAGCTTCGACCTATTATCGGGCTTTAGATCTCGTTGATAACCCAGAACATCGAGCGAAACGTGCTCTGCATGATTTACATCATGCAGAGCAAATCAAACGTATTTGGAAAGAAAGTTCAGGTCGATATGGTGTACGTAAAGTTTGGCAACAATTGAAACGTGAGGGTTATGTTATTGCACGTTGTACAGTTGCTCGATTGATGCAAAAGCTAGATATACAAGGTGTTTGGCGTGGTAAGAACAAACAAACTACCCGCAGCCGAGATGATCAAAAACGGGCAAGTGATTTAGTGAAACGGAATTTTAGTGCTGATCGACCTGACCCTTGCGAAGCAGTGCTTCTCAGGTCAGTGACTTTACGTATATTCAAACCAATTCTGGCTGGGTCTACACCGCATTTATTATTGATGTGTTCTCACGAGCAATTGTTGGATGGAAAGTATCTACACGGATGAATACAGATATGGTGCTCGATGCATTGGAGCAAGCATTGCACGATCGAGGCATGCCAAAGAATGTAATTCATCATTCCGATAGAGGTGTTCAATATCTTTCTATTCGCTATACCAATCGTTTAGAAGCAGCAAATTTACGAGCATCAGTCGGTACAACGGGTGATTCATACGATAATGCTTTGGCTGAAACGGTGAATGGCTTATACAAAACAGAGGTGATTGAATATTTAAAAGCAGATTGGCAAGGTTTAGCAGATGTACAACTTGCGACATTAAATTGGGTAGATTGGTTCAACAAAAAGCGTGTACACGGTGCACTGGGTTATGTATCGCCTTTTGAGTTTGAAGCAATGTACTATGATAAGATTAATCCGTTAGGTCAGGTGGCCTAACTTAAATAAAAAAGTCTCCGACAAACCCGGTACGGTTCACTTTATTTATCAGATTAATTTTCACGTTACAATCGTATGTTTTTTGTATGGTTTTAATAGATGAAAATTACTATCATTACCACTTGAGTTTAAGTCAATGATTTTTAATATAATTTATAAATTACCATTATTAAATTAAGCTAAATAATAATATAAATTATTGTTTATTAAGGTTTTTTTAATTATCAATTTTATTTACAAAATAATATACAAAAGCACACTAAATGTTGCATTAGTACACATTATATTAAAAAACAATATATTTTACCCATAAAAAATACAATACTCCCCCACAAGAAATACAAAACTTTTCAATAAAAAAGGCTGAACAATAGTTCAGCCTTTTTTATATTTAATTAACAATTTTGTTCAAATACTATTTCTTCTGCACTAAAATAGAGCCTACTGAATACCCAGCACCAAATGAACATAGAACACCATACTCACCATCATTGACTTCATTCGCTGTACGGTGCAAAGCAATAATTACACCCGCAGATGACGTATTTGCAAACTCATCAAGAATAATAGGTACAAGTTCAGGCTTCGCTTCAGCGACTTCCTTACCTACAAGCAATTTCAAAACAAGTTCATTCATGCTTGCATTGGCTTGGTGCAACCAAAAACGCTTCACATTTGTTGGCTCAATTTCATTTTTAACAAGTTGCTTCGCAATCATTTTTGCAACAAGCGGACAAACTTCTTTAAATACTTTACGACCATCTTGGCTAAAGCGCTTGTCATCTGCATTCGTTGTTTCACTTGGGTTTAAGAAACCAAAATTATTACGAATATTATTTGAAAATTGCGTAAATAAATTAATATCTAATACTTCAAAACCAGCTTTAGTTTCTGTTTCTTCAATAATAGAAGCTGTCGCAACATCACCAAAAATAAAATGGCAATCACGTGAACGGAAATCTGTATGACCCGATGTAATTTCTACGTTTACAAGTAAAACTCTACGTGCGCCTGCTTTAATCGTGTCAAAAGCCTGCTTAATACCAAATGTTGCAGCAGAACAAGCAACATTCATGTCGTATGCATAGCCCTGAATACCAAGTGCAGTTTGAATTTCAATTGCTACAGCAGGATATGCACGTTGTAAGTTAGAACAAGATAAAATAACAACATCAATATCTTCTGCTGTAACGCCTGCATTTTCCATTGCTTGCTTAGCGGCTGCTACGCCCCATTCAGCTTGAATAGACAATTCATCATTTGAACGTTCACGTAGGTTAGGACGTAAACGATTGATATCCAAAATACCTGTTTTTTCTGAAACATAGCGACGTTTTACGCCTGAAGCTTTTTCGATAAACTCAGCACTTGAACCACGAAGTGCTTCTAATTCACCTGCGGCAATTTTTTCAGCATTATCTTCGTTATAACGTTCCACATAAGCATTTAAACTATCGACCAATTCTTGGTTGGTGATAATATCTTCTGGATGATAAAGGCCAGTACCTGTAATGCGGATGCCCATGTAAAACTCCTATTCGAAATTACTTATATATTAACTGATTCCAAGCTTATCCCATACTTTTTGTATGCGCGTTGGAGATATTGGCATCTTGGTTTTCATTGGTTGAGCAAATAAAGAAATTCTCAATTCCTCAACCATAAAGTAGACTTCTTTAAGTCGCACATCATTTTTGTATTTAAATAGTTTTTCCATCCACGGATCAACATCTACAATGGCGGCATTATCTCGCGTTAAGTTATTTGGCAAACGCTCTAAACGCTGTACCAATGCTTTTAAATAACGAGGAAACTCTTGCCATACATCTGGTGATTTTTCATATACAAAATTAGATAACATCATTAAATCAAGTTGATCTTCAACATCATCAATATTCTTTCCAAAAATTGAATCATCTAGAACCAAAAGCTTTCGACGAATATCCTGCCATTGAATATAAATATCACTCATCATGCTTAAAGCAGTTTGACCGTGCGTTAAGAAATTTTTCTTCACATCTAACACAAGTTTTTGGAATTCTTCTGCATTTACAGGAAGAGATTGAATAGACATTTGCAAGGTTGCATACACGAGCATTTGTTCAAGTTTGGCTTTATCGCCCAAGGGTGAATATGCCAACGCAAGCGGTTTAGATATTTGCTTTTTCAATTGGCGTGTTAAATCGCCTAATTGCATATAAATCAAATGAACAATACCGTCACGATGTTTTTTAATTGCCTCAAACTGATCATTAAAAGTTTGAATGACCACGCCCGATTCATCTTTCTGTTCTAAATTCGCAAAAGTTTTGCTTGGTACTAAAGCTTGATACTGCTTAACAATCACACCTGTAACTTTTTGCGATGCTTCAAACACAAAACTTTCTGGGAAGGTTTTAAACTCACCTTTTAGTTGCTTAACAGGACTATGCGTTTCTGTACGACAACGTGATTTTAACTCTGCTAAATCACGCCCTTGTTCAATCACACGACCCTTTTCATCAATCACTTTTATAAATGGCAATAAATATTCATCTATGCGCTCAAATGAAAAGTCTTTTTCACTAATTTGATCGCCACGTAACTGAAATGCCAAGAAATTAAAAATGTGCTGATTAAGATGCATTGCATCTACACGCGACATTAGCTTGCGAGCTGTGTCAGGAATTGGAACTAAATTACGTCGCTTATCTTTTGGTAAAGCTTTCAATAAAGCTTCAATTAAATCTTGTCGCCAACCCGGAATACCCCAAGACCAAATCGCCTCATCCACTTGTGGAAGCGCTTGCACAGGAATTTTAACCGTCGCACCATCTTGATCATGACTAGGGTCAAAACGATACGTTGCCGCTAAGCGCAATTCGCCATTACGTAAAAAATCTGGGAATTGTTGCGTAGTCGGACGGTCGTTCAACCAAAGTGCATCATCTTCCACAAATAAATAACGTGGATTTTTCGGTTCAACCGTAGCTCGCCAATCTTCAAATGTTCGTCTACTTGCAACTTCAGGTGGCACTTTAGATGCATAAAATTGATAAATTGTTTCTTCATCGACCACTAAATCACGACGACGTAATTTATCTTCAACACGCTCTACTTCTTCAAGTTTGAGTAAATTGTGTTTTAAAAATGGTGGTGTAATACCCAAATTACCCGTGGTTAAACCATCACGCAGGAATATTTCATGCGCAGCTTCTTGATCCACTTTTTCATAATTTACCTGACGCTTAGGCTCAATAATTAAACCAAATAATGAAATTTGATCGTAAGCATTCACCACGCCAGATTTTTTAGACCAATGCGGTTCGAAATAGTGATGCTTCAGTAAATCACCCGCAGCCAGTAAAATCCATTCAGGTTCAATTTTCGCAAGCGTACGAAGATAAACTTGAGATGTTTCAACCATCTCAAATGCCATGACCCAAGGCGTATTGGTTTTATGTAATGCCGATGCAGGGAAAATTCGTGCCTTTTGCTGACGTACCGCCATAAACACATTTCGTTCATCTGTTTTATTGGCAATAAAGGACAATAAACCTGTTAAAAGCGCGCGATGTAAATTTTCATAATTGGCTTTCTTTTCATTAAATGAAAGATTCAAACCTTTGGCTAAATCGACCAATTGTTCATGCGTTTTTTTCCATTCACGTAAACGTAACCAACTTAAGAAATGGTTTCGTGCAAATGTACGACGTTTATTTTCGCTCATTTCACGATTTGAAACTAAGGTTTCCCAAAGTTTGATGTAGAACAGAAAGTCTGAATCTTCTTCACGGAACAAAGCATGCTTTTGATCGGCTTGCATTTGCTTATCTGCAGGACGTTCACGAGGATCTTGCACAGCTAATGCTGCAACAATAATTAAAATTTCATTCAACACGCCAAAATGTGCCCCACCCAAAATCATTCGAGCAAGACGTGGGTCAATTGGCATTTTTGCCATTTTCTGACCAATTTTAGTGAGGGAATCTCCAGCCTTAATATCCCCCCCTTTACCAAAGGAGGAAGAAGTTGCTGATTTTTTTTCATCAGTAAATTTAGGTAGATTTTCTTTCGAATTGAATGATTTCTTCTCCACCATCGCCCCAAGCTCAATTAAAAGCTTGCGACCATCATTCACTAAACGATGATCAGGTGGTTCAATGAAATCGAAATCATCAAATGTGCCTAAACCCAAACTTTGCATTTGTAAAATTACAGAGGCTAAGTTCGTACGTTTAATTTCAGGTTCTGTAAATTCAGGTCGACCTTGAAAATCATCTTCAGAATACAAACGAATACACACACCTGGCGCAATACGCCCGCAACGACCTTTACGCTGATTTGCAGATGCTTGAGATACAGCTTCAATAGGCAAACGCTGCACACGAGAACGGTAGTTATAACGTGAAATACGCGCAAAACCGCTATCAATGACATAACGAATATTCGGTACAGTTAAAGCTGTTTCGGCAACGTTAGTAGCAATAATAATGCGTCGACCACCACCCGTTGGATTAAAGATTTTTTGTTGTTCTGCTAAAGCCAAACGTGCATACAAAGGCAAAATTTCTGTATGTCGTGGACCAAATTTCTGTAAAGTTTCTTGAAGCTCACGAATTTCTTGTTCTGTACTTGCAAAAATAAGCGTATCTGCATATTCAGGATGCCCTTTATCTTTCGCGTCCTGAAAACATTCTTCTACTGCGGCAACAACAGCGCGAGGTAAATTTTCCTCAAAATCATCAAATTCATCGTCATCACTACCAACAATGCTCATTTCTGAAATTGGACGATAACGCACTTCTACAGGAAAACTACGCCCTTCCACTTCAAAAATTGGTGCACCATTAAAGTAATTACTAAAACGTTTTACATCCAAAGTTGCAGAAGTAATGATTACTTTTAAGTCTTTACGACGAGGTAAGAGCTGTTTTAAATAGCCCATAATAAAGTCGATATTGAGTGAACGCTCATGCGCTTCATCAATAATAATGGTGTCGTACTTTGTTAAAAAGCGATCATGAGATAATTCTGCAAGCAAAATACCATCCGTCATTAAACGTACGATAGAGTCCTGCGAACCTTGCTCATTAAAACGAACTTTAAAGGAAATAGATTCCCCTAGTTTTTCGCCTACTTCTTCTGCAATACGTTGTGACACGCTACGCGCAGCTAAACGTCGTGGTTGTGTATGGCCAATTAAACCTGTTAAACCACGACCTGCAAGCATTGCAATTTGCGGTAATTGCGTTGTTTTACCCGAGCCCGTTTCACCTGCCACAATAATCACTTGATGCTTTTGAATTGCTTCAATGAGCTTGTCTGCCGATTGAGTTACAGGTAAATCTTGATTGAGTTTAATATTCGGAATGCGTGTAATACGTTCACGTACTTTTGCATTTGATTTTTCTAATAATTCTTGATGTTGTTTTTCGTTGGCGTCTTTACCTTTACGCAATCGATTCAAACGGTGAAGATCTTTTGCCCTCACCATATTGTCTACATTTAAATCTTTCGCAACCAAGTGAACGCCCTACAGCTTAACTAAAAGAGAATATTCTACTCGTTTTCAAATAGATTCCCAATTGTTGCACGACAATGTTTTCACAATAATTGTTCAATAAATTTTAAAAGTTTCATTTTGGAGAATTAATTACTTTTATAAATCCAATGCTGTGCAATTTCCTTAAAGCTATTTTCATGCACAAAATAATAGACTTTTTCACATTGATAAGGCTTTGAACTTCGACTTCCTGTTACAACCAACAAGCGACTATTATTTTGAAACTCATAATCTCTGCTTATAAAACCATGAGTTTGACTATAACAATCTGAAAAGTTTTGTGGATGTAAAAAGCCATAACCCGTTTTAGCATTATATGTTGCAAGCACCTGACAACCGCCACCACAACCAAAAGAATCTAAAACATAATGACCTGCAAAATTTATTTCCTGCTTTGAAAGCTCAGTAAGTAAGGTTCTATATTTTTGATTTTTACCTTTCAAAATAATGTTCTTTGCGAAAACATCTTGGGTATTTTGAACAGGATAATCTTCAAAATTTATGCTTTCAGCCTTTACAGATGTTTGAATTACAACAACCATCAAACCAACTATTAATACATTATTTTTCATGTTTTACGTATCTCTCACTTGGAATAAAAATTAAGTAATATCAATTATTACTTAACCTGAGTTCGATGAAATCCACTTAACCTTTTAGCATATTTTGGAAAGTTGGCTTATTGGGGTTCAAACAATAAGCCACTACAGCAGCCATGATATTCACCATGAAGTTATTTACCGAACGATGACGTGAATGTTCAAGTTGATGTAAATTTTTTAATTGATCATTCACTGTTTCGATCAATCCTCTTCTGCAAAGTAATTGTTTTTCTTCTTCAGTTTGGATGGGTTTATTTTTCATATTCCGACGTGATGGGGTCAATATTTTCAGTCCTCTTGCTGCTAAAGCTTCGGCTTTTGCTTTGCTCAAATAGCCTTTGTCTCCGAGTAGGATCCCTTTTAATTCTTGAGTTAAAGATTCTAATATAGCAACATCATGAACATTTCCCGATGTCAGCTTGAGATTAATAATTTCACCTAAATTATTGATAACGAGATGTAATTTAAAACCATAAAACCAACCCGTGCTACTTTTTCCACGACCGGCCAAGCCTTTAAATACACGATGCCTTTTAATCCGAAGATTATGGCAAACTACCAATTTAGTGGAGTCAATGATACTGATTCCCGTATCTTTTCCTTTCACCTGATGGAAGAAACTACTCAGAGCTTGCAAACAACGGGGCATGATTTCAATAAATCGGTTGTAGCTAAGCAGTTTAGGAAAAGCAGATTTCCAGAATGGAACGATCATTTGGCAATAAAAATATTTGAAGAATCTAAAACCGGATTGATGAAATAAAATGACAATGGTCATTGCTTCAGACAAGCTTAAAGCTGACTTTTTCAACCTGGTTTTTTGATTAGAAATTAAAGCTTTCTCTAAAGATTCATTAAATTTTTTGCAGAAATCATCCAAAATACAAAATAATTCGGTAATATGATCCATTGAGAAGCCTTGTTTTATAACATTTTGTCTTGAGAACCAATATGTTACAAAAACAGGGCTTTTTTTCTACTCTTTTTTATATCGAACTCAGGTTACTTAAATAATGAACTATAAAATTTACGAAATTATTTTAATTTTTGCCCTTGATTTTTAGTTGCTACGGCTCCATCTTTAATAACAAGCATAAATGAAGATTCTTGTCATATCAGCATCATATATGTTCTGTTAAATGATAAGAAATATCTACTTGTAGAAACAGTAAAATCTTTCAATTCGGTTTTTCCGATTTTAGTTATGTAAAAATACTGTTTCAGCAAGGCTAAAAATTTCTATAATCTTATGGAAAACCAAGACTCACCTCAATCATGGAGACAATGATGAGCTTAATTAATACTGAAGTTAAACCGTTCAAAACAACAGCATTCCAAAATGGTCAATTCATTGAAGTTACTGAAGCTGATCTTAAAGGCAAATGGTCTGTAGTATTCTTCTACCCAGCTGACTTTACTTTTGTTTGCCCAACTGAACTTGGTGACCTTGCAGACAACTACGCTGAATTCAAAAAATTAGGCGTTGAAATCTACTCAGTTTCTACTGACACTCACTTCACTCATAAAGCATGGCACGATTCTTCTGACGAAATCAAAAAAATCGAATATGTAATGGTTGGTGATGCTAACTGGACACTTGCTAAAAACTTCGACGTATTAATTGAATCTGCTGGTCTTGCTGACCGTGGTACTTTCGTTATCGATCCTGAAGGTAAAATCCAAATCGTTGAAATCAACGCTGGTGGTATTGGTCGTGACGCTCAAGAACTTCTTCGTAAAGTTAAAGCAGCTCAATACGTACATGCTCACCCAGGTGAAGTATGCCCTGCTAAATGGAAAGAAGGCGACGCAACTCTTGCTCCTTCAATCGACTTAGTTGGTAAAATCTAATTTTAATTAGATCGTACTGATTCAAAAAACCACGCTTTTAGCGTGGTTTTTTATTGTTAAGCATTTCATTCATTATTCAAAAAATAAATAAAAATCTTACATTTATACGTTGATTCATTCCACAATTATGATATACATAAATAAAACTTATTTATAAACAACAATAAAGTTTTAACACAACATAAAACATGATAATAACGAGGTTGCTTATGGAAAAAACAATCGCTGTTACTTTTTACAAATACAATGCCACATCTAGATATTTAAAAATTTTTTACAACAATGGACGTGCCGATTTGTTCCATCCAGTTCCTGAATTTATTTACAATAATTTAGTTCGATCTGACGATAAAGCATCATTTGTTCATAGATATTTAGAATATGACCTCAGCTTCAAACGTGTTTCTATGCAATAAATAAAAAAGCGATCAATGCTAAAATTGATGGCTTTTCTTTAACGATGCTTTTTATCAATTAGTTATATGTCACTAAAAATAGTCCCGCACCAATAGGCAAAATTGTTGTACTAAATTTTGGATTATCACGGACTAAATTTAAAAAATCATTCACTTCAGATTCATGTGAAACCACATTATCTACAACAAGCAAACCGCCTTTTTCTTTTAAGATTTGCGGTAAGTAATTCCAATAATCACAATATGCATCACGTTCTGCATCCAACAAAATAAAGTCGAACTTTTCTGTGGTTTGACGCAAATAATCTTGTGCATCAGAAACTAAAAACTCAACAAAACGATCAAGTGAAAAATCGACTGCATTTTGATGTGCAAGCTCCGACCTTTCAGCATCAATTTCCAAAGTAGTAATTTTTGCTGAAGTTGATTCTGCCGCATGCGCCAGCCATAAAGTGGAATAGCCTGTAGATGTGCCAATTTCTAGAATGCGCTTAGATTGTTGTGTCCGAATTAAAACATTTAACAATTCTGCAGATTCAGGTTCAATATTTCGATAACGACTTAAACGATCCGAATATGCTTGATCATGTGCTTGAAAATGTTGATACAACACATCTATTTTTGCTAAGAATTCCAAGCTCATTTACATTCCTTTTCACTTAATGTTCTTTTAATTATTCCGTTTCTTGAATTAACTTAAAGCGTTCAATTTCACGATCATCTGCTGTTGTAATGGTTTCAGTAAACATAGTTAATGGTCGCACCCACATAGAGTAATCACCATATAAACATTGATAAACAACGACTTGCTCTCGTGTTTCACTATGCGTTGCCACATTAAATACTTGGTACAGGTTGCCTTTATAATGCTGATAAATTCCTTTCTTTAAACTCACGCTTAATACTCTCTATTTACAAGATTCATTACCTTAATCAGATTATTATTATTTTCATAAAATTCATACTTTTTTCACTTTAAATGCTCAGTATTACTTGAAATTTACCTTTTCTACCCCATTCTTACATGAAGCTATACACGAATATACTGTTGATTAATTGTACTATTTTGCATTTTAATCCAAAAAACCGATTATCAGGATAAAAACAAACTGTTTCCTCAATTTAATAGTTTGTTCTATGATTCTCTCATCAAATAAACATTTACTCCTTTGGAGACGTTAGCAATGTTAGATCAAAATACTTCAGCTCAATTAAAAACACTTCTTGAACGCCTTGAAAGCCCAATTGAAATTGTTGCAACTTTAAATGGTTCTGATAAATCAGACAAAATTAAAGAGCTTGTTTCAGAAATTGCAGAGCTTTCTAGTTTAGTGACTGCTCGTTTTGACGGTACTAACTCTCGTGCGCCAAGTTTTGGTATTGCAAAAGTAGGTGAACAACCACGTGTAAACTTCGCAGGTTTACCAATGGGTCATGAGTTCACATCTTTGATTTTGGCATTGTTACAAGTTTCAGGTTATGCACCAAAAGTATCTGATGAAGTTCTTGCTCAAATTAAAGGCTTAGGCATTAAAGCTAACTTCGACGTATTCGTATCTTTAAGCTGCCATAACTGCCCTGACGTTGTTCAAGCATTGAACTTAATTGCCATTAACAACCCTGGCACTACAGCTACCATGATTGATGGTGCATTCTTCCAAGAAGAAGTTGAAGAACGCAAAATTATGGCTGTTCCAATGTTATTCCAAAATGGTGAACACATTGGTCAAGGTCGTATGACACTTGAAGAAATCATTGCTAAGTTAGATACAAACTCTGCTGCAAAAGATGCTGAAAAATTAAATGCCAAAGAAGCATTTGATGTACTTGTAATTGGCGGTGGTCCTGCAGGTAATACATCTGCTATCTATGCAGCACGTAAAGGGATTAAAACAGGTATCGTAGCTGAGCGCATGGGCGGTCAGGTGATGGATACTATGGATATTGAGAACTTTACTTCTATCCAAAAAACACAAGGTCCTAAGTTTGCTGCTGAAATGGAAGCACACGTTCGTGAGTACGGTGTAGACATTATGAATTTGCAACGTGTATCTGACATTAAAGGTGCAGATGCAACAGCAAATGGTCTTGTTGAAGTGACTTTAGAAAATGGTGCAAAACTAGAATCTAAAACTGTCATCCTTTCAACAGGTGCGCGTTGGAGAGAAATGAACGTTCCAGGTGAGCAAGAATACCGTACACGTGGTGTTGCATACTGCCCACACTGTGATGGTCCATTGTTTAAAGGCAAGCGTGTTGCAGTGATCGGTGGTGGTAACTCTGGTGTAGAAGCAGCAATTGACCTTGCAGGTATTGTTGAGCATGTAACGCTTGTTGAGTTTGATACAAAACTTCGTGCTGACCAAGTACTTCAAGACAAATTGAACAGCTTGCCAAACACAACTGTAATTAAAAATGCGTTATCTACTGAAGTTGTTGGTGATGGTTCACAAGTGACTGCACTTAAATACAAAGACCGTGCAACTGATGTTGAACACACTGTCGAACTTGCAGGAATTTTTGTACAAATTGGTTTATTACCAAATACAGATTTCTTAAAAGAAACAGATGTTGAACTTTCAAACCGCGGTGAGATTGTAATTAACGAGCGTAATGAAACCAATGTAAAAGGTGTATTTGCTGCTGGTGACTGTACAACTGTTCCGTACAAGCAAATCATTATTGCGACAGGTGAAGGTGCTAAAGCTTCGTTATCTGCTTTTGATTATATTATTCGTAGTGGTAACTAAGTCGTTAGATAAGCGAAAAATCACAAAAAAAGGTTTAGCATCGAAAGATGCTAAGCCTTTTTTTTCACAGAAGTTTTTATAAAAAAATTACATTTCATAAACAATAATGAATATTTATATATCAGAAAAATAGATTATATTTTGAACTAACCCGCATTTGGGGATAACAAAAGGAAAATCAGAATGAATAAGTTATTTATTGCTTTAGGTCTTGTTGCTACTGTTGCACTTGTGGGTTGTAACAAAGATAAAGCACCTGAAACGGGTGCAACTACAGGTGAACATTTAGAAAATGCTGCATCTCAAGCAACACATGATATTGCTACAGCAACTGATCATGCTGCATCTGAAACTAAAGCTGCAACAGATACTGCTACTGCAAAAATTAACGAAGCTGCTGATGAAGCTGCCGCTAAAACACAAGCAGCTGCTGCTGATGCCAAAGCAGCTGTAAAAGATGCAACTGCACATGTTGCAGGTGCAGTTGAAAAAGGCGCAGCTGATGTTAAAGAAAAAGCCGAGCAATAATTTTTTAAATATTTAAAAATAATACAAAGAAGCCTCAATATAATTGGGGCTTCTTTGTATTTACCGATGTAATTCACTTGATTAATCAATCATACATTCGCTATGGTTAACCCAAAATTAAATATAAGAGCGCTATAAATGTATTATTCACATCATCAAGAAAAACACCTTATTCAACGTGCAGGCTGGTTACGTGCTTCTGTTTTAGGTGCAAATGATGGAATTATTTCGGTAACCAGCTTAATTATGGGGATGGCTGCAAGTGGTGCATCTACACAAACTTTATTAATTACTTGTGTGGCAGGTTTAATTTCTGGTGCAAGCTCCATGGCTGCGGGTGAATATATTTCTGTGAAATCTCAAGTAGATATTGAAGAAGCAGATTTACATACAGAACGTAATGAATTAGAAAAAAATCCAGATTTAGAACTCAAAGAACTGACTCATATTTATGTTTTACGTGGCTTACAGCCAGATTTAGCGCACGAAGTTGCAGTCCAACTTACTGCTCATAATGCACTTGAAGCACATGCACGTGATGAAATTGGGATTCATGAAAATACATCAGCCAATCCATTACAAGCTGCGGGTTCTTCTGCCCTTGCCTTTTCTTTGGGTGCATTATTTCCTATGTTTGCCATATTACTAAGCCCCGAAGGCTTCGTTGGTAAAACAGTAATGATTGTAGGCGTATTATCTTTAGCAATTCTAGGTGCAGTTTCAAGTTACTTTGCAGGCACGTCTATTATTCGTGGCAGTTTACGTGTGACCATATGGGGTGTTATTGCGATGGCATTTGCAAGCTTCATTGGCTCATTTTTTAATGTAAGTACGTTTTAACCAAAAATTCACATATGAATATAATTGATTTATTAAATCAATTATATTCAGCATTAATTCATATTTCTAAGCTTTTTCCAACTTCTTATTATTTTAAATACTTTAAAATAGTCACACTATTGTTAGTTTTACTATTTCTCCCATGTCTATTATTGCAGCACCTGCAAACCGTTCAAATGTATCGGTTTGGGTGGCCTTTATTTTATTAATTCTTGGTACTTTAGGTACTTATCAAGTTGTCAGCACAAATCAAGCACTTTTGTTTTTGATTGGTGGCGCACTCGGTATGACTTTGTATCATGCCTCTTTTGGTTTTACATCTAGCTGGCGTGTTTTTATTAAAGAACGTCGTGGTCGTGGGCTACGTGCTCAAATGATCATGCTTAGCCTTGCCGTTTTACTATTTTTCCCTGCTTTAGGTGCAGGTGAATTATTTGGTAATCCTGTAAAAGGCAATGTTAGCCCTGTCTCTATGTCTGTGATGATTGGTGCCTTTATTTTTGGTATTGGTATGCAATTAGGCGGTGGGTGTGCTTCAGGTACGCTTTATACAGTTGGTGGCGGTAGCGCGCGTATGATCGTGACACTTGTTTTCTTCTGTTTAGGTTCTTTAATTGCAACTTCGCATATTGATTGGTGGTTTAATCTTCCACATTTAGCACCTATTTCACTTGTATCTAGCTTAGGTGTCGCACCTGCTCTGTTCATCAATTTTGTACTTTTTGCCTTGATTGCTGCCATTACAGTTTTTGCTGAGAAAAAACGTCATGGTTCACTTGAAATTGAACCTAGAAGTGAATACCAAGGTTGGAAGCGTTTTATTCGTGGACCTTGGCCACTCATTTGGGGCGGTATTATTCTTACCTTGCTTAACTTCGCAACGCTAGCACTTGCTGGTCGTCCTTGGGGGGTAACTTCTGCACTTGCTGTTTGGGCTGCTAAATCTGCAAGTTTTGTAGGTGTTGATGTTGCATCTTGGGCATATTGGCAACAACCAGGGAATGCTAAAGCTTTAGCAGAATCTTTATGGTTTGATATTACCTCAATGATGAACTTTGGCATTATGATTGGTGCTTTATTTGCAGCAAGCCTTGCAGGTAAATTTGCACCTAATTTCAATATTCCTAAGCGTTCATTAGTTGCTGCAATTGTAGGCGGATTATTGTTAGGTTATGGCGCTCGTTTAGCATATGGCTGTAACATTGGTGCGTACTTCAGTGGTATTGCTTCTGGCAGCTTGCACGGTTGGTTATGGCTTGTTTTTGCTTTCATTGGTAATAGTGTTGGTGTAAAACTTCGCCCTATTTTCTTCCCAAATGAAAAACCAAAACATGAGCAACTAACTGGTTGTTAATTTAAAAAGCTAAATTATTAAAAGCCTATCTTATGATGGGCTTTTTTTAATTCTTATTTTTAATCCATGCACTTAGATGCTGAGTAAAACCAACTTTTGGGTAATAACCTGTAGCTTGGGGTGCAGCGAATAAAATAAGATTACAATTAGATTGTAACTGTTCCATGGTTAAATCAATTAATTTTTTGCCGATACCATATTTCTGAAAATGCTCAGAAACAGCTAAATCCGATAAATAACAACAATAATAAAGGCTCTAGACTAGCAGATTTGCACTTAGTTTTACCTAATGAGGTCCCACAACTCTGTTGCTAGCTCATTAGGCTCCCTCATCCAACGCCATTCTGTTTCTTTAAGATGATAATCAAAATACTCTTTTGATATACCGTTGAACTTTGCTAGCCTTCTTTTACAAAAGCTCCAGAATGATTCTATTCCATTTATATGACATTGTCCTCTGGCAAATTCATTCGCTCCATGATTTACTCTAAAATGCTTTGAGTAACCAACATCTACCAAACCATTGTATCCACGCCAACCATCACTATAAATTACACTTTCAAGTGCAACTTTACCTAAGATAACTTGTTGTAATGTAGTCTTTTTACAATCAGGGACTATTTCTGTATAAACTCGACCATTCCTTTCAAATATTCCAAATACAGGTTGTTTTAAAGTACCTCGACCTCGCTTCAATTTCCCATGAAAACCACGTTGTCTTTTTGCTCCAAAATAGCTCTCATCAACTTCAATAGAACCTACAAACTTTGCTCTTAAATCTGTTTGATGATCGTAGATTGGGCAGAGTAAAACTTGAAGTGCGACATAAACCACCTAATTAATTTAAAGGGTTTATGGAGTATATAAAATTGTCATACCATCATCTTAACTTTGAAGATCGTACTGCATTAATGCTTGAGTCAAGAAAAGAAGGCTTTTCACCCAGAAAATTTGCTGAACTCATTAAAAGACATCCTAGTACGATCTATCGTGAGCTTAAAAGAAATAGCATCAATGACGTTTATCAAGCTCAATATGCTTCTGATAACACCTTCGCTAGACGTAGACGTGGTCACAGAAAACTCAAAATCGATTCAATCCTCTGGAAATTTATTGTTGAAGCGATCCGTTGTTTATGGTCTCCTCAGCAAATAGCAAAGCGTTTAAAGAGATTTCCTGATTTGGATCAAACAATGAATGTAAGCCATACAACGATTTATTCAACGATACGAGCATTACCAAAGGGTGAGCTGAAAAAAGACTTACTATCCTGTCTGCGTCATGAAAATAAAAAGCGAAAAGCTAACGGTGAACCTAAAAAAGATTCTATATTACAGGATATTAAAACTATTCATGAGCGCCCAACCGAAGTTCAAGAAAGAAAAATACCGGGTCATTGGGAAGCCGATTTAATTAAAGGTAAAGACAATAAAAGTTCGATAGCAACACTTATTGAACGAAATACACGGCTCTGTATCTTGGCAACATTACCTGATGCAAAGGCAGAATCAGTGCGCAAGGCTTTAACTGAAGCTCTGAAATATTTACCCGCAGAACTGCGTAAAACATTGACCTATGACCGTGGACGTGAGATGTCAGAACATAAAATCCTCGAAGAAGATTTAGGCATAGATGTATATTCCTGTGACCCACATTCGCCATGGCAGAAAGGCACATGCGAAAATATGAATGGTTTAATTAGGCAATATTTACCTAAAGGGATTGATTTAAACCAGGCAGATCAGCATTATTTAAATCAAGTTGCCATGTCACTGAATACTCGCCCTAGAAAAGCGTTAGATTGGCTTACACCATTAGAGAAATTTGATCAGCTTGTTGATTATCATAAGGCTTTTGAAACTGTCGCACCTCATGTTTGAATTCGCCTTGCTTCTCTAAAAAGCATGTACCAATAGTTGATGGTATTACGGTTCAAGTTAAGCAATAAGGCTGTTTTAGAAGCAGGAATATCAATGCAAAAGCACTGAATAATTTTTTTAATCTTATAGTGACTTAATTTACTGTTTTCTATCATGATTCTAGACTAATATATCTATTCTGCTAGTCTAGAGCCTAATAAAAATCTGTGACAGATCTAGATACCCCTATCAACTTTCTATCTATCCAAGCCGATACAATTAGATTCGAGTTTTTTAACATTCCTTCAATACATTAGACTTCCTTCATAAATCATTTTTCAATCAATTTAATTGTTTATCTTTCACCCAATCTAAATTGTATATGCCAGCAAGTAAATTAAACCGCAGGTTTAATCGTTTACGACGATTTCTATATACACAAGATAAAATCTTAAAACATTTCATCCTTCCAAATACATGCTCTACTTGAATTCGTCTACGACCAATCTCTTTATTTAACTTTTTTAATTCAGAATCTAGTTTTTCAGTTTTCTTTGCTTTAGATGGCATGAGGCATCCAAAACCCAATTTCTTTATCCCTAAATACCCCTTATCAACGATAAAAAAGGGCTTAAATTTTAATTTCCTCATGCTTTTTTTAAATATTTTAAAATCATGCATGCTTCCATGACTTCCACATACACTCAGTATTTCACCTGTTGTATAGTGCATAGATAGCTGAAATTTAAAGGTATGTCGCTTTTTTTTACCGCTATACCATTTCTTCTGTTTTTTTTGGACGTTGAACTAATATTTCAGTTGCATCAATCACAACAACTTCCCAATCCACTTCATCTCGATTAGGAAGTTGTTTTGGCAAGTTAAATTTTCCAGAACGGATTAAGGTATCTTCAATAACGCGTGTGATACGAATTGCACTCGTTTCAGATACACCGTAACTCATACCAAGATGGAAAAATGTTCGATATTCTCTCCAATATTCTATACATAAGAGCAAACGATCTTCCAACGGTAATTTATGTGGTCGTCCTTTACCAATATGACAAGGTAACTCCTTATTTAGCTCGGCCAACATGAGGTTAAATGTAGCCCAACTAACACCAGTAAGCCTACGAAACTTAACGTCTGATAATTTTTGAATATCTTTGAATTTCATCCAAGGATTATCCCTTGGATTAAATAATTTTGCTGATTAATTTAAGATCAAATAAATTGTACGTTTTTTGATTTATGACGGAAGTCTATTGTCGATTTGTTATTGGGCGTCTATCACCTAAACTTGTTGTAGATAACAAATCAATATAATCATCCACTGTAATCTTAAAATTGACCTTATAAATTATCGCATCCACAAAACTATCCTAAAATATAAATCCTGTTATATAGGCATATATACTCATATTTATATCAATAAAGATATTCCTTATAATTTTTAGAATCTTTCATCACCACAATATATAAGTTTTAATCTTTATTTATTCTAGCCACAAAAAAAAGCCCCGAAGGGCTTTTTTAAATTCTTAGATTAAGCTTTCTTTTTTAAAGTTTCATCTAATACTTCTTTATCTAAAGCATTATCCCAACGCGCAACAACAATAGTCGCACACGCATTACCAACTAAGTTTGTTAATGCACGGCATTCTGACATGAAACGGTCAATACCAAGAATCAATGCCATACCTGCCACAGGAACTGCTGGAACTACTGATAATGTAGCCGCAAGAGTAATAAAGCCTGCACCAGTTACACCTGCTGCACCTTTAGAACTAATCATAGCAACTAATAACAATGTAATTTGCTCACCTAATGAAAGATCAATATTACATGCTTGTGCAATGAATAATGCCGCCATTGTCATGTAGATGTTTGTACCATCAAGGTTAAATGAATAACCTGTAGGAATAACCAAACCTACAACAGACTTTTCACAACCTGCTTTTTCCATCTTATTCATTAAAGTTGGTAAAGCTGCTTCAGAAGAAGATGTACCTAATACAAGCCATAATTCATCTTTGATATAACGGATTAAATCAAAAATAGAGAAACCATTGTATTTAGCAACCGCGCCTAAAATTACACTCACAAACAATAATGACGTGATGTAGAAGGTCGCGATTAATAGCATTAAGTTACCAATACTTGAAATACCATAAGCACCAATGGTGAATGCCATAGCACCGAACGCACCAATAGGAGCGAACTTCATTAACATACCTACTAATTTAAATACAGGTACAGTTAAATGATTCAAAAATTCTGTAACAGGTTTGCCCTTCTCACCAACGCTTGCAATAGCCAAACCAAACAATACAGCTACAAATAGAACTTGAAGAATATCACCAGCAACCAATGGACTAACTAAAGTCTTTGGAATGATATTCATGAAGAAGTCTACAATAGAAGCATCGTGAGCTTTTTCAACATAAGTTGCGACTTTATCGCCAGCAAGTTGAGCAGGATCAATATTTAAACCTTTACCAGGTTGAATAATATTGGCTACAACCATACCTACAATAAGCGCTAAAGTAGAGAAAGTAATGAAGTAAAGCATTGCTTTACCTGTTACACGCCCCACAGAACCCATATTGGTCATACCAGCAATACCAGTACATACCGTTAAGAAGATGACTGGAGCAATAATCATTTTAACAAGTTTAATAAAAGCATCACCTAACGGTTTTAAGCTTTCACCAAGATCGGGAGCAAAATGACCTAATGCAATACCCGCTAAAATAGCAAAAATTACTTGCACATAAAGAATTTGATAAAACTTTTGTTTCTTTGGTGGCTGAGCATGCTCATCAACATGAATATCCATGGGAGGCCCTTCTCTTAAATTCTATAAATTAAAAAAGTTATGTTTGCAGTAAATATAAACAAAAACTACAAAAAATTACCGCTAAAAACTTCGGGAATCTTAAAGAAAAGCAAGTATCAAAGATAGACAACTATATACACCTTTAGTCTAATATTTATAAATAAAATATATATCTTTTTCATATACTTAACTTTCATTGCCCATTTCACAATCAATATTAAGAGTCATTTGAATATTTATTGATCAAAAAATAATAAGCTAAATACAACTACATTTTTCACATAATAATTATAATTTTATATTAAACAATAATTTAATTTTAACAAATCAATATAAAATGACTTAAATATCTCTTTATTAAAAAATAGCCTTAATTACTCTATAGCTTCTATCTATTATTTTTTATATTTATTTAGACCAATGACTCATTAAGACTTCTTATCAATTAAATTATTTAATATTCTAATTTCTAATCATTTAAAATTAACTACACATTTTTTGCAGAAAAAATCGTCTTTTTTCATTTTTATGATTCCTTAAAAGTATAAAAAACCTACATGAAAGTAGGTTTTTTAGGCACTTTATATTATCTCAAGGCTTCTTTTAAATTACAGCCATATCCCATTATTTGTTGGACTTGTCTATATGTCGTATAACGATTCAAAATGAAGTCATAAAATTGATCAGAAGAAGAGAAATTTGTCTGAAGATTTTCATTTCCTGCATTTGGCAATTTAACATCTTTTAGCAATTGTAGATTGTAGTGTCCTAAACGATACATCTCTGTAAAGTAGCCATTCATTAAATCGCAATATGCCAATTTTGTTGGTTTTAAAGATGTACTCGCAACCAAATGCATATTCAATGTTTTTAAATTATTTACATCGAGTGGAAGCTGCTGTGCAAAAGCCATACTTTCTGTTTGTTTAAATTTCTTAAAATCGGTAGCAAGTTTTCCATTTAATTGTTCAAAGCGTGTTTGTAATGTCGCAACATCTTTCACTTTATATTGGCTTTCATTTACAACAGTTTTCGCTTCTTCTGTTTTAGAACAGCCTGTAAAAACAATACTTGCAATTAAAGTCGTCCAAAGCAACGGCTTCATTCGTTTTCTCACATTCAATTTTTTAATATAAGCACCATTATGCATATATTAAAAAATTTGGCTTTAACTATTTAAAGTGTCTTTTCATTCATATAGCGCCAATATCTTTTTGGTACATATTGAATATGAAGTTTCATATTTTTTCTTGCCTTAATATTCACGCTATTAAAGTAATCTTTCCACAATTGATCATAAAGTACTTCGTCATCATCCAATTCAATACTAAAATTTTGGCTATGCCCTACTTTCAATTGCGTATCTATTTCATGTGCATTCATTTCAATTTGATGCACAGTATCTAAATCATAATAAATACCAAATTTACGTTGCTCATCATAAATGAGCCACTTCTGGTCTTGATAACGTGATTTAAAATGCTTTTCAATGAGTGGTAAAACATTAAAATCTGGTCTGACCAAACTTAAAAATAAGCCATCTTTACACTTTTTAAAACGAACAAAAGCTTCCATTCTGTGCTTTTCACGACCAACTTGTTTTGCCCATTGTGAAATCCCTAAAACATCAACATGACCAAAATTTCGATCAATAGGTTTTTGCGACTGAAATACATAAATTGCGAAATTCAAACAATGCTGAAAAGCTTCGTCTTTTTCCGACAAAAAACTGTAATAAAAATTTCTTAGACTATTTGCAGATGTTTTTTGTTTTAATCCCTGCCAAACACGCTGTGCATGTTCATCATTTGAAGCAACTTCAATAAAGTCATCAAATAAACCATTTTGGCTTTTAGAATTTGCAGTAACATTCACATCAAATTCTTTAAATTGAAAACAACGAAATACACAACTTAAAAGCCCTGTAAATGTTCCGTCAAAACAATACGTCGCCATTAAAAACCAAAGCCTAATTGTGGTGAAAGTTGCTGAGTATATTTCGATTGTCCAGATTGCAAAATTTGCCTACGAATTTGTGCTGAATGTTGTTCCTTTTGGAATTTTGGCGTATCTGCACAACGAATAAAATGTTGCGCTCTATTATAAGAAACACCCATACGCTTTAATTGATCAATATAAATTTTGCCAAAACGGCGCGCTTTTACAATTTTTTTAGCAGACTTCACCCCTATTCCAGGCACGCGCAAAATCATTTTGTAATCTGCTTGGTTAATATCTACAGGAAATGCTTCAGGATTCCTCAGCGCCCAACTTAATTTTGGGTCTACATCTAAATCTAAATTTGGGTGTTCATCATCTACAAGCTCATTGGCATCGAAACCATAAAAACGCATTAACCAATCACTTTGATATAAGCGATTTTCACGCAATAAAGGTGGTGCAGAACCAATTGCAGGCAATGCTTTTTCTTCCTCATTAATTGGAATATAGCCCGAATAATAAACGCGCTTTAATTTAAAAGCTTTGTAGTGATGATCTGCCATTAAAATAATGTCTTTATCAGATTCATTATGTGCGCCTACGACCATTTGCGTGGTTTGCCCCGCAGGAACAAACTTAGGTGTCGAACGAATAATTTGCCTATCTTCTTTAAGCTGAATGAGTTTATCTCGAACAATCCCTAAATCTTTTTGCACTTCTGAATGCGATTTTTCAGGCGCAAATTTTTGTAAGCCTGCTTCTGTTGGCATTTCTAAATTAATGCTCATTCTATCTACATATAAACCAGCTTCTGTAATAATTTCCTGAGATGCTCCTGGAATGGTTTTTAAATGGATATATCCATTAAAATTTTCTTCTAAACGCAATTTTTTAACCACTTGAAGCATGCGCTCCATGGTGTAATCTGCGGATTTAAAAATCCCTGAACTTAAAAACAGCCCTTCAATATAATTACGGCGATAAAAGTTCATGGTTAAATCAACCACCTCTTGCACCGTAAATGCTGACCTTTTCACATCATTTGAACGACGTGATACACAATAAGCGCAATCGAAAATACAAACATTTGAAAATAAAATTTTAAGCAAAGATACACAGCGACCATCTTCTGTATAGCTATGACAAATTCCTGAGCCGGTATTGCCCAGACCTTTATCTTTATTTTTACGATTACTACCACTCGATGAACATGAAACATCATATTTGGCAGCATCGGCTAAAATTTGCAGTTTTTCACGGATACGATCAGACATGAGAGATGTAATTTAAGAGAAAAGTTGATTATAAAATTTATGTGAAAAATGCGATGTCCAACCATCTCCACAACGACAGAGCTTGTCGCTTGAAATGTAAAACATCTGCTCTTTTTAATTCTATTTATAAAGTAAATAACGAATATTATTTGCCAAATTTTTCTAGCTTGGGCAAAGTGTAAGAAGCAATAAGGAGTATGCAAATGAGTTTATTAGACACATTAGGAATTCAACATCCTATTTTCCTTGCCCCAATGGCAGGCGTTTCAACACCTGAATTAGCGGCTCAAGTATCGAATCAAGGTGCATTTGGCTCTTTAGGTTTGGGAGCAAGTACTGTTGATGCTGCTCGAAAGCAAATTTTGCATACTCAAGAATTAACAGATAAGCCTTTTCAGGTGAATTTTTTCTGTCACGAAAGCCGTGATTTAAATAGTGAAATTTCACAAAACTGGATTGCTCTTTTTGCTGACAAATTTAAAGAATTAGATGCAGAAGTACCAACAAGCTTAAATCGTATTTATCCAAGCTTTAAAGATAATGACGACTTCCTTAATTTAGTTTTAGAAACTAAGCCGAAAGCTGTTAGTTTCCATTTTGGTATTCCACACGTACATCAAATTAAAGCTTTAAAAAATGCAGGAATTATCACTTTAGTTTCAGCAACAAATTTAGCAGAAGCTAAAGCCATTGAAGCAGCAGGAATCGATATTATTATTGCGCAAGGTATTGAAGCTGGTGGGCATAGAGGTATCTTTAATGAAATCTTTGATGCAGCCATCCGTACCGAAGACTTAGTTCAGCTTATAAAACAAAATTGCACGCTTCCTGTCATTGCCGCAGGTGGCATTATGAATGGTCATCAAGCCAAGCAGTTTTTAAACTTTGGTGCAGATGCAGTACAACTCGGCACAGCTTTTGTGCAATGTAAAACCTCTAGTGCAAACGATGCCTATCGAAAAGCTTTATTTGACCAACCGCTAACACAAATTACGGCAAGCATTTCAGGTCGACCTGCACGCGGTTTAATTAATCATTGGCATAAAGAAGTAGATACGCCTACTCGTCCACAAGTACCACCTTATCCTTATACATATGATTTAGGCAAACAACTTCATGCTGCTGCAAGTCAACAAGGCGATTCAGGTTATGGCGCATTTTGGGCAGGTGCTAATGTTGCACAAATTCGTGAATTAGAAGCAACCGATTTAATTAATCAGCTTGTTCTCGAAATAAATGTAGATTAAATATCAATAAAAAAGCTTCCCTTATGAGAAGCTTCTTTACTTTATTTCGTTTCAAGTAAGTTGACTTGTTCTACTTGAACATCACTCATAATTTCACCATGCATAAGCAGGTTATTAAAGTAATCTTCAACAACTTTATATTGCTCTACAGTCGATTCGACTTTATACATATTTTGACGGAATTCGTTACTTGAGCGTAAACCTTTGGTGTACCACGCAATATGTTTACGTGAAATACGACATCCTGAATATTCACCATAAAATTCATAAAGTTCTGCTAAATGTCCAAGTAAAACCTCTTTTACTTCTTGAATGTTTGGTGCAGCCAAGTGCTCGCCTGTTTGTAAATAATGTGCTATTTCACGAAAAATCCAAGGTCGACCTTGTGCAGCACGTCCAATCATGACTGCATCTGCACCTGTATAGTCCAAAACATATTTTGCTTTTTCAGGACTGTCGATGTCGCCATTGGCAATCACAGGAATGCTGAGCATGTCTTTCACATCTTTAATTAAAGAATAACGTGCAGTATTTAAATACATATCTTCACGTGTACGACCATGCAAAGCCAATGCCGCAATACCCGCTTCTTCTGCACGTTTGGCAACGCGCATAATATTTTCATGACCATTTAAAAAACCTAAACGGGTTTTTAACGTTACAGGTACATCAACTGCGGTAACAACGGTATCTAAAATACGTGCAACTAAATCTTCATCTTGTAAAAGTGCAGAACCAGCTAATTTATTACATACTTTTTTAGCAGGACATCCCATATTAATATCAACAATTTGTGCGCCATTTGCCACCTGATATCTTGCAGCTTCTGCTAAATCGGCAGGATCTGAACCTGCAATTTGCGCTGAAATTGGGGCAAGCTCACCATCAAAGTTGGCACGATATAAGCTTTTCTTACTCATACGTAAGGTCTTATCAGACGTCATCATTTCACTAACAGCGTGCCCTGCACCAAAGTACTTGCATAGCGTTCTAAATGGACGATCTGTAACACCTGCCATAGGAGCGACAATCAAATTATTTGACAGTTGATAAGGACCAATATACATATATATTCTTAACGTTGACGACTTGCATAGTATACTTCATCTACCCTATAGGCTCATCACCTCTAAACGAGTTTTCCTAAATATGAAAGAAAAAGTTGTTTTTTCAATGCTTAAACCTTTATCTGTTTTAGCTTTATCTATTGGATTAACCGCGTGTGGTGATAGCTCTTGGTGGTCTAGCGACGAACCAACTTTAAAACAAGAACAAGTAAAACGATTATTACCCAATCGAGTAAGTGATCGAGATTCTTGGTCTAAAGATATTTACGATATTGCCGAACAATTTGGTATTCCACAAACCAAAGAAAACATGTGTACCATTATTGCCGTGGTCGATCAGGAATCTAATTTCCATGCAGACCCTCAAGTTTATGGTTTGGGTGAAAAAGCAGTTAAGGAAGTTCAAGAACGCTTAGAAGAGAAATTTACAGATAAATTGGGCGATACCATTGGCGCTCCTATTGCAGGTTATTTCCAAGACGTTTTGAAAAATCAGCCTAGCCCTGAAGATAACTATTTAAGCCAAATGCGTCGTGTTAAAACAGAACGTCAACTTGATGAATTGTACCGTGAAATTTTCGACTATATGTCTAAGCATTATCATGTCAGCGCATTAACAGGTGCAGCGAAATTAGTCGGGCAAGATATTGGTGAAAAGATGAATCCGATTACGACCTTGGGTTCTATGCAAGTTCATATTAGCTATGCCAAAGAACATAAACGTAAAAGTGGCAGCATTGCAGATTTACGTACCGACTTATACAGCCAATATGGTGGCTTATATTATGGTATTCATCGATTAATGATGTATTCCGCAGATTACGACAAGCCACTCTACCGCTTCGCAGACTATAACTCTGGAATGTACTCAAGCCGTAATGCAGCCTTTCAAAGTATGCTAAATGACTTAACAACAGCAGAATTGGATTTAGACGGTGACTTACTTCTTTACGATAAAAATGGCTCACCTAAATCTGCAAAAAGTCAGTCTGAACGCGAACTAATTAATGTATTCACACAACATAATATTTTAGTTACGCCACGCCAAATTCGTTCAGATTTAAAGAAAGAAAAAGAAAAGAAATTTGAAGATACAGCAACATATAGAGCCGTTGCTAAACTTTATAAAGAAGCAACAAATAAAGAACCAATCTATGCAATTATGCCTGAAGTTGTTATTACGGGACCAAAATTAAGCCGTGACTACAACACGAATTGGTTCGCAACTCGCGTAAATGGACGCTTTGAAACATGTATGAGAAAAGCAAAAAGTATAAAAATTTAGCCTTATTCGATTTTGATGGAACCTTGTGTACGATAGATAGTTTCACAGGGTTCATTTTTTACGCTTTATCTAAACGGCATATTATTAAACAAGGTTTTAAAATACTACCTTGGATTCAAGCCTATTACTTAAAGGCTTATCCTGCACATGCCATGCGTCCTAAGCTATTCCATGCCATGTTTAAAAATGCCAAAGTTAGTGAAATAGATAACATTGCACAAGAGTATGCACAGCAAATTACCCCAAATTATAACTCTGAATTATTGGATAGATTACGTACACATCAAGCCTTAGGTGATGATGTTATTTTGGTTTCTGCAACGGTTGATGTTTATTTAAAATACGTTGCAGAATCTTTAGGCGTTGACTTAATTTGCACAGAAACAGAAATCATTAATAGTCACTATACAGGGCACTATTCTTCAGCAGATTGTAGCGCTCAACAAAAAGCAATTCGTGTTTTAGAAAAATATCAATTAAGCCAATATCAACATATTTATGCTTATGGAAATAGTGATGAAGATCTTGCTATGCTTAATTTGGCGCACTATTCCTATTATGTTGGGAAAAGCACTCATCTTCCTATATTAGAAAAAGCTAAAGAATTGGCTTAGTTATACCTATAAAAAAAGCCACTAATCAATAGTGGCCTTTTTAGCTTTTCAATTATTACTTTTTAAATGGAAATGCATATTTCACAATACGTTTAATCACACTTCCGTATTGCTTAACCAAACTTGCATTGTTGTAATTCAAACCATATTTTTCACAAACTGCTTGTACTTTTGGTGCCATTTGGCGGTAACGACGTGCAGGAATATCAGGATATAAGTGATGTTCAATTTGGTGACTTAAATGACCTGTCAAAATATGGAATGCTTCTGAACCTGTTAAATTCGAAGAACCACGAATTTGACGCATATACCAATGACCGCGACTTTCATCCTTTAGAACATCTTTTGAGAACACTTCAACATCTTTTGTAAAGTGACCGCAGAAAATAATACTGAATGTCCAAATATTACGAATACCATTTGCAACACAGTTACCCGCCAAAACAGGCAACGCTGCAGGGCCAGCAATTACAGGGAAAAATACGTAATCTTTCACTAATTGTTTGGTGATTTTCTTTTTCATTGGTGCAAAACGTTGCTTGAACTCTTCTTTGGTCATACGCCCTTTCAGATATTTACCAATTTCAAGGTTTTGAATTGCAACGCCCCACTGGAAAAGCAAACAGAATGGAATGCTATATAAAGGCTGTAATAAATAGCCTTTTTTCCAGCGTTGTTCTGGGAATAAACGTAATACGCCATAGCCAATATCATCATCCATACCTTTAATATTGGTATAAGTATGATGTTTATAGTTATGTGTTTGACGCCAATCGTCTGCGGTACCAACAATGTCCCACTCATATTTAGTACCGTTGAATTTAGGATCATTCATCCAGTCGTATTGACCATGAATGACGTTATGTCCTAATTCCATGTTTTCCATGATTTTTGAAAAACCAAGTAAACCTGTACCTAACAACCATGCCGGTGGAAACCATCCTGCAAATAACAAACCACGACCAATAATTTCTGAATACTTCACTGTTGAATATACACGGTTAATATATTTAACATCTTTTTCACCAAGATCATCTAAAACTTCTTGGCGAATCGCATCAAGTTCACGTGCTAACTCATCTTGCTCGGCTGGAGTTAATTCACGATTTTTTGGGTTTTTAAAATATTCTAATTTGACTGGCATATTCATATTTATAGCCCCTTTTATAAATCTATAACTAAGTCAGTTTGTGCCGAGTTAACACAAATTTTAAGTAAATTTCCTGGTTCATTATTTTGTGAACCATCTACTAAATTTTTAGTAGAACCTTCAGCTTTATTGCATGCGCACTTATTACAAATACCCATACGACAGCCATGTTTAGGCTTAACATTTTGTTGCTCTAAACCTAATAAAATTGGCTGACCTTTAGGAATTGCAATGACTTTATTAGATTGCGTTAGCGTAACATTCACAAAACCAACATCATCATAAACAACAGGACTCATACTAAAAGCTTCTGTTTTTACAGCATTTGCATGAGCAAATAAGGCTTCAACATTTGTCGTAAAACCTGATGGTCCACATGCATATACAGTGCTTTCTTCAATATTTTTTAAAGCTTGTAAATGCGATTCGTTTAAACGCGAAGCTGGATATTCAGAATCTTGCGTATAGAAAAATGCAACACTGAAGTTTTCATACTGTGATGCTAATTGTTCAAACTCTGCTTTAAATGCTGCATCTGCTTGAGTTTTTACCCAATACAACAATGTTACAGGCAAATTTTTAATTTTAGATGAAGCTACCAAAGCCTGAATTAAACTATACATAGGTGTGATACCACTACCCGCTGCAAGCAAAATCAAAGGTGAATTATTTTCTGGAAGTTGCATATCACCATAAGGGCGACCAAACTCCAGAACATCTCCAACTTTAGATTGTTCTAACAACCAATTACTCGCAACGCCATTCTCAACTTTCTTAGCAACAAGTAGCACTTTTTTAGCACTTACTTGCGTCAAACTGTACGTGCGTTCGTAACGAATTCCTTTTACAACAACAAATACTGGATGATGCTGTCCTGCTTCACCCACGTTAAATTTACGATTAAATTCAATCGTTAAAGCAACTGTGTCATTTGCAATAATTTCTTTTTTAACAATTGAACCAAGCGCCTGATTTACAGACCATAAAGGATTCAACTTTTGAAGCCAGAAATTTGCTGAATATGGATCTATCACCACATCTACTAATGCAGATAAAGGAGATTTCGTTTTTTCGATTGCATGCATAGTTCGTTCACCACGCCTTTGAATTTTCAATTATTATACACATGTATATATATTTGTATATACAGTTGTATTGTATCCAATCATTTCAAAGTGTAGCCGTAATGGTTATAATGATTTAAAGCTATTTTGCCCCCAAACACATGACTGAAAAATCAATGAAAATAAGCAGTGACGCTACTTCACATGAACCTAAAAATGTTCAGGAAACACTTCCTGCACGCACAGTTGGGCGTAAAGCAACAATTACAAAAGAAGAACTTTTCCAAGCTGCACTCAATTTAATTGGTCCACAAAAAAGTATTGCATCATTGAGTTTGCGTGAAGTTGCACGTGAAGCAGGCATTGCACCAAATAGTTTTTATCGTCATTTTAAAGATATAGATGAATTAGCTATTGAACTGATTGAACGTTCTGGTGGTGTATTACGTAAAATTTTGCATCAAGCGCGTTTAAAAGCATCGAAGCAAAGCAGTATTATTCGCACATCTGTAGAAGTTTTTATTGAACAGCTTAATGCAGATGAAGGCAATTTAAGCCTTTTATTACGTGAAGGTTATACAGGTTCTAATTCTTACAAATTAGCAGTAGAACGTCAGCTTAACTATTTCCAACAAGAATTACGTGATGATCTTGTACGTTTAGAAAAAGAAAATAACAGTAACCTCACTCATCCTGAAATTGTTGCCAATGCGATTACTCAGCTTGTTTTCAATATGGGTGCCAAAGTTATTGAAATGCCTATGGAGCAACGTAAAGAAGTTGCTGAACAAACCATGATTATGATTCGTATGATTTTAGAAGGTTCACGCCATTTAGGTGAATCTAAAATTAATTGATTTTTAATCTTTAAATTACAATTTTTATTGAGTTAAATTTAAACTGCTTCAATATTAAAATTGGGGCAGAAAATACTTTTATAAACTTAATAATAGCTTTGTACATATTGATACTTTTTAATTGTAGATACTTGATTCTTCACGTTCTATTATGTGTCTATATTTTTTTTGTAAAGCCTCTCTCATGCGTTACCAAATTATAGATGTCTATCAAACAGAGAACTTAAAAAGATATATCGCAAAATGCCTAAAAAAGCATTCACCTCAATTTATTGTTATTGAAAGTAAACGAACCCTTTGTCTTAATCTAGATATTATTCTTGTTAACTCACAGCATACATCTGCAACATCTATTACAGGCGAAGATATTTCACTTAAAATATTAAATAAATTTGATACTTTTGATAAAACTTATATGTCTAGACTCTAAGCATAAAGAGAAATAAGAAAGAAATTCTTATACTCGCATAACGGTAATTTTCACACATGTTCAATTATAAAACTAAAATCATCAATTCATTTTGAGCGCTAAATTAGAACTAATTTGCGCTCATTATATGAGAAATTAAATTGCAGATTTCAGCTTTTCTGCGCTATTAAAAGTTTGAATAGGACGTGAAAGCCCTTTAAATACGCAATAAAATTGAAAAATTGAACCTACCGAAATATCAACCGCCTTATTTTCACTTCTTGACCAAGCAGTTGAACTATCCTCACCTGAAATCGAGCTACCTTTAATCTCATAAACAAATAAATCTTGTTCAGTTTGATCTAAAGTTTTATCTCTTAAAATGGTGTTGATGAGAAGCTTTCTCTTGTTATCTACAGTCCATTTACCAGCAAACCAAAGTTGCAATAAATCGCCTAAAAATAACTGATGCGCTGTTAATGGCCAAATTTGTACTTCAGCACCTTGCACAGGCACGTAGTATTGATCTGGGTTATTGATAATTGAAATGTAATTTTCTTTGTAAAAAGAGAAGTTTGCAAAAATTTGAGGGATAGTGAGCGTATTCATTCGCTTTCTCCTATTTAGCCATTTTAGTGCTGGCAAGTTGGGGTTAAATCCACACTGTTTAAGCTTTCGCTCAAACGCTCTGTTGTTAATATCAGACTACCAATTGATTTTTTTCTTTGCAAGCCCTTCAATCATTTTTTCTTTATTCTTTTATTTTTTGTTCAAATAAAAAGCATACAGATGAAAAATGTAAGAAAGATGACAGTTTTCCCTTGACCCTCTTTGAAATGTCCTTATAATCGCATGCAGATTCTCCAATAGCTCAGTCGGTAGAGCGACGGACTGTTAATCCGCAGGTCCCTGGTTCGAGCCCAGGTTGGAGAGCCAAATACTAAAAAGCCCACTCATTATGAAGTGGGCTTTTTTCTGTTTTGAATAAATAAATTCATAAAAAATCCCTCATCTAGAGGGATTTTTTTTACAGCTTCAAACTACGTTATGCAGCCTTCACAGGTACACCGCTATGGAAACGGAAAAGCTCATCTGGCGTTAAAATCAGATTCTTTTCTACTTCGCGAATGTGCTCAATACGCTGTTGAATATCCTCTTCAGGATTTTTCAATTTAGAAGTTTTTGCAACATCCACAGCCAATGCTAAGTAATCTTCATAATGTCTAGATTCAGACTTTAATAAGTAACGGTAGTAACGTCCTAATTCATCATCTACAAGCGGTGCAAGCGCATAAAAACGCTCACATGAACGTGCTTCAACAAATGCACCAATTACCAATACATCAATCAATGCTTCAGGCTCATAAGTACGAATTTCTTTGCGTAAACCACCTGCGTACCGCCCTGCGCTTAAATTTTGCCAAACTTGTCCACGCTTATTCATAAGCCCTAAAACTTGTTCGTAATGCAGCATTTCTTCACGCACAAGCTGAGCAAGCTTTACTTGTAAATCGACATAATAGTTATAGCGAAACATCAAGTTCATTGCTGTACTTGCTGCTTTTTTCTCACAATTTGCATGATCTTGCATCAAAATTTCTAAATTATTTAATGCTTCATCTAGCCAAGGCTGTGGCGTTTTACAACCTAAGAAACCAATCACGGGTTCCATAAGTTCATCATAATTAATTGTAGACATAACTTACTTACGTGCCGCCTTAATAACCGCTTTCATTTGTTTTACTGCTTCTGCTAATCCAATAAATACAGCATCAGCAATAATTGAATGACCAATATTTAATTCATGAATTTGTGGGATTTGAGCAATTGGAGTAACGTTTTCAAGATGCAAACCATGCCCTGCATTTACAACCAAGCCTTTTGAAGCAGCATATTCAACACCTTTCACAATGCGCTCAAGTTCAGCTTGCTGCTGTTCAGGTGTTTCCGCATCTGCATACGCACCTGTATGAATTTCAATTGTTGGTGCACCACAAGCAACGGCTGCATCAATTTGGGCAAAATCAGCATCAATAAATAATGAAACATCACAACCAATTGCTGTTAATTCTTGCGTAGCTTTTCTTACATCTTCAAAATGCCCAACAACATCTAAACCACCTTCAGTCGTTACTTCTTCACGCTTTTCAGGCACAAAACAAATATGATGTGGCTTTACATTTTTAGCAATTTCAATCATTTCATCGGTTACTGCTATTTCCAAATTCATACGTGTTTTTAAAGCTTTACGCATGCGATACACGTCTGCATCTTGAATATGACGACGATCTTCACGCAAATGCAAAGTAATACCTTCTGCACCCGCTTGCTCACAAATTAATGCTGCACTTACAGGATCTGGATAAGAGGTGCCACGTGCTTGTCGCAAAGTTGCAACATGATCAATATTCACACCTAATAATGCAGCCATAATACTTTCCTACTGACGATGAGTTTGAGCGTTTTGAACCCACAATTGTCTACTTTTTAAAGGGCGATCCCCTAAAAGTGAAGTAATCACTTGTCGATATAGCTTAGTGAGCAATTGTAACTGCTCTAGATTGAATTCCCCACCTTTTTCATACTTCATCATGGTTTTTATTAAAGCACCCGATACAGCTGATCTAGATGCTTGGGCAGTGGCAAGAAATCCATCATTTAATTGGAATTGATAATTCATTTCACTAGAAATTTCTTCTTGGTTTGAATCGACTGAAAAATCAATTGCATAACCAAGGTCTTCTAATAATTCATGTTCAAACTGACGTAAAATTTGGCGTAAAAATAAGTTTTGATCTGATTGTTGAGAAAGCTTTTGTAATTGTTCTAAAGTTTTTGAATATTGAATAAATGTTTGTGGCATTTCCACTTCAAGTGGACAAAGTCTTAATAAAACTTCATTTAAATAAAAACCTGAAAAAAATGCATCACCATGAAAAAAAATCGGCTGATTTACAATTTCTAATTTACTAAAATTTTTGAGTTCAGATTTACCTGAAGCTTGAAGGCATATAGGTTGATATTGTGGAGGAGGTGTTTGTCTCAAAATTCCATCAACACGACCATGCTCTTGCGTAAATAAATGCACAATATGGCTACGGTCACGATATTTTCTGTGATGAATTAAATAACCATGCAAAATTTCATTGCGCATGACAGAAGTTCTTAATCCTTAAATTATTTTTTTTGATTATCTTCATCATCTTCATTTGAGTCAGCGTCATCATCTCCATCCGGAATGACAGCTCCAACCACTGCTGCTGTGCCCTTTACAACACCTTTTGTTGTTTTATAGGCAACCTTAACAGGGACTGTAACAATTTTAGTAATACAGCCTTGTAGAAATAAAGCACATATTCCTATAGCAAAAACTTTTATCATTACAGCCCCCTAAGGTATCAATAAGCGATATTAAATATCGCTATATCCTAAGCTTTTCAGTGCACGTTCATCATCAGACCATCCACCTTTCACTTTAACCCAAAGTGTAAGCATGATTTTCTGTTCGAACATTTTTTCCATGTCCACACGGGCATCCATACCAATTTTCTTCAATTTCGCACCGCGCTCACCAATCACAATTGCTTTTTGGCTTGGACGGTCTACAAAAATTGTTGCATCAATATATGTACATGCCGCTTTTGGACGACCTGTTTTTGGACTAATGGTTGCTTCTTCCGTTTTAAAAGATTCAATTTGAACAGTTAAATCGTATGGAAGTTCTTCACCCAATTGACGCATAATCTTTTCACGAATTGTTTCAGATGCTAAGAAACGCTCTGAACGATCTGTGATTTGATCCATTGAATATAGCGGTGGTTGGAACGGCAAATAACGCTCAATCGTGTCGCGCAAGTGATCTAAGTTAGAGCCACGCAATGCAGACACAGGAACAATTTCGGCAAAGTTCATGAGCTTTGCACGTTCTTGAATAAGTGGTAATGCTTGATTCTTATTTTCAAAAGTATCAAGTTTATTGATGACCAAAATTACTGGCATTTCTGCATTTTGCAGTTTTTCCAAAACCAAATCATCGTTTGGCGTCCACTTTTGAGCATCAACAACAAACAAAACTAAGTTTACATCACGTAATGCAGAGTGTGCAGCACGGTTCATCATTTTGTTAATCGCACGTACTTCTTTTTTGTGCATCCCTGGTGTATCTACAAATACAGCCTGAGATTTTTCACGTGTATCAATCCCCACAATTTTATGACGCGTTGTTTGTGGTTTACGTGAAGTAATAGATAACTTTTGACCCAATATATGGTTCATAAGTGTAGATTTACCCACGTTTGGGCGACCTACAATTGCAACAAATCCACTTTTATAATCGGCAGGAATTTCTGTTCCTTGCGAACTAAAAAATTGACTAATTAAGTCGTTACTGTCGCTTTCTTGCGACTCGTGATCAGCATCGATGTGATCGGAATGAGTAGTCATTAAGACTTTATCTCCAATAGTTTTAAGATATCTGCCGCTACTGATTGTTCAGCAAAGCGACGGCTAGATCCTTCTCCATACTTCACAGGTAAGCCCTGAACCAAGCACTCTACTTTAAAGTGTTGATTAGGCGCATCACCCTGAATATCCACAACCTCGTAAACCGGGAGAGGTTTTTTACGTGCTTGTAAATACTCTTGTAAGCGGGACTTAGGATCTTTCAGTTGATCTGTTGGTTCAATATGATCTAAATAAGGTACATACCATTTTAAAACAATAGGTTCTAATATAGTTAGATCATTACAATCTACATAAATAGCACCAATAATTGCTTCTACAGTATCTGCCAAAATAGACTCACGGTGATGACCACCAGACTTTAATTCACCCGTACTTAAAATTAAATTTTGGCTTAACTTTAAGTCGTTGGCAATTTTTCCTAGCGCTTCTTGTCGCACTAACGTTGCACGCATACGCGTTAAACGACCTTCATTTTCATGAGGATAAGCACGATAGAGATAATTGGCAATAATCATCCCTAACAATGAATCGCCTAGAAATTCTAGGCGCTCATAGTTTAATTTATGGCTCACCGAGCGGTGGGTCAATGCCAGTTGCAACAATTCAGGTTGTTTAAACTGATACCCGATACGACTCACTAAACGACTTTCATTTAGCTTGGACTGAGCTTTGATCAAAATTTTTCTCGAACTTTAACACTAAATCTATATTTAAGAAGAAAGGCTTTCTTACTTCGTAATTCTTTTTAACAACCAATTGATTATCTTTCGTTACTTTTGCGATGTCTTCAAATTTCACATCGATATTATTCATCGAAAAACGTTGATTCATTTGGGTATTAAGTTTCAATGGCGTTATATCTGATGGGCTATTTTTAAGCACTTCTGATATTTCACTATCAATCATTCTATCATCAAAATATGGTCCACCAACAGCAACCAAAAACTTTGCAAGTAATACAAAAACAATCACTGCAAATAAAATTGAACTATACGAAGCCCCACGCTGAGATTTACGCATAAATTTCCCCTAATTGTTTTAATCAATTGCCCCATTACGACCAAAAGATGGAATGTTTAACCCAGGTTCTTTATGCATCCATTTATAGAATGCGCGACCTGTTAGATTTTCTTCTGGCACAAATCCCCAAAAACGACTATCAGCACTTTGATCTCGGTTATCACCCATTGCAAAGTATTGACCTTCAGGAACTTTTACTTCCCAATATAAACCATTTGTAGTTGAATACTTACCATTTTCTACGTAGTTAATAAATGGTGCTTGGCGTGCAACATTTACGTCCTCTAACTCACGCATGGTGAACGTATGCTCACCCAATGTTTCTTTGTGATAAATAGAGGTTGGTGTATCTAAAGCATCTTTTTCACGGCTAAATTCCACAGGAACTTTAGCAACTTTTGTACCATTAATGGTGAGCTGACCATGATCATAAACAATATGATCACCAGGAACACCGACTACACGCTTAATATAGCTAATTGTAGGTTGTGGTGGATAACGAAATACAATCACATCACCACGCTCAGGTTCGCCAACATCAATAATTTTCTTATTAATAATTGGTAAACGAACGCCATAATCGAATTTATTCACCAAAATAAAATCACCTGTTTCTAAGGTTGGCACCATAGAATCTGACGGAATATTAAATGGTTCATATAAAAACGAGCGTAGAATTAAAACAACCGCTAAAACAGGCCAAAAGTCATAAGCCCATGTGATAATGAAATTTTCATTTCCACGCCCTTTTGTTTGTCTTTGTTTAAAGACAAACTTATCTAATAGCCACACAAAAAAGAATACAAGTGTGGCTGGTACGAGGATTAAATTAAAATCAAAATCCATGAGCTAAATGACCTCTGTGTTTTATCTTTCTACTTTTAATACAGCAAGGAACGCTTCTTGTGGGATTTCAACACTACCCACTTGCTTCATGCGCTTCTTACCTTCTTTTTGTTTTGATAGAAGTTTCTTCTTACGTGAAACGTCACCACCATAACATTTAGCCAATACGTTTTTACGCATCGCTTTTACTGTTGAACGCGCGATAATTTGTGCACCAATTGCAGCTTGAATTGCAACATCAAACATTTGACGCGGAATCAAATCTTTCATTTTTTCAACAAGCGCAATACCGCGATGACGAGCATCTTGACGATGACAAATCATAGCTAAAGCATCTACTTTATCGCCATTGATCAACACGTCAACTTTAACTAAAGATGAACTTTCAAAACGTACAAAATTGTAATCTAGTGATGCAAAACCACGCGAACAAGATTTCAATTTATCAAAGAAATCCATTACAACTTCAGCCATTGGGATTTCAAAAGTAATCGCAACTTGATTACTTACAAACTTCATATCTTTTTGAATACCACGGCGTTCAACACACAATGTCATTACATTACCCAAGTATTCCTGAGGAACGAGAATATTACATTCTGCGATTGGTTCGCGAAGGTCTTCTACTGTAGAACCATCTGGCATTTTAGATGGGCTATCAATATAAATGGTTTCACCATTTTTCATAACAGCTTCGTAAATTACCGTTGGAGCAGACGAAATGAGGTCTAAATCGTACTCACGCTCTAAACGCTCTTGTACAATTTCCATATGTAGCATACCTAAGAAGCCACAACGGAAACCAAAGCCTAACGCATCTGAACTTTCTGGTTCAAAGAATAATGCAGAATCGTTAATTTGTAATTTCTGCAATGCATCACGGAATGGTTCAAAATCACTTGCGTCAATTGGGAATAAACCTGCATAAACCTGCGGCTTAACCTTTTTGAAACCTGGTAACGTTTCAACTTCAGGCGTAGTAGAAAGCGTAATTGTGTCACCTACTGGCGCACCAAAAATATCTTTAATACCCGCAATCACAAAACCAACTTCGCCTGCTTCCAACATTCCTGTTTCAGTATGCTTTGGATTAAAAATACCAACGGAAGTGATGATGTGCGTTTGACCTGTTGATTTCATCAACATTTTATCGCCCTTACGCACACGACCTTGTTTAATACGTACTAACGATACAACACCTAAGTAGTTGTCGAACCAAGAGTCAACAATCAAAGCTTGTAACGGTGCTTCGCGATCACCTGCTGGTGCAGGAATAATATTTACAAGTGTTTCTAAAACACCTTCAATACCTAAACCTGTTTTAGCAGAACACGTTGGTGCTTCAGTTGCTTCAATACCAATAATATCTTCAATTTCTTGAATAACACGCTCAGGCTCTGCTTGAGGCAAGTCAATTTTATTAAGTACTGGAAGAACTTCTAGACCTTGTTCAATTGCTGTATAACAGTTTGCTACAGATTGAGCTTCCACACCTTGAGCAGCATCGACCACAAGCAAAGCACCTTCACAGGCAGCAAGTGAACGAGACACTTCATAAGAGAAGTCTACGTGTCCAGGTGTGTCAATGAAGTTAAGTTGATATTCTTCACCATTCGGATGTGTGTAATACAAAGTTACCGATGTAGCTTTAATTGTAATACCACGCTCACGCTCCAATTCCATAGAATCAAGAACTTGTGCTTGCATTTCACGGTCTTGCAAACCACCACAGGTTTGAATAAAACGATCGGCTAGAGTCGACTTTCCGTGATCGATATGCGCAATAATCGAAAAGTTACGAATGTTTTTTATATCAACAGATTTTTTAGCTTGCGCCATGGGCTACCTTGGAAATAAACGCGCTATGCATGCAATAATTTATGCACAGCAAAAGCAGAATAAAGTTGCGGAATATTATAGCAGATGGTTTTTTCAAAGTATTCATTATAATCATTTAGTTTTAAGCTTTCTCAGCCTAACCACATCTGCATATTTTCTATTTTTTCGATAAATAAAGAATCAAATTAAATAAAAGATGATCTTTCCAAAACTATCAAAAACTAAACTTCAATATAAGTTTTGACTTTTCTTTGAACTTAGTTTGTTGAGCTCTGTCAAATTTACAGGATATTACATAGACTTGCCTTTATTCACACAATTTTCTACTAAGATAATCTAAATTAACTTTTTAATTTTTGTTATATTTTTTGGATCACAATATGTTGTTTAAATCATTATTAATTACATCTATTTCTTTAATTTCATTTCAGGCATTTGCCCTCGATTATAAATCTTGCCAAATTAAAAAAGAAAAACTACAACAGCAAATTGCATATGCGAAAAAATATAACAATACAAATAGGATTAAAGGTTTAGAAAAAGCACTTGCTCGAATCGGTCAACAATGTGCTCAAATTAAAGCAGATCAATCATCTTACTCTAAATAATTTTCACACTTAGTTTCACTATATTTTTTAATTCTATGTTGAAAATTTACTTCTTATTCAACATAGAATTGATCTAAGAAATCTAAGAAGCATCATATTGTGTAAAATCAAATGGATCTTTTTCATTTGAAATTGGCTGATAGGCTTGTGTAAAGGTTGGAGACATTCTTTTTGGTCTACCTGTATCTATTTCAATACACGCCCACTTTGTATTTCCCACAAACAATAAAGCTTTATCTGATGGTCGATAAAAGGCGTATTGTCTAAATAAATACAGTGAATTGATATCATTTAGCCACGTTCTTAATACTATAGTTTCGCCTTCTAAGGCAGCTTTGCGATATTGCACATAATGCTCTACAGCAACCATTGCATGTTTCAATTCAATATATTCTTTTAAGCCTAAACCTAACTCTTCAATATGCGCCAATGCAACATCTTGCATCCAATGCACATACATCACATTATTTACATGCCCCAAAATATCAATATGTTCTGGCTTTACTGTTAGTCTTAAATCAAAAATATCACTCATTACGTTCTCTAAATTTTATTGCCATAACATTTGCATTAGTCTAACGAAAATTCAGCTTAGAATAAAAATAAAAACCGCCCTATAAAAAGCGGTTTTTATTGCTATCAATATCTATTGAATTGATGAAAGATAATTATTGAATACGAACACCAACAATTGCACGCTGTCCATCACGAATAATGGTCATACGTACAACATTGTTCTTTTTGAATTGAGCAACTGTTTCTACAAATTCAGATGCATTTTTTACATCTCGACTATTCACTTGAACAATGATATCGCCCGGAATTAAGCGAGCTTGTGATGCAGCACCACCACGTAAAACATCTTGCAATAACACGCCACCTTTAACCGATAAACGACTTTGCTCTTGTGCTGTTAAGTCTCGAATACTTACACCTAAAACAGGCCCTTTATTTTGCGCATTTCCAGCTTTATTTTTGGCAGGTGTATCATCTGGTGCTGTTGATAATTTTGCTGAAATATTTTGACGTTTATCATCACGTAATACTTCAAATTGTACAGTTTGACCTGGTACAAGTCGGTTCAAATAACTAAATAACTCAACTGTTCTTAAAATAGGTGTCCCATTAATTTTTAAAATCACATCGCCCGATTTTAAACCTGCTTTTTCTGCAGGAGAGTTTGGTGCAATTTGTGTGATCAATGAACCTTCAGGTTTTGGCAGTTTATAAGATTCTGCCAAATCTCGGTCAATATCTTGTAAGCCTAAACCTAAATAAGCACGTGTTACTTTACCGTTTTTCTTCAATTGATCTGCAATATCCATCGCAACATCAATTGGAATAGAGAATGAAAGTCCCATGTATCCCCCCGTACCACTAAAGATACGAGAGTTCACCCCAACGACTTCACCCTTTTGGTTAAATAATGGACCACCTGAGTTACCAGGGTTTAAAGCCACATCTGTTTGAATAAATGGAACTGAGGTTTCACCTGTCATATTACGCATTTTTGCACTGACAATACCCGCAGATGCTGAATACTCAAAACCAAATGGTGAACCAATGGCAAGTACAGGCTCACCTACTCTTAAATTATCTACATTACCTGTTTTTAATTCAGGGAAGTTTCCACCTGAAACTTTCAGTAAGGCAACATCGGTACGCTCATCACTTCCGACAACAGTTGCATCTAACTCACGACGGTCATTTAAAACAACGGTGACTTTCGATGCATTTTCAACAACGTGATGGTTTGTGAGCAAATAACCATCTTTACCAATAAAAAATGCGCTACCAAAGCCTGTTTTTTCTTGTGGTGCTTTTTGCTGAGGAATAACAATTTGATTACCAAAGAATCTGCGTAAAATTTCAGGAACCTGTTGTTGCATGAGCTCTTCTTGAGACATCTTTTTCACAACGTTTACACTCACAACTGCAGGACTTACATTTTCCACCAAATTAGAAAAATCGACTGGTGTCCCTGCATTTGTCTGCACAGCCGCCATTGTAAAAACAGCAGCATAAATTCCTTTTTTTAATTCATTAGTCTTCATATTAAATGTTCACTCGACCGGTTATTTAAATGTTATAGATAATTTTTATCACAAAGAAATATATTCTTGCGTAATAAAATGTTTCTTTATATGTTTTATAAACAATAACTTAAATATTCCTTAATTTTTTAAAATTCATAATTTTATTTCATTACTCTAGACCAAATAGCACTTGTATTTTTATGTGAAAAGCGTTCTGATGTTCGGACTTTTCTCAAAATTAGCTAATGGATATGTCTAATTTAGATACTTCTCATCAATATGATGTGATTATTGTGGGGAGTGGCGGTGCAGGCTTAACACTTGCTTTATCATTGCCACAACATTTTAAAATTGCTGTTTTAGCAAAATCATCACTCACCGATGCAAGCACCTATTACGCTCAAGGTGGTGTTGCTGCTGTTTTAGATGAAACAGACTCTATTGAACAACATATAAATGACACCATGATTGCAGGTTCATTTTTATGTGAAAAAGAAGCAGTTCAACAAACGGTTGAAGGCGGTCAAGCTTCTGTCGATTTCCTATTAAAGCAAGGTGTTCAGTTCACTTTAGATGAACAAGATCAACTTCATTTAACCCGTGAAGGCGGTCATTCTCAGCGCCGAATTATTCATGCTGCCGATGCAACAGGTAAAGCTATTTCAACGACATTAGTTGAACGTGCTAAAGAAAAACAAAATATTCAAATTTTCGAAAACTTCATTGCAATTGATGTCATCACATCACAAAAGCTTGGTTCATTAAATGAAAACCGTGCTTTAGGTTTATATGTTTTAGATGAAAATACAGACCAAGTTCATACCTTTTTAGCACCATTTACTGCACTCGCTTGTGGTGGCGCAATGCGTGCATATTTACATACATCAAACCCTGACATTGCAACAGGTGATGGTATAGCAATGGCTTATCGTGCAGGTTGCCGCGTTGCCAATATGGAGTTTAACCAATTCCATCCAACTTGCTTATATCATCCGCAAGCACGTTCATTTTTAATTACAGAAGCTATGCGTGGTGAAGGTGCTTATTTGCGTTTACCCGATGGTGAACGTTTCATGTTGCGTTTCGATGATCGTGCTGAACTTGCACCTCGTGACATTGTAGCAAGAACAATTGATTATGAAATTAAACGCTTAGGTATTCGTCATGTTTGGCTCGATATTACCCATAAGCCAAAAGAATTCATTAAAGAACATTTCCCAACGTTATACGAACGCCTTTTAGAACTTGGTATTGATATCACTAAAGAGATGATTCCTGTTGTTCCTGCTGCACACTACACTTGTGGTGGCGTTATGGTGGATGAACACAGCCAAACAGATATTGAAGGTTTGTATGCCATTGGTGAAACATCGTATACAGGTTTGCACGGTGCTAACCGAATGGCTAGTAACTCACTTTTAGAATGCTTTGTTTATGGCATGAGTGCAGCAAAACATATTCAAGCCAATTTTAAAGATAACTACCAATCACCTACTGTTCCTGCTTGGGATGACTCTCAAGTAACGAATCCTGATGAAGATGTGGTTATTCTGCAAAACTGGGATGAGTTGCGGCAGACTATGTGGAATTACGTTGGTATTGTACGTACTAACAAACGTTTAGAACGTGCACTACATCGTATTGAAATGTTAAAGAACGAAATTTCTGAATACTATCAAGACTATAAAGTTAGTAAAAACCTCATTGAATTACGTAACTTAGTCCTTGTTTCAGAAATGATTGTTCGATGTGCTATTAAACGTAAAGAATCCCGTGGTTTGCATTACACACTAGACCATGCTGAACAGTTAAATGATTTACAAAGAACTGTACTTAACCCTAAAGATTCAATGATTCGTTCTGAGAAAATCAATCTCTAATATCTGTTATTTCTAAAAAAAAGAGCAACTTTTAACGTTGCTCTTTTTATTTAACCTGCTGAATAAAATACGCGATGTGCAATTTCAAAGGTTTTTAAATGTAGGGAAACCAATTCTGGCAAAGGCTGATATCCACCCGCCATAACAAACATAATTGGAATGTTATGTCTTTTGGCTAAACTAAAAACTAACTCTTCACGTTTTTCGATAAGTTCAGTCGTTAACCATTTTGAACCAAATGGATCATGTTGATGACAATCCATTCCTGCTTGATAAACAATAATATCGGCTTGCCAATCAATTGCACGTTGAAAAGCCTCATAAATAGCCATGGTATATTGAGCAAAATTACCTGAGGTTTTATGTATAAGATGTGACGCCGAGCGCTCATTTGCAGTTACGCCAAGTGGAAATCCATAAATTGAAAAGTTAAATAAATTGTCAATTCAGCTTGCCAACTCTACAGTGCCATCTCCCATGTGCTGATCGCAATCTAAAACAAAAACTCGCTTAGATGGAAAGGCTTTTGCAATGAGTGCTAAACCATTAAAAGTACAAAATGAACCACCAAAGTCGTATGTTGCATGATGAAAACCCTGAGCAATATTGGCTGAAATTCCATGCTCAAATGCTAATTCTGCTGCCCGAATTTGACCTGCATTAATACTTAGTACTGCATTCTTTAACTGCTCACACCACGGCTTAAACCCGGCTATTGTTGCTAATTTTGTTGGCTCACCTGTTAAGACCGCATTTACGTATTTTTCTGAATGAATTTCATAAAGCAAATTACAATCTAAATCATCAGGCTCATGAAATTTTACAAAATCACCTAATGAAAGTTGATCTGCAATTGCTTTAAGTTTTTCCATACTATTGGTATGTGTATGCGCAAAATATTTTGGAGAATAGCAAACATTAAGCATTTTACTTCTCCTTATAGTTGAGCCTTTGCCACATCAATCAATTGACTAAGCTGTGTTGTATCTGGGCTAAATAAACCATTTACAACTTGTTGATCATAATGCGTACTAAATGCACGTTTACGATTCTCAGGTGAAATTGCTAATGTCGTTAAGCGTAAAAACCAAAAGCCTGGAAACTCCGTATAAGGAATAACAAACCCTTTAAATTGCTTATTTAGGCGCTTATTTTGAATTTGTTCAACATCATAATTTACAGAAAACAATGATCCCGCAGGGATACGAATACCATTCATCACTAAAGTTTGTAAGCTTATACATGAATGATTATCCCCCATATTCACTTTTTCCATGAGCAATGGACGATCATATTCATCAACAATGATATTAATTTGACCATGGCGTAATATCGTACCGTGAGCAATTTTTAGAAAGAATTTTTCTGCCAATGGACATGAACCAACCTTAGGCTTCTCAACCAAAGATTTGAGTTCGATCAGCTGAGATGTTTCGGGTAAAATAGGTAAAATAACATCCGCAAGCATTTGGCATAAAACTTTACTTTCTTCTAATTCGACCTTTTCATAACATTTGCGTAATGAAGACTGTATATGCGCTTGCTGTTTTAAGTTCAATACATAATCATCTTCTTTAGGTTGATTATTTAAGAATTCATCTACATCTGAATTTTGATCCAAATTTCGCCAATTTGAAATTTCTAATCCATACAAAGACTTATTATCTAAAATTTTTCGAACACTTTTCTATGAATAATCTTTAAAAATTTTAAGATCTGTTAAATCTTTTTCCTGACGAGAAAAATTCACATAATCGGCAAGTAAACGTGTGGCTTGTGTATAACCACACCCCCGACGCTCTGTTTGATGGCTAAAATGCTCATTCAACATTTCTGTAAACTTATCTGATAATGGAAAAACATTATCCTGAAAAGTTTTTACAACTTCGTGATCTATTCCCATAAGTATCACTATCTCTAAATTATGCTTTTATTATAAATTTGGATTGATAAAAACAACTTCATAATTCAAGCTATTTGATTAATCAATATTCGATCAGCACCAAGTTTCAATAAATCTAAGCAATTGAATATATTAATTTAAATATTATTAAAATTTTAATTGATGCGTAATCACACATCTTATTTTTATATATTTAATTCCCCCCTTATAGAATAGACTTCCGTCATAAATCAAAAAACGTACAATTTATTTGATCTTAAATTAATCAGCAAAATTATTTAATCCAAGGGATAATCCTTGGATGAAATTCAAAGATATTCAAAAATTATCAGACGTTAAGTTTCGTAGGCTTACCGGTGTTAGTTGGGCTACATTTAACCTCATGTTGGCCGAGCTAAATAAGGAGTTACCTTGTCATATTGGTAAAGGACGACCACATAAATTACCGTTGGAAGATCGTTTGCTCTTATGTATAGAATATTGGAGAGAATATCGAACATTTTTCCATCTTGGTATGAGTTACGGTGTATCTGAAACGAGTGCAATTCGTATCACACGCGTTATTGAAGATACCTTAATCCGTTCTGGAAAATTTAACTTGCCAAAACAACTTCCTAATCGAGATGAAGTGGATTGGGAAGTTGTTGTGATTGATGCAACTGAAATATTAGTTCAACGTCCAAAAAAAACAGAAGAAATGGTATAGCGGTAAAAAAAAGCGACATACCTTTAAATTTCAGCTATCTATGCACTATACAACAGGTGAAATACTGAGTGTATGTGGAAGTCATGGAAGCATGCATGATTTTAAAATAGGCTCTAGACTAGCAGAATAGATATGTTAGTCTAGAATCATGATAGAAAACAGTAAATTAAGTCACTATAAGATTAAAAAAATTATTCAGTGCTTTTGCATTGATATTCCTGCTTCTAAAACAGCCTTATTGCTTAACTTGAACCGTAATACCATCAACTATTGGTACATGCTTTTTAGAGAAGCAATCTACGATCATCAAACAGATTTAAGAGCAAAGTTTGTAGGTTCTATTGAAGTTGATGAGAGCTATTTTGGAGCAAAAAGACAACGTGGTTTTCATGGGAAATTGAAGCGAGGTCGAGGTACTTTAAAACAACCTGTATTTGGAATATTTGAAAGGAATGGTCGAGTTTATACAGAAATAGTCCCTGATTGTAAAAAGACTACATTACAACAAGTTATCTTAGGTAAAGTTGCACTTGAAAGTGTAATTTATAGTGATGGTTGGCGTGGATACAATGGTTTGGTAGATGTTGGTTACTCAAAGCATTTTAGAGTAAATCATGGAGCGAATGAATTTGCCAGAGGACAATGTCATATAAATGGAATAGAATCATTCTGGAGCTTTTGTAAAAGAAGGCTAGCAAAGTTCAACGGTATATCAAAAGAGTATTTTGATTATCATCTTAAAGAAACAGAATGGCGTTGGATGAGGGAGCCTAATGAGCTAGCAACAGAGTTGTGGGACCTCATTAGGTAAAACTAAGTGCAAATCTGCTAGTCTAGAGCCTAAAATATTTAAAAAAAGCATGAGGAAATTAAAATTTAAGCCCTTTTTTATCGTTGATAAGGGGTATTTAGGGATAAAGAAATTGGGTTTTGGATGCCTCATGCCATCTAAAGCAAAGAAAACTGAAAAACTAGATTCTGAATTAAAAAAGTTAAATAAAGAGATTGGTCGTAGACGAATTCAAGTAGAGCATGTATTTGGAAGGATGAAATGTTTTAAGATTTTATCTTGTGTATATAGAAATCGTCGTAAACGATTAAACCTGCGGTTTAATTTACTTGCTGGCATATACAATTTAGATTGGGTGAAAGATAAACAATTAAATTGGTTGAAAAATGATTTATGAAGGAAGTCTAATGTTCACTATAAAGAATTTTAAATATATCAAAGTTTGTTCAAATACTTGGTCTACTGTTTGGTCGTTATTCCATTCCTATATTTAGTTATTATATTTAAGGAATGGCATAGGTCGCTGTTACATGTGCAACAGGATCATCCATACCCATCGAATAAATCCAGACTTCCCCTACAATTAGACTGCGCCCGACTTTTATTAAACGACACTCGCCTTTCAAATTTTGATTACCTACAGGTTTTCGTAAAAAATTAATATTTAAACTGGTTGTTACTGCTAAAGCAATAATACCTATTTCACCTAAAATTGCGACATAAAGTGCTAAATCTGCAAGCGTCATCATCGTAGGGCCAGATACCGTTCCACCAGGTCTGAGCTGTTCCTGATCAACTTTATAAATCAGGCGAGAGCCTTTCGAAAAGACATCTTCAATTTCACAATTAACCAAACTTTGTGGAAAATCATGTTTTAAAAATTCAATAATTTCCGCTTTATTACTTTTCATTGTTATTAAAAAATCCCTTATAGAATCTTTACTATAAAGGATTTAATGAAATAGCTAGATATTAAAATTTGACTATGCAGATTTTAAATATGCCAAAGCTTGTTCAAAAACTTGATCTGCTGTTTGCGTCGCATCTAAACGCTTAATACGTTCAGGATGACGCTCTGCTAGAGTTGCATAACCCGTTCTTACTTTCTCAAAGAAAGTAACTTTCTCTTGTTCAAAGCGATCAAGTGCGCCACGCTCTCTTGCACGAGTCATACCAATTTCAATAGGCGCATCTAGCCAAAATGTAAAATCTGGCATACGCGTTACAAAGTTTTCATTTAAAAGTACAAGTTTCTCCTGGCTTAAACCTCGACCTGCACATTGGTAAGCAAAACTTGCATCTGTAAAGCGATCGCAAAGTACCGTTTTTCCTGCATTTAAAGCAGGTATCACCACCAAATCTAAATGCTGCGCTCGTGCTGCATACATCAACAAAAGTTCTGTGTCATTACACATTTTTTCTTCGTGATTTACAGACAACAATAGCGAACGAATTTGTTCTGCCATTGGTGTTCCACCCGGCTCACGGGTAAGTACAATATCTTTATTTTGTTGTTCTAAATATTCATAAATACGGCGAATTAACGTTGTTTTACCAACACCTTCTGTCCCTTCAAAACTAATAAACATTTTTATTCCTCATTATTTAGATCTGATGACAGCCAAATATTCTTGAACCGCACGATTATGGTCAGCTAAATTACTGGTAAATTTATGACCGCCTTTTCCTGTTGCCACAAAATAAATATTGTCTGAATTATCTGGATGCAACACCGCTTCAATTGCTTTTTTACTTGGCAAAGAAATTGGCGTTGGCGGTAAACCATTAATTCTATAGGTATTGTATGGCGTCATTGTGCGTAAATCATTACGTGTAATATTACCTTTGTAACGATCACCCATTCCATAAATAACGGTTGGATCTGTTTGCAGACGCATCCCCAATTTTAAACGACGTTCAAATACACCTGAAACTTGTGCAAGCTCGCTATCTACATTGGTTTCTTTTTCAATAATTGAAGCCATAATCAGCACTTCATATTTATTTTTATAAGGCAGATTCTCTTCTCTATTTTCCCACGCCTCATCTAAAGCTCGCATTTGACGTTTATATAAATCGAGTAAAATGGTTTTATCAGACTCGCCTTTATCATAGAAATACGTATCTGGCGCAAATAAGCCTTCAGGGTGGTCAAAAGGAATATCTAAAGCTTTTAAAATTTCTGCATTTGATAAATGACTCACTTCATTTTTAACCAAAGGATTTTTTCGAAGTGAGTTAATTAAATCCTTAAAAGTGGTTCCCTCAATGACTTGAACACGATTCATGTCCGCATTATCAATATTAGAAATCATATCTAATACTTGACGCACACTCATGCCTTTACGAACTTCATAAACACCTGCTTTTAAAGTGTCATGAATCATAAACTTTTGATAAAGCTTCAATACAATTGGGAAATTTACTTTGCCTTCATGCGCTAAATCGTCAATAAGACCTGTGTAAGTATCGCCATTGCTAATAATAAGTCTTTGTTTTGGAGCATCTACAGGATAATCCTTAAATAGACTACTCCAAAGTACACCCGCCACTACAACAGCACAAAAAAGGGCTGTCATTAAAATAGTTTTAGCTGAAACGACTGATGATGATTTTGTCGTTTTCTTTTTAACTTTTGGCTTTGGTTTAGACATATTAGAGAATCTGGTTTAATTGAAGATGGTGAAATAAATCAATACAAGCTTGCGTATTTAACTGTTCAGTATTCAATTCTGTCACTATTTTCATAGGACTCAATGCATTGCAGAAAAATAGGCTTTGAATATTTGGAATTTCATTCTGATCTATACGGCGTTGCTCACAAGAGATTCCTTGTTGCTTCATGCGCTGAAGAATTTCCGTGCGCATAATACCATGAACGCCATTATAGCGAAGTTCTGGTGTAATCCACGTGTTGTTTATTCGCACAAAGCAATTACTGCTCACACCTTCAATCACAGAACCTTGAATATCAGTTACTAAAGCTTCTGCCCATTTTTTTTCATCTGCTTCTTTTTTTAAGAGCACTTGTTCTAAACGATTTAAGCTTTTCACGCCAACCAAATTTGGTGCAAGCAAACCAATAGATTGCGTTAAAACACCTGCTTGTATTAATTCGTACTGAAAGTCTTGAGTTTCTTTAGAATAAAAATAAAACCAAAAATCCGCTTCATGCTCAGGCAAGCTATATCCACGTTGCCCTTCACCTCTGCTTATTACAATTTTAAAAGTTCCATTTAAAGTTTGATGTTCTAGTTTTAACTTTTCTATACTTTGATTAATTAGTTTTAAATTGACATTTAAATGAAGTTTTTCACACGCAAGCTTTAAGCGCGCTAAATGTAAGTCTTCTAGTTCAATGACATTGTTTCGAATACGACCTGTGGTAAAACAACCATCACCATAATGAAATGCACGATCTAGCAATGAAATATCTAAAACTGGTTGAGCATTTTTAAAACATTGCATATATCGCATATCCCATAAATCTTTAGATGTTGAACCTGTTTAGAAATGACCAATTCATTTCTTACTTACACATACATTTAACTAAGCTATTTTTGCCTGATATTCACATATTATTCAAACAATTTTAAAAATAAGCATTTTTTACACGCACTTACTTTATCTTTTTTTTTCATATAAAATTCATTTTAAATTATTTTTTCTGCATAAAGATAATCGCTATTCTGCACCCATGTTTAAAACATTAATAATATTGAGGTTGTCATGAGTGTTTCATCAAAATTAAAACTAGGTTTACTTGCCGCTGTCATTTCTGCAACTTCATTTTCTGTTGCTGCGAAAGACTTTTTAAACGTGTCTTATGATCCAACTCGTGAATTATACGAAGACGTAAACAAGCAGTTTGGAAAATACTGGGAAAGCCGTACAGGTCAAAAAATTAACTTCAAACAATCACACGGCGGTTCGGGCAAACAAGCACGTGCTGTAATTGATGGTTTAGATGCTGACGTTGTGACTTTAGCTTTAGCAGCAGATATTGATGTAATTGCAGAAAAAGCAAAATTATTACCTTCAGATTGGCAGAAAAAACTTCCTCAAAACTCGACACCTTATACATCTACAATTGTTTTCTTGGTGCATAAAGGCAACCCTAAAGGCATTAAAGATTGGGGAGACTTAGTTAAACCAAATGTTGGCATTATTACACCTAACCCTAAAACTTCAGGTGGCGCACGTTGGAACTATTTAGCCGCTTGGGCTTGGGCAAAACATCAAGCAGGTGGAAATGATCAAACTGCTCAAGAATTTGTACGTAAAATTTATAAAAATACAAAAGTACTCGATTCTGGCGCACGTGGTTCAACCACAACATTTGCAGAACGTGGTATTGGCGATGTTCTACTTGCATGGGAAAACGAAGCACATTTAGCAATTCGTGAACAACCAGGTAAGTTTGAAATTGTGACACCATCTCTTTCAATTTTGGCAGAACCACCTGTTGCTATTGTAGAAAAGAATGCTGCGAAAAAAGGCAATTTAAACTTAGCAAAAGGCTATTTAAATTACTTGTACTCACCTGCAGGTCAAGAAATTGCTGCACGTAACTTTTATCGTCCACGTAATACAACAACTTTAGCCAAATATAAAACCACTTTTAGACCATTAAAACTTGTAACGATTGATAAAGAGTTTGGTGGCTGGGAAAAAGTTCAAAAAGCGCACTTTGAAAATGGCGGTGTGTTCGATCAAATTGTTAAAGCAAATAGCGCGAAGTAATGCACTGAGTTAAGGAGCAAGATCATGACACATACCGTAATTGTTCCAGGTGTTGGTGGTAGTGAACACAACCATTGGCAATCTATATTACAAAGACAGCTCATGTCATCTTGCTCTCGCGTTCAACAAAGCAATTGGAATTTACCCATTTTAAAAGACTGGGTTGCAGAGTTTGTTAAAACTGTTGCACCAATTAAAGATGATATTCAAATTGTTGCACATAGTTTTGGTTGCTTAACGACTGTTGCTGCATTAGCACAACATCCTGAACTAAATAGCAAAGTGAAAAACTTAGTTTTAGTTGCACCTGCAAACCCTGCACGTTTTGGAAATGCAGGCTTTGCACGAGATAGCCAAAACGACTATCAAGCTTATTTTCATCAGTTAAAGATACTTGCGCCAACACATTTAATTATTAGTGAAAATGATCCGTGGTTAGAATTTCAAGATGCTTTGCAATTAGCTAAGGCTTGGAATTTAAACCCCGTGAACTTGGGTCAAGTTGGACATATTAATGTTGCATCTGGTTTTGGTGCTTTTCCTGAGTTAGAAAAATATCTCATTTCAGAAAAGCCACCGAAACATATCAATATTTCTGATGTAAACAAGTATTTTTTTAAATTTGCTATTTAAAGCCTGCAAACTATGCTTGTTTTCAATTTATTTATTTCACTGACTCATTTTAGTCAGTTCTCTCTTTTTGAGGAGTAATCATGTCGCAGCGATCCCGAGTGCTGCCAGGATTTGGTCTTTCCCTAGGCTTTACCCTAGCTTATTTGTCGTTAATTGTTCTTATTCCCCTGTCTGCGGTTTTTATAAAATCAATGGGTATCGGATGGGATGGTTTGTGGGAAATCTTAACATCTGAACGTATTTTAAAATCATTACAACTCAGTTTTAGCGCAGCCATTATTGCTGCCGTAATTAACGTTGTTTTTGGTTTATTACTCGCTTGGTGTTTAGTGCGTTATAACTTTCCTGGCAAACGTATTGTAGATGCTTTAGTCGATTTACCTTTTGCACTCCCAACTGCGGTTGCAGGTATTGCACTAACATCGCTTTATGCACCTACAGGTTGGATTGGTCAATATCTTGAACCAATTGGTATTCAAGTGGCTTATACCCCTATTGGTATTACCCTTGCGCTTATTTTTATTGGTATTCCTTTTGTTGTACGTACAGTTCAACCTGTACTTGCAGATTTAGAAACTGAACTTGAAGAAGCAGCTTCTGCTTTGGGGGCAAGTCGTTTCCAAATTATTACTAAAGTGATTTTACCTATTTTATTCCCTGCACTTATTACAGGCTTTGCTCTAGCATTTGCTCGTGGTGTTGGTGAATATGGTTCGGTAATTTTCATTGCAGGTAACCAGCCATTTAAAACTGAAATTTCGCCACTCATGATTATTTCTCGTTTAGAAGAATATGATTATGCAGGCGCAACAACAATTGCAGTGGTTATGCTTGTGCTTTCATTTGTAATTTTGTTCTTTATTAACTTATTACAAGCTTGGGCAAGTCGTCGTACAGGGAGAACTGCTCGATGAATACGAACAGCTTTGCTTTAGCAGAAAAGTTACAGTCGCGTGATGCAACACGTGAACCAACTTGGGTACGTTATACACTGCTCACAATTGCTCTTATTTTCTTTTTAAGTTGCTTAATTCTGCCGTTAATATTGGTATTTGTAGAAGCATTTAAACAAGGTGTTGGCGTTTATTTCCAATCACTTGTGCATCCAGATACTTTATCTGCTGTGAAATTAACGCTCCTAACTGCGGTTATTGCAGTACCAATGAACGTTGTATTTGGTGTAGCAGCGGCATGGTGTGTTGCGAAGTTTAACTTCCGTGGTAAATCTATTTTAACCACAATTATTGATATGCCTTTCTCTGTGTCACCTGTTATTGCAGGCTTAATGCTTGTTCTCATTTTTGGTACACAAGGTTGGATGGGCGGTTGGCTCATGGACAACGACATTAAAATCCTATATGCCGTTCCTGCCATTGTTCTTGCAACTGTATTTATTACTGTTCCTTTTGTTGCCCGTGAACTTATTCCACTTATGGAAGCTCAGGGTACAGAAGAAGAAGAAGCTGCAATTGTCCTTGGTGCTTCAGGTTGGCAAACTTTTTGGAAAGTAACCCTACCAAATATTAAATGGGGTTTAATCTACGGTGTCATTCTATGTAATGCGCGCGCAATGGGTGAATTTGGTGCGGTGTCTGTCGTTTCAGGGCACATTCGCGGTGAAACCAATACATTGCCATTACACGTAGAAATTCTATATAACGAATATACATTCAGTGCTGCATTTGCTGTTTCTTCACTGTTGGCGCTACTCGCAATTGTGACCCTAATTTTGAAAACATGGGTTGAGATTCGCCAAGAGAAACAAGATAAACGCAATGAAGATGCACAAGCTTAAGGAATGACCTCATGAGTATTCAAGTTAAAAATATTGAAAAACATTTTGGTGCATTCCATGCACTTAACAACATCTCTTTAGATTTTCCAGATGGTCAATTGGTGGCACTGCTTGGTCCATCTGGCTGTGGTAAAACAACATTACTTCGTATTATTGCAGGTTTAGAATCTGCAGATGGCGGTCAGGTTATTTTAGAAGGTGAAGATGCAACCAATGTTCATGTTCGTGAACGTGAAGTTGGTTTTGTATTCCAACATTATGCATTGTTCCGTCATATGACTGTATTTGACAACATTGCTTTTGGTTTACGTGTTCGCCCACGTGCAACTCGCCCTTCAGAAGCTGAAATTAAAAAGCGTGTAACTCGTCTTTTAGACTTAGTGCAACTTGGTTTCTTGGCAGATCGTTACCCTGCTCAACTTTCAGGTGGTCAGCGTCAACGTATTGCGCTTGCACGCGCTTTAGCTGTTGAACCTCGCGTACTTTTACTAGATGAACCATTTGGCGCGCTCGATGCTAAAGTTCGTAAAGAGTTGCGTCGTTGGTTACGTACATTACATGATGAACTTCATATCACTTCTATTTTCGTAACACACGACCAAGAAGAAGCACTTGAAGTTGCAGACCAAATTATTGTGATGAACAAAGGTAATGTTGAGCAAATTGGTTCACCTCGTGAAGTTTACGAAAAACCTGCAACACCTTTTGTATTCGACTTTTTGGGTCAAGCAAACCGTTTTGAAGGACACAACCAAAATGGTGTGATTCAAATTGGTGAAGATCGAATTCAACTTGACAGCTTAAACAAAGCACCTGAAGGTAGTGTGATTGCTTTTGCTCGCCCAGATGAATTACGTATTCATGCACAGCCTCAAGACAATGCCATTCAAGCAACTTTCATACGTGAAGTTTGGATTGCGGGTAAAGTCATTGCAGAATTAAACGATCGTCAAGGCAATTTAATTGAAATTACATTAACACCTGATGAAGCAAAACGACACCAATTCCGCCCTAACCAAACTGTTTGGTTAAGCGCAACAGCATTGCATTTATTTGAAAATCAAGTCGCTTAAGACTTTAGAGTGGGGCTAAAACCCCACTCGCATAAAGGGAACAAAGATAATGAATTTCCAACAACTACGAATCATTCGAGAAACGGTAAGACAAAATTACAATCTTACCGAAGCTTCTGCAGCTTTATACACTTCGCAATCTGGCGTGAGTAAACACATTAAAGATTTAGAAGATGAATTAGGCGTACAACTTTTCATTCGTAAAGGTAAACGCTTACTTGGCTTAACAGAACCTGGTCAATCTTTACTTGGTATCGTAGAACGAATGTTGGTAGATGCAGACAATATTAAACGTCTTGCAGATGATTTTAATAGAGTGGATGAAGGTACGCTGACCATTGCAACAACGCATACTCAAGCGCGTTATGTGTTACCGCCTATTGTAAATAAATTCAAAAAAGAGTTCCCTAAAGTTCACTTAATTTTGCAACAAGCAAGCCCTGTTGAAATTACAGAAATGTTATTACAAGGTGAAGCCGATATTGGTATTGCAACAGAGTCTTTAACCACTGAAAGTAATCTTGCTAGTGTTCCATTCTATAACTGGCAACATAGTATTATTACGCCGCAAAGCCACCCATTGGCTCAAAAAAATGATATTTCAATTCTAGATTTAGCCGAATATCCTATTATTACTTATCATGGTGGTTTCACAGGTCGCTCTAAAATTGATAAAGCATTTGAAGAATCTGGTGCAGATTTTGATATCGTAATGTCAGCTTTAGATGCCGATGTAATTAAGACTTATGTTGAACTTGGTATGGGCGTTGGTATTGTCAACGATGTTGCATATGATGCTGAACGTGACCACCGCTTAAAACAAATTCCAACCGATATTTTTGGTGTAAATACAACATGGATTGCGGTTCGTAAAGGTCATTTACTTCGTGGATATGGCTACGAATTTATTTCTTTATGCTCACCAGAAACAGATATAAAATCATTAAAGAAAATGGCTTATCCTGAAGATTAATCCTATTTCTTTAAATATAAAAAAGAGGCTAAATAGCCTCTTTTTTATTGCGTAAAAATTTCTAAATTACCAATAGAAATTCACACCAACTTTACCAACGGGTAACCAAGCATATTTATCATCGTTGGCAATTTTTTGCTGTTCAGCCTTTAAATCTGCTTCAGCACTACCACCCTTTGCATTAATAAAAGTACCGTCTGCATCTAGATTAACTGTTGGATTCCCAGTGTAGTAGGCACCAATTTCACCAAATACACCCCAGTTTTTACCAAATTTAGGTGCAATACCAACACCTACATAAGGTGCGATATTGTTTTTATAGTTCATTTGACCGCGTAGCTCACCATTGTAACTATAGTTTGTTCCATTGAGTTTCACATTACCATCTTTAGAACGCTGAGATAAATCATAGTCATTATCTAAGTATGCTACACCTGCCGCAAAGTATGTACCTTGAGCCCAACGATTATCGCTTGTGCCCCAAGGATGAATTTCCGCATTTAAGTAAACGTTATTATTGTCCATATCGACATCATATTTAGTGCCGTTTACGGATAAATCATCACGCCAAGAAATATTACCACCGTTATAACCCAGCGAAAGACCTACATAAGGGCTTGCAGTCCACTGAATTGCTCCACCGTAGCCCGTTGTACCAACTTCAGCACGCGCACCCGTTGGAATTAATTTATTCTGTTCGAAAACATAACCATCTTTAATTACTGCACCGTCAGCCATTGTAGTACCTGCTGCCGTTGTTAAAACCGATGCAACTAAAGCTGTTTTTAAATATTTCATTTAATACTCCATTAAGTGCAAAATTGTCTTAAATCTGGATTCATGTGAATAACCAACAAATTTACTATAGATTATAAAAAGCTATTTTTTGATCACCTTTTGCTTGTTTTTTGTTTCCATTTACGTGATTAGTATACTTTTTCGTACAATTATGAAGAAATATAGAGCATCGAACCTTATTCTGTTTTATACCTCTAAAAAATAAAAAACTTACGAATAAATTCAAAGCGAATACTGTTTTAGAACATTTTCTTGATCAATTTAGTGTAAAATCTTTGAAAATTTTTTTCTGGAACGAAGATCATGTCTCAGCTTTCAACTATCATTGAACAAGCGTTTGAAGACCGTGCCAATTTTACAGCAACGGATTGCTCTACTGAAATTCGTCAAGCTGTTGAAGAAGTTATTGCTGGCTTAGATAACGGCTCTTTACGTGTCGCTGAAAAAATCAATGGTGAATGGGTTGTTCATCAATGGATTAAAAAAGCAGTATTATTATCTTTTAAATTGAATGACAACAAACCAATGGAAGCTTGTGATCTTCGCTTCTATGATAAAGTTGATACTAAATTTGGCGATTGGACTGAAGAGCAATTTAAAGCTGCTGGTGTACGCGTAGTACCTCCTGCTGTTGCTCGTAAAGGTTCTTTCCAAGCTAAAAATGTTGTACTTATGCCATCTTACGTAAACATCGGTGCTTATGTTGATGAAGGCACAATGGTAGATACATGGGCAACTGTTGGTTCTTGCGCTCAAATTGGTAAAAACGTTCACTTGTCTGGCGGTGTTGGTATTGGTGGTGTTCTTGAACCGCTTCAAGCGAACCCTACTATTATTGAAGATAACTGTTTCATCGGTGCGCGTTCTGAAATTGTTGAAGGCGTAATTGTTGAAGAAGGTTCTGTAATTTCAATGGGCGTGTTCATTGGTCAATCGACTAAGATTTATGACCGTGCAACAGGTGAAGTTCATTACGGACGTGTTCCTGCGGGTTCTGTTGTTGTTTCTGGTAGCCTTCCATCTAAATGCGGTACTTACAGCTTATACGCTGCAATTATTGTGAAAAAAGTAGATGCGAAAACTCGTGCAAAAACTAGCTTGAATGACTTATTACGTGAAGATTAATCTTCTTCATTAAATAGATTGCGGAACTTTAACTGTTCCTCGTCTCTACGATCAGACATGATCGTAGGGATTTTTATTTTTATAGTGCTACATCTTCCTTGGTTAATTTTGTTATGACTACTCTCCGATCTTCCGCTATTCCTGTTTCTGATCCGTCTGCGGGGTTACGCATTACGGAGATTTTTTATTCATTACAAGGTGAAGCAAATGCAGCAGGTTTGCCAACTGTATTTATTCGCTTAACAGGTTGCCCTTTACGTTGTACTTATTGTGATACAACGTATTCATTTGAAGGTGGTGAGCGCCAATCTTTAGATGAAATTATTCAAACAACATTAGATTTTAAAACACCGTATATTTGTGTAACTGGTGGCGAACCACTGGCACAACCAAATGCTTTACCATTAATGCAACGTTTAGCAGATTTAGGCTGTGAAGTATCTTTAGAAACAAGTGGTGCTTTAGACGTTTCTAAAGTTGACCCACGTGTATCTAAAGTTTTAGATTTAAAAACACCAACTTCTGGTGAAGTTGCACGAAACTTGCTTTCAAATTTAGATCACTTAACTCAACATGACCAAATCAAATTTGTGATTTGTAACCGTGAAGATTATGAATGGTCTAAACAACAAGTTGAGCAATATAAACTAAACGAAAAAGTAAGCACTGTTTGGTTTTCCCCTGCTTTTGCAGTAGAAAAAGGTGCTGTTCGCTTACCTCAACTTGCCCGTGATTTGGCACAATGGATTTTAGAAGACCATCTCCCTGTTCGTTTCCAATTACAGTTGCATAAACTACTTTGGAATGACGAAACTGGTCGTTAATAGACTTTTTTCATAAAGTTTGTATTCTTTTTTCCATGCTTATTCAGTGAAAAAATTAAAGAATTTTATGAAAGAAATCTGAAACTAATTTATTTTTTTGGAGATTTAATATGCGCCCTCGTGCGATTGTATTGTTGTCAGGTGGTTTAGATTCAACGACATGTTTAGCTTGGGCTCAAGCTCGCTATGAATGTATTGCACTAAGCTTCATGTATGGTCAACGTTCAACGACAGAATTGGTTGCTGCTCAAGCATTAACTGAACGCGCAGGTGTAGAACATCGTATTATTAATATCGACCTAGGAAATTTAGGTGGTTCTGCGCTTACAGACCATAATATTTCTGTGCCTGATCATGAACAAGAAGGCATTCCAATTACTTACGTTCCTGCACGCAACACGATTTTCCTTTCTTATGCTTTAGCGGCAGCGGAAGTGTTTGAAGCAGAAGCAATTGTTATTGGTATTAATGCTGTAGATTATTCAGGTTACCCAGACTGCCGTCCTGAGTTTATTGAAGCTTTTGCGAATATGGCTCGCCTTGCTACAAAGGTAGGCGTAGAAGGCAAACCGCTTAAATTTGAAACACCGCTTTTAAACCTATCTAAAGCAAATATTATTAGATTAGGTGTAGAGCATGGCGTAGACTATAGCCAAACCGTATCTTGCTACCAAGCAGATGACCAAGGACGAGCTTGTGGTGTATGTGATAGCTGCCGTTTACGCAAACAAGGTTTTGTAGAAGCAGGCATTACAGATCCAACTCGTTATATTCCAGCTTAATAGGAATTCCAACCTTATGAAATCAAAGATTTTTCTTTCAAGTGTTCTTGCTATTTCTGCACTTTTCTCAGCTGCTAGCTTCGCAGCTCCAGCAGCAGATCAACAAGCAAAAATGGCTGCTGCTTATAAAAGTAATAACATCAAACAAGGTTTAATTGGTGTTTGTGTAGATGAACAAACTAAAGCTGGCGCTTTAAAAGCATTAAGCAAAGAAGAAGTGAATAAGCTTTGTAAATGTAATGTTGAATCTCAAGGTCGTATGTCTCAATCGCTACAATGGGAACTTCAAGGTGCCCAAAATGCGAAAGATCAAAAACGCTTTGCAACAGCGATGCAAGGTTTCGCGAAAACTGAGCAACCAAAAATTAAAGCGTGCTTAGGTACAGCTTTAGAAGCTAAACTTGCTAAGTTACAACAACAGAAATAAGTTATGCTAAAAAAGCCACATCATGTGGCTTTTTTAATGTCTAAATAAAATATTTTAGAATAAAAATTATCTGAAAAGTCTTACCAATTTTAAGCTACATTCAGTATGATCATTACCATAATTCAGAATTTTAGAGTATTCATATGTCATCTCAATTAAGTTTGCTTAATCAAGTTCTCCCTACAACTACGGGTGAAATTAATTTAACTGAAGTGCCTACAGAATGGTTAATTGTTTATTTTTATCCTAAAGATTCTACTCCAGGTTGTACTACGCAAGCCGTTGGTTTTTCTTGTTTGAAAGATCAATTTGATGCTTTAAATACTACTATTTTTGGTGTTTCTCGTGATTCTGTTAAAGCGCACCAAAACTTCACAGAAAAGCAAAATCTCACGATTAATTTAATTAGTGATAAAGAAGAAGCACTTTGCCAGCATTTTGATGTAATTAAAGAAAAGAATATGTATGGCAAAAAAGTGATGGGTATTGAGCGTTCTACGTTCATTTTCCATAACGGTAAATTGGTTAAAGAATACCGTAAAGTAAAAGCAGCAGGTCATGCTGAACAAGTTTTAGAAGATTTAAAAGCACTTCAGGCTTAATAAAATCACCCTTTTAAATAAAAAAGCAGGATAACTCAATGATCCTGCTTTTTTATTTAAGAAACCAACGAATACGCAATTCCCCACATCAAGAAACCAACGCACACATCTAAAACTTTCCAAGCTCTATAATCTTTAAACAATGGCTGTAAAAATTTCGCCCCATAACCCAAACTAAAAAAGAATATAAATGAAGCTAAACTCGCCCCGACTGCAAAATGTGTTTTATCACCATTAATTTGTGTAGAAATCGCACCAATTAAAATGACTGTATCCAAATACACATGCGGGTTTAACCATGTAAATGCTAAACAAATGAGCAAAACACGAAGTAAACTAGATTCATCTTTACCGCCCGCTTCTAAGCTATGCTTTTTAACAAAAGCTTGATAAAAATGCTGTAAACCGTATAAAAATAGAAAAATTGCACCTGCGTATTTTGCAATATCTACCCAACCCGTATGACTTTGAACAACTTGCCCAAAACCAAAAACACCTGAAAAAATCAAAATGGCGTCTGACATTGCACAAATTAAGCAAATCCAAAAAATATGTTCTCGTTTTAAACCTTGCTTCAACACAAATGCATTTTGCGCACCAATTGCAATAATCAATCCAATGCTGACTAAAAATCCTTGAAGAGCTGTACTTAGCATTTTGTTCACCGTCATTTTAATATGCGACGGATTATCTCGTAATTTTTTTAAAATTAAGTATTATTAAGAAAATATCAACATAACTAAATATTTTTAAGGATTAGTAATGCTCCCACACAAATCTTGTGAAGCTTTTTTAGCTGTAGTTGAAACAGGAAGTTTTGAACAAGCTGCAATCCGCTTACACATTACCGCCTCCGCTGTCACGCTACGTGTTCAAAGCTTAGAAAAACAACTGGGTCATACACTTATTTTAAGAGAGCGCCCTTGTCGAGTAACCGCAATGGGTCAAACTTTGCTTGAGCATTTACAACATCAACGCCTCATGGAGCAAAATTTATTACAACAACTCAAGGGCAAATCTGAAGATTCATCCTTTTATAAACTGAATATTGCAACCAATGCAGATTCACTTGAAACATGGCTATTAGCTACTATTCAACCCACCTTAATACAAGAAAAAATTACCATCAACCTTATGATTGATGATCAATCACAAACACATCAACTGATGGAAACAGGCGTTGTGAATGCATGTATTAGTTCTGAAGCAAGTAATATGAAGGGTTGTATTACGCATAAGCTTGGTGCAATGCGATATTTAATGGTCGCAACGCCAGAATTTCAACGCATATGGTTTAAAAATGGTGTAACTCGTGAAAGTTTAAGACATGCACCTGCTGTTATTTTTAATGATAAAGATCAATTACATTCAGATGTTATTGTGAAATTATTTGGCTTAAATATACAAAGTTATCCTTATCATTTTATTCCTTCTGCTGCGGCATTTTCAGAAGCAATTTCTTTGGGTTTAGGCTTTGGAATGGTACCTGAAATACAAATTCAAAATGAATTAAAGCAAGGTAAACTCATTAACCTTATTCCAAGTGCAGAAACGGATGTTAATTTGTATTGGCACCATTGGAAACAACAGTCTGAACCATTAAAAATTTTAACTCATGTTTTGGTACAACAAGCGCAAAATATTATGATTCAAAACTAAAAAAGCCATCAATTCAGATGGCTTTTAAAGGGTATTTAAAAGTTATTCGGTAATATTCGATTTATCTTGTGTGCCAAATTTCTGTGCTAATTTTTCATAAATTTTAGTTTTTTGAAATTGTTCTAAAAATTGAATTGTGCCTTCAGGAAATGCATCTTGTTGAATTTCCCCACGATAATACGCTTCTCGTACAGGTGTTGCAGACATTGAACCTTCTAAACTTTCAAGCTCAACCATCTCCCATTCAGGGAAAAACTTTAAGTAATAAGATGAATCATCTTTAAAGTGCCCAATGAGTCCAACTTTTGAATGTCCGCCAATCACATCTGCAACTAAAGATTTAACTAATTTCTGCCACTTTTCATCATTATAAACATCAATAACATGAACAAATTTAATGCGCTTTTGATCTACCTCCGAAAAGTTAGACAAAATCATTTTTTCACGTTCAGTTGCTAAAAAAGGGTTTTTAATATTTCGTTCATTTTGTGCCGAACCCAACGCCAAAACCACGTTTTGACTGTGTTCTAATGCAATTTTAATGGTTTCCATGTGCGCCAAATGAAAAGGCTGAAATCGACCAATAAAAACGAGATAATCAAATTTATAATTCATAGCAGATCTGACTTTTTATGACTCATGAGTTGTGTCCATATTTAAAATATGCGACATAATGAGCGATAAAATTAAATTAAGTTTAAAGCAAGGATAGTACGATGACACTCAGTTGTATTCAACAGCCTCATCAACATTTAAATGCCACTTTAGAAAATGGTGTACTGACTTTAGCCATTAACCGCCCAGAAGCAAAGAATGCTGTTTACGGCGAATTATATTTAAAAATTGCCGAAGCTTTAGATCAAGCAGATTTAGATAATGCTGTTCGTGTTGTTGTTTTACGTGGTCAAGATGCCGACTTTAGCGCTGGCAACGACATGCAAGATTTTATGAGATTTATTCAATCTCCACTACAAGGTAAAGCAGGCGATGCTCCTCCTTTTGTAGTATTAAAATCTGCTGCTCGTTTTTCTAAACCTTTAATTGCTGCTGTTCGTGGTGTAGCTATTGGTATTGGTGTGACTATCCTTTTACATGCAGACCTTGTTTATAGCGATAATACTGCCCTATTCCAAATTCCTTTTGTAAGCTTAGGTTTATCGCCTGAAGGCGCTTCAAGTAAATTACTGATTCAACAAGCGGGCTATCATAAAGCTGCCGAATTATTGTTTACAGCGCAGAAATTTAATAGCGAAAAAGCAGTAAATGCAGGCATTGTAAATAGCATTGAAGAAGATGTTTATGCAACAGCTCAAAAGCAAGCACAAACATTAGCAGCATTACCATTAGCTTCTTTACGTCAAACAAAAGCTCTTATGAAACATAATTTAGAAGAAATTGTAGGTTGTATTGATCATGAAGCTGAAATTTTCATGCAACGTGTTTCATCACCTGAAATGAAAGAGGCGGTTGCTGCATTTATGCAAAAGCGCAAACCAGATTTTTCTCAATTTAATTAATCTTTTCATGCACCAAAGGTTTATGCTTGAGGTGCATTTTTTGTTGAGTGATGTTTAAAACTTATGTCTAATACTGAAAAGAAACGCTATTACGAAGCTGCCCCACAAGATATTGATGTTGATAACTTCCGTAAAGTTGTAGAAAGTCGACGTTCTGTGCGTAAATTTACAGACAGGCCAATTCCTGAAGATGTATTAAATGCATGTTTAGATTTAGCTTTACTTGCACCTAACTCATCAAACTTGCAACCTTGGACTTTTTACGTTGTTCAAGATGCAGCAAAGAAAAAGCAAATTGTTAAAGCATGTTTGGGGCAACTTGCTGCAAAAACTGCATCTGAACTTATTGTTTGTGTTGCACGTACAGACCGTATAGATGAAATGGCAAAACGTAATATTAACGAGTTCCCATTGCCTGAAGTTCCTGCAATGGTGAAAAAATATTACACGTTTATTCCCTACAACTATAAGACTGGTTACTTTAATTCACTAGGTAACTTTAAGAAAGTAGCTTTCAAATTAGCACGTACTTTAGATAAACAATTACCTGTTACAGCATTTAGTACAGATGATGCAAAACTTTGGGCAACTAAAACAACTGCTTTAGCTTGTGAAAACTTAGTTCTCGCTTTACGTGCTTATGGCTTTGACAGTTGCATGATGGAAGGCTTCGATGAGCCTTTAGTTGCTAAAACGCTAAAACTAAACCATCAGCAATATCCTATTATGGTTATTGGCGCTGGTGAACGTGCGGATGATGGCGTCTTCTTCCCGCAATATCGTTTTGACAGAAGCTTGTTTATTCAAAAAGTCTAAATTAAAAGACCTATAATTAAAAAATATAGGTCTTTTTTTATGCTCAATTTAACTTAACTATTTTAAATGATTTTTCATTTTTCTAGAAAATAATGGGGTTTTCTAGATTAAATTTATTCACTCAAGTCAAAACCACTTCTGATTAAAATTAAAACAAAATAAAATTTATTTTTCACTTATTTTTTGTTCTATAGCCAAATCCTAAAAACTATAGAACAATAGAGATATGGGATATTCAAAAGATTTTAAAGACAAAGTCATAGAAATTATGATTCGAGATGAAATGTCTGTGCGAAAAGCAGCACAGCATTTTAACATCTGTATACAGACAATTCAGAACTGGAAAAAGTCCACTACAAACAAACCTATTCCTGGCCGTCCAGCTAAAATTAGCAGAGAGCAAATATTGAAGGATGTTGAACAATATCCTGATGATTATCAGTATGAGCGAGCTGAACGTTTAGGAGTAAGCACTCATGCGGTATTTAATGCGTTACATGCCGCAGGAATATCGCGTAAAAAAAGACGTTAAAGCATCCTAAAGCAGATCAAAATCAACGTCAGCAATTTCAAAATCTCATAGAGTGTTTAGAAGGGAAATTGCCTCTGATTTACATAGATGAAAGTGGTTTTCAAAGTGAAAGTACCAGAACTCATAGTTATAGCCTTCAAGGAACACGTGCTGAAGGTAAATTTAACTGGCAGTTGAAGAATTGCAGTAATGTGATCGGTGCAATCATTGAAAATAGATTGCTGACAGTTGGTGTGTTTAATTGTTCAGTGAACACAGAAGTATTTGAATGTTGGATTGAACAGGATTTATTACCTAAGTTGAAAGAAAGCAGTGTTTTGATTATGGACAATGCGACCTTTCACAAAGGGAAAAGACTTCAGGAGTTGGTACGTTGTGCGGGCCATTACATTGTGTGGCTTCCTAGATATAGTCCAGATTTAAATCCAATAGAAAATATGTGGTCGCGAGTCAAGGCGATTCGAAATAAGTTTAGAGTTAAAGATATTGATAAATTATTTAAAGATTACTGTAATGATTTATTTAGTATTTAGCTATATTGCAACGGTTAGCTTTGTTGGTGTTTACGCCATTCACAGCACAGTATTCGACCTTGTATTAATGGTGGTATTAGGTATTTTCGGTTACTTCTTAAGAAAAATGAACTTCCCACTTTCTGCTTTAATTCTAGGTTTCGTACTTGGCGAACTCATGGAATCTAGCTTAAGACGTGCACTTTCTATTTCTCATGGTGATCTGTCTATTTTATTCAACGGATCTATTACAAAAGTACTTTGGATTCTTGTGGGTTTAATGATTGTATTACCATTATTCCGCTATTTCCGTAACCGTCGTAACGCGACTTCAGCTTAATTAAAAATGAGTATCAATATACAAACTGTATGTTGATACTCCTCTTTAAACTGCGTATAAAAACTACATGCTTTATTTCAAATATTTCTATAGTTTTTGTTTTGCCCTTTGTGGTGCATTTATAGCACAACAACTCAACTTGCCTATTCCTTGGCTCCTTGGCCCTTTATTTGTAACTGCACTTTTAAAAATCAACAATGTACCTATCGAGTGTCATAAATCTGCACGTCAAATTGGTTTACTCATTATTGGTTTATCTTTAGGTTTATACTTCACACCAGAAATGATTCATGTGGTTTTAAGCCACTGGGCAGTACTTATTTCGGGTTTAGTTTTTGCCTTGTTTTTAGGTGCACTTAGCGCATGTATTATTTATAAATGGGGAAATGTAGACTTTAAAACAGCTTGGTTTGCATCTGCTGTGGGTGGTGCAAATGAAATGTCTAACTTAGCAGAGCAATATTCCGCACGTGTAGATAAAGTTGCTTCTACACATGCTTTACGTGTAATGCTCGTTGTTGTGTTTATTCCATTTTTTTATAAATTTATGGGATGGCACGGTACAAATACATCTGCTATTTCAAGCATTCCTGTAAATTGGTTCAATTTTCTTATTCTATTTGCCTTATGTTTATTGGGCTGTTTTATTTTCAAAAAGTTTAAACTTCCAAACCCTTGGACTTTTGGCCCCTTACTTGTTGCTGTTCTTTTAACTGCCAATAGCATTCAATTATCTTCTATTCCACCATCAATTTTGCATTTAGGTCAGGTATTTTTAGGATGGTCATTGGGCAATAAATTTAGTCAGAGTTTTTTCAGAACTGCACCACGTTATATGTCTGTTGTCGCTTTTGCCAATGTATTAAGTATTTTATTCGCCTTTATATGCGCCTATGTTTTATTGTTTTTTGTAGATATTCCATTACCTACTTTAATTTTAGGTTTAGCGCCAGGCGGTGTTGCAGAAATGACACTTACTGCCAAAATTTTACATTTAGGCGTACCAATGGTAACTGCATTTCATGTGGTTAGAATGATTGGTGTAATGAGTACAGTCGGACCTTTATACAACTACATTCAAAAGAAATTTAAGCTAAAAATAGATACTGAATAAAACTAATTTATTTCTATAATTTGTAAAAATTCAAAGGCAGGCTCTTCGTAGGGATGGCTTGCTTTTAGGGCCTTAGCTACCGCAGATGCTTTTTCTTCAGGCACAATGGTTTCTACTCGCCATTCAGGTAATTGTTCCAACTTATTAAGTTCACCAATAAACGGATTTGCACATTTTACGGGTTTAAATTGCCCTGTTCCTAGCACTTGCCAAGCACAATGTTCGTAGTTACCTAAACCACCTGCCCCTGCTTCGAAAATAGCAAGTTTGGTAGATTCAAGGTGAGATTCTGGAACAAAATAAATCAGTTTGAACATCATATTTTCTTTACCACCTTTTACTCTTCGACTTTTGTTAAGGCACGATGAAGCATATTTAATGCAACATTATTTGATGACCGTGAATAACTAGCATATAAACCCAATTGGGGTAAAGAAATATCAGTTGGAATAATTTTCACAGTATCATTTAAAAATTTCAATAAATATTCGGGAACAAAACTCAATCCCATTCCCATATTAATGAGGTTTAAATGCTGCATCACATTTGTTACCCAAAGTATTTGATCGTGTCGTAGCTGATCAAAAACAATCAATGCGTTCAATGCATCATAAAAAACTGGAGAGGAATTTTGTTCACACATAATAATGGTATGATTTTTCAATTCTTGTAATTTTAACTCACGATCAGACGGATGCAGACTCGATGCACCTACTAAATAAATTTGCTCTTTAAGCACCTGAATATTTTCAAAATTTTCATGCTTTAATTCGTATCGTGTAAAGCTTACATCCAATTCTGCATTTTTCAGCTTTTGAATTTGCTCTGTACAAGTCAAACTATGTAAATGTATTTTTAAATTCGGCATATTCAGTTTAAGTTGCTGCAAAATACTTGGCATTACCTTTAATTCAGCCACATTTAAAAACCCAATATGAATTTGATTGTTTTTTGCCTGTGCAACTTGTCTAGCCGCAGCAACTGCTTGTTTTGCATTTTCTAAAGCTGCTTCAGCATAGGTTAAAAATGCATGTCCCTCATCGGTCAGCAAAACATTTCGTGCTGAACGTTCAAATAATTGAACACCTACTTCTTGTTCTAAATCTTTAATTTGCTGACTTAACGAAGGTTGAGCGGTAAATAATTTTGCTGCTGCTTTGGTAAAGCTCTGCTCTTGAGCCACCATCATAAAATAGCGTAAATGTCGCAACTCCATGCCTAACTCTCCCAAATAACTATATGATTTAAACATGCAGTCAAAATACCAATGCATGTATAGTTTAAATCAATACACATACAACTCTAAAGTACATTTCCCTAAACTGAGCACAATTTCAAATGTGCTTTTACTATAAATGAGGAGTTTAGGATGCCCCAACATTACGACACAGATGTACTAATTATTGGTACAGGTCCTGCAGGTGCAACCTTAGGTTTAGCCTTAGCCAATTATGGCATTAAAGTTCAATTATTTACCCAATTTAGTTGGCTAGCTAATAGTCCACGCGCACATATTACCAATCAACGTGCGATGGAAGTTTTACGAGATTTAGGTATTGAAGAACAAGTCAAAGAAATTGCCACTCCTTGGGATCAAATGGGTGAAAGCTTAATCACCACAAGTTTAGTTGGTGAAGAAATTGCACGTATGAGTGCTTGGGGCACAGGTGATGAGCGTCACGGCGATTATATTAAAGGAAGTCCTTGTCCATTAGTGGATTTGATACAACCTAAAATGGAAGCATTATTGGTTAAAAATGCAGGTGAACGTGGTGCAATTTTTAACTTTAATACTGAATATCTATCCCATGAGCAAGATGAACATGGGGTTACAGCCACATTTTTAAATCACATTACCAACACTGAATTTCATTTACGTGCAAAATATTTAGTGGGGATGGATGGTGCGCGCTCTAAAGTGCTTGAACAGCTTGAACTCCCGCTTGAAGGTGTGATGGCACGTGCAGGTACAGTATATGTGACGTTTAAAGCTGATTTGTCGCAGTATGTAAAAAATCGACCTGCCATTTTGCAATGGATAGTCAATCCTGAAGCGAGCTTTGGTGATCTTGGCATGGGCTTACTACGTGCTATCACCCCTTGGAATGAATGGATTATGGGTTGGGGTTTCGATATTTCAAAAGGTGAACCACAAGTTACAGAGGAACAAGTTCGTGCACGTCTTAATGCTTTTGTTGGTGCAGAAATACAAGATGTAGAAATACAAAAGTTATCTTATTGGTATGTAAACCAAACTTGGGCGACAGAGTACTCAAAAGGTCGAGTATTTTGTGGTGGTGATGCCGTACACCGTCATCCACCATCAAGTGGTTTAGGTTCAAATACCTGTATGCAAGATGCATTTAACTTAGGTTGGAAATTGGCTTATGCTCTTAAAGGGTGGGCTCAAACATCATTATTAGATTCTTATACGGATGAGCGTGCACCTGTAGGTAAACAAATTGTAGCGCGTGCTAACCAGTCACGTTTTGATTATAAGCATTTAAAAGAAGTTTTTGGCTTTGATCAAGGCGTTACCACCCAAGCACAGATGATGGAACGTATTTTTGCTGAAAATGAACAAGGTGCAGAAATTCGTCAAAAACTGTATAAAGCTCTAGAAATTAAAAACTTTGAGTTTAATGCTCAAGGTGTTGAACTAAACCAACGTTATAGTTCAAGTGCCATCATTAATGAATCACAACCTGAAATCTTTGAAAAAGATGAACAATTATACTTACAAGCAACAACACGTCCGGGTGCCAAAGTACCTCATACATGGTTAATTGATTCCAATGGAAATAAACTATCGACTTTAGATATTACAGGTCATGGACGTTTTACTTTACTGACTGGCCTTTCAGGCAAAGGTTGGAAACAAGCAGTTGAAGCATTGAATTTACCATATTTAGATGTCATTCAAATTGGTTCACGAAATTACCGTGATGTATATGGTACTTGGAATACAAAATCTGAAGTTCATGAATCGGGTGCTGTATTAGTACGTCCAGATGGTTATGTCGCTTGGCGTTATCAAGATAGTACCAACAATGCTTTTGATTATGAAAATACCTTAAAAGCTATTTTGAAACAAATTCAACTTGAAATTTAAATAAAAACTCAAGACCACCTAAAGGTGGTCTTGAGTTTTACAAAAATAAAATAGACTATCTATAACAAGAAAATGATTGCTCAATAATAACTAACAACCAAGTTTAGAAACTATTCAATATATAACTTGCACTTAGTAATACGGTCTGAATAACAATAACAGCTCCGAATAATTTCCAACCTTTTTGCTTAAACTCAGCCTTATTATCCATAATTTTAAAAGTTTTCGTCATGACATCACCTCATACCTGAGTGTTGATACTGAAATTGTTTAGTTATCCATCTTTCTTTTATATTGCGACTAAAATGTGCATAAATCACACAAATACTTATTCACTACCATATAAAAGCAAAATCTAAACCAAGTCCAGTGGGAGAATTAAAAAAAGAAATTTAAATTGAAACAAAATAAAAAAGCCACCCGAAGGTGGCTTTTTAAAAACTTAATTAAAATTAGCCAATAAACTTACGTGCATTACGGAACATACGTAACCAAGCACCGTCTTGATCCCAATCTTCAGGTTTCCAAGAGTGCTGAACTGCACGGAAGTTACGTTCTGGATGAGGCATCATAATCGTTGCACGACCATCTGTAGATGTCACACCTGAAATCGCTTCAGGAGAACCGTTCGGGTTCATTGGGTAATGTTGAGTTGGGTTACCTTGGCTATCTACATAACGCAAGATCACTTGATTACCAGCATTTAATGCAGCAATGCTAGATTCAGGTGCAACCACACGACCTTCACCATGTGCAACAGCGATTGGTAAAATCGAACCTTCCATACCTTGTAACAATACTGAATTCGATTTTTCAACGCGAACGTTTACAGCACGAGCTTCAAACATTTCAGATTCGTTGCGGTGGAAACGTGGCCAGTTATCTGCACCCGGAATGAGTGGTGCAAGTTGTGACAACATTTGACAGCCGTTACAAATACCTAAAGAGAACGTTTCGTCACGGTTGAAGAACTTCTCGAATTGATCACGAAGTTTAGGGTTGAACAATACAGATTTAGCCCAACCACCGCCTGCGCCCAATACGTCACCGTAAGAGAAACCACCACAAGCTACTAATCCTTCGAAATCATCTAGGCTAATACGACCTGCAAGTAAGTCGCTCATGTGAACGTCAACAGTGCTGAAGCCCACTTTATCGAATGCAGCAGCCATTTCTACATGACCGTTTACGCCTTGTTCACGTAAAATCATCATGTTTGGACGGCGTGAATTGATATACGGTGCTTCAATTTCTTCGTTCAAATCAAATGTAGGTTTTGCAATTAAACCTGCGTGAGATTTATCTGTAATTAAAGCAAATTCTTCTTCCGCAGTTTTTACGTTGTCACGTAAACGTTGGATTTGGTAAGACACTTCAGTCCAAGCAACTTGTAAATCTGCACGGTCAAGGCTTAAACCATTCACAGTTAACGTATCTGTATTGTTTACAGTACCTACAACTGCAATGGCATCTTTCAATGTAGAGGCTGCAACTTCTGCTTCTAATGCTGCCCAATCTGCTTTAGAAATTTGTAATACCGCACCAATTTCTTCTGCAAATAATGATGCAACTGATTGATCTTCAAGCGCTACACCTAAGCGTGAAGCAAACATCATTTCTGCAACAGTCGCAACTAAACCACCATCACCAATGTCATGGTAAGCCTTAATCAAACCACGGTTGTTCCAGTCTTGCACCAATGCAAAGAATGCTTTGAAATCGTCAAAGCTATCTACGTCTGGAGTTACAGAACCAATTGCTTTATAAACTTGAGCTAAAATCGAACCGCCTAAACGGAACTGACCTTTAGATAAATCGATACGTACAAGTACAGATTCAATATCTTTAAGTTCAGGTGTTAATGTTTTACGAACATCTGTTACAGGTGCAAATGCTGTAATTACACCTGTCATAGGAGATGTTACAGATTTATCTTCGCCTTCATCATTCCAAGTGGTACGCATAGATAAAGAATCTTTACCTACAGGAATTGCGATACCCAAAGCAGGACACATTTCCATACCAATGGCTTTTACGCCTTCGAATAATGCTTGGTCTTCACCCGGTTGACCTGCTGCAGCCATCCAGTTCGCAGACAATTTAATGTCGCTAATTTGGTCAATTTTTGCAGACATGATGTTGGTAATAGATTCAGCTACAGACAAACGTGCAGATGCAGCAGGATTTAACAATGCAACTGGAGGACGTTCGCCCATTGCCATTGCTTCACCTGTGTAACCCACTAAGCTTGTTGTTGTAACAGCAGCGTCCGCTACAGGAACTTGCCACTTACCAACAAACTGATCACGTGCAACCATACCTGTAATAGAACGGTCACCAATAGTGATTAAGAACGATTTAGATGCAACTGTTGGGTTCTTAATAACGCGATAAATCGCATCTTTAAGATCAGTAACTTTAGCAGCATCAAAGTCATCGCCTTTACGTTCAATTGTTTCGTATGAACGGCTCATGCGAGGTGTACCACCAAGCATAACTTGCATAGGCATATCTACAGCTTTATTACCAAATAATGGATCTTCAACTGTTAAATGACGTGCTTCTGTTGCTTCACCTAATACAGCAAACGGGCAACGCTCACGTTCACAAATAGATTCAAACAATTCAAGTGATGATGGACGAATTGCAAGTACATAACGTTCTTGTGCTTCGTTTGACCAAATCTCCATTGGAGACATGCCAGGTTCTAAAGATGGAATCTTACGAAGATCAAGTACAGCACCTAATTCATGGTCATTTACAAGTTCAGGCATTGCATTTGATACACCGCCCGCACCTACATCATGCACAGACACGATTGGGTTGTAATCTTCCATGCGCCAGCAAGTATCAATCACTTCTTGACAACGACGTTCCATTTCTGGGTTTTCACGTTGTACAGAAGCGAAGTCTAGGTTTTCACCCAATTTACCGCTATCTACAGAAGAAGCTGCACCACCGCCTAAACCGATCAGCATTGCAGGACCACCAAGAACGATTAACAAATCGCCTGGTTGAATTGCATCTTTTTCTACATGATCAGGACGGATGTTACCGTAACCGCCAGCAATCATAATTGGCTTATGGAAGCCTTTTACATCGCCATTTACATTTTGTTCGAATGTACGGAAGTAACCATTTAACGCAGGACGACCAAATTCGTTGTTAAATGCTGCACCACCTAAAGGACCATCAATCATGATCTGAAGTGGAGAAGCCATACGAGATGGTTTACCGTAGTTTTCTTCCCAAGGTTGTTCAAAACCAGGAATGTTTAAGTTAGAAACCGTAAAGCCTGTTAAACCAGCTTTTGGCTTACCACCACGACCTGTTGCGCCTTCATCACGGATTTCACCGCCTGAACCTGTCGCAGCACCAGCAAAAGGTGCAATTGCAGTCGGATGGTTATGTGTTTCTACTTTCATAAGAATATGAGCAGCTTGGCTCTTATACTTATAAACGTGTTGACCCGTTTCAGCATCTTGTTTTGGATAGAAGCGCTGAGTATCGAAGCCCACAATTACAGAAGCGTTGTCTTTATATGCCGACAATACATCTGTAGGAGATTCTTTATAGGTGTTCTTAATCATTTGGAACAATGACAATGGTTGTACTTCACCATCAATTGTCCATTCAGAACCAAAGATTTTGTGACGGCAATGCTCAGAGTTCGCTTGCGCAAACATCATCAATTCGATGTCATGCGGGTTACGACCCATTTTAATGAAAGCGTCAGTTAAATAATCGATTTCTTCATCTGAAAGTGCAAAACCAAACTCAGAATTTGCTTTAACTAAAGCTGCTTTACCTTCACCCAAAATATCAATTGAGTTTAAAGGTTTTGGTTCAGTTTCAGAGAATAATGCAGCAGCATCTTCAATTTTATTGAATACACTTTCTGTCATGCGATCATGTAATGCCAAAATTACGTCTTTAGAAACGTCTTTTAGACCTTTCAACGTAAACAAAACACCGCGTTCAAGGCGGTGTATTGGCGTATTACAGTTGGCAAAAATATCAGTCGCTTTAGAAGACCACGGAGAAATTGTACCCACGCGTGGTGTAACTAATATTTGAACTTCATCACTTGCAGCTTGGCGTAGTTCAAAAGATTGACCATCGTTTAGTAGCTGTAAAGCAGATTGCTGTTGTTGCTCATTCAGCGCTTGGTCAAATAGATAAACCCATTGGCTTTCTATAGATTGAACAGAACTAATTGAAGATAGACGTGTTAATAGTTGCGTTTTCTTAAAAGAAGAGTGTGCTGATGCACCGGCCACGATAAACATGCTGATTTTGGCTCCACGGGCAGGTCTTTTGAACCTTGCCACAATGTGACTTGAAGAGAGCGCATATTCTACTGTGTATTGGCTAAATCGGCTAGATGCTAATAGATATTTATCAGGTGAAATTTTGCAACAAATTCAAAGAATTTCTTAGTTTTCAAATAAAATTTTTGAATGCCCTTTGATTTTACTCAACAAAAAGCTTGTATCTAAATAATTCTAAAGGAAGTTCTACACATTATTTAATTCTTCATGAGAATTTGATTTCTCTTCAAAGCGAAAACAATGCGTAAAACTTTCTTTAAAATAGATGATTTATTGAATATTTTTTAATAAATACACAACTGCATCACCTGCAAGCTGTAAAGATTTTGGATCGACCTGTTCAATTGTGTCACATGCTTTGTGATAACACGGCGCAAATTCTAATTCGTCACCATTCATTTTTTCATTGAACATAATAATAGAGGTAACAGGTACTTTACCTAAAAATGGTGCAGTATCACTTGCTGTTAAAGTAGATACATCTTTTTTCAATGTTACTTTTTTATCTTTAAAAAATGCCGATAACATATTTTCTAAAGCAATATCACCTGCATGTGTTGGAACACTGCGCATACCATCTAAAAGTGGTTTGTAATCACTTTCTGCCATACCACGTTCTTTCAGCATTTTTTCCATATCATCTACAGAAGACTTAGTTGCATCTGCAATCATGACATCAGGGTTTTTTGTACCTACCATATCTACATTAATATACGCCTTAATGCCTTTAAGTTGCTCTGGGCTCAACTTTTTCACGTAATCTTGTGAGCCTGCAATACCTGTTTCTTCAGAATCCCAAAATGCCAAGACAATAGTATGTTTAGGCTGAGTTCTTTCTGCTTTTAGCTGATGCATTAAATCTAAAAGTAAAGCAACGCCCGAAGCATTATCATTAATACCTGGTCCCATTTTTACAGAATCATAATGTGCGCCAATTAATACAACCGATTCATTAGTTTGACCTGCAATTTCCACAAAAATATTTTGACCTACAACTTTTTCACGGTTTTCAAATGGCAACATTTGCGCCTGTAAACCTGCTTTTTTAGCTTCATCTATAATATATTTTGCAGAAGCCAAACCACCTTTTGTACCTACAGCTCGGTTCCCACCATTGTCTTTTGCAATTTTTTCAAAAGCTTGTAAATGCTGCATCATATTAGCAGCGTTCAATTGCACAGAAGCAGATTCAACACTTGGTGTTTTAGCTTGATTAAATTGAATAGATTGACATCCCCCAAGTACAAACATTGAAGACAAAACACATGCAGTTAGAATTTTAGGCACAAACATGCAATAGGCTCTTTAGGTTATTTATCTTTAGTTTATCTTAGTTTTATTCAGCCACTGTAGCTGTTCAGTTTTGTAATTTAACCAAGCTCTAAAGTTAAAATAATAAGACAAGCTATGTCGTTTTCCTCTAGAGCTTTAGCCTATTTTTTGGCATGATGATAAACAAGACAAGAGCGAATAACGATAAATGACTCAAATGAGATGGTTAGACCTACTTTCAACAGTTCGTTTAGGTAGCAAAAAACAAAGTACAGAACAAGCACGAAGCCCGTTTCATAAAGACTATGACCGCATTATATTTTCGCAAAGTTTTAGACAACTCAATAGAAAAACTCAAGTACATCCGCTCACTCAGCACGATGGTATTCACACACGCTTAACGCATTCTCTAGAAGTGTCTTGTATTGGACGCTCATTGGGTATGCTTGCAGCCGAAAAAATAAAAGATGAACTTCCACCTTGGATTAGCCCTGCCGATGTGGGTGCAATTATTCAAGCAGCCTGTTTAGCACATGATATTGGCAACCCTCCTTTTGGACATGCAGGTGAATATGCCATTCGTGAATGGTTTGATGATGCATCACATACAGATTTCTTAAAAGATTTAAGTCCCGAACAAGAAGCCGATGTTCGTCAATTTGAAGGCAATGCACAAGGTTTACGCCTACTTACGAAAATTGACTATCACCCTAATGATGGCGGTATGCGTTTAACCTACGCAACTTTAGGGGCTTATTTAAAATATCCTTGGCTGTCTAAAACCATTACATCTCAAGGGAATATTCCTGCAAGCAAGCGTGCTAAATTTGGTTGTTATCAATCTGAAAAAGAAATATTGGTACAAATTGCAGAACAACTTGGCTTAATTCAATTGGGTGAATATCACTATTGCCGTCATCCACTCACCTATTTATTAGAAGCTGCAGATGATATTTGCTACGCCTTAATTGACCTAGAAGACGGCATTATTTTAAATATGCTGACTTATGAAGAAGTTGAACCTATTTTCTTAGACTTAATTGGCGAATATGGAACACCTGAAGAACTTGCAATGAGCACTACTACATGGCAACAAAAAATTGCGGCTTTACGTGGTCGTGTAATGAAGCGTCTTGTAGAAGAAGTAAGTACCGCTTTTGCACGAAAACATGGTGAAATTTTAGCTGGTCAGCTTACAGGAAGTTTATTGCAATATTGTTCACCAGATATTGAAGATGGAATTAATAGAGCAAAAGACTTGGCACGCAATAAAATTTTTGAACATCCACAAAAAGCGGGTTTAGAAATTATTGCACACCAAAGTTTGCAACATATTTTAGATGCATTTATTCCTCTAACTACGCCAAATAAAACACTCAGTTTTAAAGAACAAAGATTGTTTACTATATTGGCGCGTGCAGGCACTCATTTTTCAGATGACCACTATGACAATATTATGCAAGTGCTCGATTTAATTTCGAAATTTTCAGATCATCAAGCTTATAACCTAGCCCAAGAACTACAAGGTAATAAAGCAGGTTTAATGTAAAAACAGAAATTCTCTAAACCTAACTGTGTTTGGATAGAATATCTGCAAATAACAAGTAGGAACTTTTGCCTTTAAAAGCAATCACCTCTACTATTGAGCAATCAACAAATAAGTGAAAACAAAGATGATCGGATGTTTAATTGGTGAAGTTTTAGCATTAGAAGCACCAACAGTTGTACTGAATGTAAATGGAATTGGTTATGAAATTGACACGCCACTTTCTACATTTTGCCAATTACAGAAAGGTCAAAAAGCCACTATTTGGACGCATTTAGCTGTTCGTGAAGATGCTCAACTTCTTTATGGCTTTTTAGATGCACGTGAAAAAACCATTTTTCGTACATTACTTAAAGTAAATGGCGTTGGTCCTAAAATGGCGCTCGCAATTTTATCTACTTTAAGTGTAGAAATGCTCATTCACACGGTTGAACATGAAGATATAAACACACTTGTAAAAGTTCCGGGTGTAGGCAAAAAAACAGCGGAACGTTTGATGATTGAATTACGTGACCGCTTTAAAACCATGTCTACAAATAGTCAGCCGACAAATTCAACTGTAGAACAAATTCAATTTACAGGTAATTCTGCTGTTGCAGAAGCTGAAGCCGCTTTACAATCTTTAGGCTACAAGCCACTTGAAGCGCAAAAGCTGATTAATGCGGTTAAAGGTGATTACACAGAAGCAGGCGAAATTATCCGTGCTGCACTAAAATCAATGAATAGATAATTAGCCGATTAGAGAAGACTCAGAATATATGCAAGACCGTATTATTAGTGGCTCTGAAAAACCTGAAGATCATTTTGATCGTGCCATTCGACCAACCTCACTCGATGACTATATTGGTCAACCCGTTGTACGCGAACAAATGGAAATTTTCATTGGCGCAGCACGTGGACGTGGTGAGGCACTCGATCACACGCTTATTTTTGGACCACCGGGTTTAGGTAAAACCACTCTTGCCAATATTATTGCCCGTGAAATGGGGGGTAACTTAAAGTCTACTTCTGGCCCTGTTCTTGAACGTGCAGGCGATTTGGCAGCCATGCTGACCAACTTAGAAGAAGGTGATGTTTTATTTATTGATGAAATTCACCGTCTTTCACCTGTAATTGAAGAAATTCTTTACCCTGCAATGGAAGATTACCAACTCGATATTATGATTGGTGAAGGTCCTGCTGCACGTTCTATTAAATTAGATTTACCGCCATTTACTTTAGTAGCTGCAACCACGCGAGCAGGCTTACTCACCTCTCCGCTTCGTGACCGTTTTGGTATTGTTCAGCGTTTAGAGTTTTATTCAGTTGAAGATTTAACACACATTGTTTCTCGTTCTGCAAACTTGATGGATGTGCCAATGACAGACGATGGTGCAAAAGAAATCGCCCGTCGTGCGCGTGGTACGCCTCGTATTGCAAACCGTTTATTACGTCGTGTTCGTGATTACGCACAAGTAAAAGGTACAGGCGAAGTAACCCAAGAAATGGCGCAACTTGCCTTAGATATGTTGAAAGTCGATAAAGATGGTTTAGATACTTTAGACCGTCGTTATTTAAGTATGTTGCTAGAGCGTTTTGATGGCGGGCCTGCGGGTGTTGAAGCTTTAGCTGCGGCTATGGCGGAAGATTCGGGTACGCTTGAAGATGTAATTGAGCCTTATTTAATTCAGCAAGGTTATGTAATGCGTACCGCACGTGGTCGTATTGCAACAAATATGGCGTATTTACAGTTTGGTTTAACACCGCCAGAACCTAAAGATAAATGATTTAAAAAAGCAGCTTAGGCTGCTTTTATCTCACTAATACTATGAGTTATCACAATCTCTAATTTCTTTTGAATTTGAAGATTTAATTTTATAAGATCCACCCATTGTTCATTAGTCATATTTTGCTCACGGGTCCAATTACTAGAAATATCAGTTAATTGGCTATAAAATTGTTTCAAATCCGAATCTACATCCTCTTTCATTAACAAATTAGTTTTTAAGTCTAATCTAATTTTAAATATTCTTTTATTAATAGCACCAATGCCTAATCGAATCGCTTTAATAGTATCTATATCACACCCCTTAAAACTTTTCGAACAATAAACTCTAAGCTCGTTCAAAATTTCAAAAACCTCACAATCCAAGCTAGCTACCTCATTAGCAAACCCAGATACCCAATTTTGCATAAATTTCTTCTTATATCCTAAATTTTTTAATTTATATTGAGCTTCAATAATATCTGCATTCACTTGTCTATTTAGTATTGCTGCTTCCTTAATATCATTACTGACCGTCCTAAAAGACATTTCCGTTAATTTAAAACTTTTCCGACCATACCAAATTACAATAATTGTGGCTGAAATCCCCAATATAAAAGCAACTACCATCGCGATAACAAAAGACCAAATTGCTGTTGTATCTGTCGAATGCTGTAAGTCCAAATGTACCATTTGATCTGTCGGCTGTTGTAAAACTACAGCTTGCGTATTTTGTTGTGTCACATTTTTCTCAATATTATTTTCCCCACAGCCAACCTACAAAACCAAACAAACAAAATCAATCACCTACAACAACTAAATCTGTGTTCCTACCGAAAACATAAAATAATTCGGGCTTGTTACAAAAAACGGTTTGATCATTTTTTAATCTAAAGGTATTCTCTATAATGTGCTTTAAATCACACTTAAAATCATAAGCACAAAACAAATAAAACTAAAATGCAAATAAACGAACAAAGTAAACAATAAGTAAAAATGAATGACTTACTGCATTCAAATAAAAATAGGATACGGTTATGAAAAATATAATTACTGTAATTTGTGTCAGTATTTTCCCCACATTACTTTGGGCGAATACATCATCTTGGCAATGTAAAAACACTATTAATGAAGTTAAATGCAAAAATAAAACTTGCCATTCAGGTGCGGTTTTAGATTCTTCTTTCAAAGTTTCTATTCAAGACCACTCAAAAGTAAAAGTATGCACTCAAAATAAATGCTGGAATGGTCAAGCTGTTTCTCAAAAAAAATCTCACCATGCCTTATATACAATTAAACAATTTGGTTGGACAACCCAAAATAATCCAAATGCAGAATATACATTGGGCGTAAACCACAACACTAATAGCTTATATCTTCAAGGTGAAAACCAAGCGCATCCGCTTCAATGCCAACTTGTATAAATTAGGCACCGATTCATTTTTTAGTAAAATAGGTAATGGATTTTTTATCCATTTAAATGTCTATGTATGCTTTAGAATAAAAAAATTGAACGTGAAATATCATCATAATAAAAATTAAAATCATAAAATTTTGAATCTTTTAAATATGTCTAACTCAACTGAAATAGTCCTTTGAGGAATGGTGTAAGTTTGAAACCTTGTGCCATAGGACAAAAAAGTCATTATGATAAAATTCTCAGCCTGCAAAACACGGCTTTTATCAAATATTTTCGTAATAGATTAAGTTAAAATTTGAAGCAAAAGCCCCTCTATACAATTTGAAATAAATAAGTGGAATACCAAAATGGCGAATAAATTCGAATTCAACATTCGTGTGTATATTGAAGATACTGATGCTGGTGGCATTGTTTACCACGCAAATCATATTCGCTTTATGGAACGTACTCGTACAGAATGGCTTCGTGCTTCTGGTGTAGATCATTATTGGCACCAGAAAGATTACAACTTTGTTGTGCACAAAATTAGCTTAAAATATTCACGTCCAATTCTTATGGATGATTTAATAACAGTCACTGCAAGTGTTGTTTCTTGTAAAGCTTCATCTTTTGTGTTGCAACAGAATATTTATCGTGGTGAAATTATGCTTGCATCTGGTGAAGTAGAATTGGCATGTATTAATGCAGATATGCGACCAACTCGCCTACCAGAAGAAATTCGTGAACTAATTCTAAAAGAATTGGAACAAGACTAAAAAAAATTAATTGGCTCAATGTAATTATGGCAACACAAATAGAATCTACCTTGCACGTTTCTGATTTAATTCTCCAAGCAAGTCCAGTTGTACAAATAATTATGCTTATGCTTCTTTTAGCATCTTTATTTAGCTGGTACTTAATTGCCAAATTACATATGAGCTATAAAAAAGCCCAAGCTGAAGATGATCATTTTCAAAAAATCTTTTGGTCTGGTGCTGAATTAAATACACTTTATAACAATGCTCAGCTCAACTCTAAACGTGTTGGCTTAGAAGATATTTTTTATCAAGGTTTAGGTGAGTTCCTTAAACTTAAAAAACGCAATGCATCTCAAAACCAAACCATTGAAGGCACAGAACGTATTTTACGTGTTGGCTTAAGCCGTGACCAAGGTCATTTAGAACAAGGTATTGGTACGCTTGCGAGTATTGGCTCTGTTGCACCTTATATTGGTTTATTTGGTACAGTTTGGGGCATTATGAATGCCTTTATTGGTCTTGCAGATGTAGACCAAGTGACACTTGCGACTGTAGCTCCTGGTATTGCAGAAGCTCTTATTGCAACAGCAATTGGTCTTTTTGCCGCAATTCCTGCTGTACTGGCATTTAACCATTTCACAGCAAAAGGCGAATCTATTTATTCAGATCGTGCTTTATTTGCTGAAGAAATGATTGCTCTATTACAACGTCAATCTTTAGATTCAAATCAGGATCAAAAATAATGGCGATTCAACGTTCAGGACGTTTCGAGCGTATCAAAAAACCACTAAAAAGTGACATGAACGTCGTACCCTATATTGACGTTATGCTTGTGCTTTTGGTGATTTTTATGGTGACTGCACCCATGATCACCAGTGGTATTAAAGTCGATTTACCAGAGGCAAATAGCACGCCTATGGAATCTAAAGATGCGCCTGCTATTGTCAGCTTAGATAAAGATGGTCAATATTTCTTACAATATAAAGATCAAAAAGCAGATCAACCATTAGCACTAGCAGAACTTACCGCTATTTTAAGTGATGCACAACAAACAGCAAAAACTGAAAATAAAGAACTTAATGTGGTGATTGAAGGTGAAAAAACACGTTCATATGGTGAAGTAATGTCACTGATGAACAGTCTTCAAGAAGCAGGTCTTACTCAGGTAGGTTTACTTACAGAGCCTTTAAAATAATTTATGAAAGATTTCAACAAGCCTCCTTTCAAACAGAATTCAATTGCAATAGGCTTCACACTAGGTGTGCATGTTATTGCAATTATAGGCTTGCTTTATTTGGGCATGAGCAAAGCACCAGAACCACCAAAGCAAATCAAAACTGTTTTAATAAAGCCTGAAGATTTAACTCGTGAAGTAACCGAGTTTGAAGAAACTGCGCATACCAATGTAAAAGAAGAAATTACTCAGACAGCTGAACCAAGTGTTAATGCTCCTGTTATACCGACTGCACCACCAGTAGATACTCAAAAAGCCAAACAAGAATTACAAAAAGTAGAAGAAAAAGCGACTGAAGATGCAAAAGCCAAAGCAGCAAATGATGCTAAAGCGAAAGCTGCTGCTGACGAAAAAGCTAAAGCTGCGAATGATGCTAAGGTGAAAGCTGCTGCCGATGCGAAAGCCGAAGCTGCGAATCATGCTAAGGCGAAAGCTGCTGCCGATGCAAAAACTAAAGCAGCGAATGATGCTAAGGTGAAAGCTGCTGCCGATGCAAAAGCTAAAGCAGCGAATGATGCTAAGGTGAAAGCTGCTGCCGATGCAAAAGCTAAAGCAGCAAATGATGCTAAAGCCAAAGCTGCTGGCGATGCAAAAGCCAATGCAGCAAATGACGCTAAAGCTAAAGCCGCTACGGATGCAAAAGCCAAAGCAGCAAATGACGCTAAAGCTAAAGCCGCTACGGATGCAAAAGCCAAAGCAGCAAATGACGCTAAAGCTAAAGCCGCTACGGATGCAAAAGCCAAAGCAGCGAATGATGCTAAGGCGAAAGCTGCTGCCGATGCAAAAGCCAAAGCCGACGCTGATGCTAAGGCGAAAGCTGCTGCTGATGCGAAAGCCAAAGCCGACGCTGATGCCAAAGCGTCAGCTGCAAATAAAGCCGCTGAAGAAGCAGCAACTAAAAAGGCTGAAGCAAAACGTATTGCATCATCTGCGAAAAGAGATTTTACCAACAAAATTGAAAGAGCTTGGAATACTCCTTCAGGTTCTTCTGGTAAAAAAGCATCTGCACGTGTCACATTGAGTGATAGTGGCGCAGTACTTTCAGTAGTTGTAAATGCATCTGACCCAGATATGAAAGCGAGTATTGAAGCTGCAGTTCGCTCTGCTGCGCCATACCCTATGCCTTCAGACCCAGATGCACGACGTGAGGCAAGATCATTTACCTCAAGTTTTACATCTAAATAGTGTCTTGATTCACATTAAATAAAGCCATAAAGTTGAACTATGGCTTTATTACATAAATATTTTTTTATTTTTTGCTAATTTTTCAGACGGTTTCATACACTTTTAACAGTTCTTAATAATCATGTACTTTAAATAAAATGAAATCGTGCCATTATGTAGAACAAACAAAATAAACCATTTGATTTGAGTTAATAACGAATGATGGAAAAAACTCGTAAACATCTACTCTGCCTAGCTATTCTTACATCTTTAAGCGCAACAATTTCTATTCCTGCACAAGCTCAATTGCATTTAGAAATTGTAAAAGCAGCAGAAGAAGCTCCCAAAATTGCAATTATTCCTTTCATGAATGATTCTAGTCTTTATCCAATTATTGAAAATGACTTGAACCGTTCTGGTAAATTTTCAAGTGCTTCTCAAAATTTGCCCGCGACAGCAAGCATGAATAATCCTAATGCTACTGCTTGGCAAAGTGCTGGAGTTCCTTATGTTGTAACAGGAACAACCAAGCAAAATGCTGAAGGCGCTTATGAAATTCATTACCAACTATATGATGTTAAAAAGCAACAGTACCTATTGAATGAGTTACTCACAGTACCAGCTTCACGCCTACGTGCAGCAGGACATATGATTAGTGACACCATTTATGAAGCATTAACGGGCATTAAAGGTGACTTTAGTGGACGTATTGCTTATGTGCTACGTAACCCTGCTACACCAAATGAGCGCTATACATTGCAAATTGCAGATACAGATGGTGCTCAACCACGTACCATCCTCACCTCTCGTGACCCTATTTTGTCGCCTGCTTGGACACCCGATGCGAAAAAAATTGCTTATGTGTCTTTTGAAACCAAGCGACCTGCAATTTATGTTCAAGATTTAGCAACAGGTCAGCGTGAAAAATTAGCAAGCTTCCGTGGTTTAAATGGCGCACCAAGCTTCTCTCCAGATGGTCAAAGCATGTTGTTTACCGCATCTATGCACGGCAACCCTGAAATTTATCAAATGAATTTGCAAACTCGCGAACTCAAGCGCATGACAAATGACAGCGCAATTGATACAGAAGCACGCTACGCACCAGATGGTAAATCATTTATTTTCACTTCTGACCGTGGTGGATCTGCACAAATTTATACCTACAATTTAGATACAGGCTCAACCAAACGCCTTACCTTCCGTGGTGCATTTAATGCGCGTGGAACTTTAAGTGCAGATGGTAAAAAACTTGCTTTAGTTCACCGTCCTAGCGGAAGTAACTACAAAGTTGCAATTCAAGACCTGAACTCTAGCATTACCAATATCTTAACACCTACAAGTTTAGATGAATCTCCAAGCTTCTCGCCTAATGGGCAAATGGTGGTCTATGCAACACGCGAAGGCGCTCGTGGCTTGCTCGCTATTATGTCTTTAGATGGTCGTTTCCGTATGAATTTACCAAGTGAAATAGGTGAAGTTCGTGAACCTGCTTGGGCACCTAAGTAATTTTTAAAGTTTCTAACCTACTTTTATAGAGATGAATAATATGAAAACAGTTAAATTTTTAGCGTTACCATTATTAGCAACAGCTTTAGTTATGACAGGCTGTGCAAGTCGTAAACCTGCAAATACAACAGATGCAACACAATTCCCAAGTGGTGCAGGCACGGTTAACACTCAAGGTTTAAGTGAAGATTCAGCATTAAATGCACAAAACTTAGCAGGTGCTTCATCTAAAGGTGTAACTGCTGAAAATAAAGCATTTTTAGCAAAACGTGTTGTTCACTTTGACTATGACAGCAGCGAATTAACAAACCAAGATTATCAAACACTTCAAGCACATGCACAATTCTTAATGGCAAATGCAAACTCACGTGTTGCACTTACAGGTCATACAGATGAACGTGGTACACGTGAATACAATATGGCACTTGGTGAGCGTCGTGCAAAAGCGGTTGAAAGCTTCCTTGTAACAACAGGCGTTAGCCCAACTCAACTTGAAGCTGTTAGCTACGGTAAAGAAATGCCTGTAAATGCAGGTCATGATGAAAATGCGTGGAAGGAAAACCGTCGTGTAGAAATTAACTACGAAGCTGTTCCACCACTTTTAAAATAATTTTTTGATTTTTTAATTAAAATTTCAAAATAAAAAAGCACTTCATTTTTGAGGTGCTTTTTTTATTTCTGCAAATTTACGATAAATTCAAGGTTGCGAATCTTTTTCAGAGCTTTGCATGGCTTCAATTAAATCGTGTTTATTTACTTTTTTGTACTCAGGTTTCGCTTCATAGTCTTTCCACGCAGCTTTTACGCTATCTACTGAAATATCATCAAGCTTAATCGCCTCATTTGGCGTTGGAGTCTTATCAAATTTTAAAGTTGTCATTTTAACTCTCCAATATTTATCAACCATTTATAACAACATAGCAGTTTCTAAAAGAGTTGCAAGGGCAAAATCACGTCAAATAGTGTAGTTTAATTTTTCTTTTAGCTCGTTCTGCTCTAAAATAGCCAGCAATGTTGTTTTTGATAAATCTTATCAATCCTATTTTCGGAGTTTCCCCATAATGTCATACCTCACCCTAGCCCAATTCTTACAAAAACAAAGTGGTAATTTAACACCTGAACTTTCTCAAGTTATTGAAACAATTGCCAATACTTGTAAAGATATTGATCAGCTTTTACAAAAGGGTGCTTTAGCTGGCGTACTTGGTAGTGCACAAAATGAAAACGTGCAAGGCGAAGAACAAAAGAAATTAGACGTTATTTCGAATGATTATTTAATTGATGCACTTAAAGTACATCCTCATGTTGGCGGTTTAGCTTCTGAAGAATTAGACGAATTCACTCCTGCTCAAGAAAATGGTGAATATCTTGTTTTATTCGATCCATTAGATGGTTCAAGCAACATTGATATTAATATGTGTGTAGGTACAATTTTCTCGATTTTGCCTGCTAAAAATGCAGTAACAAAAGCTGAAGACTTCATGCAAGCAGGCGTGAACCAAGTTTCTGCAGGTTATGTACTTTATGGCCCATCTACAATGATGGCGTTAACTGTTGGTGCAGGTACTGTATTCTTCACTTTCGACCCTGAATCTAAAGAATTCCTACTTACTTCAGACAACATTCAAGTTGCTGCAGACACTAAAGAATATGCAATTAATGCATCAAACCAACGTCATTGGGAAGCACCAGTAAAACGTTATATCGACGAATTACTTGCTGGTAAAACAGGTCCTCGCGAAAAAGATTTCAACATGCGTTGGGTTGCGTGTATGGTGGGCGATATTCACCGTATTCTTTGCCGTACAGGTATTTTCATGTATCCATACGATACGAAAGATCCTCAAAAAGCAGGTCGTTTACGCTTAATGTATGAAGCAAACCCAATGAGTATGCTTATGGAACAAGCTGGTGGTGCTTCAACAACTGGTCGTTTACGTATTTTAGATATTCAACCAACTGATCTTCATCAACGTGTTCCAGTGATTATTGGTTCTAAAAACGAAGTTGATCTTGTAACTCAATACCACAACTAATTTCAAAAAATGAAAGTAAGTGATGCAAACCGCATGCTTACTTTCATGGATAAAATCTCCCATGCCAGCTTTTTTTCTAGATTCTAAAGACAATCCAAAAATTAAACACTTACGTGCTTTAATTGAACAAAATGCTTATCGTAAAAAGAACCGCCAAACTGTACTTGAAGGCACACATTTAAGTCTTGCTTGGTTAGAGCAAAAGCGTTCTATTACTTCAATTTTTACAACTGAAGCTGCGTATAGCCACCCAGATTTGGAAAAAATTGTTTCTTTGTATGATGGTAATGTTTTCGTTCTGAGCGAATCTTTATATAAAGATTTAAGCACTTTAGGTACATCTTTGGCTTGTCTTGCAATTGTAGATTTACCTACATCTCGCGAAGCGCTTAACTTTGCAGAAGACACGCTTATTTTAGACAACATTCAAGACCCAGGTAATGTAGGCACATTATTACGTTCTGCTGCAGCGGCAGGTATTGAACAAGTTGTTTGTACTAAAGGTTCTGCTTCTATTTGGTCGCCACGTGTTTTACGTGCAGGTATGGGTGCACATTTTTCATTAAATACTTATGAAAATGTTGAACTTGAAGATATTTTAAGTAAATTCACCATTCCTGTTTATGTAACAAGCTCACATCAATCTGAAAGTTTATATAGCAAAAACTTAAGAAAACAGTGTGTGTGGATTTTAGGCAATGAAGGTCAAGGCGCATCTAAATATGCTTTAGAGAAAGCTGAAGCCGTTGCTATTCCACAACCAGGTGGTCAAGAATCTTTAAACGTTGCAATTGCAGGTTCTATTTGCTTCTTTGAAATGGTTCGTCAACGTCTTTAGGAACAGCGTTATTTTATTTTAAATAAGCTAACTCTTGTTTAAAAATAGATTACACTAGAAAAATAATAACTTGTAATGTCAACCCAACCATTATTTTCAACGTTATATAGAGTATGAACTTGTTAATAATGGTGGGGATCCAATGACAGGATTTTCCATCTCTATGGACTCAGCACCCAAACAGTCTCGGACAGAAACACCAAGTGCTTTAAAAAGCACAGCCGAACTGCGTCTAAAAAACTTCATGAATGAAGTTACAGGACGTGCTTTAGTCATGATGGAAAGTGCAACTCAAGGGCATCATGGAATTGCAATGGATTTGGTACAAGAGGCATTTATCTCTTTACATAAGTCCTATTCAGACAAAACTACAGATGAATGGTATCCCCTTTTTTACACCATTTTAAATAACAAATTACAAGATTGGCGTCGTAAAGAAGCAAGTCGAGCACAACCCTTTTCTTTTTTTAAGAAAGTTAGCTTAGACGATGATGATATCGAACAACTCGATATTGTTGATGAAAGTACGCCCAATCCTTTTGATTTTTTAGATCAAGCACTTAGCGCCGAAGAAATACAAGAAGCAATTGCTCAGCTACCAACACGCCAGCAGCAAGCTTTTATGCTTCGAGCATGGGAAGGTTTTGATACTAAAACCACTGCACAAATTATGAGTTGTACTGAAGGTAGTGTAAAAACCCACTATCACCGTGCAATTCAAGCTTTGCGCTTAAGTTTGTCACATATGAATCCATATAAAGGAGGATCATCGGAATGAAACAAGATGATTTCTTAAAACAAGTTTCTTCTAAACTTGATGGACTCGCACAGCATCATCAAAATAAACCTGCTGTGATGAATCATGTTTTGGAAAAAATCCAAGATAAAAAATTATCTAGATATGGCTTTTTCAAAATGTCTGGATATGCCCTAGCAGCAGCAATTACAGGATTTGTTGTTATTCCTAATGCTTTAGACATTTCAAATCAACCTGAAAATCAGGCAATTGTGACGCCAAAACTCTCTCCACAAATGGTTGAAGATTTGGAAATGTTAATGGTGATGGGCGAGGATAAAGTTCCACATGGTAGCTAAAAAAAGATTAGTTCTTACCTTTTGTATACTTGGCTTTTTACAAACAAGCTTTGCTGGTTTTGATCGTTTTTGGATTTTATCTAAAGATGCAAATACTCAAATTGGTGATACTTGGGACAGTATGAGTGATGAAGAACAACAAGCGCTAATTAAACGCTACCAATCTTTAAATAAAGAGCTACCTGAATCTGCCCGTAATTCATTACAACAACGTATGGATTGGTTTAGTCAACTTCCAGATGCAGAGAAACAGCAGATGCGTGAAGCTTGGCAAAAAATGAGCACACAAGAACGTAAGGAATTAAGCCAGCGTTTACAAAAAGCTGAACCTGAAAATCGTGCGCTTATTCGTGAAGAATATATTCAAAAATATAAAACAATTTATAATAACTAAAAATGTTGGTGAATATACTGCAAATAAAAAGGTCTCAATTGAGACCTTTTTAATACTAAATTGAACTATGAATCATATTCATCAATGAGTGCATAAATTTGACGAATATTAGAACCACTCAATTTAGTTTTTTCGCCTTTTAATAGCTGAATTAATTTATCTATCAATTGCAATAAAACCGAAGTTTGATGTGGGCCATGTGCCAATAAATGATCAACTATCTGATGATCCATATGCACACCACGGCGTTCTAAAATTGAATTTACTAAAGCAAGTCGATCGGCAAATAAACTTCCACTAGGAACTTTCACACTTACGGCTTGAGTTAAACGTGATTGCAAATCTGGAAGTTCTAATTTTAGTTCAATTGGGGCAAATCTTGAGGAGAAAACAAGCTGACCACCCATTTCATCACTATAGTTAATTAAATGAAATACCGCACGTTGCCAATGTGGTACGCCACTAATTGCTTCAATATCATCTAATGCAACTAAGTCATATTGATCAAGCGAGGTAATTGCTTCTGTTGGCGCATCTAACAGTTCAAGCAATGAAACATGAATTGCAGTTTTACCAATTTCTAAATAAGAGTCGCATATGGCAGAAAGCAAGTGACTTTTCCCTGTACCAGCCCCGCCATATACATAGAATCGATTCAAAAGACCTGCATGCAATTGTCTTACAGCATCTACAACATGCCCCCAACCCGGACCCGAAAAATCACTAATTCGGGCATCAAGTTGTGGTTCAATGTCTAGCTGCAATTGACGCATAAATATATTATATCCTTAAGAATCTTTATTATCTGAAGCTTCAATATTACCCGATTTTTCACTCTCATGCAGTGCTTTTACTTGAGGCTTTTTCAGTTCTATATCTACATCAATTTCTTGTGTTTCTATATGAATAGAATCTGTCTGCGCATCTTGTGAAACAGCAACTAATGGCTGATACATTTGGCTGTGTTCGTAGTAATCTCGAAGATGCTTTAACAAGACAACAATTACCGCAGCAACAGGTAATGCAAGTAGCATCCCTAAGAAACCTGCGAGCTGTGCACCTGCCAATACGGCAAAAACAACAGCAACTGGAGATAAACCAATTTTATCGCCCAATAAAAATGGTTGAAGAATATATCCTTCTACAGCTTGACCAATCATAAAGACAATAGCAACGAGTAAGAGCTGCATCCAATCCATACCAAATTGGAAGAATGTTGCAACTGCTGCGGCAATAATTCCAACAGCAAAACCTAAATAAGGAATAATACTTGCAAGTCCTGCAACCATTCCAATAATCAGACCAACTTCCAAGCCAATTAACTGCAAACCTACAGCATAAATCACGCCTAAAAGGAACATAACAAGGAACTGTCCTTTCACAAAGGCACCCAAAATATTATGGCATTCACCTACTATTTTAAGTGTCGATTTTTCATAAGGACGAGGAATTAAACGGCGTAAATTTTCAAGCATTTTGTCCCATTCTAATAGGAAATAGAATGTGATAATTGGAATTAAAACAACCGTCCCTCCCACTTGAATAAAACTCAATCCAGACTGGGCTAATCGAGCAATAACACTTTGAAGACTATCTGCACTATAGTTTGTTTGGATATATTCCATGACAGCAGCAGAAATTTGATCTACATCTAATTCCATTGGCACCAAATCGAATGTTTCTGATGACCAAGGCAAAAATGTATAATTAACCCAGTGAATTCCGGCAGGAATACTCGATTTTGCATACATTAACTGTTGCCAAACCAGCGGAGCTAAGTACCACATTGCCCAAGTCACAACGAGTCCTATTCCTATAAACACCACACTAATTGCTGCCCAACGTGGTAAGCCAACTTTATGAAGCTTATCTACCAATGGGCTAAATAAATATGCAATTAAAAATGCACCAATAAATGGAATGAGCACGGGCTTTAATAAATATAGAACCCAAAGAAGTAATGCAATGCCAACAAGGATAAAAATACGACGTAAGGTGCGATCTACCATAGGAACTCGCCTTTTTTCAGTATATTCATTATAGAAAAGTAAAATATTTCGATAAAGATAACATTTTAAGGAATAAATAACATAAGAGTTTCGTATATTCAGGTTATAATCCCCGCGCGAATGCGGAGACTTCAATATGAGCAACTCAACTTCTACCCCAAACACTGGTTTAAGCTACAAAGATGCAGGTGTCGACATTGAGGCGGGCGACGCTTTAGTCGATCGTATCAAATCTGTCGCTAAGCGCACTGCACGTCCTGAAGTAATGGGCGGTCTAGGTGGCTTTGGCGCACTTTGTAAAATTCCTAAAGGTTATGAAGAACCTGTTCTTGTATCTGGCACAGATGGTGTTGGTACTAAATTACGTTTAGCATTGAATTTGAACCGTCATGACACAATTGGTCAAGACTTGGTTGCAATGTGCGTAAACGATCTTCTCGTGTGTGGTGCAGAACCATTATTCTTCCTTGACTACTATGCAACTGGTCACTTAAATGTTGATGTTGCTGCAAATGTGGTAACTGGTATTGGTGCTGGTTGTGAACTTGCAGGCTGTGCATTGGTTGGCGGTGAAACTGCTGAAATGCCAGGCATGTATGAAGGCGAAGATTACGATCTTGCAGGTTTCTGCGTAGGTGTAGTTGAGCAAAGCAAAATTATTGATGGCTCAAAAGTTAAAGCGGGCGACGTTTTAGTTGGTGTTGCATCATCTGGTGCTCACTCAAACGGTTACTCACTGCTTCGTAAAATTTTAGACGTTAAAAACGTAGACCTTACTCAAAATGTAGATGGTCGCCCTCTTGCAGATGTTGCAATGGAACCAACACGTATTTACGTTAAATCTATTCTTGAACTTCTTAAACACGTAGATGTTCACGCAATGGCGCATATTACTGGTGGCGGTTTACCTGGTAACCTTCCACGCGTATTACCAAATGGCGCACAAGCAATTGTGAATGAGTCATCTTGGGAATGGCCAGAATTATTCAAACTTCTTCAAAAAGAAGGTCGTGTTGAACAATTCGAAATGTACCGCACATTTAACTGTGGCGTAGGGATGGTTCTTGTTGTAGATGCAAATGAAGCTGACAAAACTGTTGAATTACTTAACAGTCTTGGTGAAAAAGCATGGGCAATGGGTCACATTGCAGAAAATGCTGAATCAGTTGCAGGCGCTGACGAAAAAATCCGTGTGATTTTCGCTTAATAGATATCTCATGATTAAAATTGCTGTACTTGTTTCAGGTAGTGGTAGCAACCTTCAAGCCTTGATTGATGCAAATCTATCAGGGCAAATTGTTGGTGTTATTTCTAACAAGCCTGATGCATATGCTTTAGAACGAGCAAAAAAAGTTGGTATTCAAACAGCAGTTATTGAACATAAACAGTATCCTACTCGTGAAGCTTTTGATGCCCTAATGCATCAACAACTTCTAGATTGGAATGTTGATTTAGTGATTCTTGCTGGTTTCATGCGAATTTTAAGTGCCAAATTTGTGCAGTCTTGGGAAGGGAAAATGGTCAACATCCACCCTTCTTTATTGCCAAATTATAAAGGCATGCATACGCATAAACGTGTATTAAATACAGGTGATGTATTTCATGGATGTACAGTTCATTATGTAACTGCTGAACTTGATGCAGGTCAAGCACTGGCTCAAGGCGTTGTAAAAGTAGCGCATAGCGATACAGAAATTACACTTGCAAATCGTGTACATGAACTTGAGCATATTATTTATCCTCAAGTTGTTGAATGGATTTGCACAGGAGCGTTAGAACATACTTCCAATGGTGTGATTTATAGAAATCATCCAATGAAAGAGCCTGTTCAATTTTGTAAGTTCTAAAAATTAAAATCATAAAAAAACGCATCCTCGGATGCGTTTTTTATTTTAAGAATTAAGTATTTTGTTTAATGAGATCTTTCAACATTTGCGCAACTTCAATAGGTCGCTCAAGTGGGAACATATGCCCCCCTTTTTCGATCCTAAAAGGAATACCAAATTTCTTCTGAGTAATTTGTGGGAATTTACGTGCTAAGAATGGTCCATCTTCCGCAATTACTAATTGCACTGGAACTTTTGGTTTTGCTTGTGGCAACCACCATAAAGATGGATTGGTACGAAATATTTCCACTTCATCTTCACGTGAAATTGTCAGTTCAACACCACCACGAAGCACATCATCTTTCAAAGCATATTGAATATAGGCATTAAAACAATCTACATCGAAATGTTGATAAAAACCTTTCGGACGTAATAACTCAGCAGCTTGCTCACGCGAATCCCAATGATCACGACGACGCTTAGAGAGCCCCGCTGGAGACATTTTATCTAAAGCTTTTAGTTTAAGTAGCTTTGCAATATGAAAAGCAAAACCATCTTTACCGACAATTAATGGCGGATCCAACATAATCACTTGTTCAAATAATTCAGGACGTTGTAATGTTGCCTGAAAAGTAAGAACCGAGCCCAATGAATGTCCTAAGCCAATCACTTTACGACCATTTGCTTGACGAATAATGCTATCAATAACTTGTTGAGTTAAACTTTTCCAGTGATTATCAATTGGATAACGCTTATCTGGCCCAAGTAATGGCACATAAATAATGTCGTAATCATCTTTCAGTGCATCAAACATTTTTTGATACACCTTAGATGGCACGCCATTCGCGTGCGCAAAATGAATTAATGGCTTCATTGAATTTTCGCACTTTGCTCAGTTTGAATTTGCTTAGACAAAGAAGTTGCAAATCCCTCACCAATAGAAGCTCCCATACGATCTAAAATGGAATCGAATGGACTATGCTCAATGGTGTAGTCTAGAGCTGTATCAATTTTTAAATCACGTTTTAGTGTATTCAAACTACCTGCTTTATCTGCAAGACCCAATTGAATTGCCTGCTCACCTGTCCAGAATAAGCCTGAGAAAATTGCAGGATCTTGCGATTTTAATTTCGCACCACGACCTTCTTTTACAGCATTAATAAAGTGATTATGAACATTATCTAGTACACCTTGAACATGCGCTTTTTGTGCTGCATCTACAGGTTGTGTCATTGACAATAATGCTTTGTTCTCACCAGATGTCATGGTTCTATCTTCAACACCAAGTTTTTGTAGTAATTGATTTACACCATAATTTGGCATAATTACACCAATTGAACCCACAAGACTTGATGGATTTACAATAATCTCATCTGCTGCAGAAGCAATATAATAAGCACCTGAAGCACCTGTATCGCCAATTACTGCATAGATCTTTTTATCTTTATATTGTTTTTTCAGATATTGAACTTCTTGCCAAATTTCATCTGACTGAACAGGAGAACCACCGGGCGAGTTGATATTCAAAACAACCGCTTTACTATTTGTATTTTCAAATGCTTTTCGTAATGATTTAATTGTATCGTTACTATTCACACTTTGTTTATCTGCCGCAATTGTTCCAACAATATTAACAACTGCAATATGTGGTTTTGATGTTGGCGCAGACGCAGTATTTGTACTACAGCTTTTCCCCATAATCACCAACAGTAAAAAAATATAACCAAAGGTTAGAAATTTAAAGAAAATTCCCCAACGACGTGCTTTGCGTTGTTCATCAACAGACACCAAAATTACCTTTTCGAGTAACTTCCATTCCTCACCCGTAGGTTGTTGCTGAATTTTCTGATTCTCTTCCTGTGGTTTTGGTGGCCAATCCGACATAAAAACATTCCAAAATTTATTAATATTGCCAACATTATATACAATGATGGCGCGTTCTATATTTATACATCACAAATTCCCTTATAATAATTGAAATCTTTTCATGCTTTGATGCGTTCTACAAAATCTAAGACCATGGCTCATAAAAATTCAAATTTTTCACGTTTAATTAATTTTGTAAGCCGCCAACCTTTGAGCGTTGCTCGTTTTACAGCAAAAATTTTAGCTTTATTGGTAAACACTTTTAAGTTAACCAAAACTGCGCATATTATTCGCTTGAATTTAGCAATTGCATTGCCGCATCTGAGCCAAATTGAAAGAAATAAAATTGGTCAAAATGCGATTCAAAATGAAATGATTTCATATTTTGAGTTTTTTCATATTTGGGGCGCAGAGAATCAAAAGAATATAAAACGTATTAACCAAGTTCATAATGAACATTTATTTCATAATGCACTTGCTGAAAATAAAGGTTTAGTTTTAGTTATGCCGCATTTTGGCACATGGGAAATCATGAATGCGTGGCTTGCTCAACACACCCAAATGACCATTATGTATAAACCTATTAAAAATAAATCTGCAGATGATTTTGTTCGTAGTGCACGTAGTCGAGATCAATCTGTATTAGTACCAACAGATGAGTCTGGTGTACGTCAAATTTTTAGAGCGCTGAAACAAGGTGGTACAACGGTTATTTTACCCGATCACTCTCCTGATCATACAGGTGAACTTGTTCCTTACTTTGGCATCCCTTTGTTTTCAAGTAATTTAAGTGCAAAACTCATTCAAAAAACTAAAGCTGCAACATTATTTATGTACGCACTTCGAAATGAAAATAGTTCATTTGATATTTTTATAGAGGAAATTGATTCTGCAATCTATTCACTTAATGCAGAACAAGGTACTGAAATTATTCATAAAGCTATTGAATCCTTAATTACTAAAAACCCAGAAAACTATCATTGGAGCTATAAACGGTTTAGTGCAAACCCTGCATTAAGAAAGGTTTATAACATTTCAACAGATGAAGCTTTGGCATTGGTAGAAAAAGTACGAAATAACGAGATTAATCACTAAAATCTCTTTTTAGCCATAGTCTTGTATCTCGCTGTTTATTGATTTCTAAATCGTTATTTTGATGCTGTAAAAACTGGATAGTTCCATTATTAATTGTACTTAGTAATGGTATATTTAATTCTTTCAAGCGTGCTTGTACAATTTCACTTGGATGACCATAACGGTTATTAAAACCTGCTGAAACAATCGCAATTTCCGGCTGTAGTTTTTCTAAAAAAGCATAAGAAGAACTATGTTGACTACCGTGATGCCCAAGCACAAGAACATCTACTTTTAAATGTGGATAATCCTGTAAAATTGCATATTCTGTTTCCCAGCCTGCATCGCCCATTAGTAAATAGTTTTGATATTTTTTTGCATTCAAAACTTGAACATATAACACACAGGAATTTTCATTTTTATTGTATTTTGCCAAATCTAATTGTTCTTCTTTAGGCGAAAGAACTTCAATTTTTACATGATGATTAATATTAAAGTTTTGACCTTTCTTACAATATTCAAATTTTGAATTTGGCAATACTTCTACTTTCTCATTTGAATAAACTTGCTCAAATTTCACCTTGTTTTTCAAATAATCAAATGCACCACTATGATCTTGATCCAAGTGTGTTAAAAACAAATAATCTATTGTTCTCACCCCATTTACAGATAAAAATGGCTGAATAATCTGCTGACCTACGCTAAATTTAGTTTCATCATAATATCCACCTGTATCTACCATTAAAGTTTTGTTTTCACTACGAATAAAAATAGATTGCCCTTGCCCTACATCTAATACTGAAAGCTCAAATAGATAATTTTTATTGTCACTCCAAAGCAGTGGAAATAAACAAATTCCTGCCCATGCTTTTGGCATAAGCCCCTGTGGTGAAAATAGAATAATCAGCGATAAAATAATACAAATCATGCTCCAAAAATTCATAGCAACAGGTATTAATTGTGGATGAAAAATTTGATCAATACTTTCCATCATAAACAGCAGCAAACCAATACAAAGATTATTTATTTGAAAAAAAAGCTGACTTAATGGTTCGAATAAAAAGTAACTCATCCCCGCTAAAACATCTAAAGGCACAATAACCAAACCAATAAATGGAATTGCGAAAAGGTTGCTTAGTGGCGTAATCCAAGCGATTTGTTTAAAGAAAATAATCATGAGTGGAAATAATGCGATAAATATTTTCCACTGAGATTCCACTAAAATTTTAAGCGCACTTATGCTCTTTTGTATTAAAGATTGCTGTTCGAAATTCTGTTCTTGTATCGTTTGATAGATTCTTAAAAGTACAAAGCATGCGCCATAGGACAACCAAAATGCGGCTGATAAAATACTGAAAGGATCAAATATTAATAATAACGAAGCACTTAACAATAACAAGCTTAAAGCTTTAATTGGATATTTAAATAAAATCCACACACTCGCAAGTAAAGTAACAAGCAAAGTCCTTAATGCGGGAATTTCAAATAAATTTTAGGACAATATTTACGAATTATTCGATGCATTAACCAACACATCATACAAGCAAAAATAAGTACATGCGGGCCAGATATTGCAAGTAAATGGCTCATTCCAAAACGCTGAAATTGTTCTTCTATTTGCTTATTCAAAAAGCTTTCATCGCCTGTTAAAAGTGCAAGCGTTAAGCCCTTATGTTGTATTGGTTGTTTCTGAATAAAATATCGAATATCTAAACGTTGAAGCTCCACCCATCTTTTAAATTTTGCTGTAAAACTATTATTTTTCTTTATATAAGATGCATACCCTAACGCCTTTACTTCATCTTCAGATATAAGCTCAACATGCTTAATCTGAAAATTTCCCATCCAATTTTGCTGGATATACCATTGCTCAATATCAAAAACACCTGCTGTTGCATAACTATGAATAGGTGAAACTTTTCCTTGTAGCCGATAATATTGCCCAATTTTAAGTGGTTCATGCTGTTCAATTTTAAGTGAGCTATTCCAAAGAACTGTTTTTTCAAATTGATTGAGTACAACCAATTGCTGCTGAATCGTTTCTGGCTTTAACTGGTTAATTGAATTAACAGCAACAATAATTTCAACTTCATTGCTTTGTTGTACGCGATATTTCAAACGCTCCATTAATTGATCATTCGAATAATTCAGACCAATAATGCATGCAATAAAAAATGCAAAAACAGCATTTAATAAACGTAAAACAATAGCTTTTATTCGTAGATGGACTACAAACAAAAAAATAAGAAGTGCAATTAAAAGATAAAAACTGATTGAGGAAAGTTGTAAGTAATTTTCAATATTTTTGCCTAAAAAACTAATGCCGAATATCCATCCTGCACAAATCATTTGAATCATTATTATTAGCTGTATTTTAATTATTATGCGCAATAATAAAGCCCACCTAAGTGGGCTTCAAGGTTACTTGTCGTATTTCTACAATTATTCGTTTACCCAAACACCATCTTGCATATGCAAAATTTTATCGGCAGATTGAGCAAGTGCTTCATCATGCGTCACAATCAGCATTGCCATATTAAACTCATTACGTAAATCGCTTAATAATTCGAAAATCTTAACCGCTGTTTTACGATCTAAGTTACCTGTTGGTTCATCTGCAAGCATTACCGCAGGCTTAGCAACCAATGCACGCGCCATAGCAACACGCTGACGTTCACCACCCGAAAGTTCACCCGGCTTATGTGTTAAACGATGAGATAATCCCACGCGATCTAATAAATATTCTGCCTGCTCTTTTACTTTCTTGTAGCTTGTACCATCACGAAGCATTAAAGGCATTGCAACGTTTTCTAAAGCTGTAAATTCAGGTAATAAATGATGGAATTGATAAACAAAACCTAAATGTAAGTTTCGCTGAAAACCACGTTCAGATTCGCCTAAATTATCAAAACGCTGTCCATTTAAAAATACCATACCTTCTGTTGGGCACTCTAAGCCTCCTAACACATGCAATAAAGTACTTTTACCTGAACCACTTGAACCAACAATAGAAACGAATTGACCTTCTTCAACTTTTAAATCTAAACCACGGATCACTTCAACTGTGGTTTTACCATCAGTAAAGTGCTTCGATACATTCTTCGCTTCAAGGACTACTTTATTCATAACGTAATGCCTCTGCGGGTTGAATTTTTGCAGCACGTAAAGCTGGGTAAATGGTTGCTAAGAAGCTTAAAATTAAAGATAAGCTCACAATAACCACAACATCTTGTAACTTTAAATAAGATGGCAAATAGTTAATGAAATATGCATCAAATAGATTTAAGCCAAATACGCTACTAATCCATCCCACAATACTACTAATACTTGTTGCTAAAATAATCCCTAGAATTGCACCAGAAACAGTACCAATAACACCAATAACTGTTCCTTGAACCATAAAGATTTTAGTAATTGTGGCAGGTGAAGCACCTAAAGTTCTTAAAATAGCAATATCAGATTTTTTATCGGTAACAACCATCACCAATGAAGACACAATATTAAATGCTGCAACCAATACAATAAGGAATAAAAGCAAGCTTACCATTGCCTTTTCCATTTGAATTGCACTAAACAAATTACCGTGTGTAAATGTCCAATCTGAAGCATAAAAATTAGATGGCAAATCACGCACTATTTCATTTGAAACAATCGGTGCTTGGAAAATATCATCTAGCTTCATGCGTACGCCTTGAGCGCCATCTGGAAGGCGTAAAAGTGTTGAAGCATCATTGAGTGCGATGTAGCCCATCATTGAGTCAACTTCTGCGCCAATACTGAAAATACCCACAATTTTAAAGCGTTTGAAACGTGGCACCACACCTGCTGGAGATGGCGTAGCTTCTGGTAAAACCAGGGTCACGTTATCATTTAGACCTAAGCCTAATGAATCTGTTAATTGCTTACCTAAAACAATACCAAATTCACCCTTTTTTAGGCTATCGATACTGCCATCTACCATATGGTTTTGTATGATAGAAACCTTCTTTTCATACTCAGGTTCTATGCCTGTAACCATAATGCCAGACACTTGCCCTTGTGCTGTTAACATCCCCTGTAATTGCGTGAAAGGTGCTGCACCTGTCACATGTGGATGTTGCTCAATTTTTTTTGCAAGTTCAGGCCAATCTGTTAATATTTGGGTTGAAGAAACAGTAGCTTGCGGTACCATACCCAAAATACGATCTTTTAGTTCCCGATCAAAACCATTCATTACAGAAAGAACTGTAATGAGTACGGCAACACCTAAGGTAAGGCCAATCATTGAGACCAAAGCAATAAAAGAAATAAAATGGTTACTGCGCCGTGCGCGAGTATATCTCAACCCTATATATAGCGAGATTGGTTTAAACATACCATCAAGTCCGAGGTAAGATTATGGAAAAATTTCAGCATCAACCAGGTCAAAATGACCGTCGTGTAATGTCGCGTATCGATGCTGCCTTGAGGGTCAACTATCAGGTCATTTCTGAACATGTTGCGCTAAACGACCCTTATGATCCTAATTTTGTGTTGCCACGTTATTTTCTTCTACTTGCAGAATTAGATCAGTTTGATCTTGCTTTAGACCACGAAATAGAACAAATATCTGAAAAAGATCAACAGATTGCACGCATATTATCTTTATTTAATCAAAAGTTAAACCTCATCACAGGTACTTTATACGATGCAATTGTACAATCCTTGTTACCAGTGCCTGCAAATGTGAATATATCTGAAGGTGGTCTTAGCTTCTATTCAGATCATTTAATTGCAGAGAATACTTATATTCATATTACCTTAAGTCATCCAGATAACTTCTTCCATATTGCAGCAATTGCGCAAGTAATTCATTGCCGCGAAGAAGATAACGGAAAATATAAAACTGGTGCTTATTTTATTACTTTATTGCCTCAAGATCGAAGCAAATTAAGTGAAGCTTTAGAGATTATGCACGCACAACAAAGCTGAACTAGTCTCTAGATTCAGCTTTTTTATTCGTACGGCTTTGCATAAAATCTTTATAGAAATAGACTGATAAACCTGTGAGTAAAACGATTGTTCCTAAAAAAATCATGCCTGTGAGTTTTTCATTATTCAATAAAGCGCCAAACATCAATGCGAGTAATGGCGTCATTACTGTGGTTAATGACAATGTTGTCGCTTTAATATTCTGTACCAATTTAAAATAACAAAACATTGCAAGTAACGAAGCCATAATGACCGCATAAAACAAACCAACTAAAGATTTTGTACTTGGAATATGTGTGGGTGCGTACTGCCAAATAAACGGCAACAAAAACAAAGCAAAAATACTTGAAACTATAATAGAACCTGAAGCCTGAGCCATAGGTTCAAGCGGTGCATTAATTTTTTTAATCCAAAAAATAGACATGCAATAAACAAAAACACTGATCAGCATTAAAACAATGCCTATAGGCTGTATATGATGATCGCTCCCCCCCATACAAATAATGCTTAAACCCAGCACTGCAATGCACATACCTATCCATTGCATACGGTGTAAACGAATATTAAATACGAAGCGCCCAATAAGCCCTGCCATAATTGGTGCTAAACCAAACATCAGCGCAATAATGCCCGAACTTAAATAATCTGTTGCCAAATAAGTAAAAATTTGCGAACCAATAAAACTAAAAGCACCTGCAATATAGCTATGAATAGAAATTGCATTGAATTTTAAATTTACTTTTAACAATAAGAGCAAACCCAAAGACAAAGGCAATGCAATAAAAAAACGCAAAGCTAAAGCCCATAAGTTGTGAATGTCTGAAACACTCCAAACTATGGCAAGAGGTGTTGTCGACCATATGAATATAAGTAACACATAAGTCGACATTAAGTTCGCTTTAGACGGAATCATAAATAATTAGGCTGTTTTACGTTTTTGTTTTTGAATGGTTTGATCTAACGAACTTGAAAACTCACGCTTGTCTCGCTCAGCAAGCGGTGGTGGACCACCTGTTTGTACACCTGCACCACGTAAAGTATCCATAAAATCACGCAAATGCAGACGTGCTTTAATATTAGATATTGTGTACACCTCACCACGCGGGTTAATTGCCACACCACCTTTTTCAATGACCTGCGCTGCTAAAGGAATATCTTGTGTAATGACAATGTCGTGCTCTTTCATTCGATCAACAATTTCTTGATCCGCCACATCTGCACCACTAATGACTTGAATTGAGTTAATACGAACAGATGGTGTAATGCCGACACTTTGATTTGCAACAAATGTAACTTCCATTTGATAACGATCCGATGCACGAATAATTACATCTCTTAAAATACGTGGCAGAGCATCAGCATCAACCCAAAGTTTAAATGGCAGCACAAGTGATTCCTAAATATTACGAATGGTCAGTTTATCAAATTTGTTCAACGCACATCATTGATAATCTCTTTCAAAACCTTATATGTAGATTTGTATATGCACTTGCCATCAAATCAAATTTTCATTAGTTTTAATGTGAATCTTTTGTTACTTAAAAAAGATAATTTCAGTTTCTTCAAGTCTTTGACTTGAAAATTCCGAATAACCCTCGATCTAATAGATAAATACAACCCGAAATCAATTGTGCATATGAAAAATCAAAATAGTCCTGAACGGATCACCATTGAAGATCAAAGCTTCGGTAGTCATGTAGAGCATTGGAATTTACTAACAGACCAACCTGCCACAGATGTACCTAAATGGCTTGGTTTGGCACTTGATGCTCCAATTATGCCCATGGGTTTGTGTAAAGAAGAATGTGAAATGGATGCGCAATCTTGGCTAATTCAAGGTCCAAGCAAAGCAGCCATTTTACTTAACCAAGTTATTGACGTTGAAAATAATAAACCCAAAGCAGTTAAAACGGCATTCCCAACATTTGAAAGCCCGTACAAGGTAGATGCGAAAATTGAACGCATTATCTGTGGAAAATCGAATACGCAAGCCGTTTTACAACTCAATGTAGGCGCAGGCGTTGCTTATGCATTTGACAATTTATATAGCGTAAACCACTTACAGTACGACAAAGAACAAACCTATAACGTACAATTTAATGGTTGGGCATATGAATTAGAAGCAGTATCTGATCATGAACAAATTGTTGTTGATGATCCTGCATCTATTAAACACCACCGTGCACTAAATGATATTTTGGCGGAAAATGGTGGCGTTGCTCCTGAAAACTTACAGGAGTTATTAGATGCATGGGAACCGAAAAATGACGATGACAAAGAACCTGTAACTGTCGATTTTTCAAAAATGGTTGCTTATCTTTATGGTGAAACAATGGGACAAGAAGATGAAGCTTGGTTCCAAAGTAAGATTGTTGGCAAAACATCTATGAATTTCATGGATAATGAATATACGCTGTACGATGTCACACTTTTCTTAGAAGAAAATCAACCTGCTGTTCTTGCGCGTATTGCTACAAAAAACCAAGACTATCGCAACTTTGAAATAGGACAATACATTCGTGGAAATATTTGGCTTCAAGTCAATATTTTTAATAAAAAACAATAATTTATATAAATAAAAAATCTCGGTTTTGTTTTGCTTTTGCATAAATAAATACCGAGATTTTTTTATTACTTAATATGAGTGAATAAATTAAATATTGTTTATTTGATTATTTTATCCACAATTTTGGATTATTTTTTAATCATTTTAAATTCAAAAAATAATAGCTTATCCACAGGTTTAAATTCAATTTCTTGTTTTTAAATTCAAATAATTGTGGATAATTTTTATTCTAATTTATTTTTATAAAGATAATCTGAAAGCCTGAATTTACTTGGTTTTTTATAATAATTTGAAATTAAATCTATAAAATAATAACTTTATTAAGTTAATTTGAAATAGTACTTTATTTAATCAATATTTTATGTTAAAAATATGACAAACCAATGGAATCAACGATAAATAGATCATCGGAAATAATATCTATGAGAATCGTGCAAGAAGAAAATTTACAGCAAGTAGAACATCGAATTGGAAATCGTTACCAGTTAGATCTTATGTCATGCCTATTTTTTGTATTGGGGATGTTTGTTTCTGCTTATTTATTACACACCTTCGTTTTCTAAGACGTTATTTTTCTCGTCTAGATTCGACCAGATATAAAAAAGCCCATCATTTGATGGGCTTTTTGCAATTCTAGTTCATTTGATTAAGCATTGCGTTTCGCAAAGTCATCCATGAAGTTTACAAGCGCTTGTACGCCTTCTAATGGTACAGCGTTATAGATACTTGCACGCATACCACCAACAGAGCGGTGACCCGCTAAGTTAAGAAGATTATTTTCTTCAGCTTCTTGCAAGAATTGTTTTTCCAATTCTGGTTTAGCCAAAGTAAATGGAACATTCATAATTGAACGGTTTGCTTTAGCAATTGGGTTCGCATAGAAATCGCTTGCATCAATGTAACCATAAAGTAATTTAGCTTTCGCCATATTCGCTTTATGAATTGCTTCCACACCACCCTGCTCTAATAACCATTCAAATACTAAGCCAGATAAATACCATGCATAAGTAGATGGTGTATTTACCATTGAATCATTTTTTGCTTGATCGCTATATTTCAAAATGCTTGGAATTTCAGGTTTTGCTTGATCAAGTAAATCTTCACGAACAATAACAAGTGTTAAACCTGCTGGCCCAATATTTTTTTGAGCACCCGCATAAATTAAACCAAACTTTGTTACATCAATTGGTGCAGACAAAATACTTGAAGATAAATCTGCAACTAAAGGTTTATCTGTTTCAGGAATATTTGCAAATTGGATACCACCAATTGTTTCATTCTCAGCATAATGAACATAAGCTGCATCTGCAGATAAGTTCCACGTGCTTTGATCTGTAATTGCAAGCTTACCGTCAATTGTTGTACCTGCTTCAATAACATTGATATCGCCATAACGCTGCGCTTCTTTCAATGCCTTTTCAGACCAAATACCTGTATGAATGTAATCTGCTTTATTATTTTTCCCTAAAAGATTTAATGGAATTGCAGAAAACTGTAGCGATGCACCACCTTGTAAGAACAATACTTTATAGTTCTCAGGAATATTCATGAGTTTACGTAGATCTGCTTCTGCTTTTTCAGCAACCGCAACATAGTCTTTACTACGATGGCTCATTTCCATGATCGAAAGACCTTTACCTTGCCAATCAAGCATTTCCGCTTGAGCTTTTTCTAGAACAGCAGTAGGTAATGCAGCAGGACCAGCACAGAAGTTGTACGCGCGCATGATTTTTCCTTTCAGAGTGAAACACAATAAAATGATGGCATTTAACCACATCTAGGCTATATGTGCAGTAGTTAAAGCTGAAGAAATTTCAATCCTACCGGATATTTACAATCGAAATTTCAATCAAAATGCTTTGATCACTTTATTGTGTTTATAAAACATAAAAGCAACTTACGGTAGTAAAGATAAATAATTAAACAGATTGTTTCGGTTTAACCATATTATTTACAGCCATAACATCCGCTAATATTTGATCTGACAATAGATTTTCAGCTTTGATCAAAGCTAAAACACTTTGACCTGTTTCATTTGCCAGTTTGGCAATGCGTGTTGTCGTTTCGTAACCCAAATATGGATTGAGTGCTGTAATAATCCCAATCGAATTATCAACATTTTCCTGACAATGTTCAGCATTTGCACGTATAGTTTCGATACACTTATGTTGGAACATTTTCATCGCTTTACCAAGTAAATCAATTGATTCATACAATTTAAAAGCAATTAAAGGCTCCATCGCATTTAACTGTAACTGCCCTGCTTCTGCTGCTAATGTTATGGCTAAATCATTCGCAATAATTTGATAACATGCAAGATTCATAGCTTCAGGAATCACAGGATTCACTTTACCAGGCATAATTGAGCTACCTGGTTGACGTGGTTCTAAATAAATTTCATTTATACCTGTACGCGGTCCACTAGAAAGCAAACGTAAGTCATTGGCAATTTTTGATAATTTAGTCGCGGTACGTTTTAACAAACTAGACAATAAAACGAAATCACCCATATCTGAAGTAGCTTCAATTAAGTCGGGTGCGCTGCTAATATTTCGTTGCATAATTTCAGATAATGATGCAATTGCAAGCTCACGATATTTAACTTCTGTATTAATACCAGTTCCAATTGCTGTTCCACCCAAATTCACCACACTTAAAGCATCTGGCATAATTTGATTAAGCTTATTCAAATCATTTTGTAATGTTGTTGCAAAAGCACCAAACTCTTGCCCCAAAGTCATTGGTACGGCATCTTGCAATTGGGTACGCCCCATTTTTAGAATATTAGAAAACTCTTCAGATTTGCGTTTAAAACTCTGAATCAAATTTTCAAATGGCGTATTTAATTGATCAATTGCTGTAATTAAACCAATTTTAATAGCAGTAGGATAAACATCATTTGTAGATTGAGACATATTTACATCATTATTTGGATGTAAATATTGATAATCTCCTTTTGCATATCCTAAATGCTCTAAACCAATATTAGCTAGAACTTCATTAATATTCATATTTGTTGATGTTCCAGCCCCGCCCTGAATCATATCTATCGGAAACTGATCATGATATTTATAATCAAGAATTTGCTGACAAGCATATTGAATTGCATTATTTTTATTGTCATCAAGATGATTAAGCTTAAAATTAGCTTGCGCGCATGCTGATTTAACCATTGCAAGTGCATTAATAAAAATAGGAAATTGATTTAATTTATTATTACTAAGATTAAAGTTTTCTACAGCTCGAAACGTTTGAATACCATAATAAAAATTATCTGGAATTTCTTTATTACCCAATAAATCTTTTTCTGTACGTGTATTAATCTTAATATTCATTTAAATAAACTCTAATTTATATTAAACTTATATTAAAATGTATTATTCATTTTCTCTAATGTAAAAAAATATTCATGTATGCATTTTTTGCATAATAGGATTATAATTTGAAAATGTATATGCTTAAAAGTATGTATTAAGGGTTTTTTATGACACTAGAAATTCGATGGATCGAAGATTTACTTGCTCTTGAACAAGAAAAATCTATTTCTCAAGCAGCAGCAATACGCCACGTTACCCAATCTGCATTTACACGTAGAATTCAAAATATTGAAAGTACACTTGGTTTTCAAATTCTAAAACGTCATAGTAAAAACATTGACTTTACTGAAGCTGGTCAAGTTTTGCTCGCATCATCAAAAAATATTAAAAATCAACTAAATACAACAATAAATTATTTAGAAAAAAGTGTAAAAAACAATGAACTAACGGTAAAATTTTGTGTATCTCATTCATTAATTACGCAATTTTTTCCTCGGTTTATCCATGAACTCTCCACCAACATGGAAGATCTAAAACTAGAAATTATTGCAGTAAATCTTAAGCAAGGTATGCGCTTACTGAATGATGGCTCATGCGATTTTTTAATTGGCTACTCTAGTCAGAAAAACCTACAACTACTTGATCCTTCTTTATTCTTATTCCAGAAGATTTTTGAAATGGAAATATTACCAATAACTGCATTAAATGATGATGGTACTCCTAAATACTCACTTGAAAAATCATTTCCGTTATTAGCTTACAGTAAACAAGCATATTTAAGAAGTTGTGTAGATGAAGTCATTGAAAATGTTTTAGATTATAGAGTTTTATATGAAACAGATAATGCGAGTGATTTAAAAGAATTAGTTTTGCAAGGTTTAGGGATTTCATGGCTACCTAAACTTTTGGTCGAAAAAGAGATTATTGAAAATAAATTAAAAATAGTTGATTGTGAAAAATATAATATATTTCAAGATGTATACATTATTAGACGAAAAATGATATTTACAAACAAGATTAATTACATTTGGAATGAACTAACAAAATAAAATAGCAAATATCAATTTAAATAAAATCATACAATTAATTATTAAATTAGAATTCATTATAAAAATAACACAGCATAAGATAATAATGGCATAACCCATAGAATGAGCTATACCATTAATCTTTATTTTAAACGCTTAAAATTTAATTATTATCTGCCAATCGATTGATAGGTATGAGTTTATCTTCTACAGCAATAACCTCTTCCTCTGGAAGATCATGTTTATTACCTTCTGTACGCGCAATAACAGCAGTAGCGATACTATTTCCTATCACATTTGTTGCAGTTCTTCCCATATCTAAGAATTGGTCTACAGCAAGAAGTAATAAAATACCCGCTTCTGGAAGTTTAAACATCGCAAGCGTTGAGGCAATCACCACAATAGATGCACGAGAAACACCGGCAATTCCTTTACTCGTAATCATTAATGTCAATAATATCAATGCTTGTTGAGCAAAACTCAAATCAATATTATAGGCTTGTGCAATAAATAATACAGCAAATGCCATATACATCATCGAACCATCAAGATTGAATGAATACCCTAAAGGAAGAACAAAACTAGTAATACGCTTCGGCACGCCAAACTTATCTAAAGCTTCCATTGTTTTTGGATATGCAGATTCACTACTTGCTGTTGCAAATGCCAGCATTGTTGGCTCTTTTACCACGCCCATTAATCTAAAAACATCTTTTTTCAAAAATACATAACCAATAGTGATTAAAATTGTCCAAAGAATTAGTAAGCCAACATAGAATTGTCCGATAAAAATACTGTAATCGAGGATGAGTTTAGGTCCTTGAACAGTAATAGCTGAAGCAATTGCTGCAAATACAGCAATAGGTGCTAAAGCCATTACATAATCAGTAATACGGAACATAACTTTACAAAGCTCATCAATAATTCGACCAATTACTGTAGAACCACTGCTGTGTTGAACAAATGCTAATGCTGAACCAAAGAAAATTGAAAATACTAGAATTTGTAATATTTCATTATTTGCCATCGCTTCTGCAAAACTACGCGGGAAAATATGCGTAATGAAAGTTTCTAAGCTTAGGCTACTTGCACTTACCCCAACATTTACAGCTTCTTGCGGGATACTTAAATTCATACCTGAACCTGGTTGGAAATAATTTGCTAACCCCATTCCAAGCAGTAGTGAAATAAATGATGCTCCAATAAACCAACTCATCGCCTTTAGTGTAATTGATCCTAAAGAAGATGATTTACCCATTGATATTAAGCCAGAAACAATTGTTGCAAATACCAACGGAGCAATAATCATTTTAATTAATCTTAAAAATACATCTGTAATAATTTTTAAGTAGCCTGCAATTTTTGATATTTGCTCAGGTGACAAAATACTGTGAAAGATCCAACCAATCAGAATTCCTGAAATCATTGCGATCAAGATATATTTGAGCAATTTTTTTTGGTTCATTAAAATAGTTCCTTCTTCAATCTTTTTTGTATTAAGTTGATAGCCTTAATAACAAGGCATTGATGACTTTCCATGTTGATCAATTTAAGTAAGCTTCATTCTATGAAGCTAGGTGAAAATTTATTGATCCAGTAATTAACTGTGGCAAGTTTCACTTTTTTTTGAAGGAAAGGATAATGCAAAATTTTATTGCACCATGCAAAAAATGCATGTTTTTAGTATTATTCTTATGAATCGAATAACCAATTTACTTCTCATGTTATTAATTTTTACTAATCTATCTCATACATTCTTCTTATTAAATTTATAAAATAATTCAAATATTCAATACCTTATATTGTTTTACCAGTGAAACTTTTTACAACGTCCCTTTTGCATATTTACAGCATCAACCAAAATACGATTTTCATCAATTTACAAAAACGTAATTTATTACATTTAAATTTTTTTGATATTTACCGCTATAAATCAAATAAAAATACAAATCATTTACCGAGCTTTACTCGTATTATATGTGCGCTTCTAAATAAATTAACTTTGCCTTTCAAAATTTCTATTTCAAATAAATCGCCTGAAAAGCATATCCGTTTGTAATCAATAGTTGCTGATTCATACGAAAATTAATTTAATAAACTTATTAAGGTTAAAAGAATAATCGAATTATCAACTTAAACTGTTAAATAATTAACCAAACGATCAGCGGTTTACTAAAAACAACAGCCTATTTGTTAGATTAACTGCAAAAATACACCCCATCCGAATTCGCTTACATATTTCACATAATATCTTCTTATTTTATAAGAAATCATGATGTGAATTTGCTACGGAATTCTTTTACCTAATCTATATTTTCAGAGCTGAGTATGAAAAGAATTAAGATTAGCCTTGCTTGGCAAATCGTAATTGCCCTTATTGTTGGTGTATTGGTAGGCTCTTTCCTACATTATTCTCCTGAATATCGCGATGATTTAGTAACGAATTTCTTGAATCCTTTGGGTTCAATTTTCATTACGCTCATTAAAATGATCGTTGTTCCACTTGTTGTATCTATGTTAATTCTAGGTATTGCAAATAGTCACGGTCAGAGTCTTGGTAAGCTTGGTTTCAAAACAATTTTATATTTTGAAATTATTACAACAATCGCAATTGTTGTTGGTCTTGTTGCTGCAAACGTATTCCAGCCTGGTGCTGGTATTGATATGTCTTCACTAACACAGGTCGACATTTCTAAATATGCAGAAACAACACATCAAGTTAGCGAAGCACATCATGGTTTAATTCAAACCATTCTTTCAGTGATTCCATCAAACTTCTTTGCTGCTTTAACTAGCGGTCAAATGCTTCCGATTATTTTCTTCTCGGTAATGTTTGGTATTGGTTTAGGTGCACTTGATCGAGAAGTTAAACAACCATTACTTAATGTATTAAACGCTGTTTCTGAAACAATGTTTAAAGTTGTTCACATGATCATGAAGTTTGCACCTATTGGTGTATTTGGTCTAATTGCTGCAACTGTTGCTAACTTTGGTTTCTCATCATTACTTCCATTGTTAAAACTTGCACTGCTTGTTTATGGCGCAATCTTCTTCTTTATTTTTGCTGTTTTAGGTGTTGTGGCTAAAATTTGTGGCTTCAGCATTTGGACGATTATCAGAATTCTTAAAGATGAATTGATTCTTGCTTATTCAACTGCAAGCTCTGAAACCGTTTTACCACGTATTATGGAAAAAATGGAAGCTTATGGTGCGCCAAAACCAGTTACAAGTTTCGTAATTCCGCTTGGTTATTCATTTAACCTCGATGGTTCAACTTTATATCAAAGTATTGCGGCAATCTTTATTGCTCAGCTCTATGGTATTGATTTAACATTAACTCAAGAAATTACCCTTGTTTTAACTTTAATGATTACTTCTAAGGGTATTGCAGGTGTTCCTGGTGTTTCTTTTGTTGTGTTATTGGCAACTTTAGGTAGCGTAGGTATTCCACTTGAAGGTCTTGCTTTCATTGCTGGTATTGACCGTATTTTAGATATGGCGCGTACTGCGTTGAACGTTATTGGTAATGCTTTGGCAGTACTTGTAATTAGTAAATGGGAAGGCGTATTTGACCAAGATAAACGTAAAGAATATGAGCTTGAGTTAAACAGCAAATAATTCTTTGTGTAATAAAAAAAGGATGTTTAGGCATCCTTTTTTTATTATTTTCTTAAATTGATTGTCACATATTAAGTTTGATTGTTACGAAAAAATTGTTATTCACCAATTAAAATGTTATTGCGTACAAAAAATCTAGATACTTTATTTCTAGATTTTTTAATGATTTTTCACATTTCACGGTCATCAAGCAATTAATATTTCTCAAAATTATTTATAAATCCTTAAAAAACCATCAGAGCATCATGCCAAGTATGAATAACAAAAAAGGACGCTTCAGCGCACTGCTGTCCCACAATTTTTATAAGAGGAAGCTCACATGAGCTTCCTCTTGTTTGATGGGGATTTTATCGGGTGAAAATAACGCTTTTAAGGTTTTTATTTCAAATAAATTCACCTGAATTATTCTGAGTAAGCGCTGAACTGTCCAGCCTTTTTTCCCTAAATGTTGAGCGAAACTTACTAGTAAATAGGCGATCATCGCAATCCAGATTTGTGTCTGAATTGCGTTCCTGCTGCGGCCTAGAAACGCTTTTAATTTGAGATTTTGCTTAATCGCCTTAAAGAACAGCTCAACTTTCCAACGATCTTTATAAATCGCCGCAATGGTGGAGGCGGCTAAATGAAAGTTATTGCTGAGAAAGCTAAAGTGCTTGCCACTTTGCTGATCTCTATATTCAATTCTTCTTAACACTGGGGCTTTTCTTTTTAGGGCATGTGCGCTATTCAGCTGAATGGTTTCATCTTTTAGAATACCTTTGGATTCAAGCACTGGATGTTGCTGGATCACCTGATACACAGATTTAGGCCTAAAACGTGTGACAAATCCAATGTTTTGAGCAGTCAGATTTGCATACCATTGGTAATCGACATAGCCTTTATCAAAAACTACAATGCTGCCAGCAGGAAACTGGAATTTGCGGCCTTGTACCATGTCATTTTCTTTGCCATTTTCAACTGCAACAAACTCAGGAATATCATTGCTGTGATTCAATCCTATGCTGAGTTTCATGCTGGCTTTTGAGTCGTGAACTTTGGCCCATTCACATAAGGAAAGCGACAGGTCAATATGACTGGCATCCAAGGAATACAAGGGATTCTTAAAGCGAAATTTATGAGCTACTTTTGAGTGTTCATAGTATTTAAGCAACTTGTAAAATAGCTGTTGATACAAGGCAGCAGGCTGCTGCTCATTGATTCGTGCCAGTGTACTTCGGGGTATAGACTTTGCTCCGAGATGACTCAGTTTTTCCTGCTGGCACTCCAGATTGGATTGAATATCTCTCAGACTTTGCCTGCAGGAAAGTTGAGACATCAATATGGCAATAAACTGATCCCATCTTGAGGCCGCTCTAAATTTCTGTCCAACATGGTGTACTTTAGCAAGTTGTTCAAAATCCTGTCGCACGACGGGTTTAATCAGCTGATGAAATACGGTATTCTGATGTGACAAAACCTGAATCCTGGTCGTTAAAGTGTTGGTTCGTACTCATATTTTAACTGTTAGGACTCAGGTTTTTTATTTAAATCAAACTATGGGACAGCAGTGCGCTTCAGCGTCCTTTTTTACAAACCATATTTCATTATTAGTTGGTAGATTCACCAAATACAGCAACGTTCAATTTACGAATTTTCGTACTGCCATTTGGCTTATCAAAACTTACATCATACTGAACCAAGTTTTTATCATAACTATATTCATAAGTGACCGTATATAAACTTGGCTTATCTGTAGATTTTTCAATTTTCTTAGACACAATTTTCTTATGCTTAAGCTCAGACTTTGGCAAAACATAAGAAAATTTACGTAAAGTTTTCGTATCTTTATTAAACTCTGCTTGTAATTCAGGTTCCAAATACGTCAGAAACTCATCAAAATTTTTATCACGTAAATCATTATAAGCATCTACTGCAACCTGTTCCTGTGCAGGACTCGGGTTAGGAATAGCATCCATTGCCTTTTGACCAAGCTTGTCACAACCTGCTAAAGCAAACAGACTACTTAAAAGCAATATTTTTACTTTCATCATTTACACTTTTCATTGAATTTACTATTGCTAAGTATATAAAAAAAGGACGCCTAAGCGTCCTTTTTTACACAATAAAACTTAATCTTCTGATGGATTTACATCAGTTTCAATTTCAGCTTCATTTACATTTGTTGTTTCAACTTCTGAAGTTTCACCCTCAACATCTTCAATAAAGTCATCTTCTTCTACAGCTTCTACAGAAACCACACCAACAAGAATTTCTTCATTTCCAAGACGAATTAAGCGAACACCTTGAGCATTACGACCCGTTGTTGCAACTTCAGATGCACGTGTACGTACTAATGTACCACCATCTGAAATAAGCATTAACTCTTTGCTTTCATCAATTGAAACTGCACCAACCAACTCACCATTACGTTCAGATGTCTTAATTGCAATAACACCTTTACCGCCACGTTTCTTCGTTGGGAAGTCGCCTACTGGCGTACGTTTACCATAACCATTTGCACAAGCACAAAGTACTTCACCAGTTTCTGGAACAACAACCAATGAAACTATACGGCTAATGAATGCTGAATCTGTATCTTCATCATCTGAATCTACATCTGTTTCAACATCATCTTCTACAATAGATGCTGCAAATGTTACGCGCATACCACGTACACCTTTTGCAGAACGCCCCATTGAACGTACATCTGTTTCAGCGAAGCGAATTGCTTTACCTTCGTTAGAGAACAACATAATTTGCTGTTCGCCATCGGTAATTGCAACACCAATTAAGGTATCTTCTTCTTTCAGCTCAATTGCACGTAAACCATTAGAACGAACATTACTAAATTGTTCTAATTCAACACGTTTAATTGTGCCCGATGCTGTTGCCATAAATACATAGAAGTTTTTACGTACAGCTTCAGCTTGCTGAGCAAAGTCATTAACAATTTCATCGTCAAGATCGGTTGTAGATAACTCCAAACCAAGCTGTTTCAACTGAATGCGTAATGCATCAGAAATATCATCAGCACCATCTTCAGACTCAGTTAAGGCTGCTTCAAGCTCTGTATAATGACTATTAATCACTTCGTTTGTTTGCAATGTTGCAGCATTAGTTTTCACAAATGCTTTGAAATCTGCCAAACGTTCTTTAAATTTCTTCGGTGCATCAACTACAGGTAAAATTGCTGTAATTGTCTCGTTTTCATCCAGTGGTAATAAGTTCACCATTGGGCGACCTTTTGAACCACGAGATGCTTGAGGCACATCATACACTTTCAGACGGTACACTTTACCTACGTTGGTAAAGCAAAGAACCGTTGCATGGTTAGATGTCACAATAAGATGTTGAATGTAATCATCTTCTTTCATTGACGTTGCAGACTTACCACGACCACCACGACGCTGTGCGGCATAGTCAGACAATGGTTGAGTTTTCGCATAACCCGTCTTAGAAACGGTAAGCACCATTTGTTCTTCAGGAATCAAATCTTCACGAGAGAAGTCGATACGTGATTCTACAATTGCTGTTTTACGTGCATCACCATATTGCTGAAGAATAAGTGCTAATTCTTCACGAATAACATCCATCAATAAATTGAAGTCATTCAAAATTGCAGTTAATTCAGCAATTGTTGCAAGAATTTCGCTATATTCTGCATGTAACTTGTCTTGTTCAAGACCTGTTAAACGATGCAAACGAAGTTCCATAATCGCATTAACTTGCGCTGGTGATAAACGGTATACATTGCCCGCTAAACCAAATGGACGACTTGGATCTTCACCTTCAATTTCGTCAGGACGAATTGAAATTGAGCCTGCTTTTTCAAGTAGCGCAACAACACCACCACCAGCCCACTCACCCGCTTGTAAACGCTCACGTGCTTCTTGCGGATTTGCAGATGTTTTGATGGTTTCAATAATTTCATCAATGTTTGCTAAAGCAACTGTCAAACCTTCTAAGATATGACCACGCTCACGTGCTTTACGTAATTCAAACATCGTACGACGTGTTACCACTTCTTGACGATGACGAATAAATGCAGCAATGATATCTTTCAAATTCATCAACTTAGGTTGACCATTATCTAGGCAAACCATGTTAATGCTGAATGAATTTTCTAACTGAGTATTTTGGAATAAGTTGTTCACAATTACTTCAGCATTTTCACCACGTTTTAAGTCAATGGCAATTCGCATGCCATCTTTATCTGACTCATCACGAAGCTCTGAAATACCTTCAAGTTTTTTCTCTTTAACCAATTCAGCAATACGCTCAATGGTTTTTGCTTTGTTTACTTGATAAGGGATTTCAGTAAACACGATCGTGGTACGACCTGTTTTTTGATCTTCTTCAAAATGGTATTTGCCACGGATATGTAGACGACCTTTACCTGTACGGTAAGCATCTATAATGCCCGATTTACCATAAATAATGCCGCCTGTAGGGAAATCTGGACCAGAAATGTGTTCCATCAATCCTTCAATGCTAATATTTGGATTATTGGCATAAGCTAAACACGCATTCACAACTTCAGTCATGTTATGCGGTGCCATATTCGTTGCCATACCAACTGCAATACCTGTTACCCCATTGATGAGTAAGTTAGGTACACGTGTTGGCATTACTTGAGGAATACGCTCAGAACCGTCGTAGTTGTCTTCCCATTCAACAGTATCTTTTTCAAGATCTGCCAAAAGTTCATGGGTAAGTTTACGCATACGAACTTCGGTATAACGCATTGCTGCTGCACTGTCACCATCGACAGAACCGAAGTTACCCTGACCATCAACCAATTGATAACGTAAACTAAAATCTTGTGCCATACGAACAATTGTTTCGTATACAGCAGAATCACCATGCGGGTGATATTTACCGATTACGTCACCCACCACACGAGCAGACTTTTTGTACGCTTTGTTGTAGTCGTTGCCCAATTCGTGCATTGCGAAAAGTACACGACGATGAACTGGTTTTAAACCATCTCGTACATCAGGCAAAGCACGTGAAACAATCACGCTCATTGCATAATCGAGATATGAGCTTTTAAGTTCATCCTCAATGGCAATCGGTCTAATTTCCGATACGCTCATGCATACTCCTTGTTATACAAGCAGAATTCTGCCCGCATTTATATATCGTCAAATCAGTAAAAAGTTAGCCTAAAACAGACCAACTAAAAAATAAAAACATAGCCAGATATTATAGCATAGACACTCTTTTTTGTGTGTTCTGACACCAATTTATCTTATCAATTTTCTTAAATATTTAGATGTTTTTTATACAATATTTTGTATTTTTCACTTAGTTATTTTTTTCCGTGAGTAAGTTCAAAAATTTGTAATCTAGATAAAAAAACATGCGCCAAATTTGCGCATGTTTTTATCACATTTTTTAATTATTTTTCGAATTTAAAGTTTCTATAACTCAATACAGCCACAATAAGTAAAACTGGCAATAACATCTCAAAAGACTCTTCCGCAGTCATAATGGCAACCTGTGTAGAACGAATTAACTGAATATCAAACAATTCGTTTAACTGAGATGTCATACGGTCTAATACCTTACTTAAAGCCGCAATACCTATCGTAAACACAACATAAATATATGAAATATCTAAATCTTGTTTAATGTTACGTAAAACTTTATAAAAACGTTTCGCTAAAGCCACAAGAACATAAATCATCACCATTAACAGTGTAAAACCTAGTAATTTATCTGTTAATGCAATATCAGGGCTTTTATAGAAGTTGGTTTTAATGAAGCTCATTTCAAACAAGCTTTTATGCAAATCCATTTCGCGCAAACCAAGCATAAGCGCAGCAAGTGCTGTCAATATCCGCGTACTAAATTGCAACTTAAGCTTCACAAGACAAAGAAACGCCAATACAAACCACAATAAAGGGCTAAATACTTCATACGCCCCTTGTTCACTAAATAGATATTCTGTAACAACCAAAGGCGCCGTAAAAGCAGTATGGAGAGAAATACCTATATATATAAATATTAATAATAAAGAGATACCAATAACGCGGAGTAAATTTACAGACATTTGTAATAAGTGATATAAAAGAATTTAAGTAATTGTAACATATTTGTATTGTTTGTTTTAAAATCAATAAGAGTTAAAAGTATTACTCGTTTAAAATCAATAATTTAAATAAAAAACAACCTTAAGGAAATAAAAACCAATTAGAATTAGATTCTAGTGACTCAACAAATAAATCGACTTAACTATTTATTTAAATTAAAGAATAATAAGAAAATTTAAATTATGAGATGTATGTATTTATTCGTTTCCCCCCAATAAATACGGTAAAAATTTATGTCTCAATTTTATTTTCACAACAAAAAAAGCACTCAAAAATGAGTGCTTTTTTATACATTATTCAAGAATTAGATTTTAGAAACCAATTCAGGAACAACAGTATTCAAGTCGCCTACTAACCAGTAATCAGCTACTGAGTTAATTGGCGCTTCTTCGTCTTTGTTAATCGCAACGATTACTTTAGACTCTTTCATACCTGCCAAGTGCTGAATTGCACCTGAAATACCAACAGCGATGTACAAGTCAGGAGCAACGATTTTACCTGTTTGACCAACTTGCATATCGTTTGGTACAAAGCCTGCATCTACCGCAGCACGTGAAGCGCCTTGAGCAGCACCAAGCTTATCTGCTAATGGATCAAGTACAGCGTGATAGTTCTCACCTGAACCTACACCACGACCACCAGACACAACAATACGAGCAGCTGTTAATTCAGGACGTTCTGATTTAACAATTTCTTCGTTAATGAACTTAGAAATACCTGCGTCGCCTTGTGAAGTAGCCGCTTCAACGCTAGCTGCACCACCTTCAGTAGCAACAGGATCGAATGCTGTACCACGAATAGTAGCAACGACAATTGCTTCACCAGATTCTACAGTCGCAATTGCGTTACCTGCATAAATTGGACGTTTGAAAGTTTTAGCACCATCAACAGCAATTACATCAGTAATCATGCTTACATCAAGAAGCGCAGCCGCACGTGGAAGTACGTTTTTGCCTGTTGTTGTAGAGGCAGCAAGAATATGCGTATAACCTTTGCCTAATTCAGCTACTAATTTAGCTACGTTTTCAGCCAATTGGTTTGCGTAAGCAGCATCATCAGCAAGTAAAACTTTGCTTACACCAGCAACTTTCGCCGCTTGATCAGCAACTGCTTGAGCGCCAGAACCAGCAACCAATACAGTGATATCACCACCAATTTTTTGCGCAGCAGCAACAACGTTTAAAGTTGCACCATTAAGTGCTTTGTTGTCGTGCTCAGCGATAACTAAAATACTCATGATTTTTATCCTTCTGTATTAGATCACTTTCGCTTCGTTTTTAAGTTTTTCAACAAGCTCATCTACAGACTTCACTTGTACGCCAGCTTTACGTTCAGCAGGAGCTTCAACTTTAACTGTTTTAAGTTTAGTTGTAGCTGTAACGCCAAAATCAGCAGGTGACTTAGTTTCAAGCGGTTTTTTACGCGCTTTCATAATGTTTGGAAGAGCTGCATAACGTGGCTCGTTCAAACGTAAGTCAGTTGTGATGATTGCTGGAAGCGCAAGTTCAACAGTTTGTAAACCACCGTCAATTTCACGAGTAACTTGTACTTTGTCGCCTTCAACTTTAACTTCTGAAGCGAATGTACCCTGACCTGCACCAAGAAGTGCACCAAGCATTTGACCTACTTGGTTAGAGTCATCATCAATTGCTTGCTTACCAAGAAGAACCAATTGAGGTTGTTCAGCGTCTACAACGCCTTTAAGAATTTTAGCAACTTCAAGAGCACCAAGTTGGCTGTCATCAGCTTCAACTAAGATACCGCGGTCAGCACCAAGTGCCATAGCCGAACGGATTTGTTCTTGAGCTTCTTTAGGACCAATAGAAACAACAACTATTTCTGAAACAGTTCCTTTTTCTTTTAAACGAACCGCTTCTTCCACTGCGATTTCACAGAATGGGTTAATTGACATTTTAACGTTAGTAAGGTCAACCCCACTATTATCTGGTTTAACGCGAACTTTAACGTTGGCATCAACCACACGTTTTACAGCAACAAGAGCCTTCATGTAATCCTCGGCTGTTTTAGCAAATGTAAATGTTGAGAAGAATTTTACAACTCTTCACTTAAATTTTTTAGGTGTCCTATCTTGCAATGCGTATGGCATTTCGGTCAAGTCACAATTCAATAAAGACCTGTAAAAATGCGTAAAAATCCTTGAACGATGCGTTCACACTTTTATTTTGGTGATATTTTAAAACGAGAAATAATAAATTTAGCTAATTTTTAACCATTGATTTATATTATGTTTTTATTTGATTTACCTCATCAAAACTATTGATTCATTTAAGCCACAAAATACATCTCATTTAATATCTTTTAAAACTAAAGCTTTGGCAGAAAAAGCAAATCAACATTTTTAGACTCATTTATTTATATTGAGCATCCTATTTTTCTAACTAAAAAGAATATCTTCCAGTTTTGTTCGCTTGCATAACTTCATTATTCTGCGACCAAACAAAAAAAGCACATCATGATTGATGTGCTTTTATACTATTTCTGTTTCTTCGGCTTAATTAATAATGAGCCATGTTGCCGCGGCTGCCAATAATCCACCAGAAGTTCCATCAATTATTTTTTGTTTACGTTCATCTATTTGAGTTTTTTGCGTAATTTTGGCGAAAATAACACTTAAAGCGCAATACACCACAAATATCAATGTAATGAAAATTAAAGATAAAATTAAACCTTGGCTCACTGTATTCCCGGACTTATCTATAAATTGCGGTAAAATTGCAAAATAAATAAGCATGCCTTTGGGGTTTAAAAGCGCAGTGAAAAAACCTTTCTTAATTGGGTTAGATGTACTTTTTTGCTCAATCTTTAGTTTCTTGGTGCTAAATACAGATTTAAGTAAATTCGCAGATAAATAAAGAAGATAAGCGATACCTAACCAACGAATTGTTTCGAACAAAATAGGAAACGAAACAATGATGGCTGCAATACCTAAAGCAACTAAAATCGAGTGTACCAAATAGCCTGAACATACACCTACAGTTGCCATCATGCCCGCTTTTGCATTCTTACCCATCACTTGTGACAGGATAAAAAGCATATCTGGTCCTGGTGTGAAAATAAGTGGAATTACCGTTAAGGCAAACAATGCAAATACAGACATATCCTTTCCCTTTATCAAACGTCTGAAAGTTGAAATAGTATCTGCGAAAAGCTTTAAAATAGGATTTCAAATATTCTATAATTAATATTATTTTTCGAATTATATTCTAATTTATGAAGATTATATCTAAGTCTATTTCAGTAAAGCTTGATCGAATCGATAAAAGTATCATCTCTGAACTACAAAAAAATGGTCGCATCCAAAATAATGATTTATCTCGTGAAATTGGCTTATCGCCATCTTCATGTTTACGCAGAGTAAAATTATTAGAGGAAGCAGGCGTAATTCAGGGTTACACCACAATTGTCGATCAACATAAAATTGGTTTTAAACTCATTTTATTTTCTCGCATTTGGTTGGTTGCACAAGATGCTGAAACCATTGATACCTTTATTGAGGCAATGAAAGAGCTTCCTCAGGTAATGGAATGCTATATTATTTTAGGTGAGTGTGATGCAATGCTAAAAGTCATTGTTCCCGACTTAGAAAGTTACCGTAAATTTCAATCGACACATTTAACCAAAAAGAATGGCATCACTAGTGTAAAAACAGATTTACCAAGTCAAATTATTAAACAAAGTACAGAGCTACCACTTAATGACCTTTAAAGAAAATGAATGATCATCAAAACAAAAAAAGCATAGTTTGAACTATGCTTTTTATTAAATATTTATTAAATAGATTGAATTACGCTGTAACCGACTCTAAAAAATCACGATGCACATGACTTAAATCGATAAGTTCATATTGTTCTAAACCAAAAGTTTCCCAAACTGCAATCGCATCTTCTTTTAAATCAATATTTTCAGTTGCAATAGGACGTTCTTGCCAATTTAGGTCTGAAATCCACAAATATGTTTGCTTTGTAACTGGATTAATTGCTTGAACTTTTCCTTCAGCATTAATTCCTTGAACCTGCGCGCCATCAGGTAATGCAGCCTCAATTTTAGGCAAGCTAATTTCAACAAAATGCTTCACTTGACGTAAGCCATAACCAACAAAAATTTCTTTTTGCGCTGGTGATAATTGATCATACTTTTCTTGAACGTCTGAAATCATTTTTATACCTTGTTTTAAAAACAATTATTTATCAATACATCCAGTGGAACGAAAAAACTATAGTCATGTTTTATGCAACCACTTTCACTAATACCTTTATACCTTAAAAATTGACTTCTTTTTATTCTACGTTAGTTCAAAAAGCCATCTTTTCTGACTTTTACAATAACATTACTTTTATTTAAATAGCACCGACAAAATTTGTTTATTTGTTACTATTTTTTAGCTTGCGCTCTAGGATGTGCTTGATCGTAAACATGCGCCAAATGGTCAAAATCGACATGCGTATAAATTTGTGTTGTGGTTAAATTACTATGTCCAAGCATTTCTTGTACAGCACGTAAATCCCCACTATTTGACAACATATGACTTGCAAAACAATGTCTTAATAAGTGAGGATGCAAATCTACATTAACACCTGCCCTTTGCGCTTGGAATTTCACACGATTTTCAATTTGTCTTGCACCTAAAGGATTTCCTTTTTGCGTAATAAATATATTGGCTTCAGGTACAAAATCTCCATGCCAAGATGGATACAATTGCAACCATTGTATTACTGCATTTTTCGCTTTATCACCAAATGGAACAACGCGGGTTTTATTGCCTTTACCTGTAATTCTAAGCAATTGACGATTAAAATCGACATCTCGAATAGTTAAACCCTGAACTTCCGCCAAGCGTAAACCACTCGAATACAACAACTCTAAAATCGCTTTATCTCGAATCCATAATTGTTTTTGAACTTCAGATTCAGGTTCTGGCTGATCTAAAATTTGATTAATCGTTTCAATATCAATCATACCTGGCAAAGGTCGTGGCTGACGCTTGAGCTGAAAATCGTCCGTTGCATTAAAAGCTAAATATTGCCCTTGCTCTGCCCACTTCATAAATTGTCGAATAGATGAAAGCATGCGCTGCAAACTACTTGAACTTAATTGATGTCGTTCAACTTTATTTGCCAAGTAACTACGTAAATCTGTTGTTTCTATATTATTTAATTCTAATTTTTGATTTTCACAATAATTTAAAAAGTCAGACACATCTCGAAAATATGCTTGCAATGTATGTTTAGATTGATTTTGAATTTCTCGTTCTTTTAACCACATGGAGAGTAGTTGCATAGCTTGTTGTTGCATCTAAACATCCTCCATTTCAATCTAATTTAATATAAAAAGTGAGTGTAACAAATTTATATCTAGTTCATTTTTATTTCATATAAAAAAGCCCCGAGAAATCAGGGCTTTTTTAATACTTTTAATTAAGGTTGGAAATAACGTAAATCTATACGTCCTTCAAAAACAGTTGCTGTTGGACCTGTCATCCAAACAACATCTCCTTCTTTCCATTCAATTAAAAGCTTACCACCCGCTAATTCAATTTCAACTGAGCTTGCTAACAAACCACGGCGCATACCTGAAACAGCAGCAGCACATGCCCCTGTACCACAAGCAAGTGTTTCACCTACACCACGTTCAAACACACGTAAACGTGCATGTTTTTCATCAATAATTTGCATGAAACCCGCATTTACACGCTGTGGAAAACGCTCATGAGATTCAACTTGTGGTCCAATAGTAGCTACATCAGCAGTTAACACATTTGGAACAACTGTAACCGCATGCGGATTTCCCATATTTACAACATCAATGGTCAACTTTTCATTATTGAGCAAATCTATGTCATAAAGATTTTCAGGCTCATCTGCAAAAAATGGAATTTCTTGCGGTAAAAATTTTGGGTAACCCATATTCACACGAACCCAGCCATTTAGACCAAGTTCAGGCTCAACAATGCCTGCTTTCGTTTGAACTTTAATTTTGGTTTTTGTTGTTAATTTTCGCTCATGCACAAAACGAGCAAAACAACGTACACCATTACCACATTGCTCAACTTCAGAACCATCTGCATTAAAAATACGATATTTAAAATCTGCATTTGGTACATCTGGTGGTTCAACAATTAATAGTTGATCGAAACCAATACCAAAATGACGATCTGCTAAACGCTGAATAGTCACCGTATCTAAAAATGCTTTTTGGCTAATGAGGTCAATCACCATAAAATCATTGCCTAAGCCATGCATTTTAGTGAATTCTAATAACATTTAGAATTACTCCTTAAGGCAATAAACGTTCATTTTCCCATAATGATTCAATTGTTTCACGTTCACGAATTACGTAAGCTTGATCACCACTCACCATAATTTCTGCTGCACGTCCACGACTGTTATAGTTCGAACTCATTACAAAACCGTATGCGCCTGCACCTAAAACTGCAAGAACATCATTTTCTTGAAGTGCAAGCTTACGCTCTTTACCTAAGAAATCGCCAGTTTCACAAATTGCACCTACAACATCCCACTCTTTGGCTTCAACGTCTGTACGTGGTGTAACTTCTTGAATATCCATCCAAGCTTCATACAAAGCAGGACGAATTAAGTCATTCATTGCAGCATCAATAATGGCAAAGTTACGATGATTCGTTGGCTTCAATAAGTCCACTTTAGTTAGTAGCACACCTGCATTTGCAGAAATACTACGACCAGGTTCCATATATACTTTTAAGCCTAACTTTTCTAAAGCTGGTTTAAGTGCGTTGGCATATTCTTGAACTGTTGGCGGAGTTTCATCTTTATACGTCACACCTAAACCACCACCAATATCGATGTGTTTAAGCTCAATACCCATTTCTTTAAGCTTATCGATCATTACAATTACACGATCTAAAGCATCTACAAAGGGTTGAGTTTCAGTCAACTGAGAACCAATATGGCAGTCGATACCAACCACATCTAAGTTAGGTAAAGATGCTGCATATTTGTATGTTTCAAATACTGTATCAGATGGAATACCAAATTTATTTTCTTTTAATCCTGTAGAAATATAAGGATGTGTTTTTGCATCTACGTCTGGATTCACACGTAATGAAATCGGTGCTTTTTTACCTAATTCAGCAGCAACTTTTTGAATGCGATCAAGTTCTGCATAAGATTCTACATTAAAACAGGCAATACCTACTTCTAATGCTTTTTTAATGTCTGCTTCCGATTTACCTAAACCAGAAAATACAATTTTAGATGCGTCGCCGCCCGCTTTTAAAACACGAGCAAGCTCACCACCTGTCACAATATCAAAACCCGCACCAAGCTTGGCTAATACATTTAATACCGCAATATTTGAGTTTGATTTAACTGCAAAACAGATTTGATGATCAATAAAACTAAACGCACGATCCATGTCTAAAAAATGTTTTTCAAAAGTTGCTTTTGAATAAACATAGAGCGGTGTACCAAATTGCTGCGCTAACGATTGTAATGAACATTGCTCTGCGTGCAATACCCCATTAATGCGGGTGAAACTCATGAATGTATCCTTGCGTTGGTTGAGTTAAGGTGTTTGTGTATCAGAATTTGATGGAGCAGCAAACTGTTGCTGTACAGGTACTTCAACTTGTTCTTTTTTCTGTTCTTTCAATTCAGAATCTGAATAAATTAAATATTTTGCACGTTTATCATAATTTTGATCTTTGGCTAACTGCAATGCACCAGATTGACCACAACCCGTTAGCGCGAAACTTGTCACTAAAACACCGATGCCGCAAATGACTAAACGCATCTGACCACCTATCCATTAATTTTGATAAAGTATACCGTGATCATGTCGATGACCAAAGCATTAAACGTAAGAGATTATCTTTAGAAATAAAAAAACGCCAGCGAAGTACTGACGTTTTTGAACATTTAATTTTATTTATTTCGAGGTTTATAGAAACCGAAATAACCAATAATTAAAATAATGAACCAAATTGGGCTCACCATTAATGCTTTACGCGTATCTTCTTCAAGTGCAAGAATTCCTATCGTACCAATAAAGAACACCACAACCACCGCACAAGTGAACAAACCACCAGGCAATTTGAATGTAGATTTTGCATGAAGCTCAGGACGTGTTCTGTAATAAACCACATAGCTCCAAATAATCATCAACCAAACACAAATAAATAGAATTGTTGATAATGTAGTTGCTAAGGTAAATGCCAAAACTGTATTAGGAACAAAGTATTGAAGCGCTGCACCCAATAACAAACATACTGTAGAGAAATATAAAGCATTTGCAGGAACAGCACGTTTATTCAATTTACCCAATGCATCTGGTGCCTGATTTTCACGAGACAAACCAAACAACATACGGCTTGTAGAGAAAACTCCACTGTTCATAGATGACATTACTGATGAAAGAACAACAAAATTCATAATAATGGCAGCAGCAGCAATACCTGCTTGGCTGAATAAGTTTACAAATGGACTAATTGACGGATCAATTTTATTCCACGGAGTTACAGACATTACAATAACCAATGCCAAAACATAGAAAATAATGATTCGGATTGGAATAGAGTTTACTGCTTTAGGTAAATTCTTTTCAGGATCTTTAGTTTCAGCAGCTGTTGTACCTACAAGCTCTACACCCACAAAGGCAAATATGGCAATTTGGAAGCCTGCTAAGAATCCAGTAAAGCCTGTTGGGAACATCCCGCCATGACTCCACAAGTGTCCAAATGAAGCAACCTCACCTGCTGTAGATGTAAATCCTGTGAAGATCATCCATCCACCAACAGCAATAAGGACAATAATCGCAACGATTTTCACCATTGCAAACCAGAACTCCATTTCACCAAATAGTTTTACTGTTGCTAAATTCAGACAAGTAATAAATAAAATCGAAGCGACGCTAATTAACACACCTTCTAAAGGTGAGAATGAGACGCCCCCATTAAAGAATTGTAAATAATAAATAATGGCTGACAAATCTGCGATACCAATCGTGATCCAGCATAACCAATACGTCCAACCTACAAAATAACCAGCCCAAGGGCCAATTAAATCAGTTGAAAAGTCGATAAATGATTTGTAATTAAAGTTTGAAAGTAGCAATTCTCCTAATGCACGCATTACAAGAAAAACCATGAAACCAATAATCATATAAATAAATAAAATAGATGGTCCAGCTAAACTTATTGTTTTCCCTGAGCCCATGAAAAGCCCTGTTCCTATGGCTCCACCAATCGCAATCAACTGTAAATGTCGATTAGATAAACTTCTTTTTAAATCGCCGTCTCCTACGGCAGGCGAATTTATTTTTTGCTCTGTCATTTTTTAATTCACCTTCAATGTATAGCAAGATTAACTTAAATTTTGAATAAAACAAAAGAAATTAACTTATGATCTGTTTTTCCCTATTTATAGTCTTTATTGATTTATTTTACTTATCTGAATTTTTTAGTGATTAGTACAACTATATTTTATTTTTTAAAGTGCACGCCCTCTTGTAATCTTCGTATATCTGTGTAAAAACTAAACATATATAAAGTTATTCAAGCTACTTTATATGTGCATTAAATAATAAATTGGCATAGTGATTGCTTTAATTAAATAACGAATAATCAGGATGAGAATAATATATATGCAAAATTTACAATCGTTTATGGAAACACTAAGTGGTTTGGTCTGGGGACCATATATGTTGGTACTCATTGTAGGTACTGGTATATTTTTAACCTTCCGACTACTTTTTTGGCAATTTAGAATGTTGCCTTTAGCATTCAAACAAGTTTTTGGGAAACATCCAGATAAAAAAGATTCAGGTGATATTTCACAATTTGCATCACTCATGACTGCGCTATCTGCAACCATTGGTACAGGTAATATTGCAGGTGTAGCAACAGCTTGTGTTTTAGGTGGTCCTGGTGCTGTTTTCTGGATGTGGATGACTGCATTATTTGGTATGGCAACAAAATACGGCGAAGGTGTTCTCGCTGTTAAATATCGTCATAAAAATGAAAAAGGCGAAATGAACGGTGGTCCGATGTATTACATCGAGCGTGGCCTTGGTTCAAAGTGGAAATGGCTTGCTGTTTTATTTGCCTTATTTGGTACCTTAGCTTCATTTGGTATTGGTAGCTCTGTTCAATCAAACACTGTAGCACTTGCTGTTGAAAACAGTATGGGTATTGAAACTTGGATAACAGGTGTCGTAATTACTGCTTTCTCTGCCTTGGTTATTTTAGGTGGTATTAAAACCATTTCTAAAGCATCTTCTGTCATTGTTCCTGTTATGGCAATTGGTTATGTAGCTGGTGGTTTGGTTATTATTTTCAATAATCTAGAGTTAGTTGCGCCTGCACTTAAAATGATTTTCACATATGCATTTACAGGTGAAGCTGCCGTTGGTGGTGCGATTGGTGCTGCAATTCGTTACGGTGTTGCACGTGGTGTATTCTCAAATGAAGCAGGTATGGGTTCTGCACCTATTGCCGCTGCTGCTGCAAAAACTGACCACGCTGCCCGTCAAGGCTTAGTGTCTATGACAGGTACTTTCATCGATACGATTATTGTTTGTTCTATTACAGGTATTGTGCTTGTAATGGGCTATATCATGGCTGGAAATACATTTGGTGGAGAAACAGGTGCGGTTCTTACCATTCACGCCTTCGATAAGCTATTACCTGGTGTTGGTGGCTGGGTTGTGACTTTCGGTATTATTTTCTTCGCATACTCAACTATTTTAGGCTGGAGCTACTACGGCGAAAAATGCTGTACTTACCTATTAGGTGAAAAGTATGTATTAATTTACCGTCTTATCTACATTGCTTCTGTATTTGTAGGATGTGTAGCAACGCTTGACCTTGTATGGCTATTTGCAGATACATTCAACGGCTTAATGGCTGCACCAAACTGTATCGCTTTATTATTACTTTCAGGCATTATTGCCAAAGAATCGAAAGACTTTATTGCAAAACGCAAATCAGGCGAATTGTATTAAGTTTAAAAGCGAATCTAAATATTAAAAAAGCCACCTTCCGGTGGCTTTTCTTTTATATCAACTTCTATTTTAAGATGGCGTACCGTTCCAAGTATCATCTTCAAAATCTGTATCTGCATTCATGACACGTTCAGCTTGAAGTTCAATGGCTGTTTCTAAATATAAAACAAAGAAATAGACACCTTCAATTTTCATTACACCTTCTTCATCTTCCAAGTAATCGCTCAGAATTTGATATTGCTCATTCTCTAAATCAAATGGCACATCAATATAAATATCGCCCCAATAGCTATCGATTGAGCCTTCTTCTTCAAGTCCCATACATTTTTCATAAGGAATGTTATTTTGCTCTAACCAGCTCAATACATCTTGACGATTTGAATCTGGGTTTTGTTCATTCTCTTCATAATCTTCAAAATGTACAAAAAGTACATCACGGTTCTTTTCGCGTGCGATCGCATCAATATGTTGCAACAATTGCGGCATGATGTATTTTCCATTTCAAAATAATGAGGCACATATTATAGAACGTGGTGAGCACTTAATGTCAGATCAATTTTGTTTAAACGCCAAAGCTTGTCGCAAATCGATATTTTTTCATACGAAAGACTTGGTTTTAATCTACGTTCACCGCTATGCTGTTCAATAATTTCGAACAATAACTTCATCATCATTATGGCAAAAGCAAAAAGTGTTTATCGTTGTGAGCAATGTGGTACAGACCATCCCAAATGGGCAGGTCAATGTTCAGATTGCGGCGAATGGAATTGCTTAACTGAAGTCAGTATTGCACCCACTGTTACCCACCGTGCTCAATCTAAAATGGGTGGCGGTTATGCAGGACAAGCCGCAAATGTTACAACATTAAATCAAATTACTGTTTCACATGAATCACGTTTAGCTACAGGTATTGGCGAGTTTGACCGTGTATTGGGTGGTGGTTTAGTTACAGGTTCTGTTGTTTTAATTGGCGGTGACCCTGGCATTGGTAAATCAACTATTCTTTTACAAACTGCAACTCATATGGCTGCGGCAAAAAATTCTGCGCTTTATGTAACAGGTGAAGAATCATTATCTCAAGTAGCTTTACGTGCAAATCGTTTAGACTTACCTACAGATAAACTTCGTGTGATGGCTGAAACTTGTGTTGAACGTATTTGTGATGTTCTAGCACATGAACGCCCTGCTGTTGCCATTCTAGATTCTATTCAAACTTTATATACAGAAACTTTGCAATCTGCTCCCGGTGGCGTATCGCAAATTCGTGAATCTGCGGCAATTTTAACGCGCTTTGCAAAAAATAGCGGAACTGCTTTATTTATTGTCGGTCATGTAACCAAAGAAGGATCTCTTGCAGGCCCTCGTGTTTTAGAACACATGGTCGATTGTGTTTTATATTTTGAAGGTCAGTCCGATTCGCGCTACCGTATGATTCGTGCCGTTAAAAACCGTTTTGGTGCAGTGAATGAACTTGGCGTTTTTGGCATGACAGATAAAGGTTTAAAAGAAGTTGCGAATCCATCTGCCATTTTCTTAAGTCGTTACGATGAAGCGATTCCCGGCTCTATTGTAATGATCAGCCGTGAAGGAACTCGTCCGCTTTTAGTTGAAGTACAAGCTTTAGTTGATGATGCTCACGGTCAGCCAAGACGTGTTGCGCTTGGTTTAGAACAAAACCGTTTAAATATGCTACTTGCCGTTATGCATAGACATGGCGGTGTACAAACATCAGGACAAGATGTTTATGTCAACGTTGTAGGTGGTTTGAAAATTACCGAAACTGGTTCGGACTTAGCTGTTCTTTTAGCATGTGCTTCAAGTTTACGCGGCAAAGCCTTACCACAACAGCTTGCTGTATTTGGTGAGGTTGGGTTATCAGGTGAAATTCGCCCTGTTCCAAACGGTCAAGAACGCTTAAAAGAAGCGGTAAAACATGGTTTCAAATATATTATTTTACCAAGAGGCAATGCGCCACAAAAACCAATTCCAGGTGTTCAAATTATTGCAGTTGCACGTTTACATGAAGCACTCACTGAAGCCATTAATTTAAACGATGAGTAAAACCCATATTGATTAAATTACAATCAATCTAAAAAATATTCATTATTAGTTGTTGAAAAACTTCTAAAATGACTGCATAAATACAAACGTATTACTTATTATTTTATTAGGAAACTTTAATGGAAGTTCGACAGCGTGGTTTGATTGCTGGTTTTTTAACAGCAGCATTATTGGTAGCACCTTTAGCAGCAGAAGCAAAACGTGCAGGTGGCGGTAAAAGTCATGGCATGAGTCGTCAAGCAGCTCCTTCTCAGTCTTACCAACAACCTCGTCAAGCGACTCCTGCTCAACAGCCTGCTGCTCCAGCGACTGCTCCTGCTAAATCAGGCCCAGGTGTTGGTGGCATGGTTGCGGCTGGTGTTGCTGGTGCTGCTATTGGCGCAGTTGCTGCAAATGCTTTAGCAGATGATAAAGCACCTGCCGCGTCAGAAGCTCAAGTAGCTCCTCAACAAGAAGAGGAAAAAGGCGGTATTCCAAGTTGGATTTGGATCTTACTTGCTGCAGCTGCTGCCTTCTTCGTTTTCCGTAAGATGGGCGCAAAAAAAAAATTAGCAGCTAACAACCCGTATGCGCCAAATAGCGGTACAAATAATGCACCGTTTGGTCAAGCACCAACTGCAGGTCGTCCATCAAACGACAACAGCAATATTTTTGGTCAAAATGTAGGTGGTTCTGCGCCAACAAATAATGCACCATTTGGTTCTGCTCCTGTAAACAATGCTCCTTTTGGTGCTGCGTATACAAATAGTGGCAACCAATTACCTGATGGTTCTGAACCTGCAACGTTCTTACGTGTTGCTCGTCAGCGTTTTAATCATATTCAATCTATGAATACGGCTAGTAATATTGCAGAAATTCAGCGTTACTTAACGCCTGATCTTTACCAGTCTATGTATAACGACATTATGGCGAATCAAGATCAAGACGTTGCTGAGTTTTCTAACTTAAATGCAATGGTTGCAGATTCAGCAACAGAAAATGGTCAATATGTTGTAAGCGTTCGTTTTACAGGTACTGTAAGCGAAGACTTAAACAGCTTGCCACAACCATTTGCTGAAGTTTGGCATTTTGTTAAACCTGCTGGTTCAAGCCAAGAATGGTTAGTTGCTGGTATTCAACAAGAAAGCTAAGTCTATTAATAAATAGATCAAAAAAAGCGAGCCTAGAGCTCGCTTTTTTTATTCATCATTCCAATAAAATCGACCAATTTATTCACATGAATTTCCGTTGAATCAAAAAGAGGAATAGAAACACCATCTTTAGACAATAGCATACCAATTTCCGTACAGCCCAAAACAACACCCTGCACGCCATCTGCAATAGCATCATGAATAATTGAAATGTAGTCTTGTTTAGACTTTTCCAATATTTTACCTAAACATAACTCATCATAAATAATGGAATGTACAATTTTTTGTTGATTCATATTCGGAACAACAACCTCAATGCCTTTCAAATTCAACTTATTTTTATAAAAGTCTTTTTGCATTGTAAATTTTGTACCTAACAATAAAACTTTGGTTTTATTCGCCTGATTTATCTGGTCTGCAACAGCATCAGCTATGTGAAAAAACGGAATAGAAATATGATTTGATATTTCAGGGGCAACTAAGTGCATTGTATTGGTACATAAAGCAATCGCATCAACACCTATGAACTCAAGCTTTTGAGCAATTTCTTTTAAATATGCAGCTGCATCATTCCAATGACCTTGTGATTGCATGTGCTCTATTTCTTGAAAATTCACACTATATAAAATGAGATGTGCCGTATTTAAACCGCCCATTTTTTCATTGACCAATTTATTGATTTTTTAATAATACAAATCTGATGACTCCCAACTCATCCCACCAATCAATCCAATTTTTTCATTCTTTTTCACCCTCTACTTAATAAATATATTTGTAATAAAAAAGCTCCTATTTAGGAGCTTTTAAAATTTGATAAGATCTAATTTACATGATATTTACTGTTTAGGCAGTGGTATAAACTGCTTATCTTTATTGCTTTGAGATTTACGCTCACCAATAACAACAGATAAAGTTAGGCTCTCATCGCCACGGTTAACAACGACAGAAACGGTACTGGTAGGTACTTGAAGTGCAACATAATTAATTAACTGTGCTGGTGTAGAAATTGCCTCACCATTCACACTCATAATAATATCACCACGTTTCAATCCCGCTTTTGCCGCTGGGCCATCTCTTAAAACATCGGCAACCACAACACCATTTTGCTCAGGGACTAAAATATCATCTTGCTTAGATGGCAATAAGCTTATACCTAACCATCCACGAACAACACGACCATCTTTTAAAATTGAGTTTAAAACTTGCTGACAAATTTTAGCAGGAATGGCAAAACCAATTCCCATAGAACCACCAGATTGCGAGAAAATTGCAGTATTTACACCAATTAAATTACCTGCAACATCAATTAAAGCACCACCCGAATTACCTGGGTTAATTGCAGCATCGGTTTGAATAAAATCTTCATAGGTATTAATACCTAAATCTGAACGACCTGTTGCAGAAACAATACCTTGAGTGACTGTTTGTCCAACACCAAATGGATTTCCAATGGCTAAAACAACATCACCTACCTCATTACCACTTAATTTAAATGGCAATACAGGTAAATCATCTAATGCAATTTTAATCACTGCTAAATCTGTATCTGGGTCTGTACCTATTACTGCAGCAACAGCACGACGACCATCATGCAATGCAACAACAATTTGATCTGCCTGAGAAATCACATGATTATTCGTTAAAATATATCCATCTTTACGAACAATAACGCCAGAACCTAAACTATTTTCGTTTGGACCTTGTTTAAGCTGATCGGGTAATTCATTACCAAAAAATTCGCGAAATGCAGGATCGTCCAATAAAGGATGATTCATTTGCTTCACTTTTTGCGTTGTAAAAATATTAACAACCGCAGGTGCAGCAACTTTCACTGCTTCACTATATGAAACCACACCACCAGTACGTGTTGTGTTAATCAGTGGTTCTACTTTTTCTGCTGGCATTTTTATCCCATCTGAAGCGATAGGTGCTTTTGGCTTCTGCATAAACTGCCAGCCTAAAAAGCCCAAAATGACAATAATAAGTAACACCCACGGTAACCAAGTCAATGTACGGCGCACGGTTTTGTCCTCTTAAATATTTTAATTCGTTGATGACTAAAGTAATTTATGCACTATTGTAAAGCGAAACACAATTAGATACATAAAAAAGCCCAATAGTTTTGTCTTGCTTTAGTTACAATTTAAACTGTATGTTGATCGTTATATTTTTTAAGGCTTTATAAATTTATGGCAAAGCTGAATGACATTATTAATTGGTGTAATAGCACATTAAAATCTTCGGAATTTAAAGATTACGCACCAAATGGTCTTCAAATTGAAGGCGCTCAAGAAGTGACTAAAATTTTATGCGCAGTAACCGCCTCGCAAGATGCTATTGATGCAGCTATTGCACAAAATGCAGATTTACTTTTAGTGCATCATGGCTATTTTTGGAAAGGCGAAGCCTACCCAATTACAGGAATGCGCGGCAATCGTATTCGCAGCTTAATTAAAAATGATATTTCTTTAGTTGGCTATCACCTGCCTTTAGACTCACATCCTACTTTAGGAAATAATGCTGCTATTGCAGAAATTCTTGAACTCGAAAATATTGAAGCTTTAGATGAAAGTGAACGACATCCTATTGGAAATATTGGCTATTTAAAACAAGCCATGACACCTGAAGGCTTTAAAAAATATTTAACTGAACGTTTAGGATTTGACACAATTCATCTAAATGCTGACAAAAACACCATCCAAAAAGTTGGTTTTTGTACAGGTGCAGCACAAGACTATATTACGAAAGCATATGAACAAGGTTGTGATGCTTTTATTTCTGGCGAAGTAAGCGAACGTACTTTCTATGAAGCTAAAGAATTGAATGTTCATTACTATGCTTGTGGACATCACGCTACAGAAAGATACGGTGTTCAACGCTTAGGAAAAGCAATTTCAGATCAATTTAATATCGAATACAGTTATTTCGAACTGAATAATCCTATTTGATAAAAAAGCATCAAATATTTTTACAATAAGCTACCCTTATTCGAATATATTTATGCTTTATTCTCTATTGTTATTAGCACTCAATGCGCAATTTTAGCTAAGAATCTATTACAATAAGACCACTAACTGTCAAAACCCAGCAAAATGCAAGGAATTGAAAAATGACTACGATTACTTTACCAGCATTACCATATGGCTACGAAGATCTTGCTCCTCATATCAGCAAAGAAACTTTAGAATTCCATCATGACAAACACCACAATACTTATGTTGTTAACTTAAACAACTTAGTTAAAGGTACTGACCTTGAAGGTAAATCTTTAGAAGAAATCATCACTGCTTCTGCTGGCGATGCTTCTAAAGCAGGTATTTTCAACAATGCTGCACAAGTTTGGAACCACACGTTCTACTGGAACTGTATGGCTAAAAATGGCGGTGGTGCTGCAACTGGCGCTTTAGCTGCTAAAATTGATGAAGCTTTCGGTTCTTACGAAAAATTTGCTGAAGAGTTTGCTGCTGCTGCAACAACTCAATTCGGTTCAGGTTGGGCTTGGTTAGTTGCTGATGAAGTAAACGGCAACCTTTCTATTCTTAAAACTGCAAATGCTGATACACCAATGGCTCATGGTAAAGTTGCTGTATTAACAATTGACGTTTGGGAACATGCTTACTACATCGATTTCCGTAACGCACGTCCTGTTTACATCAAAACTTTCTTAGAAAGCCTTGTAAACTGGGATTACGCAAACGCTAAATATGCAGGTCTTGCTGCTGGCGTTGAAAAATAAGATTTAAATATTTCTTATTTTTAGTCTAAAAAATCACCCTTTTCGGGTGATTTTTTATTTTTTAAGCAATAAACGAATACTTATAAAGCAAACAATACATTTCTTTAGATTCTCTGGTTGACGGCTTGTCATTTCATCCCTAAAATGCGCATCAGATTCTCCAATAGCTCAGTCGGTAGAGCGACGGACTGTTAATCCGCAGGTCCCTGGTTCGAGCCCAGGTTGGAGAGCCATCTATTCTTCCATAGCTCAGTCGGTAGAGCGACGGACTGTTAATCCGCAGGTCCCTGGTTCGAGCCCAGGTGGAAGAGCCAAGATTCTAAAAAGCCCAAGCATTATGACTTGGGCTTTTTTTATATCTATATATTTAGGTACCTTTCTAATAACAGCTCTATATATTGTTCATTTCTTGCTTTTTCGCTATCTTAAAAATAATCAATAAAATGAATGATTAAAAATTATGGATACACCTTGGTTAAAGTCTCTTATTTTTTGGGCGATTGTAATTACCGTTATTTTTGCAGTTTTTCAATGCTAGCAAAAAACAGAAAATAATAAACAAGCCTCTGCCCTCATGTATGAACGTCTGTACCAATGTACACGTGACTTAAAAACTGAACATAAAGTGCTACTAAATTCTATTCAGCAAAAATTAACAGAAAATTTAAACCAGCAAGACATGGTAAAACTCATTAATGAATGTAGAAAAGTAAATCCATCCAAACCACGTGAATATTATATTCAAGCTATTAAATCGAGTAATTAAGATCATTAAATTGTCGTTGCGTTTACTTTTAAATCAATTAATTCAAAAATATGGTGTTTTTTCCAATTCTTGCTTGACCTTGTAGCATTTGCCACATAGAATTCGTTTCAGATTCTCCAATAGCTCAGTCGGTAGAGCGACGGACTGTTAATCCGCAGGTCCCTGGTTCGAGCCCAGGTTGGAGAGCCAAATTCTAAAAACCCACTCATTACGAAGTGGGTTTTTTATTGCTTAAAGATCCTGCCGTGTTTGAATCAATTCAATTTACTTTCTTTCTTATAGGATGTATTGCCTCTTTGGCTTTATTTATCCTTGTTGTTCAGCGCTATGTGCGACCAACTCAAAAATATTACCCCCGTCCTGTAATTACAAATTTTGAAAGTAAGATGTTTGCTCGTCTTAACCAAAGTTTTCCTGAATATCACATACTTGCACAAGTTGCATTTAGTGCGCTTATCACCCATCACAATATGAAAGTTCGCGCTAAGTTCAATCGTAAAGTAACCGACTTTGTAATTTTAGATAAGAAGTTGCAAGTCATTGCAATCATCGAACTGGATGATCCAACACATATAGGCAAAGAACAAGAGGATGCTGAACGTGACGCTATGCTTTTACAAGCAGGCTATCAAGTTTATCGCTATACCAATATCCCAAGTCCACAAAGCTTAAGACGCGACATCTTAAATCACTCTTAATCTTTTATAGATATAAAAAAAGCGACCTTTAAGTCGCTTTTAAAATTTCATAAAATTATTAATCAGCCTTTGCTAAAGCTTCAGAAGCAGCACGCTCTCGCGCTTCCCTTTCTTTCACTTTTTGCATAATTTCTTCACGTTGCTGTTTATACTTTTCCTGATTCTTTGCATCACCATTTACCGCAAGAAATGCCATACCAACCAAAAACAAAGGAATAATTAATCCTAAGCTTGCTAAAAATATTGTCTTTTTAGAAAGTGGCTTCTTTGTAGATTGCGTCATTTAAAATCCAGTATGCAAGGAACAAAAGGTTATTCAATATACTTGAAACAAAATATCATTCAATAAAAAAGCATCCTTTTTAGAATGCTTTTCTTTAAAAATTCGCTGCTTATTGTAAAGCGACAACAATACCAATAAAAATGATTAACCCTACCCATCTATTGTGTCTAAATGCCCAAAAACACAATTGTGGATCTCTATCTTTCGTTTTCGTCCATTGATAAATAAAATCGGCAGCAACGCATAATAATGCGATTACACCAAATGGAATAAGTAAGTTTTCGATATATAACGCTGTACCAATTAAAATAATACTGAGTAACTGTAGCAGTGAAATAATTTCAATGTCGTACTTACCAAATAAAATTGCGGTAGATTTCACACCAATTTTTAAATCGTATTCACGGTCTGTAATGGCGTACTGCGTGTCATAAGCCACTGTCCAAGCCAAATTACCCAAATAAAGTAACCAACAAGTTAAACCTAATTCAGCCCCTACAGCGGTATATGCCATAGGAATAGACCATGAAAAAGCAGCACCTAAAAATACTTGTGGTAAATGTGTGTAACGCTTCATAAATGGATAAATAAACGCTAAAAACAATGCACCAAATGAACAATAGAACGTTTCTATTGGTAAAAAGAACAACATACATGCGCTTGCAGCAACTAGAAATAGAAACACATAAATAGCTTCTTTTGCGCTAATAATTCCTGTTGCAAGTGGTCGATTTTTCGTGCGTTCTACCGCACCATCTACCTTTCGGTCTGCAAAGTCATTAATTGCACAACCTGCTGCACGCATAAAAATAGTCCCTAAAATCATTGGAATTAAAATTCCAATTTCAGGCATACCTTTATTTGCAATCCAAAGCGCCCACATGGTTGGCCAAAACACCAACTCTGTACCAATTGGCTTATCAAAACGGCACAAATAATAATAAGCTTCTAAACGCTCACGCCATGTGATCTGCTGCGCAACAGACATATATATCCTTTAACCTTGCTGAATAAACTGCTCAAAGGCAGGTAAAAACGTTTCTTGAACTATAAATTTACAATCGTGCCAAGTATAGCAACTTTGGCGTGTCCATCCTTCATCTAATAAAATTACGCGTCTTTCACAGCTTGGGTTAGTTCGATCAAATAGGAATTTACCAATTGGTTTTTTTCCAATATGTTGAAATAGTCGTGCTTTACCCTGCAAACTTAAAATCGGAAATATGCTTTTTGCTTTTACCCAAGCTTCAGCTTCAGAACCATATAATAAAGTTTCACGAACCCAAGATGTATGATGTATTGGAGACTTCATCCACATCGCATCTTCACGTTTTAATCGCTGGAAATACTCTTTCGTTGGTTGTACTTTAAATTGTCCTTTCCCCAACTCTGTAAGCTGTTGAGTCAGTGAACCTGATGCATACAACCAATGACGTAATTCAGGCGAAATTCTTTTATCTTTAAGTTCAAGTTCTCGCTTATTACGCATATATTCACAGCTCTTCAAAATATTCTATTTAATCTAATACAACACATTTCAAGATATTTTCATCTTAAATAATGTATTTAGCTTGCTTCTGTTTTAGCAATAACCTGAAATTTACCTTGTGCATTTTTAATTAAAATTAAGCCTTCTGCACTTAAATAAAACTCTTCAGGATAATCAAACTCTAAAGCCAATTCAGGATGACGAAGCGCAATAAACTGCGCGTGCTTATATCCCTCTAAAGTACGCCCTACTTCTAAATAAGTAACTTCTGAAAAATTTAGCTTAAAACCTTTTTCCTGATCTTGCGGATCTATCCAAGGAAAAAAACTCGTATGCTTTTTACGTGGTTTCGCCATAATGACTTTAATTCAATAATCTTTTCATTATATTAACCCAAGATACAAAAAAACCCGCAACTCGTGCGGGTTTTTTACAGTGAAATTCTAAAAAGAATTACAAGCTGTAGTACATATCAAATTCAACTGGGTGAGTTGTCGTGTTCAAACGACGAACTTCTTCAGTTTTAAGCTCGATATAAGCATCTAGCATTTCTTTAGAGAATACACCACCTTTAAGCAGGTAGTCATGATCCGCTTCAAGAGCTTCAAGAGCCATATCTAAGCTGTGAGCAACTGTAGGGATTTTCGCTTCTTCTTCAGGAGGAAGATCGTACAAGTTTTTGTCAGCAGCTTCACCTGGGTGAATCTTGTTTTGAATACCGTCAAGACCAGCCATTAACAATGCAGCGAAACCTAAGTACGGGTTCATCATTGGATCTGGGAAACGTGCTTCAATACGTTTGCCTTTAGGGCTAGAAACGTAAGGAATACGAATAGAAGCAGAACGGTTACGTGCTGAGTAAGCAAGCATAATTGGTGCTTCGAAATGCGGAACTAAACGCTTGTACGAGTTTGTAGAAGGGTTAGTTAATGCATTCAATGAACGAGCATGTTTGATAATACCACCAATGAAGTACAACGCCATTTCAGAAAGGCCTGCATATTCATCACCAGCAAACAAGTTCTTGCCATCTTTAGAGATAGACATGTGAACGTGCATACCAGAACCGTTATCGCCAACCATTGGTTTAGGCATAAACGTAGCTGTTTTAGCATATTGATGAGCAACGTTCCAAACAGCATATTTAAACTGTTGTACTTCGTCTGCTTTACGAACCATAGTGTTGAAGCTTACACCAATTTCTAATTGGCAAGATGCAACTTCATGGTGATGTACTTCTACACGACCAGGGCCCATTATATCTTCAATTTTTTGACACATGTCAGCACGCATGTCATGTGAAGAATCTACAGGAGGAACTGGGAAGTAACCGCCTTTAACACGTGGACGGTGACCAGAGTTACCGCCTTCGTAGTCTTTATTTGTAGACCAAGCAGCTTCTTCAGCGATTAATGTATGGCGAGCGCCAGACATATCGATGTCCCATTTAACTTCGTCAAATACGAAGAATTCTGGTTCTGGACCAAAGAATGCTGTATCACCAATACCAGTAGACTTTAAGTATTCTTCTGCACGGCGAGCAATCGAACGTGGGTCACGGTCATAACCTTGACCTGTTGAAGGCTCAATTACGTCACAAGTTACAACGACAGTTGGTTCTGCGAAGAACGGGTCTAAGAAACATGTTTCCGCGTCTGGGCGTAAAATCATGTCTGAAGCTTCGATACCTTTCCAACCAGCAATTGAAGAGCCGTCAAACATTTTACCGTCTTCAAATGTATCTTCGTCAATTGTATCTGCTGGGTAAGTTACGTGTTGCTCTTTACCCTTAGTATCAGTAAAGCGAAAATCGACCCATTTTGCGCCACTTTCTTGGATGAGTTGAAGGACCTTGTTCGCCATGCTCATTTTGCTCCGATGTTTTTTGTTGCACTTGTGAAGTGCGTGTTAGTAGTTGGTTAGTATTAAGCAAGTACCATACCAACTTTTAAAACCAATACCAGAATACCGAATTCCTTATCAGAAAACATGCAATATGGGCTTGGCTTAGACGCTATTATACTGTTTGAAAAAGGAAATGCACCATATTCAAACACTCTTCATCACATTTGTTGAAAAAGATTTTCCGATAGCACTAATTTAGTGCACCGATTGATTTAATCTAATAATAAATGACGATTATTTTCCAATTTTAAAGATATTTATCATAAAAATTATTCAGGTATATTTTAAAATCTTATTAGGGTCTGTTGACATTTCAAGTATAGAATTTACCCGATAAAGGTAGCCAAATAAATATACAAGCTAATGCAACTGCCCCCTCATAGCTACACTTTAGCTTATCATATCGTGTTGCTATTCCTCTGAACTGCTTTAACCTACAAAATGCATTCTCAACTAAGTGTCTGATTTTATAGAAATGCCAATCCATATGATCATTATTTGACTGAGTATTTGCTTTTCTTGGAATATTCGCTTTAGTTTTTTTCGCAGATATTTGTTCTCTTAATGATTCAGAGTCATATCCTTTGTCTGCACAACATACTTCCGTTTCGCTCAAATCAAGTTTTTCAATCATTTTGGGAGCAATCTTGACATCATGTATCGTTCCATCGGAGATAATAATTTCGATTGGATTGCCATCCGCATCAACAGCTAAGTGTATTTTAGAACTATTTCCACCAATGCTTTTAGAAATATCCTGATCTTTTATTCCAGCAGAATGTTGGTGTGCCCGAACATGACTACCATCAATAAAAACCCATTCCATATCAGCATTTGAAGAAATTAATTTAAATATTTTCATTAACTTATCATTTTTACACCAACGATTATATTTTTTAAAGATTGAGTTATACGAACCAAATTCTTTAGGCAAATCACGCCATGGGCAGCCTGTTCTTATTCTATAAAGTATTGCTTCGACAAAATTTCTCAAATTAGATTTGAAATAGATATCAAAATTTCGGAAAATAGAAAGTAACTTAGACCAGTGTTGATCATTCAGCATTGTACGAGGCATAGCGAGAAGTAAATTTGGTTTGGCGATTAAATTTTACTTTCTCGCTATTTTTTTGAACAGAAAATGTCAACAGACCCTAATCATTTACTAAGATTAAACATTTGGTTAAATATAGAGATGCATCATTTTGGTTCATCGTTTTTAAATCTTAGTTTTTATGCATGTTTTTAATAATATAGAATGCTTTTAGCGAGAAAAATAAAAAATACGCACATACATTAAAAGTGAATTAAACACAGTAATCAATAAATTTCATTCGACAAAATAATCGATGTATTAATTGATTATTTCATACTTCAATAACACATTATATTTCACAATATTTTTATGAAGATAAAGTGCTTATGCAGTACAACTCATAAGTCATAACAATCATTATCATATAAATAGTTGAGCCGAAAATGAATATTTTTTGTTATGATGATTCGCAATTCATTTTGAACCGATGAATATCAACAACATGTGAAAATATTAATGACTTTTCATGTTGAAAAATGAATATCAATCCAAACAATTAAAATGCAACACTTGCATATATTTCAATAGGTTAGCTCATGCTTTTAATGATCGACAACTATGACTCTTTTACTTATAACATCGTCCAATACTTTGGCGAGTTAAATCAAGAAGTGAAAGTAGTACGTAATGATGCCGTGACATTGGAAGATATTGAGCGATGGCAACCAAAGTATTTAGTGATTGGCCCTGGCCCTTGCTCACCATCTGAAGCAGGTATTTCTATTCCTGCAATTCAACATTTTGCAGGAAAAATTCCTATTCTTGGTGTGTGTTTAGGGCATCAAAGTATTGGGCAAGCTTTTGGTGGCGATGTCGTTCGTGCAAAACGTGTTATGCATGGTCGTTTATCTGACATGTACCACAGCGACAAAGGCATTTTCAGCAACTTGCCTTCTCCATTTTCAGCAACTCGCTATCACTCTTTGGTCATTGATCAAGCGACTTTGCCTGAATGCTTAGAAGTAACCTGCTGGACCAATGAAACAGATGGCTCAATGGAAGAAATCATGGGTGTTAAACATAAGACATTGCCTGTAGAAGGCGTGCAGTTCCACCCCGAATCTATTTTGAGTGAGCATGGTCACCAAATCTTTAAAAACTTCTTAGAAATTTATGCATAGAGCGTATTTAGAAATATGAATATTCAACAAGCTTTAAACAACATCACGAAAAACATTCACTTAACTCAAGAACAAATGGAAGACGTAATGCGTAGCATTATGTCGGGTGAAACAACAGATGCACAAATTGGTGCATTATTAATCGGCTTACGCTTAAAGGGCGAAAGCATTGATGAAATGACCGCTGCTGCACGTGTTATGCGTGAATTTGCAACAAAAATTGATGTTAGTGATACACCTTATTTAGTAGATATTGTAGGTACAGGTGGAGATGGTCAAAATATCTTTAACGTATCTACAGCATCTGCATTTGTTATTGCTGCCGCAGGCGCAACAATTGCAAAACATGGTGGTCGTGGTGTTTCAGGAAAATCTGGTTCTTCAGACTTGTTAGAACAAGCAGGTATTAGCTTAGAACTGAATATGCAACAAACTGAACGTTGCATTCGTGATATTGGCGTAGGTTTCTTATTTGCTCCAAATCATCACAAAGCGATGAAATATGCTGCTGCGCCACGTAAAGAATTAGGCATTCGTACATTATTCAACCTACTTGGCCCGCTTACGAATCCGGCTGGTGTAAAACGCTTTGTGATTGGCGTTTTTTCAAATGAATTATGTCGCCCAATGGCTGAAGTTTTAAAACAACTTGGTGCTGAACACGTGATGGTTGTTCACTCTAAAGATGGTTTAGACGAAATTAGTTTAGCTTCAGCAACTTATGTTGCAGAGTTAAAAAATGGCGAAATTAATGAATGGATGATTCAACCTGAAGATGTAGATATCGAATCTCAAACATTGGTTGGCTTAACCATTGATAGTCCTGCTGAAAGCTTAGCGCTTATTAAAAATGCATTAGGTAAAAAGAAATCTGACATTGGTGACAAAGCTGCCAATATGATTGCGCTTAATGCAGGTGCAGGTATTTATGTTTCTGGTTTAACAAGTACATATAAGCAAGGTGTTGCCCTTGCCCATGACATTATTTATGGCGGACAAGCTTTAGAAAAAATGGATGTGCTTTCTGAATTCACAAAAACATTAAAACAGTACGAAGCTTAAGATTTAAGGAACATTGTCATGGTTGATATTGCAAATACGATCTTAGGTAAAATTGTCGATCGTAAAAAAGAAGAATTTGCAGTTCGTTTAAAACAACATAGCTATAAAGATGTTGAAGAACTCGCTTCAGGTGCATCACCTGTTCGTGGTTTTGCACAATCTTTATTAGGCAAACGCCCAGCCGTCATTGCTGAAATTAAAAAAGCATCACCATCTAAAGGGATTATTCGTGAAAACTTTAATCCTGCGGAAATTGCACAACAATATGAAGATGCAGGCGCTGCATGTTTATCTGTTTTAACTGATGTCGATTTTTTCCAAGGTGCAGATGAAAACATTCTAATTGCACGTAACAATTGTGCCCTTCCTGCACTTCGTAAAGACTTTTTAATAGATCCTTACGGTGTCATTGAAGCACGTGCATTACATGCAGATTGTATTTTACTTATTGTTGCTTGTTTGTCCGATCAGCAACTTGAGGAAATGTCTAAAACTGCATTTGAGCACAATTTAGATGTACTTGTAGAAGTACATGATGAAAAAGAGCTAGAACGTGCTTTACGCCTTTCAGATCGTTGTTTATTAGGTGTGAATAACCGTAACCTTAAAACTTTTGATGTCGATTTAAATACATCTTTACGTTTAAAAGCATTACTTGAACCATCTCGTTTATTGGTTACTGAAAGTGGTATCGCAACGCCTGCCGATGTTGCCATGATGCAAGAGAATGACATTCATGCATTTTTAGTTGGTGAAAGCTTCATGAAGCAACCACGCCCTGATCATGCATTTAAAGAACTATTTGGCGTTCCAACAACTATATAAGTCATAAGAAAACTCAGGGTGCTCGCATCCTGAGTTTTCAAATACAAAATCACAATGCATAGAAAAATTATTAACTTTTATAAATATAATCAAAATTAGTAGAGTTACTATCGTCAAAAGTCGCTTATCTATTACCTAATATATATGTCCTGAAATTGCACTATTAGTATAAATCGTTATTTGAATAGTCATGACTATGTTATAAAACACTATCATTTTAGTGAATAAATAACCTAATTTATAATTTCACTTTTAAATTTTAACATCAAATTTATTGCAGAATTCTTTGGAGTATTTATCTTGAATCGTAAATTGCTAACTGCTGAAGGCTACCAACGCTTACAAGATGAATTGAATGATTTAGTACGTAAAGAGCGCCCAGAAATTACTAAAATTGTGTCATGGGCAGCCAGTCTCGGCGATAGATCTGAAAACGCTGACTACCACTATAATAAAAGAAAGCTACGCGAAATTGACCGCAGAATTAGATACTTAACTAAACTTTTTGAAGTTGCACATAAAGTAGAATATAGCCCTGAACAAGATGGAAAAGCATATTTTGGAGCATGGGTTGGATTAGAGAATGATGATAGCGAAACCATCAAGTTTCGAATCGTAGGAGACGAAGAAATCTATGGTCGTAAAGATTATATTTCTCTGCAATCACCAATCGCAAAAGCCTGTTTAGGTAAGTCTGTAGATGATGAAATTAAAGTACATACACCTAAAGGTGAAAATATTTGGTATATAATTGATATTACATATTGTATTTAATTTGATGAAAAACACATAAGAAAAAATCATAAGATATGAAAGCATTCATTTTATTGTTTCCCTTCCTTAGAAAAACATGAACTATTATGCTTCATCTATATCGTAAAATTCATCATTTTCATCAATTCCAAAGCATTACATAGGTCTACATTTTTATCTTAAAATTTATATCAAATCTTTGACCATTTGCTCACTAAATTGAATTATTTTTTCATTTCCTAAATCAACAGAATTGGACATCATTTATCCACTATATTTTACTCAATTGCTTAAAATTTGGCTAAAAATTATGAATATGCAAACCCAATATTCCATTACGTTTTTAGGAAATTTAAAACTTAACTTTATCTGATGAACCCTTTAATTTAGCAGTATGCGAACCGTTTCCCTATAAAGCTCATTAAGTTTGATTTCATGATTTCCTCGTAAAGTTATTACACTTTTATAGCATTAAATATACAGTTTTTATAATGAAATTCATAAAATGCAAAATTACTAAAAAATATATCTATTAATTTCAATACATTACAACCACTTTAAAAAAATATTTATGCACAAAATTTGACATATTAATTTTACATCTTTATTATTCGATCAACTTTTACATTAGCTCGCTTTTTAAACAATGTAGTTTTTCTACATTTTATCCATTAATCCCATGTCATTTTGAATGACGTCATGACTGCCCAACCCCTTATTGAATTTATCAAACTTTAAAAAGATGGAAGCTTTTTTTAGCTTTACTTTTTGGGCATAAATTACTTGTAGCGGAGACAACATGCACAGTAGTTCAACACCTGGGTCGAGGCTTTGCCTTAACTCTAATAAACTCTCTCTCTCTTTAAAAGCACTTGCATTAACTAGCCTTATTTTTCCATTTCACGCAATTAATGCAAGTAAAGCAACATATCAATTTGACAACGTTGTTAATCAAAATAAATTAACTGTTGTTTCTGTTGCTAATCCATCTGCAGTATTTGAAGATGGCGATTATTTTCACGGTTTCGGCTACGATTTAGTCCGTAACTATGCAAATAACCTAAACGTACAATTAGAGTTTAAAACAGTAGACGACAATGCTACTGCTTTAAAAATGGTTGCCACTGGTAAAGCAAATTTTGCAATGACCACCGCAAATACTCAAACCATTGAAACTAAAAAACTAACTTCACTTCCTGCAACATGTGGCGATTTGAACAGTTTAGAAAAAAATGGTTTAAACACTGAATTAAATTGGGTGTTTAAACACGCAGATGATCCACTTACTCAAGCAGCAAGTGGCTTTATTTGTAAAAGCAAACAAAATGGCTCTTTAAACCAACTTGCTTCTTTTTATAACCGCAATGTCGTTAAAGAAGAATTTTGGGATGATATCCAGAGCGATCTTAGTAAACGTATGCCTATATATAAGGCTAGTTTCAAAAAGACTGCTCAGCAATACGATTTAGACTGGCATTTACTTGCTGCTATTGGTTATCAAGAATCTTATTTAAAACCAACCTCTGTTTCTCCCACAGGTGTTCGTGGTTTAATGATGCTAACCAACAGCACTGCAAAAGCTATGGGTGTAAATGACCGTAGTAATGCCACTCAAAGTATTCAAGGTGGTGCGAAGTACTACGACTTAATGTTAAGCCGTTATGATGACATACCTTTCCCAGATCGCAATTGGTATGCATTAGCAGCTTACAATATGGGACCTGGTACTGTTAACCAGATTCAAAAACGTATTAAAGCTCAAGGGAAAAACCCAAATAACTGGGTGAATTTCTATGCTTACTTAGACCGTAACAAAGCAAGTAATGGTCAATATAGACAAGCGGTGCAATATGTAACACGTATTCGAGCTTATCTTGAGCATATTAAAACAACGCCTCAACTTGTAAATATCTAAACTTAGTTTAGATATTCGTATTTTGAAAATAAAAAAAGCTTACCAATGGGTAAGCTTTTTTTATGCAAAGCATTATTAAGAAGTTTGTTCTAAAACTTTCTTGAATAAGTCTTTTTGTTCTTGGCTAGGTCTTGCAGTTTGTAATGCCATCAATTGTGACATATCGCCTTGAACTTTTATTTTACCTGTCATGAATGCTTGCATAGCAGCAGCCATATCAAATTCTAGAAAAACTTTACGTAAAGTTTCACCATCCATATTCAATGTTGTTTTCGCATTTGAAGATAGACCTTTTTTAATTGCCCCACCATCCAAAGACAATTCAGTATTACCTGAAGCATCAGCAACCACTAAATTAATTGCAAGATTTGCAAGTGCAGGTGGCAAATTTAAATTACCAGCTTGTGCAGTAAGCGTTTCTACAGTTGAAAACCAATCATCAGTTAAAAAAGCAGGCATGATCTTTCCTCAATTTATTTATTCATCTTGTTGTCTATCCAGACAACATAGTTATAAAGCAAATTTTTGCTTGTCGCTTGTTATAGCACGTAATTTTGAAATAAGGATAAGAAAATATGTACGAAGCGTTCAATTTTTGATGCTTTAGTTTTTATTATTTATAAATCTGTATTTGAAAATAGACACTACTTCCGTAGAAATAGTGTCTAAATATAATGCTTACTCGGCTGCGAAACCTAAGTTCACCATATTAATACGCTTACTGCCTTCTTCCTCACCTTCAGTAGAACAGCTTTCTTTGAAGTCAAATTCACGTTCTGAATCTAGCTTTTCAAAGTCAAACAAGTCACGGTCAGCAAGTTGTGAAGGAGATACGTTTTGCAATGCACCAAAAATACTATGTAAACGTTTTGGATATTCTTTATCCCAAGTGCGTAACATGTCATTTAAAATTGCACGTTGTAAGTTTTCTTGAGAACCACATAAGTTACACGGAATAATTGGGAACTTACGCATTTCTGCATATTTGATAATGTCTTTTTCTTCGACATAAGCCAAAGGACGAATCAAAATATTCTTTTTGTCCGATGACAACAGTTTTGGCGGCATCGCTTTTAAGCTACCACCATGGAATAAGTTTAAGAAGAACGTCGCCAAAATATCATCGCGGTGGTGACCCAACGCCACTTTAGTTGCACCAATCTCTTGTGCAAAACCATAAAGTGAACCACGACGTAAACGAGAGCACACAGCACAATACGTTTTACCTTCAGGTGTTAAACGTTTCGTAATGCTGTACGTGTCTTTTTCAAGAATATAATAAGGAATATTATTTTCTTCTAAATAACGTGGCAAAACATCTTCAGGAAAGCCCGGTTGTTTTTGATCTAGGTTTACAGCAACCACATCAAAATTAATTGGTGCAATACGTTTAAACTGCAACAATATATCTAACAAGGTATAACTGTCTTTACCACCAGAAATACACACCATGACTTTGTCACCTTCTTCGATCATTTTAAAATCACGAATAGCATGACCGACTTGACGGCGAAGTTTTTTCAACAAACGATAATATGCCGAACTTGTTGGCAATTCAGGTTTGAAATTAAATCCTTGTTCGGACTCAACTGGTGAGAACATAGACAGATTAACCATAATAAAAATACTGCGCAATTTTAGCGGAAATAGTGCCAAATCGCACCAAAAGAATGTAATAAAAAAATTATTGCTTTTGTCATAAAAATGTCTTCAAAAATTTGTAAATTTGAACGTTAGCGTTCACTTTTTATGCAAGATGCTTATGTTTTAGACTTTTCCACAGTTGTCCACAAAAGCTGTGGATAACTTTGTGGATTTAAAACTACTTGACAAGGTTATGCACCCTGAAGTTAAGGCTTTTATTTAAATTGGTTGTTTTTTGATCAATTTATTTAATATTAAATATCAATGACTTAAGCATGTCAAGCAATGCTCATTAAAAAAAAATAAATATTTTTTTTGATTACTGAATCAACAAAGTGACTTGATTTTTGCAAATAAGTAATCCAAAAAAACGACTTTAGTGCTTCTATTTATATTTTTATTTGTTAAACTTGATTGTATTAATGTTGCTGTATAAAAATGTTCATACTGCTAATGATTAAAAATTTAAGATTTGTTTCACTTTTTCTAATGGGGTCTACTACTGCTATTTCTTTAATGGCATTGTCTACGCATGCCGGTCAAGTCTATATGTATAAAGATAGCCAAGGTAGCACTCTTCTTACCAATAAAAAAAGTTCAGATAGATCTTTGCAGCGTGTCAAAATTACCTATTACCCAGATAGTAATATTCATCGTTATTCCAATTGGGGTGCTACCGAAGCATCTGTAAGACCAAGTTTTAATAAGAATAAAGATGCTTTTGACCATATCATTAAACAAGCTTCATCTACACACGGTGTATCTGAAGGTTTAATTAAAGCAGTAATGCACACAGAATCTGGCTTTAATGTAAATGCTCGCTCCCCTGTTGGCGCACAAGGTCTTATGCAGCTTATGCCTGCAACAGCGCGACGCTTTAATGTTTCAAATGCCTATGATCCTCAGCAAAATATTATGGCTGGTGCAAAATATTTAGCTTGGTTGTTAAAAAGATTTAATGGTGATCAATCTTTAGCACTTGCAGGCTACAACGCAGGTGAAGGTAACGTAAGTAAATATGGTGGTATTCCACCTTTTCGCGAAACTCAGGATTATGTTCATCGCGTAAATAGTCGCTATCAAAATTTATATTCAAATGGCGTGCCACTTTCTGCAGGTTCATCTGCATCTATACAGCCATCTGCTGAAATTTCAGCACAATCAGGTCAAAGTAGTTCTCAATCATCTTCTAATTTAAGTTTGTCACAAGCATCTGCTAAACAACAAAGACAAATCATTCAATTAAGCGATGGAACATTTACATACGCCAATGCCGTAGCACAGTAATCTTGTAATTCAGTCTTAACTGAATAAGCTATTATTTTTAATATATTTATATTTTATTCTTGAATTTTTGCTATAGACACCGCATATTTAAGAATAGATTTTCTGTTCTAAATCTTACCTAATTTATTTTTAAGAGGATTCTCTCAATGATGCGGATTGGTTTGTTCTTGCTTACCAACCTCGCGGTACTGGTTGTAGCTGGCATTATTTTGTCACTCTTCGGTGTCGGTAGTTACCATGGCGCGGGTGGCTTAAATCTAGGCAACCTTTTAGTGATCTGTTTTGTCTTTGGTATGGTTGGTTCTTTAATTTCATTGTTCATGTCTAAATGGATGGCGAAAAAAACCACGGGTACCGAGCTAATTGATCCTAATGCCCCTCGCAACCAAGCAGAAGCATGGTTATTACAAGAAGTTGCTCAATTGTCGCAACGTGCTGGTATTAACATGCCTGAAGTTGGTATTTTCCCATCTTATCAATCAAATGCCTTCGCAACTGGTTGGAACAAAAACGATTCTCTCGTTGCTGTTTCTACAGGTTTACTTGAGCGCATGAACAAAGATGAACTACGTGCTGTACTTGCTCACGAAATTGGTCACGTTGCCAATGGTGACATGGTGACACTTGCCCTTATTCAAGGTGTAGTGAACGCATTTGTTATGTTCTTTGCGCGTGTAGTTGGTGATTTTATTGACCGTAATGTTTTCGGTCGTCAAGATGGTGAAGCTCCAGGCTTAGGCTATTTTGCAATTACCATCGTACTTGATATTGTATTTGGTATTTTAGCATCTTCTATTGTTATGTGGTTCTCTCGTCAACGTGAATACCGTGCAGATGAAGCTGGTGCTCGCCTTGCAGGTAAACAAGCAATGATTTCTGCTTTATTACGTTTACAAGCAGAATCTGAAATGCCAGATGCTATGCCAAAAGAAATGAAAGCTTTCGCTATTTCGGCAGGTAAAGAAGAAGGTTTCAGCTTAGCTGCCCTCTTCCAAACTCACCCATCTATTGAACAGCGTGTTGCTGCTTTACAACAATTAAATGTGCCTTAATTTAAACAATTAAATTAAGCATTAAAAAAGCCTCCAATGGAGGCTTTTTTAATGCTTCGAATAACTTATGTAGATAAATTCTGTAGCCATTGAATAGCCAAGCTACCACCTATCCATAATGCATAGAAAAATACAGCAAGAAACAATAAGCCTAAAATATCTGGAATATGCAGCCATAACCACGCAACAATAGGATTTCGCCAAAATGCAGAATTGCGTTGTTTCTTTTCTAAATTTTCATGTAAAAAAGGATGAACAACATGATGATCCGATTCGACCTGATATTCGACACGAATATGCTCATGAACAACATCTAAAGCCTTTCTGCTAGGACGAATAAAAATATCGAAAATTGTACCTGCAATTGGAATTAAACCAACAACAGCATCCATTACTGCAATTTTCATTACAGGCGTTAATTTGTGCTGAGGCACACCAATTTGCTTTGCCTTATAAATAGCATAACAGGTCAGCACAAAACCTGCTGCATCACCTGCAATTGGAATTGTGCCTAAGGCAGCATCTGCACCTATACCTTGCTTTGTAAATGGAATACGCACAACCGAATCCATCATATTTGCATATTTAGCCAAATCACGTTCAAGCTGAATGACTTCTTGCTGACTTATTTTTTTTTGTTTTTGCATATCAACCTTGTATTGAAGCAATGTACACACTTGAGCATATACGATATTCATCTAAATTTTGTAGCAATATTACAATAACTTAAAACAAAATAACCGATGCAATAGATAAATACACAAGCACGCCTGTCGCATCACATATAGAAGTGACTAATGGCGCAGATGCACTAGCTGGGTCAAAACCAAATTTATTTAATATAAATGGCAAGCTCATACCAATTAAACAACCTAGTAAAACAATACCAATCATACTAATAGCAAGCACTAAAGCAACATATTCATCTCCACGGTAAAAACCTAAAAATGAAACAGCCACTGCCATTGTTATACCCAAACACAGTGCAACTAAACTTTCACGACCCAATAAAGAAAACCAATCTTTAAACTGAACATCGCCAGTTGCCAAAGCACGAACCATTAAAGTAGATGATTGTGAACCAGCGTTACCGCCACTGCCTACAAGTAATGGTAAGAAGAATACCAATACAATATTTTGCGCAATAATATCCTCAAAATGTGCAATTCCAATACCTGAAAGTAAACTTCCAAATACTAAAAAGACAAGCCAAAACACGCGGTTTTTATAAAGATGTAAAATAGGTGTAGATTTCAAACTGAGCTTAGATGTTGCATTCACCGCACCAACTTTTAAGAAATCTTCAGTTGCTTCTTCACGTGCAACATCCATCGCATCATCATGAGTAACAATACCCACCATAATGCCTTGTTCATCTACAATTGGCAGTGCTAATAAATCATAACGTGCAATGGTTTTAGCAACATCATCTTGGTCTGCATCTACTTTTGCAAATAGAACATTGGTAACCATCAACTCATTAATATTTTGATCTTCTTGCGCCAAAATAAGTTGCTTTAATGAAATTACCCCAAGCAATTTACGTGCTTCATCTAAAACATAAGCAAAATAAATCGTTTCTGTGTCTGGAGCTTCTGAACGTAACATTTTAATTGCATCTGCAACGCTCATATTTGGAAGTAAGGTTGCATATTCAGAGCTCATAATTGCCCCTGCCGTACCTTCCATATAAGAAGAAAGCAAACGAATATCTTCTCGTTCTGCTTGAGCTAAAGCAGGAAGCAATGCATTTTGCTGATGTTCATCTAAACGTTTAAATACATCTGCACGCTTATCTGAAGACATTTCTCCAATAATATCTGCTAAAACTTGACGTGGTAAAACCTTAGCAAGTTCAACTTGAATTTCAGGAGATAAATAAGAAAATACGTATGAACGATCTGGCAAGTTCAGAACTAAAGTCTGACGAGTTTCGATAGGAAGTTGAGCAATAATGTCTGCAAGATCGGCAGCGCGAAATGTTTTTAATGACTCAAGTGCCAGTTCGATATGATTGTTTTTTAATGCATCATTAATTAGATACAAAAAGTTGTTATAGCTCATGTAAGCCCCTCATTGCTCTCACGCAGCAACAAAGGCAACATGGCAAGTTAATTCATTGCCAACCGAAAACCTTCATCCTGTATGAGATGAATATAATGTTTTGAAAAATAAGTTAAGTGACAACAATGCCTGTCCATTTAAGAACGTAATCCTCTATAAACCGTTTATACGGCGTGCAAATACTACAAATAAGTGATGTATTACTCAACTTTTGCAACAAAAAGTGTACAATTCAAGTAATTAAAATTTAGATGCCTATAACTAGACATCTAAATTTGAGTTAAGCTTTAACTTTAGTGTTGTTCTTGCTTTTTCATAAAAATACTTCGTATTAATACATACATAAATGGAATAAATATAAGTACAAGTACTGTACCAAATATAACGCCACCTAAAACACTTACCCCAATTTCCTGACGACTTGCAGCACCTGCGCCAAATGCAAAAACCAATGGCAAAATGCCTGCGCCAAATGCTAAAGATGTCATAAGAATTGGACGTAAACGTAAACCTGCGGCACTCAATGCAGCATCAACAGCTGATTTACCTTGTTGTTGTGCCATTGAAGCAAACTCGACAATCAAAATGGCATTTTTACAGGACAAACCAATGGTGGTTAATAATGCAATTTGGAAATAAATATCGTTTGGAAAGCCTGCAAAATAACTAAATAAAATATTACCGCCAATACCTAATGGAATGGCTGTCATTACGGCAGCAGGAATAGACCAGCTTTCATATAAAGCAGCTAAACATAAGAAGATAAAACCAATAGAAACTAAATAAAGTAATAAGGCTTGATTGCTCGATTTTTTCTCTTCATAAGACATACCACTCCAAGCCAAATCTACACCAGACTGTTTATCTACCAGTTTTTGTAAATCTTGCATGGCTTGACCTGAACTAACACTAGCAGCTTTGTCTGCTTCTAGCTCAAGTGCAGAGTAACCATTAAAACGGTTCACAATTTCAGGGCCACCCGACCAACTTACTTCTGAGAAGCTTGTAAATGACACCATTTCATTTTGGTTATTTCGTACCGACCAAAATTGTAAATCATCAGGTTTAGATCTAAATAATGAATCACTTTGCATCATGACTTTTTTAATACGTCCACGATCAATAAAGTCATTAATATACTTCCCACCCAAAGCTGCAGATAAAGTACTGTTAATATCTGCTGGAGATAATCCTGCTGCCATTGCTGCTTTTTGATTAATTTGAACAATAAGTTTTGCTCGATCTGGCACCGCTTTTTGCTCTAAATTTTCAAATGTTGTATAGGCTTTTGCCTCTTCTTTCATTTGCTTAAACTTTTCATGTAAAGCTGTACGCCCTTCACCTTCAATATCTCGAAGCCAAAGATTCACACCATTAGTATCACCCAAACCGTTTACAACTGGCGGCATCATCACCATAACTGTGGCATTTTTATTGTCTTTAAAATATTTCATTGCACGATCTTTTACCGCATTTGCGCTATTTACTTGACCGCTTCGCTCATCCCAATGTTTTAATTTTACAAAACCTTGCGCTAAGTTCTGCCCCGTTCCACCACGGCTTCTACCATAACGTAGCATCACTAAATCTACATTGGCTGTTTCATGTTCTAAAAAGTAGCGACGTACATTTTCACCCATTTCAATGGTTTTCGACATTGGCGCATTATCTTGTAGTGCCACTTGTAACATAAGTGCACCCTGATCTTCATTGGGTAAGAAACTCGTAGGCAATACACGATAAAATAATGCAAAAGCAAGGACTAAAGCAAAAGCGACAACAAGCGTAATTAAACGATTTTCTAAGGTTTTAAATGACAGAGAAATGTACTTTGTTTTAAGCTTTTCAAGAAAATTATTGAAGCGATTTGCCCACTTATACGGTTGATGATTCGGCTTCAAAATAAGTGCGCATAATGCAGGTGTAAGCACCAATGCAACAGCTAAAGAAATTGCCATTGCTGTTACAAGCGTAATAGAAAACTGACGATAAATAACGCCTGTTGAGCCACCAAAAAATGCCATTGGAATAAAGACAGCAGTTAAAACCAGTGTAATACCCACTAAAGCACCACTAATTTCTTGCATAGATTCTATTGATGCTTGTTTCGCACTTAAACCTTTTTCATGCATTAAGCGCTCAACGTTTTCTACTACCACAATTGCATCATCTACAAGTAAGCCAATGGCTAAAACTAATGCAAATAAAGTAAGTGTATTTACGCTCATTCCCGCGGCAAATAAAACCGCCATTGTTCCTAATACAACAACAGGAACAGTTATGGTTGGAATAAGCGTTGCGCGCCAATTTTGCAAAAATAGGAAAATAACAACAATAACCAATAAAATAGCTTCAAAGAGTGTTTTTACAACTTCTTTAATCGATTCTTGAACAAAAGGCGTGTTATCTCTTGGATAAACCAACTTATAACCATCAGGTAATTTCTTAGAAATATTGGCAACCGCTTCATCAATCAGTTTTGATGTTTCAATCGCATTTGCACCTGAAGCTAATGAAACCGCCATCCCTGCGGATGGAAAACCATTAATGGTATTATATGACTGATAATTTTCTGCGCCAATTTCAACACGTGCAACATCTTTTAAATAAACATAACTGCCATCTTGCGTGGCTTTAATAATAATATTGTTAAATTCTTCTACTGTTTTTAAACGTGTACCTGAAGTGACTTTTGCATTTAAATATTGCTCTTGCGCTACAGGTAATTCACCTACACCGCCTGCTGCAACTTGTGTATTTTGTGCTTCAACAGCCTTTTGAATATCACTTGGAATAAGTTTGTAATCTTTTAATTTATTTGGATTTAACCAAATGCGCATGGCAAATTGGGAGCCGAATACATCAACTTCGCCAACGCCTTCCACACGCGCAATTTCAGACTCTAAATGTGTTTGTAAATAATCAGATAATGCAATGTTGCTGCTTTTTTTAGATTCATCATACAAGCCAATAACCATATGTGTATCGCCCAAAGACTTTACAACATTTACGCCTTGTCGTTGAACATCTTCAGGTAAACGGCTTAAAGCACTATTAATGGCATTTTGAACTTGAACTTGCGCTGTGTCTGGGTCTGTTCCATTTTCAAAGCTAATTTGAATACGACTTCTGCCTGTCGAATCACTATTAGAACTGAAATATAAAAGATGATCTAAACCTTTAATTTGCTCCTCTAAAATTTGAGTAACACTTTCTTCTACAGTTTCAGCATCTGCGCCTGAATAACTTGTATTTATTGAAATTTTTGGCGGTGCAATATCTGGATATCTTTCTACGGGTAAATTTAAAATTGAAAAAATACCCAAAGCCATGACAAAAATAGCCAAGACACCAGCAAAAATTGGACGCTCAATAAAATACTTAGACATCATTGTCTTTTTACACTTCCGATTTGGAGCTAATTTCACCACGAATAGGTGACATTAACGTTAAAATTTGGGTTGCGATATTCTACGCATGACACATAAAACACAAGAATAGATTACAGAAAAAAATCTTAATTTTTGAATTGTGTAGAAACTATGTAGAGCTTTTGTTCCTTGCCTCTTATTTTTACAAATATCTATAAACTCTTATATTTTTTCATGTTAAAGCTAAAAAATATTTATTAGAAATAAACGCCATTTTATATAAAGTAATTAATAATTTATTAAGGCTTGTGTATTATTGTGCCTGAAAGTATTGGATTTTTTAAATTATGAATCAAAATTCTCCTTTTAAAGGAAAAACTGGTGTGAAGCGAGTTTTTAACGCAGCACAATATTCTGTAGATGGTTTTAAATCTGCTTTCAAAAAAGAAGCTGCTTTTAGACAAATTATTTTAATTAATATTATTTTAGTACCAACCACATTTTTTTTAAATGTTAGTGCTGCCGAACAAGCAATTATGATAACTGTCTGTTTACTTTCAATTATTGTAGAGCTATTTAATTCTGCAATTGAAGCTGTTGTAGACCGAATTTCTTTAGATAAACATGAACTTTCTAAAGATGCAAAAGATATGGGAAGCGCTGCACAATTTGTTTCTTTAGCCATTATTTTTGTAAGTTGGGCAATTATTTTATTCAAGTAATTATCTATAAATATTAAAGGGCAAAATTCTGCCCTTTTCTTTTGCGTATGTTTTTGTAAGTTGTCATGTAGATGTCAATTGTGACAATAATACTTCTGCGCATCGTAATATTAAAGATGCCTACGAATCATGCAAAAAACATTAATCACACTTTTAAGCCTTGCGTCACTCACCGCTTGTAGCCAACTTCCAAAATCGGAACAAAAAGCACAACCTTTGGTTCAATCACAACAAGAATATCAAGAACCCAAACTAATTATTATCGGACATCGTGGAGCGAGTGCATTACGCCCTGAACATACTTTGGCGTCTTATCAAAAAGCCATAGATGATGGTGCAGATTTTATTGAACCAGACTTAGTTCCAACCAAAGATGGTTATTTGGTTGCTCGCCATGAAAATGACATTACAACCACCACCAATGTGAGTGAACTTTCACAGTTTAAAGATCGTAAAACAACGAAGATAATTGATGGAGAAAGTCATACAGGTTGGTTTACTGAAGACTTTAATTTAAGCGAACTTAAACAATTAAAAGCACGCGAACGAATTCCTGATGTACGTCCAGATAATGCTAAATTTAACGATAAATTCGAAATTCCAACTCTAGAAGAAATTATTGCTTTAGCGCAAAAGCATTATGAAAAAACAGGAAAATTAGTCGGTTTATATATTGAAACAAAGCACCCAACTTACTTTCAAAATATTAATCTCCCATTAGAAGATCGCTTGCTTAAAATCTTATCTGCACATGAATTTACACGTGATATCGCACCAATTTATTTACAATCTTTTGAAGTAAGCAATCTAAAGTATATACATGATCAGTTACAACAAAAACCAGTATTAAAGCATGCTCAACTTATTCAACTTTATAGTGATGTTGACGAATCTCCTGCCGACTTTATTGCTCAAGGCATTCACAAAACCTATGGCGATTTAGCAACAAAAGAAGGTTTAAAAAATGTGGCGACTTATGCCCAAGGTATTGGCCCAAGTAAAAACTATATTGTAAATAATGCAGGTGAAGTTACGCATTTTATTCAAGATGTTCATGCACAGGGTTTAAAAATTCATCCTTATAGTTTACGACCTGAAAATAAGTTTCTAATTGATACATTAGATTGCAATAAAAATGCGAATGAACGATGTATTCAAGGTGCTATGGCTGAATATCAAATATTCTTTAATGCAGGTGTAGATGGTGTATTTACCGATGATCCTGGTTTAGCTCGTAAAGCTGCAACTCAATATTTAAAACAACCTCGCTAATAAAATTGTTTTCTAGTTATAAAAAATCCCTGCATATAGCAGGGATTTTTTTGATCTTATGATCGGTTGATGAATTACATCATGCCGCCCATACCACCCATGCCGCCCATATCAGGCATAGCAGGTTTGTCTTCTGGAATGTCTGTAATCATACATTCTGTAGTCAACATTAAGCCTGCAACAGATGCAGCATGTTCAAGTGCTGAACGCGTTACTTTAGCAGGGTCAAGAATACCCATTTCTAACATATCGCCATATTCAGAAGTTGCAGCGTTATAACCGAAGTTACCTTCACCGTTCTTCACAGCATTAATTACTACAGATGGCTCGTCACCTGAGTTAGATACGATTTGACGAAGTGGCGCTTCAATTGCACGACGTAAAATGTTAATACCAACATTTTGGTCATCATTTGCACCAGTAACGCCTTCAAGAGAAGCTGCTGCACGAACTAACGCAACACCACCACCTGCAACAACACCTTCTTCAACCGCAGCGCGAGTTGCGTGAAGAGCGTCATCTACACGGTCTTTCTTCTCTTTCATTTCTACTTCAGTTGCAGCACCAATTTTGATTACAGCAACACCGCCTGCCAATTTAGCAACACGTTCTTGAAGTTTTTCTTTGTCATATTCTGACGTAGATTCTTCAATTTGAGCACGAATTTGAGTTACACGCTCAGCGATTTGTTCTGCAACACCAGCACCATCAACAATCACTGTGTTTTCTTTAGAAACAGTTACTTTATGCGCAGTACCTAAGTGTTCAAGCGTAGTTTGATCTAAAGACATACCAATTTCTTCAGAAACTACAGTACCGCCAGTTAAAATAGCGATATCTTGAAGCATTGCTTTACGACGGTCACCAAAGCCAGGTGCTTTAACTGCACATACTTTAATAATGCCACGCATGTTGTTTACAACAAGAGTTGCAAGCGCTTCGCCTTCAACATCTTCAGCAATAATAAGAAGTGGTTTACCTGTTTTAGCAACAGCTTCTAAAACTGCAATCAATTCACGAATATTGCTGATTTTTTTATCAACAAGAAGAATGAATGGATTTTCAAGTTCAGCAGTTAGAGTTTCTTGTTTGTTTGCAAAGTACGGGCTGATGTAACCACGGTCAAACTGCATACCCTCTACAACATCTAGAGAGTCTTCAAAGCCAGAACCTTCTTCTACAGTAATAACGCCTTCTTTACCTACTTTTTCCATTGCTTGAGCAATAAGTTTACCAACAGTAGTGTCCGAGTTTGCAGAGATAGAACCTACTTGCTCAATTGCTTTAGAGTCAGAAGCAGGTTTTGCTGTATTTTTAATTTCAGCAACAACAGCTTTAACCGCAAGATCGATACCGCGTTTCAAATCCATTGGGTTCATACCCGCAGTAACAGACTTGATACCTTCGTTTAAAATTGCTTGAGCCAAAACTGTAGCAGTTGTTGTACCGTCACCAGCGATGTCATTTGTTTTTGAAGAAACCTCGCGAACAAGTTGAGCACCCATGTTTTCAAATTTGTCTTTTAACGCAATTTCTTTTGCAACAGTAACACCATCTTTAGTGATGTGCGGCGCACCGAAAGAACGGTCAATAACAACGTTACGACCTTTAGGGCCTAAAGTAACTTTTACTGCATCTGCAAGAACGTTCACGCCTGCAATCATTTTTGCACGAGCTGAATCACCAAATTTTACGTCTTTAGCTGACATAACTAACTCCTAATTTTTTTAAATTATTACAAAATCTGATTAAAAAATTTGACACTGGGTTAAAGGATTAACCTTCTAATACCGCTAAAATGTCAGACTCTTTCATAATAAGAAGCTCTTCACCGTCAACTTTTACTTTTGTACCAGCATAAGTACCAAACAATACATTGTCGCCTACTTTAACATCTAAAGCGCGAACGCCATTATCAGTTACTTTACCATTGCCAACTGCAATGATTTCACCTTGCGCTGGTTGCTCAGCTGCTGAAGTACTTAAAATAAGACCACCAGCAGTTTTTGTTTCCTTTTCAACACGGCGAATAACAACGTTGTCATGTAAAGGACGAATATTGCTCATAGTAAACTCCATCAGACTTAGTCTTTTTTGGTAAAAGATGATGACTTTGTTATTCCTTAGGTCACCATCAAATTAAATCATTTTCGATGACTCTGTTGTGGGGATGGAAAAAATCGCTTCAAGGGCTAATGCTAAAAAAAATAGGTTTTTTTGTATTTTTTTTATCCAAAATGATTTTTTAGCAATTTTTTAACGTTTTATTGAGTTAAATCCAAAAATAAAAGCTAATGAAGATAATTCAGAATTAGAGCCATTTGTACATTTAACTTATATATCAAACAGTATATGTAAGTGTTAAACCCTAAATAATAAAAGGTTATTCTGAAGAATAATTTACCCTCAATAATACATCAGTTAATGGATAACTTTTTTTCAACTCAAAGCATATGAATATTTCTTTAAAAAATATTTAAAATCCCTTTCATTTACGTACATTACGTAGAAATATATATAAAAAAATAGTTATGTTTTATAAGCGATTAACATAAATTTTGGATGTCTTTATAATTTATTGTGATTTTAGTAGTTTAGATATTAATCAATCCACCCTTTATGCGGATTTGGAATTACGACCATTTATTAAATCAATAACAAAATGTCAAAAAATCACCCACGTAAATAACTGATTTTAATAACTATAATTAAAATAAATACTACACATTAAAGTAGGAAATAAATTTTAATTTTATTTATTTTAAATTAAAATATTGTTTTTTATAGATAATTTTAAAAATTAACACAATACCCCTTCTAATATCGCCCTATGCTTAAGTCTTATTTTTTTTGTCATTTTATGCTTTAATAACGCCACTTTTTATACTTCATCTTTGTAATGTACCCCATTACATCGATTTATACTTGTACAGCTTGTACACATTTGAGATAGGCCTCATCATGACCCAAGTGAACGCACCAGAATTCGTTCGTCACCCTAAGCTTATTGCTTGGGTAGAAGAAATTGCAAAATTAACGAAACCAGCGAAAATTGAATGGTGTGACGGTAGCCCTGAAGAATATCAACGTTATATCGACTTGATGATCGCTAACGGCACTATGCAAGAGCTTAGCCAAGAAAAACATCCTGGTTCTTACCTTGCTAATTCAGATCCTTCTGACGTTGCTCGTGTTGAAGGTCGTACTTATATTTGTTCAGAAAACAAAGAAGATGCTGGTGCTACAAATAACTGGGAAGCGCCTGCTGAAATGCGTACTCGCTTAAACGGTTTATTTGATGGTTCTATGAAAGGTCGTACATTGTACGTTGTTCCTTTCTCTATGGGTCCTTTAGGTTCTCATATTGCTCATATCGGTATTGAATTAACTGACTCTCCTTATGTAGCAGTTAGCATGTCTAAAATGGCACGCATGGGTAAAGCTGTTTATGACGTTTTAGGTACTGATGGTGAATACGTTCCTTGCGTACACACTGTAGGTGCTCCACTTGCTGAAGGCGAGAAAGACGTTGCATGGCCTTGCAACCCTGAAAAATGGATTGTTCATTACCCAGAAACACGTGAAATCTGGTCTTACGGTTCTGGTTACGGCGGTAACGCATTGCTTGGTAAAAAATGCCTAGCTTTACGTATTGCATCTTACATGGGTCGTCAACAAGGTTGGTTAGCTGAACACATGCTAATTCTTGGCGTGACAAACCCTAAAGGCGAAAAACACTACATCGCAGCTGCATTCCCTTCTGCTTGTGGTAAAACAAACTTCGCTATGTTAATTCCACCAGCAGGTTACGAAGGTTGGAAAATTGAAACTGTAGGTGACGATATTGCTTGGATCAAACCAGGTGAAGATGGTCGCTTATACGCAATTAACCCTGAAGCTGGTTTCTTCGGTGTAGCTCCTGGTACAAATACTAAGACTAACCCGAACTGTATGGCTACTCTTCATAAAGATGTTATCTATACAAACGTTGCTGTTACTGACAACGGTGAAGTTTGGTGGGAAGGTCTTACTAAAGAAGCGCCTGCTAACCTTACAAACTGGAAAGGTCAACCACACACTGGCGAAGAAAAAGCTGCGCATCCAAATGCTCGCTTCACAGTTGCTGCTGGTCAATGCCCGTCTATTGACGCTGACTGGGAAAATCCAGCAGGTGTTCCAATCTCTGCCTTCATCTTTGGTGGTCGTCGTGCAGACACAGTGCCTCTAATTTCTGAAGCAACTGATTGGGTTGATGGCGTTTATAAAGCTGCAACTATGGGTTCTGAAACAACTGCTGCTGCTGTTGGTCAACAAGGTGTTGTTCGTCGCGATCCATTTGCGATGCTTCCATTTGCTGGTTACAACATGGCTGACTACTTCTCTCATTGGTTAGAAATGGGCGAGCAAGTTGCTGCTAAAGCTGAAGCTGCTGGTAACAAACTTCCTGGTATCTACAACGTAAACTGGTTCCGTCGTGATGCTGAAGGCAACTTCGTATGGCCTGGTTTTGGTCAAAACATGCGTGTTCTTGAGTGGATCATTGACCGTTGTGAAGGTCGTGCTTCTGCAGTTGAAACTCCAATTGGTTATGTTCCAACTTACGAACAACTAAACTGGACTGGTTCAGACTTCACTAAAGAACAGTTTGACCTTGTTACTTCTCAAGACAAAGATCAATGGATCAAAGAACTTGAAAGCCACACAGAATTGTTCGACAAATTAGGCGAACGTCTTCCGGCTGCATTAAAAGCTCGTCAAAACGAACTTTTAGAAGCTGTTAAGAAATCTGCTTAATAAAAAATTAAATAAAAAGGTCGCGTAAGCGGCCTTTTTATTAACCAAATATTCACTTTATTTTTTACTATTTTTACAAAGGGGTTAAATATCTAATGAATACACAAAAAATACTTATTGCTAGTTTCACTAGCCTTTTTATTGCAACATCTGCATATGCAGAATTAACGACAACAGTTACACCAACTCAAGCCACTACCCCAAGTACAAATACAGCGGAAATTCCAACTCCCACAACTGAATCAAATAAAATTTGTTTAATTAAAGGAACACCTGAAAGCACAAATTACAAAGTAATTAGACGTATTAAAGCGGGTAAAGGCACATACGGATCTGTTGTCGATCTTTATCCAACAATTTCAAAAATTGCACACCGCTATAAAGCAGATGCTGTTATTAATTACAACGGTAGCCAACGTTTTGGTTTCTGGCCTTGGCGCGTTGTACGCCCTGTAATTACAGGTACAGCTGTTAAATTTAACTCACCAGTAGATTGTAATAAGCTAAATGGTCAATTAATTTAAATAGAAAGGTCGCGTAAGCGACCTTTTTTATTTTTTATAAAATAATTCCGATAAATGGTGCACCAATAAATAACAGTTATAAAATTTAAAGAAGGATTTTTAATCAATTTAACTTACTGATTCATATCATCATAAAGAAACATAAATCTACATTATAATTTTTTGCACCATTTTCTCACTTATTTAATTGAAATCGCACTAAAAACCACCAACACATACCTCTCAAAACCTTATGTTTAAATATTCAGCAACTTTACACTTAAATAATTAAAAATTATTCTATTTATTTGAATAATCACATGATGATTTTTTCAATAATACTACCAATATATTTGAAGTTATTTATTTAAACTATGGCAGTGTAAACATCACTCGCCCCTTAGCACAAAAATAAAGACTCCATTTTAAACGGAGAAAAATATGAGCAATGAAGCTCAGGTTCAAGTAGAACAGCCTACAATCGATCGTAAAACACGTGTTAAATCTATCATTGGTGGTTCAGCAGGCAACTTAGTTGAATGGTATGACTGGTATGTTTATGCCGCATTTACTTTATATTTTGCACCCAAATTTTTCCCTGAAGGCGATAGCACAGTAAAACTTCTCCAAGCTGCTGCAGTTTTTGCACTTGGTTTCCTTATGCGCCCAATTGGCGCTTGGATTATGGGAGTTTATGCCGATCGTCACGGCCGTAAGGCAGGTTTATCTTTATCTGTTTCATTAATGTGTGTGGGCTCTTTAATTATTGCCTGCACACCAACCTACGAAACAATAGGCATGTTGGCTCCTGCAATGCTGTTATTTGCACGTTTATTACAAGGTTTAAGCGTAGGTGGTGAATATGGCTCAAGCGCAACATACTTAAGTGAAATGGCAGGTAAAAATCATCGTGGATTTTTCTCAAGTTTCCAATATGTAACGCTTATATCAGGTCAACTTTTAGCACTTTGTACACTCCTCGTATTACAACGTACAATGTCTGAACAAGCACTTGGCGACTGGGGATGGCGTATTCCTTTCTTTATTGGCGCTATTTTAGCCATTGTTGTTTTTTGGATTCGTCGCGGTCTTGTTGAAAGTGAATCATCTAAACAAGCTCAAAAAATGGCAAAAGAAGGTGGCCCTAAATCAGGATTTATCGAGCTTTTTACCAAACATCCAAAAGCTGCATTTACCGTAATTATGCTTACAGCAGGCGGTACTTTAGCATTCAATACATTTACCACTTATTTGCAAAAATATCTTGTAAATACATCAGGTTTTGAAAAGACAACCGCTACAGAAATTACCACAGCTGCCATTTTCATTTTTATGCTTATTCAACCTGCAATTGGCGCACTTTCAGATAAAATTGGTCGTAAACCAATTATGATCGCCTTTGGTATTTTAGGTGTTGTTTTCACTATTCCTATTTTCAACCATATTGGTGCAACCAACAATGCAATGACTGCATTTATGCTCTGTATGAGTGGCATGATTATTGTTTCTGGCTACACAGCGATTAATGCGGTTGTAAAAGCCGAATTATTCCCTGCTCATATTCGTGCATTAGGTGTTGCTTTGCCTTATGCAATTGCCAATACATTATTTGGCGGTACAGCAGAATTAGTTGCTCTTAGCTTTAAAAATGCAGGCTATGAACACTACTTCTTCTACTACATTACATTCATGATTGGTCTTTCTTTAATTACCTATATATTCATGAAAGACACAAAGAAACATTCAATGATTACAGATAACTAGAACCCAGTTATTTTTGATATAAAACAAGCCCTCTGTCAGGGCTTGTTTCATTTTTTAATCATTATTCACAAGATAAATAAAATAAAAACTTTCATCGAGAAATCACTTTCCTTATGGCATACTCACTCATATAAAAATGTTTGGAACTTTGAAGATGAATAACACTTATAAACTTTTAGGATTAGGTTTTCTTGTTTTAGGTCTTGCTGCTTGTCAAAGTACACCACGCCAATTTAATGGCAATGTGGGCTATCAAATTGAATCTCAAACTGCAGATACTGCAACAATGGCTTATACACTTGCTGGTCGTCAAAACCAACAATTAGATGAAACTAAACTTCAACGTGCTTGCCAAAAAGTTTTTGGTACATCTAAGACTTATAAACTTAGCATTTTAAGCGTTAATGAAATTGTGAACCCACAACAAGATGTTGAATTTGGTCGTCAAATTGGTCAAAGCCGTACAAGTGTGGGCTTATCTAACACTCAAGGTTTATATAGCGACCAAGACTATGCAACTCGTCAAGCTTTAGAAGCTCGCCCATCTACACTGCGTGTTGTTCGTTATACTTGTTCTTAATTTTGATACATAAAAAAGGACATTTTATATGTCCTTTTTTTGACTCTTAAACTCTAAAAAAAATTGAGCTATACAGTTTTATAAAAACTCACATTCCTAAATTCTGGCGACTCATCCAAATCAGGCCAAGTTGTAGCACTTCGCTCATCTAATTTCTTATATTTCGGATGGCTAAAGTTTTTCACACGGCTATCTGCAACCCAAACTTCATCTGAAAACTTTAAAAATTCATCTAAAAAGAAACGATTACACTGATCATAAAGTACATCTGCAGCAAGTAAAATATCGACTTGTTCTGCTTTATATAAGTCTTCTAAATATTCGAGTTCTACACCATTTAATTCTGCATTTGCACGACAAGCATCCAAACTCACTTGATCTATATCACAACAAATAACACGTTTTGCACCGGCCATTTTTGCAGCAATCGCAACCACACCCGAACCTGCACCAAAATCTAATACGACTTTATCTTTCACATGATGCGGTTCTGCCAACAACCACTGTGCCATTGCTAAACCAGATGCCCAACAAAAAATCCAATACGGCGTGTCATTCCAAATTCGACGAATGACCTCATCATCCAGTTTATCCGTAGGAAAAACAGGTGGAATGAGCCAAAGAGATATTGGTGTTTCAGGAAGTTGCTGTGCTTGAAGTTCACAATGCGGAATCACATCATGTAAAGCTTGTAGGAGATGTTTAGGAGTTTGAGTAAGTTGAAAAGTGTCGCTCATTTAAATTCTTTTAATTCGTCTATTTTCAAATAATCTCCCCCAACCCCTCTTTAAAAAAGAGGGGAACCTAGAATCCCCTCCTTTTTCAAAGGAGGGTCAGGGAAGATTTAATTAACCAAGTGCTTTTTCAGCAGCTTCAACAGTTTGACGAATTAACGTTGTAATTGTCATTGGACCAACACCACCTGGAACTGGTGTATAAGCAGAAGCAACTTCTTCGATACCTACCAATTGGATGTCACCAACACCACCGCCATCACGTGGATGGAAGCCTGCATCAATAACAACCGCACCTTGCTTAATCCAATCTTTTTGAATAAGTTCTGCTTTACCGACAGCACCAACAATAATGTCTGCTTGTTTTACAAAGCTTGCTAAATCCTGAGTACGTGAATGACAAATTGTTACTGTCGCATTCGCTTCAAGTAACATTGCAGCCATTGGTTTACCCAAAATTGCAGAACGACCAACAACAACTACATGTTTACCTGCAATTTCAATGTTGTTTTCTTTAAGGATTGTCATGATGCCTGCAGGTGTAGCAGAACCATAAGCAGCTTCACCCATTGCCATACGGCCATAACCAAGGCAAGTTACACCATCTACGTCTTTTGCAAGAGAAATAGCATCAAAACATGCACGCTCATCAATTTGAGCAGGTACAGGATGTTGTAACAAAATACCGTGAACATCTGGATTTGCATTTAATTTTTCAATTTCAGCAAGCAATTGTTCAGTCGTAGTTTCTTTTGAAAGTTCAACTTTCAAAGAATCCATGCCTACGCGACGGCAAGCATTTCCTTTCATACGAACATAAGTCGCAGATGCACCATCGTCACCTACTAAAATAGTCGCCAAAATTGGGGTACGACCTGTTTTCTCTTTCAGCGCTTCTACGCGAGTTAACAAGTCAGCTTCAATTTGCTTTGCTAATGCACGGCCATCTAAAACTAATGCCACGGCACATCTCCAAGTGTTGATATGAATCAATTTTGCACATTCTACATCATTATTTTAATTATTTTTGCCAATATGATGTTTTTCTGCACATACAGCACACCTATGCTATTGTTTTTTTTTCAGAGCTTGCTAATATACGCATCAACAAGACATGGCGGGGTGGCAGAGTGGTCATGCAGCGGACTGCAACTCCGTGTACGCCGGTTCGATTCCGACCTCCGCCTCCATCTTGTTAAAATGCCCGAGTGGTGAAATCGGTAGACACAGGGGATTTAAAATCCCCCGCCCACAAAGCGTGCCAGTTCGAGTCTGGCCTCGGGCACCATTCTTCTACTACAGAAAAATGGTGCAATAAAATTTCCAGCTATATGCTGGTTTTTTTATGCCTGAAATTTATAAAAATAATAAAAATATCTAAACGCAAAAAAATAAGCCAAGTGCAAAACACTTGGCTTTCTTCATTTAACAAATGAAATTAACCATTTTGTTTGTTATGCAACGCATTGTCATACATACGTTGTTGCTCATATTGCACAGGATTATACGAACACGCAGATACCAATATCGAAAAAGCAGCAACCGCAATTACTTTAGTCATAACATTCATCCAAATTAGTTTAGGGAGATAAACCACTTCCTTAAAATATAAGGTGGTCTTAATTTGTGTGATAAATATACTAAACAACATAAAATAGTTAAAACAGATTGTTCTCATTATTATGATTTGTTTTTTAGATTAAATAACCAATAAAAAGCCCGAATAGATTTCGGGCTTTTTATTCTTGCGATACAACCTATTCAGATTTTTGCAATCTTAAAGCATTAATTACAACCGATAATGAACTTAAAGACATGGCAACCGCTGCAAACATTGGTGTTAATAGCAAACCTGTTAATGGAAAAAATACACCCGCAGCCACAGGAACACCTAATCCGTTATATACGAATGAGAAAGCAAGGTTTTGCTTCATATTTTTCACACCCAGTTTTGCCATGTGAATTGCATCTGCAACACCACGAATATCACCTTTTACCAAAGTAATTTGTGCTGTTTGTTTCGCGATGTCTGTACCATTCCCCATTGCAATACCAATATGCGCTTGAGCCAATGCAGGCGCATCATTAATACCATCACCCGCCATTACCACAATACGACCTTGCGCTTGTAATTGCTTCACAATGTCGAGTTTCTCTTGCGGCGTACAGTTTCCATAAACTTGCTGAATTCCAAGCTCATTTGCCACAATCTGCGCATTCTTTTCATGGTCACCTGTTGCCATCACCACTTCAACACCATCGGCAATAAGTTGACGAATCACCTGATAAGCATTGTGTTTTAAAGCATCATGAATAGAAATGTACGCCAACAAAGTAGAATCTGTTGCTAAGAAACTAATGACCTGCCCTTGTTCACGTAAAACATCAAGTTCGTTTTGCAAGTCTGCTGAAATTTTTAAACCTAGTTGCTCAATGAGCTTTTGGCTACCAATATAAACTGCAAAACCATCAATCTCACCCTTTACGCCAAAGCCCGCAACATCTTCATAATTTTGAACATTTACATAAGATGATGTTGGCACAATTTTAGATAATGTATGTGCAATTGGATGCGTTGAGAATTGCTCAATTGAAGCAATCCAAGTTTCTATTTGTTGCTGATCTAACTCGGGTACCAATAACTTAATTTCTTTCAGACTTGGCTTGCCTTCGGTCAATGTTCCTGTTTTATCAATCACCAAAGTTGTGACTTTACTTAAGGCTTCAATGGCTTCAGCATCTTTAAATAAAACACCTTTTTGCGCTGCACGACCTGTTGTTGCCATAACAGACATTGGTGTTGCCAAGCCTAAAGCACAAGGACAAGCAATAATTAAAACAGCTACGGCACACATTAAAGCTAAATCAAATTGTGCTTTTCCAAAAACCATCCATGCAATAAATGTAAGTACGCTAATTGCCAATACAGTCACTACAAAATATTTTGCAACAACATCGGCTAAACGTTGTAAAGGTGCTTTTGAACGCTGCGCATCTGCAACTGTTTGAATCATTTTAGCTAGCGTTGTATTTGCACCAACAGCAGCAACCTCTATACGAATACTCCCTTGCTGATTCACCGTTCCGCCAATCACCTGATCACCCAATTCCTTTTTCACAGGAACAGGCTCACCTGTCATCATCGACTCATCTACATAAGTTTTTCCATCTACAACCAAACCATCAAGTGGCACTTGCTCACCCGATGCAATTTGTAGAACATCCCCCTGCTTCACCATGGAAATATCAACTTCAATAATTTCGCCATTTTGTACCAATGTTGCAGTATTGGCCTGTAAACGAAGCAATGATTTTAAAGCATCGGCTGTTTTTGCACGTGCTTTTAACTCCATAATTTGGCCAAGTAAACTGAGCGAAACAATCATACAAGCCGCTTCAAAATACACAGCAACGCCATGACCTGTTTTTGCTTCCATTGGAATAAGTGAAGGGAAAATGGTTGCAACAATACTATATGCAAAGGCAGCAATTACACCCACACCAATTAAGCTCCACATATTCAAATTACGTGTTTTGTAAGATGAAATGCAACGTTCTAAAATTGGTTTACCTGCCCAAAGCACCACAGGAAGTGAAAGCACAAGCTCAATCCACGGCTGAATATGCTGAGGAATCATGGCATGAACATGCGAACCCATTGCCAATACAAATACCAGTAAAGTTAATGGCAAGGTTTTCCAAAAACGATGACTAAAATCGACCAATTCAGGGTTTGGACCATCGTCCAACGTGGGTTGCATTGGTTCTAAAGCCATACCACAAATAGGGCAAGTTCCTGGACCTTTTTGCACAATTTCAGGATCCATTGGGCAAGTAAAATCCATGTCCGCAGCACCTTCAGGTACAGGTCGCTCATCAAAAGGAATTAAATAAAACTCAGGATCGGCTTTAAATTTTTCTACGCAAGATGCATTACAGAAGTAATAAGTCTTATCTTGATAATCTGTTTTTAAATCGGTTGATGTATCTACAGACATACCACAAACCAAGTCTATTTCTGTATTGGCATCTGCACTTGGTTTTGAGCCACCGCAACAACTTGATTTTTTGACTTCAACAACTGGTTCTTTATGTTTTGAACCACAGCATTGAGTTGTCTTTTCCTCAACGACTTCAGTTTTTGCTTGAGTACCACAACATGATTTTTTTTCAGGAGCAACTTGTTCTTTTTTAGAGCCACAGCATGAAGATTTTACGGGTGATACATCCGTTTTAGCCAAATACTTTTCTGGGTTTTCTGCAAATTTTGTTTTACATCCATCACAGCAAAATAGATAGCGTTTCACTTCAAAATCGAAATATCGCTCAGAATCTTCTGCAACCGTCATACCGCAAATCGGATCTGTCGTTACAAGTTCTAGCTTTGCTTTAGACTGAGAACAACATGCAGATTTTTTAGCTTGTTCCATCTTAGACACTCTTACATTTTTATGTTTATACTAGGATAAAGTCTGTACCTAGGTACAGAGTCAAGTATTTTAGGAGACAATATATGTTTACCATTGGCAAACTCGCTAAAATGACCGATTCATCTGTTGAAACCATTCGTTATTATCAACGTATTGGCTTAATGCGCATTCCTGAACAGCAAGGAAATTATCGCTTTTATTCTAATCAAGATGTTGAAACCTTAAGCTTTATTCAAAAAGGTAAAGATGCAGGATTACAACTGAGTGAAATACACGAATTATTAAAATTACAAATAGATGATCGAGATCAAGTTCGAAAAGTGATTGAGCAACGTTTAGAAAAAATTGATTTACGCATTAAAGAATTAAAAGCCTTAAAAAAACGCCTGAGTTCTTGGGTAGATGAATGCAAATCTACAGATGAAAATTGCTGTCCTATTTTAAAAGAACTAAAGCAATAAATAATCTAAATCAATTTTAAAACGGCAAATGATTCATCACAAATAAACCTAGTTTATTTTAGCCTTCAAGCAGTACAATCCTATTCAAATGTTGTTCTAATTTTTCAATATCATGCAGACATTAAGACGCCAAATTCGTAAGCAACGTAGAAGCCTTTCTTCATATCAACAAGCACAAGCTGAAACTCGCGCTTTGAATCAATTACGTCGTCTTAATCAATATCAAACTGCTCAACACATTGGTATTTATTTAGATGCATTTGGTGAAATAAGAACAAAAAAAATCATTGAAATGGCATTCAAACATGGCAAACAAGTTTATTTACCTGTCGTTTGCAATATGAGTCAAAAACTCGTTTGGGTTGAAATTTCACAACATCAATATAGAAGTAAACGTTTTGCCAACCATATTTTAGGTATGCAAGAACCTCGAAAAAGTCGTGGTTTTCATGTGGCTAAATTAGACTTACTCGTTATGCCTTTATTGGCTTGTGATGAGTTTGGAACGCGTATAGGAATGGGAGGTGGATTTTATGATCGCACTTTAGCAAACTCGCCTCGCAAGCCGTATCGTTTAGGTTTAGCGCACGATTTTCAATTTCTAAATATACAACTTGAACGCCAAACATGGGATCAACCTTTAGATGCCCTACTTACACCAAGTAAATTGCATCGTTTTAAACGCTAAATCACCATTTAAACTATAGCTATCACTTAAAAATCACATATTTAGTCAATTTTTAGACATTTTATTAAGCATTACCCTTGTAATTTTTTAAATACCCATCACTATAAAAACATGGCAACACCGTTGTTACTCATTAGGAGTGCCCATGTCTGAAAATATTATGAATGAAGAAACCTTAGAACCTCAGGTTCCTAGCGTGTTACCGCTTTTAGCGTTACGTGACGTGGTCGTTTACCCTCACATGCAAATTGCCTTATTTGTGGGTCGTGAAAAATCGATCAAGGCTGTTGATGTCGCTCGTAACAATGACAACTTGGTATTTGTTGTTGCACAAAGAGATTCTCTTACAGAAGAAATTGATCACGAAAATCTATATCAATACGGTACTGTCGCGAAGATTGTCCAAGTTGTGAATCATGAAAACGATGAAAACTGCATAAAAGTATTAATTGAAGGTTTACATCGTTCTAAACTCGTGAAAATTATCGACAACGATGATCACCTCACAGCAGAACACAGCTTAAGCGATATGACTGTTTCTGTGGATGCAGCAACTCAATCTAATCGTGTTGAAGAATTACGTGCTTTATTTGCGCAATATGCAGAAGCGAAATTACGTAATGCACGCGAACTTATTGCAGCGGCAAATAAAATTGAAGACTTACTTCAGTTATTGTTCTTTGTTGCAACACGCGTACCTTTGAATATTAATGTTAAACAAAAGTTCTTAGAACACGACGAATTTGAAGCACATTTACAAGAGCTCATGACTTATTTATTGCAACAATCTGAAGAACAACAGATTGAGCAAACATTGCATGACTCTGTAAAACGCCAAATGGAAAAGAATCAACGCGAATACTTCTTAAATGAAAAAATGAAGGTCATTCAGCGTGAACTTTCCGACATTAATGGCGGTGCTGAAGATGATGTTGCAGAAATTGAACGTCGTTTAGCTGAAGCAGATTTACCTGAACATGTACGTAAAAAAGCTGAATCTGAATTCCGTAAGCTAAAAGCAATGCAACCTGCATCAAGTGAAGCAGCTGTAGTTCGCAACTATATTGAGGCAATTTTAGATACGCCTTGGAACAAGGCGAGCAAAGTCAGCATCAATTTAACAAAAGCTCAAGACATTCTAGATGCAGACCATTATGGCTTAGATGAAGTTAAAGAGCGTATTGTTGAATATCTTGCTGTTCAATCACGCGTGAAAAAACTTCGCGGACCTATCCTTTGTTTAGTTGGTCCTCCTGGTGTCGGTAAAACATCACTGGGCGAATCTGTAGCAAAAGCAACAGGTCGTGAGTTTGTTCGTATGGCACTTGGTGGCGTACGTGACGAAGCGGAAATTCGTGGTCACCGTCGTACTTATATTGGGGCGATGCCGGGTAAAATTGTGCAGTCATTGACTAAAGTAGGCGTGAAGAACCCATTGTTCTTACTCGACGAAATTGACAAGATGGCGCAAGACTACCGCGGCGACCCTGCTTCTGCCCTGCTTGAAGTCCTTGATCCATCGCAAAACTCTAAGTTTAACGATCACTATTTAGATCTTGATTTAGACTTATCTGAAGTGATGTTCATTTGTACTGCAAACAGCATGAATATTCCTGAAGCACTTCTTGACCGTATGGAAGTGATTCGTCTTCCAGGTTATACAGAAGATGAAAAAGTGAATATTGCAGACCGTTACCTTGTTCCTAAAGCAATTAAGAACAATGGTTTACGTGCCAAAGAATTGACTGTTCATGAAGAAGCGATTCGTGACATCGTACAGCGTTATACACGTGAAGCAGGTGTTCGTAGCTTAGAACGTGAAGTGTCTAAAATTGCACGTAAAGTGGTTAAAGAAGCCGTAAGCAAGAAAGCGAAAAATCTTCAAGTTGAAGTGACATCAGCTAACTTACCAGATTACTTAGGCCCTCATAAGTTCGACTTCGGTATGGCTGAAGAAGAAGCACAAGTGGGTCGTGTAAATGGTCTTGCTTGGACTTCGGTTGGTGGTGAGCTTCTGAATATTGAAGTTGCTGCTGTACCAGGTAAAGGTAAGTTCATTACCACAGGTTCACTTGGCGATGTAATGAAAGAGTCAATTACAGCAGCAATGACTGTAGTTCGTACTCGTGCAGATGAGCTTGGTATTGAAGCTTCTCGTTTTGAAGAAACTGATGTTCACGTGCATTTACCTGAAGGTGCGACGCCTAAAGATGGCCCATCTGCTGGTTTAGCGCTGACGCTAGCTTTAGTTTCTGCATTCACTAAAATTGCGATTCGCCCTGATATTGCAATGACAGGTGAAACGAGTTTAAGCGGTCGTGCTATGCGTATTGGTGGCTTAAAAGAGAAGTTACTTGCTGCGCACCGTGGCGGCATTAAACTTGTATTTATTCCGCAAGAAAACGTTCGCGATTTAATTGAAATTCCTGACAATGTAAAAGAAGGTTTGGAAATTAAAGCGGTTAAATCTATTGATGAGATTTTAGCTTTAGGTCTTGTTTCTACGCCTAAACCTTTGGTGAAAGCGCCAATTGTTAAAGCTGTAGATGAAGGTAAAGCTGCCCGTCATTAATTGCATAAGCAATAAAAAAAGCACACTTCGGTGTGCTTTTTTTATTTCTATTAAATTTGAGAATAATATATTTTCATTTTTTACGTTTCGCATAAGAGATTTATGTTAAATATCTTTATGGAATTCTTCTAATTCAATCATTTCTTCTTTATAAGAATGACTTTCAATTCTTATAGCACCTAGCCAAAGATCAAAACTATCATATGAGAAATTATCCCAAGGTGAGTTTTTAGAACTGCCAAAATCGTAAATTCTAACTTTTAAGTTATCTTTTAAGTCAAATAATGCAACAATAGGCCAAGAATCATTTATAAAACCTGATGGATCATGAATATAAGCGAAGGGTATCAAATTTGATTTTGGAAAGTTGCTTTGAATAATTCGAAAAAAATTGTCTAATTTTTTATAATCATTTTCAAAAGTTTTCCATGGTTCAATGCATTCATTAGTATCTAACCAGAGTACAAAATTCTTTGGTAAACAAGAAATTATTTCACTGAATTGTTGTATATAAATATCAAATATTTTCACTTAAAAACCCTTTTAAGAGCGTTAAAGAAGACAGTTTTTAATGGTGAATAACAATCGATGTTATTCACCAATTAAAATGTCTATGCGATAAACCATTTGGTGGTGTTTCCAAAAGTATGCTGAAATTAAATGAAGCCATTATTGATATAAAAGAAGGTTAAGTCGAAGGCTTTAAAATGGTTTTCAAGCTTTTTCGAAAAATTACAACTTTTCCTAAAACTACGTCTAATTCGATGCCTTATTTTACAATTATTTCCTTCAATACCTACAGTAAAAAACTTACCAATACTTTGCTTACAGTTTTTAAAGGCAGTCACAAAACTATCCCAGTGATCACTTGAAATTCGGGTGTAGTGAACACCTAATTGCTTTAACTTTGCCTTCAATCGTTGGACTGTCGCCAGATCTCGTTTACCCCAAACATAAGCAACAATTTCACCTGTTTCTCTATGGTATGCGTAAATAAGCCATTGTTTATTCTTTTTATTTCCTACAAAAGTCCAAAACTCATCAACCTCAATAGATTCATAATAATTTTGCTTAGGGCGAATTTTATAAGTGGATTTACTTAATGTTCGTAAAACCTTACCTATGCTGACACGCTCGGTTTCTGCAATATCTCTTATACCACCCCCTCTAACCATCAGGTGGAGTATTTTATTTGTTATACCAGAATGACAACCTCGGTAACTAAGAGCATGATCCCCAATAAACTGACGCTTGCAGTTTTTACATTGATAGTTTTGCTTACCATTTAGTTTGAAGCCATTTTTCTTTATACTGTCACTTCGACAGGTTGGACATTTGATTTCTAGTGTTATTTGCATCTCACTATTTTATCAAAAGCCAACCTGTTTTTTTTCAGCATACTTTTTGAAACACCACCTAAATTACTTACGCTGTTATAGAACTCAAATTGAGTTATCCGCCGACTATAACCTAGCTGAAAGTAATGTGAATCGTACGATTCAGAAAGTTGAAAATGCTCTGATTCAATCACGGATTTTCGCATTGCCTAAAAGGAGTCAAAAGTTTAGTGAGGAGGATTATGTAATCGTTGATGTCACTGAGTCACAGATTGAGCGTCCCAAAAAAACAAAGAAAATTCTATAGCGGTAAAAAGAAGAAACATACGCTAAAAACACAGGTCATTTTTAACCCAAAATTAAAGCAAATTGTAAGTATACAGATTGAAGATGGCAGAAAACACGATCTGACGATTGCGCGTAAGTATTTGAAGGAGATGGTCATTTATCCTTGTATCATGGCAGATTTAGCCTATAAAGGATTTCATCAGATTAAGAGTAAGTTACTCATTCCAATCAAGAAACCTAAGAATTTATCATTACCCCAAATAGCAAAACAGATCAACCAAGAAATCAGTCGGCGTAGGATCACAATTGAACATATCAACGGCAAACTTAAACATTTTCGGATATTAACAGAACGCTATAGAAATAGACGGAAACGCTTTGGTCTAAGAATGAATTTAATTGCTGGAATGGTGAATTGGATGCTCTTAAATTAACTTTCGCAAGAGATCTAATATATTAGAACAAACATAAAACCCCAATCACTACGGATTAGGGTTTTTTATTAATTACTCACATTCACGCTCAATAAAAAATCAATGTTTCACAATTTTAAATAGTTTTATTTAACGCTAAAGTATAAATCATTGTAAATTTATCCCCCACTCCAAATAGATACTTCGTAAATCCCCTATCACTCCCAAATAACAATCTCAGCTAACCCCTCTATTTCAAGGTATAATTCAATTCTGTTTTAAAAATTTGCTTCTTATGAAAATTCGTATTCTGACTATCGGTCAAAAAATGCCTGCTTGGGTACTTACAGGTTTTGAAGACTACTTCAAACGCATCCAACCCTTTGTGCAAACTCAAATAATAGAATTGCCAATGGCAAAGCGTGGCAAAAATGATTCCGAAGCAGATATTTTAAAATACCGAAATATTGAAGGTGACAGCATTCTAAATGCCATGAAGCAAAATGAAGTACTTATTGCATTAGAAGTAGGCGGACGCGAATTTAGCACCGAAAAACTAGCAGAAACCATGAAAGGTTGGATGCTAGAAGGTAATGACATTGTACTAGCAATTGGTGGGCCAGACGGTCACTCAGAAGCGGTACGTAAAGCTGCAGCTTGGCATTGGTCACTATCTAAATTAACCCTGCCTCACCCTATGGTTCGTGTCATGCTCATTGAACAGCTTTATCGCGCTATGAGTATTAACAACAATCATCCTTATCATCGAGCAGGCTAATTTCAACCCGTTCCACTTTTAGAACGAATTGTTGAATATTTTAGGTTTATCTTATTTTTGTATTTTTAGATAATACTCATAGCGTATCTATTTAGGCATATCGTCATGAATTTACAAACTTTACCAGGGCTATTCATTTCACATGGTTCACCCATGCTTGCTTTGAACCCTGAACAAGTTGGGCCAGCATTAGAAAGATTAAGCCTTAATCTTCCCAAACCTACAGCCATTATTATTATGTCTGCACATTGGGAAAGTAATGCGCTTGAAGTAAGTTCTGCTGTACGTCCTGAAACATGGCATGACTTTCGTGGTTTTCCGCCAGCGCTTTATGACATTCGCTATCCTGCTCCCGGTGAACCTGAATTAGCTGAAGAAATTTTACAGCTCTTTGCACAAGCAGGCTTCTCTGCACATGCAAATAGTACGCGCCCACGCGATCATGGCGTGTGGATGCCTTTACTTCATATGTACCCTGAAGCAGATATTCCTGTGGTTGAAATTTCACTGCCTATGAATATGTCTGCTGAAGATATTTATAAAATTGGGCAAACGCTTGCACCACTGCGTGAAAAGCAAATTTTAATGATTGGTTCGGGCAGTATTACCCATAATTTACGAGAACTTTCTTGGAATGGAGATAATCAATCTGTTCCTGAATGGGCTTCAACATTCCGTAATTATGTGGTCAATAAGTTTCATCATAATGACTTTAATGCTGTTTTAGATTGGGAAAAAATTCCTCATGTAAACCGTAATCACCCAACTATTGAACACTTTGCACCTATTTTCTTTGCTATGGGTACAGGTCATCGTTTTAGTATTGTACATAGTAGTTTTACAATGGGTTCGCTTGGAATGGATGTTTATCGCTTCGATTAATATTGCATTCAGCAATAAAAAAATAACAATCTGATATATTTGGGATACATTTTCCACTCAAAAGTTGGGAATGTATCCATTTTTATTTCATTACTTTCAGTTATTCTACTTATTACTTAAATTATCAACAAAGAATACGCCGAAAATGAAATTAAAATACTTAGCTATTGCCCTATTCCCTTTTGCGCTTGCTGCTTGTCAATCTAGCGATATTCAAAAAGTTGGAGATTTAGCTGTGTCAGTACTACAACAACAAAATGCCGATAAAACATTAACGTCTTCTACTTGGAGTGCAAGCACTGAAAATGCGAAGCGCCCTATCGTACTTACTTTTGCCGACAAAGGTCGTTTAAGTGTTTCTACAAGCTGTAATACGCTTGGAACATCTTGGAAAGTTGAAAACAATATTATTACGACAACAAATATAATGTCTACAATGATGGCTTGTGATGAGGCATCTACAAAACAAGAAGGTTTTGCTTCAAGCTTATTCAGCACAGGTAAAACACCATTTGTATTAAACCTTGATGATGCACAAAAACCAACACTGACTTTGGTTGCAGCGAATGGCGAAAAAGTTGTATTTACAGGAAAAATGACACCTGAAGTGAAATATCAAACTCAAGGTGAAACGATTTTCTTAGAAGTAAATCCTAAAACTGTTCAATGCCAAGGTGTAGCGCCACAAACTTGTTTGCAAGTACGTGAAATTAAATACAACGATAAAGGCATTAAAACTCAAGCAGATCAAAACTGGTCAAATTTCTATGACTCAATTGAAGGCTATGAGCACAATCCAAATGAACGCCAAGTCATTCGCGTTAAACGTTATGAAATTAAAAATCCAGCAGCAGATCAATCTAAATATGCTTATGTTCACGATATGACAATTGAGCGTGAAGCTGTAAAAGGCGCACTTTAAGTCTAATTTGAAACTCAATATGTAAAAAAACCGAGGCAATTGCCTCGGTTTTTTTAGCTTATTCTAAGCAAAACTTAGAATACACCTTGCGCTAACATTGCATCGGCAACTTTTACGAAGCCTGCAATATTTGCACCATCTACGTAGTTCACAGTACCATCTTCTTTAGTACCAAACTTAACGCAGTTGCGGTGAATTTCTTTCATAATTGCATGAAGACGTTCGTCAACTTCTTCGAAAGTCCAACCTAAACGCAATGCGTTTTGAGACATTTCAAGACCAGAAGTTGCAACACCGCCCGCATTTGATGCTTTACCTGGCGCATAAAGAATTTTCGCTTCAACGAATTTCTCTACAGCTTCAAGTGTAGAAGGCATGTTTGCACCTTCAGCAACACAAATCACACCATTTGCAATTAATTGTGCAGCATCATTTGCATCTAACTCATTTTGAGTTGCGCAAGGAAGTGCGATATCACATTTAATTGACCAAGGACGTTGACCTTCTAAATATTCGAAGCCATGTTTAGCTGCAAATTCAGAAATACGACCACGTTTAACGTTCTTAAGTTCCATTACTTCAGCAAGTAATTCTTCTGTAAAACCGTCTTTAACATAAACAGTACCAGCAGAATCTGAAAGTGAAACCACTTTCGCACCTAAATACATTGCTTTATCAGCAGCATATTGAGCAACGTTACCAGAACCTGAAATTGTTACTACTTTGTCTTTAAAGCTTTCGCCACGAGTCTTAAGCATTTCCTCAGCGAAATACACAGTACCGTAACCAGTTGCTTCAGGGCGAGCCAATGATCCACCGAAAGTTAAACCTTTACCAGTGAATACACATGAAGTGTCATTGCTTAGCTTTTTCATCATGCCAGCCATGTAACCCACTTCACGACCACCAACACCAATATCACCAGCAGGAATATCTGTGTTAGAGCCCAAATGACGGTAAAGCTCAATCATTAACGCTTGGCAGAAACGCATGATTTCACCTTCAGATTTGCCTTTAGGGTCAAAATCTGAACCGCCTTTACCACCGCCCATAGGGAGTGTAGTTAAAGCATTTTTAAAAGTTTGTTCAAAACCTAAGAATTTTAGGATTGAAAGGTTCACTGAAGGGTGGAAACGCATGCCCCCTTTAAATGGACCAATAGCTGAGTTGTATTGTACGCGGAACGCACGGTTTACATGTGTTTGACCTTGGTCATCTACCCATGAAACACGGAACTGAATCGCACGTTCAGGCTCAACTAGACGTTCTAGCAAACCGTGAGCTGCATATTGTGGATTTTTTTCAATAAAAGGCCACAAACTTGTCATCACTTCTTCAACAGCTTGAAGAAATTCTGGTTGATGTGCATCACGTGCTTTTACGTAATCTAGGAACTCATTAAGTGTGTTGTATTTCAACGCTTAATCCTCAGCAGAAAATGGATCAAAATTGGTCAAAAATTCAATCAACGATTTATTTTGGCGCAAAACATTAAATATCTTTTGTAATGAATCTACAACAATTATTTGAATGAAATTTAATTAAATATTAAATAACAATTATTTATATTTATAAGCATTAACAAAAAACCTATAATTTTCAAGTATATCTATCAAAATAAACGTACCAAATAAAGACATGTTTTGTATCAATTTAGAGCACAAGATTAATGAAATAATTCGTGTTAAAATCATCAACTTAATAAAATTTCTCCTTTTTACTACTTTTACGAGTAGTTGTGGTACCTAAATGAACTCGCAAATCGCACTCATTCAAAATATTGATGCTTTACTTCCACAAACTCAATGTGGTCTATGTGGACATCGAGATGGGTGTTTACCGTATGCAAAATCTATTGTTGCTGGCGAAGACGCAAATAAATGTGTTCCGGGTGGTCAACCTGTTGCCGATGCTTTAGCAGATCTTCTTGCTCGACCAAAATTAAAAGCCGAAGAAAGTGTATGGCCTATTCAAAGCGATGGTCGCCCACAACGCATGAAAGCTATTATTCGTGAAGATGAATGTATTGGTTGTGCCAAATGTATTAGCGCTTGTCCTGTAGACGCCATTATTGGCTCAGGAAAACTGATGCATAGTATTTTGACTGACCTTTGCACAGGCTGTGAATTATGTATACCGCCTTGCCCTGTCGATTGCATTGATTTAGTTGAAGATACAAAAGAAATTCCAACTGAAATTATTCGTATACAAGAACAAAATGATTTAAGACAACGTTACTATTCACATATTCAACGTGAAGAAAAACGTAGTATTCATCGTAAAGGTCCTATTGTTCGCGCAGAAATTGACACTGAACTTTTTGCACAATTTTCAGCTCATACATCAAATGTACCTGAAATTAAGCGTATTGAAAAAGCCAAACCGACGGTTATTCAGCAAGATGCTAAAACAACAATTGAGTTGGCAAAGCTCAGAACGCAAATTAAAAAATTAGAAAAGCAGCTGAGCGTTCGTGAAGATGCCAATAAACGTACACAATTAGATGAGTTAAACAAGCAACTTACAGCTTTAGGAGCTTAAATACATGACCGTTAAAAATATGACCAAAAAACAAATTCAAACGTTTTTTGAACGGTTACGTGAACAGCGCCCTCATCCTCAAACTGAACTCAATTATTCAAATCCATTTGAGCTTTTAGTTGCTGTCACTTTATCTGCACAAGCAACAGATATAAGCGTAAACAAAGCAACAGATAAACTTTTTCCCGTTGCCAATACGCCTGAAGCGATTTATGCATTAGGTGTAGATGGGCTAAAAGAATATATAAAGACAATTGGCTTATATAACTCTAAAGCCGAGAACGTAATTAAAGCCTGTAAAATGCTCATAGAGAAGCATAACAGCGTTGTTCCGAATAACCGTGCAGACTTAGAGGCATTACCTGGTGTAGGGCGTAAAACGGCAAATGTGGTGCTAAATACCGCATTTGGTCAGCCTACTATGGCAGTAGATACGCATATTTTCCGTTTAGGAAATAGAACAGGTTTAGCGGTTGGGAAAAATGTTCTAGAAGTAGAACATAGACTTGTAAAAGTTATTCCTAAAGAATTTATTATTGACTCGCATCATTGGCTTATTTTGCATGGTCGATATTGTTGTATTGCGCGTAAACCAAAATGCAATGAATGCATTGTGTCTGATGTTTGCAACTGGCCAGATCGTTTCGAATTTGGCGCAGAAAGAGCAATTAAACTTAAAAATATAGATGCTTAATGCATCTATATTTTTTAATCATTCTTCATTCTTTTTTTTCGCATCCAATTCTGCTTTTAGCTTTGGATGAATTTGATATTGTGTTGCTTGATCTTTTTTCAATAAAGCTTCTTTCTTTTGCGTTTCACGTAATATTTTAAAGCTCACATATAACAAGCCTAAAAGCATTGCCAAACATGCAATCACTAAGATGATTAAACCAACTTTTAGCAAAATCGTGTCCTCAAAAGTTATAACAATAAAAAAGAGCCCCAATATGACTTAGGACTCTTTTCTTGTCAAAACAATTAGAATTTTAAAAATCTAAATTATTTTGATTGATCTAAAATCGCGAACAAATCAGTTTGAACTTCTTCGATTGGACGTAGACCATTTAATTTATTGTAAGTTGGTGCATTTTCACCAGAAGCAGCACGACCTTGGTAGAAACCAACAAGTTGTTCTGTTTCTGTATGATATGAACCTAAACGACGACGAATTGTATCTTCTTGGTCATCTGGACGTTGAATAAGATCTTCACCAGTTTCATCATCTTTACCTTCCACTTTAGGTGGGTTGTAAACGATGTGATAAACGCGACCAGATGCAGCATGTTGACGACGACCTGAAAGACGTTGAACAATCTCTTCATCTGGAACATCAATTTCAATCACGTGATCGATATTAATGCCTTCTTGTTCCAAAGCTTCAGCTTGAGGAATCGTACGTGGGAAACCATCAAAAATACAGCCATTCACGCAATCTGGTTGAGCAATACGCTCTTTTACAAGACCAATGATAAGCTCATCAGAAACAAGACCGCCATTGTCCATTACGCTTTTAGCTTTTAGACCTAATTCAGTACCTTCACGAATTGCAGCACGGAGCATATCACCGGTTGAAATTTGTGGGACATTGTAGCGCTTACAGATCAACTGAGCCTGAGTACCCTTGCCTGCTCCAGGTGGTCCTAGTAAAATAATGCGCATAAAAAACATCCTCATTTAACAATGAACATGATGCATTGCTTATAACAAACTCAACGTTTCGTTATATGGCTCAGCATCGAATTATAAAAAAGCCACAAATAAATGTATTAAACCAGCAACAAATCCAGTTACACCACCCAATATAATCAAAATCCATTCGTCTTCCTGAAATGCAGGACGTAATAAATTTTGAAATTCTTTTGGTGTTAACTCTCGAATACGATCTCGAAACATTTGAAAGATTTTTTGTGCACGACTCGCATTGAATTCTGGGTCACTTATAGGAACCATCGTAATTTCAATTGAGCGATCTATCAAGTCAGTCTTGAGTCTTGCGTATTCTTTAGGCCCTAAAGAAATCTGTAAAGTCGTACGAACTAAAGGCGTTTCCATAATTTCGTTAATATGTCGTTTCACAATACGGCGAGTTTTTTCTTTTTTCCCACCATACATCATTTCAGACATAATCGTTTTTAAGGTAATGAGCTCTTCTGTTACGACTTTTGCAAACACATCCGATACTTCATCTTGGCGCTTCATAAAAGCACCCTGAATATTATACGCCCCTATACGAGGAATGACAGGTTTAATCCAAGGAAATTTACGATTTTTAGTTCTTTCAAAAAATTGAGGGTAACGAACATAATGCGCTTCAAGTGGATTAAATACCATCCAAATTGCAATCCAATTCGTTAAAAAACCCCATACAGATGCCCAAAAAGGTACTGTCCAATGCCATGGTATCACGAACCATACAATCATTTGAAAAACACCAAAGACAATTCCAATTAAAGCACTGATATGCCAAATGAAATTAATTTCTTTTTGTCCAACTTTTAAAAACATGCGAACCATTAAATGGCGGTCATTTTCCATTTGACTTACGACCATTTCACGCATATCTACAAGTGACTCTACATTTAAAGTCAAATCGACAACTAAATCTTCTAAAACACCGGGTAATTGCTTATTGGCTTGAGCATAAATACGGCGCTTAATGGCATAAGGCATATTTTCCCAAAGTATGGCATTACGCTCCATCATGACTTCATCAATTAAGTATTCAAGTTCATGACCAACTTGCTGACCAATAATGTGCGCCATATATTTAGGATCCATTGCATCTAAAAATTCCTGCAATGAACCTAATTTAGACAATGTGTTGTCTGTAATAATACCTGAAATACGCCCTGCTTTACGTGGCACAATTCCCTGCCAACCAACAGGAATAGAACCGACATGAAATCCCCAAAAATGAATGGGGAAAAACACCATTTTAAGTGCCATCCATACATGCGCCCAAGTTACAAATGCTGTGACAGGAATAATACTAAGCACCGCCCAGAAATCTGAACGTTGCAAAAATGTTTGCCACAACTGATTGATGTACTCAAGCATGCATGAATTCCATATATCTTTCTATTTGCAAGATTTTAAAGCTCTAGTAATTGTTCTATTTTGTCTATTTGCGTTCTAGAACAATATTAGAAATTTGTATTTAAAATCTTTAACTGCACCCTTTTGCTAAGCAATTTAAAAATAAACTTATTATTCATTAAAACAAATTAACTCGAACCTCCGTAAGCTTTGCTTATTTAAGTGAGTTTTATATTTAAATGAGATAAAACTTATATAAGTATTGATATTATAGCTGTTTTTTCATTATTCAGCCAAAAGTTGTCACGCATATTTTCAACAACAACTTGCTTATGCTTGTTCTTTAAATAAAAACAGTAATATTTACATCAGAAATGTATCAGAATTACTCATAACTCTATAGACCTCATTTCTGTAAATTTGTGTCGCTTAAGTCAATTTCGTCGCTTCATATTTTTATTTTTAAATAGATCTGCTTCTTTCACAAATACACTTGAGTTGAGTTAGAATAAGCATCAAAATCATTCAACCCACAAACCTAAGTACACTGCGTATGAAACAGAACTTTCCTTTAAAAAATGTTCAGCAAGAAAAGCGCATATTTCGCAATCGTGTTCTGGTTTCTGTAGGTGTTGTTACTTTTTTTCTTTTATTACTTATTTCTCGCTACGCATATTTACAAATTTTCAGCTTCGATGAGTTTGCAACAGCTTCTGATAAAAACCGTATTCGTCTTCAGCCTTTAGCACCTGCTCGTGGTTATATTTATGACCGTAATGGGGTGCTTTTAGCAGATAACTACCCTGTTTTTTCTGCAACTTTAAGCCGCGCCGATATTGATGATATTGACGATACAATTGAGCGTTTAACGCCAATTTTAGAACTTACTCAAGAAGATATCGACCGCTTCAAAAGCCGTATTAAAGTTTCTCGTAAAACTGAACGTGTCGTAATTAAACTCAATTTAAATGAGACAGATATTGCTCGCTTTAGTGAAGTTAAATTTCAATTTCCCGGTGTAAATATTGAAACCCAAATGACCCGTTATTACCCACATGGTGAGCTTTTTGCCCATGTAATTGGTTATGTCGGTCGTATTAACGATAAAGAATTAAAATCTATTGATAAAGATGCCTACGCAGGCACGAACTTAATTGGGAAAATTGGCGTAGAGAAATACTACGAAGACTTACTACATGGCTTACCCGGCAATGAATCTATTGAAGCCGATGCGCATGGTAATGTCTTACGCCATTTAGGACGTAAAGACCCTATTCGTGGTAATGATTTATTCCTTTCTCTCGACTATGGCTTACAAACAGTTGCAAGTGAACAACTCGCAGGTCGACGTGGTGCAATTGTTGCATTAGACCCAAATACAGGTGAAATTCTAGCTTTAGTTTCTAGCCCCAGTTTTAATCCTAATTTATTTGTTACAGGTATTAGCACAAAAGATTATTCAGAACTACGTGATAATTTAGATCAACCTTTATACAACCGTGCTGTTCAAGGTACTTATCCACCCGGCTCTACAATTAAACCAATGTTTGGTTTAGGTGGCATTCACTACGGTCTAATCGATTGGCAAACTGCCATTCAAGATCATGGTTACTTTACCCTTCCTGGCGACAGCCATCGATTCCGTGATCACAAGAAAACAGGTCATGGCGTTGTAAACATGCATACAGCACAAGTCGTTTCTTGCGATACATTCTTCTATGTCCTTTCGTACCGTATGGGTATTGAAAAAATGAATGAATGGATGCGTCAATTTGGCTTTGGCGAAAAAACAGGTATCGACTTACCAAGCGAAAGTTCAGGTTTATATCCCAGCCCAGAATGGAAACTTCGCACACGTAATAGCAAATGGTTACGCGGAGAAACCATCTCCGTAAGTATTGGTCAAGGTGCCTTTACTGCAACACCATTACAACTTGCTATGGCAACAGCAATTACATCTAACAAAGGTGCTCACATTACGCCTCACGTACTTCGTGAAAGTAAAGGCGCAAAAGAGCATAAAGTTCACAATTCAACAGATGGCGTTATTCCATTCAATGGAAAACCTGAAGATTGGGTGAAAATGCGTGAAGCCATGGTAGATGTAATTAACACAGGTACAGGTAGAGGTATTCGTACACCGTTTTATGATATTGCAGGTAAAACAGGTACAGCCCAAGTTAAAAGTATCGCACAAGGTAAAAAATACAACGAAGCCCTACTTACAGAACGCCAACTAGACCACGGCTTATTCGTAGGTTTTGCTCCTGCCGAAAACCCACAAATTGCGGTTGCTGTTGTTTGGGAAAATGGTCGTCATGGTGGTTCTGCTGCTCAGCTTGCAAAACCGTTATTCGACTATTGGATTCTAAGCCGTAAAAAGAACCCAATTAAGCCTGCCGCAACACAAATGAGTGGTGGTCTAATGACAGCAGGTATTAAACCAAGTGAATTACCAAGTGGTAATAACAACACAAATACTTCTGCAAGCAATGCTAATGTAAATATGCCTACAGCGACTACATTACCAGAACCCAATAATCGTCCAACCAATTCACAAGCAGCCTCACAAGTTGAAAGTGAAGAGTAACTCTAAGATATGAAAAACCAATTACGTATTATTGGTGGCGAATGGAAACGTCGCCAACTCCCTTTTGCAAGTATTGAAGGCTTACGCCCTACACCCGACCGTGTTCGCGAAACCTTATTTAACTGGCTCATGTGGGACATTCAAAACACCAATGTTTTAGATATTTGTGCAGGTTCTGGCGCACTTGCTTTTGAAGCCTTATCACGTGGTGCAAGCCAAATAGTTATGATTGAACCAAATGCTCAACAAGCTAAATTTTTAAAAGATAATTTAGAACTTTTGAAAGTAACCAATCAACGTGCAAAGCTTAAAATTGCAACTGCACAGCAAACCTTACCAACATTAAAAGATCAATTTGATGTGGTTTTTTTAGATCCCCCATATAGCTTAGATTTATGGGAAGAATTAGCAGTACTTGCAGATCCTTTAATAAAAAATGATGGCTTTATTTATATTGAAGCTGACCGTGATTTATCACAGTTAAAAATTCCATCAAGCTGGATTCAAATTAAAAATACCAAAGCTGGTACCGTTCGTGCGGGCTTATATCAGAAGAAGTGATCATAAAAATTAAAAGAAAAAAGGATGCTTAAGCATCCTTTTTTTATACCGATGGTCGAAGTGGTCTTTGCGCATTTGGTAAACCTTGCTGTCTAGGATAATTCGAATTCAAGCTTGGTTTATTTACACTTGGTTTTTGCCCTGAATGATTTGGTTTGTCATTTGGCTTATGATTTGGTTTGTGCTGCGATGGTTTTTGACCTTGGTGATTTGGCTTGTGTTCAGAAGGACGATTAAGCGATGGTCTATTCACAGGCGGACGATACACTGGCGGTTTGTTGCCCTGAAAATTAGGTTTGGTTTGATGAGGCTTAGGCTTCTGCTGATGAGGACGATCATTTGGTCGATAGTTCGGTCTATAATTAGGTCGATGAGTCGCACCATTATTCCAATGAGGTCGATCATAGGAGTTGTAACCACCTGAATAATGAGGGCGGTCATCATAAGGTGCCATTACACAGCCTGTTAAAGAAAACCCAAGTGCCGATAACAATATTATTTTTTTAATCATGTGAAAAACCCTAAAATTCTATTTCCAAATTATGAAATACACACATGAATAGATCGGGGATTGGTTGTTTTATTTATGTAGAAATTCATTCATATTTTGCTCATATTATGCAAAACATATCTTTAATAGAAATAACAAAATTCAATTTAAAACTAATAATTTAAATAAGATGGATTAAAATTAAGCCAAATAATTATGCTGTTAATTTTATGACTTGGCTTATTTTTATCATTGGTTCTGTAATTGCTGGCTTTGTACAAGGCTTAACAGGCTTCGCCTTTGGCTTAGTCGCCATGTCCTTCTGGGTTTGGGTATTAGCACCTCAACTCGCAGCACCATTAGTGGTCTTTGCTTCGTTGTGGAGTCATATGATTTCACTATCTAGCGAAAAGAAAATCTATAAATTTAATAAATCTTTAGTTCTACCTTATATTTTAGCAGGCTTAATTGGTGTTCCTATTGGTACATGGCTACTCGACTTAATACAACCTGAAATATTCAAACTTGTATTGGGTGTATTTTTAATTATTTGGAGTCCCTTAATGCTGTTTAATCCTCAATTTTCCATCATAAAAAATGCAGGAAAATTAGCAGATAGCTGTATTGGCTTTATTGGTGGAGTTTTAGGAGGATTAGGCGGTTTTAGTGGTGCAGTGCCTTCTGCATGGGTCATGCTCAAAAATTTAAATAAAGATAAACAACGCTACATTATGCGTCACTTCAATTTCTCAATTCAGCTTTCTGCAATGACTGCTTATTTAATTAAAGGAAATATACAAAGCGAACATATCCCCTATCTTGCAATTCTTGTTTTTAGTGTCAGCATTCCTGCTATTTTTGGTGCTAAATTATTTTATAAAATTTCAGACACTCAATTCAAAAAAGTAGTACTTGGTTTGTTATTTACTTCAGGAATTTTCATGTGCTTAAGCCTTTTAATTTAAAGCTAATATATTAAAACCGTTTAGACCAAAAAAAACGAACCATTTGTCCTCGATCATAAGGAAAGCTTGAAACATACTCATAGCCCACTTTATTAACTGGATCTAATTTAAATTCCATTCCATAACCAAAAGAAACAGCAAAATCATCTACTCCTACATCGTGTGTTTGCCCTGCCATAAATTTATTTTGGGCACCATCAAAACTATATGCTGTATTGTTATATACACGCACAACCTCATCTTCGTAGAAATTATTATTTATAAAACTATAATCTCTTTGCTCTTCATCATATTTCTCTAAATTTTTTTTTTCCTTTTCTTGCACTTCAAATATCGTTTCTTTTGTTTCTTCTACTTTTATATTTTCTTCTGCTGCATTCAATACAAAGCTATAGCAACTCAATAAAAATAAAATGAGATACTTTTTCATATTTTCCTCATTTAAAATTTATAGAAATTCAAACAACAACGCATGTAAACCTAGAGTTTATAAATTACCATTATAAAAGCGAGTATTTTACATCGACAATATAATCATAAAATTCTAACAATTACGTATAAAACGGGTTAAATCTTCTGTTATTTTATATTTTTCAACCATAACGCAATTATTTGATTGAAAAGAAAGCAATTGATTAGAAATACACTTGCCAAGTTTTATTTCGTCCTCTATTATTGCGCACATGCCCGAGTGGTGAAATCGGTAGACACAGGGGATTTAAAATCCCCCGCCCACAAAGCGTGCCAGTTCGAGTCTGGCCTCGGGCACCATTCTTCTACTATAGAAAAATGGTGCAATAAAATTTCCAGCTATATGCTGGTTTTTTTATGTCTAAAATTTAGTGCTAGTATTAATTTTTATGTCTAATCATTTTAATTTAAAAGAATTACAACAACGCCATCCTGAAGCTTTTTTTCAACCTTTGCATTTTGCCCAATTAAAACTTCCTTTTTACCACTCATTTCATATCATCAATTTTGCCATCATTTTTTTAACTGCAATTAGCACAGTTATGCTTTGCTTAGGTTTTGCAATACTTATATCTGATACTTTTCGATTTGATATTCTCCAAGCACTTACGTTATCTACTATTTTATTTGCTTTTATTCAATTTCCATTTCAGTTTTGGATTCAACAACAAGCAAAACACTGTTCGAAATTTTACGCTCAAAGACTTCAAAATGCTTTATATATACAAATCCTTATCATTATTCTCTTCGTATTAAACTACTTCATATTAGATAGTCCACACCTGTATTTTCCAAGCTTGGTATTATTCTCTTTTTTTGGTTATGTCGTTATTTTTATTGAGCCTCTATATAAAAACACCCCACGTTTAGAAATAGTGCGCTTACACAAAATTCGTCAAATGGCATTTTGGGCTTTTCAACAAACTAAAAATAACTCAGCACAACCAACACACTATTATTTAGATTTATACAATAAATGTATGCTTGAAGAACAAAAGCTCTCAAAGCAAATACTTCACCCAAATTTTATATCTGCAATTATTACACTTCTAAAAACATAAACCCTGCAAATGCAGGGTTTATTTTTAATTACCATTCACGGGTGGCAACCAACTCTTCCATCTCAATATCCATATAGCCTTGATCTTGAACCACCATCATCATAGCCTCAGCTATATAATCTGCCGCAGTATCATCTAAAGATGAATCTAAATCTTCAAACTGAGGTTTCATTTTATTAATTTCTGTAATGGTTTCTTGAGCAAAATGATAAATATCATTTTCACTTAAGTTTGACTTAGCAACTTTCTTCGCAAATTTTTTAATGCTTTCTCTCACTTCAGCAACCAGTACATCTGGATAATATTCATCATCAAACATTGGGAGAAGTAAATCATTCAACATAATACAGCTCAAACTTATAGCATTTCAGAAAACCGAGCTTATATACCACATACTCGCCCGTTTAACCAAATCTAAATAAAAATACCACTATTATATCAATTTAAACGACTTGCATCGCTTGCCAAACTTTTAACGCATCACACGTTGCTTTTACATCATGTACACGCACCATAGATGCGCCCTGTTGCACAGAAATTAAATGTGCAGCCACAGAACCAACCACCCGTTTTTGTGCATCAAACTCACCTACCGCTTCACCAATAAAGCGTTTACGCGATAAAGCCGAAAGTATTGGATAACCCATTTCCTGTAATTTATAAAATTCATTTAAAAGCTTTAAATTTTGCTGAGCATTTTTTGCAAAGCCAAAGCCAGGATCAATCATAATATTTTCAGATCTAACACCTGCATTTAAAGCATCATTTACACGTTCCTTTAACTCTGAAATTACATCGAGTGTGACATCGTTATATTGATCTAAATTATTCATTGTGGTCGGTTCGCCACGCATATGCATAATAATGACAGGAATATCTAAACTTGCCGCTGTTTCCAAAGCTTTTGGACGTGTAAGCGCACGTACATCATTCCAAATATGCGCACCCGCTCTTACTGCAGCTTTAATCACTTCGGGTTCTGATGTATCAATTGAAATCACAACATTATGTTTTGCGAGTTCTTTTACCACAGGCACAACACGTGCTACCTCTTCTTCCACAGCAACTACAGATGCGCCTGGACGTGTAGATTCACCACCAACATCAATAACGGTTGCACCTTCCGCAATCATTTGTAAAGCACGCGCTACAGCTTCATCTTTACCATTATGCAAACCACCATCACTAAAAGAATCTGGTGTCACATTTAATATGCCCATTACATGTGGTTTTGATAAATCTAAACTTAAATTACCACACTGTAAAATATGTTCTGGCAAAGCAACGAGCTGCATACTTTTTTCCTAAATAAACGCTGAATACATTCTAACAAGTCTTAAATTATAGTTGCTAAATTCTTTTCAAAATAGCATGCATAAAAAAAGAGCCTCAATTGAGACTCTTTTTTAAATAACTTAATTAAGCATTTGGCAAAGTTGGTAATGGCGGAGGTGTCGCAGGACCATCTGTTGGAGTTACGTCAACCACAGGGTTGTCTGCAACATAAACTTTTGGTGGCTGAGGTTCACGACCTTCCATAATGTCACGGATTTGATCACGATCAATCGTTTCCCATTCCATAAGCGCTTTAACCATTGCGTGTGCGATATCTTTGTTATTTTCCAAGATGTCACGCGCAACCTTATATTGCTCATCTAAAATACGACGAACTTCACGATCAACTTCAAGTTGAGTTGTTTCAGAAATCGTACGACTACCAATACTACCCATGAATGATTGCTGAGAATCATCTTCGTAAACCATTACGCCCATTTTGTCTGACATGCCGTACTTCGTAACCATTGCACGTGCCATTTTTGTTGCACGCTCAAAGTCATTCGAAGCACCTGTCGACATTTGGTTAATGAATACTTCTTCAGCAATACGACCACCAAAAAGAATCGAAAGTTCATTCAACATCTTATCTTTGTAATGGCTTGTTTGATCATGTTCAGGTAACTGCCAAGTTACACCTAAAGCCCAACCGCGCGGCATAATTGTTACTTTATGAACAGGGTCTGTGCCCGGTAAAATTTCAGCAACAATTGCATGACCCGCTTCATGGTAAGCCGTAGCGCGACGTTCTTCTTCACGAATCACCATCGATTTACGTTCTGGCCCCATATAAAGCTTGTCTTTTGCATCTTCAAAGTCATGCATATCGACAGTATTCTTGTTACGACGTGCAGCAAATAATGCAGCTTCGTTTACAAGGTTTGCCAATTGCGCACCAGAGAAACCAGGCGTACCACGCGCAAGAACTTGAACATCTACACCAGCCGTTGAAGGTAGTTTTTTCAAGTGAACATTTAAAATTTGTTCACGACCTTTAATGTCTGGCAAGCTCACCATTACTTGACGGTCAAAACGACCCGGACGAAGTAATGCTTTATCTAATACATCGGCACGGTTAGTTGCAGCAATAACAATAATACCTTCATTGCCTTCAAAACCGTCCATTTCTACAAGCATTTGGTTTAATGTTTGCTCACGCTCATCATTACCACCACCTGTACCTGAACCACGATGACGACCAACTGCATCAATCTCATCAATGAAGATGATACATGGCGCATGGCGTTTTGCTTGTTCGAACATGTCACGTACACGAGACGCACCCACACCAACAAACATTTCAACGAAGTCAGAACCAGAAATACTAAAGAATGGAACTTTCGCTTCACCAGCAATTGCTTTAGCAAGTAAAGTTTTACCCGTACCCGGAGGACCAACCATCAATACGCCTTTAGGAATTGTTGCACCTAAACGCTTGAATTTTGATGGGTCTTTTAAGAAATCTACAATTTCAACAACTTCTTGTTTAGCTTCATCACAACCAGCAACATCTGTAAATGTTACTTTGATTTGGTCTTCTGAAAGCATTTTCGCTTTAGATTTACCAAAACTCATTGGGCCGTTTTTACCACCTGCACCGCCACCCATGTTGCGCATAAAGAACATGAATAACAAAATGATTAAAAGTACAGGGAAACTCGCAATAAGAAGCTGCATCAACAAACCTTGACGCTGAGGTGCAGTACCTTCAACAGCAACGTTGTTTTTAATCAAGTTCGGCATAAGTTCAGGATCTTGAACTGCCGGACGAATACTTTCGAATGATGAGCCATTTACTTTCTCACCATTAATTCTTTCGCCATCAATTGTAACTTGTTTAATTTGACCAGCATTCACCGCCGCCACGAACTCTGAATAGTTCAATGATGTTGGTTTTTCATCGCCATTAATGTTACTGAAAATAAGAATCAGCACACCAAGTATAATCAACCACAATACGGCATTCTTGAAAAGATCGCTCAAAGCTTTATTCCCATATCAATCTAATTTGATCATGCCCAATTGGGTGACCTTTTATTTCAAAACGCTGACAACCAGCTATATAAATCATTAAAAAGGTACAAAATGCACAATTTTTAAGGACTTGGCAAGTAAACTTTACTTAGATGCTTTTTTTAGCCCTTGTCCAATTAAGAAAACTTCTTTTGAACGAGCACGAGAAGCAGCAGGTTTCGATGTTTTTAACACTTTAAAACTATCGACAACTTGCTTACGGAATTCATCAAAACCGATCCCTTGGAAAACTTTTACCACAAATTGACCTTTCGGTCCCAATACTTTATTGGCAAAATCTAGGGCTAGTTCACATAAGTAAATTTGACGCGGTTGATCAACAGCCTTATTACCTGATGTATTGGGGGCCATATCCGAAATTACAACGTCTACTTGTCGCCCATCTAAAATTTTTAACAATTCTTCAAAGACAGCTTCTTCTCGGAAGTCACCTTGCAGGAAGGTTACGTCGGGTAATGCATCCATTTCTAAAATATCAGATGCAATTACAATACCCTTGCTTCCAACTAATTTACCTGCAATTTGCGACCAACTTCCTGGAGCAGCACCTAAATCGACAACCACCATACCTGGTTTTATGAGCTTATATTTTTCTTGCATTTCTAGAAGCTTATAAGCTGCACGAGCACGATAGCCTTCCTTTTGCGCTCTTTTCACAAATGGGTCGTCTAAATGCTCTCTCATCCAATCACGACTACTTTTAGATAACTTTTGGTTGGTAATGCGTGTAGCCATAACTCTCTAATAAATTAAATCTTCTTAATATTCATTGTACGTGAAAATAATCTGTCATGCAGTATTCATCTGTATCTAAATATCGTCTTTATTTTTGTTTTTTTCAATCGTGTAGATCGCTTATTTGAAAGTTTATAACTTGATGATTATTTGAAACTTTAACAAATTTTAGATGTAAAACTTTAACCAACTTAGACTAAATATATGATGCTTATTAAATTAAAAACCATTTTCCTCCTCTTTATAAGGAAAATTAGCTTCTGAATAAATGTGTATTCAACTTCAGAATTTTCAGCGATTGATTGTGCAATTTGTTATACTAAGGCGTTTTTTAATTTAGGTTATTTTTATGGCGGCTTTATCAATTCAGGAACGTAAGCGTTTACGTCAAATTGGACATGCTTTAAACCCAGTTGTAATGATTGGTGATAAAGGCTTATCAGAAAGCGTAATTGAAGAGCTAAACCGTGCTTTAAATGATCATGAACTTATTAAAGTTAAAGTAGTTGCTGAAGATCGCGAAGCGCGTTCTGCTTTAATTACAGAACTTTCAGAAGTTTCAGGATCTGAAATTGTACAAACTATTGGTAAAATTGCATTACTTTATAAAAAAGCTGCAAAACAAAACCAAAAGCTTTCTAATCTTGTTCGTCACGCACATTTAGGTAATTAATATTTAACTTATGGCAAGTTATGACCTTAGTGCTTTTGATCGCCGCTTTCAGGCAATCGCCCTAGTTGGCGCAATTGAACAACAAAGTCCATTTGGCTTAAATGTTGGCTTTTGGTTACGTGATCCTAACCAATATGTTCAATGGCCAGAGCTAGTTTCTGCGAATCCTCGTGTTGATTTCCTTTGGGAAAATACATGCTATGAGGTTTTTATAGGCGTTAAAGGTGAAGATTTCTATCGTGAAATTAACCTTTCCCCTTCTCAAGCATGGCAAGCTTATCAATTCGAAGAATATCGCTATCCAGAGGATATGCCTCCTCAAGTTGCTGAAGACATCGAGCTTAATCAACTTAAACGCACCCATTATGGTTTAAATGTAAGTTTAGATCTGACTGAATTTATGTTGAAACATAAACTGAAATGGGATGACTTGTTTATTGGTTTAACCGCTGTGTTAAATACAACTCAAGGTCATCAATATTATGCAATGCAGCATAGTAGCCCAAGTGCCGATTTCCACAATAAACGAGATTGGCTACATCAGTTTTAAAAGTGAAAAAAGCAAAAGGCATTTACCTTTTGCTTTTTTTATATCTGAAATTTCCCTTTTTAAAAGTTTCAACCTTTAAATTAACCCTACCCTCTTCTTACAATCATAAATAAAGAACGACTTATTAATTACATCAAAGTACTTTTTCTTAAAATCACTTCATCACTTTGCTCAATCATTTTCACAATTAAAAAAATTAGATTCATATTCAATTTTAACGTTTGGTTTAGTTAGGCTCATGTTTAATAAAACATTAAACTAAATTGCTTATTTTTTATCTTAACCAAAAAACTTTCAAGCAGCCCAATATCACCCCAACCTGCGTTTTAAAGCTCATTTGAAGCAACCCCTTTCTGTTGCATTATGGTCAACAACATCACCCAAAGTTACATCTTATTTATTATGTGATTTTTCAAATTTGATAAAATTTAAGTTTTGATTTGTTTAACAATTATTAATTGCTTAGTTTTTCAGTACAAGCTTAAGAAATAAACCAATACTCAAATTGCAAGTGATTTATCTTACTTATTCACAATAAATAGAATGGACTTTTGGCAGTGTTGTCCGTATAATGCCGTGTTAAGTTCAAGCGAGCAGACATAGGAGGGTAGGTTTAAAAAATAGCCTTCCTTTTTTTTCGTCTTCTCGCTTTTTTACAGCCTAAATTTCAGGAGCTTTGGTTTGAGCACCCCAGCAATTTTAGCCCTTGCCGACGGAACTATCTTTAAAGGTACTTCTATTGGCGCATCGGGTAGTACGACTGGTGAAGTCGTTTTTAACACTGCCATGACTGGCTATCAAGAAATTTTGACTGACCCAAGTTATGCACAACAACTTGTGACTTTAACTTATCCGCATATTGGTAACACTGGTTGCAATGATGAAGATGCTGAGTCAGGTCGAATTCATAAAGTATGGGCTAACGGTTTAATTATTCGTGACCTTCCTTTATTGCACAGTAACTTCCGAGCTACACAATCTTTAGGTGAATACTTAGAACAACATAATGTTGTAGCAATTGCAGATATCGACACCCGTAAACTTACACGTATTTTACGTGATAAAGGCGCGCAGAATGGTTGCATCCTTGCTGGCGAAAATATCACGGCAGAAGAAGCTTTAGAAAAAGCTCGTGCATTTGGTGGTTTAAACGGTTTAGATCTTGCAAAAGAGTGCTGTGATCCTGAAGGTTTCGAATGGACTGAAGGTTCTTGGACACTTGGTCAAGGTTTCTCTCAGCCTGAAGCTAAATTCCATGTTGTTGCATACGATTACGGTGTCAAAACCAACATCTTACGTATGCTTGCAGACCGCGGTTGTAAATTGACTGTTGTTCCTGCACAAACTCCTGCTGCTGACGTGCTTGCACTGAATCCAGATGGCGTGTTCTTATCGAACGGTCCTGGCGATCCTGCTGCATGTGACTACGCAATTGAAGCTGTAAAAACAATTGTTGAAGATGCTCGTAACGTACCAGTTTTTGGTATTTGCTTGGGTCATCAAATTCTAGCTTTAGCATCTGGTGCTAAAACTGTAAAAATGCCTCATGGTCATCATGGTGCAAACCATCCTGTACAGAACATTGAAACTGGCACAGTGATGATTACTTCGCAAAACCATGGCTTCGCAGTTGATTTCGATACATTACCTGCAAACTTGAAAGCTACGCACAAGTCTTTGTTCGATCAAACTCTTCAAGGGATTCATCGTACAGACAAACCTGCGTTCAGTTTCCAAGGTCACCCTGAAGCAAGCCCTGGTCCACATGACTGCGCACCATTGTTCGATCATTTCATCGAACTTATCGAAGCATCTAAGAAGTAATTAAGGAAGCATCATGGCTAAACGTACAGACATTAAAAGCATCTTAATTCTTGGTGCTGGTCCAATTGTTATTGGTCAAGCATGTGAGTTTGACTACTCAGGTGCACAAGCATGTAAAGCGCTTCGTGAAGAAGGTTACCGTGTAATTTTGGTAAACTCTAACCCTGCGACAATCATGACTGACCCGACAATGGCAGACGCAACTTACATCGAGCCAATCACTTGGCAGACTGTTGCAGCAATCATTGAAAAAGAGCGTCCAGATGCGGTTCTACCGACAATGGGTGGTCAAACAGCATTGAACTGTGCCCTTGCACTTGATGAGCACGGCATTTTAGAAAAATACAATGTTGAATTGATTGGTGCTACGAAAGAAGCGATTGAAAAAGCTGAAGATCGTAAATTATTCGACCAAGCAATGCGTAAAATTGGTCTTGAATGTCCAAAAGCTGACATTGCAGAATCAATGGAAGAAGCTTTAGAAATTCAAGCACGCTTCGGCTTCCCTGTAATCATTCGTCCATCATTCACGATGGGTGGTTCAGGTGGCGGTATCGCTTATAACAAAGAAGAATTCATTGAAATTTGTGAACGCGGTTTCGATCTTTCTCCAACTAAACAATTATTGATTGATGAATCTTTAATTGGTTGGAAAGAGTACGAAATGGAAGTTGTTCGTGACAAAAACGACAACTGTATCATTGTATGTACAATTGAAAACTTCGACCCAATGGGCGTGCACACGGGTGACTCAATCACTGTTGCGCCTGCTCAAACACTTACAGATAAAGAATTCCAATTACTACGTAATGCATCTTTAGCTGTACTTCGTGAAATTGGTGTTGAAACTGGTGGTTCTAACGTTCAGTTCGGTATTTGCCCGAAAACTGGTCGTATGGTTGTTATTGAGATGAACCCTCGTGTATCACGTTCATCTGCTTTAGCATCTAAAGCTACTGGCTTCCCTATTGCGAAAATTGCTGCGAAATTAGCTGTTGGTTACACGCTTGATGAATTGAAAAATGACATCACTGGCGGTACAACTCCTGCTTCGTTCGAACCTGCAATTGACTACGTAGTAACGAAGATTCCTCGTTTCAACTTCGAGAAATTCCCACAAGCTGACGCAACTTTAACAACACAGATGAAATCTGTGGGTGAAGTAATGGCAATTGGTCGTAACTTCCAAGAGTCTATGCAAAAAGCACTTCGTGGTCTTGAAGTGGGTGCTTGTGGCTTTGATGAAAAAATCGAAGTGGGCACTGAAGGCGCGAAAGAAAAAATTCTTCAAGAACTTAAAGTTCCAGGTCCTGAGCGTATTTGGTACGTGGGTGATGCATTCCGTCACGGTTTCACACTAGACGAAGTATTTGCTGCAACAAACATCGACAAATGGTTCTTGATTCAAATTGAAGACATCATCAAAACTGAAAATCAAATTAAGACTTTAGGTTTTGGCGATTTAAATGCAGACAATATCCGTTCGTTCAAACGCAAAGGTTTATCTGACCTTCGTATTGCGAACTTAATGGGTATTTCGCAAAAGCAATTCCGTAAACACCGTTGGAACTTGGGTGTAACTCCAGTTTACAAACGTGTTGATACATGTGCAGCTGAATTCGAATCTGATACAGCGTACATGTACTCTACTTACGATGATGAATGTGAAGCGAATCCGTCTAGCAAAGACAAAATCATGGTAATTGGCGGTGGTCCTAACCGTATTGGTCAAGGTATCGAATTCGATTACTGCTGTGTACACGCTGCCCTTGCAATGCGTGAAGATGGCTACGAAACAATTATGGTTAACTGTAACCCTGAAACTGTTTCTACAGACTACGACACATCAGATCGTTTGTACTTCGAACCAATTACGTTGGAAGATGTGCTTGAAATCGTACGTATTGAGAAGCCTAAAGGCATTATCGTTCAGTACGGTGGTCAAACTCCTCTTAAATTGGCTCGTGCTTTAGAAGAAGCGGGTGCACCAATTATCGGTACATCACCTGACGCAATTGACCGTGCAGAAGACCGTGAACGTTTCCAACAAATGATTCAACGTCTACAACTTCGTCAACCAAACAACAGCATTGTAAAATCTGCTGAAGAAGGTATGGCTGAAGCATCTAAAGTAGGCTACCCACTTGTTGTACGTCCATCTTACGTACTTGGTGGTCGCGCGATGGAAATCGTTTACAACGATGAAGAATTAAAACGCTACTTACGTGATGCTGTTCAAGCATCAAACGAAGCGCCTGTTCTTCTTGACCGTTTCTTAGATGACGCAATTGAAGTTGACGTAGACTGCGTATCTGACGGTAAAGACGTTGTTATTGGCGGTATTATGCAGCACATCGAACAAGCAGGTATTCACTCTGGTGACTCTGCATGTTCAATTCCTCCTTACTCTTTATCTAAAGAAGTTCAGGATGAAATGCGTCGTCAAACTGTTGCTATGGCAAAAGAGCTTGGCGTAATTGGTTTAATGAACGTTCAGTTTGCAGTTAAAGGCGATGACGTTTATATTCTTGAAGTGAACCCACGTGCATCTCGTACTGTTCCATTCGTATCGAAATGTATTGGCGAATCTTTAGCGAAAGTTGCTGCACGTTGTATGGCGGGTCAATCTCTTGTGTCTCAAGGATTCACATCAGAGATTATTCCTGAACACTTCTCTGTAAAAGAAGCAGTGTTCCCATTCAACAAATTCCCTGGTGTTGACCCTATTCTTGGGCCTGAAATGAAATCTACAGGCGAAGTAATGGGTGTTGGTAAATCTTTCGGCGAAGCATTCTATAAAGCTGTACTTGGTGCTAACGAACGTTTACCAGGCTTACCAACTGAAGGCGAAGTGAAACATGCATTCATCTCTGTACGTGAATCTGATAAACCACGTGCTGTAGGTATTGCTAAACAACTTATCGCTTTAGGCTTCAAGATTCTTGCAACCGATGGTACATTTAAAGTAATCAGCGAAGCTGGTCTTGAGTGTGAACGCGTGAACAAGGTTACTGAAGGTCGTCCTAACATTGTGGACCGTATTAAAAACGGCGAAATCCACCTTGTTATTAACACGACTGAAGGTAAAAAAGCGCAAGAAGATTCTTTCTCGATCCGTCGTTCAGCGCTTCAAGGTAAAGTGTATAACACAACTACTTTGAATGGTGCAGAAGCAGTATGCCAAGCTTTAGCAATCCAATTACCAATGGATGTTTACCGCTTGCAAGACCTTACTAAAGGTTAATTAAGTTACCAAGAAGTCCCGCTACCTCTTGGTGGCGGGATTTTTTTCATTTGTAGATCAATGTTTTTATTGATCTAATTTTTCTTACGAACTTGAGGGACAACAATGCAACGTTATCCTATGACTCCTGAAGGCAAAATTGCCCTAGAGAAAGAATTACAGCAACTTAAAAGTGTTGATCGTCCACGTATTATTGCAGCAATTGCTGAAGCACGTGAACATGGGGATTTAAAAGAAAATGCTGAATATCACGCTGCCCGTGAACAGCAAGGTTTCTGTGAAGGTCGTATTCAAGACATCGAAGGCAAATTAGGTGCAGCTCAAGAAATTGACGTAAAAACACTTGAGCAAAATGGCCGTGTTGTTTTTGGTGTGACTGTAACTATTGAAAACTTAGATACTGAAGAGCAAAAAACTTACAAAATTGTAGGCGATGATGAAGCTGACTTCAAAATTAATAAGATTTCTGTGAACTCACCAATTGCTCGTGGTCTTTTAGGTAAAAATGAAGGCGACGACGTAAAAATTGCAACTCCACAAGGTGAAGTTGAATACGAAATTGTAAAAGTTGAATATCTTTAATTTATAAAGCATTCATCTTAAAGCCCCTCTTTTGAGGGGTTTTTTATTATTTTTTCTAGAAAGTTCACGGAAAAATCACAAGAAATGTATATGATTTAAGACCTAATATTTCAAATTTTAAAATTAAATATGCAACTTATTTGGTTTAAACAAGATTTACGCATTCATGATCATGCTGCACTGTGGCAAGCGCATCAGGCAGGCTCATGTATTGCCCTTGTTGTTTTATCTCCAGAACAATGGAAACTGCATAACGATGCCGATATTAAAATTGATTTTTACCTTAGACAGTTACAACAATTAAAAATTGCACTTCAGCAAAAAAATATTCCTCTTATTATTTTAACTATTCCATTATGGAAAGACATTCCAAATAAACTATTAAGCTTATGCCAACATCATAATATTCAAGCTATTCATGCCAATATTGAGTTAGGTGTCAATGAACTTAAACGTGATGCTCAAATTCAAAATCTATTAGAAAAAAATAATATTCGTTTTGAGTTATATCATGACCGAACTATTTCCCCTGTTGGAAGCATTCGTAATAAAAGTGAATTGCCCTATCAAGTGTTTGGGGCATTTAAAAAGCAATGCTACGAAAAACTCAGCATAAGTTTGCCACAGTGCTATCCCACTATTGAGGTTCAAAATGCAATTCCACAGCACAAAGACTTTGCAAAAGAAGTTCCAATATTTAGTGATATTTACCCAGATTCAGAAGAAAAAGTAATCAGCGAAAATACACAAAATCTTTGGCAAATTGGTGAGCATCATGCTTGGGAGCTTTTAGATGAGTTTATTGCAAACCAAGTTGAGCATTATCATACAGAACGAGATTTCCCGAATTTAAATAGCACAAGCAAACTTGCAGCTTATTTAAATATTGGCATTCTTTCTATTCGCCAATGTTTACAAGCTTTGTTTCGCCACAGTCACGGCTATATGGAATTTGAAAACAATGGACAACAAATTTGGTTAGATGAATTACTTTGGCGTGAGTTTTATCAGCATATTTTATTCGACTACCCTCGCGTATCGAAAAACTTACCATTTAAATTAGACACTCAACGCATTGTATGGCGCAATGCTCCTGAAGATTTACACGCTTGGCAACAGGGTCAAACAGGCATTCCAATTGTAGATGCAGGCATGCGACAACTGCTTGCCACAGGTTGGATGCATAATCGTGTTCGTATGATTTGCGCGATGTTTTTAAGTAAAAATTTACTTATAGATTGGCGCTTAGGCGAGGCGTGGTTTATGCAGCATTTAATTGATGGTGATTTGGCTGCCAATAATGGTGGATGGCAGTGGTGTGCATCTACAGGAACAGATGCTGCACCGTATTTCCGTATTTTCAACCCTGTAAGTCAGTCGCAAAAGTTTGACGAAAATGGAGATTATATTCGTTTATGGATACCTGAAATTTCACATTTAGATGCGAAACAAATTCATGAACCTTATGCGAAAAATCCACAACTAAAATTGGATTATCCAAAGCCGATTGTAGATTTAAAAAGCAGTCGTATGCGTGCAATTGAAGCCTTTAAGCATTTGAGTTAACTTCGGCTATAATGGCGTTACGCTTGTTCTTTGATTGCTCTTATGGCTGAATCTTTAATTAATTCCCCTGTTAAGCATTGGTGTGAATTCGAATTTATTTCTAAAACTGTGAAAAACCCGAATATTCACATTAAGGGAAACTATTCTTATTATTCTGCTTATTGGGATCGGGGTTTTGAGCGTTGTGTTGTGCGTTATTTGCATGACAAGCCTTCTACGCCTGAGAAGCCAATTGATCAGCTTTATATTGGCAATTTCGTGTGTTTTGGGGCGGAATGCGTGATTATGATGGGCGGTAATCAGTTACACCGTACAGATTGGATTTCGGCTTTTCCCTTTGATACGCGTAGTTTTGTACCTGCGGGTGACACTGTTATTGGCGATGGTTGTTGGATTGGTTCTCGTGCCATGATTATGCAAGGTGTGAAACTTGGTGAAGGTGCTGTAGTTGCGACTGGTGCTGTAGTCACGAAGGATGTGCCTCCTTATGCCGTTGTAGGTGGCGTACCTGCGAAAGTTATTAAGTACCGTTTTCCTGAGGAAGATATAGAAAAACTGCTTTCTCTAAAGTTGTATGATTTAGATGAAAAGCAGTTTTTAAAGATACGTGAGCAATTGCAAACGGATGATGTATCGGCTCTAATTCAATATATTGAGAAGTTATGATCTACTCAAGATATATTGTTCATATCCATTTAAAAAAGCTTGTCTTTGTGGACAATCACTCAGCATTGCTAATTGTATTGCCATATATAATGACCAATTAATTTCCTCTACCTTAGCTTCTTCAAACTTAGCTTCTTTGAAAACAATATGTCTAAAGTCACGTAACCTTATAATTTCTTTGTTCACAATTTCTGAAGCCAACTCTTCTTGAAAATACTTTTGACGTTTATTACCATTCATTTTCAAATTAGGCAGAGAATTAATAATTGCTTCAAAAGCAACCCACATTAAAATAAAACGTTCATCTGGAAATCTTTGTTGAAAAGCTTTATCTAATAAAATTAAAGCATCAACTGGTAATTCACGTAATTGACAATATTCTATACTCTCATACAAATTTAAATCTTGAATATCAAATTTAGAAGCATAACCTAGCTCCGAATGATGACCCGCTACATCATAATTTTTTGAATCAAAATTACTTACTTGCATCAATTCACGAGCTATAGGGATTCCAAATATAATTCTTAAGCTATTAATTATATAAAGTGTCTTATCCTGACATTCTTGATTTTTTACTTCACCTTCTAACCCAATAGTTAGTTTTAAATTATTACTATTCTTTGGAACGGTGATTCCATAATTAGTACTAAAGCATTGACCATCTTCACTATAATGAGTTCTAAATTTCATCCTCTCTATTGAATCATCTTGTGGTCTAACAATACTAATATCAAAATACTTAAAATTATTAACTTTTAAAAAGTCTCGAACTCTAGGTAAATCAGAATGCATAATTGAAGAACTCCATATAGATTCTTCAAAATACGTAATTCCCTCAGCTCCCCACTCACTTATTAACTTCTTTCGAGTATCAACTATCATCTTTTTTATTCACTCATATAAAAACTTTAAGACCAATATACTTAAAAATTTCAAAGTAATAGGGACTTTTATCTAACAATATTAAAGAAAATCCACATCTATCAAGTTGAGTTTTTAGTTCCCTATTACCACAAGCAATTTCATATAATAAGCCATCATATTTTTAAAAGACTATGTTCATGCATGAATATATCATTTCATTTTTAGGTGGAACACTACTAGGCATATCTGCCGTGGGCTACTTATACGTGCATGGACGCATAGCAGGCATTAGCGGTTTACTCGCACAATCACTCAACATCAAAAACTTTATAAACTCCCCTGCATTTTGGTTCTTAACAGGCTTAATTGTTGTTCCATTTATCTATGCACTTTTCACACAACCTGAAATCAATATACAAGCATCACCATTCAGCATGATTATTGCAGGCTTACTTGTAGGCTTTGGCACACGTTTAGGCTCAGGCTGTACAAGCGGACATGGCATTTGCGGTATAAGTCGATTATCTCCACGCTCATTAATTGCGACTGTTAGCTTTATGCTTGCAGGCTTTGTAACCGTATATATAGCGCGCCATTTATTAGGAGCGAATGCATGAAAAACCTTCTCGCTTTTATATTTGGTGGCATTTTTTCGCTTGGTTTAATGATTTCAGGCATGGCAAATCCACAAAAGGTTTTAGACTTTTTAGATTTATTTGGACAGTGGGATGCAAGCCTTGCCTTTGTGATGATGGGCGCAATATACGTTGCGTTTATTCCATTTCAAAAAGCAATAAAACAAAACTCACCCAAAACAGTATTTAAAGAAGCTATTCAACTTCCACAAAATACACAAATAGATCGCTCACTTATTTTAGGTAGCATAATTTTTGGTATTGGTTGGGGAGTTGCAGGAATATGCCCTGCACCAAGCTTAACTTTAATTGGTTTAGGTCATTATGAAGGGCTGTATTTTATTATTTCCATGATTTTAGGCTTTTATATACATAAACTCATTTTTCAAAAGAATAGCTAAAACAAATTTTACATGGATGAAAATGCCAATTCATACATTGGCATTTTCATTAATCTAAGACTAAAGAATATATAGATGTTTACATTTTAATCTTTTTTGCCATTGTTCAATTCCTATAAATATTCATTAATAAATACATAAAGTTAGCTTTATATTCCAAGTGTTTTGGTGGGTTTTATTCTTTTATAAATCAATATATTATGAAGTTATAAAGAAGTATTCTTAACGTTTTAAGTAATTCAATTGTTTTAAAAATAAGGAGTAATAAAATGTCATTTAATAATATTTTAGTCCCTGTAGATGGTTCAGAAACATCTTATGCTGCAATTGAAAAAGCGGCAGATTTAGCAAAAGCATTTAATAGTAAAGTAACTGTTGTGCAAGTACTTACTTTAGACCCTTATATTGCTGCTGAATACATTACTGCATCTCATACAAACGAACTTATTGAGCGTGCGCGCACATCTTTACTTAAAACTTTAGATGAAGCGAAAGCTAAATTCGCTGAATACGGCGTAACCGTTGAAACTCAACTGTTAGAAGGTCAAGTCATTCAACGTGAAATCGTAAAAGCAGCTGAAGCAGCTAAAGCAGACATCATTGTGATTGGTTCGCATGGTCGTACAGGTTTCAAAAAATTAGTACTTGGTAGCGTTGCACAAAGCATTCTTGCTGAAGGCGAAGTTCCTGTACTTATTGTTCGTAAATAAGTCACTTCCCAATAAAAAAAGCTTCTTTTAAGAAGCTTTTTTTATTTATAGAATCCATTGAAATAGCTTCAAATTCACCTTGCCATTAAGCACCACAACCCCTTCTGATTGTAGTTTTAAAATTTGAATATTTTCACCAAGACCATCTTCTTTGCTTAGGCTAATTTTCCCTTGAGAATTAATCACTCTATGCCAGGGTACAGCTGTATCATCCGCCATATTTTTTAAAGCAAAACCCACGTGTCGTGCATGTTTAGGCAAACCTGCAAGCTTTGCAATTTGCCCATAGGTTGCGACTTTTCCTTTTGGAATTAACTGAATAATTCCATAAAATTCACGTATATAATCTTGCATTATAGTTTAGAAATTCTCTGGACTTTCAAGGCGCTTAACTTCTTGTAATTTATCTGGATGATGAAGCTTCGCGACACCATCATCTGTTTTCTGATCGACAATACTGTCTGGCTTATACACGCTAATAATTTCATTACCATGCTCGTCTTCTTCCACAACATATTGAAAACCTTTCTTATTCATTTTGTGGCACATACGCTGATACCAACCTTTGAATCCTGTTTTCTCTTCATTCGGGTTGTAATAAAAAGCATTCATTACCGCAGGCAAACCTAAACCACAAACCAAACCTGACAACAACACAGAAATAAATGTGTAGCCAATTAAAATACTACTATATTCACTTAATTGTGGAATATTAGCGACCGCCAAAATTAACGCAAGCGAAATACCACCACGCACCCCACCCCAAGATAAAATGACCAAACTACCGTTATAACTTTTATGTTTTAAACTTGGAAATAATGCAAATGATAAAAAATTCGCTGCAAAACGTGAAGCATGAAGAATAATAAAGGCAACAATACCACCCAAAATTAAACTTACACTTAAATCTAGAATGAAAAGTTCTAAGCCAATTAAGGTAAATAAGAACGAATTAATAATGCCTTCAACTGTATGCCAAAAATGGTTTACTTCACGAATTTCTCTATCTTGTAGAATCTCTTTCCATTTATTACCAACAATTAAACCACCAATAACACATGCAATTGGTGCAGATGCATGTGCAAACAAAGCGACTAAATATGAACCACAAGCCAGTAACGCAGTTGTTAAAATTAAAGACTCCATTTCATGCTTACCACGGAGTAAGCGTAAAATTCCTAAACCAAATGCCCAACCAATAATCACAGCAACAACAATTTCATAAAGTAGTGTTTCAAGTACACCCACAATTGTGAAATTTTCGCCTTGTAATACATTCAATAAAGTCATAAACAATGCAATACACATTGCATCGTTAAACAAAGACTCACCTTCAAGCTTCACCATAAGATGGTGCGGCGCACGAACAGAGCTTAAAACACCTTTAATTCCAATTGGGTCTGTTGCACCTAAAGCTGCACCAAGCAGTAAAAGCACCAATAAATTGACATGGTTACCCACTAAAATTTGATAACCATAAAGTAAAACGCCAACAAATACGGCACATAAAACTAAGGCAATACTGGCAAGAATACTAATAGGTTTCCAATAACTTCTTAAATCTGAAACCTTAAATTTCAAGGCAGATGACGTCAAAATAAAGCAGATTACGCCATTAATTAAAAAGTCATAAAAATCGATATGTCGAACAGCATTTTCAATGTTGTGAATATTAATAGTGATAAATTCATTACCACTCAATAAACTTGCACCCCATTGTAAAATAAAGACAAAAATTGCAGATACTAAGGGAACGCCTATCGCTTGAGGAAAACCTAAAACACGTTTGTTAAAGATTGTCGTTGCGATTGAAAGTGCAAAAATAACCGTAAAAATCTGGAGAAAAAAATAATTACCCATCAGTATTCCATATATTGCAACAGTACGTGCCCTTAATATTTCTATATTAAATAGAAAGTCTTTCAGGATTTATTATTTTAATAGTGTAATATTTTTTTCTAATTGCTTTTTCATTTGTTAAAGTTTTTTAACATAAATTTTTACATTTAGAATTTTTATACTTTATAAACAAAAAAAGGGAGCGAACTCCCTTTTATACATTTCTTTTAATCAAATCTTTAACCTTTAAATATTTTGATTAAACGTATCGCAATCGTTCATGTTTCCGCTTTTTAAACCCGTTTGAAACCACTTCATACGCTGTGCACTTGTGCCATGTGTAAAGCTATCTGGAACAACTTGCCCTGTTGCACTTTTCTGTAAATAATCATCGCCAATTTTATGCGCAGCATCCATAGCTTCTTCAATATCGCCCTGCTCTAAAAATTGAGTACGTTGTTGATTATGATGTGCCCAAATACCAGACAAACAATCTGCTTGTAATTCTTGTCGCACAGAAAGCTCATTTCCCTGAACTTTTGTCGCTTGTGAACGTGCTTTATGAACTTGTTCTGAAATACCCAATAAAGTTTGAATATGGTGCCCTACTTCATGTGCAACCACATAAGCCTGTGCAAAATCACCTGCTTGATCCTTCCGTGATAACTCAGTTTGGTTTTGCTCACCCGTAATACCCATTTGTGACTTCATATCTTTAAAAAAAGAAGTATCTATATAAACTTTTCGATCACTTGGGCAATAAAATGGTCCCATTGCTGACTGAGCTGTACCACATCCAGATTTTACAACGCCATTGAACATCACAAGTTTTGGTGGCTGATATTCTGCATTAAGCTGATCACGAAACACTTGAGTCCAAGTATCTTCTGTATCTGCCAAAACAGTTCCAACAAATTCCATTGCTTCTTGCTGATCTGGCGTTGGATTACTTAAGCCACTTGTTTCGGCAGGTTGAACTTGCGCTGTAACTTGTTTAGTCGCCTGATATGCTTGTTGAGGATCTACACCAAAAAACTTCCATGCAACAAAGGCTACAACTAAGCCAAGAATACTTATTCCGCCTGCTTTACCTGCACCGCCACCACGACGATCTTCAATATTATTACTTACCCGACGACCTTTCCAGCGCATAGTCTTATCCTTTTTTATATATGCTTTATTTTAGCGTTCTCTATTTCATTATGCTTGTTTTGCTTTTGAAAAAACTTTTTGTCCTAATGCAATAATCACTAATACAATTAATCCTGCAATAAAGCCTGTCACTAAATTAATCATGGTTGGTGTAACGGCACCCACAATATTTCCAACACTTGGAATAAGCTCCATATAATCTACGGCATCTTCAGTCCAATGGTGAAATAGTGGAATTGCATGATTAATTATTCCTCCACCCACTAAGAACATTGCAATAGTCCCTACAATAGTCAGTGTTTTCATCAGCTTTGGTGCAAAAGCAAGTAAAGCTCTACCCATACTTTGCTTTAGTGATGATGCTTGCTCTACCAAATACAAACCTAAATCATCAATTTTGACAATCATTGCGACCAAACCATAAACGCCTACTGTCATTCCTATTGCAATAACAGCCAATACACTCAATTTAGTCATAAAAGTGGCAGCAGCTACCGTGCCCAATGAAATCACCACAATTTCCGCAGATAAAATAAAATCAGTTCGAATTGCACCTTTAATTTTATCTTTTTCATACGCTGTTATATCAACATCTTCCAAAGACTTATTTTCAAGATGATTCTTTGAACCTGATTTCTTCTTATGTAAAGAGTGTAAAACCTTTTCCACACCTTCATAACACAAAAATAATCCACCAATCATAAGTAACGGATTAATAAGCCAAGGTGCAAATACGCTAATTAATAATGCAAGTGGAACTAAAATCAGCTTATTTACAAATGAACCTTTTGCAACAGCCCAAACTACAGGAAGCTCTCGGTCTGCTTTTACTCCACTCACCTGCTGTGCATTTAAAGCTAAGTCGTCGCCCAAAACACCTGCGGTTTTTTTCGCCGCCATTTTACTCATAACAGCAACATCGTCAAGTACAGTGGCAATATCATCTAATAGTAATAATAAACTGCTCGCCATTTTTTCTTATCCTATGCGTTTTCTATATTCTATATTTAATAACTACGTTAAAAAAAGAAAAATCTATTTATATAAACAAAGAAACTAAATAAAAGTTCCACCTTAAGTCATGTTCCAATTTAAAAATAAGTTCTAGTGATATTCATTAATATGTAAAAAATCTCCCTATTTTTCCACTTCACTATTTAATCTTGCTGACAATAAAAAATAAATTACCGTACAATAACTGCATTCTTTGTATATTTAAGTAGCGCTGGCTACTGTTCTGGAATTCATAATGAGTAATCAAGATAATCGTCCAGTGATTTTGACTGGCGACCGCCCTACTGGCCAACTTCACTTAGGTCACTTTGTAGGTTCTTTACGTTCACGCGTAGGTTTACAAGATTCGCATCATCAACATCTTTTATTGGCTGATGCTCAAGCATTTACAGATAATGCAGATAACTTTGAAAAAGTTCGTCGCAATATTATTGAAGTAGCAACAGACTATTTGGCTGTAGGCATTGACCCGACTAAAACAACAATTTGTGTTCAATCAAGCTTGCCTGCTTTAAATGAACTCACAATGTTGTATTTAAACTTTGTGACGGTATCGCGTTTAGAACGTAATCCAACAATTAAATCTGAAATTCAGATGCGTGGCTTCGAGCGTGATATTCCAGCAGGTTTCTTATGCTATCCAGTCGCTCAAGCGGCTGACATCACAGCATTTAAAGCAACAGTTGTTCCTGTTGGTGAAGACCAAATTCCAATGATTGAACAAACCAATGAAATTGTTCGTCGTTTAAACCGTCAAATTGGTCATGATTTACTTCCAGAATGCCAAGCATTACTTTCAAATGTAGGTCGTTTACCCGGCTTTGATGGTAAAGCAAAAATGTCTAAATCTTTAGGCAATACCATTGTGTTAGATGCGTCAGATAAAGACATTAAGAAAGCGGTTAATGCAATGTACACAGATCCAAATCACTTACGTGTTGAAGATCCAGGTCAAGTAGAAGGTAATGTTGTATTTACTTACTTAGATGCTTTCGATCCAAACAAAGAAGAAGTTGAAGAACTTAAAGCACATTATCGTCGTGGTGGTTTAGGCGATGGTACTGTGAAAAAACGTTTGGAAGGTGTTCTTAAAGAATTAATTACACCAATTCGTGAACGTCGTATGGAGCTTGCGAAAGATCCTGACTACATCATGGATATTTTAAAATCTGGTACAGACAAATGCCGTGACATTACACAACAAACTCTAGATGAAGTTAAATCTGGTTTAGGTGTTTTCCACTTTTAATATCTAAGCAATTTTTGAACAAAAAAGCTCATATTTGAGCTTTTTTGATTTTTATACATAAAGCGTGATGTAGTCACCTAAAATAACATTAATTACAAGGCTTAACACCAGCCACACAATAGAGTAAAAGACCTAATCTATTTTCTACATTATTATTCTCTTATCGAAATTAATCATATATTTAATTTCAATAGTTACCCCCGAACCTGTGAAAACAGATTCGATTTTCTGCGCAATGTGTACCCCAACCATTGCGTATTTTTTTGTCTAAAATTTAGTGAATATCCATCAATATAATTATTTATGTATTAATAGCAGAAAAATGACTGTAAAAAAGCCCTCAATTGAGGGCTTTTTTACAATTTAAATTAAACTAAACCTTTATCTTTCAGCACTTGATACATTGTAGAACCAAGCTCTGCTGGACTACGTGTATAAGCCATACCTGCTTTTTCAAATGCTGCAAATTTTTCTTCAGCAGTACCTTTACCACCAGAAATAATTGCACCAGCATGCCCCATACGCTTGCCTTTAGGCGCTGTTACACCTGCAATATAACCAACAACAGGTTTGGTCACATTGGACTTAATGTATTCAGCAGCTTCTTCTTCGGCAGAACCACCAATTTCACCAATCATAATAATGGCTTCAGTTTGTGGATCTTCTTGGAATAATTTCAAGCAATCAATTTGGTTCATACCTGGAATTGGGTCACCACCAATACCAATACATGTAGATTGACCTAAACCAAGCTTCGTCGTTTGAGCAACAGCTTCATACGTCAAAGTACCTGAACGTGAAATAATGCCAATTTTACCAGGTTGATGAATATGACCCGGCATAATGCCAATCTTACATTCGCCTGGAGTAATAATACCCGGACAGTTTGGACCAATTAAACGCGTGTTATTGCCATAAGTTTCTATATAGCGTTTTGCTTTTAACATATCAATTGTTGGCACGCCTTCGGTGATTACAACAATTAATTCCACGCCTGAATCTACAGCTTCAATAATTGAATCTAAAACAAATGGAGCAGGTACATAAATTACTGTTGCATCGGCAGATGTTTCACGTACAGCATCTTTCATTGTGTTGAAAACAGGAAGGTCTAAATGAACAGAAGCACCTTTTCCTGGTGTTACACCACCTACTACTTTTGTGCCATAGTCTAAAGCTTGAGCTGAATGGAAAGTACCATTTTTACCAGTAAAGCCTTGTACCAATACCTTTGTGTCTTTATTAATTAATACGCTCATGATTGATACTCCTTAAGCTTTCACTGCAGCAACGATTTTTTCTGCAGCATCGGCTAGGCCATTTGCAGAAATTAGTTTTAATCTTGATTCATCAAGTATTTTTGCACCAAGTTCAGCATTGTTACCTTCAAGGCGAACAACAACTGGAACAGATACATTTACTTCTTGAACCGCTGCAATAATTGCCTCAGCAATCATGTCACAACGCACAATACCACCAAAGATGTTAATTAAAACACCTTGAACAGAGCTATCTGCAAGAATAATTTTGAATGCTTCAATTACACGATCTTTCGTTGCACCACCACCAACATCTAGGAAGTTTGCAGGTTGACCACCATATAATTTAATGATGTCCATGGTTGCCATAGCAAGACCAGCACCATTCACCATACAACCAATATTACCCTCTAGGGCAACATAGTTAAGCTCGAATTCAGATGCTTTAAGTTCACGTTCATTTTCTTGCGATGTATCACGTAAAGCTAAAACTTCAGGTAAACGATAAAGTGCATTTGAATCGATACCTACTTTGGCATCTACACATAAAATATCGCCATTTTCACGAACAGAAAGCGGGTTAATTTCAAACAATGCAAAATCATTTTCAATAAATGCTTGATAAGCTGCTGTCATAATTTTTACAAATTGATTAATTTGCTTATCTTTTAAATTTAGTGCAAAAGCCACTTCACGTGCTTGGAATGGCAACAATCCAACTAAAGGATCTACTTCTACTTTAATAATTTTTTCTGGTGTTTCTTCTGCAACTTTCTCAATTTCAACACCACCCTCGGTTGATGCCATGAAAGTCACACGACGGCTTGAACGATCAACTACAGCACCAAGATATAATTCACGCTCAACAGGATATACATCTTCTGCAACAAGTACGCTATTTACAGGTTGACCATCTGCATCTGTTTGATAAGTAACAAGCCGTGTACCAATAATACTGTAAGCATAATCACGAGCTTCTTGTGCAGATTTAACAACCTTAACACCACCTGCTTTACCACGTCCGCCTGCATGTACTTGAGCTTTCATTACGGCAAACTTACCACCGAGTTTCTCAAATGCTTGAACCGCTTCTTCTGCATTCGTTGCAATAATGCCTTCTTGAACAGGCATTCCATATTTTTTTAATAGAGCTTTTGCTTGATACTCATGTAGATTCATTTAATTATTTACCTTTTACTACTTTTCACGTTTTTATGGTCACTAATACTTATACTGCTATGCAGTAAGCATTAGCATTTATCAAAATTTATTTTTATATTTTTAGATGATTGTTCAAGTTAAAACAACCACCAAATGTAAAGAGAGCGGCCGAAGCCGCTCTTTTTATTTATTTACGTTTACGCTGAATCGCATGAATGGCACGACCATCAACCGCTAAAGCAGCTTCATGAACTACTTCAGAGAATGTCGGGTGACCAAACGTCATCAATTGAAGATCTTCAACAGATGAAACAAATTCAAGTGCGATCATACCTTGGTGAACGATATCAGACGCAGCAGGTCCAATTACGTGCATACCAAGTAAACGGTCAGTTTTTGCATCAGCAACAAACTTAACGAAACCAGCACCTTCACCAGCAGCTAAAGCGCGACCATTTACAGCAAAACCGAATTGACCAGTTTTAACTTCATGACCTTTTTCTTTCGCTTGCTCTTCTGTTAAGCCTACCCACGCCGCTTCAGGGTGTGTGTAAATTACAGAAATAATTGTGTCGTAGTTAACTTGAGCAGCATGGCCGTGAATACGTTCAACAGCCATTACGCCTTCTTCCATTGCTTTATGAGCAAGCATTGGACCACGTACTAAGTCACCGATTGCATATACGCCTTCAACAGAAGTAGCACACCAATCGTTCACTTCAACTAAACCACGTTCAGTTAATTTAATACCACAATCATCCGCCAATAAACCTTCAGCATAAGCACGACGGCCTACACATACGATTAACTTGTCGAATACTTGAGTTTTGTCTTCACCACCTTGCGTGTACTTAACAGTTACTTCAGAACCGTTAACTTCTGTACCAGCAACTTTAGCGCCAACACGAATATCTAAACCTTGCTTAGTTAAAAGCTTTTGGTAGTCTTTTGCCAAAGCTTTATCAGCCATTGGTAAGAATGCATCCATTGCTTCAAATACAACAACTTCTGCACCAAGACGACGCCAAACTGAACCAAGTTCAAGACCAATAACACCAGCACCAATAACACCTAAACGCTTAGGCACTTCTTGGAATTCTAACGCACCAGTAGAATCAACAATAATGTCTTGATCTACAGGAGCTACTGGAATATTTACAGGTACAGAACCAGTCGCAAGAATTACGTATTTAGGCTCTAAAATTTGAGTTTCACCTTCGTGAGATACAAACTCAACTTTTTTACCAGCAAGTAATTTACCAGTACCTTTTAACCACTCAATACCGTTACCTTTTAATAACTGATCGATACCGCCAGTTAATTGGTCAACGATTTTGTCTTTACGCGCTAAAAGTTTAGCAAGATCGAACTTAACTTCACCAGTCGTAATACCATGATCATCTAAATGATGAACTGTATCTTCATAACGATGAGAAGAGTCAAGTAAAGCTTTAGAAGGGATACAACCTACGTTTAAGCAAGTACCACCTAAAGAAGGTTTACCTTTATGAATACGCTTTTCGATACACGCAACTTTAAAACCAAGTTGAGCTGCACGAATTGCTGCTTCGTAGCCACCTGGGCCACCACCGATTACAACTAAATCGAATTGAGACATTTGTATCTCCAAGAACGAGTTCAAAGGATCGCCCTGAACTCGTTTTGATTATTCTTAAGAACTATAAATTATAGATCAAGGATAAGACGTGCTGGCTCTTCTAACAATTCTTTGATTGCTACAAGGAAACCTACAGCTTCTTTACCATCGATTAAACGGTGGTCATAAGAAAGTGCCAAGTACATCATTGGCAAGATTTCTACTTGACCATTTACTGCCATAGGACGATCTTGGATTTTATGCATACCCAAAATAGCAGTTTGTGGTGTGTTCAAAATTGGAGTAGATAATAATGAACCGAAAGTACCACCATTAGTAATAGTGAAAGTACCGCCAGTCATATCTTCAATACCCAATTTACCATCACGTGCTTTCGCAGCGTAAGCACGGATACCGTTTTCAACTTCAGCATAGTTCATGCGATCTGTATCACGTAATACAGGAACTACTAAACCACGCTCAGAAGAAACAGCTACACCAATGTCATAGAAACCGTGATAAACAATATCTTCGCCATCAATTGAAGCATTTACAGCTGGGTAGCGTTTAAGTGCTTCAGTTGCAGCTTTAACAAAGAATGACATGAAGCCAAGACGTGCACCGTGACGCTTTTCAAAAGCATCTTTATATTGAGCACGCATTTCCATGATTGGTTTCATGTTAACTTCGTTAAAAGTCGTTAACATTGCAGTTTCTTGAGTTGCAGCAAGAAGACGTTCAGCAACACGCTTACGAAGACGAGTCATAGGAACACGTTTTTCGATACGCTCACCAACAGCAACACTTAAAGGTGCAGCAGCAGGTTTAGTTTGATGATTTGCAACATCTTCTTTAGTGATGCGACCACCACGACCAGAACCAGCAACATCAGAAGCAGCAATACCAGATTCTGTTAATGCTTTACGAACTGCAGGAGCTTGATCTGTAACAGCTTGAGCACGCTCAACAACAGGTGCAGCACCTGCTTGAGTTTGAGATGCAGCAACTTCTACTTTCTCTTCAGATTGAACTGCTTGAGTTTGAGCAGCGCCAGAAACAGCACCTTCTTCAAACTGAGCAATCACTTCATTTGAAAGAACAGTATCGCCTTCGCCTTTGATGATAGATGCAATTGTGCCATCAGCAGGAGCTACAACTTCTAAAACAACTTTATCTGTTTCAATATCACAGATTACTTCGTCACGTGATACTGCTTCACCTGGTTGTTTGTGCCAAGTTGCGATAGTTCCATCCGCAACTGATTCTGGGAATACAGGTGCTTTAATTTCGGTTGCCATGATTTTAGAATCTCCTGATTATTCTACGATCGCTAAAGCATCATTTACGAGCTGAGCTTGTTGTTTTGCATGTAAATATGGTGAACCACACGCTGGTGCAGCAGATGCTTCACGGCCCGCATAGCTAATACGTACTTGTTTACCAGCATTCATTACATCGTCATATAAACGAGGAGCAATGAACAACCAAGCACCTTGGTTTTTAGGCTCTTCTTGAGCCCAAACAAGTTCTTTCACATTTGGATATTGTGCTAGAACTTCAGCAAGACGTGCTTCTGGGTATGGATATAACTGTTCAATACGAACGATAGCTGTATTGTTCAATTCTTTTTCACGACGTTTTTCAACTAAGTCGTAGTAAACCTTACCACCACAAAGTACTAAACGAGTTACGTCTGCTTTGTTGATGTTGTCGATTTCATCAATCACAGTTTGGAATGAACCATTTGCAAGTTCTTCTAAAGTAGAAGTTGCTAACTTGTGACGAAGTAATGACTTAGGTGAAGTCACGATCAACGGTTTACGAATTGGACGAAGTGCTTGACGACGTAAAGCATGATAAATCTGTGCTGGTGTAGTCGGTGTAATCACTTGCATGTTGTCTTCTGCACAAAGCTGTAAGAAACGCTCTAAACGTGCTGAAGAATGCTCAGGACCCTGACCTTCAAAACCATGTGGAAGAAGCATTGTTAAACCACATGCACGTTCCCACTTCGTTTCACCAGAAGAAATGAATTGGTCGATAACCATTTGTGCACAGTTAGCGAAGTCACCAAACTGAGCTTCCCAAATGATCAAACTCTTAGGAAGAGTTGTTGCATAACCATATTCAAATGCAAGTACAGCCATTTCTGACAATAATGAGTCATAAATAGCAGTACGTGGCTGGTTTTCTTTTAAATTACAAAGTGGGATGTAAGTAGAACCATCTACTTGGTTATGCAATTTTGCATGACGGTGTGAGAACGTACCACGACCAACATCTTCACCTGTTAAACGAAGCAAGAAACCTTCATCTAAAATAGATGCATAAGCTAAAGTTTCAGCAGCACCCCAGTTTAGAGGCATTTCGCCTGTTTGCATTTTCAAACGATCATCAATCACTTTTGATACTTGGCGTTGCATTACGAAGCCCTCTGGAAGCTCACGCATTTTTGTACCAAGTTCTTTTAAGCGCTCGATCGGGAAAGTTGTATCCCAAACGTCTGTATAGTCATGACCTACATATGGAGACCAATCTACAAACATTTTTGTATTTGGTTCTAATACCAATGCATTCGCAACATGACGACCTGCTTCAAGATCAGCACGATAATCTTCAATCATTTGATCAGCAGTTTCACGATCTAATACTTTCTCTTGAACCAATTGATCAGCATACAAAGTACGAGTCGTCGTTTTTTTGTTGATCACTTGATACATCATTGGCTGAGTTGCAGCTGGCTCATCCGCTTCGTTATGACCACGACGACGGTAGCAGAACATATCAATCACAACATCTTTACGGAATGTATGACGGAAATCATGTGCCAATTGAGTTACAAAAATCACAGCTTCAGGATCATCACCATTTACATGGAAGATCGGCGCTTGGATCATTTTTGCAATATCAGTACAGTATTCTGTAGAACGCGCATCACGTGGATCTGAAGTTGTGAAGCCCACTTGGTTGTTTACAACAATGTGAACTGTACCACCTACTGTGAAACCACGAGTTTGTGACATTTGGAACGTTTCTTGGTTTACGCCTTGACCAGCAAATGCAGCATCACCATGAACGATAATTGGAAGTACATCATCACCACCAATATCTTTACGACGCACTTGACGAGCTCGTACAGAACCTTCAACTACAGGTCCAACGATTTCTAAGTGTGATGGGTTAAACGCTAATGCTAAGTGAACTTCGCCACCTGGAGTCATTACGTTAGATGAGAAACCTTGATGGTACTTAACGTCACCAGAACCTTTCTTATGAAGAGATTTACCTTCGAACTCACCAAATAGGTCAGCTGGGTTTTTACCCATGATGTTAACAAGAAGGTTTAAACGACCACGGTGTGGCATACCAATAACAACTTCTTTACAACCTACAGCACCTGCACGTTGAATAAGTTCGTTTACCATTGGAATGAAAGACTCACCGCCTTCTACACCAAAGCGTTTAGCGCCAACATATTTATTACCTAAATATTTTTCTAAACCTTCAGCAGCAGTTAAGCGTTCTAAAACGTGCTTTTTCTGATCCGCATTAAGTCCGAATTGCCCACGTGCACTTTCAAGACGTTGTTGAATCCAACGCTTCTCTTTGGTGTCCACAATGTGCATATATTCAACACCAATTGATCCGCAATAGATTTTTTCCATTGCATCAACAATTTCACCTAGAGTAGCTTCAGTCTTGCCAATCTCTAAGTTACCTGTATTGAATACTGTATCTAAATCAGATTTAGTTAAACCATGAGCGCCTAATTCTAAGTCATAAGCATCTTCACGTTTAGCCAAACCTAATGGATCCAACTTCGCTTTTTGATGACCACGGTTACGGTACGCAGCAATAAGTTGTAACACGCCAATTTGACGCTGACCATGTTCAGAACTCACTGTACTTTGCACAACAGACTGAATACGATTTGAGTTACGACCTAATAATAGAAATTGCTCGCGCACATTACTATGTGGTTGATCACCTTTTGGAAATTTATCGAAGTATTTACGCCAATCTTCTCCAACTGAATCTGGAGCCGTTAAATACTGCTCATAAATTTCTTCAATATACGCTGCACTATCAGCGGAAAGTTCAGTGTCTAGACGCGAAGCGTCAACAACTTCTTGCATTTTTGGACCCATTTCCTATTGCAAAAATATTTACAGGTTGCTTTTGACAGCAAAACCCATGATTTGTAATGTCAAATTGGCGACACTACATTACTCCCCTTTAGGCGTAACCTTTGAGGCGTTATCACTACATTAGATAACTCTAATGTAAACAATGAATCATAACGCCCTCAGCGGCATCATCACTCACATATACTCGGCGATACCGAGCAATTTTCTGCAAACTGACTTAGAAAAAATAACTTTTTAAGTTTGTTTTTCTAAAGCAATTATATTTATTAACGATTAATCACCCTATTTTGATTAAATTTCACACATAAAATATGCATTTTTTTCAAATATAGTGATGTGAGTTATTTTAACACGAACTTTCAACTTGAATTGATTTTTTTGACATATACCTTTCATAAATTGGCTAAATACAATACATATAATCCACCCTAATATATGGGGTTTTACATTTTGCAAATCAAGCTCTAAATTATTAAATTTTGATAATAAATTTTATTCGTATTTCTCAATAAAAATCGCCCTCAAACCCCTTCATATTAACATTTCAAATTTTAACTTTCAGTACAACTGTAAATTTCACTTTAATTTATAACTAAATAGATCACTTACTACCTTCCTTTAATTAGGAGTAAATTACTATAAGATCACCAAAACTTTTGTATCATTTTATTACTTATATATTAAAAAAAAGCACACCCGAAAGTGTGCTTTTTTTTAGTGCTAAAATTAGCCAGCTTGATCAAACATCATGCTACGGATATGACCAATAGCTTTTGTAGGATTCAAACCTTTAGGACAAACAGATACGCAGTTCATAATACCTTTACAACGGAATAGAGAGAATGGGTCGTCAAGACGAGCCAAACGCTCTTGTGTACCTGTATCACGCGAATCAATAATGAAACGGTATGCATTTAACAATGCAGATGGACCTAAGAATTTATCAGGGTTCCACCAGAATGATGGGCATGAAGTTGAACAACATGCACATAAAATACATTCATACAAACCATCTAAGTGTTCACGCTCTTCTGGAGATTGTAAACGCTCTTTAGGTGGCGCAGGTTGATTATTGATTAGGAATGGATGAATTTTGTTGTACTGTTCGTAGAACTGATTCATATCCACAACTAAATCTTTAACCACTGGCAAACCAGGTAAAGGACGAACTGTAATCACTTCTGGTAAATCGTTTAGGTTCCAAAGACACGCTAAACCATTTTTACCATTAATGTTCACACCATCAGAACCACAAATACCTTCACGGCACGAGCGACGGAATGTTAATGTTTCGTCCTGTACTTTTAGCGCAAGAAGAGCATCAAGCAACATACGATGCTTATCAGTCAACTCGAGCTTAAAAGTTTGCATGTACGGTGCTGCATCCTTATCAGGATCGTAGCGGTAGATATTAAATGTACGAGTACCTCTACTCATCTCAACTCTCCTAATTAGAATGTACGTGGTTTAGGTGGAATAGCCTGAACCGACAATGGACGGTAACGAACTGGCTTATACTCAAGACGGTTATCGCTAGAGAACCATAAAGTATGCTTCATCCATTCATCATCACGACGGCCGTACGGATAATCTGCATGATCAGGTGGTAATTCGAAATCTACCACCGTATGCGCACCACGACACTCTTTACGAGCAGCAGCAGAAATCAAGGTCGCTTTAGCAACTTCATAAATATTTTCAACTTCTAGAGCTTCAATACGTGCAGTGTTGAATACTTTAGATTTGTCTTTCAAATGAATATTACGTACGCGTGGCTCGATTGCAAGAATCTCTTTTACGCCTTTTTCAAGCAACTCAGTTGTACGGAATACACCTGCGTGGTCTTGAACAATGTCACGAATCGCATCAGCAACGTCTTGAGCATTTTCACCTGAAGTCGATTCATCCAATGCACGAATACGTGCAACAGTTTGCTCAAGTACAGTCGTAGGAAGTGGCTCGTACTCATCACCGTGATGCTTAGTCACATAATCGATAATGTGTTGACCAGCAGCTTTACCAAATACAACTAAGTCAAGAAGTGAGTTGGTACCTAGGCGGTTTGCACCATGTACAGATACACATGAACATTCACCGATTGCATAGAAACCTTTCACTGGTTTAGTGAAGTCACGGTCTTCTGCATTAGTAGAATAAACGTCATTTTCTTTATCGTAATGCGCTTTAAATGGAGTTGTCTCAACACTTTCAGGCACAACCACTTGACCGTGAATATTCGTAGGAATACCACCCATTTGATAATGGATTGTTGGTACAACTGGAATCGGCTCTTTAGTGATATCAACGTTCGCGAACTTCTTACCAATCTCAAATACAGATGGAAGACGCTTCATGATTGTTTCAGCACCCAAGTGCGTCATATCAAGCAAGATGTAGTCTTTCTTAGGACCACAACCACGACCTTCTTTAATTTCTTGGTCCATAGAACGTGATACAAAGTCACGTGGCGCCAAGTCCTTAAGTGTCGGAGCATAACGCTCCATGAACGGCTCGCCTGAATCGTTACGAAGGATTGCGCCTTCACCACGACAACCTTCAGTTAACAATACGCCTGCGCCCGCAACACCCGTTGGGTGGAATTGCCAGAATTCCATATCTTGTAATGGAATACCTGCACGAGCAGCCATACCAAGACCGTCACCAGTGTTGATATATGCGTTTGTAGATGCACGGTAAACACGACCAGCACCACCAGTAGCAAATAAAGTCGCTTTTGCTTGGAATACTGCAATTTTACCAGTTTCTTGGTCAATTGCTGTTACACCAAGTACATCGCCTGCTTCGTTACGGATTAAATCTAATGCGATCCATTCAACGAAGAATTGAGTACCCATTTTCACGTTGCTTTGATAAAGCGTGTGAAGAAGTGCGTGACCTGTACGGTCGGCAGCAGCACAAGCACGTGGAACCGCTTTTTCACCGTAGTTTGCAGAATGACCACCAAACGGACGTTGGTAAATTGTACCGTCTGCGTTACGGTCAAATGGCATACCTAGGTGTTCAAGTTCATAAACAACTTGAGGCGCTTCACGAGTCATAAACTCGATTGCGTCTTGGTCACCTAACCAGTCAGAACCTTTTACTGTATCGTAAAAGTGGTAGTGCCAATTATCTTCTTGCATGTTACCAAGAGATGCACCAATACCACCTTGAGCAGCTACAGTGTGTGAACGTGTTGGGAATACTTTAGTAAGTACCGCAACTTTCAAACCAGCTTGAGCAAGTTGGTAAGAAGCACGCATACCTGAACCACCACCACCAACGATGACTGCATCGAAAGTTTCGTGTGGAATATTTGTGTAATCTTCTTTAGGGTTTATAGCGCCCATGATTGTTTCCTATCAATTCGCCCAAAAAATCTGGATTGCCCAGATTGCGTATGCCAATACAGCAATAATTACTGCTGAAGTTAGTACAATACGCAAACCATTTGCAGAAGGACCCATTTGACGAGTCGTCACGTAATCCGTGAAAACCTGCCACATACCGATCCATGCATGTGCAACAAGAGATAAGACTGACAATAAAGATAAAATCTTCATTGGTGTTGTCATCATAAAACCGTACCACTGTTCAAAGTTGAATCCGCCATTACACAGAATCCAACCTAATACCACTACGGTATAAACAGCTAATACAACAGCACTTACGCGTTGGATAAACCAATCACGAGAACCTGAACCCGTAAAACCTGTAGCACTTTTCATTAGAGTACGATCCATACAAATGCTGCAACAATACCAATTGCAGACAAGATTAATGAAATAGTAGCTGCAACACGACCACTTTGCAGTTCTTCTGCAATGCCTTGATCAGCAAGTAAATGCTTGATACCAGCAATAAAGTGGAAAATTAAGCCAGCTACAAATACCCATACGATGAAACGCACAATAAAGCTATCAAAAACAGCTTGAACTTGTGCAAAACCTTCTGGAGAAGACAAAGATTTGTCTAAGATCCATAAAAGTACCGGAACGAGTAAAAATACGATGACACCTGAAAGACGGTGTAAAATTGATGCAATAGCCACAGGGGATTTTAAGTTTACTTCTAAAACTTGACCCATGGACAAATTGACAGGTCTGTTGCTTTTCACAGCGGGCATCCTGTAAGTAAAAACTCCATCCGGAGTTTGTTGGAATTAGTTCGAAGGAAAGCTGGCATAGATAGGCAAGCTTTTGCCTAAATTAAAAACGACACTGAATTATAAAACGTCAAGTTTCAAATTACAAACGGCTCTCAAGCCCATTTCAAGCAAATATCTATAAATAAGAATCATTAACAAAATATCAAATAGTATAAAATTCACCTATTTGAATATCAAAAAACACCCAAAGCCTGCATTTACCTAGGTTTACAGCTAAAAAAACGACTTTTTCAGTATTTTTATTACATACTTAGCCCAACCATAACTACGACTAAAGATGAATGTAATTGGAATGAGATTGGTTTTTCCCATAAGGTACAGCAAAATTTTAATCAACCCATTATTTTTAAATTAAATATTGCAAAGCTATTGAGCAAAATTATCAAATATCCTGAATATTAATAACAACTTAATTATTCAAATTAAACCTAACACCTATTTCCGCGATATTTTACGTATAAAATGACTCATATTTTTGGTTATTTTTTAATCTACGTGTGTTTTTCAATCAACCCAAACATCTATTTTTCAACCAATCAGTACATTAAAAAAGGATGTTTATATCATTTTATTTATAGTGATCTATCTAATGTTTTAGATTAAAAATTTAATGTAAGTTACGAAAATTATAATCTTTTACGCGATTTAGCCATTTACTTATATACAAAGCCACATGAATTAAACCCGTATAATTCCTTACAATTAAATTAAATCAGCTTATTTTTTTCTGCATTTCTCTTTAGATTTGACATATTATATTGCCCCGATACTGTGATTATATTATGTTTTTTATTAAGTTGGCTTTTTGACGAAACAATGATTTGTCAGCCTCTTTTTAGCCCTAAGTATAATTGACAAATTTTCAGTAGCTACTAATCTTGTAGCAATTTTCGATCCGTTTGATTCATGTATTAAAAGATGAACTTTTAGAATCAGACTAACATTCACCAGGACAGGAGATCTATTGAATGTCTGAAGCAACTGGCAAAAAAGCTGTTTTACAACTTGATGGCAAAGAAATTGAACTACCAATTTACAGCGGTACATTGGGCCCAGATGTAATCGACGTTAAAGATGTATTGGCCGCAGGTCACTTTACTTTTGATCCTGGTTTTATGGCTACTGCTTCTTGTGAGTCTAAAATCACATTCATCGATGGTAACAAAGGTATTCTTTTACACCGTGGTTACCCAATCGACCAGTTAGCTACTAAAGCTGATTACTTAGAAACTTGCTATTTATTATTAAATGGCGAGCTTCCAACTGCTGCACAAAAAGAAGAATTTGACGCTAAAGTTCGTAACCACACTATGGTTCACGATCAAGTTAGCCGCTTCTACAACGGTTTCCGTCGTGATGCTCACCCAATGGCTATAATGGTTGGTGTTGTTGGTGCGCTTTCTGCGTTCTATCACAACAACTTAGACATCGAAGATGTTAACCACCGTGAAATCACAGCAATTCGTTTAATTGCTAAGATTCCTACATTGGCAGCTTGGAGCTACAAGTACACTGTTGGTCAACCATTCGTTTACCCACGTAATGACTTAAGCTACGCTGAAAACTTCTTGTACATGATGTTTGCTACTCCTGCAGATCGTGATTACAAAGTTAACCCTATTCTTGCTAAAGCAATGGATCGTATTTTCACGCTTCATGCTGACCACGAACAAAACGCATCTACTTCTACAGTACGTTTAGCTGGTTCTACTGGCGCTAACCCTTATGCATGTATCGCTGCTGGTATCTCTGCACTTTGGGGACCTGCTCATGGTGGCGCGAACGAAGCTGTTCTTAAGATGCTTGATGAAATCGGCTCTGTAGAAAACGTTGCTGGCTTCATGGAAAAAGTGAAAACTAAAGAAGTTAAACTTATGGGCTTCGGTCACCGAGTTTACAAAAACTTCGATCCACGTGCGAAAGTAATGAAAGAGACTTGCGACGAAGTGTTAAGCGCACTTGGTATCAACGATCCACAATTAGCTTTAGCTATGGAACTTGAACGTATCGCTCTTTCTGACGAATACTTCATCAAACGTAACCTATACCCTAACGTAGACTTCTACTCAGGTATCATCCTTAAAGCGATTGGTATCCCAACAGAAATGTTTACTGTAATTTTCGCTCTTGCACGTACTGTTGGCTGGATCAGCCACTGGTTAGAAATGCACAGCGGTCCTTACAAAATCGGTCGTCCTCGTCAGCTTTACACTGGCGAAGTTCAACGCGATATCGTTCGTTAATTCGAACTCCGTTGAAAAAACCACCCTTTTGGGTGGTTTTTTTATACTAAAATTAATTCATTCTTTTTATTAATACTATTTATTCCAAAGTCAAATAGATTCTTTAGATTGAAACATAAACGCAATAATCTGTATTAATTACACATCATTTAATTACTATTCATCATCAATCCGCACATATAAAAGCCCATATATTCGAATTTCCATATGGAATTCAATAAATATAAACGGACTTTATATGCAGCCAGATGTAAATAAATACGATCAAGCTTTCTACGGACACCCAAAACCACTCAGAGGATTATTCTTCACAGAACTTTGGGAACGCTTTTCTTTTTACGGCATTCGCCCTCTTCTCATTCTTTATATGTCCGCAATGACAATTAATGGCGGTTTAGGACTAGATCTCCCTACTGCATCAGCAATTGTTGGTTTATTTGCAGGTTCTATGTATCTCATGACCGTATTTGGTGGATGGGTTGCAGATAACTGGCTAGGTCAAGCACGTGCTGTTTGGTATGGCTCAATTATTATGGCTTTAGGACATCTTTCTATTGCCTTAACTGCATTTTCTAGCAATTTCTTTTTCTATTTTGGTCTTGTACTTATTGTATTAGGCTCAGGTTTATTCAAAACCTGCATTTCCGTTATTGTCGGTACATTATATGAAGCCAAAGATTAACGACGTGATGCAGGATTTTCCATTTTCTATATGGGAATCAATTTAGGTTCTTTTGTTGCACCACTTATTACAGGCTTCCTAATTAAAGACTATGGTTGGCATTTAGGTTTTGGTGTTGGCGGACTAGGTATGTTGATTGCTCTGGTTATCTTCCGCTCTATTGCGGTACCAGAAATCACAGAATTCAGCACAGTTAAAACTATTGATAACTCTTGGAAACAAGCAACTAATCAAAACCGTCATGCACCTAAAATTGTGATGGGCTTTTTGGCCATTTGTGCGGTAGTAATTGCCTTAACAGCAACAGGGATTATCATCATTAATCCTGTTGAAATCGTCACTTATTTGACTGTTATAATTTGCATTACCATTATTGGCTATTTTGCCTACCTTTTACTATTTTCCAAAACCACTGTAAAAGAGAAACAAAAACTGGTTATTTGCTTTATTTTATTGATTATTGCCGCTTTATTTTGGTCTGCATTTGAACAATCAGCAACATCTCTTAATTTATTCGCAAATGATTTCACAAATAAATATGTATTCGGCTATGAAATACCTGCGGTATGGTTTCAATCTATTAACCCGTTATTTGTGATTATTTTCGCACCAATCATGGCCTGGCTTTGGGTAAAACTTAGGAAAGCAAATAAAGATCCGAGTTACATTTCCAAATTCATTATTGCTTTAGTGCTTGCTGCTTCAGGTTTTGGACTTATGGCACTTGCAAGTTACTCTGTTATTTCAAGTGGCGGTGCTTTAGTTTCACCTTGGTGGCTAATTTCAACATTCCTTTTACTTACCCTTGGTGAGTTGTGTCTAAGTCCAGTTGGTCTTTCAACAATGACCAAATTAGCACCTATCGTAATTCGTGGTCAGGTTATGGGACTATGGTTTACAGCATCTGCACTTGGTAACTTAATGGCGGGCTTAATTGGCGGTCATGTATCTCAAGATTCGCTACAAGATTTACCAACTTTATTTATACGTTGCGTAGTTGCCTTAATGATTGGTGCTATTGTTCTACTTATCATCAAAAAACCTATTCTTAAACTTATTTCAGATAGTGACGATAAAACTAAATTGACGGAAACTTTATAATGACTGCTTCAGAAAAACTTAAATGCTTACGCGAGCACATGCAAAAACACAATGTTGATGCTTTCATTGCACTAAGTGCTGATCCACATATGTCAGAATATTTACCTGACTATTGGAAAATTCGTGAGTGGCTTACAGGTTTCACAGGTTCTATTGGTACCATCTTAGTTACTCAAGATATTGCAGGACTTTGGGTAGATGGTCGCTATTGGGTTCAAGCAGAAACACAGCTTAAAGATACTGGTTTTAGTCTGCAAAAACTAACTAGCGATGAAAGCTCATCACATTGGGCTTGGTTAAGTCAAAATTTAAAAGCCAATGCAAATGTTTCAGTGAATACACAAACTGTCTCTGTTCAACAATTTGAAGTTTTACAGCGCATCGCTAAGTTAAATAATTTCAATATTGTTGAAAATATCGATCTCATTTCAGAAGTTTGGCAAGACCGCCCTGCCTTACCTGTGCAAGCAGTTTATGAAATGAAAGAAGGTATTAATGCATTACCCCGTACTAAAAAAATCAATAAAATTCGCGAAAAACTTGCTTCAAAGCAAATTGAAGGACATTTAATTTCTGCTGTAGATGATATTGCTTGGATACTGAATTGTCGTGGTGCAGATGTTGAATACAATCCTGTGTTCTTATCTCATCTTTATATCGACAGCAAACAAACTATCTTATTCTGTGACCTAAATAAGTTTGATGATGCTTTAGTTTCACGTTTTAAAAGTGAAAACATCACTATTTTAGATTACACAGAAAGTAAAAACTTCTTAAACAAACTACAAGTTTCTAGTGTTTTAATTGATCCTGCAAAAGTATCTTACTACCACCAAAGTGCTTTAAATTCTCAGGTGAAAATACATCACGATATTAACCCAAGCACTTTATTTAAGTCACAAAAGCACGAAAGTGAAATTGCACATATTCGCATCGCAATGCAAAAAGATGGCGTTGCGCTCTGTCATTTCTTCCATTGGTTAGAAAATGCTTTAAAACACAATGAAGCAATTAACGAACTTACCATTGATGAAAAAATTACAGCGTATCGTGCAGAGCAAGATGGTTTTATTGGACTAAGTTTCTCGACTATTGCAGGATTTAATGCTAACGGTGCACTCCCGCATTATCGCGCAACACCTGAAAGTTATAGCGATATTCAAGGTAATGGATTACTTCTAATTGACTCAGGTGGTCAATATGAAGATGGCACAACCGACATTACGCGAGTTGTTCCTGTAGGTACACCATCGGCTGATCAAAAACGTGATTACACGCTTGTTTTGAAATGTCATATTGCATTGGCACAAGTCGTTTATCCTGAAGGTTTAGCTGCGCCATTACTGGATTCAATTGCTCGTCAACATTTATGGCAACATCAATTGGACTATAGACACGGTACAGGTCACGGCGTTGGTTTTGCGTTAAATGTTCATGAAGGTCCACAAGTTTTATCTTATTACGCACCTATTCATGCGTATTCTAAACTACGTGAAGGCATGATTATTTCAAATGAACCTGGCTTGTATCATGAAGGTCAATACGGCATTCGAATTGAAAACTTGGTCGCAAACCGCTTAAAAGAAAATACCAGTACAATTTACGGTGATTTCTTAGAGTTTGAAACACTTACACTATGCCCAATTAATATTGATTGTATTGATTTAACTCTTATCACTAAAGAGGAAAAAACGTGGTTAAATCAATATCACAACACTGTTCGTGAACAACTTTCGCCTTCACTTACAGGTGAGGTTTTAGATTGGTTAATTCATAACACACGAAAAATCTAAGTAAAGAAAAGCCACCTTTGGGTGGCTTTTTTACACTCTAAAAAATTCATTCCTTTTGGTTATATTATTTATTCCAAAGTCAAATGAATTTCCTTACATGAAACATAATTGCAATAATTTCAATTAAATACACATCAATTTATTACCATTCAGCATCATACTGCTCATAAAAAAGCCCATATATTCAAAACTCAAACAATTAATTTAAAAAGAAAAATGGATTTTTTATGTCAAATGATGTCAAAAAATATGATGAGGAATTCTACGGACACCCAAAACCTTTAAGAGGTCTATTCTTTACCGAACTTTGGGAACGTTTTTCTTATTATGGTATTCGCCCTTTACTTATTCTTTATATGTCTGCAATGACAATTAATGGTGGTTTAGGCTTAGATAGACCTACTGCTGCCGCAATTGTTGGTTTATTTGCTGGCTCTATGTATTTAGTAACCGTTTTTGGTGGTTGGGTTGCCGATAACTGGTTAGGACAAGCGCGTTCCGTTTGGTATGGCTCTATTATTATTGCTTTAGGTCATTTATCTATTGCATTAACAGCGCTCTTTGGTACGTTTTTCTTTTATTTTGGGCTTGTGCTCATTGTTTTAGGATCTGGTTTATTTAAAACCTGTATTTCCATTATTGTCGGAACGCTATATGCCGCACAAGATTCACGTCGCGATGCTGGTTTTTCCATTTTCTACATGGGAATTAACTTAGGCGCATTTGTTGCTCCATTACTTACTGGCTTATTAGTAAAAGATAATGGATGGCATTTGGGCTTTGGTATTGGTGGCATTGGAATGTTAATTGCCTTGCTCATTTTCCGTTTTATTTCCATACCACAACTCAAACAGTTCAATGAAGCGCGTGGCATTCAAAACACTTGGAATCAAGCAACAAATTACAATCCGAAAGCACCTAAAATTGTTGCAGGCTTTTTAGTAATTTGCGGACTATTAATTACACTGGTTACTCTAGGTGTTATTACCATTAATCCAATATTACTTGTTACCTATTTAACTATTTTTATATGTGCCGCTATTGTTAGTTATTTTGCTTATCTTCTCTTGTTTTCAAAAACAACAATTCAAGAAAAGAAACAACTTGTGATTTGTTTTATCTTGCTTATTGTTGCGGCTTTATTTTGGTCTGCATTTGAACAAAAACCTACATCTTTCAATTTGTTCGCTCAAGACTTCACTTATCGCTACATTTTTGGATTTGAAATTCCAACTGTCTGGTTTCAATCAATAAATGCATTATTCATTATTATTTTCGCACCTATTATTGCATGGCTTTGGGTAAGACTTGGTAAGTCAAATAAAGACCCTAGTTATATTACTAAATTTATTATTGCTTTGGTTTTAGCCGCAGCTGGCTTTGGTGTTATGGTACTTGCAAGTCAATCTGTTCTTGCCAGTAGCGGTGCTTTAGTTTCTCCGCTATGGCTTGTATCAACACTGTTATTACTTACACTTGGTGAACTTTGCTTAAGTCCTGTTGGTCTTTCAACTATGACTAAATTAGCACCCACTGTTATTCGAGGTCAGGTAATGGGCCTGTGGTTTACAGCTTCAGCACTTGGTAATTTAATGGCAGGCTTAATTGGTGGTCACGTATCTCAAGATTCACTTCATGATTTGCCTACCTTATTTATGCGCTGTGTAATTGCTCTTCTTATTGGTGCTGCGGTTTTATTCTTACTGAAAAAACCTATTCTTAAACTCATTTCAGATTGTGATGAGAAGCCAAAGAACATTGAAGCCTCTTAAGTTTTAAATCATCTTGCAATAAAAAACCAAGCCTTTGTGCTTGGTTTTTTATATCTAATTTATAACCACAATACTTGATGTTTTTATTGAAGCTTTTATAGTGAAAGAATCAACTTACATGTCAAACACCATGAATCTTTTTCTAAGGTTTCTCCCCTTTTTTATTCATCTTCTTAAGCTGGATTTATTTAAAGCTCGATCACTAACAGCAGGTGAAATTGATTTGTGTCGTTCTGTTTTTGGCGATTTAATTAATTACAAGCAAGTCAAAATTATGAATCAACCCTATTTACCTTGGCAACATGCTTATATTTTTATGGCACCACAAGGAAATATTCACAGTAAAGACTCAATTTATAGAGAAGATTACTCAAAGGAAAATATTAATTTCCAAGCTGTTTTCATTCATGAAATGGCGCATATTTTGCAACACCAAAAGAACATAAACGTACTATTGCAAGGTACTTTATTACAAAGTGCCTATTACTTAAGTTTAAAATATTATAACCCCTATAAATATCAAATCATTAAGGGTAAATCTTTTTGGGCATACAATATTGAACAACAAGGAGATATTGCTCGAGACATTTTTCTAAAACGCATCCCGAATATTATTTTAAAGAACTAAAAAACATCAAAACAACACCCTTAATTTTGCATATAACAAGCCAATACATTTAGCCACGAATAAACATCATTAAACCCTAGCTTCTCTGCTAATTTAATATAAAATAACAAAGCGCTGTTTTTGCACTGCTAAATTTAATACTTTTCAGTGAAATAATTATGGTTTTTGCCTTGTGGCAGTATTTTTAGCATCAAACACCTCAAAGCCAAATTAAAGCAAAATAAAATCAAATGGTTAGATGTGTTTTAAACCTATAGGAATAGGATTAAATTTAAATGAAATCTTTTAAAATTGCCCTAGCTCAGTTCTCTCCAGTAGTTGGTGATATAGACGCTAACGTTCAAAAAATGATTGATCAAGCAAATGAAGCAACAAAACAAAATGCAGATCTAATCGTTTTTCCAGAATTATCTACAATTGGCTATCGCGCAGAGGATCTTTTCCTTCGCCCAAGTCTTACAAAACGTAGCGAAAATGCTTTTAAAGCACTTAGCCAAGTTAAAAATATTGTGATGGTTTTTGGCTTTGTAAACCAAACTGAAGATGGTCAACGTTATAACTCTGCTGCCGTTATGAAAGATGGTCAGATTTTAGGTATTTATAACAAACAAAACTTGCCAAATTACAGTGTGTTTGATGAGAAACGCTATTTCAGCGAAGGTCATCAACACCTTGTATTTGAATATTTAGGTCATAAGTTTGGTGTATTAATTTGTGAAGATGTTTGGTCACTTCCAACAGTACAACAACTTGCGAGATTAAATGTTGAAACTGCACTTGTACTTAATGCATCGCCATACGAAGTGGGTAAACCACAGCATCGCGTAGCAACTATGTCTGAGCTTGCTAAACAATTAAACATCAATTTGGTTTATACCAACCAAGTTGGCGGTCAAGATGATTTAATCTTTGATGGTACAAGCTTTGTTGTGAGCAATAGCGGTACTGTTGCAACTCAAGCAGCAACCTTCAAAGAAGAACTTCTTATTGCAGAATACGAAATTGAAAATAAAGCATTTAAACAAGGTTCAATTGCTCCTGCTTTAGACACAATGGCTGAAATTTACCAAAGCCTTGTTGTAGCAACACGTGATTATGTCACTCGCTCAGGCTTCCCTGGTGTTATTTTAGGTTTATCCGGTGGTATCGATTCTGCACTTACTCTTGCTATTGCTGTAGATGCAATTGGTGCAGACAAAGTACAAGCGGTGATGATGCCTTATACATACACTGCACAAATTAGTGTTGAAGATGCAGCAGAACAAGCGAAAAACATGGGTGTTACTTTTGGTATTGCCGAAATCAATCCTATTGTAAACAGCTTCATGCAAACACTTTACCCATTCTTTGGTAATAGCCCTGCCGATGCGACAGAAGAAAACCTACAAGCACGCTCTCGTGGCACATTGCTTATGGGTCTTTCAAATAAATTTGGTAACCTTGTACTTTCTACAGGTAACAAATCTGAATTAGCTGTTGGTTATTGCACGCTTTACGGTGATATGGTTGGTGGTTTTGCTGTACTTAAAGATGTGTATAAAACGATTGTCTTTGAACTTGCGAAATACCGTAACAGCATTTCAGAAACACCAGTTATTCCTGAACGTGTAATTACGCGTCCACCATCAGCAGAATTACGTCCAGATCAAAAAGATCAGGACTCTTTACCTGCTTACGATGTATTAGATGCGATTCTTTATGCGTACATTGAAGAAGATGTTAGCCAAGATAACATCATTGCTAAAGGCTTCGATAAAGACGTTGTAGAGAAAGTGATTAAACTTGTAGATCGTAACGAATACAAACGTCGCCAAGGCGCAATTGGTCCTCGTATTACTTCACGTGCATTTTCACGTGAACGTAGATACCCAATTGTGAATGGTTGGAAACCTGGAATCTAATCCTTTCCAATAAAAAAGCCCAAACATTTGTTTGGGCTTTTTTATGACTTAATCATTTTATTTTACTTAAAATAATTGAGCTTTTTACAGATAAAAAAAGACCACGTTTTGGAACGTGGTCTATAAAAATGGTGGCTATGACGAGACTTGAACTTGTGACCCCCGCATTATGAGTGCGGTGCTCTAACCAACTGAGCTACATAGCCGTAAACTGTGGACGCATTATCTAAATTTCATCCCTGATCGTCAAGCACTAATCACATCAAATGTTCAGTCTTTATACGAAATAATACTTTTTTATTATTTTTTGATTTAATTTCACTTTTTTAATCAAAAAAATGAGATTAAGGTTATGAATATATGATTGAAAACTTAAGTTAAAAGATGAAACTTTGGAAAAAATTAACGATATGCACTGTAGTTTCTCTATTAGGTGCATGCTCACTAATCTCCCCATTAGTCGTGGACTATAATGGCGTTAGGAGAGATGTTGCGACAGCAATCAATCAAAATACACTGCTCAGTATTTCAAGCAGGCATGTGCTTGTTGCTTATGCTAAAGAACAACAGAAAATTTTAAGTTCACAATATCAAAGTGAAGATCAACAAAAACGTTTAGCAACGGAACGAGCGATAGGCACATATTGCGCATTACAAAAAGTATCTGACAAAAAATTAAATTGGGTAGATTCAAAAATATTTGCTTTACCTGAACAGCAAGAAAAATTAAAACATAATCAAAGTTTACAAAATAAAATTCACATTAATAGTGCTGAAATTGATTGCACAAATAAATTTTAATATTTTCGACAAATTTTAGATAAAAAAAGACCACGTTTTGGAACGTGGTCTATAAAAATGGTGGCTATGACGAGACTTGAACTTGTGACCCCCGCATTATGAGTGCGGTGCTCTAACCAACTGAGCTACATAGCCGTAAACTGTGCGCGCATTATCTTCTGATATGATATTCGCGTCAAGCACTAACCGCGCTAATTGTACAAAAAATAGTGAAGTGAGCCGATAAGCCGGGTTCTGTCGTGAACGATCATTCCTCTAGGCGCACAATCACTCATGCGCTCAAGCGACCTACCCGAATCCAGCATGGGCCATGCCTAATGGATTCCTATTTGGTCTTGCTTCCGGTGGGGTTTACCTCGCCATGAACTGTTACCAGCCATGCGGTGCGCTCTTACCGCACCCTTTCACCCTTACCTTCGATTCTAATTGCTTAGAAACATAATGAAGGCGGTCTTCTCTCTGCTGCACTTGCCGTCGGTTTACACCGCCCAGGCGTTACCTGGCACCTTGCCCTATGAAGCCCGGACTTTCCTCCCCTGCTTCAATCACGGAGATTTCCACAGCAGCGATCGTCTGGCTCACTTCGAGGCGCATATTAACAAATATACGAACTAATTGCTTGATGTTTTTTGATCAGTTAGTTTTTCATACTTCGCTTGAAGCTGTTCACGCGTTTCAACATGATTCGGATCTAGCGGAATACAATCGACAGGACAAAATAACTGACACTGCGGTTCATCATGATGTCCTACGCACTCTGTACATAAATTTGGGTGGATTTCATAAATGACCTCCCCCATAAATATTGCCTCATTTGGGCAAACAGGCTCGCACACATCACAGTTAATGCATTCATCAGTTATATATAAAGACACGTTACCAACCTTGTTTATGCTTACGTTCAAATGCTTCTACCACAGCAGGTGGTACAAACTGAGTTACATCGCCTTGTAAACGCGCAATTTCACGTACAAGTGTCGATGAAATAAATGAATATTGTTCAGATGGTGTTAAAAATACAGCTTCAAAATTTGAATCTAAACGACGGTTCATATTTGCCAACTGAAATTCGTATTCGAAGTCAGACACAGCACGTAAACCACGTAATACAGCAGTCGCTTTTTGCTCGCGAAAAAAGTTTACAAGCAAACCATCAAAACCAAGAAACTCTACATTTGGTAAATGCTTTAAAGATTCCTTTGCTAATGCTACACGCTCTTCCAGAGTAAATACTGGATTTTTATGATGACCAATTGCAATTGCAACAACGACCTCATCGAACATTTTAGATGCACGTGAAACTAAGTCGATATGACCGTTGGTAATTGGATCAAAAGTCCCTGGATAAATTACGCGAGTTTTAGACATCCATTTTGCTCTGTTTTAGTGACAGATGGCTATTTTATCAAAAAGTAATTTTTTAGGTGAATAAACCTGTTATTTTTATGAAATATCTTAAGCAAGTACCTTAAATTACTTAAATACCTTTACATTTATCAATTGTCTTTAAGCCCTTGTTTGGGGCACAATAGACATAAGTTTGGAAGTAACTGATTATGGCGAAGGTAGAAGTTAAAAAAAATTCGAGTGGAACAATTGCGCTAAACAAGCGTGCCCGCCACGATTATTTTATCGAAGAAAAATTTGAAGCTGGTCTTTCATTAAAAGGCTGGGAAGTTAAATCTATGCGTGCTGGTCGTATGACCATCGTAGAAAGCTATATTACGTTTAAAAATGGTGAAGCTTTCTTATTTGGTGCGCAGGTTCAACCATTACTAAGCGCATCTACACATGTTGTTCCTGAAGCAACACGTACACGTAAGCTTTTGCTTAACCGTCGTGAAATTGAAAAACTACAAGGTGCAATTAACCAAAAAGGTTATTCTTGCGTACCTTTAGCGTGCTATTGGAAAGGTCGAAATGCCAAGCTTGAAATTGCATTGGTAAAAGGTAAGCAATTACATGACAAACGCGCAACTGAAAAAGACCGCGATTGGCAACGTGATAAAGCACGTATTTTCCACAAATAAAATACGCATAAAAAAACCTCCATTTGGAGGTTTTTTTAGTTTTAGGAATTAGTTTGTTTAGTTTAAACGCAACATTTGTGAAGCAATATGTTTACCAAACCAAATTGCAGTGTCCAAATCACCTTGTGGTGGCGTAACATCTACAGGCGCATTATCAGACTGAGTCATTAAGCCCAAAAAGCTCGACATACGGTTTACATCTTCAACTGAACGCCCTGTTGCCATTAGAGGCAAACCTGACCAAAGCATGCCATGTTGCATAGCAAATAAATTAATTTGCTGTAACACCGCCAATTTATCACCACTTAAACCACCACCATTGGTAAATGCTGCTGCAAGTTTTCCTTGCCACGCGCGTGCTAACCAACGTTTTGATGATTGCTCCATAAATAACTTCATTGCTGCACTGATGCTACCCATATAAGTTGGACAGCCAAAAATAATCGCATCGGCTGTATCTAGTACATCCCAGTCAATTTGTTCCACATTCATTAATGAAACACAAACTCCCGCATCTAAAGCACCCTGCTCAATATAACGAGCAACTTTAGCGGTATGTCCATAAGGACTGTGATAAACAATAGCAAGAGATTTAGAAGATATAGACATATCGATCAAAACAAAAAATTTGGAGAAAGTTTAGCATTTTCAGCGAATAAAGACGAATGTTGTCATACGTCCTGTTTTTGCTTCACGGCGATATGAGAAATATTCATCTGCTTGAGTATATGAACATTGATTGCCACCAAGTACAGTTTCAATTCCATGCTGATTCAAAATATAGCGCGCAATTGCGTATAAATCTGCATAGAACTTTCCTGCTACTTTCCCCGCTAAAAATGCACTTTCTAATGTAGGATATTTAGAGCAAAAAGCATCTTTAACTTCAGCACCAATTTCAAAACAAGGCTGACTAATTGCAGCACCTAACCATGCCCAAGTAGGTTTGGTTTGCATAGTTGCAATGGTATTTTCAACAATACCATTTGCTAAACCACGCCAACCTGCATGCAAATTTGCAACTTCCGAACCTTCAGCATTTCCCAAAACCACAGGCAAACAATCTGCTGTCATCATCATGAGTGCGTGAGATTTGGCTTGCGTAACCAAACCATCACCAACCAATGCATCGAAAGTAATCTGATCATTTACAGTATGACAAATCGTACTATGCGTTTGCGTCATCCATGTAATTTTATTCACACCAAATTCAGCAAAATCTTCTAACAAAGTCATGCGATGTTGCTGAACGCGATGCGCTTGGTCATTGACATGCAATGCAACATTAAATCCCGCTAATTCAGGCTGTTCAGAGTTTAATGTTTTCTCGTGATGCACTCTTGTTTGCCCCACAAAAACGCCTTGTGGTAAGCCTTGAACAAATTGCATGTCAATTTCCTTATAAAATCATCATCAAATTTTAAATGATTAGTACGCTTTGTTTTCTGTACGAAGTACATCAACCAATTGTGCAAAATCTTCAGGCCACGGTGCTTCAAACATCATATCTTCACCCGTTTTAGGATGGACTAAACCAAGTTTCGCAGCATGAAGTGCTTGGCGTTTAAAACCACGTAATGTATCTGCTAAAAGTTCAGAAGAACCCGCAGGTAAACGTACACGAGGCATATACACCTGATCGCCTACTAAGCCATAACCAATATAACTAAAGTGAACACGAATTTGGTGTGTACGACCAGTTTCTAAACGTGCTTGAACACGCGTGAAGTGTTGGAAACGCTCTTTTACGTTGTAGTGCGTAACAGCATCTTTACCACCAGGTAATACTGTCATTTTCACACGGTCCACAGGGTGACGTTTGATTGGCTCATCAATTGTGCCACCCGCAATAATGTTGCCATACACAACAACATCATAAATACGATAAACAGATTTTTTAGCCAATTGCTTACTTAAAGAAAATTGCGCTTCTAAGCTTTTAGCAACAACCAATAAACCACTCGTGTCTTTGTCGATACGATGTACTAAACCTGCACGTGCAAGTTCAGAAGATTTTGGATAATGATGAAGCAAAGCATTTACCAGAGTACCCGTTGAATTACCCGCACCTGGGTGAACAACCATACCAACAGGTTTATTAATAACTAAAATTTCATCATCTTCATAAATAATATTTAACGGAATATCTTCAGGTAAGCTACGTGTTTGGGCTTCAAGCTCAACATTTAATGTTAAAACTTCATCACCTTCACACTTGTACTTTGGCTTAACACTGTTACCATTAACCAATAAATGACCATCTTTCAGCCATTGTTTTAGTCTTTCTCTGGAATAATCGTTCCAAATCAAGGCTGCAACTTGGTCGATGCGTTGCCCTAAATAGCTTTCATCCAGTTGAAATTGCAACGATAAACGTGTTGCAGTTACTTCGGAAGTATGGTTATCTGCTTCCTCAGAATCATCAAATATATGGAAATCAGTTTCAGGGGTATTTGAATTGGAAGATTGTGCTTGGCTCATTTGATCATTCAGAAAAAAGTGGTTTAATTGTGCAATTGTAGCTCATTGCCCGGAATAACAGAGGAATTTTTATGTCGCTACCACATTATAAAATTACAATGCTTGCTCTAACGATTGGTATAACTACGTCAATCGTGGGTTGTAGCAGTAATCCAAAAAAAGAAGTGGTCGATACAGGTCCGCAGTCTAGCGAACAAGTTTATATTCAAAAAGCAGAAAAAGCACTTGAACGCGGTCAATATACAGACGCATCAAAACATTTAGAAGCAATTGAAACATATTATCCGACAGGCGAATATGCGCAACAAGCTCAATTAGAACTTTTATATGCGAAGTTTCAGCAAAAAGATTATGAAGGTGCGCTTGCATTAGCAGATCGTTTTATTCGCATGAATCCTCAACATCCTAACGTTGATTATGCTTACTATGTTCGTGGTGTGGCGAATATGGAGCAAAATTACGACGGTCTTATTCGTTTCACTTCACTTAAACAATCTCATCGCGATGTAAGCTATTTAAAAGTTGCTTATCAAAACTTTGTAGATCTTATTCGTCGCTACCCTTCTAGTACGTATGCTGTAGATGCAGCACAACGTATGAAGTTTATTGGTACCGAACTTGCTGAATCTGAAATGAATGCGGCTCGCTTTAACGAAAAACGTAAAGCTTGGGTTGCATCTATTGAGCGTGCGCAATGGGTTGTAGAACATTACCCAAATACACCGCAAGTTCCTGAAGCACTTGCAATGATGTCTAATGGCTATGCGCAATTGGGCGATCAACAACTTGCTCAGCAATATGCAGATGTCCTAAAACTGAATTCACCAAATCTTGTTAAAGCTGATGGCACTGTAAATATGCGTGCTGCACGTAACCAAGGTAGCTTATTAAACCGTGCAACTTTAGGTTTATTTGGTCGTGAAGCAACAACATCTACTGCAACTGAAATTGAAGCACCTCAAGATACAAACAAACCAAGTTTGTTGAATCGTGCTAGTTTTGGTTTATTAGATCGTCCGAATCGTGTTGAACCAACAACACCTGCAACAGCAAATGAAAGTTTATACGATCCACAGCGTAATTAAGCTTCTTAAGCATCGCATTTTCAGCAAGGGCAAGTTATCATACTTGCCCTTTTGCTTTTGCATGTACCGTTATTTTTTTAACATGATTAAAAGCTAGACAAATTTAAATTCAGTGACTAAATTGTGATTGTAGATGAATCACATACTGAAAATATTCGCAATTAACACAAAATCGATTTAGACCAACATAGCGACCGATAGAAGACTTATGGCAATTCCTCAGCACACGATAGATCAAATTTTAGATCGTACAGATATTGTCGATTTAATTGGTCAACGTGTGAAATTAAAAAAGTCAGGTCGTACCTATTCAGGCTGTTGCCCTTTTCATCAAGAAAAATCACCATCTTTCCATGTTTATGCAGACAAACAGTACTATCACTGCTTTGGTTGCCAAGCCAATGGTAATGCCATTCGCTTTTTAATGGATATTGATGGACGCAACTTTGTTGAGGTCATGAAAGATCTATCAAGCCAAACAGGCATAGATCTTCCAAAAGACAATCAAGAATCTAAAAAAATTCTCTATAAACGAGAAACAAAAAAACCGACAGCGCCAAAACCTGCTGAACAACAAACGGCTTCACCTGTTGTAGAAAATAGTGCACCTGTTGCCTTCGATCCATTTGAGGACTTTCAAGCTCCAAGCGATCCTTTTGCAGGTTTTGAACAATTTCAAATTGAAGATGAAGCACCTGCACAAGAAGGTAATCTTTTTGATTTATTGGAAAATATTGCACAATTTTACGAGCGCCAATTACCAAACAGTCAATCTGCACAGCAATATTTCAAAAAACGTGGCTTAACTGAAAAAACCATTCAGTTTTGGCGTTTAGGCTATGCACCTGAAGATTGGCAACATTTAGAAAAAGCATTTCCTCAAGATATTGAAGGTTTAAAGCTTTTAGGACTTATTCGTACAAGCGATAGCGGACGTGATTTCGACTTATTACGAGATCGTGTCATTTTCCCTATTCGTGATACAAAAGGTCGTGTTGTTGGATTTGGTGGTCGTGCGCTTAACGATGAAATAAAACCAAAATACATCAACTCACCCGATTCTGAAGTGTTTCATAAAAACCAACTTTTATATGGTTTGTATGAAGGACGCAAAGAAAAAGCACATGATTATTTAATGGTTGAAGGCTACATGGATGTTATTGCGTTACAGCAATCTGGCATTCATGGCGCTGTCGCAACATTAGGTACAGCAAGTAACACAGAACACTTAAATATTTTATTTAAGCAAAATAACCGCATTACCATTGCATTTGATGGTGATGCTGCGGGACAAAAAGCGGCACGCCGAACTTTAGAAATTGCATTACCACTATTAAATGATGGTCGTGAACTTAAGTTTTTTGTATTACCTAACGACCACGATCCAGATTCACTCATTCGACGTGAAGGTGTTGAAAACTTTAAGCGCCTGCTTGAAAATGCTCCACTAATGTCTGAATTTATTTTTAGCCATTTATCACGAAACCATAATGTAACCACACCCGAAGGCAAAAGTCAGGTAATGGCAGAGCTTAAACAGCTTACTGAACTACTTCCAAAATTCGGTTCTTATCGCTATTTATTACAACAATATTTCCGTGAAAAATTAGGTTTTAACCGTAAATGGCAACCTCAGGTTAATAATGATGCAGCTCTCAGCTTTAGCACAAAAATTGATGCTGAAGAATATGTTGCCGCAATTTTAATGAATCACCCATATTTGTATATTCATTTTGAACCTTTGCGCGCACTCATTCCGCAAGATCAATTACTTTATAAAATCCTGAATATTTTTAATATTATTTTTGATGAATTACCTGATGATGCTGAACATGCAAAATATTATGTGCTTGGTGCATGTGCGAATCACCACTTTGAATTACAAAGAATTTTACAGCAAGCGAATGTAAGCGATTACACTACTTCACCAGAGCAAGCAGATAAGCTCGCAGCAGATTTTTCAACGAAATTGCAACATCAATACTTGCAACAAAAAATTCGTTCGAAAAAGTTTACCAGTATTGCTGAAATGAAAAATCTAAAACATCAAATTTATATGATTGATAAAAAAAGATCGCTTACTTTAATTGATGAGTAAACGATCTTTTATTTAAATCATATTTTTAAAATTACGTTAAGGCTTTGGTTTACGACGTTTTTCAATTACATCACTTAAACTATTTTGTAAAACTTCTAAGCCTTCAGGATCTTCTGCTTTCGCAGCTTCACGTAATAAAATTGATGCTGGATGTAAAAGCTTTTGCGTTAACCGATGTGAAAATTCCTGTAAAACTTTCTCAGCATTTTCGCCCTTTTGTAATTGCAATAAAGCCTGTGCTAACTCTTCTTGACGCAAAACATCGCCATGTTCACGATATTGCTGAATTGTACTTCCTGCACCTTTAATTTTTTGCTGTGTAACCAACTCTGTTGCAAGCTGATTTACCATCACTTCAGCTTCAACCGCAGCCTGTCTACGTTGTGCTAAGTTTTCCTCAATAACACTTTGTAGATCATCTACACCATATAAATAAACGCCGTCTAGCGTTTCAACTTTGGCATCAATATCACGCGGAACAGCCAAATCGACCAATAACATTTGTTGGTAACGCCGCTTCTTTAATGCTGCTTTTACATCTTTAAAATGAATAACTTGATGCAAACTACCTGTGCAACTTGAAATTACATCTGCCCGATGTAAATTTTCTGCAAGTTGATCAAATTCAATAATTTCTACATTTACACGATGCGCTATTTCTTGCGCTAAACTTTCTGCTCTTGCTCGTGTTCTATTGCAAATAAGAACTTTACCAACACCCATTTCAGCTAAATGTTTAGCAACCAAGCTATTCATTTCGCCCGCAGCAACTACCATTACTGTCAATTCTTCAGGCTTACTGAATACTTGAATCGCCAACTGAGCTACAGCATAACCCATTGAAACAGCATGACTTCCTACTGCAGTTTCAGAACGAACACGTTTTGCTGCATAAAAAGCATATTCAAAAATTTGGTTAAGTTCAGGAGAAACTGTTTCAGAATCTTTTGCTAAAGCCAAAGCAGTTTTAACTTGTCCTAAAATTTGAGGTTCGCCCAACATTAAAGAATCAAGACCACTTGCTACACGCATTAGGTGCGTAACAGCTTGGGCATCTTCATAACGATATACATGATTTGCAAGTTGTTTTACATCAATACTATTTACTTGAGCGAGCCAATTTAACACCATGTCAACGTTCTCGGACATAGCGTAAACTTCAGTACGATTACACGTCGAAACCACCACCATTTTATTTAAATCGGCGTGATGGCTTTGACTTGCAAGTAAAGCACTTAACTTTTCTGGGTTAAATGCAATTTTTTCTCGCAACTCTACAGAAGCGGTTTGATGGTTGACACCCAATGCAAAGAAAGACATATCAGATCATCATTTCACTAAATTTATGCTATTGTGGATTATTGGTGTCATAAAAACATTACTTGGATTAAGAAAAATTCGTCAAATAAATAGCCAAATAAATGGCGTAAGAATCAAGCAATATTCTACCACAATCTTACTCATTGGTAGCATGTTCTCTGTTGCACAACTTCATGCAGCTGGAGGAATATATCATGCTAACTCAAAAAATAATGCGATAAAACAAAGTATGATTGCAGAATTTGCAATTGCATACCACGATATTCCGACTGCTTTACACAATTACACCGTTCTTGCAATTAAAGGCAACTCCACTTCTGTGAAACAACGCGCCTTAAATATTGCCATTGAACAAGAAGATTTAAGTGCCGCCTTAGAAATTGCAACGCATTGGGTTTTACAAGAACCCAAAGATGTTCCTGCTCTATTCTATTTATCACATATTGCACTAAAATCACATGAATATGAACTTGCTGCAGAAACGCTCGATAAAATTTTAAAAATAGATCCAAATGCAGAACTAGAAGAAATTTTAGCCAGTATTTCACCAGAACAAGCATCTGACCGTGAAGATCTCATTCGCGCTTTAAAAACCAGTAGTGAAAAAAACAATCCTTCTATTTTAGTTCTTATAGCAGGTCTTAAAGCTCAAAATGGTCAACTAGAAGATGCATTAGACACAATTAATTTAGCTTTAAAAAAACGTCCTAAAGCAACAAGTTATATCTTAATGAAGGCCAATCTGTTAAATGCGCTTGGCGACCAACAAGCAACATTAGCATGGTATGAAAAAGCCAGTAAAAAATATAAAAATAACTATGATATTCAAATTGCTGGCGCAAAGTTTTTAGTTAAGCAAAATAGAAATATAGATGCTTTAAACAGACTTGAAAATATTATTAAGAAATGGCCAAAGCAAGAAGAAGCTTTGTTTATTGCAGGCTTAACCAGTATTGATTTAAAGGAATATGAAAAAGCTGAAAAATATTTAGTTGAATTACGATCTTCCAATCAATATCAAAATGAAGCTTATTATTATTTAGCTGTAAATGCAGAACGCAAAGAGCATTATGAAACAGCGAAAGCTTATTATCGCTTGGTGGATGGAAGTTTATATTCAATTTCACGTCGTAGCATGATTTCTATTTTCGCCAAGCAAAATCAGTTGAGCGATGCTTTACGATTTTTAACACAAGAACGTGTGAATTATCCTCATCAAGCAAGTTTTCTGTATCAGGCACAAGCTGAAATTTTAATGATGATGAACAACAAAAAGGCAGCATTACGCCTTCTTGATGAAGCTATTAAAAATATTCCTGATGATCCTGAACTCATTTATGCGGAAGTTCTATTACTCGATGCACATGTCGATAAAGAAAAACTAGATAAACTTTTGCAAAATCTATTAGAAATTGAACCAAATAATCCTGCATATTTAAATGCTTATGCTTATACACTCGCATTACAAAATAGAAATCTAAAAGAAGCACGTCAAATTGCAGAACATGCAGCAGACCTTGCACCTGAACAAGCTTCAATTTTAGATACATTGGGTTATATCACCTATTTACAAAATGATTTTTCTGCAGCGGCAAAAGCACTTAAAAAAGCATATGAATTAAGTACAAGCGTAAAAATTGGTGTGCGTTATGCAATGTCACTTTATATGCAAGGTAAAATGCAGCAATTTGAGATGGTGTTACAAGAATTACAAACAAATCACCGAAATGATCCTCAATTAGAGCCATTAAATTCTTTACTATTACCGCAACAAATAAAAAAGAGTTAAGCAAAACATGGGAACTTTTAAAAAGTTAAGTTTAAGCCTAATTGCAAGCACAGTTTTCTTAACAGGTTGTCAGCAATTCACCACCCCCCTTGGTAGCGCACCAACACAAATGGTTGAAGCTAATAATCAATTTAACTTACAAGGGAAAATTGGCGTTCGCACACCGCAACAATCTGGCAGTGCATTTTTCCGCTGGGTTCAAGAACAGCAAGAGTTTGATATTGAGTTAAGTGGCATGCTTGGTATTGGAAAAACACAAATTTCAGGTAAGCCAGGTCAAGTTACACTGAACAGTGCAAATACAGGTTTAGTCACAGCAAACACTCCTGAAGAACTTTTAGAACAAGCAACAGGATGGAAAACACCAATCACAAATTTAGTGAGCTGGATTCAAGCACGACCTGCAACATCAACTGCGCAAATTCAAAAAGATGAGAACAATAGACCAACTCAATTTATTGAAAATGATTGGACTGTCGATTTAAGTTATAACGAACAAGCAACACTACCAAATAAATTAATTTTGAAGCAGTCGCTTGAATCTGGACAAGAAAATCGTATTACAATGATCATTCAAAACCGTTAATTTTGTATGTCTATGATTCGTGTTGCCTCGCCTGCCAAACTTAACCTTTTTTTGCATATTACTGGTCGCCGTGAAAATGGTTATCACGAATTGCAAAGTATTTTCCAACTTATAGATTTATATGATTGGTTGGAATTTACACCAATTGAATTAAATGAAATTCAAATTAATGGTCTAAACAGCGTCGATTTACAGCAAAATTTAATTTTCAAAGCGACAGAAATTTTAAAACCTTATGCGAAGAAGCCAACAGGTTTAAACATTTCTATTGAAAAAAATATTCCAATGGGTGCAGGCTTAGGTGGTGGATCCTCTAATGCTGCAACAACGCTGATTGTGGTCAACAAGCTTTGGCAATGCGGATTAACAATAGAACAACTTGCAGATTTAGGTGTTAAATTAGGTGCTGATGTTCCTATTTTTGTGCATGGCTTAAATGCTTGGGCTGAAGGCATTGGCGAACACTTAACATTCATAGACTTAGATCAAAAAAAATTCATTGTGCTTAAACCTGATTGTTTTATCAGCACTCAATTGCTTTTTTCGCAAAAATCATTGACAAGAGACACGAAGCCTACTAAATTTTGCGCCTATCAGTTAACGCCATCCAATTTTGGAAATAATTTTGAGCCTCTAGCTAGAAATTTATATCCAGAAGTGAATGAAGCAATGCAATACTTAGATCAGTTCGGTAAAGCAAAACTTACAGGTACAGGTGCTTGTGTGTTTATTGAGGTAACTGAAAAAATGAATGTTGATGACATTCTTAAGAATGCGCCTTGTAAATCTTACTTGGTTAGCAGTTTGAAAGAATCACCATTACGCCATTTTGAAGTTTGTTAGGGGTATCGCCAAGTGGTAAGGCACCGGGTTTTGATCTCGGCATCCGTTGGTTCGAATCCAGCTACCCCTGCCATTTAACTCACCTGTAGATGTACTGTATTAGGGGTATCGCCAAGTGGTAAGGCACCGGGTTTTGATCTCGGCATCCGTTGGTTCGAATCCAGCTACCCCTGCCACCTTACAGTTATCAAATTTAGGGGTATCGCCAAGTGGTAAGGCACCGGGTTTTGATCTCGGCATCCGTTGGTTCGAATCCAGCTACCCCTGCCATTTTCTCAAAAAAGACAGAGCAATACTTTACTGCTCAAATGTTAATTAATCTTGACATTTAGCTGTAAAAATATTAAAGTTCTGCCGCATTAGGGGTATCGCCAAGTGGTAAGGCACCGGGTTTTGATCTCGGCATCCGTTGGTTCGAATCCAGCTACCCCTGCCATCTATTCCATACATTCTTAACCGCCAAGGGTGCTTCATGCCCAATCTTGTCGTTTTTAGTGGAACTGCGCATCCACAATTCGCTCAAAAAGTCGTAAGTCACTTACATATTCCTCTAGGCGCTGCCTCTGTAGGTCAGTTCTCTGACGGTGAAATTGCTGTCGAAATTACTGAAAATGTTCGTGGTAAAGACGTATTCATCGTACAGCCTACTTGTGCCCCTACCAATGATAACCTAATGGAAATCTTGGTAATGGCTGATGCGCTTCGTCGTGCAAGTGCTGGTCGTATTACTGCTGTAATCCCTTACTTTGGTTATGCTCGTCAAGATCGTCGCCCTCGTTCAGCCCGTGTACCAATTACTGCAAAAGTTGTAGCAGATATGCTTACAACTGTAGGCGTTGACCGCGTTGTAATGATCGACCTTCATGCCGACCAAATCCAAGGTTTCTTCGATATTCCTGTAGACAACATTTACGGTACGCCAGCGCTTTTAGCTGACTTACGCCAACAGTCGCATCACAACCTTATGGTTGTTTCGCCTGACGTTGGTGGTGTAGTACGTGCTCGTGCTGTTGCTAAACAAATGGGTGATATCGATCTTGCGATCATCGACAAACGTCGTCAAAAAGCAAATGAATCACAAGTGATGCATTTAATTGGCGATGTGAGAGATCGTGACTGTGTCATTGTTGATGACATGGTGGATACTGCAGGTACTCTTTGTAAAGCCGCTGATGCATTAAAAACTTTTGGTGCTCGCAAAGTTGTCGCTTATGCAACTCACCCAGTTTTATCTGGTAAAGCGATTGAAAACTTAAAGAACTCTGTTATTGATGAATTAGTTGTTACAGACACTATTCCTCTTTCAGAAGAAGCTTTAGCACTTGGTAAGATTCGCCAAGTTTCAGTAGCAAGTATGGTTGCTGAAACAATTCGTCGTATTAATAACGAAGAATCTATTAGCGCAATGTTCGATTCTTATCTATAATAGAGCGCTGAATTTTCAAAGCCCTGCTTTTTGCAGGGCTTTTCTAGTACTAAATCGGTCGCAGATTTAGTCCAATTAAACTTAAATAGGATGTCTATCATGGCAAACTTCGTATTAAACGCAGCAGCACGTGAAGAAGCAGTACAAGGGAAAGGTGCGAGCCGCCGCCTTCGTCTTCAAGCTAAAGTTCCAGCTATCATCTACGGTGGCGAAGCAGCTCCTGTAGCAGTTACTTTAGAGCTTCGTGAACTTGTTAAAGCTCTTGAAAGCAATGCTTTCTTTGAAGAAGTTGTTGAAATCAACATCGACGGTAAAGTTGAAAGCGTTAAAATCCAAGCTTTACAACGTCACCCAGCTAAAAACACTCCAATGCACGCTGACTTCAAACGTGCATAAGTGTTAATGGTGTAAATTAGTGTCAAATATTTCACTGATTGTAGGTTTGGGTAACCCTGGTAAAGAGTATGCCCAAACCCGCCATAATGCAGGCTTCTGGTTCGTAGAACGCCTTGCAGAACAATATGGCATTTCTCTTAAAACAGATCCTAAATTCTACGGAATTAGCGGTCGTGGTAATATTGAAGGTCAAGACGTTCGTCTGCTTTTACCAACAACCTTTATGAATGCCTCAGGCAAAAGTGTTGTTCCCTTCGCAAAATTCTATCAAGTCGCTCCAGAAGCAATGCTTATCGCACACGATGAACTCGATATGAACCCTGGTATCATTCGCCTTAAAACAGGTGGTGGTCATGGTGGTCATAATGGTTTACGTGACATCGTACCGCACACAGGTCCAAACTTTCACCGCTTACGTATTGGTATTGGTCACCCTGGTTCTAAAGAACGCGTGTCAGGTCATGTATTAAGCAAAGCACCAAGCAGCGAACAAACTTTAATGGATGATGCTCTTGCACATGCTTTATCTCGCATTAAGTTGCTAGTAAACGGTGATATACAGCAAGCCATGAATCAAATCAATGCCCATAAGCCAAACTGATCATTCTATAAATTGTTGAATAATCATGCTTGCCTTGTTGCTTTTTTCAGAGCAAAATGCGCTCTCGATGAATGCACTACCCATTCAAAATAATTTGTTTATTAAGACAAAATCTTAGGTCAACTAAGGAGACGCTAGCCATGCTATCTCGTTTATTAAAAGCTAAAATTCACCGTTGCGTCGTTACACAAGCAGAATTACATTATGAAGGTTCTTGTGCAATTGACGGTATTCTATTGGATTTAGCGGGTATCCGTGAATATGAAGAAATTCATATGTGGAACGTGACGAATGGTAAGCGCTTTACCACTTATGCAATTCGTGGTGAAGAAGGTTCAGGCATTATTTCTGTAAATGGTGGCGCTGCGCTTCAAGCAGATGTTGGTGATTTAATGATTATCGCGACATTTGGTGATTTCACAGAAGCTGAAGCTGATGCACATAAACCACGTCTTGTTTATGCAAATCCAAACAATACTGTAAATCACACAGCTAACTGCATTCCTGTACAAGTTGCATAATACGCATCTACAAAATTCAAAAAAGCTCGCAATATGCGGGCTTTTTTATTGAAAAGCATTTCTACTAAAATTTATTTTAGCTAGCTACCCTGCCCCCATTTTTTTGAATTTTCACAGTTTAATGGTATTAAGTTCTGATCCACTAAATTTACCAATAATGCCAATCCATTTTCTTTTACTTTAATTTCGGCATATTTTGCTTTGCTGTAGCATGGCTCTAACCCTTCTGCAAACATAAAGCTATTTGCTGCTGGATATAAATTTTGTAATTGATTGGACGGATTCTTTAAAACTAAACGCAAGGAAATCTGTGAATCAGCTTTTATAAAATTATCATCAAAACGGGTTTGTATCACACGACGTTGCTCATCCAACAACACAAAACTTAAAGGATGTGCTTTATTCTGAATGTGTTTCTCTAAAGCTAAAATTTTCCAATTTTGTAAAGCTTCAGCACCATCATCAATACCAGTCTCAAAATACAGTTCATAATTTAGTATCATATAGTCGCCTTGCAAAATCGAACGTGGATCGACAGGAGCAAGCTCAACAAAAATTGACTGACTATTTGCTAAATGATTTTCATGTTTCAGAATTAAACCTGTAAAAATTAAAATACTGAATCCAGCTAAAATTAGAGAAAATAACTTTTTCACGCCTCTTCTCCTCTAATCTGATTCAACTTCACCTGCTTTAAACCATAAACTACAAGCCAAACCATAAGACCTGAAATGAAAATCGTCAGACTCTTCACAAGAAAACTAAGTCCTAAATTGTAATACAGCATCCAAAGCCAAAAGATCAGCAATAAAATCAATAACCCTTGTAAAAGGCGTTGCTGATACACCACAGCCCACGCCATAAGCAACATAATAATAAAAATTTCAAAGTAACCTAATAAAAGTAATGAAATACCAAAGATAGGAATCAGCCATAGCCATCGTTCAAAAAACTGTTGTCTGTTTTGCCAAATAAAGCTAAGCATTAGCAAACTCGGAAGAATATAAAACAGCAATATTTGATCAAAACCAATTTGTCCAACGCCCTGCCAGTGCTCTAACCCAGTTACAGATTGAACAATAGCTGAACCTGTTAGCATGGCAATCATCCAAAGATAAATACTCTTCTGATAGTTTGAAGCCTGCCAATATTGAGACATTAAAAATAGCCCAATAAAAATGACATAGTTAAGGCTTAAGGCAATGTGAATCACAACATCATCATACCGAAAAGAAGTTTCTAAGGCTAAAACTGCAATTCCTAAAGCATGAGAAACAAGCAGCTGCAAGGTAAGAATGAACCAGTGCATTCGCTTAATTACAGTCAAAGCGAGTAATACCAATTGCAAAAGCCAAACCACAAACATATTTTCGGTAAGCAATCCGGTATGAATTAAAATTGCAGCCTGACCACATACCCACAAACAATAAGCAAACTGGCGCATAAAAACTGAAGGCTGCTTGTTTAGCAATCTCCACGCAATACCAATAAAGATAATGCCCATCAATATTGAAAACACTTCCCAATAGGTCAAAAGCAAAGTCGCGAGAATAATTCCGGAAATCCAAGCACCAAGTGCTAGTGGAATCACTGAAAATTTAGTTTGAGGAAAGATTTTCTTTAACGCAAAACTGATCATGGCAAACCAGCCAAAAATCAGCGTTGCTAATACAAATAAGCCGAGAGCAGAGTGAGTTAACTGTTCATCTACCAGTTCAAACATCCATATACTTAAACTTGCAGCCAAACCTGCAATGAGCAAAATTGTTTCTAATGCTTGATGTTTACGATAAAAATAGAAAGCCGTAGTAATAGGAAGAATGATTGATGAAGCTAAATAGATCAGCTGAAATTGATTAATGAAGAGCATCATGCTACCAATCGAAATGGCGATCATGAATGCAATAAACAAAAACCGTAGTATCGAGTAATAACGTACTGCAAAAACAAAACTTATCGCAGTGAGTACATTCAGACCTAGCAGATAAAGTCCTTCTGCCCTTTCCATCCAAAAACTTTGCTTAAAATACAAATACAGCGCCAACTGGCTAACGATACACAACATGGCAAAAATGCCAATATTCGGACGATACAACCAAGGCAACAGCATGACTGACCACAGTAAGAATAATAAATAACTATCCGCACCGGTTTGATAAATCTGTCCAATTACAGCCAGACTTAAGCCCAACATCAATCCTGCTACTGTATCTAAACCCTGTCTAATCCACTCCTGTTTGCTAAAGTAGACACTTGCGCTAGCACTACAAAATAAAATCAACATTGGAATTGTTAGTTGAATCCAATTGGGCAGCATCCACCAGTTCGCTGCGATTAAATACAAAAAACTGACTGCAATCAGTGCAAGTCCTAAAATATTTAAATAACGCAGTACTCCTTCATGACAGAAGAGTAAGGGAGAAAATTGATGGTTTTGAGTTAATTTGGTCTTATCCATTGTTAGAATGAGTTATGAATTTTAATATTGCTAGCACGATAGCATATTTCCTGCATTATGCTAAAAAGCTAAACAATCCAGATTTTCTTTTTTACTTATATCAAATTCTGCAAATTACAATCCTTTTCAAACATCCTATCTTTCTACAAAAAGAGCTATAATAAATTTAATCGCTTCAGGGCGGGGTGTAATTCCCCACCGGTGGTAATAAGCTCAAGCTTTTAGCCCACGAGCCGAATGTAATTTTACATGACGCAGATTTGGTGAAACTCCAAAGCCGACGGTATAGTCCGGATGAAAGAAGACGACAGCACTTTATTATTCACTTAATTCATCTTTTATTATTTATAAGATATTAAGTGAATTCGCTACGAGCCTATTTTCACACGTCCTGAAATGTTCAATCGTACTTAAAATTTACGCGAGCGTTTCAATGTCTAGTTTAATTCAACCCGAAATTTTCTTTTCTGCCTTAAGACCCGCAGAAGAACGTATACAACAAGCACTTGAAGATATCCGCCAAGGCAAACCTGTTTTGGTTATGGATGATTTTGATCGTGAAAATGAAGCAGACTTAATTGTTGCTGCTGAAACATTAACAGATGAAACCATGGCACGTATGATTCGTGATGGCTCTGGTATTGTTTGCTTATGCTTAACCGATGAGTTGGCAGATCATCTAGAACTTCCACCAATGGTTGTAGATAACTCAAGTCAGTTTAAAACAGCATTTACCATTACTATTGAAGCTGCTGAAGGTGTAACCACTGGTGTATCTGCAAAAGACCGCACAACAACAGTAAAAGCTGCTATTAAAGATGATGCTATAGCAACAGACCTAAATAGACCTGGACATGTTTTCCCTTTACGTGCACGTAAAGGTGGTGTTCTAGAACGTCGAGGTCATACTGAAGGTACGATTGACTTAGCTCGCTTAGCAGGTTTAAAACCTTCAGGTGTGTTATGTGAACTTACCAATCCTGATGGAACAATGGCTTCAGGCATTCAAGTATTGGCTTATGCTCAAACACATCATTTGACGGTCATTACTATTGAAGAAATTGTGCAATATCGTTTAGTACACAACCTTTAAACTATAAAAAAAGAGAGCTTAATCGCTCTCTTCCATATCTTTTAGCAAACTTAGACTCATGACATCGGCTCTTAAAAATGCCATTTCAAAACTAGCCGTCGCCAAAGCTAAAACTCGACGCTCAAATTCTTGCCAAATACTTTTTACTTGTTTTGACTGAATTCCCAACCCACTTTCATCTGCAAAGTTTTTATTTTTTTCACAAATTTTTAACGCATGGTAAAGCTTACGCCCTTTTGATGCATCATCACGTAAGCGAACACGCTTAGACAACACAAATTTTTCAGCGACTTCAATATTTGCCAAAGGTAGCATTGGCACTAAAATTTGATCAAGCTGTGCATCTAAACGATGCCAAACAGCACTTTGCTGTTCAAGTGAATATGTATTCCACTTAATCACTTCATGATTAAAGCGACGACAACCACGACATACTGAATCACCAAATACCGTAGAGCAACGCCCTGCACAAGGTGTTAATGATGCGATTCGACGATCAGTACTCAAAACCTACTCCAATACAAATACAGTAACGTGTGAATGAATTCGAATATGCATCATACCTGTTGCATGCAGATTTAAAAACCATAAATACGGATGGGTTTTCTCGCCAATTCCAACTTTTCAGGTTAGAATATGCGCCTTATTTTTTATCCTACATATATTGGAGTACTCCATGAACGCTACTGTAGAACAGCTTGCACCTGTAGAACAGCAAGCGACCACTGATTGGGTTGTTGCAGCGCTTTACCAGTTCAAAGAAGTTCAAGATCCTGCCGATCTTCAACAACGTTTATTAGATTTGGTAAAAACAATCAATCTGTGCGGTACTCTTATTGTTGCAGGTGAAGGTATTAACGGTACTGTTGCTGGTGACCGTGATGCTGTTGATGCAATTCATCAGTTTCTTTTAAATGAAGGTTTTACAACAATGGAATATAAAGAGTCTCACAGCTCTGAAAAACCATTCCGTAAAATGAAAATCAAACTTAAAAAAGAAATTGTAACTTTAGGCGTAGAAGTTAAGCCACGTGATTTAGTTGGTCACTACTTAGATCCTAAAGAATGGAATGAACTTATTGCTCGTGACGATGTTATTCTGATTGATACACGTAACGATTACGAATATAAAGCAGGTACTTTTAAGGGCGCAATTGACCCGAAAACTGAAACCTTCCGTGAATTTCCTGAATACGTTAAAAAGAATCTTGAACAACATAAAGATAAGAAAATCGCAATGTTCTGCACAGGCGGTATTCGTTGTGAAAAATCAACATCTTTACTTTTACAAGAAGGTTTTAACGAGGTTTACCATCTTAAAGGTGGCGTTCTAAAATATTTAGAAGAAACACCTGCTGAAGAAAGCTTATGGGAAGGCGAATGCTTCGTATTTGATGGTCGTACTGCTGTTACTCATGGTATGGAAGAAGGCGCAAACATTAAGTGTCATGCTTGCGGTTGGCCACTACTTCCTGAAGAAGTTGAGCTTCCAAGTTATGAACATGGCGTTTCTTGTGTTTACTGCATTGAAAAAACAACAGAAAAGCAAAAAGAAGGTTTCCGTATGCGCCAATCACAAATTTTGGCAGCAAAACGTAAACGTCTTTAATTAGACAGAAAAAGGGGCAATTATTTGCCCCTTTTTTACATTCTTACAGTCCATTTACAATAATAAAAAATATGATTGAAATTTAACCACCAAACCTAAGCCAGACAACACATTAAAACTTATTACTAAAATTCAAGCACTTAACCAAAAACAAACAAATCAAATATCTTAACAACAAATTCATGCTGTAAATCTCACAAGAATAAACCTTATCCATAATTCTAGTTTGCTAAGTTAATTTTTGAACTGCATTTAATCGCTTAAATCATTTAGAAAAATAAGATAGGTGCTCGAAATGTCAAAATTAATAGAAAACTCATCCAATCCTAATTTGCATCCTAACTATGCATTTTCTGAACTTCACTTTGAAAATAAATATCTTGAGCTTAAAGATAATCTCGAAAGAAAATCACACACTTTGATTGTATTTTTAGGTGCATGCATTGGCGGTATTTTATCGTTATTTATTTCCTACCATCTAAATGCAACCTTCTATTTTTTAATATTCTTATGTCTGTTGCCTATTGGCTTTGCTTACATTTTAAGAAAAGTTTATATAAACACTTTGGTCAAAATTGATTAATATTAATATCACAAAAATTTAATCTTTTATTTCCTTAAAATTATGAATTTAACCGAATGGGTGATCTCCATAATGGAACAGCTTGGCTATTTAGGTATAGCCATTCTTATGTTCTTAGACAACGTATTCCCTCCTATTCCCTCTGAAATCATTATGCCTTCTGCGGGTTATACTGCTTCGCAAAATCAATTACTGCTTGTAGGCGTTATTATTGCAGGATGTATAGGATCTTTGCTTGCTGCCGCGCTACTGTATTGGATTGGCTATAAATTCAAACACGAAACTATATTCAATTTTGTAGATCGCTACGGAAAGTTTTTATTTATTAAATCTGAAGATGTAAAAAAATCACTCTCTTGGTTTGAAAAATATGGACATAGAATTGTGTTCTTTGGACGAATGATTCCTGCTGTACGTTCACTGATCAGCATACCTGCCGGAATGAGTCGAATGCCTTTTTGGAAATTTATGTTTTACAGCAGTTTAGGAACTATTATTTGGACAACTTTCCTTGCTTGTATTGGTTTCTATTTTGGTGAAAACCAAGCTTTTATGCAGAAAATATTCAGCCAAGTTGGATATTTCATTATAGGAATCGTGCTGATTATTGTTGCTTGGATATGGTATCGTCGTAATCAGAGAAAATCTCGAATTTTATAAAACTTAGAATGTTAAAACTTTGCTTGGGGAATTTATGGCGTATTATTTAAAACACTTTGCTGCTGTTTATAGCATTGCTTTAGTACTCGCAACCACAATTCTTATTTTTGTTCTAAACCTTGGTGGAATCACGCTCCTCCCTGCATTAATTGCATCTGCATTTATTTGTGCAAGAAAGTTTGTTAAAAAAGAATTAAGACTTCCATTGCCAGAAGAAAAAATTCAACTGGTTTGGGGAAGTAGTGCTGTCGCACTCATTATTGGTAGCTTCTTTATTTTCTTTTTAATTTTAATGAACCCAAATGCAGAAGAAATTTTAAAATCTGCGGATAATGCAGGCCTAGTTCTTGCTGCTGTTGTAATGCTTTGCCTTGTTGCATTACATGGAGCAATATTTCACATTGCTTATGGATGGTACGCAAAACACACCTACCAAAATTTAAAATAATCATTGCAAAAAAAAGCACCGTATTCGGTGCTTTTTTAAAATCAAACAATTCGCTTAAGTAATACATAAGTCACTGTTAGAGCAACTTAATATTTTAATTAAGCTGGTGTGTGATACATCAAGTACAATTCATTTAAATTGTCTGGAATTTCTTCCGCAATTTCATCCATCAACTGACCATTACGACGGAAAGATTCCATTTGTGGATCTTCTTCATCTACACCACTGAAAACCATCATTGGCAATGTCAAATCAATTAATTGATCTTCAAATTCAGGCGTAAACCATGCATCTTCGTTTAAGAACATTGCATCAACAAAGCCCACACTCCAATCACCAAGGCTCGATTCTACGTCTGCTTCTTCAATTTCAAAAGGAAACTCAATTCCTTCTTCATTGGCTAAATTTTGACGAAGAGCTTCCAACCAAGCTTTCACTTGCGTAATAATTTCAGCAGGTACTTTCTTTTGATTATTATCAAAAAGCTCATCTAGCCATTTGCTAAATTGAGGACCAACTGCAACTGCACACAAAAAACCATGAGTTGCTGCGAAATCTAGACCATATTCGTTTTGGTCACCATCTAGATATTCACTCAACAGGTCTAAATCTAAAGCACTCATTTCAAATCCAAACTTAGATATTCAAGATGTATAGCATAGCATTTAACTTTTGCTTTACTGTAGGTTTTAGTCATCTAAATCGTCATCGTCGTCGAAGTCATAATCAAAATCTTTTAATTCGCGCTCTAAGCGACGTTGTGCAAGTAGTTCATCAATCAAACGACGTTTTTCTAATGACTCTTTTGCACTAATTTTACTTGATGATTCATCGAAATTAACATCGTCATCATTACTGAAGCTATCGTCTAGTTCAAAATCTGTAGAAGACACTTAAACTACCTCTGAATGAAAAAAGTGAATGGGTCTAGGCGCTATTTATCGTTCTTTACAAAACTTGTCAAGAAATATTTAATTTATCTTCTTTTTTTCACGATTTTACACTTGAAAATATTCTTAGATATCGTGTATTTATTCATTACTAAATTTGCTATTATTGTTATGGTAAAATTACAAAAATATTTTAGCTTAAACAGGAAGCAAGACTTGAAAAAACGAAGTCTGGCCCCATATTTATATACAATTGTTAATTCAGACATTTTAATAAAATTTGGTTTGACCGATCAATTCAAAAGCTATTTGAAGCAAATTGTGCTATCATGCACGGTTTTTCCACGCCACAGATTCAACAAAGAGTAAGCAAAGATGAGCGATATGAATTCCCCTACTTCGCAAGTAGCGGCTCTGATTAGCCGAGGCAAAGAGCAAGGTTACTTAACTTATGCCGAGGTTAACGATCATCTACCCGACTCTATTACAGAGAGCGAACAGATTGAAGACATTATTCAAATGCTTCAAGACGTTGGTATTCCTGTACATGAGCGTGCGCCTGAATCTGATGATACGATGTTTGAAGGCAACAGCGAAGCTGCCGATGAAGTAGCTGAAGAAGAAGCTGCCGCAGTACTTGCCTCTGTAGAAAATGAGCCAGGTCGTACAACTGACCCTGTTCGTATGTATATGCGTGAAATGGGTACAGTTGAACTTTTAACACGTGAAGGCGAAATCAGTATTGCTAAACGTATTGAAGAAGGTATTCGAGATGTCCTTCATTCAATCGCTTACTGGCCAAATGCTGTTGAAGTCGTACTTCAAGAATACAAAGATTACGAAGCAGGTGAACGTCGTCTTGCTGACATTCTTTCTGGTTATTTAGACCCTGAAAGTGATGAAGAAATTCCTGAAGTTTTAGAAGAAGAAGCTGAACTCGAAACAGAAGAAGCAACAACTAAAACGACAAAAGACGTTAAACTTGACGATGATGAAGATGAAGAATCTGAAAGTGATGATGATTCTGAAGGTGAGTCTGGTCCAGATCCTGAAATTGCAAAAGCACGTTTCACTGAACTTGAGAAAGTTTGGCAAAATGCTAGTACTATTTTTGAAAAGCATGGTCGTAACAGCAAAGAAGGTGCAGCAGCACTAGAAGCGCTTGCTGACGTATTTATGATGTTCAAATTCACACCTCGTTTATTTGACATCATTTCTGAAATGATTCGTGGCACACATGAGAACATTCGTACTTCAGAACGTGAAACTATGCGTTATGCAGTTCGTCGTGGTCGTATGGACCGTAATCAATTCCGTACATCATTCCCAGGTCAAGAATCTAACTTTGCATGGTTAGATGAGCAAATTGCAAAAACACCTGCTGAATTGCGCCCTTATTTAGAAAAAGTTCGTCCTGATGTTTTAGCTTTCCAACAAAAGATTGCTGACATTGAGAAAGACCTAGGTTTAAGCGTTAAAGAAATTAAAGAAATTTCTAAACGTATGGCAGTTGGTGAAGCGAAAGCTCGTCGTGCTAAGAAAGAAATGGTTGAAGCAAACTTACGTTTGGTAATTTCGATTGCGAAAAAATATACCAACCGTGGTTTACAATTCCTCGACTTGATTCAAGAAGGTAACATCGGCTTGATGAAAGCGGTAGACAAGTTTGAATACCGTCGTGGTTATAAGTTCTCAACTTATGCAACATGGTGGATTCGTCAAGCAATTACACGTTCTATTGCCGATCAAGCGCGTACGATTCGTATTCCAGTACACATGATCGAAACAATCAACAAGATCAACCGTGTATCTCGTCAATTACTTCAAGAAATGGGTCGTGAGCCTACTCCTGAAGAACTAGGCGAACGTTTAGAAATGGACGAAGTTAAAGTTCGTAAAGTTCTAAAAATTGCGAAAGAACCGATTTCAATGGAAACACCAATTGGTGATGATGAAGATTCGCATCTTGGTGACTTCATTGAAGATGGCAACATCACATCCCCAATTGATGCTGCAACTTCTGAAGGACTTAAAGAAGCAACACGTGAAGTTTTAGAAAACTTAACTGAACGTGAAGCAAAAGTCTTAAAAATGCGTTTCGGTATCGATATGCCAACCGACCATACTTTAGAAGAAGTAGGTAAACAGTTTGATGTAACACGTGAACGTATTCGTCAGATTGAAGCAAAAGCTTTACGTAAATTACGTCACCCTTCTCGTTCTGAACACCTTCGTTCATTCCTAGAAAATGACTAATTTTTGATTACAAAATGGAGACTTGAAAATTAAACTTTCATCTCCATTTAGTAATGAAGAGAAACACAACGCCTGCACTCTTGCAGGCGTTTGATATAAAGGGGGACTACAATGTTAGACCGTACACCATCTCGCGAATTACAAGAACATCTTTGGGTCTTCCCAATGGATTATCCTATCAAACTCATTGGTTTGGCAGGCGATGACTTACGTGTTGCTGTTCTCGAAATTTTGGTTAAACACTTCCCTGATTTCGATGCTGACACTATTAACACTCAGCCATCACGCACAGGTAAGTATCATTCCCTTACAGCTCAATTGCGTTTTGAAGCATTAGAGCAAGTGCATCAGCTTTATGCCGACTTAGCAGCTTGTCCTTTAATTAAGACAGCACTTTAATTTTAAAACACGCTTTCGAGCGTGTTTTTTATATCAATTTGATATGCAACATTTCCCCTCTTTGTCTCATCAATTTACTATAATAAAACTGTATTTATGTATTTTAAGGATGCATCAACATTGAATGCTGTTTCAAAGCCAAATCTTGTCATTCGCCAATATAACGACTTAACAGATTACGAAGCGCGCTTTCATGAAATGAAAAGCTTGACTGAAAATCGTGATGAATCTACGCCAGATGAATTATGGATTTTACAACATCATGATGTACTTACTCAGGGTCAAGCAGGCAAACCTGAACACATATTAATTCCTTCAAATATTCCAGTTGTACAAACAGATCGTGGCGGACAAGTTACTTGGCATGGCCCTGGTCAAATGGTCATTTATTTTATGTTCGACTTAAACCGTTTAGGTTGGAATGTAAGAACATTAGTGACTTATGCTGAAAATCTGATGATAGATCTCGCTAAAAGATACAATATAACAGCATACTCAAAACCAGATGCACCCGGCGTATATGTCGATGAACGCAAAATTGGCTCTTTGGGCTTTAAAATTCGGAAAGGTCGTAGCTACCACGGTTTAGCATTAAATATTGATTGTGAATTGATGGGCTTCCACACGATTAATCCATGTGGTTATGCAGGGCTTGAAATGGTTCGCATGATGGATTTAATGCAAGATTATCCAAAATTTACAAAGCTAAGTGCTGATGTAATTGAAAATTTTCAAAACAGTGGTTACTTTAATGACGTACAGGTCATTCAATATTAATTGAATAACTTTGCATTTCTACCTAAAATATTTTAGAGTAAATACTCTAAATAAATAATTATTGTTAAATGGGATGCAATTGTGATTTCTAATAAATCCGTAAAGCCCGCTTTTCAACAAGCCTACGTTAAACTCATGATGGATGTGATTGGACGTGGTTTAGTTATGGCTAGTCAAGTCGATCAAGAAATTCAACAGGAAGTTGCAAAATTTCCAACGAACTTTGTGCTCTCAATGAACGTCTTCCCCAGTGGCCCTGCTTTTATCGCCAAAGTCACGGAAGATCATCAACTTGTTTTACTTTCATCAAGTGAAACCAAGCCAGACTTAACAATCACATTTAAACATTTAAGCCATGCCTATCTTGTATTTTCATTTCAAGAAAGTACAGCGCAAGCTTTTGCCAACGACCGAATGATTGCAGATGGTGATTTATCTTACGCCATTCGTTTAGTTCGTTGTTTAAATAAAATGGAATCTCTCATTTTACCAAAAATTCTTGCAGAGCTTGCAGTAAAAGAATATCCAACACATTTAAGCTTAAAAGATAAATTAACAGGCGCTGCCAATATTTACTTAAAAGTTGCACAATCATATTTTAAACGGAGTGCTTAATCATGACCAAATCGTATTATGAATTTTTCTGCCCTGTAAAAGTCATTGCTGGTCATGCGGCACTCGAGCACATTCCTTTTGAGCTTTCAACATTAGGCGCAAAACGCCCAATGATTATTACAGACAAAGGCGTGCGTAGTAATAATTTACTTGCTCCAATTGAAACCGCGTTTGAGTCTACCGATACCAATATTGGTTATATTTTTGATGATGTACCACCAGATTCAAGCCTAGAAACAGTGCAAAAGGCTGCACAGTTTTATCGCGAAAATAATTGTGATGCCATTATTGCTGTTGGTGGCGGTTCTGTAATTGATACATCTAAGGCCACCAATATTTTAGTATCCGAAGGTGGAAATGATTTACTAAAATACTCGGGCGCGCACAATTTACCAAAACCACTAAAACCATTTTTCGTTATTCCAACAACTTCTGGCACTGGTTCTGAAGTAACTATGGTTGCTGTTGTTTCCGACCCTGTGAAAAATGTAAAACTTGCATTTGCTTCATATTATTTAATGCCTCATGCTGCCATTTTAGACCCACGCATGACGCAAACACTGCCACCGCATTTAACCGCTATGACTGCAATGGATGCATTAACACATGCTATTGAAGCTTATTCATGCATGGCAGCCAATCCAATTTCAGATGCATATGCAACTGCTGCAATTCAAAAAATCAGTAAAAATCTTTTTAATGTTTTAGATAATCCATCAGATGCAGAAGGTCGTCTTGAACTTGCACAAGCTTCAACAATGGCGGGAATTGCTTTCTCTAACTCAATGGTTGGACTTGTACATTCACTAGGACATGCTTTAGGTGCAGTTGCACACTTGCCACATGGTTTATGCATGAATTTATTCTTGCCTTATGTGCTGGAATACAACAAAGATGTAAACGGCGATAAAATTGCCGAACTTTTACTGCACCTTTCTGGTGCAGATGTTTATGCGCAAACCCCTGCCCATTTACGTGCAGAAAAAACAATTTCAGGTATTTTAGCAATGCGTGATCGTTTATATGCATTAACTAAATTGCCACGTAATTTACGTGAAACTGCTAAAGTTTCTGAAGCACAATTAGATGAAGTTGCTGAAAAGGCACTCAATGATGGTTCTATTATTTACAATCCTAAAGAAGCAAATTTAGAAGAGCTAAAAACTATTCTAAAAAAGGCTTGGTAAATTAAAAAAAATAGGACAATATAGCAAAAATAGGCCTGATGATTTTTTAAACATCAGGCTTTTCATTATGTTATCAAATAATTAATTTTTTGAAAAAAACTTGGCAGAAAGTTTGCTAAAAAAATTCAGAAAGTTACTAGCAAACTGCTTCAATTTAGAGTAGATTGGCGCACTTTGTTTCAAATGTAGGGGGGATCGTTCGTCTCAAACGATCCTTATAACATGACTGATCCTTGATCAACGATTAAGAGGATAACGCCGTTGACAAATATCTCTGGGACTCAATCGACAGCTAAACTGCAAAAGACATTAGGTCTTTGGCACATCATTATCATTGGTTTGGCATACATCCAACCAATGACATTGTTTGATACGTTTGGCTTAGTATCTGAAGAAAGTCACTTCCATGTGCCAACTTCATACATTGTTGCTCTTATTGCAATTTTATTTACCTCGATTAGTTACGGTCATATGATTCGCCGTTACCCATCGTCAGGTTCAGCATATACCTATGCACAAAAATCAATTCACCCGAACGTTGGTTTCATGGTGGGTTGGTCTTCTTGGTTAGATTATCTACTTTCTCCAATGGTAAATATTATCCTTGCGGTAATTTACCTTGAAGCATTATTCCCAGATGTTAACCACTGGGTATGGGTAATTGTACTTACAGCATTTATGACAGGTATTAACCTTCGCGGTGCTAAATTTGTTGCAAATTTTAACAGCTTAATTGTATTAATTCAGCTAATTGTAATTGCTGCATTTACTTACCTCATTTTTACTAAATTACAAGCTGGCTTCAATGCTGATGGCCCTATTACATCAGAAACACGTTATCAGCTATGGAGTTTAGATCCTTTCTGGAATGAGCTTACTGCTGTCGCTCCATTAATTACTGGTGCAACTTTACTGTGTTTCTCATTCACAGGTTTTGACTCGTTAAGTTCTCTAGCTGAAGAAACAAAAGATACAGAAAAGACTTTACCAAAAGCTATTTTCTTAACTGCATTAATTGCAGGTATCATTTTCATTGTTAGCACATACTTCATGCAGTTGTATTTCCCGAATGCGCCAGGTTCATACTTTAAGAATATTGCTGAAACTCAACCAGAAATTTTATTACTGGTAGGTGGATCACTTTTCCAAGCTTATGTTCTTGCATTCGCAATTGTGACTGTAATGGCTTCAGGTATTTCTGCACACGCAGGTGTATCTCGCTTAATGTACGTAATGGGTCGTGATGGCGTAATTAACAAGAAGATTTTTGGTCACATTAGTCCGAAAAATTTCACACCATCATATAACATTATGATTGTTGGTGCGGTTGCATTAACAGCTGGCTTCATGGACTTAGACATTGTTATTTCTATGATTAGCTTTGGTGCCTTAACTGCATTTACATTCGTGAACTTATCTGTAATTTCACGTTACGCATTACGTGATGGCCGCACTAAAACAACCAAAGACATTATTAGCTTTGTTGTTATTCCGCTTCTAGGTTTCATCAGTATTTTTGCGATGTGGCTAGAAATTGAAGAAACAGCATTGAAATACGGTTTATGGTGGGCAATGTTCGGTATTTTATACCTTGGTTATAAAACTAAAGGTTTCAAACACCCTGCTCCACAACATAACGAATTTGATTAACCTACATCAGATTAATTCAAAAATAAAAAAGGCGCTTCATGCGCCTTTTTTATTCCCATAATATAAAGATAATTTCTACGTTTTAACGTAAACGACAATTAAAACCCATTTGGGTATCTACAATATTATTTTTATATCCAAAACTTTGAATAAATAAATTTCTATCTTCAATAATTTTATGATCACTTTCAGGTAAACGAGCTTTATTTTCTACAGCAAGCTTATAACTACGATCAATCACGCCTTGAAAAATCCCACAAACTTCTTGGCGCTTTTGCTTATTTAATTGACGACCAGAAAATATACCTCTTTCAAAATCTTCAGCCTTTAAGTTTGCACCCCACGCATCTATGCGGTCATGTAAATCTTGCTTCATCACAAGTATACCTTGTTGTATTTCTGCTTTAGTTAATGGCTGATTATTCACAACAGGCTCATCTGCATGAACAACACCAAACATCAGTGTTAAGCAAAATATAGAAATATTTATTTTTTTTAATTTTTTTAACAACGTCAATCACCCTCAAATATTAGCTATATCGCTCTTATACACACTATTTTATTATTCACAAAGCCATGTTAAAAAAGCTTTACATAATTATTAATTCATCAGATAAAAAAAGCCACCTTTCGGTGACTTTAAATATGTAAACAAAATTATATAAGTGCTTTAAAATCTTGCTGACGCCAAGCTTCATACAAAATAACAGCAGTTGCATTCGACAAGTTTAAACTACGTGAGTTCGCTGCCATTGGTAAACAGATCCAATGATTTTGAGGAAACATCATACGAATATTTTCAGGTAAACCACGTGTTTCAGGCCCCATCAATAAAGCAACAGGACGGTTTAAATTTGATGTATGAGGTGTTTCAGAACCCTTTGTCGTTAAAGGATAAATTGCATCTAGCTCAATTCCTTGCGATTTTAAGTTCGCAAGACATTCATCAAAATTTTCCCAAATTTGCATACGCGCATATTCGTGATAATCCAAACCTGCACGTTTCAATTTTTTATCATCTAGCTCAAAACCCAAAGGTTTAACCAAATGCAGTTGTGCGCCTGTATTCGCACATAAACGAATGATATTCCCTGTATTACTTGGAATTTCAGGCTCATATAAAACTACATGAATCACAGGCTTTCTCTTCTCTTTTCAATGCAACAAGACGATTAGCCTTGCCACTGTAATTGTTCACGCAAGCTTACCACTTCACCAATAATGGTTAAAGTTGGTGCTTGAATTTGATGTTCTGCAACTTTAGATGCAATATCTTCCAAAGTTCCCACCACTACTTTTTGCTGTGGTGTTGTTCCCTTCGAAATCAATGCAACAGGCATATTTGGTCGTTGACCATGTTCTATCAACTTAGCGCAGATTTTTTCTAATCCAACCAACCCCATATAAAGCACAAGCGTTTGGTTTTCATAAACAAGCTCATTCCAAGGAAGTTCTGGCGAACCTTCTTTTAAGTGTCCTGTTAAGAAACGTACACTTTGCGCATAATCGCGGTGCGTTAGCGGAATGCCTGCATAAGCAGAACAGCCCGATGCAGCAGTGATACCAGGAACAACTTGGAATGCAACACCCGCATCAAATAGTTCTTGAATTTCTTCACCACCACGACCAAAAATAAATGGATCTCCACCTTTTAAGCGGCAAACTCGTTTACCTTCACTCGCGTATTTCACAAGTAAGGCATTAATTCCGTCTTGTGGAACAGCATGATTTGATCGTGCTTTACCGACATAAATTTTTTCAGCATCACGGCGACATAAATCCATAATAGGCTGTGAAACCAAACGATCGTAAATCACAACATCTGCTTGTTGCATTAAACGCAAAGCTTTCAGTGTTAATAGTTCAGGATCACCCGGTCCTGCACCTACCAAATAAACTTCACCTTTTGGTTTTTGCCATTCAATTAACGCTCGTTCAATTAAACGATCTGCTTCTGCAATATTGTCATTAAACACCTGTTCTTTGAGTGGACTTGCGTACAAATCTTCCCAAAAAATACGACGTTCATCAGGATTTAGAATTTTAGCTTTTACCGCACTGCGCCATTTTCCTGAAAACTCAGCAAGCTTACCCATTCCATGTGGAATTGTACTTTCTAATTGCGTTCGAATTTGACGAGATAAAACAGGCGATGTTCCATTACTTGCAATTGAAATCACCAAAGGTGAACGGTCTACAATTGCAGGAACCATAAAGCGACAATGCGGAGGATCATCCACACTATTCACAAGAATATTTTCAGCTTCACAGACTTCAAACACAGTTGCATTAACAGCTTTGTCGTTTGTTGCTGCAATCACAAGTCTATATGGACGTAATGGAATATCTAAAGAAAATGGTGCTTGAACATATTGCCCTTGGCTTTTATGAACCAAATCTAACAAGCTTTCTTCAATTTCAGGTGCAACTACATGAATTTCCGCACCCGCTTTTGCAAGTAAAACTGCTTTTCGGTAAGCGATTCGTCCACCACCGACAATCAGACAAGGTTGCTGTTGCAACTTTAAAGAGATTGGAAAAATATCCACGAAATACCTCAAAACTTTATCTGACTGTTTAAAACAAAAGTGCACAAAATTTTGTGCACTTTATCGAACTTACAAAGACCTATTAGTCGATGTAAGTAGCACCGCCCATGTATGGACGTAATGCTTCAGGAATTTCAATTGAACCATCTGCACGTTGGTAGTTTTCCATTACTGCAAGTAATGTACGACCAACAGCCAAACCAGAACCATTTAATGTATGAATAAATTCAGTTTTCTTTTGGTCTACACGGTAACGTGCTTTCATACGACGTGCTTGGAAATCACCCATACATGAACAAGATGAAATTTCACGGTATGTATTTTGACTTGGCACCCAAACTTCTAAATCATAAGTTTTAATTGCACCAAAGCCCATATCACCACCACAAAGTACAACTTTACGGTAAGGTAGACCTAAAGCTTGCAAAATGCCTTCAGCGTGACCAGTTAACTCTTCCAAAGCATCTAAAGATGTTTCAGGTTTAACAATTTGAACCATTTCAACTTTGTCGAATTGGTGCTGACGAATTAAACCACGGGTATCGCGACCATAAGAACCCGCTTCACTACGGAAACAAGGTGTATGCGCTGCATATTTAAGTGGTAAACGATCTGCATCGATAATTTCATCACGTACAAAGTTCGTTACAGGTACTTCAGCAGTTGGAATTAAATAAAATTCTTTTTCGCCTTGAAGTTTAAACAAATCTTCTTCAAATTTAGGAAGTTGACCTGTACCACGTAAAGAGTCTGCATTCACTAAATATGGAACATACGCTTCTGTATAACCATTTTTAAGTGTGTGCGTATCTAACATAAATTGTGTTAAAGCACGCTGTAAACGCGCTAAAGGACCTTTTAGAACACTGAAACGAGAACCTGTAAGCTTCGTTGCAGTTTCAAATTCTAAACCACCCATCATTTCGCCAAGGTCAGTATGATCTTTCACATCAAAATCAAATTGACGAGGCATGCCCCATTTCAAGACTTCAACGTTATCGTTTTCATCTTTACCTTCTGGAACAGATTCGTGTGGCAAATTAGGAATAGATAAAGACTTTGCTTCAATTTCTGCAAGTAATTCTGCAAGAGCAACTTCAGCAGCCTTAATTTCATCACCAATCGCAGACATGCGCGCCATGATTTCAGATGCATCACCACCGGATTTTTTAATTTGACCGACTTGTTTTGCGCCCGCATTACGTTCTGCTTGTAATGACTCTGTCTTCGATTGAATTTCTTTACGACGAGCTTCTAAAGATGCCCACTCTTCAACATTCAGTTGGACACCACGTTTAGCTAAAGCTAAATTTACAGCTTCAATATTATTTCTGAGTAATTTTGGGTCGATCATAGCCAATCTTTTGGAAAGAAAAAAACTGGCTATAGTGTAAGCTCTTCATAGCAAAAAATATAGTGAAACAGCTTACACATGCACCTTATTAGAACAATAAAATACAGATCTCATTGAAATATTACAGATTTACATACTTTGGCAAACTAGGCATAAATTCTGGCTTAAATAATGCTTTTGCAGATCTATAAGGCAATGTTAACTCACTCATACCTTCAGCATAACTTGCAAGCTCATACAGCGGATAAACAAAGACAATACCATTTACGCCATAATAAAAATTATCGCTTAATTGAAGTCTTGCACGCTCAATCACATGATTTTCCAACCAAATTGAATTTGAATCATATAATGCGTTTAAAATTTTAGGCTGAGCATCTTTCATCACGATATCTTCAAGTGATAAACGCTTTTTATTTTTTAAATCAAAATTTACATATTCGGTATGATACATACCATGTGCAGCACCTGCATTGTAGATATAACTATCAATAGTGAAAGTTGCGATATTACCAAATTGACTAATAAAACGAACAGTTGTGGTTCTTTGGCTTAAACCCACATTTTCAGGATCACTAAAAACAACTTTTTCCGCAGATTTTGGTTCAAATGCTATTGGATCTGCTTTGTGAATACGATCTGTAAAGTAGTCATTAATCCAATCAATATTCGTTTCAACATTTTGAATACTATATTGTGTACATCCCTCAGGTAAACATACTTCAGCACTTGGTAGCTCCATTGGTACCACTTTTGAAATAATGACTGGAGTTGCGCTGTCAGTAACTTCTGCCTTTTTTGATGAGCCATCATTTACAGGCTCATTCACAGGTTTACACCCTGAAATACCACCCACAAGTATCATCGCAGTGACAAGCCCTAACACTTTATATTGTGAACCTAGCATTTCATCCCCCAAAATATTATTTTCTTACAACTATAATCACACTATACAAACTAGTAGCGCCACATGGAACAACGAAATAGTATTGTTTGTATTAACAAGCAATGCTTTATCAATTTACATAAAAAAAGCAACGTTTCCGCTGCTTTTTAAAGTCATAAATACTTATTGATCAATAATATCGGTGCCTTTTGGCGGTGTGAAATTAAAGATTGAAGATGACACACCCGCATTCACTTTAACATTACTAAAGCGCACATAAGTTGTTTGCCCCAATGAATCTTGCAAAATCATGAGCGTAGGCGCACTTTTTGCTCCAAAGCTAATTGTTAAACTTTGAAATGCACCATCTTTTTGTTTCGGATACAGCGTGTAATAAGTTTTTGATTTATTCGGCTGAGTAATACGATAGGTCTTCATAATTTGACTTGTATTACCAGATAACAATAACGCAGGCGTATTTGAAACTTGCTCATCTAAACTTTGACGAACAGCTTGTTGTAAATCTGGATCATAAATCCAAATTGTTTTTCCCGATGTCACAATCGTTTGTTTTACAGGAGATGTAATTTCCCAATAAAACTTACCAGGTGACGCAACTTTCATCACACCTTTAAAAGTTTGATTCATGTGCTGAGATGACAGCCCTTTATTTTTTACTGGTTTAGCATTTTCAACTGTAGTCTTTTGCTCAAAATTAGCAGAAATATTTTGTAAACTTTCTAATTGTTTCACCAAGCTAGCTGCTGCTTGTTGCTCCGATGCTGCTACAGGCGTTGCAGCAAAAACAGACGTACTCATCACGGGTGCCAAAGTTGCAGCTCCAATAGCTACAGCACAGATTGTTTTACGAAGCATATTCATACATTCACCTTTTATATTTGCACAACGCAATTCGTTTTATGACTTTTATCTTAAACTAAAATATATCGCTAAATTTAGAGATAATAAGAAGTTTTGTATTGTTATTAGTATTAAAAGTCGTATTTCATCCATCATGATGAAGATAACTAACTAATTTTTACATTTTAAAGGCATAAAAAAACCCGCAATAAAGCGGGTCTTTTTCTACTAAAGCTTACGCTTCAACAGATACGTAGCGACGACCGAATTGGCCTTTCACTTCGAATTTGATTACGCCGTCAGCAGTCGCGAACAAAGTATGGTCACGGCCCATACCTACGTTTTGACCAGCGTGGAATTCTGTACCACGTTGACGAACGATAATGTTACCAGCAGTCACAGATTGACCGCCGTACATTTTAACACCTAACATTTTAGGATTCGAGTCACGACCGTTTTTAGTCGAACCACCGGCTTTTTTAGTTGCCATGTCTATTTACTCCTCGTAATTAGCCTGAAATAGCTGTAATTTTCAACTCAGTGAACCATTGACGGTGACCTTGTTGTTTACGATAGTGTTTACGACGACGCATTTTGATAATGCGGATTTTGTCGTGACGACCATGACTAACTACTTCAGCAGTTACAGTAGCACCAGCAACAACTGGAGCACCGATTTGAATGCTTTCGCCATTCACTAACATTAATACGTCATCAAACGTAATTGTAGCGCCAGTTTCAGCTTTCAATAATTCTACTTTAAGGGTTTCACCCTCAACTACACGGTGCTGTTTACCACCGCTTTGGATTACTGCGTACATAATGTACTCCAACTTACCCGTGTCGTCGTGCCGATAAAGGAATATACCGAACTTAAGACGTACGCCACTGGGGGTTATACAAGGGCAGAGATTTTAAGCGATATTCAAAAAAACAACAAGTGATTTGCCTTAAAAAATGATAAAGCTCACTGATTATTTTATAAACACCCATCCTTTTTCATATTTGAATGTATTTCATACAAAGAACAACCATCCAATTTAAAGAAAACAAGAGTAAAATAAGCATAATAAATAATGTGTTTGTTGTTGATATATTTAATTACACGTTCAACTCCTGTTACTATTCTCAGGCTATAGTTAAAATTGTATGATTTGGTTGCATTAATCTGCAATGATGCTTGTAAGCTTTAGATATTTGTTAAACTAAGTTCCAATTCCAAAAAATGAGGTTCCTCTTCACATGACCATCGATTTTAAGCAAGACATTCTCGCTCCTGTTGCTTCTGATTTTGCCGCGATGGATACATTTATTAACGAAGGGATTACTTCAAAAGTTGCTTTAGTCATGGCTGTTAGTAAGCATGTTGTTGAAGCTGGCGGTAAGCGCATGCGCCCAATTATGTGCTTACTTGCTGCAAAAGCATGTGGTGAAGAAAACTTAGAAAAACACACAAAACTTGCTGCAATTATTGAGATGCTTCATACAGCAACTTTAGTTCATGATGATGTTGTGGATGAGTCTGGTTTACGTCGTGGACGCCCTACTGCAAATGCAACTTGGAATAATCAAACAGCTGTTTTAGTAGGTGATTTTCTAATTTCACGCTCATTCGATCTTTTGGTTGATTTAGACAACATGAGCTTATTAAAAGATTTCTCTACAGGAACATGTGAAATTGCTGAAGGCGAAGTTTTACAATTACAATCTCAACACCAACCAGACACAACAGAAGAAACTTATTTAAGTATTATCCACGGCAAAACTTCACGCTTATTTGAACTAGCAACCGAAGGTTCAGCAATTTTAAGTGGGAAAGATCAATTCCGTGAACCATTACGTAAATACGCAGGTCACTTTGGTAATGCCTTCCAAATTATTGATGACATTTTGGATTACACTTCAGATGCTGAAACATTAGGTAAAAATATTGGTGATGATTTAATGGAAGGTAAACCTACTTTGCCTTTAATCTCAGCTTTAGCAAATACCTCTGGTGAAGAGCGTGAAATTGTTCGAAAAAGTATTGCTACTGGCGGAACAGAAAACTTAGAACGTGTTATTTCAATTGTACAATCTTCAGGTGCACTAGATTATTGCCGCAAACGTGCAACTGAAGAAACAGAAGCAGCACTTCAAGCTTTAGCTGTCTTACCAAATACACCATATCGTCAAGCTCTTGAAAATTTGGCTAAATTAGCTTTAAACCGTATTCAATAAAGCATAGCCAAATCTTACAGCTCATTTAAAGAAAGATTTAATACTTGCTTATGCATATAAAACTCAATGATTTATTCCTAGAAATGCAAGAACAGCTTGATCAAAATCAAGCTGTTTTAGATGATGCTTTGCTTATTGAGTTAGTGGACCGTATTCGTCCTAATGACACCCGAAATCAAGACGAAGTTCAGGCAAAATTTAATGCCTTTGTTCAAGCCATTTTAATTACACCAGACGCAGCATCTACCTTACAAAGTTTTGTTTTAAAACTTATTAGCCAATACAAACAAACGAGTCTTTATGCCGATACCGGTATTTTGTCTTTAGAAGGTTTTTGGAACCAAATTTTCCAACGCTTAGGCTCTCATTTTCTTCCGCTTATAAGTGATGAAAGCCAACTTCAAGAACTTGTACGTCGAGTTTTTCATCAATATTCAGATCAATATTGGTTAGACAGCATTGAAGATAAACAGTGGCAACAACTTTTCAGATTACTTAATCAAGGTCATAGCAACCAAGAAGAAAAACGGCTAATCCGTAGTGAAATTATTAAAGCGATTACCGTTTTATCTTATCGTGTAAGCGGTATTGGGTTATATCCTGAATTTATTAATGCACACCCAGAATTAACTGAATATGAATCTCCATTTTTGGTTCAAAACCGTGAAATCAATGATTTTATTCAGCAATATAAACAGCGTCATTTAAATGACAATAATTTAGTTGCCATTATCCCACCCGATGCAGCTCAAGCTCTAGTAATGCTTGAACAATGTAAAGATGTTACTGCAAAAATCCGTAGATCGACCAAGCGTATTGGCGTGAGTATTAGCTTAACTTATTTACTTTCATTGCTTGAACAATGCCTAGAACGCATAGAAATTTTAATTAACTTCATTGTTGAAAAAGATGATGTTCGTTACAACTCTTTAGGCTGGCTGTTAAACGATATTACAACTGCCATTTATAGCGAACGTAGTGTTCGTTCATTATTGGTCACTAACAGCGAACTTATTGCACTTCAAGTAACAGAAAATGCGAGTAAAACTGGTGAACATTACGTAAGTACAGATAAATCTGGATTTTTCGGAATGTATAAATCGGCTGCTGGCGCAGGCGTGATTATTGCCACTATGGCAACTTTAAAAGTATTAATGGCTCGCGCATCTTTAGCACCATTAATGCAAGCATTTTCATATAGCATGAATTACTCACTAGGATTCATGCTCATTCATGTTTTGCATTTTACCGTTGCAACCAAACAACCTGCGATGACGGCAGCAGCACTTGCATCTACCGTACAGCATCAAAAAGGTTCTAAAACAGCGCAAATTGCAGAACTTGCTGCGCTAATTATTAATATTATTCGAACCCAATTTGTGGCAATTTTAGGAAATATCTCTATTGCGATTCCTGTTGCCGCCATTATTGTCATGTTTTGGGATTTTACCTTACATGAACCTTTAATGAACCATTACAAAGCTACAAAAACTTTACATGATTTAAATCCATTTACCTCTTTAGCTGTTCCTCATGCTGCTATTGCAGGTGTTTGTCTTTTCTTCTCTGGGTTGTTGGCTGGTTATTTCGATAATATGGCCGTCTATCGTAAAGTTGGACCACGTATTCAGGCTCATCCTCAACTTCGCAAATACATAAAACAAGAACGCTTAGATAAATTCGCTCAATATATTGAGCGTAACCTAGGTGCACTAGCAGGTAACTTCCTGTTTGGTATTATGCTCGGAAGTATGGGAACGCTTGGTTATATTTTAGGTTTACCTTTAGATATTCGCCATATTGCATTTGCTTCTGCAAACTTTATTCAAGGTTTAATGCTCATTAATGGCACACCGGAAATTGGCTTAATAATTGTTTCATTTCTGGGTGTATTGCTCATTGGATTAACCAACTTATTTGTCAGTTTTACGCTCACAATTATTGTTGCATTACGCGCCCGTCGTGTACGTTTTGAACAATGGAATCCATTAGCAAAATTAGTACTCACTCACTTTTTAACGCGCCCTACTGATTTCTTTTGGCCGCCTAAAAACAAGTTAGAAATAGAAGAAAAACAAGAGAGTAAAAAATATCATCACTAATTATTAGGTAATTAAACTCATTGCTTATCACACAAAATCACATGAAATATGAATAAATAATATGCGCTTGAAAAAAAGTGTACTGACGGGTACACTTTATTTTCCTTATTAGGTGCACTTTAGCCTGTTGAAACAACAAAAATTTCAACATGCCAATAAATCCGACTAATTTAGGTTGTTTTCTATTATTAATCAGTATTTTATATACAAATACACAAAGTCTAAAATCTTTTAACTTAAGCTTTATCTAACGCTTATGTCTTTTTAGAATAGACTTTTTAATGAAATAACCGTTAATTTATCAACTATTGGCAACACAATTTCTGTATTATTTATAGCCACATAATGTGTTATATACATGTCTTGTTATAAAAATATATGGTTATTGCATTCTACTTTTTGGCAATCGTTGAGAGCATTGCAATTCTTTGGACGTTAATATATTTAGTCTCCATATTTTGCCCATCCTCAAACTTCCAAATAGTCGAATTTTTGGGATTCACACCCAAGCGCACATACTTTCTATGTTGCAATTTTAGGTTACTTATTTATACACACCAATTTGTAACATCTGCAATTTAAAGTATTAACTTTATGTGGATGCTTATTTATTGGGGTATCTAGACTGTACCTAGGTATATATGTCCATCCCGATGTCATTTCTAGTCGGGATATAGGTTTAATTTGGACGTCACTGCTCTATCTGATTTCCATCAAATACTGTGGTGCAAAAGAATTTATAATTTAGATAGAAAATCTAATTGAGGTGGAAGAATGATGTCGGCAAAGCTTTGGGCACCAGCCCTGACTGCTTGCGCATTAGCAACAAGTATTGCACTTGTTGGTTGTAGCAAAGATCCCAAGGATGCTCAGCAAGCTGCTGCAGCTCAACAAATGCCACCTACTGAAGTTGGTGTTATCGTTGCACAACCTCAAAGCGTAGAACAGTCTGTAGAACTTTCAGGTCGTACAACTGCATTTGAAATTTCAGAAGTACGCCCACAAACAAGTGGTGTTGTCCTTAAGCGTTTATTTGCTGAAGGTAGTTATGTACGTGAAGGTCAAGCGCTGTATGAAATTGACTCTCGTACTAATCGTGCAAGTGCTGACAGTGCTCGTGCTGCTCTAACTCGCCAACAAGCAAACCTAAATGTGTTACGTATTAAAGAAGGTCGTTACCGTCAACTTGTAGGTACAAATGCCATTTCTAAACAAGAATATGATGACATTGTAGCTCAAGTAAAATTAGCTGAAGCAGATGTTGCAGCTTCTCGTGCTGAAGTTAAAAATGCTGAAATCAATTTAGGCTATTCAACTGTTCGTTCACCTATTTCAGGTCAAACAAACCGTTCAACAATCACTGCTGGTGCATTAGTAACAGCAAACCAAGAAGCGCCTTTAGTAACAGTTCAACGTCTAGACCCTATTTATGTTGATATTAACCAATCTAGCGCTGAGCTATTGCGTTTACGTCAACAATTAAGCAAAGGTAGTTTAGATAGCAGCAACAACACTAAAGTGAAGTTAAAGCTTGAAGATGGCAGCGATTATGGTGTTGAAGGTCGTTTAGCGTTTTCTGATGCAAGCGTGAATCCAGATACTGGTACTGTTACTTTACGTGCAGTATTCCCGAACCCAAATCATTTACTACTTCCTGGTATGTTTGCAAATGCACAAATCGTACAAGGTGTAATTCCAAATGCTTACCTTATTCCTCAGGCAGCGCTTACTCGCACGCCAACAGGTCAAGCAATGGCTATGATTGTAAATGCGAAGGGTCAAGTTGAACCACGTCCTGTAACAACTGTAGCAACTCAAGGTAAAGACTGGATTGTGACTGAAGGCTTAAAAGCTGGTGACAAAGTGATTGTTGATGGTATTGCGAAAGTAAAACCTGAACAAGCTGTAGTTGCTAAACCATATCAGCCACAAGGTGCTGCTCCTCAAGGTGCTCAACCTGCGGCGACTACCGAACAAAAAGCTACTTCAAATAAATAAGGGGTAGACTGAATGGCTCAATTCTTTATCCATCGCCCAATTTTTGCTTGGGTGATTGCATTGGTGATTATGTTAGCTGGTATTCTTACCCTAACAAAAATGCCAATTGCACAGTATCCGACCATTGCACCACCCACTGTCACAATTTCTGCGACGTACCCTGGTGCATCTGCCGAAACTGTTGAAAATACTGTAACTCAGATCATTGAACAACAGATGAATGGTCTAGATGGCTTACGCTATATTTCTTCAAATAGTGCGGGTAACGGTCAAGCATCTATTTCAATTAACTTTGAACAAGGCGTCGATCCAGATATCGCACAAGTTCAAGTTCAAAACAAATTACAATCTGCAACTGCCCTTTTACCTGAAGATGTTCAACGTCAAGGTGTAAAAGTAACGAAATCTGGTGCAAGCTTTTTACAAGTTTTAGCATTCTATTCGACAAATGACAGCCTTTCTGCAGATGACATTAAAGACTATGTAAACTCTAATATTTCAGAACCGCTTAGCCGTGTTGCTGGTGTTGGTGAAGTACAAGTATTTGGTGGTTCTTATGCAATGCGTATTTGGATGGATCCATCCAAAATGGCAAGTTTGCAAGTTACTCCTAGTGATATTGCAACAGCTTTACGTACTCAAAATGCTCAAGTTGCAGTAGGTCAATTAGGTGGTGCCCCATCTGTTGAAGGTCAAGTACTCAACGCGACTGTAAATGCTCAGAGTTTATTACAAACACCTGAAGAGTTTAAAAATATCTTCCTTAAAAACACAGCAAATGGTGCTCAAGTTCGCTTAAGTGATGTTGCTCGTGTTGAACTAGGTGCAGATAACTACCAATTCGATTCTAAATTTAATGGTAAGGCTGCTGGTGGTGTTGCAATTAAACTTGCGACAGGTGCGAATGCACTCGATACAGCAAAAGCTGTTGAAGCACGTTTAAGCGAGTTACGTCATAACTACCCAGAAGGCATGAAAGACCAACTGGCATTCGATACAACGCCGTTTATTCAACTTTCAATTGAAAGTGTAGTACACACGTTAATCGAAGCTGTTGTACTTGTATTCCTTGTAATGTTCTTATTCTTGCAAAACTGGCGTGCCACGATTATTCCAACAATGGCAGTTCCTGTTGTTGTATTAGGTACATTTGCAGTTATTAATGTATTCGGTTTCTCAATTAACACGCTCACTATGTTCGCAATGGTTCTTGCCATTGGTCTATTGGTAGATGATGCGATTGTTGTGGTCGAAAACGTTGAACGATTAATGGTTGAGGAACATTTAGATCCTGTTACAGCCACTGAAAATTCAATGAAGCAAATTTCAGGTGCGTTAATTGGTATTACTTCTGTATTGACTGCAGTATTCGTACCAATGGCATTCATGAGTGGTACAACAGGTGTAATTTATCGTCAATTCTCTGTAACACTTGTAACTGCAATGATTCTTTCATTAATTGTTGCACTTACATTTACACCTGCGCTTTGTGCCACCATGTTAAAACAACATGATCCAAACAAAGCTGAAAGCAATGGTTTCTTTGCTCGTTTCTTCCGTTCGTTCAATACTAATTTTGACAAGCTAGCAACCAAATACCAAGGTGGTGTAAACCGCTTAACACACGCGAAAGTCTTCTCTGGCGTGATTTATGTTGCTGTTATTGCAGTAATGGGACTGTTATTCACAAAACTACCGACTTCATTCCTTCCAGATGAAGACCAAGGTGTCGTGATGACCTTAGTTCAATTACCGCCAAACGCATCTTTAGACCGTACAGATAAAACCGTTACAGCAATGACTAACTATTTCTTGAACAATGAAAAAGATTATGTCGAATCTGTATTTAGTGTAGCGGGCTTCTCGTTTACAGGTGTTGGTCAAAATGCTGGTCTTGCTTTCATTAAATTGAAAGATTGGAGCGAACGTACTACACCAGAATCACAAGTAGGTGCAATTATCCAACGTGGTATGGCGCTGAACATGATTGTGAAAGATGCATCTTACATCATGCCATTACAACTTCCTGCAATGCCTGAATTGGGTGTAAGTGCAGGCTTTAACTTCCAACTTAAGGATGCAGGTGGTCAAGGTCACGATGCTCTTCTTGCTGCACGAAATACCATTCTTGGTTTAGCGGCTCAAGATAAGCGCTTAACAGGCGTACGTCCAAATGGCCAAGAGGATACTCCTCAATACAAAATCACTGTAGATCAAGCGCAAGCAGGTGCTATGGGCATTAGTATTGCGGAAATCAATGCGACTATGGGTATGGCTTGGAGTGGTTCTTACATTAATGACTTCGTTGATCGTGGTCGTGTGAAGAAAGTTTATGTTCAAGGCGAAGCAAATGCACGTATGGTGCCTGAAGACTTGAACAAATGGTACGTTCGTAACAACCAAGGCACTATGGTTCCATTCTCTGCATTCGCAACTGGCGAATGGACTTATGGTTCACCGCGTCTTGAGCGTTATAACGGTATTGCCTCTATGAACATTCAAGGTACACCGGCTCCTGGTGTCAGTTCTGGTGATGCAATGTTAGCAATGGAAGAAATTGCGGCTAAGTTACCATCTATGGGCTTGCAAGGCTTCGATTATGAGTGGACTGGTTTATCTCTAGAAGAACGTGATTCTGGCTCTCAAACTCCATTCCTAATGGCACTTTCGATTCTTATCGTATTCCTTTGCCTAGCTGCATTGTATGAAAGTTGGTCTATTCCATTCTCTGTAATTATGGTGATTCCACTGGGTATTGTTGGTGCAGTATTGCTAACCTATCTAGGTATGTTATTAACAAAAGATCCAAATCTTTCGAATAACATTTACTTTAAAGTTGCCCTAATTGCTGTAATTGGTCTATCTGCTAAAAATGCGATTTTGATTGTTGAGTTTGCAAAAGAACTTCAAGAAAAAGGTGAAGAACTTTTCGATGCAACTTTACATGCAGCGAAAATGCGTTTACGTCCAATCATTATGACAACCTTAGCTTTTGGTTTTGGTGTACTTCCTCTTGCACTTGCTTCAGGTGCTGGTGCAGGTAGTCAGCACTCTGTGGGTTATGGCGTACTTGGTGGCGTAATTAGCTCAACACTTCTTGGTATTTTCTTTATCCCTGTATTCTATATTTGGGTACGAAGTATCTTTAAGTACAAACCAAAACAACAAAATAATCAGGAGCAATCATCGTGATGCAAAAAATATGGTCTATTTCAGGTCGTAGCATTGCGGTTTCTGCACTTGCGCTTGCTTTGACTGCATGTCAAAGCATGCGTGGCCCAGAGCCCGTAGTGAAAGCAAGTATTCCAAGTAGCTATACCAATGCTTCTGGTACTTCTGTTGCTGAACAAGGTTATAAAAATTTCTTTGCAGATCAACGCTTATTACAAGTGTTAGATTTAGCATTGACTAATAACCGTGATTTACGTATTGCTGCATTAAACATTCAGCGTGCGCAGCAACAGTATCAAATTACTGAAAACAACCAACTTCCAACAATTGGTGCAAGTGGTAGTGTTTTACGTCAAGTAACGCCTACTCGAGATCCGAATAACCCTTATTCATCTTACAATGTTGGTTTGGGTGTAACGGCGTACGAACTTGACTTTTGGGGTCGTGTCCGTAGCTTAAAAGACAATGCTTTAGATACTTATTTAGCAACGTCGAGTGCACGCGATGCAACGCAAATTGCTTTAATTAGCCAAGTTGCGCAAGCATGGTTAAATCATGCTTTTGCAAATGCAAACTTGAAGCTTGCAGAACAAACACTTAAAGCTCAATTAGAGTCTTACAACCTCAACAAAAAACGTTTTGATGTAGGTATCGACAGTGAAATTCCTGTGCGTCAAGCGCAAATTTCTGTTGAAACGGCACGTAACGATGTTGCGAATTATAAAACTCAAGTTGCTCAAGCGAAGAACTTATTAAACCTACTTGTAGGTGAAACAGTTCCTGAAAACTTACTTCCTGCACAACGTGTAATGCACATTACCAATACAAATTCTATTGGTGCTGGCTTACCAAGCGATTTATTAAATAATCGTCCTGATGTTCGTGCTGCGGAATATAAACTTTCAGCTGCAGGTGCAAATATTGGTGCGGCGAAAGCTCGTTTATTCCCAACAATTAGTTTGACTGGTAGCGCAGGCTACGCATCTACAGATTTAAACAATTTATTTAAATCTGGTAATTTTGCTTGGTCTATTGGTCCTAGCCTAGATCTTCCAATTTTCGATTGGGGCACACGTAGAGCGAATATTAAAATCTCAAAAACAGATCAAGAAATTGCTTTATCTGATTATGAAAAATCTATTCAATCTGCTTTCCGTGAAGTAAATGATGCGCTTGCTGTTCGTCAAAATATTGGTGATCGTTTAGCAGCTCAACGTCGTTTGGTTGATGCAACAAATACAACGTATAAACTTTCAAATGCTCGCTTCCGTGCAGGTATTGATAGCTACTTAACTGTATTAGATGCACAACGTTCTGCTTATGGTGCAGAACAAGGCTTATTGCTTTTAGAGCAAGCAAACCTAAACAACCAAGTTGAACTTTACAAAACTTTAGGTGGTGGCGTAAAAGCCAACACAACTGATGAAGTGGAAAAACAGCCCTCTTCTTCAGATGTTAAATACAAAAAAGTAGATCAAAAATAATGTTTTGATTTAAAGTAAAAAGCCCACTTCGGTGGGCTTTTTATTGCATTTATAGTTAATTTTTCATATCTTCATACTTAGTAATTTTTAGAAATAATATTTATGTTATTAAGCAATTTAGAGTCCGTTCCAGGTCATAAAATTAGTCGTCAACTCGATGTTGTTTATGGAAGTACTGTTCGCAGTAAACATGTTGGTCGCGACTTAATGGCAGGTTTAAAAAATATTGTTGGTGGTGAGCTTAAAGGCTATACAGAACTTTTAGAAGAATCTCGTCAAGAAGCAATGCAACGTATGATTGAAAAGGCACAATCTTTAGGTGCTAATGCAATTGTCGGCATACGCTTTTCTACGTCAAACATTGCTCAAGGTGCATCTGAGCTTTTTGTATATGGCACAGCAGTTATTGTAGAAACAAATTTAGCACCTATTCCAAATCCATTTCCTACCCAAGGTTAATGCACATGGATGCTTTTTTACTAAAAGTTGCCATTTTTGTTGTCTTGTTTTCAATTGGCTGGGGCTTTGGTCGACATACAGAACGAAAACATTTCCAAGCATTGAAAGAACAAGAAAATCGTCTGGCTTATATACGCATAGAAACGAATCGTTTTAAAACCAGTGAAGCGACAGGTCAGCTTGTGAGTAGCAATGTAGTCATTTCTCATGACTACTTTAAATATGTAATTGCCAATATTCAGAATTTCTTTGGCGGACGTTTAACAAGTTACGAAAGTATTGTAGAACGTGCAAGACGTGAAGCTGTTATTCGCTTAAAACTAGAAGCTGAAAAAATGGGAGCAACTGAAATTTTAGGATTACGTTTAAGTACCACAGAATTGGGTATGCAAGGCGGAATGGTTGAAGTTTTTGCTTATGGGACTGCAATTAAAAAATAAGATTTTATGTTTCATAATCCCACCAACCTCCCTTTTAAAAAAGGGAGGCTTTTATAGTTTTATTTCACTTTAGTTTTGCGAATCATTTTATAAAGTGTGCTTGGTGATAAACGTGAAATCCATGTGCCAAGTACTTCTTTTTGCCCACCAATGACAATATATTCCTGCCCTTTCACCAAAGTATTCACCGCAATTTTGGCAAACTCATTTGCTTCTAAACCATTTTCAATTGCATCATCTTGATGTTGTTGTGGTTGCCCTGCACCATTTAAAGCATTAAATGAAACATTGGTTTTTACAAAACCTGGGAAAATCACGGAAACATTTACACCTTCATTTGCAACTTCAGCACGTAAGCTATTTGCCCACATATGAATTGCACCTTTTGCAGCCGAATACGTTGCGCGATATTGTGTACCCAATAATCCTGCAACACTTGAAACAAATACAATGCGACCCGTTTTTTGCGTTAAGAATGTTGGTAAAACTGTTTTGGTTAAATTCACTTGCGAGAAATAATCAATCTCCATGATTTTACGTTCAGTTTCCATGGTTGTATCTGTAATTAATGCACGTTGACTTAAACCTGCATTATTAATTAGCCAATCAATTTTTCCCTTTTCTTTAAGAACAATTTCATACGCATTTTGCACTTGGCTTTCATCGGTTACATCTAAAACAACAGATAAATGCTTATTCGGCTCAACAAGCTCTGCACGAACTTTTTCTAATTCTTCTAAACGACGTGCAGATAAAACAACTTGTGCACCGCGATTCGCACATTCAACAGCTAATGCCTTTCCTAACCCTGAAGAAGCGCCTGTAATCCAAACAACTTTTTGGTCTAATTCTTTTGAAGTGGTCATCTGATATTCCCCTATGTAGATGGTTGATTTGGCTGTTCTAAAAAGCTAAAAAAGTGCATTAATGTTTTTTGTGCATGAATAAAATCGAACTGCGTTGAAACCTTTTCAATACGTTTATAACCCAACTGTGTTGTTAAATGAATAACACCTGTTAGGGTTTTATCGACTACAAAATTAAATTTCAACATTTTTTTTGGCGCATAAATAAGTTGATCAATACCTTGATCGACAATTTTAGTAAATACTTGAAAGGCTGGCACAATATAAGATTGATCCCCCTTTTCAATTTGCGCCATGTAATTTATAGCGTCATTTAGTAAAGATTGATCTACTCGATACGTCAAAAAATGTTGCTCATTTTTACACTGCATTTGCGTTTGTAAATATTCAACCAATGGATTTAAACGCTCATTACTAAAAAGGGCAATTGCCCAAGGCATATATTTTTTTAAATTATCTTTAATTTGCTGTAAGGTATTTTCAGACTCTAAATCAGTATGCGCACGAATTTTCGCAATTTCTCCAAAAACTTGATCAACTACATGACAAGACATCTCTGCTAAAACTTGACCTAATTCTTGAGCAATACTCGATGAAGTTCCTTGTTTTAAGCGCTCTGAAATACTTTGAAACTGTTCAAATGTATTTTTTTCCAAGCCAAGAAAAACCATATTCTGCATAGAAACATCCTTTGTCTATCTTTATCTATTTGTCCTTTTTCAAAAAATTAATAACTTTCAAAATGTATAACATATCAAGGCTATTACAACATCACTCTAATTACATACAGTTTGCATTTGGTTAAAGTGCCTCAAGTCCTGTTTTTTTGCTACAATAGATGCAATTTTTTATCCACTTTTGATCTGTTCGAACTATGACTGATTCAGCGCAAAATATTGCTACAACTTACGATCCGACTGAGATCGAGAAAAAATGGTACCAAACTTGGGAAGAGCGTGGTTACTTTAAGCCGTCTGAAAATGGCGAGTCTTTTTGTATTATGATTCCACCGCCAAACGTCACCGGTAGCTTGCACATGGGTCATGGTTTTAACAATGCCATTATGGATGCCCTCACTCGTCATAAGCGTATGTCTGGTTTTAACACGCTTTGGCAACCGGGTACAGACCACGCAGGTATTGCAACGCAAATGGTTGTAGAGCGTCAGCTGGGTGCACAAGGTATTAGCCGTCATGATTTAGGTCGTGAAAAATTCATCGACAAAATCTGGGAATGGAAAGAACAATCTGGCGGTACAATTACACGTCAAATCCGTCGTTTAGGTTCTTCTGTTGACTGGTCACGTGAACGCTTCACTATGGATGATGGTTTATCAAATGCTGTTAAAGAAGTGTTTGTAAAACTGCACGAAGATGGTTTGATCTACCGTGGTAAACGTCTTGTAAACTGGGATCCAAAATTACAAACCGCCCTTTCTGACTTAGAAGTTGAGTCTGATAAAGAAGAAGCAGGTTCACTTTGGCACTTCAAATATTTCTTTGAAGATAAGTCACTTCGCACACACGATGGTAAAGATCACATTGTAGTTGCAACGACTCGTCCTGAAACCTTATTAGGTGATACAGCGGTTGCTGTTGCGCTTGATGATGAACGCTATGTGGCACTTGTTGGCAAGAACATCATCCTGCCAATTACAGGTCGTGCTGTTCCAATCGTTAAAGACGAATATGTAGACAAAGAATTCGGTACAGGCTGTGTAAAAATCACTCCTGCGCATGACTTCAATGACTATGAAGTGGGTAAACGTTGCGAATTACCAATCATCAACATCTTCAACAAAAATGCTGAAGTTCTTGCTGAGTTTGAATACATCGCTAAAGCGGGTGAGCAAATTTCTAAAACCATTCCTGCGCCAGCAGATTACATTGGTTTAGAGCGTTTTGAAGCACGTAAAAAGTTAGTAGAACAAGCGGAATCTGAAGGCTGGTTAGACCAAATTCAACCGTACACATTGAAACCACCTCGCGGTGACCGTTCAGGTGTAATCGTTGAGCCGTTATTGACTGACCAATGGTATGTAAAAATTGCACCACTTGCTGAACCTGCAATCAAAGCAGTGAAAGATGGCGACATCAAATTCGTTCCAGAGCAATACAGCAACATGTATATGGCTTGGATGAACAACATTCAAGACTGGTGTATTTCTCGTCAATTATGGTGGGGTCACCGTATCCCTGCTTGGTACGATGCAGAAGGCAATGTTTATGTTGGACGCAATGAAGACGAAGTTCGTGCGAAAAATAACATTCCTGCCGATGTTCAATTAGATCAAGACGAAGATGTACTTGATACATGGTTCTCATCGGGTCTTTGGACATTCTCAACTTTAGGTTGGACTGGCGATGCTGCGAAAGATAAAGAAAACTATTTCTTAAATACGTTCCACCCGACTGATGTTCTTGTAACTGGTTTTGACATCATCTTCTTCTGGGTTGCCCGCATGATTATGATGACCATGCACTTCATGAAAAATGAAGATGGTACACCTCAAGTGCCGTTCAAAACTGTGTATGTACACGGTTTGGTACGTGATGGCGAAGGTCAGAAGATGTCTAAATCTAAGGGTAACGTTCTTGACCCATTAGATTTGATTGACGGTGTTGATTTAGAAACTTTAGTACAAAAACGTACGACTGGTTTGATGAACCCGAAACAAGCGGCGAAGATTGAAAAATCAACCCGTAAAGAATTCCCTGAAGGTATTCAATCTTACGGTACAGATGCGGTTCGTTTCACATTCTGTGCGCTTGCAAACACCGGTCGTGACATTAAGTTCGACATGAAACGTGTTGAAGGTTACCGTAACTTTGCGAATAAAATCTGGAACGCAACACGTTTCGTGATGATGAACTGCGAAGAGCAAGTGATTGGTCAAGAAGAACGTCAAGACCTTTGGGAATTGCCTGAACAGTGGATCGTAAGCCGTCTGCAAAAAGCTGAACAAGCGGTGCAAACTGCATTTGCAACGTATCGTTTAGACTTGGCTGCACAAGCGATTTACGAGTTCATTTGGAATGAATACTGTGACTGGTATGTAGAACTAACTAAGCCTGTTCTGAATGACGAAAATGTATCGGTTGAGCGTAAGGCTGAAGTACGTCGTGTTCTTCTTTCTGTGATGGAAGCATCTTTACGTTTAGCGCATCCATTAATGCCTTACTTAACAGAAGAAATCTGGCAAACACTTGCGCCAAAACTAAACATCGTTGGCGAAACAATTATGTTAGCGCAGTACCCTGTTGCTGACCAAGCGCTTATCAACGAACAAGCTGAAGCTGATATGCAATGGCTTCAAGGTTTGATTGGTGCGGTACGTAACATCCGTGGTGAGATGGGTCTAGGTAATGCGCGTTTGTTGCCTGTACTTCTTCAAAACACGACTGATGCGGAAAAAGCACAAATCGCACGTATTGAACCATTGTTTAAAGCATTGGCTAAAGTTGAAAGTATTACGTTCCTTGCAGATGCAGAACAACCGCCATTGTCTTCTTCATCTGTTGTAGGTCATGTGTCTGTATTCGTTCCAATGAAGGGCTTAATTGACCCGAAAGCGGAATTGGGGCGTCTACAAAAAGACTTAGACAAGGTTCAAAAACAGCATGACCAAATTGCAACTAAATTGGGCAATGAAGGTTTTGTGGCGAAAGCACCTGCGGCTGTGGTTGAAGGCGAGAAAGTGAAACTTGCTGAGTTTGCTGACCAATTAGCGAAAATTAAAGCGAATATGGAGCAGATTGCAGCGCTTTAACATATTGCTAAATACTTAAAAAACAAGATAAAATCCCCTTGAATTCTAGGGGATTTTTATGCCTATACTTTACAACTTAGAACAAAATAAAAGCTTTCTTAAATTTATTGATGATGATTTCAAACTACAAGATAAAAATGTATATACTTTTTTAGTAGGCAAAAACTCTGTTGGAAAAAGTAGGCTTTTAAGAAGTATTATAATTCACGCTCTTGAAGAAAATAGATTTAATCAAATTATAGCTTTATCTAATACCCAATATCATAAATTCCCCTCATATCGTGAATTGCCAAATAAAGATATTTTTATTAATAGTAAATATATCAGACTCGCGTTTGAGGTTCGACCACCAGTACTTACAAGTGGATATGATTATAAAAAAAGAAATAATTATATTAATCCACAACTTGAATATATATTTAATTTCTTCGAAAGATATGAAATTAGATTCCGCAGAAACTTAAACACTAACCTTAATTTCATTCAATCTATTGAAGAATTTATAACCAAATCCTCTTTAAAAGAAAAAAATTATTACAATCTACTTACCATTCTCGATTTTTTAAAACTTGATCATTATGTGAAATGCACTGTACTACCAATACATGGCTTTATTACAGTCGAAAATCACTTGGCATACTATGAGTTTTTAGATCAATGGATTGCTTTCGGAAAAACGGAAGCCTTCATTCAATTAGTTTCCGAGGCTGTACTAGAGGGATTTAAACCATATCAGGTTGTTTTAGGAATATAGATTCGCCTGTAGTAGCTATTCAAAACTAAATATAGGAATGTATCTAGACATAGCGAGAAGTAAACTTCGTTTGGTAATTGAATTTTACTTACTCGCTATTTTGAACAGCAAATATCAACAACCCCTATTTTTCATCGAATAAATCACCCACAAACCAATAACCAATCCTAGAATTGCAGCAATGCTAGAACCTATTAGAATTCCAATTTTGGCTGAAGATAGTAAAATAGCATCTGTAAAAGCAAGGTTAGCAATAAAAATTGACATAGTGAAACCGATGCCAGCTAAACAACTAATTAAAAATAACCAGCGATAATTAAAACCAGCAGGAACACGCCCTAAACCAATAAAAATAAAGAACCATGTTGTTAAAAATATTCCTAATGGCTTACCAACTACCAATGCAATTGCGATTGCTATCATCGCATTCATTGAACCTATCACTCCTAAATCGACATTACCAATATCTACTCCAGCATTAGCCAATGCAAATAAAGGCATAATCAGAAAGGCAACCCACGGTGAAAATAAGTAACTCACACGTTCTGTAGGATTAATTAGTTCTCTTTGAGCAAGTTTGAGTTTAGTTATAGATTGTTGTAGATCACATGTATCTGCATGCTTATATTCATTTAATGCATTCTCAATTTGTTGTAAGGGACTAAGATTGTGTGGTCGGGAGAAAACTGGTGTCATTAATCCAATTAATACACCTGCTAACGAGGGATGAACACCAACTTTTAATAAACCATACCAAATTAAGATACTTGGAAATACGTAAGGAAATATTGAAAATATCCCCATTTTTTGTAAAAGAATAATTATTGCTACGCCTGCAACAAAATACCCCAAACCAAAGACATCTAATCCACCTGAATAAAATAAAGCAATAATCAAAACAGCCACAATATCATCGATAATAGCTAATGTAAGTAGGAATATGCGAACTGAAGAAGGGACACTTTTACCAAGTAAAGCTAATACACCAACAGCAAATGCAATATCTGTAGCTGTTGGTATTGCCCAGCCTTGGCTTATATTTGGAGAGCTAATTGCCCAATAAATTAAAGCGGGCACTAAAACGCCACCAAAAGCAGCCATAATAGGTAAAAATGCGACACGTAAATCCGCTAGTGCTCCCTCATGTATTTCTCTACGAACCTCTAATCCAACAACCAAGAAAAATACAGTCATTAAAATATCATTAATTATAAAATGCATATCAGCTGAGAAGACCCAACCTGCTATATTTAATGAGATTTCACTATGTAAAAAGTTTTGATAACTGTCTGCATATTGTGAATTTGCCCAAAACATTGCAATTGTGGCAAATATCAACAACACCATGCCTCCAACAGCTTCAATGCTCCTCACGCGTTCACATAAAGAAAAAAAACTATCTGTGGTTTTTTGTAATATCGGAATAGAAGATATTGGCTGATGATCTTGCATATTTGTAAATCCTTTACATTTCACCTAGGCACTTTGCCGTTAATATTTTCATTGAAGATAATGGTGTAAATCACGTTTACTCAACGTTCTAACAACCTTTGTAACCAAACTTCCAAACCCTTTAAGGTTTTAAAATCGTCAATTGACCTTGCAATAACATTCGGCTGAATATCTAACATCATTTTGCTTAATGCATTACCTGGTCCAATTTCTAATACAACGTCGGGTAAATTTTCTTTTAATGATTCCAAACATAGATGCCAATCTATTGCATGGTCCATTTGATGAATAAGCATCTCAACAGCTTGAGATTGGCTATATAATTTGACACCACCTGTGCCACTAATAATAGGTGCTGAAGGCGTATTGAATGATTGTTGATTTAAAAAAACTCTATATGGCTCTACAGCACTGTTCATAAGAGATGTATGTGAAGGAATTGAGACACTCAAAGCTTTAACCTGCGCACCTGCCAACTTCGCTTGATTCGTCAATTGTTCTAGATCTGACGATAAACCACCCACAATACAACTGCTATCATTTAACTTTATTGATAATTCTGTTCCTGTGAATGCAAGCAACTCATTTAACTGGACTATATTTAGGCCCTGAACAGAAACTAAACCGCCATACTCACTTACAGCACCTGACATTAGTCTAGCCCTCTCTCTTGTAAGTGCTAAACCTGTTGCTAGGTCTGTCTCTGTTGAGCAAATTAAGGCACTTAATTCTCCCAAGGAATATCCAGAAAAAGCACCAACATCATCAATTATGGTCTTAATATTTTTCCATCTACACCATTGCAATGCAAAAATAAAAGGCTGAGCGAATTGATTATTGTAAATATCCAATTCATGTAAATTTTCTTCAAATATTTCAGGAAGACCTTGCTGTAAACATGATCGGATTTCATCATCGACAGCATAAGCTAACAACTCTTCAATATGCTGCCATGTTTGAAGTCCCTGACCACTAAATAATATTGCGAAATTCATATTCCACCTTGTATAAAAATAAGGTGACACCAAGCAAATCTGCACTACCGCCAGGGCTTAAATGCTGCTGCACAAAATAGTCACAAATTTGTTGGACTTGTTGCTTCCAATTTAATTGTAAAACCCCACCTGCTTGAAGAAAGTCTTTTGCCATATCTTGTACAATTAATAATGAGGATAAACCTCCACGCCAAACAATATTAGTATCCTGAACATGTGCCATCAGGCTAAATAAAGTCTGTATAGCAGACAGTTCAAGACTTTGAGTCTTCATGTATGTCTGTTTAAAACATGGCAGTGAAATTTCTCGTACAGTAATAAACCCTGATGCAACCTCTTCTATGGCACCAGTTATTCCATACTTTTCCCGCATTTGTTGCCCATGATTAGATTGATGACGTTTAAGATGGTGTAATAATTTATGGTTCCAATTTAACTGTAATAGTTTGGATATTTCTGAAGCCTCTATCGCTTTATTTTCTGCAACGCACTTACCAATTGCTGCACAAGAAAATCCTAAATTAAAAATTGCACCTTTATGCGTATTGATACCATGAGTTGCTGTCAACATATGCTGTTCAGCTAATAAGCCACGCTGTCTAATATTTTCAAAATCTACAGCATGATAGCCATACAAAAATTGATCATGGAAATAGCCTTTTAATGCGCTGATACTCAATAAAAATAATTCATGATCCATATCTGTATGGCTACCACGACTATTTGGACAAACTAAGCCAGGCTTTAAATTTAAACCGACCTCTTCTAGAAGCGCTTCTTGTGCTAATTGATCAATCAAATCAGCAAAAACATGAATATCTAGTTGAGTATCAAGTTGTAATAATTGTGTCTGCATAAGTCATCCTAATAGTTCTTTTAAAGTGAATAGTCCTATTCGCTTAATTCCTTTCGCAATAATTTTTTGTTCTATATCAGGTAAAATCTTAATCAGCTCATTAAAAGAGACATGCCAATCTGGGTGGATTTTTATATCTCCATCAATACATATATTTGTTTGCTGCTTAAGTTTTTGAATCTGATTTAATATTGCGGTTATGTCTTGTTCTGACTTTGGATATAACACAATATCTAAATCAGAATTTACGTTTACATAATGCTCTTTTGTTAGATATTCATAAGCATAAGAGCCATAAACATAAATATCACACTCCATGATTTTCATTTTTTGAATAAAATCACTAAACACTCGTGTAGATAACTCACTAAAATTATGCGCTACACGATGTAATTCTATAGGGCGTGTAATTTTAGAAAGATCGCTCTGATCTATAGTTAATGCTATTCGATATTTCATCCCTTCAACAAAACAACTGATCGCCAGCTTAATATGCCCTTCATCAACATGGTCTTGCCGACACACCGTGAGTGGAACATTATCTTGCAATAAATCTAGCACTTTATGTTTTGCATGTTCTGATAAGGAATCATCCCAAAAGTGTACACTTGCTGATTGGTTTAAATAAGCTAAGTCATGGCGATCCATTTCCATCTTTCCCTTAACTATGTAAAATCTTACTAATTACATCGTTACATAACATACGACCTTGCCGTTGTTCAGCTATGTTTCTACGTTGATCACTCTTAAAACTTTCAATTTGTTGCTGCTGATTTAGAATTGCATGAGCAACTAAATCTGTATTTAAATCTTTCCAAATTGAATTAATTGCTCCCATTTTGTAGAAGTTTTCTACACCTGGCGCAAAAATAGAGGAACTTTTCGAAAGTGCCTGTAATTTATCAACAGGAATTTTGGTCACACGTGACATAGCATTTAAATCCATGACTTTAACTTGTGACTCATCTAATGCATAAATCTCATTCGCCATTAATCCATATGATAAAAAGCCACCACTAACAGCTTCACCTAAAATAAGCGAAAAATTAGGATGTTGCTCTCGACGGAGTAAATCAACACAAGAAGCTAGATGTGCAAATGTCCGATTTAAACAAAGTACTTCATCTGTTCGAGATAAAGCTTGACCTTGAGTATCGACAATAAACACAACAGGTGTCTTTTCCCCCAATCGAATTACGTCTAGAATTTCATCTGCAATTTTTATAGCTATATCTTGATTAATTGGTGCTGAGTTGACTGTACCAATAATACGAACATCACCTTGTACAGTAGTTGCTTGTCCTTTGATAAAATATCCATCAATTTCATATTTTAATTGATCAGGGAATAAGGCGTTTAAAACTTGCTCTGTATTCATTGATTTAATCCTTTTTTAATTTCAGTCACTTTGCTAGCCGACAGCATTGGAATTTTTTCTGCAAGTTGAATGTCCAAATCTTTCCAAATATCCAAACCATCTTTATAACCAATCCATTTCTGATATTGATGTTTCAGACTATTTTGCTGTTCAGTCAATGTATCAATATCTAGAGCTTTTAATGGTGCAACCAACATCATTGAAATTACTTCGCGGATATCATTAATATTATCTTCTACTAATGCATCTACATGGCCTAGCAAATAGCGATTCTTTCCACCGGTCACTCGCCAAACCAAAGCACGATCTTTGGAGTCAAACTCTTCAACCCCCTTTACCGTTTCTATCACTTCTGGCCCTGACAGTGCTAAACGACCTTCTTCAGTCATAATGATATGACTACTTAAACAAGAGCTAATACCCATACCACCAAATGCACCACAAGTACCGCCAATCATAGTCACAATGCGAATACCTGCATTACGCACAGCCAACATGGCACGCATAATTTCAGAAATTGCAATCAAACCAGCATTTGCTTCGTGTAAACGTACACCACCTGAATCAACTAGAAACACAACCGCTTGTGATCTATCTTTAATTGCTTTTAGTAATAGACCAACAATTTTTGCACCGTGAATTTCACCTACAGCTCCTCCCATGAATTGCCCTTCTTGTGCAATAACATGGATAGGCTGTTGATTTATACTTGCTGTACCAATCACGACACCATCATCAAAACTTCCTGAAATATCTAAAGCCTGTAAATGTGGACTAAGCGCATATTCACCTGGTTTTAATATCTCTAGAAAGCTATTTTTATCGACAAGTGCTTCAATACGACCGCGAGCTGTTTTTTCATAAAAACTATTTTTTATACCTAACTTATTCATTTCTTTCTCCTTGTAGCATAACTACTGCCTGACTCAACCGTAAGCTCACTACCGCAGGAGTTGCCCCCATATCATTCAATTGAAACTTATAACCACCCACAGCATATCGTTGAGAAAATTCATTCAGTACTGCATGCCAAACTTTCTCAAACCCCACTGCCGATGTATTTACTTCAATCACACACTGATATTGATTTTCAGTTTTAGATACTAAAATTTCTAAATTGCCAGAACCGACAACACCACAAATTACCGATTTTTTTGTAGCACTTGGGCTGTTTGAATCAAGTTGAAACTGTAATTTTTCCATGTGATCACCAATTTCTAAAACGACTAGGTGGGTTATACAAATCATCTGACCATTTCACTAAATCTTTAACAGACTGCGCAGCCAATAAATCTCTAGTTGCCAAAGTTGGATCTATACCTAAATCTTCAGGGCGCTGAATAATCCCACGCTCTCTCAGCTCTGCCACTTTGACATGGTCACGTTGCATACCAATAGGGGTATAACCAGCCACACCACGAATAGCCTGTTCTCTCTCTTCAGGAGTACGACAAAGTAAGAGATTAGCAATTCCTTCTTCTGTAACAATGTGAGTGACATCTTCACCATAAATCATAATTGGAGGTAAATCGCTTTCCATTTTTTCTTGGAGCTGCCATGCATCAAGTTGCTCAACAAATACTGGATGCATATGTTCACGATAAGTCTCTACCATCTGAACTACTAGTTTTCGACCTTTTATTAACCGACCATCAACTGCTTCACGACCTGCTTTTTGGTATGTATAACTTGAGTGGCGACGGCCATGTGGATCTGAGCCCATATTCGGTGCACCACCAAAACCAGATATACGATCTACTGTTGCTGTAGAGCTGTTACCCTCAAGATCTATTTGTAAAGTCGAACCAATAAATAAATCACACGCATATAATCCTGCTGTCTGACTGAAGGCACGGTTAGAGCGCATACTGCCATCACTGCCCGTAAAGAAAATATCTGAACGCTGCGTAATATAATCTTCCATACCCACTTCTGAGCCAAAACTATGTACTGACTGTACAAAGCCACTCTCGATTGCTGGAATTAAAGTTGGATGTGGATTGAGTGCCCAATTAGTGCATATTTCACCCTTTAAGCCCAGTGAAGCTGCATATGTTGGTAACAATAGTTCTATCGCGGCTGTATCAAATCCAATACCATGATTTAGACGTTTAACTTTATATGGTGCATAAATTCCTTTAATCACCATCATTGCCATTAAAATTTGCACTTCAGTAATCTGAGCAGGATCACGAGTAAATAGTGGCTCTATATAATTTGGCTTTGGACTAACAATAAAAAAATCCACCCAATCACCAGGAATATCAACTCGAGGTAATTCATCAACCAATTCATTTACCTGTGCAATAACAATTCCACTTTTAAATGCAGTTGCTTCTACAATAGGTGGAGTGTCTTCAGTATTTGGTCCTGTATAAAGATTGCCATATGGATCCGCAGAGTGTGCCGTCACTAAACATACATTTGGTGTAAGATCTATAAAGTAACGTCCGTACAGTTCTAAATAGGTATGTATTGAACCAATACTTATTTTTTGTTGCTGAACCAACTGTGCCAAACGCAGACTTTGAGGACCAGCAAAAGAAAAATCTACCTTAGATGCTATACCTTTTTCAAAAACATCAATATGACTAGGTAAAGCAAGCACTGATTGCAATATATGCAAATCATTTAATTTTTCTGGATCACACTGGCTCAAAGTCTTTGAAAGAAAATCTGCCTGCTTTTGATTATTACCTTCAATACAAACACGATCACCACAAGATATAACCGTTTCAAGCAATTCCCTTGCTTGCTGTGCATTTACTTGTTTGCTAAAACCTTTTTGCTTAGCAAAATCAAGTTTATTTTGCCTTTTGACTTTTTGCGTATTCCACGCCTGATTCGCCGTTACATGATTCATCACTGATCCTCTTAATAATATGGCTCAAATTTATCTTTAACCAAAAATTGCTTTAACAATAAGGAAAAATAGTGATGGTCCTAATAAACAGCCTAAACCTGTATAAAATGTTGCAACCAATGCGCCGTAAGGAACTAGACGAACATCTGTACCAGCTAGACCCGCTGCAGTACCACTCGTAGTTCCAGCCAAACCACCAAATATCATTGCTGAACGAGGGCTTTTTAAGTACATGAATCTCGCCAAAATTGGCGTACCAACCATAAAGAACACAGCTTTAATCAAGCCGATAGCAATTGATAATGCAATAACGTCCGAAGTCGCACCAATTGCTGTCCCCGTAATTGGACCAACAATATACGTCATAGCGCCTGCACCAATAGTGGTCATTGATACTGCATCTTTATAACCCATCACCCATGCAATGCCTGCACCTGCTACGAAAGGCACAACACAACCTAATACCAATGCAATCAAACCAACTTTTCCTGCTTTTTTCACTTCTCTTACATCAACCTCAAATGCTGTTGATGCAATAGCAAGGTCACGAATCATTGCTCCCCCTAAAAGAGCAAATCCCGAAAATATTGCAATGTCCGAAACACCTTTTGTGCCTTCAGTGTATAAACCCGCAAAATATGCAACAACTAATCCCAAAGTGATGGCAATAGCTGAGCTCTGTAGTTTTCCATTGGTTAAATATTTAGACAAAATTTGAGATACAAACATCATCAAACCTGTTATTGCGAGTGCAGTAACCAACGCATTTTTAGTTAAAACATCTACTAATAGATCCATAGCGTAACTTCCGTTTTAAATTTTCCATTAATACAATTATTATTTTTTCTCAGCACTGAATTGATCATTAGCTGCAGTTGGCCACTCATAGGTATCGTAATCACCACTAGATTTATTCAACCAACGAATTACAAGTACTGTTGCTACTAATGCAACAATAGAAACGACCACCCCAACCATGCCACCAGATAATGCAGCAACAACGTTTTGACCTGCTGACATTGCAACTACAATCGGGATATACATACCAGACCAATACAAAACCCCTAATTGTGTAGTCTGTGGAAGTAACCCCTTTTTAGCTAAGACTTCTTTGAAAAAGATAAGTAGAATCATTGCGATTGCTACGCCACCAACATTGGCCTCAACACCAATTAAAGCGCCTAATGCTTTACCAAGAAAATCGCCAAGTAAATGCGAAATTGCGAGAATTGCTGTTCCATAAATCAACATTTCTTAATCCTCCCTGGATTACTAAAAATGAAATTATTTTCATATTTTGATATAGTTATAGTTTAGGTGTGTCCAAAAATCAAGCAATTTGCACTCATTTTTATATATTTTGTATACAATAAGGTCTTTTATGAACACAACAAGCCACTTACCACTATCTATACAAGTAACAAAAAAAATAGAAGATGATATTATTCTTGGCCGCTTAATGCCTGGTACTAAATTAGATGAACAAGAATTATGTGACCGCTATAACGTTTCAAGAACACCTATTCGTGAAGCTCTAAAATTGTTAGCAGCCGATGGTCTCGTTGAAATTCGCCCTAGACGTGGGGCTATTGTCCCGACTATCCAACCAATCGTATTATGTGAAATGTTTGAAGTAATGGCTGAACTAGAAGGTATGTGCGGCCGTCTAGCAGCAAGACGTATAAATTTTGATGAAAAGAATGAATTGATTGCTCTCCATAAAAGTTGTGAGAAATTTTTATTCAACAATGATTCTGAGGGATATTACGAGGAAAATAAAAATTTCCATTTTGCTATTTATCATGCAAGTCACAATTCATTTCTTATTGAGCAAGCTAGCTCTCTTCATAAGCGTCTACATCCTTACAGACGCTTACAATTACGAGTTCATAATCGTATGAATCACTCATACTCAGAACATGAAGCGCTTTTGAATGCCATAATAGATGGTGAGGAGCTCCTTGCAGAAAAGTTATTAAAAGAGCATGTTGTTATTCAGGGAGAAAAATTCACAGATCTTATATCATCCTTAAATACTTTAATTTCATCGTAATACGGCTTGATGTATGTTGGTAAAACAGAGTCTTTGACTTGGTAAACTAAACATACTCATCAGGAGTTTACCATGAGCAAAAAACAGAATATTTACTCCGTACAATTCAAAGCTGAAGCAAATAAAGGAAATGTTTAAGAAATTGCACGACAGCTTGATATTTCCATGCAAACGCTTTCGAATTGATATAATTAAGTAAAGGCTGAAAATTTAACTGGTACACAACAATTATGAAACAGCAAAGACATTTATTTCCGATTGTTTTAATGGTTCGATTACTTGATGTATCAGTTTCATTCTTTTATGACTGGCTCAAAAGAGGCATAAGTAAAAGCACCATAAACACTTTAAAAGCCCCCGAATAGCAATCATAATCGAGCAATCTATGCGAATTTACTAGAGCAGAATTTTCAATGACCAAGCCTAATCTCGCATGGTCAAGCGACATTAGCGATATATGGACAACTGACGGTTGTATTTGGAGCAATAAAAGACCTCTTATTCTTTGCTAGGGTATTTGCTGAAATATAGAAGGCGAAACTTTAATATCAGCTCTTTGCACTTCTTGTATCCCCATGGATTCAATTTTTATTCAAGGATACACGAAGCGCAATACTATATACTTTTATTTTTACTTATGTTTAGGCAAGAAAAAAGGCTTAACCCCTTTAGGATCAAGCCTTTCCACTTCACATTTCCTCATATTGAGTCATATAAAGTTAAGTGTTTGGTGGAGGTGGCGGGAGTTGAACCCGCGTCCGCCAGCATTACGCTCGAGAATACTACATGCTTAGATATCGTCTATTGATTTAACCCTTTGCGACCCGACGAACAGGGTGCTAAGGCGATCCTCTAAATTTAGTACAAAGCCCCGAGGCGTGGCTTTAATACGGACTTGTGTGCGTGCGCTTCAGTCGGACTCTCTAACCACAAGTATTCGGAGAGGCGGACAAGCTGCCCTTAGGCAGCTAGAGCGTATGATTCGTCGTTTGCGACTAAAAAATGCAAATTTGATTTACGAGAGAAAATGCGCTCTCGGCATGCATCTATGAGTTTCATCACCAGCGTCGAAGCCAGAAACACCCCCAAAGTACTTAGTAATCATAGCATAAAACTCTAAAGTCAGTGCTTGTTTTTCACTCATTTACACAACTAGATGCGTTTATTTACAAAATTGCGCTAATATTTAAAGCTTCAAATCTTAAAAAAATATTTATATGAGCTATTTACTTGCACTCGATCAAGGAACGACATCCAGTCGTGCAATTATTTTTAATGAACACGGCATTGTTCAGGCGACAGCTCAACGTGAAACACACATTCAAACACCACATTCGGGTTGGGTGGAACAAGATGCTCAAGAAATTTGGTCATCTCAAATTGCAGTTGTTCAGCAAGCACTTGCCAATGCTCGAATTTTAGCAAAAGACATTAAAGCAATTGGCTTAACCAACCAACGTGAAACAACAGTGGTATGGGACAAATGCACAGGTAAACCTTTAGCGCCTGCTATTATTTGGCAAGATCGCAGAGCCACAGATTGGTGTAATCATCTTATTCAAAAAGATTTAAACCAACTTATACAAACAAAAACAGGCTTAAGAATTGACCCGTATTTCAGTGCAGGAAAACTGGTTTGGCTGTTAAAAAATGTAGACGGTCTAAAAGATTTAGCCCAACAAGGACATGTTGCCTTTGGCACAATTGATAGCTGGTTAATTTGGAATTTAACCCAAGGTTCAGAACATGTAATTGAAGCAAGCAATGCATCTAGAACCATGTTAATGAATTTACAAAACCAATCTTGGGATGAAGAATTACTCGAATTATTTGATATTCCAAAATCGGTTTTACCTAAAATTATTCAATCTGACCATTATGTTGCAAACACAGCCGAAGGTTTATTAGGTGCAACCATTCCTATTACAGGAGTTTTGGGAGATCAACAATCTGCCCTATTTGGTCAATCTTGCTTTGAAGCAGGAACAGCAAAAAACACCTATGGTACAGGTTGTTTCATGCTGTTTAATACAGGACATGAAGTTCAATATAGCCAAAATAAATTACTTTCTACTCTCGCTTGGCAAGCTCAAAGGCAAACTACATATGCACTTGAAGGTAGCGTGTTTATGGCAGGTGCAATTGTTCAATGGCTTAGAGATAGCTTAGGTATTATTCAAAAAAGTTGTGATATCGAAAAACTCGCATCTACAGTTGAACATACAGATGGCGTAGTACTTGTTCCTGCATTTACAGGTTTAGGCGCTCCGCATTGGGACAGTGATGCACGCGCCCTTTTATGTGGAATGTCACGAGGCACAACCAAAGCGCATATTGCACGTGCAGCTTTAGAAGCGATTGCATTTCAAGTTTCAGACGTTTTAAGTGCGATGCAGTCTGACATTGATCAACCACTTAAAGAGCTTCGGGTAGATGGAGGCGCAAGTCAAAATGATATGCTCATGCAGTTTCAAGCAGATATTTTAAATGTGCCTGTATTACGTCCTAAAATGTTGGAATCTACGGCGTGGGGAGCGGCTGCTATGGCTGGTTTAAAAGCAGGTGTTTTCACAAATTTATCAGATATTTCTGCTTCCTGGAAACTTGACCGTTGTTTTGAACCCAATATGCAGCAAGATAAACGCGACGAACATTTAGAACATTGGAAAACTGCGCTAAAACGTGCAAAATCTGATATTTAATGATGAAATAGAAAATAGATCTCTGCCCTTTTACTCATATAAAATGACAGAGATCTAAATAATTTACTTAATGCGCATGCCCACCACCCGATACACCTATTTTAGGTTTCGGGCATAGCCAAATAATCAATCCTGCAAAAATAAAGACCATCGCCAAAATAATAAATACATGATTTGCAGACAATGTACTGGCTTCTTTATCGACAATACTAGAAATATAACCTAAAGCACTTTGCGCACTAAAACCTGTTTGCATTAAGGTATTTTGCGTTTCTTCTACGTGTAAGTTACCCACCAATTCACTGCGAGCAACTTTAGAATGGTCATCCCAAAGTGTTACGACAAGCGAAGCACCAATTGCACCAGCCATCGTTCTAAGAAAGTTCATTAAACCCGCCGCCGATGCAATTTCATGTGGCAAAACTGCTGCAAGTGCCATATTTGTTAGGGGAATAAAGAAGAATGGGACAGCAAAACCTTGAATAATTTGTGGTAAAGCCAATGCCATAAAGTCAGCATCTGTTGTCCAAAATGCACGCATTAAAGTGACAAAACCAAGCAACATTAACCCAAAACATGCCAAAGCACGCTGATCGTATTTAGTCGCGAGCTTTGCAACAATTGGTGACATGAGCAAACTACCAAAGCCCATTGTTGCCGTTAGATAGCCCGCCCATGTTGCGGTATAACCTAAGTTAATTTGTAGCCACTGCGGAATAAGTACAATACTGCCAAAGAAAGCGCCAAATCCAAATGCAAGTGCCAATACCGAAATGGTAAAACCCCGATACCTAAAAATTTGTACATTCACAATAGGATACCGTTCGGTCAGCTCCCAAATTGTGAAAATAACTAATCCAACAAAAGCGGTTATCGCAAGAACTGAAATAGCAGGATGATTAAACCAATCATATTCATGCCCTAAATCGAGCATGAGCTGTAAAGCACCAATCCATAAAATGAGTAGGAATAATCCGCCCATATCAATTTTAAGTTTATCTGTTGGTGTTTCGGCAGTCTTTAATAAGCGCATTGCAGCAAATGCACAGAATAATCCGACAGGAATATTAATAAAGAATATCCAATGCCAAGAGAAATTATCGCTAATTGTACCGCCTAAAATTGGACCTAAAATTGGACCAATAACCGTCGTCATTGCCCACATGCCCATTGCCTGAGATTGCTTTTCTGGCGGAAAAATTCGCATAAGCAACATTTGGCTAAGTGGCATAATTGGACCACCAAAAATACCTTGTCCAATTCGGCAAAATACCAACATTTCTAAGCTAGTGGATAAACCACATAAAATAGAGAAAATGGTGAAGCCAAATAACCCAACACAAAAGGTACGAACTGCACCAAACCGCCCTGCTAACCATCCTGTTAATGGAACACAAATGGCTTCAGCAACAGCATAAGACGTAATAACCCAAGTGCCTTGTGTAGGAGAAACTGCAAGACTACCTGTAATGTGAGGTAAAGATACGTTAGCAATGGTCATGTCTAACACGACCATAAAGTTTGCCAATGCCAATACAAATGCAGCGAGTATTAAGCGACCACCTTTAAGATCGCTCATTGCAGTATCGTATTTCATAAGCGATTACTTCGACTTCAAATCGACTTTAGCTTCCATCGACAAGCCAACACGAAGTGGATGTTTTTCTAGCTCTTTAGGATCTAACTGAATACGAACAGGTAAACGCTGAACCACTTTAATCCAGTTTCCTGTCGCATTTTGTGCAGGAATAAGTGCAAAGGCTGCACCTGTACCACCAGAAAAACCAACAATTGTTCCTGTGTACTCAACAGAGTCGCCATATAAATCTGAAGTTAAAGTAACCTTTTGACCTGCACGTACTTTTTCTAATTGGCTTTCTTTAAAATTTGCATCTACATATAACTGATTTTCAGGAACAATCATCATTAAAGATGTTCCTGGCGAAACTCGCTGTCCAACTTGAATATTACGACGTGTAACTACGCCATCTAACGGGGCTTTAATTTGTGTACGTTCTAAATCAAGTAATGCTTGTTTGAGCTTTGCTTGTGCAACCAAAACATCTGGTGTGCTTTGTTCATTTGCACCACGAATTAATGCTTCATTTGCTTCTAAATTACTTTGCGCTGCTTTTTGGCTCGACTTTGCTTGTGCCAAACCTGCTTGAGCAACATCCAATACTGCTTTTGCTGTGTTCACAGATGCTTTAGATGTACTTAATTCTTCTTTAGAAATAGCACCAGAACTACTTAATTGCACACGGCGATTATAATCATCCTGCGCTTTAGCCAAATCTGCTTTTGCTTTAGCCACTTGTGCAGTAGCACTTTGAATTGCATCGCTACTTACATAAATTTGTGAGCTTAAAGAGCTACTATTTGCTTGTGTTTGTTTGAATTGACGCTGTGCTTTAAGTAATTCTGCTTGAGCTTGAGCCACTGTAATTTCAGCATCACGTGGATCTATTTGAACCAATAAATCACCTTTTTTGACTTGTTTAGTATCACTTGTAAATACTTCCGCAACTTGTCCTGTCACCATAGATGTAATAGATGCCGTTTCAGCACCCACATAAGCATTATCTGTCGTAACAGTATTATTAAATACAAATTTCCAAATCAAAAACAGAACCAAAACAATCGCAAATAATAGGGCAACTAAGCTGAGCGCTTTTTTTCGTTTCGCTTTTAATTGCTGATCTGTTGCTTCATTTGAATTTGGTGTTTCTGGCAACGTAGCTTGAGCATCTGTCATCGATTATTCCTAAGTTCAATAAACTTGGTCATCAGGCATCCCCTTGTTAAACAAGGAATGGACTTTTATGTCCTCGCTGAGGTGTCGATGAGAAAGTCTTAATTTTTTTAATCATCATATTTTATATAAGAATGAATTATATTTTGAGTGTGGAAATATAATTCATTCTTGATTTTTCTTAATTTCATTATATTTTTCAAAATCATACAAAATGTATGATTTTTATATTTTTGAGTATTTAAACTTTAAATTAATAAGCATAAGAAGCAATTGCTGTTGCGATTGGCTTATTTTCATCATTAATTAAAGTCATTCGCATGGTGCAACCTTTACGACCTAAACGTAAGGTTTCCGCACGAGCCGTAAAATACTGCCCACGACCTGGCGCCAAATAATCTACACGCATATCGACTGTTGCTAAGCGAGATACTTTTTTACCCGTTTCAGTAATTTCATCAGCAGGTGCTTTTTTATAAAGCTCGCCCATAGCGGTAATACCGCCAATACTATCTAAAATAGTCGCTGCTACACCTCCATGTAAAATTTGAAAAGCAACATTACCAATTAAGTCTTTTTGCATTTCAACATGGGCTTCAATTTCACCATCGACAACACGCATGGTCATGCCACAAAATTTATAAAACGGTGAACCATTAAAAGCCTGACACAACTGATCTAGAACAACATTAATGTCTAAATTTTCATCTGCTTCAATATTTCCTGTCCAACTTTTTTCCGTTTCTTTCATCGTTTACTCAAATTACTAAAATTAAATAAAAAAATAAGATGTATCGCGCACAACCTCATTTAAGAGACTACAATAGACGAAGTTTAATACTGATCAATGAGATTGTTATGACTTATACGTTCAATCGTCCTGCATTTCCAGCTACTCGTATGCGTCGCATTCGTAAAAATGACCAATTGCGCTCAATGGTTCGAGAAACCCATTTAACCGCAGATCATCTCATTTATCCTGTATTTGTTTTGCCAGGTCAAAACCAAACTCAAGATATTCCAAGCATGCCAAATGTTCAGCGTTTATCTGCTGATTTATTGCTAAAAAAATCTGAAAAATTATTAGAACTTGGCGTATCTAAACTTGCGCTATTTCCTGTTACACCACAAGAAGACAAAAGTTTAACCGCTGAAGCAGCGTGGCGTGAAGACGGTTTAGTTCAACAAACTGTACGTTTATTGAAAAAAGAATTACCAGAAATGGTGCTCATTACAGATGGTGCACTCGATCCATATACAACACATGGTCAAGACGGCATTATTGATGACACAGGCTATGTGTTAAATGATGAAACAATTGAATGCTTAATTAAACAAGCATTAAGTCATGCTGAAGCGGGTGCAGATGTTGTTGCACCAAGTGACATGATGGATGGTCGTATTGGCGCAATTCGTCAAGCTTTTGAAGCCAATGGTCATATTTATACAAATATCATGGCGTATTCTGCTAAATATGCATCTAGCTTTTATGGCCCATTCCGTGATGCTGTAGGTTCATCTAGCAACCTAAAAGGCGGTAACAAATACAATTACCAAATGGATATTGGCAACCGTGCTGAAGCTTTACATGAAATTGCACTCGATATTCAAGAAGGTGCAGACATGGTAATTGTAAAACCAGGTATGCCTTACTTAGATATTGTACGTGAAGTAAAAGATACTTTTGGTGTACCAACTTTTGTGTATCAAGTAAGTGGCGAATACGCAATGCTTGCAGGTGCAATTCAAAATGGTTGGTTATCTAACAGCGTAATTATTGAATCTTTAATGTCTTGCCGTCGTGCGGGTGCAGATGGTATTTGGACTTACTTTGCAGAAGAAGCTGCAATGATGTTAAAAGAAATGAAATAAGTTTCATTAAAAAGCCCTCCCTCTATATGAGGGCTTTTTTATCTCTCATTTTTAAGGATTAAAGGATTCAAACCTGATGCATATCGCCATCATAGGTGCAGGAATTAGCGGTTTAATGACTGCTTTAGAATTGGTTGAGCAAGGATGTTCTGTCACTATTTTCGATCAACAACAAGCAGCAAAAGCAGCTTCATGGGCAGGTGGCGGTATTCTTTCTCCCATGTACCCTTGGCGTTATGATTCTGCTGTAAATGCGCTTGCTAAACACGCCAAACCACTTTACCAAGCATGGAATGAAAAGTTAGCACCACAAACAGGTATCGACTTTCAAATTCATGAAACTGGCATGCTTATTTTAGATGAAGATGATTTTGAAGTTGGTCTAAATTACGCAAAACAGCATCATGAACCTATGCAACAAGCAGAATATTTACAACAAGAACAGCTTGAGCAAGTGAATCCGCATATTCATTCTAAATATCAACATGGCATATACTTTCCACAGATTGCCAATGTTCGAAATCCACGTGTTTTACAATCTATTACAACCTATTTAAAACAGCATCCTAAAGTTCAATTTCATGAACACTGCCCTATTCAAAAGCTGAACATTCAAAATAATAAAATTTCATCCATTACAGATGACTTTGATCAAAAGCATTTTGCAGATGAATATGTACTTGCAACAGGTGCATGGTCAAAACATTGGGCTGAACAACTCAATTTAGAGATTCCTGTAGCCCCAATTCAAGGACAAATGCTGCTATTTAAAACGCCTGAAAACTGGTTGCCAACCATGTGTATGAATAAAGTGATGTATCTTATTCCACGCAATGATGGTCATATTGTATGTGGTTCAAGCATGCGTAATGTTGGCTTTAATATCACACCAAATGAAGCCGTAAAACATAATATTTTAGATGCCTGCTTTGATATGGTACCTGAACTTGCCAACTTCCCTATTGTGCATGAATGGGCCGGTTTAAGACCAAGCTCACCAAATGGTATTCCGTATATTGGTAAAATGCCTGAGCTAAATAATTTATGGGCGAACTTCGGTCATTTTAGAAATGGTTTATGCATGGGCGCTGCTTCGGCTCGCTTACTCAGACAACTTATGCTCAATCAAACAACCATTGAAGATGCTAAACCATATAGTCCTCAGCATCTAACTCAAATGGATTTTGCCTATTAAAAAATAAGATGAATAAGAAAATGCATATTCAACTTATGCATTTTCTTGGGCAATATAAAACCTGTTTTTGCCACTTTTTTTCGCTTGATACATTGTCTGATCTGCAATACGTAATAAGTTCTCAGGCTCATCACCATGTATTTTATAAATTGCAGCACCCAAACTTACAGAGATATTGATAACATTGTCCGAAATAACAACTTGCTCTCGAACAACATCTACAATTCTTTTTAAAATTTTGTCTAATTGCTCAAGTGATTGCAATTGATTTAAAACAATCACAAATTCATCTCCACCAACTCTGGAAATAAAATCATGCTTTTTAATTGCTTCGAGAAGCTTTTTAGAAATAACTTTTAAAAGCTCATCCCCAATTTCATGTCCAAATGCATCATTAACATATTTGGTGGTGTTTCAAAAAGTATGCTGAAAAAAAACAGGTTGGCTTTTGATAAAATAGTGAGATGCAAATAACACTAGAAATCAAATGTCCAACCTGTCGAAGTGACAGTATAAAGAAAAATGGCTTCAAACTAAATGGTAAGCAAAACTATCAATGTAAAAACTGCAAGCGTCAGTTTATTGGGGATCATGCTCTTAGTTACCGAGGTTGTCATTCTGGTATAACAAATAAAATACTCCACCTGATGGTTAGAGGGGGTGGTATAAGAGATATTGCAGAAACCGAGCGTGTCAGCATAGGTAAGGTTTTACGAACATTAAGTAAATCCACTTATAAAATTCGCCCTAAGCAAAATTATTATGAATCTATTGAGGTTGATGAGTTTTGGACTTTTGTAGGAAATAAAAAGAATAAACAATGGCTTATTTACGCATACCATAGAGAAACAGGTGAAATTGTTGCTTATGTTTGGGGTAAACGAGATCTGGCGACAGTCCAACGATTGAAGGCAAAGTTAAAGCAATTAGGTGTTCACTACACCCGAATTTCAAGTGATCACTGGGATAGTTTTGTGACTGCCTTTAAAAACTGTAAGCAAAGTATTGGTAAGTTTTTTACTGTAGGTATTGAAGGAAATAATTGTAAAATAAGGCATCGAATTAGACGTAGTTTTAGGAAAAGTTGTAATTTTTCGAAAAAGCTTGAAAACCATTTTAAAGCCTTCGACTTAACCTTCTTTTATATCAATAATGGCTTCATTTAATTTCAGCATACTTTTGGAAACACCACCACATATTTAAATCCATCTAAATCGAGATAACACACAACAATATAATCTGAAGCGTCTTTATCTCGAATAAAATCTTCCAATTTAATATTGAGCAAACGTCTATTTGGTAGGTTTGTTAAAGGATCAAACATCGCAATTGAGTTTAATTGTTCACGTTGCTTAGACATGGTGAGCACTAAATATGTCAACCAAGTAACTAGACCTGCCACTAAAATAATAACTAAAAATATTGAAACTATTTTAAGTAAACTTGTTGGCATATGTAATGAAGATACTTTTAAAGACCAATCTGCGCCATGTAACTGAATTGGAACTGAAATAACGTTTTCTGTTAAAGGTTCTTTTGAGGCATCTATAACTTCTTTTTGTTTAGTAAATGGATTAATACCCGACAATTCATAGGCATAACCATTTTGAACCAAATTATTTAGTTGTACATCTTCAATTGCATTTGGCAGTTGTAAAGTAACAACGGTATATCCCCAAAAATAACGAGTACCATCTTCCTTTTTCAAAAATACAGGAAGCCTTCCAACAGCCCCTTGAGGACCTTGAATCAATTTAAATGGTCCTAAAAACTGAAGATCACCTTCCTTAATATTTTGTATTTCTTTTACTCTGTCCTTACCTTCAAAGAAATCATGATTTTCTACACCCTTATTTTGTAAGGGTGGTTCAATTTGTTGCATAATTACATCAGGTGCAATTGATAATGCATAAGCACCGTTATACATAGGCAACATATATTTAGCGAGTTTACTAAAATTAGCAACTGTGCCTTTGTTCTGATGTACCATTACAGCAAGCGTATTAGTCGAAGACAAAGAATGGTGTATTGTTTCCTCTATTGAACTTGCATAGGTATTCGCAATTTGATTCGCATGCGCTATGCGTGCTTCAGTTTCTGCATGTTTTATTTTTGAATAAATAAGCACACCAAATATGCAGCACAGAACAAAAACTAATATTGAAATATTTCTTTTATTCAGTACTTTCGCATATTTTTTACAAATACCATTAAGCATTACCCATTTTCTAATTTAAAGCTTTGAATGCATATAAAAGTAATTTTTAATCAAATTACTTTTAATACACTTTTCTACCATTTAATTTCTAAAAAAATTCATTTAAAAATAACTCACTGAGCTATAAAGAGAATTTATCAAAATTAAACAATAGACTTCCGTCATAAACCAAAAAACGTACAATTTATTTGATCTTAAATTAATCAGCAAAATTATTTAATCCAAGGGATAATCCTTGGATGAAATTCAAAGATCTTCAAAAATTATCAGACGTTAAGTTTCGTAGGCTTACCGGTGTTAGTTGGGCTACATTTAACCTCATGTTGGCCGAGCTAAATAAGGAGTTACCTTGTCATATTGGTAAAGGACGACCACATAAATTACCGTTAGAAGATCGTTTGCTCTTATGTATAGAATATTGGAGAGAATATCGAACATTTTTCCATCTTGGTATGAGTTACGGTGTATCTGAAACGAGTGCAATTCGTATCACACGCGTTATTGAAGATACCTTAATCCGTTCTGGAAAATTTAACTTGCCAAAACAACTTCCTAATCGAGATGAAGTGGATTGGGAAGTTGTTGTGATTGATGCAACTGAAATATTAGTTCAACGTCCAAAAAAAAACAGAAGAAATGGTATAGCGGTAAAAAAAAGCGACATACCTTTAAATTTCAGCTATCTATGCACTATACAACAGGTGAAATACTGAGTGTATGTGGAAGTCATGGAAGCATGCATGATTTTAAAATATTTAAAAAAAGCATGAGGAAATTAAAATTTAAGCCCTTTTTTATCGTTGATAAGGGGTATTTAGGGATAAAGAAATTGGGTTTTGGATGCCTCATGCCATCTAAAGCAAAGAAAACTGAAAAACTAGATCCTGAATTAAAAAAGTTAAATAAAGAGATTGGTCGTAGACGAATTCAAGTAGAGCATGTATTTGGAAGGATGAAATGTTTTAAGATTTTATCTTGTGTATATAGAAATCGTCGTAAACGATTAAACCTGCGGTTTAATTTACTTGCTGGCATATACAATTTAGATTGGGTGAAAGATAAACAATTAAATTGGTTGAAAAATGATTTATGAAGGAAGTCTACTTTTTAAGATTAAGTAAAATAATGTCTTCAAAGGTTTTTTAATTTATTTTTTTAAGTTTAAAAATATTTTTTGAGCAGATATTTTTGTACAAATTTTTGCCCATTATTCAAAGTAATCGATGTCATAAAACTAAGAGCCCCCCTGAAAGTATTCGCTTTAATTTAAATATTAATGATAATTAGGCACTTTATTTTTATCGTGTTAAATAAAAAAATGATAATCTTTTTTATAAATACTTAATTAAATGAGAACCAAGGCTTTTCATACAGCAATCTCATTATTACAATGAATTATTCCATTGCACATAAAAAGATTGCTGAATAATTAAGTAATGTTAAGCATCAAACATTTTTGAAGCCATGCGCTCTGCTTGTTTTCCATAAAACCAATACGTGAGTAAATACAAAGGAATTGCAATAAGTAAAAACATAATGAAGGTGATCAGTAAAAATTGTGTATTTTGTAAATACAACATTAAATCTTGCCATGCATTCGGATTTGACCGCGTTGCAAGCACAACACCTAAAATTAAAAAACAAACGTTATATAACCAATAAATTGCACTAAAACCTAAGGTAAATTTTTGGCGCTCTGCTTGCGTGGGTGCGCGACGTTGTTGTTTTAAAAATTTAAATAACACCCAAATCATAGCAATTAAATACGGTATGATTGTTAAAATTGCCCCCATGCCTGTAGGCATAATTGCAGCAAGCACGCCACAAATAAAAGAACAGACTAAAACAATAGCAAAAAACCAAAGAAAATAACGTGTTAAAGCGACCATTGAGATGACCAATACAACTTTAAAATCCTAGTATAAAAAAAATTGAGTTTTTTTTCATGTTTGTGTCAACCATACGTGTATTTATATCGTTATATAAAGAGCGAGGTCAGCAACAACCGTAAATTTGTACCGGCATCCACAATATTTCGGTGACCTTAAACCTAGAGCAATAAGCTTGCTTAAGCATTAATTTTGATTAGTAGCCAAAATTCTTGTTCTGAGCAGATTTCTTTGACCGACGATTCATCCATCACTCGAATCGTCGGTCTTTATTTTTTACATCTTATTTTTTAACATTTCATCTCATAATTTACGTTTGAATATTGATTTCGACCACTACGTTTACTCCGATACAAGGCTTTATCTACATCTCGTAAAAACTGTACTTTCTCATCTGCTTCATGCACGAGTGTTGATTTCACCCCCATAGAAACCGATAAATAAGGCACAACTTCCGATTTTATGTGTTCAATTTGAGCCATTTCAATATTGTGTTTTATGAGCTTTGCGATATTCATAGCATCAGTCTCATTTGTATTTGGCAAGATAATAGCAAACTCCTCTCCACCAAAACGAGCAACCATATCTCGTGGACGATGCAATGATTTTTTTAGAATTTGAGCAACTTGTCTTAAAGCGATATCACCCTGAATATGTCCATAATTATCGTTATATGCTTTGAAATAATCTATATCTAATAAAATCATTGAAAATAATGATTTTTCTTTTATCGCACTCAACCATTCGCGCTCGAATAAATGCTCAAATAAACGCCTATTTGCGATACCTGTTAAGTTATCTTGATATGAATATTCTTCTAATTTTTTCTTTAAATCTTCTAATTCTTGTTCCTGTCTTTTCCGTTCAGAAATATCAAACATAAAACCAACTAAACGCTCTACAGTTCCATCTGGCTTACGCACAACATGAACAACGTCTCGTATCCATACATATTCGCCTGTTGCTGTCAGCGCACGATAATCAGCTTCATGGTCTATCCCCTCAAGCGATTGTTGAACACAATAATTAACCACCCATTCTCTATCCGTTTCATGCATGCGATCAGCCCAATCACCAACGGTTTTCCAAGAGCCTTGAGACCATCCTAATAATTTTTCAATTTGTGGGCCAATATAGCTAAAGGTCTTTGTATCCCATTCAATACTCCACGGTATTGCTAATGTCGACTCAACTAAGGTTTTGTAGATAAGATTATCTGCAAGCTGTTGCTCTGAAAATGGTGATTTAGACATAGCTGTACCTCTCAATGGAAAATCCATTGCTCCCCAATCCAATTTTTGGACATAAAAATAAATCTCGCTCACTAAGCATACGCTTTTTTTAGCGTATTGAATTACCTTTCAGTTTTTTTCTATTTTTAATCTAAGGATGATTCACGACAAAATATGTCGTTGTATTTTGGTTTTTATGTTAGTTTTTTAAATCAGCTGTTTTATAGTTAACATGCGCATAAAAATATTAAGGTTCTAATACATGGCAGTTCGTTTTTTTCATACATCTGATTGGCATTTAGGACAATTTTTCCATAATCATGATCGTGAATATGAACATACCCAATTTCTAAACTGGCTATTAGAACAAATAAAAGAAAAACAGCCACATGCCTTACTTATTGCAGGCGACATTTTCGATGTCATTAACCCTGCATCTGCAGCGCAAAAACAACTTTACCAATTTTTAGCAGATGCGCACGACATTGCCCCAAACATGCAAACTTTAATGATTGCGGGTAATCACGACTCAGGCTATCGCATTGAACAAGTCGAGCCTTTATTAGAAAAATATAATGCAAAGGCTGTGGGTGTTATTGATTGGAATAAAGATAAATCACTCAATATAGATCATTTATTACAGCCTATTTATAACGAACAAAAAGACATTGTTGCTTGGTGCTTAACGCTACCCTTTTTACGCTCTGCGGAAATCACAGGTTTTAACGACCAAACCACAAATAGTCAAAATGCAATTGCCTATTTACATCAACAATTAATCGCAGAAGCTAAAGCACGTAAACAGCCCAATCAAGCACTAATTTTAATGTCACATGCGCATATGCAAGGTGGAGAAACTTCAGATTCAGAACGCCCAATTATTATCGGTAATGAAGAAGCACTGTCTACATCGCTGTTTGATGATGTGATTGACTATGTTGCACTTGGACATTTACATAAACCGCAAAAAGTAGGACAAGCACATATTCGATATAGTGGCTCGCCTATTCCTCTTTCATTTAGTGAAATTAATTACAAGCACCAAGTGGTTGAAGTGGAAATTGATCCTACTTTACAAACTGAAGATCGATTTAAATTTCAAGCTTTGCCAATTCCACGTAGCGTTCAACTTCATAAAATTTCAGGTGAATTACAAAGTGTATTTGAACAACTTCGAAATCTTGCAGATGGAGAAATTGAAGCGATTAATCAACGTGAATATGTCGATATCGAATATCACACAGATACACCACCACAACCCAATTTACGCCAACAATTTGAAGATGCAATGCCATCAAATCGTTATAGATTGGTGCGAATTTCACGTAAATATTTAAATCAGCAAAATAATAATGATTTAAACCATAAAATAAGTTTAGAACCGCCAACACCTGAAAAGCTCTTTCAACAAATTTGGGAGAAACAAGGCTACAGCACAGATGAATCTGTTTTAAAAGATTTTTTAAGCTTGGTTGATGAAGCACAAAAATCACTTGAAGATGATGCGAGCGTTTAAGGAGTTGCCATGAAAATTTTATCTATTCGAATTAAAAACTTGGCATCTTTAGCGGGTGAGCATTTTATAGATTTTGAAAGCGAGCCTTTAGCAAGCGCAGGTTTAGTTGCCATTGTGGGAAAAACAGGTGCAGGAAAATCAACCATTTTAGATGCAATGTGTTTGGCATTGTTTAATCAAATTCCTAGATTAAAAGGCAGCGATGGAAAGCTTATAGATGTTGATGGCTCCGAGCTTTTAACCAATTCCCCTTTAACAGTATTACGTCGTGGCACAGGACATGGTTTTGCCGAACTTAGCTTTGTTGCGCAAGATCAAAAAGTCTATTTGGCACGTTGGGAAATTAAACGAGCGCGTGAAAACCCAAATGGTAAATTACAAAGCGTTCAACGCTCACTCAAATGCTTAACCGATGGCAATGTTGTTGCAGATAAAAGAACGAGCGTTGAGGAAAATATTAAAAGAATCACCCAACTGAGTTTTGAACAATTTACCCGAGCCGTATTACTTGCGCAGTCTGAAGTTACCGCTTTTTTAAAAGCACGAGATAACGAACGTGGCGAACTTTTAGAGTATCTAACCAACTCCAGTCTTTTTGCCAAAATTGGGCAATTGGCATTTGGAAAAACCAAAGAAATTGCCAATCAGCGTAAAGAAATTGAAAATGTTTTAGGACATATTGAAATTTTAGCGGATGAAGATTTAACAGCAACAACCAATCAATTCAATACTGTTTCTAAGGAATACAAAAGGTTAGAACTGGAAAAATCTGCGCTTGAAAAAAATCAGCAATGGTATGAACAAAAGCAAAAATATGAAAATGATGTTCAAACACGCCAGCAACAATTAGAAATTCAAAAGCAACAACTCGATGCACTTGCTCCTCAAAAACTACAACTACAACAACTTGAGCACTTTGCTTCTATCCGCCCAAATGTAATTCAACAAAAGAATATAAATACCGATCTTGCTAAATTACAACCGCAATTGGCACAAGCACAACAGCAGTTCAATGCCATTGAACAACAATTCAACTCTGAAAAAATTACTTTTGAAAAAATTGATGCCGAACAAGCTCAACAACATCAATTCGAAATTAAGCATCAAGAAAAAATTGAGCTTGTTCGCGCTCGCATTGCAGAGCGCCGCCTTTTAGGTGAACAGTTACTAAAAACAAAAGATGAGCTTAAATTCTTACAAGATCAGCATCTACCTTTAGTCAATCATGAAAATCTGATCAAAATACAGCTTGAGCAAATACAACAAAATATTGCCCAAAGCACGGCGCAATTAGCGACATCGGCTCATTTTAATTCTTTGGATGATGCACTTTCTGCTCACATCACGCAAACGCAACGTTTTATTCAAAGCTATACACAATTTGAAAACAACTATGGTGATGTTAATCACGCGAATTCACAAATAATTCAACAACAAAATGAGCTAGAACAACTCACCAAACAGTTTGGGAAAGATGATGCCTTAACACAAAAAATTGGGGCATTTCGTACAGAACGAGAACAGCTATTAGGAACATTAAATCAGCTTAGTCTTGTTCAACATCAGTATAAAAATTTCCAAAATATTGATACTGAACATCATAAATTAAGCGTTTTGCAAAATACATTAAAGCAACAAGTTGAACAAAGTCATGTACAACTAATAACTGCTGAAACGACTTATCAAACTCAAAAAAAATCACGTGAACAATTACAGCAAGTTTTACAACAACAGCGCTTACTTCATACCGAAAATATTGAGAAATTAAGAGCTGATTTGGTCGATGGTGAAGAGTGCTTAGTCTGTGGAAGCACACATCATCCTTATGTAAAAAATCAAAATGTACTTTCAGATGAATTATTCAAACTGCAAGAACAACAAGAGCAGCAAGAATATGAAAAAGAAAAAATTGCTTTTGATGATTGGCAAAAACTGCAAAATACGCATACACAGCAAACAACTGCTTTCGATGCGAATACAAAACAACTTACGAATATTCAGACTCAGCTACAACAAGCTCAGATTTTGCTTGAACAACAATTGAATGCTCTAAATATTTCTTTTGATTTTTCACAGAATCATGAAGCATTAATGCAAGTGATTCAAACAAAAATTAATGAATCGCAACAAGCACAAAAACAGATTGAAGATGCATTAAATTCACATGAATTAACCCTGAATAAATCTCAAAAAATTGTGCAGTTTATCCAACAAACCACGCAACATTTATCGGTTGTGAAACAAGCTGAAGATAATATTCATCAAATTTTAGAACTACTCAATGAAGCTGAAAAAAATGAATGGAAGCAATCTCCTTTAGCAACAGCCGAAAAAATACAAATAGGCTTACAACAACGTCAACAGATGTTAAAACAACTGAATGATTTCAATACTCAACTTAATCAAACATCTCAACAACTCAAACAAGCTGAACAGAACGTAAAATTTAGTTTTGAAAAAATTCAATCCGCTGAAAAGCAAATTGAAAATTTAACGATTGAAGGAAAACAAAATAGCGATATTGCAATTCAAGCAATTCTTGAAATGACTCAAATAAATGTGGAAAAACCACATGAATGGTTAGCGCAATTTGATCAAAATAGACAGCAACTTCAAAGTCAATTTAATGAAACTCGACAAAAGTTCGATCAAGTACGTCAAGCCTTTGAAACAAAGCAAAGCATATTAAAAGAATGCCTAACGCAACAAGATCAGCTACAAGCACAAAAACAACACGTTGAACACAATATTCAACAATGGATGATTCAAAACTCAGCGTTTAATGAAACTCTTTTAGAGCAACTCTGTGCTTTTTCACATGAACAGGAACAGCATCTTAAACAACGTGTTTTAACTATTGAACGTGCTTATACAGATGCCCAAGCAGGGATTCAAGCCATTCAGCAAACCCTAGCCGAGCATTTAAAAACGCAACCAGAAATACAAATTTTACAAATTGAGCAGGCACTTGCACTTAATCTTAAATTATTAGCAGAGCAACAAGAGCTTCGTGAGCAACTGAAAAGTAAGTTAGATATTCACCATGCAAACATAAATAGACAAAAACAATTTGCTGAGCAAATTCAACAAATTCAAATCGAAGAACATCGCTGGAATAAAATTTCGAGTTTAATGGGCGATTCTACTGGCAAAAAATTCCGCGATTACGCACAGCAATATAACCTCGATATTTTAATTGAATATGCCAACCAACAATTGGCTATGCTGTCACAGCGCTATACCTTAAAGCGTTTAGATAATTCTTTAAGCCTTGCCATTGTTGATCATGATATGGATGGTGAAACACGTTCTGTATCTTCGCTTTCAGGTGGTGAGTCTTTCTTAACTGCGCTTGCCTTATCATTGGCTATTGCAAGTATGGCTTCAGGTTCAATGAAAATTGAATCTCTGTTTATTGATGAAGGTTTTGGAACGCTCGATACTTCTTCACTTCATATGGTAATGAATGCGCTAGATCAATTACAAAGCCAAGGTCGTAAAGTCGTGCTTATTTCGCATATTCAAGACATGCATGAGCGTATTCCTGTACAAATTCAGGTACAACCTGTTGGTGCGGGTGCAAGTCGAATTGAAGTTGTTGGATAAAAAAAGCCTGCTTTTATCGCAGGCTTTTTCTTTAGCGTCGGCACTCAATGTTTCCATCGACACGGTTTTTTGTACCTTGTAAGCGACTACCCTGTTCACACACAATATTTCCATCTACTGTAGTTTTATTCACTTTAAATGTTGGCGTATAAGTTTTAGCCTCAATATTGCCATCAATATTTGAAGACAAAATATCAATACTTTTTGCCTTTTTTGAAATGACATTACCATCAACATGTGCATTATTTAACTTTAAAGATGCTTGTGAATACACTTCAATATTGCCATCAACACGTGTGCCATTCATTTGACAATTTGCACTTTGTGGCACTTTCACATTATCTTCAATATGCACAGCACCTAAACTACCCCGACAAATACGATCATCCGCCCAAACCGTACTTACCCCAAGTAGCATTAAAATACCCACTACACTTTTATGTATTATTGTCATGCCTATTCTCCTTTTATATATAACTTTGCTTCGATTATTGCAAAAAAATATGTCAAAAATATGAACAGTTCCAATAAAACATATATTGTTCAATGGGCTATGTCATAACACTAAACCGAATAATCCCTTGCACCGAACAATGCTGTTCCTACACGTACCATCGTTGAACCTGCTGCAATCGCATCTACCATATCACCAGACATACCCATGCTTAAGGTATCCCAATCTTCAGGTTTGGCATGCTCAGACTTTACTTGTTCAAATAACGCCTTCGCATCAGCAAAGGCTTGTGTGTTATTTGGCGCAGGAATCACCATCAATCCACGTAAACGTAAATTTGGTAATTGGCTAATCGTTCTTACTAAATCGGCAACTTCCGCAGGTAAACAACCATCTTTTGTATCTTGTGCATCAATATTTACTTGTAAGCAAATATTTAAAGGCGTTTGAGATGCTTCACGTTGATTCGATAAGCGCTCTGCAATAATTAAACGATCGACCCCATGCACCCATGCAAACTTTTCTGCTAAATGTTTGGTTTTATTACGTTGAACATGACCAATAAAATGCCATTCAATCTCTAAATCTTTTAATGCTTCAATTTTATCTAAAGCTTCTTGTAAATAATTTTCTCCAAATGAACGCTGTCCTGCTTCATACATTTTCTGCAAAATTTCACTCGGATGTGTTTTTGAAACAGCCAATAACTGAACATCTTTTTCTGAACGATTCGCTAATTCACATGCATTTTTTATTTGTTCTAAAACTAAATTTCGCGATGTTTGCAGACTATTCATTGACGTATTTCTCATTTCAAGATGATTATTTACATTAGGCTCAAACAAACTGTTGGTTAAGCCGATGGAAAACCGTATTATTCTAACAAAATAATTAAGATTTACTCATTATCGGGGATTTAAATGGACATTACTGAACTACTCGCATTTTCTGCAAAAAATAATGCATCAGATTTACATCTATCTGCGGGTATGCCACCAATGATTCGTGTGGATGGTGAAGTACGTAAAATTAATTTACCAGCCTTAGAACACAAAGAAGTTCATAAACTTGTTTATGACATTATGAACGATAAACAACGTCGCGATTATGAAGAAAAATTAGAAACTGACTTTTCATTTGAAGTTCCTGGCGTAGCTCGTTTCCGTGTGAATGCATTCAACCAAAACCGTGGTGCAGGTGCTGTATTCCGTACAATTCCATCAAAAGTATTAACGATGGAAGATTTAGGCATGACTCAAATCTTTAAAGATATTTGTGAATATCCACGTGGGATTGTTCTGGTTACAGGGCCAACTGGTTCGGGTAAATCAACAACACTTGCAGCAATGATTGATTACATTAACGACAACCGTTATGACCATATTTTAACTGTCGAAGACCCAATCGAGTTTGTGCACCAATCTAAAAAATGCTTGGTGAACCAACGTGAAGTACACCGTGACACACATGGCTTTAATGAAGCACTTCGTTCAGCGCTGCGTGAAGATCCAGATATTATCTTAGTTGGTGAGATGCGTGACCTTGAAACGATTCGCTTAGCGCTAACTGCTGCGGAAACAGGTCACTTAGTATTTGGTACGCTACATACCACATCTGCGGCTAAAACCATTGACCGTGTAATTGACGTATTCCCTGCCGAAGAAAAAGATATGGTTCGTGCCATGTTGTCAGAATCATTACAAGCCGTTATTTCTCAAACACTCTTAAAGAAAAATGGTGGCGGTCGTGTTGCTGCACATGAAATTATGATTGGTATTCCTGCTATTCGTAACTTAATTCGTGAAAACAAAGTAGCGCAAATGTATTCTGCAATTCAAACAGGTGCAAACTACGGCATGACTACGCTTGACCAAAGCTTAAAAACTTTAGTCAACAAAGGTGTAATTAGCGCACAAACTGCACGTACTGCAGCAAAACAGCCTGAAACATTCCTCTAAATAAGACTTTAAATTTCAGTTAAGGATTCACTTATGGACTTTAATGACTTATTGAACCTCATGATTCAGCAAAAAGCATCTGACCTATTTATTACGGCAGATGTTGAACCATCAATGAAAATTAATGGTCAAATTGTGCCTGTCGTGAAAACAAAGTTATCAGGTGATGTTGTTGGTCAGCTTATACAAGCAATTATGACTGACAAACAGAAGCAAGAGTTTTCAGAAACACGTGAATGCAACTTTGCAATTTCAAATAAAGATAAAACTGCACGTTTTCGTGTAAGTGCATTTCAACAGCGTGATCAACCTGGGATGGTATTACGTCGTATTGAAACACGTATTCCTGAAATTGAAGAGTTAAATCTTCCACCTATTTTAAAAGACCTAGCCTTAAAAAAACGAGGTATTGTAATTTTTGTAGGTGCAACTGGTACGGGTAAATCTACTTCACTAGCATCTGTTATTGGCTTTCGTAATCAAAATTCTAAAGGTCATATCATTACCATTGAAGACCCTATTGAATTTATTCACGAACATGCAGGCTGTATTATTACGCAACGTGAAGTTGGTATAGATACAGATTCATTTGAAGTTGCATTAAAAAATACGCTTCGTCAGGCGCCAGATGTCATTATGATTGGTGAGATTCGCTCTCGTGAAACCATGAATTATGCTATTGCCTTTGCCGAAACAGGTCATTTAGTTTTTGCAACTTTGCATGCAAACAATGCCAACCAAGCACTCGATCGTATCATCCACTTCTTTGAAGCTGACCGCCACAGTCAATTGTTTATGGATTTATCTTTAAATTTACAAGCAATTATTGCGCAACAACTTATTCCAACAGTTGATGGCAATTCTAGACGTGCAGCAATTGAGATTTTAATTAATTCACCGCTTATTTCTGACTTAATTCGTAAAGGTGAAATAAATGAAATTAAAGAACTCATGAAACGTTCACGTGAATTAGGGATGCAAACTTTTGACCAAGCTTTATTTGATTTGTACCAAGCAAAGCAAATTAGCTATAAAGAAGCGTTAAAGCATGCAGATTCACCAAACGATTTGCGTCTACAAATTAAGCTCTCTGAAGAGGGTGGCTTAAGCCGATTATCAGAATCAACAAGTCGCATCACCTTTGATACTGAATAAAATTCAAAGTATATTTTTAAACAAAAAAGGCTTCTTAACGAAGCCTTTTTTAATACCACATATTTTATTTCTTACGGAATACTTCTTGGCATTCTGAAGCATCGCAATAACCATAAAGATTAAGCGAATGTCCTGTAAGTTCAAAACCGAACTTTTTAGCAACTTCGTGCTGTTCAGTTTCAATAACATCGTTATGAAACTCCACAACTTTGTTGCAGTTGTAACATACTAAATGATCGTGATGATCATCTTGCATAATTTCAAAAACAGAATGATTGTTTTCAAAATAATGACGTTGAATAATACCGGCAGCTTCGAACTGTGTTAATACACGATATACAGTTGCTAAACCGACATCTTCCCCTTGATCGAGTAAAGTCTTATAAATGTCTTCTGCGCTTAAATGATGTTGTTTTGAATTTTCTAATAATTCCAATATTTTAATTCGCGGAAGTGTGACTTTTAGTCCAGCTTTACGTAAATCTTGATTTGAAATAGCCATGTAGTTAAGTCTCTCAACAAAATGAAAGTTGGAATATGCAACAAAGTTTAGATGCAGTATGATCTATCCTTGGATCAAATGCATCATAATTAATTGGGATAGTGTAGCAAAATGCAAAAAATCATGTTGACGTTATTCGTCGCTTCATTGCTCACAGGTTGTTCAACCTTGGGCGTTTATAAAGTTGATATTCCTCAGGGTACACCTTTAACTCAAGCTCAAGCATCTAAAGTTCAGGTTGGTATGAGTCACCAACAAGTACGCTTTTTGCTTGGAAGCCCAACAATATCAGACCCTTTAAACCCTTTACGCTGGGACTATATCTACAATTACATCCCAGGAACTTATGCTAAAAAAGCAAAAATTTCAGCAGCACATGGTCAGCATTTAAAAATATTCTTTGATGCAAACGGTATTGTACAGAATATTGAAGGTTTAGAAACAATTCCTGAAACACAACCAGGTTTACCAGGTTCTAAAGAAGCTATTTTGAATGCGCCACCACTATAAACACTTTAAATTTAAAAAAAACCCCTCAATGAGGGGTTTTTTTTATGATTTCACTTGTTTAAAACGATTACTTCGACAATAACGACTTGTTGGATTGTTTTCTGCACGCTTTCTTCGGATATCTTTAGGATTAATTGTAAGCGCCCTATAAATCTCTACGCGATCCCCTATTTCAATCGGTTGAGATAAATCTTTTAAGCGCACGCCAAAAATCCCTAATTGTAAGTTTTCAGGTAGTTCAACTTTTTGACGAATACCACTTTTTTCAATGGCATCTAATGCTGTCATACCTTCAACATAATCTACACGTATATGAAATTGTTGATCTTGGGCTACATATGCGACCCAAATATCTTGATTCTGCGACATTATAAAATTTGCCCAAAGTACGATATAAGCGCAACAATAATAGAAAGTGGTAAAACAATACGAACTGCAATACGCCAAATATTGTAAATCGCCTCACTTTTAAAATTTAATGCTTTACGTAAGTGGCTAATTTTCATTATCCAACCTACAAAAATTGCATAAATAAAGCAAATTGCTAAACCCCAAAGAATAAGCACCACATTAAAAATAGGTGCAATGGATGGAATAGCCCACAATAATGTTGTAACAGCTAAAATTAACCATTGAATTGCAATATTGATTTTACGTTGAGCTAACTGTTCACGTGCAAGTTGCAAAACAAGCGCAGCAGAAGTCACCACAGCAAATATAAGTGCGAATGCAGGAATTTGTGCCTTAGCTGTAAAAAATCCGAATGCGACAACGGCAAGTAATTGTGCAATCCAAATAGGTAAAGCTGTTTTTGTTGCAACATCTTCTGTCTTAACAACAGCTAAACTACTTTGCCAGTAAATCCCCATGCCCAAACCACTTGCGACTAAAGCAAGAATTGTTGCATTCGCCCATTCGCCAAACATTAATGGAGTGATTGTCCACTCAGGTAATGTAGAACCTGCTGTATTAGCTAAAATAATTGATGCAATAACGGCAATAGCAGTTAAAACAACAATAATTTGGCGTGAAACACACGATATAGCAAACGCAGCGATCGCAAGTCCAGCAAACAATAAATTCGTTTGAAGACCCGTAGATGTGTATGTGCTTAATAACTGACTTGCATTAGATAACATTCCACCCGCAAGAAAAGGAATGAAAACAACAGCTAACCAACCAACTAAGCGCCATCTTTGTGAAGCATCTGCATCACGAGTTAAGCTAGATAATGCCTCTAAAGCGGTGGTTTTTGAACGTTTCGCCAAAGCTATTTCTAAATAGCAAATAGGTAAAGCTAAAATCACCATAGTACCAAGCCAAAGTAGCCAAAAGTCAATTTGACGCTCAACTAAAATACCTGTTACGGGTGCGAGTGTTGCAATAATAATAAATGATAGACAAAACGCCATCAGCGGCGAGATCCATCTTGCTATAGCATTATCTTGCATGATGCTTTCCTAATAAAAATCTACGGCTATTTTGCCCTGCTCATCGCGGAAAATCAAAACCCTATAAAAAGAAAAAGCAAACTATCTCGAAAGATAATTTGCTGCGCTGAATATTAAAACATGCATGTAATTATTATTGTTTCGTTTATTCCCAATTATGAAAAAAAGCGAGCGAACCAGTTTTTACCTCTTTTCTGCTCTTTTTCTTTAATAATGCCCATCATATTTTCTTTTACAGCGCCTACATAATCAGCATCATCGTGCTGAATATGATTAATCAACCATTTTGACAACACTTCATGAAGCTCAGCTTCAATAGAATGCCCCATTTGGAATCTATCACGATAAGATTCAATCTTTTTAATAAATAAATCATGTACACGTTTATGAGGTACACGGTATTTATAATCTGCTTCTTCTTGCAGTGATTCTTCAAACGTAAAATGTGACTGTGTATAGTCAATAATATTGTCTAAAATCTGTTTAATTCGATCTTTATCTGTGTGATCCGAAATCTCTACAATTTCATTGATATAATCAAGAATTCGTTTATGTTGATCGTCTATCACATCGATACCAGTATTATATTCTGGAATCCATTTCATCTTCATGCGATCACCTGTTGATCTTAAGTTACTAAACACTTACAAAGCATAGTAGCCACATTTTGATGAAATAAAAATCAACTAAATTACTCTACTTATCTAGTTTTTAATCAAAAAAACAATAAGTCATTGTTTTATATTTATTTAAACATTAAACCATACTAAAAGAATCAGTTATTAATTAACCAATCTATTGATTTTAAACATTTTAATAAATTAGATGCATTTTACAAAAAATAAATAGACTGTTAAATACATCAATAATCTATTTTCACAGGTTTAATATTGATCTGCCTTGGTGATACGCTTTAATTCAGGATTTAAACGCTCACGTTCTAAGCGTTCAATATAAGTCGACTCTTTGCGAATAGGTTGACCATGCTGAAATAAAATCATTTCACCAGGCTTATATACTATCCATTTTTCATTCTGTGTAAGTGGTTCAGTCGTAATTACAGCAACACGATCTTCTGGTGTTGTGTGCTGACTAAAATCGACTTCAACATCAAGATCAACAAGCTGTGCAGGCTGAAATGGATACTCTCGCACCAACCAATGCAATTTTGTTACCGCATAACTAAATAGTGCCTTTCCATTTGAAAGACAGAAATTAAAAGTGCCATGCTCAGCAATTTTTGGTGAAACTTCCAATAACAAATCAAAAATTTGATCTAATGAAGGCTCTTCATATCCAAATTTTTGTACTAATTGATCGAGCAAATAGCAAAATGATAGTTCACTATCTGTATTGCCAATTGGTGTAAAACGCCCCGATAGCGTTGGTTCAAAACCATGTAAATCGCCATTATGCGCAAAAATCCACTGACGTCCCCACAACTCACGTACAAAAGGATGTGAATTTTCTAAGGTGATTTTTCCTTGCGTGGCTTTACGAATATGCGCAATTACATTGCGTGATTTAATTGGATAATTTCGAATGAGTTCTGCAATTGGAGATTCCACGGCAGATTGATTATCTACAAATAAACGGCATGCTTTATCTTCAAAAAACGCAATGCCAAAACCATCGCAATGGTCAGAAGTAATTCCTGCACGTTGCGAAAAACCACGAAATGAAAATGTAATATCCGTAGGTGTTGCACAATTCATTCCGAGTAACTGACACATAATTTTTCTTTCAAATAAATCTATTTTATATAGTTAGATATTTTGCATGACTCATGCTTCGTTTTGCAAATCACATTGCCAAATAAGGTCTTCTTTTTAGAATATTTGCTGTATCTTTTGAATTTAGTCCAATTTATTTAATTCGACATCTTTAAAATTAAAAAGAAATAAACTAAAAAAAGAGCCTTTAAAGGCTCTTTTTTATTCAAACTAAATTTATCACTTCGCTCTATTGGTAATTAATGTTCCAACACCGTGATCTGTAAAAATTTCTAACAATGTTGCATGTGGCACGCGACCATCAACAATATGCGCACTTACAACACCGCCTTTAACTGCATCTAATGCACAACCTACTTTAGGAATCATCCCTCCATAAATTACGCCTGTTTCAATTAAACGATCAACTTCTTGCGTTGTTAAACCCGTTAAAAGGTTTTTATTTTCGTCTAATACACCTTTAATATTAGTGAGTAAAACAAGTTTCTCTGCGCCTAATGCTTCAGCAACTTTACCTGCAACCAAGTCAGCATTAATGTTGTAAGTATTCCCTTCATCATCTACACCAAGTGGTGCAATAACAGGAATAAAGTCGCTATCTGTAAACATTTCAAGTACGTCAGTTTTTACACCAACCACTTCGCCTACTAAACCTAAGTCAATTTCTTGAACAGAACCATCTTCAGCTGTTTTTTGCATTAACAGTTTTTGCGCACGAATTAAATTGCCGTCTTTACCTGTTAAGCCAATTGCACGACCACCGTGTTTATTAATCAAATTCACAATAGATTTGTTCACGCTGCCGCCCAATACCATCTCAACAACTTCCATAGTTGCAGGATCAGTTACGCGCATGCCATCAATACGGTCAGATTCACGCCCAAGCTGCTTCAAAAATGAATCGACTTGTGGACCACCACCATGAACAACAATTGGGTTTAAACCCACTGTTTTAAGCAATACGATATCACGAGCAAACGAACTTTCTAGCTCAGGATCGGTCATTGCGTTGCCGCCATATTTCACAACTAGGGTTTTACCCGCAAAACGTTGAATATACGGCAAAGCTTCTGTCAAAATTTGTGCTTTGTCGATGCCAGTTTGCTGATGTGGCATTCGCCTCTCCTTATTGAGCATCTAAAATGTCTTGTGCGATATTCGGATATCGACCACTTAACATAGTAACAAATGTATTTCGAATTTCATTTAAACGTGTCGAATTATCGGCATCAAAACGTACGGTAAAATACTCTCCCGTATTTGATGCTCGAATAATGCCAAATCCGTCCTCAAAATCAAGTCGAATCCCATCAATTTTACTTAATTCTGCGTCAACATTCAGACATAACTGTTCAAAATATTGAAGTACTTGAGCCGTATCGACGTCATTAATATGAATATATGTATCTTCAGTACTTGCTCTTTTAGGATACTTTTCAAATAAAGCCGACACTGTTTTACTGGCCGATTCGCTTAAATATTCTAAAATTCTGAGTGCTGCATATAAGCCATCATCATAACCAAGCCCGCGCCCATCATTGAAAACATAATGACCTGCATATTCACCACCAAAAACAGCCTGACCACTCGATTGTGCCAAATATGTTCTTAAGAAAGTACTGCCTGTACGAATCATTTTAGGCTTACCACCTAAATGACGTACAGTATTACGAACCATAGTCGAACATTTTACATCAAAAACAATTTCACTATTCGGATGTGTTTTTAAACAAATTTCACTAAATAAAGACAGTAATTGGTCTGCTGAAATTAGCTTAGCTTTTTCATCTAAAATCACTAAACGATCGCCATCACCATCTAAAGCAATGCCAATATCTGCTTCATGCTGTTGAACAGCACATTTTAATTTTTCAAGATTCTGCTCTTTAGATGGATCGGGTGCATGATCTGGAAACTCACCATTTGCGTCACAGCGTAAAGCAATCACTTCACAACCTAATTTTTCTAATATATGAACCGCGCATTCGCCTGCCGAGCCATTTAAACCATCTATTGCGACTTTAAATTTTCGTTTTAATTGAATATCAGAAATTAAATGTGATTGGTAAGCTTGGCAAAATTGAGGAATATGCTCAGCTTCTAGCTTTTTATACAATTTGTAATGTGTAGATGGAAAATACTGTTGAGATTTTTGAGCAACAACTTGAATCATTTCAGGTGTTGGAGGAAAACCCTGAAGCATCCACTTAATGCCGTTATCACATTTTTCATTATGGCTCGCGGTAACCATAATGCCATTACCGCCATTTTCACGTGCGCTAAAATACATTTGCGGGCTTGAACATCTTCCTAATAGCGTGACGTTTAAACCTTTTTCAATACATGCTTGTTGTATAATTCCAGCATATTCAGCACTTGTAATTCGTGCATCGTAACCCAAAACAATATTACTTTCGCCTCGTTCTAAAAATAGTTCTGCTAGTCCATTTGCTACAGCATATATAAATTCAGGCGTCAAAATGCTGACCTTGCCACGAATATCGTAAGCACGGAAAACCTGAATAGGAAAAATTTGCTGAGCTAGGTTCATAGGCAATAATTTTTGATTAATTTTAAATGAAGAAAGTTCAAACTAGAATTTGATTGTAGACCGCTACAATTGTTATTTTCTCAGTTATCTGTAATTTTTAATACACTTTTTGTTACATTTAAAGCAAAAGCGATAAAAATAACTTTTTATCGCTTTTTTAGTCTTCAAATAAAATTAGTTTTTACCTGTATGACCAAAGCCACCTGCACCACGTTCAGTTGCAACAAACTCTTCAACTAAATCGAATTGTGCTTGAACTACAGGCACAAGCACATACTGAGCTAAACGCTCACCTGGCTCTAAAGTGAATGCAGTTTGGCTACGGTTCCAAACAGAAACCATGAGCTCACCTTGGTAATCTGAATCGATTAAACCAACAAGGTTACCTAAAACAATACCGTGCTTATGACCTAAACCTGAGCGCGGTAAAATTAAACCTGCAAAGTTTGTATCTTCAATATAAATAGAAAGACCTGTTTTAACCAAAACAGTTTGACCTGGTTCAATAATTGTTGCTTCATCTACACATGCACGTAAATCTAAACCTGCAGAACCTGCTGTTGCATATGTTGGCATTGGCCATTCGCCACCAAGACGTTTGTCGAGCACTTTAACTTGAACTTTCATGTTTTCTTTCCTATTCAATTAATTTATTAACGTTTAATCAGTGAACGTAAATTTTCTAAATACTGTTGAGCTTGTAACTTAGGATCTATATCACCTGCAAGTTTTTTCTTACGACCTAACCAATCTAGCTCATCTTGCGGTAATTCATCTAAGAAACGACTTGGCGTCATTTGTTTCATTTGACCGCCAGCTTTACGCTGTTCTGCCAAAGTAATGGTTAAACCCTGACGAGCACGAGTAATCCCTACGTACATTAAACGGCGTTCTTCTTCAATAGTATCGGCAGCAATTGAGTTTTTATGCGGCAGAATTTCTTCTTCCAAACCAATTAAATACACATACGGAAACTCTAGACCTTTCGAAGCATGTAGCGTCAATAAGTTTACTTTGTCTGTGTCTTCTTCTTCCTGCTGTTGCTCTAACATATCTAGCAACACCATTTTACGAATTACACTTTCAATATTTTTTTCATCAACATCTTCAGCACGGTTAATTAAGCTTTGAATACTGCTATATAAAACTTCAATATTATCGAGCTTAGTTTTTTCTTGTGCTGGTGTTGCCGCAGTTTCTTTAACGTAGTCAATGTACCCTGCTTCTAGCATCATTTGGCGAATAATGGGTACAGGTTCATCGTCTTCAATTAGGTTACGGGTAAAGGTATTAATAAAGTCTGCAAACTCTGCAAGCTGTGTGGTGGCTTTTTTCGGAATTGCCATGGTTAAGCGTTGATCGCCTGCAGCTGCCAGTAAAGATAAATTACTTTCTTGTGCAAATAGACCTAACTTTTCAAGTGTTACAGGTCCAATCGCACGTTTTGGCGTATTAATAATACGTAAGAATGCACTGTCATCTTCAGGGTTAATAATGAGTCGTAAATAACTCATAAGGTCTTTAATTTCGGCACGTCCAAAGAATGACTGACCACCTGAAAGCTTATAGGGAATTTGCATTTGACGAAGTTGTGTTTCTAGAACACGTGCTTGGAAATTCCCACGATACAAAATCGCATAATCTTTCCAGCTTTTACCATTCATCAATTTATGCGTAATTAGGTCTTTTACTACACGTTCTGCTTCATCGTCATCATTACGACAAGTAATAACACGAATAACCTCACCATGACCTTTATCTGACCATAATTTTTTGTCAAATAAATGCGGATTATTTCCAATAACCGTATTCGCTGCTCTTAAAATACGACTGGTTGAACGATAGTTTTGTTCTAATTTAACAACTTTTAAATTGGGAAAATCGGTCTGCAACAAAGCCATATTTTCAGGCTTTGCACCACGCCATGCGTAAATAGATTGATCATCATCACCTACGGCAGTAAATTGCCCCATTACCCCAACAAGCAATTTCACCAAAATATATTGGGCAGTGTTAGTATCTTGATACTCATCGACCAAAAGATAACGAACACGATTTTGCCATTTATCTCGAACTTCAGCATTTTCTTGTAATAAACGTGCAGGCATAACAATTAAGTCATCAAAATCGACTGCGTTATAAGCACGTAAGTTACGTTCATAAAGTTGATACAAATGTGCAAACTGAACATCTTCCTGAGTTTCACATGTCGTATGAGCTTGCTCGGGCGGAATAAGATCATTTTTCCAATCTGAAATCATTTTCATTGCTTTCGCAATAAGTTCTTTACTTTCCGCACCCGACAAATTATCGCGATGCATTAAATCCATCAAAATACGTTTGCAATCATCTGCATCTAAAATAGAAAAGTTATTTTTAAGCGGTGTATTTTTGAGTTCTAATCTGAGTAAATTCAAACCAAAGTTATGGAATGTCGAAACAGATAAACCTTTCGCCTCTTCACGTGTCATCAACTTTGTTACACGCTCTTTCATTTCACGTGCAGCTTTATTGGTAAACGTCATGGCTGTAATGCGATGCGATGGAATACCACAATGTTTAACTAAGTATGCAATTTTACGTGTAATTACAGATGTTTTACCTGAACCCGCCCCTGCAAGTACTAACAAGGGTCCTTGAGTGTATTTCATGGCTTCAAGTTGCTTGTCATTCAATTGACCTGCCAGCGACGACATAGTTTTTCCTCTTTTATATTCGATGTCGATTATAGACATCTCCCCTCAACTTTCATATTGAAAAAATTGAACGATTTATTTTTTATTTCTTGTTCAATAAAAAAACCACCCGAAGGTGGTTTTCTTTTGACTCAATAAAAATTATTGAGTTGCATAAACACTAATTTCTACACGGCGGTTTTGTTCACGGCCTGCAGGAGTAGAGTTGTCAGCGATTGGGTTAGCAGCGCCTTGACCTTGTGCATTAATACGAGTTGTAGAAACACCTTGTGAAGAGATGTAGCTAGCAACAGCTTGTGCACGATCTTGAGACAATGGAATGTTGATTGAATCGTTACCAGTGTTATCTGTGTAACCAGTTACAAGAATCGCGCTCTTGTTATCTTCAGCCAAAACTTGAGCAACTTTGTTTAAAGTTGAATAGAAGTTTGGTTTGATTGCAGATTTGTTTGTATCAAATGTAATGTTGCCCGGCATAATTAGGCCAACAGAACCATCTGGATTACGGCTTACATCAATACCTGAACCTGCAGTCGCTGCACGTAATTTTTTCTCTTTGTTATCAAGATACGCACCACCAACACCACCTAGAACTGCACCAATTGCTGCAGCACGGTTGTTTTGGCTAGAAGTATTTGCATTACCTTTAGAAACACCATAACCCGCTAAAGCGCCAACTACAGCACCAATCGCAGCTTTATCATATTCCACACCACCGATGTTATTACCTGTTGTTTGGCAACCAGAAAGAACCATTGCCCCAACTACTGCTGAAATTGCTAGTGCACGCATTTGCATGACTCCTATGTTAATGTTTTGTTGTCGTCAAAAATAATGGAATAATTTTTGTAGTTAGACCATTGATTTTTTGTTAATAATAAGTGGTTTGATTACAATTTGTAATATTTATTTGAATTATTTGACTAAGTTCACCATATTTCCTACATAGTTGAACATTAAAGCTTTTCTATATGGTCAACTCGCTTTATATTTAGTCTAAACACTGCGCAAAAATGGTTTTATCCTAAGGATGAGATATGTCTGCATCATCGCAAAAACAACCTTTATTAAAAAAAATTACAACTGGTCTTACAGTCTGTACGGTTGTTACGGGAAGCACATTCTTCCATGGTCCACCTGTTCTTGCTTTAGGACTTACAAAATTATTTAAAAAATCACGTAAAGTTGATGAAACAAATATTCAAATTACCAATAGCTGGTTAACTGTAAATAACTGGTTAATTGACCACGTATTACCCAATACAGAATGGGATATTTCTGTAGACGACAACTTAGATTTAAACATGCAAGGTCGTTATTTAATGACATGTAATCATCAAAGTTGGGTCGATACAACGGTCAATCAATATTTTGGTTTAACACGTATGCCTTTGACTCGTTTCTTCACAAAATGGGAACTTATTTTCATTCCATTTGTTGGTCAAGCCTTCAAAATTTTAGGCTTCCCAATGATGAAACGTCATTCAAAAGAACAAATTGCAAAGAATCCTGAACTCAAATACAGAGATATTGAAGAAGCTCGAAAATCTTGTGAGCAACTTCTCAGCCAACCTTTTACTTTACTCAATTATTTGGAAGGTACGCGCTATACGCCAGAAAAACATGCGCAACAAAAATCTCCATATAAGCATTTACTCAAGCCTAAAGCTGGTGGTTTAGCATTAGCTTTAAATATTTTAGGTAAAGATGTAGATGCCCTTGTTGATATGACCATTATTTACCCAAATGGTGCACCAGGTTATGGCGAATTTTGGTTAGGAGATGTGCCAAAAATTGCGGTAAATTTACGTAAAATTGATATCCCTGAATGGGTTCATGGCGGAGATTATGAAGATGATCTAGAATATCGAGATCGTTTTCAAAAATGGGTTGATGACTTATGGGCGGAAAAAGACCAACTCATTGAAAAAATGAAACAAAATATTGCATCTGCGGAGTAGTTTTAAAAAAAATGAGCATCAATGCGAATAAAAAGCAAATTAAACCAACTTTTAATTTTGTAAGACAAGGTTCATGGGGCTGGAAAGTTGCGTTAGCTTATGACGTATTTATGATGTTTCTCATCATTATTAACCTCTTCTGCTTATCTGCAAATGCAATTTTAATGAGTGATTTTGGTGAATGGTTATTTAAAATCATTCAATTACCCGATGTTCTACAGTTTTATAAAAGTGAACTTCGACCTTGGGTTGTTGTTACAGAAGGTTGGTTTGTTAGCTTTCTAATTATTGAACTTTTTGTTCGTTGGTTTATTGCTATTGTTTTAAAACAGCATCAACGTTGGTTCTTCTTCCCGTTTGTGCATTGGTATGAAATTTTAGCTATTTTACCGCAATTACGTTTTTTACGTTTATTACGTGCAGGTGTTATCGCCTATCAATTACATGATCATGGTTATAAAATTTTCCCTGCAAGTTGGTATAAACAAATTTACTTTTATTACAATTTAGTGATGGAAGAGCTTTCTAGTCGTATCGTTTTAACTGTTTTGAACGGCATTAAAACCGAACTGACCACAAGCACAACACATAAGAAACTCATTGAAAATGTGGTCAATCATCATAGAGAGTTGTTTGCTGTTGCTTTGGCAGATATTCTTCAAGATTCTTTAGGCAAAGAATTACAGCAACATCGTCAACTTATTGCCAAAGATGTCGGTTTAATTGTAAATAAAGCGATTGAAGATACACCTGAACTCACTCAATTACTTCGTCTTATTCCAATTGTTGGTGGTCGAATTGAGCAACAAATTCAAAGTATTGGACAGCGCTTAGGTGAAAATATTACACAAGGTTTAATTGATCCTTTTGCAACGAATCAAGCAAATAGTGAATTAACCAGTTATAAATATATCTCTGAACGCATTAGTAAGATACCATTTGAAAATAATACGCATATTGAACAGCTTGTAGAATCTGCCGTATTTGAAAGTTTGGAAGCCATTCAACAACAAGTTAAAGTGAAGCAATGGCAACAAATACTTGAAGAAAGTAAAACAAATAAAAATTGATCAAATGTGAAAAAAATGAAAACCGTGCTAGAGAAATCATTAAAATTGTTCTAGCATTTGCTCCACAAACAAATGTGCTTCGCCCCCAAATAAAGGTCAGAAGATTTAAGGAAAAAATATGGCTGAAATACGGATAAAAGGCAGAATGGTCAATGCAATTCGCATTAGCCTAGACACCAATGATCATGATGCTATCCGCAAGCAACTATCTCCAATGCTTGAAAAAACAGCACCTCAAGGTACTCTGGCTGTTATTGAAAGCTCAGTTGACCAAGAACTCATTGCGCTTATTCAATTATTAATAGACCTAGATTTACAACCAATGGCTGTAACAGAAGGTCCTTTAGCAGAACAAGCTCGTGCAATTCAGTTCCCTGTTATTCCGCCAGACCGCCAAATGCAACAAGTTAAAGCAACAAAAGAACAAGTAGTTGAAGTAAAAGTAGATACTCCACCCGATCAAGTTCAAGAAGTTGCAATACTACCGACTGTTAAGCATATAACGTCATACCATGATGAAATTTTACGTACAGGTCAAAGCCTTGTACAAAATGATGGTGATATCATTCTAAATAGTGGCATTAATAGCGGTTCTGAAGTAATTGCTTCAGGAAATGTACATATTTATGGTAGCGTCCGTGGTAGAGTTATCGCAGGTGCAGGTGGAAACCATGCAGCGCGTATTTTTTGTCACTCACTAGAAGCTGAACTAGTCTCTATTGCAGGAACATATTGTGTTGCAGACGACATTCCACAACATGTGCTAAAAAAAGCAGTTCATATATATTTAAATGATAATCAAGAGCTCGTATTTGACGCCTTGCAATTTTAATGTATAAATAAACACCAAAAAGCCCCAAACAATAGGGGAATTTGAAACCATTACAGGAGTGGATTCGGTGGCGAAAATTGTTGTCGTAACATCAGGCAAAGGTGGCGTAGGTAAAACTACAACTAGCGCATCATTTGCAACAGGCTTAGCTCAACGTGGCCACAAAACAGTTGTTATCGATTTTGACGTAGGTTTACGTAACCTAGATTTAATTATGGGGTGTGAACGTCGTGTAGTTTACGATTTCGTAAACGTATTAAATAACGAAGCTCGCCTACAACAAGCGCTTATTAAAGATAAAGACCTCGAGAATCTATTTATTTTACCCGCGTCACAAACACGTGATAAAGATGCCTTAACAGATGAAGGCGTTGCACGTGTAATGGATGAACTTTCACAAGAATTTGACTACATTATTTGTGATTCACCGGCAGGTATTGAACGTGGTGCAATCTTAGCGATGTATCATGCAGATGAAGCAATTATTGTAACGAATCCAGAAATTTCGTCTGTTCGCGACTCAGATCGTATTATTGGTATGCTTGATAGCAAAACCAAGAAAGTAGAACAAAACGAAGGGCGTATTCGTAAACATTTATGTATTACACGTTTCAATCCTGAACGTGCAGACAAGCAAGAAATGTTAACAATTGACGATATCTCTAAAGATATTTTACGTATTCCAACACTTGGTGTAATTCCTGAGTGTAAAAGTGTCTTACAAGCATCTAACGAAGGTAAGCCTGTAATCTTATTTACAGAAGATGCTGCTGGGCAAGCTTACGATGATTTAGTTGCACGCTTCCTTGGTGAAGATCGCCCTTACCGTCACATTACGGTTAAGCCTAAAGGTTGGTTAGCACGTTTATTTGGAGCATAAGATGGCTGGATTCTGGAGTAAGTTATTTAGTAGCGAAGAAAAACCATCTAGCGCTCAATTGGCGAAAGATCGTTTAAAAGTTATCGTTGCATCTGAACAAGGTCTTGGAAAACGTTTAAGCCAAGACAAAATTGATCAAATGAAAAAAGAAATCATGCAAGTGGTTAACCGCTATGTACGTGGTGTAGATGAACAACACATTCAAATGTCTGTGCGTTCTGAAGCAAATATTGAAATGCTTGAAATGAATATCAATTTACCTGAAGAGCGTTAATTTTATTTTTGATTAGTCAAGCAAATTGAATCAGGGCAAAATATGAGATAGTTCAGGAAATAATAAATTCCACTATCGGAAAATATTTTGCCCTTTTTTATTGTTTAAAAGATTTCAAGGAGCTAGTAATGGCATTGTCTCAACCAGCAACGTTTAATGAAGAATGGTCAGATGAGCGTGTATTTGCCTATTTAACTCAGCTTCCTCCTGAAGGTGTAAATGCTGATTTTCACGTGTTATATCATGCATTCAAGCATATGCGTCCATTTGACTACACTCGCCTATTAACTCAATTTGTTGCAGATGGTCGTGACGTAAATGCTACGAATCCTGAAGGCCAGCGTATTCATGACATTATTGCTGAATACCCTCGCCAAAGTGCAGAATTCTTAGAAGTTTTGGCAAAATTTGCTTAAAGACTTTTAAATAAAAAAGACCGCTAATTGCGGTCTTTTTTATTTAACATTTAAAAACTTAAAATTTATTTAGTAAAAATTAGATAGCCACCAAATAGACTAAATAATCCACCAACTAAACCGTCAATCCATCTTGTCGATTTTTGATATGCATTTTTAAAGCTTGGTAATGAGAAAACAAATACCACGAACATGAACCAAACAAAACTTTCTAACGTCACAATAGCCAATAATAAAGTATGTGATTCATTCAACACAGGATTTGCTAAGAACATTGAAAATACACTACCAAAATAAATCACAGCTTTCGGATTTGCTAAATTAGTAAATAAGCCTTGCAAGAAAAATCTCAAATTACTCTGCGGCAACTCAATTTCTTTTAATGGTGACGCTTCATCTTTCTTAGAAAATGCAGATTTGAGTAATTGATAGCCTAACCAGCATAAATAAAGTCCACCCAATACCAATAAAACTTTATGTAACCAAACAAACTTTTCAAGAATATAGTTAAGCCCCAACAAAGCAAATAGTGCCCATAAGAAAATGGCACATGTAATACCTAACACGACAAAAATAGCCTGCTTACGTGAACGACTCACAGCTGTTTGAGAGACAATAAAAAAATCTGGACCAGGACTAACCAAAGCACATAAATGAATAAAAAATAACGTCAATAAAGCCCACAACATTTTATATACTCACAATAAAAAAGCAGTTTGGATGAACAAACTGCTTTTCGTTTATATTAAATTCAAAATTAAACGATTCAACTCAATAATAAAATTAGACCAAAATATCTCGCTTACCATTTGGCCCCATTGCACTCACAATACCACTTTCTTCCATTTGATCGATGATACGTGCAGCACGGTTATAACCAAGGCTAAATTTACGCTGTAACGACGATGTAGATGCTTTACGGGTTTCTAGTACAAATGAAACACATTGATCATATAAAGCATCTCGGTCTGAACCGCCTTCTCCATCTTCAAAACCACGCGATGTTGGTTCCTCATCATAAGGTGTCAAAATCTCATCAATATAGTTTGGATCGCCACGCTCACGCCATGCATCACAAATACGGTTGACTTCATCATCTGAAATAAATGCACCATGTACACGCTCAGGTTCAATTTTACCTGGCCCAAGGAACAACATATCACCATGACCAAGTAAGTCTTCTGCGCCACCACCATCTAAAATAGTACGTGAATCGAGCTTACTGTTTACACGCAATGCCGCACGTGTTGGAATATTGGCTTTAATTAGACCTGTAACAACATCAACAGTTGGACGCTGTGTCGCAAGTAATAAATGAATACCCGCAGCACGAGATTTTTGCGCCAAACGTGTAATCATTTCTTCTGCTTTCTTACCCACTTGCATGATCATGTCTGCAAATTCATCAGCAACAATTACAATTAAAGGCATTGGCTCTAATCGTGGTGCGCGATTTATTGTTGCAGTGTCATCTGGCTTCCACGTTGGATCAAGTAAATCTTCACCATTGGCAATGGCATCTTCAATTTTACTGTTAAAATCACTTAACTTACGTACTTTCATTAATGACATGAGCTTATAACGTCGCTCCATCTCATTTACACACCAATTCAATGCATTAACTGCATCTTTCATATCAGTTACAACAGGCGTTAACAAATGTGGAATATCATTGTAGTTCGCAAGTTCGAGCTGTTTAGGGTCGATCATAATTAAACGCAATTGTTCAGGCGTATATTTGAGTAACATCGACAATAACATTGCATTTACAGCAACTGACTTACCCGAACCTGTCGTACCTGCAACCAACATATGTGGTGCTTTCGCTAAATCTGCTAATACTGGATTACCCGAAATATCTTTACCCATTGCCATACTCAGCAATGCATTTGGATCTCTATAAGCAGGTGTTTCAAGCAATTCAATTAAACGCACCATTTCACGTGTGCTATTTGGTACCTCAATACCAATATACGGCTTGCCCGGAATAACTTCGACAACACGTACCGAAGCCATAGACATAGAACGTGCTAAATCTCGTGAAATATTCGTGACTTTAGATGCTTTCACGCCAGGTGCTAAATCTAGTTCAAAACGAGTAACTACTGGCCCTGGTTGAGCCTCTATCACTTTTGCTTTAACGTTAAATTCTTGAAGTTTAATTTCAAGTAATTCAGATAAACGCGCCAATTGCTCCGCAGTAAAGTTCACCTTTTTATTCGGATCAACTTTATCTAAAATTTCTAAGCCCGGAAGTGTTGGTAAATCACGACGTTTTGCTGCCACTTGCATTGCACGTGACATTGGTCGACCAAATGAATCTGTTAAAGGTGCATCTAAATCGAAGTCATCTTCTTTAAGTTCAGCCTCTTCAACAGCTACCCCACCTGTCGTACCCTGCCAAGCTTCACGGAATGCATCTTTATTAGTGCTAATTAACTCTTTTTCATCTTCAGATACCAGCGGTGCTGTTTGCTGTAAATCTGTCTGAATTTGAGCTTTTACAAATGGGCTAGATTGCGCATAACTACTTGTTGTCGTTGTAGATTGTACCGTCGGCTGAACTTCTTTTGTTTCGTCTAACAAGAAATCATCTAAACTATCAAAATCATCAAGTGCAATATGTGTAGTTGCTGCTGTAGAAACCACATTTGAAGCTGTTTGAGTCGCTAAAGATGCAACTGATGCTACAGGAGAACTTACATTTTCCTGAACAATAAAATCTGTACGATTGTCTACATATTTATCTGAATTATTATCTGCATGGCTATCCGCATGATTAAATGGCGTATGAACGTCTGTTGCAGTTTTAGCACTTGGAACAGCTGCTAATAACTCATCAAAAATTTCATCATCATCCCAATTAATATTTTGCATATTCGATGTAGATTGATACGCATCACCAGGTGTTGCTTGATGTGCTTGTGTTTCATAGCCTTGACGAATATCTTGCGATGCTTTTAACAGCTCATTAATATCATTTTTATGCTTTTGTTCTGAGTCATCATGAATCGCACGCCAAACTTCACCAGTTTCAACAACTTTAGGACTTTCTTGTTCTTGCTGATGAGCTTTTTCAAGTTCTCGTTCGAGTTCTAATTCGTCGTCTTTATCAAATTGAGAAGCATATTTTTGATTTTGTTGTTGTTCAAATCGAGATTGATCTTCTCGTTCTTCACGGTCAACCATATCTTCAAATAAGCGATTTGCAGCGGCATCATTCATTACGGTAGATGCAACAGCAATTGGAGCTACAGCAACATCTTCTTGAATTGGCGTTGGTGATGGAACTATATTTTGATTTTTTTCTTCATTTACTTGAATCGGTTTATGGCTGAAATTGGTTTCAGCTTCAGGTGCATTTCTATAGAACAAATCTTGCATATAAGCAGGAATTGCTTTTATTGTGCTCCATGTTTTATTCCATTTAACGCCAAATGCAAGTGTAAATAAAACAACCCAAAACACTATTAAAAACAAACTCGCACCATAAATGGTTAAAAGCGAAGAAAGGCTTTGACCTAATTCATAACCAATAATACCGCCAGATGCATTTTCAAGCGTATCTGCGGGTACATTCCAGAATAAGTACAAAATACTTGATGTCGATAAAATAATAAAAAATTGTGCAGCATAACGAAATGGCTTATTTAAAAAGCTTCGTGGCCACCACAATTGAATTGCCTCAATAAAAAAGTACAAAGGCACCAATAAACTTGCCCAGCCTAAAAAGCCGAACAACAAATCTGCAAGCCAAGCCCCAACCACACCACTTGCATTCGAAACGGTTTGCGTGTCGCTAGAAACATGCATCCAACCCGGATCAAACGGTGTATAAGTTACTGTTGCAAGGAACAGATAAATCCCAAATGAGATTAAAAATAATGTGATTATAAAGCGTTGTGCATATGCACTCGACACCGCTGTCATAGACTATCCTGTAACCAATTATTCATCGTATTTTTTTTCGCAGACCCAATTCAGATCTACAGATAATTAACTTTATATTATGCACCTGTTCATAAAAAAAAGATGCAAGATAATGTGAGTATGTGTTTAAGATGATTCTATATAGTTCAAATCGATTTATATGATCAATAATATCGACTTTAATCTCACACAACTGTTATACAGTTTCACGTATAATTTCACAAATTTCTAAATAAAAAAGGATGCAACAGATGAGCGCTCGTCACTCACGTTTGGTTATTCTTGGCTCTGGTCCTGCTGGATATAGCGCAGCAGTTTACGCAGCGCGTGCCAATCTTAAACCAACACTTATTGCTGGCTTACAACTTGGTGGTCAATTAACAACGACAACTGAAGTAGATAACTGGCCAGGTGGCGTTGAAGGCTTAACAGGCCCTGCCCTTATGGAGCAAATGCAAGCGCATGCTGAACGTTTTGGTACTGAAATTGTTTATGACCATATCAATGAAGTAGATTTAAGCGTACGTCCTTTTGTACTTAAAGGTGATATGGAAGAGTTCACATGTGATGCGCTTATCATCTGTACAGGTGCTACAGCACAATATTTAGGTCTTGAATCTGAAGCGAAATTCATGGGTCAAGGTGTAAGTGCTTGCGCAACTTGTGATGGTTTCTTCTACAAAAACCAAAAAGTAATGGTTGTGGGCGGTGGTAATACTGCTGTTGAAGAGGCACTTTACCTTTCAAACATTGCATCTCATGTAACACTAGTTCACCGTCGTGACACTTTACGTTCAGAGAAAATTCTACAAGATCATCTTTTTGCAAAAGAAAAAGAAGGCAAAATTAGCATCATTTGGAATCACCAAGTTGAAGAAGTAATTGGCGACAACACAGGTGTAACGACTGTACGTCTTCGATCTACAAAAGATGAATCAACTCAAGATGTAGATGTAACAGGTCTTTTTGTTGCAATTGGTCATAAGCCAAATAGCGAAATGTTTGATGGTCAATTACAACTTCGTGATGGTTACATTCAAGTGCAAAGCGGTACAGCAGGTAATGCAACTCAAACTTCAATTCCTGGTGTATTTGCAGCAGGTGATATTGCAGATAGCATTTACCGCCAAGCAATTACATCAGCGGGTTCAGGTTGTATGGCTGCGCTAGATGCAGAGAAATACCTCGATGCATTAGGTGAATAATCAATTAATTCAGAAATTTAACCACCTTAGGGTGGTTTTATTTTATTCAAAATTCCACTATAACTCTTAAAATAAAATAGTATAAGAGAAATATAATGGCAAAAAATTGGACAAACGGATATTAAACAAAAGTAAATTACACATATGGTTATTACAAAGAGTTAAGCTCAAACTATCAAATTTTTTGTTTACTACTTAGTGGTATAGACACGCAAGATAACACTCAAGAGTAAAATCACTGTGAATTAGGTTTTGGGCAAGGTGTAAGTTTAAATGTACATACTGCATCAAATTTAGGGACCTTTTACGGTACAGACTTTAATCCTGCACATGCAGCACATGCCAATATTCTTGCTGAAAAAGCAAAAACAAATCATTATTTTTATGATGCTAGTTTTTTAGTTACAATTGCTTAACTGGCTGGGCTGCAAATATGCCTATTCGTGAACTATTCCATAGCCATTTTAAATTTAATAGTAAAAGTCATAATCCAGTTCAAAAAGTTAAAGACTCATTAGATTTTAGCGAAGCATTACTTCTTCAAGAGCCAACATTCGCAACTAGAAATCCAAATGCATTACAAAAAGTTCAAGAACTAAAAAAACAGAATCCAAATTATTTAATTCACGAATATTTAAACCAAGATTGGCAGTGTTTTTCTTTTCAGCAAGTCATTAAAACTTTAGAAGATATTAAATTATCCTATGCAAGTCCTAGCGACCTGAATGTGCATTTAGACAATATTAATTTTGTGAACAACATCAAAATTTTACTCTGTACACGACAAATTTCACAGAACCCTTATCCTATCAGGATTCTGCTTTCTTAAAATTGCCAAAATTTCCTTAAACTCTTCTTTTTTCCCAAAACCAATTAAACGCTGAATCGCCATTTGAACATAGTCTAAACCATAGCGAAATAAACTCATTGAGAGTCGTCCATGCTTCTTTATTTTTATCGCTTTTTTTTGATTATGTTGCCATTCACCCGTTAAGTAACACCAACAGAAGCTTATAGCTAACACCGCAATCAATTTTTTCACTCGTCTAGGGTCTGTCAAGCGCGTATTTTCAAGATTAAACCCGCGTCCTTTGAGACAACTGAATAAGGTTTCAATTTCCCAGCGTAATGCATAATCCTGAATAGCATTGGCATTAAACTGAGGAGAAACGACGAGTAAAAGCTCTCCATTTTCTAACTGTAGTGCACTTATATATAGTTTCACCCGACCAACCAAAATCCGTCGTTTACGACATTCAATTTGACCAACTTTAAGATGGCGAAATAAATCACTAATTTTATGATTCTTTCCTAAATGATTGGTGACAATGAAGTTTTTTTAACACGAATGCAGAAGTTGATGTCTTGTTCAATTAACCATGTAAACCACTGCTCACCGATAAACTCTCTGTCTGCGAACACATTCACAATACGGTCTTTACCAAAAATGGCTATAAAGCGTTGAATCAAAGCAATACGCTCTTTCGTATCTGAATTTCCACGTTTATTAAGCAATGTCCAAAGGATAGGTATCGCTATTCCACGATAAACGATTGCGAGCATCAGGATATTAATATTTCGTTTTCCCCATTTCCAATTGGTTCTATCTAAAGTCAGTTGCACTTGGTCGAATGAAAACATATTGAAAATCAACTGAGAAATTTGACGATAATCAAAATACTGACCTGCAAAGAAGCGCTGCATACGTCGATAAAATGATTGTGGTAAACACTTGATGGGCAAGGCTTTAGATGCAGAAGAAAGATTACATGTTTGCTTTAAAATAATCACAAGCATGATGAGCGCAAAGCACTTTAAATGTGACTTGTTCCATTTTAGAGATTTGTTTAAGATAAGATATAACTCATTGAGATGTGTCATAGTATTCGTCGTTAGAAAACAATTATTGTGACATTATTTCAATGAGTTATCTATTTTTGTCGTGTACAGAGATTATTATAGAAGCCCCCATGAATAAATCGCTCATCATTTTCGGCATCGTCAACATAACCTCGGACAGTTTCTCCGATGGAGGCCGGTATCTGGCGCCAGACGCAGCCATTGCGCAGGCGCGTAAGCTGATGGCCGAGGGGGCAGATGTGATCGACCTCGGTCCGGCATCCAGCAATCCCGACGCCGCGCCTGTTTCGTCCGACACAGAAATCGCGCGTATCGCGCCGGTGCTGGACGCGCTCAAGGCAGATGGCATTCCCGTCTCGCTCGACAGTTATCAACCCGCGACGCAAGCCTATGCCTTGTCGCGTGGTGTGGCCTATCTCAATGATATTCGCGGTTTTCCAGACGCTGCGTTCTATCCGCAATTGGCGAAATCATCTGCCAAACTCGTCGTTATGCATTCGGTGCAAGACGGGCAGGCAGATCGGCGCGAGGCACCCGCTGGCGACATCATGGATCACATTGCGGCGTTCTTTGACGCGCGCATCGCGGCGCTGACGGGTGCCGGTATCAAACGCAACCGCCTTGTCCTTGATCCCGGCATGGGGTTTTTTCTGGGGGCTGCTCCCGAAACCTCGCTCTCGGTGCTGGCGCGGTTCGATGAATTGCGGCTGCGCTTCGATTTGCCGGTGCTTCTGTCTGTTTCGCGCAAATCCTTTCTGCGCGCGCTCACAGGCCGTGGTCCGGGGGATGTCGGGGCCGCGACACTCGCTGCAGAGCTTGCCGCCGCCGCAGGTGGAGCTGACTTCATCCGCACACACGAGCCGCGCCCCTTGCGCGACGGGCTGGCGGTATTGGCGGCGCTGAAAGAAACCGCAAGAATTCGTTAACTGCACATTCGGGATATTTCTCTATATTCGCGGTTCAGCAGGCATGTCCCCTTTGAGGGCGACCCGACGACAGGATAATCGACCTTATGGTGCGCAAATATTTCGGCACAGACGGTATTCGTGGCAAAGCCAACGAAGGCGCGATGACGGCGGAAACCGCCTTGCGCGTCGGCATGGCGGCTGGCCGTGTCTTTCGTCGCGGTGACCACCGCCATCGTGTCGTGATCGGCAAGGATACGCGCCTGTCGGGCTATATGCTTGAACCCGCGCTCACAGCCGGTTTCACCTCGATGGGCATGGACGTATTCCTTTTTGGCCCGCTGCCGACAACGTATAGGAAGAATAAACGCCCTTTTCACCCAAGTCCAACAGCTTTGGACCGCAGTTGACTCTTTCGACACCCCTGCGATGCAACCCAATCCGGCTGACGGGGAGCCAGCAACGCTGAAAATTTACCCTCCTCTTTCCCACTAGCGGCTCCTTTTCCGACAACCAGCACGGCGGATCCCTGCCGCGGCGCTGTGAACGCAGCATTTTGATTGGTATCGTTGGCCTTCAGGCTCGTCAGTCAAACAGACCCAGGAGCAGCTCAGCCGGTGGCGCCCGGCTTTCGGGTAACGCCCTGGTCCCGCTGGTTTCGGCTTTGTGCTTCAGGTGATCAAGGATCTGCTTGATCACTATAGGGTCTTCAATGCAGGCGATGACTTTCATGGCGCCGCCGCAGCCGCTGCAGGTCTCGATGTCGATATTGAAAACACGCTTGAGCCGTTGCGCCCATGTCATCGACGCTCGCCGTTGTGCTGGTGTTGCCGGTTCATCAGCCACCCTGACCTTGTTGCCCCTGCCCCGTTTTGCCGGCGTGACCAACGCCCGGTGCCGACTGTTGGGTGCGAACACCCCGTGGAAGCGGGTTAGGTTGACTCTGGGCTTCGGTACCAGGGCGGCCAGCCTTGCAATGAAATCCAATGGTTCGAAAATGACGTGCGTGGTGCCGTCCCGGTACGGCGTCTTGAGCTGGTAGCGCACGTTGCCGCCTCGTGTTAACGACAGCCGCTTCTCGGATACCGCCGGGCGGCTGATGTACCGGCACAGCCGTTCGAGCTTCTTGCGTTCATCGGCCCTGGCCGCCACGCCGGCGTGCAGGCTGGACCCGGCTACCTTGCCAATCCCGTCACCGAACGGATCACCACTGGTCGGCAGAGTTTGCAAAGTGAACACCTTTCGCCCCGCCTGTGAACCGACAGCGATACGGTAAGTGATCGAGTGCCCCAGCAGGGGTGTCATCGGGTCGTCATCCACCGCATCCGAGGCCAGATAGCTGTTTTCGACATCCCGTTCCAGCAGGCCTTGCCGTTCCAGATAGCGACCCACCCGGTGGGCGATGGTGTGCGTCAGCTGGGTGAGCTCTGGGCTGGTCGGCGCCTTGACCCAGCGGAAACGCGCTGAGCCGTGGGATTGCTCGACATACACACCGTCGAGAAACAGCATGTGGAAGTGAACATTCAGATTGAGCGCCGATCCAAAACGCTGGATCAGGGTGACCGCGCCCGTCTTGGCCACTTGGTGGGTATGGCCCGCTTTCTTGACCAGGTGCGTGGCAATGACGCGGTAAACGATGCCCAGCACCCACCCCATGATCTCGGGCCGGCTGGCAAACAGGAAACGCAGCTGAAACGGGAAGCTCAACACCCACTGACGCATGGGTTGTTCAGGCAGTACTTCATCAACCAGCAAGGCGGCACTTTCGGCCATCCGCCGCGCCCCACAGCTCGGGCAGAAACCGCGACGCTTACAGCTGAAAGCGACCAGGTGCTCGGCGTGGCAAGACTCGCAGCGAACCCGTAGAAAGCCATGCTCCAGCCGCCCGCATTGGAGAAATTCTTCAAATTCCCGTTGCACATAGCCCGGCAATTCCTTTCCCTGCTCTGCCATAAGCGCAGCGAATGCCGGGTAATACTCGTCAACGATCTGATAGAGAAGGGTTTGCTCGGGTCGGTGGCTCTGGTAACGACCAGTATCCCGATCCCGGCTGGCCGTCCTGGCCGCCACATGAGGCATGTTCCGCGTCCTTGCAATACTGTGTTTACATACAGTCTATCGCTTAGCGGAAAGTTCTTTTACCCTCAGCCGAAATGCCTGCCGTTGCTAGACATTGCCAGCCAGTGCCCGTCACTCCCACTCGATTGTAAACAAGCACACAAAACCCTTTAGTGACAACAATTTGCAAGAACTATCAGGCTCAGTGCCATGAAAAATACCATGACCAGATCATGAGGTTGAACACGGCTTGCGCCGGCAGCGTTCACGCTCCTGGTCGGCGATCTCGCCCGGCTGCAATGCTAGCTCAGCATCGGTCATGCGCTCCAGCACGTCGCGTAGGCGGATGGTGCAAGGAATGGGCGGCAGCTCGAACTCATAGCCGCCGGCGATCATTTCGGCCGCAATCTCCTCGGTGATGAAAAACGGCTCGTCGTCTTGGTTCGGCTTCTTCATGCCCTTTCCTCCTGGCGCTCATCCTGGCCGACAGCGGCCAGGGCATCGGCTTCCGTCAATGCGTCCTCCACGAACGCGCCGTGCTGCTTCGCTTCGGCCTGGCTGACCTCGGCCCATATCCGTTTCACCTGGGCCGCACTGTACCCGGCCAGCTCGGCGGTCTTGTTGATGCTGTAGCCGGACTTGCGCAGCGCGACAACTTGGGCGCGGCGCTTCGGATCAGCACGGCGGCCCTTGTACCGCCCGGCCTGGCGGGCCAACTCAATGCCTTGGCGCTGGCGTTCGCGCCTGTCCTCGTAGTCGTCGCGGGCCATCTGCAAGGCCAGGCGAAAAAGCATGATCTGCACGGCTTCCAGCACGATCTTGGCGACGCCCTGGGCCTCGGCCGCCAGGTCGGATAGATCGACCACGCCAGGGACGGCCAGGCGTGCGCCTTTGGCCTGTATCGAGGCCACCAGGCGCTCGGCCTCGGGCAAAGGTAGGCGGCTGATGCGGTCGATCTTCTCGGCAATGACCACCTCGCCGGGCTGTAGGTCGCCGATCATGCGCAGCAGCTCAGGCCGGTCGGCGCGTGCGCCGGATGCCTTCTCACGGTAGATGCCGGCGACGTAGTAGCCGGCGGCCTTCGCGGCCGTAGTGATCGCCTCTTGGCGTTCCAAGTCCTGCGCGTCGGTGCTGACGCGCAGATAGACCCGCGCCACCATCGGCGCGGCTACTGGCTTCGTCCTGCGCATACTTGCGGGCTCCTTTGGGCATACTCAAATGCACCCATCTTAAACTGGCAGCTAATGTACAAAAGTTGATAGAAGCACACAAGTTCAATTTTGCACTTCTGCCCCACTATTGCAAAACTGCTTGTTAGTAGCCGTTTTTTCTTACTGTTTATAGATTCAATAATTTTTGAAACGAAAAATTGGGACTAAACATTTCGGTTTCGTTTTCTGTCGATTCGTCCTGCGTATCTTTTGCATAAACAAACATTTGTTGTTCGTAGTTTTCGATGGCATTTTCAATACTTGTAAATTCTCCGTTTGTAAGGTTTTCAGACAATATCAAAGCATCCAATAATCCCGTATTTACACCCTGTCCTGCAAAAGGCGACATCAAATGAGCAGCATCGCCAATCATTGTTATGGGTAATGGACGGTTACTTTTCCAATCATTGTTCAAAGGAAATTTCCTTGTGGGCAAGCATTGAAATGTTGATACCGAACGTATTAATTGTTTGTAAACTTCACTCCATTTGGAAAATCTTTTCAATAAAAAATCGGCAACGCTGTTTCTGTCCTGAAAATCTAAGGGAATTTTATTTTTCCATTCATCGGGCGTTTTAAAACTAATTCCTAAATACAATGCACCATTATTATTGGGATTGGCAAACAATAAAATGCCCTGATGTCCCGCCATTAATCGGTTGCCGTTGCATAGCTGAAAAAATCCGGGACAGTTTATTTCCGGTTGAAGAATATCAGCTTGGATGTTGAAAGTACCGGTTTCTTCAACTTGCGTGTCGGTAACAAAGCTCCTTATTTTCGACATTCCACCATTGGCAAGAATAACCAAATCTGCTGTTTCACTCGGTTTATTCTCAAAAGTTAGTGTCCACTTCTTCTTACCAGGTTCAAGCATAACAAGTTTTCTATCCCAAATAACCGTGTCGTTTTCTAAACTATTCAACAAGATAGCCCTTAAGTCATTTCTGTTTATTTCAGGATTGTCAAATCGATTTTCGGGCTTTACATTTTTTGTGGATAAAATATTGCCTTTTTCATCAGCAATATTTACACCCATTGGTAAGGCTAAGTCATAATAAGTTTGTAACAATCCCGCTTTTTTCATTGCTTCCTGACCTGAACCTTTGTGTAGGTCAAGGGTTCCACCAAAAATTCTTGCCTCTCGGTCGTTGTCTCTTTCGTAAACTGAAACGTCTATGCCGTTTTGCTGTAATAATTTTGCCATAGTCAGTCCAACGGGTCCACCACCAATTATTGCAACGTTCTTATCACTAAGTAAATTCATTTGTTTGTCTGTATCTATTCGCATTGTCATTCAAAAATGGCACATAACAAGTGGCTATACGCCAAATGGCGTATATATCCACTATATCTTATTTTGCTAAACCTTTCATTATCAGTGACAAATCCGTTTTCAACCGTTTACCGTTCGTTTCTACTCTCTCAAAAGGATTTATATTCATAGTGCTTTTTGTTAAGTTTTGCTCAAATATACAAATCCTTTCTATATATCTAACAAATCCATCGGACTTTTTAATTGTTCCATTCCCTTGGTGGTAATATGTGTATAAACCTCAGTTGTTTTACTGCTTGAATGACCTAACAACGATTGAATATAACGTAAACTCGTACCATTCTCAAGCAAATGCGTTGCAAAGCTATGTCGTAAGGTATGTACAGTAACTTCCTTTTGAATCTTTGCTTTTAAAACAGCTGCTTTAAAAATGTTTTGAATACTTCGGCTTGAGTATGCGCCACCTTTTTGACCTTCAAATAAATAATCTTTTGGTTTATATTCCATAAAGTATGTTCTTAAAATAATTAATGTTTTCTCAGATAAAATGGTATAACGACCTCTTTTTCCTTTTGACTGTTCTATACGAATTTGCATGCGCTTGGAGTCAATGTCTTTTATTTTCAGGTTTATACATTCAGAAATGCGCAAACCTGCCGAATAAATAGTCATCAGAATAGCCTTGTGTTTCACGTTTTCAATAGCGCGTAGTACCCGAATGGTTTCTTCTTCACTCATCACAACAGGAAGTGTTTTTTCTTTTTTTGGTCTTTCGATGAAATATGTTTTCCGTTGTCCACCCAAAACACGTTCGTAATAAAACTTAATCGCATTGATTGCCTGGTTTTGATAAGATATTGAAACTTTTCGCTCCATAACCAAATGTCGGAGAAATGATTGTATATGTCCTTCATTCAATCGATCGACGTATAGGAAGAATAAACGCCCTTTTCACCCAAGTCCAACAGCTTTGGACCGCAGTTGACTCTTTCGACACCCCTGCGATGCAACCCAATCCGGCTGACGGGGAGCCAGCAACGCTGAAAATTTACCCTCCTCTTTCCCACTAGCGGCTCCTTTTCCGACAACCAGCACGGCGGATCCCTGCCGCGGCGCTGTGAACGCAGCATTTTGATTGGTATCGTTGGCCTTCAGGCTCGTCAGTCAAACAGACCCAGGAGCAGCTCAGCCGGTGGCGCCCGGCTTTCGGGTAACGCCCTGGTCCCGCTGGTTTCGGCTTTGTGCTTCAGGTGATCAAGGATCTGCTTGATCACTATAGGGTCTTCAATGCAGGCGATGACTTTCATGGCGCCGCCGCAGCCGCTGCAGGTCTCGATGTCGATATTGAAAACACGCTTGAGCCGTTGCGCCCATGTCATCGACGCTCGCCGTTGTGCTGGTGTTGCCGGTTCATCAGCCACCCTGACCTTGTTGCCCCTGCCCCGTTTTGCCGGCGTGACCAACGCCCGGTGCCGACTGTTGGGTGCGAACACCCCGTGGAAGCGGGTTAGGTTGACTCTGGGCTTCGGTACCAGGGCGGCCAGCCTTGCAATGAAATCCAATGGTTCGAAAATGACGTGCGTGGTGCCGTCCCGGTACGGCGTCTTGAGCTGGTAGCGCACGTTGCCGCCTCGTGTTAACGACAGCCGCTTCTCGGATACCGCCGGGCGGCTGATGTACCGGCACAGCCGTTCGAGCTTCTTGCGTTCATCGGCCCTGGCCGCCACGCCGGCGTGCAGGCTGGACCCGGCTACCTTGCCAATCCCGTCACCGAACGGATCACCACTGGTCGGCAGAGTTTGCAAAGTGAACACCTTTCGCCCCGCCTGTGAACCGACAGCGATACGGTAAGTGATCGAGTGCCCCAGCAGGGGTGTCATCGGGTCGTCATCCACCGCATCCGAGGCCAGATAGCTGTTTTCGACATCCCGTTCCAGCAGGCCTTGCCGTTCCAGATAGCGACCCACCCGGTGGGCGATGGTGTGCGTCAGCGGCACTGTTGCAAATAACCACGAATGGTAAGCTGAAGACTGTTTTAGCTAAAGGTGCAGCATATGAATCCTTTCCATGGTCGGCATTTTCAGGGCGAAATCATTCTTTGGGCTGTGCGCTGGTATTGTAAATATGGCATTAGCTATCGTGAACTGCAGGAAATGCTGGCCGAACGGGGTGTGAATGTTGATCACACGACTATTTACCGTTGGGTTCAACGTTATGCTCCTGAAATAGAAAAACGTTTACGCTGGTATTGGCGTAATCCTACAGATCTGAGCTCGTGGCATATTGATGAAACCTATGTAAAAGTGAATGGACGATGGTCTTATCTGTATCGTGCAGTCGATCAACGTGGCGATACCATTGATTTTTATCTTTCTTCTAGACGTAATACCAAATCAGCATATTGTTTTCTTGGAAAAATTTTAAATAATGTGAAGAAGTGGCAAATTCCACAAGTGATCAACACGGATAAAGCACCCACATATGGACGTGCTTTATCACGGTTAAAACGGGAAGGTAAATGTCCACCAGACCTTGAGCACAGGCAGATTAAGTATAAAAATAACGTGATTGAATGTGATCATGGCAAGCTAAAGCGGATCATCAGGGCCACATTAGGATTCAAATCTATGAAGACGGCTTATGCCACAATTAAAGGTATTGAAGTCATGCGTGCACTACGTAAAGGACAAGCATCGTCATTTTATTATGGTCAGCCTCAGGGTGAAGTGTGTCTAATCAACAGGGTTTTCGGTCTCTAAGTACTTTTTAAAGGGAACATCATCGACTCAAATCTCTATTTGCAACAGTGCCAAAAAAACCAACTTCAAGTTGGTTTTTCTTTTTTAATCATCAGTGGCGACCTTAACACCATATCCAATTAAACCTGCAAGGCTAGCATAGGCTATTTTGGCATAAATCGAACCCCACCAGACCGTAATTTTACTGGCACCAAATTCCCGAACCGTTTGCCCCATAAAATTAGTGGTTTCATAGAAATTTTTAGCAGAATAACCTAACGCAATATGATCAAGGACAGGGAATAAACTAAAAGCTAAACCTACTGCTGCTGCGGGGAAAGTAAACTCTCTTGATAGACCGAATTTTCCAGTAATAAATACAAGCGATACCACGATAATTAATCTAATGATAGTCCATAGCATCACTGTGAAAGGCAAGTTAAAGATGCCTGCTCCCTGCCACGCAAGACCGCAAACAACTAACACGATAAAGCCTACAACTATCAGGAATAATACAAATTTATCATGATCATCTTTACTCATTAAAAAGTCTTTTATGGTTTGTTATTTTCACTTGCTTATGCCAGGTGAAGTTAGATTCTAGGTGTATTTCTAGGGGTAGTATTAAGATTGCTTTGCAGCTTCATCTTGTGATTAGGAGCATTCAAATTTTCTTCCGGTGCAGTAATCTTTTGCTTCAATAACTGCTCACGGTACTCGCTATAAACTTCAGTTTTATTGCGGGCAGTAAAACGGTGTGCGCTCTGATCTTTAAACTCTGTGAAGTACCGATCTGAATACTTAACAGAAAGTTTTTCAAATGGAATCTCATATTCCATATCATTGATTCGAGCTTTAATCATTGGTTTATCTTTCATCTTGTAGGCATCAAGAACCTTTAATTCTGTTCCCTTCTCAAAGGTTTCTTTCTTAAAGAATCCAGTCTTGATCTGTAACCCTTCCTCAAGTTTGAGAAGCTCACCTTTTGCAATTTTCATACCTCTAATGCTACCGATCTCATCACCTAAAATAGATTTAGATTTAAGATTCGCACGAACCTCGGTAACAATTTCTTCCTTCGTGAATGTACGATTCTCTGAAGTTAAAGCATGTATCTTCGAGTTAATTCCGTATATCTCCCGCTTATCTTCAATATGGTGGCGGTGATCTTGCAGATATGCTTTGATCAATTTTTCTTGCTTGTCTACTAAAGTGAAGTCTGTAGAAAATTCTTTCTTTTCTGATCGTCCTAGAACTTTTTTGAAGTTTTCAAAAGGTGTAACTTCTTTTTCAACAGGATTGTAATTCTGATCATATGAGATTTTCCCATCTGGACGTTTAACGAATTCTTTTTCATTCGTGGTAAACGACATAGCAGAATAATTAATTTCGACATTATGTTTATGTCGGGTCAAAGCAACATAAGTTAAATTAGCATTCATGTTCTCACTCGCCACAATATAGGCATTATCAACAGTCATACCTTGTGATGAGTGAATAGTATTTGCATAACCATATTTAAATTGGTTGTATTCATTTAAATCTACTTTAATGATCTCATTATTTCTATCTGACTGAACCATCATAAATTTAATGTTATTAAGATTATCTTTTTCAAAACCGATTACTTTTGCTGTTTCACCATTGCTAACTTTTAATTTTGAATCATTCTGCTTAAATACAATTTTTTCTCCGACAGTAATTTCAATATCACCGAAAGCAGTTTTAACATGATTACCAGTAGCAGAAAGTTGACCATTTTTAATTAATACATTTCTTGCCATGCGGTTTAATTCATTCACATCATTATTTGAATGAGCAAGCATTAACTTATTTTCGCTAGAATCTTCACTCCAAGATTTAATAGTTTTGGCTAGTGCTAGATCGTGAGATTCATATTCATTAACAGCATTAATGGTCTTATAAATATCTAATGCTTTGTCAACTTCATGCTTAGATAACAACTTAGATGCTTCAATCATTTTCTCTGATTCCTTCGCATATTTTTGTCGTTGTATATTTTCTAATGAAGCAATATTTTTCTTATCAAGGTTATCTTGAATATGAGCAAAAGCAGAACCAGCACTAACAGCACTTAACTGATAACTATCACCAACAAGTTTTATTTGAGCATCATGCTTCTCTACGATCATGAGAAGTTTTTGCATGTCTCTTGAGCCGACCATCCCCGCTTCATCTAAGATCAAGACAGTCTTATTATTGATCTCAAAATTACCACTTTCATATCGGGCAAGGAATGAAGCAATTGTACTGCTTGGAATATTACAATCGTCAGAAATAGCTCTAGCTGTAATTGCCTGCAAAGCAATACCATGAACTTTATAATCTGAAGTTTTGAAGGCTTCAGAAACAGCACTAAGAACATAAGACTTACCAGTACCAGCCGAACCATTTAGCAATGAGATTCGATCAGTAGAAGTCAAAGTATAATAGGCTGCTTCTTGCTCTCTATTGAATGTTCTTTTATCAGCAATTTTTACAGCATTTAAAGTGAATTTTTCAGTTAAATTAAATGGCTTCTGTACTCGACTTTGCTCATTGGCATTGTAGATAAATGCAGTAATAGAATCTTCAATTCCGACCAATTCTTTTGATGAGAATACAACCTTATCTTTCCCAAACAACATTGCCATATCAGGACAAGTCATTACAGCTTCATAGGCTTTAAGATATTGTTCTTGACTGTCAGTATGAGCCATAACAAAACGCTCAAGATCACGGGCAGTAAATACAGACTGATTAGAAGTTAAAGCTCTAATAACTTCCGAAGGACGCTCAATAATAATTTCGCCATTTTGATGACGTATATTTTTTATATTTTCATTAATGAAATATTTATGATTACTAACATAATCAGCCCTGAAGTTTTGACTGGATAATTCAAGCCCCTGAGCCTTATAACTTCTATGATCTATACGAGCATCAAGACCTAAATTTTCGCAAAAATCGTTTACATGGTTAGCCCATGATAAGCGTGTATCTGCCACAAAAACTTTAGATGAAAAATAGCGATCTTTACCTGCCCCGCCCTTTTCAGGATTAGTCGGATTGTAGCGTTTAAAGTGTTGTACTTCGTCACGATCAATACCATCTAATTTTCTTTCACTAAACATCAAATGAATATGAGGATTTTGTTCACCATCACTTGCTAATGGGCTATGAATTGCATAGGAATATGTGAAGTTTTTACCTAAAGTCTTATCTACAAATTCCTGTACTAATTCTTCACGTTGTTCTTTATTCAATTCTCTAGGCAATGAAATTTCCAATTCAGTATAAATACGTCCATTAATGCGTTCGTTCTTATCTGCTGACTTCCAAAAATGAGCAGCATCTTTAGCCCAATTTGGTAAATTTCCTGATTTTATATTTTCTAAATCTTCTCTTTTGTATTTACCTTCACGATTTATATAAGCGTAATGGCTTGCCCCTCGACTTCCCGAAGAACCGTATTGCCTACCTGATTTAACTGATAAGTGATAAATCGCCATAATTCGCCTATTTTGAATCTGCTTTTTTTGTTTCTCGGAGAGAAACGCGGAAGCGTGCATTCCAACTGCTGTTGTCATGATAACTTCAATATATATTCGCTACAAGGTGATAACCCATAGTTCAGAAACCCCAAATCTGAGGGTCTATAAGTGACACGATTAATAAGGATTTTTTTAAGCTATAAACTGTAATTTTTTGTTATTAGATAGACATTAGGATATTTTTTAAACTAAAGGACTGAAAGCCAATTTTAAAATTTTAAAAATCCTATAAAAAATGATCACCTGGCTAAATATTTTTCAATTCAAGTCATACTCAGAATAAATATTTCTTTAATTGTAAAAGTCAGAAATTAATAATTTAATATGATTTTTGTTGTTTAGTGCTGTAATAGATTTCCTCTATTTTTAGTTATGCTATGATTTAAAAATATTGACAATGAGGAAGTGGCAATGGCTATCGAAAATCTAAAATTTACTGAAGATCAAAAAAAGTTTGTAACTGATGAAATCTCTCGTTTGAAGGGATTAGAGAATAGAAACCAAACTGAAGATTTAATTTTGTCACTTGTTAAAAGTATTGAATCAGGCTCACCAACAAAGCAGCAAATTAGTTCATTTGAACGTGTAATGAAAAATGAATTTAAAAAACATAAAGCACGTTTAGAATTAGAAAAAATTAAGGAAGATGAAAAAAAACTTTTAGCTAGTTTGAAAAAAGATGCTCAAGCTGCTCAAGTTAAAGATCGCAAAAAACGTGAACATAAATTAATTTCAATTGGTGCGCTTTTTGAAATAGTAGATTTCCCAACTGAAGATAAAGGAATTATTACTGGTGTTCTTTTAAAGGCTCTTGAATCATATAAATCCAATCCCCAACATTTTGACAGTTTAAAAATTGCTGGTGACAAATTTATTGCTGATCGGGAACAATCAAAAAAATCTAAATCAACTCTAGTTGATAATTCAGGCTCTACAAATTAAAGAATATTCAAACTGGTAAAAATATAATTTAATTTTTTTCAGTCGCAACCCTGCGGGATTGCTTTGTTAATCCCGCTTATAGGTAACATGGAAGTAGTTGCGGGTCTGCGGTCAGCTAGCCAAAATCACAGATTTTGTCTGCTTCGCTTGCCCCATTCAACAGTAATCAGAGAAGGGAGGATTTTTCAGATTTTTCAGTTCGCAAAGTAGACACTTTGCTCTGCTCTATCGTTTAGGATTCAATATCTTTTTTTGAAAATTCAAAATAAATTAAATCTTTTTTACCTAGCTCAACCATTATTGAATTATAAAAATTGACAGGTAAATTTATAAATTCCTGATGCTCCGACCATAGTGCTTGTTCACCTTTGAATAGATATTTATATCTTGGATTGCCAAGTTCTATACGCTCTTTTTCTTTTGCAATTACTTCCGATCTGATTGCATTAAGCATATCTACAATTTGAATTGCTTTAGGGTCAATTTGATATTCCCTAGAGCTTTTCCCATTAATCCAAAGTTGAGCATCACGGCTATTGTACTTAGTTTCTTCCGTGTGGACTACCTTGTAAAATTCAATTATTTGCTCTGGGCTATATAAACCATTTCTGAAGCATTCAATTTTGAATTGAGCATTATTCATTTTTTCAGTTCCTTAATATTCATTATATGATACGCAATGAACCGCATTTTTTTGAAGCATTAGAAATCTAAACATCAAAAAAATGCGGGTGACTATTACCCCTATTTATTTTCAAATAAGAGCCTTAAATATAATTGCCAATCTTTATATATTAATTTTGAATGCTTCATATTTTCCTCTGTAGTGAATTGACCCCCTTCAGGGGGTCAACTGTTTTATGCGTATGATGATGTATAGCAGCGTTTATAAACTTTTGTACCTGTCGGCAATAATTCAAAATCTAATACTGTTGCATTTGCAGACTGATGAATCACGATATAGTTATCCATGATCTTTTTTTTCATTGGCTCTTTGCTGGTAAATTCATTCGGTAAAGGCACAACATAACCTTGCATTGAACCTGTTGCATCATAAGCCTGTTTAAGTTCACGGATGACACAATATGCCCGGCTTTTCTCAATAACTTGATAGAAGTCTACATTTGTTTGCTCATATCCCCATGAGGTATATAAGATCGTCCCGATCTCTAACTGATCACGGAATTTTTTAATTCGGGCTTTTTGTTCTTCCTTGTTCTTGATGGCGTTTTGATGGCTCAAGTTGTCTGATTGAATATTTTGAGAAACAGCTTCTTTCATACGTTCAACTGTTTTAAATCTAGTGTAGATAAAAGGGGGTCGTTTGCGGGAGAGGGCGAAATCCTACGCTAAGGCTTTGGCCAACGATATTCTCCGGTAAGATTGATGTGTTCCCAGGGGATAGGAGAAGTCGCTTGATATCTAGTATGACGTCTGTCGCACCTGCTTGATCGCGGCCGCGATAGCTAGATCGCGTTGCTCCTCTTCTCCATCCGCGTTCCAAGCTGCGGAAAGGCACCCATAAGCGTACGCCTGGTCGAGCAGGCGACGCGGATCGACGTCCAGCGCACGAGAGAATGCGTCCGCCATCTGTGCAATGCGTCTAGGATCGAGACAAAGGTCGTCTCTGTCAGCCGGATCGTAGAACATATTGGCGGCGCCAAAGCCCACTTCACCGACCAGACCGACGGGATCTATCACCAGCCAGCCGCGACTGGAGAACATGATGTTTTCATGATGCAGATCGCCATGTAGCCCACGCAGTTCCGAGGCATTGCTCATCATTTGATCGGCTATAATCGCCGCGTGGACGTAGTCAGTTTGACAACCTGCGTTTTGATCATCGCGCGCCCGCTGAAACAAAGCTGCAAAGCGATCCCGGATCGGGAGAAGGGCAGAAGGCAGGGGTTCCTCAGATGCGGCATACAGCTTCGCCATTAGTTCCGCTGCAATTTCGGTCGCCTGGTAGTCGCCGTGCTCGGCAACGATGTGAGAGAGCATTCGCTCCCCGGCATATTCGAGCAACATCAGATTGTTCTCACGACCGAGCAACCGGACTGCTCCCCTCCCATTGCGCCATACCAGATAGTCGGCCCCGCGCAGTTCATCAGCAATGTCTTCTATAGGTTTCAATCCCTTGACGATTGCAGGAGTCCCGTCTGGCAATGAAACTTTCCAAACGAGGCTGGAAAAGGTGTCCGCAATGAGAACAGGTTGCGAAACGTGCCAATGAGCAGGAAAAACAGGCGGCATGAACATCAACCCCAAGTCAGAGGGTCCAATCGCAGATAGAAGGCAAGGCGTTCGCGGTCGGGGGCTTCGATCCCCAATACATTGAATAGGACAGCGAAGGCGCGCTCTGCTTCATCTGGCGCTGCCCAGTTCTCTTCGGCGTTAGCAATCATGAGTGCCAAATCGGCATAGCGATCTGCTGTTCCGAGCCGCCCAAGGTCGATCAGACCCGTGCATTGAAGAGTTTTAGGGTCCACCATGAAGTTCGGCATGCAGGGATCACCATGGCAAACAACCATATCGGTGCGCTCTTGGTCGAGCCGCACCGGTAGCTCTCGTTCGACACGAGCCAAAAGATCGAGCTGCGGCGTACTCTTGTCCTCGTCCGGTAAGAAGTCGGGATTGACGGCATTGCGGGACACCACATCAACGGCGCGTCCGAACATTCGCGACAGCCTGCGCTCAAACGGACATTGATCAACCGATAGGCTGTGAACAGCGCCAAGTTGCTGCCCCATTGACGGCCACGCTTTGAGCAAATCCGCTCCAGACAGATCAGCCGCCGGTACTCCCGGAATTGCCGTTATCACCAAGCATGCACCCTCCTGTTCCTCCTGCCAGTTGATCACCTCGGGGCAAGCCACACCTCGACCTTTGAGCCAAATGAGGCGGTCACGCTCTCCAGCGAGCTCACCGCGGCGGGAAGCAGGTGCGATTTTCGCGAAGGCATGCCCGTCACCACGTCGAAAAACAAAATCACCAGATTCTCCGCCTCTGACAGGCAACCAGTCAGAATGCGATTCACCAAAAAAAATATTAGTTCGATTCAATGGAGGTTCCTTCAGTTTTCTGATGAAGCGCTCTGTACACGACAAAAATAGATAACTCATTGAAATAATGTCACAATAATTGTTTTCTAACGACGAATACTATGACACATCTCAATGAGTTATATCTTATCTTAAACAAATCTCTAAAATGGAACAAGTCACATTTAAAGTGCTTTGCGCTCATCATGCTTGTGATTATTTTAAAGCAAACATGTAATCTTTCTTCTGCATCTAAAGCCTTGCCCATCAAGTGTTTACCACAATCATTTTATCGACGTATGCAGCGCTTCTTTGCAGGTCAGTATTTTGATTATCGTCAAATTTCTCAGTTGATTTTCAATATGTTTTCATTCGACCAAGTGCAACTGACTTTAGATAGAACCAATTGGAAATGGGGAAAACGAAATATTAATATCCTGATGCTCGCAATCGTTTATCGTGGAATAGCGATACCTATCCTTTGGACATTGCTTAATAAACGTGGAAATTCAGATACGAAAGAGCGTATTGCTTTGATTCAACGCTTTATAGCCATTTTTGGTAAAGACCGTATTGTGAATGTGTTCGCAGACAGAGAGTTTATCGGTGAGCAGTGGTTTACATGGTTAATTGAACAAGACATCAACTTCTGCATTCGTGTTAAAAAAACTTCATTGTCACCAATCATTTAGGAAAGAATCATAAAATTAGTGATTTATTTCGCCATCTTAAAGTTGGTCAAATTGAATGTCGTAAACGACGGATTTTGGTTGGTCGGGTGAAACTATATATAAGTGCACTACAGTTAGAAAATGGAGAGCTTTTACTCGTCGTTTCTCCTCAGTTTAATGCCAATGCTATTCAGGATTATGCATTACGCTGGGAAATTGAAACCTTATTCAGTTGTCTCAAAGGACGCGGGTTTAATCTTGAAAATACGCGCTTGACAGACCCTAGACGAGTGAAAAAATTGATTGCGGTGTTAGCTATAAGCTTCTGTTGGTGTTACTTAACGGGTGAATGGCAACATAATCAAAAAAAAGCGATAAAAATAAAGAAGCATGGACGACTCTCAATGAGTTTATTTCGCTATGGTTTAGACTATGTTCAAATGGCGATTCAGCGTTTAATTGGTTTTGGGAAAAAAGAAGAGTTTAAGGAAATTTTGGCAATTTTAAGAAAGCAGAATCCTGATAGGATAAGGGTTCTGTGAAATTTGTCGTGTACAGAGAAAATTTTATTAATTCTATTGAACATCCTATTTTTAAAGAACAGTGTCGAGATTACTTTGCAAATACCCAATTTAGACGTGATTTATTTGTTCGAGGTAAAAATACCTTAACTCCTCTACAAATTAGGGAAAAGTTAAGAAAAATATCTTTTGTACTTTTAACAGCACCAGAACATATTCCAACCACAATTCAAGGATCTCTAGGTCAATTTAATTTAATTCAAGAAATCTACAAACCAATTGGTGAGTATTTCCAAAAAAATAACTATGCACCTGTAACGCTAGCCGAAATAGAAAATAATATTCCCGAGCTTAACTATAATCAAATTTCAAATGCGCTGACCATTTTATGTCATTTAAATATTACTCAACCTTGTTTCAATGAGCCGACCGATCTTATTTTGAAACAATTGCAGGACTTTAATTTATATACACTTGAACAAGCGAGTTTCCATCCAAACTATCAAGTATTAGCAAATCCATACTCAGGTATTGGTATTACTACCGACCATTTCTCTCAATTGTCTTATCCTGCACATTTTATTGATAAGTTAAAATCAGCAAAACAATTTGCAGAATATGTTCATAAAAACTTGCTTAACTTGAATTTACTCGTCCTCAATGAAAAAGGTGAGCTTGTAAAAGACAAGGCTGAAAGCTTGAAAATCATTCAGAAAAAGCGCAAAATTTTATCGATTCCGACAAAATTAAAATTGCACAAACATTAAAGCTTTTTGCTTAATCGTTAACATCATCTACAAGATCGGCTAATATAAAATCTGATTTTGTAGATGATTTCTCTTATGCTTCCACCTTCACAATTTATCTTTCCTAATCCAGCTGAAGTCGATCCAGAGGGAGAAGGACTAATTTGTATTGGTGCCGACTTATCGGCTTCTACACTTTATGAGGCTTATACGCATGGACTATTTCCTTGGTTTTCCGAAGGAGAGCCTATTTGTTGGTGGAGTCCAGAACCTCGCTGTATTATCGATCCTAAACAATATCAGCCGAGTAAATCACTCATTCGAAATATGAAAAAATTTGATTATCAAATTACGGTTAATCATGCTTTTAAACAAGTGATTCGCTCATGCTCTCTCCCCCGCAGCTACGCCAACGAAACATGGATTAGCGAAGACATCATTCAGGCTTATTGTGACCTTTTTAATGTAGGTTATGCATATAGCATTGAAGTTTGGAATAACACCAAACTTGTAGGTGGACTTTATGGAGTAAACATTGGTTTAGGATGTTTTGGGGAGTCGATGTTCAGCACTCAAACTGATGTCTCAAAAATGGCATTTTATGTTCTTATGCTCATTGGTAAAAAAAATAATTTACCGTGGATAGACTGCCAACTTGTTAATGATCACTTACTTAGCCTTGGTGCAGGTACAATTTCTCGTCAAGATTATTTAAAATCTTTACAAGAAGTTATAAAGCAACCGCAAATAGATTGGCAAACTTATAAAGACAGTGTATTTTCAAGTAAAACAATAGCGCTGAATAATGATTTATTCGAATGATAATTAAGAGGGATCTTTATGAATTCGTATCAACCGAAATCCCTACTCAATGAATTGCAGTACTACATCACACCACCACACGATTGTAGCTACCTCGACAATAAAACTTCTCGCATGGTGTTTTTAGACCCTACGCATAAAATTGATGTTGTCACGCTTTCTGAATTATCTCGCGTTGGCTTTAGACGTAGTGGTGATTTTACATATCGCCCCGAATGTAATTTATGTCGTCAATGCATATCTTCTAGAGTTCCTGCCAAAGAATTTCAAATGAATAGTATTCAAAAAAAGGCCTGGAAAAAAAACCAAGATTTAGATATCAATATTATTTCTACGCATCAAGCTACAGATGAACATTACAAGCTTTATGAAAGATATATCAACGAACGTCATGCAGATGGCGATATGTTTCCACCGACACAAGAACAATTCGAAAAGTTTTTAGTCCTCAGTTGTACTGAAAGTATTTTTATTGAATTTCGCTTAAACGAAAAACTTATTGCTGTTTCTACTTGTGACCAACTTGATGACGGTCTATCTGCTGTTTATACTTTTTTTGAACCATTAGAAAGTAAGCGTTCTTTAGGAACTTTTGCCGTTTTAAAACAAATTGAATATGCAACGAATTTAGGTCTAGATTACGTATACTTAGGCTATTGGGTACCGCATTCGAATAAAATGAATTACAAATCTCAATTCATTCCTTTAGATTTATTATTAGATGGTCAATGGCGACGACTAAATCGCACATTAACCAATGAAGAAATTTTACAACTGGGTAATTCACTTATGACTACATTACCTACAGGTTGGAATCATCCAGTAATTAAATAATTGCTAACAAATGAATTTATTTAAATAATTTAGAAAAATCATCTGTACATGATTTCACCATAATTACGGCATGCTCTTTTGTGCCATCAGTATTTGGATAATAATTTTTACGTAAGTCTATTTGATGAAAACCAGATTTCTCATATAAACCAATTGCCGCCGCATTACTTTCACGCACTTCTAAAAATATCTGCACGGGGTCATTTTTAAGTAATGAGATGGATTCATCTAAAAGCTTATATCCAATCCTCTTTCCTTGCTGACTTGGATGAACAGCCATAAGCAAAAGATTCGCTTCATCTAATACAGGCTGTAAAATACAAAATCCAACAACCTGACCATTTTCTTCATAAACCGTACTTTGATAAGCACTTACAGAATCTTCAAATTGTTTTCTTGTCCAAGGATGGCTTTGTACAAGGTTTTCAATTTGTGTAACCGAATCAACATCTGATTCTTGCATCAAACGAAACATTATTCGTGCTGCTATATTTAAAATAATGAACAAATTATAGAGTTTTTAAAAATGAAAGCGAATATCAAGGCAAAAAAAAGCGCCTCAAAGAGGCGCTTTTTTCACACAATCAGCGATTATGCAGTTACTTTAGCAACTACACCAGCACCAACTGTACGACCACCTTCACGGATCGCAAAACGTAGACCTGGGTCCATTGCGATTGGGTGGATTAATTCTACTGCCATTTCTACGTTATCACCAGGCATAACCATTTCTACGCCTTCTTTAAGAGCAATAGCGCCAGTTACGTCAGTTGTACGGAAGTAGAACTGTGGACGGTAACCGTTAAGGAATGGAGTATGACGACCACCTTCTTCTTTAGAAAGTACGTATACTTCTGCATCGAATTTAGTATGCGGCTTGATTGCACCTGGTTTAGCAAGTACTTGACCACGTTGAACGTCTTCACGCTTAGTACCACGTAGAAGAACACCACAGTTCTCGCCCGCACGACCTTCGTCAAGAAGTTTACGGAACATTTCTACGCCAGTTACAGTTGTTTTAACTGTATCTTTAATACCAACGATTTCAACTTCTTCACCAACACGTACAATACCAGTCTCAACACGGCCAGTTACTACTGTACCACGACCTGAGATAGAGAATACATCTTCAATTGGCATAAGGAATGGAAGATCGATAGCACGTTCTGGCTCTGGAATGTAAGAATCTAGAGCTTCAACAAGAGCTACTACAGCTGGCTCGCCGTATTGACCTTGGTCACCGTTAAGTGCAGCTAAAGCTGAACCACGGATTACAGGAGTGTCATCGCCTGGGAAATCATAAGTAGAAAGAAGTTCACGAACTTCCATTTCTACTAATTCAAGTAACTCTTCGTCATCTACAAGGTCGCATTTGTTTAAGAATACAACGATGTATGGAACACCTACTTGGCGAGAAAGAAGGATGTGTTCACGAGTCTGTGGCATTGGACCATCAGTCGCAGCACATACAAGGATCGCGCCATCCATTTGAGCAGCACCAGTAATCATGTTTTTAACATAATCGGCGTGACCTGGACAGTCTACGTGCGCGTAGTGACGAATTACTGAATCGTATTCTACGTGTGAAGTATTAATTGTAATACCACGTGCTTTTTCTTCAGGTGCAGAGTCAATTGCAGCGTAGTCTTTCGCTTCACCACCAAAAGTTTTTGCACATACAGTTGCAATTGCAGCTGTTAAAGTTGTTTTACCATGGTCGACGTGACCAATTGTGCCCACGTTAACGTGTGGCTTATTACGTTCAAACTTAGCCTTAGCCATGAGATCTTCCTTTTTAAACAACTCATGGGGATTAACCCATGAGCATTTGGTTTTAACTATGAATTAGTTTGGGCTTATAGTAATCGAAAGATTACTCGTCGTCACCTTTTTTACCGCCAGCTTGGAATTTAGAAATGATGCCTTCAGCCACGTTACGTGGAGTTTCAGCATATTTAGCAAATTCCATAGAGTAAGTCGCACGACCTTGAGACATAGAACGCATATGAGTTGCGTAACCAAACATCTCAGCAAGTGGAACTTCAGCACGAATTGCTTTAGTACCACCAGGAAGATCGTCCATACCTTGAACCATACCACGACGACGGTTTAAGTCACCCATGATATCGCCCATGTAGTCTTCTGGAGTTTCTACTTCAACTTTCATGATAGGTTCAAGAAGGATAGGATCCGCTTTCATGAAACCATCACGGAAGGCATAAGAACCCGCCATTTTGAACGATAATTCGTCAGAATCGACATCATGGTAAGAACCGTCGAATAAAGTCGCTTTAATGCCAACTACTGGGTAGCCTGCTAAAACGCCATTCTTCATACGTTCTTGAATACCTTTGTCAACCGCGCCAAAGAATTCTTTAGGTACAACACCACCAACAACTTCTTCAACGAATTGGTAATCTTTACCAGCTTCTTCAGCATCCATAGGCTCTAAACGAACATATACATGACCGAATTTACCTTTACCACCAGTTTGACGAACGAATTTACCTTCTTGCTCAACAGTCTTTTTGATTGTTTCACGGTAAGATACCATTGGTTTACCAATGTTCGCTTCAACACCGAATTCACGCTTCATACGGTCAACAATGATGTCAAGGTGAAGCTCACCCATACCAGCAATAATTGTTTGACCTGACTCTTCGTCAGTACGTACGCGGAACGATGGATCTTCTTTCGCCAAACGACCTAAAGCAACTGACATTTTTTCTTGGTCAGCTTTAGTTTTAGGTTCAACTGCAAGTGCAATTACTGGCTCTGGGAATTCCATACGCTCAAGTGTAATTACGTGGTTTTCATCACATAAAGTATCACCAGTAGTAGTATCTTTAAGACCTACACACGCAGCGATATCACCAGCACGGATTTCTTCGATATCTTTACGGTCGTTAGCATGCATCTGTACGATACGGCCAACACGCTCACGCTTCATTTTAACTGGGTTATAGCACGGGCTACCCGCTTTAAGAACACCAGAATACACACGAACGAATGTTAAGTTACCAACGAACTTATCGTTCATGATTTTGAACGCAAGTGCAGAGAAAGGAGCTTCATCAGACGCTTCACGAGAACCTTCAGACTCAGCTTTATCATCAAGAATACCCTTGATTGCTTCAACGTCAGTAGGTGCAGGTAAGAATTCAATTACAGCATCCAACATACGTTGAACACCTTTGTTTTTGAACGCAGAACCACAAAGCATTGGTTGAATTTCATTCAACAATGTACGTGCGCGGATACCAAAAACGATTTCTTCTTTAGTTAACTCGCCTTCTTCTAGGTACTTGTCCATGAGCTCTTCTGATGCTTCTGCAGCAGCTTCGATCATGTTAGTACGCCATTCGTTAGCAGTATCAACTAAATCAGCAGGAATGTCGCCATATTCGAATTGCATACCTTGAGATGCTTCATCCCAAATGATTGCTTTCATTTCGATTAGGTCAACAACACCTTGGAAGTTTTCTTCTGCACCAATTGGAACAACGATTGGCACTGGATTACCGCCAAGACGTGTTTTAACTTGTTCAACAGCACGGAAGAAGTTAGCGCCAGTACGGTCCATTTTGTTAACGAACGCAATACGTGGAACTTTATATTTATTAGCTTGACGCCATACAGTTTCAGACTGAGGTTGTACACCACCTACAGCACAGTAAACCATGCACGCACCGTCAAGAACACGCATAGAACGCTCAACTTCAATCGTGAAGTCAACGTGTCCCGGTGTGTCAATTACGTTAATACGGTGTTGTTCGAACTGGTTGCCCATACCTTTCCAGAAGCATGTTACAGCTGCTGAAGTAATAGTAATACCACGTTCTTGCTCTTGTTCCATCCAGTCAGTTGTAGCTGAACCTTCGTGAGTTTCACCTAACTTATGGCTCTCACCTGTGTAGAACAAAATACGTTCAGACGTAGTTGTTTTACCAGCATCAATGTGCGCTGAGATACCAATGTTACGGTAACGAGAAATTGGGGTTTGACGAGCCATGATTTCTTGCATTCCTAAATTTTGTTGTTTAAAACAGGACGCTTTAAGTTGCTAGCAACTTAAAGCGTTTTAATGACAAATTGGTGACAACCAACCTGTCAACTTCCTGATTAGGGCCTGTTTTATTTGCTTAGAAACGGTAGTGAGAGAATGCTTTGTTGGCTTCAGCCATACGATGCACGTCTTCACGTTTTTTAACCGCTGCGCCTTTACCTTCAGATGCATCAAGCAACTCACCAGCAAGACGTAAAGCCATAGTTTTTTCAGAACGCTTAGCAGCAGCATCTACTAACCAACGCATAGCCAAGGCAGTACGACGGGATGGGCGTACTTCCATAGGAACTTGGTATGTAGCACCACCAACACGGCGTGCTTTTACTTCGACCATAGGACGAACTTTTTCAAGAGTAGTCTCGAAAAATTCTACTGGGTCTACTTTTGATTTTTCTTGAACGCGGTCTAAAGCACCGTAAACGATACTTTCAGCAATAGATTTTTTACCATCTTGCATTACGTGGTTCATGAATTTAGCGATTGTTTGGCTACTGAACTTAGGATCCGGAAGGATTTCTCGAGCAGCGACTACGCGACGTCTTGGCATTTTAAACTACCTATAAATATGACACTTCAGGTTTATCCAGCATGAGTACAAAGTGTCATGTACAATTCGCTGGCCTTACTACACGTCGCTTGAATTTCACAAAATTAAATGCAGAAATCAGACAAGCGAGACGATAAAGGATTGCGGTATTACGTTCTTAAAATCTAATTCTTTACGAATTATTTCTTAGGACGTTTAGTACCGTATTTAGAACGAGACTGGTTACGATCTTTAACACCAGCGCAGTCTAATGAACCACGAACGGTATGGTAACGCACACCTGGTAAATCTTTAACACGACCACCACGGATAAGAACAACACTGTGCTCTTGTAGGTTATGGCCTTCACCACCGATGTAGCTAGAAACTTCAAAACCTGAAGTTAAGCGAACACGGCAAACTTTACGCATTGCTGAGTTAGGTTTTTTAGGTGTAGTTGTGTAAACACGTGTACAAACACCACGACGTTGTGGACAAGCCTTCAACGCAGGAACTTTTGATTTTTCAATCAAAGTTGTACGACCCTTACGGATCAACTGATTTGTTGTTGCCATTTGGCAATTCTCCCGTTAATTAAAAGCCCCAAAAAATACTACTTTTTGAGGGCATGCAATTGTATGTCATGTTAATGAAATGGTCAATATTCGGCTACATACCAAATATCGACTATTTCTACATTTAAGCAACTTTTGACTTGTTATTTAAACAGATACAATTCGGCCTAATTCTTTGAATTTTTTGTAACCTGATTTTCTCTTACTGTTTATCGCTTTTCTTTAGCGGCTTTTGCTGTTGGTTGACTCACAACAGGACGCTTTCTTTGTTGTGCCGTTTTAACTGGTGCTCTTTTTTTCACATCTACTGCAGAACCTTCAGAACCTATCGCCTTATTTTGTGGAGTTTTTCGAGTAGCTACCTTCTTTATAGGTGTCTGCGTTACAGACTCACCTGCCAATTCATCTTTATTCTTTAATCCAACTTCTTCAATATCTTTAACGCTAGCATCAACATTGGCTTTAATTTGCTCTATTAATTTAGGTTTAATTTGAGTAACCAAAGCCAAAGACTTTTCATATGCTTCCAGTGGAGATAAAGCTGAATCCTTTTGCTCTAACAAATATGCACGCGCTTGAGCAAACACGATTTGCGCTTTTTCATTAACCTCTTCAACAAGCTTCCAACTATACATTGCACCAACAGATGCACTTGCAATAGGTGCAAGTTTTGTCAACATTGAAAATTTCGGAATGCTATTCAACCATTGCCACTTAGCATCACCCTCTTCATTGGTAAGCCATCGCTTTAAGGCTTCAATATCGTTACTTGAGCCCACAAGTTTTTGTAGTTGATGTACATCATGTGTTTCTAATGTATTTGAAATGGCTTTTATCGCCATCAAAATAGCTTGTTTTTCTGCAATTAAGCCTAAATCAATTTGTTTGAAGATATATTGAACAATTTCTTGCTCAGTTTCTTTATTTAGCTCGAAGCCATAAGAACGTCCAACTTGATAAATCGTTCTTAAAGACATAACTATAGATACTGGAATATCAACAGCAGAACCAATTACCCCCGTTGCACCTGTTACAGCACCTTGTACCGAAGCAATCCATTTATTTTGTTCTGCCAAAGCACGACTTATTCTTTCTGAACGGCTGACATCTCGTGTTAGTTCTTCTAAATGTTGTACGCCTGCTTCGTCTAACACAGCATCTACAGAACTTATATTATTGGTAAATGTATTGAGTTGATCGAAGAGATAATCTGAAACTTTATCTGAGAACTGTGGAGCAACAAAATTCGCAACACGATCTATCGTTCCGTAATGTTTTCCAAACAATTGTCTTGAAACCTGAGGCACGTGAGTACGTAATAATTGTTGTGGATTTTCATATATATTTGCTTCAAACATACTTTTGGTTCGAGCTGAACCTTCTATAACGTTTGATTTATCTAAAGCTAAGTTTTGTTTAGAAATATCATTGGAGGTTGCCTGCTGAATTACCTCTATACCAACTTCACTGAGCTTTTTAGCCACTCCAAAAGCATTTGTGAGGAATCCTCTTGATCGTTTATTATCAGAATCTTTCATACTTCCTCACACTCCCAATTATTCGGTTTATTAAGTAAATACTAGGCTTAGTCTAAGTTTATCTCAATATTATTGTGCATCTTTTACTTAAATATACACATATAAGCTTAATCATCAAACAACCCAATAATAGGCATAATATTTGCCATAAGAATTCAAAATTCTTTCTGCTATTATGATCCCATTGAAAATATATTGAGAAGAGCTTCTACAAAGAACTCATACCTCAACATTGTCACCATATAAAGGATCTGTAGATGAAACGTGTTGTAATCACTGGTATGGGTATTAACTCATGCATTGGTAATACATTAGAAGAAGTGAACCACTCTTTACAAAATGGGATTTCAGGAACACGTCTTAATCCAGTCTACCAAGAATTAAACTTCAAAAGCCATGTAAGTGCTGCTGCAGCTCAAGATTTTGATGGTATTGATCGTCGTTTAAAACGCTTCATGGGCGTATGTGCAATGTATGCATATAACTCTGCTCTTGCTGCGGTTGAACAAGCAGGTTTAACTGCTGAACAACTTGGTGGTAATCCTCGTTATGGTATTGCTGGTGGTTCAGGTGGTGGTTCTACTGCTTCTGTAATTGAAATGAATGAGCTTTTAGAAACTAAAGGCGCACGCAAAGTTGGTCCTTTCTTTGTTCCACGTAACATGACCAACACAATTACAGCAAACGTTGGCGTAGCATTTAAATTACAAGGTGTTGCTCACACAATTACAAGTGCTTGCGCAACTTCTGCCGATGCAATTGGTTATGCATACAACCTAATTCAATTAGGCAAACAAGATTTAATGCTTGCTGGTGGTGGTGAAGAAGATCATTGGTCACAAAGTTTATTGTTTGATGCAATGGGCGCACTTTGTTCTAAATATAACGATTCACCTGAAACTGCATCTCGTCCATATTCTGCTGACCGTGACGGTTTCGTTATTGCTGGCGGTGGCGGTTTTGTTGTTCTTGAATCTTTAGAACATGCTCAAGCACGTGGCGCAAAAATTCTTGCTGAAGTTGTTGGTTATGCTGCTAACTCTGATGGTGCAGATATGGTTGCACCAAGCGGTGAAGGTGCAACACGTTGTATCCTTATGGCTTTAGAAGAAGCAAAACAACACGGCGTAGACAAAATTGACTATGTAAACACACATGGTACTTCTACCCCTGCTGGCGATATTACAGAATTAAATGCAATGGGGCGTGCTTTTGGTGAAGGTAATGTTCCTCCGCTAAGCTCTACTAAATCTATGACGGGTCACAGCTTAGGTGCTGCGGGCGTTCAAGAAGCAATCTATTCTATTCTTATGATGCAAAATGACTTTATTGCACCAAACATCAACGTGACTGAACTTGATGAAGGTACAAAAGGTTATGACATCGTACTTGAAAAACGCGAAGCAAAATTGAATACTGTAATGAGTAATAGTTTTGGCTTTGGCGGCGTAAATGCTTGCCTTATTTTCAAGAAGTGGGATGAATAATCCCTAAAAAGGATATTCAATGGATGCTCCTTCAGATGCTTTCTTATGGGTTAAAGCATTACATATAATTGCCGTGGTATGTTGGTTCGCAGCTTTGTTCTATCTACCACGCTTATTTGTTTACCATGCAATGAGTGAGGATGTCGTAAGTCATCAACGCTTTGAAGTCATGGAACGTAAGTTATACCGTGGTATTATGTGGCCTGCCATGATTGCAACACTCATCACAGCTCACTTTTTAGTGGATTGGGGTGATGCAAGAATGCATTATCACGAAGCATTGTGGTTTTACCTTAAAGTTGCTTTGGTTGGTTTATTGGTGATTTACCATTTAATTTGTGGTTATTACCGTAAAAAACTCATCAACAACGCACACTACAAATCACATAAGTTTTGGCGTTACTTCAATGAAATGCCAACTCTGATTTTGTTTGCAGTTGTTATTCTTGTTGTGGTTAAACCCATCTTCTAAAGTTTGCAAAAATTAAATATCATAAAAAAGCCTCCTAAATTGGAGGCTTTTTTACTTTTGCTTTAAATAAAGATTACGAATTTTGTTATGTAATGGCCTAGAGTAATATTTTAAAGTTAGACAGTTGATCGAAAAAGATACCTTTTCAATATCCCATCTTTAAACTTATTTAAGATATTGCCCATTATTATTACTTAACACAGCCTTCCATCTCCAAATTAAATCAGCCTTCTTATACACAACAATAGTAAATACAAAAAAGCCATGAGCACCTAAATACCCATGGCTTTAAATTTAGCAATTTTGAATAATTACTGATCTAGTTTTTTAACACGTGGCATATAAAGAACTCTATATGTTACTGCTAAAATAACTAACCATAATGGACTAATAATTAAAGCTTTTAATGTATCTGGCTCTAAACTTAAAATAACCAAAGCAAATAACAAGAATGCCAATACAACATAAGACATTGCCACGCCGCCTGGCATTTTGAATTTTGATTTTTCATGTAGCTCAGGTTTTAACTTACGATAGCGGATGTAACACACCATAATTAAGCCCCAAATACTAATAAATAGAATTACACACAATGAACTTGCGAGTGTGAATGCTTCCATTGTATTTGGTACAAAATATTGAAACGCTGCGCCAATCATAATAAATGAGCAAGAGAAATATAAACCTTTCGCAGGTACTGCACGTCTAGAAAGCTCTGCAAGTTTTTGAGGTGCCTGACCACCACGCGCCAAACCAAACAACATACGGCTTGTAGAGAATACACCACTATTCATAGATGACATTACAGATGAAAGTACAACCAAATTCATAATAATGGCAGCTGTAGCAATACCTGCATGCAAGAACAAGCTCACAAATGGACTTTGATCTGCAGGAATTTCAACCCAAGGTGTAACTGCCATAATCATAAGCAAAGACAGTACATAGAAAAGAATAATACGTGTTGGAATTGCATTTACCGCTTTTGGTAAGTTCTTTTCAGGATCTTTAGTTTCCGCTGCCATTGTTCCAAGTAGTTCCACACCTACAAAGGCAAACATTGCAATTTGGAAACCGGCTAAGAAACCCATTGCACCTTTAGGGAACATTCCGCCATGCGACCAAATATTACTAAAGCTTGCAACTGAACCTGTTGGTGCTTGGAAACCTGTGAATACCATGTATCCACCGACAAAAATTAAAGCAATAATGGCTAAAATTTTAATTAAGGCAAACCAAAATTCAATTTCACCAAACAATTTAACCGTTACAAGGTTAATTGCTAAAATAAAAACAACGCAGGCTGCACTAATTAAAGCTTGCCCCATTGGGGTAAATGCCATATCAGGCGGTAACCAAAAACCTAAATAGTTAATAATTGCGGCTAAATCTGCAATACCAACAAGTACCCACCCTAACCAATACGACCAACCAATATAATAACCAGCACCTGGGCCAATTAAATCGGTTGCCATATCAATGAAAGATTTATAGTGTAAATTTGAAAGTAAAATTTCACCTAAAGCACGCATTAAAAAGAAGAACATGAAACCAATAATCATGTAAATAAACAGAATAGATGGACCTGCAAGAGAAATTGTTTTCCCCGAACCCATAAATAATCCTGTTCCAATCGCACCACCAATCGCAATTAACTGTAAATGTCGATTCGATAATTTGCGTTGCAATTCATTTGGTGATGATTTTGTATCATCAAGACCTGTTGTTTTCATAATAAAACATCCATTTAACCGTCTTTTACAAAGCTAGATAACATACTTTGATTTAAGTCCTAAAACCAAACATTTATGTTATTTTTCACGTTTATTCATGAATCATTTTATGAATAAACGTGCGCATGATTCCTTATAAATAATTTTTCAAATTACTTAATTATGCTTGTGCTGCTGTCACTGCAATTTCAATTAACCAATTTGGATTAACCAAATCTGCCTGAATAGTTGCACGTGAAGGTGTTTCATGACCTTTTAACCAATCAATCCAAATTGAATTTACAGTTTGAAAATCACTTAAATTTTTCACAAATAATTGCGCAGACAAAATGCGTGTTTTATCTGTATTCGCAAGTGCCAATAATTCATCAATTGTATTTAAAATTTCAGTCGTTTGACCCGCAACATCGTTATCTGTGTTTTTAGGTACTTGTCCAGACAAGTACACAACTTTGTTAAATACAACAACTGAACTCATTACTTCGTTTGTGTTAAATCTTTGAATATCTGATTGAGACATTTTTATTTCCTTTTATTGTGATTGCACAAAGTTCACACGTGCCGTCACAGCACACATCAACTCGTATCCAACTGTTCCTGAAGTTGTTGCAACTTCATCAATTGATAAAACAACGCCTTGGGACGAATATCCCCAAAGCACCACTTCACTTCCAATTTGAGCATTTTTTATAGATGTTAAATCAACAACAAGCATATCCATGCTGACACGCCCAATTGTTGTCGTTCGAATAGAATCTACCAATACAGGTGTTCCTGTTGGTGATATACGCTGATAGCCATCTGCATAACCACATGCAACAACACCAATTTTCATATCGTGTTCAGCGATGAAGTTTGAGCCATAGCCCACACTATCGCCTGCTTTGATATTCTGTATAGCAATGATTTCACTTCTTAAACTCATGGTTGGTTTAAGATTCCAATCTTGAATATTATGCGTTGGATAATCTGGTGAACTGCCGTAAAGCATGATGCCGCTACGAACATAATCCGACTGAAGATGATTTGAATGTCTTAATATTGCTGCGCTGTTGCTAATTGAGGTTTCACCCTCAAGTTTCTGAGTGATAGATTCAAAAATATCTTGTTGATATTTCACACCATCTTGTCCAAAACGTTCACCATCTGCATCTGAAAAATGCGTCATGTGGGTAATAGATTGGACAACGTTCAGCTTTGAAAGCCTTTGCCAAATGTGTGGATATTGCTCAGGTGTAAATCCTAAACGATTCATCCCACTGTTCATTTTTAAGAAAATATCGAATTTAGCTTCAGGGTTGAGCTGTGAAAATTGTTCAAGCCATTGAACTTGATGCTCGCTATGAATTGCGAAACTGATTTGATGTTTTTGGCAAAAGTACAAATCATCGAAAGCAAAAACACCTTCAAGCAAAAGCAGTTGACGCGTACATCCTAAAGCACGTAATCGCTTGCCTTCATCTAAATCAATAAATGCGAAACCATCTGCGGCTTGAAAAGCATGATAAACACGCTCAATACCATGCCCGTAAGCATTTGCCTTAACAACAGCAAATACTTTGCTGTAAGGCATATTTTTGCGTGCAATATCTAAATTATGTTGCAATGCTTCATGATGAATAATTGCAGTAATTGGACGTGGCATTTTCTCTTCCTTGAGCGACCAAATAAACCTTATGCAACTGAATAGCGCTGTAGCGATAAGCCTTCTGTACTAATTTCAGGTGTTTTATTGAGCACTAAATCACTCATTAATTTTCCTGAACCACATGCCATCGTCCAACCTAATGTGCCGTGACCTGTATTAAGGAATAAATTTTTAAAGCGAGTTGCACCAATAATTGGTGTGCTATCTGGTGTCATTGGACGTAAACCTGTCCAGAAACTTGCATTTTCTAGGTCACCGCCTGGGAATAAATCTCGTGTCACCATTTCTAAAGTTCCACGACGATCTTCATTCAGGTTCAAGTTAAAACCACTCAGTTCCGCCATACCGCCAACACGAATACGCTCATCAAAACGTGTAATCGCAATTTTATAAGTTTCATCTAAAACTGTAGATTGCGGCGCAAAAGCAGAGTCAATAATTGGCACAGTTAACGAGTAACCTTTTACAGGGTATACAGGCAAATCTAAATCGAGCGGTTTTAAGAAATCACGTGAATAACTACCAAAGGCAAGTACGTATTTATCGGCAGTGAGTACTTCACCATTCACCAATACGCCTTTAATTTCATCGCCTTCTACAATGAGTTTTTCAACATTTGAATTAAATTGAAATTTCACACCTATCTCTTTTGCCTTATCTGCTAAAGAGTTTGTGAAAATATAACAGTCGCCTGTTTCATCGTTTGGTAGGTGTAAACCGCCTACTAATTTGTCTTTCGCTTGTGCAAGTGCAGGCTCTACACGTGCTAAACCTTCGCTATCTAATAATTCGAAAGCAACGCCTGTTTCTTTTAATACTTCAATATCTCGCTGAACAGCTTCTAACTGAGCTTCATTACGAAAAACTTGGAGCGTGCCTTTTGAACGGTTTTCATAAGAAATACCAATATCTTCTCGTAACTTTTTTAAGCAATCGCGGCTATATTCTGCAACACGAACCATACGCTCTTTGTTAATTGCATAACGATCGGCGCTACAATTTTTTAGCATTTGCGCCATCCATTGCAATTGCCACATGCTTCCATCAATATTAATAGCTAGTGGTGCATGATGTTGGAACATCCACTTCACGGCTTTAAAAGGAATTCCCGGAGCAGCCCACGGCGTCGAGTATCCAGGAGAAATTTGCCCTGCATTACCAAAGCTGGTTTCTTCTGCTGGTCCTGTTTGACGATCAAGCACAGTAACTTCTGCTCCTTGCTGCGCAAGATAGTACGCACTGGTCACACCAATAACACCACTACCTAAAACAATTACGCGCATTTCGAATCCCTCGAATATCTTTTAGTTGATTTAACTAGTATATTTTTGGTTAGATAGTTAAATTCACTGAATTAAAACCGTTTATCTAGGTAATTTAATATTTTTGTCCTGATTTTTTGAGAATAAAAGGAAATTATTCATGCGCCCCTTAGATAGAACTGATCGACAAATTTTAAATATTCTGCAAAAAAATGGACGAATTGCGATCAGCGAATTGGCATCTCGGGTAAATTTATCGACTACACCCTGTTCAGAACGTGTAAAGCGCCTAGAACGTGAAGGTATTATTATGGGATACCACGCACGCGTGAACCCACAACTCATTGATCGCAATTTATTGGTATTTTTAGAAATTAAATTATCTGCCAAATCGGGCGATGTTTTCGATCAAGTTGCACGAGATTTAATTGAAATTCCTGAAGTTTTAGAATGCCACTTAATTTCAGGTGAGTTTGATTATTTGGTTAAAGCACGTTTAAAAGAAATGAGCGCTTATAGACGCTTATTAGGTGATTTATTGAAAAAGCTTCCATCTTCCGCATCTTCACACAGTTATATTGTGATGGAAGAAGTTAAAGAAAGTTTATATTTAGAGATGAGCTAATTTTTTAGCCCATCTCAATAACAATAATATTAGTTGATTGCAGGTAAATGCTTCAGCACATCTGCAAATTGCTGAATACGAGCTTTAGGCTGTGCTCTATCCAACTCATCACTTGCCCCATAACCATATTCGACTGCTATTGCTTCGATGCCATTTTTACGCGCGCCTAAAATGTCATATTCACGATCGCCAATCATTAAGCAATGTTCAGCATTCAAATTTTCTTGTTCCAAAATATAAGCAATAAGTTCAGCTTTATTGGTACGCTCGCCTGTTAATTCACTGCCGTAAATGACTTTAAAGTTTTGCGCTAAATTAAAATGTTCTAAAATTTGCTTGGCATAAATTGTTGGTTTTGCAGTTGCTACATATAAAGTATAGCCACACTCATTTAATGTTTTTAATGTTTCAGCAACTGTTGGATAAACCAAATTTTCAAATAAACCTGTTACAGAAAAACGTTCACGATATCCTAATAAAGCTTGTTCAGCTAAATCATTATCTACAGAAATATTTAAAATTTTAGCCAAAGATGCTTTTAATGGCGGGCCAATAATCCAATCGATATTTACGTCATCTGCAATAGGATGCCCAATTTTATTTAATCCATAACGTGCCGAAGTGGTAATACCTACTTTAGGGTCTGTTAAAGTTCCATCTAAATCTATTAATACTGTTTTAATCACGGAGCAAACTCTGCAAGGCTTGGGGTTTATACATTTTCGATATAAAAGACTATCGAGAGTTGAGTCAATTTTACCTATACTACCTCAAATTGAATCATTAAAGGATGAGCGCGTGCGCCCAACAGTACTTTGTTTTTCTGGATTAGACCCATCTGGCGGTGCAGGCTTACAAGCAGATATTGAAGCTATTGGTCAAAGTGGCGCTCATGCTGCAATTGCATGTACAGCGTTAACCGTTCAAAACTCTCAACAAGTTTTTGGTTTTGAAGCAACATCAAAAGAGCTACTACTTGCTCAAGCCAATGCCATTGTAGGTGATTTACCAATTACGTGTATTAAATCTGGCATGTTAGGCACAACAGATAATATTGCTGCACTTGCAGAATTTTTAACTAAACATGCAGATTACAAATATGTTCTAGACCCTGTTTTGGTTGCAAATAGCGGTGGCTCTTTGGGTGATCAAGCAACTTTAGTGAAAGCATTTGCACAGCTTATTCCTTTAGCTACAGTTCTCACTCCAAATACTGTCGAGCTTAGAGCATTAACAGGCATAGAAGATTTAGAACAAGCAACAGCAAAACTTTTTGAAATGGGTGCGCATGCCGTTTTAGTAAAAGGCGGACATGAAGATACGCCCGACTACATTCGCAATGCTTTATATATTCAAGGTGAACTCATTTCTGAAACCAAATGCCCTCGTCTAGAAGGTGAATATCACGGTTCAGGATGTTCTCTTGCAAGCTTTATTGCAGGACGTCTAGCACTAGGTGACGCATTAAAAGATGCTGTACATCATGCGGAAACATGGTTATTTGGCGTACTTAAAAAAGCAGAAGTACCTGTTCCAAATGGTCAAAGAATTCCAAAACGTTTTTAATTTTCTGCATCTTAGTAAAAAAGCCTATTTAATTTAGGCTTTTTTATTGTCACTTCGGCAAATAAATTTTCCTTCAAAATAAATCTGAAATGATCTGAATGTTGTAACTTAACTTCAAATTGACATTATCGTTAAAAAAACCACTGACCAAATTGATTAAATATGCACAAACATCGCATCTTAATTTTACAAATTTACACTTGTGTCAAAAATGGTAAAACATAACCATATAGCAAGATTATTCAATAACTTAAATAACAATATATTCGAGTTTTTGCTCTAATTTAAATATTTTCTATCTTTTTCAAATAAGATAAAAGTATAAAAACAATGTCATGTTCAGCCAATGACCTTGATAGTTTCGGCAATTTACCATGTACAAAATTGGCAAAAACAATCTTGTAAATTGCCAAATATATTTTTTTAATGTCATTTAGGTCAAATATACGTGAACGCAAAAGAGTCTGAAGTATTTAACGCGAGCCGAGATACCATTAGTATCCACTTTGTAAATGCTGCCCTGACTGGGGTAAAACGCCTAGGCATGGATGTAGAAACCTTGCTGTCTCACGTTGGCATTGAAGCAGAATTATTACGTCAACCTAAAGCTCGTATATCTCCAGAACAATACACACGATTTGTGAAAATGTTGTGGATGGTGACCCAAGACGAACATGTTGGTTTCGATCTACAACCACGTCGTTTAGGTTCATTTGCCATTATGTGTCAATTGATTATTCACGCAAAAACCCTAGGCGACGCACTTGAGCTTTCAACTCAATTCTATAAATTATTTGGTGATGAAGGCTGTGTAACTTTAGAGCGTGACAAACACGAAGCACGCCTTGTTCCACTCATTCCAAAAGAGAGTGACCCTGACCATTTCATTACAGAAAGTATGCTAATGATTTGGCATGGTCTTGCATCGTGGTTAATTGACCGTCGTATTCCATTAGAACGTGTACATTTTGGTTATGAACGCCCGAACCATGCAGATGAATACGATGCATTATTCTTCGCTCCTGTTATGCAATTTGATACACCACGCACTGAAATTACCTTTGCGGCGGATTATTTAGATTTACCAATTCGTCAAACAGAAGAAACACTTGAAGAATTCTTAAAAGCTGCCCCTGCACAACTTCTAGTGAAATTTAAAAATACCAATTCTTTAACTTCACGTATTCGTGATGTATTAAAGAGCCAAATTGGTGAAGAAATGCCAACATTGAATGATGTTGCATCTATGTTGTACTTATCTCCACAAACTTTACGACGTCGTTTGGCTGCGGAAGGCAAAAGCTACCAAGGTGTAAAAGACTCTTTACGTCGAGATGCCGCAATTCATTTATTGTTGAATCCTGCATTAACCCTTGAAGATGTTGCTCAACAAGTTGGCTTTAGTGAAACAAGTACATTCCACCGTGCATTTAAAAAGTGGACAGGTGTAACCCCTGGTCTATACCGTCAGCTTCACGGTTATCACTAATTTTTGATTTTTAAAAGCCCATGTTTAACATGGGCTTTTTTGTGCTTAAAACTTTAATGACCTTTCCGTTTTCATCATTGCAGTTCAAAAAATATCCCGTACACTCAAATAATAAAAAGTTGAAAAATCACAAAAAAGGAATTGAGTATGACAGAGGCTTACATCATTGATGCCATTCGTACACCACGTGGAAAAGGAAAAAAAGATGGCTCACTTTATGAAGTGAAGCCTATATCATTACTCACAACTTTATTAAATGAACTCAAAGATCGGCATCAATTAGACACATCTAAAGTAGATGATATTGTTTTAGGTTGTGTCACACCTATTGGAGATCAAGGTGCTGATATTGCCAAAATAGCAGCCATTGCAGCAGGCTGGGACAATGATGTCGCAGGCGTTCAAATTAACCGTTTTTGTGCTTCAGGTTTAGAGGCTGTTAATTTAGCAGCACAAAAAGTTCGCTCAGGCTGGGAAGACTTAATTGTTGCAGGTGGCGTCGAATCTATGTCGCGTGTACCTATGGGTTCAGATGGTGGCGCGTGGGTATTTGACCCTGAATCAAATATAGCAACCAATTTTGTAGCACAAGGCATTGGCGCAGATTTAATTGCAAGTATTGATGGTTATACACGTGAAGATGTCGATGCATTTGCAGAACAATCACAAAAAAAAGCTGCCTATGCGCAGACACTAGGTTATTTTGATTGTTCGATTATTCCTGTAAAAGATAAAGCTGGCGTAACCATTTTAGCCAAAGATGAGTTTATAAAACCAAACACAACTGTAGAAAGTTTAAGTACATTAAAGCCAAGTTTTGCAAGTATGGGGCAAATGGGTTTCGATGCGATTGCACTACAAAAGTATCCTGAAGTTGGCGCTATTTCACATGTGCATCATGCAGGAAATTCATCGGGTATTGTAGATGGCGCCGCACTTGTACTTTTGGCATCTGAAAAAGCAGTAAAAGAACAAAATTTAAAACCACGTGCCAAAGTTTTAGCAACTGCGCTTGTTGGAACAGACCCCACTATTATGCTTACAGGGCCTGTACCTGCTGCAAAAAAAGCCTTAGAAAAAGCAGGTTTAAAACTTGATGATATAGACCTATTTGAAGTCAATGAAGCTTTTGCTGCCGTGGTTTTACGTTTTATTCATGAATTAAACATTGATCCTGCAAAAGTAAATGTGAATGGCGGTGCAATTGCATTAGGGCATCCTTTAGGTGCAACAGGTGCCATGATTTTAGGTACGCTGTTAGATGAATTAGAACGACAAGGTAAAAAGCGGGGTTTAGCAACCTTATGCGTAGGCGGTGGCATGGGTATAGCCACGATTATCGAGTTGGTATAAGGAGAAAAATATGAGCGCTATTCAATTCCAAAAAAATGCAGATAACATCGCTATTTTAACGCTAGATTCTCCTCATCAGTCTGCCAATACCATGAATGCAGATTTTCGTGCTGCCCTCACAGAAACTGTCGAAAAATTACGAGCAGATGAAAGTATCATTGGTATTGTTTTTCAATCTGCGAAAAAGACCTTCTTTGCTGGTGGTGATTTAGACGAACTTATTCAAGCAAAACCAGAACATGCAACAGAATTCTTCAACATGATTGAAGATATGAAAACTAAACTGCGCTATATAGAAACTCGTGGAATTCCTGTTGTTGCTGCCATTAAAGGTACAGCTTTAGGCGGTGGTTGGGAATTAGCACTTTGTTGTCATCATCGTATTGCTTTAAATAATTCAGAATCTACTTTTGGCTTACCTGAAGTCACCTTAGGGCTACTTCCTGGTGGTGGCGGTATTGTTCGTATGACTCGTCTACTAGGCATTCAAACTGCACTTCCGTACTTAATGGAAGGCAAGCAATTTGGCATTGAAAAAGCAGTTTCATTGGGTCTCATTCATAATACCGCAGAAAATGAAACAGAGCTTTTAGACAAAGCCATTTCTTGGATTAAGAGCAACCCTCAATCTCAACAACCTTTTGATACCAAAGGATCTAAAATTCCAGGTGGAACTCCCGCTTCACCACACATTGCACAAATGCTTTCTATTGCTCCTGCAATGTTAAGAGATAAAACCAAAGGTTGCTATCCTGCACCTGAAGCCATTTTGGCAACAGTCGTTGAAAGTGCTCAAGTAGATGTAGACACAGCGCTTACCATTGAATCGCGCGCCTTTACATATTTAGCAACAGGTCAAGTTTCTAAAAACATGATTGGTACCTTTTGGCATGGCTTAAATACAATTAAATCGGGTGCGAGCAGACCTCAAAAAATTGCTCAATCTAAGGCATCTAAAGTTGGGGTTTTAGGTGCAGGTATGATGGGTGCAGGTATTGCTTATGTAACAGCAAGCAAAGGAATTGCGGTTGTTCTAAAAGATATTTCTATTGAAAATGCTGAAAAAGGCAAAGCCTACTCACAAAAATTGCTAGATAAAAAAGTCACTCAAGGACAACTTGCATGTGAAAAGCGAGATCAAATTCTTAACTTAATAACAGCCACAGCAAATGCAAACGATTTAAATGGATGTGATTTAATTATTGAAGCTGTGTTTGAAAATTCAGAACTAAAAGCCAAAGTCACACAAGAAGCTGAAAACTTTTTAGCCGATGGTGGCGTTATGGCATCAAATACATCTACCCTACCCATTTCAGATTTAGCCAAAGCATCTAAAAATGGAGCCAATTTTATAGGACTTCATTTCTTTAGCCCTGTCGATAAAATGAAATTGGTTGAAATTATTAAAGGGAAAAATACATCTGCGGAAACTTTAGCAAAAGCTTTTGACTTTGTTCTACAAATTGGTAAAACGCCAATTGTGGTAAATGACAGCCGAGGATTTTTTACCAGTCGAGTATTTTTCACTTTTGTAGAAGAAGGAATTCGACTTCTTGCCGAAGGTGTTCATCCTGCACGTATTGAAATGGCAGCCCTAAAAGCAGGCATGCCTGTTGGACCACTCGCAATTCAAGATGAAGTTTCACTCACCTTATCGGAACACGTTGCGAATGAAGCACGCAAAGCAAACCAGAATAAAAACGATAGCTTAACAAGTGCTGAAGAAGTCATTCACACCATGATTCATCACTTTAACCGTAAAGGCAAAGCTTCAGGTGCAGGCTTTTATGAATACCCCAAAGATGAAAAAAAACATTTATGGGATGGCCTAAGCCGTTGGAAAAAAGAAGTGGAAATATCCGAACAAGAAATGATTGATCGCTTTTTATTTATTCAAGCTCTGGAAACTTTACGCTGCCTAGAAGAAGGCGTTTTAACCTCTACAATTGATGGAAATATTGGTTCAATTTTTGGAATTGGTTTTCCCGCTTGGACAGGCGGTGCATTACAATTTTTAAATCAATATGGATTAAGCAAAGTACTAACTCGTGCAAGCGTATTAGAAAGTAAATATGGTGTGCGCTTTAAAGCACCACAAATACTTATCGATAAAGTCAAAAATAATGACTTAATTTAATAGCCTTTTACAGTTTATATAGGTGCTTATTGCACCTATTTTAAGCTTAATTTTGAATAGTACATCTGCACTTTGGCACAAATATACAGCCCTAAATTTGTACTTTTATGATATAAGATTACCCAATTAATGAATTTTTCATCTCAATTGGTATTGATTATGTCCGATCAAACATCTCCAGAAAAATCTCCTTGGGGCTGGAAAGCACTTATTTTATTCACCATTGGTGGCATACTATTTTTAGGCTTTTTCTATTTAGCTGTAAGCAACGAACCTGACTATATGCCAAGTCAAAAAGCAAAAGAGAATACTCAACAACATGCTTTTAAAAATGCACCGGCTATGTCTCAAGAAGCTTTAGATAAAGCTCAAGCAGATAAAGCTGAACGTGAAGCAATGTCTGCTGATATGCACAATATGTCTGCTGATGAACATGCTCAAATGTCTGATGCTTCAAGTGCACATGGTCATTAATATTAAGAATGAAGCATCTTAAAAAAGCAAGGCATATTGCCTCGCTTTTTTAATTCTATATAAACTTTATAATCAAAAATAAAAAAACAGTGTTCTTATATTGATCCGAAAATTCATGTGAATCCTGCATAAACTAGAACATTAAAAATGCAAAGATTGAGTCATATAATGCAGTTATTTTATTCGAGTGATTTTTCAATAAATTCAACAAAATTCAATTTAAGTAACACATCCAATATTCTAAGAATAATTTGCGGTTTATTTTTAATTCCTGAAGTCTTTGGTAAGTTTAATGGCTTCATGCAGCTCAATCTAAACATCGTCAATTTCTTTGCAAGCGTTGGGCTAAATCCTCCTGAATTTTGGGTTTATAGCGCCGCACTTGGTGAGCTTTTATGTGGATTAGCATTAGTTTTTGGAATATGCACTCGCTATGCTGCACTTGGCGCGGCATTAATTTTATTTGTTGCTGTCATTGCCTTAAATATTGTTCGTGGGCACTTTGCTTGGACATGGTCTATCGGTGGCGATGAATATCTTATTTTTTGGATTATCTGCTGTTGTATTGTGGCTTTAAATGATTTTAAAGCATTAAAAGAATAATTTAGATTTTAAAAAAGCGAGATCAATGATCCCGCTTTTTTATAAGATTCACTTTTAAATTACAGACAAATCCATATTAATATGTGGAATTCCACAATCTAAATAAAACTCGCCTTTTTGCTTAAAACCAAGCCCGTTATAAAAAGGAATTGCATGTTCTTGTGCAGATAAATGTATTTGATTTCGACCTTGGTTTTTAGCCACCTGAATAATTTCAAGCATGAGTAATTTCCCAATACCCAAACCACGATGCGAACTTAAAACAGCTACACGTCCAATACTGTTATTTTGCAATAATCGTGCTGTTGCAATGGCTTGATGATCATCATAAACAATAAAGTGCAGACTAATAGAATCTTGCTCATCCCACTCATCTTCAGCAGCAATATTTTGCTCTTGTATAAATACACGTGTACGAATCATTTGAGCATCTAATTTCAACTCTTCCCAAGAACCTGAAACAATCTTGTAGTTAGATGCATTTGTTTTTGTCATTTTAGTTCCTTAACACTTACAACCAATATCTTGCTGATCCCATTCATCATTCATTAGAAGCTCCAATGAATGCTTTTGAATACCATACATATCTTTTAAAGCTTGTATTTGTGCAAGTACCGCTTGATCTGGCTCAGTATAGTCTTTGCGTTTTGTAGCCAAAATCATTTTATTTTTACTGGTGTGTTCTAACGCAACAAATTCAAAAACTTTCGTTTCATAACCATAAGCCTTCAAAATTAAGGCACGAATAGTGTCCGTTAACATTTCAGCTTGTTGCCCTGCATGAATGCCAAATTGAAGCATCGGTTGTAAAACTAGTGGTGCTTTTAATTGTGGACGCAATTCTTTATGACAACACGGCGCGCACATAATCATTTGTGCATTTAAACGAATGCCTGTGTGAATTGCGAAATCTGTTGCAACATCGCATGCATGAAGTGCAATCATTACATCTAAACGTTCTGGTGCGTAGGTACGTACATCACCTTGGAAAAAATCAAGCTGATTAAATTGAACATCGGAAGCTAATTTTTGGCAGAACTGAACCATTTTTTCATTCAATTCCACCCCCGTAACATGCGGTGTTTGAATGTGCTTTGTCATATAGTCGTATAAAGCAAAAGTTAAATACCCTTTACCTGAACCAAAATCGACTACATGTAATGCATGATCATCCGTTTTAATTTGATCTAAAGCACCTGAAAAAATTTCTACAAATTTATTAATCTGTTTCCACTTTCTCGCCATGCTTGGAATAATTTGCGCTTTAGCATCTGTAATACCTAAGCCCTGTAAAAACAAGCTATCTTGCTCAACAAAACGGTGCTTAGCTCGATCATGCCCTTGCTGTTCACTTACTTTAACGACAGGTTTATTTTTACTGATACTTAACATGACTTTTTTCTTATTTTTCTTCAATTGAAGTTCTTGTTCAGATGTTATTAAATTCGCTTGTTTACACACATTCAAAAGATCAACAATAACATCCATAGCTTGTTTAATTGGAAAGTTTTTAGTGACATCTTGCGTCTTATATTTATATAAACAGCTCAAAAACTGTTCATTTTGCAATAAAATGACTCTTAGGTTTATTTTTTCTAATTGCTCTAACTCACCTTTATATTGGCTAAAAATAAGTCGATCAAAACCTTGTGTTTCAAGAGCTTGCTGAAAGGTTTCTAAAAATTGCTGTTCTTGAACTGAGAGATTTGCCAATTGAGACATGAGTAAAACCTAAAGTAAATTGCAGTTAAAGTGTAAATGTTCTTACACAAAAATGAAAATTGAATTACTATACAGTTGTATATTTAATAATATGGCATAAGCCTATGAATGCGCCACTCGTTCAAGATTACGATAGTTCCGAAGAAAGAATTAATGTCTGGAGCCATGGAATTGGTGCCTTACTTGCCTGTATCGCAACAGCACTCATGATATACAAAGGTAGCTATTTAAGCATAGGTCAATGGATTGGGCTTTGGGTTTATGGTTTCAGTATGATCCTGCTTTTTACAGGCTCTACGCTATACCATATGGCAAAAACACCTGATAAACGCTTTTGGTATAAAAAATTAGACCATACCGCTATCTATTATTTAATTGCGGGAACTTATACTCCTTTTTTAGCAATTGCCATTCCAACAGATAAAGCGAAGTATTTATTAGTCGCATTATGGGTGATTGCGCTAATTGGTACACTATTCAAGTTAATTTTCATCCATCGTTTTCAAAAAATTTCACTCATTGCATATTTGGTCATGGGTTGGCTTGCAGTGCTTGTAATAGACGACATGCAGACATATTTAACGAAAGATGCGCTCACTTTTTTAATCATTGGGGGATTATCTTATACGATTGGTGCATTGTTTTATGCATTAAAAAGAGTAAGATACACGCACGCTATCTGGCATATTTTTGTATTGATAGGTGCAGGATCACAATTTCTGTCTATCTATCTCTACGTGATTTAATCATCTCATTCTTCATTACAGTGACCCTGAGCGAGTCGAATTGAGACGGTTGCCGTTGTTTTTTTAAGAAATTATGTTTTTCTAAAAAGATTACGCTTTTAAAACTAAGTTCTTTAATTTTAGTAAGTGTAAGGTCTCCAATGTCGTCTTCCAATACTGTTGCTGCTGAGCAACCAACTAATTCAAAGTTTCGTGTACTTACTGCTAGCTTGGTAGGCACAACAATCGAGTTTTTCGATTTCTATATCTATGCTACAGCTGCTGTCATTATTTTCCCATATTTGTTCTTCCCAACTAGCACAGACCCAATGACGGCAACAATTCAATCTCTTGCGACATTCGCAATTGCTTTTATTGCTCGTCCTATTGGTGCAGCATTATTTGGACATTTAGGTGACCGAATTGGTCGTAAAGCAACACTGGTTGCCGCACTATTGACCATGGGTATTTCAACAGTTTGTATTGGTTTACTTCCAACTTATGCTCAAATTGGAATCGCAGCGCCATTGCTTCTTGCATTATGTCGTTTAGGTCAAGGTTTAGGTTTGGGTGGCGAATGGTCTGGTGCTGTACTTTTAGCAACAGAAAATGCACCTGAAGGTAAACGTGCTTGGTACGGTATGTTCCCGCAATTGGGTGCGCCTATCGGCTTTATTCTTGCAACAGGTTCATTCCTTACTCTCGGTTATTTCATGACTGAAGAAGCATTCATGCAATGGGGATGGCGCATTCCATTCATTTCAAGTGCTTTACTTGTAATTGTGGGTTTATGGATTCGTTTAAAACTTCATGAAACACCTGCGTTCCAAAAAGTTTTAGATAAACAGAAAGAAGTAAACATTCCGTTTATTCAGGTATTTAAAAAGCATTCTGGCATGCTTGTATTAGGTACAATTGCTGCAATTTGTACTTTTGTTGTGTTCTATCTTACAACCGTATTTGCATTGCAATGGGGTACAACAAAACTAGGTTATAGCCGTGAAGAGTTCTTACAACTTCAATTAGTTGCTACGCTATGTTTTGCTGCATTTATTCCACTTTCTGCTGTATTTGCAGAGAAATTTGGTCGTAAAGCAACATCAATTGGTGTATGTGTCGTTTCTGCTATTTTTGGTCTTTTCTTTGCAGACTTACTTGAATCTGGTAGCACATTCGTTGTGTTCTTATTCTTGTGTATTGGTCTTGCAATTATGGGCTTAACTTATGGTCCTATCGGAACTGTATTATCTGAAATTTTCCCAACTTCAGTACGTTATACAGGTTCTGCGCTTACATTTAACATGGCTGGTATTTTTGGTGCTTCTTTTGCGCCATTAATTGCAACTAAACTTGCAACAGGTTATGGTCTATACGCTGTAGGTTACTACTTAACAGCAGCATCAATTCTTTCACTTTTAGCATTCTTGCTTATTCGTGAAACAAAGCATGATGATGTAAATAACCAAGTTTAATTAGCGTTAGTGATCATTAAAAAAACCAGCACAATGTGCTGGTTTTTTTATTTCTTTTTCTATATCTAGCTCAATGTAATTTGATAATATCAATTGTAGGTGGTACTCGAAAACGAAATGGCACACCCACCATTCCTGTTCCTACCGTTACAAATACATCTGCATGTTCATGCTGATAAAGCCCTTTCTTATGACCTAATATCGACACTTTTTTCATAATGTAGTCCGTTAGCCACGGAAGCTCAACTTGTCCGCCGTGTGTATGTCCTGAAAGCATCAGTGGACGTGTTGGTAGCTTAGGCACCATATCTACAGTGTCTGGGTTATGTGAAAGAATAATCCAAGGTTTATCCTGTGGTAAATCTGGCATATAACGCATGTCGGTTTTACCCGCCCACAAATCACCTACACCTAATAATCTGAACTCGTCAAAATCTACAATTTGACCTTCAATATCGAGTACATTATTTTGTTCTAATGCCGTGGCTAATAGTTGCTGAATTGGTGGTCCAGGATATTGCTCATCATGATTACCATTCACAGAATAAACAGGTGCTTGAATGCCTTTTAAAACAGCAAGCTCTTCAACTAATTTATTTTCAGGCTCATAGGTCCAATCCCCTGCTACAACCACCAAATCGGGTTGTTCACGGTTAATTTTATCTACAATAAGTTTAAGTTGACGTTCATGTCCTGAAAATAAACCAATATGTAAATCTGCAATAAGTGCAATTTTGACAGGTTTATTTAAAGGTTTATCTGGATTAATTTTATATTGAGTTGTTTGAACCTGAATAAAGAATGGTTCAATAAATCGTGCATAAATTAAAAGCCCACTCACAAAAACAATAAATATAGTTTCATGAATTGAGTAATAACCAACAAATCCTGCGTATAAACTAAATACAAAAACTGGAATAAGTAAATAAGATAAATAAAATGCGAGTAAATGCACAAATGCTTTAAATGGATGAATGGTTTCAGTATTTGCCTGACTCAACCATGCTTGAGAAATACCCCAAATCGCAAGCAGACCCATCACGATATAAAAATATATAATCATTGAACTTGGATCCCACATATTTATTCTCTACATTTTCTTGACGTTATTATTACGCCCCATATCTTTATCTTTTCACAGCTGAGAACTATACTCAAACCAATTTTTATCTACTCTATTTTTAGATATAACTTCAAGGATTGTTCACTTGCAAGATCAACAAAATATTCATCAATCGAATTCTAGCTCAGTAGCCAAAATTCTACTTATGAGTACGCTTGTGCTTGGTGTTCCTGCATGTTCAACACTTCCTAAACAAATGCCACAGCCAATTCAAAATGCATTTGATATCAATACATCTACAACATCACTTGCAAAAATAATTGAACCTTTACGTGAAAAAAATATAGGTTTAACGGGCTATCATGTTCTTTATGACCCACTTGAAGCACTTGCTGCCCGTATTCATCTTATTGATCGTGCAGAAAAAAGCTTAGACTTACAATACTATATTTGGGACAACGACAAAATAGGTGCACTTGCATTACACTCTATTATTCAAGCAGCAGATCGAGGTGTAAAAGTTCGATTATTAGTCGATGACAATAATGCAAAAAAAATGGAAGGTATTTATCTTGCGCTCGATCAACATACCAATATTAGTGTAAAACTTTATAATCCATACCGTTTCCGTCACTACCGTGCGATGGACATGGTATTAGATTTAAAACGTATTAATCGACGTATGCATAACAAAAGCTTCATTGTCGATAATCAACTTGCGCTCATTGGCGGGCGTAATATGAGTAATCAATATTATAACGTCAGTGATAATTATCAATTTTCTGATGTTGATGTGATTTTAGCAGGGGCTGCATCTGATGAAATTATTCATTCATTTGATGAATATTGGAATGATGATTATGCCTTCCCTGTACGTCAATTGGTTAATCCAAGACATTACACTTTACGTTACGATGGATTAAAACAACAACTTAGTGAACATTATCAACAAGCAACAGTTCAAAATTATTTAAATTTAGCGTATCGCTCTCAAGCTTTTGAAAAATGGCTCAATGAAAATATTCAATTCGATTGGGTAAAAGCCGAAGTTGTAAGTGATTCACCAAGTAAAATTAAATCAAAAGCATCTAAAGAAGAACATTTAAACTTTCAACTACTTAACCGTTTAGATGAGCCAACAAAAAGCGTAGATATTATTTCAGCTTATTTTGTTCCTGAAAAAGAGGGAGCTAAAAAACTCAATGAATTAGCAGAATCTGGCGTGAATGTTCGTATTTTAACAAATTCATTTAAAGCGAATGATGTTCCTGTTGTTCATGCATTTTACTCAAAATATCGACAAAATCTTTTAGAAAATAATGTTCAGCTTTATGAGTTTATGCACACACCTTCGCAAAATAACTTATATGAAAATACAGAAGAACTTTCGAAGAAAGCAAAAGTTAAATTAAAAGGCTTAAGCCGTTCTAGCTTGCATGCCAAACTTATGGCAATTGATGAAAAACAAGTTTTTATTGGTTCATTTAATTTCGATCCAAGATCATCTTATTTAAATTCAGAAATTGGTGTTTTGTTAAATAGTCCAAAATTAGCACTTGGCGTGCATCAGACTATGAGTTCAAACTTACCCAAATACGCTTATAAACTAGTTTTAGACTCTAAAAACAATATTAATTGGAAACATACCAAAGAAGATGGTTCGCTCGAAACTTTGCGTAAAGAGCCTAAATTAAAATGGTATAAAAAAGCAGCCTTAAAATTTGTTTCTTGGCTGCCAATTGAAGGATTTATGTAGTTTCTAGTTTGATGCTGGTGAGGTTACAACTTCTTTTTGCAAAGTCGCTAAACCTTCAACCATTTTTTGTTGAACCAATGCTGTTAAAGTTTCAACAGTATGCCCTTCCACAGAAATTGCAGGCAATGCCATTAAATGTGCAGTTACTTGTGGCATTTCAATCACTTTCTTTACATGCTCTGCAAAACTAATATTACCAATATACGGCGCAACCATATCTTGTTCACCATTTTGGTTTACATAACAAATCACACATGCTTGAACAGGACGCTGTGCTTCAATTGCAGCACCTAAAATTCGGCCGTGCACTTTTTTAATTCGAGTGCCATCTGTTGTAGTTGCTTCTGGAAAAAATAAAACAGGAATATCTTGCTTTAAAAATTCAGCAATTTGTTCTCGAATACGAACTGAATCACCAGAACCACGCTTAATAAATAATGTTCCACCGCCCTTAGCAAGCTTTCCAAGCAACGGCCATTTTTCAATTTCTGCTTTTGCCAAAAAGAAAACGCGTGCACCCGAACCTAATACGGCAATGTCTAACCATGAAACATGATTACTCACCCAAAGTGCAGGCGTACGTGGAATTTCACCATGCACTTTCACTTCAATATTAAATTCACGGCATAACTTTCTACAAAAATACTGCACATAACGCGTATTTTTAGGATTATTCGAATCTTTATATAAACCGTAACGATAAACCAAATAAAAGCCCTGAAGAACAGTGGCTGTACCTGTTATGAGTTTTTTTGAGTAAAGAAAAAATTTAGAAATCGCATTCATATTTAATATTTAATATATTGAAGTTGCAGGATCAATAAGATGCTCGCATTAAACATCATCATTATTTGGCATTATCTTATACTTTTCATAGCCAACTTGCATTGATTATAAAAAACGAACACAAAAATCATATTTATCAATTTTAATTTATTTAACAAATAAAATATTATTATTTTATCGAAATATTAGATCAATGGTGATTTTCATGAATCCTCAAAACAACGATCAAACTCAGAACTCAATCACCTATTCATCTGCACTGCAATTTATTATTGGTGGCTGTATTTTATATTTTGGTGCCATTATTTCTTTTGCACACCTCTTTGTTGCCGCGCTATAAGAAATAGCAAAGCATCGCTATCAGATATACTCTAGAATATAACTTTATTATGTTTGTAGAGATTCGGCTGAGTGATAGATTTAACAGAACATCAAGTTGGTGAGCGAGTTATTCTCGTAAGCGTCATTGTACAAATGCTCAATGACCTTGATGCAGATGAATTTTCTCTTCTCGCAAAATCTGCGGGTGCCGAAATTTTAGAACATATACACGCACAGCGTATTCGACCAGATGCCAAACTTTTTATTGGTTCAGGTAAAGCCGAAGAAATTGCACAGCGTGTTGAAGAACTCGATGCAAATTTAGTTATTTTTGACCATGCGCTCACTCCTGCTCAAGCACGTAATTTAGAACGAATTATGAAATGCCGAGTTGTGGATAGAACAGAACTTATTCTTGATATTTTCGCGCAACGTGCACGTACTTATGAAGGTCGTTTACAAGTTGAATTAGCTCAGCTTCAACACCTTGCATCTCGTCTTATTCGTAGCCGTGGCGATTTAGACAGTCAAAAAGGTGGTATTGGTTTACGTGGACCAGGTGAAACATTACTAGAAACAGACCGTCGATTGCTTCAATTACGCATGGGGCAACTCAAATCTAAAATTGAAAAAGTAAAACAAACACGTCAACAAGGTCGTTTAGCACGTCAAAAAGCAGCAATTCCTACGGTTTCTTTAGTGGGATATACCAATGCAGGAAAATCGACACTTTTTAATATTTTAGCCAATAGTGATGTTTACGCAGCAGATCAACTTTTTGCCACACTCGATCCAACCTTACGTGCTTTAGAATGGGATGGTATTGGTAAACTTGTACTTGCAGATACTGTTGGTTTTGTACGTAACCTATCTCACTCATTGGTAGATTCATTCAAAGCAACACTTGAAGAAACACTCGAAGCAACATTATTACTGCATGTGATTGATTCAAACAGCCCCGATATGTTGGAACAAATTGAAGCTGTTGAAAAAGTTTTAACTGAAATTGGCGCAGATGTACCAATTATTCGGGTTTATAACAAAATTGATCAATCCCAAGAAGAAGCAAAAATTATTTATGCTAAACCACATTTACCAGATCGCGTTTATGTTTCAGCGCATAGCGGAAAAGGTTTAGATTTACTCAAACAAGCCGTTCATGAAGCTTTAATGGGACACCTACAAAGCTTTGAATTAACGCTTAAACCATCTTACGGAAAATTGCGTAATCAGCTTTACTCACTCAATGTGATTCAATCTGAACATTATGATGATGAAGGTAATTTACAGCTTCATGTCATTATGGCTCCACAAAAAATTGAACAGCTTATTAAGCAAGCACATTTACCAATTGGTGAAATATTAGGCGAAAAAGCTAAAATTTTTCAAAGAAAGCTCGAAGAGTTTGAAATTCAGGATAGAATCGATTAAAAGTTGATTAATAACGGATTAGAAGTATAAATAAAATGGAATTTATTAAAGGTATTGATTGGACAGCATGGGTGGGAACAATTCTGCTCATTGTTGGATTTCGTGAATCTGCACTTTGGATTACTACACAATTCAACCATCCAGAACTTGGTAACTTAGTTGGTTTACTGAGCTTACTTGTTGTTCTTTTCCTTTGGCGTACATTTGGAAAACTGCCAACCCGACTAGTCGATACCAATAATAAAATTATGAAAGAAAGTGCATTTGCTTTCTTGCCCATTAGTGCAGGCTCATTACTCATGATGGTGCATATGGGTGACAAAATTCCTGCATTTTTACTGGTGCTGTTTATTAGTACCTTAATTCCCCTATGGGTTTACGCAAAAATGGCCAAGCGTTGGTTATAGGAGAATTAAAATGATTGGAATTCTATACGCTTTTATTATTACCTTTATTGCATATATACTTGCTAAACCCTGCAATAAAAAAATCCCTCAAGTACCCGTTATTGTTTTCGGAATGTTCTTCATTATTGGGCTTTTATTCATTTTGGGTCTGCCTTATGAAAAGTATATGACCAATGCAAACCCACTTTTCAATAATTTATTGGGTTACGTAACTGTTGCACTTGCTATTCCTTTAGCTGCTATGCGCTACGATGACTTACCATTAAAAGGTATTTTAGGCATTTTAATCTTTGCAAGTTTTAGTGCTGTAGCCTTACCTATGGGACTTGCCTACTTATTGCATATGACTAGCCCAGATATTATGGCATTTGCAACTCGTGCTGTAACAACACCTATTGCCATCAATATTGCCACATTGTTACAAGCCCCTATTAGCTTAGTCATTCTTATTGTTATTTTATCTGGCGTAATTGGTGCTGCATTTTCACCTCTTATTTTACGACACATTAACGATGAAAGAGCCTCGGGTTTAGCTTTAGGCCTAGCAGCTCACGCTATTGGAACAGCGCAAGCATGGCAACGTGGAAGTGTTGCAGGTCGTTATGCTGCTTTTGGTATGGCAGTTAATGCCGTATTTACAGCAGTTTGGTTGCCTACTTTCATTTTATTCCTTCAAAACTCTTAAGTTTAAATAATTGTTTTAAATTAAGAAAAAACATATTATGAGCCAAATAACTTTCACATAAAAAGGAACATGAAATGAAAGTGCTTGTGCTTGCAACTTCACTTATTTTCTCTGCAATTGGGAATATTGCATTCGCTAAAGACATCTCTGGAATGTGGAAAAATATTGATGATAAAACAGGATCATCAAAAGCAATCTTAGAGATACGCAAAGAGAAAAATGGCTCGTATACTGCCAAAGTTGTAAAAATCACACCTCGCCCAGGTTACAATCCCAAAGATACTTGTGTTAAATGTCCTGCACCTTATAAAAATCAACCTATTTTAGGTATGGATATTTTAAAAGGTTTGCAGCATACAAATGATGGTGCTTACACTAACGGTAAAATTATAGACCCTCTTACTGGCAAAATTTATAGCACGAAAGCAAAATTAAGTACTAGTGGTACTCGCTTAACACTAAGAGGATATGTTGGTGTTTCTGCACTCGGTCGCAGCCAAACATGGCTAAAAGTAGACTAATTATAAAAGCCACTTACACCAGTGGCTTTTTTATGTTGTTTATAATCTTAACTATTGAATATAAAAATAAATTTCACATAGATAATCAATTAAATATTACCACTTTATATATTGACTAAATTGTAAACAATGGGCTATTTTGAACATTACAAAATAAAAATTATCTTCTATCAAAAGGAATCTGATATGAAAAGTAAATTGCTTATAGCTAGCACATTTGGTTTATTTTTAAGTGCAAATGCTTTTGCCAACGATATTGCAGGAAAATGGCTTCAAATAGATGATAAAACAGGAACATCTAAAGCTGTTATTGAAATTCGTAAAGATGCCAAAGATACCTATACTGCTCAAATTGTAAAAATAACACCACGTCCTGGTTATACGCCTCAAGAAAAATGTAAAGATTGCCCCGCACCTTACACCAACCAACCTATATTAGGTATGGATGTATTGAAAGGTCTAAAACTAGTTTCTGAAAACAACTATGATGGTGGAAAAATAATTGATCCACTTACTGGTAAAATTTATAGTGCGAAAGCCCGACTAAACTCGACAGGTAAACGTTTAACCCTACGTGGTTATATGGGTATTTCTGCAATTGGACGTAGTCAAACCTGGATTCGCCAATAGGTAACTTAAATTTAGTTAAATATTAAAAAACCACTCAAATAAGTGGTTTTTTAATATTATAAATTCTCTTCACCTGTAAGATAAAATTTAGCTCCTGCTGGTCCAGCTATTGCATTTGGTAAGTTAGTCTTTATAGAACTAGCTAAATCACCTTCATAAATTTTTGTACCTTGATGCGTTAATTTAGAGTGTGCATCAATATAAATTTTCCCACCCATTTTCCCCCATAAATAGCAAAAACCATAATCTTCAGATAAATAACGTTTAGACTCAGGATGAACCATCACATCAAAAAATCGATAATGTAACCCCTTATTTTCACAACCATGTGAATCACTTATGTAGTGTAATTCTGGATACTGCAGCATCATTTTTTCAAATACACAACGCTTAATAGCCATAAATCCATTTTCGTTAATTTTTATATCTATTTGATTTGTATTTGGAGTTACAGAAGCATTTACTGGATATTTTTGATAATTATTTCTAAAAGACTCTCTTGTCGTATTTTCAGGAACACCTTCGGCTGGCCAATTTTCCAATTTCAATGGATATATTCCAGCAGCAACATCATAATCAGACATCAATAAACGAAACGCAGCATCCGTATCAAATCCAATATCTGAATCTATCCAAAATAAATGTGTCCACTCTTTATTGGCTAAAAAATCTGCTACAGCATTATTTCTAGCACGAGTAATTAAACTTTCACCACGCATTAAATAATATTGAATAGGCATACCAATTTTTGTTGCATAGTTTTGAAAATTCAATAATGAAATAACATAATTATGAAAATACTTACCATCATGACTCGGAGTAACAACAAGAGGGTATATGTTTTTTAAATCTTCTATTTCTAGCATTTATATTATCCATTTTTTATTGTTTGTTTTTTTATTTTATAATTTATGAATGCTATACAAATAATATAGCACCCATATATTTAATTCTAAAACATTGGGTTATGAACAGCAAATTTCATTTTATCTTCTAAACGATAAGCAATAAGTGAATTCCCCCAAACGCATCCACCATCTACATTTTGGATACTTTCAGAAATAGTTCGCCCTTCTAGCGCAGCCCAATGCCCAAAAATAATTTGATGTATTTTTGCTGCTTGAGATTCAAACTCAAACCAAGGTTTATATCCCTTTGGCATCGGTTCATCTAGCGCATCTTTAAAACTAAACTCTAAACCGCCTTGTTCGTTTGTTAAACGCATACGAGTTAAGTAGTTAGTAATACAACGTAAACGCGCATTGCCTGTTAAATCATCTGACCAGAGTGCAGGCTCTTTTCCATACATATCTTTTAAGAAAGCATCCAACACATTTAAATCATCATGTGCAATTACAGCTTCAACTTCTTTTGCAAATTGTGATGCTTGTTCAGCTGTCCAATTGGTTGGAATACCTGCATGCGTTAAAATAGTTTGATCATTTGGAAATAAACACAAAGGCTGTTTACGCAACCAATCGATTAAATCATCACTTTCTAAAGCATGAATCACATCATCAATATTATCTTGCTCTTTGGCTTTTTTAATACCGCGCGCAACTGCTAATAAATTTAGATCATGATTACCTAAAACCGTTGCTGCTACACCACTATCGACCAATTTTTTAATAAAACGAATTGCACCAACCGAGTTTTCACCACGAGCAACTAAGTCACCTGCAAACCAAATAAAATCTTGATCTGAATCGAACTGTATTTCTTTTAAGAGTGCTTTCAGGGCTTCAAAGCAGCCCTGAACATCACCAATCACATAATTATATCGAACGTTTTCACGAGACATTTATGCATCTACCATTTGATCTGCAAGTGCAACAAATTGAGCTAATGTTAAAGTTTCAGGACGTGCCATAGGATCGACACCTGATTTTTCAAAGCCGTCTTCAACCAACATGCCTTTTAAGCTGTTACGAAGTGTTTTACGACGCTGAGTGAATACATGTGAAACCAAACGCGCTAATGCTTTTTCATTGCTCGCAACAATTGGCTTTTCATCGTAAGGCTCTAAGCGGAACACAGCAGATGTTACTTTTGGCGGTGGATTGAAAGATCCTGGTGGCACTTCAAATAAGAACGTTGGTTTGCAGTAATACTGAATCATTACTGATAAACGACCATATTCTTTGGTATTTGGTGATGCCGTAATACGATCTACTACTTCTTTTTGAAGCATGAAGTGCATGTCTTTTACTTTATTACCAAATCCTAAGAGATGGAATAACAATGGCGTAGAGATGTTATACGGCAAGTTACCCACGACACGTAACGGGCGACCATCTGCAAATAATTCTGTGAAATCGTACTTTAGCGCATCGGTTTCAATAATAGTTAAACGCTCAGGATGAGGTACTCGACCTGGTAAACCTGCTGCTAAATCACGGTCAAGCTCAACGACAGTTAATGCATCGCACTCACCAATTAAAGGTGATGTTAATGCAGCAAGACCAGGACCAATTTCAACAATATTTTCACCTGCACGCGGATTTACCGAGCGTACAATTTTGGCAATTACACGTTGGTCATGTAAGAAGTTTTGCCCGAAACGCTTCCGCGTGTGATGCCCTTCATCTTTTGGGTTTAAGGCATTAATTTGATACATAAAATTTTTCCAACGTGAAACTAAGCAATAAAATCAATGGTGTGCAAGATCAAGCGCTAAATCGACAGCAACATGTAAGCTTGAGCTTTTTGCTTGCCCTGTACCTGCTAGGGAGAGCGCAGTACCATGATCTACAGATGTACGAATAAACGGTAAGCCTAAAGTAATATTAATAGCTTCACCAAACCCTTGCGATTTTAACACAGGTAAACCCTGATCGTGATACATCGCTAAAACTGCATCAGCATCTTTTAAATTTTCAGGGGTAAATAAGGTATCGGCAGGTAAACTTAAGCTCATTTGAATACCCTTTTCACGATAAGTTTCAAGTACAGGATTAATCACTTCAATCTCCTCCATACCTAAATAGCCATCTTCACCTGCATGCGGATTTAAACCACAAACTAAAATATTTGGATGTTCAATCTTAAATTTAGTTTTTAAATCGTGAATTAAAATATCAATAACTTGATGTAATCTCTGTTTTGTTATTGCATCAGGAACATCACGTAAAGCCAAATGTGTAGTAGCAAGTGCTACACGTAAAGACTTTGTTGCAAGCATCATTACAACACGTTCAACGCCCGCATATTCTTGGTAAAACTCTGTATGACCACTAAAATGAATGCCAGCATCATTAATAATAGATTTTTGAACAGGCGCTGTTGCAACACCTACACTTTTTCCATTCATTGCATATTCTGCAGAACGTCTTAATTGTTCTAAAACATAAGCAGCATTATTGGCATTAAGCTGTCCTGAACATACAACTTCATTTAATGGAACATGCTCTACATATAACTGATCTTTAGCAGATGATACCGTTTGTCCTAAATATTCAATAAAATTGATTGAAATATTAAGCTCTTTTGCACGAGCTTTAAGCAGAGTTAAATCGGCTAAAACGACAAGAGGTCGCACATCTACTCGATTTGCTAAACTTAAACAAATGTCAGGACCAATTCCAGCAGGCTCACCACTCGTTACATATAGAGGAAGCATCGATCCTAACCTCACTTTTAAACCGAAATAAATAACATTATACATCTTCAATAAAATTGCAGAAGAACAACCTGTAAGCATCAGAAAATATTTATCTTTTTAATATTTTTTGAACGATTTCTTAGGCTATTTATCATTATTACAAAACTTCTAAGATTATTCTTTGCACTAAAGGCATTTTAATACTAGAATACAGCGCTTGAAATTCTAATTTTCATTTGTGATTCTTCACGTAATCGTTTAGAATCGCGTCTCCTTTAGTTTGGACAGATTCCATAGTCCAAACCAACTATAATAGGTAGTGGTTTAATGAAAACTCTCAGCGCTAAGCCAGCTGAAGTTCAACACGACTGGTACGTTGTTGATGCTTCTGGCAAAACTTTAGGTCGTCTTGCGACTGAAATCGCTCGTCGTTTACGCGGTAAGCATAAAACTTCTTATACTCCTCACGTTGACACTGGCGATTATATCGTTGTTATCAATGCTGAAGAAATTACTGTGACTGGTAAAAAAGCTCACGATAAGAAATACTATCGCCATACTGGTTTCCCTGGTGGTATTCGCGAAACTAACTTTGAAAAGTTAATCGCGCACAAACCTGAAACAGTTTTAGAAAAAGCTGTTAAAGGTATGTTACCAAAAGGTCCTCTTGGTTATGCAATGATCAAAAAAATGAAAGTGTACGCTGGTACTGAGCATCCACACGCTGCTCAACAGCCACAAGTTTTGGACATCTAAGGGATACAGCACATGGCTACTAACTATGGTACAGGTCGCCGTAAGACCGCAACTGCACGTGTTTTCCTATCAGCTGGTACTGGTAAACTCGTAATTAACAACCGTTCTTTAGAACAGTACTTCGGTCGTGAGACTGCTCGTATGGTTGTTAACCAACCTCTTGAGCTTTTAGAAGCTACTAACAAATATGACCTTTACATCACTGTTGCTGGTGGTGGTATTGGTGGTCAAGCAGGCGCTATTCGTCACGGTATTACTCGTGCGTTAATCGCTTCTGACGAAACTTTAAAACCTGCTCTTCGTCAAGCTGGTTTCGTTACTCGTGATGCTCGTGAAGTTGAACGTAAGAAACTTGGTTTACGTAAAGCTCGTAAACGTCCTCAATTCTCTAAACGTTAATTCGTTTACCGAATCGGACAAAAAAGCCTTGGATTTTCCAAGGCTTTTTTATTGGTTAAATATTTTCAATTTTCTTACATCATGTTTACTATAATTCTTTAAACAGCTTCGTGATTTTATAGGCTATTTTTAGTATCCTATCTGATTCATTTATTATTGCTGTGAAATATGTCAGTCGAAGCTGCACCACTCCAAGGAATTACGCTATATAGTCATGCAAATGACTTTCGCTCTCATTGGATTCGTTATGTTCTTGCTGAAAAACAAATTAAGCACCACCTCATTATTGTTGAAGATGATGACGAAGATGTTGCAAGCCTAAATCCATATAACAAATTACCTATGCTCATTGAAAATGACTTGAAGCTTTTTAGCACAAGTATTATTTCTGAGTACCTAGATGACCGATATAGACAAAATAAGCTTTATGCAGATGCACCAATGCAACGTGCAGAACAGCGTCAATATATCTGGCGTTTCGAACAAGATTGGCTAATGCTTGCAGATAAAATGCTTCGTCACCCAGATAGCTTTAATAAAGAAGAAAGTGTTAAAGCACAAAAACAACTCAAAGATACACTCGTCTCACTTACACCATTGTTTCAACATTATCCTTATTTTATGTCAGAAACATTCTCAAGTTTAGACTGCATGCTTGCACCCATTTTTTTACGCTTACCAACAATGGGGATCCATTTACCACCGCAACATTGCAGACCAATTTTACTTTATATGCAACGTATTTTTAGTCGCCCTGCTTTCTTGAAGTCACTCACATTGCAGGAAAAAAACCATTATCGTGAATTATTGAAAAATATTTAGGTCATATTATGTCTGAATCAGAATTGAATGTAACACCTACCCGTCCATATCTTACTCGTGCAATGTATGAATGGATTTGCGACAACAATCTCACACCACACTTACTGGTTGATGCTACACAACCTAATACGCTTGTACCTGAACAATTTATTCAAGATGGGCAAATTGTGTTAAATACAGCACCACATGCCGTACATGCATTAAACATGAGCAATGATGCAATTAGCTTTTCTGCGCGCTTTGGTGGTGTTTCTCGTGACCTATATATTCCTTTTCAAGCATTAATCGGAATATATGCACGTGAAAATGGACAAGGCTTATTTTTTGATGCAAATGAATATGATCATATCAATAATGATCAAGATGCTTTAAAATCAAACACTGAAGAGAATAATGCAACAACGAAAAAGAAACCAAGTCTAAGATTATTAGACTAATAAATGGGGTGTATTAATGGCTTTCGATTTGGTCCAATACTTTAATGATCAATTAATATTTCAAAAACCATCACTTTTGAATAATTATGATCGTGAATTACGTGACAAATACATATTAGAAATTAATACACTCACTTTAGGTAAACTTGTTACCCTTTGGCGTGACAATGATGAGATTCAATTCGAAAAGCTTAATACTCTAAATGATACTTATATTTCAGAGATCGCTAATAGCCTATTAGCGTCTAAGCATAATCAATCTACACTTAAGCCTAATGAACTTAAAGTTACAGTTTTAGAAATCCTCACCTTCCAGCTTGAAGAAATATTACAACTTGAAACAACTGGCAGTTATGGAAAAAGAGGATTAAAAGAACTTCTTTTAGGTCAAATTGAACATCTCTCTGGACATGCAGATGATTGGGTTTGGTCAACAAATGGACTCTTAGAACTACAAGGCTCTAAAATCATTCATCAAGAAGATATATCATTAGATTCAACAATGAAGGAGTTTAATCAAATGGTTCAGCAACACACGCACACTGATGATAATCAAGTTTCAACAGAAACTGTAACGCCTACATGGGCTAAAATTTTAGAACCTGTAGTTGCTCTCGCAATTCTTTGGATTCTAGCTCAAGCTTTATGCAGTGTATTTGCATAAGCACTTATACTTAACTAAAGACTATAGAAATGTAGTCTTTTTTTAATCAGAACTTTTTACAAATGGTTACAATTACATTCTAAGCACCATCATACTTTCTATTTTATGAGAAGGGTCGAATAATTTTCACTAAAGGGTTAAACATATCTCAAAACAACTGACCAAAACTATCATAAAATCTATTCTCATTTTTATTTTAAGTTTACATATAAAAATAATTCATTGATCTTTCTAACTTATTCTTTATAAATAAGATTCTACTTAATGATTTTCATATCAGATATGTAGAAATAATATTATTTATAAAAAGAGAGAGAATAAATATGGCTAAAGTATCATTAGAATAACTATCAAGTATCGACGGATTTTACGCTGCAGCATTAGTAGATGGCGAAAGTGGATTAGCACTAGCAACTCAAGGAGGCGGAGATATCGATTTAGAATTAGCAGCAGCTGGTAATACAGAAGTTGTCCGATCAAAGCAACGCGTAGCACAAGCGCTAAATTTAAATGACACAATTGAGGATATTCTTATCACACTTGGTAAGCAATACCACTTAATTCGCCCACTTGTTAATAATGAAAATGTTTTTCTATATCTGGTACTTGATCGTTCTAAAGCAAATCTAGCAATGGCTCGTCATGAACTAAAAAGTTATGAAAAAGGTTTAGACTTTGCGTAATTCCACACACTTAAGCCCTTTATAGAGTTTCAAAGGGCTTTATTTCCCTATCTTTACTTTAAAGGTGAAATATATGAACCCTAAAACTTATAATAATCAGCATTTACTGAAACAATAATAAATTTCCCTCATTCATTTAGACTATATTTAGCCAAACATACTTACTCACACACCCTCTCTCTCCAATCAAATTTGAATCTTCCTGAATACAATCAGATTGAAGGTTATAACAATAGTATAGAAAGAATTACTTCATTATTTGATAAGTTATATACAACGGATAAAGATATAAAGTTACATTTATTTGATAACAATGGAACTATTGCAATAGCTCAACCAGATAAAAATCAAATATGGATAAACCCTGCAAGAGAGAATACTAAGACTAGTTTTCATTTTAATTTTGAAATTGCAAATACGGACTCCCTTACAAAAGTGAATCGCAAAGAAACTCTAATTTTAAATGATTGGATTTAGAATCTCTTTTGGAACAGTAGTGAAGTTGCAATTGCATTATCCCCAAGTGATGGACATTTCAAGATAAATTATTGGCCAAAACCGTCAGATATTAAAAACAAAAAAATAATATTTCAACTTAGTGCATGTTTTATACAAGGCGGCAAAATTTCAACAATTGCTGATCAGTTAAACTTACCACCCGATTTGGTAAAACAGTTTATTGGTGCAAATATTACTATAGACAATGTTGAAAAAATTAATATTTGGGATAAACACTATAGCCCTCCTACTTCAAATACGGAAAATGAGGATGTTAGCTTCATAAAAGATTTTTTCAGTAATTTAAGAAAAACATTACGCCTATGATATGAGATTTATTTATGATCATCCAACAATATAAAATTGTCTTTGCTGGAACTATGGGAGCAGGGAAAACTGAAGCTATTCGATCACTATCCGATATCCCAATTCTTTTAACAGAAGCACTTAACACAGACCAAGAAAGCCATTCAAAACCACAAACAACCGTCGGCATTGATTATGGTGAAGTAACACTAGATGATGGATTAATAATCGGACTTTATGGCACACCAGGGCAAGAACGATTTGATTTTATTTGGTCCGTGATCTGTAAAGGTGCAATCGGAGCAATCATATTAATTGATCATACTTTAGAAAATCCAATTGAAGAACTCGAACATTATCTAGAAGTATTTCAGGAGTATACAGAATATATTGCTATTGGAATTACACATACAGATGGTGATCTAAATAAATCTACTTATATTTATCAAGAATGGTTGATCAAAAATGACCTTTATCATCCATTATTTATGATTGATGCACGTAAAAAAGATGATGTCAAACTACTATTAGAAGCATTAATTACCACGATAGAAATTAATTACAACATTACTGCTTAATTGGAGAAATTCTATGTTTGCACTAAAGAAAGAAAGATTCCCGAACATATAATTCAGAATGCAAAGATAGAAATCCAGAGCATATTTAATAATGTTAGTGGTGTGAATTTCATCATGATCTGCTCCACAGATGGTTTTGAAATTACAACTCTTTATAAAAAAAATATATTTAACCAAACAAAGCTTGCAGCCGTTAGTAGTTCATTACATGCAATGGTAAGTGCTCTTATGAATGAATTACAACTTATTAAATGCCAATCCATAACCTTAGATGCAGAAAATGGTAAAGCAGTTCTTACATCCATCCCAAGTAGCCAATATCCAATGATTATTGTCGTTTTAGCAAATAAAGATATTCTATTAGGGCAACTTCTACATGCACTAAAAAAATCTAGCTTAGTAATATCTAGCTTTGAATAAATTATTCATATTTTCATTTATTTTTATGCAAGCATAAAAAAACCCCCTCCGTATTGGAGGGGGTTTTTAGAATTAATGAGCTGGCGATGACTTACTCTCACATGGGTAACCCCACACTACCATCAGCGCAAAGAGGTTTCACTTCTGAGTTCGGGAAGGGATCAGGTGGTTCACTCTTGCTATTGTCGCCAGCACAACTGTTTATGCTTACTCGCTTAGGTCTTACGTTTGCCTTAGCTTTCGTCAAATAGAATACATTAACAGGTATATCTGAGTTGAACATTGTCTTACTAACTTTCTTCTGAATCAAGCTATTTTGCTTAATATCGAATCAATTGAGCTTTTATACAACAACTGTTTGGGTGTTGTATAGTCAAGCCTCACGAGCAATTAGTATTGGTCAGCTTCACATATCACTATGCTTCCACATCCAACCTATCAACGTCGTAGTCTTCAACGGCTCTTTAGAGGACATAAAGTCCTAGGGAAATCTTATCTTGAGGTAGGCTTCCCGCTTAGATGCTTTCAGCGGTTATCCCTTCCGAACATAGCTACCCGGCGATGCGACTGGCGTCACAACCGGTACACCAGAGGTTCGTCCACTCTGGTCCTCTCGTACTAGGAGCAGATCCTCTCAAATTTCCAACGCCCACGGTAGATAGGGACCGAACTGTCTCACGACGTTCTAAACCCAGCTCGCGTACCTCTTTAAATGGCGAACAGCCATACCCTTGGGACCTGCTTCAGCCCCAGGATGAGATGAGCCGACATCGAGGTGCCAAACACCGCCGTCGATATGAACTCTTGGGCGGTATCAGCCTGTTATCCCCAGAGTACCTTTTATCCGTTGAGCGATGGCCCTTCCATACAGAACCACCGGATCACTAAGACCTACTTTCGTACCTGCTCGACTTGTGGGTCTCGCAGTTAAGCGCGCTTTTGCCTTTATACTCTACGCGTGATTTCCGACCACGCTGAGCGCACCTTCGTACTCCTCCGTTACTCTTTAGGAGGAGACCGCCCCAGTCAAACTACCCACCAGACATGGTCCTCGCTCCAGATTATGGAGCAGAGTTAGAACCTCAATATTACCAGGGTGGTATTTCAAGATTGGCTCCACCGCAACTAGCGTCGCGGTTTCAAAGCCTCCCACCTATCCTACACAAGTAAGATCAAAGTTCAATGTCAAGCTGCAGTAAAGGTTCACGGGGTCTTTCCGTCTAGCCGCGGGTACACCGCATCTTCACGGCGAATTCGATTTCACTGAGCCTCTGCTGGAGACAGCGCCCCCATCATTATGCCATTCGTGCAGGTCGGAACTTACCCGACAAGGAATTTCGCTACCTTAGGACCGTTATAGTTACGGCCGCCGTTTACTGGGGCTTCGATCAAGAGCTTCGCTTACGCTAACCCCATCAATTAACCTTCCAGCACCGGGCAGGCATCACACCCTATACGTCCACTTTCGTGTTTGCAGAGTGCTATGTTTTTAATAAACAGTTGCAGGGGCCTGGTTTCTGTGGCTGCCGATAGCTCAGGAAGCAAGTTCCATCACCGTCAGCAGCGTACCTTCTCCCGAAGTTACGGTACCATTTTGCCTAGTTCCTTCAGCAGAGTTCTCTCAAGCGCTTTGGTCTACTCGACCTGACCACCTGTGTCGGTTTCGGGTACGATTCCTGTGTAACTGAAGCTTAGAGACTTTTCCTGGAAGTATAGTATCAGCCACTTCGCTAATAAATTAGCTTGCTATCAGTTCTCAGCATAGAGTACCCCGGATTTGCCTAAGATACATGCCTACAACCTTTCACCTGGACAACCAACGCCAGGCTGACTTAACTTTCTCCGTCCTCTCATCGCATTACACAGAAGTATTGGAATATTAACCAATTTCCCATCGACTACGCCTCTCGGCCTCGCCTTAGGGGTCGACTCACCCAGCCCCGATTAACGTTGGACTGGAACCCTTGGTCTTTCAGCGAACGGGTTTTTCACCCGTTTTGTCGTTACTCACGTCAGCATTCGCACTTCTGATACCTCCAGCAGACTTCTCAATCCACCTTCATCGGCTTACAGAACGCTCCCCTACCACTTGCAATAAATTGCAAATCCGCAGCTTCGGCATATAGTTTTAGCCCCGTTACATCTTCCGCGCAGGCCGACTCGACTAGTGAGCTATTACGCTTTCTTTAAAGGGTGGCTGCTTCTAAGCCAACCTCCTAGCTGTCTATGCCTTCCCACATCGTTTCCCACTTAACTATAATTTTGGGGCCTTAGCTGGCGGTCTGGATTGTTTTCCTCTTGACTACGGACGTTAGCACCCGCAGTCTGTCTCCCGGATAGTACTCATTGGTATTCGGAGTTTGCATCGGTTTGGTAAGTCGGGATGACCCCCTAGCCGAAACAGTGCTCTACCCCCAATGGTATTCGTCCGAGGCGCTACCTAAATAGCTTTCGGGGAGAACCAGCTATCACCAAGTTTGATTAGCCTTTCACCCCTATCCACAAGTCATCCCCTGGCTTTTCAACGACAGTGGGTTCGGTCCTCCAGTTAGTGTTACCCAACCTTCAACCTGCTCATGGATAGATCACCTGGTTTCGGGTCTATGCCCAGCAACTAAACGCCCTATTAAGACTCGATTTCTCTACGGCTCCCCTATTCGGTTAACCTTGCTACTGAACATAAGTCGCTGACCCATTATACAAAAGGTACGCAGTCACCGGACACAATGCCGGCTCCCACTGCTTGTATGCATGCGGTTTCAGGATCTATTTCACTCCCCTCACAGGGGTTCTTTTCGCCTTTCCCTCACGGTACTGGTTCACTATCGGTCAGTCAGGAGTATTTAGCCTTGGAGGATGGTCCCCCCATATTCAGACAAGGTTTCACGTGCCCCGCCCTACTCGACATCATCATATAAGCCCTTTCGTGTACAGGACTATCACCCACTATGGTTGCACTTCCCAGAGCATTCCACTAGAACTTATATGACTTAATGGGCTGTTCCCCTTTCGCTCGCCGCTACTGAGGGAATCTCAATTGATTTCTTTTCCTAAGGGTACTGAGATGTTTCACTTCCCCTCGTTCGCCTTGCAACACTATGTATTCATGTTGCAATACCTACCTTATGGTAAGTGGGTTTCCCCATTCAGAAATCTCCGGATCACAGGATATTTGCCGCCTCCCCGGAGCTTATCGCAGGCTATTACGTCTTTCATCGCCTCTGACTGCCAAGGCATCCACCACATGCACTTAATTACTTGACTATACAACCCCAAACAGTCGTTAATCCCTACAAGTAGGATTAGCAACAGATCAACTAACAAGTTAGTCAATCATACAGTTGGCGTCTGTGCACTTAAGCACTGTACAGCTTCAATTAGATTCATATACCAAAACGCTTGATTCAGTTTAATCGCTAGTAAATCATCATTCTCGTAAACTCAGAATTGCTTCTTCGTTTTTAAGTTTGATGAGTTATGAACAAATTATTTCAACTCAAATATATTCTGTTAATGATTTTTCTAGCCTTCGTCAGGTCTAGAAACTGTGATAAATCACAGAACTTAATAAACTTAAACTCTATCGTTTAATTTACTAAATTCTATAATCTCTCAGCTTATATATCGTAAACGATATATGGTGGAGACTAGGAGAGTCGAACTCCTGACCTCCTGCGTGCAAAGCAGGCGCTCTACCAACTAAGCTAAGTCCCCAGCTTATCATATAGATTCAATGTCTCTGATTCTCTGTCTTACTCTGCAATTAATTGCTTCGTCAGTAGTGGTGGGTCTGACAAGACTTGAACTTGTGACCCCACGCTTATCAAGCGTGTGCTCTAACCAACTGAGCTACAGACCCTCAGGTACATCGTATGAAGAACAACTTGTTGTGGATTCTTACCAATCGTCAATCTTTCGTTAAGGAGGTGATCCAGCCGCAGGTTCCCCTACGGCTACCTTGTTACGACTTCACCCCAGTCGTCGGCCACACCGTGGTAAGCGTCCTCCTTGCGGTTAGACTACCTACTTCTGGTGCAACAAACTCCCATGGTGTGACGGGCGGTGTGTACAAGGCCCGGGAACGTATTCACCGCGGCATTCTGATCCGCGATTACTAGCGATTCCGACTTCACGCAGTCGAGTTGCAGACTGCGATCCGGACTACGATCGGCTTTTTGAGATTAGCATCCTCTCGCGAGGTAGCAACCCTTTGTACCGACCATTGTAGCACGTGTGTAGCCCTGGTCGTAAGGGCCATGATGACTTGACGTCGTCCCCGCCTTCCTCCAGTTTGTCACTGGCAGTATCCTTAAAGTTCCCACCCGAAGTGCTGGCAAATAAGGAAAAGGGTTGCGCTCGTTGCGGGACTTAACCCAACATCTCACGACACGAGCTGACGACAGCCATGCAGCACCTGTATGTAAGCTCCCGAAGGCACCAATCCATCTCTGGAAAGTTCTTACTATGTCAAGACCAGGTAAGGTTCTTCGCGTTGCATCGAATTAAACCACATGCTCCACCGCTTGTGCGGGCCCCCGTCAATTCATTTGAGTTTTAGTCTTGCGACCGTACTCCCCAGGCGGTCTACTTATCGCGTTAGCTGCGCCACTAAAGCCTCAAAGGCCCCAACGGCTAGTAGACATCGTTTACGGCATGGACTACCAGGGTATCTAATCCTGTTTGCTCCCCATGCTTTCGTGCCTCAGTGTCAGTATTAGGCCAGATGGCTGCCTTCGCCATCGGTATTCCTCCAGATCTCTACGCATTTCACCGCTACACCTGGAATTCTACCATCCTCTCCCATACTCTAGTCTCCCAGTATCGAATGCAATTCCTAAGTTAAGCTCAGGGATTTCACATCCGACTTAAAAGACCACCTACGCACGCTTTACGCCCAGTAAATCCGATTAACGCTCGCACCCTCTGTATTACCGCGGCTGCTGGCACAGAGTTAGCCGGTGCTTATTCTGCGAGTAACGTCCACTATCCAAGAGTATTAATCTCGGTAGCCTCCTCCTCGCTTAAAGTGCTTTACAACCAAAAGGCCTTCTTCACACACGCGGCATGGCTGGATCAGGGTTCCCCCCATTGTCCAATATTCCCCACTGCTGCCTCCCGTAGGAGTCTGGGCCGTGTCTCAGTCCCAGTGTGGCGGATCATCCTCTCAGACCCGCTACAGATCGTCGCCTTGGTAGGCCTTTACCCCACCAACTAGCTAATCTGACTTAGGCTCATCTATTAACGCAAGGTCCGAAGATCCCCTGCTTTCCCCCGTAGGGCGTATGCGGTATTAGCAGCCGTTTCCAACTGTTGTCCCCCATTAATAGGTAGATTCCTAAGCATTACTCACCCGTCCGCCGCTGAATCCTGTAGCAAGCTACTTTCATCCGCTCGACTTGCATGTGTTAAGCCTGCCGCCAGCGTTCAATCTGAGCCATGATCAAACTCTTCAGTTTAAAATCAGTAGTACCTTTAAAGGGTACCAATCTTGGCTCATCAATTTTCTGACAAATATTTCTCAAATAAACTTCGAGTAATTTCTACCATCAAATCAATGAAAATAATTTCGATTGATCAATCAGTAAAAATCCACACAAGTTGTTCTTCATAATCTCTTAATGATCTTCTTGTTGGTTCGTCACCAGCAAGCTAGGTCGGCTATATTACGCTTTCTTTTCAGAAAGTCAATCAGTAATTCAAATTATTTTTAAACTTTCTTTTCAAAACCCAATCTTAACACTTTGTGCTAAGTTACTGTTTATCAAGAAGTTTTAATCTTCATCACCGCCGATGGATGTGCATTCTACAGTATTTCAAAACCAATACAACCCCATTTTTTAACAAAAAACACCATCTGCTTATTTATTCTACAAAAATCACTACTTTTATTATCTTTTGGTTAAAATTGGGACGGATTAACCAATAAAATTTGTGTTTTACCTAAATTAAATAACCCACCAATACCTAAATGTAAGTTGAGCTACAGAAATAAAGCCAAAATCAAGGAATCAAGGAATCAAGGAATCAAGGAATCAAGGAATCAAGGAATCAAGGAATCAAGGAATCAAGGAATCAAGGAATCAAGGAATCAAGGAATCAAGGAATCAAGGAATCAAGGAATCAAGGAATCAAGGAATCAAGGAATCAAGGAATCAAGGAATCAAGGAATCAAGGAATCAAGGAAATATATCAACAATAAAGAAACAAACATTTTTTAGTTATATTTATTCATTTTTATAAATCGCCAAATTTCAGGCATAAAAAAACCGCTAAACGCGGTATATTTTTATGACCACTTTAAGAAAGTGGTCGGAGCAGTAGGATTCGAACCTACGACCCCCTGGTCCCAAACCAGGTGCACTACCAGGCTGTGCTATGCTCCGAATTGGGGTGAATGATGGGGCTCGAACCCACGACAACCGGAATCACAATCCGGGGCTCTACCAACTGAGCTACAATCACCGTTACAACAAGCTTTCAGATTCTATAATCAAACGAACCAAATGGCGCGCCTGACAGGATTCGAACCTGTGACCATCCGCTTAGAAGGCGGATGCTCTATCCAACTGAGCTACAGGCGCATTACCGCTGATATAAAATATCAAGCTTTCTTTGCCTTGAGGAATTGGTCGGAGCAGTAGGATTCGAACCTACGACCCCCTGGTCCCAAACCAGGTGCACTACCAGGCTGTGCTATGCTCCGTTCATCTCAGCTTGTATCGAACATCTCGTTCGGTACGGTGTGCATTCTAGGCGCGACGCCCAAAGACGTCAACACCTATATTTAAAAAAAATCAAAAAAATGCTTCAACCGTTTATTTATCAAGCATTTTAGATATTTTTCAATCAATTTTGTTGTTTCAATGCAGCACTAAAGCTCAACATTCGATCTAAAGGCAGTTTAGCACGTGTTGCTAAAGCAGAATCAACAAAAATTTCTTGATCCTTTTTTTGCAATACTTCTAAAATTCCATCCAATTCATTCATTGCCATCCATGGACAATGTGCGCAAGAACGACACGTTGCCCCTTCGCCTGCTGTTGGTGCTTCAATAAGTATCTTATTTGGTACAGCTTGTTGCATTTTGTAAAAAATACCGCGGTCTGTAGCAACAATAAGTCTTTCATGTGGCAATGTTTCTGCCGCTTTAATTAATTGAGAGGTACTTCCAACAGCATCCGCCACTTCAATTACAGATTCAGGTGATTCTGGATGAACTAAAACTGCAGCATCTGGATATAAAGCTTTCATGGTTTCAATACCACGCGCTCGGAATTCTTCATGCACAATGCACGAACCATCCCAAAGCAACATATCGGCACCTGTTTTCTTTTGGATATAACGCCCTAAATGCTGATCTGGCGCCCAAATAATTTTTTCGCCCAAACTATCTAGGTGTTCAATAATTTCTACAGCACAACTTGATGTTACTACCCAATCTGCACGTGCTTTAACTGCAGCAGAGGTATTTGCATATACCACAACGGTATAATCTGGATGCTCATCACAAAACTTAGTGAACTCATCTACAGGACAGCCCAAATCTAAAGAACAAGTTGCTTCTAAAGTTGGCATAAGCACAGTTTTTTCAGGTGATAAAATTTTAGATGTTTCACCCATAAATTTTACACCAGCTACTACAAGTGTTTTTGCGGGATGGTCGCGACCAAAACGTGCCATTTCTAATGAGTCTGAAACACAACCACCTGTTAGCTCTGCTAACTCTTGTACTTCAGGATCACAATAATAATGCGCAACCAATACTGCATTTTGCTTTTCTAATTCTGCTTTTATTTGGGCAAATTTTTCTTGTTTAACTTCTTCAGTTAAATGAGAGTCTTTAGATTCACCTAAGCGATCTAAATGCGCCTGCACAATTGATTTAGCGTCATTGGCAATTAAATTGGTCGCATTATTCATAACAACGTCTTCTCTATCCATATTGCTTACTTGCTGTAAGCGATCCCAACACCCAGTCAATTTTATTTTCTTGACCAGTAAGTAAAAAATAGTAGTTATAAAAAAGCCTCTCGACGGAGGCTTTTTTATATTAAATTTTATGAACGATAATCTGCATTAATTTTTACGTAGTCATATGACAAATCGCAGGTATATACCGTATCTTTGGCTTGACCTCGACCTAAATCAACTCGAATAGTCATTTCAGTCTGAGCCATAACGCGGGCACCAGCTTCTTCCGTATAATCTTCTGCTGCACCACCATCTTTACAGATTTGCACATCATCTAACCAAACTTGAATTTTTTCAACATCTAAATTAGGAACGCCTGCATAACCAATTGCAGCTAAAATACGTCCCCAGTTTGGATCTGATGCGAAAATTGCCGTTTTAACTAAAGGTGAGTGTGCAATGCTATATGCAATATCGCAACATTCTTGAGTGTTTTCACCACCTTCAACAGCAACAGTAATAAATTTAGTAGCGCCTTCACCATCACGTACAATCAATTGTGCTAGACGTTTCATTACGCGCGTTAGAACTTCTAAAACTTTTGAATAGCGTACATCTTCAGGTGATGTAATTTCAGTGCCACCTGCTTGGCCTGTCGCAACAAAAATACATGAGTCGTTTGTTGATGTATCACCATCTACCGTAATACGGTTGAAGGATACATTCACTGTTTCATTCAAAAGTTGTTGTACTAGCTCACGACTAATTGGCGCATCTGTAGCCACATAGCTCAACATAGTCGCCATATTGGGGCGAATCATGCCTGCACCTTTTGAAATACCTGTCATGGTGTACGTAACACCATCTATTTCAAACTGCTCAGATGCACCTTTTGGTGTTGTATCTGTCGTCATAATGCCTGTTGCAGCATCTAACCAAGCGTTTTCATTGAGGCTTTCTAAAGCAGGCTGTAAACCATTTACTAAGCGTTCAATTGGAAGTTGCTCACCAATCACACCTGTAGAAAATGGAAGAACTTCAGATGTAGATACACCCGCAAGTTCTGCTAGCTTTGCACAAGTCGCTTCTGCATTTGCCATCCCCGTTTTACCCGTACCCGCATTGGCATTTCCTGTATTAATTACAAGATAACGTGGGTTGGTAATTTTAAGATGTGCTTTAGAAATATGTACAGGCGCTGCACAAAATGCATTTTGCGTAAATACACCTGCAACATTTGAACCTTCTGCAAATTCAAAAATAACAAGGTCACGTCGGTTCTGGTAACGTACATACGCTTCTGCCGAACCAATTTTTACACCTTTCACCGCATGCATTTGCGGCATAGATACGTCACCTACAGCCATTTTGAAATTTCCAATGTAGTTTTATATAGAAAACCACAGCTTATTAGAAATTCATTGAAAAATCGAGCAAAAGCAAAGCAAGAGTGTAACTTTCTTCTATTTTATTTATAAAAAAACCAGCTTAGTCGCTGGTTTTAAATATCTAATATTTTTTAATTATTGTGCAGCCAATAATGCTTTTTTAGCAGCTTGCTGACTTTCTTCAGATAAAGCAGGATTAGATGCAACAATTCGATTTACTGTTGCCGATGTTGCTGCTGCAATTGCTTCAGTTTGAATTGATACAGGACGTTGATGTGGATTATCTATAGTGTATCTGATACCTGTGCGTGGGCTTGCAACAGTTACCTTTCCATCTACAACTTGTGCTTGTGAGGTCGATTTAGCCGTATTCGCAAATGAAAGTGTTGGAATTGCCAATGCAGCAATCACGAATGTTTTTAATACTATTTTCATTATATTTCCCATATCTAAATTTCAATCTGCCATTAAATACCACTTAATAAAGTGAACATCAACAACTCATGAAACTCACTCAATTAATTTAGCTCTATTCATAACAAAAAAGCAGAACATTTTGCTCTGCTTTTTTGTTAAATAGAATTCAATATAAATTAAATTTTACCGTGACATTGTTTGTACTTCATACCAGAACCACATGGACATGGCGCATTTCGGCTTGCAGGTGCAACAATCTCTTGATTTTCAACAGGCGTAAATTCTGTTTCAGCTGCTTCAAAATCAAAATCAGGTACTTCAGAATGAGACAGATTAAGTTTCATTGCTTCAGCTTGTGCTTGTTGCTGTGCTTCCAATGCAGCTAACTCTTCTGCTGTTGGAACGTGAACACGTGATAAGTCCATTACAACATCAGACTTAATTACACCTAACATATTAATAAATAAGTTAAATGCTTCTTTTTTGTATTCTTGCTCAGGATTCTTTTGTGCATAACCACGTAAATGAATACCTTGGCGCAAATAATCCATTGCTGCAAGATGATCTTTCCAATGACGATCTAGCGAACCCAACATGAAATGACGTTCAAGCATTGCTGCTGACTCTGCACCCATTTGTTCACGACGGCTACGATAGCGTTGTAAAATTTCATCGTAAATACGTTCAACCAAAGCTTCTTCGTCTAAACGACGGTCTTCTTCAAGCCAACGCGTAATTTCCATTTCAACGCCAAAGTCTTCACGCAACGCTGCTTCCAAACCTGGAATATCCCATTGATCGTGAATAGATTCTGGTGGAATGTAGTTTGCGATTAAACCTTTCACAACTTCTTGATGCATTTCTTCAACGTATTCTTGAAGTGTACTTTCAGCAAGAATTTCATCACGTTGAGAATAAATAATCTTACGTTGTTCGTTGTTTACATCATCGTATTTCAATAAGTTTTTACGAATATCGAAGTTACGTGCTTCTACTTTACGCTGTGCATTTTCAATAGAGCGAGACACCATTTTGTGTTCAATCGCTTCATCTTCAGTTAAGCCCATCGCACGCATCATACTTACAATACGATCGCCTGCGAAAATACGCATTAAGTCATCTTCAAGAGATAAGTAGAAACGTGAAACACCTGGGTCACCTTGACGACCTGCACGACCACGAAGCTGATTATCAATACGACGTGATTCATGACGTTCTGAACCAATAATGTGTAAACCACCAGATGCAAGTACAGCATCGTGGTTCTTTTCCCACTCAGCTTTTAAACGAGTTTCATCTTCAGCCGTTGGGTTTTCAATTTTGGCAAGTAATGCTTTCCAGTTACCACCCAAAAGAATATCTGTACCACGACCCGCCATGTTTGTTGCAATAGTTACTGCACGCGGAGCACCCGCTTGCGCAATAATATCTGCTTCACGCTCATGCTGTTTCGCATTTAATACTTCATGTGTAATACCAGCTTCTTTTAGCTTATCCGATAAAATTTCAGATGCTTCAATAGTTGCAGTACCAATAAGAATTGGCGCAACACCTGATTCATGAATACGTTGAATTTCTTTAATAATTGCAGAATATTTGCCGTTACGATTTAAATAAATTAAATCGTTTTCATCTTTACGCACCATTGGGCGGTGTGTAGGAATAAGAACAACATCTAAACCATAAATTTCTTTCATTTCTGCAGCTTCAGTATCTGCAGTACCCGTCATACCAGATAATTTTCTGTATAAACGGAAATAGTTTTGGAATGTTGTTGTTGCCAAAGTTTGGTTTTCAGGCTGAATTTCTAAGCCTTCTTTCGCTTCTACTGCTTGATGCAAACCTTCAGACCAACGACGACCTGGCATCGTACGACCTGTATTTTCATCGACAATAATGATTTCACCATCGTTAATGATGTATTGAACATTACGTTGATATAAATAATGTGCACGAATTGCAGCCGTCACGTGATGAACAAGGTTTAAGTTAGAAGATGAATATAAACTCTCACCTTCTGCTAATAAACCCATTGAAATCAGTTCATCTTCAACTGTTTCAAAACCAATTTCAGTCATTTCAACTGAACGTTGTTTCTCATCAATCCAGAAATGTCCGCCATCTGCCACTTTTTCTTCTTTCTGTGGCTTCAATTTTGGCGGAATCGCATTAATTGCCGCATAAAGCTGTGAAGAATCTTCACTTTGACCAGAAATAATCAATGGAGTACGTGCTTCATCAATTAAGATCGAATCGACTTCATCGATAATTGCATAAACTAAACCACGTTGTTTCTTTTCACCTAAAGAAAACACCATGTTGTCACGAAGGTAATCAAAGCCAAATTCGTTGTTTGTACCGTAGGTAATATCTGCTTTGTAAGCTTCAGATTTTTCCATTGGATCTTGCATTGAGTAAATAACACCAATGCTTAAACCTAAGAATTCGAATAATGGACGGTTTAATTCAGCATCACGTTGCGCCAAATAGTCATTTACGGTAATTACGTGAACGCCTTGACCACTAATTGCATTTAAATAGCAAGCAAGCGTACCCATAAGCGTTTTACCTTCACCGGTACGCATTTCTGCAATTTTACCTTCGTGAAGTGTAATACCACCTACTAACTGAACATCATAATGACGCATTCCCATAATACGTTTTGCTGCTTCTCGGCAGACTGCAAACGCTTCTGGTAATAGCTTATCTAAGCTTTCGCCCTTGTTATAGCGTTGTTTAAATTCTTCGGTTTTTGCAGATAAGTCCGCATCACTTAAAGCTGATATCGTCGGCTCGAGCGCATTAACTTTTTCAACAATTTTGCGCATGCGTTTAAGTTCGCGCTCATTTTTAGTACCGAAGATTCCTCCGATCAGACTTGCCAACATGAATAGACTCTCTAAATCTTGCTTATCAAAATAAGTTTTTCTTAGTCTTTATTATGGTGCTAGAAATTTGAAGTACAAGGGTTTTGCACAAAACCAATATAAAAATAATCTTCGCGTTACTAAGCACTGAAATCTAAGTGCCAACAATGTATCAAATTTTAATCTTTCTATATATAGATAAGTCCTGATTTTCTCGTTTGTTTTTTTATTCAATAAAAACTGACATATCCTATTTAGAAATAAGTCATTAAATATTTTATAAATTAACCTTCTTGTTTCATCCAAAAACATTACAAAAAATGAATCAATCCAATGCAATAAAATACCTTTACTTTCCTATTAATAACTTCAATCTTTTCAAACAAAAAAGGATTCAACTAAAACGAGTCGAATCCTTTTTTTACTTTCAACAATGAATAATTAAATTAATTGCGTTTTTCTAAAGGCACCCAATCAATTACCCAAGCAGATTTCATTCCTAAACTTGCATCAGCCGCAATTTTCTTACGTGACGCATCGGCAGTTTCACGGTCTTTAGATGGCCCAACCATAATTCGAATCCCTTTAGATGTTGGACTCTTCGTTACTTTGTAGCCTTTTGCCCGAAGTTTTGCAGCTACAGCATCTGCATTTGCTTCATTTGCAGCAAGCGCAACTTGTACCATCCACTGCTTATCTCCATTTTCAAGTAAATCCCGTGCTTTTTTAGCCTCGGCATTTTTCTTTTCTTCGGCTTTACGTTTCTCATCCGCTTTGCGTTTTTCTGCAGCCTTACTTTTTTCTTCAGCTTTACGCTGCTCTTCTTTTTTCTTCTCGTCTGCTTTACGTTTTTCTTCAGCTTTCAACTTTTCATTGGCTTTTTGCTTTGCCTCAGCTTCAGCTAATTTCTTTTGTTCCGCTTGACGAGCTAATTCAGCTTGACGTTTTTTCTCAGCTTCTTTCTTGGCATCATCAGCTTTTAACTGATTTGCCTTTTGTTGCTCTAATTTCTTTTGAGCCACAAGTTTTTCTTCAGCTAAACGTTTCTGCTTTGCTTTTTCATCTTCAATGAGTTCTGGTGGAATATTGTCTGAACTTTGATTTACACCGTTACGATGTGCATTAATTGCAGCATATTCTTCTGCGGCTTTACGTGCAGCTTCAGCTTCAGCTTGTTGCTGAGTTGCTAAAAACTCTGCTGCCCGTGCTTCTTGTTCTGCAACCGCTTTTTCACGTGAACGCTTCTGCTCTTCAAGCAAACGCTTTTCTGTTTCAACATCCACAGTTAAAGGCTGAAGTTGAATCATTTCACTTTCAGTAGTTTTTTGTTGTGTTTGCTGAGCAAGTTCAACTTGTTGCGGTGCATTGACATTATTTTGATGTATTTCTTCTTTGCCTTTTAGAAGTAAGGCCGCCAATAAAACACCACCACCTAATAAAACAACGCCACCCATCCAGCGTTGCTTGTTATTCATTGACATTCTTCCAAATACTCCCATACGGCTTCTAATGTATGAAATGATCCACACACCAAAATCAGCTGATTATTTTTTGATTCATCAAGTGCCGATTTAAATGCCAATTTAACACTTTCAAAGTGTTCTATATTTTGTCCTTTCAGCGCATCATCAAGTTGAGAAATTTCTGCTGCTCGAGGGACTGTTAATTGTGCAATTTTCCACATTAATACAGTATCTTTCAACAACTGTGCAACAGAATTTATGTCTTTATCTGTCAACATCGAGAAAACACTCACGACTTCAGTGAGCTGTTTATTGTAATTCAAATAGTTTTTCAATTGTTTTAATAAGAACTCAACACCATGCGGGTTATGTCCTGCATCAAAAATTACAGTCTTATTTTTTATTTGGCGAATTTCAAATCGACCTGCTAATTTAGCTTGCTGAATACCATCTTCAATAGCTTCTTGTTTTATTTCTAAACCGCTTACCAAAATAGCAGCAACAGCAGTTGAAATATTTTCTAGTGCCAATGAACCTAATGGCAACTTTAATGTACAACCCGTAGATGCAAACATCCATGCCTGACCATCTTGAGTAAGGCGATAAAAATAATCACGATTTACCGCAGATAAAGGCGCATTACATTCTTGAGCTTTATTTAGAATTGCTTGCGGAATATCTTGAGATCCACCAAAAATAACGGGAATATTCGAACGAATAATTCCTGCTTTTTCAAAAGCAATTTTCTCAATGGTATCGCCCAACCAATCTGTATGATCTAAACCGATATTGGTAATAACAGCAACATTTGGGTTTACAACATTTACAACATCTAAACGACCACCTAAACCAACTTCAAGCACCCATGCATCACATTGTTGATCTTTAAAAATAACAAAGGCTGCAAGTGTGGTTGCTTCAAAGAATGATAAAGATAAATCACATTCACGGCGTGCAATATCAACTTGAACAAAGGCATCTACCAGTGTTTGGTCATCTACTTCTATTCCCGATAATTTTACGCGTTCGTTAAAACGGTAAATATGCGGAGATTGGTAAAGTCCAACGTTATAACCTTGGGCTTTTAATATCGCTGCCAAAGTTGTTGTCGTTGAGCCTTTACCATTTGTTCCTGCAACAGTAAAAACTTTTGCTTGAGGACTTGTTACACCCAGCTTTTCAGCAACAGGAATAACTCGTTCCAAACCTAAATCAATACCCGTAACGTGAACATGGCTCCAATAATCGAGCCATGTGTTTAAACAGTCTGTTGCAAGTGGTGCTTTATTCAAGGCAAATTCATCAATTTCGTCACAATGCGATATACAGTATCACGTAATGCATGACGGTGTACGATTTGATCGATTACACCATGATCAAGTAAATACTCAGCACGTTGGAACGGTTCTTCCAATTTTTCACGTACTGTTTGTTCAATTACTCGTTTACCCGCAAAACCAATCATTGCTTTAGGTTCTGCAATATGAACATCACCTAACATTGCTAATGATGCAGTTACACCGCCATAAACTGGATGTGTTAATACAACAATGTACGGTAAACCAGCTTCTTTCATACGTTGAATTGCAGCAGATGTACGCGCCATTTGCATAAGAGATAACATGCCTTCTTGCATACGTGCGCCACCAGAAGCAGCAAAGCAAATTAAAGCTTGTTTAGATTGAATAGCACGCTCTGCAGCTTGTACAAAACGATCGCCAACAACTGTACCCATTGAGCCCCCCATGAAGTCAAACTCAAAAGCACATGCAATCATAGATACATTTTTCAAAGTACCTTGCATTACAACCAATGCTTCAGTTTCACCTGTTTTAGCTTGAGCTTCAGACATACGGTCTGGATAAGCCTTGCTATCTACAAACTTAAGCGGATCTTTGGCTTTAAATTCCTGACCAAGTTCGTTATCTACTTGATCAAAGAACCAAGTTAAACGTTCACGAGCTTTCATACGTAAATGTTCATCACATTGTGGACAAACATAAGCATTAAAAGACATTGCTGTGCGTGTAACTAAAGAATGGCACTCAGGACACTCAATGGTTGGTTCTGTAAATGTAGATTTATAGACTTCTTGTTCATCTGGAACATGAATACTTGGAACAGCACGATCTGTCCACGGCGTAGTAGGGCTAAGAATCTTCCCTGTTTTCACTTCTTGACTCATACTAACTCATCGAGCGCAGCTCGAAGCTCCTTAACTTTATTAACCGTTTCTATAGCGGCTTGTTCTGGTGTTAAGTTCGCAAATTGTTTTACAAAAGCACTTCCAACAATTACAGCATCTGCCACACCACCAATTGCTTTTGCAGAGGCAGCATCGCTAATACCAAAACCAACACCAACTGGAATATTTGTTTCAGTTTTAATTTTTTGGATACGTGCAGTAACTTCAGGAACATCTAATGTTGCCGCACCTGTAACCCCTTTCAAAGATACATAGTAGATAAAACCACTTGCCTGTTTCACAACGTGTTTAATTCGTTGTTCTGTTGATGTTGGTGCTAATAAGAAAATTTGATCCATATCAAACTTTTTCAAAACAACATTTAGATCGTGAGCTTCTTCAGGTGGTAAATCCACAAGTAGAACACCATCTACACCACATTCATTGGCATAAGATACAAATTTTTCATAACCAAGAACTTCAACAGGATTTAAATAACCCATTAAAACAACTGGTGTTTCTGTATCTTTTTGACGGAACTCTTTCACCATATTCAAAGCATCTAGGGTATTTGTTCCACCTGCCAATGCACGTTCTGCTGCAAGGGCAATAACTGGACCATCTGCCATAGGGTCTGAAAATGGAAGTCCAAGTTCAATCACATCTACCCCTGCTTCAACCATATTATGCAATAACGGAACAGTTACTTGCGGTTGAGGGTCACCTGCCATGACATACGAAACTAAAGCCTTACGCTGTTGAGATTTAAGCTGTGCAAATCGAGTGGCTAAACGTGACATAGGGTTGTACATTCCTTGAATTATTTAAAACTGAGGAGTTGCTTTTGTAGAAATACAAGACAATGCATTGTAACGCTATTTTTTACTCGATGAATAGCTCTCAATTCTTGCTTTTGATATTCCATTTGCAAATATTCTCGCTCAGAACAATCCGAAAGATACATTTACCGATATTTCGTTTTTTTACACAATGATCAAAGATGCCTATTTTTCGCTTTTCTAAATTTTCCAATCATTTAGATAAACTTAGATTTATTTTAAAATATTGATAAAAATAAATTGCTTAGCAATTAAATTTAAAAATGACTGAAATAGCAAAACCTGCATTATACTAATAGCATTCTTCTTTTTTTTATCTCCTATGACCTCCCATCACTCAACAAAAGTGCATGCTCGCGCAATTGCATTGCTACCTCTTATTGTTTTTTTATCGTTGTTTTTAGGCAGTGGCATTTATCACTCCATCATTGGAACAGAGTTTGCTTTTTATCAAATTAAAGCACCTGTCGCGGCTATTCCTGCAATTATTGTGGCTGTTTTATTGTATCGAGATAAGCTCAATATTGGCATTGAAGAATTTTTGAAAGGTGCAAGCCATCCTAATTTAATTCTGATGTTTATGGTGTTTATGCTTGCAGGTGCTTTTGCAAGTACCAGCAGTGCAATTGGTAGCGTAGATGCAACTGTACAATTTGGTTTATCTATCATCCCTCCTTCTTTCGTACTTCCAATGCTATTTCTAATTGCTGCATTTATTGCAACAGCAATGGGAACATCTATGGGAACCATTGCAGCATGTGCGCCTATTGCTTTTGGCTTTTCTCAAGCAACAGATATTGCACCTGTTTTAGCCATTGGTGCAGTCGTTGGCGGAGCAATGTTTGGCGATAACTTATCTATGATTTCTGATACAACAATTGCCGCAACAAACAGTCAGAAGGTTCAACTCCGAGACAAATTTAAGGTCAATGTTTGGATTGCAGTTCCTGCATCAATTATTACTATTTTTATATACATGATGCTCACACAAAGCTCTCACGCAATTACATATAAAGATTATGACCTTTGGCTAATTCTTCCTTATGTTGCTGTATTTACTCTTGCATTTACACGTTTGCATGTATTGGCAGTTTTAACCATTGGTGTAATTCTATCTGGAATTATTGGCTTGGTTGATTCATCAAGCTTTAACGTTTTAAAGTTTAACAATGCCATTTATGATGGTTTTGTAAGCATGTTCGAAGTGGCTCTACTTTCTATGTTCTTAGGTGGCTTATCTGCCATTATGCAAAAGGAAGGCGGTTTAGAATGGCTCATTCAACGTATTTATAAAATCACTCAATTATTTAAAGTTGGTAGGCAACGTGCAGGTGAAATTGGAATTAGCCTTCTTGTGATTTTCTCTAACTTATTTGTTGCCAATAACACAGTTGCTATTATTTTATCTGGAGATATGGCACGAGAAGTTGCTAAAGAATATGGCGTAGATCCTAAACGTGCTGCAGCATTATTGGATATTTTTTCTTGCGTAATTCAAGGCTTAATTCCTTATGGTGCACAACTTCTATTAGCATGCTCGATTGCAAAAATATCACCAGTGGAACTTATTGGAAGTATTTATTACTGTTGGGTACTTGCCATATTTGCGGTATTCGCCATTATTTTCCATTATCCAAAATTTAAACAAGCCTAAAGTTTCTAAGCGGTCTATATGGCCGCTTTTTTAGGATAGTTCATTTCTCCCATGCCTTTGTAATATTTAATGAAATAGTAATAAACAATTGTGTGACGAATAGTTTTTATTCAACAACTCACTTTTTAAGTTTATTATACTCCCCTTTAAAAGTTGAGCCTCAAGCTTAACCCACCTAATTCATATCAAAGCGTGCTGTTTATGCCTTTTAAAACAAAACTACATAGTCATGGATACTTCATTGCGGTAAATGCAATTATTGCAATGTTAATTGCTTGCAGATACTTCTTTGTGATGCCTGAAATTCCAAGCGATCTTTTAGGTTTTAGCTTTTTAGTGTCGAGTGTCATATCTCATATGGCAACATTAACTGCACTTATTGGTTTAATCCTAATTCCATTGTTGTTACTTCCGACAATTGCTCGTCGTTTAATTATTTCAGGCATAAGCTCTTTCATCTTAATTACACTGTTTATTGATACGATTGTTTTCTCTCAATATCGTTTTCATATCAGTATGGTGATGCTTGAACTTGTGATGTCAGGGCAAGTTGTAAGCTTTCCATTATCTACATGGCTGATGACCATTTTCGGCATTTTAGCTTTATGGGCTTTACAATATGCATTGATTGTAAAATTAGATAAAAATATTCCACTTCCACATTGGAAGCTAGGTAAAAAGTTTGCTTGGATCACCTTTATTACCCTATTAATTTCTCATGGTATTCACATTTGGGCGGCAGCTAATGTCTATCAACCTGTAACCATGACCAAAAAATATTTACCATTGTTCCAGCCATCATCTTCAACAGCAACCATGCGTAAAATGGGTTGGATTGATGAAGAGGCAATTAAAAAACAACAAGAGATGAAAGTCTCTAGTAATAGTGATTTGAACTACCCTTTACAGCCACTTCAAACCCAACCTGTAAGTAAACCAACCAACATCGTGTTTATTGTGGTGGATTCTTGGCGTGCAGATACCTTTAATGCTGAGACCAGCCCCAATATGTGGGCTTACGCGCAAAAAGGCAAAATTTTACAAAATCATTTATCAACTGGTAGTGCAACTCGTACGGGTATTTTTGGTTTGTTTTACGGCATCCCTGGTACATATTGGCATAGCGTTTTATCAAATCGTAAAACTCCAGTATTTATGGATCGTTTACAAGCTATGGACTATCAATTAGGGATTTTTGCTGCTGCGAAACTTACAAATCCAGAGTTTGATCGTACTGTATTCGCCAAAGTACCAAATTTACGTATTAGTTCTGCAGGCCGCTCTCCTGATGGTTTAGATGTCGGTTTAACGCAGGACTGGTTAACATGGTTCGATAAACGCGATAAAAACAAACCAACTTTCTCATTCTTATTCTACGATTCACCTCATGGATATGCTTTCCCAAATGACTATCCTCATCAATTTAAGCCAATGCTTGAAGAAGTGAATTATCTAAAACTTAGCAATGATACAGATCGCTCTTTAATGATGAATCGCTATAAAACAAGCGTTCATTATGTTGATAGCATTGTGAAACAAGTACTAGATAAAATTAAAGCATCTGGTGATGAAGAAAATACGCTTGTAATTATTACAGGCGATCATGGTCAAGAAGTAAATGACAACATGGAAAATTTCTGGGGTCATAATGGCAACTTTACAGATCCTCAAGTTAAAGTTCCTTTTGCAATTATTGGTCCAAAAATCAATACTTCAGGCATTATGAATTGGAGTGATGATACATTTACAAGTCATCAAGATGTCGTACCGACGCTTATGAAACATTATTTAGGCGTGACCAATAACATCAAAGATTACTCTGTAGGTGAAGACTTGATGAGCTCAGAAGTAAAACGTGATTGGATTCTTGCATCAGGTTATAGTCGTTATGCAGTAATCACCAAGCAAGATATTTTAGAAGTTGGTGCTGTAGGTCAATATGAGTTCTTAGACAAGTCGAATAAACCGATTAAAGGTCAGCAATTTAATGGTCAATATTTACAAAGTGCTTTAGAGCAAATGAGTCGTTTTAATAAATAAATGTGAAATAACACCAAATAAAAAGGCTTCTTTAAGAAGCCTTTTTATTGCTTGAGTTTTAACTCAATTCACGAAAATCTATAACTACCATTTCGCATAATGCTGTTCAATTAAGCCATATTGTTCATTAAAAATAATTTTTTGACCATCTTGTAAAACAGTGCCACTAATCTTGGCTTGCCACTGACTAAACTGACTTCCAACCAATCTTAAATTTAAATTTTCATAACGGCGCCAGCCCGTCGTAACGGTCAAATTTAAAGATTCATCTAAAGATTGAATTATCCACTGCGCATCTGAAACTTGCTGAAATAAAACATCAGATAATGCATATAACTGACCATTCACCCACAAGCTATTTTCATTACCAAAGCTTTCATTTACACCTGATGCTAAGTTAATGCCTATACGATTATTTTGCTCATCCCAAAAATTACAAGATAACCAAAACCACGCTGTTTCAGGTCTTAAAAAACCACAAGTATCATCTAAAGCAACAAAAGTACGATCATTAAATTGAATAACCTGACCTTTCTTATTCTTGAAAAATCCCTCACAAGCAAGCGTGGTTAATTTTTGCGTATACGTCCAACCATTAATACCATTTGGGCTACACAAGCTTAAAGGTGTTGTTCCAGCACAAAATGTTCTAACACTTAAAATAATTTCACCATATTTTGATACGGTGATATAACGTGCCCCATTCGCATGCTGCATTTCAATTTGATAAGGATTATTTAAAAAATAACTTTGATTAAATAGAGGCTGTTCATCGAGTTTTGTATTTCTAGCAAATGCATTTATCGCATTCCATTCTAAAACATCATTACGTTCATGATCATAAATATAGAAAAAACCGTGCCCTGCCCATGCAATATCAACAATCGCAACACCTATACTGTAATGTTCATGTTGAATAGAACAAAATTTAAATTTTTTATATTTTAGACGCTTACGCCACCCGACTAAAGAATTTCCATATGGTGTTTTATAATCGTATTTACTAACATCAATACTTAATGGTAGTTCTGAAAAGCGACCATAACGAGGCTGTCCATTCGATTGAATCAAATCCATTTTTGACAATCCTTAATCACTTAAATCCATACAATTTTAAAGGCTTTAACACCTCATATTTTTAAAATAGCAAATTAACACTCAATATTCAAAACCTATATGAATTATGTGAATTTGCCATAAATAATAGACTCATAATCAGTGTTCATCTAGCATCAGATATGTATTTTCCCAATGGTTAGTTTCAATACTTTTTGCAGAATCATACTCTACCAATTCAATATAACGCCCATGTACATGATCAATTGCAATACAGTCATCTACATCTAAAACTCGGTCTGTATGCTGTTTTTGCCAATGTTGTGCAAAATATGCCTTACCTTTTTGTTTAGCGACCATTGCATTTTGTGCAACCACTAAAACATAGCGATGTAACTCGCCAAATTCACGTGAATCATAGCCACCTAAATTAATTAAAAATAGTTTTTGATTTTCTTGATTTGGTGCAGTATCACTAAATTGTACTTGATATTTTCTACCTTCAAATTCCACACTATTTATTTTTGCCCAAGCATCTATATGTAAACCTTTTTGTTCACCAAACCATGCATTTTTTAATTGAGGGTAGATATCTTTTAATGTTTCGCCCACTGCAAGCACAACATCATGTACTTCCGTGTTTGCACGTGTATGACGACCACCGAGCATGGCAATAAATAAGCTTGGCATAAAAAATTCCATTGGCTTTTGGCTAGGAATTTAATCATACGTCAGCTATATATTTCATGCCATTTAATAATCGTAGATGAGTATTTTATTTATTTTTGACAATAAAAAATCGCACTTTCGAGTGCGATTAATCTTTGGATTACCTCTCCCCAACCCTCTCCTGTAAGGAGAGGACTTAAAGGAAATTACATCTCTACCATTTCCACGCCATCAATACGTGCAACTGTCATTAAATCTTTATCACCACGACCTGAAACCGTCGCAATAATAATTTGATCTTTAGACATCGTTGGCGCAAGTTTCGTTACATATGCCATTGCATGAGAGCTTTCTAATGCAGGAATAATACCTTCAATTTGCGTTAAATCACGGAAACCTTGAAGCGCTTCATTGTCATTAATTGGCACATATTCAACACGGTTCATATCTTTTAAGAAACTGTGTTCAGGACCAACACCAGGGTAATCTAGACCCGCTGAAATTGAATGCGTTTCAATAATTTGACCTTGATCATCAGACATTAAATAAGTACGGTTACCATGAAGTACGCCCACATGACCTGCATTTAACGGTGCAGAATGTTTACCTGTTTCAATGCCGTAGCCTGCTGCTTCAACACCGTACATTTTCACATCTTGGTCATTTAAGAATGGATAGAACAGGCCCATTGCATTTGAACCACCACCGACACAAGCAACAAGCGCATCAGGTAAGCGACCTGCTTGTTCTTGAATTTGACGACGTGCTTCACGACCAATAATCGATTGGAAATCACGTACCAATTGTGGGTATGGATGTGGACCTGCAACTGTACCAATTACATAGTAAGTTGAATCTACATTTGTTACCCAGTCACGCATTGCTTCATTCATGGCATCTTTTAATGTTTTAGAGCCACTTTCTACAGGAACAACTGTCGCACCTAATAAACGCATGCGATACACGTTCATTGCTTGACGTTTAACGTCATCAGCCCCCATAAATACAACGCATTCGAGACCTAAACGTGCTGCAATTGTTGCTGTTGCAACACCGTGCTGACCTGCACCTGTTTCAGCAATAATACGCTTTTTACCTGAAAGTTTTGCAAGAAGCGCCTGACCAATTGTGTTATTTATTTTGTGAGAACCTGTATGGTTTAAGTCTTCACGTTTTAAATAAATTTGTGCACCACCGAGTTCTTTCGACCATCGCTCTGCATAATATAAAGGACTTGGGCGACCGACATAGTACGCCAAGTCACGGTCAAATTCTGCCAGAAACTGTTCGTCATCTTTCATGCGAAAATAGAGTTTTTCTAAATCCTCTAAAGCCGCCATAAGAGTCTCTGACACAAAACGTCCGCCATGAATACCGAAATGCCCTTTTTGATCTGGGAATTGGGTATAGTCAACTTGACTGTTATGACTTTTATTTTGCTGATCCACGATGGACTCCTTGCATAAATTGTTCAATGAGTTGTTGGTCTTTTATACCTTTTGCGGACTCTACGCCTCCGCTGACATCTACGGCATATGCCTTGGTCGTCTTTATAGCGTTTTCAATATTTTCAGGTTTTAATCCACCTGCCAATATTAATGGAATATCAAGTTGTGGGAACTGTGACCAATCAAAAGAATGTCCTGTCCCACCTTTTAGCTCAGGATGCCAAGCATCCAAAAGCATAGCACTTGCACCCACTTGTTGATATTGCTTAATCGTTGAAATTACATCTAAATCTGGTTTAACTTGAATGGCTTTGTACCATCTTCTGCCTGTTAATTTGGCAATTTTCTGACATTGTTCTGGTGTTTCATCGCCATGAAATTGTAAGACATCTAAAGAAACAGTTTTTAATACTTCTAATATTTCTTCGCTAGATGCATTCACAAACAAGCCAACGGTTTGTACATAGGCTGGTACATGTTTTACAAGTTCTTCGGCTAATTTAACAGACACATTTCGAGGGCTTGGTGGAAAAAATACAAAGCCAATTGCATCTGCGCCAGCATCTACAACAGATTTAATATCTTGAGTTCGTGTGATTCCACATATTTTTACACGAGTACGCATGTTTTGTTGCTCTTGCCGTGCCTTGTTTATAGCCCATCTATAAATATTAAAGGCGAATCATTGTAATGCAATTTTTCAAGCTTGCGTAAAGTTCATACGCAATATTATTGACGAAGATTGTGTATTTCACATGCTAACTTTATACTTCGCGCGAATGCAATAAGTCTTAGCCATGGCTATAGGGAAGTTGGTGCGAATCCAACACTGCCCCCGCAACGGTAAAATGAAAAGCTTATCTTTATAAATTGAACAATTTACACCACTGCAGTTTTTTGTGGGAAGGTGGATAAGTAGATCGAAATTTCGATCACATTTAAGTCCGGATACCTGCTTATTGTTCCCTTAAACTCAATCATTCACGGGGGGTGAATGTATGGAGCTAAAAGCATGTCTTTTTATTTTCAACCTACTGCCCTTGTAGGTGCTATCGCAATTGCGATGGGTTTTTCAACGTCTGTATCAGCAACGACTGAAGCTCAAACTTCTGCAAAATCTTCTTTAAGCACGATTGTGGTTACAGCTTCTCGTGGTGAACAAAACATTGAAAATGTGCCTGCGCGTATTTCAATTATTGAACCTAAAATTTTAGATCAATCATCAATTACATCATTCCCTCACATTTTGAAAAATGATGCTTCAATTAATATGGTGCAATCTGGTGGATTCGGGCAGCAAGCTTCTATTTTTTTACGTGGAACTGAATCTGACCATACGTTAGTAATGCGTGATGGTGTTCGTTTAAATACAGCAACATCAAGTGCAGCATCTTTGCCTTTTATAGACACTACAGATATTGAACAAATCGAGGTACTTAAAGGTCCTGCATCGGTTCTTTACGGAACTGATGCAATTGGTGGTGTTGTCCATATTATTTCTAAAACACCTCAAAAATCAGGTGCATTTGTTACAGGTGAGATTGGTGAAAATAAAACATACAAATCATCAATTGGTGCTGACTTTGCAGAAAATGGTGTTTACGCTCAAATTCGAGGTCAACGCTTAGAATCTGACGGAACACCGATCTTAAATAATCAAAAGCGTAATTATTCTTATGATCAAAAAGGATATAGTGCAAAGCTTGGTGTTGAGAAAGACAATTATTCTGCATCTATCGATTACAGTACAAATGAAGGACTAAACGAATTTAATAAATATGGTGCGCTTGAAGTTACAGATTTCAAAAATGAAATTGTAAACCTAAAAGGTAGTGTAAAACTTGTAGACCAATTTGAACTTAATGCTCGCTTATCTCAATTTAAAGACGAAGCAGATTATTTAGTTTCTCCTTCTTATATTCACAGTATTTCTCAAGAAGCAGAAGTTTTTGGTAAATGGAGTTTTACTAATTCACAGAATATTTTATTAGGTACAACACAACGCAAATTAGAAGCAAAAACCTCTGCGCTGAATGAAGAAATTGATTCTGCTGGCTATTATATTCAACACCAATTAAATACCGACAAGCTACATACCCAAGTTGGTTTACGTGTGGAAGATAACGAGAAATTTGGGACACATACAGTTGCTCAAGGTGCTGTACGTTATGATTTTTCTCCAATCACAAGTGTATATACCAATATCGGGACAGCATTCAAAGCACCAACTTTAAATGACCTATATGCAAATTGGGGTGGAAACCCTGATTTAAAACCTGAAGAAAGCATTTCTTATGAAATTGGTATTGACCAAAAACTACCATTCAATATTTTAGTTGGAGCTTCTACCTTCTATACAGAAATTGATAATTTGATTACATCAAAATGCATTTCAAATTGCCCTTCTTGGTCATCTTCTGACTGGAAAAACATAAACATAGACCAAGCATCAATTTTAGGTGCAGAACTTTATGCAAAATGGAAGCTAGAAGATTACTTCATCAGTACGAATTATCAGTATGCAAAATCTAAAGATGAACAAACAAACGACGATTTATTGCGTCGTCCACGTCATTCCTTAACTGTATCCGCTGGTATTCAAAATGATGTATATGGTTTAAGTACATCAATTATTGCAAAATCAAAAGCTAAAGACTTTGCAGATGATGAAAATGATCCTTTAACAAATTTACCTGGTTACGCAACAGTTGATTTCAATGCTTATTGGAATGTTAATCCAAACATCAAACTATTTACTAATATCGAAAATATGGGTGATGTGAAGTTTAAAACAGCCTATAACGGTTCAAATACCTACTACATCAACGGTGGTCGCCAAGCTTCTGTAGGCGTAACTTTCAAATACTAATTTCATCAATCTATAGCTAAATACTTTTTGAGGATAATGTCACAGCTGTGGCATTATCCTTTTTAAATTGAGATATCTGAATATTAAGGAAATAACATGGGACACCGTTTAAGTAAAATTTACACCCGCACAGGTGACTCAGGAACAACTGGACTAGGCGATGGTTCACGCGTTTCTAAAGATGACCTAAGAATTGAAGCATTAGGCGATGTAGACGAACTCAACTCAAGTATTGGTGTATTACGCTCACAAATTGCTGTAAGTACAATTGAAGACAAAGCAACTTGGGATAAATCTTTAAGCCTAATTCAACACTGGCTTTTCGACTTAGGTGGCGAAGTTTGCATTCCAAACTTTAACTTGGTTCAACCCGTTGCCATTGAATACTTAGAAAACGAAATTGACCGCTTAAATGAAGATCTTCCAATGTTAAAAGACTTTATTTTACCGTCAGGTTCATTGGCATGCAGTTATGCACACCAAGCTCGTGCTGTTTGCCGTCGTGCGGAACGCAGACTAATGTCTGTTCACTCTCGTGATCAAAACATTCAAGCACCCTCTTTGCAATTATTAAACCGCTTATCAGATTGGTTATTTGTCGCTTCTCGTGCGTTACAACGTGCAGAAGGTGGCTCAGAAATCCTTTGGCAAAAAAATATTAATGAAACAATCTAAGAATAAATCAATAAATAACAAGTAATTCATCCGATAGCACTTGCATAAATGTGCTATCGGATCAAAATATGTAAGATCATATGTCTGTAACTTTTCTACATCAAAATGAATCAAAACTATAAATTGATGAGTCATCTATGCGCATAATTGGTCATCGTGGTGCTCGCGGGGAAGCCCCTGAAAACACCTTAGGTGGTTTTCAATATATTCAAGACTTAGGCATTCGTGCCGTAGAATTTGATGTGCGACAACTTAAAGATAATGCTCTCGTGATTATGCATGATGATGATTTTGTACGTACCGCAGGACAAAGCAAATACATTTACGATTGCAACCAAGATGATCTAGTTCATTACAATCAAGCGGTTGCTTGGCGTGACTGGAAAAATATCGAAAAAACACCTTCACTGAATGAAACCATGAAAATTATTTACAACTTCGATCATATTGAAGTTGAAATAAAAGCTGTTAATTCTGAATATGATGCAAATAAGTTAGTAGAAACACTTCAACAGCAATTAAATGGTTATGAACATTCTGCTGTTATTACAAGTTTTGATACCAAAATTCATCAAGCACTCAATCATCAACAATCATCTTTTAAGCACGGTTTACTTATTGAAGATGACATTAAACATCGTGCAATTGATCAGGCTTTAGAACTTGGATGTTGCCAAATTGGTTGGATGAATCAACTAGCCACAAATGAAATGATTACTGCAACACAAGAAGCCAATTTAGCAATTAGCGTTTGGACGGTAAATGATGTTAAACGCGCACAAGAATTACGTCACTTAGGTATTAATGGATTAATTACGGATTACCCCAAAGAAATGCTGAAAGCACTTAGCTCAAAAACATAAGCAATTGACTTATAGCCTTTATTTCCAAGTATTTTCATTGGTTTTTAAAGATCGTTAATCTATTTAAAAACTTTTTTAAACTTCGATAAAACCAATCATTCCACTGGTTGTTTTTATATCAATTTAACACAATACAACTGTACAATAATGATAGTGCATCTTTTTGAAACCATGCTAAGATGCAAAGAATTACAGCTTATTTTTATAAAAAGCTAAGGCTAGTTTTATAACCTGCAAAGGTTCTAGGAGTACTGTTGGAGATGAATGCTCCCCTACCAAAAGCCCCAATCAACTGGATTGCAGTTTTTGCATTGGTGTTTTTACCTATTGTTGCGATAATCGCGATCCCACTTTACGCATTTCAGCACGATTTCAGCGTAAGCGCTTGGGTTAGTATGTTTGTTTTGCTAGGTGTCAGTAGTCTTGGTATTACTGCAGGCTATCACCGTCTTTGGGCACATCGTGCTTATGAAGCGACTTTGCCTTTAAAAATTATTTTAATGCTGATGGGAACTTTTGCTGTTCAAAATAGTATTTTATTTTGGGCATCAGGTCACCGTACGCATCACCGTCATGTAGATGATATCGATCAAGATCCATACTCTATTAATAACGGCTTTTGGTATGCACATATGGGTTGGATGCTTCGCAACTATCCTGCTGCAGAACCAAATTATAAAAATGCACCAGACTTATTAAAAGACAAAGTGGTGATGTTCCAAGACAAATACTACATTCCTTTAGTAATTGCCGTTCATGCTGCTATTTTGCTACCAATTGGTTGGGCTGTTGGCGATATGTGGGGTGTATTGTTACTTGGTGGATTAATGCGTTTAATCCTCAGCCATCACGTAACGTTCTTTATTAACTCTTTATGTCATATGTGGGGCAAACGTCCTTATACAGACGAAAATACTGCGCGTGATAACTTCTGGTTAGCCATTGCAACTTGGGGCGAAGGCTATCATAACTACCATCATATCTTCCAATACGATTACCGTAATGGCGTGAAATGGTGGCAATATGACCCGACAAAATGGTTAATTTGGTCTTGCTCTAAACTTGGTTTAGCAAAAAATTTACGTCGTATTCCTAGCTTCAATATTAAAAAAGCAGAATTGGCGATGAAATTTAAATATGCTGAACAAGACTTAGCTGTGTATGGACATAACGTTACTGAAGATATTTCGACAGTTAAAAGTCGTATTGCTCAAGAATATGATGCTTTCTCTCAAACCCTAAACGATTGGGCAAAATTGAAAGAACTTGAAATTCAAACTAAAAAAGCATCTGTAACTGAAAAAATCCACCAAATGGATGACAAATTAAAAGTTGAATTCCAATTGGTAGAACAGCGTCTTTCTCATCATCGTGCAGCGCTTAATTTGCTTGTACGTAACCTGAAAAAGAACCCTGCTTCAAACTAAATTTAATGCAATAAAAAAGCCCCTCTCTTGGGGCTTTTTTATTGCTTATGAAAAATATAATTACTTTAAATTCCTATGATGTCTCTTAAAATGAAACTGAAAATAAATTTCTTAATCTCTAAATAAATCGCAATTTAACATTAAAAGCTTTTTATAAAATATTTACTAAGTTTGTTATATTGATCTTAGAAACTTTAAAGATATTTGTCTTATGCAATTTAACTCGCGCTACCCTTCTCTAAGCCCTAAACTTTATCATCAGCAACAACCTTCGCCCTTAGAAGGTGCTAAGGCAGGACATTTTAATGAAAGCCTAGCCAATGAATTAAATTGGTCGGAAGATGATAAAAACAATTGGGTAGAGATTTGCAGCGGGCAAAAAACTTTTCAAGAGTTTAAACCACTTGCAATGGTGTATGCAGGTCATCAATTTGGACAATGGGCGGGACAACTTGGCGATGGTCGAGGTTTACTGATTGCACAAATTCTAGATAAAAATAATCAAACAATAGACTTACATTTAAAAGGTGCAGGTTCTACGCCATATTCAAGAATGGGGGATGGTCGTGCTGTTTTACGTTCTGTTATTCGTGAATATTTAGCGGGACATGCACTTAATTCTTTAGGTGTTCCATCTAGTAACTCGGTTGGTTTTACATCTTCAACTCAAGGTGTGCAACGTGAGAAATTAGAACTTGGTGCAATGATGCTTCGCACTTCAGATTGTCATATTCGTCTTGGACATTTCGAATGGATCAATCAGTATCAAGCAGATTTACTTCCTGAATTTACGCAAAAATGTATTGAATGGCACTACCCAGAATGCCTTGAAGCAGATCAACCCATTTTAGCTTTTGCAACAAAAGTCATTCAGCGCACTGCAATTATGATTTCACATTGGCAACTTGTGGGCTTTGCACATGGCGTTATGAATACAGATAATCTTAATATTACAGGTTCAACTTTAGATTTTGGTCCTTATGGTTTTATGGAGCGTTTTCGCCCCAATTGGATTAACAATCATAGCGATTACAAAGCGCGTTATACCTATCAACAACAACCAAGTATTGGACACTGGAATTTATGGCAATGGCTGAATAATTTAGTTCCACTTTGCCCTCAAGAGTTTGATAAAGAGCAATGGAAAGATGCACTTGCACAATGTTTGGAGCATTTCGAACCAACTTTTTTAGAGCACTACAAACACGGTTTAAGTCAAAAAATGGGTTTACCAAGTTTCCATAAAGATAGTTTTGATTGTGCTATGGCGTTCCTACGAATTTTGCAAAGTGAGCAACTCGATTACACACAAAGTTTTATTCGCTTACAAAACAAAGAATATGAAGTTTTAAAAGATGATTGTTTAGATCGTTTCCAATTTGAAAACTTTTTAGCGCAATATCAAGCAATTCGAAATGGGCAGGATTTGACTGAACTAGATGCAGAAATGCAAAAGATCAATCCACATTATATTTTACGTAATCACATGGCTCAAAAAGCAATTGAACTTGCAGAACGCAATGATTTTTCAGAACTTGAACGCTTGTTTAAATTACTTAGTCAGCCATTCACAAAACAAATAGATTTAGAAAAATCTGAAGATTTAGCACCCCTTCCAAGCGATGTACCTGAAGTGATAGTGAGTTGCTCTTCTTAATTCATATTTACTGACAAAACTCTTGTGGATAATTTAGTCGTTATCCACAAGAATGCATAGCTGAGTAAGTGAAAAGTTATTTTATAAATGATCAAAAATCGTATTTTTATTATTGTTTCTATTTTTCTTTGATGTCTTATGGCTGCATTTTTCATTTATCAAAAATACGGTAAATACTTACCAACTTCATCAAATGAAATTTCATTTCCTCATGCATTAGCACAAGAAGAAATTCAAAAGATTCGTAAAGAATCTCCAATTTCAAGCATTCAGGTTTATAAAAGCCAAAGATTCCTTCTATTAAAACATAACAATGAAACGATTCGAAAATATCCAATACGTTTAGGTTTCACTCCAATTGGACATAAAGTTCAAGAAGGTGATGGAAAAACACCCGAAGGTCACTACATCATAGATTGGCGTAATCCTAAAAGTGCTTTTTATAAGTCTTTACATATTTCATATCCAAATCAGAAAGATAAAACCGTCGCACAAAAATTAGGCGTTTATCCTGGTGGAGATATTATGATTTATGGCTCAGCAACTAAAAAACAGGTTAAAGTCTTACCTAATCTTATGCACTATTTCCCAAAGAGTGACTGGACTTGGGGATGTATAGCTGTTCGAAATGTCGATATGGATGAAATTTGGTTACTTGTAGATAATGGAACAGTCATTGAAATTTACCCTTAAAATTGAATTCTCTCTATTAGTTTTAAAGGACTCTTATGAGTCCTTTTTTATTAGCTTTGTTTTTGTTTAAAAAACTCAAATATGCAAAATAATATCAATATCCATACAGGTAACATCAATACCGACAGCATAAAGCCTTGCACCCACATGATGTATAAAATCATCAACATAAAGGCTAAAACAAAGTAGTTTGTAAATGGTGCAAACAATGCAGGAAATTTAGTTTTAACTCCCTCTTTTTTCATGGTTTGTCTGAATTTTAAATGGATTAAGCTAATCATCATCCAGTTCAAAACTGCTGCCGCAACTACTATATAAATTAAATAACTAAGTGCTTTTTCAGGCACAAAATAGTTTAGTAACACACAACTAAAAATTAACAAGGCTGAAAATAAAACCGCAGGAACAGGAATACCTTGTCTATTTACTCTGCTAAATAATTTTAGTGCATTGCCCTGTTCTGCCAAACCTAAAAGCATACGACTATTAGCATACATACCACTGTTACAAACTGAAAGTGATGCAGTTAAAATAATAAAATTCAATAAATGTGCCGCCCAGTGAATCCCCATTTCATTAAAAATAATCACAAATGGGCTTTTATCCAAACCACCTAGTTCAAGCTGATTCCATGGCACTAATGACAATAAAATCGCCAATGAACAAATGTAGAATAAGAAAACGCGAATAACTGTTTGATTAACAGCTTTTGGAATGTTTTTGTCAGGATTTTCCGTTTCAGCCGCAGCCATACTAATCAGCTCAATTCCACCAAATGCAAACATCATAAAAGCAAGCATATAAAACAAACCATCAAAACCATGTGGAAAAAATCCCCCATGAATCCATAAGTTTTGAATTGATGCTGAAGAAGATGCATCTGCACTAAACAGCAAATACACACCAAATAAAATCATAGCGACAATCGCTAATACTTTAATAATAGAAAGCCAAAATTCAGACTCACCATAAATCTTCACATTAGCTAAGTTCATAATGGTGACAAGTGAAAAAAAGAATAGAACCGTAAGCCATGTTGGAATTTCAGGCCACCAATAATTCACATACTTACCAATAGCCGTGAGTTCAGTCATTGCCACTAGAATATATAAAACCCAGTAATTCCAACCTGTTAAAAAGCCTGAAAACCGCCCCCAGTATTTAAAGGCAAAATAGCTAAATGAACCTGTCACAGGTTCATGCACAATCATTTCACCCAATTGACGCATAATTAGAAATGCAATTAAACCGCCAATAAAATAACCCAAAATAATTGATGGACCAGCGGATTCAATAATATGTGCCGAACCTAAAAAAAGTCCCGTACCAATTGCACCACCCATAGCGATGAGTTGAATATGACGATTCTTTAATCGTCTTTTTAGTGTAGGCGTGTTATTACTCAAAACACACTCTCATTGTGAATTAAAACTTAATTATAAATATTTAAAGCACCAATACCTAGCCTTAACAATTTCTTCTTTTATATTTCGAAATTCTACTCAGCAAAAAGTACTATAAGCTTTTTATTTTAAATATTAAAAAAGCGAATAAGTTTCCACTTATTCGCTTTAAAGAACGATCTAAAAACTATTAATCTTCAGGATATTCAAAACGGTAACCCACGCCATAAACAGCTTGAATCCATTCGTGTCTATTACCTGTTTCAGCAGCATCTGAAATTTTACGGCGCAAGTTTTTAATGTGGCTATCAATCACACGGTCAGCAACATCAAAACTGTCAGGATTAATATGATCAAGCAATTGTGCACGTGAATATACATGACCTACATGCTCTAAAAATAGCTCAAGTAAACGGAATTCTGTAGGCGTTAAGCTCAAAGACTTTTGTTGATACCAAATACGCTGTTGTGCTTTATCTATGCGGAATAAATCGTTGCTTTCAGGCTCAGCTTTACGCTCCAAACGACGTAAAACAGCTTGCACACGCGCAACCAATTCTTTAGGACTAAATGGCTTACATACGTAGTCATCTGCACCCATGTTTAAACCAAGCACACGATCAATTTCTTCTGTACGTGCAGTTACCATAATAATTGGAATATCAGATTGTTCACGTACTTTACGGCAAATGGTTAAACCATCCATACGTGGCACCATCAAATCTAAAATCATTAAGCTTGGCTTACGTTGCATAAAGCTATCATACGCTTCCTGACCATCGTGAAACATGCTGACCTCAAGGCCTGCAGCTTCTAAATAATCACGTACTAACTGTGCAAGTTCAACTTCATCTTCCACCAACATGATATGTTTCATGCATGCTTTCCTTTTATTGTTTCATTTGTTTCGGGAAGGTTAATTTGCAACGCAAACCACCTAATGGTGAATGATCAAAGCTTAATTCACCACCCATCGCTTGAGTAATTTTAGCCGATAAAGCTAATCCTAAACCTGTTCCACCTGTCGCACGAGTTCTAGAATCGTCCACACGGTAAAATCTTTGACCTAAATTAGCCAATTGTTCATCACTTAAACCTAATGGGCTGTCATCTACATACACAGTCCATTGCATTGCAGACTGTTCAGTATGTACATGAACTTTTCCACCAGCTTCTGTATAGCGAATACTATTGCCCAATAAGTTCACCATAATTTGCTTAAAGCGATCTACATCTAATTGTAAATCTGCACCATCACCTGTTGCAGTAATGGTTAAATTTGCTTGCTCAAACTTAGGCTTAAAGTTTTCAATTTCTTGTTCAATAACAGCCCAAGGATTTACAGTTGCCATATAACATTTAAGTTGCATTGCCTCTGCTTGAGCTAAATCTGCTAAATCTTGTGTGAGTTTTTTCAAACTACTCACCTGATTCAACATTGAATTAAAATGTTCAGGCGTTGGCTTTCGAATGCCATCTTGCATTGCTTCAATTTGTGCCTGAAGCACAGCTAAAGGCGTTTTCAATTCATGAGATGTATCAGCAACCCATTGACGGCGTGATGTTTCATGTTGATCTAACATAACGGCTAACTGATTCAACTTATTCGATAAATCACCCAATTCATCATTACGGTTTATTGTAACTTGATGCTGATAATTACCTTTGGTTAATTCACGCGTACCATTTAAAAGTCGTTGAATTGGTTTTCTAAAGTAGGTTGCAAGCAATAAAGATGCAATTAAACTCACGAAAATTGTCAGTCCATACACCAATAATAAATAACGTTTTTGATTACTAAAGAAATTAATACTTGATGCATCATCTTGATCTAAAACAGGTTTTAAACCTAAATACCCCACAACTTTAGAATTGACTAAAATTGGACGAAAAGACATTTGATCATCCGATTGTTCACCCACAATAAATTGTTGTTCAGCATCATATAAAGACAATCGTGAACTTAAACCTAAACGGTCAGGCATCGAAATAAATTGCTTTTTATTGGTCGTATTCTCTGATTGCTGTGAGTCAGTAGCCTTATTATTTTGGGCAATTCTTGCTAAATTTTGGTTAGAACTTAACGGAAATCTTAAGCCTTCAAAAGGCTGAAATTCTGAAGGTAAATTCAGCTTCAGAATACTTAACTCTTCTTCACTTAATGCAGGCGTATTTTGAACAATTTTAGCCATATTTGAGGAGTTAATAATGGTGTGTTCTTCAAAATAACGTTGTTGTAATGCAATATCGTACTGACGTCTAAGCCACCAATGTGACAATTTATCGTAATCATCTGGCGCAGCTTCACCTTCTATTTGAAGCATTTGCGCTTGGATTGCATTCCCCCAATCTTGATATTCGCCATATACATCTGCCAAGTTATGAATCAAATGATCTAACTTTTGCATTTCAACATCTGCCACATATTTGGCAAAGTTCTTCTGCATAGTCCAGTGTAAAACCCCTAAACTTACAGTCGTAATAACTACTGTGGTTAAAAGCACAGTTAGAAATAAACGTAAGGCTATGGGGAATCGACGAATCTTCAAGAGCAAATCTCTATTTTTTCTTCTATATTTCACATTGTAACCAACACTGACTCAAAAAACTCTCCATTGTTTCTTCATCATTATTATTTAATCTTTAACAATCGAATTTACTTCTTCTTTAAGGCGATTAAAACAATGAATAACATGACAAAAATGGCTTTAGTTGGTGCAAGTATTTTAAGTATGGGGGCATTAACAGCATGTCAATCTACAACAAATACGCAAGATAAAAACCATCCACGCATGATGAAAGAACATCATGGCAAGTATGACCGCAAGATGTCACCAGAGCAGCGTGAAGCATTTCAAAAATCACGTGCAGAACATCGTGAAATAATGCAACAAATTCATAAAGCTTGTGATAATAAATCGGCTGGAAGTACTGTTCAAATTAAAGCAGGTGAAAAGTCTATTGATGGTACATGCGTAATGACCTTCAAACCTGAACATAAGAAATTAGATAAGCAATTAGATAAAAAAATGCGCCAAGAACATCGTCCTATGCATGGCAATATTGCTCAAGGTGAATTTAAACGTGGTGAAGCATTAACAGATGCACAGCGTGTAGAGTTAGTGAAAAAGTTCGATCAACGTTTAGCTGAAAAACAAGCACGCCAACAAGCAATTGCAAAAGCTTGCCAAGGTCAAAAAGACGGCAAAGCTGTTCAAATTAAAGCTGGTTCACAAACGGTAGATGGCAAATGCGAAGTACGTTTTCAACCGACTAAACCAACTCAACAAGTAAATCCTACAAAATAATAAATTTGTTTTTTTACTAACATATTGATATTAAAGGCGCATTATTGCGCCTTTTTTATTCACTATCACTTTTGAGCACAATTGACTTTCAATGTCATAAAAATGCATATAAAAATCTATAGACTCTAAATACTTACAGAAATTTAAAATATTTTTTTTGACTTAACAGTCACTATGATTATTCAAAGAAATACTTGTACCTTAATCTAAGATGTAGCAGGATTAAGCTATTCAAATACGTGTCAATGAAGACTCGTTTAAAATGTTATCTGGATTATAACGCTGGTTTGAACCAGTATTGAGGAAACCGATATGCCACAATACAAAGCGCCCCTACGTGACATGCAATTCGTTTTGCATGAGTTATTAAACGCTGAACAACATTATGCAACTCTTCCTGCATTCCAAGAAAGCGTTAGCCGCGAATTGGTTGATCAATACTTAGAAGCCGCTGCAGATTTCTGTGAAAATGAACTTTCTCCTTTAAACCAAGTGGGCGACCGTGAAGGTTGTACTTGGAATGATGGCGTTGTTACAACACCTACAGGCTTTAAAGAAGCGTATCAAAAATATGTAGAACTTGGCTTCCCGTCACTTGCAGCAGAAGAACAATACGGCGGTCAAGCATTACCAAATTCTTTAGGTATCATCATTTCTGAAATGGTAGGTACATCTAACTGGGCATGGGGTATGTACCCTGGTCTTTCTCATGGTGCTGTTCGTACTTTAGAACACCATGGCTCTACAGAACAAAAAGATGCTTACCTTCCTAAACTTGTTTCAGGTGAATGGACAGGCACAATGTGCTTAACAGAATCTCATGCAGGTTCTGACTTAGGTATTATTCGTACTAAAGCTGAACCACAAGCCGATGGCAGCTATGCAATTACTGGTGAGAAAATCTTTATTTCTGCTGGTGAACACGACATGGCAGATAACATTGTTCATATCGTGCTTGCTCGTTTACCAGGTGCTCCAAAAGGTACTAAAGGTATTTCGTTATTTATCGTACCTAAGTTCAACCTAAATGCAGATGGTTCTGTAGGTGAACGCAATTCTGTACGTTGTGGTTCTATCGAACACAAAATGGGTATTCATGGTAATGCAACTTGTGTCATTAACTTCGATAATGCAAAAGGTTTCTTAATTGGACCTGAAAACCGTGGTCTAAACTGCATGTTCACATTCATGAACACTGCACGTATTGGTACTGCTGTGCAAGGTTTATCTGCATCTGAATCTGCGTTCCAAGGTGCATTAACTTATGCGAAAGATCGCTTAGCAATGCGTTCACTTTCTGGTCCTAAAGCACCTGAAAAAGAAGCAGATCCAATTATTGTTCACCCTGCAGTTCGTAACATGCTTTTAACTCAAAAAGCATTTGCTGAAGGCTCACGTGCACTTGTTTACAACTTAGCATTGTATGCAGACACAGCTGAAAAAGGTGCAACTGAAGAAGAACGTAAAGCAGCAGACAATCTATTGTCATTACTCACTCCAATTGCAAAAGCATTCTTAACTGAAATTGGTTCAGAATCTGCTAAACATGGCGTTCAAGTATTTGGTGGTCACGGCTTTATTTCTGAACACGGCATGGAACAAATTGTTCGTGATACACGTATTGCCTGCTTATACGAAGGCACAACAGAAATTCAAGCACTAGATTTGCTAGGTCGTAAAGTATTGGGTACTCAAGGTGCAATGTTGAAAGACTTCACTAAGATTATTCATAAACTTGTTGAAGCAAACAAAGACAATGCTGCAATGAAAGAATTTGTTGAACCGCTTGCTGCTCTGAATAAAGAGTGGGGTGAATTAACAATGCAAATTGGTGCGAAAGCAATGCAAAACCCAGATGAAGTTGGTGCTGCTGCAGTAGACTACCTATACTTCTCTGGCTATGTAACACTTGCATACCTATGGGCTCGCATGGCTCTTGTTGCTCAAGAACAACTTGCTACTGGCACAACTGAAGTGGACTTCTACAATGCAAAAGTAACAACTGCTCGCTTCTACTTCAAGAAAATACTTCCACGTGTACGTTCACATGTAGATGTTATTTCTGGTGGTTTAGAACCGCTAATGACTTTAGACGCTGAACACTTTGCATTCTAAGATCATGCAAAAATAATGCAGTTCCGAAAAAGGACAGTCATTGAATTGGCCGTCCTTTTTCTTTATAAAAGATATGAAAAATTAATCCTTTGGTCTTCTAACAAGATATAAAAACTTGCTTTAGACTGATTAAAATACTGAAAAACAGACAAAAAATGGGTGACCAATATGCCAATTTATAATGCACCTCTAGCAGATATGAAATTCATCCTAAATGATGTATTTAATGCAGAGCAATTCTGGCAAGCCAATGAAAACCTGACTCATGTTGATGCTGCAACAGCAGAAGCAATTTTAGAAGAAATGGCAAAATTTGCTCAAAATGTAACTCTACCTTTAAACCGCACAGGTGATGAAGAAGGTGCAACATATAGCAATGGCAATGTAAAAACACCAGCAGGCTTTAAAGAAGCATTCAAACAATATGCTGAAGGTGGTTGGATTGGATTGGCTGCTGACGCTGAATGGGGCGGTCAGGAAATGCCTAAAATGCTGACAGTACTTGCAGATGAAATGTTATTTGCAACAAATCCATCTTTCATGCTGTATCCCCTACTTTCTGTTGGTGCAGGCATGGCACTTAGTAGCTACGCATCTCAAGAGCAAAAAGAAACGTATTTACCAAAAATTTATTCAGGTGAATGGTCAGGCACTATGTGCTTAACAGAGCCACATGCAGGTACAGATTTAGGCATTATTAAAACTAAAGCTGAACGCAATGAAGATGGTACTTATAACATCACAGGTACAAAAATCTTCATTACAGGTGGTGACCACGACTTAGCAGACAACATCATTCACCTTGTACTTGCTAAAACACCAGATGCCCCTGCTGGTTCACGTGGCATTTCGTTATTCATTGTGCCTAAATTCTTAGTTAATGCAGATGGCTCATTGGGCGAACGTAATGCAGCAGGTCCTGGTTCTATCGAACATAAAATGGGGATCAAAGCCTCTGCAACATGTGTAATGAACTTTGATGGTGCTAAAGGTTATCTTGTTGGCAAAGAAAACGAAGGCTTAGCTGCAATGTTCGTCATGATGAACTACGAACGTTTATCTATGGGTATTCAAGGTTTAGGTGCTTCTGAGTTTGCTTACCAAAACGCTGCACAATATGCGACAGATCGTTTACAAGGTCGTAGTGCGTCAGGTGCTCAATCACCAAATAAGCCTGCCGATAGCATTCTCGTTCATGGTGATGTACGTCGTATGTTATTAAATGCACGTGCAAATAACGAAGCATCTCGTGCATTTGCTGTGTATGTTGGTCAACAACTTGATATCACAAAATTTTCAACAGATCCTGAAGCGGTTAAAGCTGCGAACGAACGTGTTGCGCTACTCACGCCTATTGCAAAAGCGTACTTAACAGATACAGCTTTCAATGCAACTTTAGATGCTCAAATGTGCTTTGGCGGTCATGGCTATATTCGTGAATGGGGTATGGAACAATGTATTCGTGATTTACGTATTGCTCAAATTTACGAAGGAACAAATGGCGTTCAATCACAAGATTTAATTGGTCGTAAAACCATTAAATGTAATGGTGAATATATTGCCGAATACGTTCAAGAAATTCGTGACTTTGCAAATGATTTAGACGCAGACTTAAACTTTATTAAAGATGCAACTTTAGATGCAGCAGCAGAAGTTGAAGCTGTAACTCAATACATTTTAGAAGCAGCAAAAGAAAATACTGAATTCCCGAATTCAGCAGCAGTAGATTACTTACATGCTGTGGGCTTACTCAGCTTCTCTTACATGTTTGCACGTATTGCAAATGCAGCAAAAGATAAAGATGGCGAGTTCTACCAAAACAAATTATCGCTTGCAATTTATTTTGCACAGCGCATTTTGCCTGAACTTTCACTTCGTATTACTAAAATTAAAGCAGGTTCAGATATCATTATGAACTTCAGTGAAGATTACTTCACAAATCAGTCTTAATTTTTCTTAAGACAATAAAAAAAACGCCTGATCATTCAGGCGTTTTTTTATGATGAAATATTTTATAACTTTTGAATCATAATGGTTGATGACTGTGAATTTACAATTTTAATCACACCACTACTTTGTAACGCATTACAAAGTTCTACGACTTTTTGCATTTCATCTTCACGAATCCCTGTCCCTAAAATTAGCTTTTTACCAGAATTTAAAGTGTCAATTTTTGTTTGAATCTTATCTAACATTTCTTTCTCCTTATCAATACTTTAGTCATAACATAAATTACAACAAATTAGTTCAAATAAAATACTATTTTTTATTATTTTAAAGTCATTCAATTTCATCAAATGTGCATGAAATTTGCTTATCTTTTAATAACGATAACTTAAACAGATATTAGGAGGACGCATGTCACATAAAAATCCCAAAATTGAAAAAATTGAAACCCTCCTTGACCGCTTTGGAAATCTTGCTGTAGAAGGCTTTCACTACATTGCTCTATTTGTAATTGGCTGTATGGTGATTTGGTCTGCGGGAAATACAGTTTTTGAAATTTTAACCATTAAAAAATTTGCAACGATTGATGACATTCTTCTACTTTTCATTTATTTAGAGTTAGGCGCGATGGTCGGTATTTACTTTAAAACCAACCACATGCCTGTACGCTTTTTAATTTACATTGCTATTACGGCTTTAACACGCTTACTTATTGCAGATATTCAGCACGATCATAAAGCAGATATGGGACTAGTAATTACAACAGGTTCTATTTTAATTCTTTCCTTTGCTATTTTAATTGTTCGTTATGCATCTTGGACTTATCCATCTGTTATGCGAGAAAAACATCCTGAAAAACCAATAACTTCAGATAATCCTCCTCGCCCACAAGATGACGAACTTGCATAATAAAAAATCCCGCCAAATGTGCGGGATTTTTTATTTTTAATTTGGCTCTAAAATATAGCGACCATCTTCATAAATCCAATGCATACCGCTTGGCGGTGCAGGTAAACCTAATTCACGCCAATTGGTAATCACAATTTTAGTCGAACTTTTAATTTGTGCGACATTTGGATCTCCATTCACCCAAGTATAAGTTTGATGATTTACCGTTGTATAACTTGGCGCCTGATAGTTCAAACTAACACCACCATGAGGATAAACATGACCTGACGGTGGAAATGGACGATTAGGTGGATAATGTGGATATCCATGATTTGGATAACCTTGGTTTGGATAGTTTGGTCGATGCTGTGGATAATGTAGTGGCTGTTGTGGATAATTTGGTCGATGTGTATTACCTACATTTACACCAATTGAAGCATTCCACTTTGGAGTATTTGCCTGCACCAAAGAAGGCATAAATAAAAATACCATAGTACTTAGTGTAGCCATTCCTATGCTTTTCATTGCACACCCTCTTAAAGTTTATTTCATTATAAATAATAGTTTAATTTAAAAAATGAAGAAAAAATCAACAATTACATATTTTTTGTAATTCAACATCTATCTGCTTTTCTATAAATATCAACCCATAGAATGAACAGAGTTATGTTAAAATTATTTTATTTGTATTGGATCAAATCTCTGTGTCTGATTTAAGTTTTGACCGTTTATATGAATTCTTCTGCAAAGTACCAAGTGTTCAAAAAGCTTTCATCGACTCTTATGGTTCCGATGGAAAACACAATTGGTGGTTTAAGTTCCAAATTAATATTGAACACGACCTCGCTTGGCAAACCGTACAAGAACTTGGACATGTATTAAATTACATTTCTAAAAATGAACGTCTTCCAACACAATTTTTGCCTGTATCCCCGCCACCTTATATGAATGGTGAAGCAAAGCAGTTTTTATGTTGGGTTATTCAATGTAATCATGTAGATTTCCCACCTGACGTTGTCTGCGATTGGTTAGAAGCTCGTTTACCAAAACCTATTGAAGATGAAACTCAATGGAAAATTAAAACAGATTTACATGAATTAGATAATATTTCTGACAAAGATTTAGATGCGATTGTTCCGCCAAATCCTAAGTCTTAAGTAATCTCCCTAAATCCCTCTTTATTAAAGAGGGACTTTCCCCCTTTTTTAAAGGGAGGTCAGGAGGAATTTCCTCTCCTTTTAGGAGAGGGTTAGGGAGAGGTAAAGCACAGATTAAAAAGTAGACCAACCACTCCACTCCATAAAGCGGTAAACACCATATTTCAATTTAGATTCATCTGCATATTTCGCATATTCAACACTCATATTACGACCTTCTAAATTAGACCAAGCTGTATTAAAAAAGCCTTGAGCATCTTTAAAGACATCTGCTTGTGTTGAGCCGATGACCCGTAAATTAGTTTCTAAATTATAATTTTTCAAATTACGTGCTGTGAAATTTGCAGAACCCAAAATTATTTCAGCTTGCTGAGTATTTGATTTAATCAACATTTTGCTGTGGCACTGCTCGCCTTGTGTATTACACCAACGAACAGTAACGCCTGCATCATTTAATTCCGCAGCAACTTGGCGGTTTGGAATACCATTTTTTTCACGCCCAAATGCATCTTTGTTTGGATCTAGTAAAACACGAACATTCACACCACGCTCTTTTGCAGCAATTAAGGCTTTCACAATCTGACGTTCAGACAAATAGAACATTGCTAAATCAATGTTCTCATTCTTTTTGGCAGATTCAACTATCTTTAATGTTGCATCTAAAATAGCTTTTTCAGTTAAAACTTGTACTTGCGGTAAGTTTTTATCGCCATCAAAATCACCAATTACAACGCCTGACACGTCACCTTTCGACATCATAATTACAGTTTGTTCTGTTTTCAGCACATCAATTGCAGTATTACCATCAACAACTAATGCAACATTTGAATGACGCGAACTCCCATCATGTGGATTCATAGAGGTGACTAATGTCTTCCAACCGTCTTTGGTATCTACAGTAATGGTTTTTCTATGATTGGCTTTAAAATTAAATAAATTAAAATAGCTTCTTAACGTGATTTTTTCATCACCAAATGGATTAGCTAACCAACCTCTTTCTGTTGTGTTTCCTAAACCTTGGCAGCAGATATACCATAAACCTGACCAAGCAGGATTTGATGCACGCAATGGCGTTAAATCTGTTTCAATGAGATCAATTCCACCTTGGCGTAACTGACGATAATTATTTGGTAAAGTCCCACCATAAACAGAGTTAATCGGATCTGTAATAAATTTAATTTCAATATTTGGATGAAAGATTTTTTTATTTATCAGTGCATCGGTAAGCTGTTGCGTTAAGTCTTGCTGTTGAACTTTTGATGCGCCTACTTCTTTATTGAACAAGAACATATCAATCACAATCGTAGTTTGTGCATCGTCTATGAGCTTTAGAATTTCTTTAAATATTTTTTGATCTTGCTGTTGTTTACCATTGGCATCAATGTAAGTTTGATCTGCTAAAAACTGCACATTGGCATGAAGTAATTTTCCTGTGAAGTTTAAACCTTCAGGGATTGACTTGTACGTATGATAAATTGCCGAACATAAATATGTGACAGCCAATAACCCCAATGCAAGCCCAATATATTGCTTACGAGACCAATGTAATTTTTGATGAATTTTTTTAAAGATACGCATAAGAAAAAACCTAACCCAATATGCTCAGGCTAGGTTTTATTCTTTGCTTTTTCAAGCAGTTTTATGTTTTATCGCCATCTACTCTCTTAAATTTTGATAAAACATGCACTCACTTAAAAACTGAAGTCTACGCCAACTGTAAAATTACGACCCACTTGTGGAATGTTCGATAAGAATGATGCGTGTTGATATACATCTTCATCTAACAAGTTATTCGCTTTAAAGTAAACGCTATAGCCTGTGTCTTGCGCATATTTACCTGCATAAGCCACACCTAAATTCACCATGTTATAACCGCTTGTTTCTTGCTCGTATGCTGAAATACGATCTTGTTTAAATACATGTGAATATTCTGCTACACCTGTCCAACCATCCGCAAAATCTACATCTACTTTAGTACCAACACGACCTGCTGGAACACGTGGTGCATTGTCAGCTTCAATTTTTCCACGAACAGCATCACCAAATGCGCTTACTTTATAAGTGTCATTAATTGCATAACCTACTTGCCCTTCTACACCATAAAAACGAGCTTTGTCTTGTGTGTAATCAACTAAACGGAAATTTTCATGACGGTCAGTCGTTGCCGCATAAATATAGTTGTCATACCAGTTATGGTAAACATTCATGCTGTAATCTAAAGGACCATTTTCATAACGCAAACCAAGTTCTAAATTATTTGATTTTTCAACATCTAAATTTTCATTACCACGTTCATAAGTATTGGTCGCAAGATGTTTTCCATCTGCAAATAACTCTTGTGCAAGCGGTAAACGTTGTTGATGTGAACCTACCAAAGATAATGTGTAATTTGGTGCAAATGCCCAATTCACAGCAGCAGAACCAGAAAATGCTTGATCGCTATAATTCTTTTTATTTGATTCGATATCAATCGTTTGATGATCTACACGCGCACCCAACTCAATATGAAAGTCATTAATTTGTTTATGTTCTAAAGCAAATAGACTCCATTTTTGTGTTTTCGTTAGTTCAAGAATTGATTCTTCACCTGTAATGTCTAATTTCTGCTGAGTATATTGTGTTCCAAATACACCTTCCCAACCTGCAACTGGGTTGTGAACCAACTCTAAGCGACCATCGTAACCTTTGCTCTTAAAGGTTGTTGCAACTTCATTGCCTTCAATTTCGTCATGCTTATAGTCTGTATAACTTGCATGTGCACGTAATTTTGAAAAACCTGCAAATGGATCTGCTAATTCTGAACGGAAATCATAACGCTCTGTTTTTAAATCTACCCAAGGACCTGCTTCATGCTCTTCATGATCATGTCCGTGAATATGTCCTGTTCCTGTTCCATGATTATGATCACATTCAATTTTATTTCCATGTGGATGACATGACTCATATTCATGGCTATGACCTGGTAAGCCATATTGATCTTGACGATTACTATATGAAATACCTGTGAATCCACGGTCATTAATCCAAGATAAACCTACATTTACAGTTTCACCTTTTGCAAAAGTATTTCCTACACGACGTTCTTTTTCTAATTCACCGTCATGATCGTGGTAATAATTTGGTGCGATATATGCATTCGCATCACGTTTTAAACCTTCAACACGTAATGCAATTTGATCTGTTAAACCAACAGTTACACCACCACTTGCAAGTTTTTCATCACTACCTGAGTTGTAGCGTAAACCAACTTGCCCTTCATAACCCTTTTCAGGCATTTGCGTTGGAATTTTATTATCCGTTACGTTAACCAAACCACCCACCGTACCTGCCGAATAAAGCAAAGTAGAAGGTCCACGAATGACTTCAATTTGTTTAGCTAAAATCGGATCTACAGTTACAGCATGGTCAGGAGACAAAGTTGAAACATCTGCTGTTTCAGAAGCATGTTGTAAAACTTTTACACGTGGACCGTCTTGACCACGAATAACAGGACGGCTTGAACCTGAACCATATTGATTTGTATGAACACCTAACTGACCATCCAAAGCATCACCAATTGTTGGCGCACCTGTTGAAAGTGTTTTCTGCCCAATCACATTATCTGTCGCAGCAAAGTCTGCAGCCGTTTGCGTCAACGGATGCGCTGTAGATTTTAAAGTTTCTAATTGTTGTGCTTGTTTATCATCTTGTGCAAAAGCAACGGGCGTAAAGGCAGCTAAAATAGATAGCGTGAGCAAATTCTTATGAAAGGACATGTCTAAAACTCAGGTTAGATCGTTTTGATTTTGTTATATTATAACATTACTCATTTTATGCAAGATATTTGTGCATTTATTACAATTCAATTAGTCTGCTCAATATCCTTTTTTTGAAATATTGATTATGCCTTTTACGCTTGCTCACACAGTAATTGCATCACCTATTTCAAAAATATCAAAAAACAAACTTCCAATTGCAGCACTTGTTATTGGCAGTATGACACCAGATTTATTTAGACTTTTTTCCAATTCAAGCGGTTTAGAAACACATACTTGGACTGCTATTTTTTATCCTAATTTATTTTTAGGATTAGCATTTTGCTGTATTTGGTATGGCTTATTTCGCCCAACTTTATATTCATGTTTATCACTGAAAGATGACCTAAATATTTCAAACATTTTATATTTTTGTAGACTTTTAGGATTGATCTGCATTGCTTTAATCATCGGTAATACAACACATATTTTATGGGATGGATTTACCCATTTAGATTCAAGGACTTTAATTTATCTCCCATTTTTTGAATCTACAATTTCATTATTTAATCGACAATATTCTTATTCGTTCATATTACAAATTGTATCTTCAGTTTTACCCTTGCCTTTTATTTTTTACATGATTCAGCAATATTATAAAAAGCATAAAACCCCAAATATCTCCCTAAAAAATCAGCAAATATTTATTCTATGTAGTTTAGCTTTAAGTATATTTATTGGATTCATTGCTTTAAGTGATTACGCTTCACAAATTTCATATGAAGTTTGGCTCAATCATCAATATTATTTTTTAGGCAGAATGCTCAACAAATTTACTCAAGCTGCATTAATTTGTTTTTCATTATGTAGCATCGTTTATCAATATAAATATTTCAAAAAAAATCTTGAATAAGGCACGCCTTAATTAAAATTTTAAAAATTTAAGCTCAAGCTTGAGCTTTTTACTTTGACTTGTTGTGACAAAATGTCCAAAAAGAGGCATAATTCAATATTCGAAAGCGGTGCGCTGTTTACGCATTCGCTCGCCTTAAACCATATAGTTGGATTGTTTACGCTATGATGCGAACTCATTACTGCGGTTCTTTAACCGAAGCTCAAATTGACCAAACCGTAACTTTATGCGGTTGGGTACACCGTCGCCGTGACCACGGTGGTGTTATTTTTCTTGATATGCGTGACCGTGATGGTCTAGTTCAAGTGGTTATTGACCCAGATACTCCTGAAGCATTTTCAACAGCGGATAAGGCTCGTTCAGAATTTGTATTAAAAATTACAGGCCGTGTACGTCGTCGTTACGAAGGTACTGAAAACGCAAATATTACTAGCGGTCAAATTGAAGTATTAGGCAAAGACATTGAAGTTCTTGCTGCTTCTGAAACTCCGCCATTCCCATTGAATGACGAAAACACAAATATTTCTGAAGAAGTACGTTTGAAATATCGTTTCCTTGATATTCGTCGTCCTGAAATGTTAGATCGTTTACGTTTCCGTTCTAAATTAACAAACCTTATTCGTAACTATTTCGAAGACAATGGTTTCTTAGATGTTGAAACTCCGATCTTAACGCGTGCAACTCCTGAAGGTGCGCGTGACTACTTAGTTCCAAGTCGTGTTTCTAACGGTAGCTTCTACGCGCTTCCACAATCTCCACAGCTATTCAAACAGTTGTTGATGGTTGGTGGTATTGATCGTTACTACCAAATTGCTAAATGTTTCCGTGATGAAGACTTACGTGCTGACCGTCAGCCTGAATTCACACAAATCGACGTTGAAACATCGTTCATGAGTGACGATGACATCATGGATTTAATGGAAACTTTAACAGTTAAGATGTTTAAAGAACTTCTTAACGTTGAATTCGATAAATTCCCACGTATGACTTATAACGATGCAATTCGTGACTATGCATCTGACAAGCCAGATATGCGTATTCCTTTGAAACTTGTTGACGTTGCAGACATGATGCAAGACGTTGAGTTCAAAGTATTCGCAGGCCCTGCAAAAGATCCTAAAGGTCGTATTGTTGCTTTACGCGTTCCTGGTGCTGGTGCACTTCCACGTAGCCAAATCGATGAATATACTAAATTCGTTGGCATCTATGGTGCAAAAGGCTTGGCATACATCAAAGTTAATGAACTTGAAAAAGGTATTGAAGGTCTTCAATCTCCAATAGTTAAATTCATCGAGCCAATCGTGCTTGATTTGTTGAAACGTGTTGGTGCTGAAAATGGTGACATCGTATTCTTTGGTGCGGACAAAGCTAAAGTTGTAAATGATGCAATGGGCGCTTTACGTATTAAAGTCGGTCACGATATGAAGCTTGCAACTTGCGAGTGGGCTCCACTTTGGGTTGTTGACTTCCCAATGTTCGAAGAAACTGATGATGGTAAATGGACTTCTGTTCACCACCCATTCACGCTTCCCAAATCTAGCGTTGAAGAAGTGAAGAACAATCCAGGTGCTGCATTGTCTGTTGCTTACGATATGGTATTGAATGGTACTGAAGTTGGTGGTGGTTCATTGCGTATTCACAACCTAGAAATGCAAAAAGCAATTTTTGAAGCTTTAGGTATTAATGAAGAAGAAGCAGAAGAGAAATTTAGCTTCTTGTTAAATGCATTGAAATTCGGTGCGCCTCCTCATGGTGGTTTAGCATTTGGTCTTGACCGTCTTGTAATGTTGATGACTGGTGCATCTTCCATTCGTGACGTGATTGCTTTCCCTAAAACGAAAACTGCTGAATGTCCATTGACTCAAGCCCCAGCTCCAGTTGAATCAAATCAATTGCGTGATTTAGGTATTCGTTTACGCGAAAAGCCTAAAGCTGAAGAGGCTAAATAATTTTTTACTTCCTTCTTTTTCTCCCTTTGGGAGAAATATAAAGAAGGAATAAAGAGAAAGGCCCTGCTCTTGCAGGGCTTTTTTGTTGCATTGAGTCGAAAGAACATCGGTGGCATAATAGCCCTCACTTTCCATGTATTTGTGAATATCTCCTATGGCTATGCGTCCTGAAGTTCGTCGTCGTGCAATTGTTTTAATTATCTTTGCTGTCGTACAGTGGTTATTCATGCGTCATATTGTAGATAATCAGCTATTTAATTTAACAACATATGACCGTATTGTATTTTTCTCTTTAAGTAGTATTGGTGGTGCTTTTGTTATTTTTGTTGGTTTGATTTATATGGTGTTAAAAGGCAATACGGAGAAGGAATAATTCACTTCTCCATTTTTTATAAATACTTATTTTGAAAAATATACTCTAAATCCTTATGTCTATCATACTGATGTATAAACATTGGAATCGTCTTATTACTGTTTAATACATAATTTTCTTCATTTAATATGACCTCATTCATATTCATTACACCTAAAGTTGCAATTTCCGAATCTAATGGCTGACACAAATTAATGTTTGAAAAAACACCTTCATATAAAAGTTTATTATGAATTCCTTGATCATAGTTTGATCGAACCATAGTGTAATATGGCAATTCCATAAACTCATTGAGCATCGTTTCAAGATAAAATTTGATAGACTTATAGTCACCAAATGTTACTCCCGCACAAGAAATTTGCTTATGTGAAATCTCAGAAAGTTTTGTTTTACCATACACATCGCTGATCCATTTAATATGAAATGAATCATTACCTAACAATAGACTTTTATCCTCCATACCCAAAAAAAGCCCTTGACAATTCAACTTACTTAAATCACCTTGAACAATCACATCTCTTGTGTCTGTTAAAACAACATGTGTAAAATGATTTAGTTTCAAAAAATTAGAATAATCAAAAAAACGTGAAACATGTGGAGGCGCAAAATAATAAATAAAATCTTTTTTGAGTTTTGGCTCTCTTAAAACAATATACTGACTTAAATAGCGTATAATTTTTTTACAATTTTTTCCAAAAGCATTTGAACTACTAAAAGTACCAATTTTAGTAATTACAAATCGCAATTCGAAACACTCACTATATTTATTCTTAAAATATTCTTGATAGATATCTAACTGATCATCATTTACAAAAAGCACAACTACTCCACCAAAATTAGTCAGTAAAATACTATTTAAAAATAACTCTACTTTCTGAGGCTCATAGCCTGTAGCAGCACCCATTATTACAGGATTAAAATTAGAATACTTTTCCATAAAAATTACTACCAAAATTTTATAGCTGATTTTATCTTATCTAGAATACTATTTGTTTGACTATATATTTTAAATATAGCAAACCAATTATTCTTACCTAAATAGTTCAATTGAATCATATCTGGTTTTTTAAGTTTAGATAGTAAATATACGCCTTGATCATCATCAACAATATTTTGATCAAGTAGTTCTAACTGACTAGTTAAAATTAGCTCATAAAATTTAGGCCATAGTTGAACACTTCCAACTATCCCACCCCCAATAATAAAAGGCACATTGCCTAAAATGGAGTTTAATACATTTTCTTTCGTAAAATGATACTTCTTATGTATGGTAAATAGGTGCATTTTTGAAGTATCAAAACGATAATTCCATAGTGTAAGGTTATTTAAAGTCTTAATGTCCCTGCAATAACCAAAGTCTATCCAAGCAACTAAGTCTGTGGATACTAAATTATTTTGTATTGAGTCATTAACAAAATAAGATTTTAAATTATTAACTAATACATAAGGCGGAGACCAATACTCAGGATTACATAATTGTTCACTTGCAACCTTACTACGAAACTCCTCATTTTTTTGAATTTTTTCAATTCTGTTTAAGAAAAATTTAAATTTCTCCTTAATATCAATCGTAATTACTATTGTTTTTTTCCCTTCACGAATCTTTAAAATTTTGTCAACAAATTCCTCTGAGGTATAAACAATAAAAGGATTTTCTAATTTTGCAAGATTCTTAAAGTACTCAAAATATCTATCTGTCGGTCTATGTAAATATCCCGGATGTCCTTGATCTTTTGTCCAATCACCGCGACCAATATCAAAAAAAGCCGTAACTATAGTAATACCCTGATCAATACGTGAAAAATCATTCATAAATTTAGAGCAATATTGATAATAAATGCATTATAATTCAAAAAATTAATTAAATATAGCTTGTGCTATACCATGGGACAAAGATGAAAATTGATTATATTGCGATAATCACGCCTCTATACAATGAGGAAAAAAATGTCATTAATTTTATTAACCACTTAGAATTACAAACAAATCATAATTTTCATTTATATTTTATTAATGATGGATCTACAGATTCAACATTAAATTTATTACAACAAAGATTATTAAATTCCTCATTAAAAGTAACAATAATTAACCAAAACAATCAAGGTGCTGCTGCTGCAAGATTAAATGGGATAAATCAAGCTAATGAAGAATATTGTTTAATCGTTGATGCTGATGACTTAATTTCAAATGATATGGTTGATACGATTTTATCAACACTAAATTATTTTAATAATATTGACACTATTGTTCCTGAATTAATGATACAAAAACAAGATAAGAGTTATGATCCATTACCTTGTTTTGATCACTCTAGAAATATATATACGGGTTTTGAATGTTTAAAAAATACGATTGGTAGTTGGAAAATCTCCGGTATAATGTGTAGTAAAAAAGAGATTTATCTAAAAAGTTATAATCAATATCATCAATTCAACCATAAACGGGAAAATTACCTTAACAATGATGAAATAATTACTCGGTTAAATTTTCTAAATTCAAATAATGTGCATCGCATTTCATCTGCATATTATTACCAATATAATCAAAATTCCACTACAAAAAAAATTAATATAAACAGATGTTTTTTAATCAATAATGCTATTATTTTACACCAATTATTAAATGATTTAAAAATCACAGATAAACTTGATAAAGAATTAATCTCCACAGTTTGGGGAACTAAAAGAGCATTCAGTAAAAACTTTAGAAATATTACCAATAAAAAAGAATGGTTAAACAGTTTAACTTATGGCTATAACTTTATTAGAAATAGTCAGATTTATACTCGCTTAAATTTTAAAAATAGAATTAGACTTTTTCGATTATTTTTATTTATTATATTCTCATCAATCAGATTAAAGTGGTCCAAATGAATTTCTTAAAATCATATAACAAAATTAGATATTTTTTTACAAAAAGTTTATTTCTGATTGCCTAAATTTAAAAATTAATCAGGAATTTTTTTATCCTGTAATTTTCACTGGCAAAGGTGAAATAAATATCCAAAACTCCCAATTAGGAGTTTGGCCATCCCCATACTTCTATAGTACAACTGGATACTTAGAAGCAAGAACCAATTCTGCAAAAATTTTAATAATGAATAATACCGCTATTAATAATAATTTTTCGATTATTGCAGACAAAACATCCATAACAATTGAGGAAAATTGTTTGATTGGTCCTAACCTATTTATTACAGACTCAGATTTTCATGGTCTAGAAGTTGAAAATCGAAATAATGGAAATTATGTATGCTTACCTGTACATATTGGTAAAAATGTATTTATAGGAGAAAATGTTCGCATTTTAAAGGGAGTTCATATTGGCGATGGTGCAGTCATTGGAAATAGTTCTTTAGTGACAAAAAATGTACCTACACATACAGTATATGCAGGGAATCCAGCTAAATTCATTAAGAAGCTACTTACGAGTGAAAAGGAATAATCTATATTCTAAATAAATTCTTACTTTAAATAATAAGGCTAGTAATTTATTTTCTTCCTTAATTTCTGGAAGTAATAAGCGTCTTTTTATAATAAATTTTGCTTGAGCATATAATGGCTCACCCATATATTGATCCAATATTTTACTCATCTCCTCATACATGAATTTTGAATTAGAGCTAATATTAGTATCATGCTTTCGATAGTTAATTAAAACCTCTGGTATATAAACCATTTTTTTATTTAATTTTGAAATTCTAAGTAAAAGATCCCAATCTTCTACTTTAACATTAGGATTATAGCCACCAGCTTCTTTTAATGCATTTTTTTCGAACATTTGGGAAGAAGCTGGTAAATCATGCTTAGTTAAAATAATATCATCAAAATTAGATTCAGAATACTCTCGCACTCGTGAAAATATTATTTCATTTTTATCATTAATAATATTTACGCCACCAAATACCCCTACAATATCAGGCTTAAAGGCACTCACTTGTAACTTTGTTTTTTCTGGAAGCATTTGGTCATCAGAAGCTAATACACTAAAGTATTCCCCATTAGCCCATTCTAAAGCTTCATTTAATGTATTACTTAAGCCTTTATTAGGACGATCGCGAAATTCAAAGCGAGTAAATTTTTGCTCACACTCTACAATCATTTCTTTTATTTTATTTACTGATTGATCTGTTGAACCATCATCAATGATTATTAATTCTATATTAACATAGGTCTGATTAAGAACACTTCTAATACTATCCTGTACATATTCAGCGTGGTTATAACACGGAATTACTATAGTAACTAAAGGCATATTAAATAATGTTATCATTGAATCTCAAACTCATTACAAAGTTGAATAACTTTTTTTGCATCTTCAATCATCAAAGTTGGTCCTATCGGCAAACTCAAAATTTCGGCATGAATTTGCTCAGAAATTGGATAACTTAAATTATTCCATTCTTTATATGCCTGCTGTTGATGTGGCGGAATTGGATAATGAATTAAAGTTTGTACATCATGTTCTGCTAAATACTCCTGTAAGGCTTCACGATACTGAGTACGTATCACAAATACATGCCAAACATGTTGAGAGTGATTAAAAGTCTCATGTTTCACGTACGGTAATGTAATAAGTGGATTATTTATACCCTCTATATAAAGATTTGCAATTTGACGTCGAATTTTTGTTTCATCATCTAAATGTTCTAATTTTACATTTAATATAGCAGCTTGGATTTCATCTAATCGGCTATTCACTCCCACAAATAAGTTCTTATATTTTTCATGTGACCCATAATTTCGTAATGCTTTTAGCGTCTGTGCTAACTCAGCATCATTTGTCGTAATAGCTCCAGCATCTCCTAGTGCACCTAAATTTTTACCTGGATAGAAACTAAAACCAGAAGCATCCCCCCAGTTACCCGCTTTTTTATAATCTAATTGAGCACCATGACTCTGAGCTGAATCCTCTAAAACCAATAAATCATGGCATTTTGCAATTGCCATAATTTCTGACATTTCTGCTAATTGCCCATACAGATGAACAGGTAAAATAACCTTAGTTTTAGGCGTAATAGCAGCTTTAATTTTTTGAGGAGCAATATTATAAGTATTAATATCTGGTTCGACTAAAACTGGCGTTAAATTATTTGCTGTTATTGCTAAAATACTTGCTATATATGTATTTGAAGGAACTATAACCTCATCACCTTCTTTTATTTTGCCAAGTTCCTTCCAAGCACGTAAAGTTAAAGTTAATGCATCCAAACCATTAGCCACACCAATTGCAAATTTAACCCCACAATAATTTGCAAAGTTTTGTTCAAATTGTTCTAACTCTTTACCACCAATATACCAACCAGAATCAATAACGCGAGTACAAGCACCAATTAATTCATCACGATACTGTTGATTGATATTTTTTAAATCTAAAAAAGGAATCATTATTCTACATAACCTTTTATAATCGCAGGATTACCCACTACTATGGCATTAGCAGGGACATCTTTTGTTACTACAGCGCCAGCTCCAATCAATGCATTTTGACCAATATTAATTCCTGGCAAGATGGTAGCATTTGCTCCAATGCTTGCACCTTTTTCTACAATTGTCTGAGGGAAATTCTCTGGGTACTGTTTTGAGCGAGGTTTTTTATCATTCGTAAAAGTAACACATGGCCCAATAAAGACATTATCTTGCAAGGTGATCCCATCCCAAATAAATACACCCGATTTTACCGTAACATTGTTACCAACAATTACCTCATTTTCAATAAGCGTATGCGCACAAATATTACAGTTATCTCCAATTTTAGCTCCCGCTAAAATTACACTATATTGCCAAACACGTGTATTTAATCCAATTTTTTGTGTTTTAACATCAGATAAAGGATGGATAAAAGGTTTATGTATCTCCTTTAAAAACTCATCGTAACCACGAATATAATCAGACTCTTTATAATGATCACTAGCCACGACCAATAGTATGCAATCATCTGAAAAATCATGCATTTCATGCCAAATAAGTGGAGGAATTCGCAATCCTTTATTAGAGTTTTCTAGCCATACCTCTTGCTTTTCCATTCCACTATCCATCACCATTTTGCATTTCCCTTTTAAACAAAAGGCAATTTGATGAAGTTCTTTATGAGCATGAAATCCACGAGGAATATCGGACTGAGTATTAAAAATGTAATAAAGTCGTTTTACATCAAAAGGAATATTCTTATTTGATTCAATTACAACTAATGAACCTCTTTCATCACCTAAATCAGGCAACTCAACCCACTCAATTAAACTCATTACTAGTTCCTTGCTCTACTAAAGAAATCAAATATTGACCATAATTATTTTTATTCATACTTTGACCAATATTCATAACTTGCTCATTACTGAGCCAACCGTTATTCAATGCAATTTCTTCTAAACAAGCGACTTTATAACCTTGTCTTTTTTCAATCGTTTCAACAAATTGTGCAGCTTCAAGCAAACTCGAATGTGTTCCTGTATCTAACCATGCAAACCCGCGCCCAAGTAATTCTACATTTAAATCGCCACGCTCTAAATAGATCTGATTTACTGTAGTAATTTCTAACTCACCACGAGATGAAGGCTTAACTCTCTTTGCTATTTCAATGACATCATTATCATAAAAATAAAGTCCTGTAACAGCAAAATTAGATTTTGGCTTTTCGGGTTTTTCTTCTAAAGATATTGCACATTTTTTTTCATCAAATTCCACAACACCAAAACGTTCAGGATCTTTAACTTGATATCCAAAAACCGTCGCTCCTTTCTGTCGAGCTACAGCTTGTCGTAACATTGGAGTGAAACCCTGACCATAGAAAATGTTATCACCTAAAACTAGACATACATTACTACTACCAATAAAATCTTCACCAATAATAAATGCTTGTGCTAAACCATCTGGGCTAGGTTGAATTGCGTATTCTAAACGCATACCAAATTGCGAACCATCACCAAGAAGGCGTTTAAATCCCTCAATATCATCTGGTGTACTTATAATTAATACATCTTGGATTCCAGCCAACATCAATACTGATAATGGATAATAAACCATTGGCTTATCGTAAATAGGGAGTAATTGTTTAGATACTCCTTTTGTTATTGGATACAGTCTTGTACCAGATCCACCCGCAAGAATAATCCCCTTAGTATTTATACCTAAATTCATCTTTTCACCTTTTGGTAGCTACCATCTTTAATATGGCAACACCAATCTTGATTATCTAAATACCATTGCACTGTCTTACGTAATCCTGTTTTAAATGATTCCTCAGGAACCCAGCCTAATTTACGTTGAATCTTACTTGCATCAATTGCATAGCGAATATCATGACCAGGTCTATCTTTCACATACGTAATTAAATCTTTATATTGGTTTACACCATCGGGCTTATTAGGTGCTAACTCCTCTAGCAACTCACAAATTCCATGCACAACATCTAAATTCGCTTTCTCATTATGACCACCAATATTGTAGGTTTCACCTACCACACCTTCGCTTACAACTTTAAATAAAGCCCGAGCATGATCTTCTACAAATAACCAATCACGAATTTGCTGCCCATTACCATATACTGGTAATGCTTTCCCTTGTAGAGCATTTAAAATCATTAAAGGAATTAATTTTTCTGGAAAATGGTAAGGTCCGTAGTTATTTGAACAATTCGTTAACAAAACTGGTAAACCATAGGTACGATTCCAAGCACGAACTAAATGATCAGAGCTTGCTTTTGATGCTGAATATGGCGAACTTGGTGAGTAAGAAGTCTTTTCCGTAAATAAACCCGTTGTGCCTTCCAAATCACCATACACTTCATCTGTTGAAATATGATGGAAACGAAATTTTTGTTGTTTAGTTTCTTCTAAAGAATTCCAATAATGACGACTTGCTTCTAGAAGTTGGTACGTACCAATAATATTTGTTTCAATAAAGGCAAAAGGCCCAGTAATAGAACGATCAACATGCGATTCTGCTGCCAAATGCATTACCGCATCAGGTTGATAATCTACGAATAATTGATCTAAAGCGGTTCTATCGCAAATATCTGTCTGGCTAAATGTATAACGCTCATTTTCGGCAACAGAAATAAGAGACTCTAGGTTTCCAGCATAAGTAAGCTTATCTACGTTTAGCACTTCATGATTGGTATTTTTGATTATATGTCTTATAACTGCCGAACCAATAAAGCCAGCACCACCAGTAATCATTAAACGCATTTAATGTTCCCAAACTTAAGTATATTTATTCAATGAATAATAACAAAAAATCCACCTTGAAAAATGTATTTTCTCTTTTCTTTAATACTAAAAGAACAATTAATCCATATTGTAAAATAGTACCTCTTAACAAATTTAAGTTATCATAAGTAAAAGCCCTATTTTACTCATTACATGAATACACTTTCTATTTTTCGCTACATTCCAGAAAGCATTATAAAAGCATCTGCAAAACTTCTTGCTATGTTTATCAACACTCAAAAAACAAGCGGAATGTTATGGAAGACGCGTGTGAATATTTCTCTCTGTTACCCTAGTTTAACAACTATAGAACAAGAAAAATTAGCAAAAAAAAGTGTAACCAATCAATGCTTATACTACGCTAATGCTTTCAAGTGTTTAGCTATGCCTATTGAGTGGAATCTCAATCAAATTAAGAATGTTTATAATTTAGATACGCTAACAGAAGCGTTAGCTGATGCTAAAGGTACTTTAATTATTATCCCTCATTTAGGTAATTGGGAAATTTTAAACCCCTGGGTTCATCAATATGGCACACCCACCATTATGTATAAACCTATACGAAATAAAACCATAAATGAATTTATTTTAGCCTCAAGAAATCAATTAAATACAACCATGGTTCCTACCGATTCATCTGGTGTAAGAGCCTTATTTAAAAGCCTTAAACAAGGTGGATTTAGCATCATTTTACCAGACCATGTTCCAGCACCCTCAGGTGGAATTATTGCCCCATTTTTTGGAATAAATACACTTACAAGCACACTTGCACCCAAAATGATTCAAAAAACGAAATGCTGTGTAGTTTCAATGATTTGTGTAAACTCGGAAAATGAGGAGGGATACAGTATTTATCTCAATGATGTAGGCGAGCAATATCCTGAAATCTATAATTCAGATATAACAATTTCAACTACAGCAATAAATAAAGTAGTCGAAGATCTCATCAATCAATTTCCTGAACATTATATGTGGGGATATAAGCGCTTTAAAGGATCGGAAGAAACTAAGGAAATTTATCAGCAACAATAACTACGATATAAATTTATAGTTATGTGGAAGCTATCTAAATTCAGCTTTTTCTCCAATAAGCACATATTTCAACTGAATTAGAATACGAATAATTTCACCTTTTATTTTCAGCCACCCTTTTTTCTTATGCTTTTTCATACGCTGCTTTCTTTCAATCAAAAGCTCACTCGTTAAACCATTCTTTGTATTTGGATACAGCTTCATTTCCTGAATACATATCGCTGGGCATACTTGATAAATTGATACCTTATTTTCTTTTATAAAAATATCAAACATCATTTCATCTAACGGAATTAAAGGTCTAGCACTAACATAATCTAAGTAAGCCTTCGCACCTTTTTGTGAAAGGATATAACCTGCCGTTCCTAAATTTTTACCGTTTAATTTTCTAATAGTTCGTTGAGTATTTTTAATACAAGAAATTTCTTTAGCTAAAAACAATCTATCAGCAAAAGCTTCTAATTTAATAATATCCCAATCTTTTTCAATCCATTCATATGAGTTTAATATTCTATCAGCCTGCTCACCTAAAAAGATATCATCTTCAAATATTGCAAGATATGGAATATTTTCATCAACAATCTTTTGCCAAATAGAAATATGACTCATAAAACAAGCCAACTCACCAGGACTTAAATCTTCATTTGAAATATTAAGCTTCATTTTTTCGGCTAATGGACGAGCCAAGTCTGGAGTTAAAGCATCAAAAAATTGAAACGCAATATTTTTACTTTCAAATTGCTCTTTAATATGTTTACGACGATCTATAGCTGTCTTTAAACTAATAACTAAATTTTGCAACTTACTTCCCCACAACAAGATGCTTTAATGCATAAAATTTATCTCGCCACATACGCTTTTGTTTCTTAAAATCGTATGAACTACTTCTATTTTCTTTTTGCTTTCTCGATATTTTTTGCGAAGCAACTGTACCTAAAATATCACTATCGAGTCCCGCTGGTTTAACAAGAGCCGGCCAAACACCTAACCCCTTACCATTTTGACTTAACCAAGATTGAAAAAAGATATCCACAGGCTTACACATTGGCTTAGCTTGTTTCAAAAATTCTTCTGCACCTTTTCTAGACCAAATAAGACCTAAACCACGAATTGGGAAATAGTATGCATGCCATAAGCTAAAGTCATTTAATTGAGCAACATCTTTCGCAATTTTTTTCTTTTTAGCTGCAATATTAACAAGATACCAATCTAAATCTTTCTGCTCATCTAAGTACTTAAGTACAAAATTCATTTTCTCAGAAAAATCTGAAGAAATTTGCATATCGTCTTCTAAAACCACAAGATAATCAGCATCAGAATTAAGAAACTTTTCAACACAACCAACATGACTCAAGTAACAACCAAGCTCAGCATTTAATAAGCTACGACCTAATATAGATTGAGCAAGTTGATCATCATAATCATCAAATTCAGCTAAAGCTTTACCACGACCATCATATGCTGAAAAACGTTCATGAGGCCAATTTACTGCATTTAGCTGTGACACAGCGCGAGCAAGTCTCTCATCACTTCCATCTAAATTAATTAAATAAGTTACAACTTTCATGTTTTAGCTCACTGCATTTAAAGACGCAGGTAAAAAACCTTTGAATTTTTCAGACATTGTATTCGATATTTTTTGGGCAGAAACGGTATCAAACTGATCTAAGCTTTGAATACATCCATATTTAATCGATTCATTTTTTGTCGCAAGAATAAAATCATCTGAACTTTGTTCATTTTTCAAATACGCTAAAGCAATATCTGGTTTTAAAAGCGCCTGATTGTTTTGAATTTTCAAATGATTCATTAATGAAATAGGGTTGATTTGTTCTACACTTCTAAATTTAAATTTTATTTGAGTTTCTAATAATTTAGGTTGGCTCAACAAATATTCACTTAAAATTTTACGATCTACAATATGTGGATAATGATGAATTTCAAAAAACTTTTTCATTCCCAAAATATCTGCACTTAACATTTGCGCAATCATATGTTTTGGTTGAATAGGTTTATTAAATTTAACATTTAAAAATTGGCGATATTTAAGCTTTGTCTTTAAAGCAAAGTTACTTTGCCAATGTCCATACACGACCATTTGATCATTTTGAATAAAGTCTTCAATTTTTGCAGGCGAGTTAAAAAAGAAATCATCATTTAAATAGATAAAATAATCTGACAAGCCTTCTATATTCCACAACATACTTTCAATTGAACGTGTATTGAACGTTGGTAAATGTTGTTCATGTCCTCTAAATATTTCTTTATGATCAACAATACGAATCTTTTCAAAAGCACATAAACCCAGTTCAGCAAACTCATGCACAAATTCAGGTTTTTGATTATCTGTAACAATGAAAATATTTCTACAAAAAGGTACATATTTTAAAATAGAAGCGATGTTGTAATAAATTTCATTGTTACTCGCAAATCGCGTATCACTAATCGCATCAGAAGCATCTTCTCCCGTCAGGAATTTATGGCGCTTCTTTTTCAACTCAAGGTCGTTACCATCGACCCATGCAATGACGATATCAATATTTTGCATCGCTTATTCCATTTACCTTTCTGTTATTTCCAATTATTGCCAAGCATCCTTAATCCACTGCGAAGGCAGTACATAACGGTACCACTTACCGCCACCACCATTTATTGCATCTGGTGGATTAATTTCGCCATGAAAAATAATAATTTTGACACCTTCAGGCTTTACTGGTGGCTTAAAGAATGCCATAGGAATTTTTTGTAAACAGTGGTATTTATAACTTTTACACCAACTATCAGGCCAATATGTTTGCTTGCTATGTTTATCTATATACCAAGATAAATATGCCTGCTCATTACGAAATTCTTGACGAATTTTATCAAAATTCTCACGAAAATATGGCAATAACCCAGGAAAAGCACCAAGTTTAAAACGATAAACAGAACTATTACCCGTAATACGCCAAGGACGTTTCCAGTCGTGAATAATTAAAAACTCACCCGGATGAGTAAAGAAATCATCAATATTATCAACAATAACAACATCTAAATCTAAGAATAAGGCGTTGCCTTTTAGACCATATAAATCTGGCTCAAAAGTAGAAAGTTTATTCCAACCACGCTCAGGACTACCTTCTGGCAATGCAAGTGGCGGAATAGGAAAACACTGAACTTCTGGATTAATGCCTTCCGCTCTATCTGTCAAACACACCATTTTGAAGTCAACAGTGGTATGACGTTTGACCATGTTATATAAACGATTAACGTATTCTGCCCCGTATTTGGTGCCCCATTTCATACAAATAACAATGTTTTGCTCTTGCTCATTTATATTTTGTGACAGTGTTTGGTTTTCGTTTACCTGCATGTATCAATCATCCACCAGTATTCTAGGGAATATCATACCATTACTCGTTAAAAGTTACTGTATACGATTTCGCATCAAAGACAAATTGGTAGAAAGTATTATGATATTATTGAAACTCCATCTCACTAAAATTCGATACTATCCGCTTTAGTCAGATTCCCAATGATAGAATTTAAATCAGGTTGATATGAAAATAGCAGTCGCAGGAACAGGTTACGTTGGCTTATCCAATGCCATGATTTTTGCTCAACACAATGAAGTGGTTGCTCTCGATATTTTAGACAGCAAAGTTGAAATGCTGAATAACAAAATCTCACCTATTCAAGACGCCGACATTTCCAATTTTCTTCTAAATAAAGAACTTAATTTCAAAGCAACAACCAATAAAAATGATGCTTATTCAAATGCAGATTTTGTGATTATTGCAACACCAACCGATTACGATACAAAAACCAATTATTTCAATACTCAAAGTGTCGAAAGCGTAATTCAAGATGTTTTAGCAGTAAATCCAAATGCAACAATGATTGTAAAATCTACTGTGCCTGTTGGCTTTACCCAAAAAGTCAAAACACAATTCAATACAAATAATATAATTTTTTCACCTGAATTTTTACGTGAAGGAAAAGCTTTACACGATAATTTGTACCCATCTAGAATTATTGTTGGTGAAAAATCTGAACGTGCTGAAATATTTGCAAATATGCTTATTGAAGGCGCTATTAAAAAAGATAGTCCTGTCCTTTTCACAGACTCAACAGAAGCTGAAGCAATTAAACTATTTGCCAATACATACTTAGCAATGCGTGTTGCTTATTTTAATGAGTTAGATACTTACGCTCAGACATTTGGTTTAGACACTAAACAAATTATTGAAGGTGTTTGTTTAGATCAACGTATTGGCGATCATTACAACAACCCATCCTTTGGCTATGGTGGTTACTGTTTACCGAAAGATACAAAACAATTACTTGCCAACTATAACCAAGTACCAAGTAACTTAATTCAGGCAATTGTTGACTCAAACCGAACGCGAAAAGACTTTGTTGCAGATTCCATTTTAGAAAAACATCCATCTACAGTGGGTATTTATCGCTTAGTAATGAAAAGTGGTTCAGATAATTTCCGCGCATCTGCAATTCAAGGTGTTATGAAACGCCTTAAAGCAAAAGGTATTGAGGTTATTATTTACGAACCGACCTTAAAAGAACCTGAGTTTTTTAAGTCTAAAGTCATTAATAACTTAGATGAATTTAAAAATTTAAGTGATGTCATTGTTGCAAATCGTATTTCACAAGACATTAGTGATGTTTCAAGTAAAGTGTATACACGAGATATTTTTGGAGGCGATGAATGAAAGTTTTAGTAACCGGTGCAGCCGGATTTATTGGCTTCCATGTTTCAAAAAAACTTTTAGAACGTGGCGATGATGTTGTTGGTTTCGACAACATGAATAATTACTACGACCCTGCTTTAAAAGAAGCTCGAGCTAGTTTGCTTAAACAAACATCAACATGTAATTCTGGAAATTTTACATTTATACGTGCGAATTTAGCCGATAAAGTTGCTGTCGACCAATGCTTCAAAGATCATCAGTTTGATCGTGTAATTCACCTTGCCGCTCAAGCAGGTGTGCGTTACTCAATTGAAAACCCTATGAGTTATGTTGAAAGTAATATTATTGGTTTCACAAACATTATTGAAGCTTGTCGTTACGCGCAAACACCTCATTTAACTTATGCAAGTACGAGTAGTGTTTATGGTGCAAATACAACCATGCCATTTAGCGAAAAGCATAGCGTTGACCACCCTATTCAGTTTTATGCTGCTACCAAACGTGCAAATGAGTTAATGGCACATAGTTATAGCCACTTATTTGAACTACCAACGACTGGTTTACGTTTCTTTACCGTGTATGGCCCTTGGGGTCGACCAGATATGGCGCTCTTTAAATTCACAAAAAATATTATTGAAGAAAAATCTATTCCCGTATTTAACCACGGCAATCACACACGTGACTTTACATTTGTAGAAGATATTGCAGAAGGTGTTATTCGTTCTAGCGACCAAATTGCACAACCAAATTCTGATTGGGATAGCAATACCCCTGATCCATCTACAAGTAATGCTCCATTTAGAATATTTAACATCGGAAACAACAATCCTGTAAAACTTATTGAATATATTCAAGCAATTGAAAAAGCGCTAGGTAAAGAAGCTATTTTAGACTTATTGCCTCTTCAACCTGGTGATGTACCTGATACATTTGCAGATAGTAGTGCTTTAGAAAAAAGTGTTGGATACAAGCCATCGGTCTCTGTTGATGATGGCGTTAAACAATTTGTGGATTGGTATCGCGATTTTTACAAAGTCTAATTTAAATTATCGTCACTTTAATTTCATTTGAACTTAAAGTGACGATGTAAGAATTTAGTTCGATTTCCAATACTGTCCTAGCTTTTCATCCCACTCTTTGGGCTCAATTACCATACGACCAGCATTCGGTGTTAAAGTAATTTCACTAAAATACACTTCATCTTTAGTTAATAAAAAATCTACACGGCTATAACCATACTTAAAGCAAAGTGTATTTGCTAAATCAATCATTTTCGTACATTTTAAAGGCTCGCTAATTTCATTTGGCATACTTTTTTTACAATCTACTGTAAAAGGTTGTAGCTCCCAAAAGGTATTGTAAATGTTCGAATAATCAATACCATCAACACCTATTACATCAACCTCTACAAACTCGGACTTACCTTCAAAACAATGTACTCGACACGTTGTAATTGTTGACTGTGTAGCCTGATCAACATATAAATCGACATAATTCTCAACAATAATTCTTGGCGTAATATTTTTATAATGCCACTCTCTTTTTCTATAATACATATTCATGCTTAGGCTTTGATTTGTTCTAGTTCTTGCACGCTCTATATTAAAATTATCTTTATTTGTGCAAATTTGAGCACTGCCACTGTCATGCGTACATTTCAAAACAAACTGATGTGGCAAGGCATCGAACTGGATATCTTCAAATTTTTGATAAACACCAACGAGTGGCACTATATGTTGCTCGCCAATACGATCTATTATTAAATCACGAACAGCATACTTATCTGCCAAAGTTGTATAAAAAGGACAACGATTAAGAATCATTCTTGCTGTAACTTTTTCATTAAACGTTTGAGGATTCTTAAAATTTGGAACATAGCCTAATTTTTTAATAAATCTCTTTTTTAAATATCGTTCATCTGAAACAAAAAGTGTTCTGAAAATTTTTGCACAATATATTAATGAATTAAGCATTAAATTTAGTTTTTTTACCAATTATTATTTAATTATATCAAATAAAAAAGGACTCTGTTGAGTCCTTTTCTGTACTGTTTAAACTTATTTTACGTAAGTTAACCAGTGAGCATATTTAGGGTCTTTGCCCTGAACAGCGTCAAAGTATGCTTTTTGAATTTGTGTTGTGATTGGACCACGTACACCTTCGCCAACTTGACGATCATCGTACTCACGAATTGGTGTTACTTCAGCAGCAGTACCAGTGAAGAATGCTTCATCGGCAATGTAGAATTCATCACGCGTAATACGGCGTTCTACAACATCATAACCAAGATCTTTTGCAATTGTGATAATAGTTTGACGTGTAATACCGTCTAATGCACCACCAGCAACATCTGGTGTATGAATCACACCATCACGTACCATAAATACGTTTTCGCCAGAACCTTGGCACACATAACCCTGTGGATCTAAAAGCATTGCTTCATCGTAACCTGAATGAGCAACTTCTTGATGTGCAAGAATAGAAAGCGTGTAGTTACCAGATGCTTTTGCTTTACACATTGTCACGTTAGGATGATGGTGTGTAAATGATGAAGTTTTAACACGAATACCCTTCGCCATTGCTTCTTCACCAAGGTAAGCACCCCAACTCCAAGCAGCAACAACAGAGTGAATTGTATTATCTGTTGCAGCAATACCTAGCTTTTCAGAACCAATAAAAATAATTGGACGTAGGTAGCAAGATGCTAATTTATTTTCACGAACAACGTCGATTTGCGCTTGCTCTAATGCCGCTTGATCAAATGGAACTTTCATTTGATAAATTTTTGCAGAATTTAATAAACGCTTAGTGTGTTCTTTTAAACGGAAAATAGCCGTTCCATTCGGGGTTTCATAAGCACGGACACCTTCAAACACACCCATGCTGTAATGCAAAGTATGTGTTAATACGTGAGTTTTCGCCTCACGCCAATCTACTAATTGTCCATCTTGCCAAATAAAACCATCACGATCAGCCAAATTCATGAAACACACTCCAAATTTTTATACACAGTCATTTTTATCCAACGCTATATTTGCAGTTGGATCAATTAATCTTTGCCACAATTTGCAAACGACCTTTCGGGTATCAAGCCAGTCCGCAGCATTCACTTGCATGGATTGATTTGCAAGGGCTAAACGGTGACTCTCGGCGCGTTCACTTAGATAAGCTTGAATCAATGCTGTCGCATCGTCACTGGATAAGTAACTTGTTTTTGCGGCATCCTCAAGGATTCGTACGTTGTCGGAGTAATGGGCGAGATCTGGATTCGACCCACTCCATGCCAATACAGCATACTGTGCCATAAATTCAATATCAACGATACCACCTGCATCCTGTTTTAAATGAAAAATTCCATCTTTTTTTTGCTCTTTAGATGATCCAAGATGGTCTTTCATTTTTTCACGCATTTTTAAAACTTCAGCACGCACATTTTCTTCATTTCGCTCGCGTGTCAAAATATCACAGCGTAATATCTCAAATTTTTCTCTTAAACTTTGTTCGCCTGCAATTGATCTTGCGCGTACCAATGCCTGATGCTCCCACACCCAAGCACTTTTATTTTGATATTGTTCAAATGCTTTTAGACTTGTAACCAACAAGCCTGCTTCACCCGAAGGACGTAAACGAGTATCGACCTCATAAACACGCCCATCCAAAGTTTGTGTTGTCATGAGTGAAACAAACTTCTGTGCAACTCGCATCGCAAATTCAAAGCCACTAATTTGCTTTTGACCATCTGTATCTGCTTGTTCATCCATATAATGAATAAAGACTAAATCTAAATCTGAACCATAACCAAGTTCAATTCCGCCTACTTTTCCATAACCAATCACAGCAAATGCAAGATGATCTAAAGAACAACGTTGCCCATCTAAACATAATGGATAACCATGTTTTTTCGCAGTAATTTGATAAGCCAAATGCAATGTTGCATTAACTGAAACTTCTGCAATATCGGTTAATGCATCAGATACCTTCATGAGCGGACTTTCTGCAAGTACATCACTTGCAGCAACCGTCAGCACATTCGACTTTTTAAATAAACGCAGTACTCGCATTTGATCTTCAACTTGATCAATTTCAATACGTAGTAATTGCTGACGCAAAGAATCTTCCAAGTCTTTACGTTTTGGTAATTCAAAATCCATCGATAAAAATTCATCAAGAAGCACAGGATAATGTGTTAGTTCCTCACAAATCCAAGGACTTACTGTTGCCATTTTAACTAGACGCTGTAGCGCACCTTTACTTTCAATGAGCATGACCAAATAAACTGTTCGACGCATTACAGATTCAACCAAAGGCATTAAGCGAACCAAAGCCATTTGCGGTTTATCGGATTGTAAAATAGCTTCAATTAAGTGAGGCCAAAACATTTTTAAGCGCTGAACAGCTTTTGCAGGAAGTTTTTTCAAAGCATGCCCATGCCAAAATTCATAGACTAAATTCTTGGCATTTTCATCTAAAACTTCATCTAATTGTTTTTCAATTTGAGCAAAGCTTTCAACTAAAGGATCTACTTCTTTTTCTTTAATTAAGTGCTCAAATTGATAAATGACTTTTGAACGCTTTGAATTTAAGACATGAAGAAAATCTTCCCAAGATGAATAACCTAAGGTTTCAATCATTCGGGCACGTTGATCAGGCTCTGTTGGTAAAGATTGTGTTTGTTGATCGTTTAAAGCTTGAATCGCATGTTCTACACGGCGCAAAAATAAATAAGCATCTTCAAGTTCTGCAACTGCTTGTTCTTCAAGTAAACCAACTTCTCCTAAATGATTCAGGCTTACCAAACATTGACGATCTTGTAGCTCAAGTTTTGATCCACCATAAATAAGCTGAAAAACCTGAACAATAAATTCAACTTCGCGAATTCCGCCTGCACCAAGCTTAATATCATCTTCAATATTACGACGCTGAACTTCGCGTTCAATCATCGCTTTCATTTCGCGCATGGCTTCAAAAGCTGTGTAATCGACATACTTGCGGAACACGAACGGACGTGTCATGGCAAGCAAATCATCGCCATCTTCACCACCTGTCACAATACGTGCTTTAATCCACGCATAGCGCTCCCATTCACGACCATGTTGGCTCAAATATTTTTCTAAAGCGACATGACTAATTGCAAGTGCAGAGCCATCGCCCCAAGGGCGTAAGCGCATATCAACACGGAATACAAATCCATCTGCGGTAATGTGATCGAGCAAATAAATTAATTTTTGCCCCCACAAAATACAAAATTGCTGAACATCAATGCATTTACGACCATTGGTTTCGCCTTGCTCATCAAAGGCAAATATCAAATCAATATCACTTGATAAGTTAAGTTCTTGAGCGCCATGTTTCCCCATTGCAATTACAATAAGGTCTTGAACTTTCCCACCATAACCAATTGGTTCGCCATGTTTAGCAACCAATGCTGTTCGAGCATAATTTTTAGCAACACAAACAGCTAAATCTGCAAAATATGACAGTTCTTGGGTCAGTTGTTTAACATTGGTTAGTTGGTTTGCATCTTGCCAAATCCAGCGAAACATAAGACGTGCGCGTAAAATACGAATTACGCGCATCCACTGATTTTCATCTGTTATTTCATTTAAAGATTCATCGACAATATTGGCAATTTGCGTGCGACTTAAAGGCTTTAAAAATGCATCAAAAGCATAATCATTTTCTATTAATTCTTTATGCTTTTCTAAAACGAGTTCAGCATATTGACTTGCGCGTAATGTTTTATGCAGTTGTTCCGAGTTCATTCCCAAACCTGAAGCCTTATATTTTTATTATTTATAGCAGTACTCGAAGCAAATTGGGAAAATAATTGGTTGAATATTTATTTTTATTCTTTGAGCTTTATGCCGCCAAAGCAGATTTTTTATTTTTAGGCAAAGATACTTTAAATGTTGTTCCAACACCTTCTTTTGAAGACACAGAAATTGCTCCATGATTTAAATCGACAAAGCGCTTGCATAATACCAATCCTAAACCCGTGCCTTTTTCACCTGAAGTTCCACGAATACTCACTGTGAAATTAGGGTCAAATATATTCTGCATTTGCTTTTCATTCATACCCAGCCCCGTATCTTGAACATAAATATGAACATATTGTTCATCTTCATCAGCACTCATAATGACTTTGCCATTGCCATCGGTATACGTGAATTTTAATGCGTTAGATACCAAGTTTTGAATAACTGATGTGATCATATTGATATCTGCATACACTTTTAAGTGTGGTGATACTTGACTAATAATTTCAATATTTTTCTTAGCAGCTAAACTTGCAAGAACGTTTTGAACAATGGTTGTTAATTGTGTTAAATCGAAACAAATTGGGTGATAAACAAAACGCCCACCTTCTGCCATTGCCCACTGCAATAAATTTTCTAATAAGTTGTAAGTAGACTGTGACGTTTCCAATAAATATTCAGAAATATCTTGAACACCGTTTTCATCTAAAGTATTTCGCTCATGCGCCAATACATCTGCAAAGCCCATTAGACCATGAAATGGTGCTCTTAAATCATGTGCAATAATTTGGAAAAATTTCGTTTTACTCGCATTTAATGCAGATTGTTGCTCACACATTTCTTTAAGTTCTGCATTTTCAAGGCGTAACTTAATAATATTCACCAAGCTTTGCACAAACTCTAAAACAATTTTTAATTGTTTATTATCAATAATATCTGAGCGCTCATCATATAAAACCACATGACCAATGGATCGACCTTCGTGCTTTAAACTCATAGTTACAAAGCGTTTATGCTCGACACCACGCACTAAAATATATTCAGATACTTCTTTATAATTAGGATGATTTTCATCTATATAAGCCTGATCTAAAAAAAAGTGCTCATACTCTTCATGTGGTTGCGCCAAAAATGCATGGCATTTACCATCAGATTCAAGCCAACCATAAGGCTCATCTTTAAAAACTAAAATCCCAAAATCCATTTGCAGCGTACCGCATGCAAATTTCAAAAATTTAACAATTTGATTTTCTTCAGATAAAATACCCAAAAGCAGAGACAAACGACATGCGCCAAGCTGTTCAGTTTTTTCGCCTATTTCTAGTAATTCTAATTTCATACAGGCCCTACAGTCTCTTATGGATGTCCGAATCACTGCTACGATATTCACGAATAAAAAATAACAAAATATTACACATTTAACAAGACAAATGAGAAGATAACCATAAAAATGAAGAGTAAAGCACAGTTAAATAAACTAGATTTGTAATTTTATTTAATTATCAAAATAATCATTTTGATTAACGCTTATATAAATTTTAGTTTGTGAAAACTATAAGAAAGTTTGAATGAATAGTTTCGCTTAAAATAACACACCAAATGAATAATTTATCAATCTTTAATCTTCAAAACCACTTATTTCAGACAATAAAAAAAGGCTCTAAGTCTTAATGTGCTTAGAGCCTTTTTAGGTAGATGGTCCCGAGGGTCGGACTCGAACCGACACATCATCTCTGATAGTGGATTTTGAATCCACCGCGTCTACCAATTTCACCACCTCGGGATGCTGCTATATTACTCCGTTTCAAAAACTTGTCAACGCAAGTTTAAAACAATTGTATATTTTTAAATCAGTCTTATTTTTTTTGACTTATAATCACTCAATATCATCTATAAAACTTAAAAAAGCATATACTAAGCACAGTTTTAATATATGTGTTTGCTCTAATTAATCATGCAACTTTCCGACTTTAATTTCGATCTCCCAGATGAGCTTATTGCTCGCTATCCACTTGAAACTCGTAGTGCTTCTCGTCTTTTGCACTTAGATGCACAAGGTCAACATCACGACCTACATTTTACCAATATTCTAGATTTACTAGAGCCTGGTGATTTGCTAGTTCTTAATGACACAAAAGTAATGAAAGCACGCTTAAAAGGTAAACGAGCAAGTGGCGGTGCAGTTGAAGTTTTAGTCGAACGCATGCAAATACCTTTTGTTGCACATTGCCACATTAAAGCAAGTAATTCACCTAAAGCAGGTGCAGAATTATTTATTGGTGTAGATGAAGTTAAAGTGACTGTAACAGGTCGTCACGAAAATCTATTTATTGTTGAGTTTTCTCAACCTATTTTAGATGTGCTCGATAAATACGGAAAACTTCCAATTCCACCATATTTCAATCGTGAAGCTGAAGATATTGATACTGCGCGATACCAAACTGTTTTCAACAATCCTACAAAACTTGCAAGTGTTGCAGCACCAACTGCAAGCCTACACTTCGACCAAGAACTTTTAAATCAACTTGAAGCAAAAGGCATTAACAAAACATTTGTGACTTTGCATGTAGGTGCTGGCACGTTCTTACCTGTTCGTACCAATGACATTGAAAACCATATTATGCATAGCGAATGGTGTGATGTATCAGATGCATCAATGCAACTTATTAAAGAAACCAAAGCTCGCGGTAATAAAGTGATTGCTGTAGGTACAACAGCAACTCGTGCAACAGAAAGTGCGGCTCAAGCAAATGGCGGTGAGTTAAAAGGTTGGACTGGCGATACTCAAATCTTCATTTACCCAGGTTATGAATTTAAAGTAGTTGATCGTTTAATTACAAACTTCCATTTACCAGAATCTACCTTATTAATGTTGGTTTCTGCACTTTCAACGCAAGAAAACATTTTGAAGGCATATCATCATGCTGTGGCAGAAAAATACCGTTTCTTTAGTTATGGCGATGCCATGCTAGTTGATTCCACAGCAACGAAGTAGTTCTAATTATGCCTATAGATAGTGTTAGACACTCAATCCACATTCGCAGAAAAAAGAATGCTGTTGTTTTTAACAATATAGATAGGCTTAAAGAATTAGGTCGTCAAGCACGTAGCCATCAAGACATACTTGATGGCTTACACCCTTGGAATGCAAATCACACATTAAAGTTTGATAATAAACTGCCCCTCTTATTAGGTATTTTAGGCGCAATATTATCTCTTGCCATTTTTATATCACCCTCAAATATATGGGCACAGTTGTGTTTATTTGCAGGATGTTCGGCAATTTTTTGGTCATATATTACCTATGAAGATAACGAAGAGATTCAAAGCGTCACTTCATATTTAGAAAAAACCATAATTGCAAAAAAATATCAGCTCGAATTTAACAGACCGCCTCCATATCTTGGGCATACAATTAATGCTCATTTATTTACAGTATATTTAAAAAATCTTTTCCCTATTTTTAACCGTGGCTATCATTCGAATAATATAGATTCCTATGCCTCAACAACTTGGATTGATCATCAAGGTATTGAGCGCTCTGTTCTCATTTTTTCATATAGTTACGTAACCGAAGCTATAGAAAAACAACAACATGGTGTGACTCTAAAAACAACTGAAATTGAAAAAAGGCTTTGGGGTGCTTTCATTTTTAATATCGATATTCAGGGATTAGCAGTCACATCTATCTCTAAAAAATTTAACTATCCTTATTTGCATGAATGGCAAAGTAACTATATTGCAGCAAATAGAAAAATCGATTTCTTTGGCACAAGCGACATGCATTTAGCAAAAACACTAACGCCTGTGCTTACGCTAAAGCTTGCTAACTTTTTTAATCATCAAAATGGCGAATTGCTCTTTCACCCAGATAAAAATGTAATGTGTTTTATGGGCGCGAAAAATCTATTCCAAATTTCTAAAAATGATAAAACTGTTGAAGATATCTCTGCTTTACGTGGTCATTTACGTACATTTAAATTACCGCATTTAGAGCAACTACAACGTGATTTAATGCTCTTCTTAACTAAAGATTAAAACAAGGAATATATTATGGGGATGATTATTGTTTTATTGGTTCTAATTACAATAACTGTAGCTATTATTATGATTAGAAATAATATTGTAAGACATCATAATGCTTCAATTCGGGCTTGGTCAGATGTAGCAACATACGAACGTCAAAAAATAAAAGTATTAGATGATTTAGCACCTCTAGTTGAACAATATTCTAGCTTTGAAAAAGGCACTTTAGAAAAAGTAACTGAATTACGTCAAAACATTTTGAACCTCAACTTAAATACAAGTGATGTCTCTCAATTACAACGTGTTGAAAGCTTAAGTAAAGAATTAATGCGTAACTTAAATGTTGTTGTCGAAAATTATCCTGAATTAAAAGCCAATGAACTTTATCTAAAAATGATGAGTGAAATTGAAGAACAAAATGACAATGTTTCTGCTGCTATTACCATCTTCAATAGAAATGTTGAGCTGTTCAATAATCATATTCAAATTTTCCCAAACAATATTATTAACACTGCAACACTTGGGAAAAAGAAGCTTCGCCCATTTAGAGATAATCAAGCTTCTCAAAGTTTCGATTATCGTCCAAATTTTTAACAAGCCACATTTATTTCAATAAATGGTTTATGACAGTAACTTTAGATTTTCATAAACAAAAATTACAGAGTTAAAACTCGATAAAGCTAGCGTTTCATACAAGAATCTAGGAAAATATTGGACTTTTAGCACATTTAATCAGCGAACTGTTTTTTCGCCATGATTTGGACATTTTATGAAGTTTGAAAAATTAGGGCAGTCGGGCCGTGCTCGACGTGGTCGTTTGACCCTAGAGCATGGTGTTGTTGAAACACCAATGTTTATGCCTGTTGGAACTTACGGTACCGTAAAAGGTATGCTCCCACGAGATATTGAGGAAATTAAATCTCAAGTTATTCTTGGCAATACCTTTCACTTATATTTACGCCCTGGTTTAGATGTAATCCGTGAACACGGCGGCTTACACGGTTTCATGAAATGGAATAAACCTATTCTTACGGATTCAGGCGGCTTCCAAGTGTTTAGTCTTGGCGCTATGCGTAAAATTAAAGAAGATGGCGTAACGTTCCGCTCTCCTATTGATGGTTCAAAAGTTTTCCTTTCACCAGAAATTTCAATGGATATTCAACATACATTGAATTCTGACATTGTAATGATTTTTGATGAATGTACGCCTTATCCTGCAACTCGTGAAGAAGCGCAAAAATCTTTGCAACTTTCTTTACGTTGGGCAAAGCGTTGTAAAACTCAACATCACGATGTACTGAAAAACCGTAATGCCCTATTTGGTATTATTCAAGGTGGTATGTACGAAGATCTTCGTGAAGAATCACTTAAAGGTTTGCTCGACATCGACTTTGATGGCTATGCAATTGGTGGTCTTTCAGTAGGCGAACCTAAAGAAGAAATGATTAAAGTATTGGATTATCTTCCTGAGCAAATGCCAGCAGATAAACCTCGTTACTTAATGGGTGTAGGAAAACCTGAAGATATCGTAGAAGCTGTGCGTCGTGGTGTCGACATGTTCGACTGCGTAATGCCAACGCGTAATGCCCGTAATGGTCATTATTTTGTGACTGATGGTTTGGTTCGTATTCGTAATGCGAAATATCGTCATGATCAAAGCCCGCTTGATGCACATTGCGATTGCTACACATGCACCAACTTCACTCGTTCGTATTTATTCCATTTAGAAAAATGCGGTGAAATGCTTGCCTCTATGTTAGGGACGATTCATAACTTACGTTATTATTTGCGCCTTACAGAAGCAATGCGTGATGCTTTAGATAACGGTACATTTGATGAGTTTGTAGCAGATTTTTATGCTCGTCGTGGCTTAGAAGTTCCACCTTGTCCGCAAGATTAATATTTCAGTGTTTGCGCTGAAGAAAAAGACAAGGTAAATTGCTTACAAGTTAATTTATTATCATGTAGTTAATTACAGTTTTTTAATTTAGGAAAATCAAATGAGTCTTTTCATTTCTACTGCTCATGCAGCGGGCGAAGCTGCACAACAACCTAGCTTAATTGCTAACTTAGGTATGATTGCTGTATTCGTTGCAATCTTTTACTTCTTAATCTGGCGTCCTCAATCTAAACGTGCAAAAGAACACCGCGCGTTAGTTGAAAGCTTAGGTGTTGGAAGTGAGGTTGTATTTGCTGGTGGTCTTATGGGTAAAGTCCTTAAGATTGAAGGCGACTTCGCTGTTATTGAATTGAGCCGTGGTGTTGAAGTGAAAATTCAACGTGCAAGCGTGATTTCAGTTCTTCCTGAAGGCACATTAAATAATCTTTAATCAAAAATTAGTCGTGCGATTCGCACGACTTTTTTCATTTTAAGAAGAAAATAAATGCGTTACCCAGCATGGAAATATCTACTAATTCTATTTGTTCTTGTGATTAGTACATTATATGCCCTGCCAAGTTTGTATCCAGATGAACCTGCTGTTCAAATTTCTGGTGCCAAAGCTGGTACCCAAATTGATCAAAGCATCATACAAAAAGCAGAGCAAATTTTAAAAAGCGAAAACATTGCCAGTCATGACAATAGTTTCACCAATAATGCCGCATTATTACGTTTAGATTCATCTGAAGCACAATTAAAAGCAAAAGATGCGTTACGTCGCGGTCTTGGTGACAATTATGTTGTTGCTCTTAACCTTGCGCCTACAACTCCAGAATGGCTTCAAAAAATTGGTGCAAAACCAATGAAGTTAGGTCTAGATTTGCGTGGTGGTGTTCACTTCCTACTTGAAGTAGATATGGACAAAGCCATTAGTCAGCGTATGGAAACATCAGCAACAGATTTACGCCGTCAACTCCGTGATAATAAAATTAAATTCAACAGCCTTTCGCTGAACAATAATGTCATCACAGTTCAATTCGCAAATAATTCTGACCGCGATGAAGCTGGAGATTTCTTACGCCGAAATGGTAATGAATATACACAACAAGCTGTTGCTACAACTGAAGGTTCAACTTTACGTTTAACTTATACTGATGTACGCAAACAAGAAATTCAGTCTTATGCAGTTAATCAAAACTTAACAACTTTACGTAATCGTATTAACGAGTTAGGTGTTGCCGAAGCACTTGTACAAACCCAAGGTAGCAACCGTATTGTGGTTGAACTTCCTGGTGTGCAAGATACTGCTGAAGCAAAACGTGTATTAGGTCGTACAGCAAACTTAGAATTCCGTTTGGTATCTGATTTAAACGATCAACACATTGACTCATATACAGGTCAATTAAAAGATCAAGCCCCTCCTGGCACAGAAGCATTTGCATTCCAATCGCTTGATAGTGGTCGTCAGTTATTACTAAACCGCACTCGTATTTTAACGGGTGAACGTGTTCAAAATGCATCTTCAGGCTTTAGCCAAGATTCTGGCGGTGCTGAAGTTAACATTACCCTAGATTCTTCTGGTGGTAAGTTAATGTCGGATGCAACACGTAATGCAGTTGGCAAACGTATGGCTGTATTGTTCATTGAGAACAAACAACGTATTAGCTACGTTCAAGATCCAGAAACTGGTGCGCAAACTGAAGTACGCACACCTTATACAGAATCTGTTGTAATTAATGCTGCAACAATTCAAGCAGTATTAGGTTCGCAATTCCGTATTACAGGTCTAGATTCTCCACAAGAAGCAGCAGAACTTGCATTAATGTTACGTGCTGGTGCTTTAGCCGCACCAATGTACTTCGTTGAAGAACGTGTTATTGGTCCAAGCTTAGGTCAGGAAAACATCGACAAAGGTGTTCTTTCAACTCAAATTGGTTTCTTACTCGTTGCGATTTGGATGGTAGTTTTCTTCCGCCTATTTGGTTTAATCGCAAACTTTGCACTTGTACTTAACCTTGCCATGATTTTGACAGTAATGTCTTGGCTTGGTGCATCCCTCACCCTTCCAGGTATTGCAGGTATTGTAATTACCATTGGTATGGCGGTCGATGCCAACGTACTTATTTGTGAGCGAATACGAGAAGAAATGAAATGGGGAGCCTCGCCTAAACAAGCAATTGTGGCAGGTTATGACCGTGCGTATAACACCATTTTCGACTCAAACTTAACAACATTCCTTGTTGCGTTCATTTTATTTGCAATTGGTACAGGTCCTATTAAAGGCTTCGCCATTACATTAATGATTGGTATTGTTTGCTCAATGTTCACTGCGATTACAGTAACGCGTGCAATTGTTCAAATCATTTATGGCAAAAAACGTAACTTGAAAAAGTTGAGCATTTAGGAGATCGATGATGACTGATAATACTCAACTAGATTCAAAAAAATACGGTCGCCCTGAAGAAGAACGTATTATTCCATTTATGAAAATTGCGATGCCTGCTGCATTGTTTTCAATTCTCATTACAGTGGCAAGTATCTTCTTTATTGCAACGAAAGGTTTAAACCTTGGTTTAGATTTTACTGGCGGTATTGCAGCAGAACTAAACTATGCTAAACCTGTTGAAGCAACCGATGTTTCTGCTGCTTTAGCTAAAGCCGGTTTCCGTGATCCTGTTGTTCAAACTTTAGGTTCAAACCGCGACCTTATGGTTCGTATGCCTGTGCAATCAGAAATGAAAGCAGAAGATATGAACAACGTCATTAACAAAGCTGTTCAATTGCCAGATAATGCTACTGTTGTGCATAAAGTTGATGTTGTAGGTGGTCAAGTAGGTAACGAGCTTTATCTTCGTTCTGCTAGTGCTGTTGCTTTAGCATTATTATTAATGCTTGTTTACGTAACAGTTCGCTTCGAATTTAAACTTGCGATGGGTGCAGTACTTTCATTGTTCCACGATATTGTGGTGACTTTGGGTATTTTCGCCATGATGCAGTGGCCTTTCGACCTAACAGTTCTTGCAGCATTACTTGCGATTATTGGTTTCTCACTCAACGATAACATCGTTGTATCTGACCGTATTCGTGAAAACTTCCGTAAAATTCGTGGTGCTTCGCCATTAGAAATCATCAATATTGCATTGACTGAAACCTTACGTCGTACCATCCACACATCTATGACTTTATTGCTTGTTGTTGTTGCAATGATGTTTATGGGTGGTGATGGTCTGAAATGGTTCTCTGTAGCAATGTTTGTAGGTGTATTTGTGGGTACATATTCATCTATCTACATTGGTACTGCCTTTGCTTTATGGCGTGGTATTAACCGCCAAGATTTCATTGTGCAAGTTAAACCAGAGTTTGATGAAGAAGAAGTTATTTAACTTTCTTTTCTAAACTCAATAAAAAGCCCATCATAAGATGGGCTTTTTTAATGCTGATGTATTTGTATTTCTGGCAAATTAAAACCGTTGCAAGACTGCTCAGATCTCCATGCAACGGTTAGCATAATATGAGCAAGTTGAAAATTTTGATAAGCAAACGTGCCTATTTGCGGATGACTACACATCCCACCATTTTGTTCTGAATGAACCTGTGTATCAAATTCATTTAAGTTAATTCGAATACCTAGACCAGCTGCTTTAAGTACAGCTTCTTTTGTTGTCCAAACCTTAAACCAATATTCTTTTTGTTGTTCTAAGCTGTTCCAAATTTCTAATTCTTTAGGATGAAAAGCATGTTGCGCCAAAGCTTCAAAACGTACTTTTCGATCTAAATCTTCAACATCAATACCCAAATCTTTTACGGAACGACTTAGCGCCAAAGCATAATTTTTTTGGCTATGACTATGGTTAAAATTAAATGTTGGATGTTGCTCTAAATAAGGCTTACCAAACTCTGTTGGAACAATGTGCTCATTCAAAATTTCAGTGTTTAATGCGCTCGATAAATATTGATTACGCTGAGTATAAATTTGTTCTTTTTTATAATAATTATAAGAGCGAATATCTGGAAAATTAGCTTTTTCTAGTAGAACAAGTTGAGCCAATGAATTCACATGAATTGTGATTAATTTATGCTTATTCATTTGCTCAACTCAATTTCAAAATTAGAATCTTACGATATCACCTTTTAAAGCAACACCAGCAATTGCTGTACCTTTATGGCATTCATACGTTGTAGTACTTTTTGAAGTGTTCGATTTGTAATAACTTACCAAGTTAGTAACCGCATTTGCACCACGTGCTTTTGCAGTATTTTGGAATTGAATAAGTGCAGAACGTAAAACATGATCACATGCTTTTTCAGCAGACTTCCCAAAACCATTGGTTTTTTTATTCGTTACTAAGCCTCTTGCAATTGCTTTACCACCAGAGCGTGTTCCTGCCAAATAGAATTTCACAGAACCATCTAAAACACCATCAGCTACAGCACGATCAACAGCTTCTCTAAAATTAAAATTATGCGCTTCATCTGCTGCATAAGCCGAAGAAACCCCAACTAAACCAAGAATTGCTGCAAAATAAATTCTCTTTAACAACATGATATTTCCCTCTTAAAATTTATTATTTTCAATGTTTGCTTTTGAAAATTGGACATACATATATTTATCTAATCTAAACATTCAAGCAATGGCATTTTTAATGAATAACATCACTTTTATATTTTAAGTTTCAACTATCTAACAATGAATCAGGAAAGTAAATTTACTTAGCCTAAAACATTGTCAAAATTATTACTTAAAATTTCACTGCAAAACTTCTTACATCTCTTTAAGCAATTTTCTTGAAAATTAGAGATGTATTAATTCCACCAAAGGCAAAATTATTACTCATAATAATATCGGCTTGCATTGAACGAGCTTCACCAACGATATAGTCTAAATCGCCACACGCTTCATCTACTTCATCTAAATTCAAGGTTGGGGTAAATTCATTACGTAGCATCATTTCAATACTTAACCATGCTTCAAGTGCTCCACATGCACCCAAAGTATGTCCAAAATAACTCTTTAATGAGCTAATTGGTTTTTTACCTAAAATACGTGCTGTTGCTTGAGATTCAGCAATATCGCCTTGATCTGTAGATGTTCCATGTGCATTCACATAATTAATATCACCTGCACTAAGTTCAGCATCTTTTAGTGCCAATTGCATGCATCGCCCCATCATTTCTGAATCTGGACGTGTTACATGTTGACCATCTGTATTACTACCATAACCAACAATTTCTGCATAAATTTTTGCACCACGTGCCTTAGCATGTTCATATTCTTCTAGAATTAAACATCCTGCACCTTCACCAACAACCAAACCGTCTCTATTTTTTTCAAAAGGTCTTGGTGTTTTTTCTGGATGATCATTTTGCGCACTTGTTGCAAGTAAGACATCAAATACAGCAGATCCCGCTGCGCTTAATTCCTCTGCACCACCTGCAAGCATTACCTTTTGTTTGCCGTATTTAATTGCTTCATATGCTTGGCCAATTGCCATTGAACCTGAAGTACATGCACTTGATGTTGGCAAGGTTAAACCTTTTAAACCAAAATATACTGTCATGTTTACAGCACTCGTATGAGACATCATACGAATATAAGTTGTAGCATTAAGTTGATTCATGTTGTTATCTAACAACATTGCACCAAACTCGCCAATAGCATTTACACTACCTGCAGATGAACCATATGCAACGCCTGTTTCACCACTTTTTAAAACTGGATCATTTAGTAAACCTGCATTTTCTAATGCTTTTTCTGCACAAATTACAGACATGAGTGCAACACGCCCCATGCCTCGTGTCACTTTACGATTAAAATGACTTGGCACAGTAAATGATTCTACTGGCCCGCCTAATTTACTGCGTAAATCTGTATACACTTCCCAGTCTGGCATATAACGAATGCCACTTTTACCTAGGTGGAACTGTTCAAAAATTTGATCTGCTGTTTCACCTAAAGAAGTGATTCCTGACATTCCTGTAACAACAACGCGCTTCATTAAATTAATCCCCCATTCACTGAAATGACTTGGCGAGTGATATAAGCTGCATCATCGCTACATAAAAATTTTACAACTTTAGCAACTTCTTCCACCTGCCCCATTCTTTGAAGTGGAATCATTTTTAAAGCATGTTCTTTTACTTCTTCCGACACCATTTCGGTTTCAATTAAACCAGGTGCAACACAATTTACAGTAATTTTTCTTTTTGCTAATTCAAGTGCGAGTGCTTTTGTTGCACCAATTAAGCCTGCTTTTGCAGCGCTATAATTCACCTGCCCTCTATTCCCCATAATTCCTGAAACAGAAGATAAAGTCACAATACGACCACCTTGTTTTAAACGAATCATTGGCATAACAAGTGGTTTTAATACGTTATAAAAACCATGCAAAGATGTATCCACAACATGATCCCAATCTTCATCGGTTAAAGCAGGAAATGCGCCATCTCGAGTAAGTCCTGCATTCAGAATAACACCATAAAATGCACCATGATCTGCAACATCTTTTTCTAATATGTGTAGAATATTTTCGCGATCATTTACATCAAACATTAATACATGGCTATTACGCCCAAATGATTTAATTTCTTCTGCAACTTGTTCTGCTTCTTGTTGTCTTGATCTTGCATGAACAGTAACATCAAATCCTGCTTTTGCTAATTCAATTGCAATGGCTTTACCAATACCACGGCTTGATCCTGTTACTAAAATTCTTTTATTCACTTTAATTTTCCAATAATTTGATCAATTTCTTGTGGTTCATAAACACTTAACATTGCACATATTTTATGTTCTTTATATTCAATTTCACATTGAAATTGCCCTAAACCTTCATGTAAATAATGTTGTTCAATACAAATTCTAACAACATCACCTATTGCAAAATATGGCACAGGAATATGCATTTTCCGCGTACCCAATAAAAAGCCTATTTTAGGATTTTCACCTTTTTTTCGACCTTGGAATCCTGCATAGGCACTGACTGTTTGCGCCATAATTTCAATGCTTGTCCACGTTGGTAGACCTTCGGGCTCACAAAACATTAAGTCTGGCGTAATATGTAATTCCGCAATTGCCTTTTCATCTGTCACTTCAATTAAGTGATCAACAAAAACCATGGGCTTTTCATGTGGAATAAACTTTACTGCATCCATCATTTAAAACTTGTCCCTAAAATAATACTAATATTGCTACCACCAAATGCGAATGAGTTACTCATTACATATTGAATAGGCTTATCTAAATTTGTATTTAAAACATAATTTTGATCATCTAATTCAGGATCTAAAACACCAGAATGATGCAAAGGCAACCAAGATTGATCAAGCAAAATATGTTGGCAAATATAAGCTTCAATTGCACCTGCAGCACCTAAACAATGTCCTGTTTTATGCTTCGTACTACTGAGTGGCACATCAATATTTTCAAAAACTTTACGTACAGCTTTAATTTCCATCGCATCATTTTGCACAGTTGATGTGCCATGCATATTTAAATAACCAATATCTGATGCTTTTAAATTTGCCATGTCTAAAGCTTTTTGCATGGCTTCTGCTGCACCTTTTCCTTCAGGATGTGGTGCTGAAATATGCCAAGCATCCATAGATTCGCCTGCTGCTAAAAACATAACAGGTGCTTGATCTTTAGAGATTAAAAATAATGCTGCCGCCTCACCAATATTAATACCATCTCGGTTTTTACCACAGGGTTGGCAAATATCATGTGACAAGCTTTCTAAGCAATTAAAACCATTCAAGGTAAGTTGGCAAAGTGTATCGACTCCACCCACAAGTACAGCATCAACCAAGCCTGCATTAATTAAGCGCTGACCTGCAGCCATTGCTTTTGCACTCGATGAACATGCTGTAGAAATTGTATAAGCAGGACCTTCCCAACCTAAATATTGTTGTAAGTCTTTCGCTAAACTGCCCATTTCTTGTTTTTTATGAATCACTTCAACATCTTCATTATGTCGAAAATGTTGTTTTAAAATAACTTCGTTATCTGCAATACCTGAAGTTGATGTACCAAGAACTACACCTAAACGAACTTTAGAAAACTGAGCTGTATATTCACGAATATTTGATTCAATACGTTGTAATGCAGTTAATGCAAATCTTAAATTTCTTGAATCTGACTGCTTTAAACTTAAAGGAACATCTTGAATAAGTTCAGATGCACAAGCACCAACCCATACTTTCTTTTCAGCAATAAACTCTGAACATTGCGTAAATGTATTCACGTTCGTACTTAATGCTACCTTCATTTGCTCAGGGCTTTCACCTAAAGCAGATAAACCCACACTAAATTGAATACCAACAGCAGAATAATCTGCACCAATTTTATTGTGCATTTGAAGCCTCATCACTTTCTAAGCTTTCATCTATTGAGCTAATGACCATTTGATATGGCACTTGCAAATTATTCAACTCAATTGAATCTGGCTGATGAATAATTTCTAAAACGGCTTGTTGCTGAATATAAATTTTCTGTGTTGATGGATTTGTTTCAACACGTATTTGACTGCCTTGCAACTGTGAAAAGTTAGGATATGTTGCATAAAGTAAATCACGCACAATATATTCAAATGGTAGTAATTTCATTTGATTAATACGTTGTTGAACATCTACTTTTTTGCCATCAAAACTCAATTTAAATAGTTGTTGCCCCGTCAAACTTAAAGCAACCATTTCCAAGTTTTGTCCATTTTGCTGTTGATATAACAAAAAGCTAAAACTGTGCTTTTTCCACTCAACTTCAATTTGGTCTTGACGTTGATAAGACTGAGCAACCCAACTTGGCGTAACCAAACCTTGAGCAGATGGAATTAGAGATTGGCAAGCACTACAAAATAGTGCTGTTGCCAATAACGTTGCTGTAAGTTTTAAACGAGGCTTGAAGTCCATTTCTGTCCTTTTTCCTTACTGATCTTCGCGGCAATATTCAGCAATTGTGCTTAAACGTTTTTTCGCATTTTTATAAATGGGGTTTGTTTGATCCCAAGCATAACCTGCAAGTAAAGATGCGATCATGCTACGAACATTATTCTCTTGATGATTTGAGAATACAACATTCTGAAATTCACCTGTATACCAAGCTTCAACATAAGCACGGAACACTTGAATTCCCGCACGTAGCGGTTTTTCATATTGTTCCATCCAATTAATATTTTCGCCTTTAATATATTGATCTACCAAAGGCACAACCATACTTGATGATTTCAACGCAATGGTAACACCCGATGAGAATACAGGATCTAAAAATTCGCCCGCATTTCCTAACAGTGCATAGTTACGCTGTGCCAAATGTTTCACATTTGCAGAATAACCGACCAATGTACGCACAGGCGTATCGAATTTTGCATTACGAAGTACATGAGAAAGTGCTTCATCATCAGCTAAAATACGACGTTGCAAAGCAGCAACATCGTAATCGCTACTACCATCAAAGCCATATTTTTCAAAGAAATCTTCTTCGGCAACTACACCAAAAGATGCGCGACCATCTGCAAATGGAATGAGCCAATACCATGCACGTGGATCTTTTTCGTGGACTGTAATTAGAATTTTTTCACGATCGAATTCAGGATCATCTAAAACTCCATCTTCAATATGGGTAAATACAGCACGACGCACAGGAAAATCTGATGGGCTTTCTAAGTCTAAATGCTTAGGTAAAATACGACCAAAGCCACTTGCATCTAATAAGAATTTTGCTTGAATTTGATAGGTTTCACCTTGTTCAGTTTTTACAGTCAAAATAGGCTGTTCAGGCTCAACATTAACAGCTAATACTTCATGACCAAAACGAATATCCGATCCCATCTTTTCAGCTTGTTGCGCCAAAATATGATCAAAGCTTGCACGTCTTACTTGCCAAGTTGTTCCCGGCCCTTCGCTAAATTTTTTAGTGAAATCGTAAAAGCTACGTTTTTTTCCTTTTAAGAAAGCTGCGCCATTTTTAAATTGGAATCCGCACTCTTCAACATGATCACGCACAGTATCAAGCAATCCTGCTTCTTCTAAAAATACCATGCACTGAGGAAGCAAAGATTCACCAATAGAAAACCGTGGAAAATGCTGTTTTTCAATAATAGTAACATCATATCCTTTCTGTTTTAGCAATGCTGCTGCCGAACTACCAGAAGGTCCCGCCCCAATAATTAAAATATCTGTTTTTTGCATTGTACTCATGCAATCTTACTCCAAACCTTCAGCTCTTTGACTGATGTTGTTAATCACAACATGCTTATCATCTGATGATGTAAACAATGTTGCGTAAATAAATGCGAAAATTACGCCTAATAAAACAGTTAATCCAAAACAATGAATGGCATAAGTTTGACTAAATGAAAGCAAACCAAAACCAAAAAATGTCGACATCATACATAAGAACAATGCCATGCCAACAACTTGAGGATGATCATGTCCATGGCGATAAAAAATCGCATAGTCCACGCCAATCCCCATAATTAGAAATGTCCCCATAATACTGAATAAGTTAATTTCAACACCAAGCCAAGCCTGAATCGCAAACGTAGTCATGAGCGCCATAGTGACAGGTAAAACTAAAGGTAAAATGGACTTTTTACCGTAAAGCACACCTAAACCAATCATCAGTAAAACAATGGCAGATAATAGTAACCACTGCGCATGAATACGATGCTCTTTAAACAATTGTGAAAGTTGATGAACTGGTTGCAGCAACTGAACATCTTCACCCATTAGACTTTGGATGGCCTGATTATTATGAACACCTTGCAACATCACCAAACGCTCAGTTGCACTCATTTGTAAAAATGCGAGTGGATGTTCTGCAAAGATTTTTTCAGTGAGTAATGGTTGCTGTTTTAAACGCTGCTGCCAGCTTAAAATATCTTGTGTATCTAACTGCATTGCTTGTGCATATTCAGTTAATGTTTCACGTGGAATTTGTTCTAATAATTGAATATTGTGTTGTTGCTGTTGAATAGATGGTAACCACTGCCCTAAAGCTTGAAAACCTTCAACTTTTCCATTTTGTTTCAGTTGTTCTAATTGCAATAATAAAGTCTGTTCATTTTTCTCAAGTTCTTTAGGTGTCGTGCCACTTACAACAAAATAGTCACTACCTTGCTGTTGCATAAAACGATCACGAACGTATTGATCTTCTTGTTTAAGTTTTTGGTCCATACTCTGCAAATTGCGAATATCATCATTACTTTTTAAGAAAAATAAACTCGTTGTAGTTACAAGCAAAATAACAAGAATTAGACCATAACGAAGTGGATTATTCGCCTGTACAAAACTACGAATTTTTCCAATAAAACTTAAAGTTCGAATTGCAGGTTCAGCATTTAAAGCAGGAAGTCTTGGCAATAATAAAATACTGGTAATCCACGCTGCGGTTAAACCCACCATAGAAAACACAGCAATTTGTCTAAAGCCAGGAAATGGTGTGAAACTTAAAACAACATAAGCAAATAATGTCGTTAGCAAACCTACAAACAAACTTGGTAAAACTGGCGTTAAAACTTTAAATCCATTGATATTTCTATGCTGAGATTGCAATGCCATGAAATAAAATGAAAAATCGACACATACACCAATTAAACTTGCGCCAAACACCAAAGTCATTAAATGAATTTCATCAAACACTAAGTATGTTGCAGCAAAGGCAACTAAACATCCTGTTCCAACTGCAACCATTTCTGTCAGCATTGGACGCACAGAGCGAAAGCCAAACCACACAAGAAGTAAAATTCCAAGTGTAGAACCAACACCAATAGTCGAAATTTCTTCTTGAGCTGAACTTGTACCAAACTGAGCAAACATCAGCGTGCCTGTCCAATGTGGTTCTACATTATGTTGTTTAATTTTTTGGTTTAAAGCATCAATAAAACTAGCAGTTTTTTCTTGGTAATCAATATTGTAAGGGCTACTTTTTAGTTCTAAAACTAAAAGTCGTGAAATTCCCTTATCATCACGAATAGTGGCAAAACCATCTTCTAATTGAATATCTGTTTGCGATTGTAAAGCAGACAAATCCATTACATAACGTGGAAAAAATAATAGCGGATCTTGTTGTAAAAGTTCTGCTGTTATTGGCATGCCCGGACTCATCATTTGCAACATACTTTGTTCTGTAAGTGCCTGATAATCCTTTTGCTCTAAAAGCGTTTTATCATTTTCATTCAATAAGCCAACTTTATGTTGATATAAAGCTTTGGCAAATTTTTCATTATCTAATTGTGGTTTTAATGGCTGAAATAAATCACTTTGTTTTACTTCAGACTGAATGTCTTGAGTTGCTTGTTTTAAAGATGCATCGTCTTTGGCATCAAGCACCACAAACACTTTATTATTGAGCTGATCACTAACATATTGCTGTGCTTTTTCTAAACGGGCATCTTGGTGCGTTTCAGGAAGCAAAGCAAAAATATTAGTCTGAATCCTAATATCTTTATTAAGCCATGCTGCTCCAAGCACTATCGCAATAATACTTAAAACAATCAGCCAAGCGGCTGTGCACCTATTTTGCCAATTGGAAAAGTGCATTTTCAGCTGCCGTTAATGTTTGAGGTTGAGCTGTTTGCTGACTAAAACGAATGGTTGTACTGTTATTTGCTTGTTCTTGAATCACAATTTGATCTACATAACGCTGACCTTGTGCATCTACTTTTACAAAAAGCTTTTTAAATAAACCACTTTTTGGCGTTAAAGATACATTCCATTTCGTTGGCGAATAATTTGCAGAAACTACATTAAAGTTTTTTGCCAAAGCGGTTTCATTACCAGACATCAACTGTAAAAACATGGTTGCAACCGAACCATAAGGTGTTTTATCCACCTCAATTTGACTATATGTACGTTGTGTTTTTTGTACAATTTTTTTAGGTGTAACAATTAAATCTGCTTTTACAGGACTTTGAATTTGCCAAAGCACACCGCTATTTTTAGTAAAAACCACAGTACCTTTAGATACATAGGTTTTATTTAAAGATGCTAATTTTTTATGTTGCACAAAGTTAGCACGCACAACAGAAGATGCTGAAAGCTGAGTAAAAATTTGTTTAAGATCTGAATTTTGTGCGTGAGTTGTTGTACTTAATAACGCAAATAAACTCATCACAAAGCTGATAAAAACATTTAAAAATCGTGATTTTTGCATATTCATTTTATTTTCCAGCCTTAAATTCAGACCAAGCATTTAAGCAATCGAACAAAACTTGTGGAGATTGATAACACATTTCACGTGTACTCATATCTACAGCAACTTGTGAGGTAAATCCTTTCGTCAAACGTTTACCCGATTCAGCATTAAAAATTTGATATTCAATTTTTAAACGGTTTTCCCATTCTTTTAAAATGGCACGAATACGAATTTTTTGAGCAAACTCGATACCTTGTGCATAACGCACATAACTTTCAATAACAGGCCATGCAAACCCTGAATCACGCATTTGATTGTAGTTATAATGAAATTGATCAAGTAACTTACATCGAGCAATTTCAAAATACTTCAAATAATGCCCATGCCAAACCACATTCATTGTATCTACATCGTGAAATGGCACTTCAATAATTACATCGGCATGCATAGCGTGTTCCTATTTTTAAAAAGTCTTATGAATTGAATACTTGATTTAATAATTCTAAATTTTCAAGTCGATCTACAAGACCTTGTAACTCATTTTGTAATGGACGATCTTCTTCTACATAATTGAAGGTTTGAAGAACCCACTGTTTAAACTGCGTTAATACTTCCGTCAGTTCTGTATCTACGCCTTTTAATTTAATCGCTTGTACACTTGCACAGCTTAAAGCAGCAATCACTTGTTCAGTTAAAACAATGACTCGAGCTGCATCACGCGCTGCAATAGTTCCCATACTTACTTTGTCTTGGTTATGACACTCTGTAGAACGAGAGAATATTGATGCTGAAAGTGTTTGTTTTAAAGCTTCGGCTGTCCAAGCAGACACACCAATTTGAACTGCCTTAAATCCATGATTTAGCGGTAAACGATCTGCGGTTGAACCCGTTAAATTACGAGGCAAACCATTATTCATTTTATAATCGACCAATTGTGCAAGCTGACGATCCATCAAATCTGCAATATTAGCGATCATAATTTTTAAACTATCCATCGCTTGTGCAATATGACCACCATAGAAATGACCACCATGTAAAACACGTAAATTCACAGGATCAATAAGTGGATTATCGTTACTTGAGTTCAATTCATTTTCAATAAATTGACGTAACCATGTTTTTGAATCTTCAAATACACCAATAATATGTGGTGCGCAGCGTAATGAATAACGGTCTTGCAAACGTGAGCTCTGATGTTCAGTTTGAACTTCGCTGTTTAACCATTCACGTAATTGTGCAGCAATATTTTGTTGCCCAGCATGCGGTTTTTGAGAAAACAAAACTTCATCAAAATGACTTGGATTACCCTCTAAAGCCAAAACATTTAATGCTGTAATGCATGTACTTGCTAAAGAAATTTGCTCTGCTTTTTTATAATTCAAACATGCAATAGCGGTCATTACTGCCGTACCATTCATGAGTGCAAGCCCTTCTTTAGGACGCATTACATGTGCTTGCATGCCTTTTTCTGCATACACTTCAGCAATAGGTACAATTTGACCTTGATAATACACATCACGTTCACCAACCAAAGCACCTGCAATATAAGACAATGGCGTTAAATCACCACTTGCCCCAACAGAACCTTCAGATGGAATTACAGGAATTACATTTTCATTGAGCATCCAAGCTAAACGTTCAAGCAATGCAAGTGACACACCCGAATAACCACGTGCCAATGAACATAAGCGTGTTACAACAACTGCACGCGCTGTAATTAAATCTAAATTTTGACCCAAGCCACAACCGTGAAAACGAGACAATTGTAAAGGAAGTTCATTTACTTGATGCGGCGGAATTTCAACTAAGCAAGAGTCGCCATATCCTGTTGTTACACCGTAAATCACGCCTTCATCTTTTAAAAGCTGATCTAAAAAATCTGCACCGCGTTGAATAAGCGAGCGCCATTCATTAGATGAAGGAAGTGCAACTTGAATTTCTTGACGGGCTACAGCAACCACTTCCTCAATAGAAAGTGGCTTTTCCCCCACGACTAACACTTGCATTACTTTTTATTCCAAAAATTATAAAAATTAAACCATTGATACGGAACACGTAAGCAATGACCCTCCAACAACTCGATATATTGTCGTGTTGTTTGCTTCATTTCTTCCATTCTATTTTTACGAGAAAACTGCACTTTATCGGCAATTTTATGAATATGAACTTCAAAACTTTTATTCATGCGGTAACAAAATACTGCCAACACAGGCACTTTTAATAAATTAGCTAAAATCCAAGAACCTTGTGGCCAACTTGCATCTTCACCTAAAAATTTGACTGTTTGCACACGTTCAGACTGAATTGGAACACGATCCGCAGCAACAATAATCCACTCACCACGATCTAACTTTTCTTGCAAAATAACAGCCGTTTCTATGCCAACATCATCAACAGATAAAAGATTCACATCTGCATTTGAGTTTAGTTTTTTTAAGAATGAATTAAATTTAGTTGCATGTTTTTGATAAACGAGCACATTAATTTTTTGCTTATGATTCGATTTAACTGCACGTAGTAACTCAATATTTCCAAAATGAGAAACGACAATAACGGCACCTTTTTGATAATGCTCACGAAAGTTTTCATGCCCGAACAACTCAAGCTTAGATTCGTCAACACTGCCTAACCAGCCTTCAATTTTATCTAAAATACATTCACCAAATTCCATGAAATGTGAATAGGTATTGGCTTGTGTTGGCGCTTTAGGAAATGGTGATTTTTCACCTGCAAACTCATGCAATTTAGTTAAATATTGCAACGAAGCATTGCGTGCAAATTTAGAAAATAACCAATACCAAAAAATCACAAATAATAGAACAATACGGCAAAGCCATCGACCACCTAATCGATAAAAACCAAGCATGAGCATGAGCGGAAGCATACCGCCCCGCTCTTTAATATTACTCCATTGATTTTTACTTTTTAGCTTCACTCTGCGCTCTTTATTTTTTGATAAATTAATTTAGGTAAACGAACTAGCATGCCGGCAAAAAGCTTTGAATGGGCTTTCGTTAAACCAATATTGTCTCGCAAAGCATTAAAGTGTGAGATTCCATTTTCAGGATAAATCACTTGCGTTGGCACATTAACAAAAGGAACATTATCCCATTTCAGCCGTACCAAAATTTCAATATCGAAACTCATGCGTAATTGAAAAGTGGCTTTTTCTAATACTTTAACTGTGCTTTGAACTGGATAAATTCGGAATCCGCACATACTATCTTTAATTTCAAAAGATAAGCTGTTAATCCACACCCAAATATGCGTTGCATAACGTCCATATAAACGCAGTTTCGGTACAGAAGCATCATATACAGGATTGCCAATAATCATTGCTTGAGGATTTGCAATTGAAGCATCTATAAATTTTTGAATATCATTCCAATCATGCTGACCATCAGAATCTAACTGTAATGCATGGCTATAACCAAGTTCCTTGGCTTTAAAGATACCCGTAATTACTGCTTGCCCTTTACCTTGGTTAATTTCGTGTTCAACCAATTCTACTAAGTTATTTTTACTTGCAATTTCTCTTAATAAATTCGTGCATTCCTGTTCACTACCATCATTAATCATAATAATTGGAAGCAGAAATTGATTTAAATGTTGTACCAAACTTTCTAAATAATGAGGATGGTTATATACAGGAATCACAAAACAATGCTTTATATCTTCACTCATATTCACGCCTCCTCTTGAAGAGCAAACAACAAACGACCCGAAGCAATCGTTTTATCATCGCCTAATATTTCAAAACTAATTTTATGTAATTTACGTGTAAGTTTTAATTGAACAACAGAGTAAGGATAAATTAACTCTTGGAATTTCAATTGTTCAAAGCCGTTACACCATTGTAAATCTGCCCAAATTTGTTTTGCAAAGTGTTGAACAAAGCCAACTTGCCCCACACCTGGAAAAATTGGAAATGTCGAAAAGTGTCCTTTAAAACACTCTAACTCAGGTGTAAATTCCAATTCGAATTGTGCTTGTGCATCTACCAATTTCTGTTCAAGCACAACAGGTAATAACATTGGCTGAAACAATGATTTCAAATATTGTTTATTCAATTTAGCTTGTGCATTCTGTGGTAATTGCGTGATGAATCGCCACTGCCTTGGAATAGCAATACTTTCTAACTTGTCTTTTAACTTTGCTTTTATATTGGCAACAAATGTTGATTTCTCACCTTTTACAAGCTTTTCACGGGCATCATCTTTAAGCACAACTACACATGCCAACATTTGACGATGTTCTTTTTCAACAACCAATACATGACATTGCGAAACATCATCAAGTTCTAAAATTTTATGTTCAATCGCATCTAAACTTAAACGCTTTTCTTCTAATTTAATAATTCTGTCTAAGCGACCTAATAATTTAAATGGACTCTTCAAGTTATCTAAATCAACAAGCTCAATTTTATCACCTGTTAAAATCCAATCTTGAGTACATGCATGATTTGCTTTCACTGCGAGTTCTTGTTGTTCCGATTGTCGAATTTCAACGTTCGCAAAAGGCGTCCACAATGCATCATCCTCTTGTCTATGCGCAATTCCACCTGTTTCCGAACTACCAAAAACTTCTGTAATTGGCACATTCACAAATGGGCGAATACCTGAATCTAGCTTTCCACCCGATGAATACACCGTAATACATTCTTGCAATACAACATCTGTCGTCCAACGCTTTAATAATGCTGGGCTAGAAATTACATAATTTGTAATATTCAAATGAGCAATTTTCTTTTCGACATCAACTACATCTTCAGGAAAAGCGACTTGGTTTTGATAAAAACCACGTCCACTCGCCAAAGGCCAAAGTAGTTTAAATAGCAAACCATAAATATGTTGATGGCTGACTGTCGCTATCGCAATGGCTTGTTCAGGAAGTTCAAAACTTTCATTTAAACCTGCTACTTCATTAAATAACTGCGCAAGTGTACGAGGAATTTTCTTTGGTTGACCTGTAGAACCAGATGTATAGAAATAAACAGAAGACTGCTCTAAAAAGTTTTGATCAAATTTTAAAGAATTCTGAGATACTTCAAACTGAAGCTTTTGTCTTGTTAAAAAATAGATGTTTTGTTCTGCTAATTCTTTTTCTAAATCACTAATACGGTTGGGCGGTAACAACACTTGTTTCTTCGCATTCAGTGCAGCAAACAATAAAACTAAAAATTCGTAGCTATCTTGTTCCCAAAGTGCCCATATTTCTGTTTCAAGTTGTTCAATTTGAGCTTGCTGCTCTGCAACATCTTGCCAAAAACTTGCAAAACTAACGGTACTCAAATCTGACTTTATACAAAGTAGCTTTGGTGAATTTACATAATTCTCAAAATAACAAGACATAACAATCCGTTTTCTATTTTTACTTAGTTCATTTTTTGCATTTCATGTAAACGCTGTTGACGTTTACGCAATAAATATTCCCCAAGCAACAAAACTCCCATCAAAAGATAGGAAATAAAACCGTTGTATAACACCCAAATTTTTGTGGATGTAAATAACACTGTTACTAAAGCAATAACAGCATTTACAACAAAGAATCCACACCAAACAATTGTTACTTTCTTTGTCCAAATTACCCCTTCAGGAGGTAAATCTGGTTCTGCTAAACGCGCAAATCGTTCAATCATTGATGGTGGTTTAACAAGTGTCATTGCAAAAACAATCAATGCACCTACACTCATAAATACAGGATATAACTTTAACCAAGCGTGGTCTTTAAGCACTAAACTTAACCCACCACACAAAATTGCAAATCCTGTTAATGGCCATAGCAGAGCATTCCCCTTACTTAGTAAGCGAATTACTCCAAATACAATTAAGAGACAACTGACCCAAATATACTGACCATTTGCCAAGCTATAACCAACTAAAAAAGGATAGAGAATCAATCCGATTGCTACTATCCCTTTTAAAATCCAACTCATTCAGCTGTCATATTCTGAATAACAGTTACAACATCTTGAACTGTACGAACATTTTTAAAATCTTCAGGATTCACTTGTTTGCCTGTGAGTTCTTTAATTTTTACAACCAAATCAATTGCATCAATACTATCCACATCCAAGTCTGTCGCAAGATTAGATTCTAATTGGATATCTTCAGGAGCAATTTCAAAAAGCTCTTCCATCCACTCACGTAATTTTTCAAGTACTTGTTCTTGAGTTAGCATAAAAGCCCCTTATGCTGTCTGTTGTGCTTCAACCAAAGTAACTAAACTTTGAATTGATTTAAAATATTGTTTTGTTTCAGTAGATTCTGCATTCAAATGAATGTTGTAGCGTTTTTTCAGAGCCAAACCCAACTCTAATGCATCGATCGAATCTAGACCTAAACCATCCCCAAATAAAGGCGCATCAGTATCAATATCAGCCACACTAATATCTTCTAGGGCCAAAACATCGATAATCATTTGCTTTAATTCATCAGCAAGATTGCTCATTTTTAGATAACTCTTGGTAAAAAAATTGATGGAAGTAATGATTTAGCTGACGTACATTTTTTGGATTAATACTCACGTCTTCTAAAGCATCATGAATTGTAAAAGTATCGAGTACTTTTACATGAATATGAAATGGCTTCGATGGAATGTGATACCACTTTTCATTCTTAGTTAATGTAGAGGGTGTACATGTAATTAACACTGGACGAATCGGCACATTCGCACGTAATGCAATGTTTGCTGCACCACGCTGAAAATCATTAATAACTTCACCTTTTGCAGTTCTTGTCCCTTCAGGGAAAATCACTAAAGATGGTGATTCTTTACAAGCAAGTCGCTCTACACATTCTTGAATAAATTGTTCTGAACCTGCATTTAAAATATATCCTGCACCTTGTACAGGACCACGTGTAAACGGATTTGACCACAATGCCTGTTTAACAACACAGTTAGCTTGCTCCATTAAACCAATTAGCATTACCACATCTACAAGTGTTGGATGATTTGCGATGACTAATTCTTGACGGCTATTTTCAAGTTTCTCTAGCCCTTCAATTTCATAAGTCATAAGCCCTAGATTTTCCATCATGTCGAAAAAACCATGGAAACTATGCTTGATGATCTTTTGGGTCTTTTCTTGTCTTAATTTTTTATCTTTGGTGCTCAAATTAACAATAGGGCTTAACACGCCACCAATGACAACGCCACCAACACCAAAACTTGCAAAGCTGAATCCTGTAGCACCTACACGCCACAAATAATTTGCCTGTTGCTTAATTTTTTTAATATTTAACATTTCTGCCATGCAAATAATTTCGTTTCATTGGCATTTTGCCAAAACGTATAAAATTGTTGAGCTTCAATTGCAGCATTCGTTTCTGCCGACATTTCAGCTAAATTAAGTAAAAAATTTTCATCATTTAATGAACATATTGCAGACATCGCAATAACATCAAAATCCTGTTGCTCTGTATAAAGCTTAGGAAGTGGCTCATCATAATAAACTATGAGGGCTTTTGCATTGGCTTTATTTATTGTTTTTAGCCAAGCATATGCTTCTATTAATCCAGCATTCCAACTTCCAGCCAAGCTTGTTGACGGTGTCGAGTCTTCACAAAGAATAGAATATAAACCAGCAACAGCATTATGAACAGACGTTGAAAATTGCGTTGGAGATGGTGTTTCATCTTGCAGAACATCTGCTAAAATTTTTAAAGTTTTATGCTCATCACCATATTGGGAAACCCAAACAATATAATCAACCTTATTATTTTCTAATGATTGTATTGCATTATTCAAAGCAAGTTTTGCAATAAACGACAAACGGCGACGCTGCATAGGTGAAATTTTTTCTAAAGCCTGGAAAGTAGAGTCGACTGTATTTATATTCAGCTGACTAATATTCAACCTGACCATATTCACTTTTCCCTATGCATACAACATTTTAAGCACGTTGATTCTGGTGGTAATTATAACATTTGAAAAGATGATTTAGACAAAAAATATCTTTTTTATTATTAATACTTTATTTTAAACAACTACTGTTTCTTCTTTTATTTTAAAAACAAAAAAGCCTACATAAACCTGAGTTCGATGAAATCCACTTAACCTTTTAGCATATTTTGGAAAGTTGGCTTATTGGGGTTCAAACAATAAGCCACTACAGCAGCCATGATATTCACCATGAAGTTATTTACCGAACGATGACGTGAATGTTCAAGTTGATGTAAATTTTTTAATTGATCATTCACTGTTTCGATCAATCCTCTTCTGCAAAGTAATTGTTTTTCTTCTTCAGTTTGGATGGGTTTATTTTTCATATTCCGACGTGATGGGGTCAATATTTTCAGTCCTCTTGCTGCTAAAGCTTCGGCTTTTGCTTTGCTCAAATAGCCTTTGTCTCCGAGTAGGATCCCTTTTAATTCTTGAGTTAAAGATTCTAATATAGCAACATCATGAACATTTCCCGATGTCAGCTTGAGATTAATAATTTCACCTAAATTATTGATAACGAGATGTAATTTAAAACCATAAAACCAACCCGTGCTACTTTTTCCACGACCGGCCAAGCCTTTAAATACACGATGCCTTTTAATCCGAAGATTATGGCAAACTACCAATTTAGTGGAGTCAATGATACTGATTCCCGTATCTTTTCCTTTCACCTGATGGAAGAAACTATAGCCAAATCCTAAAAACTATAGAACAATAGAGATATGGGATATTCAAAAGATTTTAAAGACAAAGTCATAGAAATTATGATTCGAGATGAAATGTCTGTGCGAAAAGCAGCACAGCATTTTAACATCTGTATACAGACAATTCAGAACTGGAAAAAGTCCACTACAAACAAACCTATTCCTGGCCGTCCAGCTAAAATTAGCAGAGAGCAAATATTGAAGGATGTTGAACAATATCCTGATGATTATCAGTATGAGCGAGCTGAACGTTTAGGAGTAAGCACTCATGCGGTATTTAATGCGTTACATGCCGCAGGAATATCGCGTAAAAAAAGACGTTAAAGCATCCTAAAGCAGATCAAAATCAACGTCAGCAATTTCAAAATCTCATAGAGTGTTTAGAAGGGAAATTGCCTCTGATTTACATAGATGAAAGTGGTTTTCAAAGTGAAAGTACCAGAACTCATAGTTATAGCCTTCAAGGAACACGTGCTGAAGGTAAATTTAACTGGCAGTTGAAGAATTGCAGTAATGTGATCGGTGCAATCATTGAAAATAGATTGCTGACAGTTGGTGTGTTTAATTGTTCAGTGAACACAGAAGTATTTGAATGTTGGATTGAACAGGATTTATTACCTAAGTTGAAAGAAAGCAGTGTTTTGATTATGGACAATGCGACCTTTCACAAAGGGAAAAGACTTCAGGAGTTGGTACGTTGTGCGGGCCATTACATTGTGTGGCTTCCTAGATATAGTCCAGATTTAAATCCAATAGAAAATATGTGGTCGCGAGTCAAGGCGATTCGAAATAAGTTTAGAGTTAAAGATATTGATAAATTATTTAAAGATTACTGTAATGATTTATTTAGTATTTAGCTATACTCAGAGCTTGCAAACAACGGGGCATGATTTCAATAAATCGGTTGTAGCTAAGCAGTTTAGGAAAAGTAGATTTCCAGAATGGAACGATCATTTGGCAATAAAAATATTTGAAGAATCTAAAACCGGATTGATGAAATAAAATGACAATGGTCATTGCTTCAGACAAGCTTAAAGCTGACTTTTTCAACCTGGTTTTTTGATTAGAAATTAAAGCTTTCTCTAAAGATTCATTAAATTTTTTGCAGAAATCATCCAAAATACAAAATAATTCGGTAATATGATCCATTGAGAAGCCTTGTTTTATAACATTTTGTCTTGAGAACCAATATGTTACAAAAACAGGGCTTTTTTTCTACTCTTTTTTTATATCGAACTCAGGTTACATAAATGAATTATGTAGGCTTTTTCTAAATAGGTTAGTTACCTTGAACTAAACGTCTCGCACTGATAATACCTGGCTGCTGTTCTAAACGAGCCAAAAGTTTTGATAGTTGTGCAAGCCCCTTAACTTCAATTAATAACTTCATATTGGCAATACCATCTGCTTCAGAAATCGTATTTACCTGACGAATATTAATTTGGTCTGAGAAAATTACTTGCGTTAAATCTTTCAATAAACCACGTCTATCATAAGCTTCAACAACAATTTGCACACTTTGCCCACGTGTTGGTTGCATTTCCCAATCAGCTTCTACAGCACGCTCAGGTTCTTGACCAATCATACGAACATAATCTGGACAGGCAACTTTATGAATACTCACACCACGATTTAATGTGATATATCCACCAATTGACTCACCATGAACAGGTTGGCAACATTGTGCAATATGTAATTCAACGTTATCTAAACCATCAATTAAAATACCATGCGCAGACAATGTATGACTGGCACGTGGATTTAATGTAGGTTTTAGCACCAATTCAGGTTCATCCTGATCAAGGTGCATATGACGATTCACCTGATTAATCAGGGCATGCAAACTTACATCACCATTCACCAAAGCAATTAGAATATCTTCCCCTTGCTTCACATTGAAATGGTTACAGTAATCACTTAAATCAATACTTTTTGGATGAATTGCAAGACGCGCTAACTCTTTATTTAAAAGTTCACGACCAACTTCTAAGTTCTTACTACGATCTTGTTGGCGGAACCAATGACGTAATTTATCGCGTGCACGTCCTGTCTTAATATAACCAAGCGAATTCACTAACCAATCACGGTTTGGTTCACGATCTCTCTTGGTTAAAATTTCAACTTGCTCGCCCGTTTTAAGCGTATAAGTTAAAGGCACATAACGTTGGTTTACACGTGCCGCATAACACTTGTTTCCAACTTCTGTATGCACATGATATGCAAAATCTAAAACCGTAGAACCACGTGGCAACTCTTTAATATCACCATCACGACTGAAGACATAAATTTTTTCGAAATCTTCAAACTCTTGAATCTGCTCAAAATCTTCGCCATCTTTTTCATCTTTATGTGCACTTGCATCGGTACGTTCTTGATAATGTTCAAGCACAGAACGCAATGAATGCAAACGATGATTAAAAGAATGATCCGTTGCTTTCGCACCTTCTTTATAATTGAAATGCGAACACACACCAAGTTCCGCTTCTTCATGCATATTCATAGTACGAATTTGCACTTCCAAAGATTTATTTTCGGCAATTACGGCAGTATGAAGCGAACGATATCCATTGGCTTTTGGATTGGTAATATAGTCATCAAATTGATGCGGAATATGACGCCAAATTTGATGAACAATACCTAAACTGTGATAACACTCTGGTACTGTTTTTACTAAAACTCGAAGCGCACGAATATCGTAAAGCTGATCGAAACTTAGGTTTTTACTTTTCATTTTTCGATAAATCGAATAAATGTGTTTCACTCGCCCATTAATTTCAGCTTCAATATTATGTTCTGCTAATTCATTTTTCAGCTTATCAATGACAAACTGAATATATTGCTCACGCTCTAAACGTTTTTCATTTAAAAGTGTCGCAATTTCTTTGTAACGATCTGGCGCTAAATAACGGAACGCTAAATCTTCAAGCTCCCACTTTAATTGCGCAATACCCAAACGGTGTGCAAGTGGTGCATAAATCGTTAAGATTTCTCGAGCAACACGTTCCTGACGCTCTTTCGAAGAATGCGTTAATTCACGTAATGCATAGGTACGTTCTGCAAGCTTAATTAAAACCACACGAACATCTTCCGTTACGGAAATTAGCATTTTATAAATGCCTGTTAAATGTTCACGCTGGTTGTTATTAAAGTGATCTTCTAAACGTTTATTTTTTTCAATTAAATCCGACAAACGCCCCATTGCCAAAGTGCCTTTAACCAAAGCAAAAACAGCCTCGCCAAATAAACCTCGAACCTCATCAATAGACACAAGCCCTTCTCGAATACTTCGATACAGGAATGCTGCTGAAAGCGTGTCTTCATCGGCATGTAAATGGGCAAGAATATCTGCCATTTCAATACCCGCATAAAGCGTGTTTGAACGATGATTGACCGTTGTCTCAAGTTCTTTTTGTAAAATGTAATTCGCAACTTCTTCGAGTCGCTTAAGTGCAGCCCCATCTAATATGCCACGTACACGATTAAGCCATTCAGCCACATCTTGTCGTGCTTGCTCGGCATGTTCTACAGTCGTTTCCTCAGACAATTCATTAAAATGCCCAGGAAGCTGTTCACGTACTGTGACCATACCTTTCTCCTACCTCTATATGTTTCATTATTTATTCATCGTTTAGTACGAGTTTTTTCTCAAACAATGCAATTGATTCAACGTGACCGGTATGTGTAAACATATCCATAACACCTGCCGCCTTCAATCGATAACCTTGCTGTTCCAACAATTTAGCATCCCTTGCAAGTGTTGCTGGATTACACGATACATAAACGATTTTTGTTGCACCAAATTTTGGTACATAACTCATAACCTCTTCCGCACCTGAGCGTGGCGGGTCAATCAATAATGCATCAAAACCTTGATTTGCCCAAGAATGATGCGAAAAATCTTTTGTTAAATCTTGTGAATGAAACTTAATATTGCTTAAACCATTGAGTTTCGCATTTTCCGCACCACGATGAACCATTTCATCGGATCCTTCAACAGCAATGACCTCACCTGTCGCACCAACACAGCGCGCTAAAGGCAATGAGAAATTACCCAATCCACAAAATAAATCTAAAACTCTTTCGCCACCTTTAAGTTCAAGCAATTCACATGCCATTTTAACCATTTGCGGGTTAATTGTTGAATTCACTTGTGTAAAATCTAAAGGATGAAAAGCAAATTTAATATCAAAGTCATTCAAATTATAATGCAAACGCATTGCTGCTTGTACATCATCAACACGATGAACCGACTCTGCTCCAGCAGGCTGCAAATATAATTGCCATTGTTTATGTAACGTAAATTCTTTTAATACGTTGACATCAGCATCGCATAATTTATCTGTATGACGAACCAACAGTGCAATTTCTGTGTCGCCCATGGCTAATTCTACATGACCAATGTCTGCTTTGCCTTTTAGACTTTGGAATAACTGCTTCAAAGTGGTTAAAGAACCAAACTCTTTATCAAGCACCATACAGCGGTCAATATTGGTTAAATGATTACTCGCACGCTCACGAAAACCAACAACCAACTTATCTTTATTTGGGATGTAACGCACGCCTATGCGTGCTTTACGACGATAGTCTTCACGCAACGAACGTATTGGTTCTAACCATTGTTCTGGTTGAATACCCGCAAAATGTTCCAAATGCGATTTCAGTACATTTTGCTTTAATAAAATTTGTTCATCTTTTTGAATATGTTGCATATTACAACCACCACAAATTCCATAATGTGGACATTGTGGTTCTGCACGAATAGCAGATGGTTCACTCAACAATTCAATAAAATCTGCTTCTTCTAATTTTTTTACTTCACGCGTAATTTTTGCCTTAACCGTTTCACCAGGTAAAGCAGAACCAATAAACACTTTTTTTCCGTGTTTATCTTTTGGATGATCTGGATGTGAACCATAGTGCGCTATTCCGCGCCCCTCGTGTGATAGCGACTCAACTTGAAAAGTATAAATAGCTTGTTGAGTAGTACGAGGTTTAGCTCTATGTTTCATGTGTACCTAATCTTGGGAAGGTGGGAAATCGAAGGAAGTAAATTCCGTTTTTTGGGCAGTTTCATGCCAAACATTTAAAAATTCTGCATGTTGCGGTTGTAACTGTAAATACTGAATGGTGCTTTGAATACACAAGCGATGATCTTCCGTATTCAACTGACCTTTTAATAAAAGCCAACGAATATAAATAAGCCATGTGTTTAATACATCTCCCTCACAATAGCTTGTTAATTTTAACCATTGCTGCGTTTTAACGTATTCAGGCACATGATAACCAGACTCGCCACGCTTACCAGGAAAACCTAACAAGTGAGCCATATCATCTAACTTTTGGAAGTTGCGACCATTAAACATTGCCATCACATCCATTAAATCGATATGGCGGTGATGGTATCTGTTCTGATAATTATTATACCTTTTTTGGCTGTCAATTTCGCCCTGATCGAATAAACTTGGCGCAGATAAACCATGATACATCGCACGGTATAAAATCACAGGAATATCAAACTGCGAGCCATTCCAACTTACAAGAGTCGGATTTTTCTTATCAAAAATAGATAAAAATTTTCTTAAAATTTCTGCTTCTGAAAATTGTTCTCTGCTAAATGAAAACAATTTCATTGCGCCAAGCTCGTCTATCCATAAACCTGAAATACATACAATTTCATGCAAAGGTAAGCGTGGAAAATCCATACCTGTTTCTTGACGACGCAATTTCATCAGCGCTTGTTCAAGATCGGCTTCTGGCAAATCTAAACCATACAAATGCGCGCCCGATTTAAGATCGGTCAGAGTTTCTATATCAAAAATTAAAACAGGTAAGCGCATTTTTATCTCAAATTGATTATTCAGGATCTACTACAGAGAATAACCCAGTAGATAGATAACGGTCACCACGGTCACAAATAATGCACACAATAACCGCATCTGGGTTTTCTTCGGCAATTTTAAGTGAAGCCCATACAGCTCCACCTGAAGATGTTCCTGCACTAATGCCTTCTTTGCGTGCCAATTGACGTGCTGTTTTTTCCGCTTCACTTTGCGGAATATCCATAATACGGTCTACACGTTTCGCATCAAAAATTGTTGGTAAATACTCTGTAGGCCAACGACGAATACCCGCAATATTTGAACCTTCAGATGGTTGTAAACCTACAATTTGAATATTAGGGTTTTGTTCTTTTAGGTATTTTGAAATACCCATAATTGTCCCTGTTGTTCCCATTGCACTTACAAAATGCGTAATTTTTCCGCCTGTTTGTTGCCAAATTTCTGGGCCAGTCGTTAAATAATGTGCTTCTACGTTATCTGGATTACCAAATTGATTTAAGACTAAACCCTTACCATCTTTTTCCATTTGAAGCGCTAAATCACGTGCTTCTTCCATGTTTTCAGATTCAATAAGTTCAGCACCGTAAGCACGCATTGCATCTTTACGTTCTTGGCTTGAACCTGATGGCATAATCAGTTTCATTTTATAGCCACGCATTGCTGCAACCATTGCCAAAGCAATACCCGTGTTACCACTCGTTGCCTCAATAAGCGTATCACCCGGTTTTATTTGCCCACGTTTTTCTGCCTGCATAATCATGTTATATGCTGGACGGTCTTTCACAGAACCCGCAGGATTATTACCTTCAAGTTTTGCTAAAACGGTTGCTTTAGTATGATTTGCAAGACGCTGTAAACGCACCAATGGCGTTTTTCCGACATAGTGGTCTAATAAAAAATCGGCTGCTTGAAAATCTGGGGATGTGTTACTCATTGTGTGCACCTATATCGAGGTGCGCATATTGTATGGAAAAAACCGCTATTCTGCACTCTTTTCACCATTTTTTAATAAAGATAATTAAATAACAAACGCTTATCTTCTGCATGTTTAGCTCAAAAAATCACATAAGCTTTATATGGATTATCTTTATAGGTTTTTACCTTACGCTATATTTAATTCACCGATGAAAATATTAACTGCTGAAAAAAGCATGCTAAACTCGATTGCATAACGAAAAACTTGATCTAAACATGTCAAATATCAACAAAAAGTTATTTAAACGACTTCATTTAAATCATGCTTATGGGCAACTCATTGCACTGATTTTTGTTCCTATCATGATTTTGGCATGCGTAGGTGCTGTTCTTGTTTTATCTGAAACTTCAAATGCGGCAAAGTCTCAACAAAAACAAATGGCTTTGGCAATTTTAACGCGTAATGAAATTTCAGCAGAAACGTTTGTTTCTCATTTAACAAACCCAGAACTTGCTTCTATTCAATCGCAGTTTTTCATGCAAAGTATTATGGATGAAAAGTATGTTACTCGTGCAGCCGTTGTAAATTCAAAAAATCAGGTGCTTTTAAGTCGTGGCTATCAAAAGCAATCGACTTGGCCCAATTTCATAAAAAATAATACAGATTTTGTTGGCCCTATAAAATCGAACAACAGCAATATTTACGGCTTAGCCATTCAAAATACAGGGAACAATCCTGCTTGGTTAATGGTTGAATTAGACAATCAGCCACTTCAAATTGCGCGTTATCGCGTTTTAATTGTTTTAATTGCAACAGGTTTAACCACATTATTACTGCTTTTACTTTGTTTGAATTTCTATTCAAGACGTTGGATTGCACCAATGTACGAAATTCGTATGCAACTTCAACGCCTAAATGCAGATACGCTCGATCAACATATTGTAATTAACAGTACAGGTGAATTACGCTTATTACAGCGTGATATTGCAAACGTTGTGAAGCGTTTACATTTTAGTTTTTTAGAACTCAAAGAACATACAGAACAAACAGAAGATGATTTAAGACGAACACTCGATACTTTAGAAGTTCAAAACATTACCTATCGTCAAGCGCGTGACCAAGCAATTTCAGCCAATCAATCTAAGTCTGTGTTTTTGGCCAATATTAGTCATGAATTACGTACACCTTTAAACAGTATTGATGGCTTTATTCATTTGCTTTTGCGCCAAGACAGTATGAGCAATGAACAAAAACTTTATCTACAAACCATTCGTAAATCATCTGCACATTTACTTGCGCTCATTAATGACGTTTTAGATTTCTCTAAAATTGATGCAGGTAAGCTTGAGTTAGATACAGCTCTATTTGATTTAGAAGAAGCAATTTACGATGTAATGGATATGCTCTCTCCGCTTGCAGCGCAAAAGCATATCAACATGGCATTTTACTTTGCCAATAATTTACCTACTCATGTTGTTGGTGATGCACTTCGCTTTAAGCAAATTTTGACCAACCTTATTTCTAATGCAATTAAATTCACCCCAGATGGTGAAATTATTGTACGTGCACGTATAGAACATGACGATATTGGACAATGCCTGATTCATTTTAGCGTTCAAGACAGTGGTATTGGCTTAAGTGGTACAGATCGAAAACGTCTGTTTGAATCATTCTCTCAAGGCGATGCTTCGGTTACACGTCAATTTGGTGGAACAGGTTTAGGCTTGGCAATTTCGAAACAGCTTGTTCATCTTATGCAAGGTCAAATTGGCTTTGAGGATAACCAAGAACGTGCTCCTACAGATAAAGGCTCAACCTTCTGGTTTACCGCAATGCTAGGTAAAAATGATGATGAAATTACGGTTCATCCACATTTTGAAAATACCCAAGTTTTATCGTTTATGGCGCATCCTGCAACTGCGAATATTTTGCGTAACTATTTAGAAGATTACAAAGTAGATCATATTGAAGCGACTTCAATTATCGATTTATTTAGTCGCGTAAATTTATTATCTTCAGATATTGAAAATACATGGCTTATTTTTGATCATAGCGGTGATACAGAAGCTTTATTAAAAGAAATTCGCTCAAGATATCAAGGCAAAATTGGTATTTACGGTTATCAAATGGCTTTAGAGCCAGATTTACTTCATCACTATCATGCCTTACCGCTTTACCAACCATTAAGTCGTTCTGCATTAATTCACTTACTGAATAATGAAAGTAGTTTTGAAGACATTGAAACTGAAGAGTTTAATGGACAAGGACTGCATGTCTTGGCAGTTGATGATCATCTTCCAAACTTAATTGTTCTAGAAGCGCTGTTAGGTGAAATGAACGTTAAAGTAACCAAAGCATTAAGTGGTCAAGAAGCAATTGGTATTTTAGAACAAAACTTTGAAGACCATAAAAAAGCCTTCGATTTAGTCTTTATGGATATTCAAATGCCTGTTATGTCGGGTATTGATACCACTCGTGCAATTCGCTCGCTTGAGTCGACACTGGAAAATCATAAGCGCTTACCAATTATTGCCTTAACTGCACATGCCCTTGCCGATGAAAAGCAAAAACTACTTAAAGTGGGCATGGATGATTACGTGACCAAGCCAATCCAAATGGAACAAATTATTCAAATTTTAACGGATTGGACATCACCTAATTTTGTGAGTAAAGCTTCACTTGCAGAAAAATCGGCAACGTTAGATGCCATTAATCCGCAAATTTTAAATTGGCAACAATGCATACAACTTGCAGCAAATAAAGAAGATTTAGCTGTCGATTTACTCAAAATGCTCACCGATAGCTTTGCTGTGGAGCTAAAAGAAATCGAACAGCTGATAGAAATGGAAGATTTCCCGCAACTTGAACATGTATTGCATAGATTACATGGTGCAACTCGCTATGTCGGCACGCCAAACTTGCAAGAAATCACCAGTAAATTTGAGCAATTCGTTTCAACTTTGCGTAAAGAGCGTCGTAAAGCAGATGATCAATTTATTCAAGAAGTCATGCATAAATTGAATGAACTCAAAGATATTATTTATCAAGTAGAGCTTGCAGCAAAACAAATTTTAGGTCGATTTAATTCTTAAAATTTAAAGTGGCAAATACCACTAAAGTTAACTGTGTCTATGCTAGGAGATGACTGCGCTGTCATGTATCTTATATAGGCACATGCTATGCTCAACATCGAAGCTAAATAAGAGTTTTTTAACATGGCGTTACTTCGAATAGAAAAAGACAACGGAATTGCGACGGTTTATTTAAACCGCCCAGACAAACGTAATGCAATGAGTTTTGCGCTACTCAAAGAGCTTGTAAGTACAGCTGAAAAATTCAAAAAAGACCGCTCTCTTCGCTGCATTATTTTAACGGGTGAGGCTCAAGTTTTTAGTGCAGGTATAGATTTAGCAGACTTAAATAATCCTAAAAATAAAGCCTTTGCTGCTTGGGAATTAGTAAAACCCGGTCAAAGCTTATTTCAAAAAGCATTCTTAATTTGGCAAGAACTCCCTGTTCCTGTCATTAGTGCCATTGAAGGTTTTTGCTTTGGTGCAGGTATGCAACTTGCACTTGCATCTGACATTCGAATTGCCCACCCTAAAACCCAAATGTCAATTATGGAAAGTCGTTGGGGTTTAGTGCCAGACATGGGTTTAAGTCGTTCTTTAAAAGGTTTAATTAGCTTAGATTTAGCCAAAGAATTAACCTTAACAGCACGTATTTTCGATGGTGCCTATGCCAAAGAAATTGGCTTAGTGACGCATTTAGATGAATCGCCTTTAGCACGCGCTCAAGCAATTGCCAATGAAATGGTTCAGCGCTCGCCAGATGCTTTAACTGCATCTAAACGTGTACTAGATGCAATGGAGCATCAACCTTCTAAATCTTTACGTTTAGAAAAAATTTGGCAGTTAAAATTACTTTTAGGTAAAAACAGTCAAATTGCTCGCAAGAAAGATAAAAAGCCCGAACTTGAATTTTTGCCTCGCCAATACAAATAGTGAACTAAATAAAAGGATGTGCCATGAGCTTTAACCTCCAAACTAAAATTGCATTTTTAGGTATGGGATTAATGGGAAGTCGAATGGCATCCCGATTATTAAATGCAGGTTTTCAAGTTGCTGTTTGGAATAGAACAGCATCTGCATGTGACGAACTTGTGGCGCAAGGTGCAACAAAACTGAACTTAAATGAAATTGGACAATATCCAATTGTGCTTACGTGCCTTGCAGATGATTCTGCCGTTCAAGCGGTTATTGACCAAATTGCAGATTATTTACAACCACAACAAGTGATTGTGGATTTCTCTAGTTTATCTGTGGATAAAACCAAGTCACTAGCAAAACAAGTTCAAGCTAAAAATGCCATTTGGATTGACTCCCCTGTTTCTGGTGGAACCATTGGTGCAGAACAAGGCAGTTTAGTTATTTTTGCAGGTGGCGATGCTCAAGTAATTGAGAGTTTAGCAATTGTTTACGATGTACTTTCGCAGCGCGTTACACGCATGGGCGAAACAGGCACAGGACAAGCAACAAAAATTTGTAATCAACTGATTGTAGCTGCAAACAGTACATTAATTGCCGAAGCTGTTGCTCTAGCTTCTTTATCTGGCGTAGATACAACCCTTCTAGCCCCTGCACTTGCAGGTGGTTTTGCAGACTCAAAACCATTTCAAATTTTAGCACCACGTATGGCTACGCATACATTTGAACCTGTGCAATGGAAAGTTCAAACCTTATCTAAAGATTTAAATAATGCCGTAAAACTTGCCGAGCAATTTAACTTAGATATTCCTGTTGCAAAACGCGCTTTATCTCAATTAAAAGACCATCAAACACAAGGTTTTTCTGAAGCAGATTTAGCAACAATTATTCAGCACGTTGAACCAAAATAAAATCGTACATAGTATTTAAGGAACTCTCACATGTCTAAACTCGCAGTTAATCTTTCTATGATTTTTACTGAAGTTCCGCTTATAGAGCGTTTTGCTTTAGCAAAGGAACAGGGTTTTCAACATGTCGAAATTCAGTTTCCTTATGAACTGAGTATTGAAGATATTCAAGCGAAAATAGAACAATATAATTTGAGCATTTGCCTGATTAACGTTCCTGCCGGAGATTTAATGCAAGGGGGAAATGGCTTAGCAGGTATTCCAGGTAAGGAAACTGAATTCCATCAAGCTTTAAAGCTCGCAATTCAATATGCAACTGCACTCAATGTTCCAAGTGTGAATATTTTGGCAGGTAAACAACCTTTAGATGCAGACCTTTTACCTTGCCTAAATACACTTGCAAGTAACTTAAAACTCGCGTGTCACATGTTAGGTGAACATCAAATTCAACCTGTTTTTGAAATGATTAATGGCGCAGATATGCCAAGATTTTTAGTTCAAAATATAGCCCAAGCTCAAGACATACTTGAAGCGATTAAAAATCCAAATTTAAAAATGCAATTCGATTGCTACCACATGGCAATGATGGGCGAAAATGTTTTAGAAGCTTTACAAGAAAATATAGATAATATTGGGCATATTCAATTTGCAGATTGCCCAAATAGACATGAACCCGATACTGCAAATATTGCTTATTCCGAAATTTTTAATTGGTTAAGTACAAGCAATTACAGCGGATTTATTGCTGCAGAATACAAGCCTTCTAAGAGCTCTATGTTGTCTTTTGATTGGAAAAAGAAATACTTTGCTTAAACGTTTTCTATACAAAATAGATTCGATTGAATTTTAGCTAAAAAAAAGCTATATTAGACTATGCATAATTGTCAGGAAATTATACCTTCTATGAATTTAGAACCATCGCCCGGCGCTTCTAATTCTCAAGATCTCGCAATGAATACTCAAAGTAAAGACGTACAAGCTTGCTTGAAAGTTGTACGCGAAGCTCTCCTAGATGTAAAAGCAAAAGAAATTGTTGAACTTGATATTAGCCGTATTAGTAACGTAGCTGATGCTATTGTTATTGCAAACGGTACATCAACTCGTCACGTTAAATCACTTGCAGACAACGTTGCTGAAGAAGCACGTAAAGCTGGCTTCCGCCCTATTGGCGTTGAAGGCGAGCGTGATGCTGAGTGGATTCTTGTTGACCTTGGATTCGTTGTTGTGCATTTAATGCTTCCAACAGCTCGTAAATTCTATGATTTAGAAAGCTTATGGCGTGCTACTCCAGAATCTGTAGCTTAAGTTTATATAGCAAAATAAAAAAGCGGCTCAATGGTCGCTTTTTTATTGTCAAAATTTTATCAATTTACTTAAAGCAGCACATGTATATCTACCTGAGGATACGTTTGCTTAACTTTCAATTTTAACTGCGCATAAACTTGATCTGCTTTTGGTGGTCCAAAATACTCACAATACACTTCATATAATGTTGTTATAAAACGCGCATAAGATTCTGTAGGTATAAAATCTAAAAAAACTTTGTCATTAATATTTGAATTGGTTAAAAGTTCAAATTTAGATTCTTTTAATGCAATTTTCACATCATCATTAAATTCAGAAAAGTTTTTAAAATCTACAGTGCTACAAACATCTTGCACAAAAGATACAAATGCTTCATAGGTTTGTTTAGATAAAACTAAATCATTTACTTTTGGCGTTTTACTTGGATTTAACAAAACATCCTTTTCAAGTGTTGCAAGCTCACCCAATACCTTCTTCAAAATATCCTTTTTGAAAAATCGTAATTCATCTGTATTACATATTTCTGTCAAAAATTTATTTAATACAAATGGTGGCTGATCACCGTATTCATCTTCCCAATAATTCAAAACACGCTGTAGTGAGTTTTCATTCATGTAAGGACTTAAACCACGACCTATTGCTTCACGCTTTTGTGTACGACTCAATAATTCGCTCGACATTTTCAGCTCCTTAATGGCGTTTATTAATGTTATCTGTTTCAAAAGTCACATCTTTTTGAAACTCTGGATAAGATAATTCAGCATGTTCTGTATAATCTAAACCGCGTTGTTCGTGTTGTTTATCTACACGCAAGCCACCCATCACAACATCTAGAATCTTAAAGACGATATATGCAACACCAAACCCCCAAGCAAATGCAGAAACTACACCTAATGCTTGAACAATTAAAACATCTGAATTGAACATATTGTTTTCTAAGAATAATCCTGCTGCCATCGTTCCCCAAGCACCACAAAATCCATGTACGGTTACAGCATCCACAACATCATCTAAGCGTAATTTTTCCATAAAATACGGCATTATGCTTACAACTAATCCTGCACAAGCACCTGTAATAACAGCATAAATTGGTGTCATAGAAGCACAGCCTGCTGTAATGGCAACTAAACCACCCAAAGATGCATTAATAGTTGTTTTAATTAAAATAGCTTTACCGCGAAGTAATGCATAAATCATGTATGCAACTGCAGAAGCACATGCTGCCAAGTGTGTATTTAGTGCGATTCGACCAATGCTGACATTGGCATTAATGGTTGAACCTGCATTAAACCCAAACCAAGCTAACCATAAAATAAAACCACCTAACGCAACTAAAGGTAAGTTATGGCCTGCTAAGTAATGACTTTGACCATTTTTACCAAAACGACCTAAACGCGGACCTAAAACTACAATCCCTGCAAAAGCAACCCAACCTCCCATTGAATGCACAACTGTTGAGCCTGCAAAATCAATAAAGCCAAGTTGTTTTAACCAACCATCACCATTAAATAAACCGCCCCAAGCCCAACTACCAAATATTGGATAAATAAAGCCTGAAACAACCGCTGCACTCACCACATACGCAACAAAGTGAATTCGCTCTGCCATTGCACCACTTGCAATAGTTGTTGCTGTTGCGGCAAACATCATTTGGAAAAATAGTAAATTCCAATTCCAATCATCTAAATCATTGGGTGCAAAATGGCTTAAACCAAACCAACCAGTAGAGTTCACACCAAACATTAAGCCAAAGCCAACTAACCAAAAAACCAAGCCACCTAAGCAGGCATCCATATAGTTTTTCATTAATACATTGACAGTGTTTTTACTTCGTACAGAACCACTTTCTACGAGTGCAAATCCTGCTTGCATAAAAAATACTAAAATTCCGCCTAAAATGACCCAAACACTATCTAGTGAAATACGTAGTTCTTGAATATTTTTTGCTGTTGTTGCGAGTGTTTCATCTGCCCAAGCAGAAGAACACATTGCCAAAAGTAAAAATGCTAAATAATTTATATTTTTCATACACAATCCCCCAAGATTGAAGCATGAAATTGCAACAAATATGCCAAAGCATGTGTTTAGATATTATTCTCTTTAAAATCATTAATTCACGCACTATTTTGGATGTTTCTTTTAATTAGAAAGAGTATTTAGGCAGTATTTTTCTTTAAAAAGCTCAGACTAAATGCACCACCCAAAACCAAATTATTTTTTCTGCCTCAACACTATGCAGTTTTTCAATTTTTCTTAAATATAAGCACTTTAAAAATACACTTTTAGTTGCATGATTAAGCACAAAAAAACCGCCCTAAGGCGGTTTTAATTCGTGTTAAAAATTAATGACCATTACCATTAATAGCTTTTGTCATATCTTCAACCACTTTTTTCGCATCACCAAAAATCATCATGGTTTTATCGTTATAGAACAAGTCATTGTCTAAACCTGCATAACCTGTTGCCATAGAACGTTTGATGACCATAATTGTACGTGCTTTATGTGCTTCCAAAATTGGCATGCCATAAATTGGTGAGCTTGGATCATCTTTTGCAGCAGGGTTAACTACATCATTTGCACCAATCACAAGCACAACATCTGTTGCAGGAAAATCGGAGTTAATTTCATCCATCTCTAAAATATCTTCATATGGAACATCTGCTTCTGCTAAAAGTACGTTCATGTGCCCCGGCATACGACCCGCAACAGGATGAATTGCAAAACGTACAGTTACACCTTGTTCTTTTAACAAGTTTGCCAATTCTTTAACAGCGTTTTGCGCACGACCTTGTGCCATACCGTAACCCGGTACAATCACTACACTATCAGCATTCGACATTAAGAAACCTGCATCGTCTGCCGAACCTGAACGATGGTTACGTGGTGCCTTATCACCTGCATCAACAACAACCGCTGTTCCACCCATTGCTCCACCAAATAAAACGTTGATGATTGAACGGTTCATAGCTTTACACATAATGTAAGACAAAATTGCACCTGAAGAACCAACAAGTGAACCCGCAACAATCAGCATGTTATTTTCTAGGGTAAAACCAATACCTGCTGCTGCCCAACCTGAAAATGAGTTCAAGAGTGATACAACAACGGGCATATCTCCGCCACCAACAGGTGCAATCCATACCCAACCAAAGGCAAGTGCTAGACCTGTCATTGTCCAGAAAGATGTCATATTTCCTGTAAGGAAAAAGTGAATTCCCGCAGCGAACATTGTAATAAATATTAGTGCTTGAACTGGTTTAACCCATGCACCTGAAATGGTTTTTGCCCATTTTTTTGCAGCTAGCTTGCCATAAGCAAAAACAGATGCTGTAAAAGTAATTGCCCCAACAAAACAACCGACAAACAATTCAAATAAGTGAACTTTGCTCATTTCATGGAAATTTACGCCATTCGCTTGCAGTAAGCCGACATCTAATTTTGCCAATTCGTTGTTGTGAATAATGGCAGCAACAGCAATAAGCACCGCAGCCAAACCCACTAAAGAGTGCATAAGTGCCACAGTTTCAGGCATTTGCGTCATGGGTACAGTACGGGCACGAGCAATACCAGTAATTGCACCTAACACCATTGCCCCTACAATCATCCAAACCACAGGATTTTCAGCGACAAAGAATGTTGTGAGCACTGCAATTGCCATTGCAATCATACCGTAGCGGTTTCCTGCAATTGCTGTTTTAGGACCTGATAAACCGCGCAATGTTAAAATAAAAAGTACGGCGCCAATAAGATAAAACCAATCTGCATAATCTCGAATAAATTCCATGTTTTAACCCTCTTTTTTCTTTTGTTTTGGTTTAAACATTTCGAGCATACGTGCCGTTACTGCAAAGCCACCAAAAATATTGATACTTGCTAGAAATACAGCAATTGCGCCCAACACACTCACAACATTAATTGTTTGGAAATCTACGCTACCTTCAACGCCAACCATTGGTAAGCCAACAGTTTGAATCATAGCTCCCACAATAATGATTGAAGAAAGTGCATTTGTTACCGCCATTAATGGCGTATGCAAAGCAGGTGTAACACCCCAAACTACGTAGTAACCAACAAAAATGGCTAAGACAAAAATTGTAATAGTTTCAACCATGAAAATTCTCCTTAACCACGTTTGAACAGTAACGAACCGTTATGAGCTATAAGTAATGCTTTTTGAATTTCATCTTCCTGATTAATTGAAAAATTCTTTTCTGCATCAAAAAGTGTTTCAACAAAATTAAAAACATTACGCGCATAAAGAGCAGATGCTTCTGTCGCAACAGTAGATGGAATATTAGGAATACCTAAAATTTTCACACCATTTTCAGTCACAACAGTTTCACCACATACAGAGCCTTCAACATTTCCACCCGTCTCTACAGCCATATCTAAAATGACTGAACCCGGTTTCATTTTGGCAACGGTTTCAGCCTTAATTAAACGCGGTGCATCACGACCTGGTAAAAGTGCTGTGGTAATCACGATATCTGCATTGGAAACAGCTTTATCTACAATTGCGGCTTGGTCACGAATATATTCTTCGCCTGGCATCCAGCCATAACCATTTTTTGCAGCATCTGCTGCCTTTTGTTGTTCTTCTTCAGACATTGGTACGTCTAACCATTTGCCGCCTAAAGATTCCACTTGATCTTTTGCTGTTGGACGTAAATCAGTTGCTTCAACAACTGCACCCAAGCGTTTAGCCGTTGCAATTGCTTGCAGACCAGCAACCCCCACGCCCATAATCACGACACGTGCAGGCTTTACAGTACCTGCTGCGGTCATCAGCATTGGAAACATACGTTGATATTCTGTTGCAGCTAAAAGAACAGATTTATAGCCAGAAAGGTTTGCTTGAGATGACAAAACATCCATGTTTTGTGCACGAGATAATGTTCGAGGCAACAATTCCAATGCAAATGCGGAAATTTGTTTTTCAGCAAATTGATCTAACTCTGTATTTCGATAAGGATCAAACATAGCAACGACTGTTGTATTTGCTGCTAACTTTTGAATTTCATCACCTTTAGGTGCACGAACTTTCAAAATAATCTGACTACCTGCATAAGCATCATCTACAATTTTTGCCCCAACTTGTTCAAAGGCACTATTGATATAAGCTGCTTTCACACCTGCATTGCGTTCAATAACGACTGTATGCCCTGCACCAATCCACTTTTTTACAGTTTCAGGCGTAGCGGCAATTCGGTTTTCTCCGACAATCGTTTCTGCTGGAATTCCTATCTGCATGAGCGTCCCTCAAGCTAATTTTTCTTTATACATACCGCAATTCGCAGTATTTCCCTCAAGATTAAAAATCTTTGTTTTTTTGATTCTATTGATAATTTCCAAAATTACTACCTACCATTTATTAAATAAATGTTTAAATTTTGAACTGATGATTCATAAATAATTTAACGTTTTTATAAAAATTGAGGCTTATCTCCAAATCTAAAAAGTCATTTTGACTTCATGTTTCAATGTGAAATTTATAATTAAAAGTTCATTTTTATAGATTAAAATTTAGACTGGAATTTCTGACAGAAATAATGAACTTTTCAATATATTTTTATTGTTTAAGCGTTCTATGAATGATGCCTATCTTGCAGATTCTAGTTAATGGAAATTTATTCAAATTGACTTAATTGACACCGCTTTATTTTAATTAATAGTCAATTTTTTATTTTCTCTAGAGATAATCCATTTCAAAAATTACAGGTGAAAATTGAGAAAAACGGATCAACAAAATTGAGACTATTTTTTAATTTCCTCCCTATAAAGAAGCTAATTTAATTTTTTTAATCATCTAAATATTTCAAATTAATTATTTTATCATTCAGGTAATTTATATCTTTTTATCAAACGCACCATTTTTGTGCATTTATTAAGTGTTTTGAATCTAAGATTTAGTTCTTTCATTCCAAGATGTTCTCTCTTCCATCATTTTTTTGCATTTAACCTCTTTGCTTTAAAGTCTTATACTCATTTTAGAACAAACATCTTCCCCAAAATGTGTAATTCAAAATGAATTTAGCTTTAACAAAAACTCAGGTCGGCAGTATTTTTGCAGTAACCGCTGCATTTCTATTTAGCACCAAAGCTATTTTTATTAAACAAGCTTATGAACTATCGCCTTTGGTTGATGGCACAGTTTTAATGGCTTTAAGAATGTTAAGCGCATTACCTTTCTTTTTATTATTGGCTTGGTTTAATCGCACACATAACAAAAATATTGCAGCTAAAGATTGGGGAATTTTAGTTGTTGCAGGTTTAATTGGTTATTACCTTTCAAGCTGGCTCGATTTTGCAGGGCTTATGTATATTAGCGCCTCATTAGAACGCATTATTTTATTTTTATATCCAACGTTAACTGTTATTGCGACGAGTTTTATTTATAAAAAGCCTTTAAATGCCTATAGTATTTTTGCAATTGCGCTAAGTTATGGCGGTACCGTTATTGTAATGCTACAAGAGCAAAGTAATGTGCCACATGAAGGTAATTTTTGGTTAGGTGTCAGTTTAGTTTTTGCGAGCGCGATTAGTTTTGCAGCTTATTTATTACTTACGCCACGTTTAATTCATAAATTTGGATCTTGGAACTTTAGTGGTTTAGCTTTAAGTATTGCTTGTATTGGAATGCTAACGCACTATTGCATTGCAACACCAAATCCTATTGGTTTACTTGTTGCTCTTCCATCGAGTGTTATTTGGTATGGCATAGCCTTAGGTTTATTGGTCACCGTATTACCCACCATACTTGTTGCTCAAAGTATTGCTCGATTAGGTGCAGCTCAAACAGCAATGATTGCTTCAATTGGTCCTATTCTTACCATTATTTTAGCCACACTATTATTAGGTGAAACTCTAAATACCATTCAATGGTTTGGTTGTGCTTTAAATATTATTGGCGTGCTTATGATTACCTTAGCCAAGAAAAAACTTTCATAAATACAATAATAATGAGTAACTTTATATGCCATGATGGGCAACTTAATTGAATTGGCTTTTATCTTAAATTGAGATAATTTTCGTATTTTAATTAACGTCTTTTCATCTCACAAATAAATACGCCCAAAGGAAGTTACATGCAGCCACAAGTTGATATTAGCCAAAATAAAGCCTTACTTTGGTTGATGGCTATTGCCTGTGGACTTTGTGCAGGTGCGAACTACTACAGCCAACCTTTAATTAATTCCATACACGAATACTTTAATGCACCCATCGACCAAGTTGCATTAACTGTCACTTTTGCTCAAGTATCTTATGCACTTGGCTTACTTTTTCTTGTTCCAATTGGCGACATTGTAAATAAAACCAAACTTATTCCTTTTCTGATGTTCATGGCATCAATTGGGTTATTTTTATGTGCATTTTCAGTGAATCTTCCAATGTTATGGATAGGCACAATCATGACAGGATTATTCTCTGTAGCAGCTCAAGTGCTTATCCCATTTGCCACAATGAGTGTTGCGCCTAAAAAAATTGGTGAAGTTGTTGGCTTACTCATGAGTGGCTTATTGGTTGGTATTTTACTTTCAACAAGCTTGGCAGGATTACTTTCAAACTTATTTAATTGGAAAGTAATTTATCTTGTAAGTGCCGTACTCATGCTCATTATTGCAGTATTACTTACAACTCGTTTGCCTCACTTAGCTATTACTAAAATGAGCTATGGAAAAATCTTTGGCTCAATGCTGTTTTTATTGAAGAATGAGCCACGCCTAAGATATCGCTCTTTAACTGGTGGTTTTGCATTTGCATCAATGAGTGTTCTTTTTTCAACAATTGCATTATTGCTTAAATCATCATTTGGTTTATCTGACATGATGGTGGGCATGGTGACATTGGTTGGTATTTTCGGTGCACTTTCAACAAAAAGAATTGGTAAATTTGCAGATCGTGGTTATACAAAAACAATTACTTGGGCAGGTATTTCAACTTTAGCCATAAGCTGGTTTTTCCTTTATTTCGGTCAATATTCACTTATTAGCTATATTGTTGGATTTGGACTTATAAATTTTGGATTAGTCCTTGTTCATACAGGTAATCAAAATATTATTTTCCGTTTACGTGAAGATTCTAAATCTAGAATTAACTCTATTTACATGACCATGTACTTTATTGGTGGAGCGACTGGTTCAGCACTAGGTGTGTATGCTTGGCGACACGGCGGTTGGGAAGGAAGCTGTATTGTAGGAATTTGCTTAGTCGCTCTTTCTGCATGTTTTGCATTTTTGGATAAGCTATTTTTAAAAAGAACTCACATTTGAATATTCTCTTAATTTCAAAATTAGATTTTTTTTATAAACACCGTATAATTCGCACTCTTGTTGTTTAATTTAGGTTTCTTATGTCATCAATCCAATCTTTAACGCCACGTATATCTGTAGCACCTATGATGGATTGGACAACAAAAGACTATCGTTTTTTTGCACGCCTATTTAATCCTAATATCATCATGTACACCGAAATGGTAACCACGGGTGCAATTTTATTTGGTGGTGCAAACCGACATTTGGACTACAACAACGAAGAACATCCTATTGTTTTACAACTTGGTGGTTCTAACCCTAAAGACCTAGCGACTTGTAGCAAAATGGCTCAAGACTGGGGCTATGATGAAGTGAACTTAAACGTTGGTTGCCCAAGTGACCGCGTACAAAACAATAAAATCGGGGCATGCTTAATGGCAGAGCCCGACCTTGTTGCAGAATGTATTGCTGAAATGCGTAATGCAGTTGATATTCCTGTTACGGTAAAACACCGTATTGGAATCGATAACATGCAATCCTATGAAGAAATGTTGCACTTTGTCGATACTGTTGCAAAAACAGGATGCGACAATTTTATTGTTCATGCGCGTATCGCACTACTACAAGGTTTATCACCAAAAGAAAACCGTGATGTTCCACCTTTGCGCTATGAAGATGTTTATCGTTTAAAACAAGATCGTCCTCATTTGCTTATTGAACTTAACGGCGGGGTTAAAACTTTTGCCGAAACTCAAGAACATTTAAAACATGTAGATGGCGTGATGATTGGTCGTGAGGCTTATCACAATCCATATTTATTGGCTGAATTAGGTCAATTGTGGAATTTAGATATGCCTAATCGTTTTGAAATTATGGATCAAATGATGCCTTATATTGCAAAACGTATGGAAGAAGGCGCACCTCTTTCAATTATCACCCGTCATATTTTGGGGTTATTCCAAAACTTACCGGGCGCACGTAAATGGCGTCAGTCTTTAAGCGGTGGTAATGCAAAAACCTTTGCCGATGTTGAAAATGCAATTGCCAATATTAAAGAAGCAATGCAACGTACTGAAGAATACATTCAAAATAAACAGGCAGAATAATTCATTATCTTGTCTAGTAAATAAAAAGTGGATAAGTTTGAACTTATCCACTTTTTTTAAACTTTAAAACTAAACTTATTGATAACCATCTTCTGAACGGTCTACTTCAATACGATATAAACGTGTACCTTGTTTTGCATAAATTAAACGACCCGTATTTTTATAATAAGTTTGGGTACGATATGTGTCTTGTGAAAATGCGCCAGCAACAGGAATCCAAGCTTTACCTGTTTGATAAGAACGTGAATCTGATGGCATACCCACTAAATCTTCAACTTGGCGTTTTGACATACCAATTTTTAGTTTTGAAAATTTAGTACCAGCAGCACTCCCTACAATCTCACCAGTATAACTACCATCTGTTGATACTACTTTTTGCGTACTAGAAGATGATTTTTGCGTAGCAGGTTGTGCTTTAGACGTTGAATTTTGCTGTGTTGTTGGCATAGATGAACATGCTGTTAACACTATTCCTACACCCAAAGCTAAAATCGCTTTATACATTTCAATTACCCCTAAATAATATTTTTTAATAAGAATTAATCAATAACTTTTACTTGATAATTCAACTATTATTTAGGCATGTAACATAATAATCCTCAATGGTTTTATGTGCCATTTAGCATTATTTTTCATGTATTTAATTAGGGTCTGTTGACATTTTCTGTTCAAAAAAATAGCGAGAAAGTAAAATTTAATCGCCAAACCAAATTTACTTCTCGCTATGCCTCGTACAATGCTGAATGATCAACACTGGTCTAAGTTACTTTCTATTTTCCGAAATTTTGATATCTATTTCAAATCTAATTTGAGAAATTTTGTCGAAGCAATACTTTATAGAATAAGAACAGGCTGCCCATGGCGTGATTTGCCTAAAGAATTTGGTTCGTATAACTCAATCTTTAAAAAATATAATCGTTGGTGTAAAAATGATAAGTTAATGAAAATATTTAAATTAATTTCTTCAAATGCTGATATGGAATGGGTTTTTATTGATGGTAGTCATGTTCGGGCACACCAACATTCTGCTGGAATAAAAGATCAGGATATTTCTAAAAGCATTGGTGGAAATAGTTCTAAAATACACTTAGCTGTTGATGCGGATGGCAATCCAATCGAAATTATTATCTCCGATGGAACGATACATGATGTCAAGATTGCTCCCAAAATGATTGAAAAACTTGATTTGAGCGAAACGGAAGTATGTTGTGCAGACAAAGGATATGACTCTGAATCATTAAGAGAACAAATATCTGCGAAAAAAACTAAAGCGAATATTCCAAGAAAAGCAAATACTCAGTCAAATAATGATCATATGGATTGGCATTTCTATAAAATCAGACACTTAGTTGAGAATGCATTTTGTAGGTTAAAGCAGTTCAGAGGAATAGCAACACGATATGATAAGCTAAAGTGTAGCTATGAGGGGGCAGTTGCATTAGCTTGTATATTTATTTGGCTACCTTTATCGGGTAAATTCTATACTTGAAATGTCAACAGACCCTAATACTTACACAATGTTTTTTACAAAAAATTTTAAAATTATTTAATTAAAAAATCGAAGCTTATTACTTCGATTTTTTTTGATCTAGTTTTTTCAGAACTTCCGCAACAGCAATCATTGCAAAACTTGAAGTTACAACAACAGCAGAACCATAACCACCACAGCGTAATCCTGCACTTGGGCATACATCAGCACTCGAAAATGGATTATCAATAGAGTAAACGCAAGTTATACCAAATTTCTCTTTTGGCTTTTTACAAATACCTTTACTACGTAATTGAGTACGCAATTTTGCAAGCATTGGGTCTTGTTCAGTTTTAGATAAATCTGCAACTCTAATTTTTAAAGGATCAAGTTTTCCACCTGCCCCACCAGACACTATTAGTGGAATTTTATTAAAACGACAATGAAGCATTAAAGCCAATTTTGCTTTTACATCATCAATGCAATCTAAAATTAAATCTGGTGTATTTTTTAAAATTTCTTTTATATTTTCAGGTGTTAAGTAATCATCAATTAAATTAATTTTAATTCTAGGATTAATCAAACGACAACGCTCTGCCATCACTTCAATTTTTTCATGTCCTAAAGTAGATGTCATCGCAGGTAATTGACGATTAATATTTGATGCAGCAACCACATCCATATCAACCAAAGTAAGTTCGCCAATTCCTGTTCTTGCCAAAGCCTCAACAGCCCACGACCCTACCCCACCAATTCCAATGACCATCACATGACTTTTTTCATAATGATTAAAGGAATCATCGCCATAAATTTTGGCTACACCAGCAAAACGGCGATCGTATTCATCATCTTGGAGAAGTTCAGTCATTGCGCTATAAAATCTAAATTTAAACTGTGCTTATTTTACTGTGTTTCGTATCTTTCGTCTTGCTTATCGACTTCAATTTCTTTACAGAACATTGACTAAATTATGCTGTAAGGTTCAAGGCTTGAAATGAATTCTGCCAAAGCTGTTCTGCTAACTTTTCTTTATCTACATTTAAAGTTTGTGCCAAACCATCTAAAACATAAGGTAAATTCACAGGCGTATTTCTTGTTTTAGTACCATTAGATGCTTGGCAACATAGCGGTGTCATGTCAGGACAATCTGTTTCTAGTACAAGATTTTCCATGCCAATTGCATGCACAACTTGGTGTATTTTTTTTGCGTTAGGATTGGTAATTTGGCCTGTAACACCTATTTTAAAACCTAATTTAACGAAGGCTTTTGCTTCTTCTACACCACCACTAAATGCATGAGCAATACCACCATTTTTAAAGTGTTGATGCTTCAAAATAGCCAAAACATCAGCATGAGATTTTCGAATATGCAACAAAATAGGTTTATCAAATTGCTGTGCTAAATCGATTTGAGCTGTAAAAAAATCTTTTTGTTTTTGATAAATTTCAGGCACTTTATGTTGCTTTAAAAAAGTATCTAAACCAATTTCCCCTATCGCTACACAATTTTCCATTTTCAATAATTGCGCTAAGGAATCTAAATGCTGAACTTGATGATCTTCAATATAAAAAGGATGTAAGCCTGGCGCAAAATGGCTTTGAGGAGATAATTCCAAGCCATTTAAAAAGTGATGTGTTTTGAGTAAATCATGAAATCTAGATTCTAAAAAACCAATCAAAATTAAATGTTCTACATCACGGCTTTTTGCTGCATATGCAAGTTGCTCCCGATCTTCATCAAAGTCAGGCACATCAAAATGCGTATGCGTATCAAAAAGCCGAATGCTCATATTTTATTTCATTGCTTTAGCCGCAACGTCACTCGCTGCATTTGAAACTTTAGCCGATTCAGGTAAATATTTGGCTTGAATAATGCCATTGAGTTGATCGTATGGAATGACTAAGCGTGGCAATCCCACAACATAAGGACCAATTTCATATTCACTATATTGTAAAATTAAGCCTTTTTTACCTAAGTTGAAATTATCAGATAATTTAAACTTCCAAGCTTGCTCATATTCATCAATATTGGTTGCAATTTCAGACTCTACAATCCACGCTTTGAATGCTTCATACGCTTTTGCATCAAGCTGTTCCAGTTTATCTTTCTCAACAATATCACTTAAAGTTACTTGTTTTTGGGTGTCCAAATCAAAATTAAAATACGTTTGAGATGAAGATCCGTGCGCTCCGCCCAAGTAATTACTGCTATTCAGTACAACTGTTACTAAAGAACCATCAGAATTCAAAATTTTAGGCTTAATCATTAAGCTAATACTATGATTTGCACTTAAAGCTTTAATTTCAGCATCTAAATCTAAAAAGGCTTTTGTATAAGGTGCAACTTTTTCCTCAAGCGCCATTTTAGGAGTTTTAACATCTTTCACGCTTAATGCCGAACTTGCTTCAACAGCAGATGCACTATTTTCTTGATGATCTTCATTTGGTGCAAGCGTTACAACTTCTTTTAAAATCTCTAAAATCTTTTGATCAATCACTTGATCAATAAACTTTTGATTACTACTCAAACGCTCAATGTCAAGCTCAGGACAGTTTTTGTCTTTGCATTCAGGTAAGTTTAAAGACAGCTTTTCTCTATCGCCCACAAGTTCAATTTTTTGTTGATCTACTTGAGTTTGTTGAGAATCTTCTTGTTTTTCCGTTTGCTTTGGTTGACACGCACCTAATGAAATTGCGATTGCCAACGTACTCATAACGAATATAGTTTTGTTTTTTAACATTGAGTAAACCTACTTTTTATCTTTCAATTATTTAATGCAATATCAAATAATTATTCATACCTGAAACTAAAACATATTTTCATAGATTACAGGTTTTACAACTTGTTGAGTTTGTGCTTTAGTTAAGTAAATATCAAGTTGTTGTGCATCTTTAACAATTTCATTTGTTCTAAAGTGTAAACCAAGACCTTCATGATCAAAGAACCAATCCGCTTGCCCCCATAACAGCTTTTTAGGCGCTATTTCTTTAACAGATGGAATTTGTTTTTCTAGCCATTCTTGATACGCTTTTTGCACAAAATCATTCATATTGACTTGCTGTTTTGCATCAATAACATCTAATATTTTAAGTGCTTTTTGTTGTTTTCGATCTGCTGCAAAAAAGTAATAACGTTCAGTAGTATTTACACCGTCTTGCTTTGAGTCTAAACCTATTTGCAACAGAAGATACTGATTTCGTTGATACGCCATGCGTGTATACACAGTCAACTCATACGCTTTATTAGTTTTTTCTTCGGCTTGCCATGCATCCGATTTTTTTACATAAGCATTAATAGCTTGCTGTAAATTCATGTTTTGATTTAAACCAATTTGATCTTGAATGACCGTGGCTTGATTCTTTTCAATCCATGAATTCAACCAAGTGTCTTGGGTTTGAATGGTTTGAATATCGACATCTATACAGTTTTTATTTTCACAAAATGGTAAGGCAAAATTGGCACTTTGTTGTTTAATATTTAAATATGGCAATATATCTGGATTCGATGAATGCGCAGATTCATTTTGTTCTTGGTCTGTTTTTTCAGACGATGAGTCACATGCACTTAAAGCTAAACTAGTTGCAATAATCGTTACCAATAAAAGCTTTTTATACATCTAAACTTCTCTTCTTTATTTTAAAAATCACGTTACATAATAAAACAGCTTCCATTGGAAGCTGTTCATTTTTCATATCAAAATATTAATGTTCACGTGTATTACGGAACTGAATATCTGGATATCTTTCTTGCATTAACTGTAAATTTACACGACTTGGTGCAAGATACGTTAAGTGACCACCACCATCTACAGACAATTGGTCATGTGCTTTTTTCTTAAATTCGTTGAATTTCTTTTCATCATCACATGAAACCCAACGCACTGTATTAATATTTACAGGCTCGTACACGCAATCTACTTTGTATTCTTCTTTCAAGCGATATGCAACCACTTCAAATTGAAGTACACCCACAGCACCAACAATTAAGTCATTACTGTTTTGTGGCATAAATACTTGCGTTGCGCCTTCTTCTGAAAGTTCTTTCAAACCTTTTTGCAATTGTTTAGATTTCAAAGGATCTTTCAAACGAACACGGCGGAACATTTCAGGTGCAAAGTGAGGAATACCTGTAAATTGTAATTTTTCACCTGAAGTGAATGTATCACCAATTTGAATGGTACCGTGGTTATGCAAACCAATAATATCACCCGGCCAAGCTTCCTCTAAATGCTGACGATCGCCCGCTAAAAACGTCAGTGCATCACTAATACGCACATCTTTATCTAAGCGAACATGCTTCATTTTCAAGCCTTTTTCATAACGACCTGAACAAATACGCATGAATGCAATACGGTCACGATGCTTCGGATCCATATTCGCTTGAATTTTAAATACAAAACCAGTAAAGCCTTCTTCTGTTGCTTCCACAATACGGTCAGCTGTTGGATGAGCTTTTGGTTCAGGCGCATATAGACTAAATGCATCTAGCACATGATCTACACCAAAGTTACCTAAAGCTGTACCAAATAATACAGGTGTTTGACGACCCGCAAGGAATTCTTCACGATCTAACGGATCATTTGCCATTTGCACAAGTTCTAAAGACTCTTCAAATGCAGCCCAAGCAAGTTCACCTACTTTTTCACGTAAATCTGCATGGTCATAGCCATCGCGTACTTCAATGTCTGTAATAACCGAACCAAAGCCAGCTTTATATACATAAAACTTTTCTTCAATTAAGTTATACACGCCTGCAAAATCACGACCTGTACCTAAAGGCCATGTTAATGGAACGCATTTAATTTTTAGGACATTTTCAATTTCATCTAGAAGTTCTAATGGCTCACGAATTTCACGGTCCATTTTGTTCACAAATGAAATAATTGGTGTGTCACGCATGCGACACACTTCCATTAATTTAATGGTACGGTCTTCGACACCTTTTGCACCATCAATCACCATTAATGCAGAGTCTACTGCTGTTAATGTACGGTAGGTATCTTCAGAGAAATCTTCATGCCCTGGTGTATCAAGCAGGTTGATCATTTTGTCTTTAAATGGGAACTGCATAACAGATGTGGTAATAGAAATACCACGTTCTTTTTCCATTTCCATCCAATCCGATGTTGCAGCACGATCAGATTTACGGCTTTTTACCATACCCGCAACTTGAATGGCTTGACCCCACAATAACAGCTTTTCTGTCATTGTTGTTTTACCAGCATCGGGGTGGGAAATAATAGCGAAGGTACGTCGTTGAGCGACTTGTTCCGCTAGTTCTTGTTTAAAGCTCATGAAATACACCTACTGCAGATAATCGCAGTGTAAAGATCAATACGATCAATATGAAAAATTGGCGATATTGTATCTGATTATCGGTTTTTCATCCATGATGTTATGTAGGCTAAATTTTGGATTTTTTATTGCAATAAAGTTAGCAGTGTCATTTTTCTAACTCTTCAACAGGCATAGGTTTACCCAGTAAAAAACCTTGGAGTTGGTGACACCCAAGACGCTTTAGTACATCTTTTTGGAATTCCGTTTCAACACCCTCAGCTGTAACTATTAAGCCTAAATTTGTTGCCAACTTAACAATACTTTCTAAAATAATTTCATCTTTACTGTTTTGTTCTAAGTCTTTAATAAAGGCACGATCAATTTTCAACTCATCTACAGGCAATTGTTTTAAATACAAGAAACTTGAATGCCCTGTACCAAAATCATCAATTGCTAATTTAATACCCATTTGTCGTAATCTAAGAAAACTACGTAAACTCGTATCTACATTGTGCATTGCTGTAGATTCGGTAATTTCTATCATTAAACGATCGCTTTTAATTTCATAGCGACTAAATAGATTCTCTAGAATTGAAAATAAATGTTTATGCTCAAATTGAATCGCTGACAAATTTACAGCCAATGGGAAAAATTGCTTTTGATTGGCATTTTCCCAAATTTGAATTTGCTTACAAGCCTGCTCTAAAGCCCAATATCCCATTTGAATGATGAGACCAGTTTTCTCTGCACCATGAATAAACATGTTAGGTCCTAATAGGCCATGTATAGGATGGTTCCAGCGAATCAGCGCTTCAACTCCACAAATCTCTTCAGTATTTGTAATAAATTTTGGTTGATAAAACAAAGTAAATTGTTGCTCTTCTACTGCTTTATATAAATCATTAATTAATTTTGTTTGACTTTTAGATTCAGACTGAACATCACTATAACTAAAGATGCTATAGGTATTTCGTCCTTGCTTTTTAGAATGCAACATCGCTGAATCTGCATTCATCATGAGGTCTTGCAAGTTATTACCATGTTCAGGAAATATTGCTATGCCAATACTAATCGACATATTAATTTCCTTTCCTGCAATCAAGAAACCCTCTTGAACAATTTGGTGTGTGCGTTCTGCTGTATAAGTTGCATACTCAATAGTTGAGTCTTCAATCACAAGTAAAAATTCATCTCCACCAATCCGCATGAGTTTTTCATTGCTTGCGAGTTGTTTATGAATTCTATTTGCAACTTGTATAAGTAATTGATCGCCAATATGATGCCCAAAAACATCATTTACAGCTTTAAAGCGATCTATATCAATATATAAAAATGCACTCTTTCCTCTACTCAAACGCTGTTGGGAGAAAAGAAGATTTGCATATTCCGTAAGGAATAATCGGTTCGGTAATTTTGTTAAATTATCTTGTAAAGCTTGGCTTGCTAAGTCTTTATTTAAATTTAATAATTCCTTATTACGCTCTTCTAGCCGTTGTTCTAATAAGGTAATAATAAATGAAACCGCCAATACAAGACTGGTCACAAATACAATTAAGAAAAAAATGATACCTTGATTTTGCTGTACAACAACTTCAGCACTGGTTGCAGAATTCAAATGAAATGATACAGCAGCCATCCCTGTGTAATGCATTCCGACAATCGTGAATGCCATCATTACAGCCAGTAAAAGCTTATACCAAGATTTATTCAGAACCGCATTTTTATATTTAAATAACAGCCAAAAAGTAATACCTGAACCAAAAATAGCAATCAGAACAGAACATGTAACAATCAATAAATTATAAAAACTTGAATAACCATCAATAATCAACCCCATCATTCCTAAGTAATGCATACCAGAAATTCCAAGCCCCATGAGTACGGAACCTAGCATGAGTTTTGGGGTCGTAAGAGTTGCTTGTGAGGTAAGCCAAACAGCAAAAGAAGATGCAATAAATGCGATGAGTAATGAAACAATGGTTAGCGTGTAATCGAAGTAATAACCGCTTGGTAAATGACACGCAAGCATGCCAATAAAATGCATGAGCCAAATTGCAATACCAAAGAAAAACCCACTTAACAGAATTGAAACTTTTTGATAACTTATATTATTTTTAATATTTCGTGGAATTGCACTTTCTACAGATAAAGCAATATAGCAAGCTAAAATAGAAATAACTATTGAGCCTATAACCAAATCGACATCATAGTGAAGTGGAAGCATAGCCCGCCTCTATATTTATCTTATTTTTATTTTGCACTCTGTCCAATATACGTACTCATCTAATAAATGTAAAAAACTTTCGTAAAGGATTATAAATACAAAATCTAAACTTAGAATGTTATATAACTTACTGAAGGTCAAGAATTTATCATATATATTGCTACATATTAATACTTATAACTCAAAAATAGCTACAGAGTAAATATAACGTTCAAAAGAAGACCAGCATATTGCTGGTCTTCTTTGTACTTATTTCACAACTGCGTTTTTATTTAACTGATGATAATCAAATAAAACATTTGCAGCTTCTGTTACAAAAGCTTCCTCCTCAGCTAATGGCGGGCGCTTATTGGCCTTCATTTTCGCTCTAGATTCAGCTAAAGCATCTAAAGAAGCTTGATAACTTTCCCAATTCGCATGTGGTTTTAACCCTGTTTCCTGACGACGTAAGTTTTCAGCTTCTAAGGTTTGCTTCTCAAGTGCTTTTAATTCAGCTTTACGCTGATCAATATCTAGCACAGTGGTTTTCTTATCATCCGCTTTCTTAGAAATTACGGTACGTTTTTCTAAATATTTAAATTGAGGATCAAGCCTAACGCGTTGCTGAGACAACTTTGTTAACTCAGAAATATATGGCTGAACAGAACCTTCACGTTTAAAAGGTGCCGTTGGAATAGTATCCCACTCTAAAGCATTTTTAGATTTACGTTCACCAAATGCCTCATTGTAAATATCGACCAATTTAATATCTGGTACAACACCTTTATTTTGCGTACTTCCACCTGTAATTCTATAGAATTTACGCTGAGTTAATGTTGCTTGACCATGTGCTAAATTATCTAACTGAACTTGCGCAGTCCCCTTACCTGTTGTAGTACTGCCAATCACAATACCACGCTCATAATCTTGAATTGCAGCAGAGTAAATTTCACTTGCAGAAGCAGAAGCCAGGTTAATCATGACAGCCAATGGACCTGCATAAGTTTGCGCACCGCCATCGGTATCTTCAAAGACATTTACATTGCCGTTGCCATCACGAATTTGAACAACAGGACCAGACTTAATCACCTGACCAAGCATACGTGCAACTTCTTCTAATGAACCACCTGGGTTATTACGCAAGTCAATTAAAATACCATCGACATTTTGAGCTGCTAAAGATTTCAATGCATTATTAGTATCTTCAGAAACAGAACGATATTCTGTACCTGCTCTACGAGCACGATAATTTAAATAGAACGATGGAATTTCAATTACACCATAAGCATGTTTTTTACCATCTCGCGTAATTTCGACTGTACGTGAACGCACACCTGAATCTTCCTCTTGAATCACATCACGCACCAACGGAACTGTACGCGCTTGATTCATCGATGCGCCTGCACCAAGCAACTGAATTGTTACTTTTGTGCCACGTTTACCACGAATTAAACCTACAATTTCATTGCTTGGCCAACCAATTACATCCACCATTTTCTCGCCATCTTGGGCAACCCCAATAATGCGATCTCCAGATTTGATTTGTCCCGATTTACTTGCAGGACCACCTTCTACAATGGTTTCAATTTTGGTGTAATCTTCATTGCCACGCTCAGGTCGAATAGAAACCCCAATCCCTTCTAATTGCAATGTCGTTTGACGATTCAACTCCATCGCATCTACAGGTGGGAAATAGTTACTATGCGGATCGTAAGTTAAAGTCATCGCATTTAATGTTTTATCTAAAACATCATCGCTCTTCACACGGCTCATGCGTTCAAGCTGACGCGTGTATCGTTTCGTCAATGTTTGAACTGGTGTTAAATCTTCTGGGCCTGTTAAATCTTGACCATTTGCAAGCTCAGGATTTTCTTTTAAAGCTTTTTGTTTCGCCTGCTCTTCTTCTTTACTAATCGTTAAATTAATAAGCTGCGAAACTAGCATTTTATTCCAATGTGCTTTTTGTTCCGCTTCTGTTTTAAAGAATGGCGCTTTTTCTCGATCAGTTTCAATAACCACATTCGGTTGATTCAAGTTCTGCGGCTTTTTCAACTCTGCCAACATATATTCATAGAACTGCTTTAAACGATTACGATATTGTTCATGAATAATATATGGCCCAGACAAGTCACCTGCTTTTAATGCAGCACCCAAAGTCGCACCGTAGCTTTTTTGATATTTTTCAATTTCTGGTGCTAAAAATAATGTGTGTTCAGGATCTAAACTATCAAGATAAAAATCGAGAATACGCTTAGAAGTCTCCGCATCTAAACGTTGATTTAAATAATGTTGTCGATCTACCAAAGTTGCCAATTGACGAGAAACTAAAGCCTGTTCTTGAGTCGGAACGATTTTTTTAGTTGTAGCCGCCGTTTCAGTTGCAGCAACAGCCTCATTAATGACATGGCTAAAGAAAAAGCCACCCGTTGCTATTGCAACTGCACATGCGATTGTTTGAAGTTTCATAAATAATTTGTACTTCCTTGGTATTTTGACCAAATTTCTGTGCCTATTTTGTCTTGAAATTGGATATATTCAATGACTTAAACAGCTTAACTTAATTTTATAATGTAGTTTTATCATAAACTGTGCTGACAAAATGTAGCAAATCATTGCAAAATTCGGTTATTGTTTTTCATGAAAAACTCCAAAAACGGATACCGATATGATTGGCGCATTGATGCTCGACATCGCTGGCACAGAACTTACTCAAGAAGATATTCAACTATTACAAACTCCGCAAGTCGGTGGTGTCATTTTATTTGGGCGAAATATTGAATCGCCAAAGCAAGTTCGTGCGCTAACAGACCATATGCGACAAATTCGACCTGAAATTTTAATTGCAGTCGATCAAGAAGGTGGGCGTGTACAACGCCTTAGAAAAGGCTTTACCTTACTTCCTGCAATGGGTCGTTTTGGTGAGCTGTATAAAACTAATCCGAATAAAGCTTTAGATTTAACTGAACAATGTGGATGGTTAATGGCAACGGAAGTACTTGCTGTTGGCATCGACTTTAGTTTTGCACCTGTTTTGGACTTAAATGACATTAGTGATGTTATTGGTGACCGTAGTTTTGCCACAAATATTGATGACATCATTCCACTTGCTGAAGCCTTCTTAAAAGGCATGAAACGTGCAGGAATGGCATCTACAGGTAAGCATTTCCCTGGACACGGTTCGGTAAAAGCAGATTCACATGTTGCCGCAGCAATCGATTCGCGCTCATTTGAAGAAATTCAACAAAAAGACATGCAAACATTTATTCAACTTAAACCACAGTTAGATGCATTAATGCCTGCACATGTGATTTACGACAAAGTAGACCCAAATCCTGCTGGTTTTTCTGAGTTTTGGATTCAGCAAGTTTTACGCAAAGATTTAGATTTTGATGGTGTGCTTTTCTCTGATGATTTAAGTATGCAAGCAGCATGTGTTGCGGGTGGCGCAGATTCACGTATTCAAGCTGCTTTAAAAGCGGGTTGCGATATGGGCTTAGTCTGCAATGACCGTGAAGCACAATGTATCGCTTTAGAAGGAATTGTAGATTTACCATTACCCAACCAAGCACGTTTAGAACGCATGCGTGGTCGTATTCCAGATATTAAAATTGACGATGAGCTTGCGCTAGGCGATGAATGGTTAAAAGTTAGAGACAATATTGTCGCATTCAAGAATTCATTAGATTAACCATTTTAAAGAGCATCTTCGGATGCTCTTTTTATAAATAATAGATGCTAAAAATATTATAAAACTTTAAATTTCATGTATTTTCCAAATATATAAATCAAAAACATTATCTCAACAGTATGATTCATTGTATTTTTCTTGATTGATGCTTCATTGTCCTGCTTAGGACTGTTAATATCGAGTAGAAATTTCTAAGTGATCAAACCGCTATGCAAGAGTCTATTGAACAATATATGCAAACGGTAGGACAACAAGCTCGCAAAGCATCACGCGTGCTCGCAAGTGCCTCTACCCAAGCAAAGAATAACGCTTTATCTGCAATTTATACTGCTTTACAAAACAGTGAATCTGCAATTTTAGCTGCTAATCAAATTGATATGACCAAAGCACATGCCAACAATTTGGACAGTGCCTTACTTGATCGCTTAGAACTTACACCCACACGCTTTCAAGGCATGTTAGATGGCTTAAAAGATGTCATTGGACTTGCTGACCCTATTGGTCAAATTACAGATATGGCATACCGTCCATCAGGTATTCACCTAGGTAAAATGCGCGTACCTTTAGGCGTTGTCGGTATGATTTACGAATCTCGTCCAAACGTAACTTTAGAAGCTGCTTCGCTTGCGCTTAAATCTGGTAATGCCATTATTTTACGTGGTGGCTCAGAAGCACTTGAATCGAATAAAGCCATTGCTGAAGCGGTTCAGCACGGTTTAAAAACTGCAGGTTTACCTGAAAATTCTGTACAAGTGATTAATACTTCAGATCGTGCGGCTGTAGGTCAACTCATTACCCTAACCGAATTTGTGGATGTGATTATTCCACGTGGCGGCAAAGGCTTAATTGAACGTATTACTAACGATGCTCGCATTCCTGTTATTAAACATTTAGATGGTAATTGCCACGTATTTGTTGAAGCACAAGCAGACTTTAACAAAGCACTTCCCATTGCCTTAAATGCCAAAACACATCGTTATGGCGTATGTAATGCAATGGAAACTTTGCTTGTAGATGAAAAAGTTGCAGCTGAGTTTTTACCTCAAGTAGCAAAACTTTATGCAGAAAAACAAGTTGAGCTTCGTGGTTGCCCAGAAACTCAAAAAATCCTTGGAAGTACTGTTATTGCAGCAACTGAAGAAGATTGGTACACAGAGTATTTAGGACCAATTCTAGCTGTTAAAGTTGTTTCAGGTATGGATGAAGCAATTGATCATATTAATAAATATGGTTCACATCACACAGATTCAATTATTACTGAAAACTTTAGTCTTGCACGCCAATTCCTTGCTTGCGTAGATTCAAGCTCTGTCATGATCAATGCATCAACTCGCTTTGCAGATGGCTTTGAATATGGCTTAGGTGCTGAAATTGGTATTTCTACAGACAAAATTCATGCACGTGGCCCAGTGGGTTTAGAAGGTTTAACATCGCAAAAATGGATTGTTTTTGGTGATGGTCAAATTCGCCAATAGATCAAATTCAAGACAAACAAAAAGGGTTAATTTTGAATTAACCCTTTTTTTATTTATTTGAAAAAATAAGTTCATAATTTCATAAGAAATAATTTATAAATTACACCTAATCTATCAAAAATTAATCACATATTATTTTTATGGATATTTTCCAAACTATGCTATGTTAATTGCATGTTTCAAATGAAATACCACTATTTCAGTAATAAATGGAATCAATAGATCCATAAATTTTAATTATTATTGAATAAAGGGTCGATTGTGCTTAAGTCTAATCTCCTAAAGTCTATCTAGGACAAGAAAAAAGCACATGATACAAATATACACATAGATCAAAAGATAATGAATATCAATGATCAAGGGTAATACAACAATTCAAGTACGATAATTTTTAGTTAAGGGAAAGGTCATGCCTAAATCAGTACTCGTAATCAATTGCGGTTCATCTTCAATCAAGTTTGCACTTTTACTCGAAGATCAAGACTTTCGCATTCATGGTTTAGCTGAAAACTTAGGTACGCCAGAAGCCCGAATTAAAGGTGTCACTGTTGGTAATGAACCCGTAGATATCCATATTCCAAACGCAGGTCATAGCGAAGCATTAGAAGTTGGTTTATCGCGCTTAGCGAACTACAAACCAGATGCAATTGGTCACCGTATTGTACACGGCGGTACATTAACTAAAGCCGAACTTATTACAGAAGATATTATTGACACAATTCGTCAAGCTACACCACTTGCTCCGCTTCACAACCCTGCTCACTTAGTAGGTATTGAAGCGACTCGTCGTTTATTCCCAGATTTACCACAAGTTGCAGTTTTCGATACAGCATTCCATCAAACTATGCCTGCTCATGCTTACCGCTATGCAGTGCCTAAGTTCCTTTATACAGAACACAATGTACGTCGTTACGGTTTCCACGGCACAAGCCATGCTTACGTTTCTGAACGTGGTTCTGAACTTGCAGGCAGCTTAAAGCAAGGTGGCTGGTTAGTTGCACACTTAGGAAACGGTAGCTCAACTTGCGCAGTATGGAATGGTCAATCTGTAGATACCTCTATGGGCTTAACACCGCTTGAAGGCCTTGTAATGGGTACACGTAGTGGTGATGTTGACCCAAGTATGCACAGTTTCCTTGCGAAAAACTTAGGTTGGGATATCTACAAAATCGACAAAATGCTCAATAGTCAATCTGGTCTTTTAGGTTTGTCTGATCTTTCTAACGATATGCGTACACTGATTGAAGCTTCAGAAAAAGGCAACGAAGATGCTGCTTTAGCAATTGAAGTATTCTGCTACCGTCTTGCTAAATCGCTTTCTGCATTAAGCTGTGGTTTACCTCGCTTAGATGGCTTGTTCTTCACCGGTGGTATTGGTGAAAACTCTGCTTACATCCGTGAAAAAACACTAGGTTACATGCCACACTTTGGTTTCAATCTAAGCAAAGATGGCAACAACAACTTAAAACGCGGTACAGAAGGTCGTATCGACAATGGAACAGGTCCTCAAATTTGGGTAGTTCCAACCGATGAAGAAGGTCGTATTGCGAAAGAAACTGCATCTGTTGTTCAAAGTGGACTTGGTGCATTAACCGCAAAAAAGTCTGAAGCTGTATCGGCTTAACGTATTACATTTAACTCAATTTAATTTAATTTTTAAGATTTAGACGTATATGAAAACGATTTTATTGGTTCCAACAGGTGAAGGCGTAGGTTTAACATCTGCATGTTTAGGTCTAATTTATGCTTTGGAATGCCAAGGCATAAAAGCTGGTTTCTTAAAGCCCTTCTCTCAAGAAGCGCAAGCAAAAACTGAAGATCGCACAGCCGCGCTGTATCAGCATTTATTTAAAGATGAAACTGTTGAACCAATAGACTTCGAAACACTTACTCAGCGCCTTAACCAAGGCGAAAATGATGAATTACTTGAAGATGCAGTTCGTTTTCATCGTCAAATTGCAAAAAAACATGAATTAATTATTGTTGAAGGTCTTGTGCCAACAAGCCGAGACCCTTTTGCAGCAGAAATTAATACAGCACTTGCAAAAGCACTTGACGCAAAAGTAGTTATTGTAAGCAATGCAAATATTAATCAAGCGACTACATCTGCTGAAAAAGTTGAAAGCCTATTACGCCAATATGGTGGTGTTTCTTGCGGTCGCATGTCGGGCGTTCTGTTCATGCGTACCAAAGGTTTGTCAGAAGAATCTGCACAAATTCCTGTAACGCTAGACCCAAGCTTGCGTTTAGTCGATGAAACTCAAAGTTTTGTTGCTCAAATTCAAAAAACGCATGCACATATTGGTTCTAAAGATTTACCTGTAATTGGCTTAGTGCCTTTTAGTAATACACTTAGCGTACCTCGCATTTCCGATCTTGCATCTCATATTCAAGCAAGTTGGATTAACCGTGGTGATGCAAATCAACGTCGTGTTTTACATAGCAGTTTAATTGCTTCAAATATTGAATATGAACTTAATAAATTTGTTGCTGGTGAACTGATTATTAGTGCATCTGACCGTATTGATGTGCTTTTAGCAAGTAGCCTTGCAAGTAGCAATGGTATTCCACTTGCTGGCTTAGTTCTTACAGAACACCATCAACCAAATAATGATGTTCTGAATTTCTGCCAATCTGCAATTAAGCTTGGTTTACCAATTTTACATACGCCATTAAGCACGTTCGAAACATCTCAACGTCTTGCTAACTTTGGTAATGAAATTCCTGTAGATGATACAGAACGCGCAGAACAAGTAACTCGTTTTGTTTCAAGCCATATTCATCCAGATTGGTTAACAAGTCTGATTAATGGCACGCATCAACAACGTCTGTCACCATCTGCCTTCCGCCATGAATTGGTACAAAAATCAATTGCTGCGAAAAAACGTATTGTTCTTCCTGAAGGCGATGAACCTCGTACTATTCAAGCAGCCGCGATTTGCCAATCTCGTGGTATTGCGCAATGTATATTGTTAGCAAAACCTGAAGCTGTCGTTGAAGTTGCAAAAGCGCGTGGTATTGAACTTCCAAACGATTTAGAAATTATTGATCCTGATCTCATTCGCGACAATTACGTTGCGAAAATGGTTGAGCTTCGCAAAGGTAAAATCAACGATCTTCAAGCAAAAGAACAGCTTCAAGATACTGTTGTTTTAGGCACAATGATGTTGGCTTTAGACCAAGTAGATGGTTTAGTTTCAGGTGCTGTTCACACAACTGCAAATACAGTTCGTCCTGCGTTCCAGCTCATTAAAACTGCGCCAGATTACTCGCTTGTATCATCTGTATTCTTCATGTTGTTACCAGATGAAGTTTATGTATATGGTGACTGTGCAATTAACCTAGATCCTAATGCAGAACAACTTGCGGAAATTGCAATTCAATCTGCCGATTCTGCAAAAGCATTTGGTATTGACCCACGTATTGCAATGATTTCATATTCTACTGGCACTTCAGGTGCAGGTGCGGAAGTTGAAAAAGTGGCTGAAGCAACACGTATTGCTAAAGAACGTCGTCCCGACTTACTGATTGATGGTCCACTTCAATACGATGCAGCATCTGTTGAAAGTGTTGGTCGCTCTAAAGCGCCAGATTCTAAAGTTGCAGGTCGTGCCAATGTATTTATTTTCCCAGATTTAAATACAGGTAATACGACTTACAAAGCCGTTCAGCGTTCTGCAAATGTAGTAAGCGTTGGTCCAATGCTGCAAGGTTTAAATAAGCCTGTAAATGACTTATCACGCGGTGCATTGGTCGATGATATTGTATTTACGATTGCATTAACTGCGATTCAAGCAGAGCAACAATCTGCTTAAAATCTAAGTTTGATTGAAAATTTCAAAAGCTCCGCTCCACCACCCTGTCGCAAGATGGGGTGTTTTTTCACTATCAATAATGATATTGACTTCATTTCTATAACAAACAAAACTAAGACTCCTGATTTAAAGCAACAAAAAAACAAATTAACACTATATAAATCAATATCTTACAACACATATTGTTTAATATTTCATGAAAATGAATGCACTCCCAGCACCGATAAAAGAGTTATAAAATTATGAAAAATTTCGTTTTATTTTTAAGAGCTAATACAAATATGTCTCCCGAAGCATTCAGTGATCCTAAAGAAATTGAGCTTAGAAAGGCTTGGCTTAAAAATCTTGAAGAATCTGGTGCTGTTGTAAACTTAGGCGGAACAATGCCACCTATTCCAACTATGGCAACAACTTTATTCGCAGATGGCTCAACAACTCCAGGTGCATTTAAAGAAGTTTCATACTTTTTAACAGGCTACATTATTGTGAAAGCTGAAAGTTTAGAAGCTGCTTTAGAATTAGCAAAAACAAATCCAATTTTAGTTGCAGGCGGTAGCGTAGAAGTACGAGAAATTCTTTTACGTTAATACTTCATTATTGAAGTATTTGGTCATCTAAAAATGACATCCCACCCTGTCGAATGATGGGGTATTTTTATATTTAAAATAATAAGGCTAAATTTGAGATTTGAGATTTGAGATTTGAGATTTGAGATTTGAGATTTGAGATTTGAGATTTGAGATTTGAGATTTGAGATTTGAGATTTGAGATTTGAGAAGAATATTATTTTTATAAAATTTTAAGCAAAAAAAAGAAGATAAAGCTTAGGCTTGATCTTCTTGTTGACCGTAGAACCAAGTTGCTGCGATAAACATAGAAAAACCAACGACTGAAACAATTGCTGTAATCATAATTTCATACTCTAACTTTGATATGAACATTATCTTAAAGTTTTATGACAGTTATATGACAAGTACAAGGTATTAGTGAAATTAAAAATAACAATATTATTCAATAACTTGAGGTATATTTATGAATTTTAGTTTATCTTATATGACATATATTTCATGAAATATGACAAATAATGCATTAAAAACCATCAAATATGACAGCTAAAATTAAAATTACAAGAACATATTAAACTTTCGCCCAAAGCTTGATCAAAACACCCACAAATCATACATTTTGTCTTATAATTTAGCCCGCTAGCTAACAGCCCGCTCAAGAGATTTTTGTATGACTACTATTATCAAGCAAGATGACTTGATCACATCGGTTAAAGATGCGCTTCAGTTCATTTCATACTATCACCCACAAGACTTCATCCAAGCGATGAGCCGTGCGTATGATCGTGAAGAAAACAAAGCAGCAAAAGATGCGATCGCACAAATCTTAATTAACTCTCGTATGTGCGCAGAAGGACATCGTCCAATCTGTCAAGATACTGGTATCGTAAACGTATTCGTTGAAGTGGGCATGGACGTTAAATTCGATTTAACGATGAGCTTAGACGATGCGATTAACGAAGGTGTACGTCAAGGTTACTTAGAAAACTCTAACGTACTTCGTGCATCAGTTCTTGCTGATCCTGCTTTTGGTCGTAAGAACACGAAAGACAACACACCTGCTGTGATCTACCACAAACTCGTTCCAGGTAACAAAGTAGATATCACTGTTGCAGCTAAGGGTGGCGGTTCAGAAAATAAATCTAAACTTGCAATGCTTAACCCATCTGACTCAATTGTAGATTGGGTACTTAAAACTGTTCCAACTATGGGTGCAGGCTGGTGTCCTCCTGGTATGCTGGGTATTGGTATTGGTGGTACTGCTGAAAAAGCTATGATGCTTGCGAAAGAAGCACTCATGGAAGAAATCAATATGGACGAATTACTTCGTCGTGGACCGCAAAGCAAAATGGAAGAGCTTCGTATTGAAATCTTCGAAAAAGTAAATGCTTTAGGTATTGGTGCTCAAGGTCTTGGCGGTTTAACCACTGTTTTAGATATTAAAATTAAAGATTATCCATGTCACGCTGCGGGCAAACCAGTGGGTATGATTCCAAACTGTGCTGCAACTCGTCATGCACACTTCACACTAGATGGTTCAGGCGTTGCAAATATTATTGCGCCTAAACTTGAAGATTACCCAGAAGTGACTTGGGATTCGTCTTCTTCTAAGCGTGTTGACTTAGACAACATTACACAAGAAGAAATGGATTCTTGGCAACCAGGCGACACATTATTGCTTAACGGTACAATCTATACAGGTCGTGACGCTGCGCACAAACGTATGGTTGACATGTTAAACAATGGTGAAGAGCTTCCAGTAGATCTTAAAGGTAAATTTATTTACTACGTTGGTCCTGTAGACCCTGTAGGTGATGAAGTGGTTGGTCCTGCTGGTCCAACAACTGCGACACGTATGGATAAATTCACTCGCCAAGTTTTAGAAGCGACTGGTCTTTACGGCATGATTGGTAAAGCTGAACGTGGTCCTGCTGCAATTGAAGCAATTAAGGACACGAAAACAACTTACCTAATGGCTGTTGGTGGTGCTGCTTACTTAGTATCTAAAGCAATTCGTGAAGCTGAAGTTGTTGCTTTCGAAGATTTAGGTATGGAAGCAATCTACAAATTTGTTGTTAAAGATATGCCTGTTTCTGTAGCTGTTGACGTAAATGGTACATCTGTTCACGCAACTGCACCAAAAATTTGGCAAGCTAAAATTGGTAAAATTCCAGTAGTTGATGCTGCTGCGAAATAATTACTAATTTTGCATTTTAAATGCCACCACTTTTAGAAGTGTGTGGCATTTTTATTTGTGTCATAAATAAAATTTAAACATAAAAAAGCACGCCTTAAGGCGTGCTTTTTAATACAAAAATTAAATTAAGCAGATTTATTCACTAACTTAAGATCAACTTTTGGTTCTTCTGTTTTAACTTCTTGCTTTGGCTGACGCTCAGCTTTAAGCTCTGGTTGAGCATTGTCATTAATAACTGCTTCATTTACCACAACTGTGCCAACATCTGTACGGCTTGGTAAGTCATACATTGTTTCAAGCAATGAGTTTTCAAGAATAGAACGCAAACCACGCGCACCTGTATTACGCTCTAATGCTTTTTTCGCAACAGCACGTAATGCAGTATCTTCAAATACTAAATCTACATTTTCCATGTCGAATAAGTATTGGTATTGACGTGTTAATGCATTTTTTGGCTCAGTCAAAATTTGCATTAAAGCATCTTCATCAAGCTCATCTAAAGTTGCAACAACAGGAACACGACCAATAAATTCTGGAATTAAACCAAACTTCACAAGGTCAGTTGCTTCAACTTGACGGAACAAATCAGAAAGTTTTTTGGTTTCATCTTTTTTACGCACTTCTGCCGTAAAGCCAATGCCACCCTTTTCTTGACGCTGTTGTACAATTTTCTCAAGTCCAGAGAATGCACCGCCACAAATGAACAAAATGTTTGAAGTATCAACTTGAATCAACTCTTGTTGAGGATGCTTACGACCACCTTGTGGTGGAATTGCAGCAACTGTTCCTTCAATCATTTTCAATAATGCTTGTTGAACACCTTCACCAGACACATCACGTGTAATAGATGGGTTTTCAGACTTACGTGTAATCTTGTCAATTTCATCAATATAGATAATACCCTTTTGAGCTTTTTCTACATCGTAGTCTGCTTTTTGAAGAAGCTTTTGAACAATATTTTCAACATCTTCACCTACATAACCAGCTTCGGTTAATGTGGTTGCATCTGCCATTGCAAAAGGAACATCAAGTAAACGAGCAAGCGTTTGCGCAAGCAATGTTTTACCTGAACCCGTAGGGCCTACAAGCATGATGTTACTTTTAGAAATCTCAACACCATCTTCAGCTTTATGACCGCTATTTTGCACTTTTAGGCGCTTATAGTGGTTATATACAGCAACAGATAAAGTCTTCTTCGCAACATCTTGACCAATCACATATTGATCTAATGCAGCACGAATTTCATGCGGTTTTGGTAAAGGTTTAGTCGCCCAATCACTTGATTCTACTTGTTGACTGGTTTGAACTAAATCTAAACATACGTCCACACACTCATTACAGATGTATGCGTCCTCGCCTGCAATCAGTTTCCCGACTTCAGACTGCGTTTTACCGCAAAATGAACAATTCTTATGTTCTTGAGGATGATCGGACATATTTACTCCAATAACTAATCTTTTTTAAATTGATGGACGTTTAGATAAAACTTCGTCCACTAAACCGTATTCTTTTGCTTGCTGTGCAGTCATGAAATTGTCACGATCTGTATCTTTAGCAAGACGTTCATAATCTTGACCGCTGTGTTCAGCCATCAAACGGTTTAAACGTTCTTTAATAAATAAAATTTCGCGTGCGTGAATTTCAATATCAGATGCTTGACCACGGAAACCACCTAATGGTTGGTGAATCATCACACGAGCATTTTCAAGGCAATAACGCTTACCTTTCGCACCAGCATTTAATAAGAAAGCACCCATTGATGCTGCTTGACCCATACAATAAGTCACAACATCTGGTTTAATAAATTGCATGGTATCGTAAATTGCCATACCAGCAGTTACTGAACCGCCTGGAGAGTTGATATATAAGTGAATGTCTTTATCTGGATTTTCAGCCTCTAAAAACAACATTTGCGCAACAATTAAGTTCGCCATATTGTCTTCAACTTCACCTGTTAAAAAAATCACACGCTCACGTAAAAGGCGTGAAAAAATATCAAATGAACGTTCACCACGGGAAGACTGTTCTACCACCATTGGAACTAAAGCATTTTCAATTGTTGGAACATACATACGTTTATTTATTCCTAAATTCTTGTGAGGTAATCCATAGTGACAATATGAGGGATATTTGCCAAAATTGCAAAATATTCACGATTAAATAGCAGAAATTTTCGCACCAAACAAATCAAATAAAAAATCATTTCTTTATTCATTTTCATAAAAAAAGGCGCAATAAGCGCCTTTTTTTATTTCAGCTAGAAATTAGCCTTGTTGACGAGCTTGTTGCTCTTTCAATAAGTCTTCATAGCTTACTTTTGTATCAGTTACTTTAGCAGATGCTAAAATGTGATCAACAACTTGATCTTCTAATACAACAGCTTCAATTTGTTGACGTTGTTGCGCATCGTTTTTGAAGAATTCAATTACTTCGTTTGGATCTTCGTAAGAAGAAGCCATGTCAGCAATGTAAGCTTCAACACGAGCAGCATCTACTTCAATTTTAGATTCAGCTAAAACACGGCTTACTAATACGCCAAGTTTAACTGATTTTTCAGCTTGTTCTTTGAACAAATCATCTGGAAGCATGCTGCTGTCAAATGCTTTAGCACCTTGAGCACCAAACTGTTGAGTGAATTGTTGAATCATTTGTTGACGTTGACGGTCAATTTCTTGAGACAACATAGACTCTGGAATTTCTACTTCGTTAGCAGCTACAAGCGCATCAAAAGTTGCACCTTTAACTTGGTTACGAAGACCATTTTTCACTTCACGTTCCATGTTTTTACGAACGTCAGCTTTAAGTTTTTCAACGCCTTCTTCTTCAGTCAAACCAAATACTTTTAAGAATTCAGCATCAATTTCTGGAAGCTTTTGTTTTTCAACAAGCTTAACAGTAATTTTGAATTGAGCAGCTTTACCAGCAAGGTTTTCAGCTTGGTAGTCTTCAGGGAAAGTTACATCAATAACTTTCTCTTCGCCTTTCTTCATACCAACGATACCGTCTTCGAAGCCAGGGATCATACGACCTGAACCTAAAACAAGTTTAAAGTCTTCAGAAGAACCGCCTTCAAACTTCTCGCCATCTACAGAACCTTCGAAATCAAAAGTTACTTGCATGTCTTTTTTAGCCATGCCTTTTGTTTCAGCCCAAGAAGCGCGTTGTTTTTGAAGATTTTCGATCATTTGATCTACATCTTTATCAGTTACTTCAGTTGCTTTACGTTCAACTTCTAAACCGTCAAATTTAACATCAACTTCAGGATAAACTTCTACAGTCGCTTGATACACTAAAGCATCATCTTTCATTTCAGTTGAATCGATGTTTGGCATACCAACAGCGTTGATTTTCTCTTGTTGGATTGCTTCGAAAACTGTGTCACGAATAATGTCGTTAACAACTTCTTGATAGATACCAGCACCGTATTCGCGACGAACTACGTTCACAGGTACTTTACCTGCACGGAAGCCGTTAATCTTTACAGTTTTGGCAGTGCGTTTCAAACGAGCTTCAAATTGCTCATTAATACGGCTCGTCGGTACTGATACATTTAAACGACGGGCAACGCCCGAAACCGCTTCAGAAGTTACTTGCATGGCTTCCTCGATATAATTGGAAATAACAGGTTTTTTTAAAAGTGCCATATTATATGACAACATTTAAAGATATACAAAAAAAGGATTATAGCACTTTTAGCTAAATTCGTAGCACAAAGCGTTTGCTCATATTTTATAAGTAACAATCAAGAGAAAATTGTTTACTTTTTATTGCTAATGATAATGTTTATCGTTATTATTGCGATCAATTATTATTCAAGCCCTTCTTTCTCGTCCAAATTTGGAATTCTGTTATGAGTAAGTTCAAACTAAATCCTTTATCTATCGCATTGCTTGGGGCAATTGCAACTCCAACTTTTGCAGAAACAACTACAGAAAATAAGAATCATCAATTATCAACAATTGTTGTATCTGCTGCAGGTTATGAACAAAAAATTACCGACGCGCCTGCATCGATTACCGTAATCACAGAAGATCAACTAAAGACTAAAAGAATTACATCTATTGCAGATGCTTTAAAAGATGTGGAAGGCATTGATATTAGCCCAAGCGCTGGAAAAACAGGTGGGCTAAATATTCGTATGCGCGGAATGGCATCAGAATATACATTAGTATTAATTGATGGAAAACGCCAAAATAGTACAGGAGACCTCACACCTAATGGGTTTGGAGAAACTAAAAACAATTTCATTCCTCCTGTATCTGCTATTGAAAGAATAGAAGTTATCCGTGGTCCTATGTCCACTCTTTATGGCTCTGATGCTATGGGTGGGGTAATTAATATCATAACAAAAAAAGTTTCTGATGTATGGACTGGCTCTTTAGGTCTCGAAGGAACGATTCAACCAAATTCTTCACCATTTGGTAATCAAGGGGCAGTAAATCTATTTGCTACAGGTCCTCTAATTAAAGATAAACTTGGTATTCAATTAAGAGCACGCCATTGGACTAGAGAACAATCTGACATTGTAAAACCCTTAGCTAATGGTACTACTAAAGATGTAGAGCAAGGAAATAACCCAACTAAAGCCGATTTAACAAACCTTGGAGCCCGCTTAACATTTACACCAAATCAAGATCATGAAATTTCATTTGATGCTGATATCACTGAACAAAATTATGATAATAGTAAAGGACAATTAGGAATAAACACTGTTGCTGGTGGTTATACAAACGAGCAAACATATGAGCGCTCAAAATTTTATGTCAATCATGCATGGAAAAACTCTTTTGGACGACTCGAATCCAGCTTGAGTTACAACGAAACAGAAACAATTGGTCGTCTTATACCAAGTCGTGCACAACAAATGAGTAATGAATCAAATCCTCGTGAAATTAAAAGCGAAGATATTATTTTCGATACTAAATTTACAACACAACTTTTTGACAATCATAATCTCACGATAGGTGGACAATGGTGGGATGCAAGTATTAACGATACTCTGAGAAGCATACCAAAAGCCGAATTCACTCAATTAGGGCTATTCGTTGAGGATACTTGGGACATTTCCGACACACTCCATTTAACACTTGGTGGACGTTTTGATGATCATAATAGCTTTGGAGATTTCTTTACTCCACGCGCATATTTAGTTTGGAATGCCCACCAACAATGGACCATTAAAGGGGGGTATAGTGAAGGCTATAAAGTTCCTCGTTTAGAACAACTAACGATGGGGTTCTACAGTGTAAGTAGTCAAGGTAAAACACCATCATTAGGAAATCCTGATCTAAAACCTGAAACTAGCCAAAATGCTGAATTAGGTATCTATTTTGACTCTTTAGCTGGTTTTAAAGCCAATATAACTTACTTCCAAAATAGAACTGAAGATAAAATAACAACATCAGGTGCACCTTATGCATTACTTTATGGCACCAATACTACAGGAGTCCCTGTAGAGTTTGACTGCACTGGAAATGCATCAGACTGTGATACAAAATTAGAGGAATGGGGAGTATCTTGGTCTACCCAAAATAATGATACCCTACGTTTAGCACGCCCATACAATGCTTCGAAAGCAAAAGCTCAAGGTATTGAACTCGGATTGAGCTACGACCTAAATGATGCGTGGAATTTTGCCGCAAACTATACTTGGACTGATGGAGAAATTACAGATCCTCAAGGAAAAACTATAGAAGATACTGAGAATCCAAAGCATATGGCAAATTTATCAGTAATCTATAAACCAGCAGACAATGTTAATTTATGGCTTCGCGGAGAATATAGAAGTAGCCAATTCCGCTCCAATGCCGTTGTACGTAACGCTATAGGCGACTACAAGTCTTACGATCAATGGCATTTAGGATCTAATTTTACAATCAACAACAACTGGGATGTCGGTGTTGCACTTTATAATATTTTCGACAAAAACTTTATAGATTATAAATTAGTCGACAATGAATACTACAACAGCCATCTGAATACCCAAGAAGGTCGTCGTGTTCAGTTAAGTACTACCTTTAAATTCTAATTTTTAGATCAAATAAAAAAACCTGCTTCGGCAGGTTTTTTTACACTTAAACTACATTCATATTCCCCATAAAATAGCCCTAAAATTGCGACTTTTTCCATTTTTATATAAAACATTTACTTAAAACCATTTTGTTATATTATTACATTTAAAAAATCATTTTAAATATTTTAAAGAATCGCTATTACCAATTCCAATATAAAGAATAATTAAATAAGAATCATTACTCTTTACACCTCATTTATTGTCTCTCTCCACTGGGTTTGAAATGGCTTTCATTAAAACGCGTAAAAAAATCGTATCTTCTGCGATTGCATCATCACTAAGTATTATGGCTGGACACGCAATTGCCCAAGATCAAACAGCACAACTTGAAACAATTCACTCAGAGGCATCTGCTGAGCAAAAGCAAAGCTTAAAAGTAGATAAATCTGCAAATAGTAAATTTATTGCTCCCCTTTTAAATACCCCAAAATCGGTTTCTGTAATTTCAAAACAACTACTTGAAGACACTCAAGTCACAACTTTAAGCGATGCACTTCGTACCGTTCCGGGCATCACATTAGGTGCAGGTGAAGGTGGCAATCCAAATGGTGACCGTCCATTTATTCGCGGTTATAACTCTGAAAGTTCTATGTATGTAGATGGCTTACGTAGCTCAACATCTCAAAACCGTGAAATGTTTGCTGTAGAGCAAGTTGAAGTGACCAAAGGTTCTGCATCTGCAATGGGTGGTGCTGGGACTACTGGTGGTAGCATCAACATGGTTTCTAAAGTTGCTAAAAAAGGAGATGCTTTAGAAGGTTCTGTTTCTGCGGGTACAGATGCATATAAACGCATTACCTTAGATGCCAATAAAGATTTTGGTAATGGCATTGCTGCTCGTGTAGCTGTTATGGGGCACGAAAATGAAAAAGCAGGTCAACATAATGGTGCAGAATATTCACGTGTTGGTATTGCCCCAAGTATCACATTCGGTTTAGACACAGATACACGTGCAACTTTAAGTTATTACTATTTAAAATCGGATGATACGCCAGATTCAGGTGTTCCATACCAATACGACACTGTGAATAAAGGTTCGGCAGGAAAACCTGTAGAAGTTAAACCAGGAGTTTACTATGGTTGGAAAGATCGTGATTTCCAAAAGCAAGAAAACCAAAATGGTACGATTAAGTTAGAACACGATTTAACTGATAATCTAACAATTAGTAATACAGCGGTTTACGGTAAATCAAAAAATAACTATGTGATTACACAACCCGATGATTCTCAAGGCAACGTTGCCAATGGTCAAGTTTGGCGTCGTGCAAACACTCGCATTACAGATACAACGTCTTTTACAGACCAACTCGCATTAACAGGTAAGTTTAATACAGGCTCATTCAAACACTCTTTCAACACAGGTGTTGAATATAGTCGTCAAGATTCTGACCGTGGTAACTACAAAGTAACCGATACAAATACATCTGCTATTAACAAAGATTCATGCCTTTTAGCCAATTCAAATGGTTGGTGCACAGATTTAAATAATCCAAATGCAAATGATCCGTGGTTAGGTGACATTGCTTCAAATAGAAGATCAACCAATGTTACAACGCAAAATACATCTCTTTATTTCTTAGATAATATTGAACTTAGCCCGCAATGGCTATTAGATGTTGGCGTTCGTTGGGATCAATTTGATAGCAAATGGACAGCTATTCAAGACCAAACTGGTAGAGATGGTAAAGTTACAGATAAAGCAGGTACTCAATACAAGAGTAAATCTGACTTTTTCAACTACCAAGCAGGTTTAACCTACAAACCAACTGAAAATGGTTCAATTTATGCAAGCTATGCAACATCTTCAAACCCTGTAGGTGTAGATGGTGGTGATGGTTCTGAAGGCATTAACTCAGGTGCAAATTCATATATTAATGAGTTAAAACCTGAAGAAGTTCGCACTATGGAACTTGGTACAAAATGGGACTTATTTAACCAAAAGTTAAACTTAACTGCTGCTATTTTCCGTACAGAAAAAACCAATACTCGTTCAACAGATGCTAACGGTTTAACAAGTAACATTGGCGAAACTCGTGTAGATGGTATTGAGTTAGGTGCAAACGGTAATATCACAGATAAATGGGCTGTATCGGCTGGTTATACTTATTTAGACAGTGAACTTATTGATGGTGGTTTTGTAGAAGCACCGAAAGGTTCTAAAAACTATCAACCAAACCCTAACAATGGCAATCAAGTTCAAAACGTTGCGAAAAACTCTGCAACACTTTGGACAACTTATGCTTTAACACCTGCATTTACAGTGGGTGCTGGCGCAGTTGCAATGGATAAAGTCTATGGCGATGCTGCAAATACAAAATGGGTTTCAGGCTACGTTCGTTACGATGCAATGGCACGTTACAACGTAAACAAGGATGTTAATCTACAATTAAACATTAATAACCTTTCAGACAAACGCTACTTCAATAAAGCATATGCTTCACACTATGCAACTGAGGCAGAAGGTCGTAGCGCAGTATTAGCGATCAACTTTAAATACTAAGTTTGAAACATTTATCTCATAATTTATTTATGGGGTAAAAGATAGAATAGCCTCTAACGCTAGAGGCTATTTTTTAATATAACTGCTATCAATAAATTTATTATATTTTCAAAAGGTATTGCCGTGATTCACCATATTCCCAATGTCTTAACTAAAGAACAAGTCCACTATTTCCGTACAGAAATGGAGAAGGTCAATTGGGTTGATGGCAAAGTTTCTACGGGATCACTTTCTGCAAATGTAAAACAAAATCAACAATTACCTGAAGATCATCCGTTAACAAATCATTTGGGTGACATTATTTTAGATGCACTTTCCAAGCATCCTTTATTTATTTCCGCAGCATTACCACTGAATATTTTACCGCCCTATTTTAATCGCTATGAAAATGGCGGAACTTTTGGCTTTCATGTAGACAATTCAATTCGTTGGATTAAAGGGACAAATCAAAAAATTCGCACAGACTTATCTTGCACACTTTTTTTAAGTGAACCTGAAGAATATGAAGGTGGCGAACTGGTTGTTGAAGATACTTATGGCTATCACGAAATAAAACTTCCTGCGGGCGATTTAATTTTATACCCATCAACAAGTGTGCATGAAGTTAGCCCTGTAACATCTGGCTGTCGTGTAGCTTCATTTTTTTGGCTACAAAGTATGATTCGTGATGATGCGAATCGACATATTTTATTTAACTTAGATCAAAGCATTCAAAACTTAAGAACACAATTGGGTGATACTCACGAAGAAGTCGTGAAACTTACAAGCCTGTACCACAACCTGATGCGGAAATGGGCAGAACTCTAAGTCATAACTATCTTCTATCTTCAAAGGATTTCTCATGAAAAGTAAAACAATTTTAGAACCGCTGAAACAAATTCCAGCGTATCTTCAAACAATTCATGATTATGAAATTGAAGCTGAAAAACATCTTTCAGAAATGGTATGGAGTTACTTACAAGGTGGCTCTATGGATGAATACAGTGTTCAGGAAAATCTTTCCATTTTTAAAGATATTCAACTTTTACCACGTATGTTAAAAGACTTAACACATGGTAATACCGAATGTGAAATTTTAGGTCAACGCTTCCCTCACCCTATTTTTCTTGCGCCAATTGGACATCAACAACAGTTTCATCCTGAAGCAGAAGGTGCATCTGCATTGGCTGCCGAAGTGATGGGAAGTAATATTATATTAAGCACATTTACCAATACTGACATGCGAAGTCTTAAACAAGAAAATCCGTATAAATGGTTCCAGTTATATTGGCAAGGTGAACGTGAAAAATCTCTCAATTTAGTGAAAATGGCAGAAGAACATCAATATAAAGCCATTGTGATTACTGTTGATTCACCACATACGGGTATTCGTGACCGTGAACGGAAAGCTTTTTTTCATTTACCTGAAAATATGCAACATCCTCACACGCCTTCGCATATCCCCTTACCTGAATTAAAACAAGGCGATCATCCTGTATTTAATGGGCTAATGCGTATTTCACCAACTTGGGATGACATCGCGTGGATGGTTCAACAAACGGATTTACCCGTTATTTTAAAAGGTATTGTTCATCCTCAAGATGCATTGCTTGCAATTCAACATGGTGTAAAAGGTTTAATTATTTCGAATCACGGCGGGCGTGTTTTAGATACTTGCATCTCCCCACTACTTTCATTGCAGATGATAAAAAAAGTAGTTCCTGATGATTTCCCACTTATTTATGATGGTGGAATTCGTCGTGGTTCCGATGTTTTCAAAGCCCTTGCCTTAGGTGCTTCTGCGGTTTGTATTGGTCGCCCTTATATTTATGGATTAGCTACAGCGGGCGCTTTAGGCATTGCTCACGTACTCAAAATTTTAAAAGAAGAATTTGAAATTACAATGGCACTTATGGGAACAGCAACCTTAAAGGACATCAATAAAGAATGTATTTTCCAAAAATAAACATATATGCGGAATATTTTTTCATTAATTCTTGTAAATACGCAATTTTAGGAATTTTTTTTCGGAATGATTATCTTAAAATTAAGTTATAGATTTACAAGATTGTAGTAAAGCTAAGTTCAAAAGAATTAAAAAGATTTTTTATAACTTTAGCCTAAATAATGCCTTAACACTCTTGTAAATTGCTAAAATAGACACAATCTATATTCATAGTACCTTAGCGTTATCCACGACAATCATTCGGGTGCTATAAAGGAGTTTTCACATGATGTTGGCAGATCCAAGCAAAAAATACCGTCGCATGTATCAACGTGTTGACTTACCAGACCGTCAATGGCCAAACAACGAAATCAATAAAGCGCCTATCTGGATGAGTACCGACCTACGTGACGGTAACCAAGCGATCTTTGAGCCAATGAACATTGAACAAAAGTTCAAAATGTTCCAAATGCTTGTGAAAATTGGTTTCAAACATATTGAAATTGGCTTCCCTTCTGCATCTCAAATTGACTTCGATTTCACGCGTAAATTGATTGAAGAAGGTCATATTCCAGATGACGTTTATATTGAAGTTTTGGTTCAAGCACGTGATCATTTAATTCAGCGTACTTTTGAATCTTTACAAGGTGCTAAACGTGCCATTGTGCATATTTACAACTCAAATTCTCCAACATTCCGTAATAAAGTATTGAATGTTGATATTGCTGGTGCAAAAAAATTAGCAATTAATGCAGCAACAACTGTTAAAGAATATGCTGCAAAACAACCTGAAACTGAGTTTATTTTCCAGTACAGCCCAGAATGTTTTACTGCAACAGAATTAGAAGTTGCTAAAGATGTTTGTGATGCTGTCACTGAAATTTGGGAAGCATCGCCAACAAACAAAGTTATTTTAAACTTACCTGCAACTGTTGAGGTTTCAGGGCCAAATGTTTATGCAGACCAAGTTGAATGGATGCACCGCAACTTAGAACGTCGTGATGGTGTGATTATTTCAGTTCACTGTCATAACGACCGTGGCTGTGGTATTGCAGCGTCTGAACTTGCAATTATGGCTGGTGCAGACCGAGTCGAAGGCTGTGTATTTGGTAATGGCGAACGTACAGGTAACGTAGACGTTGCTGCAATTGCATTAAACATGTACACCCAAGGTGTTGCGCCAGAATTAGATTTCTCGAACATTAACGAAATTATTGCAACTGTTGAAGAATGCACGGGCTTGCCTGTTCACCCTCGCCATCCATATGCGGGTGACTTGGTATTTACAGCATTCTCTGGTTCTCACCAAGATGCAATTAAAAAAGGTTTTGAGTTCCAAAAGAACGAAGAAATTTGGGATATGCCGTACTTACCAATCGACCCTAAAGATTTAGGTCGTGATTATGATGCTGTAATTCGTGTGAATTCTCAGTCTGGTAAAGGCGGTATTGCTTACTTGTTAGAATCACAATACAACGTGACATTACCACGTCGTATTCAAATTGAATTCTCACAAGTGGTTCAACAAGTTGCAGATGATGAAGGTGTTGAAGTTTCTGCTGCAAAAATTTGGGATTTATTCCAAAAAACTTATGTTGCGGCAAAAGATACGCACTATTCAACTAAAAACTACAGATTGTCAGATGAAAATGGCAACCAAGTTATTGAGCTAGATATTGAAATAAATGGTCAAGTACAGCACTTACGCGGTGAAGGTAATGGTCCAATTTCTGCAATTTTAGATGCATTACAACTTCCAATTGATGTTTTAAGCTATGAAGAGCGCAGCATTAGCTCTGGTGCTCATGCAAAAGCATTGGCTTTAATTGAACTTCAAGTGAAAGGTACAGGAAAATCTGCATTTGGTGCGGGTATTCATGACAACATTGTGACCTCATCAATTGAAGCCATTATTGCATGTACCAATCGTTTAATTGATCAAGGTGTTCTTAGCACAGATCAAGTGATTGCGGCAGCAGTTTAAGCTATAAAACTGTTTTGAAAAGGATACCCCAAGTGGTATCCTTTTCTTTATTGATCCCAAAGATTTAAGGCGAATTATTCCTGTGTCTTTTCCAGCTGACTCAGTGGGTTTAGTTACCCCGCAAAAGTTCCTTTTCGAAGAGCCATTAGAGCTCGAATGTGATCGAATTCTTCCACGTTTTGAACTTATGGTTGAAACTTACGGTGAACTTAATGCCGACAAGTCAAATGCCATTCTCATCTGCCATGCCTTATCGGGGCATCATCATGCTGCGGGTTATCATCATGAAAATGATAAAAAGCCAGGTTGGTGGGATGCTTGTATTGGGCCTGGAAAAGCAATTGATACTTCAAAGTTCTTTGTTGTTGCGCTCAACAACATTGGTGGATGTAGCGGTTCTACAGGGCCAACATCACCAAATCCTGAAAATGAAAATCGTCCTTACGGCCCAGACTTTCCTCTTGTGACAGTGCGTGATTGGGTAAAAACTCAAGCGCTTTTATCGGATCGTTTAGGCATTGATGTTTGGTATGCTGTAGTTGGTGGTTCTTTAGGTGGTATGCAAGCACTACAGTGGTCGGTTGATTATCCAGATCGCTTACAAAAATGTGTGATTATTGCCAGCGCACCAAAATTATCTGCACAAAATATCGCATTTAACGAAGTAGCACGTCAGTCTATTTTATCTGATCCAGATTTTTATGATGGTCGCTATTTAGAAAATGATAGCTATCCTAAACGTGGTCTAATTTTGGCACGTATGGTCGGTCATATTACCTATTTGTCTGAAGAAGCCATGAAGCAAAAATTTGGTCGTGACTTAAAGTCTGGCAAATTTATGTATGGTTTCGATGTCGAATTCCAAGTTGAAAGTTATTTACGCTATCAAGGTGAACAATTCAGCCGTAACTTTGACGCCAATACTTATTTAATTATGACCAAAGCTTTGGACTATTTTGACCCTGCACGTGAATATGAACTTTCACTTAAAAAAGCAATGGCAAATACTAAATGTAAATTCTTAGTTGTTTCATTTACGACAGATTGGCGTTTTACCCCTGCTCGTTCGCAAGAAATTGTAGATGCATTAATTAGCAACTTTAAACCAGTGAGCTATTTAGATATTGATGCAGAACAAGGGCATGATTCTTTCTTATTCCCTATTCCGTTGTATGTAAAATCTTTACGTGCATTCTTAGGTGGTGAAGAACACCTCCAATCAACTAAGGAGGCTGTGTAATGCGTATCGATCATCAACTTGCTGAAAAGTGGATTAAGCCAGATTCTAGCGTACTAGATTTAGGTTGTGGCGATGGTGAACTACTTGCTCATATGAGTAAAAAGCACAACATTCGTGCATATGGACTAGAAATCGATCAAGAAAAGATTGCAATTGCTGTCAGTAGAGGGTTAAATATTGTTCAGCAGGACTTAAATTTAGGTTTAAGTCGTTTTGCCGACCAGTCTTTTGACTATGTTGTCATGGCACAAGCTTTGCAAGCTGTAGACGCACCAGACGTATTATTACGAGATATGGTGCGTGTGGGGAAACAAGCCATTATCACATTCCCTAATTTTGCACATTGGAAGACGCGTTCTTTCCTTGCGCTAAAAGGAATGATGCCTGTTTCAGATGCGTTACCCTATATGTGGTACAACACACCTAATATTCATTTATGTACTTTCCGAGACTTTGAAGCACTTTGTGCAGAAAACAATATTCGGATTATTAATAGACTTGCCGTCAATGAACACCAAGAAGACAGCTTGTTAAGCAAGCGTTTTCCTAATTTGTTTGGTGAAGTCGCTATTTATCGAGTGAGCGCTCTATGAAAAAACTATTATTAAGCACGACGCTTCTTGTTGGACTTTATAGCATACAAGCCCATGCAGATTATGTTGCTCCAAAGCCAACAATTTCGAGTCAAGCTGCACAATATTCAATTATGGATATTAACAGCTTGAGTAAAGCCGCAAAATCTGGACAAGCTGGGGCACAATTTTACCTTGCAACTAAGTATCAACAAGGTAAAGACGTAAAACAAAGTGATACTCAAGCATTTGCTTGGTACAAAGCTGCTGCTGACCAAGGCCTATCACCTGCACAATTAAATGTAGGTCGTATGCTTGCAGATGGTATTGGCACACGCAAAGACGAAGCTTTAGCACGCAAATACTTTGAAAAAGCAGCAAGTCATGGTGATAACCGTGCAAGCTTTAATTTAGCAATGATGGAAGAGCAAAAGAAAAATTACGTAGGTGCATACCAATGGTATGAACTTTCTACACGTGATGGCATGCTCGACAACAAAGTTATTACGCTTTCTGAAGGTAAAAAAACAGCTTTGGCTGCCAACTTAACACAAGATCAAATTCGTGCTGCGCGTGACCGTGCAGACAAATGGATTCAAGCACAATAAGCTTCCATTTCATGTGAAAAAGCACCGTAAGGTGCTTTTTTTATTACAAAAATTAAACTTACAGACTTTTCAAAAATTATTATTAATAGCGGCATATACATTCAATAAATCTTAATTATTTTACTTTGGATAAAAAATGAAAAAATATTTAATTACTCTCCTTGCTGTAAGCCTTTTAGTAATAACTGGTTGTGGCTCAAAAGCTTCATGGAAAAAGAATGGTGTATCTCGTTATGATATGCAAAACACCTTAGCAAAATGTCGATACGATGTGGGACTTGCGAAAGTAAGTGCCCGCGATAAAAAAGTGATGGAAAAAAATTGCATGATTTCCCAAGGCTATCGCTTTAGAAAATAAAAACACCGCAAGGTGTTTTTTTATTGGCGTGAGAAGCACTCAAATTTGTTAAAATAGAAAATATTATTTACATTCCAGAGCGAAATAGAATGTCTTCTCAAGATTGGTTATCTCAAGGAACTCTCGTACTTGCGAGTAATAACAAAGGAAAAATCGCTGAGTTTGAAAAACTATTTGCAGAATTAAACCTGCCTGTAGAAGTTGTTGCACAAGGTAAACTCAATATTGAAGATGCCATTGAAGATGGTTTAAGCTTTGTAGAAAATGCAATTATTAAAGCTCGTCACGCATCTAGAATTTCAGGTAAACCTGCTATTGCAGATGATTCAGGCATTTGCGTGCCAGTTTTAGGCGGTGCACCTGGTATTTATTCTGCACGCTACGCAGGTGAACATGGCGACGATGCTGCAAACAATACAAAACTTCTCGCAGACTTAAAACCATTGCGTAAAGATGGTGAAGCAATTGAAGCGATGTTTGTGTGTGTATTGGCACTTGTTCAACATGCAGATGATCCATTACCACAAATTTTCCAAGGTATTTGGAAAGGCGAAGTTTTAGAAGAAGCACGTGGTGAAAATGGCTTTGGTTACGACCCTTTATTTTGGCTACCTGAATTAAATATTTCGAGTGCTGAAATGAGCAAAGAAGATAAAAATAAAATTAGCCATCGTGGTCAGGCAATGAAATTATTCAAGCAAAGTATTGCCCAATAATTTTTAGAGCTATAGATATTTAAAAGCCCTTTTCTAAGGGCTTTTTTATTCTTATCGATTTATACAAAATGCAAAATAGAACCGTAAATAAATACCAATACACAGCTTACAATTGTGCCTGCTGCAATATATCTTGCAGACTCACCTGTTCCTAAATAATGCGTTTCTAAAGCCACAATATTAGCTGCTGGCGGTAAACAAAAAATTAAAAACATCACACCAATATATTGATTAACATTTGGAATTGGAATGAATAAATAGGTTAATCCGCATAGTACTAAACCAACCAAAATTTTCATTGCAAAGACATTCATGCTACGAAAAATATCAGCCCATTGAACTTGTGTACGTCGTAACCACATGCCTAAAACACACATTCCAGTAAAGCTCATTCCAACTTTTGCAAAGCTATACAATGCATCTAAAATTTGATGATTTTGTAAATTTTGCACACCAATCATTCGGCAAATAAACGCAATAAGCAAAGCAAAAACAGGCGGAGAAAATACAACTTTTTTAATAATAGAGGATAATTCTTGTTGCTCTTTATTTAATGCTGTTACTGCCCAAATATTGCCAAAAACCGATCCCCCCACATATAAAGCCACCATTGGTGCACTAATTTCAGGACCGAAAATAGCAAGTGCAAATGGAAACCCTAACCAAGCTAAATTGACATAGCTCACGCATAAGGCACGTAATTTATCTTTAAAAATATGCCTAAAAAAATAGAACATAAAAATAGCAACAGTAAAACTAAAAAACATCAGGCTCAAACTTCCAGCCTGATAAAAAACCATATTATAAATAATGACAAATGGAATAAAACATCGTGCGAGTAAACTTGAAAAAAGTGTTTTAAGTTGCGTAGAAAATGAAGCTGAAGCCAGTCCTAGCCCACATATAAAAGCAAAAAGTGGTAGAAGCAAAGCCATCTTACATTCCAAAAACATTCAGGTGATACATGCTAGCACCTTTTAAAATTTGCTTTAAAAGAACACACAATTCTATTCAAAATAATTAATGTTACTTTTCTAATGGAATATTTAAGTTTGTAATATGTCCTTTAGGTTTAAGTTGCTGTTTTTCCTGCCAAAGCCATTTATCTTTATTCATTCTTAAAAAGTTTGAACACCGTGTTCCATAAGTTGGACTTTGTATAAATGTTGAAGATAACAATTTTTCCATTTCTTGGCTTATGCCTGTTTTAGGCAATAATGACGTAGATATTTTACGTTCATCTTCAAGAATATCCCAAACTGCAAATTCTAAATCTTGTTCAGACATATTTTCTTGCTGAAGCATTGGTAAAAATTCTTGTGTGAAACGCTTCCTTAAATGTCGTGTTTTTTCCCAATGTTCGGTCATTAAACCATTAGAAACTACATATACGCCTTTAGGTAAAACTTGCGGTGCTTCGCCTCTATTACTCATATAAACAGCTTGTTCTGCATGACCAATAAATAAATTAAATCCTGCATAATCACACTGATTTTTCTCAAGTTGTTGAGCAAAACGTATAGGTGTTAAATCCGATTCTAAAAATTGTTGGATGATATGTCCGCGTGATGTTGGATATTTTTTTTGATCTGTTGCATCTCTAAAATTGGTAATTACTGCCCAACGTCCTGATGCAGTCACCCCCATCCATGTACCGCCAGATTGTAAGTCTTGCCCTGCAAAAATAGGACTTTTATGCCAAGAAAACAACTTTTCAGATGGTCGGTTATAAAACTCATCTCTGTTCGAAATTATACATACAGGTGTATTTTCTAGGACATGCCAAGCAAGGGCAACAATGCACATATTTCACACTCAAATTCTTTACACATTGAATGTACAACATTTTTCATATTATTCAGCTAAAATCTAGACAAAACATAATGACAAGGAGCAGCAATGCTGACCTATCCAAATATTGACCCAATTGCGGTAGCGCTCGGGCCTCTACAAGTTCATTGGTATGGACTCATGTATTTAATGGCATTTTTATTTGCTTGGGGACTTGCAACATACCGTGCAAAACAACGTGGCTGGACACCTGATATGGTTTCAGACCTCATTTTTTATGGGGCTTTAGGTGTAGTTGTTGGCGGTCGCTTTGGCTATGTCTTCTTTTATGGTTTCGAGCAACTCTTACAAAATCCACTTTGGTTATTCCAAGTATGGACAGGTGGAATGAGCTTCCACGGCGGCTTTTTAGGTGTAATGGTCGCAATGTTATTCTGGTGTAAAAAATACAGTATGACATGGTTCCAAACTTTAGATTTTATTGCACCATGTGTTCCAACAGGCTTGATGTTTGGTCGTTTTGGTAACTTCATTGGTGGCGAATTATATGGTCGTCCTGTGACAGACCCTAACTTTGCTTTAGGTATGATTTTCCCAACAGATCCATTACAGCTTGTTCGTCATCCATCACAACTATATCAAGCAATGTGTGAAGGTCTGATTCTGTTTATTGTTTTATGGTGGTTTAGTAGTAAACCGCGTCCACGCTTTGCTGTGTCTGCTCTGTTCTTAATTGGCTATGGTATTGCACGTTTTGTGGTTGAATTCTTCCGTGAACCAGACAATGGTCAGCTATTTATTGGTTGGATGAGCAAAGGACAATTCCTAACTGTACCTATGATTCTTATTGGTTTATGGATGCTTTGGTACGCTTACCAAAAGAAAATATACGACTGGGGTCCATTAAAAAATTCATAAAATATGCGAGGCAAATGCCTCGCTTTTTTTTACCTTATTTATGCTAAAGTGCTTTTAATCCATTTATTAACGTCAATATTCATATGCTCGAATTTTGGTTTAACCCTCAAATATCTGTACTAAAAAAACTATTTTTATTTATTAGCATTGCAATAGTAACGGGTGTTTTATATTGGATGGCACCGCTTTCTTTAGATGCGGTACTCATGTTTTTAGGTACTGGGGTGATTTACCTCATTTGTCGTTATTGCAAAATACACTTTGCTGCGAAAAAACCAACAGGCATGCTTTATCGTATTCTTACCTGGATTCCCATTGCACTGGTTCTTGCACTTATTTTTAAGAATATGCAAAACGGAGAATTACTATTAGCAGGTGCTCAAGGTCTTGGTTTTATGGCCTTATCAATTTGCTTATTTTCACCTTTGTCACTTTTGAAACAAACTTCTACAGAAAATAAAGAATCATCATAATGCTAGATTTTTGGTATTCAGAAAAATGCACTCGTGAAATCAAACTTGTCTCATGTATTGTGACATGTGTAATGATTTACTACTTTTCAACCATTGCGCCTCTTGAGGCTTTATATGTTTGTTTTGCGCTTGCTATAGGCGTACTTTTTCACATACTACGTCTTTTAGATATGAAATTAGATCAGCAAAATAAATATGCTGAAAGCTTTAAAGTTATTGTCTTTACTATACGAATTCTTGCAGTGGTATTTTTAGTGCAAGCACTACCTGAAACCAATAAATTAAGCCTAACAGCACAAAGCCTAGGTTTTATCTGCCTAGGCTTCTTTCTTGTGACAATTTATGAAAATAGAGCTAAACGCTTTAATTCATAATGAAGATATTAATTGGGTAAACGATAATATTCATAAGTTACTTTTTTATCTTTATAAACATCATAAGTGCGTTGCTTAAAATCGGATACCCAATCTGAACCCGAATAACCCGCAATATGACCGTATGAGTGTTTAGATGTTGCTTTAATAATATAAATATCGCCTTTTTGAGGACGATCAAACTGCGGCATAATTTTAGTGAAGCCTAACTTTTGAAGCGTATTTCCCCAGTCAGATGCTGCAACAGGATGTTGTTGAATTTTTGCACCAGAACTTTGTAAAGCAACTCGAATACTTCTTGCACACTTTTGCGTACTTGTTGTTCGAGTGATTTTTGCTAAAAGCTGACTAAATTTACTCACATCAATTTGAGTGAAATTACGTGGTTTCTCTGCTGCTTTTTGCGCAGCCTTAGACTTCTGTAAATAGGCTTCATAGTCTGCATTTCTATTTGCATATGCACTATCTGCACCTAAGTTGTATTGTACTGCAGGAGCATTCCCTTCCTGTTGACTAATATAACCTACATCCCCAGCCATAATACTATCTGAACCCTAAATTCCAATAAACACACAATTAAATCAATGAAATAAAACTATATTTCAAAATCTTCGAGCCACAATACTAACCCGATTTACTCATTCTTTTAAGCAAATAAATGTAACTTTATATCATTTAATGAAATCATAAAATCACTAGAAAAATAATCCATATAAATTTCATGGGATTGTAAGCATCATCACCAAATATATTAATTAAACTCTAGCCAAATAAGGTTGTAACAATTTATTTAATAAAGTTACGTTAAATCTAATTTTTCAATCATCTTTATAAAAATATCCTTGTTTACAAACTTATTGAGAATGATTATTATTTATTTAGACAAAATTCTCAATGTTGGAGTATTCTCATGGTTCATATTCAAAAATTTGTAAATCGTAATCAACGAACTTTAAAGAAAACGGTAAGTTACTATTTCATGCACATTTCAATTGCTATGTTAGTGGCTTACTTTGTAACTGGTAATATTTGGATGGCACTTACACTTAGTTTATTGGAACCAACCATTCAAGCTGTTGCATTCTTTTTCCACGAAAAAGTTTGGGATAAAAAACCACCTAAAGAAGCAGCTGTCTGATTTAAATAATTTCGAATACTCCAACAAAAAAAGATCACAATTAAGTGATCTTTTTTATATTTTAGAACACGATACATTCCAAATTCGCTTTTCATATAAATTTATTTTATAATTAAAGCATAATTAAATAACTTGAAATTTTTTATGAATCTTGCCGCATTTGAAGCCTTTGTTAAGGTTATGGAAACTGGCTCTATCTCCCTAGCTGCCGACCATTTATTTATTACTCAGCCAGCAGTAACAAAACGTATTCATAGTTTAGAAGATTACTTTGGCGTGAAATTATTCGAATCTGCAGGTCGTGGTGTTCAAGCAACACATGCTGCGCATTCACTTTTACCTAAAGTAAAAGGCTGGCTCAATGAGTTGGGTGATATTCACCATACACTGAGCCACGAACAAGATCAGGTTCAAGGTAAACTCAAAATAGGTACAAGCCATCACTTAGGTTTGCATCATCTGCCTCATCATTTAAAAGAGTATGTTCAGCAATTTCCAAATGTAAAACTAGATGTGCATTTTGTAGATTCTGAACAAGCGCATGAGCAAGTTTTAGCAGGCGATTTAGAGTTAGCCTTTTTAACGCTTCCTCCTGAAGGTGATGATCGTCTTTCTTACGTCACTATTTGGAATGATCCTTTAGTGTTTGTTGCTGCACCTTTTCATCCTTTAGCAGATAAGCAAAATTTGCAATTGGAAGATTTAATTCAATATCCAAGTTTATTACCTGCGGCACAAACTTATACAAGCCAAATCACTTTGGCAGAGTTTGAAAAGCAAGGTTTAAAACCTAAAATCACGATGAGTAATAACCCGCTTGAATCTATTCGTATGTTAGTTTCAATTGGTTTGGGTTGGTCAGTTTTGCCTAAAACACTAGTAAGTGATGATTTAAAACAACTTGATATTAAGCTTGAAATGAATCGTCAACTTGGTATGGTTTGGCATCCTGGACGTACGCAATCTAAAGCCGTAAAAGAATTAATTAAAATGATGAAATAAAAAAGCCACCTTTACGGTGGCTTTTTTAAATCTATTTTTAACTTGAATCATTCAATAGTTAGATACTTAAATAAATCAAAATAACAAAAAGAATGAGTAAGCTCCATGCCGCAATTGGGCTTGTTCCGCCCTTTTCCACCAACACTTCATTAAAGTTAGACGGATGATTTTCTGTAATTGTTTTAATGCGCTTTTCCACAAAATATTTATAAAGCGTATTGGCACCTAAACCCATAGTCACCGACAAAGCAATGGAAATAGCGCGATCGATAGATTCTGGCAATTCAAAAATGCTCGTCACCATACCCGATGCAAAAACAAAGGCGATGTATATCGCTCCATACGCATACATTTTTCGATAGAACAACCAAATGGGGCCTAAAATAAATGCGGCAATATGAAACCCTGCCATCTGTTTTTTAGGCGTAATTCGTTCAAATTTTTCTTTATAATATTTCTCGTATTTTTCACCAATAAATTTTGCTTTCTTATCATCATCACTTAAAAAATGATTAAGAGATGATTCAAAAGGTGATGGGATATTCTTCTCATCAAATGACATGTTTTTTCCTTTTTATTTGAGTCAAATATAAAAGTTTTGTACGTTTTACTTTGATTTAATGAGTGAATCTTCATGTAGAGATTCATTTAATTGATCAACAACGAGCGCCCATGAACCATCCGATTTAATTTTTTCAGCTAAAAATTGACGCTGACTTTCAGTCCAATAATCGGCTTCTGTAATTTTTGTTTGAGCATTCAATTGATGCGTCACAATAAATAATGCAATTGCATCTTCACTTGAGTCTAAGCCTAATTGTTCAAACAAATTTGTCATTCTTGGTTGTACTGTCATGGTCTTATCCTGCAATTATTTGAATTCTTAAACTAAACATAACATTTTCATTTCAAAATTAAATCATCTTTTTGTACCAATTTTTTAAGTATAAAAAAGCAGCACATTTGTGCTGCTCATATATTTGAAACTTATTTTAAATTGACCAGTCCTGAATATCCCAACCTTGCTCAGTCGCTAAAACTTCTAAGCGGTCATCAGGATTTACAGCAATTGAATGGTCTGCATATTCAAGTAAAAAACGATCATTAATAGAGTCTGAATATGCCCAAGATTCTGTAACTTCACGCCCCTCTAGCCATTGGTCTAAACGAGCTAATTTTCCTTTTTGGTAACACGGAATATTAATGACTTTTCCTGTGTATTTTCCATCAACCACTTCAGCATTGGTCGCAATAATTTCGGTAATACCAAATTCTCTGAAAATAGGTGCAGTAATGAAATCTGAAGTTGCAGTAATACCAACAAGTTCATGTCCTGCATCTTTATGGCGTTGAATTGCCTTAAAGCCTTCAGGACGCATTTGTGGTCGAATCACTTTTTGCATAAACAATTGATGCAATTCAGTTAAGTATTCATTGTCGTGCTGAGTTAAAAACTCAAATACAAATTCATTATATGCAATTGGGTCTAACTGTCCTGCTTTATAATCTTCATAGAACTTATTATTCATTTCACGATGACGAATAGGGTCTACTAAGCCCTCATTGACAAGAAATTCACCCCAAGAATGGTCTGAATCTGTATTAAGTAAGGTGTGATCTAGATCAAATAGCGCCAATTTCATGAAAATACTCGTAAAAACTGAAATTTAAGAAAAAAATTGTAAATCTATCTCCGCTAGTCGATAGAAATTCGTTAAGATCATAGCAATTTTAACATTTTTAAACTTTGCTTTTTTTGAGTTGGATGAAAGAAATAAAAATCCCCAAAGGCAAAGGCATAAATTAAACATTATTTAGGTAGCCAAATGATCGACTCAGAAGGTTTCCGACCCAATGTCGGGATCATTTTGGCAAATGAGTTTGGACAAGTTTTATGGGCAAAACGCATTGGACACAATGCTTGGCAATTTCCACAAGGAGGAATCCAACTTGGAGAATCTCCGGAACAGGCACTTTATCGTGAGCTGAGAGAAGAAGTTGGCTTACTGCCCGAACACGTCGAAATTTTAGCGCAAACTTCAGATTGGTTGCGTTATCGTTTGCCAAATCGATTTATTCGTACAGACTCTGACCCTGTATGTATTGGTCAAAAACAAAAGTGGTTTTTACTGAAACTCACCGCATCGGCAAAGTATATTCAGTTAAATTTATCGGATCCACCCGAATTTGATCAGTGGCAATGGGTAAGTTATTGGTATCCGTTGGGTCAGGTTGTTAATTTTAAACGCGATGTTTATCGCAAGGCAATGGTGGAATTATGCGAGCAACTTCCGCATAAAAAACCTTAAAAAAGTCGCATATTTATGCAGATTTTTTAGCTGAGTATTGTTATAAATAGACTGAAACTAGAATTCTAAACGGAGCAGGCTCAATGTCGAATATGCAACTGGATACCCTAAGACGTATTGTCCAAGAGATCAATGCGTCAACCAGCTTGCATGAATCTTTAGACATTATGGTCAATCAAGTGGCAGAAGCCATGCGTGTTGATGTCTGCTCTATTTATTTGCTCGACGAACGTAATCAACGTTACTTGCTTATGGCTTCAAAGGGTTTAAACCCTGAATCTGTTGGTCATGTGTCGTTGCATACAGGTGAAGGTCTTGTTGGTTTGGTTGGACAGCGTGAGGAAATTGTCAATTTAGACAATGCACCTAAACATGAGCGCTTCCTTTTCGTTCCTGAAACAGGCGAAGAAATTTACAACTCATTCCTTGGCGTACCGGTCATGTACCGTCGTAAAGTTATGGGTGTTTTAGTCGTTCAAAATAAAGAATCTCACGATTTTAGCGAAGCTGCCGAATCATTTCTTGTAACCTTGTGCGCACAGCTTTCAGGCGTTATTGCACATACACATGCGGTAAGCACGATTGACGTTTTCCGTAAGCCAAGCAATTTACCTGCCTATAAAACATTCCAAGGCGTTTCAGGTTCTGGCGGTATTGCACTTGGTCGCGCTGTTGTTTTATATCCTCCAGCAGATTTAGCAGCAGTTCCTGACCGCGAAGCTGAAGATATTAGTGAGGAACTCGAATTACTTGATCAGGCTTTACAGTCTGTTCGTAACGAAATTCAATCGCTTGATGACAAAATGCAAGAGGCTTTAATGGCAGAAGAACGCGCTTTATTTAGTGTGTTCTTGCGCATGCTCGATGAAAATGCATTACCTGCTGAAATTAAAGAAATCATTCGAGATGGTAATTGGGCACAAGGCGCTGTACGTATTGTTATTGACAACCATATTGCGCTTTTTGCACAAATGGAAGATGACTACTTACGTGAACGTGTTTCAGATCTTAAAGATTTAGGTCGACGTATTCTTGCCTATTTACAAGAAGCAGATTCAAGCCATCGTGAACTTACCGATGAAAGTATTCTTATTGGCGAAGAAATTTCTACCGCTGCATTGGTTGAACTTCCTGTAGATAAAATTGCTGCCATTGTGACCACCGAAGGCGCAATGAATTCACATATGGTTATTGTGGCGCGTGCGCTTGGTATTCCAACTGTTGTTGGTGTTACTGAATTACCAATTAATGCACTCGATGATGTTGAAATGATTGTTGATGCACATCAAGGACGTGTATTTACCAATCCGCCAAGACGTTTAAGAACTCGCTATAAAGAAATTCAAAAAGAAGAAGAATTAATAGCAAAAGATTTAAAACAATACGAAACGAAAGATACAATTACTCCCGATGGTGTTGCGGTTAAATTATTTGTAAATACAGGCTTAATGATTGATGTTGTACGTGGCGTACAGCGTGGTGCGAAAGGCGTTGGTTTATATCGCTCTGAAATTCCATTCATGCTCCGTGACCGCTTCCCAGGTGAAGAAGAACAACGTGCAATCTATCGTCAACAATTAAGTCACTTTGCCAACAAACCTGTTGTTATGCGTACCCTAGATATTGGTGCAGATAAAGACTTACCTTACTTTTCTATTGAAGAAGAAAACTCAGCTTTAGGATGGCGCGGAATTCGCTTCACGCTCGATCATCCTGAAATTTTCTCTTCACAAATTCGTGCCATGCTTAAAGCAAGTATTGGGCTAAATAACTTACATATTTTACTTCCAATGATTACAAGCGTAAGTGAAGTAGAAGAAGCTTTATATTTATTAGACCGAGACTGGCTTGCAGTTCAAGAAGAAGAGCAAGTAAAAATTAATAAGCCAAAAATTGGCATTATGGTTGAAGTGCCAAGCGTACTTTTACAAATTGAAGAATTTGCAGAACTTGTAGATTTCTTCTCTGTAGGCTCAAATGACTTAACACAATATTTACTTGCAGTTGACCGAAATAACCCACGTGTAGCCAATGTATATTCGAACTACCACCCTGCCGTTTTGCGTGCATTAACTCGCTTAGTTAAAGAATGTCATACCTACGAAAAACCAATTAGCTTATGTGGCGAAATGGCGGGGGATCCTTTATCTGCAACCTTACTTATGGCAATGGGCTTTAATACGCTTTCTATGAGTTCGAGTAATATTTTGCGTGTACGTAAAGCAATTTGCCATATTCCAATGACAGATGCGCAAGAATTATTAGCGCGTGCTTTGAAAATGGATAATCCGTTAATTGTAAAAAGTATGATGGAATATTATTTTAAAACGCATGGTTTAGAAGATATGGTAAAACCATCTACACGAATTGTGAGCGCTTAACTTTTTAAAATATTGAGAAGTTAAAGAAACAAAAAGGGAGATAATCATTTGAGTATCTCCCTTTTTTGTGTTTTGAATAACCACGTTTGGCATCTTTTTTCCGATCTAAAAAAGTTTGGCTCTTATTAAAATCGTTCATGTGTTTTGCCACAAAGTTATGAACTACAACTTCTGGCATTTGCTTTTTCTTTGCCATTTGAACACCTTTTTTAGTTGAAACATCTTGAGGATGCTGTGCATATAATGCGCTCTAATTTTAAAAATTCAAGTCCAACTCAACACTTAGAGAATTAAAATATTTATTGATGTTTAAGTTAATTATCGTGTTAATTACTATTTTTAAATTACTATAGTGTTTATACACATGTAAATCACCTTAACTACAAAAAATATTAGAAAATTATATTTAATTACAGTTATTTATTTTTATCGAACTTTCCACTTAATCATACAAATTTATCCAATTTGTAAAAAAGGTAGTTTCACTTTAAATTATAGTAAATTCAATATTTATGAGTACTTTAGATCGTGTATGATAAAGATTGAACAAATATAATTGAGAATCATTTTATTTAAAATTTTAATCTAAATAAAATATTCTCGTGCCATAATTGGCTTTACAAAACATATAAACTTCATCTATTTAGAGCATGATATTTATATTAAAAGTCTTAACTGTTTCCACAGACTATTTAAGAATTAACGGAGAAGCACAATGAGCCAAGATCCAAAAAAATGTCCTGTATCCCACCTTACAACAGCTTTTGGTGCGCCAGTAGTAGATAACCAAGACAGTTTAACGGCAGGTGCTCGCGGACCGCTTTTAGCACAAGACTTATGGTTAAATGAAAAACTCGCTAACTTTGTACGCGAAGTTGTGCCTGAGCGTCGTATGCACGCAAAAGGTTCAGGTGCTTTCGGTACTTTTACCGTAACTAAAGATATTACAAAATATACGCGTGCAAAAATTTTCAGTGAAGTTGGTAAAAAAACTGAAATGTTCGCACGTTTTACAACCGTTGCGGGTGAACGTGGTGCAGCTGATGCTGAACGCGATATCCGTGGTTTTGCTTTAAAATTCTATACAGAAGAAGGCAACTGGGACATGGTGGGTAATAACACACCTGTGTTCTTCCTACGTGATCCACGTAAATTCCCAGATTTAAACAAAGCAGTTAAACGCGATCCAAAAACAAACTTACGTAGTGCTACATACAACTGGGATTTCTGGACACTTCTTCCTGAAGCGTTCCACCAAGTAACAATTGTTATGTCGGATCGTGGTATTCCTGCAAGCTACCGTCATATGCACGGTTTTGGTAGCCACACATACAGCTTCATTAATGCAAATAATGAACGTTTCTGGGTTAAATTCCACTTCAGAACTCAGCAAGGTATTAAAAACCTAACAAATGCTGAAGCTGAAGCGATCATTGGTAAAGATCGTGAAAGTCATCAAAAAGATTTATTCGATGCAATCGAAAAAGGCGACTTCCCGAAATGGACAATGTACGTTCAAATTATGCCTGAGCTTGATGCAGAGAAAGTTCCATATCACCCATTTGACTTAACTAAGGTTTGGCCACATGCTGACTATCCTCTTATTGAAGTTGGTGAGTTTGAATTAAACAAAAACTCTGAAAACTTCTATTTAGATGTTGAACAATCTGCATTTGCGCCGAGCAACCTTGTTCCAGGTATTGGTGTTTCACCTGACCGTATGTTGCAAGCTCGTTTATTTAACTATGCCGATGCACAGCGCTACCGTTTAGGTGTGAACTATCAACAAATTCCTGTAAACGCAGCACGTTGCCCTGTTCACTCAAACCATCGTGATGGTCAAGGTCGTGTAGATGCTAATTATGGCGGTTTACCACACTACGAACCAAACAGCTTTGGTCAGTGGCAACAACAACCTGAATATAAAGAGCCACCGCTTAAAATTTCAGGTGATGCAGATCATTGGGATTATCGTCAAGATGATAACGATTATTTCAGCCAGCCACGTGCATTGTTCAACTTAATGACAGATGAACAAAAGCAAACTTTGTTTAGTAACACAGCAGATGGTATGGGTGATGCTTTAGACTTCATCAAATACCGTCATATTCGCAACTGTTATGCATGTGACCCTGCATACGGCGAAGGTGTTGCAAAAGCACTAGGTATGACTGTTGCAGATGCTCAAGCAGCTCGTGATTCTGATCCTGGTCGTAACAACCCTGGTTTCCTTTAATTTCTAAATATTAGAAATTAAAAATAAAAAACCACCTCGAAAGGTGGTTTTTTTATAGTTACTATTTTGTTAGACAATAATTTTCTTGCCTTCACGAATACAATAAAAAGGATTCACCAATTTAGATGAGTTTCGCATAGCTTTGTGTAAGTCTTCTTCTGGCTGATCTCGGCTTTCATCCGTTAGTTGGAACGTACGGTAATGAATTGCAAGAGAGCATTTCGCATGTAAGTCCTTATGCGCTTGAAAAGCATCTTCAGGGTTCATGTGCATATAACGTAAAATATGACGTGGCTCATAAGCCCCAATAGGTAAAAGTGCAATTCTTGGCGCACCTAATTTTTGCTTAATGTCTTTAAAATGTGAGGCATAACCTGTATCACCAGCAAAATAACAATGATCTTTACCATTAGAAATAGAAAAGCCACCCCACAATGCACAATCTTGATCTCTAAAACCACGCCCTGAACCATGTTGAGCTGGTGTATACGTAATTTTTAAACCATGAAATTCTATAGATTCCCACCAATCTAACTCAGTTACATGGAACTCATCAGGCAAGTAAAAAGAGTTTCCAAGCCCTGTATAAATCATCATGCCAAATTTATTGTGCAACCATTGTAAAGTTGCAATATCCATATGGTCATAATGATTATGGCTTAATAAAACACCATCAATATGCGGCAAATCTTCTAAGCGAATGCCCGCAGGACAAACACGCCGAGGTCCCATTCCCTGCTTCGGACTTGCATAATCTGCCCAAACAGGATCTGTTAAAAAGTTATAAGGACCAATTTTTATAAGTGCTGTTGCATGTCCTATAAACCAAACATTCCAATCATCTAAACTGGCATGAGGTCTTTGTTCTGGAGCAACTTGCACAGAACCATTTCTATCTTCGTATTCTTTTTGAATATCAACATCCCACGTATAAGATTTACGTGTAAGAAGCCATTTGTACAAATCCGATTTTGATGTTTTTTCTACTAAACTAACCGTATTAAAAAACTGCTTACCATTGAAATGTTCTGACTGTAAGTATTCAAATTTAGGTTGCACCCACAAGTGAGAAAGACAACTTTGAGTCGCCAACTGAGTATGATGATGTTCTGTTACGCTTGAGTCATGAGAAGATTTATACAAGGTTTAAGCGCCTCCACTTATTTTTTACAAGTCATGTTATTTCTTTGTTAGAGGTGTTTCTTTTATAGACAACATCATACCTATAACCTACAGACAAGTTCCTGTAGGTTTTTGTTTCTTTTTTAGTGATTTAGATAAACAAAAGCATATTAAATAGTCGTGCTTTAGACATAAAAATTAGCCCGAAAAATACTGTACTTTCCACTCTTTCCAGAAGTATAAAACAATACCAAACATCACAATGGCAACCCCTACAAATGTATAAGTACTAATGTGCTCATGATTTAAAGTTGCCCCTAAAACTAAGGCAATAATAGGTGTCATTACGTTACTTAAAGATACAGTTGATGCTGCTAAGCGTTTGATTAGCCAAAAATAACAGAGCATTGCCACAATAGATGACAAAATCATTGTGAATAAAAAACCAAACATTGCTTGTGAACTTGGCAATGCCGTTGGGAAACTCTGCCAAATAAATGGAATTAAAAACAATGAACCCACAGCTGAAACTAATAAAGATCCTGTTGCTTGTGACATTGGTTTAAGTGGTGCATTAATTTGCTTCACCCAAAAAATTGAGCTGATATAAGACACCATACTAATGAGCATAAGCACAACGCCAATTGGGTTCACTTTTGAGTCTGCTGAATCTGCAAAGACAAAAACTAAACCTGAAACAGCAACGACCATTCCAAACCATTGCAAAGCAACAAGCTTATGCGTTTTTAAAATGACATGACCAATTAAGCCTGCAATTAAGGGCGAAAAACCAAAAAGTAATGCCATTAATCCAGATGTTAAATAATTTGCAGCTAAGTAAATAAAAAGCTGAGCACCAATTAAATTTAAACTTCCTGCTACATAACTTTTTAAAGAAATTTTATCGAAAGGTAAAGGATTTCGTATTACTGCAAGAATAGCCAATGCAATAATACAAGCACCAAAATAGCGAATAACAAGTACCCACATTGGATGGTATTCGGCAATACTCCAGACAATTGCAAGCGGTGTGGTTGCCCAAATTAGAACAAGCAAAGCATAAATACTTGCTGTAACAACTAAGGATGATGAGTTTGAATTCATAAATAGCTCAATTAAATTTTCATGAAAGAATTGAACCAATTTATTGTTCAAATCCATGATCAAACAGGCATAAAAAAGCAGACCGAAGTTACCCAAGGTCTGCTTTCGTATAAACAAATATTACTTCACTAGTTTACGAAGATCTTGGCTAATATCTAAATATTTATCCGCTTCAAATGCAGCTTGCTTGCTAATCAACTTTTTCAAGTGACGCATTTCTTTTGCAGCATTTACAGTGATACCACCTACAATTACACCATCAGTCACACCAAATAAAACAAATGATGATTCTTGACGTAATTCTGGATTAATTTCACCGCGAACAAGCCATTCAGCAGCTGCCATATCACCAACAAATTGATAGTTGATGTTAAGTTGATCTGTCCAGAACCATGCAGGATTCTCTACAGGATGCTCAACATTCATTACATGGCGTGCAAAAACACCTGCTTGAAGATTTGCATTTTCCCAAGTTTCAACACGACGGAATTCACCATCTGCACGAAGTTGAGTGGCTACATCGCCAGCAGCATAAATGTCAGCATTTGAAGTTTGGCAGTTTTCATTTACTTTAATTGCAAAATCAACATCTAGACCAGCTTCAATTGCTAACTGTGCATTTGGCACAATACCAATACCGTAAACTACAGCATCAGCACGAAGCTCTTCACCACCTTCAAGCGTAATAACAACTTCTTCACCATCCAATTTGCAATCTGCGATTTTCGTTTCTAAACGAACATCAACACCTGCTAAACGCTGTTGAGCCAATAAGAATTCACTTAACACACGTGGAGATGAACGACCCATTACCATAGGACCTTGTTCAATTACTGTCACATTACATTCTTTGTAACGCGCAGATGAAGCAAGCTCTAAACCAATTACGCCACCACCAATTAATACAATGCGACGACCAGCTTGAAGCACAGGTACTAAAGCTTGAGAATCTTCTAAATTACGAAGCGTATAAACGTGTTTACCCAAAGCATCGAAGTTTGGTAAACGACGTGCTGCACCGCCTGTTGCAAGCAACAATTTATCGAATGCAACGCTATCGCCATTTTGAAGATCAATTGTTTTTGTTTCGCTGTTGATTTTCACAACACCGTTACCACGAATAACTTCTACGCCTAAATCTGCTAATTTCTGTTCAGACAAAATTTCAATTTTTGTCTCAGTAGGATTTAAAATTACATCTTTAGACAAAGGCGGACGCTCATAAGGAAGGTGAGTTTCATCACCAACCAAAATGATTTTGCCTTCGTATTTGTTAGCTCGAAGTTCTAAAATTGCACTTGCACCTGCTTGACCAGCACCTACAATTACAACAGTTTCGATGTTGCTCATGCTTTCAACCTTAAATTATTTCAATTCTGCAGATACGATACCGAAGCCCGCAATCCACTCACTAATATCTTCGTAACAATGAGTCGTCATTTCGTACTCACCCACTTCGTGTAATGCAGCAAATGCAGCCATCCAAGAACGAACTTCTTGACCACCACGACCACCATCACGACGAATTTCAGCTTCTGTCATTGCTTCCATTGTTGCGAAATCTGCATTCTTGAAAGTTTCAAGAAGATTACGATCCCATTCAGGATTAAGCGGCACTGCAACTGAAGTATCACCTGCTGCAAGCTTTTGCCCTACAGCAATAATTTTACCTTGACGCGCATTACGTGCTTCTTCTGTTGGATTACGACCAGCAATTAGGAATTCTTCCACTTCAGGAGGAACTGAACCCATTTGCGGTGTAGGTGGATCATGAGAAAGACCACCAGTACCCAATACAAGTACACGTTCGTTTTCAAGATTTAATGATTTAATAAACTGACCTACAGCACGACCTAAAGCAACTGTACGCTTTGTTGTAGGCATTGGTGCAGCAGCGCCATTAATGAAAACAGGAATCGTTGGGTAACGATCTAATCGACCATTACATAAGAAATGTAATGGCTGAGTTACACCATGGTCGGCCTGCATACGATATGAATAAGCAACATCCACACCCTCATCAAGTACACGACGCACTAAATTTAATGCTGTGTCTTCTGGTACATTGATGTGATCGTTATCTTTACCATAGTCCCAATCGCCTGCAGCTTTAGCGCGAATACCCACGCAAAAACTTGGCATTAGATCATAGAAGAAACCATTAAAATGGTCTGGACCAAAAGTAATGATCAGTGTTGGATCGTATGCTTCTACTTCTTTTGCAAGCTTTGTAAATGCTTCACGTACAGCTACCTCTTTATGCTTTTCTTGAGGAGCAGCAAATTCCATAAGAGGGCTATGTGATGCACAAATAAGTTTAACGGCCATGAGAGACTCCTAAACGGAAGGCAGCCAAAAGGCTGCCGAATAAATCCTGTTTGCTTTGAGCAAGATTACTCGTCAAAGAAACCAGCACGTGGTTGACGTAAACCACGAATACCTAGACCGCATTCCGCGTTAATAACAACGCCAGTCAAAGCACGGTTGTTTTGACGAGAAGCCAAAAGCACGTAAGAACCTGTCATATCTTCAGGTTCAGGTAAAAAGCCAAGTGGCATACCGCGACCAATTTTTTCAGGATCACGTGCATCAAGTAAACCAAGGTTCTCTTGACCTAATGATGCAGCACCCTTGATATTCACATTCATACCTGAAGGAGCAACAGCGTTCACTCGTACTTTAGGCGCAAGCTCATACGCTAATTCTTTCATCACACCCAACGCAGCATGCTTAGATGCTGTATATACAGGGCCTCCGCCTGCTGTATAAAGCGCTGAATTAGACAAAGTAAATATGATAGAACCTTCAGAAGCGATCAATGCATCTAATGCAGCCTTAGCACCAAGAATAAGAGACTTAGTGTTAATGCCCATAATTTCATTAAATGCTTTATCGAGCATTTCGCCTGAGGTATTCACGATATCTGCGTAATGATCCCAGATACCTGCGTTACCAACGAAACAATCGAGCTTACCGAAGTGTTCTACAGTCGCATTTACAGCGCGGACGTTGTCCTCATAGTTGGTTACATCACCAGCGATTGCAAGCACGCGGTCACCAAAATGTGCTTTCAATGCATCAACTTTATCTTGTGAACGCTGAAGAACAGCAACTTGTGCACCTTCTTCTAAAAAACGTTCAACAAGTGCCCAGCCTAAGCCTGAACCACCACCTGTGATTAGTGCAACTTCGCCTTGTAGCCAACCCATGATTACTCTCCTGCCATCTCTACAAACAATTGACCATCTTCAACAATTACTGGGAATGTTTTGATTGGATCAGTTGCAGGTAAACAAAGTGCTTCACCTGTTTTTAAACAAAAACGTGCAGCGTGAAGTGGACATTCCACAGTACCATCGTCTTCTAAATAGCCTTCAGACATAGATGCATTACCGTGTGAACAACGGTCGTTCATTGCAAAGAACTCACCACCGTTATTAAATACTGCAAGCGCTTCGATACCGTTTACGCCACAATCCACTTTTAATGCTTCGCCTTCGTCTAATTCATCAACTTGGCATACAAAAATCTTATTCATTAGAAGAACACACTCAGGTTATGTGAGCTGTAAGTAACTTGGTCAAGCATGATCTTACGGTTAAAGATTTGGAAGCCTAAGCCACCTTCAACCTTGCGAATCTTGTCATGACGTTTACCACAGTAAATCACGACGTCTTTCTCTTTTTGTGTACGGTATAGGAGATAAGTTACGTACACATCGTATTCGCCTTCTACTTCAGTTGCTTCTACGATCACGTTGCTCACCATGTGAGTTGTACGTGATGGAGGCTCTTCAGCCCAAGCCATACCTGTTTCAAGACGTGCAACACGACGCTCTAAAAGATCTTTCGAATCGTTGAACACCCAAGTTGTAGGTGGTTCAACCGAACGACGACGGTCACGGGTTTGTGCATTTGGTGTAGTACGTAGCGTGTAAGAAATATCTTCAGCTAAAGTATCTAACCAGTCGCGGAATTTCCAATCATCAAGAAGCTTGGCTTCTTGATAAAGGAACTGACTAATTTGGTGATGAAGTTCTAAACTGATTTGACTCATTTCATAAGCTCCTTCTCATATTCGTCAGCCGCAGCTTCAACGTCTTCCCATTTTTCATGAATTAATAAGTCTGCCCAACGGCGGTACATACCACGTGCTGCAGTTTCAGAGAAAATGTAGTTGGTAATACCAGGAATACCATCTTCACGAATTTTTTCGTTACCCATACCCATTTCCATAATGAGTTTGTTCTTACGTGCTTTATAACCACGTAAAACTTTTTGGATTTCGATCCAGTTTTCAGAGTCATCTTGCTCTAAGAAACCAGCAGGACCGAATGCACGAGTTGCAGAACGTTCAAATGCTTCTTTCACTTCTTGAGATGCCTCAGCATCAGCAATACAGAATGCCCACACTTCAGTTTTGTTTGGACCACGTGGGTGCCATACGCGAAGTGTTGCAGTACCGTTTAACCAAGAAAGTGTTGGGAACATGGTGTTGTGACCTGCTAAACGCAATGCACGAGTTTCACCTAAACGCTCTTTAACTTCTTCGTATGTTTCACGGAAGTAGTTTGCAACTTCACCATCAACCCAAACGTTAGCATCTGGTTTTTCAGTGAAGAAGAAGCCTGAACCGTGACCGCGTGAACCGTATTGGATTGCGTCTTTCGCAGTTTCCCATACAGGACGAGCAGTTTGCGCAGCACCTAATTTCTTAGAAGATTCATCATCAGGTTTAGCACCTAATACTTGAATTGCAGACGCATGCGAGAACAAAGCATGATATTGGTCAGATGCGAACTGTTCAGCTGCAAATTTCCAGTTACATTCGATTTCCCACTTGTGAACACCACCGATGATCTCAGTACCACCTGGACGTCGATCTACAACGCCATCTAAGTACCAAGCGATATCACCCATGTATTCTTCTAGATCTGGAGTAGTTTCATCCCAGCATCCGAAAATTAAACCTTTGTAAGATTTAACACGGTTAACTTCAACTAAGCCCCATTTCTCTTTGCATGCACCTTGAGGGTAAGCACGGTCTTCAAGCGGGATATCTTTTAATGAACCATCAACACCATATGACCAACCATGGTATGGGCAAGTGAACGCACGTGTGTTACCACAGTCTGCGAAACTTACACGCATAGAACGGTGACGGCATTGGTTTAAAAATGCTTTGATTGAGCCATCTTTTTGACGTGCCACGATGATTGGATCTTCACCCATATAGGTATTGAAGAAATCACCAGCCTTAGGAATTTGGCTCTCATGGCAAAGGAATAACCAAGTACGACCAAATACACGTTCAAGCTCTAGCTCGTAAATGTCTGGATCTGTATAAATAGATGGCGTGATACGTCCATTTTGTGCATCGACTAAAGCATCGATTTCGCGCACATCAATTTTTTCACTCATGAAAATCTCCTGTGACCAGTTCAATGGCACAAAGTCATAGACTCAAACTTTTCAACGATGATGGATTTTCAGAGTGCTTTCGTGAAATATTTTTTTTGTTTCAATTAATATATTTTAAAGCTTAATAATTAGGATTTTATTAATATCTATTACATTTAATAAATAATTCACTATTTTTCCATTTTTTATCTAAATACCTATATAAGCTTCACCCTCAGATCATTTCTAGATTATACTTAAAAGTCAGTTGTAAGACTTTTTTTAGATTAATCTTAAGGGGTGGTTATATGGAATTGCGTCATCTTCGATACTTCATTACCGTTGCAGAAGAACTTAACTTCAGCAAAGCCGCTTTAAAGCTATACACTGCTCAACCATCATTAAGCCAACAAATTAAAGATTTAGAAGAAGATGTTGGGGTACGACTTTTAAACCGTACCAAACGTAAAGTCGAACTTACTGATGAAGGTGCTGTGTTTTTAGAGCAAGCTCGCCTTACCCTTGCACAAGCAGATAAAGCCGTTGCAATGGCACGCCAAGTTTCTCAAGCAAAACAACAAATGCTTCGGATTGGCTTTGTTCCTGTTGCTGAAATGAAGATTTTCCCTTACGTCTTACCTAACTTACGCTTACAGAATTCAGATTTAAAAATTGAATTACTTAGCCTTAACAACAATGAACAAATGAAGGCTTTAAAGAAAGGTGACATAGATATCGCCTTTACACGTCACAACTTTACGAGCGAGGAAATCGAAAGTACTTTTGTTTTACGTGAGCCACTCATGTTTATTCTACCTAAAGATCATCCTTTAGCTAAATACGACCGAATTCCCGTGAAAGCCTTAAATGGTATAGATTTTATTATTCCATCAAGCGAACAATCATATACGCTACATCACACCATTCTAAATTTTGCTAAAGAACATGGCATTGAATTTAATATTGTTCAAACAGCAGATAACATCTTATTTAACATCAACTCAATTGGTATGGGCTTAGGCTGTACAATTTTACCCGCATACATTACCCCACTAAGCATGGATCACTCTGTAGTGCGTCCACTGAATGTTGAGCTTCCACAAATCGATTTGTATGTCAGCCACCGCAAAGACAACACATCGAATGCGGTAAAACGCTTTATGGAGCTTTTGACTCGTGTTTTTTATCTAGATTTTGATCGAAAATAATTATCAAAATAGAAAACCTAATCTACTTTACAAGGCTTCATTATTTCACCAGAAAATAGTGAAGCCTTTTTATTTGCCTTTTGTGTAAAGCTTCCTCATATCCTTAGACTTTTGTATAAGGCTTTTTTAAGTAAAATTTATAAAATTAAATATGAAAAAGATGACATCTTTATTGAATAAGAATTAAGAACTGCACCATTTCCTATCAATTACAACTTAAGTCTAATACGCTAAACACAGTGCAAACCTACGGTAACACCCCAAATTGAACAAAAATTTATATTTATAACAATCGCAACGAATAAAAACGATTCTCCAAAAAATCTTGACTCAATTTTTCTCATAAAAAAGGATGGCAATGTGCCATCCTTTTTTAGTTCTTTCTTAAACTTACTTTACGCCATGAACAGCTAAGTAGTTTTTAATTACAGTATTGAACTCATCTGCTTTTTCAACTTGAGACCAGTGACCACATTGGCTGAAAATATGAGCATCAGCATTTGGTACAACATTCAAAATATCCCAAGTACGTGAAACAGGAATTACAACATCTTGCGTACCATGAATTAACAATACTGGAACAGTAATGTCTTTCATTTTTTCAAAGTCTAATGGGAATTCAAAACGATCACGATCACGTGCACCAACAACATCCATCAAACGATCAGATGCTACGTCATTTTGTGCAGATGCAAAACGTACTTTTACAAGTTCGTCAGTAATCAAATCTTTGTTCACAACAAACATAGAAAGCGTTTTCTTAATGCCTTCTTCTGTAAGTACAGGGTTTGCATGTGCTTTAAGTGCTGCAGTTTGAACCGCACCACCCGTACCCATAGATACGATACCTAAAATACGTTCTGGATAATCAATTGCCATTTGGAAAGCTAACCAGCCACCTAATGAGTTACCTACTAACCAAGTTTTTTCGATACCTAAAGCATCTAAAGTACGCACTGCATGATCAACCCAAGCACGAATACCATAAGCAGTATTTGGTGCAACAACAGTTTGACCATAACCAATTGTATCAATAGCGATACAACGTGCTTGCTCACCAATTTGCGGTAAGTTTAACCACCAGTTTGCCGCAGCCGATACACCAGTACCTGAACCATGTAAAAACAAAATTGGAGTACCTTCACCAATTTCATGATAATGCGTTAGCTCACCTTCAGCGGTTTCAATCCATTTGTCTTCTAAACCAAAGAATGCATCTGTAGTGTATTCAGGGATTTGAACAGTACTCATACCGGTTCCTTATCTTGGCTTTAACCCACAGCCTGATTAGTACTAAAGGTTAAAGTTCATTCGTTAAAATTACTTTTTCAGAGCTTTATCTTACCGTTTTGATTGACGCAAACTCATACAAATTTTGAATCACTCTCAATAAAAAAACGATTATATAAGTAACTATTTTTAAACAATTTAATTTAATTAAACTCATTTAAAGTAATATTCAAAGAAAAAAAGAGCGATTCAAATTCGAATCGCTCTAAAATCCACCCTCTGGATTTAAACTGTGTAAATTAGAACTTATATGTATACGTTGTTGCGATACGATGTTCTTGCAAATTATTACCACCAGCAATATTTGTATAATTTGTATCAATAAACATATAGTTAAAGCCTAAACCTTTTAACTTACCTTCAGGGACTACATAATTTACAATCACGTTATTTTCATTTTCTTTTCCGCGACCTTTTCCTGCACCATTATCAACATTCCAACCTTGGAAATGGCGTACGGTAGCAGTTAAACCTGACAAGCCCACATCTTTAAAGTTGTAAGTATAGCCAAGGCTCCAAGATTTTTCGTCTTTACGAATAAAACTTGCAACAGACCAGTTGTCTAAATATGGCTGTGGAACCCAACCGCCCAAAGTTGGGAACATAGGTGCTTGTGAACCATGATCTCCAAACATTTCTTGGTAGCCTAGTTGAACAGTGTGCATACCATGATTTACTTTTGCACCAAGCGAAATCGCTTGACTATCAATATCACCATATAACTTATCGCCAGTTTCGCTATTATCAAAGTAACGAACATGAGCATCGAAATTAGTTTTTTCAGCTAATTTAGTTTTATACGTTGCAGCAGCATAATGCTGTTTATAGATATTCGTTACATCTGCAAACCAGTAGCTACCACCAATTTTAGGGGTAAACTGATGATCAACACCAAAAATGTACATACCATCATCAGTAGATTTATTCGCAGCTTCTGCTTTAGCAAAATCATTCTGCGGGAATAAAGTTAAATTTTGATATTGGTTGTCATAACGTGCGTTGATACCATCAATGTAAGCTAACGTTAATTTAGTATCTTTAATGTCTTTAGATTCTAACCATGCACCACTATATGTTGTTAATAGTTGACGCGATGGATCGAAGAAAATTACAGGTGACATAGGTAATAAATCACCTACTTTTAATTCAGTTTGTGCTACTTTAACTTTTAAAGTTGCACCAATTTTTGCATTATCACGCTGAGTTTTACCTTCAGACGTACTATAAGGCATATGAATATCATTGGTAGTATCTGGCGATTTCAAACCAATCGCATATTGAGCCAAAAGATCAGCTCCAACTTGAATACCAGCACCAACATCGTGATAACCAGATTTAGCATCTAAAGTGATTGCTTGTGTCCAGTTACCATAATTCAAATCTGAACGATCATCATAATTACGTTCTAAATAGAAATTTTTGAATTTCAATTGAACATTACTGTCATCAATAAAATCTGCATTCGTTGCAGTTGTACCCAATGCAGCAGTTGCCGCACAGATTGCTATCCATAGTGATTGGTGACGCATGACTAATTCCTAGAATCATTAAACTTCGTTATGACGTCATCATGCGGAACTATGGTTGAACATTAAATCAGACGACAGTAGTAAGATTTTGATTTCAGGGAACTAATATTAAAAATATTCGCGTAATTCCACGTTTTTTAATTCTTTTTAAATCTAACTCATTTTTTTAATTTATTTATCGTTTTTCATCAAATACAGTGCTATTCAGTTAATTTTCTAGCTTGTTTTAAAAAATCCCAAAAAAACACTTTTCACTTATTCATATTAAGTTTTAATTACAAAATAAGACGTAAATTATATAATTATGACTTATAAGTATTTCCTATTGTTTTATAGATAACAACACTTCAACAAATACCTATAAACCTAACTTATCCTCATAAATAATCTTTACGTAGTAGTAAAATTATTCTTTATTTTGAATAAAATGTTTTACAGAACATTGATTTTAAGCATCATGTAATCCCGTTTAAATAATCAGATAGCTATCAGGTTTATATTCATTATCTTAATCAACTTATTCTTCTTGTAATTCAAAACCAAAAATTAAACAAAAAAAGTAGACAGAGCATTTAAAATATAAAAAAAGCGCCCTTTAGGGCGCTTTTTTAAAACTTAATTTTAACAATTAAGCTTGTAACTCACGTGCTTTAGACATTGTTAAAGCCAAATCTTCAATCATGTCTTCTTGTCCACCAACAGTACCACGGCGACCAAGTTCCATTAAGATTTCACGTGCAGATACGCCATATTTCGCTTCTGCGCGTTTAGCAAATAGCAAGAATGAAGAATAAACACCTGCATAACCTAAAGTTGCAGCATCACGATCGGCACGGATCGGGTTGTGCATCATTGGAATGACTAAGTCTTCAGCAACGTCTTGTACTTTGAACAAGTCAACGCCAGTGTCCATACCCATACGGTTTGCAACAGCAATGAACAATTCAAGTGGCGTGTTACCTGCACCAGCACCAAGACCAGCAGATGCTAAATCGACACGTACTGCACCAGCTTGAACCGCAGCAACAGTGTTAGAAACACCCATGCCTAAGTTGTGGTGACCGTGGAAACCTAGCTCAATGCTTGAATCTAAATGCTGACGTAAGTGACCTACGCGATCAAGTACGTCTTGAGGAAGCATGTAACCCGCTGAGTCTGTTACATAAATACAGTTTGCACCGTAAGACACCATCTTCTTCGCTTCTTCAAGCAATTTTTCAGGCGTTGCCATGTGAGCCAACATTAAGAAGCCCACTGTATCCATTTCTAACTTACGTGCAGCAGTAATATGCTGTTCAGAACAGTCTGCTTCAGTACAGTGAGTCGCAACACGAATAGTAGAAACACCAATTTCATGCGCCATTTTCAAATGGTCAACCGTACCGATACCAGGAAGAAGTAATGCAGAAACTTTTGCATTCTTCATACGTGGCACAACAGCAGTTAAATATTCTTCGTCAGTTGCAGCAGCAAAACCGTAGTTTACAGATGAACCGCCAAGGCCGTCACCGTGTGTCACTTCAATTAAAGGTACGCCCGCATCATCAAGTGCTGTTGAAATTGCAATCATTTGCTCAACAGTTGTTTGATGGCGCTGTGGATGCATACCATCACGTAAAGTCATATCATGAACAATAATCTTAGACATGTGGTTGCTCCTTAAGCTTCTTTGTTGAATACGTGTTCTGCAAACATTTCTGCAGTACGTGCTGCAGCAGCAGTCATAATGTCAAGGTTACCTGCGTATTTCGGTAGGAAATCGCCAAGACCTTCTACTTCTAAATAAATAGATACGCGATTGCCATCAAATACAGGACCGTTTACAAGCTTGTAACCAGGCACGTATTTTTGAACTTCTTTAATCATCGCATGTACAGATTCAGTGATCGCAGCTTGATCTGGCTCACCTTCAACTAAACAATGAACTGTGTCACGCATCATTAATGGTGGCTCAGCAGGGTTGATGATGATGATTGCTTTACCTTGTTTCGCGCCACCCACTTTCTCAATTGCACCCGCAGTTGTGCGTGTGAATTCATCAATGTTTTTACGTGTACCTGGACCTACAGATTTTGTAGATACAGTTGCAATGATTTCACCATATTCAACAGGTTGAACGCGAGAAACAGCTGCAACCATAGGAATTGTCGCTTGACCACCGCACGTTACCATGTTTACGTTTGGCACTTCACCAGCCGCAAGTAAAGCTTCTAAGTTTACTGGTGGTACACAGAATGGACCAATTGCAGCAGGTGTTAAGTCAATCATTAACACACCAAGTTCATTTAATTTACGGCTGTTTTCTGCGTGAACATATGCAGAAGTTGCATCAAATGCAATTTTAATGTCGTCTGCAAGAACGTGAGGAAGTAAACCATCAACGCCTTCAGCAGTGGTTTTTAAACCCATTTTTGCCGCGCGAGCAAGACCTTCAGAAGTAGGATCAATACCTACCATCCAAACTGGCTCTAACCATTCGCTACGTTGTAACTTGTAAAGCAAATCGGTACCAATATTACCTGGACCAATCATTGCACATTTAATCTTTTTCATGAATGTACTCTCTTAAATTCCGATTTATCCAACAATGTTATTCAGCGGCAAATGCAGCAGTAACTGAACCAAAGCCTTCAATCTCAACCACGAATTCATCGCCAGGATGAGCTACAACCATTGGACCTAAAGCACCTGTTAAAATAATATCGCCTGCAAGTAATGGACGACCACGACGAACCATTTCGTCTGCCAACCAAACTGCTGCATTTAAAGGATTCGATAAACACGCTTTACCAATGCCTTGTGAAACTACTTCATCACCACGTTTCATGGTCATTTTGCAGTTAGCAAGATCAAGGTTTTCTAGCTTCACAGGACGTGAACCAAGCACATACGCTGCTGAAGATGCATTATCTGCAACAGTATCGATCAAGCTGATTTTCCAATTCTCGATACGGCTATCTACAACTTCAACCGCAGGAAGTGCATACTCAGTTGCGCTAATAATGTCAGCGTAAGTATGTTTTTCTTGCGTCAAATCTTTATTGATCACTAATGCGATTTCTGCTTCTACTTTTGGTTGAATCAATAATCCCGCAGGAATTGCTTCACCATCGCCGTACGCCATATCAGCAAACAACATACCAAAGTCAGGCTGGTCTACACCTAATTGCGTTTGAACAACTTTAGACGTTAAACCAATCTTACGACCTGTTAAACGACGACCTTCTTTAAGCGCACGATTGGTATTCACTTCTTGAACTGCGTATGCAATATCTACATCAGCACTTTCACCACCCAATTGTGGGCGAATTGGAGCAATCGCAGTTTTTGACAATTCAGCATCACGTAATGCTTGCGCAACCGATTCAACAACAGCAGAATTCGACATCAATGTTTCCTTAAACTGCAAAATTTTTAGGATGAATGACGCTATTAAGCACAAAAGATAAAACCAAGTAATGAACAGTATTAACACAAAGAATTACTGTAAAAATGTCTAAGTTTAATCGTACTCAACAAGCGCATATATCTATGAATTTGACTAGAATCGGGATTTTGCAGCTAGATTACCAATACTTATTTTATTTTTAGCAATACTCAAAACCTATTATTAAACTCAGGTTTATATATTCAAAAACAATTAGTTATTTATTAAATCCAAGTCTTCTTATTTGTTTTTAGTGTGTCTAAGTAACTCGCTGTTTTTAAGTTAAAAAATATCTACGACTAAATTACTAGACAGATAAAACAATGCCCAACTTAAAGCTGGGCATTTATATTCAAAAATTTAGCGTATTTAAGCTTTTACTTGTGCCACTAAAAAAGCATGAAGCTCTTCAACATTTTGCACAACACATAATGGCGAATATAAATTTAAGACTTCAGAAGTATGTACGCCATAAGTCACACCAACACGAGGCATAGCAATATTTTTTGCCATTTCTAAATCGTAAGAAGTATCACCAACCATAATTGCATTTTCAGCATTCACTTCTGTTTCTGCCAAAATTTCTGCAAGCATTAACGGATCAGGCTTAGATTTTGTTTCACTTGCCGCACGTGTTGCACGAAATAAACGCGCACTTTGAGTTTGTGCTAGCACTCGGTCTAAACCTTTACGACTCTTACCTGTTGCAACAGCCAATTGAACACCTAAGTCCTGAAGTTCTTTCAACATCTTTGCCACGCCATCAAACCAAACATCCCCTTTAGAATGTTCAACATAATGATCGCCATAACATTTTAAAAGTTGCTCATGCAGCTCTGGCACTTTTGGAAATAAAACTTGCGCTACTTCAGGCAAACCTAAACCAATAATGCTTTTCGCATCTTCATCCGTTAAAGGTTGATTAAACTGTTCTGCTGCAAATTTTAAACTTTTAACAATTTGCCCAACCGAATCAAATAAAGTTCCATCCCAATCAAAAATGATGAGTTCTACTGATGATGTCATAAAATTTCCTAAATTTGACTCGATGTTTGACTTCTTACTTCTCCCAATCCCTTCCTTTAAAGGAAAAGGCTTAAGAGAGAGTTATTAAAAAAGATTACTCATCATCCAAAGAAACAACTGGCTTATCTGCTTTTTGGGCACGCAATTGCGCCACAATATTTTGCATATCTTCAGGCAATGGCGCTTCTATCGTTTCATAACCTGGAATCTCTAAACGCATTGCATGTAAACATAAACGACGTGGTTTAGGACCTTTATACGTAGTTTCATGACCATACTTTTCATCACCCACCAAAGGATGACCAATACTTAAACCATGCACACGAATTTGATGCGTACGACCTGAAAGTGGAGAAGCATAAACCAAGGTTGCATGCATAAAACGCTCTGCAACATTCCACTGCGTTTTAGACTCTTTACCTTCTTTAGACACACAAACGCGACGCTCGCCATTTGCAAGTTCATAACGATGTAAAGGTGCATCAATAAGTTGTTTATCTAAAGCAACTTTCCCTTTTACAACGGCAGCATAAGTCTTTTTAATTTTATGCTCACGCAACATATCTTGAAGCAATTTCAAAGTACTACGCTTTTTAGAAATCATCACCAAGCCAGAAGTATCTCGGTCAATACGATGAATTAATTCTAAATATTTTTTACCACTTGCTGCGCGTAAACCTTCAATTAAACCGTAAGCAACACCGCTCCCCCCATGCACAGCAATACCCGATGGTTTATTCACCACCATTAAGCCTTCATCTTCATAAACAACACGGCTTAATAAACTTTGTGCAACTTTGTCTGAAACAGGTACTACAGTTTCATCTTTTTGCTCGTAACGTATTGGTGCAACACGAATTTGATCACCAATGGCAAGCTTCGTTTCAGCTTTAACACGCTTTTTATTTACGCGCACTTGTCCTTCACGTATTAAACGATAAATACGACTTTTAGGAACGCCTTTTAAACGAGTAAATAGAAAATTATCAATACGTTGACCTGATTGATGTTCATCCACTTCAAACCAAGTGACATTTTGCCATTCTTGCGTAGAATTCATACAGTTACTGTGACCTAAAAAAATACTAAAATTGATTAAAAACTGATCATTTGAGCTATACTTTTCACAAGAAACATAAGCTTAGCCCATAGGCAGATGATGCAAGGTTTGGTATAGTCGACATACGGAAACCATCGTTTGTGAGTTTGGTCTAATTTTTTCAGATTATTCTGAACATAATTATTCACGTTAATACTCACGGACACGAAAAGGTCCCAAAAGAATTATGCCGACGCCGAAGGCTTATTATATCGGCAAAAACACAAACTGTTGCGTTTAATTGTACCTCAGGTACATAAATCAGTTTGGCTTAAAAAATATGTCGCCAACTTAAAGTTGGTTTTAAACGTAAACTGATACACATCAGAAGAGTCGCTCCCTGATGCTAAATTCAGGCTACAGCGTTGATGTATTGGATCTGCACAGTTGCACAGGTACGATGATAATTCCGTATCAAGCCACCTTAAAAAAAGGATGTGCTTCGAGCACTGTGACAGTGAAAGTTATTCACATCCAATACACCGCTAGTCCGCCAGTGAATCGCACAGGTGACTTTAATCGTTTAAAGATTGAAGCCGTATTGTCATCATCGGTACGTAAATCATAAACCGAAGCCCACCTAAAAAGGCCGGTAAAAGAGAGCTCAAATCACAATGAGTTTATTTGAGATTTGAGCAGTTGATTCGTAGTTCTTGATGTTCGCTACGTGACCTAGCGATGCTTTGCTGTGTATCACTATAAGGTGTTACACCCATGAAACGTATGTTGATTAATGCAACACATGCCGAAGAAATTCGCGTTGCACTTGTCACTGGACAGCGTCTTTACGATTTCGACTTAGAGAATCGTACACGCGAACAAAAAAAATCAAACATCTATAAAGGTCACGTGACTCGCGTTGAACCTTCTTTAGAAGCTGTATTTGTAGAGTATGGTGCAGGTCGTCAAGGCTTCTTGTCTATGCGCGAAATTGCAAACTCATACTACAAGGCAGACCCTCGACAAACTTCTAATATTCGTGAACTTATTACTGAAGGTACTGAACTTTTAGTTCAAGTAGAAAAAGAAGAACGTGGTAACAAAGGTGCTGCGCTTTCTACTTTTATCTCACTTGCTGGTCGTTATTTGGTACTTATGCCAAACAACCCTAAAGGTGGCGGTATTAGTCGTCAAATTTCTGGTTCAGTTCGTGAAGAACTCAAAGAAATGTTAGCGTCATTAAATACTCCACGTGGTATGAGCGTTATTGTTCGTACAGCGGGTATTGGTCGCTCTAAAGAAGAATTACAACTAGACCTTCAACATTTGTTAGATCTTTGGGCTCAAATCCAAACTACTGCCAACTCAGGTCCATCTCCAATGTTAGTTCACCAAGAAGCAGGTGTTGTTACACGCGCTATTCGTGATTACTTACGTGATGATGTTGCTGAAATTTTAATTGATTCTGAGCAAGCATATAACGAAGCATATAACTTCGTAAAAGCGGTAATGCCACGTCAATTAGACAAACTAAAAACATATACATTAAATGAGCCTTTATTTGCTCATTTTGGTATTGAAAGCCAAATTCAAACTGCTTATGAGCGTGAAGTTAAACTTCCTTCAGGTGGTTCTATCGTTATTGATCAAACAGAAGCTTTAGTTTCTGTAGATATTAACTCTGCAAAATCAACTCGCGGACATGACGTAGAAGAAACAGCTTTAAATACAAACTTAGAAGCTGCTGAAGAAATTGCTCGCCAATTACGTTTACGTGATATTGGTGGTTTAGTTGTAATCGACTTCATCGATATGACGAAAGACCGCAACCAACGTATGGTTGAAGCGAAACTTCGTGAAGCAACTCAAAGTGACCGTGCCCGTATTCAGTTTGGTCAATTATCTCGCTTTGGTTTAATGGAAATGAGCCGTCAACGCTTACGTCCATCTTTAGAAGAAGCAACTGGTTATGTATGCCCTCGCTGTCATGGTACAGGTATGGTTCGTGACCTTCGTTCACTTTCGCTTTCTATTATGCGTAAAGTGGAAGAAATTGCACTTCGTGAACGCCAAGGTGAAGTTCAAGTTCAAGTTCCTGTTGAAATTGCAGCATTCATGCTCAATGAAAAACGTCACAGCCTTGTTTACTTAGAACAAACTTCTAATGTACGTGTAACTGTATTGCCTCACCCGCATTTAGAAACACCACATTACGAAATTTCATTTAACCCTGAAGGCTTTGCGCCAACAAGCTACGAACGTACTGAAGCGACTCGTAATAGCGAAAAAGAATTGGGTTATGAATCTTCAGAGTGGCATTTAGAAGAAGAGCAACACACTCATGCAGCAGCTCCTGCTCCTGCACAGCAAAATGCTCATAAAAACCAAAATCCAAATCAAAAGCGTCGTCCGCAACATGCGAACCAACAACAAGTTCAGCAACAGCAAGTAAAAGCTGCTCCCGCTCAAGCATCTACAAGCCCTTGTGCTTGGTTAGAAAACTTGTTTGTTCAAAAGCAAGCAACAACAATTGATCAATCTCGCACAGCAAACAATGCTGCATCTGCAATTGAACAAATGGTAAATGGTGGTGCTGTAAGTCGTGGTCAATTTGGTCAAGTAAATAACCAAGTTCAAGCCCCAACCCAACAACGTGCTCCTGTTGCGCAAGCAAATAATGCTTATTTGGCGCCTTCAAGTGTTGCGAACAAGTCTGAACAACGCGATCTAATGGACAAACCTTTAGAGCGCGATGAGAAGACTCAACGTCCAAACAACAACAAGAAGCCACGCAATAACAAGCACAAAGAACCGCGCGAACAAGTACAACAAGACAATGTACAACACCAAGTACATGAAGAAATTGTACAAGTATCTCGTCAAGAACAACGCCAAGATGCACGTGAAAACAAACGTAATTCTCGTCGTCATCACAACAATAATGATCAACAACAGCAAAATGAAGTTCTAAACAATGAACAACAAGCTGCTGTTCCACGTCGTGACCGCAATAACCAACAGCGTCCAAACCGTCCAAATCGCCACCGCGATCCAAGCGTATTGAACGAACAAGCAACTGCACCAGTCACTCCTGTTGTTGAAGCTACTATCGATCAAAATCACGTTAAAGTTGAAATGATTGATATCCCTCAACAAGAAGTGATGCCAACTGCTTTAGTTGTGAATGTTGATCAAGCTCAAAGTGAAATTATTGCTTTAAGCCAACCTCAAACTGCTGCTGTTGTTACACCTGTAGAAGCTGCAATTGTTGAAGAAACAAAACCAGCACCTGTACAAAAAGAAGTTGCCGAGAAAAAACCTCATGCACACAAAAAAGCTGATTATGCGAACAAACAAGCGCAGCAACCAGTAAAACGTGCAAGTAATGACCCTCGTCAAAATCGTCGTCAACGTAACGAACAAGCACAAGTTCCTGAGTTAAAACCAACTCAAGTTCCTACGCTTTCAAATTACACAGTGGATTCTTTAATCCGCCATGTATACGGCGATGACTGCTCTGTTCTTATTGAACAATTTGGATTAATTCCAACGTTCAATCGTGCATTGGCAAAATTCACTAGTGAATATGCTGCAAGCTTAGCATCTCAAAACGCAGCACCTGCTGCCGAGAAAAAGCCTGTAACACGCGATGTTGAAGTAAGTAAAGCAACTCCAGAAGCAGAACCAGCTCCTGTACTTGACCTTACGCCACCAAAACCTGTTTCAGACAATCGTGTTGCAAATGATCCGCGTGAGCGTCGTCGTTTAGCAAAACTTGCTGCCGAACAAGCGCATGAGCAAGCTAAACAAGCTCACATTGAAGCAGATAAAGCACAACAAGCTGAAGAAGCAACACCTGTTGTTGAAGAAGCAGTTACAGCACCTGTTGCAGAAATTGTTGAGGCTGTAGAAACAGTTGAGCCTGCTGTTGAAGCTCCGATTGAAACAACTACAGAATCAGTAGAAGAAACTGTAAGCGAAGTTGCTCAAGCAACTGAAACTACAGAAGATCAATCTGCTGAAGATTCTGCAACTTCAACGAAAGACAAGCCTGCAAGACCTCGTCGTCCTCGCGGTCGTCCACCGAAAAAAGTAGACACTACACCAGAGTCATAATTGACTTGTTGTAGGTAAAAAAATTCCAGTCATTTCGGTGACTGGTTTTTTTTTGGTAATTTTGTCAATTTAGGTTGATTGCACTAGTCAGAAACGATTAAAAGACAAGTGTAGTAATTTATTGAAATTCATCATAAACAAATAATGATGATACTGATTTACGAAAATAATAGGATTCTTATGAGCCATAATTCACAAAGCGATCTCATTGGTTTTAAAGAAGTTGCAGCAAAAATTCCTAAATTCATGAGTAAGTTACCTCATTTAGTGACTGGCCTTAAGCAAGCTTATTTACGTACTTCAAACTCTCCTGCGGGTCTAGGTATCGCATTTGAAAGCGCAGTTAAACGCAACCCTCAAGGCTGTGCTTTAAGATATCAAGATCAAGCATTTTCATATCAAGAATTAAATAATTGGGCAAACCAAATTGCTCACTATTACTTATCTATTGGTGCAAACAAAGGTGATGTTGTTGCACTTATGATGGAAAACCGCCCTGAAATGCTAGCAACAGTTCTCGGCTTAGCAAAAATTGGCGTTACTATTGCCCTTGTAAATACATCTCAAGTAGGCAAAGTTCTTGCACATAGCATTAATTTGGTAAAACCAATTGCTGTAATTTCGGGTGAAGAATGTTGTACTGCTGTAGATGAAATTCGTCATGACCTAGAAATTGCTGAAAATCGCTTTCACTGGTTTGCAGACAAAGAAACTTTAAAAGATGCAGGTGAAGCCCCAACAGGTTTTGTGAATTTGGCGCATGAAATTGCTAGCTTCCCAACATTTAACACACCTACGACTCACTCCGTTCAAGGTAAGGATGGATTATTCTACATTTATACATCGGGTACTACAGGTCTACCCAAAGCGGTTATTTTCACCAATAGCCGTTGGACTTTGGCGTATGGCACCTATGGTCATGTAATTGATTTCAAAGCTGATGATGTAATGTATTGCACCCTTCCGCTTTACCATGCAACAGGTATTGTTGTGTGTTGGTGTGGCGTTATTGCAAGTAGCGCAACGCTTGCAATTAGACGCAAATATTCAACATCTTCATTTTGGAAAGATGTACAAAAATTTGATGCCTCTGCCATTGGTTATGTAGGTGAACTTTGCCGTTACTTAATGGATGCACCTGAGTCTGAATTAGAAAAAGGTCACCGTGTTACCAAAATGATTGGTAACGGCATGCGCCCAAATATTTGGGATAAATTCAAAGCACGCTTTGGTATTGAAGAAGTTCTTGAACTTTACGCATCTAGCGAAGGAAATGTAGGTTTTAGCAATGTTTTCAACTTTGACAATACAGTTGGATTCTCCCCTACACCCTATGCAGTTATTCAATACGATAAAGAAAATAATGAACCTGTTCGTGACAAAAATGGTTGGTGTATAAAAGTTAAAAAAGGTGAAGTTGGCTTACTTGTAGGAAAAATCACACGTCGCTCACCTTTTGATGGCTATACAGATCCTGAAAAAAATAAAGCCGTCGTCATGACAAATGTATTGAAAAAAGACGATGCTTACTTCAATACAGGCGATTTAGTACGTGATATTGGCTTTAGGCATGCTCAATTTGTAGATCGTTTAGGTGATACTTTCCGTTGGAAAGGTGAAAATGTCTCTACAACCCAAGTTGAAAACATTGTTTCGGACTATGAAAAAATTACCGAAGCTGTTGTATATGGCGTAGAAATTCCAAATACGAATGGTCGTGCAGGCATGGCAGCCATTACTTTGCATGATGGTGCTCAATTAAATGAACAAGATTTATGCGATATGTTGACGGAATTTAAAAAATCATTGCCAGCTTACGCAATTCCAGTATTTTTACGTATTCAAGATACTGTAGAAACAACAGGTACATTCAAATATCAAAAAAGTAAGTTAAAAGAACAAGGCTTCAACATCCATCAAACGAATGAGAAGATTTTTGTTCTTTTACCAGGTTGCAATGAATATTGTGAACTTACAACTGAAATTTATAATGACATTGAAAGCTATAAATATAGATTTTAAAGACAAAAATTGCCTGTTTTTTGATTATATGATGTATTTTTGTTTTATTTATAATCAATCACAGGCAACTTTATAATTTTTTACTTGCGCTCATTTCATAACTTGCTACAATACGCTCCATCAAACGAAGTGGTGTTTAAAAACTTTCTAAGTTTTCTTGCACTACACATTCAAGCAACGCTTGAGTGCTGGTTCAGGGTCGTTAGCTCAGTTGGTAGAGCAGTAGACTTTTAATCTATTGGTCCCGCGTTCGAGTCGCGGACGACCCACCATTTCTTTTGACACCCCTGATGGGTCGTTAGCTCAGTTGGTAGAGCAGTAGACTTTTAATCTATTGGTCCCGCGTTCGAGTCGCGGACGACCCACCATCATTCTAAAACTTCTGTTTTAGAAACCATCAAATCTAATTTGATACAAAACCTTTGAATGGGTCGTTAGCTCAGTTGGTAGAGCAGTAGACTTTTAATCTATTGGTCCCGCGTTCGAGTCGCGGACGACCCACCATTCATCTTCAAAGCTCCTCATTCTTAATCCGCCAAAGAATCAAAACTTAGCTTTTTCAAATTAAAATACATCTCAAATTTTCCATTTTTTAATTCTCTACACTCGGAATAATATTCTTTAGTATCTCTATTGTTTTTTAATACATTATTTAAATAACTTTTAAACTTTAAGCATAGCAACTAAAAGCCATTACCTTATCTACTCACCACATATTTTATTAGATATAAAAAAAGCCCCATTAAAGGACTTTTTCAAAATTATGTTTCTCGCTTTATAACATAAGCTTCATGCGGAAATGGATGTCCATCTTGAAAGAACTTTTTATTCACTTCACTTTCATTCGCAATTTTATCTAAGTTCATAATTAAATTTTTATCTTTATCTATATCGTAAAAAAATTCTACACCACTCATACGAAGTAGAATAATTTGATGATTTATATCATCATATTTCCAGTGATCTTGACGATACTGATGCTCAGATGCAAAGGTAATAGAACCCGCGTGAATAATTGTTCTATGCGCTGTACCATCGGGTAATAAATTTAAAATAAAATCTGCTGTTCCTTTTTCACAGTAAACTATTGGGTCTTTGCAATCGACAACAACATGATAGCGTCCAACATAAGGAAGCGCATTGTCTGAAACAGATACACTTAAACCCTCTTCTTCAATAGGTACTGCGGTTTGCCCTGCAACATCTGTCAATTTTTTCCCTGTTACTGGCTCGTAATCATCTTTACTTGCTGTTTGAAAGGTTGCATTTTCATCAGCTGAAATTTCGCTAAATTGCTCTTGATTACAAGCTACCATCCCTAAAGCTAAAAGAGAAAAAATGCAATTCTGATATATCATGCGATTCAACATGAATTCACCTTTCATATAATATGAAGCCAGAAACTTTATTTAAATAATTACACAAATCACTTAATAATGAAACGTTTACTACACTGTCTCATATTAATGGTTATTTTAGGGTGATATAGAATACACAGATATAAGCAGTTACACATTTTAACGATTTAGTTTCTATAAAGACTTTAAATTTATAAATATAGCTCCATATTTTATATACAACTTACTGATTGTTCTAATTTTAAGGAGAACTAGATGACCAATGTTGGTTTATATCGCTCTAACCGCTCATCAATGATTGCTGGTGTAATGGGTGGTATTGCTGAACGTTTTGGTTGGAATGCAAATTTACTTCGCATTATTTTTATTGTCGTTTCAATTATGAGCGCAGCATTTCCAGGTATTTTGGTTTATTTAATTCTTTGGTTCTTAATGCCTAAAAAGCAAATTGAATTACAGTATACATCTGGTTATGAAACACCTATGCGTACTGTAAATGATGACCGAGCCTAAACTTTTGACCTTGTGGTCGCTACGATATTTTCCCCAAGATATCGTAGCTTTTTTTTGCCTACTATTTTCCACTTTCCCGAAGTTGCTGATTTAAAACAGCAATCATATCGGCTCGACTAATAATCCCTATAAGCTTTTTATTTTCAACAACAGGAATGTAGTTAAAAGAACGCTCCACAAAATATGGAATAAGTGTTTGAATAGATTGATCAGGCTTAACTGTAATGACTTTTTTATTCATAATATCTTGTACCTGATTCCCCCACGCAAACTTCATATCAGGTTCGCGATTAAAGCACTCCATCACATCATATAAAGCCAAAGTTCCAATCAAAATATTTTGCGTATTCACAACGGGTAAACTCATCAAATTTATTTGTTTAAATTTTGCTAAAACATCTTTAACTTCATCATTTTCATATAAGCAAATAACATCTTTAGTCATGATGTCACCACAGGTATATGTTTCAGGCTTTCTAGCGTCTGCTAAATACTGGGCTTCTAAAATAATATGTTGTAAATCATATTCACTAATATCAAGAAGTTCAGTTTGTTTTGCTAATACTTGCTGAATATCTTTTGGCTGAACAGATACCTTCTGCAAAGCTGTAGGGTCTGCCGATCGTGTATTGATTTGAGCTTTCTGTGGATATTGTTTTCCCATAAATCTATTAAATATAACTGCAATGATCAACAGTAAAATAGAATTCAATAAAACAGGATATAAAACAAAAGCATAACCTAAATTATGCACCTCTCCCCCACCTAATACCGCGGTAATAGCGACAGCACCACTTGGTGGATGTAATGAGTCTGTTGTCATCATAAGAAAAATAGACAATGCAACAGCAACACTAAAAGCAATTGTTAAATTAGGAATCCATAAAGCGCAACTTACGCCAATTATGCCTGCTATTGTATTCCCAACCACCACATTCCAAGGTTGAGCCAAAGGACTCGCAGCAACTGCAAATAATAAAACCGCAGATGCTCCCATGGGTGCGATATACCAAGCATTAAAACCATTTAGCGCAATCCAACTGATCAACGAGGACAATCCCAGTCCAAGCAACGCGCCAACTGCACAAATCAAACGGTCTTTTAAAGTTAATATTTTGAAATTAGGCTTTAGCGTATTTAACCAGTTGGCTTGATTTTGAAGCATATTCTGCCTACATATTCATTTTTATGATTTGCAACAGTATAAAACTATCAAAGCTTTAAGATGTATTCATTTTATATCTTATGGTTATTGTTTAAACTGAATTTCAACACCATCTTTTTTGCTATAAATTCAGTCTTGAAATAAATTGTTTAAACATTCGTCCTTTTATTCATAACCTTTGCCACTCTCCTGCAAAATCCTTATAATTGAGGGCAATTCTTCTCTAATTTTAAGTGGATGACCATGAGTCGCGCCATATCGCATATTGATACTTTCCAAGGCTTAATTCTTGCCTTACAAAACTACTGGGCTGAACAAGGCTGTGTAATTTTACAACCTTACGATATGGAAATGGGCGCAGGCACATTCCACACAGCTACTTTCTTACGTGCTTTAGGCCCTGAAACTTGGAATGCTGCTTACGTTCAGCCTTCACGTCGTCCTAAAGATGGTCGTTATGGTGAAAACCCAAACCGCCTACAACACTACTACCAATTCCAAGTAGTGCTTAAGCCAAACCCAGACAACATCCAACAGCTTTATTTAGACTCTTTAAAAGCAATTGGTATTGATCCTTTAGTTCATGACATTCGTTTTGTAGAAGATAACTGGGAATCTCCAACTTTAGGCGCTTGGGGCTTAGGTTGGGAAGTTTGGCTAAACGGTATGGAAGTGACTCAATTTACTTACTTCCAACAAGTGGGCGGTGTTGAATGCTACCCAGTAACAGGTGAAATCACTTACGGTCTTGAACGTTTAGCAATGTACCTTCAAGGTGTAGATTCTGTTTACGATCTTGTTTGGACAAAAGGTCAATTTGGCACAGTAACTTACGGCGATGTATTCCATCAAAATGAAGTTGAGCAATCGACTTATAACTTCGAATATGCAAACGTAGAAAAAATGTTTGAATTGTTCGACTTCTACGAAGCTGAAGCATCTCGCTTAATGGAAGCTGAACTTCCACTTCCTGCATACGAACAAGTAATTAAGGCATCTCATAGCTTTAACTTACTCGATGCGCGCGGTGCAATTTCTGTAACTGAACGTCAGCGTTATATTTTACGTGTACGTACATTGGCTCGTGCTATTGCACAAAGTTATGTTGCTGCTCGTGCGAAGCTTGGCTTCCCAATGGCAGAACCTGCACTTCGTGATGAAGTTCTTGCACAATTAAAAGCGCAAGTTGAAGCGGAAGCAAAAGTTGAATCTAAGGAGAGCAAATAATGTCTAAACATACAGTATTGTTCGAATTAGGCTGTGAAGAACTTCCCCCAAAAAGCTTAAAAAAATTACGTGATGCATTACAAACAGAAACTGTAAAAGGCTTAAAAGATGCCGGTCTTGCATTCGACTCAATCGAAGCATATGCAGCACCACGTCGTTTAGCACTAAAAATTGTAAATGTAGATGCTGCGCAAGCAGACACACAAAAACGTTTTGATGGCCCTGCAAAACAAGCAGCTTTTGATGCTGAAGGCAATGCAACGAAAGCTTTAGAAGGCTTCATGCGTGGTCAAGGGATCACTGTAGATCAAGTAACAACTTTCCAAGCAGGTAAAGTTGAAAAAGTTTGCTACTTAAAAGATGTAAAAGGTCAAAGCCTTGACGTTTTACTTCCACAAATTTTACAAAATGCGTTGGATAATCTTCCAATTGCGAAACGCATGCGTTCTGCGGCAAGCCGTACCGAATTTGTGCGTCCTGTAAAATGGGTTGTATTGCTTAAAGACAACAATGTGATTGATGCAACAATTCAAGATCACAAAGCAGGTAACTTGACTTATGGTCACCGTTTCCACGCACCTGAAGCAATTACTTTAGCAAATGCAGAGGAATACTTAGCGAAGTTAAAAGCAGCTTACGTTGTTGCTAACTTTGAAGAGCGTCAGGCAATTATTGACGGTCAAGTGAAAGCATTGGCTGATGAAGTAAATGCAATTGCAATTGTACCTTCTGACCTTCGTGACGAAGTAACTGCACTAGTTGAATGGCCTGTTGCACTTCGTGCAAGCTTCGAAGAACGCTTCCTTGCTGTTCCTCAAGAAGCATTGATTACGACCATGCAGGACAACCAAAAGTACTTCTGTTTGGTAAATGCTGACAACAAACTTCAACCTTACTTCATTACTGTGTCAAATATTGAGTCGAAAGACCCGACACAAATTATTGAAGGTAACGAGAAAGTTGTTCGTCCACGTTTGTCGGATGCTGAATTCTTCTTCTTACAAGACCAAAAACAACCGCTTGCTTCTCGTAAAGAGAAACTTGCAAATATGGTTTTCCAAGCAGAATTGGGTACGCTTTGGAATAAGTCAGAACGTATTGCGAAACTTGCTGTTGCGCTTGCGCCTATTACAGGTGCAAAAGCGGAAGATGCTGAAAAAGCCGCACTTCTTGCAAAATGTGACTTAACGTCTGAACTTGTGGGTGAATTCCCTGAACTTCAAGGTATTGCGGGTACTTACTACGCACGTATTGAAGGCGAAAACGATGAAGTTGCAGAAGCTTTAGGTGAGCAGTATTTACCTAAATTCGCAGGCGATGTTTTACCGAAAACTAAAACAGGTACTGCAATTGCTTTAGCTGACCGTTTAGATACGCTCACAGGTATTTTTGGTATTGGTCAAGCGCCTACAGGTTCTAAAGACCCATTTGCGCTTCGTCGTTCTGCAATTGGTATTTTGCGTCTTGTAACTGAAAACAATCTTGATGTGTCTATTGAAGATTTAATCAAGCTTGCTTTGGCTGCTTATGGCAATGTATTGAAAGATCACGATAAGACTTTAAATGATGCTGTTGCATTTTTAGAAGGTCGTTACCGTGCGAAATACGAAGACCAAGGCGTTGCTGTAGATGTAATTCAAGCAGTTCAAGCATTATCGCCAAAATCTCCTTTAGATTTTGACAAGCGTGTAAATGCGGTGAATCACTTCCGTGCATTGCCTGAAGCTGCTGCACTTGCTGCTGCAAACAAACGTGTTGCCAACATTCTTGCGAAAGAAGAATCACCAACAGGTGCTGTGGTTGAAGCAAACTTGGTTGAAGATGCTGAAAAAGCATTATTCGCTGAACTTGCGAAAATTACACCTGTGGTTGAGCCGTTATTTGCCGCGAAAGACTACACTGCTGCCCTTTCTGCTTTAGCTGCACTTCGTGCGCCTGTAGATGCTTTCTTTGAAGGTGTAATGGTAATGGCAGATGATGCTAACTTGAAAGCGAACCGTTTACGTATGCTTGCTCAATTACGTGACTTGTTTACGAAAGTGGCTGATATTTCGGTGCTTCAGCATTAAGCCTTAAATGCTTGTAAAATAAAGAAAACCCCGCTATAAATTAGCGGGGTTTTTATTTGCAGATTAATCTTTTGAATATATTATCGGCTTTATTACAATATATTATTTTAACAATCTTGGCGTTAGCAATTTATTTTAGCGTGTCTAAATTAAACGGAGTACCACTAACAAGTATCCGAACAGATATCATTTATTTGTGTTCAGCCACAGCAACAATCTTTGGTTTTCTAATTATTATAAAAAGTCTTAATATTTGGAAAGAACAACACAATAAAACTACTTTAAAAGATTTTTCTTTAGAAACTTGGAAGGAACATGAGAAGTTTCATAATAATTTCATATTCCTAATAGATTTTAGGCAAAATTTAAATGAGGAACCTGACAAATATTTAAATCCTGAGATTATTCAGGAATACAATAATATGATTAAGGAACTCAGCTTAAATGGTCTAAGTAGCTCTATCAAAAGGCTTTGTTGCACAAAGATTTGAAATGCAAAGCGCCCCTAATTGAGCCAAATTTAAGGCGTAACTTGGGTAAGTGGTCGACCTAATTCCGTAAATCTGTTAAGGACTGCTACACGTGCATGGATCTCATTCACTTGGCTATCAAAACTCCTTGCACTGAGTTTATCTCCTAATAATTTGATGCAATGCATCTTAGTTTCAACCAAACTTCGCCGATGATAGCCTGACCATTTTTTCCATAGTGTCCTGCCTAAACGTTTAATTGTTCGAAGTAATTCATTTCGCTCTAGCGAGCTACTCTTTGTATCTTTCCATGGTTTCGCATTTTTTCTAGGTGGAATCACCGCATGCGCTTGCCGATCTGCAATGACCTGACGGCATTGCTTGGTGTCATAAGCTCCATCGGTATAAACAGAGTTAATCTGCTCATCTTGTGGAATCTGATTAAGTAAATCACCAAGCACCTGTGAATCACTGACATTATTGGTTGTAAGCTGAACTGCTCGTATTTGTAGGGTTTTAGCATCTATACCAATATGAAGTTTACGCCATTGGCGACGATATTCAGGTCCATGTTTCTTGCGTTTCCATTCGCCCTCACCTAGAAACTTCATCCCTGTAGAGTCCATGAGTAGATGCAGCCCATCGCTACTTTTTTGGTAGCTGATTACAATATCAATATGCTTTTGTCTTCTACAAAGCGTGGTGTAATCTGGAGCTATCCAATTTAATCCGCAAAGTTTAATCAGACTTTGCACAAAGCCAGTGACTATACGTAAAGATAGACGGAATAAGGATTTAATCATTAAGCAGCATTGGATAGCTGCGTCGGAGTAGGTTTGATTTCGCCCTTGTTTGCCTTTTGATGGCGCATACCATTGCGTAGCAGGATCAAACCAAATGGCAATATTTCCGCGACTCATGAGTGCTCGGTTATATGCGGGCCAATTGGTTGTGCGGTAGATTTTGTGTGTAGGCTTCTTCATTTGAAAACTATATCGCTGAAAAACCCTTTACAGATAGGTTTGTGCAACAAAGCCCTATCAAAAATAAAATTTTATCTGATTTGGCTAAAGACCCAGAAATAGAAAAATATTCGTCAGGCATAACTGCCTTATGCACTACCATAATTAATAATTTAAATCCGCTATTCACTATGATTGCAGATTCAAATGGTGTCGAAAATACTGCTATGGAAGAAACTATTCAATTAATCAATAAAATGTTTCCACCTGAATTGATTGATGACTATTACGAAATGAAATCCAACTATGAAAAGCGACTTAGAGAACAGATATTAGCTCAATAGCCTAGCTAAAATACAAATTCAAAATTATTTGCATCAATTTTAGTATAGGCAACTCTCCTCGAATTCCCTATACTGAAATGAATTACATTCAAAAAGAAACGGAACTTATGAAACTAAATGCCATCATTTTGACAGCACTTGCTGGTTTCGCACTTACTGCATGTACATCTGCCCCAACTATTCCACAAATTCAAGCAGGCGCTTTACAGGAAATAGAAAACGTAGGCGTACATCCTGAAACGACTCAAAACAAAGCTCAACTCAACAAATTCGCAGACAAATGCGTTATTGAGTTCACAGGTCAACTCGAGTCAGGCAAAGTTGTAGAACAATGGACATTTAAAGGTCTAACCCTTATTTCAGCAGGTACAGCAACATTTGCACAAGACGGTACAAGCACCGCTACAGCATTTGATCTATACGCACCAGAAGTACAAAAAAACTTCCTTGCATTGCGTAACAACTTTGCAAAAGAAGCATTAGAACAATGTGACTAATGCATCGTGCAATACCAAAAGCCTTTGTTTTAATAGATTCCTAAAGCAAAGGCTTTTTTATATGTAGAATAAAAGCATTGAATGTTGACCGCATGTTACAAACCTGTATGGTTTTAATCTCAAACTCACATTGCCTCAAAAAAAGCCGATAAGATTATTTTTGAATAATAGCCAATATAGAAAAAAGAGGATCCATCTACGTGATCAATCAATCGAAAGCAGTATTATTTGTTTCGGCAATTCTTGCCACTACCCCCCTATTTGCCCAAACAGAAACGGTACAAACAGCACAGCCTGTAAAACAATCTCCTGCTTATGGAGATAACCCGAATATCTTTAAAGTTTTAGGACATAAAGCAAAAGAGAAAATAGATACAACCGCAGTAAAAATTGATAATGGCGTACAAAAAGGTGTAGCTAAAGTAAAACCAAAAGCAGAACAAGCTTGGGAAAATACTAAAGACTTTAGCGAAGAAACCGCAGATAAAGCGGCAAATGGCATTAACCGTACAGTAACCAAAGCCAAAGAAGGTGTATTTGGTAACCCTGAAGATAAAGCCCCAATTGTTCAACATTCGCTAAGTCAGTCATCTACAGACAATCAACCAAAAACATTTTTAGACAGCATTCCTGCACCACAACCGAAAATTATAGAACCTGCAACAGTCGTACAGAAAAATGAAGTTCAAACACCTGTAACTTCAAACACAACACAAAATACAGATACAACCAACACAGATACAGACTCATCTATTCCTAGATAAATCTAAAATTAAACAGCTATAAAAAAGCCCATCATAAGATGGGCTTTTTGTTCTTTCAATTATGCATTCACTTGGCGAATTGGCTGACCTTTTTTAAAGGCTTCTACATTTTCCACCATTTGCTGAACAATACGCTGACGTGCGTCCACACTGCCCCAAGCACTATGCGGAGTAATCAATAAATTTGGAATTTCAGAATTTAACAACACATTGCCATCTTTCGGTGGTTCAACCATGAGTACATCTGTTGCCGCACCTGCAATTTTTCCTGCAATTAATGCATCTGCTAAGTCTTGTTCATTCACAATACCGCCACGCGCGCAGTTAATTAAAAATGCACTATGTTTCATTGCATCAAAAGCTTTAGCATCAATTAAATTTTGTGTGTCTGTACTAAGTGGGCAATGCAACGTTAAAAAATCGACTTGAGACAATAATTCATTAAACGGAATGCGATTTTCCTGCACAGGTCTATTTGGCAATGCACCTACTAAAATTTTCATACCAAAAGCTTCAGCTAATTTCGCAACTGCTTTGCCCAATTCACCATAACCTAAAATACCCAAAGTTTTTCCTTCAAGCTCAATAATTGGATAATCGAGTAAACAAAATTGCGATGCTTTATTCCAATCACCATTTTGCACAGCACGTTCATATTGCTTGAAAGATGTAGCCAAATTAAGCATAAGCATAAGCGTGTGTTGCGCCACGGCAGACGTGCCATAAGCCTGACAATTACAAACGACTACGCCCTGTTTTTTGGCTTGTAATAAATCAATATTATTTGTGCCCGTTGCCGAAATTAAAATGAGTTTTAAATTTGGACATTGCTGAATTGCTTCTGCATTTACCACAACTTTATTGCTAATAATGACATCAACATTTTGAATTCGTTCTAATAATTGTTCTGAAGATGTACTTGGATAAATTTCCCATTCATCAAAAATATTTTCTAAATCTTTAAAATTTAAGTCATTTTGATCTAAAGATACATAATCTAAAAACACGGCTTTCATGCTGCATTCCTTGCTTTATTCACAGAACTTAAAGAGATAAAAATCCCCTGCTTATTGCAAACAGTTTAAGCCCATTTAAAATATTTAATAGATCTATTTATACTTTTCTAAATGCTTTATTTTTCCATTTTATAAAGCAATGTTGTGATTATAAAAATTAAAGATCTTTCAAATATCAAAAAGCCTGCTATTTCGCAGGCTTTTTATCGCAATGGTTTTTAACAGACAAAATACTTTGCTTTACGACATAAATTGCAAGCGCCAATACCAAAAGAATACCGCTACCAAAGAAGAAATAGGCAGGATACATTGAGGTTTCAGCAAATGCAGGACTCGAAAAAGTTAAACAAAATAGCGTGAACAATGAAATATTCAGAATATTGTTTGCCATAACACGACTCTTATCTTCCAATGATATTTTTATCGTTAAATTCATCTTAGTTTGAATTAGAAATAAAGCAATAGTACAAAATTAGACCAAAGCCGTATTTGAAATTCATATCTGTGATGGATATTGCACACTCAAAAAATATATTTGTAAGTTAAGAATCGCTTTCTAATTCCAATACAAATTTTGCAGTTTCAGAAACATCTCCTATAAATTCGTTACCGCCAAACTCATCACTTGCAAGATTTAGGTTTTTGTAGCTCACTACAAAATAATCTTCATACTTTTTAATAATGAGTGGGCTCATGCCTACACCTAAAGCATCTTGCTCTTTGAATAGCTTCATCACCAAACGATCATTCATTGCCACAATGTAACGTTCGTCATTTAAGTGAATTTGAACCAAACCAGTGCCTTTGGCATAAATTGGAATAAGTAACTTATGATTTAGCGCAATTGCTTTTTCTGCATAGCTTTCAATTTTTTGACTAATAACGTTAAACACCAAGCCATGACCGTAATTATCAAGCAGTAAACTTCGGCTTTCTTGCGGTATGTTAATTTGCACGCCAAGTTTATTTAAATCGCGCTCATCTACTTGCTTATTGCTTAATAATGAACGAATAAGTTGCTGTTTTTGTTTAGCATCAAAGAAATTACTATCAAGCTGTAAATCATTATTTTTAAGGATTTTCCCTAAAGATGCGCGATGCTCTTTTAGGGATTTTTCAATGACTTTACGATAATAAAATTTACTGTTCTTTTTCACCTGACGAATCTTTTTATAAAAATAAGTTTCATCAAATTCTTGGGTTAAAAAGTCGTTTAACAGTTCTGAACTTGCCAAAATTGCAATAGCATCGTGCCCTGTAAATGGCAAATGTAAGGTATTAACTTGCGGCAATACTTCTTGAAGCTTCACGTAATGTGCACGGTCTTCATCGTAATAAGGGTCGTACACCACAATGTATTCACGCTCCGCAGATACATCTTTGGCTTGCACTTTCATGTTTTGGTTTACATCTGCATGAAAGAACATGTTGTAGCGTAAATCGGTTACATCTTCAGGATCTATTGAAAACTGCGGTACAAGTGCAATAACTCGCTTTAAATTCAGAAGGTTTGAATACTTAATTGCAGCATAGCCACCCATTGAACCGCCATAACCTAAACGTGTTTCAAATGGTGCAATAAAGTCCGCGATCGCTTCTAACATATTGCGAATAGAACTTTCAGGAAACCACGATTTTTCTTTTGGCATTACGCCAATGACATTGTATTGAAACTTTTCTAAAGATTTTTCGGCATTAATAGACAAACCCTTGGCACGCGTAATTAAATCGCCAAAGGAAAAAACCAGTTCTTTTGATGAACCTTTTAGAAAAATAGCGCGAATATGTCCGTCTTCAAAAATTATCTGTTTGTCCATTCCCACACCAAGCAATAAGTTCGTCTATTGCATATTAAGTTTACAATTCAATGCTATTGCGAGTAATCACAAGTGAATATGTTATTTTATAGATGCACGAGAGATAAAGTATCGCAAAATATGACACAATCTTTACATTCTTCCGCACAAAAAGGCTTCAGCTCGGCTGCTAAACTTTATCAGCAGGTTCGCCCAAGTTATCCACAAAGTATAGCACTTTGGTTGCAAGATCGGCTCCAACTTAGCTCAGAAACCAAGCTCTTAGACCTTGGTTCTGGGACTGGCAAATTCTTACCTTATTTACAACAAATAACACAGCACATTATAGCTGTAGAGCCCATTGATGAAATGTTGGCTCAATTAGAACAAGCTTATCCAAATGTTCAAACCTTGCAAGCATTTAGCCACAATATTCCTGTTCAAGCAGAAACAGTAAATGTAGTGACCTGCGCGCAATCATTTCATTGGTTTGCCAATATTGAAACATTAACAGAGATTCACCGTATATTAAAACCCAATGGCTATTTAGTTCTTATTTGGAATCAGCGAGATATTGGCGTAAATTGGGTAAAAGTCTTGGCAGATTTAATTTCACCTTTTGAAGGCGACACACCTCGCTACCATAGCAATTTATGGCAAAAAGCCTTTCAACAACAAAGCTTATTCAAACTTTATCAAGAAACTACAATTCCGCATTTGCATCATGGTACAGTGGAACAAGTGGTTTCAAAGCGCTTACTTTCAACCAGTTTTATTGCTGCAATGCCTAAGCCCAAACAGCTTGAACTAAAAGCACAATTTGAAAAAATCATTTATGAACATACAGGGAAATCTGCACAAGACCCTATCGATTTTCCATATACCACACATGTTTATGTTTTTGAAAAAATAACGACAGAATAGGATGATCTTCACATGAATATTTCTCTGAAACGCGTAGCTTTTCCTGCACTTATTTGCTCTGCATTTTTATTAAGTGCATGTGGCAATAAAAATGCAGAACATTCAGAAGAAGTCAGCCCTGAAGATAAAGTCATGCAAGAACTTTCATCTGAAGCGATTCGTAATTTCGAAAAAACACCAAATGATCAACACGATATTCTTTTACTTGTAGACTACGATTATCGCTACACACAAGTAAGCGATGAAATGGAAGATGAATTAATTAAGCTTTCAAAGTCTGGTGATTTAACCGCTGAATTTTCATATACACGCAAAAAAGATAATTTAGTTTCTGCATCGGAAATGCTTAAAAATTTAGATTTAAAAACTGAACAAGGTCGTTATATTCAAGGTTTAATTGCAGGCTATTGGGATCAACAATTAAAGCTTTTAGAACAACATAAAGACAAAACACTCAATGATAAAAGCTTATCTGAAGATAAATTGAAAGGATTAGGCGGCTATTTACACGCGCAAGATCAACTTGAAAATTGGCGTTCTCAATACCCTGAAATAGAAGCTCAACTTGATCATTAAATTTTAAATACAACCCACAATAAAAAAGGAATCAAATTTGATTCCTTTTTTATTACTTAATCATTTACTGACTTAAATATTGATGAACACCTTCACCTGCCGCTCGACCTGTCGCAAAACACGCTGTAAGCAAGTAACCACCTGTAGGTGCGTCCCAATCTAACATTTCGCCACATAAAAATAATGCAGGATTTGACTTAAGCTGTAAGTGTTCAGTTAATGCTTCTTGCTTCACGCCACCTGCACAACTTATCGCTTCTTCAATAGGTCTAAAACCATTTAGTGGAATTACTAAATTCTTTACTTGTTTTGCCAATGCATACGCTTCTGTCCAAATATTTTTAGCAACAAGCTCACGTACTAAATTTGCTTTTGCTGTATCTAAACCTGCTTTACGCCAAATGTTACTTAATGATTGTTTCTTACTTGGCTGGAGTTTTTTAGCGAGTTGTTCAATGCTTTGATCGGGCAATAAATCTAAAGTTAATGCCATAGATTCACCACGTTTCACTTGCTCACGCAAAGCTCGACCTTGTTTATAAACCAATCCACTTTCTAAACCATAATGGCTAATTACAATATCACCACTCGATTTATCGCCATTATTTACCCAAGCTTCAACACGCTTTAATGGTTCACCAAATACAGGTTGCATGAACTTAGACCACGCAATTTCCACACCTGCATTACTGGCTTGAAATGTTTCAATTTCAGATGTATTTAACCATTTCTGCCATGCTCCATCACTACCGAGTTTTGACCAAGAAACTGCACCACAAGCTAGAACAATTGCATCAAATTTTTCTTGTGAAATTTGGTTAGATACTAAATTCTGAATACTTAAAGTTGCATCTTTTAAGTCTAAAACTTGATGTCTATAGTGCAATTTAACACCATCTTCCATAAGGCGTTTTAACCAAGCACGAAGCAATGGCGCAGCTTTCATTTCAATGGGAAATACACGACCTGACGTACCAATATAAGATTCAATACCCAAGCTTTTCATCCACGCTTGAATCCAATTGGCATCCCACTGTTTCACCCAAGGGCTTAACCATTCCACCCGATCATATCGCTGTACAAAAACATCTACAGGTTCTGCATGTGAAATATTTAAACCTGTTTTGCCTGCCATTAAAAACTTACGAGCAGCAGATGGCTTTTGTTCATACACATGAACATCGTAATTTTGCTGACTAAGCACTTCCGCAGCCATAAGTCCCGCAGGACCCGCACCAATAATTGCAACGCGCTTGTTCATGAAAACTTAATCCGCTTTCACTTCAGTGGCATTTTTTTGATTCACACCATGTAAAGGTTGAAAATCATCAAAACGTGTTGTGTAGTTTTCAGGCTTGGTAATAATAAGTTGCTGACACAATTCACCACGTTCTAAATATTTAATTTCAAAGTGCGTACGTGCCGATGTTGCAGGAATCACTTCTTTTACGAAAGGAAGCTTCCATACATCTATAAGTTGTTTTTGTGCTTCTTCAATATATTCAGGAATATTACTGGCTAAAGTAATAGAACCGCCCGCTTGTAAGCGAGAAATTAAAAACTCAAAGAACGGCATATTTAACCAGCGCTGTGCAGGATTATGCGGTTCTGGGTTTGGGTACAAAATAAAAAATTGCTCAATTTGCGCAGGAAATAATGCATGAACCACCCACGGTAAAGCATCTGCATGAACAGGCTGAAAATTGCTTTGACCTTCAATACCATGCTGTTTTTGCATAGCCAAAAACTTTTCACGTGTACGTTCAACCGCAATTAATTTTTTATTTGGGTTTTGTCCACTAAAAAGTAGCGCGTGCTTTCCTTTACCTGCACCAATTTCTACACAAATAGGTTCATTAGAAATGGCTTGGAAATCTCGAGGAGCATGCATACGCTGTGCTTGAAATTGACGAATTGGCATAATCAGATCAAACTAATAAAAATCTGCACAAGTCTAACAAGTGCAATTGCTTTTGACTAATTGAATCATCCGTTTTCATTTGGAGTTTTTAAATGTCTACAACTTTAAACTGCTCACGTTGTGGCGAATTGACCACTTGGGAAGATAATCCATATCGCCCATTTTGTTCTGAAAGATGCAAACTGATTGACTTTGGTGCATGGGCAAATGAAGGCTATAAACTGCCAACTCAAGATGCACCACAAGCAGATGGTGGTCGTGAAGAAGATCAGTATTAATTTTTAAAATGACAAATAAAAAGGTCTGAATATTCAGACCTTTTTTTATGGCGTAAATGTGGCTATAAAATTAGCCTGCTCTACTTGCTACAAATGGATTGTGCTGTTTTTCAAAGCCAATGGTACTTAGTGGACCATGACCTGAAATAAATTGTGTTTCATCTGGCAAGCTAAAGCATTCGCGTTGAATAGAATCTAACAATTGTTGATGATTTCCGCGTGGAAAATCTGTACGTCCAATAGAGCCTTTAAACAACACATCACCCGTCCATAACAAACTATAGTTTTTGTTATAGAACATCACATGCCCTGGTGTATGCCCCGGGGCAAAGCGTACTTCAAATTCCTCTTCGCCTAATTTTAAAACTTCTGTGCCTTCTAACCACTGATCCACTTCTACTTTTTCAGGAATTGGAAAACCATAACGTGCTGAAACTTCTTGAATTTGATCCAACCAAAAAGCATCTTCTTTATGCGGACCAATCACAGGAACAGACCACACTTTTTTCAATGTACCCACAGCACCTGCATGATCTAAATGACCATGCGTTAGCCATAATTCTTTCACCGTTAAGCCCAGTTTTTCTACTTCAGCTTTTAATATTTCGGCATCGCCACCTGCATCAATCAAAACAGCTTCTTTAGTTTCAGAATCCCAAACAATGGAACAATTTTGCTGGAATGCCGTGACAGGCACAATTTTGACTTGCAACATATGGCGAAAACCTCAGGAAATTAGTGGGCTAATGTTTGCTTTAATGCATCAAGATTAGCTTGAAGCAAGTGATTGAGCAATTCTAAATGATCATCACGTGAATTTAATGCAGGAATATAGGCATAGCTTTCCCCTCCTGCATCTTTAAACACTTCTTCATTTTGAATAGCAAGTTCTTCAAGGGTTTCTAAGCAATCTGCTGAAAAAGCTGGACTCATAATTTGTACAGACTTCACACCTTGTTTGCCCCAATCTTCAAGTAAAACATCGGTATAGGGTTTTACCCACTCTTGCTTTCCAAAGCGAGATTGGAAACTAATCGCCCATTCATTTTCAGATAAACCCAAAGCCTCTGCGACTAATTTTGCTGTTAAACGACAGCGGTCTGCATAGGGGTCTCCCTTATCTGCATAAGGTTGCGGAATACCGTGAAATGACATCAATAATTTTTCAGCTTTACCATGTTCAGCCTGATACTCACACACACTTTGCGCTAAAGACTGAATATAAAGTGGATGCTGATAATAATCGCGAATGAATGAAATGCCCGGCAAATTACGTTGCTTCGGAATCCATTTTGCAAAAGCATCAAATAATGGCGCTGTAGATGTTGCGGAATATTGTGGAAACAATGGAAATAATATGACGTGATCTTGCGGATTTTGACTTAAGGTTTCTAAAACCGATGCAATTCCCGGATTGCCATAGGTCATCGCAGGAATAATATTCAATTCAAATTCAGGATATTGCTGAATTAGTGATTTCTGCACAGCTTCAACTTGCTGCATTAAAATTTCACGCATTGGTGAATCTTGATTCCACACCATTTCATAAGCATGTGCTACGCGTTTAGGACGAAATGGTAAAACAAACAAATTTAAAATAATTTGCCAAATAGGTTTTGGAATTTCAATGACACGCTGATCGGACAAAAACTGCTTTAGGAATTGACGAACTGCGGGAACCGTAGGTTCATCTGGCGTACCTAAGTTGGCAAGTATAATTGTAACTTTGGGTTTTGCTGCAGTCATCATCAAGCCTTCTTCTCATTAAGATTGAACAGGCTTACTTTAACAGCTTTCTAGGTATTCTTGATATTGATTAATTCTGAGATCTAAATTGTAAAGTCCGATCATTATCTAATAAATTACTTTCTAGAAGACGCTTTGCTTTTGGCGTAACTTTCCAAAGCATCCGCTGACGATCATCTCGACCTGATGGCACAATCCAGTCATTTTCACGCATTTGCATTTTAATAGCATGTAAAGCACGAACATTAATTTGCGCACGGGCAATTGCATGTACTCGAGGCATTTCCTCTTGTGCGTCTGAAAGTCCAGTTTCATTTAAATATTCATTCATACACTTAGAAAAAAAATCTTCAGGTGTAGGATTAATAAATGCTGAACCTAAAACACTGAGTAATTGTGCCCACTTCATACGGCGCATTGCATTTAATTCTTTAAAATTACCATCTTGATAAGCATGCATTCTATATTCAAAAGCAAAGTCTTCATGCATTGAAACTTTTTGAACATTTAAAAATGGATCGGCTTCTCGTGTTCCTGCACTTGTTTCCAATTGCACAATTTTAGCCTTAAGCGCTTCAATTTCATCATGCAATGCCTGTGTATTTTGTGGACGAACCCATCCCAAAACAGGATATCTTTCTAAAATCTGAGACATATTTAAACGTACAGCAAGCTCTAAATCTCGCATAGTTCGATATGTAAAAATTTGGTCAACTTCTTGCATAATAATTTTGCGGAACTCTTTAAATTTTTCACGCAATTCAGGCTTTTCATCATGCAATGATTCATCACGTGAATCTGGATCTTCATGTATAAAAGCAATAATTGGTTTTTGCTTGGTCACTGCATAAATATATTCAAGATGCATATACCCTACACCAGATACAGATTGCTCTCCGTATTGGCTACCTAAAATCACCACGACATAATCACAATCATCAATTTGACGGCGTGCAAAAGTGGTACTTAAAGGTGTCCGTTGCTCTAAACCCCAAGAGAAAAAACCCATGCCCACTAAAGTTTGAGACACAACAATTCGCTCTGGTTGCATTTCGCTTCCAGACGTAGAGATAAAAACCTGATAACGCTTATCTAGCATTGGGTTTCCCTTAATACATTATATATTTTTAAATTCATTTAACTTTAAGAATAATACGTCTAAAAATATGAATTTTAAATATTTTTTATTTCCCAAGTTAAATCACTCGGAATAAGATGCTGCAATACGGGTGTTAATGTATCCGCATTATTTCCACTTACATAACAAGAAATACGTAAATCTGAATGAAGTCCCTGTTCAAATAGTAACTCATTTTTTATTAAAATGCGGGATGTTTGTCGTGCTACAGCTTGCCCAGAATCAATTAATTTTAATTTTTCTGCAAATATATGTTGAATAGCTGGCTTTAAAAATGGGTAATGCGTACAACCTAAAACCAAATAATCTACTTGCTGGTCTACAGCAGGTTGTAATATTTTTTGTAATGTCGTTAAACATGCCTCGCTCATTTGTTCACCTGCTTCAACAAAAGGCACTAAATCTAAACAAGTAATTGGAAGAACGGTAACATTGGCAGGAATAGCAAAACGCTGAACAACGTCTTTAATTAAATTTCCACGAAAAGTTGCAGGTGTTGCGAGCACAGCAACCGTTTTTGTTGTTGTTTGAAGCACAGCAGGTTTAAGCGCAGGCACCAAACCTATAATAGGAAAGTTTTCGCCATAATGTTCGCGCAAATAATCTAAGCTAAATGCAGATGCTGTATTGCAAGCCACTACCGCAACTTTACAACCTTTACGATATAACCATTCAATTGCATGCGCTGTCAGCTCACGAATATTTTGATCATCTCGTGGGCCATAAGGAACATTTGCCGTATCTGCATAATAAACAATATGTTCATTTGGTAAATGTCGTGCAATTTCTATTGCAATAGATAAGCCCCCTACGCCCGAATCAAAAATTCCGATAGGTGCATTAGCTTGCGCCTTATGCATCGGTTCATTTAAAGGACTAATAGGTTGAATAGCGGACATATCTTTACATTCAAAAGTGCGAAATAAGATGATTAAAGCTTAAACCTCAGGTTCCTAATTGCAAGTGTAAATCACCACTTTTTAATAATAAAAATGCATCACCCTGCTCATTTTCTTTTAACTCACCCATTTCAACCAAATGAAAAAAGGAAGATCTTTGAATTAATGCATTTATACCAAAGCGCACATGCACATAAGGACGTAACTCACCTTCATATTCACGCATAAAAATAGGATGGTCTTCATCTACAATAATGATGTCTTGCGTTGTGGTTTGAAGCTGAATATACGTTTTATGTTCTATTTCAACTAAATCGACCTGATTTACAAACAAAGGCTCATCTTCAACTTCAATTTCTATTTGCTCGACAGGTGTTTTTAAATAGAATTTTCCATCTTCTTTCCAAAGCACTGTAGAAAACAGTTCAATGAGTGGCTGTCTTTTAATCAATTGACCTTCGTGCCACCATTCGCCATTCGCTTTTATCTGTAAATTCATTGTGCCACAATGCTTTGGGTGCCATTGGTCTAAAGGTGGAATAGATTTTTTATGACCGTACTGTCCATCTTTTAAGTATTGTGCAATGCCCATTAAATTCTTATTATCAGAAATCGCTAGTTTTTTCGTCGGATTTGGTAAATTATTTTGATTAACCATAAATGAATGCCCTACAGACGGAAAAATAATATGATTCAGCCAATTGGCTAGATCACGGATTAAAACTATACTAGCGCACATTACAAAAGACACGATATATATTGTGTCTGGGTACAGATACTCATGGCAGCACCGAATTGAAAAATTACGGATGCCACCTTCGCTACTAATGAGGAGTCCGACATGGAACACATCGAACGTGAATCGATGGAGTTTGACGTAGTAATCGTAGGCGCAGGACCAGCTGGTCTTTCTGCAGCGATTAAAATTCGTCAACTTGCAATTGAAAACAACCTAAATGATCTTTCCGTTTGTGTCGTAGAAAAAGGCTCCGAAGTTGGTGCGCATATTCTTTCTGGTGCTGTGTTAGAACCGCGTGCAATAAATGAATTGTTCCCGAACTGGAAAGAAGAAGGTGCTCCGCTTAACGTACCTGTTACAGAAGATAAAACTTACTTCTTAATGTCAGATGAAAAGGCACAAGAAGCACCACATTGGATGGTTCCAAAAACCATGCACAATGAAGGCAACTATGTTATTTCATTAGGTAACGTTGTCCGTTGGTTAGGTACAAAAGCAGAAGAATTAGAAGTTTCTATTTTCCCTGGTTTTGCTGCTTCAGAAATTCTTTATCACGAAGATGGTACTGTGAAAGGTATTCAAACGGGTGATATGGGTATTGGCAAAGATGGCGAACCTACGCATAACTTTGCACCAGGTTATGAACTGCATGCGAAATACACTATTTTTGCAGAAGGCTGTCGTGGTCATTTAGGCAAACGTCTTATCGCAAAATACGACCTAGACAAAGATGCCGATCCACAACATTACGGTATTGGTATTAAAGAGCTTTGGGAAATTGATCCTGCTAAACATAAAGCAGGTACAGTTATGCATGGCGCAGGTTGGCCTTTAAGCGAAACAGGTTCTTCTGGCGGTTGGTGGTTATACCACGCAGAAAACAACCAAGTGACTTTAGGTATGATTGTTGACCTTTCATACACCAACCCACACATGTATCCATTTATGGAAATGCAACGTTGGAAAACACATCCGCTAATTAAGCAATACCTTGAAGGCGGTAAACGTATTTCTTATGGCGCACGTGCTGTTGTTAAAGGTGGATTTAACTCACTACCTAAATTCACATTCCCAGGCGGTTCTTTAATTGGTGATGATGCAGGTTTCCTAAACTTTGCCAAAATTAAAGGCTCACATACGGCTATGAAATCTGGCATGTTATGTGGCGAAGCAGTATTTGAAGCAATTGCTGCTGGCGTTGAAAAAGGCGGTGATCTAGCTGTTGCTCGTGTAACTGAAGGCGAAGATTTCTTTGCGAAAGAATTAACGGCTTACACAGAAAAATTCAACAACAGCTGGTTAAAAGAAGAGCTTTACAGCGCTCGTAACTTTGGCCCTGCAATGCACAAATTTGGTCAATGGATTGGTGGGGCATTTAACTTCATCGACCAAAACGTATTTAAAGTACCATTTACAGTTCACGATTTAATTCCTGACTTTAGTGCTTTAAAAACTGTTGATGCTGCTAACTTCAAGCCAAACTATCCTAAGCCAGATGGCAAACTTACATTTGACCGTTTATCTTCAGTATTTGTATCAAACACTGTGCATGAAGAAAATCAGCCTGCTCACTTGAAACTGACAGATGCGTCTATTCCTGTAAATGTAAACTTACCAAAATGGGATGAGCCTGCTCAACGCTATTGCCCTGCTGGTGTTTATGAAATTATGGAAGAAAACGACGGTTCTAAGCGTTTCCAAATTAATGCAGCAAACTGTGTTCACTGTAAAACTTGTGACATTAAAGACCCATCTCAAAACATTACTTGGGTAACACCTGAGGGTGGCGGTGGTCCTAACTACCCTAACATGTAATGTCCTTGCGGCAGATAAAACTATGTTTTACCTACCTCATCTTGCGAAGCAGTGCTTCTCATATCCAAATATGTAATTTGGATCAAATCATATAATAAAAAATCCCTGCCAAGTGCAGGGATTTTTTATAGCTTAAAAAGCTTTAGCCTTTTTTTACTAAATAATGGAATTCTTTATTACCATCTTCATCTAATTTTTCTTCTTGAAGTAATAATTCATGTCCTAAATGCATACAGAATTTTGGAATATCCCAAGAGGTAGAATTATCTGTAGCAAAAACTTCAACCACATCGCCAGATTTAGACTTACGAATGGCTTGATGCAACATCATGACAGGTTCAGGACAACGTAAACCACGTGTATTTAATTGAATACTGGGTTCAATAAATGAATCAGACATCATAAAACTCAAAAATTTAGACTGTTTATATTCTAGCATAAAGCGCGAATTCTCTATGTAACACAAACTGTTGCGTAATTGAAAAGCGCTACACAAAAATTATGGATATACAACTATTTAATAGGTAGACATCAATATTTTCTTCAGTATGATAAAATTACATTTTTGATATTTTAAGAGTCTTCAGGAAAGATCATGCACGACGAATCAAGCCCATCGTGGGGAATGCGTGGCTTACGCAAATGGTTAGGTACGGCACCAGAAACTCGCGATGAGCTACTAAAATTAGTACAAGATTCACGTCGGTTTTTAGAACCAGACACCGTTGCAATGCTTGAAGGTGTTTTAGACCTTCCTGCAACAAAAATTCGCGAAGTTATGACTCCGCGTACTTCTATGATTAGCTTACAAGAAGATGATGAGTTACTTGATATTTTACATGTGCTTGTAGAATCGGCACATTCACGTTTTCCTGTATTCTCTTCTGACCAACCCGACAATGTTGTGGGTATTTTATTGGCAAAAGATCTTCTGCCATTTCTAACAGAACCAAATACAAAAGTGGATATTCGCGCATTAATGCGTCAACCGCTATTTGTTCCTGAAAGTGCGCGTTCAGACCAAGTTCTACGTATGCTTAAAAACACACAAACGCATATTGCAATTGTGATTGATGAATACGGCACAACGTCTGGCTTAGTCACACTTGAAGATATTCTAGAAGAAATTGTCGGTGAAATTGAAGATGAACACGACAAAATTGATGAAGAAGCACAGTACATCATTCCAGATGAAGATCCTAAAACAGCAAATACGTGGATTGTTCAGGCACTCACACCAATTGAACATTTTAACGATGTTTTAAGTTCTGAGTTCTCAGATGATGAAGTTGAAACTGTTGGTGGCTTATTACTACAAGAAATTGGTTTAGTAAGCGACTTAGAAGGTCAAGTTGTTGAAATTGATAACTGGGAATTTACAATTCTAGAAGCAGATTCACGTACCATTCACCTCATAAGAGCCAAACGTAAATGAGGACATCTTTTAATAAGTTGTTAAAACCATCTGAACAACAAGAACAATTGCCTTTAATTTACCCTTTGCTCATTTCATTATTAGCAGGGGGAGTTTTTAGTTTTGCCCTAGCACCTTACCATTATTGGTGGCTTGCTATTTTATCGCCTGCCCTACTTTATGCGACCTTACGCAACCGCAGTCCAAAGCATGCTGCTTTAATTGGTTGGGCTTATGGTTTTGGCTTATGGTTTGTTGGCGTATTTTGGCTTTATACCTCCATTCATGTTTATGGCGATACCAACTCTGCTTTAAGCGTACTTCTCATTGCTCTCATGGCAATTACGATGGGACTATTTACCGCAGTTCAAACTTGGGTATATAGACGCTTTTTCCCAGAAACACCATTAACATTTGCACCACTTTGGGTGTTTTTTGAATGGGCGAAAACTTGGGTGTTTACAGGCTTCCCTTGGCTTTTTGCAGGTTATGCATTCACAGAACGCTTCTTAGATAATTACGCACCGCTATTTGGTATTTTTGGCGTTTCATTTGTTGTCATTATTTTGGCGTGTGCTTTAGTTGAAATTATTCAAAAACGTGTATTTTGGATTATTCCTTCTGCAATATTGCTGATCGGTGCATTTGCAGCATCTTTCATTCAATTTGTCACATCAAAAAATGAAATGCCGTTATCTGTTTCATTGGTTCAAGGAAATATTCCACAAGACCGAAAATGGTTAGCAGAATACCAAGTTAAAACTTTAGAAATTTATACAGATTTAACTTCAAAAGAATGGGGTCGTGACCTAATTGTTTGGCCAGAATCTTCCATTCCAATGCCACAAACTGAAATTCAACCTTTCTTGAATTCTATGGCTTACCAAGCAAAAAATATGAATTCAGCTTGGGTCACAGGCATTATTTATATAGATCCTAAAACATCTCAGCAAGAAAACCGCCTCATGTACTACAACAGTATTATGGCGTCTGGGCACGAAGCTGAAGGACTGTATAAAAAGCAACGCTTAGTTCCTTTTGGTGAATATATTCCATTATCAGGCTTATTGGCTTGGGTTTTACCTGCAATGCAAAATGACCCTTCAATGGCTGGTTTTTCTCGTGGAGATAACAATCAACACGCACTTTCTATTAAAAACCACAAATTAGGTGCTGCAATTTGCTATGAAGTTGCTTATCCAAATTTAACCCGTCGTAACGCACAAAACAGCGATTTCTTAATTACTGTATCAAATGATGCTTGGTTTACAGGAACAGCTGGACCTCAACAACATTTACAAATGGTACAAATGCGTGCCAAAGAAAATGGTCGTTGGTTCATACGTGCAACGAATACAGGCGTAACTGCCTTTATTAATGAACAGGGACAAATTGTTAAACGTGCGCCAATGGATGAAGCAATCGTATTACGTGGTGATTTACCTGCAATGCAAGGTGAAACGCTTTACACACGTTTAAGCGACTGGCCTGTGCTGATCTTCTCTGCACTTCTACTTTTATTGGGCTTAAAATTCCGCCCACGTAAAATTGATGTGTCGTTTAAATCTAGACGTTAAGGAAAAATTTATTTAGAAAATAAAAAAACCGAGATCATGTCTCGGTTTTTTTTTATTGAAATAGATTTAAATATGAGCAACTAAATAAGACATCATCGCTGCAAGTGAAATCATAGGTACATAACTATATAAACCAATCATTCGTTGTTCAAACGCTGTTATTTCTTGTTGTTTTAATTTTAATACTGTTGCTTGCAGTGCAGACCAAAAGCTCAAAATAAACAATGAACTTAGTAAGCTTAATGCAAAAAAGCCAACCATAATTTGACTACTACCTTCTGTAGATTGCCAAACATGTAAAATACCTTGGCTCAATGGAAGTATGCTTAAAATTAAAAGAACAGATTTCAGCACAGACCAATGAAATAGATTGATTTCATCTGACAAAATTAATGCTTTCATACCATCCTCCTTCAGCAAATTGGTTACCATGTAGACATTATGCAAGGTTTTAAATAAATAGAAAGTCTATATTTCTTCACATTTTCCGATTATTGTAATCAATACATATGGGAATAATTCTTATTATAAATTTCAAAAACAACTTATTATATTTAATCAATAACAAACAATCACTTATATTATAAATAAATACTGATATTTATTATCATTTACCATTAAATTGAATTATCCAATAAAGAAAAATGATATATCCCATAAAAACTGAATATAGAATTATTCCCATTTAAATAAATAAGAACACTCATCTCTAATTCAAAGTTTTTCACAATCTGCAGTATCACTAATAGTAAAAAATCACGTTATTTGGCACTTAAAATATCGACATACAAGAGCACACATTTTTTTCATATATAGGTCTTGATAATTTTTCTATTTCATATATGATTACCTCAACTAGAAAAATTCTTGTTTAGTAACCTTCTTTAAGTATCGCAGTTTTAGTCATAATCCTTCGTTTTTTCAGATATTAAACTTTCTGTATTTTTCAAAGTTATTATCAGCCACCTTAAAATGGCTACAGTCATCAAATTTATGTAGGATATATCATGTCTAACACAGTTACTGGTACAGTAAAATGGTTCAACGAAACTAAAGGTTTCGGTTTCATTCAACAAGAATCAGGTCCAGACGTTTTTGCTCATTTCAGCGAAATCACTGGTTCAGGTTTCAAAACTTTAGCTGAAGGCCAAAAGGTTTCTTTCAGCATCGCTCAAGGTCAAAAAGGCCCGAACGCTGTAAACATCGTTGCTCTTTAATTAGCAATGAATAAAAAAAGCACTTTATAGTGCTTTTTTTTCGTCTGTACTTTTTACAATGACAACTTAAATATATATAGCTCACTCCCTGTCACAACAACCAAAACTATAATTTTTCTTTGCGTAGTTGCATTCAACGACTAAAATCATTCATATTCCTTACTGAGCACTTCAATTTTCACGTATAGAAATTTGATATCACATTCAAATAAAAGGACTTCACTTAGCATTATGCAAAATGTCTATTCAAACAGTTCAGGCACTCATCGTATTCGCGTTGCTGTCCCTGTTTATTTATACGATTGTTTTGACTACATGCTCAGTCCTGAACAGTATCAACAAGTTGAAGTTGGAGCGCGTGTTTTAGTTTCATTCGGGCGTCAAAACTTAGTTGGTATTGTGATGGAAAAACTTCCATTAGATGCACCTATTGATCCTGCTTTTAAACTCAAAGCAATTACAGAATTATTAGATGATCGTGCAATCTTAGATACAAATGTTTTAAAGCTACTCACTTGGTCTGCACAGTATTATCAATTTCCAATTGGTGAAGTAATGCAAGCCGCATTACCAACTTTACTTCGCCAAGGTAAGCCTGCCGATATTCTTGCAAGAGTCTGGAATTTATTAGATTTAGATGCTGAGAGTAAACTTAAACGCTCCGAGAAGCAGCAAGAAGCTTATAAAATTTTAAAACTTCATCCTGTTGGAACAACTGAGAGTGTTCTAAACTTAGCAGGAATTGAAACAAGTACTTTAAAAGCATTAGAAAAAAAACAAATTTGCGAATGTATTTTAGAGAAACAAGATTTATCTCCTGTACCTGTAAGTATGGCTCAAATGCCATTAACAGCAAATCCTGATCAAAAAAATGCGATAGATACTGTTTTAAAATATCAAAATAAATATCAAGCTTTTTTACTCGATGGATTAACAGGCAGTGGTAAAACTGAAGTTTATTTGCAAATCATGCAGGAAGTATTAAAAAAAGGGCAACAAGTTTTAGTCCTTGTACCTGAAATTGGACTCACACCACAAACTGTTAGCCGTTTCCAATCTCGCTTTCATTGCAATATTGCCCTACTACATTCTGGCTTAAATGACACCAAACGCTTACAAGCATGGCAACATGCTCAAGCAGGAAAAGCATCTATTATTTTGGGAACGCGTTCTGCAATTTACACCCCGCTTCCTAATTTAGGCTTAATTATTTTAGATGAAGAACATGATCTTTCATTTAAACAACAAGAAGGTTTCCGCTACCACGCACGTGATGTCGCTTTATACCGTGCCCATTTAGAAAGTTGCCCTATTATATTAGGCTCAGCAACACCAAGTATTGATAGTTATGCTTTGGTTGATCAAGGCAAAATGAAAAAGTTAGAGCTGAACCAACGTGCAGGTTCGGCTATCATGCCTAAAATTCATGTGCTCGATTTAAAAATCGCTCAAAAACAGCATGGTATTAGCCAAGCTTTAATTCAAGAAATACAAAAAAGATTAGAAAAAAAAGAACAAGTTTTAATTTTTCTAAATCGTCGTGGTTATGCACCCGTGCTTATTTGCGATAGTTGTGCTTGGCAAGCTAAATGCCCAAATTGCGATGCTAATTTCACTTTACACAATAAGCCTTATCTACATTTACACTGTCATCATTGTGGAACAATTCATAGAAAACCCGACCAATGTCCGCAATGTAATCACACAGAATTAAAACCTATTGGCATGGGAACAGCAAAAGTTGAAGATCACTTAAATGAATTATTCCCTGACTTTGACGTGATTCGAGTAGATCGCGACTCTACAAGTCGTGTTGGAAGTTGGCAGAAAATTTATGATCGCATTCAAACCAGTGAACCTGTCATTTTATTGGGCACACAAATGCTCGCAAAAGGACACCACTTCCCTTATGTCACTTTGGTTGCCATTTTAGATATAGATTCAGGCTTATTAAGTGTAGATTTCCGTGCACCTGAACGTACAGCACAACTGATTGTTCAGGTTGCAGGTCGTGCGGGTCGTGGAGAACGTAAAGGTGATGTTTATTTACAAACATTACGTCCAGATCATCCTTTATTAAATACTTTAGTTAAGGAAGATTACCGCCAATTTGCACAGCAAACTTTAGCTGAACGAAAAATGGCTTTACTCCCTCCTGCTCGTTACTCAGCACTTATTCGCTGTGAATCAAAAAGCCAAGATATTAATCAAGACTTCCTCAAACAGCACGCTCAATTACTACGTGATAACTCAGAAAACCTAATTGATATTTGGGGCCCAATTCCTGCTCCAATGGAAAGAAAAGCGGGCCGCTTTCAAGCACATATGGTTTTGTTATCGACAGATAGAGCCAGATTACATTTTTATATTCGCCAATGGTGGCAAAACATGTTGCAACAAAAGCCATCTGGCATGAAACTAAGCTTAGATATAGACCCTCAAGAACTCAGCTAAGTTAGCATCAAACCACTTAAGCTTTTTTAGGACAGCGCATGTCATTATTGTTGCAAATTACCATTTTTCTTGGAGCATCTTTAGTTTTTGTACCTTTGCTCAAGCGCTTTGGTATTGCAACAGTACTCGGCTATTTATTTACAGGTGTTGTGCTAGGACCAAGTGTTTTCAATATTGCAAATGACCCTGAATCTATTCAAAAGCTTGCAGAGTTTGGCGTCATCTTATTGATGTTCATTATTGGTTTAGAGCTACGACCACAACGCTTATGGGAACTTCGTAAATCTATTTTTGTAATCGGTAGTGCTCAAGTTGCTATTACAGGCATTATTCTAGCAGCAGTAACATTATTCGCATTAAACCAAAATTTATCTGCAAGCATTGTTATTGGTTTTGCATTGGCTCTTTCATCTACTGCCTTTGCTCTGCAACTACTCAATGAAAAACAAGAATTAAATACAACACACGGTCAGCAATCTTTTTCTATTTTGCTCTTTCAAGATATTGCTGCCATTCCTCTAATTGCAATTATTCCACTACTTGCAGGCAATAATTCTGTACATCATGGTGTCGCTTATTTCGCTGCAATTATCGCAACATTTACAGGTTTATTTTTATTTAGTCGCTATTTAATGCGCCCATTTTTCCGCTTTGTTGCAAAAAGTGGCGCACATGAACTTATAACAGCAGTCGGACTATTTATTGTTTTAGCTGTTGTCTCTTTAATGGATGTTTTAGGTATTAGCACCACGCTTGGTGCATTCTTAACAGGTGTTCTTTTAGCAGACTCAGAATTCCGTCACGAATTAGAAGCAAGTATTGCCCCATTTAAAGGCTTATTACTTGGCTTATTCTTTATGACTGTAGGCATGACCACACAACTGTCTTTATTAGTCGATATGCCATGGCTAATTATTGGTGGAACAATTGCCTTACTCATCATAAAAATAATTTCATTAACTGCAATTGCACGCTATTTCAAATATTCATGGCGTAATAGCTTATTACTTGCAGCTTGCTTAGCCCAAGGTGGTGAGTTCGCATTTGTTATATTTAACGTTGCGCAAAGTGAACAAGTACTTAGCCAGGCCATGATTCAACCGCTCACACTTATTGTGACTTTATCTATGGTTTTAACTCCAATTTTATATTGGCTGATTAACCGTTTTATTATTCCGCTATTCGATAAAAAAATAACGCCTGTTTATGATGAAATTCCCAACACAAACATACCGATGATTATTGCGGGTTTTGGTCGTTTTGGACAAATTATTGCACGTGTTGCGCACTTACAACATTTACCTTTTACCGCAATTGATATTAGTTTAGAAAAAGTAGATTTCGTTAGAAAATATGGCGGTAAAGTTTATTATGGCGATGCAACTCAACCTGACATCTTACGTTCTTCAGGGATTGAGCATGCTAAAGTTTTTGTTTTAGCAATTGATGATATTGAAGATTCAATGAATATCGCACGTCATATTCGCCTAAATTATCCAGATTTAAAACTCTTGGTTCGTGCGCGTGATCGTCATCATGTTCATTTATTAAGAGATTTAGGAATTGAACATATTTGGCGTGAAACTTACTTATCTTCATTAGGCATGGCGTATCGCGTACTTTGTGATTTAGGAATTAGCGAAAACGATGCTTATAAAAGTATTGAATTATTCCGAGATTACGATGAAAAATCTTTGGCACAACAACAACGTGTCTATACAGATGAAGAAAAAATTTATGAATCACATCGTAATGCCTTAGCAGAACTTGAGCATTTATTTGAAAATGATGCGCTTACACGAGAAACCACAACAGGTGTCGACTTAAAACGTGGATTAGAAGCGCATCGAATTGATGTTACTCATGATGAATCTAAATGACTTGTGTTTTAAAATATCGTCACCATTAAGTTAGGGTTATGGAGAAATTTATGTCTGATTTACGTCAACGCTTTTATATTGAAGATAGCCCTATTCGTGGTGAAGTTGTTCATCTTGAAGAAGCTTTGCAAACAATCCTTGCACAACGTGACTATGCACCTGCAATTCAAATTTTGTTGGGTGAAATGCTGAGTGCAACTGCATTACTTGCAAGCACCTTGAAAATTAAAGGACGCATTAGTCTTCAAATTCAAGCTTCAGGTGCACTGCAATGGGCAATGGCTGAATGTAACCATTTGGGTGAAGTTCGTGCTTTAGCTGACTATGAATCGGACCCTATTTTTGAACATGCTGAAGATAGCAGTACGGTATTTAAAACGTTTGTAAGCCCTGTTCTATTTATTAATATTGAACCTGAATTTGGCGAACGCTACCAAGGTATTGTTCCTTTAGATAAGCCCGATTTAGCAAGTTGCTTAATGCAATATTATGATCTCTCTGCACAGCTTCCAACACGCATTAGCTTAGCAAGTAATGGCCAACGTTCAGGTGGCTTACTCATTCAATTATTACCACGTAATAATGAAGAAGAACAAAAAATTGTAGATGAAGATTTATGGCCACGTATGACAATGTTGACATCAACATTGAAAAAAGATGAGCTCACAGATCTTCCTGCAACAGAAATTCTTTATCGTTTATACAACGAAGAAGACGTTCGTTTGCCAGATGCTGAACAACTTAAATTTGGTTGCACATGTTCTAAAGAACGCTGTGAAACCGCGCTCGAACAAATTGGTGTAAATGCTGTTCGTGAAACTTTAGAACATCAAAACCCAATTGAAATGGATTGCCAATTCTGTAATACCCGCTATCAATTTACAGCAGAAGAAGCACTCGCTCTTTTTGGCGAACATTTAAGTTAAGTTTCTCTATAAAAAAGGATGATTTTTGTCATCCTTTTTTATTTGCCTAAAATTAAAACAATAAAACACCACTTATGTGAATAGCTTAACAATTCCCGTGTTTCTTCATGTTTTAAATAATGAAAAGAACGCTATAAATACGCCTTATTTATTTTTATAGATTGTTTAGAAAAATCGATCTTATAATTTTAGGCTCACTCTCCCATGTATAGAAAGTTTCTTAAGCCAATAAGCATATTAGGTATCGCTTTACTCTCAAATTACAGCTTTGCAAATATAGATCCACTTATTGGAAAGTGGAGAACAATAGATGAACGCACTGGCTACTCACTGTCAGATATACAAATCAGCAAGATGAAAGATGGCTCTTACAAAGCCACAATTATTGAAATACGTGCTGCTCCAGGTGCCCCTCTTGTTAGTACATGCACTCAATGCAAGGGGCAGTTTAAAAACAAACCGCTTGTCGGATTTTTAACGCTATATAACCTAAAAGCATCCAGCAAAAATAAACTAGAATTTAGCAATGGAACATACAGAGATCCAAAAACAGGTCTTGAATATAAAAGTCATGTTCGACTGAGCAACAACGGCAAACACTTGAGTTTACGCAATACTCTACCAAACAGTACGATTGGTCGTAACTTAACATGGGTAAAATATTAGGAAATTTTAATGAATTAGATAAATTTTTTATGTACTTTTTTGTCACATTTAGAAACAATAAGGTACAGTTTTGCAATACTGTAATATGTAAAAATCGCTTAATAATAATTCAAATTAGAGGATTTATACCTCTTATTGCATCTAACTAATAAGCAAATAAAAGGCTTATAAAATAGTAAAAAATACCGTTATATATGTGACATATATATTCTAAATATGTCATCCCAATCACTCAGATGAGGGTTTAAATGGCTTATGAACACTAAGGAATGCAATAAAAAACTAAAACATATGTTCCCCGAATTTCGGGAGATCATACAAAAATTACGTGAAGACAATCCTCACTTTGCCAAGATTTTCGAAGAGCATGAAATCTTAGATAAAGAAATTAATCATCTAGAGCAGAATCCTGTAAATTTAATTAACGATTCTATAGAAAGCTTAAAACGCAAAAAACTAAAGCTTAAAGATGAAATGTATCGGCTATTGAGTCATTTTAAATCTGAACTGAATGTCTAAATACATAAAAAATTAAGAATATTAAAACCGTATATTCAGTAATATGAATATACGGTTTTATATAAATTTAAATATTAAAAAAATCTTACATACTCGCAACACAATCACTTATATTTTTTATGTCTTTTCTTACCCAAAGTGCTAATCTTAAATTATAAACAGAAATAAACACTGCCTAAATTTAGTTTATTAGGCATCTTTTTCAAGCTCGATGAGGTAATGCAATGTTCCCAGAATATCGTTCGTTAATTAGTAAACTCAAACAAAGTAATGCGCATTTTTCAAAAATTTTTGAAGAACATAATGCGCTAGATCATGAAATTATTCGTTTAGAAAAAGACCCTGTTACCAGTAATGTCGAGGACATCGATTTACTAAAAAGAAAGAAACTCAAACTTAAGGATGAGCTTTATGTCATGCTTAAACAAGCTGAAACATCTACCGAATAATCTCTAATTTATAAACACCCACAATAAAAAAGCCCGCATTATGCGGGCTTTTTAAACAATTAAAACTTCAAACAATTATGCTTGTTCGATGTCTTTCATTGTTAATTTAATACGGCCACGGTTATCTACATCCGCAACTTGTACTTTAACTTCTTGACCTTCTTTCAACACGTCTGCAACGTTCGCAATGCGTTCGTTAGAGATTTGAGAAATATGAAGTAAGCCATCTGTACCTGGAAGGATGTTTACGAACGCACCAAATTCAACGATACGGATAACTTTACCTACATAAAGTGTACCTGGTTCGATTTCAGCAGTAAGTGCTTGGATTTTAGCAACCGCAGCAGCAGCAGCAGCTTTAGTTTCACCAAATACGCGAACTGTACCGTTATCTTCAATATCGATTGCAGCTTTTTTCAAAAATTTTTGAAGAACATAATGCGCTAGATCATGAAATTATTCGTTTAGAAAAAGACCCTGTTACCAGTAATGTCGAGGACATCGATTTACTAAAAAGAAAGAAACTCAAACTTAAGGATGAGCTTTATGTCATGCTTAAACAAGCTGAAACATCTACCGAATAATCTCTAATTTATAAACACCCACAATAAAAAAGCCCGCATTATGCGGGCTTTTTAAACAATTAAAACTTCAAACAATTATGCTTGTTCGATGTCTTTCATTGTTAATTTAATACGGCCACGGTTATCTACATCCGCAACTTGTACTTTAACTTCTTGACCTTCTTTCAACACGTCTGCAACGTTCGCAATGCGTTCGTTAGAGATTTGAGAAATATGAAGTAAGCCATCTGTACCTGGAAGGATGTTTACGAACGCACCAAATTCAACGATACGGATAACTTTACCTACATAAAGTGTACCTGGTTCGATTTCAGCAGTAAGTGCTTGGATTTTAGCAACCGCAGCAGCAGCAGCAGCTTTAGTTTCACCAAATACGCGAACTGTACCGTTATCTTCAATATCGATTGCAGCTTTAGTTTCTTCAGTGATCGCACGAATAGTCGCGCCGCCTTTACCAATTACATCACGGATCTTATCTGGGTTGATATTGATCACTTGGAATGTAGGCGCATGCATAGAAATTTCAGAACGAGCGCGTGAAATTACTTGGTTCATTTCGTTCAAGATGTGCATACGACCAGCATAAGCTTGGTTTAATGCAGACTCCATGATCTCTTCAGTAATACCTTCGATCTTGATGTCCATTTGAAGTGCAGTAATACCGTTTGCAGAACCTGCTACTTTAAAGTCCATATCGCCTAAATGATCTTCATCACCTAAGATGTCAGAAAGAACTGCGAAACGCTCGCCTTCTTTCACAAGACCCATCGCGATACCAGCAACTGGTGCTTTAAGTGGAACACCTGCATCCATAAGTGATAATGAAGCACCACAAACAGAAGCCATTGAAGATGAACCGTTAGATTCTGTGATGTCTGATACGATACGAATGACGTACGGGAAGCGGTCAGCTGCAGGAAGAACTGCCTGAACACCACGACGTGCCAAACGACCATGACCAATTTCACGACGTTTAGGACCAGATTCACGACCAGTTTCACCTACAGAGTATGCAGGGAAGTTGTAGTGAAGCATGAAGTTATCAGTTTTCGTACCCGCTAATGTATCTACCATTAACGCATCACGAGTATTACCCAAAGTTGTTGTTACTAACGCTTGAGTTTCACCACGCGTGAACAATGCAGAACCATGAGCGCGATCTAATACACCAACTTGTACGTCGATTGCACGAACAGTTTTAGTATCACGACCATCAATACGTGGCTTACCAGATAAGATGTTGTCACGTACTGTACGGTATTTAAGGTCTTCGAATAATTCGTCAACTTCAGCTGCAATACCTGTTTCATCTTCTTCAGGAACGAACTGAGCAACTGCTTCAGCATGAAGTGCATCAAGCGCTGCATAACGATCTTGTTTAACAGCAATTGTATATGCTTCAGAGATTTTAGCTTCGAAAGCTTCTTTTAATTTAGCAAGAAGTTCTTCGTTTTTAACTGGAGCAACCCAAGTAGATTCAACCGCGCCTGCAGCTGCAGCAAATTCTTTAATTGCTTGAATCGCGATTTGCATTTCGTCATGACCAAACAATACAGCACCAAGCATTTGGTCTTCTGAAAGTTCTTTCGCTTCAGATTCAACCATAAGTACTGCAGATTCTGTACCCGCAACAACAAGATCAAGATCAGAATCTTTCATTTGTTCGTGGTTAGGGTTAAGAATGTATTCACCATTGATTAAACCAACGCGTGCACCACCAACTGGGCCACGGAATGGAACACCAGCAATTGACATGGCAGCTGAAGTACCAAGCATTGCAGCAATATCGGCATCCATAGTTTTGTCAGAAGAAATAACAGTCGCTGTTACTTGAATTTCGTTGTAGAAACCTTCTGGGAATAATGGACGAATTGGACGGTCAATAAGACGTGAAATTAAAGTTTCAGCTTCAGATTGACGACCTTCACGCTTACCATAACCACCTGGGATACGACCCGCAGCATATTGTTTTTCTTGGTAGTTAACTGTTAATGGAAAAAAGTCTTGACCTGCTTTTGCTTTAGGCTGAGCCACAATAGCAACAAGAACTTGTACGCCACCCATAGTAATTACAACAGTGTTCGCCTGACGTGCAACGCGACCTGTTTCTAAAATTACATTATGTTGACCATATTGGAATTCTTTACGAATAATATTAAACATTGACATGTATTTTTGTTTCCCGAAATTATTCTAGTGGAGACCCCTAAGGTTTGGCATTCACAACAACTAAAAATAGTCTTGCAGTATAAATGACAAAGCTTAGAAGCCGACCTCACCAGAATCAAACATACTAATTTTAAACACAAAGAAGGAGCGAACATTCGCCCCTTCCCCATTATCTAGCCGAGACTAGATATTCTTTTGTTTTCTGTACTAGAGCAAATAACATGCAATAATTCGAAAAACAAAGCTTAAATCGAATTAACGACGTAAACCTAAAGCAGCAATCAAAGCGCTGTAACGAGTAGCATCTTTACCTTTAAGGTAATCAAGAAGCTTACGACGTTGGTTAACCATACGGATAAGACCGCGACGGCTATGATGGTCGTGTTTGTGCTCTTTGAAGTGACCTTGTAAATCATTGATTTGAGCAGATAAAAGTGCTACTTGAACTTCTGGAGAACCAGTGTCGTTTTCAGCGCGAGCGAATTTTGCAATGATCTCTGCGCGATCTGCGTTTGTTAAAGCCATTCGATTTCTCCGAGATGCTTATATTAGTTTCATTTGATACGAATCAAACTGGTTCTTCAAAACCAATTTGACTGCCGTGCATCACTACAGCAAGTTAAGCATTTTAAGGGAAAAAGCATTGAATTGCAAAAGAGAAATTTGATGCGTATTTAATCAACTTAAGTTAAAGAATAAAAAATCAGAGATACATACAAAAGGTACAAACTTTCACCGAACATCAACATTTCGTTAATTTATTTATGATTATTACCTATATATATTAACAGTTAAATAAATAAAGCGGCTTGAGCAAGCCCAAACCGCTTTATTCGTGCGCTGTATTTTCTTCTTTTATCGCTATTATTATTTTATTTATTTTTATTCTTTAATGCTTTATGCATTTTTAGTTATAAATACATATATCACAAGTGATGTATGTATTAAGTTGTTGAAGTTATTTTGACAGATTTAAAAATGTGATAAATTAGGCATTTTCGTATTCATTTGTAAGTTTTTACTTACAGAAAGTGACTCGTTTTCATATTTTTATTTTGGACAAAGAAAAGCCTTGTAGTCTCTCCCAAAACTACAAGGCTTAGCGGCTGTAAGTTTCCTCTTTCACTCACTTCAATGTAAGCTCGTTGTCTACCGACGTTCTTCTTATTCTTTTACGATTATGTTTAGCAATCCTTGCTAAACTTGTTGTATGAAGCAATCTTCTCAAAAAGAATGATAAAGCTCTATGCGCAAATTGCCTGAATGTTTGTAAGCCATTTCGTACAAAACAAAAAACCTCTTTAAAATCAACCCCTAATTTTTATAGTTTGTTCAACTTATTTTGAATACCACTTCGTCTAGAAGTCTTAACTGTTAACGCTTGTATTAAAGATGCCGAATCTACCAATAAGCTAACCGCAGCTTTTGCACGTGTAATTGCCGTATAAAGCAGCTCTTTGCTTAATAAAGTTTGTGCTGCCTGATCGAGAACAACCGCTGTATGCGTAAATTCTGAACCTTGTGATTTATGAATAGTTAAAGCAAATGCTGTTTCAATACTTTTTGGAAGTCGTGTTGCAAGCACCCATTTTTCTAAGCTAGGGAAATAAACATTAAATTGTGTTTTTCCATCTTTTATTTGCTTAAAACAAATTCCAATATCACCATTAGATAAGCCTAATTGATAGTCGTTATAAGTCATCATCACAGGACGTCCAACATACCAATCACCCTGCTTCATTATGTTTAGTTGCGCTAAAACACGTTGTTCAATTTGATGATTAATTTGCGCTAAACCGAATGCACCATGACGTATTGCAGTTAAAATTCTATAATCATCAAAAGTTTGAACAATAGAATTTACAAGTAAATCTGGATCATCACTTTCTAAATATTGTTGTAGCGCCTTTATATAAGATGAATACCCCAACATCAATTTGTCATAATACGTAGTTAAATCTGATTGGTTCGAAAGTTCTGAAGGTAAATATTCTAAATTCACCTGATCTTGCATACCTTTAGATAAAACAATTTCGGCTAATTGAGTTGGTTGTACAACCGCTTTATGAAAAGCATCTAAAATAGAATCTATAGATTGATGATCATGCGATTGTTGAATAAATTTCGCCATTTCACCAATTAAAGCACCTTCTTTAAATCGACGACTTGTCACTAAATTTACAAAGTTATCTTTAAACGATTCTACTTGCTGTAAATCTGCCAACACAGAACCTACATCTACTGAAGCAAGCTGATTTGCATCGCCTAATAAAATAAGTCGGGCGTGATCTGGTATTGCAGCAAACAGCATGTTCGCCAAATTCAAATCAAGCATTGAAGCTTCATCGACCACAATCACATCGTAAGGCAATGGTTGTTTTTCATGAAAACGTGGTTGATGGCTATTACCCAAACCTAAAAGTCGATGAATGGTAATGGGTGTAAGCCGTTTTAAATCATCACTTAATAAATCTTGTAGTTTTTCATCTTCAAAAGATTTCTGAAGTGCCTCTTTCATTCGCTGTGCAGCCTTACCTGTGGGTGCTGCCATTGCAATTCGAATGTCTGGAATTTCTTGATTTAACACAGCAATAATACGTGCCAAGGTATACGTTTTACCTGTCCCTGGTCCACCAGTAATAATACTAAAACCATGTTCAGCAACCATTTCTAGAGCTTTCTTTTGATGAGTATCTTCAAGTAAATCATGGCATTTATGGAGTGGAATAGCGGGAACTTTTTGACTTTTTAAACGTTTTACTTGCTGGCAGAGTGCATGTTCTAGCGCCCAATAACGGTATAAATATAAATACTGATTATCGTAAATGAAAGGCGCTATATTTTGGCTAGAAACATCATTTTCATGTATCACTAAGCCATTTAAAGCTTCAATAGCTTCTAAATTTAAGCTTATACAGCTATCGCCCTGCGTTACAGCTTCTAAAACATCCTGCATAATTTTTGTGGAAGTTTCCGTTTTTTCTGCATGATTAAACGGCGATTTTATTAAAAAATCACTCCATATTTGAAACCATTCTACAGCTTGGCTTTCAGGTTGTTGTTTAATCGTTCCACGCTTGTTTTCCACACAATTATCCTCAAAGTTATCCACAGACTAATATCATGTTTAATCAACTCTTTTTTTAATGATTTAGATATTTTCGACTAGTTTATCGACAAAAAAACTGCCTAATATAGAATCAAGTCGCAAAATAAATTCTGCATCAGGTTTCCAATAGTGTATGCCTTGCAGTTTCTCACCATTCATCCCTCTTAAATATAAATAGCTTGCGCCACCTAAATGTTGATGAATATCGTAATTTTCCATTTGTGCTGTTAAATAACGGTGCACAGCAACCAAATACAAACCTGCCTGTAACCAATAACTCGCTTGGGACATACTCTTTTGAATTTCCTCAACATTGTATTGAGATTGGTCTGTACCTAAGAAGTTACTTTTATAATCGGCGATTTGATATTGCTTACCATCAAAATAAACCAAGTCGATAGATCCTGTTAAATAACGTGCCGAATTTGTCTCATTCAACTCGAGTATTTCAATACCGTATTCTGCGAATAACTGATAAATCCGTTTTGTTGCTAAGACATGATCTGACAATGACAAATAAAATGGAAACTCAGACAAATGATTTTCCGAACTTAACTGATTAAGCTGAAAATCATCATGTAATGGCGTAGTTAAAACTTCTTTAAGCCATTCAGCCATTAAAGCAATGAGTTGATCTTCCGTACCGTCAGTAAATTCTTGATGATATTTTTCAGAAAGCTCTAACCATAAACTTGGATAATCATTTTTAAAACGACGATGAATTTCTAACGACCATTCACTCGTATCTTGAAAGTTAATATGTTCAAAAATTTCATGTAAGAAATTACCTGCCAATGTTCCCATTGGAAAATTACGCTTAATCCATGAAATGGGTTGAGTCGTTATGGTTTTAATTTCAGGAATTACATTGATTTCATCTTCAGCACTCTCCATTTTCTCAATTTTAGCCGCCAAAGCATCTATGGCTTGTTTGCGGGTTAAATGTTGCGCCAAAGCACTAAAACTTGTTTTTGTTCTAGGATAAAAACGCTGCGTTGGAAATTGCTGTGCTTGTAAAGATTTCGGTTCTACATCTGATGCTTTAAGCGCTAATGGACGCTCGGTAAGTAGCGGTTCATCTACACTAAAAGGATGCTGAAAAACATCTGCACCTTGACCACGCCAAAATGCCAAACCTGTATTCGACTTTCCTTTTACATCCTGCAACATGGCATAAACACGATAACTTGCACGCGTTAAAGCCACATACCATAAACGATGCTGTTCGGCTTCTGCTCGTTCATTGTGTTGACCAACATCTTGTTCTGAAACAATAAGCTCATTATTTACAGCTACAACGCGCTGAAGTTCATTTTTACCCGTTTGCGGATTAAATTGCTCAACTGTGGAAAAGTTTAAAGTTTTTCTCTTATCACTAAAATTTCCATCAGCATTTAATAAAAAGACGATTTTAAACTCTAAGCCTTTAGATTGATGAATGGTCATCAACTGAACGCCCGCCTCATTCGACAGTTTTCGTTCAAGTTCCCACTCTCGTTCACTTGGCGATTGAAGTTGTTTTAAGTACCAATGATACAGACTTTGAGCACCTTGATATTGTTCACTATGTTGACTTAATACTTCCGTTAAATGGCGTAAATTTACGACCGATCTTTCATTGTCTCGGCTTTGCGTAGCAACTAAGTTTTCCCAAATTCTGAATAAATTCAGCGCATATTGCCATGCAGTTAAAAAGCCTTTTTCTAACCACATTTCACGTATTAAATCGAAATCATAAATAAATGAACTTAAGCCTTCAGCGTGCTGTTCGAGCTCAATCAGTTGTTGCAAATTGAAGTTTAAAAGCCTGCTCAGTAAAGCTCGCTTAATTTTTCCTTCATCATAAGGATGCATAATTGCCGTTAAAAATGCGCCAACATCTTTAGCAACTTGACTGTCAAAAATACTGCGCTTAGATGGACGATTCACCTTGATTCCCAAACGTTCCAACTCATATTGAGTTTTATCTAAACCATCGTGATTCTTTGATAAAATCGCAATATCATCGGCAATTAAATAACGTGGTGAAGCTTCATCTAAATATAATTTTTTCTCAATTCCTTGATTGAGCAAATCTCGAATTTTCCATACAACTTGAATGGCTTCTGTGCTTTTATCTTCAAGCATTAACCAACGTAAAGGTTGATAATTTTTACCATTTTCATCGACCAATGCAGGATGCGGACGTGAACCAGCCTCAACCAAACTATAAAAAACGTTTTCACCAAAATCCATTTGGCGTTGAAATAATGCATCTACAACTTCAACCAATTCTTTCGTTGATCGATGGTTATATTTCAAACTATAAAAATTCCCTTTTTTGGCAATAATATCTGCACGAGCTTTGTTATAGGTCAGCATATCTCCGCCACGAAAGCCATAAATGGCTTGTTTCGGGTCGCCCACCATAATCATACAGCCTTGCGTATAGCGTTTTTGATCACGCCAAATTTGTGCCAGCATATCATCTTGGTCTTGGTTGGTATCTTGAAATTCATCAACCAAAATTAATGGATATTTCGCCTGTACAAACTGTGCAAAACGTTGCCCTTGAACACCTTGTAAAGCTTCAGACAAAGTTCGAATTTGCTGTGCAAATGTCGTTTCACCTTTTTGTTGTAAAACTTGCGGCAAACGCTTTTTCACTTGCTGACTTAAAGTGAATTTTAAGTACGCATCTAATACATCTAAATTAATATTCAGTTGAGATAATTCTTCAAAAAAGGTTTTTAATGCCTTAATCACCACATGATTATTAAAGTTTTCAAGTACATCTTCAGCACATTTATTGAGTGCTTTTTTCGTAGATAATTCAGTTAAATATTTAACGGTTTGTTCAAAATGCGGTGCGAATAATGCATAACTACGTTGCTCTGCCAAAGCCGCAAAAAACGCTGGTAAATACGTGGTTAATGTCTTTTGCATTAAGTCATCCGTACGCCACTTTTTTGCAACAACAGAATTGTACTGACCATCTGGCAGATAATATTCACTTAAAGTTGCAACTTGGCTTAAATCCAGTTTTAGTACCTGATTTATGGCTTGTTCAAACGCATCTAGGTTAATTTTTGGTGCTTCAATTTCTTGAAATTGTGCCGATGCGAAATTTAAAGTGTTTTCCACAACAGCAACATAATTATCCACAGATTTTAGTTTTTTCTGTAAAAGTAGATAATTTATAACATCCTGTGACTGCTCCTGAATCCACTCACGCAAAGCATCATGAATTAGTTGCAAGGTATAGCTTTTCGCATCATCGGTAATTTCAGCACGTTCAATTTTGCCACTTTCAAATGCAAATTCACGTAATAATTTTTGACTAAAACTATCGAGTGTTCCTACAAATAATTCATCAAGCTGATCGATCACCAATTTTAAACGGCCGCTTGCATAATCAACTTGCGTTGCGTAATCGCTTAAAACCTTTTTATATAAAGGGTCTTTTTCTTGCTGAATATAAGCTTGAATTTCCGCTTCAGTTGAATGTTGAAACTTCTCAAAAAAACGTAAAGTATCGACCAAACGCATTCGAATACGTGACTTTAATTCTGCGGCAGCTTTTCGTGTAAATGTGGTCGCAATCACTTGATTTGGCAAATATGGACCCAGAAAAATACGCACCATTAAACTTGAAAGCGTAAATGTTTTTCCTGTTCCTGCCGAAGCTTCAATCCAATGCAAACCCTGAAATTGCATATCTGCAATTGGGTCGAAGGAAAGCTGTTGCGATGTTTGAGGATTATTCATTTAATTACTCCTCAACCGTAATTTGATGCATAAAAATTGGATTGTATAAGTCATATGAAAAACGCTTACATGCATCTTCTAACAAAATAGTCGCGTCTTGTTCTTGTAGAATAAAATCCCAATCTCGATGATGTTTTGTTGCTTCATTTTCAGTGACGGAAAAGCCTGTGAATTTTCCATCAAAATTCCAGTCTTTATACACTTCATCCATTTGTTGAATAATCATGTGCTGACTTTCATCAAGTGCCCAATCATATTTTTTATTTTTTTCAGCAGGCTTTAAAATTAAAGCAGCAGGTAAAACAAAAGGCTGTGTTTGACCATATTCCCAAGCGTTAAACCAATGACTTAAATACGTTCGTGCTTTGTTAGATGAAACCCCTTCGCAAGCAATTGTACTATCACTAAAAATGACAATTCTTGCATGATCTTCACCGCCATCGCCTAAATTCAAATAAGCAATCCACAGTAAATATTCAAGCCAAACCTTGGCACGGCGTTTCGCTCGTGCGCTTGATGCTTCTAGGCTGACCCATTTTTTTGCACCGTGTTTTGGCAAACATAAATTTATATGTAGGTTCTTATCTACACGCCAAATTTGCTGAGTCGTTGCGGTTTCAGTTTCTGCGTATAGCTGTAAACGAGTAAGCAATTGCGCCTGTTCAACCACGCTCATTTGCCATGCACTTTCCTGAATTTTCCCTACAGGAAGCTTATCCATTAAAAGCTGTGGATTTTTCTTACCTTCATGTTTTTTCAGAAAATCACGCATTGCATAACGCCCTAAACCATCCAGTAGTAAGGGTTCTTGCGTATCGGGTAAATCTTCTGCTTTTAAGTTTTTCACGCCCAAGCTTTTTAAATATAAACGTGCAGGGAACGTTACGTCTTGAATCCATTGATAACTATCAAGAACCTGAATATCTTGCTCTAATAATGGATATTGCGTATTTACCCATTGGCTACGCTGCGTCTTAGCAAAACGAATTTGATTCGCTACTTTGTACCATTGATCTCGATAGCGAATAGTTTCGATAGATTCAAAACCTACAGGGTCAAAGGGTTGTAAAGTATGAACGTGATAAAGCGACTGCAATTGTTGTGCAACCTCAATGCCTTCTATAGAAACCGTTTCATTTAAACTAGAATCGGTTTTTTCAGCTTTTACAATAAGTGCCAAATGCTGAATAAACTCTTGTAAAACGGTAGATGGATCACGCACTTCTCCATCGCTGACATCGAAGCCGTTATAGAACAGCCACAGATTCTCTTGCGCCAATAATAGCGAGTCTAAAAATGCGCCTTGCTCATCTTCCAAACGTGAACGATCACCTAATTGTGGTTTTAAAATTTCCATTAAATCGAAAGGTAAATGCGTATTTCGATTTGGGAACTTTCCACTATCTAAGTTCATCATCACAATGAGTTTATAAGGTAACGGACGTAATTGCCCAATTTGGCTAAATGTCACTTGTCCTGTGGGTTCAGCTTGTTCAACTTGTGAATCGAGCAGTACATTTATTTCTTCTAAAATATAGCCCAACGGCAAACTTAAGGCGTTTAATGCATTATGATTTTCTTCATCGTAAAAACTTGCCAAAGTCAGCATTCTGTCTTGTTTTTTAATAATTTTATAAACGGAATTTAACGAATCGACCCCTGCATCAATAAATTCATTTACATCATCCATTAAGGTTTTCAGCCATTTTTCTACACAAATTTTCTTACCCAATTCATGTGCAATCATCCAATTTCGACGTGCTGAAAAGTCTTGATATATTTGAATAAGTTTAGCAATTAGTTCAAAATCGCTTGGTAAAACTTGTGCAAAACTTAAAGTATTATTGAAAATAGCATGCTCTGGAATTGCCACACCCAATGCCAAACGGTCTAAAGCAAATTTAAAACTAAAACGATAATCTTCATCACCCTGCTTTAAGCTTTGCTTTAAATGTTCTTCATCGAAACCGCGTTTAAACCCTGCCGCAATGAGTAACTCAACCATTCTGTCTACACTATTAATATCTAACTCGTAGCGAAGCAATGTGGCACTTAAACCCAACCAATCCGCAAAGTCTTCAATGTTAAAACGACCTTGAATGAGTTGGATTCTACCCAGCACAGAACGCCATGCATTTGCTGCATCTATTTGTGTCACACCTGCAATTTGCACAGGTAAATAAATACTGTCTTGGCTTAAACGTTGCGCCTGATTTTCACGTGAATGATGTAAATTTCTATCACTTGGTGGCGGAGCAAAAATACTTCGAATTAAGGGTTCAAGCTGTTTTAAATTTGGCGTTAAAACCAAAATATCACTTGGCTTTCTTGGGTTTTCTTTATCACCTTTTGAAAGCCAGTGAATAAGCTGATCTTTTAAAACTTCAAGTTGTCTTTGAGATGAATGACAAACATGAATTTGTATAGAATCATCATCCACTTTTAAGTCGTATGCATTTTTTTCAGGCTCAACCAAATACAAAATATCTGACTGAACTTTTGCCAGCAACGTATCTGCATACTCATCGACAAAAAGGTCTGCCCAAACCCCTTCTTCCCCTGATGACAAATTAGATAATAAAGAGAAATGGTCACGTGCTTGCTTACCAAAACGTGTGAGTAATGGATGGCGTGATTCACGCGTTTGAGCATTAAAATTTAAGGTAAATTCTTCAAAAAACTTTTGAATTTGTGCATCGGTTGCATTCGGATTTTTTTCAATGAAACGCTCTTTTACCCGAACGTCATAACGTGCTTTCCAATTTGGATCGACACTATCTGCCCAATACTCTTGCGATGGGTTGTAATGCAAAATATAAATATCAATGTATTGCCCCAAACGGCGCAAAAACTGTAATTGGCTTGGCGGTAAATCTAATAGTGTAAATACCACAAGTTGATTAGGTAACTTTTTAAGAACATCATTGGGCTGTTTAGGTGAACCTAAAGCTTGCCAAAATAGAACATCAATTTCTTCCATTTCCTTAAAGTCTTGGTCGAAAACTTCTTGCCACAGCCAACGTTGCCAAGCTTCTAATTCTTGCGCTTGATTTAAGGTAAATACTGAAATTTCCGTGTTGGTTTTAAAGAACATGTTTTCTATATTCAGTTCTTTATTTTGTCCCCAAGCTTCTAGCCAATTGGTTTGGCAATTACATGTGCCTTCACAAGCTTTTTGACAATGTCCTCTATAACTCATGTAATTGGAAAATAGTTGAGATACTTGTTGAGACACCCAGTACAACATATTTTGCTTTTTAAGCTGCTTTTCTAAACCCTGTTCTAAACGATCTGCACTGTCATAAATACGCTGAACAATTGGGTAAAGTGGATGTTTTGATTCGAGAGGATTTTGTTCTGCTTGAATAAATTCTTTAAGCGCCTGAAACACACGCCATTTAATAATTAATCTAGGAATATTGGCTTTACGGACTTTGTCTTTATCGTTTTGTAAAACTTGCTGATAGGCAGACCATTGAAAACCACGAATTCGATGATGAAATAACGTGTTCGCACTAATGCCTTTTTTTTCTGCCAAACGCTGTGTTAGCCATGCTTCAATAGCAGGTGAAGGTACAATAAAATGTTGTGTTTTTAACACGTCAAATGGGTTAGATGTCGGTTTTCGAACAGCCTTTAGCATCGCATCAACAAGCACATCTATACGCTGACTTTGAATGACATGAATCCCCATTAAGTTTAATTCCTTTTCAATTTTTGCAATACAAAACCATAAAGATTATTTACTATACTTCAATGTCTGTCTATGTCACTTTAAAAACGTTATTCACGGTAAAAATACTTTGAATAAAGCATCTTCAAAAGTTTTACATAGAAAATTTATACGCTTTTAAGGTACTTATAATATGAAAATAGATAATATTCCTGAATCAATTGATCCAACGCTGAATATTGAAGCTATTCGTGCTGAATGCCTCGAACTTGTAAAAAAGCGTTCTTATTTTTCTGCGGGTGCTGCCGTTATTCCTGTGCCTTTTATAGATGTCGTAATTGACGTTGGCATTTTGTCGCAGCTTATTCCTGAAATTAATACACGTTTTGGTTTAGCACCTGAACAGATTAGTGTGTATGACCCAAAAACCAAAGAAGTTCATTGGCAAGAACTACGCAAACGCGGCATCGAATTTTCTGGCTTAGTTGTGGCACGTACTGCGGTCAAAAAATCGATTAATAACGTTGCAGCCAAAGTAATTACCAAACAAGTCACCAAATTTATTCCACTTGGTGGGCAAATTATTGCTGCAAGCTTAGGTTATTTTGTCATGAAAAAAGTAGCTGAAGCGCATGTTGAAGATTGCTACCGTTTAGCACTTCAAATTCAGCAAAAACAAAAGACCGCAATTGTTCAATAATTTGAATTAAACACACTAAAAGTTTAAGTATTTAACCTCTGCTATTTCAAATAAATAGCAGAGGTTTTTTATAGATTTAATCTATATTTAGTTGTTTTAAAATTGCTTTTAATACTTCCAAACGTGCAAATTGTTTATTGTCTGTCGCAATAACATGCCACGGCGCATAATCTGTATTTGTTCGTTCAAATATATCTGCTGCGGCTTTTAAATAATCATCCCAACGTTCTCTATTACGCCAATCTTCCGCAGTAATTTTAAAGTATTTATGCGGTGTTTCTTCACGTGATTTAAAGCGTATTTCTTGCTCATCTTTGCTAATTGCAAGCCAAAATTTAATGACTAAAGTTCGACTATCGAATAAATCTTTTTCAAAACGATTTATTTCATTATAAGCACGTTGCCATTCAGCATCGTTCGCAAAGCCTTCAATACGCTCTACCAAAACACGTCCGTACCAAGATCGATCAAAAATACTAATCTTTTCTTCAGGTTGTAACTTTGTCCAAAAGCGCCATAAATATGGTCGTGCCAATTCATATTTTTCAGGTGCTGCAATGGTATGAATTTCATATTCACGTGGATCGAGCTTTTTCACAATGCGTTTAATCGCACCGCCCTTTCCTGCAGCATCCATACCTTCAAAAACAATTACGACATTTCGGTCATCAAAACGTAAAGCTTTAGAAACTTTAGATGTCAGTTTTTTTAATTCTTCTTTGTAGTCTTTTTCAGAAATTTCTACTTGCGGAGGATTCACTAAAATTTCAGGTATTTTTGCTTGTTTCCATTTTCCTTTGGCTTTTGTTTGATGTTCTGGAAGATGCTTTAATTTGCGTAAAACATGCTGTGCAAATTGCTGATCTCGTGAAATTTTATCTTCACAATCAATAACAATCCAATCTTCTGTAAAGCGCTGACGTAAGCGTTGCAAATTATCGTATTGTTTTTTATTGCGCCAATCTAAACCATGTAATTTGTGCCAATGCACTTCGCTTGGATCCATTTCATTTAAACGACTTTGTAATGATTTCCAAGATAGGTCGAACCAAATTTTAATGACATCTACATTGTTATTTTTTAAGTCTTGTTCATAGGCTCTCATGTTTTCCACGTATTCATCAAAAAGTGTTGAATCTAATGGGTTTGAAACATGAGATGCGGTTGATAATAAATCTGTGTACCAGTTGCCAAACATCACCAAAATTTGCCCTTCGGCAGGAATAGAGCGTGAATATGGCTGCCAAAATGTTTTTTTATGATCGAATATATGTGGCGCATCTGCTTTTACACGTAAATAGCGTGGATCGACCCATTCACGTAGTTGTTTAACCGCTTCGCCTTTACCTGCAAGTTCAATTCCATTGACTAAAATAAGTAAGCTTTTGGCGTTTGACTGCCCGCGAGTTTCTTTCATAGCGTATTGCGCTTGAATAAGCTCTACAGACAATTGTTCTTCTTGCATTGGTTTAAATTCAGTTTCTTTTAACATCATGATTCATACTTTTAGCGCCCTATTTCTTGAGTATATAAAAAATAGGGTTTGGTATGAGAGAGTTTTTGTTAAGTAATTGGATTTGATATTATTCGATATAAAGTAATTTCTTTAGTTACTCATTATTTCATTATTATTCCACAATTCTATTTAACCAAATTCGTCACGCTACACTCCAACAATCTTTCTCAACAAATGACTTTATTTAAAACACACTGACGCATCATTTCATGACTTTTTTCTCCCAAACCATAGCGTAACTATAAAACTCACACTAAAATTCATGCATTAAGTACATCACCTGAGACGATACATGTCTAAACTTGCTGTTTTAGATGAGCTTTTAGAACTTTATTACCAACTGAAATACCATAAAAATCAGGACATTTTTTACCGCCTACAAGACGTGCAAACATGGCAAAAGCAACGCATACAACGTACACATGCGAAACAATTTGCAGAAAAACAAAATATTTTAATGTCAGAATATTTTTTAAATCGACTGTATGGCGGGCCAGATTTCGATGCTTTAGCAGGACAAATTGCACGACTTGTAAAATATGCACATAAAGCAGAAAAACTCATTCCTGAAAATGCCATTAAAACAGGAACAGCAGGTGTGACATTAGCCATTTTAGCCGTTCAGCTAGATGAAGAAGTTGCCATTCAATTACTTGAAGATTATCCAAATAATCCTGCTTTAACAGATGAAATGATGCGCTTAACCTACTTAAAGCTCAATCAAGGTGAAAACCGCTTAAGGCAACTACGCCTGCTAGATGAACTTGGTATAAGTTTAGACAAATACATGCGTTCATTTATGGTTCAAGCTGCATTTAAAATGTGTAAAGGTGCAGCAACTAAATATCACTTTGAAGTAATGTATGACTTTATGCAAGATGGCTTTTTAGCGCTAAAACCGTTAAAGTCGGCAGAGAAATTTGTAAAAGAATTTACTGCAATTGAACGACAAATAGTTGATAAAGTTCATGCTGGCGATTTAAATCCATTTCAATAATGGGCAAAACTATTTAAAGGGGAAATAAGTCTTCGCTTTATTTTCCTGTATATTATTCATAACAATTGCACGCTGATTGCTGTATATCGACTCATAATCTGTCATCATGCAAGCACTGCAACATTAACCCTATTCTTATGTTAGGAGTGACTCAAATGTCGAATGAAAATCAAACGCCTACCCCTTCTTCTGCGTCGGCACAAACAGACAAAGTGAGTCCTTTTCTAACCGAGCCACTTCCTCAAGGTGCGCCACAAGGTCAACAACAATCTTTAGAACTACCAACTTCAGACACACCTGCAACTGGCTCTGTTCCTAAATATAATCTTCCACGTGGTGCAAACACAGGCAATGTAGGTGCAACTACGCATTTTGGCTACCAAACTGTAAGCAGTGAAGATAAGGCTCAAAAAGTAGCTGAAGTTTTCCATTCTGTTGCAAGCAAATACGACATCATGAATGACTTAATGTCATTTGGTATTCACCGCCTTTGGAAACGCTTTGCAATTAATATGTCGGGCGTTCGTCGTGGTCAACGCGTACTTGATATTGCTGGCGGTACAGGTGACCTTGCAAAAGTATTTAGCCGTGAAGTAGGTCCAACAGGTCATGTTGTCCTTTCAGACATTAACGAATCTATGCTCAATGTTGGTCGTGATCGTTTAATCGATGCAGGCTGCACAAATGTAGATTTCGTACTTGCCAATGCTGAAACTTTAGAACCATTTGAAGATAATAGCTTCGATCTTCTTACTATTTCTTTTGGTCTACGCAACGTAACAGATAAAGATGCTGCACTTGCTGCAATGTACCGTGTGCTTAAGCCAGGTGGTCGTTTACTTATTTTAGAATTCTCTAAACCTGTATTTGAACCATTCGCTAAAATTTACGATTTGTATTCATTCACGGCTTTACCAATTATGGGTAAAATCATTGCAAATGACTCAGAAAGTTATAAATATTTAGCAGAATCTATTCGTATGCACCCAGACCAACGTACTTTAAAAGGTATGATGGAAAATGCTGGATTCCAAAACTGTGATTATCACAACTTAACAGCAGGTGTTGTTGCTGTTCATCGTGGTTTCAAACTCTAAGGGTTTTACTATGTGGTCGATTCTGGCACTTGGTGCAGTTGAACGATTAGTTAACCATGTTATTGATTTGGATGCGATTACTCGCATTCAGCTCAATGCACTTCAAGGCAAAATGCTTCGTGTGGTTTTAGACAAACCACAACTTTCAGTTGATGTTTTCTTCGATGAAAATAAAGTTCGTTTAGAACCAACTGTAACGGGTCATAGCGAAGCATCTTCAATATTTGAACAACGCCCTTTCGATAAAACCCAACAAGTTTTTGAAGCAACAGCAACATTACACGTAAAAAATGTTGTTGAGCTACTGAAGCTTTTGGTTTCAGATGAAGTTGGAAATATTCCACTTCAAGGTGATTATCACTTATTGCAAGACATCCAAAAAATTATGCAACAAGCTGAACCAGATTTAGCTTCGCATTTAAGTCCTTGGATTGGTCCTAGCCTTGCACATGAAATTGGTAAAATTCAACGTGCGCCCAAGCATTTAAAAAAGACTTTGCAAAGTTATGCATTTTTCGCTGAAGATGCGTTGAAAGAAGACACGGGGTTATTTGCTTCACGTTGGCAAATGGACGATTTAAATCAAGATACTCGTACTTTCAAACAAAACTTAGACCGCGCTGAAGCTAAAATTCAACAGCTTCAATCGCAAGTCGATGCATTAGAAAATACAACTCAAAATTAGGTAATTACATATATGATTCCGCACGTTTCACGTTTACTCGAACTTTGGCGTATTGCAGCGCACTATAGACTCGACACGTTGTTCCCTGCGGATGAATTGCCTGAAAAAGCCCGTCATGTTTTAAGCATCATTCGCATGCACCCTGCTGCATGGTCAAGCAAAGAAACTAAAAATCCTTTAAAGCTAAAACAAGCTTTGGAAGATATGGGACCACTTGCTATTAAAATGGGACAGTTGCTTTCAACACGTCGCGACTTAATTCCACCTGAAGTTTTACAACAACTCACACTGCTACAAGACCAAGTAAAACCATATAGTGTTGATGTTGTAAAATCACGAATTCAAAACTCACTTAAAGCAGATGTTGCAACGCTTTTTTCTCGTTTCGATGAGCAACCTTTAGCAGCAGCATCTATTGCACAAGTTCATACCGCAGCATTACATGACGGGCGTGAAGTTGTTGTAAAAGTGACACGCCCAGATATTCGCGCGCAAATTATTCAAGATTTTGAAATTCTAGAATGGCTAGGTCATAACCTAGAAAAACGTCTAGAAGCTGCACGTGCTTTGCATTTATCTGAAATTATTCAAGACTATCGTCAAATCATTCTTAAAGAACTCGATTTAACTTTAGAAGCAGACAACACACGTCGTATGCGCCATTACTTCACAGGCTCAAGCATGATGTATGTGCCTGAAGTGTATATGGATAGCAAAGATGTAATGGTTGCAGAGCGTATTACAGGCGTTCCAATTTCAGACACAGCAACATTCGATAGATTGGGTATGGATCGTAAAGATCTTGCTGAAAAAGGTTTAACCATTTTCTTTACCCAAGTATTCCGCGATAACTTTTTCCATGCAGATATGCATCCGGGAAATATTTTTGTAGAAACTATTAATCCAAATGCACCACGCTATATTGCGTTGGATTGCGCCATTATGGGTGAGCTGTCTAAGCACGATCAAATGACCGTTGCACGTATGTTACTTGCTGTCATGAACAGCAATTTCATGCAACTCATTCAAATTGTGCATCAAGCAGGTTGGATTCCACCGGGAACAGATCAAGACGGCTTAGCAAGAGAAATGCGTCGTACAGTTGGCCCAATGGTTTCAAAACCAATGAGCGAGCTAGATTTTGCAGGAATTTTGCTTGAAGTCATGGATATTGCTCGTCGTTTCCATTTAGAAATTCCACCTCAACTTATGCTTTTACTGAAAACATTAGTTCATGTGGAAGGCTTAGGTACAGATTTATATCCAGACTTAGATATTTGGCAACTTGCAAAACCAATTTTGACAGATTGGGTCAAAGCCAACATGAATCCTGTGAAAAACATGAAAGAGCTAGGTCAGCAAATTCCTGACTTACTTCTTGGTGCACAAGATTTACCAAGCTTAATGATTGATAGCTTAAATGGTTTAAAAAACCAATCTGCATGGCAAGCGAAGCAATTACAAGAATTGCAAAATATGCGTTTGCAAATGGAACATCAACAAAAACGTAGTTGGATTTTTGGCAGTATTATGGCGATATTCCTCGCAATCTCTGTCATTGCGCCTTGGTACATTTCTGTTGTTTTAATTGCACTATCAAGTATTTTGGCAATTTGGCGTATTTCAAAATAAACATCGTATTAAACGTATTTCAAATACCTGCTTTAAAAGCAGGTATTTTTTTATCAAAAGAAAATCGCTTATGACTCTTGAGTCAACAAGTGACCACTCCTGCCATTGCTCATATAATTTCTTCATCTACAATCATTTACACGTTTGTAATGATCAAAAATTGTGATGCAAATTCTAAAAAAACAACCACGTGCTTTAAATATTCGTGCAGGTCATCTTGCACGTAAACTTATTGAAAAAGAAGGCTTACACGCACATCAGGTAGATACTATTCCCGGTGCAGCAGGTGGTCCGAAAGGCATTGGTATTCAAGGTTTAGATCAAGCAATTTTTGGTGATTTTTTAGCGCAAATACCACAGCGTAGAACAGTCATTGGTTCAAGCATTGGTAGTTGGCGTTTTGCGAGCATTTTGGCTTGGGGTGCAAAAGAAGGCACAGAAAGACTTTCTGAGCTTTATACAAATTTGCATTTCACCAATAAAATGTCACGCCAAGAAGTCGGTGATATTTGTAGAAATATGCTTTTTGATTTAATTCAGGGTAAAGAACAACAACTCGTTGAACACCCCGATTATCACATTGCAGTTATTTCCGTAAAAGCACAACATATTTTCCAAAGTGATAAATCACTTCCACTACTTGCTTCAGTTGCAGGAATTGTCAGTAGTAACGCAGTTGCGCGTAAACATAATCGTTTATTCATGCAACGTGTCATTAGCCAACCTAATATTGGCGAACAATTTAAAGTAGATGATGACTTTATTACGCATTATCAAGCACTCAACCTTGAAAATGTAACACCTTGGTTGATGGCTTCAGCTTCTATTCCGGGAGTTATGTCTGCGGTTCGCGATATTCCAAATGCACCTCAAGGCAGTTACAGAGATGGTGGTTTAATTGATTATCACATAGACCTGCCATTTCAAAGCAAAGGCATTGTTTTATATCCACATTTTACCGACAGCATTACACCCGGTTGGTTTGATAAAATGTTTAAAAGTAGAAAAGCAAACCCTGAAAATCAAGCACGAACATTATTGTTATCACCATCTCAAGAATATTTAAATTCTTTACCTTTAGGTCGTTTGCCTGACCGTAAAGACTTTACTTTAAAGGGTTTAGATCAACAAAAACGTATTCAATTGTGGAACCAAAGTGTGGCGGAAAGTCAGCGTTTGGGCGATGAATTTTTAGAAATGATTGAAAAGCAAAATTTTGCGGAATTTATGCAAGATTTATAATCTCTAAAATTGAATATGTTGCAAAGCATAAATGCTGAAGTTATTGCAAAACATTCGAAAGATCAGACCTATTTGGCAACTAACAATTTAAAAATAGATTAAGATTTATTTCCTTAAAAGGATGTGGATGCCGTACACTATCGAAACAATACGGCAAACGTATTGATTAATTTTTTGAAAATATTTTGGTGAAATACTCATGAATAATGTGCAATGGCTCGATGAAGTAAAATTTAACGAACAAGGCTTAGTGCCTGCTATTGCTCAGCATCATCAAACTGGTCGTGTGCTGATGGTTGCGTGGATGAACCGCGAAGCTTTAACCTTAACGGCTGAAAAAAACCAAGCAGTTTATTACTCTCGCTCACGTAATAAATTGTGGCATAAAGGCGAAGAATCAGGTCACTTCCAAACAGTTCATGAAATTCGTTTAGACTGCGATGCAGATGTCATTGTTCTTCAAATTGAACAACATGGCGGAATTGCTTGCCATACGGGTCGTGAATCTTGCTTCTACCGTAAACTTACGCCAAATGGTTGGGAAATTGTAGACGCTCAAATAAAAGATCCGAACCAGATTTACGGTGAAAAATCGACAAATCCACATACGCTTGCAATGAATGCATCAAATGCAAAATCTGAACAAGTTGATGTTTTGTCTTATTTAGGCAAAATGATGGCGGAGCGTAAAAAAGCCGATCCTGATTCATCTTATGTAGCAAAGCTTTACCATAAAGGCTTAAACAAAATTTTAGAAAAAGTGGGCGAAGAAAGCGTTGAAACCATTATTTCTGCTAAAGATTTTGATACAAAAGCCAATGAAGACAATAAAAATGATGTGATTTATGAAGTCGCTGACCTTTGGTTCCATACCATTGTAATGCTTGGCTATTTCGATTTAGATGTTCAATTGGTACTTAACGAACTTGCGCGTCGTCAAGGTTTATCTGGCTTGGTTGAAAAATCGAATCGCCAACATTAATTAAAAGTAAATTATCTGTGTCTGAAAATAACAAACCAAGTGCGACCTATGAACAAGCAACAGCGATTGATAACGCACGTCTTGGGAAATCTTTCAAAGTTATTGCGTATGCAGGCACAGGTAAAACCACAACTTTACAAATGATTAGCGAAGCCATGCCACAAAGACGTGGCATGTATCTCGCATTTAATAAAACCATTGCAGCAGAAGCGCAAAGTAAATTTCATCGAAATGTCGATTGTCGAACATTCCACTCTTTAGCGTATAGAAGCGTTCCACGTGGAGTAACCGATAAACTTCGCTTGCCACGTTTAAGCCCAAGTTTTATTGCCAAAGAATATCGCTTAGAACCTATTACGCTTCGTAGAATGATGGGCGGACGTTATGAAAAATACGTTTTAATGCCTTCACGTTTAGCAAGCTTAGTTGCAAATACTGTTAGTTATTTTTGCTCTACAAGTTCGCAATACCCTGCTCCTCGTCATATTCAAGCGCCAAGTTGGTTGCATCCAGATGATATTGAATCTTTACAAATTCATTTATATAAAGCCGTTGAGCGTCGTTGGTTAGAATCAATTGATCCCAATCATCAGGCAGGTATTGGGCACGATATTTACTTAAAACTTTGGGCATTGTCTGAACCGAATATTCCATCTGACTATGTTTTGTTTGATGAAGCACAAGATGCCGATCCGCTCATGCTTGGGATTTTGCTCAAACAGCGTAATTCTCAAGTCATTTATGTAGGCGATGCACATCAGCAAATTTACGCTTGGCGTGGTGCGGTCAATGCCATGCAACAATTACCGTTACCAGAATCTCGATTAACAACATCGTTCCGTTTTGGTGAAGAAATTGCGCTGAATGCAAATGCCATTTTAGGTGCGTTGAATGAAACTGTGCCTTTATTGGGTAATCCACAGCTCAACTCAAAAGTGGTAAATAAACCGCATACCAAAATGCGTGATGCGATTTTATGCCGTACCAATGCACGTGCAATGGAACTTTTACTTTCAGGTTTGGTACATGGCGATAAAGTGAGCCTTCAAGCCGACCATGTAAAACTCAATAAATTTGTTGATGCAGCAAGTATGCTTAAACAAGGCAAACGTGTAGTTGATGTTCCTGAACTCGCTTGGTTTAATTCTTGGCATGATGTTCACGAATATTGTGAAACCAATGATGGCAGCGACATTAAACCTTTAGTAAAACTTGTGGATGATCATGGAACTGATCCGTTAAAACGTGCTTTAGCCAAAATCACCCCTATTGGTCAAGCTGACTATATTATTTCAACAGCGCATAAAGCCAAAGGTTTAGAATGGGATCGTGTTCATATTGAAGACGATTACCAATTTAGACTAAACGATAAAGACTTTAAAATTAGCGATGAAGAGTTACGTTTATTATACGTCGCATGCACTCGTGCTAAGTTAAGCTTAAATATTCACCACATTTACGACTTGGTTCAAAAACTAAAAATTAAAATGCCAACGTCCTTACGTAAAGCTGTGGGTTAATTAAAAATAGGCATTCTATGAAAATAAAATCTATACAATTCAAACACATTACACATTTTACCGACACTAAAATAAATTTCGAATACGAAAGTACACCTATTACCCTTATTTTAGGTGATCAATGTTCAGGAAAAACATCTTTACTGCGCTCTACTTTCTTAGCGCTCACTTGGTTTTCTGCACGCTATAAAGATGCTCGTACGGCAGGTGCAGTTTTACCTGACCAAGACATTATGCAAAATCGTCTACAAGCCAAAATAGATATAAAAGTTCATATTCCTACAGAGATTGGCTCTCTACCTGAATCTATAAATTTAAGCGAAATTGAAACTCAAATATGTGATTGGCAACTTTATAAAACGCAGACTAAAGCTTCAGCAGGTCATAGCAAAGTTGAAACTCAAAAATTAGAAAAGCTTGTTACGCTCTATCAAAAAGCAGCTCAGTTAGATCCTTTACAAGGTTTACCGCTTATTGCCTATTACCCTTCCGAGCGTTTTGTCCACGAAATTAATTTAATTAACAAAAATAATCCTGCCATTTTTCAAGCAGGAAATGCTTATGAAATTACCGCCATTCCATACACAACATTCGCACGTTTTTTTGAATGGTTTCGTGAAATTTCAGATATTGAAAATGCACAAACTACAGATTTAGTGAATCGCTTAATTGCAAGTCAACAAAGCAATGATCCACATCAAGATTTAAGTTCGGCACTTATTAATGCATACAACCAAATGCATGCGCCAAACTTAACAGCATTAAAAGATGCACTTGCAATCATATTCCCAGACCTAAGTAACATCTATTTGCAATACTTGCCTAAACTTCAACTTATGGTGACGTACCAAGGCAAAACAATGATGTTCCAACAACTTTCCAATAGCTTAAAAAATTGGATTGCTTTGATTGGAGATATTGTTCGTCGAATGTGTTTGCTAAATCCATCAAGCCTTTATCCATGTTTAGAAGGTGATGGTATTTTACTGATTGATGAAATTGACCAACAGCTTGATCAAGATGAATGCTCAAATATTTTAACTCGCTTAAATAAAGCATTTCCGCAATTACAAATTATTGCGACAGGCAATCGCGTAGAATTATTAGAACAAGCAGCAGACTATCAATGCTTACAATTGCAAAATCAGCAATTACATCCAATAATGCCACCGCAATTTAACGTTAAATTTGATGAAATTTATCAAAATTTAAACTTAGATTCAGAAACTCTTCTTTCCGAAGAATCTGAAAATATCGAACACTTAAGTGAACCATTAAATACAGCACAAAGCATGTATGAACTTATTCATGAAAATTTAGATGCCGAACAATTTAAAGATCTACTTTTGTTGCTCAATAATAAAGAAAGCATAAGTTCCGAACATAAATTACATGAGTAAAACTTATTCAAATTAAGCCCTTGCTTACATTTATTAAAAATAACTCTTCATACAGCCAACCCATAGTCAAATGAACTCAGCGTATAATGTTTTATGTGAGACCGAAAAAGATTGATGTTGCGCCTTGGCTGTAATATGATCGGATTTATTTGCAAATTTTGTAAAAATATCGGATTTTGCAATCATTCCTAAGTTGCGCAATACAACTTACTGTTCATCTAGATTAAACATTTGGCTTTCAAGATTTAGAAACTTGGATAGTTCTTTGCTGTCCTATAATCATTGAAAGATTAAGATTCACGTTAGGTTTTTCGACCTAAATCATGACAATGGATACGAGTGTGCTACCGATTATTATATTGTTACCGTTAGTACTAGGCACAATACTTGTCTCGTGGCTGAAGAAATTCTCGCGCGGGGTAACGGCTTTAGGTGCCATTGGAGTCAGTCTCACAAGCTTAATTTTGTTACTGACTCAAGCCCAAGCCGTATTTAATGGCGAAACCATTATTCAAACATGGTCTTGGTTACCTCAATTAGGTATAGACCTCAGTTTCCGCCTCGATGCACTTGGTTTACTCTTTTCCCTACTTATTACGGGAATTGGTACGCTTATTTTTATTTATGCATATTATTATTTAAGCCCTAAAAATTCTCTCAGTAAATTATATTTATTACTCATGCTGTTTATGGCAGCAATGCTTGGCATTTCCCTATCTAACAATTTACTTTTATTACTCGTATTTTGGGAACTTACCAGTATTTCATCATTCCTACTTGTTGGTTATTGGAGTAACTACGAAGCTGCTCAACGTGGTTCTCGTATGGCACTGACCATTACAGGTATGGGTGGTTTGGCCATGCTTGGTGGCTTTATTTTATTAGGGCAAATTACAGGTACCTATCAAATAGACCAAATTTTAGGAATGTCTGAGCAAATTCAAAACCATGCTTTATTTGTTCCAACCCTATTATTAATTTTATTAGGTGCATTCACCAAAAGTGCGCAATTCCCATTCCACTTTTGGTTACCCAATGCAATGGCTGCACCAACGCCTGTATCTGCATACTTACACTCTGCAACTATGGTAAAAGCAGGTATTTTCTTACTTGCACGTTTACTTCCAATTTTCGCAGGTGCTGCGCTTTACCATAACATTGTCACTTTTGTTGGATTATTCACTTTATGTATGGCAGCTTTCTTTGCCATATTTAAAGAAGATTTAAAAGGATTATTGGCCTATTCAACCATTAGTCATTTAGGTCTTATTGTTTGTTTACTGGGTATTGGCTCTCCTCTTGCTGTTGCGGCAGCAATTTTCCATATTATTAACCATGCAACGTTTAAAGCTGCATTGTTCATGATTGCAGGAATCATTGACCATGAATCAGGCACACGTGATTTACGTAAGTTAAGTGGCTTATGGCAACTTCTTCCATTTACAGCAACCTTAACAATGGTCACTGCTGCTTCTATGGCAGGCGTTCCACTCACTAACGGCTTCTTGTCTAAGGAAATGTTCTTTACAGAACTACTGGCTAATTTGTCAGGTCCTGTCATGGTTGTATCTGCAATTATTGCAACTTTTGCAGGTATTTTTGCAGTGGCTTATTCTGTACGCCTTGTTCACGGCGTATTCTTTGATGGCCCTGTTGGCAAAAATGTTCCAAATAAAGATGCTCACGAACCTACTTTTGGTATGAGAGCACCTGCAACACTACTTGCAGTATTATGTATTTTAGTCGGTATTTTACCTGCGCTATTACTTGAAAATATTGTTAATAGTACCGCTCGAGCAAGTACACAACTCGCTAATTTTGAAGGTGTGCATATTGCAATTTGGCATGGTTTTAACACGCCATTGCTGATGAGTTTTATTGCATTAATTGGTGGGGTTAGCTTCTATTTTGCTTTAGCAAAAGGCGGAAAAATTCGTGAAATTGACCTAGATCCTTATTTAGGAAAATTCCAAGGTCGCGTTTTATTCGACTTATTTTTAAAACATTTATTACTTAATTCACGCAAGTTTAAGCGCGCAACTGAAAATGGAAAATTACAAAGCTATCTTTTATGGATTGTATTTTTCAGTATTGCTGTTGTTGCCATTCCACTATTCAACTCAGGGCTCACCACAGGAACACGCGAATTAACCCACGCTCCTGCTATTGCTATTGTTCTTTGGCTGCTACTGTTCTCTGCATGTTGGATGATGCTTTGGTTCCACCACGAGCGTATTAAAGCCATTTTAATTAGTGGTGCTGTTGGCTTGGTAGTCACTATTGTATTTGTTTGCTTCTCTGCACCTGACTTAGCACTTACACAAATTACAGTAGACGTAGTAACAACTGTTCTATTACTCATGAGCTTGTCGTTACTTCCACAGCTTACACCTTATGAATCTTCAGTGCCTAGACGTTGGAGAGATGCAATCATTGCCATTTCTGGTGGTGTAGGTATCGCTTGGATTACGTGGCTAATTTTAACCCGCGATCACAATTCAATTTCGTGGTTCTTCATGCAACAAGCCATTCCGCTTGGTGGTGGTACAAACGTTGTAAACGTAATTCTAGTGGACTTCCGTGGTTTCGATACATTTGGTGAAATTACAGTATTAGGTATTGCTGCTATTGGTGCACTTTGCTTAATGGATGGTATGCGTGCTCACGGCACAACTACAACACAAGGTCTAAGCTACCGCTTTAACCCATCTCCACTGATGTTCCGTATTACATCTTCTTGGATTTTAGCCTTAGCTTTAGTTGTAAGCCTGTATATTTTCTTACGTGGTCACAACCTCCCTGGCGGTGGATTCATTGCAGGATTAATCACCTCTCTTGCACTTGTTATTCAATATATCGCTTTAGGACAAGATCAAGCAGAACGCTTATTAAAAGCTAAATCTGGTCGTTTATACGAAATTTGGATTGGTATTGGTTTAGTTATTGCAGGTCTATCAGGTATTGGCGCATGGCTTTGGGGGCGCCCATTCCTAACAAGCGCACATATTTATGTAAGTCCACCAATTTTAGGTGAAATACATTTGGCATCTGCGGCTATTTTCGACTTAGGCGTTTATATCACAGTTGTTGGCGCGACCATGCTGATGATTTCCGTACTAGGCGACTCACGTCATACCAGTATCACTGGTCCAGTTCCGAAGGGGTGAAAACATGATTAGTTTAGAAATTTTACTTGCCTCTTCAATTGGATTACTCAGCGCAACAGGTATTTATTTAATACTTCGTGCGCGTACTTTTCCTGTGGTTTTAGGTTTAGCGATGATTGGCTATGCAGTCAATTTATTCTTATTTGCCATGGGACGCATTCAATTGAATGCACCTGCTGTACTAACATCTACAGAACGTGTAACAGATCCACTCCCACAAGCTTTAGTTTTAACTGCAATTGTCATTGGTTTTGCAACCACTGCATTTATTGTGCAACTTGCATTACGCAGTCGTTTTGAAACAGGAACAGACCACGTTGACTCCAAAGAAGAATTACCGCAAATTGACCCACGTGAGGATGAGCCATGATGAATGACTACATCCAATTTTGGATACAACACACCCCAATTTTTAGTATTTTAATTCCTGCTTTTACTGCATTTATTTTAGTACTTTTAGGTAATCCAGGTTCAGGTTCGCTTGCACATGACTGGCGTCAACCTTGGCGTCGTGCCATTAGCTACACATCCTCTGCACTGGGCCTTTTTACTGCGGTTAACTATTTAATTTTTGCAAGTAGTGGACAGGTCTCTGTTTATAACTTAAGCGAATGGGCTGCACCTTTTGGTATTGTTTTAGTCCTCGATCAGCTTTCTGCATTCATGCTTGTGCTCACCTACTCCATTGCCGTTCCCATTATGTGGTATGCAAGTAAAGAGTGGGATGAACGTGGGCGCTATTTCCATGCAATGTTCCATTTTTTACTCATGGGACTTTGTGGCGCATTCCTTACTGGTGATTTATTTAACTTATTCGTATTCTTTGAAATTTTGCTCATGGCATCTTATGTCCTACTTATTCATGGACAAGGCAGAGCACGATTCCAGCTTGGTATTCATTACGTTACCATCAACCTACTTGCCTCTGCCCTCTTCCTTATTGGTTTAGGTATTATTTATGGCAGCGTAGGTAGCCTGAATATGGCAGATGTTGCACGACTAATACCGTTACTTGAACCAGATCAGCATAGACTTGCCGTTGCAGGTGGATTACTTCTATTTATTGTATTTGGTATTAAAGCAGCCATGTTGCCTGTTGGTTTTTGGCTACCAAAAACCTATGCTGTTGCAACCACGCCTGTCGCTGCTATTTTTACCATTATGACCAAAGTGGGTATTTACGCAATTTTACGTGTAAATGGCACTGTGTTTGATGATGAATTAAGCCGCTCAATTTTACAAAATCTATTACTGCCAATTGGTTTAATAACATCAGTTTATGGTGCAATTTGCGCTGTTGGGGCTGAACGTTTAAGACGTTTTGTTGGCTTTATGATTTTGTCATCTATTGGCACAATCTTAATTGCAATTTCTTTATTCAATACACAAGCTTGGGCTGCGGCACTGTACTACTTAGTACACAGCACATTAATTGCTGCTGCATTTTATTTACTATCAGGATGGATTACATCTCAGCGTGGCGAATTTAAAGATCACTTTAAAATTGCACCGCAGATCAAACAACATAAAGTTGTATCTATTACCTACTTTATTATTGCCTTAATGATGGCGGGTTTACCGCCATTCAGCGGCTTCTTTGGTAAGGTATTCTTGTTACAAGCAACAGCTCAATCACCATATCAACTTGTTATTATTATTACTGTTTTAGTGGTGAGTTTGCTTAGCATTATTGCATTCACACGTGTAGGTTTTATTCTGTTCTGGCGTTCGACCAAACCAGAAGTTGATCCTAAAAAGCCTGAATATGCTAAGTATCAAGCATTACCTGAAGTTGCACCAAAACGTAATGATCATGCCATTTACATCTTACTTTCAGCTTTAGTTCTTTATGTTGTATTTGCAAATCCTATTTATCAATACATTTCAAATACGGCTACGCAAATTCAAAATAACGCATTATACGAAGCAACTTTCTTGAAAAAAGATGAGCATGGTGAGTTTATTAGCGTTCAACCTTTTGATGCAAAAAATTTACCTGAAACCAAATATGGTGGTGAAACGGTCGATCCAAATGCACATCTCATTCCTTATGTTATCTCTAAGGAAACGCTAAATGGCGAACACATTTCTGAATACAAAAAGCGTCAAATTTTAGAGCAAGATATTCAAGAAGATCATCCTGAAATAGACCAACTTAAACCTGCGGAGGAGCCATAATATGCAAAAAATATCTTTTGTTGATCGCTGGTTTCCCCACCCTTTAGTATCTGTACTCTGCGGTTTAAGCTGGATTATGCTTGCACAAAGCTTAGAGGCTGCAACCTTAATAATGGCTTTACTTTTAGCTTTTATTATTCCAAAGCTTCTTAGCCCATTCATCGATCGCACACCAAATATTAATTGGATGGAAGCGCTTAAATTATTCTTTGTTGTGGTTTGGGATATTATTATTTGTAATATCAACGTTGCTAAACTTGTACTTGGTCCAACTAAAAATTTACATCCAAAATGGTTCCGTGTTCCATTAGACACAGAACATGAGGAAGTAAACTCCATTCTCGCGATGATTATTACAACCACCCCAGGTACTGTTACCGCAGGTATTGACCAAGACCGTTGTGATATTTTAGTTCATGCACTTAGTACAGATGACATTGAAAATGAAATAAAGACAATTAAAACGCGATATGAACAACCGCTAATGCGCATTTTTGGCGTAAAAGTAGGAGATAAATCATGAGTATATTGCCCTATGCTTTAAGTATTTGCATGATTGCAATTACCATCTCCATGTTCTTATGCCTTGTACGTTTAATTATGGGGCCTTCAATTGTAGATCGCCTTCTAGCTTTAGATACTTTATTCCTTAATGCAATTTGTTTAATTGTCGTTTTAGGTATTTATTGGGCAAGTACTTCATTATTTGAAGGTGCATTATTGGTTGCCATGCTTGGCTTCGTTTCAACTACTGCTTTGGCTAGATATTTTACATCTGGTCATGTAATTGACTAGGAGCACACTATGCAACTTGTAATGGAAATTCTTGTTTCAATTTTTTTACTTATTGGTGCTTTCTTTATGCTTATTGGTGGTATTGGCATGGTCAGACTTCCTGACTTGTTCATGCGCCTACATGCACCAACCAAATCAAGCACTTTAGGCTTAGGTAGCTTCTTAATTGCAGCTATTATTTATTCTGCCTTTCAAGGACGCTTTGGTTTTGCAGAAATTTTAATTACGCTCTTTGCGTTTATCACAGCGCCTGTATCCGCGAACTTAATAGCGCAAGCTGCACTTCACTTACGTTTAAGATCTATGAGTGGTGATGTACCTGAAGCAATTAATCGCCCATTACCTTGGCAACGCACACGCAGACGTGCCTTTCATGCAAAAAGCCAATCTACTAAAGATGATATTAACTAAAAATCACCTTTTATTTAGATCATAAAAAAGCCACCCTAAGGTGGCTTTTTTTATAAATCAAAATGACTTATTCATCATCTTTCTTTGCTTCAGCTGGAGGTAAATCCTTCACAGCTTCTGCAATTAGACCAAACATATAGTTACCATAAGCATTTGTCTTATCGTAATGGAAACGCAAACGCGGTGTAATACGCGTTTTAATACGATGACCTAACTCATGACGCAAGAAACCAGATGCCTTGTTTAAAACATCTAAAGTTTCTTTATTTGCTTCTTCATTTTGGTCATCGCCAAGTTCACGTCCCATCACTGTTACGTAAACTTCAGCATATCCTAAGTCTGGGCTAACCTTCACAGCAGAGATGGTCACAAGACCACCTAAGCGTGGATCTTTAAGCTCCTGACGGATAAGCTCAGACAACTCGCGTTGTACTGTATCCGCCATACGCTTTAGACGTTGACTACCCGCCATTAAAGACTCCGTTTAATTAATTTAACATCGTACACTTCGATCTTATCTAGTGCTTTAATGTCTTTATAACCTTTAACCGCAAGACCACATTCCATACCAGCACGAACTTCTTCAACCACTTCTTTATAGCGACGAAGAGACTCAAGCTCACCTTGGAATACAACCACGTCATCACGTAATACGCGAATTGGTTTATTGCGATGTAATGTACCTTCAAGAACCATACAGCCTGCTGCTGCACCAAATTTACTTGAATGGAATACTTCACGTACTTGAGCAACACCAAGAATTGTTTCACGATGTTCTGGCTCAAGCTTACCGCTCATTGCCGCTTTAACATCATCAATCAATTGGTAAATGATTGAGTAGTAACGAATATCGATACTATCTGCATCTGCTTTTTGACGAGCTGCGTTATCTGCACGGACGTTAAAGCCTAGAAGAACAGCTTCAGAAGATTCAGCAAGTGTTACGTCAGACTCAGTGATTGCACCTACGCCCGAACCAATAATACGTACTTTAACTTCGTCAGTTGCAAGATCAGCAAGCGCAACATGTAAAGCTTCTAACGTACCACGTACGTCTGTTTTCAATACAACATTAACGATAGGCACATCTTTCTTGCCCATAGACGCCATGATGTTTTCAAGACGCATTGCAGATTGACGTTCAAGACGTTTTTGACGTTCACGATCCATACGAGCATCGGCAACTTCACGTGCTTTTTTCTCATCGCTTACAACAAGAACTTCGTCACCCGCCATTGGCGCTTCTGGAAGACCTAAGATTTCAACAGGAATCGAAGGACCTGCAGATTGAATACGTTTACCATTTTCATCTGTCATAGCACGTACGCGGCCGTAAGAAGCACCAGCAAGCACTAAATCACCAACTTTCAACGTACCGTTTTGAACAAGAATAGACGTTACCGCACCACGGCTGTTGTCTACACGAGCTTCAATAACAACACCTTGAGCTGCACCTTCTTCAGATGCTTTCAATTCTAACAATTCAGCTTGAATCGAAATAAGATCAAGTAATTCGTCAATACCCATACCAGAATGCGCAGAAACCATTGCAACTGGAACATCACCGCCCCATTGTTCAGGTACGATTTCTTTTACAGTTAATTCATTCAATACGCGATCTGGATCTGCAGACTCTTTATCCATTTTGTTGATTGCAACAATAATTGGAGTACCAGCAGCACGAGCATGATCAATTGCTTCAGCAGTTTGTGGCATTACACCATCATCTGCTGCTACAACTAAAACAACGATATCTGTTGCTTTCGCACCACGTGAACGCATTGCAGTAAATGCAGCATGTCCCGGAGTATCAAGGAAAGTAATCATACCCTTGTCAGTTGTAACGTGGTAAGCACCAATATGCTGTGTAATACCACCTGCCTCGCCTTGTGCAACTTTCGCACGACGAATACGGTCAAGAAGCGATGTTTTACCATGGTCAACGTGACCCATGATTGTAACAACAGGTGCACGAGTTGACTGAGCACCACGCGCTTCTTCAGCAGCTTCAAATAAGTTATCTTCTGCTTGTGTATCAGAAACTAGAACTGGGTTATGACCCATTTCTTCTACAATAAGTGCAGCAATTTCTTGATCAATCGCTTGGTTTTGAGTAACTAGCTCGCCCATTTTCATGAGTGATTTAATAACTTCACGTACCTTGATTGCCATTTTTGCAGCTAAGTCAGCAACAACAATGGTTTCACCAATTTCTACATCGTAAACTTGTTTCTTAACAGGTTTTTCGAAGCCGTGTTTATTTGAAGAACTTGTTTTCAAACCACGTTTAGGTTGTTTGCTAAAGCTTTGCTCTTCCTGACCACGACGACCACCTTTTTTCGGTGCGCGTGCAGTTGGAGTATTCGTACCACGTTTGATTTCGCGGTCTTCTTTCGCAAATGAATCTTCATATGCTTGACCAACTAAACCAGCCGCTAGTGGAGAATCATCCACTACACGAATAGTTGCAGTTGCATCATCTGAAGAGTACTTAGACGCCATTTGACGCATTTGCTCAAGTGTACGTTGTTGTGCTTCTTCAGCTGACTTACGACGTGCAGTTTCTTCAGCCGCTTTTAACTGTGCAGCTTGAGCTTCACGAGCACGCTTTTGTTCAGGTGTTTCTACTTGCTTAACTTGTGCTTTAACAACAGGTTTATTTGTAGATTTACGCGTAACAACAACAGCAGCTTTAGATACTTCTTGCTTTTCAGTTGTTTGTTTTGCAGCAGCACGCATCGCTTCTAATGCTTTACTTGCACCAGAAGATTGTGATGGTTTCTCAGCTTTCGCTGTAGATTTATTCGCAACATTTTGAGTTGCTTGTTTCGCTTGTTCTTCAGCTTTAGCCAAAGCTTCTGCTTTAATTTGTTCAGGATCTGGCTTAACAAATGTATGCTTCTTACGAACTTCTACATTAATTGTTTTAGCTTTACCTGATGTACTCGCCACTTTAGCGGTACTCGTAGTTTTACGTTTCAACGTGATTTGTCCTGCATTACCTGAGTCTTGACCATGAATTTTCTTCAAATGGTTGACTAAGGTACTTTGTTGTTCAGTAGAAATAATATCGTCAGCTTTACTTTGCGGTAAGCCAGCGTCACGAACCTGTTCCAGGAGCTTTTCAACGCTACGATTCACGCTGATAGCCAACTCTTCAATCGACTTGTCCGTCATATATTACCTCCTAGTTAAACCATGATTCGCGCGCTTTCATAATGAGTTGACCTGCTTTTTCAGCACCTAAACCGTCGATATCTTCGATATCATCAGTTGCTTGATCAGCAAGATCATCAATTGTTACTACACCACGAGCAGCAAGCGCATAAGCGATCTCTTGTGTCATACCTTCCATTGCTAGAAGTTCATCACTTGGATCTTGGATATTTTCTTGTTGTTTCAATGCGTCAGCTAAAGTAATTTCTTTCGCACGACTTTGTAGCATTTCTACAACTTCAGCATCCAATTCGATTTCATCGAATGTTTCAGCTGGTACATAAGCAATCTCTTCTAAAGAAGTGAAGCCCATTTCAACCAATGCCATCGCAAGATCTTCAGCAATATCAAGGCGACCAACAAACATATCTAAATACTGTTGAGCTTCGTTTTGCTGACGAGCACGATATTCGTCTTCAAGCATCATATTTAACTTGTAGCCAGTCAATTCAGAAGCTAAACGTACGTTTTGACCTTGTGAACCGATTGCACGAGCTAATTGATCGCTTGTTGCAAAAATAATATCTGCTGTACGTTCTTCTTCATCAATCACAATACCCGATACATCAGCAGGCTCTAAAGCACTTGCAATATATTGAGCAGGATCATCAGACCATACAACAACATCAATACGCTCACCATTTAACTCTGATTGAACTGCTTGAATACGTGTACCACGCATACCAATACAAGCACCTACAGGATCAATACGATGATCGTTTGTTTTCACAGCAATTTTAGCACGAACACCAGGCTGACGCGCAGCAGCTTTAATTTCAATAATTTCTTCAGAAATTTCAGGAATTTCTTTTGTCATTAATGAAATAAGCATTTCAGGTTTAGAACGTGACAATAATAATTGTGCGCCACGACCTTCACGGTTTACGCTATATAAAATTGCATTTACACGTTGCTTAGGACGAAGAATTTCTTTTGCAATCATTTCTTCACGCGCAAGATAACCTTCAGCATTTTCACCTAAGTCAATAATGAAGCCATCTTTGGTTTGTTTTTTAACTTCACCATAGATAAGTTCACCAACTTTAGCTTCATATGCATCAGCAATTAAAGCACGCTCTGCTTCACGAATTTTTTGAACAATTACTTGTTTCGCAATTTGTGCAGCAATACGTCCGAAGTCAATCGATTCAACTTCTAATTCACGAATATCACCAATTGACCATTGTCCAGGATCTACATCAGAAATCGCATCTTGGCATGCAGGCATTTCGTGATCTTCATCAGCTACAACTTCCCATTGACGGAAAGTACTATAGTCACCAGTTTTGCGGTCAATCTCTACACGTAAACGTGCTTCTTCAGAGCGTGTACCTTCATAGAATTTCTTTTTAGTTGCTGCAACTAGAGCTTGTTCGAGCGCTTCAAAAATCGCATCACGAGGTACACCCTTTTCGTTACTAACTGTTTCTACTACAGTAAGAATTTCGCGTGCCATGAGTCACCTATTTCGTCAGATTCTTATTTATTCAATTAATCTTGATAGATCAAATTCGCTTTATCAATATTGTGACTATCAATGTCCAATACTTGCTGCTTTTCAACCTCAACCTGAATCATTTCATTTTCAAGATCAACAGCGATGAGTTTTGCTTGAAATTTACGACGGTTTTCTACTGCACTAATCAAACGTAAGGCAACTTGTTGACCAATATACGCTGACATCTGCTCTAGTTGAAAGAAAGGTCGATCCCAACCTGGAGATGACACTTCAAGTGCATACTCACCAGAAATTGGATCATGTACGTCAAGCATCGCGCCTACTTGTTGAGTAACACGTACGCAATCTTGAACGCCAATACCGCGCCCTTGCTCTTCTTCACCATCTTCATTTGTGGTTGTCGCTACGCTTTCATCAACTGCTTTGTCGATATAAATACGTAGTAAAGAACGTTTACCCTGAGGTGTAAATTCAATACCCCAAAGATCTACATTACATGCTTGTACTGCTGGAGCAATAAGATCCTGAAGTACTTGAGTTTTATTTGATAGCTTCATTTACTCTCGTCAAATTTGTGAAATTAAATGGTCAAACGGCTACTACAAGCCAACACAAAACTATTGTAGTAGTGAAACATGACGATTTGACCAAAAAATTGTCGACACTACACGATAGATAACAAAAAAGGGCGTAATCGCCCCATTATTACACAGAAAACCAAAGTCCACTGTGCAAAAAGGCCCACCTTGTTGTGAGCCTCTCTTTAGAAACTTGGTAGCGGGAGCTGGATTTGAACCAACGACCTTCGGGTTATGAGCCCGACGAGCTACCAGACTGCTCCATCCCGCATCAACGTGCAAAAATTATATACAAAATACTAATCATTTTCAATCAAACTTTCAGTTTTTGCCCAATTAAGTCGCACCTTAATTGGAAGTGGTAGCGGGAGCTGGATTTGAACCAACGACCTTCGGGTTATGAGCCCGACGAGCTACCAGACTGCTCCATCCCGCAACAACATACGTTTTACTTTCAACTAAATTACTTTAATTGCTTTTTAAGTTCGCTTCTTAAAAAGATTGGTAGCGGGAGCTGGATTTGAACCAACGACCTTCGGGTTATGAGCCCGACGAGCTACCAGACTGCTCCATCCCGCAACAACATACGTTTTACTTTCAACTAAATTACTTTAATTGCTTTTTAAGTTCGCTTCTTAAAAAGATTGGTAGCGGGAGCTGGATTTGAACCAACGACCTTCGGGTTATGAGCCCGACGAGCTACCAGACTGCTCCATCCCGCATCAACAAATTTGCCGCTTAACACCAACTTAATTTCTGGATTAAAGTTGGTGCGGAAGGGGGGACTTGAACCCCCACGCCCGAAAGCACTACCACCTCAAGGTAGCGTGTCTACCAATTCCACCACCACCGCAGCAGAGTGGCATTCTAGTCGCATAAAACAAAAAAAGAAAGGCTTAAATAAGATTATTCGCCAGTTTTCGTTGTGTTTGGTGAACTTTCAGGCAATGTTGCTGGAACAGAGGTTGTTGTGTTTACTGATTTTAGACTATACGAATCTGTGGTTTGTTTCTTCGCAAACACAGCCAGTGTAAGACTTGTAACAAAAAACAATGCGGTTAAAACAGCAGTTAAACGAGTTAAAAAATTACCCGAACCAGATGCACCAAAAACTGTTGCTGCACCGCCACCGCCAAATGAAGCACCTGCATCTGCACCTTTACCATGTTGAACTAAAATCAAGCCAATCATTAAAATGGCTAAGATAATATGTACTACCAGCACAAATGTATGCATGCTGAACTCCTAATTATTTTGTATTTGCAAATGCTAGAGCAATTTTATGGAAAGACTCTGCATTTAATGATGCACCACCTACAAGCGCACCATTGATATCTGAACAGGCTGCTAACTCTACTGCATTTTCGGGTTTAACACTACCACCGTACAAGATCGCCATGCTTTTCCCATATGCCGTAATTTGGCTTAAACCTTCACGAATTTGTGCATGCATTGTTTGTGCATCGTCAGGAGAAGCTGTTTTTCCTGTACCAATTGCCCAAATAGGCTCGTAGGCAATAACAATATTGTGCCACTGTTCTGCTTCCACAACCGTTGCAATATCGCAAATTTGTTGTAACACGACTTGCTCAGCTTGACCACTTTCACGTTGTTCTAGGCTTTCACCCACACAATAAATAACTGTCAAACCTGCATTTAGAGCATTTTTAATTTTTTCATTAAGAATTTGAGCAGTTTCGCCAAAAATTTCACGACGTTCAGAATGCCCAACTAAAACATAGTCAATTTGACTATCTTTTAATAATTCAGCACTTACCTCACCTGTATAAGCACCTGTTCCTGCAATACGAGAAACATCTTGTGCAACAGTGTAGATCTCACGGTTAGAATCACTTAAGACAGACTGTACTGTCGTTAGTGCTAAAGTCACAGGTGCAACACCAATATGACATTTAGCAGATTCAATTGGAGTAATATCCAATAAACCCTTGAAATTTTGAATAAGTTGCTGAGCATCGGCTTGCATTGGATTCATTTTCCAATTACCAACTACCCACGGCGTAATCGTTGAACCCGACATACAATAACCTACAAAAAAACTATTTTAAAACCGAGCACATTCTACACGTAAAAATTATTTGTGCTTAAAAATTTATATGACTTTTAATCTATGACTTTATAATTTAATTTTCACGCACCAACCTACCAACTTACAGTTTTAGTATTTTTTCATAAATAGCTCACACTTATATATAAGACTTACTAAAGGATATTCATTTTAGCTGTGGCATTTTTACGTAACAAAAGTATAATTTTAAAATACCAATTATAAACATTATTTTTGAAAGGACCTTGGGGATGTCAGTCATACAATCTACGCCGAAATTCACCGGTTTTATTCGACGCCTTGTTGAAAATGGGGTTGTTGATGCTACATCAATGCAAAATGCCATCATCAATGCAAAAAAAGCCAATCAAGATATCATTCCTTATTTGACCCAAAATTTAAAAGTTTCTTCACTCACCATTGCTGAGACTATTGCTTTAGAATTTGGTGAACCTATTTTCGACTTATCTGTATACAACACAGATATGCTCGCAAAAGATGCTGTTGATGAAAAACTTATAATAAAACATCGTGTTTTACCTATTTTTAACCGAGGTAATCTTCTATATGTGGCAACCAGTAATCCCACAAATATAGAAGCGATAGATGCCATTCGCTTTAACAGTAAAATGAATGTTGAATCTGTTATTGTCGAGTTTGATAAACTAGATAAACTTATTGAAAATTTATTTGCAGATACAGGGAACTTTGAGTTTAGTGATGATGAGTTCGATTTAGATGTTGAAGAAGTTGATCCTAATCAAGAAAATCAAAAAGATGAAGACCCAACAGGTGATGAATCTCCAATTGTAAAATATATCAATAAACTCTTAATTGATGCTATTCGTATGGGCGCTTCAGATTTACACTTTGAACCCTATGAAAAATCTTATCGTGTTCGATACCGTGTAGATGGTGTATTACGTCAAATTGCAACTCCCCCACTACAGTTAGCAAACCGTTTAGCATCACGTTTAAAAGTAATGTCACAAATGGACATTTCAGAAAAACGTGTTCCGCAAGATGGTCGTATTAAATTAAAAATCTCAAAAACAAAAGCTATCGACTTCCGTGTTAACTCACTCCCAACCTTATTTGGTGAGAAACTCGTACTTCGTATTTTAGATCCATCTAGTGCGATGTTGGGTATTGATGCTTTGGGTTATGAGCCTGATCAAAAAGAACTTTTCATGGATGCACTTGATAAACCTCAAGGCATGCTATTAATTACAGGTCCTACTGGTTCGGGTAAAACGGTATCTTTATATACAGGTTTGAATATTCTAAACCGTGAAGATACCAATATTTCAACAGCCGAAGATCCTGTCGAAATTAACTTAGAAGGTATTAACCAAGTTAACGTTAATAATAAAATTGGTTTAACCTTCTCTGCGGCACTTAAATCATTTCTTCGTCAAGATCCAGATATTGTTATGGTCGGGGAAATTCGTGACCTTGAAACAGCTGAAATTGCAATTAAAGCAGCACAAACAGGTCATATGGTAATGTCCACACTACATACAAACAGCGCACCTGAAACATTAACGCGCTTAAGAAATATGGGCGTTCAATCTTTCAATATTGCAACATCTGTTAACCTTGTTATTGCACAACGTTTAGCACGTCGTTTATGCTCCCACTGCAAAGCTCCTGCCGACATTCCAGAACAAAGCTTATTAGAACTAGGATTCACCACAGAAGACTTAGCTGATCCAGAAACTAAAATTTATCAACCTGTAGGCTGTTCTGAGTGTCGTGAAGGTTATAAAGGACGTGTAGGTATTTATGAGGTAATGAAAGTTACACCAGAAATTTCAAAAATTATTATGGAAGATGGTAATGCACTTCAAATTGCAGAAGCCTCTGAAAAAGCAGGTTTTAGAAACTTACGCCGTTCTGGTTTAATAAAAGTCATGCAAGGGGTAACTTCTTTACAAGAAGTAAATCGTGTGACGAGTGAGTAAATAAAGATTTAAAATAAGGATAACGACACATGGCTGTCAAAAAAGCACAGATGATGCCCATCTTCATATATGAAGGAGTTGACCGCAAAGGGGCTAAACTTAAAGGGGAAATTCCAGCTCGCAATATGGCTTTAGCTAAAGTCACCCTGCGAAAACAAGGAATTACGATTAAATCCATTCGAGAAAAGAAAAAGAATATTCTCGAAAGTGTCTTTAAAAAGAAAGTAACAACATTAGATATTACGATCTTCACTCGCCAACTTGCTACCATGATGAAAGCAGGTGTTCCTTTAGTTCAAAGTTTTGAAATTGTTGCTGAGGGCTTAGATAACCCTGCTATGCGCGAAGTCGTATTGGGTATTAAAGGTGAAGTTGAAGGTGGTAATACTTTTGCTGGCGCACTTAAAAAATATCCTCAATATTTTGATAAACTTTTTTGCTCACTTGTTGAATCGGGCGAACAATCTGGTGCGCTTGAAACCATGCTAGACCGTGTAGCTATATACAAAGAGAAAAGTGAGCTTTTAAAACAAAAAATTAAGAAAGCTATGAAGTATCCGCTCACAGTTGTAGTCGTTGCTTTTGTAGTTACCATTATTTTGATGGTTAAAGTTGTACCTGTTTTTGAAGAACTATTTACATCTTTTGGTGCAGATTTACCTGCATTTACCAAAATGGTAGTAAACATGTCTGAATGGATGCAAAGCTATTGGTACATTTTAATTATTGGTATCGCTGCTACTGTAATTGGATTAACTGAGGCGAAAAAACGCAGTAAAAAATTCCGAGATCTTTTAGACAAAATGGCATTAAAAGCCCCAATTTTTGGTGATCTTGTTTATAAAGCAATTATTGCACGTTACAGCCGTACACTTGCAACAACCTTTGCCGCAGGTGTACCTCTGATTGATGCATTGGAATCGACAGCGGGTGCAACAAACAACGTTGTGTATGAAGAAGCTGTAATGAAAATTCGTGAAGATGTCTCAACAGGTCAACAACTTCAATTTGCCATGCGCGCAACTAACGTTTTCCCATCAATGGCAATACAAATGGTCGCTATTGGTGAAGAATCCGGTGCGCTCGATTCAATGTTAGAAAAAGTTGCAACACACTACGAAAATGAAGTTGATAATGCCGTAGATGGCTTAACAGCAATGATGGAGCCATTAATTATGGCTGTTCTTGGTGTACTAGTTGGTGGTCTTGTAATTGCCATGTACCTTCCAATTTTCCAAATGGGTTCTGTTGTTTAATGCACGAATTAATCTCTTATTTTATTTTAAATCCAACTGCACTTTATATTGCAGTTGGAGTTTTTAGTTTATGCATTGGTAGTTTTTTAAATGTTGTTATTTATAGAACGCCTAAAATGATGGAACAAGAATGGCGTACAGATTGCCAATTCTTATTACATCCTGAACAACCAATTATTGATGAATCAAAAATTACATTAAGTAAGCCTGATTCAACCTGCCCAAAATGCCAATCCCCTATTCGTTGGTATCAGAATATTCCTGTAATTAGTTGGCTTGCTTTAAAAGGAAAATGTGGGAGCTGCCAAAACCCAATTAGCATTCGCTACCCACTTATTGAAGTGTTAACTGCTGTTGCATCACTTATAGTTGTTGCAGTATTTGGCCCTACACTTCAAATGTTATTTGCTTTGGTATTTACCTGGGTTTTAATTACCCTCACATTTATTGATTTTGACACCCAACTTTTACCAGATCGATATACTCTTACCTTAGCTGCACTTGGCTTAGGTATAAACAGCTTTGCACTTTATACATCTCCCACTTCAGCAATTTGGGGCTATATCATTGGCTTCTTATGTCTTTGGATTGTGTACTACATCTTTAAATTAGTCACAGGCAAAGAAGGTATGGGTTATGGCGATTTTAAATTACTTGCAGCTTTAGGTGCGTGGATGGGACCAATGATGCTCCCACTCATCGTACTACTTTCATCGTTGGTTGGTGCTATTATTGGTATTATTCTAATGAAAGTTCGCAAGGAAAATCTTCCTTTTGCTTTTGGCCCTTATATTGCGATAGCAGGTTGGATTGCCTTTCTTTGGGGTGAAAAAATCATGCAATTATATTTAGGTCAGCTAGGTTAAATATGTCGTTCATTTTGGGTTTAGCAGGCGGTATTGGAAGTGGAAAATCGGCTGCAAGTCAGTGGTTTGAATCTCAAAATATTGTTGTGGTAGATGCAGATATTGTCGCTCGCGAAGTTGTAATGCCTGGACAGCCTACTTTAACTCAAATTCAGAAAACATTTGGAGATTGGGTTCTCCTTGATAATGGTGAACTCAATCGACGTGCTTTGCGTGAACATATTTTTAAAGAACCAACTGCACGTAAAGCCTTAGAAAGCATTACACATCCTGCTATTCGAAATAATATTATTCAGCAGTTAAATGCAGCACAAAGCCCTTATGTCGTTTTAGTTTCTCCACTTCTATTTGAAACGAATCAACATGAATTAACGAATCGTACGTTACTTATCGATGCTTCTGAAGAGCTACAAATTCAACGTGCATCACAGCGTGATGGGCAAAATATCGAACAAATTAAAAATATCATTCACGTGCAAATGCCACGTATTGAAAAACAAAAACGTGCCAATGATATTGTGCTAAATGATGGTCATTTAGATCATTTGTATAAACAATTGATTCCATTACATGAAAAATATTTAGCGCTATCAAAAAAGCAGTCTTAATTAGACTGCTTTTTTTGTTGCTCAAGTTGCTTTTGTAAACTGTCTTTTCGACCAAACCATCGCCAAGGTTGCAATGCACCAATTGCCATTCCAATTAGACCACATACAATTGCTAAACTTAACGGCTCTCCAAGTACAGGAACAGCAATAACCGCAGCAAGAAATGGCGCAAGCGTGACAATACTTCCCGTTTTAAATGCACCTAAGCGTTTAATCGCTTCAACATAAGTAAGCGTTGCAATAATCACAACACAAATACCGTGAAATAGAGTTTGTAATATAAGATGAATTGGCTCAGGTTCAGATAAATGTTTAGGTAAGAACAGTAAATAAATAGGTAAATAAACAATTGCCGACCAAATTGCGACACCTGACATTGCATGCCATGCAGATAATTTCCACTGTCTTAACAATATAGAGAAAATACCCCACCACATTGCGCTCAAAACAAATAGTAAATCGCCAAAGCCAAAAGCAACACCTGTTTCTCTATACATGAGCAAACTCATAGCACTAATAGAGGCAAGCATAATAATGACACTGAGCCATGTATGCTTATCGAAAGCATGCTTAAAAATTAAGAATCCTGCAAATGCTGTACATAAAGGAATAAAGCCATTTAAGAAGATTGCGGCATGCGCGGCAGGTACGTAATGAAATGCCGTATAAGCTGTTAAGCAATAACCAACCCCACCAATCATGGCAAGAATAAATGGCTCTTTTTTCCATAAAAAAGCGAGATCTTTCTTATAAATTAAAATAGGCACCAAAATCACAAAAGCTAAGGCGAAACGTAGCGCTGTAATATCCCACGCTTCAATTCCCCATTTCACATTTAATCTAGATGTTAAAGTGAAACCACCCCAAATCACCATGGTGATCAGGACGTATAAATAGCCTTGTGTTCTTGATGTCATTTACGCTCAGCTTTGAAAATTAAACATTACGTTGGCGGCAAGCTTCATACAAAGCCATACCTGTTGCAACACTTACGTTTAAGCTTTGCAAGTTCCCTGCCATAGGAATATAAACGGTTTGATCACATTGAGACTGTGTAATTGGGCGCAATCCTGTGTCTTCTGCACCCATCACAATACAAATACCCGTACCTGTGAAATCAAAATTCTGTATAGGTAATGCTTTTTCATCAAGCATTGTACCTATTACACGCACATTAAAGTCATCTTTCATTTGACCTAAAGTACGTGCCAAATTAGTCACCTGAATGAACTTCACTTTATCTGCACCACCCGCAGCTACTTTACGCGCTGTTGGAGTTAATGTTGCAGAGCGATCACGTGGAGCAATCACCGCTTCAACACCCATTGCAGCCGCAGTACGAATGCATGCACCTAAATTATGCGGGTCTGTAATATGATCAAGCGCAAGTAAAAGTACTTGTGGCTTTTCGTTTAAAAGTGCTTCAAGATCTTTTTCATTTAACGTTGGATGAGCACGAACAGCAGCAACAACACCTTGGTGGAATGGCTGACCTGCAAGCTTTTCCAATTTATCTCGGCTTGCTTGCTGAACGCTAATACCAAAAGGCTCTGCCAACTCAAGAACGCGTTTTAAACGCTGATCATCACGCCCTTTTAAAGCGAATAAAGTTAAAACTCGCTCTGGCTCAAGCTCCAACAATGACTCCACCGAGTGAACGCCATAAAAATATTCAGTTTTTGCCATGAACGACCTCTAACATTTGACTGATAATACAAAAAGAAAAATCCTGCAAAGCAGACTTTACAGGATTTATGCTGAAGCAATAGTTTAACCGATTTAGGTTGAAATTTCTTTGCTTGATTCTTGATTTAGTAATTAACCACCTAAGTGGCAAACATAATCTACAACTTCATCTGCTTCAATTTTGAAACGGCTGTTGCCAGGCACATAAAATGATTGTCCTGCACGGAACAATTCACTTTCTTCGCTGTCTGCAATACGTACACGACATTCGCCTGAAACAATTTCCATACGCTCAGGAACATGCGTTTCAAAAGTTAATTCTTGCTTACTTGGTAAAAGCACGCCCAAAGTTTTTTTCGTACCATCTTCAAATTGAACTGTATGACTTACGCACAGACCATCGAAGTAGACATTAGATTTTTTTACCACCGATACATGATCAAACTGAGCTGACATGCGTATTCTCCAAGTAACGCGTTTTATATTTTGAATTGATTCGTTTAACACGAACCAATCAATCTCTTTTAGGTAAACTAACACGCTTAAAACTTAAGCATAAATTATGCTTTTGTCTTTGCTTGCCCACCCCAATTTCATGAAATTTTAAAGCAACTACACAATAAGTACAAATCACTTTTTTAACAATCCCCACCAAAGTTTAAAACCTATTTTTAGTGAAAATTTGAATGACAATCATGTTTAAATTTATGTTCTTTAAATGAGTTAAACGCTAAGACTTTAAAATTGATAAAATTGTTAAATCTCTAATATTTTTACAAAGAGATGTTTAAAAGTGATGAAAAAATAAGATTTAAACTCGCTTTATAGCGTATATTTAGAAGGTAATCTCTTATTTTTAAAGGTCTGTTTAATTCTAAGAAGTATTATTTTTAGCACTATTTTAAGATAGAATTAATAGGGTCTTGTGACAAAAACAAAATTTGACGACCTTTAACTAACTCAAACTTTCCGCAGCTTGGATGCGTTTATGCTGACACATTTAACTCTGATTAATTTTGCCTTAGCCGAACACTTAGCTATTGATATTGAAAAAGGTTTCAACGTCTTAACAGGTGAAACAGGCGCAGGTAAATCTTTATTGCTTGATGCACTTTCTGCATGCCTTGGCGAAAGAACAGATACCAATTATGTGCGTTATGGTGCTGAAAAAGCAGATGTAACCGCAACATTCAGCTATAAAGATGGCAGCGCAGAAGCACTTTGGTTAAAAGAACAAGAACTAGATGATGAGTTAGGTGAAATTCATTTACGTCGCGTAATTTTCGCAACAGGTCGTAGTAAAGCATGGATTAATGGCAGACCAAGCAGTTTGTCTGAATTAAAAGAAATTGGACGATTATTGGTTCAACTTTATAGCCAACATAGCCAACAACAACTTTTAGAACCGCCTTATCCTAAACATTGGTTAGATCGTTATAGTAATTTTCATGCCCCTGCTCAAGCTGTTCGAGATGCTTATAGCAAATGGCAAAAAGATATTCGTCAACATCAAGCAGCATTAGACGCTCAAGCGACACGTAAACAACGTATTGATACGCTTAATCTTCAACTTGAAGAGCTTGAAGAAGTTGTTCAAGTGGACTATAGCGAAATTGAACAAGAGTTTGACCGCTTAAGCCATCACGAACATATCATGCAAGATTGCGGTTACGGTTTAACGGCTTTAGATGATGCTGAACAAAATATTAATCAAGAAGTTGCTTCTATTTTAAGACGCTTAGAATCACATTCTGGGCGTAGTGAAAAACTATCTGAAATTTATACATCTTTAGTCAATGCGCAAAGTGAATTAGATGATGCAACGTCTAATTTACGTCATTTCATCGACAAGCAAAGTTTCGACCCTGAACGCATGGAAGAGTTAAACTCTAAATTGGAAGTTTTCCATCGTTTAGCGCGTAAATATAGAACGCAACCTGAAACACTGAAAGAAGAATATGAAGCTTGGCAAACTGAATTAGAACAGCTTCATCAGCTTGAAGATCCTGAAACTTTAGCTGAACAAGTTGAGGCATCACATCAAGACTTCTTAGGAAAAGCACAGCATTTAGATGATATTCGTCGTGAAGCCTCACTTCCTTTAGCAAAACATTTAACAGAACAAGTCAAACAACTTGCACTTCCTGAAGCTCATTTTGAGTTTAAGTTTGAACCTTTAGAACAAGCATCAAGTGAAGGTTTAAGCTTCATTCAACTTCTATTTACAGCCAATAAAGGTATACCACCTCAACCTTTAGCTCGTGTTGCTTCTGGCGGTGAATTGTCGCGTATTGCCCTTGTTATGCAAGTTATGAATGCGGAAAAAACTGAATCTGAAGTTTTGGTATTCGATGAAATTGATGTTGGTATTAGCGGTGGTACAGCAGAAATAGTTGGACGTTTACTTGCAGGTTTGGCACAGCACGTTCAAATTTTATGTATTACGCATCAAGCGCAAGTTGCAGCACAATCAGATCAACATCTACTTGTGAAAAAACGCCAAACTGACCCAGCAAGCAGCACAATTTTAGACTTAGAAGAAGATGATCGCGTTTTAGAACTTGCTCGCATGACAGGTGGTATCGAAATTAACGAAACTACATTGCAACATGCAAAACAACTTCGTCAATTAAAGTTTCAACCTGCTTAAGTCGTTTGAAATAGATGAGAAATCATTTGTTGAAACATCAAAGCTCTTGTAACGTGTAAGTTAAATGACATTTGAACAATAAAATAAGGAGAGCAGCCTAGGTGCCGAAACAATATTTGATGCATCGTTGTCTTATTGCTCCACCAGATATGGATGATGAATTCTTTGCAAATACCGTCATCTATTTAGCTCGTCACGATGAAGATGGTGCTCAAGGGATTATTATCAACCGTCCGTCAGGTCTTCAAATTAAAGAACTTTTAAATGATCTCGATATTGAAGCAGATCATGTAAATCCGCATGAAGTTTTACAAGGTGGTCCTTTACGCCCCGAAGCAGGCTTCGTTTTACATACAGGGCAACCAACTTGGCATTCTTCAATAGCCATTGGTGAAAATGTGTGTATTACCACCTCTAAAGATATTTTAGATGCAATTGCACATAATGAAGGTGTTGGTCGTTACCAAGTTGCGTTAGGCTATGCAAGTTGGGACAAAAACCAATTAGAGCAAGAAATTGCACGTGGTGATTGGCTCATTTGCGATTCCGATATGGATTTAATTTTTAACTTACCTTATGACGACCGTTGGGATGCTGCCTATAAAAAAATGGGCGTAGACCGTACATGGTTATCTTCCGAGATTGGTCATGCCTGATTTATCTGCGCCACAAATGATTATGGCGTTCGACTTTGGTACTCAAAAAATGGGAATGGCCGTTGGTCAATCTCTGATTGAAAGTGCCAATCCCCTTGCTTTATTTCCAATGAAAGATGGCATTCCAAATTGGGATGAGCTTTTAAAAATTGTGAAACAGTATCAACCGACGTTATTTTTAGTCGGTCTACCTTTAAATATGGATGATACTGAATCTGAACTTTCAACGCGTGCGCGTAAATTTGCACGTCGTTTACGTCATCAAACAAACATTGAAACCTTAATGGTTGATGAGCGTTTAACAACTCGTGAAGCACGCGATGAACTGGATCATTACCAAGCACAAGGTCGTGGCAAAAAACTGTCAGCAGATAGTATTGCAGCAGCTTTATTCATTGAGAGTTGGTATCGAAACCCTGAAGGTTTAACGCCTTAAATATTAATTTAGTTATAAAAAAGCATCCAAATTTGGATGCTTTTTATTGCAATAAGCTTATTCTTTATACATTAATTTAATGAAAACTTATAAATTAAATTCTCTTTCAAAAGCAATGTTCGATCTTTATATTTTTGATATATAGTAACTCTTGTTCAGATGTTCTCTAATTTCAACTAAGTAGGTAACTATGGCAATTTCCAGTTTCGGTAAAATTCTCACAGTTTTAGATCTTTTTTCATTATCTCGCCCAATTATTAATGTCGATATTATTAGTGAGGAGCTTGGTTTATCTAAACCAACAAGTTACCGCTACTTAAAAGAACTCGTATCAGCTGAATTATTACAAAGAATTAGTGGTACATCTGGCGACTACACGCTTGGTTCAAAAATTGCCGTACTCGATTATATTTCTCGCACAACAGATCCTTTAGTACAAATTAGCATCCCTTTTATGCGCGAAATTGTAGAATGTACTGAATTTTCCTGCTTACTCACACACTTAAATTATGATTCTTGTATAGACCTTCATGATGAAGTTTATAAAAATGCATCGTTACTTTCATATGGTCGTGGTTGCCCTCGCCCAGTTTTTGTCAGTTCATCTGCAAAAATTATGATTGCGCATTTACCAAAGCAAGGAATTTTAGATTATTACCAACGCTTTTCTAAGCAACTTGCCGAAGTCGATTTCGCACACAGTGCAGATGATTTCTTAATGAAAATGAAAAAAATTAAGAAACAAGGATATTATTTTTCAAATGGCGAGCTCGATCCAAATATTGCTGCTGTTTCTGTTCCTATTAAATTTTCAACAAAAGAAGCACCATTAGCATTAACACTTTTGGCTTCTAAAAATCGCTTTGAATTTGTGAACTTGCAAAAACTCATTACAATTTTGCAGGAAAATGCAGAGTTAATTGAGAAAAAAGTTGCTAGCTCTATGAACATCTCAGAAACTCTAAGCTAGAACCAATGACATATAAATGCAAAAGCCCACGTTTATGTGGGCTTTTTTATGCTTCTGAATTTGGATAAAAATATCGAAATGTTAAATTTACTCTAGGTTCTAAAATTCTGGTCGATTTCATTAAAGCATGCTTCCAATATTTTTGGGTTTGCCCACGCATAACAATAAGTTGTCCACTTTGTAGCAACATATCAACTTTATGATCTTTAAATTTATGCTTAAAACTAAACTTACGCGTAGCGCCAAAACTCAAAGAAGCAATAACTGTTTCCTCGCCTGTTTTCGGTGACAACGCTAATTCATTATCGCTGTGCCATCCCATACCTTGTGTGCCATTTTCATATAAGTTTGCCAAGCACGAATTAAAAGAGTGTCCAACTAATTGCTCAATATGTTTCTTTAAACGAAATAATCCTGCATTCCACACCAAAGCTTCTTTTAATGTGCCTGAATATTGATATTGAAAATGTTCATCGCCATACCAAGCAATTTTTCGATCTGTTTTAAAGTACTTTCCATGTAAATGAACTTCGTCATTTTTCCATGCTAAATGCTGTAGAAAATATTGTAGATATTTCTCGCTTTGTTCTGTATTTAAAATCAAACCAAAATCTTTCACCACGCCATCGCAAGGTAAAATATTTTCTTTATGGTCGGGTTCAAATAGTTCAAAGTTCATTTTCAAATTATTTTCTAGGCTTTCAATTGAGCTTAACGCATTGCCTATTCACAAATCAAAACATCAAGCTAACTTGTCGAAATTCACATTCAGGAATAGACTTAAATTCATGTTTAAAAATAAGAATTATTCATTATGAATTTATGGCATCTCTTTCAAAAACTAAGACCATTTGTTCGACCATATAGACTTCTTGTTATTGCAACACTCATTCTTACACTTATTGGCTCTCTAACCGCTCAGGTGAATGCCCTTACGCTTCAATATGCAGTAGACAGCATAAATAAACTTGTAGAAGCAGGTTTGGGCTTAAGTGAAGGTTGGCATATTTTAATTACAATTACCGCAATATTATTGGGTAAAGAAATATTAAATGCCTTCGTTCAATTTGGACAAAAATTTTATGGCGAAAAATTAAGAATCTTTGTTTCACAAGATTTAGCGCAAGGCATTATTGAAAAATTCCTCACTTACCGACTGTCATTTTTCAATGAAGATAATAATCAGGCAGGTAAACTGCAAACCCGAATAGACCGTGGGATTGGCTCACTTACTCGTTTAGTTCAAATCTTTTTTATTGATATTTTACCTTTATTTACCAGTGCTTTTGTCGCTTTAGGTTTAATGTATTATGCCAATTTTTATGTGGGCTTGGTCGCAACAATTATTGTACCTATTTACTTTTGGCTTACCTATAAACAAGCACAAAAATTGGGTGGATGGCGACGTAATTTACGAGATGGACGTGAAAAAAAGAGCCAAGGCATTTTAGGTATTATTAACTCCATTACGGTCATTAAATCATTTAACCGTGAAAGTATTGAATCATCGAAACAACTTAAATTACAAAAAGAACTAACCGAAAATCAAATGCAAACTCGCCAAGTGAGTTTCTTATTCGATGGTTTAAAAACCTTTATTGAACAAATTGGTATTGTGCTCATTATTATTCTTACAGCTTATTTTGTGCTTGATGGGCAAATGAGTATTGGCATGATTATGTACCACGTTTTGTTATTCAATAACGTATCTGCGCCTATTCGCTCATTGCATCGTATTTATGATGAAGTTAATGACGCTATGATTTACTCAGAAAGCTTCTTTAACATACTAGAAGCAGACCATGAAATTGAATCAAGTGGAATAAAAAAACCATCAATTCAAGGCAAGTTTACCCTTGAAAATGTCAACTTTTACTATCCAAATGGGCACCATGCTTTAAAGAATATCAACATGGAAATTCGTCCCAACAAAATTACCGCATTGGTTGGCTTATCGGGTGCAGGAAAATCGACCCTCATTAGTTTGCTCGATAAATTTTATGAACCTAAAGATGGAAAAATTTGTATCGACGGCATAGATCTTCAAGATATAGATACGCATTATTTACGTGAACATATTGGATTAGTCTTACAAAAGAATCATATTTTCCAAGGTTCAATTTTCGAGAATATTCGTTATGGCAAAACCAATGCGACCTTAGAAGACGTTATTGTTGCGGCAAAAAAAGCGTCTATTCACGAACAAATATTACAGCTTCCAAATGCTTACGATGCCGATGCCTTAATGCTTTCAGGCGGTCAACAACAGCGTATTGCCTTGGCTCGAATGTTCTTAAAAAATCCACCAATTATTTTCTTAGATGAACCCACTGCAAGTTTAGATGCCATTGCAAGTGAGCAAATTAAACAAAGCTTAGATGAAATTAAACAAGGGCGAACTGTGATTATGATTTCACATAGCTTGTCGCAAATTATTGATGCCGATTACACCTATGTGATGAAAGATGGTGCAATTGCAGAACATGGCGAACACGATGCGCTTTATCATCAAGATGGTGTTTATAAGGAAATTTTTGATGCTATGGCAAAGAGCTTAAATATTGAAAAAATTGCCAAAACCTTTGAAGATGACGCTGAAGAAGAAACGCATAGTTAATTCACTATATAATTGAAAGAAATAAAAAAAGCTCCGATATTTCGGAGCTTTTTTACAAAATCTTTTACGGCTGTTTTAGGTACGGCCAAGCTGCTTTTAAGTAAATAAACATTGACCATAAAGTTAGAACAACAGCAGTGTATAACAATGCATATGCCAACATTTCTAAAGGCGGCCAATTCAGTAAAAATACTGAAATTGCAATCATTTGGAATGCAGTTTTATATTTGCCAACTGTAGATACCGCAACATTTGTACGTGCGCCAAGTTCGGCCATCCATTCACGTAAAGCAGAAACTGTAATTTCACGTGAAATAATCACAATTGCAGCAAATGCCATAGAAATAGAAGGTTGCCATTGCACAAGAACAATTAAAGCGGCTGCTACCATCAATTTATCTGCAACAGGGTCTAAAAAGCGCCCAAATGCAGATGTTTGATTCAGTGTTCGTGCCAAATAGCCATCGAACCAGTCCGTTACAGCAGCAACAACAAAAATTGCAGTAAGAATTAAGTGACGAGTCATACCACCAGTATGCTCATTTACACCAATTGCAGGAGGCCAATATGCCACCAATAAAAATACAGGAATAAGAGCAATACGCGCTAAGGTTAATATATTCGGAATATTCAGGATTCGACCTGTGGTCATAGACATCGCCAATTTTTCCCCTTCATGTAAAATTTAATTCACATAAATGCTAAGGTTTTATCCATCGTTAATAGCGCTCACTTTATACGAAATCCCGAACGGTGTCACGAAGAAAACACCCCCAAGCTTTCTGTGATATTTATGCCTTACTCATGCAAAATTTTATAAATTGTACGCGCCATCAAATCGCCCAAACCAGGAACCAAAGTCAGGTCTTTTTCAGAAGCTTTCAACACGCCTTGTATACCACCAAAATGTGTTAACAAATCACGTCGTCGTTTTGGCCCTAAACCCGGAATCACTTCAAGTATAGAAGAGCCTCGTTTTTTATCTCGTTTAGCTCTATGTTTAGTAATCGCAAAACGATGTGCTTCATCCCGAATTTGTTGAATTAAATGCAACGCTTTATGGTCTTCTGCTAATTGAATTTTTTCGCCATCTGTAAAGTGAAGCGTTTCCAAGCCGGGTTTACGCCCCTCACCTTTAGAAACACCCACCATAAAGGCTTCTAAACCTAGCTCTTGCATGACTTCCATTGCCATATGTAATTGCCCTTTGCCCCCATCTATAAGTAGCAAATCGGGCAACATATGTTTTTTATAACGACGCGTTAAAGCTTGTCGCATCGCAGCGTAATCATCGCCTGCGGTAATATCTGTAATAGAAAATTGACGATAATCACGTTTACGCGCACCGCCACTATCAAAAACAACGCAAGATGCGACCGTTTCCTCACCCATCGTATGTGAAATATCAAAGCATTCTATGCTGTCGATGGGTCTGCTAAGCACCTGTTCAAGCTGATGAAAACGCTCATTTAATTCAAAATGATTCGCAAGTTTTCCTTTAATGGCATGTTGCACATTCATTTGTGCAAGCTCGAGCCATTCTGCACGTGTTTCACGCACATTATGCTTAATATGAACTTTCTTTTCGAAGTGTTGATGCAATGCATCTTCTAGTTCTTTTCTATCTGGAATTTCAGTATTTACAATGAGTTCTGTAGGTACTTCATCTGCAACTTGGAAATAAAAGTTGGCTAGAAAGTCAGATAACATTTGCCCTAAATCATCGCCTTGCATATCTGGAAAATAACTTTTTCCACCCAACATTTTGCCATTACGCACATGCATAATTTGCACACATGTCACGCCTGCATGGTAAGCAATGGCAATAATATCTGCCTCACCTTTTACTTTATAAATAGCCTGTTGTGCCTGAACATCACGAAGCAATGCCATGCGATCACGGTAAAAAACAGCTTTTTCAAACTCTAAAGCTTCTGCTGCTGCTTCCATTTTTGAAATTAATTCTTGGTTTAATTCTTTGGTATCACCTTGCAAAAAACGAATCGAGTTATCAATATCTTCTTTATATACTTCTGGTGAAATTAAACCTACACACGGCGCAGAGCAACGCTTAATTTGATACTGCAAACATGGGCGTTTACGCTGTGAAAAATAGCTATTTTCACATTGGCGAACATTAAATAATTTTTGTAAAACAACCAAAGTATCACGTGCATTATAAGCACTTGGATAAGGTCCAAAAAACTTACCAACTTGATGCTTGCCTTTACCTCGCCCACTTGCAATACGTGGATAAGGCTTATCTGCCGAAACAAAGATATAAACGTAAGATTTATCATCCCGCAACATAATATTATATGGCGGACGATGCAGTTTAATCAGGTTTTGTTCAAGCAATAACGCTTCCGTCTCAGAACGGACAATTAGCGTTTCAATGTCATAAATACGAGCGACTAAGGCTTGAGTTTTCGGATGCTCAATGGTTTTTACAAAGTAACTCGATACACGATTTTTTAAATTCTTAGCTTTCCCGACATACAACAACTCACCATCTTTACCTAACATGCGGTAAACACCAGGTAAATTGGTCATATTCGCTAAAATTTTCTCAATATTATTTCGTGCGTTTTCGTTCACTCTGCGCCTTAATTTAGATTTAATCTATCGCTACATGATGTGCTGTTTCCACTCTAAATTTCAAGTCACTTTGAATATCATCATGCGTAAATATAATCTTTTAACGATGATCTGATTGCTAAAAACTATGAGTGATAAATCACGAATTTGATATGCTCAAAATAGCGAGATTTGAGATTTAACCACAATGACCACAGCCAATTCTACGATTCATGTTGTACAACCCAGCACATCCACTTTACGTACATCTGACAAAAATCGTTTGATTGGTCAGCCACGCTTTCACTTTGAACCAAACAAAGTCATGGAATTGCTTCGTTCACAAATTATTGGACAAGACCATGCACTCAATGAAATTGAAAAAATGTTGCATGTGGTTAAAGCTGATTTTTCAAGTCCAGAGCGCCCACTTGCTGTAACGCTGATGCTTGGTCCAACAGGTGTAGGAAAAACGGAAACTGTACGCTTAATTGCTCAAGCAATTTATGGACAACCCGATGCCTTTTGCCGTATTGATATGAATACATTGGCTCAAGAACATTATGCTGCCGCACTCACAGGCGCACCTCCCGGCTATGTTGGCTCTAAAGAAGGACATAGTTTATTTGATGAAACGGCAATTAATGGCAGCCATACTCGCCCGGGAATAATGCTATTTGATGAACTTGAAAAAGCTTCGCCTGAAGTTATTCGTGGACTAATGAACGTATTAGATACAGGAAAACTCACGTTAACTGCTGGTACTAAAACCATAGATTTTAGAAATTGTATGATTTTCATGACCAGTAATATTGGTGCGCAAGCTGCTCAACAATATTTAGATAAACTCAATGTATTGCCACAAAAAATTCAAAACTTATGCTTAAAGCGTGTACCGACTAAAACCATTATCGAAAAAGTCATGCAACGTAAATTTGATCCTGAATTTTTAAATCGAATTGATCGCACATTACATTATCAAGCGGTTTTAGAAGATGCCTTACCACGCTTAGTTGAAATTGAATTAGAGAAACTGAATAAACGCTTACAGCACCAAAATCGTAATATTCAACTGAGTTTAAAAGCCAAAGAATACTTTTATAAAGACCATGATATTCGGTATGGTGCACGACATTTAGCACGTAAAATTCGAACAGAACTCGAACCCATTTTGGCTATTTACTTTTTAAATCATCCAGAAAAAAACCACCTTGAATTAGATTATCAAGGTGGTCATTTTAAAATTATTGAGATGAACTAAAACTTAAATTTTAAGGTGCTAATTGCATATTTAAAGCATCACAAAATGCTTTTTGCTGCTTAGGAGAAACCAAAATAAATTTGTTTTCTCCATTTTTTGTATATTCAACTTTTAAACGATCTAGCGACAACGCTGGTGATGCAACTGAATTATTTGTCTTTGAAATTCGTTGAATATCTGTCAGTTGAATTTTCCACGTTAAAAACATGCAATGAATTGTTAAATATTTTTCATCTACAATATAGCGCGTATTAACGATCGGCCACCACAAAATAAACACCGTAATAACATACGTTGCTGTATGTACAGGATATGCCGCTATATTCCCCTTCGCCTGCATCGTTACAAGCAATTGAATAATTAAGCCTGTCATACAAACAATAAATGCCAACACCCACCATTCTTTTTTTGATCTAAATTTTTGCATGAATATTCACCTTCTTTTACTTCATTCTATACGATAATCCCACATGCTCAAAATGAATCACTATTACAAAAAACGGTTATAAAAAAACGCCCCTAGGAGCGCTTTTAATATCATACAAAGTACAATTTTTTAAAAAACATATGGTCGAACAAAAATCAGGAAGAATAATCCGAACATAATGAACCACTTCAAGAAGTAATAAAGACCTTTATTGGTTTTTTTCAATGCTTTGGCTTTAACACGAATTTGATAAATATAACCAAATGCCTTATTTAAGCCACCTGTTTTATCATTCGATTCATTTGGTGAACTTGCAGCAGTCATTACTTTTTTACCAAACCAATGATTAAAACGTTCCATCACTTTTGACTTTAAAGGACGCTCAACATCGGCAAAGAAAATAATGCGGTTCTGTTCTGTTTTATTTTCAGCATAGTGAATATAAGTTTCATCAAAAACGACACTTTCACCATCACGCCAAGAATAACGCTCGCCATCTACATCAATAAAGCATCGATCATCATTTGGCGTCATTAAACCTAAGTGATAACGCAATGAACCTGCATAAGGATCACGATGTCGCACTAAACGACTATCGGGTGCAAGCTCTGTAAACATTGCAGCTTTAATGCTTGGCAAGGTTCTCAAAAGTGCTGTCGTTTTTGGGCAAAGCTCAGCAGCAGATGGATGCGCAGAATCGTACCATTTTAGGTAAAAACGCTTCCAACCTGTTTTGAAGAATGAGTTAAAACCCAAATCATCGTATTTTTCAGAAGCCTTAATACCACCTTGTTCATACAAGGCTTTCGCTTCATCACGAATCATTTCCCAGTTTTCATCTAACACTTTCAAGTCTTTAAAATGTTGCGTATCGATATAAGGTTGATTAGGCACTTTCGAAAATTTGTACATTAGAAAGTTAATGGGTGCAAGAATTGTTGAATGGTCAAAAAATTGACGATAAAACGTGTGGCGAACCTTGCCCCGACGCTGGATATACAGTGCAGAAGCAACAAAAATTGCCAAAATAATCCACTTAATCATAAAACTACCTAAAGTCTTTTTAATTTGCCTTTAATAAAAGACATGAGTAATTGGTGAAATTATAACAAATTAAGCATGCAAATCGTGTTTGCACTTTTCAAATGCAGTGTTCTATTTTTGATATTCAATACATAATTTTTTATTCTATTGACATTTTTGACCAAAAATATACTCAAATAAAACTTGAATTTTCAGGCTAAATTCCAATATAAAATAGAACGAAACTATTAAAAATTTGAATTGAAACAATTATTTCTTAGTATCTACTTATTAGTGGCTGAATCTTAAAAATATCAATGCAAGAAAAGCTTAAATAAAATTTCATGACCCTTGCGTCACGGCTTGATACAACTTGTTATGTTCTTTTTGGATATAGTTATCGTAAGATTAGCGAAGTATACGATGCGCAGGAAAGCGCATACGCTTCAAAACATCAACTTAGAAGTCCTCCAAAATAAAGGAGATCAGGCATGATCCACGCTGGCAATGCCATTACCGTCCAAATGCTTTCGGACGGAATTGCAGAATTCCGCTTTGACTTACAAGGTGAGTCGGTCAACAAATTTAACCGTGCAACAATTGAAGATTTTAAAGCTGCAATTGACGCTGTTAAAGCAAATAGCGATGTTAAAGGTTTAATCGTAACAAGTGCAAAATCTACATTCATCGTTGGTGCAGACATTACAGAATTTGGTGCTAACTTTGCACAAGGTGAACAAGCAATTGTGGATTGGGCTTTGCCTGTTCATGACATCTTCAATTCTTTCGAAGATTTAAACCTTCCTAAAGTAGCTGCTATTAATGGCATGGCTTTAGGTGGCGGTTTCGAAATGTGCCTTGTTTGTGACTACCGTGTGATGTCTGAACAAGCGCAAGTTGGCTTGCCAGAAATCAAACTGGGGATTTTCCCAGGCTTTGGTGGTACGGTTCGTTTAAGCCGTGTCATTGGTATCGACAATGCAGTTGAATGGATGGCTATGGCTAATCCTAAAAAACCTGCTGCTGCACTTAAAGATGGTGCTGTTGATGCTGTTGTTGCTGCGGACAAATTACAAGATGCTGCTATTGACCTTGTTAAACAAGCAATTGCAGGTCGTTTAGACTGGAAAGCAAAACGCCAAGAAAAATTAGATCCTGTTAAATTAAGCCCTATTGAACAAATGATGGCATTTAACTCATCTAAAGGTGCGGTACTTTCTAAAGCAAATCCTGCGCAATACCCTGCGCCAAAATTACTTTTAGATTCGCTACAAGCAGGTGCAAGCCTTCCACGTGATGAAGCTTTAAAAGTAGAAGCTCAAGGCTTTGCGAAAGCTGCTGTAACTCCACAAGCAGGCGCGTTGATTGGTTTATTCATCAACGACCAAATTGTGAAAAAAACATCGAAGCGTTATGAAAAAGGCGCGCATCCTGTAAACCAAGCTGCTGTGTTAGGTGCTGGTATTATGGGTGGTGGTATTGCTTACCAAGCGGCAAGCAAAGGCACACCAATTATTATGAAAGACATTGGTAATCCACAACTTGCTTTAGGTATGAAAGAAGCAAATGGTTTACTGACTAAACAAGTTGAACGTAAGAAAATGAAGCCTGCTCAAATGGGTGAAACTCTTGCGCGCATTCGTCCTTCATTAAGCTATGACGAATTCAAAGACGTTGATATTGTTATTGAAGCTGTAACTGAAAATCCTAAAGTGAAAGGCATCGTATTGTCTGAAACTGAGAAGAAAGTTCGCGAAAACACGATTATTGCGTCTAACACATCTACTATTTCAATTACGCGTTTGGCTGAAAACCTAGAGCGTCCTGAAAACTTTGTAGGTATGCACTTCTTTAACCCTGTTCACATGATGCCATTGGTCGAAGTGATTCGTGGTGAGAAAACATCTGCTGAAGCAATCGCAACAACTGTTGTTCTTGCTCAGAAAATGGGTAAAACACCAATCGTTGTGAACGACTGCCCGGGCTTCTTAGTAAACCGTGTATTGTTCCCTTACTTTGGTGCGTTCGACCTTCTTCTAAAAGATGGTGCTGACTTCCAACAAATTGATAAAGTAATGGAACGTTTCGGCTGGCCTATGGGTCCTGCTTACCTGATGGACGTTGTTGGTATTGATACTGGCGTTCATGGTGCTGAAGTAATGGCGGAAGGTTTCCCTGACCGTATGAAGCCTGACTACAAAGGCTCTATTCAAGTGATGTATGAAAACAAACGTCTTGGTCAAAAGAATGACGTTGGTTTCTACAAATACGAACTTGACCGTAAAGGTAAAAAAGCCAAAGTGGTTGATCCAACGGCTTACGAGCTTGTGGCTTCTGTTGCAACTTCTGAAAAACGTGAATTTGATGCTCAAGAAATTATTGATCGTATGATGCTTGCATTCTGTAATGAAACTGTTCGTTGCCTAGAAGACAACATTGTTGCGACAGCTTCTGAAGCAGATATGGCGATGATTATGGGTGTAGGTTTCCCTCCATTCCGTGGTGGTCCTGCGCGTTACATCGACCAAACAGGTGTTGCTGAATACGTTGCACTTTGCGACAAATACGCTCACTTAGGTAAAGCTTATGAAGCGCCACAAATGTTGCGTGACATGGCTGCTAACAACAAAAAATTCTACGGTTAAGGAGCAACGTGAATGGCTACTTTAAATCCACGTGACGTTGTCATCGTTGATGGTGTACGTTCAGCAATGGGTAAAACCAAAAATGGTATGTTCCGTAATGTGCGTGCTGACAGCTTATCTGCTGAATTAGTTCGTGCATTGGTTGCTCGTAACCAGTTTGATACGAATGAAGTTGAAGATGTAATTTGGGGCTGTGTAAACCAAACGCTTGAACAAGGGATGAATGTTGCACGTAACATCGCTTTGTTGGCAGATTTACCAAAAACTGTTGCAGGTCAAACTGTAAACCGTCTTTGTGGTTCTTCTATGCAAGCAATTCACACGGCGGCTGCACAAATTGCGACTAACCAAGGTGATATTTTCATTATTGGTGGTGTAGAGCATATGGGTCACGTAGGAATGATGCACGGCATCGACCTAAATCCTGAAGCGTCTAAGCATTATGCAAAAGCGTCTAACATGATGGGCTTAACGGCTGAAATGTTAGGTCGTATGAATGGCATTACCCGTGAAGAGCAAGATGCTTTTGGTGTTGAATCTCATCGTCGTGCTTGGGCTGCAACGCAAGAAGGTCGTTTTAAAAACGAAATTATTGGTGTTGAAGGTCACGATGCTAACGGCTTTAAACAGCTTTGCGATATTGATGAAGTAATTCGTCCTGATTCTAACCTTGAAGCATTTGCTGCTTTGCGTCCTGTGTTTGACCCGAAAGGTGGTTCTGTAACAGCGGGAACTTCTTCAGCGTTGTCTGATGGTGCTTCTGCAATGTTATTGATGTCTGCTGAACGTGCTCAAGCTTTAGGTCTTAAGCCTCGTGCTGTAATTCGCTCTATGGCGGTTGCAGGTTGTGATGCTGCAATTATGGGCTATGGTCCTGTTCCTGCAACTCAAAAAGCGTTGAAGCGTGCTGGTTTAAGCATGGCAGATATTCAAACTATTGAGTTGAATGAAGCGTTTGCTGCTCAAGGTTTGTCTGTAATGAAAGGCTTGGGTATTTACGAGAAGCAAGACATTATTAACTTGAATGGTGGTGCTATTGCGCTTGGTCACCCATTGGGTTGTTCGGGTGCGCGTATTACCACTACGCTTCTAAACGTAATGGAACAACAAGATACGCAAATTGGTTTAGCGACTATGTGTATTGGTTTAGGTCAAGGTATCGCAACCATTATCGAACGTGTTTAATTTTTAAACACTTAGATAAAAATAAACCCCGCTTATTGCGGGGTTTATTATTTTAAATCAAATAGATATTGATAATTAATTGATACTTTTGTATATTTATCAGGCTCATACTATTGAGTATGAGGAAGGTAATCTGTTGTCAAGTATTGTAATCAGAAATGTTAGAGTAATTTCTAGCAGTTCAGATGATATGTTGCATACTGCTTGGAACCAAATACTGAATATAATATATAAAGTACTCCACAGAATGTAATCAATGCTTCTCATAGTATATTCCTTTCGTGATCTAAAGACGATGTAGAAGCTTTCTTCTAGAGGGTACGTAATTTTTGGGTACTTGGGTATGCTCAAGGATCTCTGTTCTTAGAATAGAGCGTTTCTTACGAGGATTATCGTCAGCCTTTCCTTGAGTTTTCTAATAATGAATATAGAGCCAAAATTCTTTAAAGATCGACAGAAAAATTATTTACATTTTGACTATCCTCTTTCTTCAGAAAAAACTTACCTATATGTCACAAATCCAGATAATGTGAAAAAACATGCATTCTACCCATTTATACACTTCAATTTAAAATCACAAAAAATTAAAAAAGATAAGACTCGAAAAATTAAGGAAAATGGCAAAAAAGATAGATACCCAATTGTCAAATGTGAACCCAAAATTAGAGAAATAAAGTACTCTGCACATATAGACGGTCATATTTATGCTTATTACGCATTTCTATTAACACCTCGTTACGAAGAAATGCTGATTCAAAAGCAACTACAAAATTCGGTCTTAGCATTTAGAAAACTTCCTAACTCTCCAAATAACATTAATTTTGCAAAACAAGTTTTTGATGAAGTAAAAAAACGGCAAAACTGTTCAGTAATTTGCTTAGATATAAAGAGTTTCTTTGATGAACTTGATCATGAATTATTAAAAAAAACTTGGAAAGAAATTCTAGATGTGGATACCTTACCAAGTGATCATTACAACGTGTTTAAATCAATAACCCAATATAGTTATGTAGAAAAAAAACTAGTTTATGAAAACCTAAAACTTTCAATCAATAGCCATCACAAAGATCTTAAACGCCTATGCACGAGTCAAGAGTTTAGAGAAAAAGTTAGAAGTAATAAAATCATAATTAAAAATAATAAGAAAAAAGGAATTCCTCAAGGCTCCTCAATTAGTGCTTTTTTATCTAATATTTATATGATGGAATTTGATGAAAAATTGAAAAAAGAGACTGATAAAGTTAATGCTAAATATTATAGATACTGTGATGATATTTTAATAATATGTGATAGAACAAATCAGTATCAACTATTGAGACTTTCTCAAAATCAAATAGCGAAAATGAAATTAATAATTCAAGATAAAAAAACCAAAATAGCTGAATTTTTAAATGGAACACGTATTTCTAAAGATGAACTTCAATATTTAGGCTTTACTTACGATGGCAATAAAGTGCTATTAAGGGATACAGGGTTAGCTAAATATTCTCACAAAGTTAATAAAGCAATTCGAATGACTAATAAACATTTAGTGCGAATTAATACATCAAGAATCAAAAGAGGTTTAGAACCTCTAAAAAGGCATAACAAACATATTTATCGCAGATTTTCATTTATTGGTAAAAGAAATTATATTAGTTATGCACTCAAAGCATCACGAACAATGCATGAACCTGCTATTAAAGAACAAATAAAGTCACATTGGTCTAAACTTAAAAATAAACTTCATGATAAAGAACTTCAAAATCATGAACATTATGAATATGTGATAGAAAAGTCGTAATACAAACAAAAAAGGATGCATCTGCATGAGCCTGTAAATAATTTTGTGTAATTGCTTTTCATAAATTTAAAGGTGATTGCTTAAGCGGTCACCGAATTCAATAATAAAGCGGCTCATGGCTAAACGCCAGTCGCGAATAGGCATATTCCACTTTTTAGACGCTGCATCAATTGCCAGGTAAATCACTTTACGTACAGAATCATCCGTTGGAAAGACTTTACGCTTTTTGATCGCCTGACGTATTACGCTGTTTAATGATTCGATCGCATTGGTGGTATAGATGGCTTTGCGTATCTCGGCTGGATAAGCAAAGAAGGTATTTAGATTCTCCCAGTGTGTACGCCAGCTTTTGCTGATCTGTGGGTACTTGTCATCCCATGTTTGGGCGAATTGATCCAAGGCCATCAAGGCTGCCTCTTCAGTAGGTGACTGATAAACGGCTTTTAAATCCTGAGTGACGGCCTTGTAATCTTTCCATGATACGTATTTCAAGCTGTTACGCAGCATATGGATAATGCACAGCTGGATATGGGTTTGCGGGTATACGCTGTTAATGGCATCAGGAAAGCCTTTTAGTCCATCCACACAGGCGATCAGAATATCCTGCAACCCTCGGTTTTTAAGCTCAGTCAGGACATTCAGCCAGAACTTTGCACCTTCATTCTCAGCCATCCACATGCCGAGCAGTTCTTTCTGTCCATCAAGATTAATGCCTAAGGCAAGGAATACAGCCTTGTTGATAACACTGCCATTATGACGGACTTTAACTACAATACAGTCCATATAGACGATGGGATAGAGTGCATCCAGCGGACGGTTTTGCCATTCAGCGACTTGCTCCTTAACAGCATCAGTCACCTTGGAAATAAGCGTTGGCGATACATCAGCATCGTACATTTCTTTGAAAGTAGCCACGATTTCACGGGTAGTCATGCCTTTGGCATAAAGGGATAGAATTTGGCTATCCATTTGCGTGATACGAGTCTGATTCTTTTTAATTAGCTGTGGCTCAAATGTGCCATCACGATCTCGTGGTGTGGTGATCTCAATCTCACCATCATCGCTCAGCACGGTCTTACTGGAATAACCGTTACGAGCATTTGAACCGTTCTTACGAGCATTCTTTTCATGTCCGAGATGTTCGGTAAGTTCGGCATTGAGAGCCGTTTCAACAGTGAGTTTAGTCAACAATCGGGTGAATTGATTGAGATCGTCTTCTGTTTTGATTCCTTTAGCAAATTCTGCTGCAAGGTCTTTTAGTTTTTGTTCGTTCATCATGTTGCCTGACTCCGTTGTGAATATGAACATAGCAAATTCAGGCAATTACACAATTTAATTTACAGTCTCATCTGCATCCTTTTTTACATCTCAAACTCTACAAACTCGCTTCTATCGCCTTCTGATTTTTCTGACTCACTTTTTTCATTTGCTTATCTAGCTCAAGCATTTCTTTATAAATCTGATTAAACTGTTTCACGTGATCATCCCCCTGAAACATAAACATATTGCTCTTCGCTTGCCACTTACTCTCTTTTAAAATGGCAAATAAAGCCTGCGCTTTCGCAAAACTTTGCTGTTCAAGCTCAAATAATTCTTGCCCATTATTCTGCTTCACCACTTCTTTAAAAGACTCGGTTAAATAACGACGAAAACGCTGGTTCACTTTTAAATGTTTTGCTTCGTTTAATGCCAACTCATCACGATGCACCATACTTTCTTGGTAACGAGTCATCACCTCTTTTACAGCAATAAACATAATTTCCGTTTCTTCATATTTATTCTTTTTGTCTTTATCTAAACGGTTTACATCTAAAAACTTATCCCAATTTAATGCTTTTAATTCACGTAAATACGTATTTCGAGCTTCTGCACTTTGCACCATAAAATTCAGCACAAAATCTGCCATAATTTTATAATCATCATCTAAATTTGAAGTGTTTAAATCTACAGAAATAGGTTTTTGCCACTTTTGCGCAGCCTCAAAAATCAATTGACCTTCATCTTGTATAACAGATTGATAAACCTCTAATTGTGCTAGCTCATTTTGTTGTACTTTATATTGATAAATCATATATCCAAAAATACTGAATGTTGCCGCAGCAATAACCAACACTACACGTTTCATTTTTTCTCCTATACAAAAGTATAGTCAATTTGAGCCTTATAATTGCATGCTTTTTATACAAAACACAATCACCAATCGCAACAACACTTTATTTTTAAAGGTTTTATAAAATTAGAATAAATTGCATATATAAGTTACTTTTTTATGATGATTTGTACGTTTAACATCTAATTATGAATTTCATGCTTTAATTTATACAAACTATCCCCACTTTAAAAATAAGTAATGAAAAGAGAATACTCATGCGCGTAGATATTTGGTCAGATGTGGTTTGCCCATTTTGTTATATTGGTAAAAAAAGATTAGAAAAAGCAGCAACAGAAGCAGGTGTAGAACTCGAAGTTCATTGGCACAGCTATCAATTAGACCCAGAAGCTCCTGTTCGCCAAGAAGTTTCAAACTCTGAACGTTTGGCACAAAAATATGGTCGTACGCTTGCTGAAGTTGAAGAAATGCAACGCAATATTGCAACTATGGCAAAAGAAGAAGGTATTGAATTTAACTGGGAAGGTGCAAACTCAGGCAATACATTCAATGCACATCGTCTTATTCACCTTGCTCAAAGCAAAGGTTTAGGTTCAGAAGCAAAAGAAGCGTTCTTCTTTAGTTATATGACACAAGGTTTAGCAATTGGTGAGCGTGAAACAATTGAAGATGTTGCGTCACGTATTGGTTTAAACCCTGTAGAAGTAGACGATCTTTTAGATTCTGACGCTTATGCAGACTTCGTAAAATTTGACGAAGAAGTTGCTCGTGAACAATTACAAGTAACAGGCGTTCCCTTCTTTGTATTTGACCAACGTGTTGCTTTAGCAGGTGCGCAACCTACTGAAGTATTTAAACAAGTGATGGAAAAAGCATTAGAAGCTCCAGCAACAACAGAAGCAAATACTGAAGATGCACCAACTTGTGTAGATGATGAATGTGAAGTCCCAAAACAATAAGTCTATTTATATAAAAAAAGCCATCAATTTTGATGGCTTTTTCTTTGCATTTTCAAATTGATTGATTATTATAAAAAACGTAACAAAATTTTTCTTAAAAAATACGGTTTGAATTCCTAAGTTTTTATACAAAAACTTAAATTTACTTAATTTTTCAGGTTCATTATGCACTTATCTTTGTTACAAGCACTTATAAGAAATGAAGTTCCACCTCAAACAATTCATATTCAACAATTATTTGAAATGTCTGAAAAATATCAAGATCCTCTTTCTTCAGAATATAAACTGGTTGAATTAGCGTTAAATATTGTTTTGGGTAGTTATCTAGAAAAGGCGCATAAACTCCTTTGAGCTACTGAATATGAATAACATAGAAAAAACAAAGTACATTGAAGAGCTGAAAGAGTTAACGACAAGCTTAGAGCACGGCTCACTTTCACTTTTTGAAACAGCTCAGGCTAAAAAGCGCATTCAAGATATTTGTACTTTGTTTGATGAGCCCATTTTTCAAAAATACCTTCCACAAAATGCTATAAAAAATGAAGTGAAAATTATTGAGTCCACGCTTTCTCAAAGAGGAACTCATAATTACACTTTAGCAGTTCAAGAGCTCAAAAAACCTGAACCAGAGCCACCAATAGAAGAGTCAAAACCATTAACAACAGATGAAGCTTTAAAACCCGAAAATTTACAACAAGAAACCCCAATTTTAAGTGATATTCCACCAATACAAACAGCTACGCCTAAGCTCGAAAATGTAAATATTGATGGTACAAACTATTCTGTTAAACCTATTCTTTTAAAAAATAATGAAACTTCTCTTTATGAGTTTTCAATTTCAGAGCACTCAAACAATATTGTTCTCATCAATGAAGCCAATATCGAAAGCTTAATTAATCATCCAATTTTTATGGCTGAAGAAACAACAGATACAAGAAGCTTCACTCAATATATTATTTATATGGGTGCAGAAAGTGAAATAGAAGCTATTGCGTCACTAAAAGCCTATAGCCAAAGCCTATCTTGTGAAATTTCAGCTATTCGTCAATTAAAGTGGCAAAACTTAAAAAATGCTTTAAATAGCAACGATACGCTTTTTAAAGCATATATTTCATCGAATACGATTGTTTGGCAACAAAGCCAATACCTCCCATTTATTCCTAAAAATTTGGTTTCAAATAGAAAGTTTATTTTCTTTGAAGAAGATGAAGCACAAATAAACACACCTTTATTATTTTTAGAAGAACGTGGGAAAATTCGTTTAATTTGTGGCACAAATCGCTTGCTGCTAAACGAACAAGACCTTGCTTATCCGTTTATAACTTTTACACGGCAGCAAGGTCTAAATTGGCAAATGATTCAAGAAATAATAACGTCATTACCACAACCTATTGTTACGCTAGATTTACTTAATGCCTTACAGAAAAAAATAGAAAATCCTTAAATTTTAGCCCATCAAATGAGATGGGCTTTTGCATATATAACAATCGAACACATTTATATTTTCACAACATGCAACAAGGTGGTTCTAACGAATAGAATGTTTTTTCTGCGAAGATTTTTCATCCATTTTCGCTTTGTCTAAACGTTGATTATCCACAAAAGGGTTAATATCTACATGACTTAATGCTTTACTAGTAGATGTAACTGATTTAGAAACAACATTTTTTTCCGATACATTTGCAAGTGCAGCTTGCATAGAAACCAATGGAATACTAAAAAATGCAACGAGAGATAGAAAAATTTTCATAAATTAAATTCCAAAATTAAAACATCGTTATTATAGATTAATACTTATTTTTTAATCTTATTTTTAGATCTAAGTGTAGACGTATTTTCTTATTATTTACATAGGTAATTTGAATAATATATCGCCAAGAATATTCCATTTTTAACATTTTATTTAATAAAAAAAGCCTCCCTAAGGAGGCTTCTTAAACTCAATAGAACCTAATCATTACTTCAATAAAAGGCTATTAATACGCTTAATATATTCAGCAGGATCATCAGGTAAACCGCCTTCTGCAATTAATGCCTGATCAAAAATCACATTTGCCAAGTCATCAAACTGTTCAGAGCTTTCTAACTTTTTCACCAATGGATGTTCAGGGTTAATTTCTAAAATTGGTTTAATTTCAGGTACTGGCTGTCCTGCTTGTTTTAGCATGCGTAACAACTGCGGAGATAAATCACCATCACTTGTCACTAAACATGCTGGAGAATCGACAAGACGAGTTGTTACACGTACTTCTTTAGTCTTCTTGTTCAATGCCGAAGATAGCTTCTCTACAACAGGTTTAAATTGTTCTGTTGCTTCTTCCAATGCCTTTTTCTCTTCTGCATCTTGAAGATCGCCTAAATCTACCGCACCTTTTGCCACATTTTGCATTGGCGTACCGTCAAATTCATGAACAAACTCCATTGCCCATTCATCTACACGCTCAGACATCAACAATACTTCAATGCCTTTTTTCTTGAATAACTCAAGTTGTGGAGAGTTTTTCGCAGCATTTAAGCTATCTGCAGTCACGTAGTAAATGGCATTTTGCCCTTCTTTCATACGTGCTTTGTAATCTGCCAATGTTGTTGAAACGTCATCATTGGTTGATGTTGCAAAACGTAGAAGTTTTAAAATACGGTCATGATTCACTAAGTCTTGACCCAAGCCTTCTTTCAATACAGAACCAAATTCTGCATAGAAAGTTTTGTATTTCTCTTGGTCTTTTTCGTCTTCAGATTTAGATAAACCATCTAACATTGTGAGAATACGACGTGTGTTACCTTCACGAATTGTCTTAACATCTCGGCTTTCTTGAAGTAATTCACGACTTACGTTAAGCGGTAAATCTGCACTATCTACAATACCTTGAACAAAGCGTAAGTAGTTTGGAATCAGGTTTTCTGCCTCATCCATAATAAATACGCGTTTCACATACAGCTTAATGCCTGGTTTTGCTTCACGTGTAAAAATATTGCCTGGTGCTTTGCTTGGAATATAAAGCAATTGCGTATATTCAGTGCTACCTTCAACACGGTTATGTGCCCACGCAAGTGGCGCTTCAAAGTCATGACTTAGGTTTTTATAAAACTCTGTGTATTGCTCTTCTGTAATTTCAGATTTATTACGTGTCCATAAAGCACTTGCAGAGTTAATTGCTTCCCATTCGTCAGTCTTAACATATTGACCGCCTTGAGGTTCTTCGCCTTCCACAACTTCTTCTTGTTGCCAAACTTCTTTTTGCATTTCAATTGGCAAGCTAATGTGATCTGAATATTTATTAATAATATTCTTCACTTTGTAGCTTTCTAGGTATTCGAGTGCATCATCACGTAAATGTAAAATGATGTCTGTACCACGACTTTCTTTTTCAATTTGCGCTACTTCAAAATCACCTGTTCCGCCACTTACCCAACGAACTGCTTCGTTTGTAGCGGCACCTGCACGACGTGATTCAACCGTAATTTTTTCAGCAACAATAAAACCTGAATAGAAACCAACACCAAATTGACCAATTAATTGCGCATCTGACTTTTGGTCGCCAGAAAGCTTAGACATAAAGTCTTTCGTACCTGATTTTGCAATCGTACCCAAGTTATCAATGGCTTCTTGTTGAGTTAAACCAATTCCGTTATCAGAAATTGTAATTGTTTTATTGTCTTTATTTAGGCTTACACGAACATGTAAGTCAGGATCATTTTCATAATATTCAGGATGATTAATCCCTTCAAAACGTAATTTATCACACGCATCAGATGCATTCGATATCAATTCACGTAGGAAAATTTCTGGGTTTGAATATAGAGAATGCGTCACTAAATGTAATAGCTGAGCCACTTCAGCTTGGAAACTATGTTTTTGTGCGCTTTGCTCGCTCATTCATTACTCCTTAAATTCATTACATTGTTTTGGATACATAATGAATTGGAGCTTAGCGCTTATTTTTCAATAGCAAATTTAAAAAAATTAGAAAGGACCTTTTTTATAAATACGTTGTAAATAAATATCGAGTTGTTGCTGACGCATTTTATAAACTTCATTTAAACAAGCTTCAGCTTTACCACAACGATCACGCATAGCTAACCACTTCACCTGTTCATCTCGAATGACAGATCGGGTTCCCATTGGCACCAATTTATTGACTATTTTATAAGTGGTTGCCATTTTAACATCTGCATCATTCACAGCTAAGCTTTCACAAATTGCATGCTCTGTACTTGTTTTTGCATGATTACAATCGAAACTTGCCGCATAAGTTTGTGTCAGAAAAAAGCTCATTATCATGAGCAGAGATTGAATAAATATTTTCATTATTTCTCTTATCTTTATTTATATATTCTTTAATAAACTATCTGCACATAACAAGATATTCAATACAGCATCTACATCATTTTTGTTTTCTATTTGCAATAAAAAAGCCCCATCAAAAGATGAGGCTTCAAATATTCTACATTTCTAAATTCTTAGAACTTGTAGCTATAACCTAATGTATAGATTACAGGATCGATATCTAAGTCAAACTTAGTAGTTTTATTAACAGTTACTTCTGGGCTTAAATCAGCATAACGCACATCTAGGAAAACACCCCAATTTTTTGCATCTGCAGGTTGGAAGTTAACACCTACCTGTGCAGCATAACCATAGTCTTCTTTAACTTTCACTTTAGCACTAGCTAAATCACCTGAAGTTTCTTCATCCCATGGAATAAATGCCGTAACACCTGCGCCTACATATGGTGTAAAGCCTGTAGAGTTTTTAAAGTGGTATTTAGCAGTTAACGTTGGTGGTAAATGTTTGATGTTAACACCTGCATTTACATCACCCTTAACAGTAATGTCATGATTAATAGGTGTAGCCAATAACAACTCTGCAGAGAAATTATCATTAAAGAAATATTCTACAGACGGAGTAAAAGCAAGTTCGTTATCTGCTTCTACAACACCAACACCAGCAACATTTGTGTTCTGAGTTGGAGCGATTACAGAACCACCTACTTTAACTTGCCATTGACCAGCCATAGCAGAAGCAGACATACCCATTAATGCAATAAGAGCAACTTGTTTTAGCATTTTTAAAATACCCTTGTTATGAATAACATTATAATAAACATGTGTATTAATATTATGCAATAGATATTATTTTGTTAATATTTAATAAGTTTATATCTTATTGTTTTTTATTAAAATTTATTTTAATTTGACTAATAAGGTTGGTTTTAAATCCAACCTTATTAATCTAATATTTTTTATTTTAATCCTACTAAATTTATCAGAAATAAATATATATTCACTTCTAATATATTTATAAAGATTAGATTATAAAACCATTGCTGCAATCCAACCAAAAATCATTAGTGGAATGTTGTAGTGAATAAAAGTAGGTACTACGCTGTCCCACATATGGTCATGTTGACCATCCATATTCAAACCTGATGTTGGACCTAATGTAGAATCTGAAGCTGGCGAACCTGCATCACCTAGCGCTGCTGCTGTACCAATAAGTGCAATTGTTGCAGCAGGGCTAAAGCCAAACTGTAAACATAACGGTACGTAAATAATGGCAAGAATAGGTACTGTTGAAAATGACGAACCAATACCTAATGTAATAAGTAAGCCAATCAAAAGCATCCAAAATGCTGCTAAGCCTTGAGTATCACCAATCCATTGAACAGATGCTTGTACTAAAGCAGGTACCTGATTTGTCGCTTCAATAACTGATGCAAAACCTTGCGCAGAAATCATAATAAAGCCAACCAATGCCATCATACGCATACCACTTACAATTACATCATCTGCTTCTTTCCATTTGAAAATACCTGCACAACTTAAAATAGCAACACCTACAAGTCCTGCTAAAATCATTGAATCAGATATCACTTGTACAAACAGCGTCATAACGACAGCTATAGCCGCCATAATCAGTGTAAATTTAGCAACTAGCGGTTTGCCATTTTCATCACTTTTTACACTATTAGAAATCGTATTCTGCGAAGATTTAACGTTTAAATCTGAATATTCTCTTGGTTTACGATAACTAAAAAATACCGCAATTAATAAACCAATAAACATTCCCAGCACAGGAATAAGCATCGCATGTGGAATTTGATCATATGAAATGCTGAAACCGTATGGCTTACCAAATGTATTGATGTTTTGCCCTAAAATATCATTCAGGAAAATCGCACCAAATCCAAAAGGTACTAACATGTAAGTACCAACAAGACCAAAGGTCAACACACAAGCAATTAAACGACGGTCTAGCTTTAAGTGGTTAAACACGCTAAGTAGCGGTGGAATCAATACTGGAATAAAAGCAATATGCACTGGAATCACGTTTTGCGAGCATATAGCAGCAAGAGCAATAGTACCAAAAATCATATATTTCACACGATTTTGTGCTTTAACATCACTATTACCTTTTAAAGTAGTAATGAGCTTATAAGCAAGCAAATCTGGCAAGCCTGAACGAGCTAAAGCCAATGCGAATGCACCCAACACACCATAGGCAAGCGCAATTTGCGCACCATTACCTAGACCATTATTGAATGCTTCAATTGTTCCATGGATACCAAGTCCAGCTAATAAACCACCAGTTACCGCACCAATAATTAATGCAAATACGACAGGAACACGAGCCAATGACAATCCAAACATGACTGTAATGGCAGCAAGAATTGCAAACATAGAAAATAGTAATTTTTAAAAAAGAAGTATTTTATCAGAGTTTCCTATTAAATTTACTCCAGTTATCTGCTTACAATTTTATATCTAGCTAATATAAAATATTGACGATAAAAGATTCAAACATTCCATTAAATTTCATCAACTAAAATTCATTTTTTGGTAAATATAATTTAAATTGAACAAGTGGTTTTAATATCTATAAACATAAAAAAGCGCAAATCATTGCGCTTTTTTAAAACAAGACTCAAAGAAACTTCTATTTCTTCTGCTCAATAGCAGCACCTGCACCGCCACCCAATGCACCACCTATAGCCGCACCAGAATTACCACCTAGCACTTCTTTTCCTATAATGGCACCTACAGCACCACCAACGCCACTATAAGTTGCATTACGGTTTGAGCCATTCTGAGTTTTGCTACCAACAGCAGAACCTGCGCCAGCTCCTGCAGCAGCACCAACACTACCGCCCACTTTATTTCCCACACCACCACCAACTGCACCGCCTAAAGCTGCGGCACCAATACGTTGTTGGTTTGTACTCATATTTTCACAGCCTGCCAACATAAAAGCTGAAGCTGCAACCACGCTTGTCATCATTACTAATTTTTTCATAGCGCCTCTCCTTTTGTTCAATTTATATTAGCCATTTTTTAAACAATGAATAATGAATTTATGTAAGTAAAATATTGTGAATGTTAAGCTTAAATTCAGAAATAAAACCTTAAAAATTCATCAACATTCACTTATGGATTTTCATTAATAATCAGCATATCACGTGTTTTTTCACCATTTTCTGTTGTTACAACATGTGATACTTTTTTATTCGCCTCTACACCTGTTGCCTCATTCAGTTTAAGTGTACGTTTAACAGGTTCAGATTGATCCTTTTTAAACTCTACACCTTCAGCATCAATTTTCTTATTTTTAGAAAGTACTTCCCCACCTTGTGTAATTGTTGTATTCAGCTCAATTTTTGAAGTTGGTACAATTACACCACCCTTTTTCACAACAGGAATAGATAATTTCTTTTCTGAAAATTGTTGTTGATCATCATTAAATTCAACTTCTCGTGCAACAACATCTTTGCCTTTATTTGTTACTTCAAAAATTGTAGCTTCTACATGGCGCGTTGCATTTTGACCTGCAATTTTACGAATCACTTCTGTTTTAAGCACTGGAACAACAGCTTTATCTTCAACAGTAATGGTATGTGGCATAGGTGCTGCCATTGTAAATGTAGATAAACCCAACACTGCTAAGCCTAAAATTGTTTTATTTAACTTCATGTTTAATCCCTCAATTAATTGTCATGATCTTTTACTTATTTAATATATGAAAAATAACGTATTTTTAAAAGTGTTTATTTTAGATATAAAAAAGGCGCCCTAAGGCGCCTTTTCATTCAATCATTTAACGTTGAATTAAAATTCTTCGTTAAATGCTTGGCTTAATGCTTGATCTACGTCAGAGAAATCATTTACAAGCTCAAACTCAGCAGCTTCAGATTCTTGACGACGACGTTCTAAGTGGTAAGCAAGACCTGTACCCGCTGGGATCAGACGACCTACAACAACGTTTTCTTTCAGACCGCGTAAATCATCTTCTTTACCTGTTACAGCAGCTTCAGTTAACACACGAGTTGTTTCCTGGAACGATGCAGCAGAGATGAACGAGTCGGTAGAAAGCGATGCTTTTGTAATACCCATTAATTGACGTTCAAACTTAGCAGGGAACTTGTTTTGAGCAAGTACAGCTTGGTTTTCGCCAACAACACGGATGTATTCCACTTGTTCGCCTTTAATAAAGCTTGTATCGCCACCGTCAGTGATTTCAACTTTACGCAACATTTGACGTACGATTACTTCAATGTGCTTATCGTTAATTTTTACACCTTGCAAACGGTATACATCTTGAACTTCGTTCACGATGTAGTTTGTAAGCGCAACTTCGCCTTTCAAACGTAAGATGTCATGTGGGTTTTGTGGACCATCAGAAACAGTCTCACCACGGTTCACATGCTCACCTTCGAACACGTTCATCGTACGCCACTTAGGAATTAACTCTTCATAAATTTCAGAGCCATCATCCGGAGTAATCACAAGACGATTCTTACCTTTAGTTTCTTTACCAAAGCTTACAACACCAGAAATTTCAGCAAGAATTGCATGCTCTTTCGGTTTACGTGCTTCGAATAAATCGGCTACGCGTGGAAGACCACCGGTAATATCACGAGTACGTGAAGATTCTTGTGGTACACGACCAATTACATCACCCACACCAATTGTTTCGCCATCACGGACAGAAAGAATTGTGTTTTGTGGTAAGAAGTAGAACTGTTCGCCACCATCTGTAGTATCCAATACAACTGCTGGACGTAAATCTTTACCTGACGCAGGACGTGAAGTCACTGGTAAGATTTCGATTGTTGTCATACCTGTTGCATCATCAGTTTTAGAGGTAACAGTTACACCGTCAGCAATTTGGCTGAAGCGTACTTTACCGGCAACTTCTGTTACAAGTGGATGTGTATGTGGATCCCAAGTTGCAACGATACCGCCAGCTTCAATCGTTTCACCATCTTTAAGTAAGATAGACGCACCGTAAGGAAGTTTATAACGTTCGCGCTCACGACCAATATCATCCGCAATACCAATCTCACCTGAACGTGAAGTTGATACCAAATGACCTTTAGCGTGTTGTACTGTTTTCACGTTGTGGAAACGTACTGTACCTTTATTACGAACTTGTACGCTGTTTGCAGCAGAAGTTCTGCTTGCAGCACCACCAACGTGGAACGTACGCATTGTTAACTGTGTACCTGGCTCACCAATTGATTGAGCAGCCATTACACCCACAGATTCACCTGGATTTACCAAGTGACCGCGAGCAAGGTCACGACCGTAACATTTCGCACATACGCCAAATGTAGATTCACAAGAAACTACTGAACGTACTTTAACTTCATCGACACCAGCTTCTTCTAGGAATGCTGCAATTTTCTCATCGATAAGCGTATTACGTGGAAGAATAACTTCTTCAGAACCTACACGTTTTACATCTTCAGCAACAACACGACCAAGTACTCGGCTACCCAAGTTCTCAATTACATCACCACCTTGAATGAACGGAGTCATTACAAGACCGCCTAAAGTACCGCAATCTGGCTCAGTAATTACTAAGTCTTGCGCTACGTCTACTAGACGACGAGTTAAGTAACCCGAGTTTGCTGTTTTAAGTGCTGTATCGGCCAAACCTTTACGTGCACCGTGTGTTGAAATGAAGTACTGAAGTACTGTCAAACCTTCACGGAAGTTCGCTTTAATTGGTGTTTCAATGATCGAGCCATCTGGCTTAGCCATCAAACCACGCATACCCGCTAACTGACGAATCTGAGCTGCCGAACCACGGGCACCTGAGTCAGACATCATGTAAATCGAGTTGAATGATTTTTGCTTCTCATCTTCACCCTGTTTGTTTTTAACAGTTGTGAAAGATAAGTTATCCATCATCGCTTTCGCTACTTGGTCGTTTGTACGCGCCCAAATATCGACAACTTTATTATAACGCTCACCAGCAGTTACGAAACCTTGTTCAAACTGTTGTTCGATTTCACGAACTTCAGCTTCAGATTTCGCAATAATCGCTTCTTTATTTGGTGGAATTAACATGTCTTCCATACCAACAGAAACGCCTGAACGAGTCGCTTGACGGAAGCCCAAGTACATCAATTGGTCAGCAAAGATAACTGTATCTTTAAGACCTAATTTACGGTAGCAAGAGTTAATTAACTTAGAGATGTTCTTTTTGTTCATCTCAAGGTTAATTTGTTGGAAATCCATACCTTCAGGAACAACTTCCCAAAGTAAGCAACGACCTGGAGTTGTATCTACAACAATCGTTTGCTGTTCACGGTTACCATCTTCGTCAATTACAGTTTGATGTACACGTGCTTTAACACGAGCGTGTAAATCAACTTGACCTGTTGCAAGTGCACGGTTTACTTCGTCAGTATCCGCAAACACCATGCCTTCACCTTTGGCATTGATTGCATCACGAGTGATGTAATACAAGCCTAAGACAACGTCTTGAGAAGGTACGATGATTGGCTCACCGTTCGCTGGAGACAAGATGTTGTTTGTAGACATCATTAACGCACGAGCTTCTAATTGAGCTTCAAGTGTTAATGGAACGTGTACCGCCATTTGGTCACCGTCGAAGTCGGCGTTAAATGCCGCACAAACTAACGGATGAAGACGGATCGCTTTACCTTCAATAAGAGTAGGTTCAAATGCTTGAAGACCTAAACGGTGAAGTGTTGGCGCACGGTTCAACATCACTGGATGTTGACGAATTACAGATGCAAGAACGTCCCAAACTTCTGGAGTTTCGCGCTCAACCATTTTCTTCGCAGCTTTAATGGTTGTTGCTTGACCAGATGCTTGTAGTTTAGCGAAAATGAATGGCTTGAATAATTCAAGTGCCATTTTTTTCGGAAGACCACATTGGTGTAAACGTAATGTAGGACCTACAGTAATTACCGAACGACCAGAATAGTCAACACGCTTACCAAGTAAGTTTTGACGGAAACGACCTTGTTTACCTTTGATCATATCTGCCAAAGATTTAAGAGGACGTTTGTTCGAACCTGTAATTGCGCGACCACGACGACCGTTATCAAGCAATGCATCTACAGACTCTTGTAACATACGTTTTTCGTTACGTACGATAATGTCTGGAGCCGCAAGGTCAAGAAGACGTTTTAAACGGTTGTTACGGTTAATTACACGACGGTAAAGATCGTTCAAGTCAGAAGTCGCGAAACGACCACCTTCAAGAGGAACTAACGGACGAAGATCTGGTGGAAGAACTGGAAGTACAGTCAACACCATCCATTCTGGTTTGTTGTTAGATTCTTTGAACGCTTCCATCAACTTCAAACGCTTAGAAGCTTTTTTAAGCTTAGTTTCTGAAGTTGTATTAGGAATTTCTTCACGTAAACGAGAAATTTCGTTTTCAAGATCGATGTCTTTCAACAAATCTTGAACTGCTTCTGCACCCATTTTCGCAGTGAATTCATCACCGTGCTCTTCTAACGCATTGAAGTATTCTTCATCGTTAAGAAGTTGGTATTTCTCAAATGGAGTCATACCAGGGTCAGTTACAACATAAGATTCGAAATACAATACGCGTTCAATATCACGAAGCGTCATATCAAGTAATAAACCGATACGGCTTGGTAATGATTTCAAGAACCAAATATGTGCAACTGGAGAAGCTAATTCGATGTGACCCATACGTTCACGACGAACTTTCGCAGTTGTTACTTCAACGCCACATTTTTCACAAATGACGCCTTTGTATTTCATACGCTTGTATTTACCACACAAGCACTCGTAATCTTTTACTGGACCAAAGATTTTGGCACAGAACAAACCATCACGTTCTGGTTTGAACGTACGATAGTTAATGGTTTCAGGCTTTTTAACTTCACCATGAGACCATGACTTAATCATTTCTGGTGACGCAAGACCAATACGGATGCGGTCAAACTCTACAGGAGCATGACCGTCTGAATCCGTCTTTTTGCGCATGATATCGAGCAAGTCTTTCAATTTTTTTCTCCGTGTGTTGTGGAGATTTTCACTCAACAACTGGGTCACAAATATTGTTTTTTAACTGAAAATCCACCCTTGCCCCTTTTCAAAGGGTGAGAAGCACTGCTTCGCAAGGGGGATTAAATGGAACTAATTAGTCACCATTTTTCAGTTCAATGTTGATACCTAAAGAACGGATCTCTTTGGTCAATACGTTGAACGATTCTGGCATACCCGGATCCATATAATGGTTTCCATCTACAATGTTCTTGTAGATACGAGTACGACCTTCAACGTCATCCGACTTAACTGTAAGCATTTCTTGGAGCGTGTAAGCTGCACCATATGCTTCAAGTGCCCAAACTTCCATCTCACCGAAACGCTGACCACCGAATTGTGCTTTACCACCAAGCGGCTGTTGCGTAACTAACGAGTAAGAACCAGTAGAACGCGCATGCATTTTGTCGTCTACCAAGTGGTTAAGTTTCAACATGTACATGTAACCAACAGTTACAGGACGGTCAAAACGCTCACCTGTGCGTCCATCATACAATACTGTTTGACCAGTACGTGAAATGCCCGCAAGTTCTAATAACTCTTTGATTTGACCTTCATCAGCACCATCAAATACAGGAGTTGCTAAAGGAACACCTTTACGCAAGTTCTTAGAAAGTGCTAGAACTTCTTGGTCAGTTAAGCTATCAAGATCTTCTTGCTCGCCACCAACTTTGTTGTAAATCTTGTCTAAGAATTCACGAAGTTCCATGATTGTACGTTGCTCTTGCATCATCTTGTCGATTTTTTCGCCAAGACCGCGAGCAGCCATACCCAAGTGAGTTTCTAGAATCTGACCCACGTTCATACGTGAAGGTACGCCTAGCGGGTTAAGTACGATATCAACTGGAACACCATTTGCATCGTGTGGCATGTCTTCTACTGGTAGGATGTTTGATACAACACCTTTGTTACCATGACGACCCGCCATTTTGTCACCCGGTTGGATGCGACGTTTAACAGCTAAGTAAACTTTAACAACTTTCAATACGCCAGTTGTAAGTTCATCACCTGTAGAAAGTTTGCGTTTTTTCTCTGCAAATTTCTCATCAATTTCGAAGCTCTTCTCTTTCAAGAACACTTGAATTTGAGTTAAACGTTCTGCAATTGCTTCATCAACTGGTTGGATATCCAACAAATCAACTAGCTCTAAACCTGCCAACATATCTTCAGAAAGTTTGTCGCCACGTTTAGTTGTACCACCACCGTTAGATTCTTTACCAGTCAATAAACGAATGATACGTTCACGAGCAGCTTCTTCGAAGATTTTGAACTCTTCTTTCAAATCTTTACGGTATGCATCAAGTTGTGCTTTTTCAATTGCTTGAGCACGTTCATCTTTTTCAAGACCGTCACGTGTAAACACTTGAACGTCAATAACTGTACCTTTAACGCTTGAAGATACGCGTAAAGATGAGTCTTTAACGTCAGCAGCTTTTTCACCGAAGATTGCGCGAAGCAATTTTTCTTCAGGTGTTAACTGTGTTTCACCTTTAGGCGTTACTTTACCTACAAGGATGTCACCAGCAGCAACTTCAGCACCGATATAAACAATACCTGATTCATCAAGCTTAGAAAGCGCAGCTTCACCTACGTTAGGAATATCCGCAGTAATTTCTTCTGCACCTAACTTAGTATCACGAGCAACACATGACAATTCTTGAATATGAATCGAAGTTAAACGATCTTCTTGAAGAACACGCTCAGATAATAAGATCGAGTCTTCATAGTTGTAACCGTTCCAAGTCATGAACGCTACGCGCATGTTTTGACCAAGAGCCAATTCACCGCCATCTGTAGATGGACCATCAGCTAATACATCACCACGACCAACTTGATCACCCATGCTTACAAGCACTTTTTGGTTGATACAAGTGTTTTGGTTCGAACGTGTGTATTTGATCAGGTTGTAGATATCTACACCTGCTTCACCAGCGATCATTTCATCTTCGTTTACACGAATAACAACACGAGAAGCATCTACATATTCAATACGACCACCACGGTTCGCGATCACACACACACCAGAGTCATGTGCTACGTTCGCTTCCATACCCGTACCTACGAGTGGTTTGTCAGCGATTAACGTAGGAACAGCCTGACGTTGCATGTTTGAACCCATTAATGCACGGTTGGCATCATCGTGTTCAAGGAACGGAATTAGTGACGCAGCTACAGATACAACCTGCTGAGCAGATACATCCATATGCGTTACTTTTTCTGGAGGCATACGTACGAAGTCACCTTGGTGACGTACAGATACAACTTCTTCCGTTAAGTTACCATCTTTATCCATTGCAGAATCGGCCTGTGCAATTACAGTTCCAACTTCTTCAATAGCAGATAAGTATTCGATATCCATGGTCACTTGACCATTAATAACTTTACGGTAAGGCGTTTCTAGGAAACCAAAGTTATTACATTTCGCGTAAACAGAAAGCGAGTTGATCAAACCAATGTTTGGACCTTCAGGAGTTTCAATTGGACATACACGACCGTAGTGAGTTTGATGTACGTCACGTACTTCAAAGCCCGCACGTTCACGAGTCAAACCGCCGGGACCAAGAGCCGATACACGACGTTTATGCGTGATTTCAGATAATGGGTTGTTTTGGTCCATGAACTGAGATAACTGGCTTGAACCAAAGAATTCTTTGATTGCAGCAGCAACTGGCTTCGCATTGATTAAATCTTGCGGAGATAAGTTATCAGTTTCAGCTTGGCTTAAACGCTCTTTAACAGCACGCTCAACACGAACTAGACCAACACGGAATTGGTTTTCTGTCATTTCACCAACAGAACGAACACGACGGTTACCCAAGTGATCGATATCGTCTACTTCGCCTTTACCGTTACGAATTTCAATTAATGTTTTTAAAACATCAGTAATATCTTCGTTCGATAAGATGCCTTCAACTTCACGTGACTTCTGATCTGTACCAACTTCGTAAGGACGACCTAAACGACGGTTGAACTTCATACGACCTACAGGAGATAAGTCATAACGTTCAGAAGAGAAGAACAAGTTGTTGAATAAGTTTTCAGCAGCTTCTTTCGTTGGTGGCTCGCCCGGACGCATTACTTTGTAGATTTCTACAAGCGCTTCTTCACGACTTGTTGTCGTATCAGCACGTAAAGAATCTGCAATGAATGAACCACGATCGATGTCATTTGTGAACAGAATATTGAACTGCTTAACGCCGCCTTCTGCAATCTTAACCATGATTTCATGGCTCAATACTGTGTTTGCAGCAATAACGTCGCCATCACGTAAAGCGATGTCTTCAGCAGTAATACGCTCGTACAAGTATTCATCAGGAACTGAAAGCTTAGTTAAGCCAGCAGCTTCCATTTGACGAACATGACGTGCATTAATACGTTTACCTTGTTCAACAATCGCTTTGCCGTCAGCATCAAGAATGTCGAATTGAGCCATTTCACCACGTAGGCGTTCAGGCACAAGGTCAATTTGGTAGCTACCCATGTCTAGGTATACAGGAACTTTCTCAAAGAATAAATCTAAGATCTGTTCGTCTTTATAACCTAAAGCACGAAGTACAACAGTTGCTAATAATTTACGACGACGGTCAATACGAACATATACTAAATCTTTCGCATCAAACTCGAAGTCTAACCATGAACCACGGTAAGGAATGATACGAGCAGAATAAAGGACTTTACCACTTGAATGTGTTTTGCCTTTATCGTGATCGAAGAATACGCCTGGCGAACGGTGCAATTGAGATACAATTACACGCTCAGTACCGTTAATAACGAAAGTACCGTTATCTGTCATGAGTGGCATTTCACCCATGTACACTTCTTGCTCACGCACATCTTTAATAGATTTTGTTTCGCGATCTTTAAGGATCAAACGAATTTTTACGCGCATTGGTGCCGCATAAGTTGAGCCACGAAGAATACATTCGCGAACATCAAACTCAGGCTTACCAAGACTATACTCAACAAATTCTAAAGCAGCATTGCCAGAATAACTTTCTATAGGGAAAACTGAACGAAATGCGGCTTGGAGACCGATATCTTCGCGGTTTTTTGGTGTTTTGCCATCTTGAAGGAATGTTCTGTACGAATCGACCTGAATCGAAAGCAAGTACGGAGCATCCATCACACTCGGCAATTTACCAAAATTCTTACGGATCCGTTTCTTTTCGGTATATGAGTATGCCATCTGGAGTCCTCGGAAAGTAAACTAAACCCGCCTGCAGAACGGGTTTAGAAGGAATTACGCAGGTCGATATGACCACCACCTTGTTCAAATGCTGCAATTTTCAGTGGTATTAAAACGCTTAACAATATTTTTAAACATGGAAAAATATTGGTAAGCATTTAATTTTATTCAATTATTATAAATGTGGTGCTTTTTGCATCACGCAAACAAAAATCGAGCCGATTATTGTAACGCAAAAAGGCTGATGACCCAAGAGCCATCAGCCAAATTTCGGGGTTAATTTTTCATTAGCCCCCTAGCGAAATTACTTAACAGTAATTGTAGCGCCAGTTTCTTCAAGTTTCTTCTTAAGTTCTTCAGCTTCTTCTTTAGAAACAGCTTCTTTAAGAATAGCTGGAGCGCCTTCAACCATGTCTTTAGCTTCTTTTAAGCCAAGACCAGTAACTTCACGAACTGCTTTAATTACAGCAACTTTGTTCGCGCCGAAAGAAGTCAATTCTACGTTGAATTCTGATTGCTCTTCAGCAGCAGCAGCAGCAGGACCTGCAGCTACAGCTACAGCAGCAGCAGATACGTTGAATTTTTCTTCGAAAGCAGAAATAAGTTCAACAAGTTCAAGAACAGTTTTTTCAGCTACTGCGTTTAGGATTTCTTCGTTTGTTAAAGCCATGAGATTAACTCCAAATGGGTATTGAATGATGTGTGTTTAAGTTTGAGCTTATGCAGCTTCTGACTCGTTTTTCTCGTTGAGTGCTGTAAGTAAGCGACCCAATTTCGAAATAGGAGCTTGAAGAACGTTTGCAAGCATAGTAAGCGCTTTCTCTTGGTTCGGAAGATTAGCGATAACGCTAACTTCAGCACCTTGATAAAGTTTGCCATCAAATGCAGCAGCTTTAAGTTCAAATGCTTTATTAGTTTTAGCGAATTCTTCGAACAAACGTGCAGCAGCACCCATGTCGTCTTCAGAAGTCGAGAAAGCTAAGATTGTTGGGCCAACAAGAGTTTCGTTCAAGATAGTGAATTGAGTATCTTGAAGAGCACGTTTAGCTAAAGTATTGCGTACAACACGTGTAGCAACACCTAGTTTACGAGCTTCAACACGTAGAGCAGTTAATTGCTCAACTGTTAAACCTTGGTAGTCAGCAACAACAGCAGCAAACGCTGTAGAAGCAACTTCAGCTACTTCAGCAACGATCTGTTTTTTGCCTTCGATAAGAAGAGCCATTGTAAAACCTCCTAACGGTGATTTATGTACTTACTCGAAGTACACTCCCAATTCGTAAATTCATTTCTGAACTTACACGCGGAGGATGAACAAATCACACCACCGCGTCTACGCAGGCTGGAAAATTAAGAAGGAAGTAAACTCCCCTCGCCTGAGGTCTTTGACGCTGATAAACAAATATTTATCAATTCAAAGTTTGCCTAAGTTTGCAAGAAGTCCGAGACCGGTTTCTTCTTGCGTAAAAATCAAAGCGCTGCTTTGATTTTTACTCAGGGCTTTAAAATTCTGTAATAAGTCGAAACTTATTTAGAAACGTTTGCAACATCAACAGTAAGACCAGGACCCATAGTTGAGCTCAAAGTGATCTTTTTGATGTAAACGCCTTTAGATGTAGCAGGCTTCAAACGTTTTAAGTCAGCAATTAAAGCTTCAACGTTCGAACGAACAGCAGTAGCTTCAAAACCTACTTGACCGATCGCAGCATGGATAATACCAGCTTTGTCTACGCGGTAACGCGCTTGACCAGCTTTAGCGTTTTTAACAGCATTAGCTACGTCAGGAGTTACAGTACCCACTTTAGGGTTTGGCATTAAGCCACGTGGACCAAGAATAGTACCCAACTTACCAACAACGCGCATCGCATCTGGAGCAGCAATTACTACGTCGAAGTCAAGGTTACCAGCTTGAATGCTTTCAGCTAGATCATCAAAACCAACAACGTCCGCGCCTTCAGCTTTAGCAGCTTCAGCAGCAGCGCCTTGAGCAAACACAGCAACACGTACAGTTTTACCAGTACCTGCAGGAAGTGTAGTCGCGCCACGAACAACTTGGTCAGATTTACGAGGATCAACACCTAGGTTTACTGAAACATCCAAAGATTCTTTGAATTTAACAGCAGGTAGGCTTGTTAATACTTGTACAGCTTCTTCCAAAGTGTAAACTTTGTTAGCTTCAATAGCAGCTGCAATCGCTTTTTGACGTTTAGTTAATTTAGCCATGTCTTAAAGCTCCACTTCCAAGCCCATAGAACGCGCAGAACCAGCAATGGTACGTACACGTGCGTCTAAATCAGCACCAGTTAAATCTGGCTCTTTAGTAGTCGCAATTTCTTCCAATTGAGCACGAGTCAACTTACCAACTTTAGTTTTGTTAGGTACAGCCGAACCCTTTTGGATACCAGCAGCTTTCTTAAGAAGAATAGCAGCAGGAGGAGTTTTCATGATGAATGTGAACGACTTATCGTTGTACACAGTAATCACTACAGGAATTGGTAGACCAGCTTCAACTTTTTGTGTAGCAGCATTGAATTCTTTACAGAATGCCATGATGTTAACACCACGTTGACCTAGTGCAGGACCAATCGGTGGAGATGGATTCGCTTTACCAGCTGGAACTTGCAGCTTGATATAGCCGTCAATCTTCTTAGCCATTTCAAATTACCTCTGGGTACAAACGCCGATTAAGGCTCCCCAACGTTTTCAAGTAACGATAACCGTTACAACAACAATGCCCGATCTTAGAAAAATCGGGCGTTTTTAACCAATTAAAATTAAACTGATTTTTCGACTTGACGAAATTCCAATTCAACTTGAGTTGGTCGGTTAAATACATTAATAGTCAGTGTTAAACGTGACTTTTCGTATAGAACTTCTTCCACAACACCTTTAAAGTCAGTGAATGGACCGTCCACAACAAGTAATTCTTCGCCTGGTTCAAACATCGTCTTAGGACGAGGTGCTTCACCAGTATTACGCACGCGAGCTAAGATTGCATCAGCTTCTTTTTGAGTAATAGGTGCAGGTTTTTCTGCAGTACCACCAATAAAGCCAAGTACTTTTGGACACTCTTTCACGATATGCCAAGTATCATCATTCATTTCCATTTCGACTAACACATAGCCAGGAAAGAATTTACGCTCAGACTTACGCTTTTTACCTTCCTTCATTTCCACTACTTCTTCAGTAGGGACAAGGACTTCACCAAAGCTATCGGCAACAGCGCTACGCTGGATTCGATCATTAAGCGAACGCATCACTTGTTTTTCATAACCTGAATAGGCATGAATAATGTACCAACGTTTCATAGCTCTCTTACCCGATAATAAACTTCATTAGCCAGCCTAAAATATAATCAAAACACCACAAAACAATTGCAGCAATGATTACAACCAATAAAACTTGCCATGATGTGGTCACAGTTTCATTTTTGGTTGGCCAGGTCACTCGACGCAACTCAATTCGCGAATCTTTTAGTAAGCGAACAAAGCCTTTGCCTTGATGGGTGGCGTATAATAAACCTAAAGCGGCTACGATACAAGCCAAAATCACACCAACCCGAACCCAAACATCATTCGCTGGCGCCCAATATCCTGGCAAATGTTGATTTGTCAGCATTGCAGCGATAAATAAAATTATAGAAAAAATCCATAAAATATAGTCTATCGGCGAACTAGAGCTTACGATTTCAGCAGAATTATTTCTTTGAGGGATTGGCGCTTCGCTTAATGCGTCACGCGATTTATCATTCGACATTTTTGTACTCGTCGTAGAACTCGCGACTTATTATATGACCAATTTAACCAGCATCAAGTTTTTTTTTAAAAATGGCAGGCCAGGAGGGACTCGAACCCCCAACATTCGGTTTTGGAGACCGACGCTCTACCAATTGAACTACTGACCTACAAAACAAGCTGGAGCCGAAGCCCCAACTTGAAATACCATTAGCGATTATGCAGTTACTTTAGCAACTACACCAGCACCAACTGTACGACCACCTTCACGGATCGCAAAACGTAGACCTGGGTCCATTGCGATTGGGTGGATTAATTCTACTGCCATTTCTACGTTGTCACCAGGCATAACCATTTCAACGCCTTCTTGAAGAGAGATAGCGCCAGTTACGTCAGTTGTACGGAAGTAGAACTGTGGACGGTAACCGTTAAGGAATGGAGTATGACGACCACCTTCTTCTTTAGAAAGCACGTATACTTCTGCGTCAAATTTAGTATGCGGCTTGATTGCACCTGGTTTAGCAAGTACTTGACCACGTTGAACGTCTTCACGTTTAGTACCACGTAGAAGAACACCACAGTTCTCGCCCGCACGACCTTCGTCAAGAAGTTTACGGAACATTTCTACGCCAGTTACAGTTGTTTTAACTGTATCTTTAATACCAACGATTTCAACTTCTTCACCAACACGTACAATACCAGTCTCAACACGGCCAGTTACTACTGTACCACGACCTGAGATAGAGAATACGTCTTCGATTGGCATAAGGAATGGAAGATCGATAGCACGTTCTGGCTCTGGAATGTAAGAATCTAGAGCTTCAACAAGAGCTACTACAGCTGGTTCGCCGTATTGACCTTGGTCACCGTTAAGTGCAGCTAAAGCTGAACCACGGATGATTGGAGTGTCATCGCCAGGGAAGTTGTAAGCAGAAAGAAGTTCACGAACTTCCATTTCTACTAATTCAAGTAATTCTTCATCATCCACAAGGTCGCATTTGTTTAAGAATACAACAATGTAAGGTACGCCTACTTGGCGAGAAAGAAGGATGTGTTCACGAGTTTGTGGCATTGGACCATCAGTCGCAGCACATACAAGGATCGCGCCATCCATTTGAGCAGCACCAGTAATCATGTTTTTAACATAATCGGCGTGACCAGGACAGTCTACGTGTGCGTAGTGACGAATTACTGAATCGTATTCTACGTGTGAAGTATTAATTGTAATACCACGTGCTTTTTCTTCAGGTGCAGAGTCAATTGCAGCGTAGTCTTTCGCTTCGCCACCAAAAGTTTTTGCACATACAGTTGCAATTGCAGCTGTTAAAGTTGTTTTACCATGGTCGACGTGACCAATTGTGCCCACGTTAACGTGTGGCTTATTACGTTCAAACTTAGCCTTAGCCATGAGATTCTCCTCGTTTACGTCGACACAACTCTAAGATTGCTAAAATCGACTAATCGCCTAAAAAATAGACACCCTAAATACTTAAAAAGCAGACTAAATAGCCTGCTTTATTTAACTTTGTGACAAAATCACTAAACTGTAATCTGGAGCTCTTATCGAGATTTGAACTCGAGACCTCTCCCTTACCAAGGGAGTGCTCTACCACTGAGCTATAAGAGCAAATTTTCGCTTCAATGGAGCGGGAGACGAGGGTCGAACTCGCGACATGCAGCTTGGAAGGCTGCCGCTCTACCAACTGAGCTACTCCCGCACGATGTTGGCACATCCACTTATTGAAGTCTTAAATTGGTGGTGAGGGAAGGATTCGAACCTTCGAAACTTTCGTAGCGGAGTTACAGTCCGCCCCCTTTGACCGCTCGGGAACCTCACCATTTACACTTACTTCCAGTGTCGTTCTTTTACTTAACTCAAAACTCCTAAGATGGTGCCGGCACACGGATTCGAACTGTGGACCTACTGATTACAAGTCAGTTGCTCTACCAACTGAGCTATGCCGGCGTTTCTTAGCGTTTCGTACGTTTCGTATCGGAACGGTGTGCAGTTTAGCAAAACTTAGAATCCGTGCAAGTGTTTTTTTCAAAAAAAACGTTAAAAACTCACAAAATCAATCCATTTGACGATAATTCAACCGCTTTGATCACTGCGCGAGCTTTTATTTGCGTTTCTTGCCACTCAGATTCAGGATTTGAGTCTGCAACAAGCCCCGCTCCTGCCTGAACAAACACCTTATTTTCACGAATTACGCATGTTCTAATTGCAATAGACATGTCCATTTCGCCATGCCAGCCTAAATAACCAACAGCTCCACCGAAAATTCCACGTTTTACAGGTTCAACTTCGTCAATAATTTCCATTGCGCGAATTTTTGGTGCACCAGAAAGTGTTCCCGCAGGGAAAGTTGCCTTAAATACATCTAAAGCATCTACATCATCTCTAACTTCTGCTTGAACATTAGACACAATATGCATGACATGCGAATAACGCTCGATCACCATTTTATCTGTAACTTGTACCTTTCCAATTTTTGCAATGCGACCCACATCATTTCGTCCAAGATCGATCAGCATCAGATGCTCTGCAATTTCTTTTTCATCTGATAGTAAATCTTGCTCAAGCGCTAAATCTTCTTCTTTGGTTTTGCCGCGTGGTCGTGTACCCGCCAATGGGCGAACCGTTGCAATACCATTTTCCAAACGAGATAAAATTTCTGGTGATGAACCAACAATATGGAATGGTTTTTTATTTTCTAAGGTTTTCCCTTGCACCAAGAACAAATATGGCGATGGATTTAAATGACGTAGGGCGCGATAAACCTGCAATGGCTCACCATCAAAGTCCGAAACCATACGATGCCCAGGAACAACTTGCATCACATCGCCTGCGCGAATGTATTCTTTTACAGTTTCAATTGACTCTAAATACTTCTCTTTACCTGTAAGCGACTCAAAATGCGGTGCTGTGTGCTTTTCTGCTTTAAGGCTAATTGGTGTTGCTAGAAGCTCTTCTAAAGCATCTAACTCCGCCTGTGCTTTTGTATAAGCATCTGTATCGTTCACATCTGCATGAACAATTAAAAACAAGGTATCTTTCAAATTATCAAAAACGATGACGGTTTTAGAAAGCATCATCCAAATATCAGGCAAACCTACAGGATCTGCTTCTGGCATATTCTTTAAACGAGGTTCGATATAACGAACTGAGTCATAACCAAAATACCCAACTAGACCACCTGTAAAGCTTGGTAACGCAGGTAAATCCTTTTGTGTTGGAACTTTATATTGCGCTTGAAAATCACGGATATATTGAAATGGATCTACACATTCTTGTTTTACGATAGTACCATCTGCTTGCTGAACCGTAAGCTGACCTTCATTGCACGAGAAAACTGTAGATTCCCCCAAACCAATAATGGAGTAGCGGGCCCAGTTTTCACCACCCTCTACAGATTCAAAAAGATAAGCCTGTTCGTGAGATTTTAATCGTGCGAATACAGAAAGCGGTGTTTCTGTATCTGCTAAACGCTGACGATATACAGGAATAAGATTGTAGCCTGCATCTTTTAATAAGTTAAATTGAGCTTGAGTAGTCATGTTTTTCTCTAAAAAATTTCTTAATGGACGATGTTCATTTAATTCGGTTTTATTTAACTGAGCTTCGCCATCGAAAAACCACACAAGTACTCATTTTCAATATTCCTTCATTTACCGTTGCTTTACGCAATTAATTCTCTAAGATCATCAACAACTTGCTGTGGCTGACATTCTAAAATATTTTCACCATGATTATAGCCATAGCTAAGCACAATACAATCTACTCCTGCACGGCGAGCGGCTTCGACATCATTGCTTGAATCGCCAATCATGAGTACTTGCTCTTTAGTCACTTGGTAAGTTTCTACACAGTGAAGCAGTTGTTTAGGATGTGGTTTGCGCTCTGCAAATCGATCACCACCAATTACATCTTCAAAATAATGATCTAAAGCCAATTCTTTAATAATTGCTCTTGCAGGCTGTTCAGGCTTATTGGTCACGCAAATTAGTTTTTTATGTTGTGCTGAAGCCCAATCTAGAAATTCAACAACACCATCAAAAGGTAAAGTTTCCACACAAGGTTCTGCATTATAAATTTTTAAGAATGTTGCAAGTAATTGCTCATGTTGTGTTGCATCAACCTGCCCTGTGATATGTTCCAAAACGCTATCACAAAAAATTGCTGTGCCCTTACCCACCCAAACACGAACCTGCTGCTCTGTCACAAGTGGTAAATTCAATTCTTTTAAGCTCAAATTCATTGCACGATATAAATCTGAAGCAGAATCGACCAAAGTGCCATCTAGGTCAAATAAAATTACTTCTCGACTATTAAGCTTTGCGACAGACATTTTCACTCCACAATAAAAAAGGCATGCGATTGCATGCCTTCGATTGTATGCTAAACCAACGTTATTTAAACAATACAAATGCAATAATTGCCAAAATAACAATCGCGATAACAGCCACCAAACCAACTGAAGCATTTTTTTGTGCTTCTTTTTCCTCTTCTACGCAAACCGCAGGAATTTCAACTTCACATTCCTCACGTTTCATAGGCGCAGTTAAATCTACATCAGCAGGAATTGGCGCAGGTTTTGGAATACCAACATTTGTTGGCATACCTTCTTTAGTGACTTGAACACTTGCATCGCGTGCTTTTAAGTCTGGCATACCCTGCTCATTCATTTGCTGTGCAGGTGTAAGTTCCTCTTGCTTAGCCGCAGTTTCAGATGTCGCAATAGCTTCTGACGGCTGTTGAATAGCTTGTTTTACTTCTTCTTTATCTGCCACGACAACAGGTTGAAGTTCTACACCTTGCATAAATGTAGGCTTTTCAATTTTTTGCGCTTCTTGTAGTACAGAAAATTTTAAACTTGCAAACTGAACAATATCTTCAGCTTCAATAAGAGTCTCTCCTTCAATACGGACATCATTTACAAATGTTCCGTTTGAAGATTTCAAATCTTGAAGCCAAAGCTCATTATTTTTCAATAAAAATGCTGCGTGCTTACGTGAAATTTCAGAAGATTGTAAAATAATATCTGAATCTTGATGACGACCAACCAACATATCACGGTCAATGAGAATCTCTTGCCCTGTGAACTCACCTGTAATGGCCTGCAATTTCCAAGTCATAAAAAGCTACTCAATAGTGATTTTGAATTATAATATCACGCTGAATGATTAAAATAGCTTACGGTTTTATAAACTCAATACAATTTAAAACCATCAAACATAAAAAAACCAAGTTCATTAAACTTGGCTTTTAAAATAAATACTTTTCAGCGCATTATTAATTAAAAAATTAGATAAGAAAATCTTCTAACTTTGCACCTTTTTCAAGTTGTGCAACTAACCAGCGAGGTTGTTTACCACGACCAGTCCAAGTTTCTTCAGTATTACCCTTATTGCGGTATCTAGGTTCTACTGCTTTACGTGTGCCTTTTTTACGTTTAACAGAACCAAACTCAACAATTTGCTCTACAGATAAACCAACACTTTCAGCAATTGCTAAAATTTGATTATATGCATCTTCTATTGCTTGATCTTTTTTAGATGCAATTAAAGCTTCAGCTTCAAGCTGTAAACGTTTTAACTGTTCAACAGACATATTACTAATATCTGGCATTATAAACTCCAATTCCTAAATATTGATTTTATTAATTAACTCAGCCATATTATTTATATAAATAAAAAAATTCAATCATTTAAAGTCAACAAACTACAATTAAAAACAATTTATTATTTCTCCAATTTACTCAATTAGGTGATTAATCTCATTTTCTAATTGCTTAATTTTATCTTTAATATAAGTGGGTATTTGTACTTTTTTCATATCATTTTTATTTACACATACAATTACAGCCTCACCCGTTGCAACGATATTACTCAGCTTTTCACTCCAAATAGAATAATGCATTCTAAATGCACTATTTCTTATTTCATCTACACGCGCGCCTATTTTTAACCGATCTGGATATAATACAGGTTGAATATATTTACATTGATTTGATGCAACAACTGTATAAATATCTTGCTCAAAAATATTTAATTTATCCAAATAACATAATCGAGCACTTTCAATATATCGATAATAAATTACATTATTAACATGCCCAAAAGCATCCATATCACCCCAAGCAACTTGTTGCTCATATATCACGGGATAATCTTTAAGTGCAGTCATTATTCACCTTATATTTTAATTGCTACATGATTCGCATTATTCTCAAAAATCAAATTAAGCTGCTGAACTAAATGATCTTGATCTTTTAAAGTCGATTTAATTCTTAAATAGTTCATTAACACATGATCAGGATAAAGTGTTAATAATTGCTCTGCTTCTGCAAAACGACCTTGCTCTTGGAAAACATGCCATTTCACAAAACTTAATACAGGCAATGCAGGATATTTCGCTTCCCAATATTCAATTTTTTGTTCAATCGTTGCATAATCTGGGTTCTGCTTTAATACTTGCTGCTGGAACCATAAGTAGAAAACTTCCTGATCAAATTGAGTTCCTAACAAATATTCTGCAAGCTCTTCATGCTGTTCACTTAGCTCTGGTAAGCGTGAAAGTACTTTTAACCAAAGCACATTCACCTCATAACTTTTTTCAGAAATATTATTAGATAAAGCCAAATAACGTTGCTTTAAATCTTCTAAATTATCAAAACTTGCTTGATCAAACTGTTTAAGTAACTGCTTTAACCAGTCAACTTTTTTATCGATATTTAAATGACCATATTTGGTTGAGCGTAAATAATTCCACGGAAATGCAACTGCAAAAGCGCCCCATAAATCTTGTAATGTGCGCTCATACGAGTTTTTAACATCATTTAACCAAGGTGATAATTCATGCTGATTTAAGAACTCAAGATGCGTTAGCGCCTTCTCAGCATCATTCTGTGCCAAGTAAATACGGATGCGTTGAATTTCCGCCAACTCAAATGCCATTGCATTGGTTTGTTCTAACGATATAAGTGCCTGAGGTAAATTGCCTTGTACATATTCAAGTTGAGAATCAATAACACCCTGCAATAAACCTGAATTTGAAAATACAGTTTGAATGAAATCTTTCTGATCAATTTCCGCATCTAAAAGCGAAATAACAGCCAATTGCTCATATGGATGCAAGTTTTTAAAGTCAAAAATAACTTCATTTTTACGCTTTTCACGCATGAAGTATCTCTTACTTAGCACCCATAATATTTGTATAAATAAACTGGTTAAAATTGTTAAAAAGAAAATAACCCAAGTATTGGTTTGTATTTGTAAGTCACGCCAATAAATATAAACATAACCTGCACCATAGCCATAATTTAATAGGCTCAAAATGGCAGTAAAAATTAAAATAATAAGTGCATAAGCAAGAACAACTGTTTTCATAACTTAGCCCATTAATGCTCGAGTACTTAATACAGGAACTGGAATAGAGGTCATTCCATCAAGCATTTTAATTTGTTGAACAATTTGTTTAGCAACCTGATCTGGTAATTGCTCTAGCAACTGAATAATATCGGTTAATTCTTGATGATATTGAACAAATTGACCTTGAGATAATGCTTCACGTGCAATAAGTAATCTTAACTGTGCTTCTTTTAAAATTACTGAGCGCTGCATTAATTGCTGTGCTGGTTTTTTAGTAGATTCAACAAAAAACCATTTTTGCCAAAAGTATCCATTTTCAGGCTGTGAAATCGTTAAATTAGGTTGAATAATTTCTTGTTTAAGCTCTGAATTTAACTTCAAAATTAACTGATTAATTTGCTGTTGTTGTGCATCACTATTTATTACATATTGCTTAATCGTTTGTACGTCTTTATTAATAACTTGATGCAAACTATTTTTTAATGATGGCGCTAAAACATAATCATTAATTTGTTGATTAAGTACCAATAATTTCTCTACTGCATAATGATATTGATGCTGTCTTAATGCAAATTCAACCAAATTTAATTGCTGTTTAATCATATCATTCGGCTGAATATGCGTATCAACATCGGTTGTTTTTTTAGATTCAATAGAATTGCTTTCATTCGGTTCACGCTTAATTGCCACCAACTGATCATTTAAGCTCGAATTTGTTTTTTCTAACTTATTAACCACTTGCTGCAATTGAATTTGCTGTTCCGATATTTTATATACGTCATAACTTAATTTAGCGACTACAGCCAAAATAATTATGAGCACAAAAATATAAAGCTTTTTCATGATTTCCCTTGAGCAACAATAATTTGTTGCATGATTGAATCTATTTTTAAATTGGCTAATTTTGTAATTTTAAAACTAAGCTTATTTTGCTTTTGATCATTAAGTAACAATTGAAATAATCGCTCCCCAAGTACCCAATAATCAGCTTTATTTAGAATATCACGATTATTTTGAATTAATTCAATCCAATTTAACCAACTTGCCTCACTACTCACCACCATTTTATAACTTGGTGATTGTATTAACCGCTGTTTTATTGTTTCTATATCTTGCTTAGACTGCTCAGGACATTGACGTTCATACAAAATAAAATTAAGAACCTTATGCCCTTCTGACATTAAAGTATCCATCATAAATTGACGACCACCTTCACCACGCCAAAATGCAATCTCAGTTTGAGCATCTAAAGATTTTAAAACCGATAAATTCAGCATACCTTCCGATGTTTCAACATCTGGAATAAAGCTTTCAACACCATAGTCGAGCAAACTTTCAGCAGTCTTTTGACCTACAGCAATCCATTTCAAATGTGCTAAATCAGCCAATTGAATATCTAATTGTTTTAGATATTTCATGCCAATTTCAACAGCAGTTGGACTCACTACTACAATAACTTTTGCAGAGAAAAGTTGCTGATATAAGTACGTTAACTCGCTTGATAAAGGACGTGCAATAAGTTCTAACAATGGAAGTTCAATAACTTCAATAAACTGTTGTTGCAAAGCCACCGTTAATGGCTTTGCACGATCTTGAGGACGGGTATTAATAAAAAGCATATTAATGTAATGCTTTTAAAAGCTCACCTGCACCCAATGCAAGTAATTCTTGAGCCAATTGAACCCCTAGCTTTTCAGCATCTTCAGGCTGACCTTTTAAATTCACTTGAAGTAAGGTTTCACCATCTACGCTACCTACACGACCCTCAATGGTTAATTGACCATCTTGTAATGTCGCATAGCCTGCAATTGGAACTTGGCAACCACCTTCTAAATATGCATTAAATGCACGTTCTGAACGTACACAAACATTCGATTCTTCATGCATTAATGGCAAAATTAAATCTAAGACTGCTTGATCATCTTCACGACATTCCAGACCTAATGCACCCTGTCCAACGGCTGGTAAACTCACAACTGGATCAAGCGTATGGCGAATTCGATCTGCCAACTCCAAACGCTTTAAACCTGCACTTGCAAGAATAATTGCATCATAATTGCCCGCATCTAATTTAGATAAACGTGTACCTACGTTGCCACGTAAATCAATAATTTCTAAATCTGGACGTGCTTTTAAAATTTGGCATTTACGACGCAAGCTAGATGTTCCAACTTTTGCACCTTGCGGTAAATCATCAAAGCTTGCATAAGCATTTGAAACAAAAGCATCTAGAGGATCTTCACGTTCACAAATCACTGCAAGTGTTAAACCTTCAGGCAATGCCATTGGAACATCTTTCATTGAATGTACAGCAAGGTCTGCTCGACCATCTAATAATGCAGCTTCTAATTCTTTTACAAATAAACCTTTACCACCAATTTTTGCCAGTGGCGTATCTAAAATTTTGTCACCTTGCGTAACGAAAGTTACAAGCTCAACGGTTAAATCTGCATGTAACGCCTCTAAACGCGCACGAATATGTTCTGCTTGCCATAAAGCAAGTGGGCTTTGTCGAGTTGCAATTTTAAGGGTTTTCATTATGCCAGCTTAAATAAATGATTGAGTATGCATGTAAACTTAACTTGAAATCTTAAAAATGCAAGTAAATTGAACTTTTGCTTGTGTCAAAATTTATATTTAAGCCAATTAAATTTTTTGTAGACGCTCTCTTAGAAGCGGTAAATGTCGACGACTTACGGATAATTTTTCTTCCAAGCCATGACATCTCACTTGATATTGCCCTGAACTCACAAGCTCTAAACCGCTTAAAAAACTAACAGAAACCAAGGCATTACGATGAATTCGAATAAATTCATCGCCAAACTCTTGCTCTAAATCCTTCAAAGTTTCATCAATAAGAACACTGCCATTCTTATGACGAACGGTGACATACTTTTGATCTGCTAGAAAATAATAAATATTTTCCACAGGAATAAGCTCTACACCTCGAAAGGTCTTCGCCACGATTTGTGTGCGCTGATTATTTAATTCTTCCATATTTTCTTTTTGTTTTATGTTACTCAGCTGAGCTTGAGTAAGCTTGGTTAATTGATCTAACACCAGTTGTAAATCTTGTTTTAGCACAGGTTTGAGCAAATATCCATCTGCTTGAGATTTAAAAGCATTTAGTGCGTATCCATCATATGCCGTACAAAAAACAATCGCAGGCATTAAACCCAATTCACGCAAACGCTTTGCACAGGTTAAGCCATCCATTTCTGGCATTTGAATATCAAGTAAAATAACGTCTGGAGAGTAAATTTGTGTAAGTTCAATGGCTTCTTGACCATGTGATGCAGTCGCAACAACTTTATGTCCAAGCTGCTCAACTAATTTTGATAATCTTTGTACTGCTAAAGATTCATCATCACAAATCAATATATCCATACATTCATCTACCCAATTAATTTTCCAAAATTTAAGAAACCTGAAACGTATTATTTGTATCTGTACTGAACCACTGTTGTGTATATTTGATTGCTTGAAAATGTTCTAAATGTCACAGAACTTCCATAATAGGCTTGCAAGCGCTGTTTAATATTTTTTATTGCTATCCCATGACTTTGACACTGTGCAACATCATTAATTATAAAGGGATTTGTCACCACTATATTGACATGATTATCTAAAACTTCAACCAATATACTAATGGTGCTTTTGGCTAAAATTTTCTCTACACCATGAAAAATACTATTTTCAAGTAGTGGCTGTAAAGTAAGCAGAGGAATTTGTGTTTGATTGAAAAGCTGCTTATTTTCAAATTTCCAATCTACATTTAAGCGATCACCCAAGCGAATTTGTTCTATTTCTAAGTATTTTTGGCAAAGTTCAATTTCATCGGCCAAACTTACAAGCTTGAGTTCTTGCAAGCTTGCACGAAATAATCGAGATAAATTTAAAAGCATTTGCTCTGCTTTATCTGGATCTATCGCAATTAAACTAATAACGTTGTTTAAACTATTAAATAAAAAGTGAGGATGTATCCGTGCTTGTAAGGCATCAACCCTTGAACGTAACTCACTATTTTGCTGTTGCACCCACTGTTCACGCACATATAAGTATCTAAAGCAAAATGCGCCAAGCAATATGCCATAACCCAAGTGCAATCCAATATTATTGAATAATGCATTCAAGCTTAAATTTTCTAAGCCAAGGTTTTCACCTAAATGTATAAAGAAATTAAGCCCAACACTTGTTGAAAAAATAATCAATTGCAACAACAAAAAACCCATAACAAATGATTGTGCCAAATGCACTTTTATAAGCGTTTTCTGAAAGTATTCAACCAAAGTCACAAAGCACAAAAGTACCCAATCTATATAAAGCACATATTGAATAAAACGCTCAAAGCTTAGCCCTGACCATCCCTGCGCTTCTGCCAAGACCAAAACCAATGCCAATAAAACACTGCCAATAAATAATTCAATTAAATATTGCCAACGACCTATTTTCGTTAAAAAATAGATTGAATGATTTTCCCCCTGCATATGTGCAAAAGTTTGATCGACTTGTTTTTCGGTAACTGTTTCCGAATTTGCTATACTACTTTGCATATTATCGCTTTTTATTCTATTGAGCCGACATGACCACATCTTCTAATTCCTCAAATCCGTCACAAACCCAAACATCGGGTATGTGGGGCGGTCGTTTCTCTGAAGCTACTGATGCATTTGTTGCTGAATTTACAGCATCTGTTCAATTTGACCAACGCTTTTATAAACAAGATATTGCAGGTTCTATTGCACATGCAACTATGCTTGCAAAAGTTGGCGTTTTAACTGAACAAGAACGTGATGACATTATTAATGGTTTAACCACTATTAAATCTGAAATTGAAGCGGGCAACTTTGAGTGGCGCATCGATTTAGAAGATGTTCACATGAACATTGAATCTCGTTTAACTCAGCGTATCGGTATTACGGGTAAGAAACTACATACAGGTCGTAGCCGTAATGACCAAGTTGCAACTGACATCCGTTTATATGTACGTGATGAAATTGATGCGATTTTACAATTACTTGAAAAATTGCAAAAAGGTATTTTGAGCTTAGCGGCTAAAAACACCAATACAATTATGCCTGGTTTTACGCATCTTCAAACTGCACAGCCTGTGACTTTTGGTCATCATTTAATGGCTTGGTTTGAAATGTTAGTACGTGACTCTGAACGTTTAATTGACTGCCGTAAACGTGTAAACCGCTTACCGCTTGGTTCTGCTGCGCTTGCAGGTACAACCTACCCAATCGAACGTGAATACACTGCTGAACTTTTAGGTTTTGAAGCTGTTTGTGAAAACTCACTTGATGCAGTTTCTGACCGTGATTTTGGTATTGAATTCAATGCTGCGGCATCTTTAATTATGATGCATTTATCACGCATGTCTGAAGAAATGATTCTTTGGACTTCGGCTCAGTTCAAATTTGTGAACATTCCTGATCGTTTCTGCACTGGCTCATCAATCATGCCACAAAAGAAAAATCCAGATGTTCCTGAATTAATTCGTGGTAAAACTGGTCGTGTTTATGGTGACTTAATGAGCTTATTAACGCTTATGAAAGGTCAACCATTGGCTTACAACAAAGACAACCAAGAAGATAAAGAACCATTATTCGATGCAATTGATACGGTTCGTGGTTCTCTTATGGCATTTGCCGACATGATTCCTGCATTGGTTCCAAACATTGAAATCATGCGTGAAGCTGCGCTTCGTGGTTTCTCTACAGCAACAGACCTTGCTGACTACTTAGTAAAAAATGGCGTTGCTTTCCGTGATGCTCATGAAATTGTAGGTAAAGCTGTTGCACTTGGTGTTCAAGAAGGCAAAGATTTGTCTGAATTAACTTTAGAGCAACTTCAACAGTTCTCTGATTTAATTCAAGCAGATGTGTTTGAAAAAGCTTTAACACTTGAAGCATCAGTAAATGCACGTAACCACATTGGCGGTACAGCACCTGCTCAAGTAGAAGCTGCTATTGCTCGTGCATATACTCGCTTAGAAAGCCTTTACGCTTAAATTTTACGTTTAATTCGGAGTATTGATATGTCTCGACAAGTATTTTGCCGTAAGTATCAACAAGAAATGGAAGCTTTAGATTTTGCACCTTTTCCAGGTGCAAAGGGTCAAGAATTATTTGACACGGTTTCTAAACAAGCTTGGCAAGAATGGTTGAAGCACCAAACGACACTTATTAACGAAAAGCGTTTAAATGTGTTTGAACCAGATGCTAAAAAATTTCTTGAAGAACAACGTGAAAAATTCTTCAGTAATGATGAAACTCTAGAAAAAGCTGAAGGTCTAAAGCCTGAGTAATTTTTAGAGCATCGCTCTAAAATTACGCAAGACAAACACCGAAGGTGTGCGTAGGCTTTAATCTGAAAAGAATCTCCAAATTTGGGGATTCTTTTTATTAACTTATTAAGGCATAAGAAAAATGGATAAAAATCACACTAATCTTAGAACCAAAGAAAAGTCTTTAAATATTTATACCACCTAGAAATTAACGTATATTTTTAACTTAGATAAACAATAAATCCATAAAAATAATATGTGTTTATTCTGTAATAATCAGCAACTTTTATTTATAAAACATTACATTAGAATACAATAAACCACATGATTTAATCTTAGTCCTTTCCTATAATAAATCATATAGACGGTATCTATCTCCATTGATACTGTACTAATTTTAGTCTCAGACTTCCCCCAAAGTCTGGGATTTTTTTTATTCTTTTTTTAGTCATTATAAAAAAGCCTCTAAATAACTAGAGGCCTTAAAAGTGTACTTGGTAATTTTTTAGAATTACTTTTCCTGTACTTTTTCTTCAATTTCTTTAACGTCTGTATGACGCACATCTAAACCTTTTACCATATAAATCACTTGCTCAGAAATATTTCGTGCATGGTCGCCAATACGCTCTAAAGAACGTAATACCCACATAACGTTCATTACACGTGAAATATGACGTGGATCTTCCATCATATAGGTCATTAATGTACGCATTGCAGATTGGTATTCACGGTCAATATCACCATCTGCCAATAACACACGTAATGCTTGGTCTACATCTAAACGTGCAAAAGCATCTAGTGCATCATGAATCATAATGCGGACTTGATTACCAATATGGCGCGTTTCCATGTAACCACGTGGCGAACCACCTTCCTCACATAAATTTTGCGCAATACGTGCAATTTTTGCTGCTTCATCACCAATACGCTCTAAGTCTGTATTGGCTTTAGACATTGCAATTACCATACGCAAATCAATTGCAGCAGGATGGCGTCTAGCTAAAATTAAAGTTAATGCTTCATCAATTTCCGTTTCATATCGATTCACGACATTGTCTTGAAATTGCGTTTCAATTGCTAAGCTAGCATCTGTATCAAGTAATGCACGAATTGCACTTGCGACCTGTTGTTCAACTAAGCCGCCCATCGTCATAAATTTTGTATTTACATCTCTTAATTCTTCGTTAAATTGAGAAGAAATATGATGATTCAGCACAGGATTGGTTGGACTCAAGGAATATACTCCACGACAACAGACTTATAAATTTATAATGAACAATATTAAAGCACATCAATGATGAACTTTTTATGACAAAGCACATCATCTTTTAGACTTATTTAAATTGCCTAAATTTCAAAATTATTTGGCAATCAACCAAGCATTCATTTCTTTCAGCACTTGCTCATTTAACTGACCTATAGATGCTTTAAGCCTTAAGACATTTACCACATAATCATACTTTGCATTTAAATAATCTTGCTTTGTCGAAAATGCATTTCGCTGTGCCAAAAGTACATCAACCATGGTTTTTAAGCCTTCGTTATATTGTGCTTTCGATGCTTTTGACACAATTTCTGAAGATTCCATTGCCGCTTTTCTTGCTTCAAGTTTCGCTTGGTCAGTTTCAACTTGTAGATACGATTTTTTAACATCCGTATTGGCTTTTAAAATGGCTGCATCTAATTGAGCCTGTGCTTTTTTTGCATTTACTGCTGCTTTTTGCACATTCTTTTTGACACGTCCACCGCTAAAAATATTCCAGTTTACTTCTACGCCAATCTGATCAAATTCACCATTTTGAGACATTAAACTTTCTGGACTTTGCTTGTTATATCCATAAGTTCCGACTGCTTCAATTTGAGGATACTTTGCAGCGCGCTCAACACGCACACCATCTTCGGCATATTGATATTGCAAACGTGCTTGTTGCACATTTAAATTTTGACGTTGTGCTAAGTCTGTCCAATCTTGAAGCTTTTCAGGAATCGGTTTTTGAAACTTAAAATCATCTCGAAGAACAGCTAAATTTTCACGATACGGCCCAATCAGTTGTGACAATTGTTCTTGCGCTAAAACCAATTGAACATGCGTTGAAATTCGATTTGCACGTGCATTTTGATATTGAGCATTTGCTTCACTCACATCACTTTTTGCAACCAATCCTTCTTTTAGTTTGGCATTCATCATATTGAGTTGTTCAAGCAAAGCTTTTTCTTCTTGTAAATATGCGGCTGTTAAAGCTTGCTGTCTAAGCACATTAAAATAAGATTCAGACACATTTAAAATATGATCTTGCCGCTGAACTTTTAACGTTACTTCACTTAAATTTACCGAGGTTTTAACCTGTTTCAGCCCTTCCCAAGCATCCCATCTAAACAATGGTTGTCTTGCTGTAATTGAGGCTTGTCGGGTAGTTGAAGATGATGACATCAAATTATCTGAATTTACTTCGGGTGCGCCAGGTATAGAAATGCTATTCATATCCTGACTTTTTCTTGTGATATTTCCAGCTAAAGTAACAGTTGGGAGTAAGTTCCCTTTTGCTAAACCTAAATTCAGTTGATCTGCTTCATATTGAAGAGCATTTGCTTGCCAATTTGGATCTGAATTTTTAGCACGATCGTAAGCACTTACCAAATCTAAAGCATTTACCCACGGGCTTATGACAGCAAGAGATAAAAAGCATAAAAAGTTTTTCTTCATTGTATTGTTTAAACCCTTACGAAATTTAGTCTAGTTGCCAATAACATCTTGTATTCAATCAATAACATCACAATTTTGAAAGCTTAAACATCCTTTTTATGTATATTTTTCATTTATTTTCAAATCTAGACAGGCTTTCACACTCAATTACTACAGCAACAACATTTGTTACATTCACATGCACATACTTACCAAACCAACTCATAAATCCACAATCATTCTTCATGTTTCAAAGCTAAGATTGTTTCAGTTAGTTTTATATTCTTTATGCAAGAGTTATAGTGAAATATAAAGTTTTTTACATCGCAATTATTTTAAGTACTTTGGGCTTTATGCTTAGTTTAGTTGCATGTCAAAAATCTGCTCCTCCGCCTATAAGTGCCGAAGAAAAACACGAGGCTCCTGTACAACTAGACTTGACCCATTTATGTGAAAATTTAAGTAAAGAAATGCAAGAGGTTGATAATACACGTACAACTTTTGCACTTGAACAAATCAATCACGATTTAAAAATTTGTATTCCATTGGTCGATCTAAAACAACAAATGCACTTAATGCATTTAAGCAACCAAATGTACAATAATTTTTTAACCGTTAAACGCTGATGTGGTTCCGTTAATTAGACCACTCAATCTAGTTTTATAAGTGATAAATCCGCTCTAAATATTTAAATTATGCTGCCATTACTTTTGGTAAATGTCGATCATAAAATTCATTTGGTGTTGCCTTATTCAAGCTTGAATGAGGACGTATCGTGTTATAAAAATCCAAATATTCAGCAATTGATTGTTTTGCTTGTTTAACCGTATCGTAAGCCTTCAAATAGACTTCCTCATGCTTCACACTGCGCCATAAACGCTCAATCATTACATTATCCATCCATCGTCCTTTCCCATCCATACTGATACGGATATTTCGCAATTTTAACTCATTCAAAAATGCCTCGCTTGTGAATTGACTGCCTTGGTCTGTATTAAACACCTCTGGACAACCATATTTCACAATTGCTTCTTGCAACGCATCTATGCAAAAGTCTGTTTCCATACTGATCGATACACGATGAGCCAGTACTTTACGACTATGCCAATCTATAATTGCACACAGATAGACAAAGCCTTTAGCCATAGGAATGTACGTGATATCTGTACACCAGACTTGATTAGAGTGATCGATGACCATGTTTTTCAACAGATATGGGAAAATACGGTGTGCAAGATTAGGCTTACTGGTATTGGGTTTTGGATACAAGGCATGTATTCCCATCAAGCGCATTAAACGTCGGACTTTACGCCGACCTATTTTATGTCCTTGACGCTGTAGCATATCTCTTATCATTCGACTGCCCATAAATGGGTAGTCGAGATGAATTTCATCGATTAGACGCATCAAACTCAAATCAGTTGATGAAATCTCTTTGGGCTTGTAATACAACGTACTGCGATTGATTTGAATCAATTGCGATTGTTGTCGTACCGAAAGTTGATGGGTCTTATCGATCATTTTTTGCCGCTCAGCTGCCCTATTTTTCTGAGCGCACCTTCTAAAAAATCAATTTGCAATGCCTGATGTCCTATCTTGGCATGTAGAGCTTTGAGGTCAATCTCAGGTTCTTGTTGTGCTGTTGGTCGTGAAAAAATATTGATTGATTGCTCAAGCAGTTGATTTTTCCAATCAATTATTTGGTTTTGATGTAAGTCGAATTGAGTAGAAAGTTCAGCGAGTGTGTGGTCGCCTTTAATTGCTGCGAGAGCAACTTTAACTTTAAACTCTGCTGAATGATTACGACGTTTTCTTCGTGTCATGGTTGACTCCAAAAACAAGCATTTCCCATGCTTATTGGGGAGTAGATTATCACTTATAGGCGTGGTCTAAAATCCTAGAACCACATCAACGCACATCAAAAGAACAAAAAGCCTTTGAAAGTCATGCTTTAAACATGGCTCAATATCCAACTATTCAACAAAGCCATCATCAAGAATTTAGTTTAAGAGATCAATATTTACTTAAACATAAAGGGCAAGCTTATGTTGAGCTTCATGAAAATACCCAACAAAACTTAGTTTATAGACGAAATCCGCAATATCTTGCTCGTATATTTGCCCCATATTTACCCCAAGCAGAGCGAGTATTTATAGAAAATCTAGCTCAACAAAACATGCAAAACCTATTTTATAATCAAGATATTACTATCGATGCAAATGAGTTATTAGAACGTGCTTTATTTTGGGAGGACTATGTAAATAAGTATCCTAAAAGCCAATTCATTAAAGAAGCTCAATATTTATATCAAGCGTACAGTCAGCTTTTGTTTAAAGGTGTGTCGGTTAATCCTGTTTCCGAATCATATCTAGGTGAATCCTCAATTAAAAGCGATCATTTATCTGCAATAGAAAAGCTATCAAAATTAAATAAATCTCAACTTTCAAATCAAGCAAGACGCTTCCTCAGTTTTATTCAAATGAATCTAAATGAAAGAACAAAATTAACAGGTTTTGAACATCCAAGTGCTCAACTCAATCAATATTTAAAACTCAAATCTGTTCAATTGAATCAACCATTCGATTGCTTTTCAGATGCGATTTGCTACAAAAATTAATCTTATTTTTGAATCTACGCATCCATACATCTATCCATTCATTAAAAGCAGTTGAAGATTAAACGAGCACTGTTTTTCCTTCAGCTTCATGCTAATATCCTCGCATCGCTTGACGGAGCGCGAGTAAAAACTCGCTGAGATCATCTAAATAAAGCCCAAAGCTTTTGTTTGAAGATGAGTACCGTTGAACCTGATCAGGTTAATACCTGCGTAGGAATCAAGCCCATCTAAAAACTTAGCCTCAATTTATCTAAATTTTACAAGATAAAACCGCCACGTTTTTGGTCGCGCTTGATTCGTTGATGTCATTCATAAGGATCATTGCAATGAACCAATTAACGAATCTCACTGCTTCTGAAATTTCTGCTCAACATGAGCAAGATGCAAAAGATTTAACTCGAATTTTACCTGCTTCTAAAAAAGTTTATATCCAAGGTTCACGCCCAGACATTCAAGTTCCCATGCGTGAAATTGAACTTACGGATACACCAACAGGCTTAGGCGGTGAAAAAAATCCACCTCTCATGGTGTATGACACTTCTGGCGTTTATACCGATCCAAACGTAACGATTGACCTTAAAAAAGGTTTACCTAGTGTTCGTGAAGCATGGATTGAAGAGCGCGGAGATACTGAACGTTTAGAAACACTGACATCTCAATTTGGTCAAGAACGCTTAAAAGATATTCGTACTGCTGATATTCGTTTTGCACATATTCAAAAACCAAGACGTGCCAAAGCAGGCAAAAATGTCACGCAAATGCATTATGCAAAACAAGGCATTATCACACCTGAAATGGAATACATTGCCATTCGAGAAAACCAAAGACAACGTGATGGCGTAGATATGCGCCAACATGCAGGGCAAAATTTTGGTGCGCAAAATTTACGTGAAATTACACCTGAATTTGTGCGTCAAGAAGTTGCATCTGGTCGTGCCATTATTCCTGCAAATATCAATCATCCTGAATGTGAACCGATGATTATTGGACGTAATTTCCTTGTGAAAATTAATGCCAATATTGGTAACTCTGCACTTGGTTCAAGCATTGATGAAGAAGTTGCCAAAATGACATGGGCAACACGTTGGGGCGCAGACACCATCATGGATTTATCTACAGGTAAAAATATTCATGAAACACGTGAATGGATTATTCGAAACGCACCTGTCCCTATTGGTACCGTACCCATTTATCAAGCACTCGAAAAAGTAAATGGCGTTGCCGAAGACTTAACTTGGGAAATTTTTAAAGACACGCTCATTGAACAAGCCGAACAAGGTGTCGATTACTTTACTATCCATGCGGGCGTACTTTTAAGATATGTACCTCAAACAGCCAATCGCCTCACAGGAATTGTGTCACGTGGCGGTTCAATCATGGCGCAGTGGTGTTTAGCACATCATAAGGAAAATTTTTTATATACGCATTTTGATGAAATTTGCGAAATTATGAAAGCTTATGATGTTTCTTTTAGTTTAGGAGATGGCTTACGCCCCGGCTGTGTTCAAGATGCCAATGATGAAGCACAATTTAATGAACTTAGAACCTTAGGTGAATTAACACATAAAGCTTGGGAACATGATGTTCAAGTGATTATTGAAGGTCCAGGTCATGTGCCAATGCATATGATCAAAGAAAATATGGACTTACAGCTTGAAGTTTGTAAAGAAGCACCCTTTTATACACTTGGACCATTAACGACCGATATAGCTCCAGGTTATGACCACATTACCTCTGCCATTGGTGCTGCAATGATTGGTTGGTACGGCACCGCAATGCTTTGTTATGTCACGCCCAAAGAACATTTAGGCTTACCAAACAAGAAAGATGTAAAAGACGGCATCATCACCTACAAAATTGCAGCTCATGCCGCTGACCTTGCAAAAGGACATCCGGGGTCTCAAGCACGTGATAATGCTCTTTCAAAAGCACGTTTTGAATTTAGATGGGAAGATCAGTTTAACTTAAGTTTAGATCCTGACACTGCACGTAGTATGCACGATGAAACCATGCCAAAAGAAGCACATAAATCTGCACACTTTTGCTCTATGTGTGGACCTAAATTTTGTTCGATGAAAATCACCCAAAATGTGAGAGAGTATGCTCAAAATCAAAATGCTGAGATTAATTCCGATCAAAATAGTCAAGAAATTGAAACTGGTCTCAAAGCCATGAGTGACGCGTATTTGGAACAAGGACAAAAGTTGTACCATAAAGTGTAAATGATCAGAAAACTGTTTGTATTCATCAAAAACTCAGTTAGGATGAAATAAGATTTTATTTATCCTAATGAATAAATTATGAATATTATTAGACAAGCAACTTATGAAATTAACGACTATAAAATTCATCAACGTGAATACTTATATCGTGGTTTTCTTCAAGTTGAAAAAGTGAGTTTATCTCATCGATTGTTTAATAAGACTTCATATACACCAACCATTCAACGTGAACTTATTCACCGTCCTGAAGCAGCTGGTGTTTTACTCTATGATGATGAACAACAAAAATTTGCTTTAATTGAGCAATTTCGAGTAGGTGCTATGGATGATGAACAATCTCCATGGCAACTTGAAATTATTGCAGGTGTACTCGATGGAGATGAAACACCTGAAAGTTGCATCCGCAGAGAGGCTCTTGAAGAATCTGGATGTGAAGTAGATGATTTAGAACATCTCTTCACATTCTACCCTTCAGCAGGTGCTTGCTCAGAACTTTTTCACTTATATAGTGCAAAAGTAAAATTGCCAAAAGAAGGTGGGATTTTTGGCATGCCCGATGAAGGGGAAAATATTCAACTTCATTTAATTTCATACCAAGATTTAAACACACTTTTAACAAATGGACGCTTGAGAAATGCACCTGTCATCATGGCTTTACAATGGTTAAAACAACATATTAAAACCATAAAGAATGTCTAGAGGGGATGGACATGGCTTTAACAGAAAACAATAAGCAAAATGATTTAACAGTCATACAAATCTCAGATACCCATCTGATGAATAAAGATAATTTAGAATTTTTACAGATGAATCCATCTGCAACTTTTCATGCTGTGATGAAAGATCTTCAACAAAAATATCCACACGTAAATTCTATATTTCATACAGGAGATTTGGCTCAAGCACCTGTTCCTGAAACTTATGAAACGTATATTAATTTTATGAATAGTTTGGGAATTCCGTATTATCAAATTCCTGGCAACCATGACAAAGCTGAATTTTTCCCCTTTCATCACAATCAAAACCAAGTTCATGCCATTAAAATAGGCTTTTGGACTGTTATTTTATTAAATAGTGCTGTTAAAGGTCAGGTTCATGGTTGGATTGAAGATGAACAATTACAACAACTTGATACCCTTTTAGCAGAACATAAAGATCAACACATTATAATTACCTGCCATCACCATCCTTTAGAAATGGATTCTCGTTGGATAGATAATCACAAACTTAAAAATAGTGAAAGTTTCTGTGAAATATTCAAAAAATATTCAAATATTAAAATGGTACTTTTTGGACACGTACATCAAGAATCTATCAACCTTTGGAATAATATCCATTTTTACTCTACGCCTTCTACGTGCGTGCAATTCAAGCCAAAAAGTGAACAATTTGCTTTAGATAGTTCTGCACCGGGTTATCGTGTATTACATTTAAAGGAAGATGGCACTTTTAGCACTGAAATACATAGAATTGATACATTAAATTTGAAAATAAATTTAGAAATTTCAGGTTATTAACTTTTAATTTCATCTCGAATGCTTTATTTTATTGCCTTCAAAAGGAATAATGATGGGTCAAATCCAAAACATCAAAGACTATCAAAATACATAAAAAGTCTATATGATGACGACCCCCAAAGAACGTTTATCTATGTGGGGAGTGTGGAAACAGACACTTGCATATCACCATATTTTTTGCGTATTAATATACGTATATGATGAGGAATGCCTTACATGGCGAATGACAATCAAAATCAAGTCTTGGACGAGCAAACAAATATTGTAGAAGAGAAATCTACAAAAAAAGTGCGTAAACCGAAGTCAAAAGCATCAGAAAGTGGCCCAGCTGCTAGCTTATTTGGTATTGAGCCTTATCAGCCTAAAAAAAATGAAGAGTATATGTCCGAAGGACAGCTTGAACATTTCCGCAAAATTCTTTTGGCGTGGAAAGAAGAGCTTATGTCTGAAGTTGACCGTACTTTGAATACAATGCAGGATGAAAATACTGCCCTTCCAGACGTAAATGACCGCGCGACACAAGAAGAAGAATTTGCGATTGAATTACGTACACGCGACCGTGAACGCAAACTAATCCGTAAAATCGAGCAATCTATTGAAGCGATCAAAAACGATGATTACGGTTTCTGTGAAACTTGTGGTATCGAAATTGGTTTACGTCGCTTAGAAGCACGTCCAACTGCAACACTTTGTATTGACTGCAAAACTTTGGCAGAAATCAAAGAGAAGCAAAATAACGGTTAATCGTGACTGTTGAGAGCTCTTCAACCGAGCACAGCTCGGCTCTTGCGAAGCGGCGAAACGATGTTTCGCTAAATCGCTACTCAGGTCGGTTCGCGCCATCGCCAACCGGCCCTTTGCATTTTGGGTCTTTAATTACCGCAGTTGCGAGCTATTGCGATGCGAAAGCACATCAAGGGCTTTGGCATGTTCGTATTGAAGATACCGACATTCCCCGTATTTACCCCGGTAGTGAAGAACACATTCTTCGGGCAATAGATGCTTTTGAATTTGAGCCCGATTCAGACATCATTTTTCAGAAAGATCGCTTAGATATTTATGAAGATGTCATTCAGCAATTACATAAAAAAAATATGGTCTATGCATGTCAATGCACTCGTAAAATGTTAGGTTCTAACCACATTTATGTAGGAACTTGCAGAGATCTTGCACTTCCATTTCATGATCAAGCAATTCGTGTAAAAGTTTCAGATCATGACATTTGCTTTCAAGATCATCTGCAAGGACAACATTGTTCAAATTTAAAAACAGATCTTGGTGATTTTGTTTTAAAGCGTCGTGATGGCATTATCAATTATCAACTTGCTGTTGTTGTAGATGATTTTTTACAAGGAATGACACACGTTGTTCGTGGTGCCGATTTACTAAACAACACTGAACGTCAAATTTGGCTTGGACAATTACTTGATTATCCGCGCCTTGAATATATTCATTTACCGCTTGCGATGAATGATCAAGGTCAAAAGTTATCTAAACAAAATATGGCTCAAGCACTCGATTTATCAAAACCGTCAGAACTACTACAACAAGCTCTACACGCTTTAAAACAACCTGCTATTGAATTAGATCAGCCACATAAAATGTTGCAACAAGCAGTCGCTCAATGGAATTTAGATCTTATCCCGCATCGTACTCATTTAGATGGTGTTTTTATTTAAATAAAAACATAAAAAAACCGAGCTTAATCGCTCGGTTTTTTTTATTGAAACTTATAACTAACCTGAGTTCGATGAAATCCACTTAACCTTTTAGCATATTTTGGAAAGTTGGCTTATTGGGGTTCAAACAATAAGCCACTACAGCAGCCATGATATTCACCATGAAGTTATTTACCGAACGATGACGTGAATGTTCAAGTTGATGTAAATTTTTTAATTGATCATTCACTGTTTCGATCAATCCTCTTCTGCAAAGTAATTGTTTTTCTTCTTCAGTTTGGATGGGTTTATTTTTCATATTCCGACGTGATGGGGTCAATATTTTCAGTCCTCTTGCTGCTAAAGCTTCGGCTTTTGCTTTGCTCAAATAGCCTTTGTCTCCGAGTAGGATCCCTTTTAATTCTTGAGTTAAAGATTCTAATATAGCAACATCATGAACATTTCCCGATGTCAGCTTGAGATTAATAATTTCACCTAAATTATTGATAACGAGATGTAATTTAAAACCATAAAACCAACCCGTGCTACTTTTTCCACGACCGGCCAAGCCTTTAAATACACGATGCCTTTTAATCCGAAGATTATGGCAAACTACCAATTTAGTGGAGTCAATGATACTGATTCCCGTATCTTTTCCTTTCACCTGATGGAAGAAACTACTCAGAGCTTGCAAACAACGGGGCATGATTTCAATAAATCGGTTGTAGCTAAGCAGTTTAGGAAAAGCAGATTTCCAGAATGGAACGATCATTTGGCAATAAAAATATTTGAAGAATCTAAAACCGGATTGATGAAATAAAATGACAATGGTCATTGCTTCAGACAAGCTTAAAGCTGACTTTTTCAACCTGGTTTTTTGATTAGAAATTAAAGCTTTCTCTAAAGATTCATTAAATTTTTTGCAGAAATCATCCAAAATACAAAATAATTCGGTAATATGATCCATTGAGAAGCCTTGTTTTATAACATTTTGTCTTGAGAACCAATATGTTACAAAAACAGGGCTTTTTTTCTACTCTTTTTTTATATCGAACTCAGGTTAACTAGAAACTAGATTCTTCCCGACTCATATTTTTACCATGTGTGGTTGATTCAATTTTTAAAATTAAACTAATCATTACCGCACAAACGATAAGTGATGAACCACCATAACTAATAAATGGAAGCGTCAAACCTTTGGTTGGTAACATCCCCATGTTCATTCCTGCATTTACAAGAATCTGCATAAGGAAAATAATGCTAATACCATAAGCCAAATAGCCTGCTCTTAAGTACTGATTTTTTAAGGCGCGATGCCCAATCATAATACAGCAAACAAGTAGAATGAATGAAAGCGTAAGAACGGTTGAAATGCCTATAAATCCAAACTCTTCACCTAGAATTGCAAGCATAAAATCTGTATGTGCTTCAGGTAAATAAGACATTTTTTGAATACTGTGCCCTAAACCAACCCCAGACCATTCCCCACGACCAAAAGCCATAAGTGCATTGGAAAGCTGATAACCCGCACCTAATGGATCATTCCAAGGGTTTGAGAAAGACATTAAACGTGCCAAACGGTACGGTTCAAATAACACAAGGAAAACAAACGCAGCAATAATTGCACCACAGGCAATCGCAAACTGAATAAGTGGCGCACCAGCTAAAAAGAAAACACCTAGCATTGTTAATGCAATTACAACTGTTGCACCTAAGTCAGGCTCTGCCATAACCAAGCCCACTGTAGCCGCCATAATAACGCCAAGGCGAATAAGCCCTTTAATATTATTACGAACTTCTGCTGCACGCCTTACCACATAATCTGCCGTAAATATTGCCATCATCAGTTTTGCAACTTCAGATGCCTGCAAAGTAAAGCCTGCAACACGAATCCATCGTTTTGAACCATTAACCTCTGTACCGACAGCTAAAACCGCCACAAGCAAAATAATGGTAATAATCCAAAGGAAGAATGTATTGTTAAACCATAAGTTGAGTGGAAATTTATATGCGATTAATGCTGCAACGGAAGCAACAAAAATTGAAATGCTGTGCCGTGTAACATAATGAAATGGGTTTTCATGCATACGATCTGCATAAGGCATAGAAGCTGAAGCTACCATGATCGTCCCAATGCAAAGCAACGCCAATACACAAAAAATCAGTACATTACGAACATTTATTTCAGCAGGCATTTTAAGTGCCCACTGATCATATATTTGAGTTATTTTATTGATAGTTGTCTGAGCAAACCCAGCCATATCAGCCTTCCTATTATTCTTAGTTTAGCGCGTTAACGAGTTCTACAAACTGATGACCACGTTGCGGATAGCCCGTAAACATATCAAAACTTGCACATGCTGGTGAAAGCAATACAACATCATTCGCTTGTGTATTTTTTTGGCATAATTCAACAGCTTCTTTAAATGTTTGTGCATGTAATAAAGTTGTTGTGCCCTGAATTGCTTGTTCAATGATTGGCGCATCTTCACCAATTAATACTGCAACCTTAACATATTTAGTTAAAGATTCGCGTAGCGCAGTAAAGTCCTGCCCTTTGCCTTGTCCACCTAAAATAATGGCAAGTCTTCCACCTTTAACTTCAATTGCAGCACCTAAACCATCAATTGCCGCCAAAGTTGCACCAATATTTGTGCCTTTTGAATCATTGTAATAACGAACCTGTTTCACTTCTTTTACAAATTCACAGCGATGCTCTAGACCTTTAAATGTCTTTAATGTTTCAAGCATTGTGTCTAAAGGCAAGCCTATAGCCTCACCTAAAGCCAAGCATGCCAAAGCATTCGCAACATTATGCGTACCTTGAATATACATATCTTCGCTTTTTAATAAACGCTCACGACCACGTGCTAACCAAATTGTGCCGTCAGTATCTTTCAAAATACCAAATTGATTCATATCTGGTGCATTTAAACCAAAACTCTGCATTGGTGTTGCATCTGGAACCAATGGACGTGTAAGTGAATCATCACGGTTATAAACTACTTTTTTCACGCCTTGGAAAATACGATGTTTTGCAGTGTGATAACCAAACATATCGCCATGACGATCTAAATGATCTTCGCTCATATTTAGTACGACAGCGACATCTGCATTTAAGTTAGATGTTGCTTCTAGCTGAAAGCTTGATAACTCTAAAATATATAGCTCAGGATCGTCATTGGTTAAATCGAGTGCTGGACGTCCTAAATTACCGCCTACAGCAACTTTCTTACCCGCTGCTTGCGCCATAATACCAATTAGCGTCGTTACAGTACTTTTGGCATTTGAACCCGTAATAGCAACAATAGGTTTATCTGTAGCACGGCGTAAAATTTGAATTTCACTTACAACAGGAATGCCTTGCTTAACGGCTTCCTGAATTTGCTCAATTTTAGGATCTAATCCTGGACTAATAACAATTTCTTCAGCGGATAGTAATAATTCTAAATCGAGCTCACCGAAGCTTGTTTGAATTTCAGCGGGAATTTGATCATGCCCAGGCGGGTTTTGACGTGAATCGGTTACTGCAACACGATAGCCTTGTTTATGCAAAAAATTAACGGCTGCCACACCTGAAATACCCAACCCAGCAACGACTTTTAAACCACCACGCTGTATCAACATTTTTGCACCATATTTTTGATATATTTTAGAACTGCTGAAATGTTAGCACTTTGATGTTTTATTTGCTTTTTCTGTTTTAACTTTCTTTTCATTTTTTTGTGTCAGTGCGTAAAAAAGCCATCTTTCTAGATGGCTTTTTTAGGTCTATATTTTTTATAGATTTAAATTACTTCCACTTTACAGCTTGTACTTCAGTTTTTTGCTGCGCAGGTGAATCTGTTGCAGCACAGCCACAGCTACCGCCACAACCTGCAGCCATTGCTGGTTTTAGCCATTTAGCTAAAGTTGTCCAACCTTTTGACTCACATGCACTTGAAAGCGATGTAAAGACTGAATTCGATGTCTTAGGAAAAACTTTCTTAAAAACAACGATCGCACTCCAAATGACCAATGCAGCAACAATTAGAATTTCAATCATCTCAATCTCCTTTCACTTCGTTATTCAGCAAACTTAGCCAAAATAATGTGAAGCAATTTGATAAGTAAGGAACGACATGAAGTATGCCAAACCAAATAAGTAAACGGTCATTACACCCACAGTTTTCCATGAACCTGTTTCACGCTTAACTGTTGCCAATGTTGCCAAGCAGTGTGGTGCGTAAATAAACCAAACAAGTAAAGATAAACCTGTTGCTAAAGACCAACCCAAATCACCGCTACTAATAAGTGCAGATAAACCTTGAGTCATTGCGTCTTCATCTACAACAGATAAAGCGTAAACCGTACCAAGTGCAGCAACTACAACTTCACGCGCAGCCATTGCAGGAATTAAGGCAATACAAATTTGCCAGTTAAAACCAAGCGGTGCGAAAATTGGTTGAATCAAATGCCCTAACATACCTGCAAAAGAGTAGTCGATATCTGGCATTGTTGCGCCATCTGGTGCTTGCGGGAATGTACATAAGAACCAAAGCAAAATAGACAATGCAAAGATGATTCCACCTACACGTTTTAAGAAAATTTTTGCACGGTCTAATAAACCAATCCACACGCTTCTTAAATCTGGAAGACGGTAACTTGGTAATTCCATAAGCAATGTATGTTGAGATTTGTCTTTTTGGAAAAATTTCAGAACAGTTGCAACAACAAGAGCACTCACAATACCTGACATATATAAGCCAAATAAAACAAGACCCTGAAGATTAAACACGCCCCATACTGAATATTCTGGAACAAATGCTGCAATTAAAAGTGCATACACAGGTAAACGCGCTGAACACGTCATCAATGGCGCAACAAAAATAGTTGTTAAACGATCACGTGGATCACTAATACTACGTGTTGCCATAATGCCCGGAATTGCACATGCAAAACTTGAAAGTAATGGAATAAATGCACGACCACTTAAGCCTGCTTTGTACATTAGTTTATCAAGCAAGAATGCTGCACGAGGTAAATAACCCGACTCTTCAAGGACTAAAATAAAGAAGAACAGAATTAAAATTTGTGGCAAGAACACCACAACACCGCCTGCACCAGCAATGACACCATCAACAACCAAGCTATTTAAAAGTGGATGCGAAATAAACCCACCTACAAACTCACCAAGCCAACCAAAGAAGCCTTCAATGCCATCCATGAATGGTTCTGCCCAAGCAAAAACTGCTTGGAAAATCACAAACATCATGACTGCAAGGCTAATTAAGCCAAATACTGGATGAAGGAAAATTTTATCTAGGAAATCAGAACGTTTATCTTCATGGTCAACATAATTCACAACATCCGCTAGAATTTTTTCTGCTTGTTCGTGATGTGAACCTGTTAAGCCATTTAATTCTGTATGTGGCTTTTCGTATTTACCTTGATCTAAAGCATTAAGTAATGCTTCAACACCAGAATTTCGCACAGCAACTGTTTCAACAACAGGTAAACCTAAACGTTCTGAAAGCTTTTGCGTGTTAATTTGCATACCACGACGACGAGCTTCATCCATCATGTTGAGTACGATTAGCATTGGTCGACCCAATTCAATCATTTCTAGTACTAAACCAAGGTGAAGTCTTAAGTTCGTTGCATCAACAACACAAAGGAAAGCATCTTGCTCACCTTCTTCAGCAATTTTTCCTTGTACAACATCACGCGTAATTGCTTCATCAGGACTTGTAGCATTTAAGCTATATGTTCCCGGCAAATCTAGTACGCGAACTGCTTTACCTGAAGGCAAAGTAAATTGACCAACCTTACGTTCAACAGTTACACCCGCATAGTTTGCAACTTTTTGACGTGTTCCTGTTAAATGGTTGAATAATGAAGTCTTACCACAGTTTGGATTCCCTACAAGGGCAATACGTAACGCATCACTCATGTAAGCGCTCCTTCAATTTCAATTTTTTCAGCTTCAACTTTACGTAGGGCAAAACGAGTAAATCCAACTTGAATTAAAATTGGATCTCCGCCAAAAACACCTTTAGTAATTACCTGAACTTTCGTACCAGGAATAAAACCAAGTGTCTCCAAGCGACTTGCTACAAGATCTGGTGAACTTGTATCATTCGTTTCACGATGTACTTGTTGAATGACAGCAGATTGTTTAACTTTCAAATCAGATAGGCGCACGCGTCTAACCCTTTACGTTTTTTGAACAGTATACATTCAAATGAGAATAATTCACAAATCTGATTTGATTATGATTCGCATCTATTTTATACAGCATCGACAGTCCCCCATAATTAAATTACAGTGTGAAAAATCAATAATTTTATCGATTTGAAATACTTAAAAGTTGATTCAAACATGTTAAACAAAAAGCCTCGTATACCCACCGCTGTAAGCATTCCAGAAGAATTTAGTTTTCTACAAGGCTTTAGAGACTACCTAATTGCTCAAACTGTGAGCCCGCATACCCGAAATGCGTATTTATCTGACCTTATTCAAGCGGGAGAGCTACATCAATCTTCCATGCCTAATTGGACGAGTGATGATATTTCCGATGTACTTTTAGATTTAACTAAACAAGGTAAAAGTCCAAGATCTATTGCACGTACGCTTTCTGCATTACGTTCTTTTTTTAAATTTTTAAGAGAACAGAAACTTCGTAGTGATAATCCTGTTGCAACGCATAAGACCCCCAAGCTTGGTCGTGCTTTACCAAAAGATTTATCTGAACAAGATGTTGAAGCTTTAATTCATGCACCTGATACAAATACAGCGCTAGGTTTGCGCGATCGAGCAATGTTCGAGGTTTTATATGCGTGTGGCTTACGTGTTTCTGAACTCATTAATTTACGTTTAGAACTCATTAATTTAAAACAAGGCTATGTACGCATTGTTGGTAAAGGGAATAAAGAACGCCTTGTACCTTTAGGACAAGTTGCATCTGATTGGATTGAACAATATTTAAATATTGCACGCCCTGCGCTTCATAAAAGCTCAACCGATTATTTATTTTTAACGCAACATGGCGGCATTATGAGCCGACAAAATTTTTGGTACGCAATTAAACGCTATGCTTTGCAAGCAGGAATCTCAACAGAGCTTTCGCCACATACGCTTAGACATGCATTCGCAACTCATTTGTTAAACCATGGTGCAGACTTGCGCGTTGTCCAAATGTTATTGGGTCATAGTGATTTATCAACCACACAAATTTACACACATGTCGCGCAAGTGCGTATGCAACAACTGCATGCACAGCACCATCCACGTGCCTAGATACACAACGATTGCATTTATTAGACTAAGAAGTTCTATATAGAGTTCAGAATTTTGATATTCTATTTGCCTATTTTATATCTACAAAGAAGAAAGGGTTACCTATGACTTTTACCCGCTCTAAACTTTTTATCGCATCTGCTCTTGCGACAACTGTTGCTTTAAGTGCTTGTTCAAATGCAAATAACGATGAAAATAAGCAAGCTCCTTTAACTGCGAGTACGCCTGCTACGGGTGAAGCTTCAAATCTTTCTGAAAGAAATGCACAACAACGCTTAATAACAACTTTGGGTGAGCATTTCAAAAAAGTAGGTATTCCTGCCAAAGTTTTAGATGTTAAAGCAACCGAAGTGCCTAATTTATATTGGGTAAGCTTAGAAGGTATGCCTTCTGTATACGCAACGAGCGACGGTAAATATATTATTCAGGGCGATATTGTCCGTTTAGGCGATAAACAACTGCATAACGTAAGTGACAGCCTTCAAGCCGAAGTAAATAAGCAATTACTTTCTCAATTAAATAAAAAAGATTTAATTGTTTATAAAGCTAAAGGCAAAACTAAGCATGTTGTATATGTCTTTACCGATGTAAGTTGCCCTTATTGCCACAAATTACATGAACATATGAACGAAATTAATGCTAAAGGTATTGAAGTTCGTTATATCGCATGGCCTCGTGGCGAACAATTCATGCCAACAATGGAAAGCGTATGGTGTAGTTCAGACCGCCAAGCTGCGTTTAACCGCGCAATTAGAAATGAACAATTAGAACCTGCAACGTGTAAAAATCCTGTTCAAGATCAATATAAATTAGGCTTAAACATGGGCGTAAATGGTACACCTGCAATTTACAATCAAGAAGGTGTTTACCTTGGTGGCTACCTAACTCCAGAAGAGTTAGACACCCGCTTAAATAACTAATTTTTATATATTAAATTACTGCTTTTTATGGGTAAAGATAAAGTTATTTTTACCCTAGAGTATCAGCGTTTTTTTAGCTATGATCTAAGCTCGCTTATAACCGATTAAATTTTGGAGTGTGACGTGAAACCAGTTCGTCTGGCTATACTCGGTCTAGGAACCGTAGGTGGTGGAGCCCTTAAACTATTACAAGAAAACGCTGCTGAAATTAGACGTCGCACCGATCGTGAAATTCAAATTACGCATGTTGGTACTCGTCGTCCACGTCCAGATCTAAACCTTGCAGATTCCGTAAAACAAAGCGCTGATTTAATGGACATTGTTCGTCAGCCCGATGTTGATGTTGTTGTTGAAGTTATGGGTGGAATCCATCCTGCTTACGAACTCATCATGGAAGCAATGAAACACGGTAAGCATGTCGTTACTGCGAACAAAGCTTTGCTTGCTGAACATGGTACTGCCCTGTTTAAAGCTGCCGATGAATATAAAGTACAAATTGCATATGAAGCGGCAGTTGCTGGCGGTATTCCAATTATTAAAGTCATTCGTGAGGGCTTAGCAGCAAACCGTATCGATTGGTTAGCTGGCATTATTAATGGTACGGGTAACTTCATCTTGTCAGAAATGCGCGAGAAAGGACGTACTTTTGACGATGTACTGAAAGAAGCGCAAGAACTTGGCTATGCAGAAGCAGATCCAACTTTTGACGTTGAAGGCATTGATGCTGCACACAAGTTAACGCTACTTGCTTCAATTGCTTTTGGTATTCCTTTACAGTTTGATAAAGTCTTTACTGAAGGCATTAGCAAAATTACAGCACAAGATGTTAAATACGCAGAAGAATTAGGTTTCCGTATTAAACATTTAGGTATTGCTCGTCGTGCTGAAACAGGAATTGAACTTCGTGTTCACCCAACTCTAATTCCTGCTGAAGAATTATTGGCAAACGTAAATGGCGTTAAAAATGCTGTACTTGTGCAGTCAAACGCTGTTGGTCCAACGTTGTATTATGGCGCGGGCGCAGGGGCAGGTCCTACAGCATCAGCTGTTGTAGCAGATATTGTAGATATTGTACGTGACATCATTTACACAGAAGATGGTGCAGGCACAATTCCTCAATTAGCATTTGAAAATCTCACAGACTTGCCTATTTTAAGCCGTGAAGAAATGACGACTGGCTACTACATCCGTATCAATGCCGACGATCAAACTGGTGTACTTGCAGAAGTTACTTCTATTTTAAGTCGTAATGGCATTAGCATTGATGCCATCATGCAACAGTCACGCTTAAAAGACCTCATTCCTATTGTTATCCTGACAGATCCTGTTAAGGAAGCGAAAATGGATGAAGCGTTAAAGCAAATTCAAGCACTTCCAGTGATTCATGGCGAAATTGTACGAATTCGTTTAGAATCGCTTGATAATTAATCGGGTTGGGGGAGTATTTCCCCTCGCCAAGCACTATCCACAATTGGAACATCATCATGTCGAATGCCAATCGTTATACTGGTTTAGTTGACCGCTATCGCGACCGTTTACCAGTGTCTGCAACTACCCCTGCCGTATCACTAGGCGAAGGTAATACCCCACTGATTAAGCTTGCGAATATTCCGCGCATTATTGGCAAAAATGTTGAAATTTATGTGAAGTATGAAGGCTTAAACCCGACTGGTTCATTTAAAGACCGTGGTATGACCATGGCTGTAACAAAAGCTGCTGAAGAAGGCTCTAAAGCAATTATCTGTGCATCTACAGGTAACACTTCAGCTGCGGCGGCTGCCTATGCTGCTCGTGCGGGTATGAAAGCGTTTGTTTTAATCCCTGAAGGCAAAATTGCCATGGGTAAAATGGCGCAAGCGATGATGTATGGTGCAATCACTATGCAAATTCGCGGTAACTTTGACGATGGTATGCGCCTTGTTAAAGAAATTGCAGACAAAGCACCTGTAACAATTGTGAACTCAATCAACCCTTACCGTTTGCAAGGTCAAAAAACCATTGCTTACGAAATTGTTGATGAACTAGGTCGTGCACCTGACTATCACTGCTTACCAGTAGGTAACGCAGGTAACATCACTGCACACTGGATGGGTTATACAGAAGCTGTTGCAAACCAACCTGCTGGTGAGTTTGAACAAGTTGTTTATGATCCTGCAACTGATGCATTCACAGGTCCAAAACCTGCCGGCTTACCAATTATGGCAGGTTACCAAGCTTCTGGTGCTGCTCCATTCTTACGTGGTGCTCCTGTTGAAAACCCTGAAACTGTAGCAACTGCAATTCGTATTGGTAATCCACAAAGTTGGAACCATGCAAAAGCTGTAGTCCGTGATTCAAATGGTTGGTTCGATGAACTTACTGATGCTGAAATTTTAGAAGCACAACGTTTGCTTTCTATGTATGAAGGCGTATTTGTTGAGCCTGCTTCTGCTGCTTCAGTAGGTGGTGCAATCCGTGATATTAAAGCGGGTAAAATCAAAGAAGGTTCAGTGATTGTTTGTACTGTTACAGGTAACGGCCTGAAAGATCCTGATACAGCAATCAAACAATGTTCTGATGCTGTAATGCTTTCAATTGATGCAACTTTAGATCAAGTTCGCGATTCAATTTTATCTAATATGTAATTTATTTTAGATAATTAGATCAAAAAAATCCCTGCAAATGCAGGGATTTTTTTATAGAAAATCTTTAAGTGTTGAGTCAACTCAAAGATCTTCTTAAATTAGAAATTAAATGCTTTTTGGTAATTGGCTTGCCCAGTTCATTAGGCGAATAGCATCGTTATTACGTGCTTGGGTATTGTTTGCACCTAAAATAACAACAACTGCAGGACGATTATTTAACGTGGTATGCATTACAACGCAACGACCAGCTTCGTTAATATATCCAGTCTTAGAAATATTAATATTCCAACCGCCATTACGTACTAAAGAGTTCGTATTGTTTGACTTCAATACACGGTAACCCAAATTAAAATCATAACTTGGTGTTGTAGAGAATTGACGAATCACACTGTATTGAGATGCAGCAGAAACTAAAATACCCAAATCACGTGCAGAAGATACATTACGTGGGTCTAAACCGCTCGATTCAACATAATGAGTCGATGTCATACCCAAACTACGCGCTTTTGCATTCATCGCGGCATAAAATGCATTACGCCCACCTGGATATGTACGCGCTAAAGCAGCCGCAGCAGGATTTTCTGACTTCATTAAAGCAAACAATAAGGCTTCGGCACGATTCATTTTATCGCCAACACGTAAAGTAGAACTAGAGTTCTTACCGCCTGCACCTGCGAAATCAATTTGCTGTAAAGTAATTTGCTCTGACATATTTAAACGAGCATCTGCCGTTACAACAGCTGTCATTAATTTTGTAATAGATGCAATAGGAAGTGATGTATTGGTATTCTTGCCAAATAATACTTCACCCGTTTGTGCATCCATAATTAAAGCAGCACGAGCACTTACAGTAGGCTGATCAGAAAAATTAGAAGTATCTACAATTTGTACTGTTTTAGGTGTAGATTGAGCAGCAGCTCCGCTACGAACAGTTGTAGTTACATTCACCGAGCCTTTAGGTGATGGCTCGTTAAATGATGATGCTGAATTTGCAGAAACATCCCCATTTAACAATAAATTAGCTTCTTCAGATGACCAACTAATATTTGCTTGACCTGAATTCCCAGAAGAATTCATTACTATTTCAGCAAAACCAGTTGAACTCATACAAAGCAGTAATGATGCACCCAAAGCATTCATTAGCAGTTTTTTAGTATTTTTCACGAATATTTACTCAACTTATGGAGGTAATATACATTTGCTTATTACCTCAAATATGCCTTACATTTAACACAAATAATGAGCAATAGACAGCTCATTAGCAATTGCATACATGTTTTCAATTAATATTGATAATAGGATTGCTAATTTTGCCATTTCATTGCAAGCTTATTTTGCGATATGTAACAAAAAAGATGAATAAACTAGAGGGAGATTGCGGGTGATCACAGTTTTAGTAGTAGATGATCATGAATTAGTGCGTACTGGCATTTGTCGGATGCTAGAAGACCATGCTGAAATTGATGTCATTGGCCAAGCTGAATCTGGTGAAGAAGCAATTAATCTTATCCGTCAAAATGCCCCAAATGTTGTTCTGCTTGATGTAAATATGCCTGGTATTGGTGGTGTTGAAACAACACGCCGCTTATTACAGTCATCACCAGACACAAAAGTCATTGCAGTCAGTGGTTTAGCTGAAGAACCGTATCCTTCATTATTATTAAAAGCAGGTGCGAAAGGCTACATTACAAAAGGTGCACCTGTTACAGAAATGGTACGTGCAATTAATAAGGTTATGCAAGGTGGTAAATACTTTAGTGCCGATATTGCGGAACAGTTAGCAAGTTCATATTTATCAGATACTCAGCAGTCTCCTTTCGACAGCTTATCTGAACGTGAAATGCAAGTTGCAATGATGGTTGTAAACTGTATTAGCACTCAAGAGATTGCAGATAAACTCTTTGTAAGCGTAAAAACTGTAAATACTTACCGCTATCGAATTTTTGAAAAACTAAGTATTGATAGTGATGTAAAACTCACACATTTAGCAATGCGTTATGGCTTAATAAAACCTTAAATAACGTCTGAGTAACGTATAGGCTTATGTATTCTAATTACAGTAATTCTGAGCACAACAGATACAGATTGGGGTTATGGTATGGAACATACCGCCTCATCATTGCACTTTGTTTATTCTTCGTTTTCTTTTTGACTTATCAGAACCTACAGCATGACTATGGTCATCCCTTACTGTATTTGTCATCTGTTAGCATTTACATTTTTTTAAGCCTTGCACAATTAGTCTTCTATAAATTTTATTCATTTCATATTGTTCGACAAATCACATTATTTTTCGCTATAGATGTCATACTTTTTAGCGCACTTACATTTGCTTCAGATGGCCCAAGTCTACATATCAGCTTATTATTCGCAATTGCCATCTTTGCCGCATCTTTACTTTTAGAAGCCAAAAAAGCACTATTTATTACACTTGTCGCTGTTATTAGTGTCGTGTATCAGCAGTTTTTAAGTGGGCTTTTTTCTCTAGCCTCTCTAAATAATTTGAGTATTAGCGCACTTCTTGCAATTTTATTTATTGTTGTCTACATTATTGGGCAACTTACGATCCGTCGATTTCAAGTACTTGAAAATTGGAGTTTTACTCAATCTTTAGAGATTAACAAACTACAAAATATTAACCGCTATATTCTCGAACAAATTGAAACCGGCTACTTAGTTTTAGATGAAAATTGTCATATTGCTCTAAGCAACCCCGCGGCTCGTGAATTACTTGGTATTAGTCCACTCTATACCATTGATCCATTTCCACTTTATAAAGCACAACCAGATTTGTTTGAAATTTTAAAATTTGATCAGCTTAAAGATGGCGAAAAATTCGAATTTGAATCGCAACAAAGTAATTCACATATTCACGTAAAGGTTCAAAAATTAATTGTACCTCACCAAACACTAACTCTCTTAGTGCTACAAGATTCAAAACGAATCAATCAACATGCACAGCAACTTAAACTTGCATCTCTAGGGCAACTATCTGCAAGTATTGCCCATGAAATTCGTAATCCTCTTGCAACCATTGTCCAAGCAAATAATCTTCTCGAGGGCAGCGACGATCTTCAACAAAAGCAACTCATAAAAATGGTGAACAAACAGGCTCAACGGATAGATAAAATTATTCATGACACTTTAAGCATGGTCAAAAACAACGAAACACATACTTCAACCATTCATTTAAATACTTTTATACCTGCATTTATTCAAGATAATTTGCTTGATATTGCAGATAAAATTCAAGTGAATATAGAAGCATCTTCATTTATTAATTTTGATGAATCACAAATTCAACAAGTGCTTATTAATCTTATTCGAAATGCAATACGACACAATAATAAAGACAGAAGCCATATAGAATTAAATATTTATAGCCATGAGAGCTATATCAGACTTGATGTAATTGATTTTGGTGAAGGTATTTCGCATGAAAATATTCGCTCGCTATTTCAACCATTTTTTAGTACCGAAATCACAGGAACTGGTTTAGGATTATACTTATCGCATAGTTTTTGTGAGGCAAACCAAGCTAAACTGAGTTATGTAGAAAAACAATGTGGGGCATGCTTTAGAATTGAATGCCCCCGTATAGTAATAAATTAGTTTTGGGGAAATATTTTGGATTCAGCACCACTTATCTTACTTGTTGATGACGAGGAAGATTTATGCACGCTTATGTCTATGACATTATCACGTATGGGCATGCACACACATGTTGCCCATAAAGTTAGTGAAGCAAAAGTATTACTCTCAAAAAATAATTATGATGCTTGCCTTACAGACTTCAATTTACCCGATGGGAATGGCGTAGAGCTTGTTGAGCATATTTCAAAAAACTATCCAAACATCCCAATTGCAGTGCTTACTGCTTATGGAAACATGGATCTTGCAATTTCTGCATTAAAAGCGGGTGCTTTTGATTTTGTAAATAAACCAATTAAGCAACAACACCTACAGCAACTTCTAGATAAAGCCCTAAATAAGCCTCTAGCATCTACCGAAAGTAATAATGAAAATTTACTTGAATATAAGATGCTCATTGGTCAATCGGCACCCATTCAGCAATTACGCTCAACCATTAAAAAAATAGCACGCTCTCAAGCACCTGTCTTTATTACAGGTGAATCTGGCACAGGTAAAGAAGTTGTTGCTAATTTAGTACACCGTTTAAGCAACCGTAATGAAGGACCTTTTATTGCCATTAATTGTGGTGCAATTCCATCAGATCTTATGGAAAGTGAGTTGTTTGGTCATAGAAAAGGAAGTTTTACGGGTGCAACTCAAGACAAGCAAGGTCTTATTCAATCTGCACATGGTGGTAGTTTGTTCTTAGATGAAATTGCAGAACTTCCTCTGAACATGCAAGTGAAACTACTTCGCGCAGTTCAAGAAAAACGCATTCGCCCAGTCGGTTCAGACACAGAAATTGATGTAGATTTTCGTGTTATAAGCGCAAGTCATCAAGACTTAGAAAGCATGGTACATCAAGGACGTTTCCGCCAAGATTTATTCTTTCGTATTCACGTGATGGATTTGGTTTTACCCCCGCTTAGAGAGCGTGGTAATGATATTTTATTATTGGCAGAACACTTCATACAGCGTGTTTCTCAAGAGTGGCGCATTTCGCCCAAATACCTTTCAGATAAAGCAAAAATCTTTTTACTTGAACAATATTATCCGGGAAATGTACGTGAATTAAGAAATATTATTGAACGTGCAATGACCTTAAGTGATGAGCAATCTATCGACCTTAAGCACTTACAAAGCACACCTCTAAAACAGTTTTCAATACAAATTGAAGAAAGCCCTGAAATAGTTGAAACATCGACAAATTCAGCGGGAGGTTCAACTAAATTGCCTGTTGAAGGCTTAGAAGCTTATTTAGAAAAAATTGAAAAAGAAATTCTGCTCAATGCTTTAAATTTAACGCATTGGAATAGAACACTTGCAGCTAAAAAGTTAGGAATGACTTTTCGGTCTTTACGTTATCGCTTGAAAAAATTCGGGCTAGATACTGACGAAGAAGCTTAATTATTTATGCTGAATCAATAATTCTGCAATATATTCTATATACGCCTCTTCTTTCATATCGGGCTGTAATATATATTTTTGATTGGGTTGTATCCCCACACCCTCAATCATTGCGCCTTTAGGCGTGTAGTAATGTGACACTGTCATTTGTAAGGCTGAGCCGTTCGACAGTGCAAATAATTTCTGTACGACACCTTTACCGTAGCTTTTATCTCCCATAACCCATGCACGACCATGGTCTTTTAAAGCTGCGGTAAATACTTCTGCGGCAGATGCTGAGCGATTATTAATTAACACACCCACTTTTAACTTTTGAAATTCAGAACCTGGCAATGCTTGGAATTGCTGATCGCCTTCCGAACGACTTTTTGTAGACACAATAATGCCTTGATTCAGAAATAAATCTGCACTTTCAACCGCAGCAGATAACAAACCACCAGGGTTATTTCTTAAATCAATCAAAACACCTTTCAAACGTGATGATGCATATTGCTCAATAAGGTTCTTAATTTCATTGGCTGTATCTTGCTGAAATACTTGTACTTTAATAACAAGTATTTGGTTATTTAAAAGTTGAGCCTGAACATCTGTTTCTATTTTCTTATTTCTTACAATGGTGATTGGAACACTTTTATCTGTCAGTTGAATATTTAAAGTAGAACCGACTGCACCTGAAAGTAAATTACGTACTTGATCGTGATTTAATTTTTTTAATTCTTGATCATCAATTTTAAAAACAATGACCCCATTTTTAAGCCCGAGTTTTGCAGAATCTGCATCGGGTTTCAGACCATGAATCACCCATTGATGTAATTGTGGATCGAAGACTAAATCAAAATCGACAGAAGCAAACTCACCTTCCGTATATTGTAAAAGTTGTTTGTAATCTTCAGGAGACAAATAACGCGAATAATGATCTAAACCTGACACTAAACCTTTAATGGCCTGTTGGAATAAATCTTCATCATTTTTTTCGGCAACATAATTATCTTTAACAATGCCGTATATTTGGACAAAGCTTTGAATTGCCTCTACAGGCACTTCCGCATATGACTGTTCGTCATCTAAAGTTAAAACATCAGGCTGCTTGAGCGTTGGTTTAGCCCAAGCAGTAGAAAGGCTCAAACACATGAAGCATGTTGTTATTATAGCAACAAGAGTGCGTTGAACCATTCATTCACCTTTATTTATTGTTTATGGCAATGTAATTAAATTACGACCTTGCATTTCTTTAGGTACTGGAATTTGCATTAAGTTTAATAATGTTGGCGCAACGTCAGCTAACACACCACCTTCCGCGATTGTAGCTTGCGTAGGACCAACATAAATAAATGGCACAAGTTCCGTTGTATGTTGAGTATGAACCTGACCACTTACGTAATCTTGCATTTGCTCAACATTACCATGATCTGCTGTCACAATCATATGACCTTTTTGTGCCATAACTGCTTCATACACTCGACCTAAACATGTATCTACAGCTTCTACGGCTTTAACAGCAGCATCAAATTTACCTGTATGCCCTACCATATCACCATTTGCATAGTTCACGACCAATAAGTCAAACTCACCAGAATTAATTGCAGCAACCAATTCATCAGTTACTTCATATGCACTCATTTCAGGTTTTAAATCATATGTTGCAACATTTGGAGATGGAATAAGAATACGTTTTTCACCAACATATTCATCTTCACGACCACCACTGAAGAAGAATGTTACATGTGCATATTTTTCAGTTTCAGCAATACGTAATTGTGTTTTGCCTAAATCAGATAAGTATTCACCAATTGAATTTTTTAACGCTTCAGGCATATATGCCACAGGCGCATCAATTGTTGCTTGGTAACGTGTAAGCATGACAAATTTAGATAAATTTGGAACAACTTTACGTTCAAAACCTGCAAAATCTTTTTCTACAAATGCTTTCGTAATTTCACGTGCACGGTCAGCACGGAAATTCATAAATACGACGCTATCACCGTCTTGAATTTTAGCAATTTCGCCAATGCGCGTTGCTTTTACAAATTCATCTGTTTCTTCCGCAGCATACGCAAGCTCTAAACCTTCAACAGCAGTTGCAACTGTACGCGCTGCTTCACCTTCTGTAAGTAAACGATATGCTTGCTCAACACGATCCCAACGATTGTCACGATCCATTGCAAAGTAACGACCAATCATCGTCACAATACGACCTTGACCTGGATACTGAGCAAAAACAGCATCTAACTTTTCAAGCGATGGTTGAGCACTTTTTGGTGGTGTATCACGACCATCTAAGAATGCGTGTAAATAAACTTTTGCACCACGTTTTAATGCAAGTTCAACCATTGCAACAATATGATCTTCATGTGAATGTACGCCACCTTCAGACAACAAACCTAAAATGTGGACTGCACCATTTGTCGCTTTTGCTTTTTCTACAGCATCAACAAGTACTTCATGTTCGAAGAAATCACCTGTACGAATATCTTTTGTAATACGAGTAAAGTCTTGGTACAAAACACGTCCTGCACCTAAGTTCATGTGACCAACTTCTGAGTTACCCATTTGTCCATCTGGAAGACCAACATCTTCACCTGAACCAGAAATTAAACCATGCGGATGCTTTTCCTGCATTGCAGTCAAATTTGGGCGTTTTGCTGCTAAAAAAGCATTATCTTCAACCTCTACGCGGTGCCCCACACCATCCATAATGACTAAAACGTGAGGAATTTTGCCAGCAGTTGCAACCGTCATGATATACACTCTTTTCTGTTTACAAATTAATCGATATATTTTACCGAAATTTCGATAAAGACTCTATGTCCTATCGATGGTTTAAGCCACTGATGAACATTGTTTTATTCAATTCAAAGCATTTTTAACGTGCGCGGTGAAGTAAATAACCACCTATCGCAAAAATGAAAAGAATTGGTAAAAATACAAACCATGCTGGAGATGGCGAATACACCAAACTTGCATATCCTAAAAAGTCTTGCAGATAGTAAAAACCTAATCCTGTAAATAAGGCGATAACTAAACGAAAACCCATAGATTGTTGGCGTAATGGACCAAAAATAAATGAACACGCAATAACAACCAAAGCAATCAATGCAAATGGAGATGCGAGTTTCTGCCAGAAAGCAAGCTGATAAGTTTTAGGTACTTGGCTATATTCATGCATATAGCTTGTGAAACTAATGAGCTGACTTGGAGATAATTTATCAGGATCAATCGTTACCATATGCACATATTTTGGCTGTAAAGCCATTGCAAGTGGTTGTTTGTCCGATTGCTCCAACACCGCATTACCATTTGGTAATACATCCGTTCTATTTACATTTTCTAATGTCCAAGCGCCATCTTTCACAAAATTACCTTGCTCGGCAGTCGTAACGCCTCGCATATTGTAATTAGAATCTAAATCAAGAACTTGAATGTTTTTTAGCTGACCAGATGAGTTTGCATAATCAATATAAATAAAACGCTGACCTTCACGTGTCCAATATCCACGTACTGAACCTAAATCCGCAACTTGATGATGCTTCTTCGCGCTTTCTGCTTGTTCATTCGTATATGGTGTAACCCATTCACTTAGTGCAAAAGACAACGCCACCAAAATTAAAGCCGAACGAACCACCCAACCTACAATACTCCACAAGCTAATGCCTGCAGCGCGCATAATGATTAGTTCACTATTTGAAGCCAATGCCCCCAAACCAAGTACAGCACCAATTAATGCAGAAATAGGAAGAATTTCATATAAATATGTTGGAGCACCCCAAAGAACATATTTCAATGCATCTAAAGCACCATAACCTTCTTTTAATGAACCCAATTCACCTAAGTAGGTGAAAAGAACCTGTAAACCAGCCAAAACGAGTGTTGTTCCTAGCATTGCTAGAGCAGTTGTTTTGGTCACATGTTTTGCAACAATACGGCGTGCTAACATTTTTAAGACCCCACTCGTTGAATTTGTTTCTTAATTTTTGGTGCAAGGCTTGGCTTTCGTAAAAACAGTATTGCAACACCTGAATAAATGAATAACGCTACAGGGTACGCCCATGCACCTAATTCTTCTTTACTAATACGAGTTTTAATTGCCATTAAGACCACAATTAAACTGGCAAAAATTAATAATGCAGGGAATAATTTTAAATAACGACCTTGACGTGGACTAACTTCAGAAAGTGCAAGTGAAAGAATAAGTGCAACAACCATCGCAAATGGAACATATACACGCCACCATAACTCGCTAGAAACCACAGCATCATCTCTATTTTGCCAAAGCTTAGATGTTGGTAAAGCTTCAACTTCCGTACTCTCAAACTTCGCTTCTTTATTATTTTCTAAACGTAAACGATAAGACTGAAATTCAATATGCGTATATTTAGGGCTATTTGCAAAAATCTCGTAACGGCGACCTTCAGTTAAATCGACCACATTGGCACTGTCATTTGGCATTTCAATTCGAGTTGCTTCTTTTGCCAAAATCACCACATCTGGTTGCCCTTCTCTATCTGCTTTTTGATAGAAAAAAATATCTTTTAGATTTTTACGATCTTCGGACAAATCACTCGCATAAATAGTATATGCACCTGAAGATACAAATTCTTTAGGTCGAACCAAGTCAAAACCTGTTCTTACGGCTTGAGCAGATGTTAACTCCTCAAACTGACGTAATCCCCATGGTGCAGCCCATAACATTAAAAATGATTGAACAGCTAAAAACACAACCGTCATAGGAACAAGTAAGCGACCTAATTTATTACGGCTAATACCACTGCTGTTAAATACAGCCATTTCATGGTCGACATATAAACGACCAAAAACTAGCATTAATGCAATGAAAAAGCCTAAAGGAAGAATTAGCGTTAAAAATTCAGGTAAGCGATAACCAATGATGCTAAATAAAATACTAGCGTCTAAACGACCTTGTGCCGCAACGCCAAAATATTTGATCAAACGACCACCCATCATGATCAAGGTCAATAAGGAGACCACCACCAATGATGTCGATACAACTTGCTTGACCAGATAACGTCGAATAATCAAATTAATTCTTCCAAAAAAACTGGGTAAAAAAACCAACACTAGTTTACCCTAATGTTGAAAATATAGAACTATACTCATGTTGCACATTGAAACGCTATTCATCAAAATGCTTCAATAGAACTAAACCTTACAAAGGCATGAAAATCGCATATGAAACTCAGTATTAATCAGTCATTCCAAGAGAATGCATCGAACCAATCTTTGTTGATATTAGTTGATTCCGAACAAGTTCAACATGCTACTAACACATATCAAATCAATAACTTAAATACCATTATTGAATCAACACAATTTAAAGCAACACTTGCTGAAACTTTACCTTTAATTGGTCAGGTTTCTCATTGTACTCACAGCGTATTTGTTGGTATTGGTAAAGCAACTGAGCTTAAAGCTGCAAAATTATCAAAAATTGCTCAAACAATTATCAAGTCTTCACAAAAAAAATTCAAACAGATTAGTGTTGATATTTCTGCACTTCCTCAAGAATTACATTATTTATTCGCTTTGAGCCTCACTCAAGCGGCTTATTCTTTTGATGAGTACAAGTCTAAAAAGAATGAATTTATTCTTGAACAAGTGAATTTAATTGCAACAAATAGCCCACTTAATCAGCAACAATTAAACCTGATTGAAGCAATTCAATCTGGACAAAATTTTGCACGCGATTTGGGTAACCGTCCGGGCAATATTTGTTTCCCAGAATATTTAGCCGACCAAGCACAAGCTTTAGCGGCAGAATACCCGAATTTACTTAAAGTCACTGTATTAGATGAGCAACAAATGGCTGATCTAGGCATGGGTGCTTTCCTTGCTGTAAGTAAAGGCTCAGATCGTCCTGGTCGTATCATTACGCTTGAATATCAAGGTAATCGTGAAGAAGCACCTGTTGTACTTGTCGGTAAAGGTGTGACATTCGATACAGGTGGTATTTCACTTAAACCAGGCTTAGGCATGGATGAAATGAAATATGACATGTGCGGTTCTGCATCTGTATTAGGAACAATTCGCGCATTATGTGAATCTGAACTACCAATTCATGTTGTTGGCGCAATTGCTGCGGCTGAAAACATGCCTTCAGGTCATGCAACTCGTCCGGGTGACATCGTAACAACAATGAGCGGTCAAACTGTTGAAATTTTAAATACAGATGCCGAAGGTCGTTTAGTTCTTTGCGATACGCTAACCTATGTAAAACGCTTTAATCCTGCACTTGTTATTGATATTGCAACATTAACAGGCGCTTGCGTAGTTGCTTTAGGCTCTGTATTAACAGGTCTATTTACTCCAGATGATGAACTTGCAGCTGAATTAAATGCCGCAGGTCAAAATTCATTTGACCGTGTATGGCGCATGCCAGTTCTTGAAGACTACCAAGAACAACTCGATTCTCCATTTGCAGATATTGCCAACATTGGTGGTCCTAAAGCAGGTTCTGTAACAGCTGCTTGTTTCTTAGAGCGCTTTACACGTGACTATCGTTGGGCGCATTTAGACGTTGCAGGCACAGCTTGGACTTCTGGTTCAAATAAAGGCGCTACAGGTCGTCCTGTTCCGCTATTAATGCAATTCTTGGCAAATCGCGTTCAATCGAATGGCTAAAATAAGCTTTTATCTATTTGAAAAAAGTCCTGAACGGCAAGTAGAAAGTACTTGCCGTTTATGTCGTAAGATTTTAAAAAAATCTGAGAAAATTTGGTTGCTGTGTGAAAACTTAGAGTTACAACAGCAACTTGATGACCGCTTATGGAGTTTTGATGCGACTAGCTTTATTGCGCATGGAATAGATGATGCCAATGCACCTATTTGCATTTCAGCAAAGCTTCCTGAACAATCAGATTGGATCATTTTTAATTTTAATGACCAAGCACTTGAACAATTTGAGAAATTTAGTCACATTATTGAGATTATTGAAAATAATGAAGTGGCGAAACAACTCGGTCGTGAAAAGTTTAAACAGTATCGCCGTTTTGGAATAGAACCAAAAACTTATAAACTCTAAGCTATAAAATAAAGGAGAAAGATGGTGGCATTAAATGTCGGACAAGATTTTAAACAGCGTTGGTTAGAAGCACCCGAAGCTGTGCGTCAAGCATATCTTGATGACCTCCATCGTATCTTCGATATTCTAAAACCTGAAGTTCAATTACAAGCTTGGATTGAACGAGACAAGCAAGAACAGCAAAAGTCTTTGCAAAAAATTGATGTCGCTTATGCAGAATTAAAAGCACAATTAATTGAAGAAGCGCGTATTCGCCATCAACAAGCTTTAGAAAAAAAGCTAGAAGATAAACGTGCTGAAGAAGCCGCTTTTGCCAAACAACTTCAACTGGATGAAGAGCGAAAATTTGCTGAACAAGCGAAAGAACTTCAAATTATTCGTCAAGATTTAGTTCAAGAAACGCAAAGCTACACCAATCGCTATGAAAAAAACCCTAAGAATATTGCAGATAATTTATCTGTAAAAGATAGTGAAATGTTATCTGAACTTGATAGCGTTCGTATTCGCTTGGAATTAGAAGCAGAAAGTTTAATTGAACAAGCAGTTACTGTATTTCGAGCGAAATTACATGCAGCAACTCAAGAAGAAATTGAATATATTTTGAAAAGTTCGAAATTTTCAGATCAATAATTTAATTTTATATCTATCAAAGATCTAAAGTACTTCAAATAAGGTACTTTAGATCTTAGCTTTATAATTTTTATAATTAAAATAAATCTACAACCGCATGTAGCGTATGACCTAAGCCATAGCCAATACCAAGCAATGCACCAATCCAAAGCATACCACCAATAATATTGTATGCAGTAAATGATCCAAAATTCATATGTGTAGCACCCGCTGCAAATGGTGCAAACGAACGAACAAATGGAACAAAGCGTGCAACTAAAATCGTTTTTCCGCCGTGCTTGGTAAAATAATGATTCGTTTTAACTAAATATTCAGGTTTAAAGTAACGTGTATGTTTGTTGAAATACTTAATACCTAAAATGCTACCTGTATAATAATTTACGGTATAGCCCAAAGTACTTGCAGTAAATAGCGTAATCGCCATGTAATGTAAATGAATCACGTCTGTTGTTGAACATAGCGCACCTATTGCTAGAAGCAAGCTATCTCCAGGCAGGAAAAACATGAATACCGAACCTGTTTCTGCAAAAATTACCAAAAATAAAATTGCATAAATCCATACGCCATAGTTTTCTAACAATACTGGCAACCACTGTTCAAGGTTCAGTAAAAAATCAAACATCTACACCTTTCCCAAATTTACACTTCTTCTATTTAAACACTAAAATGCACTAAAAAATAAAAAAACAGTCTAATTTTTCAACTAGACTGCTTATTTTTCACTCTAATAGCTTATTTTAAAAAGCCATTTTCAGCAAGGAAGTCCATACTAATTTTTGATTGTTGTTTTGTTTCAGCAGCTTTATTACCTAGTAATAAACGCTCTATATAACGTGCTAAAACATCAACCTCTAAATTTACTTTAGCACCTACTTGCCAAGTACCGATATTGGTTCTTTCCGCTGTATGTGGAATTAAATTAAGGCTAATCACATTTCCACGCAAATAATTGATCGTTAAACTAATACCATCAACAGTAACCGAGCCTTTTTCTGCCAAATAACGTGCAATTTCTACAGGCGCAGTCACTTCATAATAAATTGAACGAGCATCTGCTTTAACAACTGTAATTTCGCCAACAGCATCTACATGTCCACTTACAATATGCCCACCAAATCGTGTAGTTGGAAGCATCGCTTTTTCAACATTTACACGTTGACCAACCTTCCATTGACCTAAAGTTGTACGATTTAAGCTTTCTCGAGAAACATCAGCTGCATACCAATGATCCCCCCAGTCCGTAACTGTAAGGCAAATACCATTGGTCGCAATTGAATCACCCAAATGCACATCTGACATATCGAGGTCTGTTTGAATGCGTAAACGAACATCTCCGCCTACACTTTGCAAACTTTCAACTTTTCCAACGCTTTCAATAATGCCTGTAAACATAGGTTTTCTCAAATATTGTAGACTTTTACCATAATGCCAATTGCGTGCTAACACCTGTCGTGTCTACACCGCCTAGTTCTGCAAAATGATGTAATTGACCAAGCAACTGACGAATTGGTGGTCCAGATTTACCATGCGTATCGGTAATCACAATAAACTCTAGCACGCGCGCTCTTTCTGACTGACGCTGTTTACTCACGCGATAGCGCGGCACATCTTGCGTTAAAAGTGTTACACGTCCACGTTTTAAGTTGGCTTGTAATAAATCTGTCGCGCTAATATTACCATCGGTAGAGTAGCTCGTCAGAATATATCGTGCATTGATCGTTGCCAATAAATTTTCATAAGCTTCTTGAGCATGTTTAGAAGAGTTATATGGACTTGGTCTTTCTTTACGCCAAGCGCGGTCAATACCACTCTTAAAACCCTTAGTATCTGGGGTTGGTAAATTGTTTTGATCCCAAAGCGTTAATGCATTTAAAACATGGTAGTTACTGCTATACGCATGTTGATTATAAGGTGGATCTAAATAAGCAACATCTACTTCAAAGCCACTCATTTGGTTTGCTAAGTGTTGAGCATCTACACACCACACTTCAGCCGCAGGTTTTTTTCCATCTGCATGTGGATCTATATTTTCACAAAAACGACTTGGCGTTAACCAAAGTAAAGATTCAATACGCTCTAATGCCGTTTGCGTTTTACCGCCCCATCCATGATGAAAGCTTTTAAATACGCCAGATGTATTACTCACAAAACTTGCTGAATATAATAATGGAGCAAGTAAAGCAGACATCTCTACATCATTAATTGCACCTTGTGCTTGCCATACTGCAATTTGCTGACGAATCGCATCAATACGCATACCATTACGACGTTTAAAGAATAGACGATCTTTTGCAGGGTCATAAACTTCATCATCTCTTGGACAAAGATTATGCGTGACCCAACCTTTTACCCCAGGTAAACGGTTTAGATAATCAATCGCTTTTTGATATCCACCAAGTTCTTTAAATTCAGGCGCTTCTGTACAAGATAAAATTGCACTATTTAAAGCATGGCTATACGGTTCCCAATCATTGGCAATAACGCGATAACCATTTTGACGTGCCAAGCGTGAAACCACACCTGAACCTGCAAAAAAATCTGCAAAAATAGGCGAGCGACCATCTTTTCGATTTAAAGTTCCCGTACTCTCAAGCGCTTCTAAAATCAGATGTAATAAACGACGTTTGTTTCCTAAATAAGGAACCAATTGATGGAAAAGGTATTCATCGGTAGTACGCGCCGCATGACGACGCTTGTGGTAAACCGTAGACTCTGGATTCATACTGTCTCTTGAGAAGAAGGAATGAGTTTTAAACAAACATCATTCCCTACTTGGGTAACATCTATAAGCTTAAAACGAAGTTGCTCTGCCATAAGGCTAAATTCCGCGTTAAACATTGCACGAGCGGTTTGCCCTAAAAAAGTGGGCGCAACATAACTAATTAATTCATCTACTAATTGCTCTTTTAAAAATGCAGTTGATAGCGTTGCCCCTGCCTCAACCAATACATCATAAATTTGATATTGCTGTGCTAGAGTTTGTAATAGTTCTTTTAAAGGCTGAGTTTGTAATTGAATCACACCTAAATCTTCAAGTTCTTTACGATATGGCCCCATCACCATTACAGTTTCAGACTGCTCTAAAATTTTAGCTGTTAATGGCAAACGCCCTTGTCTATCTAAAACTATACGTAAAGGCTGAACAACTGTAGATAGATCTTCTACACCATTCAGTTGTCTTACATTAAGCTGACAATCATCGGCTAAAACAGTTTCAATACCTGTAATCACAGCACCTGAAATTGCACGCCAATGTTGAACATCTTGTCGAGCTTCACGCCCAGTAATCCATTTAGACTCACCTGAAGCCATTGCAGTGCGACCATCTAAACTTGATGCAACTTTTAACCGCACATATGGCATGCCTGTTGCCATTGTTTTTAAGAAACCTAAATTAAGTTGATGCGCTTCTGCTTCACAAACGCCCACTTCAACATCAATACCTGCATCTTTTAAAATTTGTACGCCTTTACCTGCCACCAAAGGATTTGGATCTGGGCAAGCAACAACAACTTTTGCCACACCTGCCTCAACCAAACCTTTTGCACAAGGAGGCGTTCTACCATAGTGCGCACAAGGCTCTAGAGTGACATAAGCTGTTGCACCTTTCGCATGTTCGCCAGCTTCTCGCATTGCAAACACTTCTGCATGGGGCTGACCCGCTTTAGGATGAAAACCCTCACCCACCAATTGACCATTTTTAACAATGACACAGCCAACGTTTGGATTAGGCTTTGTTGAATATTGCCCAAGTTTTGCAAGCGTGATGGCACGTTGCATCCACACCTGATCTTGGTGTTTTGGATTTTGAATGAACTCAGACATGGTGTACAAATCTCTAAACTTAATCTTGAAGATCACGTTGTTGCATTTGCTCAATTTGGCGACGAAATGCTTCTACATCTTGGAAATCTTGATAAACAGATGCAAAACGTACATATGCAACATGATCTAAAGCAAATAATGACTGCATGACAATTTCGCCAATGGTCCGAGATTTCACATCTCGTTCGCCAAGTCTACGAATTTGTAAGTGGATATCACTTAATACTGTTTCGATTTGCTCTTGAGTTACAGGACGTTTTTGTAAAGCATGCATCAGTGAACGGCGCATTTTAGCTTCATCAAAGGGTTCACTTTTCCCATCCGATTTAATGACGCGTGGCATTACAACTTCGTATGTTTCAAAAGTTGTAAAACGCTCACCACAACTAATACATTCACGACGTCGACGAATTTGACAGCCTTCAGCAGCCAAACGCGAATCTATCACTCTACTATCTTCGGCGTTGCAAAAAGGACAATGCATAGCGGTTTTATTAAACAAATTTCAATGAGTTTAGAGTGTAGCAAAAATAATGGTATTTGTAGAGTATTGTTCTAGATATGGAAATAAAACAGCCCTTTCGGGCTGTTTTATACTATATGTTGATAATATGTTTTTATTATTCTACACGTTCGCCATGTTGACTTAAGTCTAGACCCATACGTTCATCATCAGATTCAACACGAATACCAATAACAAGGTCAATCACTTTAAGAATAATGAAAGTCATCACACCAGAATAAACGATTGTTGCTAATACGCCTTCTGTTTGCACCCATAATTGTGCAAGCATATTTTCTGGTACAGCATCGCCCATAATGAATTCGCTTGCAAATACTGCTGTTAATAATGCACCAACAATACCACCAACACCATGCAAACCAAATGCATCTAATGAGTCATCTGCTTTAAGTACACGTTTCAATGCTGTAATACCCCAGAAGCATACTACACCACCAATAAGACCCATAATTAAACCACCGCTTACAGTTACAAAACCTGCCGCTGGAGTAATCACAACCAAGCCTGCTACTGCACCTGAAGCACCACCAAGTACAGATGCTTTACCGCGTACAAGTTTTTCTACAAGTAACCATGAAAGTGCTGCCGATGCTGCTGCAACTTGAGTTACAACAAGTGCATAACCTGCTGAACCATTTGCACCTAATGCAGAACCACCATTGAAACCAAACCAACCTACCCAAATTAAGCTTGCACCAATAACAGTTAATGTAAGGTTATGCGGTGCCATAGATTCACGACCTAAGCCCATACGTTTGCCTAGCATGTAAGCCGCAACTAAACCTGCAACGCCTGAGTTAATGTGTACTACTGTACCACCAGCAAAATCTAGCGCGCCATCGCTACCTAACCAACCACCGCCCCATACCCAATGAGTAATTGGCGCATATACAACTACAACCCAAATTGCGATAAATGCAATGAAAGCTCCAAATTTCATACGCTCTGCAATAGAACCACTAATAATGGCTACAGTAATAATGGCAAAGGTCATTTGGAAAATAACAAAGAGAATTTCAGGAATTGTGCCCGATAAGGCTTCTGTAGTAATACCAGATAACATAAATTTATCTAGGCTACCGATAAAAAGATTACCCTCACCAAATGCAAGTGTGTAACCAACAATAACCCACACAACACTCACTACAGCTGCGGCAACAAAGCTATGCGCCATAGTACTTAATACGTTCTTTTTACGTACCATACCGCCATAGAATAATGCTAAACCTGGAATTGTCATTAACAGAACGAGAGCAGTAGATACTAAAATCCACGCTGTATCACCTGTATCTAATTTTACTTCTTCTTCAGCAGGTGTTGGTACTTCTTCTACAGATGCTGCAACAACAGGTGCTTCTTCTGATACAGCAGATGTTGTTTCAACCACTGTTACTTCTGATGGATTTGGCACTGATGCAGCTTCTTCAGCCCATGCAACAGAACCACCTAAAAGCGCGCCTGATAAACTCAGCGCAAGTAGCATCTTTTTCATTCGTGTCCCCCGACCTAGTTTTTTTGAGTTATTAGGTACTCAGCAAACTTTATGCCAATTTATTAAACGGCATCTGCACCTGTTTCACCTGTACGAATACGGATGACTTGCTCTAAGTTAGTTACGAAAATTTTTCCGTCACCAATTTTTCCTGTACTTGCAACACGCGTAATTGATTCAATTACTGAATCAACCATTTCATCGCTGATCGCAATTTCAATTTTTACTTTTGGTAAGAAATCAACAACATATTCCGCGCCACGATAAAGTTCAGTATGACCTTTTTGACGACCAAAACCTTTGACTTCAGTTACAGTGATCCCTTGAACACCAATATCTGACAATGCTTCACGCACGTCATCAAGTTTAAAGGGTTTTACAATAGCAGTTACTAGCTTCATGTTTGTTTTCCTTCGGCTTGTTTCACCAGTAAGGTTTTATGTTCAATTTTCATGCCAAAATTTTTAAAGTCGGGGGAAAATAAAAATTCAAGCATGTCTTTTTCGTCATTATATTCTATACCTATAATTATGTTTATACGCTAGTAAATCCTCATTTTTACTAGAAGAATTTCGATTTTAATTATTGAATAAAACCATCTTATACCGAAAAGCTATAGTCTATATTTCAGTCGTGTTATACACTGCTATAACGATGCTTCACCTTAGAGAAAACAAATGATTGAAACCTTATTACAAGCAATTTTGGAACAAGTTGATCTTCCTAAAAAAGATATTGAACACAATTTACGCGCACTCTTAAATGAAGCTGTAACTAAAATGGATTTAGTTTCAAAAGATGAAATTGAGCGTCAAAAAACAGCATTAAATAATGCTAATCTTCGCTTAGAGGAGTTGATGAAGCAGTTAGAGTCTTTAGAGAATAAATTAAAAAATAAATAATAAGCACCAAATTTGTGCATATAAAATCAAAATACATAAAAAAATAACGCACTATAATGGATCACAATAAATGTCGTTTGCCAAAATTTATACTCGGGGGCTGCTTGGCCTCCACGCTCCTTCTATTGAAGTAGAAGTTCATATTAGCCAAGGACTTCCATCTCTTACGATTGTTGGTTTGCCTGAAGCCGCTGTACGCGAAAGTAAAGACCGTGTTCGCTCTGCAATTATTAATAGCGGATTTCAATTTCCAACTAAACGATTAACCATTAATTTAGCGCCCGCAGATTTACCTAAAGATGGCTCACGTTTAGATCTGCCCATTGCTTTAGGAATTCTAATAGCATCTGGACAACTTCCAGAGAACAGCACCAATGGTTTTGAGTTTATTGGTGAACTAGCTTTAGATGGTCAGCTCAGACCAATTACAGGTACATTAAGTATTGCAATTGCATGTCAGCAAGCAAACCACAAACTGATTTTACCTGCACAAAATGCACAAGAAGCATCTCAACTGCCTATATTTGAAGTATTTTCAGCAGAACATTTGAAACAAGTTTGTAACCATTTAAATAATACTCAACCATTAAAAGCCTTTGAAAATAAACAGAGTTTTCAAATTAATAAATCTAAATACGATTTATCGGATGTTAAAGGTCAATTACGCCCAAGACGTGCTTTAGAAATTGCTGCTGCAGGTGGTCACTCATTGCTATTTAAAGGTCCTCCTGGAACTGGGAAAACCTTATTGGCTTCTCGCTTATCAAGTATTTTGCCGCCTTTAACAACACAAGAAAATTTAGAAGTCGCAAGTATTTATTCTGTTGCAAATGCAGCACATTATTTTGGACAGCGCCCTTTTAGGACACCACATCATACAGCTTCTGCTGTTGCACTTGTTGGCGGTGGCTCACATCCAAAACCGGGGGAAATTACGCTTTCACATTTAGGCGTTTTATTTTTAGATGAATTGCCTGAGTTTGATCGAAAGGTTTTAGAAGTTTTACGTCAGCCATTAGAAGCAAAGGAAATTGTTATTTCTAGAGCATCTAGACAAATTACTTTTCCTGCGAACTTTCAACTGATTGCAGCAATGAATCCTTGTCCTTGCGGATATGCATTTAATCAAGATGTCCGTTGCCAATGTTCAGCCGATGCCATCAAACGATATCAAAACCGAATTTCGGGTCCTTTATTAGATCGTATTGATTTACATATAGATGTTCCGCCTCTTCAAGCTTCAGAATTACAAGATACAAAACCTGTTGAAGATTCGGAAACAGTCCGCCTGCGTGTAATCGCGGCTTATAACTTTCAAATTGAAAGACAAAATTGCCTCAATATGGCTTTAAGTCCTAAAGAACTAGAGAAATATGCAACTTTAGATATTCAAGCTAGCAAAATCATTGAACTTGCACAGCAGCGTTTAAATCTATCTGCTCGTGCGTATCATCGAGTTTTACGCGTTGCAAGAACCATTGCAGACTTAGCGCAAAGTGAAAATATTCAAAGCACACATCTTACCGAAGCCTTGTCTTATAGAAGTCAACACGCCTAAACAAAAAGCCCGTTACAGATTTCTGCAACGGGCTTAAATAAGTTTTTACTTTATTGAAACTAGAAAGATTTCGTCAATGTAAATACTGCACCAGTTTCTACACCACGTTTGTAAGCACTAGATTCCCCTTTAGTTTCTGTATCTGTACCAACAGCAGCTAACTCAGCACTGAAACCTGAAATAGATTGAAATTCGTAAGTGGCACCCACTTTCCAATCCCAAACATGATCAGAACCATTTTTCACATCGTTAAAACCAACTGCAGCAACACCACCAAAACCAGCACCGAATGGTACAGAATAGCTTGCATTTAAGTACCAAGCATCATCACCCGCACCTAAATTATCATCTGTATAATAAACATAAGTTGATACACTATCACCTTCTGCAACTAGGCTTTCAAAGCCTACACCCGCATAGTATTCAACAAAATTATTATCACCGTGACCAGGGTAAGCATAGTACCAAATACCAACATCTAACGTAGGTTTACCAGCAACATTCTCAAATGTTTTGGTGTAACCAATGTAAGGATCTAACTCTAAATGTACAGTTTGATCTGCTCCATTTTTATCAATATATTCATAGTTTACATTCGATCCCCAAACACCAGCGTATAAACCGGTTGAGTGATCTAATTGAAAGCCAACTTGTACAGCTGGATCGTTTTGCGTTTGTGTTAAACCACGAAAACGATAGTCAGTTGTCATTGCCGCAGAGCCACTAAACTCCAATCCTAAAGGTAATGATGGTGCTTCATCTGCGAAAGTTACAGTAGAAGCAGAAGCAACCAAAGCCAAGCTCAATGCCTTTAAAGTGAATTTCATTGTCTATTTCCCCCGATGTCGTTATAACGACTCTTTTTGATTAATTTGAAAACTCAAAATAGAGTTAGCAATAGCTATGCCAATTATTCAAAAAGATACGAAAGAGGTCTAATAACAGATGAAATAAAGCTTTGGAGCTTAATTTAATTAAATAATTTCTTAATATGCACTTCATTACTTTAGATGTTAAATATAGGAAATTGCATCAAAAATAAACAAAATTAGATAATACGCTTTACATTCTTTAAAATTTGCACAAAAATAAGCCACACATAAGTTAAGATAAAATAACAATATTTAGACAAAATCTTCTTTATATATATTTTATTTGTGATCTTAGTTTATTTTTTTATACCCAAAGTGCTTATAAGTCATATATATTATGTTTAGTTAACAATGTTTTTGATTAAATTAAATTCATGTTTTCTATAGGCAAAATATAAACCTCATTGGAAGAGTGTTTAATACTAATTAATCAGGATTAATTATAAACATCTTTTATATGTGCTTTATATAAATCACCCATTCCATAACTATTTTGTATCGAGGCTCTCTCCCAATGCAAAAAACACAAAAATTATTACTTGCTACTTTAATTCAAGCAGCACTTGTTTCTACAGCTTTTGCAAGCGAACAAAGCGAATCTAAAGGTCTTGTTGCAGATGCTGAAGGCTCTGTTCTTTTCCGTACAGGTTTTATTGACCGTGATAAAAAAGATGGTGCTGCAGATAATCGCTCTACAGCTCAAACAGCAATTATCAAACTAGAGTCTGGTTATACACAAGGTACTGTTGGTATTGGTTTTGGTTTAATTGGCGATGCATCGTTTAAACTTGGCGACAATAAGCACGCTGGCAACAACATGATTCCACGTCATGATGATGCCAATGGTGAACCTAATGGTCGCACATACAATCATTGGGCTCGTGGTGGTGCATTTTTAAAAGCACGTGTTTCTAATACAACTGCTGTTTTTGGTACTCAAGTTTTAGATTTACCTGTACTAGCTAGCAACACAGGCCGTATGGTTCCTGAATACTTTGATGGTTTATTAGTTACAAGCCGCGAAATTAATGGCTTAGAACTTACTGCTGGTAAATTCACTAAAAACCAAATGTCTGACCAAATTTCTACCGATGAAAACAAGTTAGACCGTGCAATTGTTTGGGGCGCAAAATACAAAGTAAATGATGCATTAACAACATCTTACTTTGGCTTAGATTCTAAAGATAAATTAGAACGTCATTATGTAAATGCTAACTACAAACAATCTTTGGCTAATGATGCTTCTTTAACTTATGATTTCAGTGGCTATCATACAGAATGGGATAAAGGAGCAAGTGCTTCTTCTGCTCGCCCTGGTTTAGATGCTACATCTGACAACCGTAGTAATAACATTTGGGCACTTTCTGGTACTTATAGCCAAGGCCCTCATGCTGTAATGCTTGCTTACCAACAAAGTACGGGTAACACAGGTTATGCATATAATGAAAATGCTGACGGTTTCCAAAGTATTTATTTACCAAACTCTTACCTTTCAGACTTTAACGGTCGTGGCGAGAAATCTGTTCAAGTTCAATATAACGTAGATTTTTCTAATTATGGCGTTGCTGGTTTAAATTGGACTTCTGCTTATATTTATGGTTGGGATATCGACACCAAAACTACTGGTAACGCAAAAGAAAGTGAAATCTTTAACCAAGTGAAATACACAGTACAAGACGGCTTTGCTAAAGATGCTAGCCTACGTTTACGTTATTCTCACTACCGTACAGATTTTGCTTATACAGATGACTACTACATGCCAGACACTAATGAATGGCGTATCTTCCTTGATATTCCTGTGAAATTATTCTAATTCACACGAAATTCAAGTAAATAAAAAAACCTGCACAATGTGCAGGTTTTTTTATGGCTAAATTTTAAAAATAAAAACTTAAACCATCAAACAATTACTTGTTTGCTTCTTCGTAAGCAGCAATTGAGCTAAGAACTTCTTGTTTTGCAACTTCAGAACCTTCCCAACCACTTAACTTAACCCACTTACCAGCTTCTAAATCTTTATAGTGAGCAAAGAAGTGTTCAACTTGTTTGATCAATAATTCAGGAAGATCTGTATATTCTTTAACATCTTTATAGATAGGTGTTAATTTGTCGTGAGGTACAGCGATTAATTTCGCATCTACACCACCGTCATCTTCCATATTCAATTTACCAACAGGACGGCAACGAATTACAGAACCTGGTTCAACTGGATGTGGTGTTACAACTAACACGTCTAATGGATCACCATCTAAAGATAATGTATTAGGAACATAACCGTAGTTTGCAGGGTAGAACATTGCTGTACCCATGAAACGGTCTACGAATAATGCATCAGAATCTTTATCAATTTCGTATTTGATTGGTGCTGCATTTGCAGGAATTTCAATAATTACATAGATGTCGTTTGGCGCATCTTTACCCGCTGGGATATTGCTGTAGCTCATAGCATCACTCTTTAACAAGTTAAATCTTTCTTAATCGAAAGCGATTATAACCGCTTTCTAGATTAAATTTGCTGTCGATTATACATCTGCACTGGAAAAATACATATTTTCAGCCTTGCTACTCATCCAGTAATTTTAATCACTAGTAAAAGCAACGAAACCGAGCAAAGTATTGAAAGCAACCAAAAGATAGATCTTAAAGTTGCCCAATTAATTAAATAGCAAATACCAAATAAAATTCTAAATACAATGTACGCAATACCAAAAGTCATCACAACGCTTTGCGGAACCACCATATATTCTGCCAACAAAACCGCAGCAATAAATAAAGGAAGACTTTCAAAACTATTTTGCTGTGCAGCATTTGCTCGTGCAGCTAAGCCTGTTGTATTGGCTAAAAATGCTCTAGGGTTCTGATTATCTTTAACTTTAAACCCACCTGCTTTCTTTGCAATAATTGTAAAAACATAAGGTAAAAGACACGCAATTAAAATTAGATAAACAATTCCACTTATACTTTGCATGAAGACAATTCTCATAGAGATTTTATTGTCATATCATAGCATGGCGTTTCAACGATAATTTTCGTTTAATGTCGTGTTTTATCAATTTTACTTGTTTTAAAGGATCCATTTATGGCTAAGCCAGATCAAGAAGAAATGTTTGATATCCTTGAGATGCAACATAAAAATCAGCTTAAAGTGGATCGCGCTTTTAAAATTGTGATTCCTATTACTGCATTTTTATTGTGCGTTATTTGCGCCAATTTCAATGTTTGGTCAACCATTTTTACATTTGTAATTTTATGGATTGCCTTTTACGCAGTTTCAGTTAAACGCCTTTCTCTTGGTTTATGGGTCGCAATTCTTTGTGTTTACTGCCTTATAGACAATATTTTAAGTTATGGCACATTTAAAAATCCAAGTTTTTTGCGTCAATTTGGCACAATGTTTATCTTTATCGGTATTTTTGGTGTAGGTCGCCCATATGTCGATAGATGGTTTTTAAAGAAATAAAAAAAGCGCCTTAAGGCGCTTTTTTTATTTCATGAATTATGCTGGTTTACGTAAATCTTTACGTAGGATTTTACCTACATTCGATTTTGGTAATTCATCCATAAATTCAACATAACGTGGGCGTTTGTAGCCAGTTAAGTTTGCTTTTGCAAATGCTAGAATTTCTTCAGTTGTTAAAGATTGATCTTTTTTCACAACAAATAGTTTTGGTACTTCACCTGATTTTTCATCTGGCACACCAATTACTGCAACTTCTAACACTTTAGGATGTTGAGCAACAATTTCTTCAATTTCTGAAGGATATACGTTAAAACCAGAAACTAAAATCATATCTTTCTTACGATCAACAATTTTAACAAAACCTTCTGGGCTCATAACGCCAATATCACCTGTACGGAAGAAACCATCTTTAGTCATGACTTTTTCAGTTTCATCTGCACGGTTCCAATAACCCTTCATAACTTGTGGGCCACGAATCGAAATTTCACCTTGCTCGCCAAGTGGAACTTCATTGCCATCATCATCTAAAATAGCAACATCAGTTAATGGTAATGGAATACCAATTGAACCACTGAATTCCATAGATGCTGGTGGGTTTGCCGTTGCAACAGGTGAAGTTTCAGATAAACCGTAACCTTCAATAATGTTTGTACCTGTTATTTTTTTCCAAGCTTCAGCAGTCGATGGCAATACAGCCATACCACCACCCATCGCCATCTTCATTTTACTGTGATCTAACTGTTTAAATTCTTCGTTATTCACAAGTGCATTAAACAATGTATTTACAGCAGGGAAGAAAGTTGGTTGATATTTTCGAAGCTCTTTAATTACAGCAGGTAAATCGCGCGGGTTTGGAATAAGTACGTTGGCTTGACCTTTGTACATACCATATAGCGCACAAACCATGAATGCAAAAATATGATAAAGCGGTAAAGCACAGAAAATACGGTCGTCTGGCTGACCATCTTGATTACCAAATTTACTTTGGAAAATACCATCGCACTGCAGCATGTTTGCAACTAAGTTACGGTGAGTAAGTTCTGCACCTTTAGAAACACCTGTCGTACCACCTGTATATTGTAGTACTGCGGTATCACTTAAAGTTAAGCTTGGACGTTTGTAGTTGCTTGGATTTACCTTAGACATTGCAGCATTAAAGCGCACATGACCTGGAATATCCCATGCTGGAACTTGTTTACGAACAGAGCGTAAAACAAAGTTTACAATTGTGCCCTTTAGCGTACCAAGTAAGTCACCAACCGATGCGACTACTACATGTTTAACTGGCGTTTTGCCTAAAATTGCTTGGTAAACCGCAGCAAAGTTTTCAATAATTACCAACGCTTCAGAACCAGAGTCATTTAATTGATGCTCTAATTCACGAGATGTATAAAGTGGATTCACATTTACAAGTACATAACCTGCACGGAACACCCCTAAAGCTACAATAGGATATTGAAGAACGTTCGGCATCATTACTGCAACACGTGAGCCTTTAGCCAATCCTAAGCTTTGTAAATATGTCGCAAATTTACGACTTTCTTCATCTAATTGACCAAAAGTTAAAACTTTATCCATAAAGATAAAAGCATCACGCGAAGCAAACTTTTGAAAATTTCTTTCGAAAACATCGTTAAGAGATGTATTTTCTGCCGGAAGTTCAACAGTCTCTGGAATGCCTGTTTTTTGGTATTCACTAAACCAAATTTTTTCCATAACGTTCAATACTCCTACCTATAATCCTTAATATTTAAACTATTTTTTTCCAGTACAAGCTCATTATTTAACTTTTTGTGCTTGATACCGCATCCATTTTGAACACTTTGCATATATAACGTATTTTGTTTAATAGATGCTAGCATTATCTTTGAATGAACAGTTTATTTGCTTTTTGATAACCTCTTGGTAAAAGTTGCCCCTTGGTTCCCCTTTTACCTATATATTTTTGAAGGTCATCACCTTTTAGTTTTAGTTGTTGCTGCCCTGCAAGCAGTTGAATTATTTCATTTAAATTAAGAGTTGTCATGGATGTAATTTGATCTTTCGCATCAAGTTGTATCAATTTATTACCCTTACCTTTATTTAATGAAGGCAATTCTTCTAAATCTAGCACCAATAACCGACCCGCAGAGCTTAATACAGCCAAGTGCGTAGCTCCATCGACAGTTTGTAAATCTAGTGCAGAAGCACCTTCAGCCAAACTTAAGAAAGCCTTACCTGCTTTTGCACTGGTATCTAACTGCTTAGCTTGTGTTTTAAAGCCATAGCCTTTGTTACTAGCAACAATAAGTTCAGCGTCGTCATCGGCAATAAAGACTTGTTTGAAGCCAATACCATTTGCAGGTGCAAGTTTAGAGCTTAAAGGTTCACCCATGCCACGTGCCGATGGCAAACTATTTATTGCAAGCGCATAACTACGCCCTGCTTCATCTAGCACATAAACACGTTGATTTGACTTGCCTTGTGCATGACTTAAATATTTATCACTCGCACGATAATTTAAGTTTTCAACGTCAACATCGTGACCTTTTGCACAGCGAATCCAACCTGCTTCTGAAAGTACAACAGTTACAGGATCGGCAGGCAACATATCTTGTTCATTAATCGCTTCTGCATCTGCACGTTGAACAATTGGCGAACGGCGATCATCACCATATTTCTTCGCATCTTCTTTAAGCTCTTCAATAATTAAAGCTTTTAAAGATTCAGGATTTTCCAATTGCTCACGGATAATTGCAGCACGAGCTTCTAACTCTTCTTGTTCACGGCGCATTTCCATTTCTTCAAGCTTTGCCAAATGACGCAACTTGAGTTCTAAAATGGCTTCTGCCTGAACTTCATCAATATTAAAACGCAACATCAACACAGGTTTTGGTTGATCTTCTTCACGAATAATTTGAATGACTTCATCAATATTCAAATAGGCAATAATCAAACCGCCTAAAATATGCAGACGTTTTTCAATTTTGTTTAGATGATATTGCAGACGACGTGTAACGGTCTGTTTACGGATTTCGATCCATTCAAGCAAAATTTTACGAATAGATTTCACTTGTGGACGACCATCTGCACCAATCATATTCATGTTGACGCGATAGCTCGATTCTAAATCTGTTGTTGCAAATAAGTGGCTCATTACCGCTTCTGCATCAATTCGATTTGAACGTAAAACAATCACTAAACGTGTTGGATTTTTATGGTCAGATTCATCACGTAAATCTGCAACTAAAGGAAGTTTCTTCGCTTGCATTTGATCTGCAATTTGCGAAATTACTTTTGAACCCGAAACTTGATACGGTAAATCCGTAATCACAATTTCGTTCTTTTCAACTTTATAAACCGCACGTACTCGATAACTACCACGCCCTGTTGTTTGAATTTTTAATAATTCTTCAGGTGCTGTGATAATTTCTGCATTGGTTGGTAAATCTGGTGCAGGAATATATTCTGCAATTTTAGAATCGGTTAGGTTTGGATTGCGAATTAAAGCAATTGTACCTTTTACAACTTCACGTAGGTTATGTGGCGGAATATCTGTCGCCATACCTACCGCAATACCTGTTGTACCGTTCAGTAGAATATTGGGTACACGTGCAGGTAAATTGACAGGTTCTTTCATTGAACCATCAAAGTTATCTTGCCAATCGCATGTGCCTTGACCTAATTCAGACAACAACACTTCACTATATTGTGAAAGTTTGGCTTCGGTATAACGCATTGCCGCAAATGATTTAGGATCATCTGGCGAACCCCAGTTACCTTGCCCTTCAATAAAAGGATAACGATAACTAAAGGGCTGTGCCATAAGCACCATTGCTTCGTAGCAGGCAGAATCACCATGAGGATGATATTTACCTAATACATCACCCACAGTACGTGCAGATTTTTTTGGCTTGCCGCTATGTTTTAAACCCAATTCGCTCATTGCATAAACAATACGGCGCTGAACTGGTTTTAAACCATCGCTAATATGTGGCAATGCACGATCCATAATCACGTACATGGCATAATTTAAATAAGCTTGTTCAGTAAATTCTGCTACGGAACGGTTTTCTGTCGCATGATGCGCAAGGCTTGTCATAACAACTTGTTATCCTAAATCGTTTTTGTCTGTTTAAGTTCTTATGCTATGTCGCAGGGGGATTCTATACAAGTGTATGTCGTACCACTCTGCGACAATTTATGTCTTATGTCGTAAAAATATCCACTTTATTCCAAATGATCAACTAAAAAATAACCAATCACTAACTAATGGAATCGAGTGATTTTCCTTTTGTTTCTTCACCTAAAACTAAAATGACACATGCAACTGCCAATAAAACAGCAGTAAACATCATAAATACATAGCTAAAACCATTGTTCATGACCATCATGTGAGTAACCACTAATGGCGCAACAATTCCACCCATTCGCCCAATTGCAGATGCCCAACCTGAGCCAAATGCACGGATATTTGTAGGATATTGTTCTGGTGTGTAGGTATAAAGAACCCCCCATGCACCCAAATTAAAGAAGGACATTAAGCAGCCCCAAATTACAATTTGCTCAACGCTGTTAGATTGTCCAAAGAAATATGCAGATACTGCACACATTCCAATGAAACCTGCCAAAGTTGCTTTACGTCCTAGTTTTTCTACTAACCAAGCGGCTGCGATATAACCAGGAAGCTGTGCCAAAATCATCACCAAAACATATTCAAATGACTGAACAATGGTATAGCCTTCTTTGACCAATAAACTTGGCAACCATGTAAAAATTCCGTAGTAGGAATACACAATACCAAACCAAATAAGCCATAACATTAAGGTACGACGGGCAAAAGCACCTGACCATAATTGACTAAATGATACGTTTTGCTTTTCTGATACAGGCTTAACTTCTATTTTCTCTATAACTTCTACACCACATTGACGTTCAAAGCTTTGCACCAATGCATGTGCTTCATCAATACGACCACGGTTAATTAAATATGGAATAGATTCAGGGACTTTTTTCCAAATAACAAAAGCATATAAAGCAGGTAATCCACCAATTAAAAATGCCATATGCCAATCGAATTTAGGAATAACGAAGTAAGCAATAAGTGCGGCACACAGCCAACCCAACCCCCAAAAACTTTCAAGCAATACAATAAAACGACCACGAACATGCGCAGGGATGTATTCACTCACTAAGGTGACAGCAACAGGAAGTTGACCACCTAAGCCTAAGCCAACAATAAAGCGAAAAACCAATAACCACGTTAAATTGGGTGCAAAAGCACAAGCAGCCGTTGCTAAGCTATAAATAACTAAGGTCGCTGCAAATACGGTTTTACGCCCCCATTTATCAGCCAAACCACCTGAAAAAACAGCACCAATTGCCATACCCACAAAACCAATAGACACCACCCAACCTTTTTCGGCAGGCGTCATGGCCCAATCTTCAGACATTTTTGCCAAAATAAATGAAATGAGTCCTGTATCCATGGCATCGAACATCCACCCCAGTCCGATTACCCATAACAAGGTGTAGTGGAATTTACCAATAGGTAAGCGTTGTACTCGTGAGACTAAATCCATAACAATATCTCTGATTTGGTGAAAGATTACGTACTGCTTTCCCAACAGGATTTTATACTTTTGCTATTTTTTATAAGATAATCTTAAAAAGTAACTGCTTCTTATAGCAGTTACTTGGTCTTTTTAGAATAGTTATGATGCATCTTTCGATGAAGCAGATTGCTCATCATCATCTTTATAAATGAATTTAGGCATTTCTAAGCCAAAGTAAATTGCAATTAAACGAAGTGTAAAACCAAATATAAGCGTAGCAATCACTGTAAGCTCTAAAGATAAGCCTATTTCCACGCAAATCCAGTAGCAAATTACCGATACAAAAGAAATACTTGCATAAAGTTCACGGCGGAAAACCAAAGGCACATCATTACATAAAATATCACGTAAAATACCGCCCGAAACCCCTGTTAACACACCTGCAACAGCACAAACGACAAAGCCATGTCCCATTTGCAAGGCAATTTGGCAACCGATAATAGTAAAGCCAATTAAACCTAAAGCATCTAAAATTAAGAAAATTGAACGAAGCTGACTCATCCATTTTGCAATAATAATTGTGACAAATGCAGCGCAACACGTAAGCACTAAATATTCAGGATGCTTCACCCAAGTTAAAGGATAATGCCCAAGAAGAACATCTCGGACAGAACCACCACCTAAGGCGGTAACACAGGCAATGAGCGTTACACCAAACCAATCCATACTGCGCCGACCAGCAGATAAAGCACCTGTCATTGCTTCAGCAGTAATTGCGATAATATAAATAATGGTTAACAACATCGCCCTGATTCCCTATAGGGTAATAAGTGTGCGCTATTCTAAGGCATATCTAAGCTAAAGTTACAAAAATTGTGCGCAACATTGCTTAAATTTTTTATTAGAACCACAAATACAAGGCTGTTTCATCGTAATTTGTTGATCTGTTGTTGGGTCAAGGAAATACCATGCACCTTCTTGTTTCACAAAATGTGAAATTTCATGATGTATTTGTGCTTTTTCACCATCATGATAATGTGCTTTAAATTCAACTTGAGCATGATTTTTATCTAATTTTTCTTTGGCTTGTACAACTTCTAATTTTAACCATTGATTCGCTTTACTCCAATCTGCAATGGCTTGAACATCTAATGCTTGTTGTTGCCCAATTGCTGTGGTTTTTACAATGTAATCAATTTCATGTTTAGCAAAAGCACTATAGCGTGAACGCATAAGTTGAGCCGCAGATTCAGCTTTCAATTGACCTAAATGTAAAGGTTCACAGCAAGTTTTATACTCACCTTCACCACAAGGACATGCACTTAATGTCATTCAATTTTCCATAAAAATAGCCCGAAATATCGAGCTATTTTAGCGGAACTAGAAAACAGATTTTAATTATTTAATCTGTTTTCATTACGTACCTACTTTTTGTCTTTTGGTGTGATGTGCACTTTTTCAATTTTCTGACCTTCCATTGTCACAATTTCGAAAATATAACCATCAATTTCAATTTTTTCACTATTTTCAGGCAAATGACCTAAATGAAGTAAGATATAACCTGAAAGCGTTGAGTATTGTTCAGACTCATCGACCAAATCACGCCCTAAAAGCAATGAAACATGACGAATATCAGTTGAACCTTCAAGCATAAGTGAGCCATCTTCTAGACTTTCTGCTGCTGTATCAAGCTCATCTTCATCTGGGAATTCACCTGCAATTGCTTCAAGAACATCAATTGGTGTTGCAATACCTTCAATTGAGCCATATTCATTAAGAATAATTGCCATTTGTAATGGCGCTTGACGCAATTGTTCCATCACCATTAAAACTTGAGCATTTTCGTGAACAATCACAGGATCGCGTAAATGTGCCTCAAAGTTTAATGCACCTGTTTCAATATATTCATTCATGACTTTATGCGTCAGCACAACGCCCGCAATATTATCAAGCTCACCATGCGCTACAATTAAACGTGAATGCGTAGTACTTAATAATTGCTCACGAATAGACTGTTCATCTTCGTCTAAATCAATCCATTCAAGCTCAGGTCTTGGCGTCATTACAGACTTCACAGGGCGTTCAGATAAACCCAAAACACCTTGAACCATCACACTATGATAAGCACCGTTTTCTTCATCGAAAACTTCATCTGCAAAAGCGCGTGTTGCTAGAACATCTTCAACATTATTGTCTTGCGATTCCGCTCCACTTTTGGCACCTAACATACGCATAACAGCAGATGCTGTGCGATAACGTAAATCTGTTGTTGTCACCATTTTTTCTTGGTTACGGCGCACTGTTTGGTTCAAGAACTCAATGAGTACAGAGAAACCAATTGCTGCATATAAGTAGCCTTTTGGAATGTGATAACCAAAGCCTTCAACCAATAATGAGAAACCAATCATCATTAAGAAGCAAAGACATAAAATCACAACCGTTGGATGCTTATTCACGAAATTCATGAGTGGTTTAGATGCCCAAAGCATAATTCCCACAGCAATAATGACCGCAATCATCATCACAGAAAGGTGCTTCACCATACCAACAGCAGTAATAACACTATCAAGTGAGAAAACAGCATCTAATACAACAATTTGAATAATCACCATCCAAAATGTGGCATGTACTGGATTTTCTTCTTTCAGCATTGGCTTGCTTTCAAGACGCTCGCGCAACTCCATGGTGCCTTTAAATAAAAGGAATACCCCACCAAACAGCAAAATAAGATCTCGACCTGAAAATGGATGATCGAAAATATGGAATAAAGGATTGGTAAGCGTGACGACCCAAGCAATAGATGCAAGCAAAATTAAGCGCATACCGAGTGCTAAAACTAAACCGATAATACGTGCTTTATTACGCTGCTCTGGCGGCAGCTTTTCTGCCAAAATTGCAATAAATACTAAGTTATCAATACCTAATACAATTTCTAAAATAACGAGTGTAAATAATCCTACCCATGCAGATGGGTCTGACATCCATTCAAAGATCATATGCTCTTCTCCTGAATATCATGTTTAGATTGAGATTTATTGAATATCGCATTTAATTTAAATAGATAAAATGCAAAATTTAAGGAATAACTTGCGTTGGAAACCCAACTTCCACTACCCATGTCAGTTCTATTGTTATGAAACAGATTTTTAGTATAGAAAATATTGCAAATAGAATCATCATTTTTTGTGCATGCTTTGTTATTCATTTTATAAATTAACTGAAAGCTCAATAATCTATATACGTTTGTCACATTTTTATTCTATGCTAAAACCTGAATACAGAAGATGATAAGGTCATGACAACAATATGAACAATGCGTTAACGATGATTGAATATCAAAACCCCTCTCCTAAAACAACTCAACCACTTGTTGCACTTTATTGCGGTTCTCGTTCTGGTAACAATCCAATTTACAAAGAAAAAGCCATTGCGCTTGCTAAAGGCTTAGCAGAACATAATTTAGGTTTAGTTTACGGCGGTGCAAGTATTGGCTTAATGGGTCAAGTTGCAGATACTGTCATTGAACATGGCGGTGAAACGGTTGGTGTTATTCCTGAATTTATGTTGGATTATGAAATTGCACATAATGCCTTAACTGAACTTCACGTTGTTAGAACAATGCATGAACGTAAAGCAATGATGGCTGAACGTGCTTGTGCATTTGTTGCGCTTCCTGGTGGTTTGGGAACATTCGAAGAAATTCTAGAAATTGCCACTTGGGCACAGTTAAATCAACACCAAAAACCAATGATGCTTTACAACGTAAATGGTTTTTATGATTCGCTCATTGCGCAACTTGATCACGCTGTTCAAGAAGGTTTTTTACCACCGCAACATCGCGCGAAACTCATTGTGTGTAATTCTTCAAAACAGATTTTTAATGCATTAAACAATTTAGATTGCCCTAAAAGCTTTGTTGTTTAAATTGTAATTTGAATAGTTAATAAAAAAGCGAGCATCTAGCTCGCTTTTTTATTAACTATTCAACTCGCCAAGTTCGTCACAAAGTTATAGAACCACGGTAAAGTCACCGCTAAGAACACACTCATTGCCAAACCAAGCATGAGCTTCATTGCATCTTTACTTACGTTACGTGATGTTTTGTGCTTATTCACTTCACGTAAATGCATCGACATTGCAAACTCACGACCTGCAAGTAAACCCAAGAATACCCAAGTTGTACTCATTGGAATATTACTCCACTCTTTAAACACTAAAAGAATTAATGCATAAATGAAGTCAATAATGGTTGCCGAACGAATATCTGCAAGACCTGTTTTTGTATCAATAATCTTTTGGATTGCCCCACCACGCTGATAAAGAATCACACCAAGCAACACAACAAAAACTGAAATGGCAAAAATAAGGAACTCAAATGGAACTTGACGTGGCACATAGACAAAAATGTTTGCCAAATCTTGAATGAGCCATTGGCTCCAAAGAAATGCGGTAGATACCCACTGCAAACCAATCCAAATATTTGATGGACTTTGATCTCTAGTCTTACTGAAATAAACTGAAATTTGTTTAATCACAAAACGATAAACAATAATCGCAACAATAAAAGCAACTGCATAGCCCATCATTGATTTGGTGAGCATTGAAGTCAAACTACTTGGGGAGAAAATTGTTAATACTAAAAAAGTTGTACTAACAGGAATTCCGTATTTGGTTAAAAGAATTAATAAAATTGGCGGAACAATATAAAGCCAAGTAATACCACCTTCAGGAAATGGAATGGTTTCCAATCGACCATAAGATGCATCCCCCACACCAGATGCATACCAACCATAAAGTAGTACAACCACTAAAATTGAGCTGATATAAATCCAAAGTACCCACCAAGGACGATGCGCATTTGATGAAATAAAAGTACCTAAAGTTTGTGGAACATCATTTCCAACGATAGAGTATGCGGCTAAGCAAAAGCCTATCACCATCAATATTTCGATTGTCATATAAAGAACAAACCCTTTATTGCCAAAGACTTCTGTCTAGCAGTACTAAAATTTTTCAAGATTATGACAGTATTCTAACGCTTTAACTCATTTTTCATCAGGAAGTTTTTTTAAATATACGCTGAACCTCTTTTCATTTAATTTTTACATTCAAAATAAAAGCATTAATTTTTTATATGCTTTACTTTAAATATGCATTTTCACAACATGCTTTTTTTATTTATTCAGCTAAACTGTTTATAAATTCAATATTTTAACGCCAATATGAATGCAACCCCAACGCATCAAGCCTTACAACCTGAATTTAGACTTTTGGTACTTTTAGTATCAATTGGCTTTTTCATGCAAGGACTAGATACCACTATTGTAAATACAGCCATTCCAGCTATGGCACGTAGTTTAGGAGAAGATCCTCTGCAAATGCATAGTGTTGTTGTGGCTTATGTATTGTCCGTTGCAGCATGTATTCCTTTAAGTGGTTGGTTAGCAGATCGATTTGGCGTTCGAAATACTTACTTTGCAGCCATTATTATTTTTACCCTCGCCTCTTTAGGCTGTGGTTATGCAGAAAGCTTAAATGAACTTTTGGTTTACCGTGTAATTCAAGGCATTGGCGGTGCTTTGCTGCTTCCTATTGGTCGTTTAGCAATGCTCAAAGTCATTCCACGCACGCAATTCCTTGCAGCAATGAGTTTAATGAGCCTTGCAGGTTTAATTGGACCACTAATTGGACCAACTTTAGGTGGATGGATTGTTGAAGTTACGACATGGCATTGGATTTTCTTAATCAATATTCCTATGGGCTTACTTGGCGTGCTTATTACGTTTAAAGCAATGCCAAATGTTACAGAGCCTACAGTTCCTACTTTTGATTATGTCGGAATTATTTTACTTGTACTTGCAATGGTTGGCTTATCTTTAGGAATTGAGAACTTTGCTAATCCACAACATTCAATTTGGTGGAGTGTTGGTTTAATTATTATAGGATTTTTGGCTTCATTAATTTATGCATACCATTCGCATACACATAAAAATGCATTGTTTCGCAGTAAATTATTTAAAAACCGCATTTATGCAGTCGGCATTATTGGTAACTTTTTCGCACGATTAGGCGGCAATGCCTTACCTTTTCTATTGCCATTAATGCTACAAGTTGCTTTTGGTTTCAAGCCCTTTATAACAGGCTTACTAATGATTCCGACTGTGCTTGGTTCATTAGCATCTAAACCTATTATTCGCCCAATTATTCAAAAATTTGGTTATCGCGAAGTACTTATCATCAATACTCTTTTGGTTGGCGCATGTATTGCAAGTTTTGCCCTAACATCAGCAGATACGCCTATTTGGTTACGTGCAATCCACTTCTTTATTTTTGGCGTGCTTAACTCACTCCAATTTGTGTCTATGAACACGCTCACTTTAAAAGATTTACCTCAGCAAGATGCAAGTAGCGGTAATAGCTTTTTATCTATGATTATGATGGTTTCAATGAGTATTGGCGTTGCGCTAGCAGGTACATTAGTGAATGTTTTTACAGCCTATTTGGGTGCAGAAAACACCACAACTGCTTTTCATATTACTTTGTTAGTTCTAGGTTCTATCAACATTATAACGGCTGCAATTTTCTGGCAAATTCCTAAAAATACGCCCGTGTAAATTGTTCATACAAATAGCGTAGTTTGTTATTTCAGAACAGCGTATCATGGGCTAAACATCGTTTTTATATTAAGAATGAGCACACGAAAAAAGAAAATTCATCATAAAGCTGCGTATAGCTCCCTGTTTGGCATTGGGGGATTTTGTCTTGCTCTTATTATTTATTTAAGTTTTTTCCAACAGCGCTCTGCTTCAGCCACTGAATATCCCATTAAAGGATTTGATGTTTCACATCATCAAGGAGATATTCAATGGAAAAAAATATCTCCTAAAACCTATAAATTTGTATATTTAAAAGCCACTGAAGGTGGTGATTTTAAAGATAGAAAATTCCAAGACAATTGGTTAAAAGCACGTGAACAAGGCTTTTTAGTTGGCGCATATCATTTTTATAGAATTTGCCGTGATGGAAAAATTCAAGCACAAAATTTTATAGAAACAGTGCCAAATAAAGAAAATGCTTTACCCCCTGTCATAGACTTGGAATACGACAGCAATTGTATTAATACATTCACCAAAGAACAGTTGCTGCAAGAAATTCAAGTGATGCATGACCAAGTCCATCAGCACTATGGCAAACAGCCTATTTTTTATATTTCTAAAAGTTTTTATAACATCGTACTTGCTGGTGAGTTTAAAAACACACCGCTTTGGGTACGTGAATATAAAGGCAAACCTGATTTAAAAGACGATCCTAAATGGTTGATGTGGCAACATACGAATCAAGGTAAAATTTCTGGTATTTCTACTGTTGTCGATATGAATGTATTTAATGGCAATGAAAAAGACTGGATGAAATTTTTAGAAAAAAACAAAATTGATCCACTACAAAATCAACCATAATTTAAATTTAGTCAGACAGCTTGTGTCGTAGCTATCGTAGCTTGCTCTTCAACAAACCTACTTAAAATGTAATACTGAACTTAAAATAAACAACTACTTCAGTGCATGCGAAAAATCATACACATCGACATGGATGCATTCTATGCATCTGTCGAGTTACGTGACCAACCTAACTTAAAGCATTTACCTGTGGTCATTTCCTCGCATCATCCACGTGCGGTTATTGCTGCGGCATCTTACCCTGCGCGCACTTTTGGTTTACGTTCTGCAATGTCTATGACACAAGCCAAAAAGATATGCCCACAAGTTGTTGTCATTGAACCTAATTTTAATAAATACCGTGAAGTTTCAACTCAAATTCATCAAATTTTTCAAAAATATACACCACTTATCGAACCATTATCTTTGGATGAAGCTTACTTAGATGTAACCGAAAATTTGCAAAATATTGCCAGCGCAACAGAAGTGGCGATGCGTATTCGTGAAGATATTTTTGAAGTAACAGGATTAACAGCATCGGCAGGTGTTGCACCCAATAAATTTCTAGCAAAAATTGCATCTGATTGGAATAAACCGAATGGAATTTTTGTAATAAAACCATCACAAGTTCAAGGCTTTATACAAAATTTAGAATTAAAAAAAATCCCTGGCGTTGGCAAAGTCACACAAGAAAAGCTAAAAACTTTGAACTTAGAAACTTTAGGTGATTTACAAAATATTGAAGAAACCTTTTTAACGCATCACTTTGGAAAATATGGAAAACAACTTTATCTATATGCAAAAGGCATTGATGAACGACCTGTACAAACAGAGCGTGAACGCCAATCTATTTCTAAAGAAACAACATTTGATCAAGACTTTAACTTGGAACAATGCCACCCCTATTGGCCAAAATTGATTGACCAAGTTTGGGAGATATTAGACAAGAAAAATTTATGCGCTCGCGGTGTTTCAGCAAAATTAAAGCTGAAAAACTTCCAAGTTTTACAACACAGTAAAAGCTTTAAACATCCATTAAAAAACAAAGATGAATTGCAACAAATTTTAGAAAATCTATTGGCTGAAATGCATATTCCTCAAAATGATGAATTTAGATTAGTCGGCGTTGGCGTATATCAACTTTTTGAGAAAAAACCTCAACCACAACTTTCTCTTTGGGATTAATTCATATTTTAAATTGCATGCTTTTTAAACATAAGAATAAAAATAAATCAAATTTAACTTCACTTTAAATATTTTTAGAGTACTCTATTCGGGCGATGCATTATCCATGTATGCGCTGAGATGTTGAAAATCACCTTTACTTTCAGCATTTTGTCCTGTGATTGGCGTGACGATCAAATCCGAAGATTACAGGACATCTCTGATGTCAGTCCATGGAAACAATTCAAATTTAGCACTTTAAAAATTAATTAAAACTACAATCAAAATACTTTTAGATAAATTTATTCTTCTTAATCAATAAAATATACTTCTGAATATTCATTATAAGTTTTCTTATTTAAAGCTAGTACATAACACCAATACTGTATTACTGGTATTGAGCATCGTGTTACCAGTATCATTATAAAACTCTTTATTCCATTGAAAATCTTTGGTCATTAAGAACTAGACATTTCGACACGATGTTGTCATTTACTTTGCAATAGGCGATTGATTAACAATAATTTTGATTTTGTTAATGCCAAACTTCAGGATTAATAATATGGCTGTAGAACGCTTACATATTCAAGAACGCTTTTCTGAAATTGCGATTTCGGGCAACTTAGTTCACCTAGCAGGGCAACTTGCTGCGGACCTAACACTCGATATTAAAGGTCAAACACAACAAACTTTAGATTATATTGACCAATTTCTTGCAGATGCAGGAACTGATAAAAGCCACATTTTATCTGTGATGATTTTCGTGAAAGATATTGCAACAAACTACGCACCAATGAATGAAGTTTGGGATGCTTGGGTTGCAGATATTGATGCTCTACCACGTACATGCATAGAAGCAAATATGTATAAACCAGATGTTTTGGTTGAAATGACCGTTGTTGCTGTTAAACCATAATTAAAATTCAATAAAAAAGCATGCTATTCGCATGCTTTTTTTTAGTTCGTTAGCTTGAGATGAGAGGATGGCTTCCCCGCATAAAACTCATACTTTTTTGATGCAATATCTTGAACAAATAATTCAGAATCATCTAATACTCGAAATTCATCTTTTATATGTTCTAAATTAGGCACACCGTCAAAATAAAAAACTCGATAGCCTGCCATCTTTAAAATTTTTTCTTGATACACCACATCTTTATGCTTTTTTGTTGCGTGATAATCTTCTAAAACAATAATCGCAATGACTTCATTTTGTTGTCCTAAAACCACAAAATCTGCCGTCATATTTCTATATTTTGAACGTGTATGATAAAACTTTGTCGTTAATAATGAATCAAAAGATACTTGTGCCAAAACCGTATATTTCGGTAAGGCTTGCTTTAAACGAGCAAAAGTAAGTTGCTCGCTGATGTTAAAAATAGCACGTTGCTTTAGCGCACTATCATGAGGCTTTACACCAGACCTTAAGTTTTTAACCGCTAAAAAAACAATTAAGGCTAAAAGCAAAGCCCCCATTAAAAAGTAAATCACCATGACCCAATCCTTTAGATTCTTCTATTTTTATTTTGATATTTTTCATGCACGTAAAATCACTCGATACATCAACTTTAGCGCTATGAATTAAAAACAGTTTTAAATTAATTATTATATAAATAGATCAATTTTCCATATTGATCGCCCACTTTAAATAATCAATATTTTGTAAGCAGTCTTATAAAGTAGCCTAAAATTCATTTTTAGATCAACTTTTATCTTATTATTTTTGTATTTTCCGATGAAATACGCCCAATAAAAAAAGAACTCCTAAGAGTTCTTTTTTAAATTTTCAATTAAGCTTTCGATTTAGGCTTAGATTTACCTTTTGGTTTTGAACCACCAAAAGGCTTTTTAGCATCACCAGTTTCACGTGGTGGTAAACCTGTGTGTTGCGTTAAAATTTGCCCGCGCTCAGGACGTTTTTTGGTATTTGACGGACGAGTCGCTTGAGCATTTTTATCGGCACTACGCTTTTGTGAGTCACCCGCAACAGTCGAGTTCTTCTTACGTGCAGATTGATATTGGCCCTCTGCGCTACCCGCAGGTTGATAAGTCGGAATTAAATGATGTTTCGAGTTACCAATTAAATCAGCACGTCCCATTTCCTTCAGTGCTTCACGCAATAAAGGCCAGTTATTCGCATCATGGTAACGCAAGAATGCTTTATGTAAGCGACGACGTTTATCACCTTTTACAATATCCACTTGCTCGGTATAACGTGCCACTTTCGCAAGTGGGTTTTTACCTGTGTGATACATGGTTGTTGCTGTTGCCATTGGCGATGGATAGAAAGTCTGAACCTGATCGGCACGGAAACCATTCTTCTTCAACCAAATCGCAAGGTTCATCATGTCGTAATCGGTTGTACCCGGATGCGCTGCGATGAAGTAAGGAATTAAGTATTGTTCCTTGCCTGCTTCCTTACTAAAACGATCGAACATTTGTTTGAAACGGTCATACGTCCCTATACCCGGCTTCATCATTTTATTGAGTGGGCCTTTTTCGGTATGTTCAGGCGCAATTTTTAAATAACCACCAACATGATGAGTGACTAGCTCTTTCACATATTCAGGGTTTAAAACTGCAAGGTCATAACGTAAACCAGAACCAATCAGGATCTTCTTAATACCAGGTAAAGAACGCGCTTTGCGGTAAAGCTGCGTTAATGGTGCATGATCAGTGTGTAAGTTTTGACATACACCAGGGAATACGCACGATGGCTTACGGCAGTTTTTCTCAATTTCAGGATCTTTACATGCCAAACGATACATATTGGCTGTTGGACCGCCTAAGTCCGAGATAATGCCTGTAAAACCTGGTGCCGTATCACGAATTTTTTCAACTTCACGAAGAATTGAATCTTCAGAACGGTTCTGAATAATACGACCTTCATGTTCTGTAATTGAACAGAAGGTACATCCACCAAAACAACCACGCATGATATTCACAGAAAACTTAATCATGTCAAATGCTGGGAAACGTGCATTGCCATATGCTGGATGTGGTAAACGCGCATAAGGCAAATCGAATACATAATCCATCTCTTCCGTTGTTAACGGAATTGGCGGAGCATTCAACCATACATCACGCTCACCATGCTTTTGTACCATTGCACGAGCATTACCCGGATTGGTTTCTAAATGCAAAATACGATTAGCGTGTGCATACAAAACTGGATCTGCAGCAACATCTTCATAAGCGGGTAAGCGAATAACAGCCAATTCACGTGGCGGAAGCTTATGTTTAATTGCTTTCGAAGATGGTTGTAACTGCACAATTTGCGTATCAGGGGCTAAACCATCACCTTCACGCACAATTGGATTAGCAACATGTTCTTTTTGGAAACCTTGATATTGGCTGCTGTCCTTCCCTTGCTCAATCTCACAACCTTCAATATCTTCAGTCATAACATAAGGGTTAATAATCGGATCAACACGACCAACTGCATCTACATCATTCGATGCGATTTCTACAAATTTTGCTTTCGAAGCACGGTTGTGTTTATTAACAATAAACGCTGTACCACGAACATCTGTAATTTCGTGGATTTTTTCGCCACGCGCCAAACGATGCATAATTTCAGTAATAGAACGTTCACCATTACCGTACATCAATAAATCGGCTTTTGAATCCATGAGTACCGAACGACGAACTTTATCTGACCAGTAGTCATAATGTGCGATACGACGTAACGATGCTTCAATACCACCCAATAAAACAGGTACATCAGGATAAGCTTCACGTACGCGTTGGCAATATACCGTCGCTGCACGGTCTGGGCGCTTATTTGGTTGATTATCTGGAGAATATGCATCATCAGAACGAATCTTACGATCAGCCGTATAACGGTTAATCATAGAATCCATGTTGCCTGCTGTTACACCCCAAGCAATATTTGGTTTACCCAACGTACGGAATGCATCCACATTTGTCCAATCTGGCTGTGCGATAATACCGACACGGAAGCCTTGCGCCTCCAAGGTACGACCAATAATGCCTGAACAAAAAGATGGATGATCGATATACGCATCACCACACACTAAAATAAAGTCACAACTGTCCCAACCGAGATGATCCATTTCCTCGCGTGACATCGGCAAAAATGGCGCAGGGTCAAAACATGACGCCCAATATTTGTCGTAATCAAACAGCGCTTTCGGCGCAGTTTGCATAGTATAAGCAGTAGACATGGCTAGCAATTCTCGGCTGGCAGATGGTAGGAGATCTAAAATAGATCAAATATGAAAGCCGATCATTTTACCATGAATTGCATACATCTTGCTTGATTCAAATTTATACAAAATGTTTTTTAAAATATTTAATATAAAAAAATAATATTTACCACTTTAAACAAATACGGCTTTGTTGCACAAACCTATCTGTAAAGGGTTTTTCAGCGATATAATTTTCAAATGAAGAAGCCTACACACAAAATCTACCGCACAACCAATTGGCCCGCATATAACCGAGCACTCATGAGTCGCGGAAATATTGCCATTTGGTTTGATCCTGCTACGCAATGGTATGCTCAATCAAAAGGCAAACAAGGGCGAAATCAAACCTACTCCGACGCAGCCATCCAATGCTGCTTAATGATTAAATCCTTATTCCGTCTGTCTTTACGTATGGTCACTGGCTTTGTGCAAAGTCTGATTAAACTTTGCGGATTAAATTGGATAGCTCCAGATTACACCACGCTTTGTAGAAGACAAAAGCATATTGATATTGTAATCAGCTACCAAAAAAGTAGCGATGGGCTGCATCTACTCATGGACTCTACAGGCATGAAGTTTCTAGGTGAGGGCGAATGGAAACGCAAGAAGCATGGACCTGAATATCGTCGCCAATGGCGTAAACTTCATATTGGTATAGATGCTAAAACCCTACAAATACGAGCAGTTCAGCTTACAACCAATAATGTCAGTGATTCACAGGTGCTTGGTGATTTACTTAATCAGATTCCACAAGATGAGCAGATTAACTCTGTTTATACCGATGGAGCTTATGACACCAAGCAATGCAGTCAGGTCATTGCAGATCGGCAAGCGCATGCGGTGATTCCACCTAGAAAAAATGCGAAACCATGGAAAGATACAAAGAGTAGCTCGCTAGAGCGAAATGAATTACTTCGAACAATTAAACGTTTAGGCAGGACACTATGGAAAAAATGGTCAGGCTATCATCGGCGAAGTTTGGTTGAAACTAAGATGCATTGCATCAAATTATTAGGAGATAAACTCAGTGCAAGGAGTTTTGATAGCCAAGTGAATGAGATCCATGCACGTGTAGCAGTCCTTAACAGATTTACGGAATTAGGTCGACCACTTACCCAAGTTACGCCTTAAATTTGGCTCAATTAGGGGCGCTTTGCATTTCAAATCTTTGTGCAACAAAGCCGTTATTGATAAAAAAATGCATGAAATTTGGATACAAGATGATTTCAAATTTCAACCAATTCATAGTCTGAATATTGAAGCTTTAAATTTCGATCAAGTTGTAAATCTTAGACAGCAAAAAAAGAGACATGACTTAAGCCTATGGCTGTGGAATTATCTTTGGTCAAACCTTCAAAACGTCTCAAAATTCGATCATTCAAGTTATTACAAGCTAAAATATTGGCCTCAATATAGTAAAAATGTTCCAAAAGAGACATTAAAAATATCATCATGTTTTCAGCATGGTGCAAATATCAGTACTATTTCAAAAAATTTAAATATCAATCCTGAGCTTATTAACAAGTTCATTTACATTGCTCTTGCCTGTGACCTTATTCAAGAAATTCCAGCACATGAAGCAAAACTCAAATTCAATAATGAAGATAACACACCTTCCACTTTACGAAGCTTTTTTAGCAAAATGCGAAAAAAACTGGGGATATAAGGACTACTTGTGATTTTACATCCACATAAAATTGTTTTTGCTGGCTCAATGGGCGCGGGAAAATCTGCAGCAATACAATCACTCTCAGATGTACCTGTATTTACAACAGAAGCTATTAATACAGATCAAGATCGACACAATAAGTTGTTCACCACTGTTGGTATCGATTACGGTGAAATCACACTTGATGATGGCGTAAAAGTTGGACTTTATGGCACCCCAGGACAACAACGCTTCGATTTTATCTGGTCTACAATCAGTCAAGGTGCTTTAGGTACAATTATTTTAATTGATCATAGCTCAAAGAGCTCTATTCAAGATTTTGATTTTTATTATGAAAATTTTGTAAAAACAAATAATAATCTAATTTTTGCAATCACGCATATTGATGAGAAGTCTACAGCACATACTTCACAGTATCGAGAATGGATTTCAAATCAAAAACAAATTTATCCTTTATATTTTATTGATGCAAGAAAGTCAGAAGATGTGCTTCTACTCATAGATACCCTTCTTAGCCAATCTGAAATCTCTCTTAGCCTCTCAGGTAACTAGAATTATGCATGACCTTTCACGAAAGCCGCCAGAGTCTCTTATTCATTTATCACATCGCGCAATTTCAGATGTACTATTGAATGTAAAAGGTGTGGATTATATTCTTTTATGTACAGCAGATGGCTTTGAAATTAGCTCTGTACATAACAAAAATATCTATAACTCTAGTAAATTAGCAGCCGTGAGTAGTTCAATTGTTGCCATGATTTCTGCATTTGTAAATGAAATTGATTTAAAAGGATGCCAAAGCATCACTTTAGATGCTGAAAATGGCAAAGCTATTTTAAATGCAATACCTAACAAGAACTACCCAATGATTATGGTTGCTTTAACAAGTAAAGATATATTATTAGGACAGGCACTTTTCTTCTTAAAAAAATGCACAGAAGACATCATTTCAGCAGATTCGCACTATTCTAATTAAGATTATATCCCGATTCCATCGGGATTTTTCTTCGTAAATTATTCATATTTTCATTTTACTATTTTACTTAGCCAATAAAAAACCCCCTCCGTATTGGAGGGGGTTTTTAGAATTAATGAGCTGGCGATGACTTACTCTCACATGGGTAACCCCACACTACCATCAGCGCAAAGAGGTTTCACTTCTGAGTTCGGGAAGGGATCAGGTGGTTCACTCTTGCTATTGTCGCCAGCACAACTGTTTATGGACTTATTCGGGTCTTATTTACATCATTTGATGTATGCCTTACTTCGTACCAAATAGAATACATTAACAGGTATATCTGAGTTGAACATTGTCTTACTAACTTTCTTCTGAATCAAGCTATTTTGCTTAATATCGAATCAATTGAGCTTTATACAACAACTGTTTGGGTGTTGTATAGTCAAGCCTCACGAGCAATTAGTATTGGTCAGCTTCACATATCACTATGCTTCCACATCCAACCTATCAACGTCGTAGTCTTCAACGGCTCTTTAGAGGACATAAAGTCCTAGGGAAATCTTATCTTGAGGTAGGCTTCCCGCTTAGATGCTTTCAGCGGTTATCCCTTCCGAACATAGCTACCCGGCGATGCGACTGGCGTCACAACCGGTACACCAGAGGTTCGTCCACTCTGGTCCTCTCGTACTAGGAGCAGATCCTCTCAAATTTCCAACGCCCACGGTAGATAGGGACCGAACTGTCTCACGACGTTCTAAACCCAGCTCGCGTACCTCTTTAAATGGCGAACAGCCATACCCTTGGGACCTGCTTCAGCCCCAGGATGAGATGAGCCGACATCGAGGTGCCAAACACCGCCGTCGATATGAACTCTTGGGCGGTATCAGCCTGTTATCCCCAGAGTACCTTTTATCCGTTGAGCGATGGCCCTTCCATACAGAACCACCGGATCACTAAGACCTACTTTCGTACCTGCTCGACTTGTGGGTCTCGCAGTTAAGCGCGCTTTTGCCTTTATACTCTACGCGTGATTTCCGACCACGCTGAGCGCACCTTCGTACTCCTCCGTTACTCTTTAGGAGGAGACCGCCCCAGTCAAACTACCCACCAGACATGGTCCTCGCTCCAGATTATGGAGCAGAGTTAGAACCTCAATATTACCAGGGTGGTATTTCAAGATTGGCTCCACCGCAACTAGCGTCGCGGTTTCAAAGCCTCCCACCTATCCTACACAAGTAAGATCAAAGTTCAATGTCAAGCTGCAGTAAAGGTTCACGGGGTCTTTCCGTCTAGCCGCGGGTACACCGCATCTTCACGGCGAATTCGATTTCACTGAGCCTCTGCTGGAGACAGCGCCCCCATCATTATGCCATTCGTGCAGGTCGGAACTTACCCGACAAGGAATTTCGCTACCTTAGGACCGTTATAGTTACGGCCGCCGTTTACTGGGGCTTCGATCAAGAGCTTCGCTTACGCTAACCCCATCAATTAACCTTCCAGCACCGGGCAGGCATCACACCCTATACGTCCACTTTCGTGTTTGCAGAGTGCTATGTTTTTAATAAACAGTTGCAGGGGCCTGGTTTCTGTGGCTGCCGATAGCTCAGGAAGCAAGTTCCATCACCGTCAGCAGCGTACCTTCTCCCGAAGTTACGGTACCATTTTGCCTAGTTCCTTCAGCAGAGTTCTCTCAAGCGCTTTGGTCTACTCGACCTGACCACCTGTGTCGGTTTCGGGTACGATTCCTGTGTAACTGAAGCTTAGAGACTTTTCCTGGAAGTATAGTATCAGCCACTTCGCTAATAAATTAGCTTGCTATCAGTTCTCAGCATAGAGTACCCCGGATTTGCCTAAGATACATGCCTACAACCTTTCACCTGGACAACCAACGCCAGGCTGACTTAACTTTCTCCGTCCTCTCATCGCATTACACAGAAGTATTGGAATATTAACCAATTTCCCATCGACTACGCCTCTCGGCCTCGCCTTAGGGGTCGACTCACCCAGCCCCGATTAACGTTGGACTGGAACCCTTGGTCTTTCAGCGAACGGGTTTTTCACCCGTTTTGTCGTTACTCACGTCAGCATTCGCACTTCTGATACCTCCAGCAGACTTCTCAATCCACCTTCATCGGCTTACAGAACGCTCCCCTACCACTTGCAATAAATTGCAAATCCGCAGCTTCGGCATATAGTTTTAGCCCCGTTACATCTTCCGCGCAGGCCGACTCGACTAGTGAGCTATTACGCTTTCTTTAAAGGGTGGCTGCTTCTAAGCCAACCTCCTAGCTGTCTATGCCTTCCCACATCGTTTCCCACTTAACTATAATTTTGGGGCCTTAGCTGGCGGTCTGGATTGTTTTCCTCTTGACTACGGACGTTAGCACCCGCAGTCTGTCTCCCGGATAGTACTCATTGGTATTCGGAGTTTGCATCGGTTTGGTAAGTCGGGATGACCCCCTAGCCGAAACAGTGCTCTACCCCCAATGGTATTCGTCCGAGGCGCTACCTAAATAGCTTTCGGGGAGAACCAGCTATCACCAAGTTTGATTAGCCTTTCACCCCTATCCACAAGTCATCCCCTGGCTTTTCAACGACAGTGGGTTCGGTCCTCCAGTTAGTGTTACCCAACCTTCAACCTGCTCATGGATAGATCACCTGGTTTCGGGTCTATGCCCAGCAACTAAACGCCCTATTAAGACTCGATTTCTCTACGGCTCCCCTATTCGGTTAACCTTGCTACTGAACATAAGTCGCTGACCCATTATACAAAAGGTACGCAGTCACCGGACACAATGCCGGCTCCCACTGCTTGTATGCATGCGGTTTCAGGATCTATTTCACTCCCCTCACAGGGGTTCTTTTCGCCTTTCCCTCACGGTACTGGTTCACTATCGGTCAGTCAGGAGTATTTAGCCTTGGAGGATGGTCCCCCCATATTCAGACAAGGTTTCACGTGCCCCGCCCTACTCGACATCATCATATAAGCCCTTTCGTGTACAGGACTATCACCCACTATGGTTGCACTTCCCAGAGCATTCCACTAGAACTTATATGACTTAATGGGCTGTTCCCCTTTCGCTCGCCGCTACTGAGGGAATCTCAATTGATTTCTTTTCCTAAGGGTACTGAGATGTTTCACTTCCCCTCGTTCGCCTTGCAACACTATGTATTCATGTTGCAATACCTACCTTATGGTAAGTGGGTTTCCCCATTCAGAAATCTCCGGATCACAGGATATTTGCCGCCTCCCCGGAGCTTATCGCAGGCTATTACGTCTTTCATCGCCTCTGACTGCCAAGGCATCCACCACATGCACTTAATTACTTGACTATACAACCCCAAACAGTCGTTAATCCCTACAAGTAGGATTAGCAACAGATCAACTAACAAGTTAGTCAATCATACAGTTGGCGTCTGTGCACTTAAGCACTGTACAGCTTCAATTAGATTCATATACCAAAACGCTTGATTCAGTTTAATCGCTAGTAAATCATCATTCTCGTAAACTCAGAATTGCTTCTTCGTTTTTAAGTTTGATGAGTTATGAACAAATTATTTCAACTCAAATATATTCTGTTAATGATTTTTCTAGCCTTCGTCAGGTCTAGAAACTGTGATAAATCACAGAACTTAATAAACTTAAACTCTATCGTTTAATTTACTAAATTCTATAATCTCTCAGCTTATATATCGTAAACGATATATGGTGGAGACTAGGAGAGTCGAACTCCTGACCTCCTGCGTGCAAAGCAGGCGCTCTACCAACTAAGCTAAGTCCCCAGCTTATCATATAGATTCAATGTCTCTGATTCTCTGTCTTACTCTGCAATTAATTGCTTCGTCAGTAGTGGTGGGTCTGACAAGACTTGAACTTGTGACCCCACGCTTATCAAGCGTGTGCTCTAACCAACTGAGCTACAGACCCTCAGGTACATCGTATGAAGAACAACTTGTTGTGGATTCTTACCAATCGTCAATCTTTCGTTAAGGAGGTGATCCAGCCGCAGGTTCCCCTACGGCTACCTTGTTACGACTTCACCCCAGTCGTCGGCCACACCGTGGTAAGCGTCCTCCTTGCGGTTAGACTACCTACTTCTGGTGCAACAAACTCCCATGGTGTGACGGGCGGTGTGTACAAGGCCCGGGAACGTATTCACCGCGGCATTCTGATCCGCGATTACTAGCGATTCCGACTTCACGCAGTCGAGTTGCAGACTGCGATCCGGACTACGATCGGCTTTTTGAGATTAGCATCCTCTCGCGAGGTAGCAACCCTTTGTACCGACCATTGTAGCACGTGTGTAGCCCTGGTCGTAAGGGCCATGATGACTTGACGTCGTCCCCGCCTTCCTCCAGTTTGTCACTGGCAGTATCCTTAAAGTTCCCACCCGAAGTGCTGGCAAATAAGGAAAAGGGTTGCGCTCGTTGCGGGACTTAACCCAACATCTCACGACACGAGCTGACGACAGCCATGCAGCACCTGTATGTAAGCTCCCGAAGGCACCAATCCATCTCTGGAAAGTTCTTACTATGTCAAGACCAGGTAAGGTTCTTCGCGTTGCATCGAATTAAACCACATGCTCCACCGCTTGTGCGGGCCCCCGTCAATTCATTTGAGTTTTAGTCTTGCGACCGTACTCCCCAGGCGGTCTACTTATCGCGTTAGCTGCGCCACTAAAGCCTCAAAGGCCCCAACGGCTAGTAGACATCGTTTACGGCATGGACTACCAGGGTATCTAATCCTGTTTGCTCCCCATGCTTTCGTGCCTCAGTGTCAGTATTAGGCCAGATGGCTGCCTTCGCCATCGGTATTCCTCCAGATCTCTACGCATTTCACCGCTACACCTGGAATTCTACCATCCTCTCCCATACTCTAGTCTCCCAGTATCGAATGCAATTCCTAAGTTAAGCTCAGGGATTTCACATCCGACTTAAAAGACCACCTACGCACGCTTTACGCCCAGTAAATCCGATTAACGCTCGCACCCTCTGTATTACCGCGGCTGCTGGCACAGAGTTAGCCGGTGCTTATTCTGCGAGTAACGTCCACTATCCAAGAGTATTAATCTCGGTAGCCTCCTCCTCGCTTAAAGTGCTTTACAACCAAAAGGCCTTCTTCACACACGCGGCATGGCTGGATCAGGGTTCCCCCCATTGTCCAATATTCCCCACTGCTGCCTCCCGTAGGAGTCTGGGCCGTGTCTCAGTCCCAGTGTGGCGGATCATCCTCTCAGACCCGCTACAGATCGTCGCCTTGGTAGGCCTTTACCCCACCAACTAGCTAATCTGACTTAGGCTCATCTATTAACGCAAGGTCCGAAGATCCCCTGCTTTCCCCCGTAGGGCGTATGCGGTATTAGCAGCCGTTTCCAACTGTTGTCCCCCATTAATAGGTAGATTCCTAAGCATTACTCACCCGTCCGCCGCTGAATCCTGTAGCAAGCTACTTTCATCCGCTCGACTTGCATGTGTTAAGCCTGCCGCCAGCGTTCAATCTGAGCCATGATCAAACTCTTCAGTTTAAAATCAGTAGTACCTTTAAAGGGTACCAATCTTGGCTCATCAATTTTCTGACAAATATTTCTCAAATAAACTTCGAGTAATTTCTACCTTCAAATCAATGAAAATAATTTCGATTGATCAATCAGTAAAAATCCACACAAGTTGTTCTTCATAATCTCTTAATGATCTTCTTGTTGGTTCGTCACCAGCAAGCTAGGTCGGCTATATTACGCTTTCTTTTCAGAAAGTCAATCAGTAATTTAAATTATTTTTAAACTTTCTTTTCAAAACCCAATCCTAACACTTTGCGCTAAGTTACTGTTTATCAAGAAGTTTTAATCTTCATCACTGCCGATGGATGTGCATTCTACAGCATTTCAGATGCCTTGCAACACCTTTTATAAATATTTTATTTTGCATGTTTATTTTGTAATCTACAAAAACCATAAATACCTGAAATTTAAATAAAATTTATTTTAAATATATTTTATTTCTATTAAAAAATTAAGAAAGAACAAAGTAACACATTGTTTTATATAAACTTATCACAAAAACAAAACCCAATTTGCTTAAAGAAAATCCTATTATTGCGCTATTTACCAACAACGTGATGAATATGTATTCAATATCAATATTTCTTTTAAGAAAATATTAGATCACAAGCCATATCTTCCTATAAAAAAGCCACTACTCAGAAGTAATGGCTTTTAAAATATTTAAAATTTCAATTTAATTAGAACTTCATACTCATACGAGCCCAATAATTGCGTCCCGTATTATTAAATTGCTGATCACTTGCAAATCCATCCCCAAAACCTGCGTTACCCATTTTATTTAAATGCTCGGTATAGGTTTTATCTAATACGTTATCAACACCAACCGACAAATCTATATCTTTCGTTAAGTTGTATGAACCATTAATAGACAATGTCGTAAATCCTGCACTTTCTTTCAGGTCGTAACCAACAATATTACCTTCGTTTTGACTAATACGATTTTGACCATCGACTACGCGCCACAATAATCCAAAATTATATTTGTCTTGCACATAACGTAAATTCACACGTGCTTCTAAAGGTGAAATTTGTGGTAACGGCGTATTGTCTGTGGTGTTTTTACCCCATGCATACATTGCGCTCACATCTGCCTGAATTGCATCTGTAAATTGATAACCAATTCCTGCTTCAGCACCTGCAATAGTTGCATCCACATTACGTGTATGAGCTTGCAACATTTTCATATGCCCTGTTGATGACAAATACGTCGTAAGAACATAATCATTAATGATACCTGCGTATGCAGAAACCCAAGAGCTAAAAGCACCATGTTGATGTTGATATCCAGCATCCAACTGTAAAGTCTTTTCGGTATCAATGTTATTAAATGTATTTGGATTTCCATTACCAGATTGAGGACTAAATAATTCCCAATAGTCTGGCATACGCTCTACATAACCTAAGCCAATGTATGTTTTGCCATCATCATGTTCAGGATGTGTATTTTCAAATCGAATAAAACCGCTTGCTAATGTTTTGTCTAATTTACGGTTATATCCTTTATCAACAGAATTTTGACGTTCGTCTTTTACATTCACTTGATCTAAACGAAGACCTGAAACCAAACGATTTTGATCGTCAAAGTGATATGTCAACTCACCAAAACCACCAACCGATTGATATTTCATATCTGTCATACGTGGTTGATCTTGATAACTAATTCCTGTCTTACTATCCGTTTTACGAATACTATGTTCGTTATTTTGACTATCTACACCAGTAACTAGTTGAACTTTGTCCCACTCACCTGTTATAGCTACTCGAGTATTTAATGTTTTACGCGCCACATTAGTTGCTGCTCTATCAGGCATCATCATGCTTGGTTTAAACTCACGTAAACTATAATTATCCATCACATGATCATTAAAGTTATAGTTAACTTGTGCTTCAATTTTTTTAATGACTTCTGTGACATTTTTCTTTTCAAAACGCACTCCTAGGCTTTCACGTGCAAATTTAGAACCATCCATGCCACGACCCGCATAAACAACTTCACCATCTGCTTTGCCACCCGTAAGTTCTAACCACGTGTTTTCATCAGGCGTCCAACCCAGCGCAACATCTGCATTCCAACGTTCCCAATCCGATGGCACTTTGTTTCCATCACCATCTTTATAGCTGTCTGAAACTGAACGATTGGCATTTAAGCGGACATATTTATGCTCATCACCAATTGCCGTTTCAAGGTTATGATCTAAACGACCAAATGAACCCATCAGCACACTTGCTTGTCCACGATAATGCTTATCTTCTGTGAATTTTTCTGGTGTACGTTCAAAAATTACTGTTGCTGCTGAACCAGTATTTGCATATTGGACTGTTTGAGGTCCTTTAATCACTGAAATTCGATCGTAACTTTCAGGTGAAATATAAGATGTAGGTGAATCCATTCGACTTGGACAAGCACCTAAGTTTTCTGTGCCATCTGTCAAAATTTTAATACGTGAACCAAACATACCGCGGAATGTGACATCACCATTTGTACCCGCACCACTATTTACAGAGCTAAAACCCACAATACTTTGCAAGTAATCTGCACCATCTGTTGCAGGAATTGGCTGAATGGGCTGCTTAGGATCTGCACGTACAATTAGACCGTGTGCATCATTACCTGCTTGGGCAGTAACCGTAATTGGTGCAAGTATTTTAGAATCATTTAAATCATCTGCAAATACAGCAGTTGAATAACAAGCAACACAAATTGCAGCCGCAAGAGGCTGTAAAAAGAATTTTGGCTGAGCCATTTTTTTCTCACTTAAAACATAAATAAAACAAGGCTGGAGTCAGTAAAGACCCAAATTAAAAAGTTTTGATTTATGCAAAAAGTGGTGGGGCTCGCCCTTGAGGAATAAGAAAAAGTTGCTGAAGTACAAACCAAACATGCGTGAATGCTTTTTGAAATGCAATTAAACGAATTTGAATTCGGTCAAAGACTTCTTTTATGTCAAGCTCTAGAGGTAAAACTAAATTTGCATGTACCGTACAATATTGGCAATGATGATTTGCATCATGCTCATGCCCTGCATGTTCAGCAGTTTGCGTATGATGTGAATGTGCAGATGTGTGGTTTGAATGAATGCTATGTTCAGAATGTGCAGAAATTTTCAACAAAAGCGCACGCGTAATGGTTTCACAGACCGGAGCAACTTGATATTGCTTCGGCAATAAAGGCTGTATATAAACAGCAATCTGTAAAAATACTGCAAAAGCTGCAAGCAGTAAGCCACCACGTAATAGCAAAGGCAAATCCTAAAATTTGTCGCGAGCAAGTATAACAAAGCCCAATAAAAATTGGGCTTTGAGTTACAAACTTTTGCTAAGGAATTAGCGTTTTGCTGGAACCTTTTCTTTTTGACGCTGACGAGCAGCTTTTTCAATTTTCTCACGCGCACGTTGACGCTTTAAAGGAGAGAGATAATCTACAAAAAGTTTACCGTTTAAGTGATCCATTTCATGCTGAATACAAACAGCGAGAAGTCCATCTGCTTCCAACTCAAAAGCATTACCCTCTAAGTTGATTGCCTCAATTTTTACGCGTGACGGACGTTCAACTTTATCGTATATTTGAGGCACTGAAAGACAACCCTCTTCATAAGGTTGAGTATCTTCAGTTAATGGGGTAACTTTCGGGTTAATAAAAACCATGGGTTCATCTTTGTTTTCAGATAAATCCATAACAATAAGCTGAATATGTTTATCGACTTGCGTAGCAGCCAAACCAATTCCTGGCGCAGCGTACATCGTTTCAAACATGTCTGCAGCAAGCTGACGAATTTCATCAGTAACTTCTTCGACTGGTTGTGCAATGGTACGAAGACGTGGGTCGGGGAAACTTAAAATAGGTAATAAGGCCATATTGCGTCCTCACTTATGCCATTGATCAAAAAACCAAAATGAAGGAATGCTTCATCGAAAAAATGTGTGTAAGATCGTTATTATAACGCAACTACATACATAATTTTAGGAATTATGATAATGAAAAAGGTTTTGAAGGACACTTCTTCTTTGCGTGTCTTGGGGTTTAAAAAACAAATTCTAGCTCTTGCTGTTTGCTTTGGCGTTGGTCTAGGTACAATCAGCATTGCTGAAGCTGCGCCTTCTCGCAATGTTAATCCGCCTGCATTAAAAGTAAATGCACCCAATGTTTATATTGTGAAAAAGGGCGATACACTTTGGGATATTTCAAAAAAATTCCTCAAAAACCCGTACCGCTGGCGTGAAATTTGGGCAGGTAATAAACACGTTAAAAATCCACATTGGATTTTTCCTGGCGACCGTTTACTCATGTGTACCTATAACGGTAAGCCTTTAATTGGAAAAGATGAAGGTGATGGTTGTGATGGTATTATTCGTCGCTATGACAATCAAACCATCAACTTACAACCACAAGTTCGCGTAGAATCTTTAAACAATACTATTCCAGTCATTCCACTAGATAGCATTAAAAACTGGTTAGAACGCTCAACTATTGTTCCTGTGAATTCTACCAAAAACATACCTTATGTTGTTGGTGCTAAAGATCAGCGAGTTCTAGCCGCAAAAGGTCAGAATATTTATGTTCGTGGTAATGGCTTAGAAATAGGTCAGCGCTACAGCGTTTACCGTGAAAATGATCCCTACATCATGCTTGATGCTAAAGGTAAAAAGTATAATGCAGGCTTAGAGCTTGTTGAGGTTGCATCTGGTATTGCAACAAAGCAAGCTGGCGATATCACCACACTAGAAGTTACAGATTCTTATAATTCTGAAATTCGTCGTGGTTATTTCGTAATGCAAGAATACGAAGCAATGTTACCAACACTATTTTATCCTGTGAATGCTGAAGAAGTGATTGCAGGCGGTAAAGTTATTCGTGTTCAAGGCTCTATTGGCGCTGCGGCTGTTGGAAGTGTCGTTAGCCTTGACCGAGGTACAAACCAAGGTGTTAAAGTTGGACATGTTTTCAACGTAAATGAATTAGGTCAAACCATAAAAGACCAAGTTACAAATGAAACAATTCAGCTTCCTTCTGAAAATGTCGGTAGTGTTATGGTATTCAAAGCTTTTGACAACATTAGCTATGCTTATGTACTAGAAAGTTCACTGCCTATTAATGTTGGTGCGGCACTTACACCACCTATTATGAATGACTAGTTGAACGAAGATGTTGAGCCATTTATCAAAATCTCAAACTGAAACAATTGCGATCTGGTACGTGGTTCAACATTCACTATCTAGTTTTTATAAAATTCAAAAACATTTCAAAACCCTTGAACAAGCATTAAAACCTGAAAATATTAGCCAATGGCAAAATTTAGCATTACATAAAAATCATCTTCAGCGTTTAGAAAAATTTCATACTTTAGAAGGTCAAAATGACTTTCAACAATTACTCAACCAAATTAAGCAATCTTCAGATTTTGTTCTTATAGAAACAGATTCCTGCTATCCAACTCAACTTTTACCTTATAGCGATAGACCGCCGATTCTTTTTGGGCAAGGCAATGCGCAAACCCTTTTACAGCCACAAGTTGCAATTGTAGGTAGTCGTAAATCGAGCACGCATGGTCGACAAGTTGCTTATGACTTCGCTTACTATTTAAGTGAAAAAGGTTTTTATATTAATAGTGGATTAGCACAAGGAATAGATGAAGCATCACATCAAGGTGGATTAAAAAATCAACGCACAATTGCTGTTATGGGTACAGGTTTAGACATTACCTATCCATCTCAAAATACAGTACTAAGACAAGACATTATTCAGAATAATGGTGCGGTGATTACAGAGTTTCTACCAACAACTAAACCTTTACAACAACATTTTCCAAGAAGAAATCGAATTGTTAGCGGATTAAGCCTAGGTGTTATCGTAGCTGAAGCAACTTTAGAGAGTGGTTCACTTATTACCGCTAAAATTGCTGCTGAACAAGGTAAATTAATTTTTGCAATTCCCGGTCATATCTACAGTGAGTTTCACCAAGGATGCCATCAACTTATACGAGAAGGTGCCATTTTAATTGACCATCCTGAACAAGTTGTTGAAGATTTAGCCTTACCAACACAATGGCAAGCGAAACAAGCAGAAAACCAAAACATACCATCAAAATTATTTGAAAAAAATAATGAAGAATCATCTGATATTCCAAGTCATTTGATTAATTTATATAAACAACTCGATTGGGTTGGACAAGATATAGACCAACTTGCAGCAATACTAAATCTTGATATTGCTACGCTTACAGCTTACTTAATGGAATTAGAATTAAGTGGATTATGCATGCAACAATCAGGTTTATATGTACGTTGTCGTTCCAATAAATAAGGTTCACAATAGCCCTTTGTTTTTGAAAGGCTCCCTCCCATGATCACTACTTCTGCCACTGAAGCTGCGAACCTCCTTAAAAATGGACAAGTACTCGCCTATCCAACAGAAGCTGTTTGGGGATTAGGTTGCGACCCTCACAATGAACAAGCATTCCAAGAAATTCTTAGGTTAAAACAAAGACCTATTGAAAAAGGCGTTATTCTGTTAGCAGGTCAAACTTCACAAATAGAACATCTACTAGTAAATTTAGACCGTGAAATGCAAAAGCAAGTTATCGATTCTTGGAGCAATAGACACCCTGCTGAACGTGCTACAACATGGCTTTTACCTGCAACCAAAGACATTCCAACATGGATTAAAGGCAACCACCCCAAAGTTGCCGTTCGTGTAACAACACATCCTTTGTGCATTGCTTTATGCCATGCGTTTAATGGCTATATTGTTTCTACAAGTGCTAATTCTGCAGGCTTAGAACCTGCACGCTCATTACAAGAAGCAAATACTTATTTTGCAAATGAACTCAATTATTTGAACGGTGATTTAGGCTTAAGCCGTGAACCAAGTAAAATTATAGATGCAGAAACTGGCGAGATAATTCGTGCTTAATATTTTAAAAGTATTATAAGCTAAATTTATTAGACAAAAAAAAGCTCAACCATATAGGGATGGTTGAGCATAAAAAGGATGTGTAATCACATCCAGAGGGTCTTACATATCTCTGGGTTAGCAACAAGGATGTTTAAAAAACAAGTACTTAATTACCTAACTAGGACTATTATTAATTAAATATTATTCAATATGAAATATAATAAAATTATCTATTAATAGAAAAAATATATTAATAACCAACTGTTAAAATTATAATCAAATTATCTCACTATTTTATTGAACATTTTTTTAAATTTGTATTTTTATTCAACATATAAAATTTATATATATCGAATAAAAAAATATTAAAACAAAATTCAATTGATTATTATCCAACCAAAATGCTTGGTTTTAGGCTTTCTTTTGCGCCAAAATAATTCCCAAAACAATAATAATGCCACCAATCGTGTGATAAATCGTCCATGCTTCTTTTAACCATAAATATGCAATGAGTGCGGTAAAGACAGGCATTAAATTCATGAAAATACTGGTTCTATTTGGACCATTTTTTTGAATAGAGAGCATCCAAATTAACGGTGCTATAAAAGATGGGAAAATACCTGCATATAAAACACTTGCTACATTTTTTGTGTTTATAGCATCTAAACCCAACCACATTAAAAATGGTAAATGATAAATAAGCGCAAAAATAATCTGTACATACAAACTGAGCATCAGTGGAATTTGTAGCTTCCACTTTTTAAGAAACACGCCATAAAATGCATAAAAGAATACGGCTGCAATCATTAGCAAGTCACCTAAATGACCACCTAAATTCAGTAAACTTGTAATACTCCCCTGTGCAATCACAAATATAAGACCACTAAATGAGAGGATTCCACCAATTACAGCAAACTTACTTGGAAAATCTTTAAGAATCACCATCGACACAAAAATGGTAAATATTGGAATAAATGCGTTAATAATCCCCATATTTGTTGCACTTGTATAATGTGCCGCAGCATAGGCAATCCCTTGATACAACACCATGCCGAATGCAGATAACACAGCAAGTTTTGGTAAATAAGGACGTATAGAAGACCATTCTCGAATAAGCTTTATAGACATAAATGGCGTTAAAATAAGAAAGGCAACCAACCATCTATAAAAACTAATGCTCACAGGTGAAATATAGTCTGCAACATAGCGTGTTACAGCAACATTCAGTGCCCAAATAAACACGGCAATTAATGGCAATAAAACTGCCCAATTATTTGTTTTGGCTTGCTGATTCATAAATATTTCATGTCTTAAATGCGAGTGATTATTGTGCAAAAAGTCTGAAACAATTTAAATACTGAATTTCAGACATCTATACCGTATATTCGACATTGTAAAAATAAGAATAATTTCCTAAAACTCACCAACTCATTGAACCTATACGACATGATTGAACTTGAAAAATATATAACAGTAGAAGAATTTTTTTATGAAAAAGATGATGTTGTGAATCCCCATGCATCTATTTGGGGAGATTTTAATTTTTGCCTAAATGGTATTTTAGAATATGAAATTGATGGACATACACAATTATCTCCACCTAGCTATGGTATTTGGATTCCATCCCGTACAACGCATCACTGTAAAGCAATTGAACAAACCAAAATTCATTATGTCGCTATTCGCTTTCATCCGAACTTATGCCAACATTTTTCTAAAAATGCAGAAATTTTAGGAGTAAGTTTCTTTCTTCGAACATTGGTTGAGGAAGTTTTAAATTTTAAAGTTAATGCTAATAATTTAAATATTTACCGCAACTTACTTCAAGTTTTATTAGATCAACTGATTGTAGCACCCAAATATAATCACTACTTACCACAAAGCAACCACCCTGTTTTAAAAGAAGTTTTAGAAAAACTATCTTCTCCTAAAAATTTAGCATGTAGTCTTCATCAACTCATTTCACAAGCTCCAATTACAGAGCGTCACTTATTACGTTTATGCCAACAGGAACTAAATATGACGATTTCTGAATGGCGTAATCGGGCTAAAATTTTATATGCCATTACCCAATTACGTCAGGGGGAATCAATAAAAAAAATTGGATATGATTTAGGTTATAACCATAGCTCGAGCTTTATTGAGTTTTTTAAAAGATACACAGATCAAACACCGAATCAACTTAAATCTTCTTAATGCAAGCCTGAAAGAACAGCATTCTAAAAACATCATCTTAGTTAATTCGGCACTAAAAAATAACATTGCTGTTTTCATATTCAGTTATTTTAAATGTACAAATTTACCTCAAATTCAGCAAAAAATTCACTTGCTCCTCTCATTAATAACCGCTAAAACATTTGAGTACTTATTATTAGAGAATTTGTCATGGCTTCTGTATACAACATTCCAGTAAAAACCATTCAGGGTTATGATGTCACACTTAACCAATATGAAGGCAAAGTTTTACTTCTTGTAAATGTTGCGTCTAAATGTGGTTTAACACCGCAATATGAGGGCTTAGAAAAACTTTATACAGAAAAGAAAAATGCAGGATTAGAAATTTTAGGATTTCCTGCAAATAACTTTTTAGCTCAAGAACCAGGTTCAGATGAAGAAATTCAAGAATTTTGCTCTGTAAATTACAAAGTAGACTTCCCTCTTTTCTCTAAAATTTCTGTTGCAGGTGAAGACAAGCATCCACTTTACCAAACTTTAACGCAAGCTATTCCAGAACGTATTGGTGAAGGCCCTTGGTGGAAAGATCTTGTAGATTATGGTTTAACACCAAACGAACCACCTGAAATTTTATGGAATTTCGAAAAGTTCCTTGTGTCTAAAACAGGTGAAATTGTTGCGCGTTTTGCGCCAGATATCACTGCAGATGATGCTCGAATTGTAGATGCAATTAATGCTGAACTTGCAAAATAAGCTTCATTTAATCCATTAGGAAGAAAAGAGCATACACATGCTCTTTTTTACAAAAGTAATGTTATAACTTTGCAAAAATCTGTTTTTTCTCCACATTTCCCCCTTATATTAAAACTCTCTTTATCAATGCTGTGCTGATTATGAAAAAAGTTATTCAAGGTGCATTACTCCCTTTTGTTATTTTTAGCGCAGGAGTTCTTTTAATTGGTTGTGAACAAAATCAATTACCTGAAACCACATCAGATAAAAGTGAAACTGAACAATCTCTTGATGTTTCATCTAATAATGAAGCACCTGAAAATTTAAAAAGTGGCAATATGCTTTATATTGTTCGCGATGTTGCAGACATGCAAATGAAAGCTGGCGAATATATTGAGCAATTAAAACAAACGCAGACCGACCTTGAAAGTGCGGTTAATGCACAAAATCATGAACAATTACAAACAGCAGCAACTCAGCTTCAAACTCAATTAAAAGCATTGAATCAAGTTTTAGAGTCTTTAAATTTAAAGAGTCAGGAAATTGATAGTATCCGTGCAAATATTTTATCTGCCAATGAAAAAGTCTTAAATTCTTCTTTCTTGAATGGTGATCTAGATTTATCTAAGGTCGATTTAGAAAAAATTGAACAGCAAATGGGTAGCGTTCAAGATGAAATGATTAAACTTGCAAGCATGATGATTTCATCGAATGACAAAGAGTCTTCTTAAGTTATTATAGACTCCTACCTTCCTTTTAATCTCTTATGCTTTATGCAGTTAATTATTTTTACAGGCGTTCAAGCTTCAGGAAAGTCGAGTTTTTATTTATTGAATTTAGCGCATAGTCATTTGCGTATAAATTTAGATATGCTAAAAACTCGCCATCGTGAAAATATTATTTTTGAAGCAGGTTTAGCTTCTAAAACTAAAATGGTTATAGACAATACCAACCCTACCAAAGCAGATAGAGCGCGTTATATTCAACGTGCTAAAGATGCAGGTTTTAAAGTCATTTCTTATTATTTTGAAACAGATTTGAATAGTGCTTTAGAGCGTAATAGTCACCGTACAGGCAAAGCCAGTATTCCTGAAGTTGGTGTCCGAGCAACTTATAAGAAACTAGAAATACCGAGTTTAGATGAAGGATTTGATGAGATATTCAAGATAAAAATTGTGGGAAATGGGGAGTTTGATATTATTAATACCTACTAAATTAAAACTTATAAACACGAGTCTTTTTTAATTAGGCTAATTAATTCACCTACATATTTTCTTGAAATATCAACAAAATTATCATTAATATTTTCTAAATCACTTAATAACTTATCTGTTTCAATACTACCCTTAGTACTTACAACATCGCATATTTCATCAAATAGACTATTTATATGATCATAATAATCAATTAAATAACTTTTTAACAATTGATTGTCTTTAACCTCCAAATAAAATAGCCCTTCATGCATTAAATCATTATTAGATTTAGTTATATTTTCTATATTTCGATATACTGCATTATGCATTTGTTCTATTAAAATCTGTCTATCAGGCCTACCTGTACAATGTAATTTTTTTAAATCTAAAGTAAGAGCTGTGAGATCAAGGGAATATCCATGCGTTTTTTTAATTGTAAAATAAGATCTTTTCCTAAACCACTAAAATAATTTACTCTATGTTGTTCTTTCCAGTTATCAAGTAATAGATAGGCAACAACTGCAGCATATAATGTTGCTCCTGTATTTAAACAGGAAGCTAAAGTTGCACCTTTATCAGTTGATACAGGCAAGATGAACCAAAGTGTAATTAGTAAGGTATATGAAAAAATAAATAAAAACATCGACAACATGCGTCTAAATAAGCTTAATTCCGAAATTTTTTTCAAACTCAGCACCCTTTTTATTTTTAATTATTTATAGCATAAAAAAACCACCCTTTCGGGTGGTTTTTTCAATCTCAAACTGCGTCTTATTGAGCGCGGTTTTTGATTTTGCGGATCGTTTCCAACTGAGCAGCAGTTTCTGCAAGAGCAGCCAATGCAGCAGCAGCGTCCAAATCGCTCTTTTGATTTGCAAGCAATGCTTCAGCGTTTTTACGCGCTTCAATAATTGCAGCTTCATCTAAGTTGTCAGCACGAACTGCAGTATCTGCAAGAACAGTAACAACATGCGGTTGAACTTCTAGAACACCACCCGATACATAGATTAACTCTTCTGTACCGTTTTCCAACACAACGCGGATTGCGCCAGGTTGAAGCAAAGTTACTAACGGAGCATGTCCAGGCATAATACCTAACTCACCGCCAGCACCTTTAGCAATTAGCATAGTTACAGTGCCAGAGTACAAAGACTCTTTTACACTTACAACGTCACATTGCATAGTCGCCATGAGAATCTCCTAAATTAGGGAACTAATTAAAGTTTCTCAGCTTTAGCAATAACTTCGTCAATACCACCAACCATGTAGAACGCTTGTTCTGGGATATGATCGTATTCACCAGCTAAAAGACCTTTAAAGCCACGAATCGTTTCTTTAAGTGGTACAAGTTTACCAGGAGCACCAGTAAACACTTCAGCTACGTGGAACGGTTGAGAGAAGAAACGTTGGATCTTACGTGCACGGTATACAGTAAGTTTGTCTTCTTCTGCCAATTCGTCCATACCAAGAATTGCGATAATGTCTTTCAATTCTTTGTAACGCTGAAGAACGTTTTGAACTGAACGAGCAATTTCGTAATGCTCAGTACCAACCACTAATGGGTCTAACTGACGTGAAGTAGAGTCTAGTGGATCGATCGCTGGGTAAATACCAGAAGATGCGATGTCACGGCTCAATACAACTGTTGCGTCTAAGTGAGCAAACGTTGTAGCAGGCGATGGATCTGTTAAGTCATCGGCAGGTACGTATACCGCTTGAATAGACGTAATAGAACCAGACTTAGTAGATGTAATACGTTCTTGAAGAACACCCATCTCTTCTGCAAGAGTTGGTTGGTAACCTACAGCAGACGGCATACGACCTAGAAGTGCTGATACTTCAGTACCTGCTAGTGTATAACGGTAGATGTTATCTACGAACAATAGAACGTCACGGCCTTTACCGTTTTCGTCTTTCTCGTCACGGAAATACTCAGCCATAGTAAGACCAGTCAACGCTACGCGTAAACGGTTACCTGGTGGCTCGTTCATCTGACCGTAAACCATCGCTACTTTGTCAAGTACGTTAGAGTCTTTCATCTCGTGATAGAAGTCATTACCTTCACGAGTACGCTCACCAACACCAGCAAACACAGATAAACCTGAGTGAGCTTTAGCGATGTTGTTGATCAACTCCATCATGTTTACAGTTTTACCAACACCGGCACCACCGAATAAACCAACTTTACCACCTTTAGCGAACGGGCAAAGTAAGTCAATTACTTTAATACCAGTTTCTAAAAGGTCAGTAGAAGCAGCTTGTTCAGCGTAAGATGGCGCTTGACGGTGAATTGGTAAACGCGCTTCAGTAGCAACAGGACCAGCTTCGTCGATAGGGCGACCAAGAACGTCCATGATACGACCAAGAGTCGCTGTACCAACTGGTACAGAGATAGGCGCGTTAGTGTTAGTTACGTTCAAACCACGCTTAAGGCCTTCAGTAGAACCCATTGCAATAGTACGAACTACGCCATCACCAAGTTGTTGCTGAACTTCTAATGTAGTTTCAGTACCATCAACATGGAGAGCGTCATAGATCTTAGGAACGCTGTTGCGTTCAAACTCGACGTCGATAACCGCGCCGATGATCTGAATGATACGACCGCTACTCATTGCTGTCTCCTCAATTCAAAATAATGTTAAACGGCAGCGGCACCACCAACGATCTCAGAAATTTCCTGAGTAATCGCGGCTTGACGCAGCTTGTTATAAATAAGTTGTAGGTTCTTGATGAGATCACCAGCGTTATCAGTTGCAGCTTTCATTGCAACCATACGAGCAGACTGCTCACACGCGATGTTTTCAATCACACCTTGATACACCACAGACTCAATGTAACGAACTAATAAACCATTTAAAAGCTCTTCAGCTTCTGGCTCATAGATATAATCCCAACCATATTGACGGTTTAGACCCTTGTCATCTTCAGACGCAGCTAAAGGAACAAGTTGTTCGATTTTTTGATCTTGAGTCATGGCGTTTACAAAGCCGTTAGAAACTAAATAAATACGATCTAAATCGCCTTTATCGTAAGCATCTAACATTACCTGTACAGAACCAGTTAACTGTTCAAGACTTGGAGTATCGCCTACATTCGTAGTCGCACCAAGAACTTTACCGCCGTAGTTTTTAAAAAACGAAACCGCTTTTTGACCAATTAAAGCAAATTGAACTTCAATTGACTGCTCTTGTTGTTGCTGTACATGTTTAACAACCTTCTTGAACAAGTTAATGTTCAAGCCACCTGCCAAACCACGATCTGATGACACAATGATATAGCCAACGCGCTTAACAGGACGTTCAACCATATAACGGTGTTTGTATTCAGGATTCGCTTGTACCAAATGAGCAATTACACGGTGCATATTTTCGGCATACGGACGGCCTTGAGCCATGCGCTCTTGCGCACGACGCATCTTAGAAGCTGCTACCATCTGCATCGCGCGAGTAATTTTCTGCGTGCTTTTGATACTAGCTACTTTGGCGCGAATTTCTTTTAAATTTGCCATACGCTTAACCTAGTATTCGAAGGCCCTTGCGAGCCTCCGAAGGTTGATTCCGTGAACCAAACCAACACTAAATTTCAACAGTTTGAAACTTAGTAAGTTTGAGTCGCTTTAAAGCTTTCAATACCTGCTTTGAATGTTGCTTCGATATCTTTATCCCAAGCACCAGTCTCATCAATCTTTTGCATTAACGCTGCGTGTTCTGAACGGAAGTAAGAAACTAACGCAGCATCAAATGCAACGATTTTCTTAACTTCTACGTCAGCCATGTAGCCTTCGTTAGATGCATAAATTGAAACAGCTTGGTCAGCAATTGAATATGGAGCATATTGTTTTTGCTTCATTAATTCAGTTACACGTTGACCATGTTCTAATTGCTTACGAGTTGCTTCATCAAGATCAGAAGCGAACTGAGCAAACGCTGCTAATTCACGATATTGAGCCAAAGCGGTACGGATACCACCAGACAATTTTTTGATGATCTTAGTTTGCGCAGAACCACCAACACGAGATACAGAGATACCCGCGTTCACAGCAGGACGGATACCTGCGTTGAATAATGATGTTTCTAAGAAGATCTGACCATCAGTAATCGAAATTACGTTCGTTGGTACGAATGCAGATACGTCACCCGCTTGAGTTTCAATAATTGGTAATGCAGTTAATGAACCAGTTTGGCCTTTAACTTCACCATTAGTGAATTTCTCAACGTAGTCAGCAGATACACGAGAAGCACGTTCAAGTAGACGTGAATGTAGATAGAACACGTCACCTGGGTAAGCTTCACGACCTGGTGGACGGCGTAAAAGCAATGAAATTTGACGGTAAGCAACAGCTTGCTTAGACAAGTCATCATAAATGATTAACGCATCTTCACCGCGGTCACGGAAGTATTCGCCCATTGTACAGCCAGAGTATGGAGCAAGATAAAGCATTGCTGCTGGATCCGCTGCCGCTGCTGCTACAACAGTTGTATACGCCATAGCGCCAGTTTCTTCTAGCTTGCGTACAACGTTAGCGATAGTCGATTGTTTTTGACCAATCGCTACGTATACACATTTAATGCCAGAGTTTTTCTGAGCGATGATCGCGTCGATCGCCATTGCTGTTTTACCAGTTTGACGGTCACCAATGATCAACTCACGTTGACCACGGCCTACAGGGATCATTGTATCTACTGATTTATAACCAGTTTGTACAGGTTGATCCACTGATTGACGCCAAATTACGCCTGGTGCTACTTTTTCAACAGCATCAGTTAATTTTGCATCAATAGGGCCTTTACCATCAATTGGGTTACCCAAAGCATCTACTACACGGCCTAAAAGTTCTGGACCAACCGGAACTTCTAATACACGACCTGTGCAACGAGCTTTTTGACCTTCTTGAAGGCTTAAGTAGTTACCTAAAACAACGACGCCCACTGAATCCTGTTCTAGGTTCAGTGCCATACCATAAAGGCCGCCGTCGAATTCGATCATTTCACCGTACATTGCATCAGCAAGGCCGTGAATACGCACAATACCGTCGGAAACCATAACAATGGTTCCTTCGTTCTTAGCGGTTGCGCTGGTGTCCAGATCGCCGATACGCTGTTTAATGAGCGCACTGATCTCGGATGGATTCAGTTGTTGCATTGCGCTATACCTCAATCTTTTTAAAGTTCAGTCTTCGAGCCATTAAGCAAGAAGACGAGTCCGCATTTTTTCAAGCTTGTTAAGCGCAGAATCATCTATCACTTGGTCGCCTGCACGAATAACCACACCAGCAATTAACTCTGGTTTAACTTCTACAGAAACGTTTACTGCTGCTTCGAATTTTTTCTCTAATGCATGTGCAAGTAATTGTTCTTGTACAGAAGTCAATGGGAATGCTGATTCAATCACAACATCCACAGTATTGTTATTCTGTGATTTGAGCTGTTCGTATTCTGCTGCAATTTCAGGAAGAAGAGATAAACGGCCATTTTCGGCAAGCAATGTCAAAAAGTTAGACACTGAAACGTTTTGGTCTTCACCTAAAACTTTAACAATAACACTTACCTGCTCAGCAGGAGTAAGCTCAGGGCGATTTAGATAAGCTGAAAATGCTTCGTCTTGCACCGCAGCACTGAGCAATTCAAGTGCTGTTGACCAAGAGTCAGTCGCACTTTGCTCAGAAGCGTACGCAAATGCTGCTTTAGCGTATGGGCGTGCCAACGTCAAGAGTTCAGCCATAATCCGCCTCTCTTAAAGTTTAGCAGCCAGCTGAGTCAGCATGGCATTGTGAGCTTCTGCGTCAACTTGTTGGCTAAGAATTTTCTCAGCACCAACAACTGCAAGAGCAGCAACTTGTTGACGTAATTCTTCACGAGCAGAATTGATTTCAGTATCAACAGCTTCTTTAGCCTGTTGACGAATACGCTCACCTTCAGCAGATGCTTGAGTACGCGCTTCTTCAATCAATTGCGCACCGCGACGGTTCGCTTGTTCGATCAATTGAGCCGCTTGTGCTTTAGCCGCGTCTAATTCCGCTTTCACTTGAGCTTGCGCATCCGCAAGATCAGCTTTCGCTTTTTCAGCTGCGTTTAAGCCATCAGCGATTTTACGCTGACGCTCACTAATCGCATTGATTAGTGGTGGCCATACAAACTTCATGCAGAATGCGACAAAAATCGCAAAAGCAATCGCTTGGCCAATCAATGTGAGGTTGATATTCATTGCTATTCCTCAATAGTTTAATTTAGGAATTAAGCTGATTAACCTACAAATGGATTAGCGAAGATGAAGAACAAGCCAATACCAACACCGATCATAGGCACAGCATCAAGAAGACCCGCGATTAAGAACATACGAGTTTGAAGTTGTGGAGCCAATTCTGGTTGACGAGCTACAGCTTCAAGGAAACGGCCGCCTAATAGACCAAAACCAATCGCAGTACCTAAAGCACCAAAAGCGATCAAGATAGCAGATGCGATTGCAACTAGACCTAAAGTGAGTTCCATGATAATTCCTCAGAGGTTAGGTTTTATACCAAGTTAAATTAAAGAAAATTATAGGCTTAACCATCTTATGATAGTTAAGCATTACCATTAATGTTTTTCGCTAGCCATACTCAAGTATACGATAGTTAGCATCATGAAAATGAATGCTTGTAGCGTAATAACAAGAATGTGGAAGATCGCCCAAGGCACAGACAGAGCCCATTGGATCCAGAACGGTAATAACGCGATTAAGATGAAGATTAACTCACCTGCATACATGTTACCGAAAAGTCGAAGAGCCAATGAAACTGGACGTGCAAGGAATGTTACTAATTCAAGAATTAAGTTAACTGGAATTAATAACGCTTTTGCAACTGGGTTACTTGGGTTAAATGGGTTAAGTGCCAATTCGCCAACAAAACCACCAATCCCCTTTTCACGGATACTATAGAACAAAATAAGAACAAATACAGACAATGACATACCAAGGGTAATGTTAGGGTCAGTAGATGGAACAATTTTGAAGTAAACGTGGTGAGGATCCATACCAAATACGTGTGCACCAATCAATTGAGCTGTATACGGGATAAAGTCAACTGGTATTAAGTCCATCGCGTTCATGAGGAAAATCCACACGAAGATGGTTAATGCTAATGGAGCAATTAAACGTGATTTGCCATGGAAAGTGTCGCGAACACTTGAGTCAACAAACTCAATGATCATTTCAATTGCAGACTGGAACTTGGTAGGAACACCAGAGTTTGCAGCTTTCGCTACACACCAGAATAACAAACAGAAAATCACACCGAGCGTGATAGACCAACCCATAGAATCCAAGTGAATAGCAGTGAACCCCATCTGTTGAGCTTCATCAGCAGTTTCAGCTAACTTCCAAGAACCATCCGGCATTTTGCCGTAAGTCATGTTCGTTAAGTGATGCTTGATATACTCGGTCGAAGTAAGGGCATGTTCTTCAGCAGCCATAAATCACACCTGGTCAATGTCAAATACTAATATAGAGAAAACGAATATCGCGTGCTGCTTGATATCTCGCTCCACTCCAAAAAAACTTTTCAATTTTTTGTTGCGTTTAAACTCGTTTCTGAAGGCGTGATACACAAAAAGGTGCAACCCACGACATGGCTTGAACGAGCATAAACCCACAAAACAATGCTCCCGCTGACAACGGTTTAACATTGCTCAAAATTAAAATGAATCCAATGATCACTATAGCAAACTTGCCCATCATGCCCCTATACATGTTCAAAAGAACTTGCTTCGTTGCTCGCGCGCCTGCCGTTCGAAACGACTGCCAAGAAAAATAACTACTCGCTAACCAGCAAACTAACGCTCCAAGAGCGGCGCTATAAGCGGCAGTTGTGTCTTTCAAGACCAACGCAATCAAGGCTGAAACAGGAATCATACATGCTTGTATGAGGATTAAAGCTTTCGCTAATCGTCGATCAATCATGCGACTAGTTCGGCTCATATACATTTCCACTTACAGCACTAATGCTTGACAAGTTTATCAGGTGATCGATTTTTATCGGAGGCATTATAGAGTTAGCCCCCTAAACATGCAATCGTTTCCCGACCTAAGTCGAGTTTTTTTGCAACTATGTAACATTATCTTTATGTTTATTTTTGCTTAATAAATAGTTTACTTTCGTGTACTTAATACGCATTTTTGAACTTCTTGAGTCAAATTAGCCCAACCTACAACAAAGTCCCCTTCCCCACTCATACTTTCATCAACCTTTTGAAAGGAGATATCACCTAATTTTTGATATTGATTTTTACTTGCATGACCTTCTGCAAGTAAGCACATTTTTGTCATTGGACGACTGTCATTTAAGTATTTAATTTGAGTTACAGTTGGTGCCATATGCGAATCTGTCGTTAAAGCGCCCGAAAATTTCAAATTCAATGAACGCTCTAAATATTGGTATGCGTCATGAAATGACCAATAAGGCTTTGCCGCAGAAGTAATATTTAACTTGTTTGCAGCCAACAACATATCTTTTGCAAACTTCTGAGCATTTGCCCAATATTCAGCTTTAAATTCTGGTTTTTGCTGTGAACGTAATGCTGCAATAAAGAAACCAATACGAACAGCATTATTGGGATCTAACCAAACATGCGTATCTAAAGTACCTTTAATTGCTTTTCCACGAGCATCACGTTGTGGCAATGTTTGCACAATTCCAGATTCTAGAATTGAAATTGCTGAAGCATTATTTACCAATAATTTATTTAATGGTGCTTCATGCTGGGGGCCAAGCCAAACAACCAATTCAGCTTCCTGAATAGTTTTACGATGTGCAGGCGTTAATGTTACATCATGACCTGACTGATCTTTTAATAATAAAGTTGGCTTTTCCACACCTTCTGTAATTTTTTCAGCAATTAAATAAATTGGATGTGTAGAAACCACGATCGCTTGAGACCAACTCAAACTACTCATCACAGTAAATATACAAAATGCAAAAAAACGAGACATGGAAAAATCGCTTAAAATTTTTGAGGATGTTATAGTATAACAAATTAATAAAAATATATATCCTGAATCGAAACTCCACTCACTTCATGTTAAAATTCAACGTATATTTTTTACTCTAAATCCATGAGGTTGCTATGGGCTCATGTTCTCATGAACATCACGATGCTTTACACGGCGTACACGGTCATCACAATGTTGATCAACGCCTAGCAGATGCCGAAAGTCTTTGTGCATCGACAGGTGCACGCCTCACTCCATTGCGTAAAGAAGTTTTAGAACTCATTCTTTCTGCTTCAGGACCTGTTGGTGCGTATGACCTTTTAGCAAAATTAAAAGGCGGTTCAGAGCGACCTGCAGCCCCTCCTACCGTTTATCGGACTTTAGATTTTTTATTAGAAAAAGGGCTTATTCATCGCCTCACTTCTATTAATGCTTATATTCCTTGTTGCCATCCTCGTGAAGGACATCAAGCAGCATTTTTAATTTGTACAGAATGTAAATCTGTTACTGAAGCATCTGCCCAAGGATTACTACAACAACTTGCAACTTTATCTGCTGCAGACAACTTCACAGCCCATCACAGCATTATTGAAATTTCTGGAGTTTGTCAGCAGTGTCGCAACAAGCAATAACTGGAACTCCTGTCATTGAGCTAAAGAATATTTTTGTTCATATAGATGATAAAGAAATTTTAAAAAATGTTGATTTCACTTTGCATGATCGTGAAATTGTCACGCTTATTGGCCCAAACGGTGCAGGAAAATCAACATTAATTAAAGTTTTGCTTGGAATTGTGAAACCAAAATCAGGCAGCATTCACACAAATGCTCATCTTAAATTTTCTTATGTGCCACAAAAGTTCAACCCGTCTCATAGTTTACCTTTACGTGTAAAAGACTTATTAAATTTAGAAGTTTGCTCACCAGAAATTAAAGCGCAAATTATTCAAGATACAGGTATTGCTAAACTAGAGAATGCAAAAGTTCAGCAACTTTCAGGTGGTGAACGTCAACGTGTTTTATTAGCACGCGCTTTGCTCAGACAACCGAATGTTTTAGTGCTTGATGAACCTATGCAAGGGTTAGATATTCAGTCTGAAGCCGAACTTTATGATTATGTTCGTAGCCTTCCTAAAAAATATGGTTGCTCAATTTTAATTGTTTCACACGATTTACAATGGGTGATGCAGGGTACACAACGCGTTGTTTGTTTAAATAAGCATATTTGTTGTAGCGGTCTGCCTGAAAACATTCAGCAAGATCCTGCATACCAAGCCATTTTCGGCACAAATCGCGTTTTCTATCAACATCATCACAATCATTGTGCTCATGGTGATACAGCAACAACTTGCGAACATGATTCACGCCCACACATTCACCCAGAACCGGAAGCTTAAGCCATGATGGAATGGTTACAACTACTATTACCTGCATGGACAATGGGAACATTACTTGTGTTTCTAACTGCACCACTAGGATGTTTGATGTTGTGGCGTCGTATGTCATTTTTTGCTGACACGATGGCGCATGGAACACTACTTGGCGTTGCTGTCGCAGGTATTTTAAGTTTGCCTTTATGGGTTGGTGTAACTTTTTTAGCATTATTATTAGTTGCTGTTTTATGGGTTCTACACGATCCTAGACTTCCAAATGATGCACTTCTTGCACTTTGTTCAGCAACACTCTTATGCTCTGGTTTACTGCTCATTCAGTATTTACCTACGCTACGTCCCGAACTTTTAAGCTATTTATTTGGCGATCTTTTACAAATTTCTTGGGCAGATTTACCTGTATTTGCAACTGTTATTGCAATTGCGCTTGCTATTCTTTACAAGTACTGGACAGCACAAATTCAAATTGCGATTGATCCAGACATTGCAATAAGTGAAGGTGTGAATGCAAATTGGCAACGCCTAATTTTCATGTTATTACTTGCATTATTTACAGTATTGGCTTTACGTGCTGTTGGTTCTTTACTTATGGGTGCTTTGTTAGTTATTCCTGCTTTAACCGCTCGCCTACTTGCACATTCACCCAAACAAATGGTTATTTGGGCATTTGTAATCGCACAAATTGGCGTAAGTGTTGGCTTATGGTCAAGTGCAGGTCTAGACATCTCTACAGGACTAAGCATTGTTTTAACGATGTCTATTCTGTTTGCCACAATATTTTTCATTCAAAAAGTTAAAAAAATCGTTTAATTCATACATAAATGAATAAATAGAAAGCCATCTTTAAAGATGGCTGTTTTTATTTTGAGCTTTGATTTTTGAAAAAGTGTAAATAAAAAGAGACTCCTTAGCTTGGGGGAGCTAAAGAGTCTTAAAATGCAAAACTTGTGGAGTTTTTTCTTATTTTGTTTTTATATTGTGAAATATATCACATTTTTAAAAAGAGTCAAACACTTTCTGTTCTTTTTTTAATCAAATTTTCATTTCTTCAAAATTTATTCAAATCACTCTACTGATGCACAAAACTAAGTAAACTTGCAGCACATGCAAAGAGCACAGCAAATGTACGATTCATCATTTTTTGCTGTTTCGCAGATTTCAACATTCTTAATACTTTCGCAGCTAAGCCTGTATAACCCGCCATTACAATCAAATCTATACTAATCATTGTTATTGCCATAATTGTATATTGAGGCCACTGAGGCTTTGCCAAATCTAAAAATTGAGGCAACACAGCTAGTAAAAACACAATCGCTTTCGGATTACTCATATTGACTAAAAAACCATAGAGCACAAGCTGAGTCCGAGATTTATTTGGCAAATCATTTTTAATATCTATAGATTGCGCAGGTGCATTCCACTGCAAATAAGCCAAATATAATAAATAAGCCACACCAAACCATTTCACAACTAAAAATGCCCAAGGACTTGTGGTAAATAAAACCCCAACCCCTGCTGCAACAATTGCAATTTGTACTACCAATGCCAATTGCAACCCTAGAACATTCCAGTATCCGTGTCGAAAACCATAGTTGAGCCCACTCGACATAGATGCAATAGCACCCGCTCCTGGAGAAATACTAATCACCCAACATGCAAGCATGAAGGCAATCCACATTTGATAGGACATGATTGAACCGCATAAAATAAAATCGACGTATTATAAAACTATTCCACTTTTCATAGCTTTAAAATTCAATAGTGAATTATTTGTTTTATACTATTCACAGCTTTTACCATCAGGCACAATAAGCAAAGTCTGCAAAAAAGATAAATTTTCAGGAGCCATGAATGACCGCCCAATCTGTAATTTTGCCATTACCATCAGATCATGCTCGATTTATTGTTTTACGTTTAAAAGATTTAAGCATTGAAGAACTTAAAGAAAAATTTGAAGATTTAATATCAACACGTGATCGCCTTATTAGCCAACATCCACAAGCAGATATTAAGACCGCAATTGCATTTGGACCTGAACTTTGGGACAAACTTTATTCAAAACGCCCTGAAGGTTTCAATCAACTTGCACCCATTCACGGTTCATTTGAAATGCCAGTTGTTCCTGCCGATGTGATTATTCATATTGCAGCTCAACGCGCAGATTTATGTTTTGCACTTAGTCAATCATTCTTTGATGGCATTCAAGACAAAGTTGAAGTTTTAGATGAGCGCGTTTGCTTCCGCCAATTTGATGGTCGAGATTTAACAGGTTTTATTGATGGCACCGAAAACCCCCAATTTCCAGATGATCGCGCTGAAACAGCCCTTTTACCTGAAGATGCAGATGAATTTGCGGATGGATCTTTCATTTTTGCACAGCGCTACGCACACAATTTGGAAAAATGGAAAAAACTAAAAGTTGATGTGCAAGAGCAAGTGATCGGTCGTACTAAATTAGAAAGTATTGAACTAGATGATGATGTTCAACCGAATAACTCTCACGTTTCTCGTACCGTTGTAGAAGATGATGAAGGTGAAGAAATGGCTATTCTTCGTCACTCACTTCCTTATGGTGATGGTAAAGGTGACCAAGGTCTATTTTTTATTGCATATACCAACAATTTATCAATTATAGATTCAATGCTTTTACGCATGTTTGGTACAAGTGGCGATGGTATTCATGATCGTCTACTTCACTTTGTAACACCAAAAGATGGTGCATATTACTTTGCGCCAAGCGAAGCATTACTCGAAACAATTTTAGAAAGTTGATTTTCTAAATAAAAGGGAGTAATTGCTCCCTTTTATTTAGAATGCTAATTAATAAGTAACGCGTTTATAATCTCGATACTCTGGTTTCCAGAAATTATTTTCAATTTCTTTATTTAATAAATCATCACTTATAATAGGAGCGACACCTGTTTCCATTGCTGCTTTTGCAACTTTAAATGCAATGATTTTTGAAACTTTTTGAATCTCATTTAAATCAGGTAATAAATCTGCATCAATATTTTGCAATTTTGGAGAACAGTCTGCCAAAGCATTACTTGATGCCATTAGCATGCTTTCAGTTACACGCGTTGCACCAACAGCTAATACACCCAAACCTATACCTGGGAAAATATAAGAGTTATTGCATTGAGAAATATTAAATGTTTTACCCTCATATTCTACAGGTTCAAATGGGCTACCCGTTGCAATAAGCGCTCGACCTTCCGTCCATTTAATAATATCTGCTGGCACAGCTTCAACTCGCGAAGTTGGGTTAGATAAAGGCAAAATAATTGGACGTTCGCAATGCTGAGCAAGCGTTCTAATAACTTCTTCTGTAAATAAACCCGGCTGACCAGATACACCAATTAATACAGATGGCTTGGCATTTTTAACAACATCTAATAATGTGATGATGTCACCTTCAGATGCCCACGCAGAAACATCGTCATGGTTTTGTGCCAATTTGCTTTGAAAGTCGAGTAAATCTGGTTGCTTATGTGTGACTAAACCAAAGCGATCAACCATTAATACACGTTTACGTGCTTGCTCATCCGTTAAACCCTCTGCAACCATTTGCGAAACAATTTGTTCCGCAATACCACAACCCGCTGAGCCAGCACCCAAGAAAGTAACAACCTGATCTTTTAATTGCTTACCTGCTGCACGTGAAGCAGCTATTAAACTACCTACTGAAACTGCTGCCGTACCTTGAATATCATCATTAAAGCAACACACTTTATCTCTGTATTTGTTCAATAAAGGCATTGCATTTACTTGTGCAAAATCTTCAAACTGAATTAACACTTTTGGCCAACGACGTTGAATCGCAGCGATAATTTTATCAACAAAGTTATAGTATTCTTCACCTCGAATACGCGGGTGCTTTAACCCCATATAAATAGGATCGCTTAACAATTCTTCGTTATTTGTACCTACATCAATGGTGATTGGTAATGTGTATGCAGGGCTAATACCGCCACATGCTGTATATAGCGATAATTTACCAATTGGAATACCCATACCACCAATACCTTGGTCACCTAGACCAAGAATACGTTCACCATCCGTAATTACGATAACTTTCACATTTTTTTTATTCACATTATGTAAAATTTCATCAATTTGATCACGGTCTGAATATGAGATAAACACACCACGATGACGGCGATAAATATCAGAAAAACGCTGACATGCTTCACCTACAGTTGGTGTATAAATAATTGGTAACATTTCACTTAAGCGATTTTCAACTAAGTGATAGAACAGTGTTTCGTTGGTATCTTGAATATTACGTAAATAGATATGTTTATTAATGGCTTCATCAAAAGCACTATATTGCTGATATGAACGCTGACTTTGCTCTTCGATTGTTTCAACTACACGCGGAATTAATCCATTTAAATTAAAAGTTGTACGCTCTTCGTCGCTAAATGCTGACCCTTTGTTTAAAAGAGGCAATTCTAAAAGGGTGTTACCTGCGTAAGGAATATATAAAGGTTTTTTAACTTTGCTTAAGTCTGATGTCATTTCCGATCTCATTGTGCGGGTCACCGGATGAAATAAAATGGGAAAATTTATTCCATCTCTATTTTCTTGCTATAGCTTAGCGTCATTTCATCAAAAAATGTCATTTAGTTAATTGATAGTAATTTTAAGATGATTTAGCCAATAAATAAAAATGGCATTTTTTATAATTTTTATCTAAAAAATTGCTTATTTTGATGAATAAAGGGTAATTTTATTATTATTTTTATAAAAAACTTAAATTTTGTGAATTAGTACGATTTCTTATAAATCTGAAAATGATTCCATTTTACGAAATTTGTCATTTCTTAAAGAAATACCAAGTAGCATATTTGACTTTTATTTAAGCAAATTACTTTGGAGGCATAATCTGTCTCATATCAACAAAAATACTTGCCAAACATCTCACCCAAGGCAATAAGACCAATACCACAGGAAATGCGACAACCCAAGACAACATCCAATTTTCAAACCAAAATGCAAGAAAGCCGTCGTACCAACCCACATTTCGTAGCATATTAATAAAGGAAATAATTCCACTCATTAAGCATGATAGAAAAAACGGGATAACAACAGCTGCCCATTTCACTGAAAGCTTTGGAACATTGCCAAATATCATTGGAAGTTTTCTAGACACTTCAATTCCATTTTTATTTATTAAATTTGGCTTAGAATATGCCACAAACCAATTACTTATTCTTATTTATTCACTAAAAATTCATTAAATATTAAAAAAATCATCGAACAATATTCATTCAGTACAATTGCGTTTACCTAAAGACCTCGAAATTTGCTATATTTAGCGTTTTTCTGCGACATCTTTTTCGACTGATTATGAATACGGCAATACAAGCAGCGCTCGATCATGCAGTGCAATCCCTTCAAGCTGAAGGTGTACTCCCATCTGACTGGAACAATACAAGCATTTTGACTCGCACTAAAGACCGAAGTCATGGCGATTTCGCATCTAATATTGCGATGATTGGTTCTAAAGCTGCTGGTATGAAACCACGTGATTTAGCCGAAAAAATTCTTGCGAATCTTCCTGAAGTTGCAGACATTAGCAAAGCAGAAATTGCAGGTCCTGGTTTTATCAATTTCTTCTTAAATGCAGACCAGCGCTTTGTTGTTTTAGATCAAATTCAAGCACAAAAAAATCTATTTGGTCGTACTCAAGCAAATGCTGAAAAACGCATTCAAGTTGAATTTGTTTCTGCAAATCCGACATCAAGCCTACACGTAGGTCATGGTCGTGGTGCTGCATACGGTATGACTGTTGCAAACTTGCTTGAAGCCACTGGCGCTAAAGTTGACCGCGAATACTATGTAAATGATGCTGGCCGTCAAATGGACATCCTTGCAACATCTACATACCTTCGTTATTTAGAGCTTACAGGTCAAGAACTTGCATTCCCTAAAAATGCATACCAAGGCGACTATGTTAAAGAAATCGCACAAAGCATTATTGATAAAGATGGTGATGCACACGTACGCCCTGTTGCAGACGTATATAAAGATGTTCCTGAAGATGTTCAATTTGCTGCTGAGCTAGATGCTGATGGCAACAAAGTTGTACTTTCAGGTGACAAAGAAAAGCACATTGATGGTTTAATTTTTAACGCTCAAACACTCATTGGTGAAGGCTACCGCGTTTTCCATCAAGCAGCTTTAACTGCCATTTTAGATGACATTAAAGATGACCTTGGTGAATTTGGCGTAACATTCAATAACTGGTTCAGTGAAGCAACTTTAACTGAAAAAATTGAAGAAGCACTTCAAACTTTAGACCAACGTGGCTTCTTATACGAAAAAGATGGCAACATTTGGTTTAAATCGACTGAATTTGGCGATGAAAAAGACCGTGTTGTAAAACGTCGTAATGGTCAAACAACTTACTTCGCATCTGACATTGCATATCACTTGAACAAACTTCAACGTGGCTACACAGATATTATTGATATTTGGGGTTCAGATCACCACGGTTATATCGCACGTGTAAAAGCAGCAATTGATGCTTTAGGTTATGACTCTAAAAAGTTAACTGTTCTTTTAGTTCAGTTCGTAAGCTTGTGGCGTGGCGGTGAGATGGTTCAAATGTCATCTCGTTCTGGTCAATACGTAACTTTGCGCGACCTTCGTAAAGAAGTGGGTATTGATGCTGCACGTTTCTACTATGTAATGCGTAAGTCTGAACAACACATTGATTTTGACTTAGATCTTGCAGTTTCGCAAAGCAAAGATAATGCTGTGTATTACATTCAATATGCACATGCACGTATCTGCCGTATGTTAGAAAAAGCTGCTTCAACAGGCATTACTTTCTCTACTGAAAATGCGCGTCAATTCGCTGCAAAACTTGAGCTTGATGCAGAAACTGAAGTACTTGCTAAACTTGCTGCATACCCAGAAATTTTAACTCGTGCTGCGAACAGCTATGAACCTCATCAAGTTGGTAACTACTTAAAAGAACTTGCTGCATTGTTCCACGGTTGGTACAACGAAAATAAAGTTTTAGGTGATGATGCTGAACTTACTCAAGCACGTTTATTGTTATCTGCAAACGTTCAACAAGTACTTAAGAATGGTTTAGAACTTCTTGGCGTATCTGCTCCTGAGAGCATGTAAGCAAAGCATTGCTTTGCATGCTCGCAAGACGAGAGCTTTGCTCGAAGTGAGTAGTAAACATTGCATGTTAGACATTGTTGATATGCAATGAAGCAAAACCAAAAGCTTTGAAGCAATTCAAGAAAGATCATGTTTTTTAGCATGATCTTTCTATTCACAAAAAGGAGATTACAGGAAACACCTTTTCTTGTAATATCAACAACTAAGTAAGATACTAAAAGCAATAAGTTCTCTGTCTTACTAAGTATCATCTTATGGTCATATCGTAACGAATAATAATGAGGTTCCCTCGTGTTTGGAAAAACTCAACGCGGCGTATCAGAAAGACCGAATAAACCTAAAAAGCCACTTATTCCTGCTTGGCTAGGAACACTTGTGATTATTTTAATTGTGCTTTCTTTTGCTGTAGCACTTTTATTATGGAAACCTTGGGAGCCTGTTAAACCCAAAGACCAAATCACTTCCCAACAAAATAAAGAAGAAACCAACAAAGATTACCGTTTTTACGATTTATTGCCTCAACAACAAGTTACACCTATTCCTGAACAAGCCGTTCCTGAAACCAAAGATAAAAGCCCTGTAGTCATTATTGAAGCACCTGCAAATAATCAACCTGCTTCAGAAGCAACAGGATTAAGCGCACAACCAGTTGCGCCAAAAGCAAACTACATATTACAAGTTCGTAGTTATAGCGACCCTGATGCAGCAGATGCTCGACGCGCTGAAATTATTTTGAATGGCTTATCTGCCGATGTGATGAAAACAACAGAAGGTGGTCAAGTTTGGTACCGCGTTATTTCAGGTCCTTATGATTCGCAAGAAGCAGCTCTTATTGCTCAGCAAACCTTACAACATAGTGGTATCGACTCAATTGTTGTAAAACGCTAATTAAATTTATAAAAAAAGATGCTTAAAGCATCTTTTTTTATTTTCAAAATTCTTATGATTTAGATAAATTTTGTTCTCGAATTTTTACCCGATTAAATGCAACTCTTTGCTTAACTCGCTCTAAATAAGTAGAAATATTTGGATAATCACCGCCCATTCGGTCTTGTATTGCCATCAATGGAAATGACATTTGAATATCAGCAAAAGAAAAATCTCCTGCAAAATAATTATTCTTTGCCAAATAATCTTCCAAAAATAAAATATGCTCTTTCATTCGAGGATGAATAAAACCAGCCTTAATGCCTCCTGTAATTTTTTTAGCAACAGGCTTAATTAACCAAGGCACATGCTTAGGTACATTTGTAAGTACTAAAGTCATCACTAAATAAGGCATAAGAGAACCTTCGGCATAATGCATCCAATATTTGGTGGTGTTTCAAAAAGTATGCTAGTTAATTCTGTCAATAGAGAAATTGAAAATAAGTAAATTAAATTCACTATATTTTTAATGCTTTATGAGATATCAATTGTGGTTAAAATATAATCAGCATACTTTTTGAAACACCACCGAAATATCTTCTTTTAGTTTTATACAAGTTGCGTATTAATTTTCAAACTGCGTAATAGTGTTTTAGTCACTGGTGTTTTTGAGCAAATATCCAAAACCTTTTTCTGCAATTCTTCACTCAATGAATCTACAAAATGTAAACGTCGCTCAATCCACTCTTCACCTTCCTTATTGGCTTTAAAGTCAGCTTCAACAGTGAACTCACCCAACGCTATACCTTTATGTTGAGCGTACATTCTCAAGGTAATCATTGTGCAAGAAATTAATCCTGCACAAATAAAATCGTAAGGTGCTAAACCTTGATCTTGCCCACCAAAGGATTCAGGCTTATCTGTAATAAGTTGATGTTTACCACTATTCACCTGACCCGACCAAGGCTCCTTTAAAGTTAAAACTTTTGCATTTGCAATAACTGCCATGTTGAAGCTCCTTCTTTTATTTTGATGCTCTCATTTTATCTGGGAATGTAGGTGCTTCTAATCTTGGGCCTTCATAGCTTGGAATTGTACCAAAACGTGCATCGTGATTATTCCATTGCTCGAGTGCTTGTTTCAATTCTTCTTGAGTACGCCCAACAAAGTTCCACCACAATAAAATTGGCGATTCAAATGGTTCTCCGCCCAACAATAAAACACGTGAATCTTCATGAATTTGAACGTCAATTTCTGTAACACCTGGTTCTAAAACTAAAAGGTTGTCATTGTTTAGCTCATGCCCATTAATTGTTGCCGTGCCTTCCAATGCCATAAATCCATATTCAAATTTAGGATTCAATTTTAAACGTGTTGTTGCAGGCGCTTTTGCAGCTAAATCTACACCTAAAAGTTCTGTATGCACTTCAACTGGAGACTTTGTATTTAAAAACTCACCAACTAAAATTGTAAATTCCACACCATCTTTTTCTACCACAGGTAGCTCAGGATAATGATCAAAACGCGGTGCCATATTTATTTTGTCATCTGGCAATGCAATCCAAAGCTGTGCTGCGTGCATTTTAGTTTCTGTATCTGGTGCAACTTCTGTATGAGAAATACCGTGACCCGCTGTCATTAAATTTACTTGTTTCGGTTTAATTAATAACTCAGAACCCACGCTATCTTGATGAATCATCGTACCTTCAATCATCCACGTAAAAGTCTGCAAACCAATATGCGGATGCGGACCTACATCTAGACCTTCACCTTCTGGAAAAGTTACAGGCCCAGCATGATCTAGAAAACACCATGCACCAATCATTCTTTTATGACGGCTAGGTAACGCACGTTTAATAATTGTGCCACGACCAATTTCTGCACTACGTAATGGAATGTCTTGGATAAATTGATTAATAAACTTTTCACATTCATCTGACTTTGACAGTTCTGTATAATTTGTATTTGTCATAAATTTATCCTTAACATGAGTGGCTATCTTTTTAGATAAAATGGCTACATAGAATAATGAGATATTAGCCTTTATTTTGATATACGCCCATCCCTATATTGGTATGCAGAATATTACTTATAGGACAATGCTACATTCAACAATGTGAATATTTAATAAATAGAAAATTCAATTAACTTATAAACTTATATTTAAATAAGTAACTCACTTGAGAACCCTCTACCAGTTAACTTTCTACACATAAAACTTACAAAAGCTTACATTTCATTGTTTTGATATCAAATTTACTCATTTCAAAATACGATCATTTGCAAGTAATATACCCGCATATAATGAGTATTTTTTAATCGTTTTTTTGCATATTCATGCAGTTTATAATTTTTGGGGTTAATAAGTGATTTATCAAGAATATGAACAAGAGTCTCGCTTATTGGTGCAAAAAGCATTAAAAACCATGTTGGCACGCATTCCCAAGCAATATGATGATGAATATTTAGAATACCAAAAAGATTTAAAACTCAAATATTTACTTCAGATCAATTTAATTGCTCAAGCTGCGTACGCTTTCTATAGCATTGCAGATTGGTATGTTATAGCTGATGTTGGAATGTTAGCAATCACCACTAAGCTTTTGTATACAGCTATTATCTCTGTAATTACACTTTATTTATTTAAATATAATAGAAAAGTTGAACTTTTTGATTTAATTTTACCGTGTTCCATAATTGGTGCATCTGCTCTTTGGTTTTACTTAGTTAACCTTTCTGCAAGCCCCAATGTAACTATTTATATTTATTCCTCTTTAGTCTTTATCGTATTGGCAAACTTATCTATTCAAGTCCGCTTTACGCCAGCTCTTATTGTTTCACTTATTATTACAATAGTCGGTTTAATCGGTGTATATCATGCAATTGATGGTGCTATTGAGCAGTTCATTTTATATTTATTAAGCTACATGCCAATTTTAGGGTTTAGTTTAGTCATGAGTTGGGGGTCCACTTATAAATCTCGTAGCATTTTTTTGCATCATAAATTAGATAGCTTTAACCGCCAAACACTGGAATTTATGGCACATACGGATATGCTCACTGGTATAAATAATCGTAGGTACTTTGAACGCAGAGCAAAAACAACAATTAGTGATCATGCAAACAATGACAAACCAATTTCGCTCTTAATGCTAGATATTGACCACTTTAAATCTATTAATGATACCTATGGTCATGATGTTGGCGATGCAGTTTTAAAAAAAATATCAGATATTTGTAAAACTGTTTTACGCAACAATGACTTATTTGCAAGATACGGTGGTGAGGAATTCATCGCACTATTACCAAATACGCCACAAAAAAATGCTCAATTCATTGCAGAGAGATTACGTCAAAAAATTGAACAAGCCTCGGTTATTGTTCAGGGTTATGGTCCTATTTATTTTACAGCATCTATTGGCGTGACCTTAATTGATTACGATAATTACACTTTTAATGATGCTATCAAACAAGCTGATACTGCTTTATATGCAGCAAAGTCAGCAGGTCGAAATTTAGTGAAACAAGCAACTCAATTGCAAAGTTAATATTTTGGTGGTGTTTCAAAAAGTATGCTGAAAAAAAACAGGTTGGCTTTTGATAAAATAGTGAGATGCAAATAACACTAGAAATCAAATGTCCAACCTGTCGAAGTGACAGTATAAAGAAAAATGGCTTCAAACTAAATGGTAAGCAAAACTATCAATGTAAAAACTGCAAGCGTCAGTTTATTGGGGATCATGCTCTTAGTTACCGAGGTTGTCATTCTGGTATAACAAATAAAATACTCCACCTGATGGTTAGAGGGGGTGGTATAAGAGATATTGCAGAAACTGAGCGTGTCAGCATAGGTAAGGTTTTACGAACATTAAGTAAATCCACTTATAAAATTCGCCCTAAGCAAAATTATTATGAATCTATTGAGGTTGATGAGTTTTGGACTTTTGTAGGAAATAAAAAGAATAAACAATGGCTTATTTACGCATACCATAGAGAAACAGGTGAAATTGTTGCTTATGTTTGGGGTAAACGAGATCTGGCGACAGTCCAACGATTGAAGGCAAAGTTAAAGCAATTAGGTGTTCACTCCACCCGAATTTCAAGTGATCACTGGGATAGTTTTGTGACTGCCTTTAAAAACTGTAAGCAAAGTATTGGTAAGTTTTTTACTGTAGGTATTGAAGGAAATAATTGTAAAATAAGGCATCGAATTAGACGTAGTTTTAGGAAAAGTTGTAATTTTTCGAAAAAGCTTGAAAACCATTTTAAAGCCTTCGACTTAACCTTCTTTTATATCAATAATGGCTTCATTTAATTTCAGCATACTTTTGGAAACACCACCCTATTTTTAATAACCAAGTCATATTTAGAAGCCGTTGAGCTAGATAATTTCTTTTCTTCAATAAGCCATTGATAAAAACCCATATCTAACTCTAACTATCAAATAAATTTAATATACATAAAAAAGGACGCCTAAGCGTCCTTTTTTAATAATTTTCTTCAGTTGGCGCAGGCATAGCCTTTGCCGTAATTTAGGCAAGAAATGTTGTTTCTTGAAAGCCCTAAATTACTCCCATTCAATTGTTGCAGGTGGTTTAGACGATACGTCATAAACAACACGAGAAACTTCAGCAATTTCATTCATAATACGCGTAGAAATCTTATCTACTAAGTCGTATGGAAGATGAGCAAAACGAGCCGTCATGAAGTCAACAGTTTCAACTGCACGTAATGCAATTACCCATGCATAACGACGACCATCACCTACTACACCAACAGATTTAACGGGTTGGAATACAGCAAATGCTTGAGCAGTTTTGTCATACCAACCACTAGCACGTAATTCTTGCATGAAAATATCATCTGCTAAACGAAGAATATCAGCATATTCTTTTTTCACTTCACCAAGAATACGAACACCTAAACCCGGACCTGGGAATGGGTGACGATAAAGCATTTCGAATGGTAAGCCTAAAGTTGTACCTAAACGGCGAACTTCATCTTTGAACAAATCACGGATTGGCTCAACCAATTCAAACGCTAAATCTTCTGGTAAACCACCCACGTTATGGTGTGATTTAATTACATGCGCTTTACCATTTTTAGTCGCAGCAGATTCGATTACGTCTGGATAAATCGTACCTTGAGCAAGGAAGTTTACGCCATCAAGCTTACGTGCTTCTTCAGCAAATACTTCAATGAACTCACGACCAATGATTTTACGTTTTTTCTCAGGATCAACTTCACCTGCAAGTGCAGATAAGAAACGATCTTCAGCATCGGCACGAATTACACGAATACCCATGTTTTTCGCAAACATATCCATTACTTGCTCACCTTCGTTCAAACGAAGTAAGCCGTTATCTACGAATACGCAAGTCAATTGATCGCCAATTGCACGGTGAAGCAATGCAGCCACAACAGATGAATCTACACCACCTGAAAGACCTAATAATACTTTTTGATCACCAATTTGCGCGCGAAGTTGTTCAACACGTAAATCGATAATATTTTCTGAGTTCCACAAGTTACGGCAACCACAAATACCGTGAACAAAGTTAGAAAGTAATTCAGCACCTTTTGCAGTATGTGTTACTTCTGGATGGAACTGGATACCATAAAAACGACGAGCTTCGTCAGATACCATTGCAAATGGGCAGCTTGGCGTACTTGCAGTAACTTGGAATCCTTCTGGAATTGCAGTTACTTTGTCACCGTGGCTCATCCACACTTTTAATTGATTTGCAGTATCTTCAAGATCGCCAATCAATTTATCACGTACTTGGATGTCGACTTCTGCATAACCAAATTCATGTACATCACCTGGCTCTACTTTACCGCCAAGCTGTTGTGACATGGTTTGTAAACCATAGCAGATACCAAGTACAGGCACGCCTAAGTTGAATACAACTTCAGGGGCACGTGGACTACCAGCTTCATAAACACTTTCTGGACCACCTGAAAGAATGATCCCGTTTGGGTTAAATGCACGAATGTCTTCTTCAGACATATCATATGCGTACATTTCTGAATAAACACCAGCTTCACGTACACGACGTGCAATAAGCTGGCTATATTGAGAACCGAAATCCAAGATAAGGATACGATCTTCAGTAATTTGGGTATTGGTAGTCATGGCAAACAACTATGCAGGCAACGAATATAAGCGCGGTATTCTAACATTTTTAAAGCAACTACGCACACTATTCGGACAAGCTAAATAAAAAGGTATTTTTCAAAACAATCTGCTGAAAAATACCTGCTCAATATGAAAAGTTAAGGTGCAATTTTTTCGAGTAAAACAACTTCAATATCAGTTGGTTTATAACGATGCGTATCAACCTCACCAACTACTTTTACTTTATCACCCACTTTAATTGGCGTTGCTCTAGAAATATCATCATCAATCTCTAATAAAATTGTGCCTGTTGCATCTTTAAGTTCAAATTTTTCTGCATCAATTTGCTTAACCAAAGTACCTGTTAAAGTCACAGCAGTTTCATCTGCTAATTTTATAGCTTGAGCTACTTGAACATGATTATTAACAGCTTCTTGAATAATCACATGATCATCTTTACCTGCCCATGCACTCAAAGATGTTGCTAAAGAACCTGCTATTACAGCCAATAACGCAATTTTTTTCATATAATTTACTCACGTTTAAAAATTAATCATATTATTTAAACAAATTAAGCATCTTCAGTACGCTGACTTATTGTAACTAGACAAAAAAAGGCCTTACCTTGTAAAGCCTTTTAAATCAATTTTTTTATTATTTTTCAATTAAATGGTCGATACTCAATTTACCTGCGCCATGTAACATCACAAAGAACAAACCACCAGCGATAGATAAATTTTTCATTAAATTAATTGCGTCTTCTGCGCCACCATGAAAAATAAAAGCAGTGATTAAACTAAATACAGCTAAACCAAATGCTGCAAAGCGAGTTTGAAAGCCAAGTAACAGCGCCAAACCACCACCTAATTCAACCAAAATGGTTAATGGTAATAATGCCGATGGAACACCCATTGCTTCCATATAACCTGCTGTTGTTTCGTAACCTGAAATTTTTCCATAGCCAGCAACAATAAAAATATACGCGACTAAAACACGAGCAAGAGTAGAAACAATCGTATTTACTTGATCTTGATTAACAATATTTTTTACAACAACATTTGGATTCAACATTTTCAAACCTATTTTTAGATTAATTCGGAAGATGTGCCCATTTTATGCATCACGAAATGTAGAATAAATATACAAAATAATACCCATCGTTTTATATATAGAACAAAAAGGTCGGAAATATTTATCTTTTTAATGCTGACTTTAAATACGTTGACTGCTAGGATTTGTGTACATTTTTTAGTGTTTAGCCCCAATGGATCTCGTTAGTTTTATATTGCATGTAGATGACCATCTCTTAGAATTCATTACCAATTATGGGGTATGGATTTATGCCATTTTGTTTCTCATTATTTTTGTAGAAACAGGTTTGGTTATAATGCCATTTTTACCTGGTGATAGCTTATTATTTGCAGCAGGCGCACTTGCTGCATCTACAGGTGTAATGGATCCGTGGATTTTAATCCCTCTTCTTTTTGTTGCAGCTGTACTTGGCGATACCTTGAATTACCACATTGGGAAATATATTGGGCCACGTGTTTTTGAAATTGAATCTCGTTTCATCAATAAACAACATTTAATGAATACCCAAAAATTCTTTGAAAAACATGGTGGAAAAACCATTATTTTTGCACGCTTCGTACCTTTTGCCCGTACATTTGCGCCATTTGTAGCAGGCGCAAGTAGCATGAACTACAAGTACTTTTTAAGCTATAACGTTATTGGTGGTTTCCTTTGGATTTCATCTTTTGTTATTTTAGGTTTCTTATTTGGCAACATGCCTATCGTTAAAGATAATTTCACACATCTTATTTTTGGCATCATTATTCTGAGTGTATTGCCAGGTGTTATTGGCTTCATTAAACAGAAATTTTTTAAATCAAAAACTAACTAAAAAAATCTCGCTACAACTGGCAACATACACACAATAAGTAATAAAGCCGATCCTTTGTAAAATTGATCGGCTTTTAATTTATTCAGCTGACCAGATAAAATTGCACGCCCAAAAGACATCCAAAACATTGCTGTAGGAACTAATACCAAACAAAATACGGCATAAACCAAAAGACAATTTGTTGCACTATCCCATGTTTCCGTAGGAAAAATACCCGCAGCAAAAAGTAATGCTTTCGGATTTTTTAATGTTGCGAAAAATAATTGGCGTGGTCGAATAGAAGTGTGACGCTGATTATGTTGCTCTAAATAAGAAAGCTTCCATAAGCGGAAAGCGAGCCACAACACATATGCTGCACTAAAAAAATGCAAAATAGTAATAAGATGCGGCCATGTTGGTGAACACAAATGAATAAACAATGCCCACAAGCTTATTGCGTACAAATAGCCTAATAACTGGGTAGGAATAAAGAGGCTTGTTTTTGCTATACCTTGCTGATGTGCCGAACTAGCCAACAATGCATTGGTTGGTCCAGGAATCATCAATACCGCAATTACAGCTAAAGTAAAAAGCCAACTTTCTATCATCTATGTACATGTTCAACTATGTTTAAGCTGCACACATTAAACGAATGTTATGAAAAATAACAAGATATTGACTTTTTAAAAATAAAACTTACGAGGTCATTTTCACTCAACAATTTCCTTATATTATTGTTTTTATTTATTTTAATTGTGAAACATTTGCTAATATTTTCACTCTGTTATTTTGCATAAAGTCCTATAACAGAGTGAAATTTCAATTATGAAGTTGCTTTATTTCGTACAATAATTGGGCAAGATTTAAATTGAGCAGATTGAACAATTGCTTCTTGCTCGCCCAATAATTTCGAAATTTCTGTTTTTTTGGTATTTGAAGATTGCCCCATATTGACAGAAATACTTGGTCCAAAGCCCCAACCACCACGTCCCCAGCCACCACCAAGTCCAACTCCAACACCCATACCTGTACGTTTCGCTGGCTGTACACCATTATCTAAATGCTGCTGAATGCGATTATATTCCGCCTGAAGTTGCTGACAATTTAATGCCTGAAACTGCGTAGGTGAAACATAAGTAGGTTTCGTTGTTGTTGCACATGCACCTAAAAATAAAGTACTGCTAGCAACTAAAAAAAGTGGGAGCACTTTCATATTATTATCTCGAATGTTGTTCTAGCTCATTGAACAATAATTGATAAGCTTTAGTCAATTTATGTTCTGTTGCTAAATAAATGAGTGGTAAGTTTTTATGATGCGATTCTTTCATAATAATTGAAGGTGGCAACATACTTTCTAAAACAGGTAGACCTTCATCTTTTAGCTATTGCACAACTTCTTTAGGTAACTTCGCTTGATGTTGATATTGATTGACCACAATTCCCTCAATTGAAAGTCGATCATTATGATCATCTTGAGTTTCCAAAATATTTTCAATAAGCGTATATAAAGCTCGCTTAGAAAAAACATCACAATCGAAAGGAATAAGCACCCGATCTGCGGCAATAAGTGCAGACAAAGTAAAAAAATTAAATGCAGGCGGTGTATCAATAAAAATTCTATCGTAATGCCCTTCTAATTGTTGTAAGGCATCTCTAAGTTTATAAATTTTATGCTTCGATTCTAATGCATGTGCCAAAGCACCTAAATTGGGACTTGCTGGAATAACATCTAAATTTTTAAATGGTGATTGGTGAACAAACGCATCTAAACCTTTAGATCTATTTTTTAAAATATTTCCTAATGCATTTCCAATTAAACCTTTACTTTGATTTGTACCCAAAACTTCATCAAAATAATTTTCAATGTTCGGTTCCAAAGCAGGCTTATCTGTGGAATATGTTGCGTCATCGCCTAATAAATATTGGCTAGAGTTCGCTTGAGGGTCTAAATCTATAACAAGTGTTTTAAAACCTTCATTTGCACTGATTGCTGCCAAATTTACAGTAATACTTGATTTTCCAACTCCACCCTTTTGATTGAAAATAACCCTTGTTAGCATAGACTTCCCCCCAATTTATTTTTATGTCATGCATGTAGATTAAGCTACATGCATTTTCACCAACAAGAAAGTCTAATAATCATCCAAATACAGGTTTCACTAAAACAAGACCATAAATTGCAACGAAAGCAACCAATGCAATACCCCATCCAGCTTTACGTTGAACCAATAAAATCGACTCATCTTTTTTATAGGCTTTAATTAAAGAAGAAACCATCACCAAAAACAGTACAACTTTGGCATAAAACCAAGTTTCCACCTGAAAGTTTTTCATCACCAATAAAGCAATGCCTGTGAATACAACAATGGTTAAAGATGAGTGCTGAAGCGCAACAAAAAGCTTTCTTGAAGATTGATTTGACTGATTGTTTTCTACACCTTTAAATAGTGTCATTCCACGTAAAAGAATAACCACAAAAAGGAGTGCAATTCCTACAAGGTGTATTGAGGCAAGGAGTGTCGGATTCATCTCAATTCGTTCCTTTTAAGATGTTTTTGGTGCATGCGCACATTCAGGGCTTGAAGTATCTTGGTTTTTCCATTCATCGACAATAAATGCATGAATCGCAAGTGCATGAATATTACCTGCGCCTAAAAGCTCACCTACTGCTGCATAAACTTTTTGGTGGCGTTGAACCAAACGTAATCCTGCAAAACACTCGCTCACAATAACAACTTTAAAGTGAGATTCTTTGCCAGGGAAATATCCACCATGACCTGAAGATTCATTTACAATTTCTAAATAGCTTGGCTCTAAAGTTTGTAAACGCTCATTAAGTTGCTGTTCTAAGCTCATATTCAATCTTCCAATAGTTCAAACGTCTTCATCTTTGAGTATAGCCTGTTATTGCTTTTCAAGAAAAATATAATAACGACAATACAAACTTGCATGATTACCAACTAAATTTTGCATATTTTTTCTACGAATAATAAAAAATATCTCTAAAATGGTTTTTATTTATGCAAATGATTAAAGTTTTTAAATAAAAATGTTGACCCTATTTTTTCATACTGTATTATACACGGCATGCGGGAATAGCTCAGTTGGTAGAGCATAACCTTGCCAAGGTTGGGGTCGGGAGTTCGAGTCTCCTTTCCCGCTCAAAATTTTTTCATTTAGTTTTTTATTTAAAAAACTTTATAGACTCCGCGGGAATAGCTCAGTTGGTAGAGCATAACCTTGCCAAGGTTGGGGTCGGGAGTTCGAGTCTCCTTTCCCGCTCCAGATTCAAAAAGCCCTCATCGAAAGATGGGGGCTTTTTTATTGTTGATTATTAATAATATTTTTTCTAAAACCTCTCTGTTCTAGCTTTGGAAGAAGTTCTAAAATTTTTAGACAACGTGTTTTTTGAAGCTGGTGCGTGACCAAAAGTGTCCTAAACGTGCCTTCCCTTTATCATAGACAAATCAACACATTCACTATTTTGGTATTTTTTTAATCAATTTCATTATAAATAATCAGAACACCTCCCCCATACACTTGATTTCTATTTTTTCCATCAATTTTAGTATTTTTTATTTTATTAATTTTTATGGTGACCAAATTTGGTCACCATAAATACATAATTAAAACATTTACTTATGATAAAAAACTCAATTTTATTCTCTTTCAATCAATCATTTTGCTCTTCATTTTTCTTAAATTTTAATAAATCACCCACTTCAACATTAAGCAATACACACAATTTCTCTAACGTTTCAAAATCTATTCGAGTCGATTGACCATTATATAACTTATGTAATGTTGTCTTACTCATTCCAGTCGCCCGCACTACATCCGCTACTTTCATTCTTCGTTCTGCCAAAAGTACTGGCAAGTTACAAACTATCATTAATTACCACCATTGTGTAATAAAGTACTTGCATGGTGTCTTAAATGCATCTATTATTGCATTGTGACCTTAAATAACACCATTGTGATACTTTATAAAAGGATACAGACATGAATCTTACTTATATTACTACAAAAGAACTGGCGGAACGAATCCATTACAACGAGCGTACCATCCGTAATCAGTTGAAGGACAGTGTTCTAATCGAAGGCATTCATTACATCCGCCCTTTTGGTGGACGCAAAATTTTATATGTATGGGAGCGTATTGAAGAAGATATGACCAAAACCACTTTAGGCTCGCTACACAGCCTACAACTTCAGTAAGGAGAACATTATTATGGCTGCCATCCGTACCAGATACGGTAAGTTATGTGTCGATTTTCGATACTTAAACATCCGTTGTCGTGAAACAACAGCTCTGGAAGACAATGCTCAAAATCGCAAAAAGCTTGAAAAAGCGATTGAGCGAATGGAAGCAGAAATCTTATTGGGTATTTTTGACTATGCTAAATACTTTCCAAAAAGTTCTCGTTTGAAAGAAATCAAAAATGCAGAAAACAGAGTAAATGAGATCAGCTCTAAAACACCTCTATTTTCAAAATTCTGTGAAATCTGGTTCACTGATAAAGAAATAGAATGGCGTACGAGCTACAAGGGAAAAATTCAAATTGTGATCAAAAAGTACTTAATCCCTTTTTTTGGCACAATTCCGGTAATTAATATTAAAAAGTCAGACATTCTTGGATTCCGCTCATCCCTCGCCAAAGTGACTCACGGGAAAAACCAAGAATGTCTTTCACCATCAAGAATCAACCAGATTATGATAGCACTTCGCATGATACTCGATAGTGCTGCTGAACGATATGACTTTGATAGCCCTTATAAAAATATCAAGAACTTAAAGCAAGGAAAGATTGAAGTAACACCTTTTTCATTAAAGGAAGTACACGCAATCCTTGCCACAGTTCGTGATGATTTCAAGCCTTATTATACTGTTCGATTTTTCACAGGTATGCGCACCAGTGAGATCGATGGCTTGCAATGGAAAAATGTGGACTTACCACGTCGTGAAATCCATGTCAGAGAAGCGTTAGTAAATGGAGAGCTTGGTGGAACCAAAACTTATGGTTCTGACCGCACCATCCAAATGAGTGATCGGGTTTATCAGGCCTTTCTGCAACAGAAAAGCTTAAATAATGGTAAATCCAGTTTTGTTTTCTGCAATCGTGATGGTGGGCCTCTCGATTATCGCTTGGTAAACAAGCGTGTCTGGCATCCCCTGCTACGCTTTTTAGGGCTAAAGCCCCGTCGTGCTTATCAAACACGTCATACCGCAGCAACACTCTGGTTGTCGGCAGGCGAGAACCCGGAATGGATCGCACGCCAGCTGGGACATTCAACCACTGAAATGCTGTTTCGAGTCTATAGCCGCTACATTCCGAATGTTACACGTCGCGATGGTAGTGCTTTTGAAGCCATGCTGGAGAGACTAAATACAGAGGAGCTTGCCCATGAACAGTAAAGCTTTCTTTGGTGGCGTAGTCGTTAGCCCAGAAGCAGATATGGTCGCGCGTGAACTCATTCAAGAGTTACACATTCCCAAACTGCACAATCTGGCCTTTTTGCTGGAAATCAATAAATGCTTCGATGATCACCAAGCATTAAGACTCTGGCTACAGCGAATGCTGGATGAAGGGCAAGCTCATTACGATGACTTGGCTCAACAGGCCCGTTTCCGGTTAATGAGCCTAGCTCACTAATAAAACAAACATAAAAGGTCATCAAATCGATGACCTTAGCCCCTCTATACCTATAAAAAGGTGAACACATGCATAAAGATATTTCAATTTGGATGCCACTCTATATTGGCGACCTACAGGCAAAATTTGCACGAATGACGGCAGAACAAATTGGTGCGGCACTGCTGTTAATGATGGATTTCTGGAAAAATGGTGCCATTCCTCATGACCTAGCTACTGTATGTAGCATCACGAAATTATCGCAACATACCAAGGCTAAAACTTTGTTGAATACACTGTTGGCCTTGGAATTGTTTGAAATCGAATCTGAGGAGATTCATTCAAATTTTTTAACCAGTTTAAAAAGCCAGGCATTGCAAAATCAGCAAATGAAATCTGATAAAGCTAAAAATGCAGCCCAAGCACGTTGGGGGAAATCCGCAAGTAATGCTCAAGCATCAGCCAAGCAACGCAAAGTAAATGCTCAAGCAACTCCTGAGAAGAGCCCGAGTATTACTCAAGTCATGCTTGAACCATGCCCTTCATCTTCATCTTCATCTTCATCTTCATCTTCATCTTCAAATTTTGAAGAAAAAAATGAGGATTTTTTAGAAAATTCCAAATGGATTTAGGAGAATAATCATGAATACCATGCTTAAAACGCTCCAGTTTCGCGCAGAAACAATAGAAACACTCTGCCCTACCCATCATATACCCCTGATGGAAATCGCCGGTCACAGGCTCTGTAAATTGTGTGCCAAAGAAACCGTCCATCACTCACATGCAGCCTATGCAGATGAGCTGCAACAGCGATTGCTACAACAGAAAATTAAAAATTCAGGGCTCAATAAACGTTACCTGGATCGTGGCTTCAAGAATTATGTAGTTGCATGCCCTGCACAAGACAATACCATCAATCTATGTCAGGCCTTTGCACAGCAGATTATTTCTGACCACAACCCGAACATGTTGATGATTGGTACACCAGGTACAGGTAAAACCCATCTGAGTGCATCAATTATTCGCAACATTCTGCATAACAGTACAAAATCTGCACGCTACTATACCAGTGCAGAAATTGCTCAAAAAATGATGGACACTTGGTCAGATGCTTCACGCTCTGAAAAGGAAGTCATCGACCATTTCTCCAGCTTTGATTTATTAGTGATTGATGAATATGGCCTGCATGACCGGCATGAAAAACGCCTGGAGATGGTGCATAAGGTCTTATATAGTCGTTATGACAATATGAAATCTACCCTGCTGATTTCCAATTTCACAGTCCAAAATATGCAGCGGGATTTAGGTGTCCGATTATGGTCAAGGTTGCATGAAAATAGCCTGATCATTGTTCCATGCTACTGGGCAGATCAAAGGATTACTTAATACTGCTTGCAAAAAAGAGCCTTGTTAGACGGCTCTTTTTAACTTATCTCTTTTTTAAATTAAGTGGCTTTGTTGCACAAACCTATCTGTAAAGGGTTTTTCAGCGATATAATTTTCAAATGAAGAAGCCTACACACAAAATCTACCGCACAACCAATTGGCCCGCATATAACCGAGCACTCATGAGTCGCGGAAATATTGCCATTTGGTTTGATCCTGCTACGCAATGGTATGCGCCCCTTCTAAGCTAGGTTTGTGCAACAAAGCCTTACCTCAATTAAAATCCCACATAAAACTTCTCAATCAATTGCCTTGTCTTCACCATTAAACTGGTCAAAACATTATCCCGCTCAAACAGCTTAACCTTATAGTTTGGTAAGTCCTTCAACTCTTCTTTACGTGGTAGGCGTTTGGTGAACTCATAATGCTCCAGAACCTGCTTCATGGCTTCTGGTTTCAGGTTTTCTTCTTTACAAAGATGCTGATAGGCCTGTTCTTTTTCAGCATCCCAGAATTCAGAAAAAGCTGTTTGGACGCTTTGGCCGTTGATCATCTTCGGCATGTTTTCTTCAATGAATTTTTGAATGAGGTCTTGCTTATCGTGCAAGCTAATATCGCTACTGATTAAATCGTAAATTTGCGCTTGGTACTTCTTACGCTTGTCCTCTGAGTCTGTATCAACAACAAGCTGTAGCAGGTTGATGATATAACCAACATTAATGCGATCACTATGCAGTAAATCCAGTTGAAAATCGACATCATCCAGTACCGATACTTTGTCTCTCTTGGTGGTCTTTCTAACGGCACGACATAGGTCAGCATACTTAGAGGCGAAGTTTGCAAAGTGCTGCTTATCAAGTTGTGTTTGGTCTTGATCGTATTCAATAAAAGTTTGTAATTGCGCGTTATAGCGCATCACTTCACGGAAAGCTTTAATAAATTCCAGTTGCTGTTCTTCAGTGACAAGATCATCGACTGATTGGTAATTAGGCGTTAAGGCAAACAATTTGCTCACCGCAGCTTGATAATCCTGTTCGATTTCCGCATAGCTGGGAACAAGTACAATCTTGGTCGTTTCTTTATTAGAAAATAGCGCCAGCGCTTCATCTGTTGCACGTTTTAGGTTACGGAAACAGATGATATTGCCAAATGGTTTTTTATCGTTATAGACACGGTTGGTGCGTGAGAATGCTTGAATCAAGCCATGATATTTTAGGTTTTTATCGACATACAAGGTATTTAACGGCTTAGAGTCAAAGCCCGTGAGGAACATATTGACCACGATTAGAATATCAATCTGTCTGTTTTTTACGCGCTGTGCAATGTCGCGGTAGTACGCATAAAATTGATCACCTGAATTGTAGTTGGTTTTAAACTGCCGGTTGTAATTGGCAATGTAGCGATCCAGCTTATCCCGACTGGATGAATTGACCTGACTTGGAATATCTGCGGCTTCTTCATGAATTAAGCCATTTAAGTCATCAGTCGGTACAGCCTCATTTGCAGCGTAGGAAAAGATGGTGGCAATGGTCAAAGGCTTAAATATCCGACCTTGTGCTTCATCTTCAATTTGCTTTTCGGCCTGCACCTTTTCAAAGAGGTCGTAATATTGGGTCAGTGTTTCGACCGAACTGACACAGAACATTGCGGTAAATTCGCGATTACGAGTTTTGGTATCGTGAATATTGACAATGTAGCGGGCAATCATTTCAAGGCGTTGCGGATTGTCATACAGTTCTTTGGTATCGATGCCTTCTACATCTTCCTCATAACTTTCATTCGTCGCCATGCCTTTGGCGGTGTATTTGCCACGATAATCAATCTGGAACTGCAAGACGTTACGATCACGGATGGCATCGACAATCACGTATTTATGCAAACACGCATTAAACAGGTAGTCTGTGGTGAGTTTTAAACCTGCTTTGCTTTGGCTGTTCTTTTCAAAAATAGGCGTACCGGTAAAACCAAACATTTGTGCATTGCTGAAGAATTTTTTGATGTTCTGATGGGTCTCACCAAATTGACTGCGATGACATTCATCAAAAATAAAGACTACTTTTTTATTTTTAAGATAATCAATCGATTCTAAATAACGGTCGGTGCTGATGGCCCGATTGAGTTTTTGAATGGTGGTCACAATCAGTTTGTCATGACGTTGATCGAGCTGTTTTACCAAGGTCGATGTGTTATCTGTGCTGTCGACGCTGTCGGCTTTAAAAGCATTAAACTCACGTGAGGTTTGTGTGTCGAGGTCGTTACGATCCACCACAAACAAGACCTTTTCTACATCGGGCATTTGCATGATGATCTGACTGGCTTTAAAAGAAGTCAGGGTCTTGCCTGAACCTGTAGTGTGCCAGATATAGCCGTTCTGATCGGAGTTTTGCACATGCTCCACAATTTTCTGTACCGCATAAATCTGATAGGGACGCAGCACCATCAGGCTTTTGGTGGTTTCTAGCAGCACCATGTACTGGGTCAACATTTGGGTCAGATGCTGCTGATTGAGAAAAGCTTCGGCAAAGTCGACAATTTCATTGATGTGTTTGTTATTGACATCCGCCCATGGAAAGGCAAATTCAATCCCAGTCGTACCGTTGGAGTAATAACGAGTATTGGCACCATTACTAATCACAAAAAGCTGAATAAAACCAAATAATCCTTGCCCTGCCCAATAGGCTTCACGAATATAGCGTTGCGTTTGATTAAAAGCTTCGGCGATTTCCATGCCGCGTTTTTTCAGCTCGATCTGTACCAAAGGTAAACCATTGACCAGTAAGGTCACATCGAAACGGCTGGTACGGCCGTTATAGTCGCGGTGGTCGATGGTGATTTGATTGGTGACCTGATAAATATTTTTGCTTGGATCATCTGATAAAAAGAAAATGTGCTTGCTTGTACCATCATCAAATTTGACCGGAAACAGATCGCGCAGATTTTTGGCGCGCTCAAATACTGTGCCCGTGTTTAAAAAACTGATGACCTGTTTCCATTCCGTTTCTGATAATGGTGCAAGTCCATTGGCACGTTCAATTTGTGTTTTGAGATTAGACAGTAGTTGGCGTTCATCCTTGATGGTCACCGCAGCATATCCCAATTGCTTGAGCTGGCTAATCAGTTCATTTTCAAGTTGATATTCGCTTTGTACTGTCATTTCATCCTCTACTCTCTAAATTCTTATTCGCTTTATATTCAATATACTGATTTATCTTAAAGTTTTTTCAAGCACATCTAACAAACTTGCTTTCTCCAAAATCAAATCTCGAATCGCTTCAAAATTATTTTCAGGTGCTCGCCAATAGATACATAACCAGCGTTCAGCACCACCTTTATATTTTTCAATTTTCCAGTTGAGGTAGCGTGAATCATCGTTGCATTTCAAAATAGAAAATGCTTGCTCCTCTAATGCTTCTGGTAAATTCAAAATATAAGTATTCACCCCAAAGATTGTCTCGCCTTGATTTTCATAAATGTATAAAGTGTTATTTGTCAGGTTATTCCACGCATCGTTATAAAAACGAATCCCTCCCCATGATTCATATTTGTTTCTAGAGATATAACCATCAATGGATTGATTAAGAAGCTGACTGATACTATCGACAACTTCTTGAATAGTATTAGTTTTCAACTTTTGTAACTCTTGTATTTCTTGATAATGATCAAAAATAAATTGGATACGGTTCATATCTAGTTTCTGGGTACGATAATAACTTTCAAGATGCAGCAAAAACTCACGTGCAAACAAATTCCATTTATTCATGGGATTCGTCATCATTTGTTCTGCAAGGTAAGGTCTGACAGCATTCACCAATTCTTGGTAGGAAATACCGAGCCAATTTTGGGCTTCACTTTTACCAGAGATGCTGAGTATCAAGCCAAGGATAGCTTTGCCTTTTGAGCGTGTTTGAGCATATTTCACATAGTCATCAAATGGATTGTTTTGATGATGATAAATTTTAGCTTCCAGTAAAATGAGATGCGTATCGGTATCAATCATTAGGTCGATACGATTGCTGTTATGTGTAACGCATTCTCGCTCCAAGTTTTCCACTTGACCTAAACTAGAATTCTCTAGGGCGCTCATTCCTACAACAACATCACTAAAGCCTTTCCAGAACACCTCTCCCAACTCATGGGATTCTTGAGGGTTTAAGAAAAATTCAAGCAATTCAGTGGTGGGATTTTCGTAATGGCTACGAATCGCAGTATCGAAAAAAGTTTTTTCTCGCGGAATCGCTTTAAACTTTTTTGCAGAATCTAAAAGTTGTGTGAAATGTTCAAAAGGTGAAGTTGCTAAATTCATTATGCCCCCTATACAAACATCTGATGTAACAAGCTTTTCCCATGTTAGGAACTATAATCAGTAATTCCATTATTTATAATCCACAGACTTAACAACACAAAGCACTTTAGTCGTGTGATGGGCAGTATGTGATCTAAATAATTCACTACATTTAATTTGCACCGACTTCCCTTCTTTCTTAAATAGTGAAGAATAACGTGGGTCATTATCCACCAATTGAATAAGTTTAGTTTTGACTAAACCTTCTTCACCATCGACATTGACTTGCCGGTCTAAAGCTAATGCAATTTGATTACCGCCAAAAGCTTCTTGATTAGGATGTAAGCTTTTAATTCTCAGTAATTTTCCTGTTAATGTTGCTGGTTGATCATAATAAAATGTTTGTGCTTGGCTTAATATAGGCATTAAGGCAAGCACAGCAATTAAAAGTTTTTTCATATTCCCCTATCTCTTTTCAATTTTTAACTATTTGAATTACTGATATTCTTTCTTTATTGCATTAAAGTGGAACAATTTTGAGTAATTGACTTTACGGATTTGCTCATAATCCTCAGTTGGTTTTTCTCCCTGATAAGTCACTTTTAGGGGAAAATATGCAGCGCCATTATTGATCACGTCCAAACGACTGTCATAGCTATAATATAGGGGCGAATCTTCTTCATAACTGCCCCCGTTATCAGCTCCAGCATCCGCTACACCATAACTATTGATATAGTCATTTTCAGGGAGGTGCAACGCTTCCCACCACAGTTCTGTCGTTCCTGTGCTGGTGTACCCGTTTTGGAAGATACTGCCGACCAGGTTCTTGCCCAAAGGCTTTAAGTTTTTAGCAATTTCTTCCAGATCAAGCCCCACACGTCCCCAGCTACCAGAAAATTCGGCATCTTTGGCACTTCGGCTGACCAGTTGATACTGACCATTGTTCAGTTTTTTAAAACTAAACAAGTCCGCTGTTCCTGTACAGGCATGGCACGACACCACATTACCTTCACTACCGACCTGTATCTTTTCAATCATGACCAGATAACGGGATTCCTTGGCATTATTTTTATATTCAATCACTGGGTGCATGAGCGCGACAGTTGTATTTTCATCTTCATCCGCCTGTCCCAAGGTAACATGCGGCATTTTGCTCAACTCTTCGTCATCGACATAGCCACGGCTCATCTGACCGCTATAAAACTGGCGCATGATGTTCTTAAAGCTCAGGTTATCCAGTTGTACTTGTGCCATTTGCAGCGTTGAAAATTGTGGATTAGCTGTAGCCATTGGTGCAGCAAACAAAGCGCTGCTGCTTAAAGCCAGACTGAGTAATAATTTTTTCATTTCTACCCCCTATAAAATATAAAAAACCAAATCTCTCCCGAAATCTGGTCATAAAAAATCTACACAAACATCTGCTGCAACAAGCCTTTTTTCCAAGTTTTCGCTTGCTCAATTTGCTGTGCCACGACTTCAATTTTTTGGTCGATAGCAGACAAGAAATTAGAGATTTTGGTTTGTTCTGCTAGGCAAGGGTATTCAATTTCAGCCTCAGATATAACACCCCAATCAGCCCGTGGCATTTTTGAACCTGATTGAATATTTGTTAACTCCGAGAATTGTTCACTTTGGATATACTGAAATAAATAATCATTTGAAACTTTGATTCCAGTCAAAACCCAGATTTCACTTGAGCACACACCTTTAAATTTAGGTTTAGCAAATTTTCTTAAATATGGTCGTAGCTTCCCAAACAAAACACTGTTCTTTTCAAACAAATTTTTTGTACTTTGCTGTTCACAACTTTCAATAGTACCTAATATTTTCCCAGTATTTTGAGATAAATGCTCTAATTCAATACAGGGTAAATTTCCCTCGTTCTGAGGATTAAAATTTTTAGATTTATTTGTGAAAACATCACGAATTATATTTATATCCCACTCCCCAAATTCACTACCATCATCCGTTTTAAAACGAATCTGCTGACTAAACAGCTTTTGCATCATGCCCTGTTTATATTGGCTCAGCAGCGCATGTTTTTGCGTGAGTTGGCTAATCTTTTCATCCACGGCAGAAAGAAAAGAGGCGATTTTGGTTTGTTCTTCTTTGGATGGAAGGCTAATAGGTAAAGATATTAGATCTTCTCTAACAAATCCTTTAATAGACGTCCCTTGATTTAAATCTAACAATCTTGGGGTGACATTTTTCATTAAATATGCAATAAAAAGAGCATAATCTTTTTTAGGTGTGAGAGCTGTAAAATCTTGACTTGTACATAATTCTTGGTTTGTAAGAGCAACTTTTCCAACACCAACACGAGATACTAATAAAATACTATTCTTAGGTATCTTTTTTGTAGCACTATTTTTTATAGCATCTTCTGAAATAAAGCGATTTATACGTATATCGAAGATACTCTCTTCATTTAAATCAGAACTAGATATCCAAGGAATGTTCCCATTCCAATAATCATGAATATCTTTTGAAGGAGTTCCTCCACTGCTAAACTCACCTAACTCCTTAACTTTAGTATTGATCCAATCCCCATCAAACTCTTTAAAACGTAACTTTGGCGTAGCCATTACTTCACCTCCGCAAACGGTGAAACAATGCCTAGCTCATTACAAAAATCTGCAATCACAGCATCAGTTTTTTGGCTGTCTTGTTCCAAAGCTTGAAGCTGCTTTGCAATCGCATCTAAATCAATCTCGGCTTCCGCTTCAAAGGTATCCACATAACGTGGAATATTCAGGTTGTAATCGTTATCTTTCACTTCTTGCAAAGTCGCGACATGCGCATACTTTTCAATATTTTCACGCTTTTCAAATGCCGCAACAATCTTATCCAAATGCTCAGGCAATAACTTGTTTTGGTTCTTCTGCTTTTCAAAATCATTGCTGGCATCAATAAACAGAATATTGCCGCTCTGCTCACGGTTTTTCTTCAATACCAAAATACAGGTCGGAATAGACGTGCCATAGAAAATATTGGCGGGTAGACCAATAATGACATCCACCACGTTCATCTGTTCAATCAAATACTGACGAATCACGCCCTCACTCGAACCACGGAACAATACGCCATGCGGTAACACCACCGCCATCGTGCCATTGTCATCGAGTTGATACAGCATGTGCTGTACAAAAGCCATATCGGCTTTAGAACTTGGCGCCAGTTTGCCATACGCAGCAAAGCGTTCATCTTGTAAAAATAACGGATCGGCTGACCAGTTGGCAGAGAATGGCGGATTCGCCACCACCGCATCAAACTTTTTATCTAAATGCTGCGGACGGGTTAAAGTATTTTCCTGCTTGATGTCGAACTTGGCAAAATGCACATCATGCAGAATCATGTTCATGCGTGCCAAGTTGTAGGTGGTACGGTTCATCTCCTGACCGTAAATCATATCGACATCTTTCACTTCACGTTTTACCCGTAGCAATAACGAACCCGAACCACACGTCGGATCATACACAGAACGCAAACGGTCTTTGCCCTGCGTGACGATTTTCGCCAATAAAGTCGATACGGATTGTGGGGTATAGAATTCCCCTGCTTTTTTACCTGCACCTGATGCAAACTCACCAATCAGGTATTCATAAGCATCACCTAATACATCTGATTCGGTATTGCTAATATCAAAATCAATGTCATCTAAATGACTCAGGACTTTCGCCACCAGTGCATTACGGTCACTGGCATTATTGCCAAGCTTGGTCGAGTTTAGATCCAAATCTTCAAACAGGTTGGCAAAGTCATCGGCAGAGTCGGTGCCTAAAGTGCTTTGTTCAATTGATTTTAAGGTCGCAGTTAAATCATCCAAAATGAATTCGCCCTGACGGCCACGCTCAGCCAGCGTATGGAACAGCTGCTTGGGTGTCAGTGCATAACCCACTTCGGCAATGGCATTCTTTTTAATTTCTTCGATATAAGGCACATGCTCAGGATTGTTTTCATCCAGCTCAAGAAAGCTGACCTCTTCGCCATCCAGTAATTCATTGGCAAAGTTCACCGATTTTTCTGATAAATATTTAAAGAAAATAAAGCCCAGTATGTAATCACGGAATTCATCGGCGCCCATGGTGCCACGCAAAGTATTGGCAATATTCCAAAGTTGTTTTTGTAATTGTTGCAGTTGTACGTGGGTCATTGTTATAGGAGTCCAAATAAGTAAATCATTAATAAAATGATTTTACCTAAAATTCTAAATTATGCAGCAGTAAAAAGGTGGACAAGGACATGAATTGTCGTGGTCAAGCGATGTAATCTGTCAATTCAGGCGCTAGATAGAGACATAATCTAAACTATATAGCAGCCTACTCCAGTAATCTTCACTACAGAAAAATAAAGACATTAAAGTACTCCAGATATGGGACTAAACACCTAATATATGTTTATCTTTTCCACCTAGCCAGACTAAATATTCATTCTCTATTGCCTGCTTATACGCCCAGTCAGCAACCCGATGCGAACGTTGCAGATCGGTTAGAAAACCTAATTGAGAAATTTCCCGAACAATAGATTGATCATGTAGATAGTTCCGCTCCTGCCACTGTTGCAGAAATTGTTCTGACGCCAAATAATTACTTTTTTGTGAGTTGCACTTTTCATCCGCCAGGACAAAATTATGTCCGGTATCGGCAGGATATAATGACCATGGAATAAAATGATCCACGGCATATTTTGAATTTTTTAGGCTTTTGCCACAGTAAAAACACTGGCATTGCTGTACGTCAATTAAGAAGTCCGCGACCTTCCCCAGTTGATTGCGACTTGGGGCAAACATGAATTCATCTAGATCAGGCAAACCATCCAGTACCACTAGGTTCTGCTTGTTTAGCCGAACAAAATCAATCCAGCGCTTCTGGCACAACTCTTCAATGATTTCACTAAATTGTCTTAAGCAATACATCACCTTGGGCAACAGCTTGAGGGACTGCTTGGAATCTTCAAGACTATAGAGAAACTCTATGGTTTGACCATTCAAATTCTGCAAATACACCACCGGCATTTGCTTTACCGTTGTTGCAACTGCTCGCTTCAACCTGTTCCAGTAAAGTACATCCTTTCTCAACGCGGCCAAGGTCTTGAATTGTTGCTGTGCTTTCTGGATTTCACTGATGATCTTTGCCTGCTTACCAGTGCTTTGATGAATAGTAAAAGGCTCATACTGGTTAAACTGAAACGGCAGTGACTGTTTCCAGTATAAGTCAATAAACTTTTCAGCAATATCCTGATATTCTAAATGCAAGGCAGCACCGGTATCTTGACCCTGTTCAATCGCCAGACGCGTGATACTTATCAGCAAAGCAAACTTATATGTCGAAGTAAAAGTCCCTGACTGCAATATCTGCTGAATATGCTTTAAGAATTTCAACTGTTCTTGAGGGGTTGGTATTTCGGCTATACTGAATAACATATCTAAGCCTGCACTTTTCTAATCAGAATATTCATCCACTCTTCTGTACGCTCTGGACGTTTATCTACAGTAATCCATTGTTGTAACAGTAAAGCCTGATCGATCTGCTTAAGTAAGTCATGAGCTTGCTGTTCATTCAAGTCAGTAAAGCTACGCCCCTCTATCTCACGGTCTGTATTGCCATACTTAAAAGACATGTAACACACACCATTTAGCTTTAATGCTTTGAATATAAGCCCCAGCACTTCAGTTAGGCGATCTCTTTCACAATGTAAAAGAGATGCACAAGCCCAAATACCATCGTATTTATTATTCTCAGCTAGGTCATAAAAACTTTGCTGACGTACTTCAATATTGGTCAGCTCCCTGGCCTTTTTAACCAGCTCGGCAGAATAATCAATTGCCTCAACTTGATAGCCTTTTTTCTTAAATGCCAAAGTGTCCCGCCCCGAGCCACAGCCCAAATCCAGGATCAATGCCTGTTCCGGCAAATATCTTAGAAATGGTGCGTAAAGACTTTCCATTTCAACCTGATAGGTATTTTCAAAAAATGCTTGAGCATGTTGATTGTAATAATTTGATGTTTGATTCATTGTCTAAAAGCCAATATCTTATGTTAAAGAACATACTGATTTTTCACTAGATAAGTCAAATGATCAGTCCTATGAATGAATCAAACTCTTATTTCACTGTATCCGGACAACTGAGATAGAAACCAAACTGGTTCTTGTAAATGGAAAAAATATGGGCTTCAGATTTCGCAAGAGTATTAAACTGCTACCTGGATTAAAAATTAATCTGACACACAAAGGTATAAGCAGTGCAAGCATTGGCAAACCTGGTGCTTCCTTAAATATTGGCAAAAAAGGCACCCGAACCAGCGTTGGTATTCCTGGCACAGGCCTATCCTATTCAAAACACCAGCCCTATAAGAACAGAGCTGGCAACCAAGAGAATCCTGTTCAGGAACAACAACCGTTCTATACATCACATACTGAGCAACCCAAATCGAATGTCTGGATTTGGGTAATTTTTGGATTATTTTGTTTTATTGTCGGGGCAATTATTTTTTGAATTTAGCCATTCTTTGTATCCTATAATATCCCCTGCTAGGCAAAATTTAATTCATTCATTACTATGGACGGATGTTAAATACAATAAAGGCTGCCGCTGATGTCTGATAATGACAGTACTCTGGATTATGATGAAAATGATTTAATCGATTCTCCCTTGTCTCAAATTTTACAAGAGGATAATGAGCAAATTGAAGTTCTAATTTATCGATTACCTGATAGTGACTGGACACTGGAAGTGGTAAACCAAAATGGTACTTCTACGGTATGGGATGAAACATTCCCATCAGATCAGGAAGCTCTATCTGTCGCTTTAGATGGAATTAAAGCCGCAGGCGGTATTAAGGCCTTTTCCGAACTCAGTGACCTCGAAGCAAAGAAAAATATTTTTCCTGAATCACTTACTCGCCATTAAAAATGAAGTTGCTGGCTTGGATCTGAGTCAGTATTTTTTGGATTCTTAGAACCTGTCGCGATGATAGGTTCACTTCAACCCAAACCCATCTAGTGTTGAAGGGTCAAAATTTTCATCAAACATAAACTCATCTGCTCGCTCTTTTTTTAATGTCGCAAGTGCATAAAAAAAACATTTCTCACATAACTGCAATTCATATCTTTCCCCATCATGCTTAGAACCATAGCCCCAATGCGCAGATAAAGTTCCAAATTCCAATTTCGTTGATTGGTTGCATACATCACATACAACATCTGTAACAACTTCTACCTGTTTCAGTTGTTTAATTTCCATATACGGCTCCCGATATCAATCAAGTTGAATTTATCTACATACTTATCAAAAATTGATTCCTGTTTGGTTTTAATTACCATTAAAAAAAGATCAAAAATACTATATATAGGGTTTTTATAATTTTACAACACAATATACGGCATATTCAGCCATTGCTCCTCTATTAAAAAATAGATGAATATTACTGTATTGTTTTTACTCAATGCCGTTTATGGATTTGACATCTGAACTACTTTTAAAGTTTCCAAAAACACAGATAAAAGCTGTAAAAAATTTTCAAAAAATCAAAATTATGATTGATCCAAATGCTTATGGTTTACATCTTTGCTACTTAAATATATTTCAAAAACTTGCTGTAGATTTAGATATTTCTAATCGCATAAAAGAGCTCCATGTATGGAAAAGCGAAAAAATTGATGGCTATACCATCTTTAATAATATCCACTTATATCTAAGCTATGTAAAACAAGATGTTAAAGAAATCACTTTAATTATCCATCAACAACCTACTTTTTCAGATGATGAATTAGTATTTCTTAAGGAGTTATGCAGTCGTGAATTTATTCAATTTATCAAAACTGTAAAACTTGACATCAAGTCGTTAAATCCAAGAAAAACTTTACATTTGATTAACACTCATCTTTCGCGTCAAACGTTATTAACACTTAATAAAAAGACTTCGTTCAAACCTCATCATCAAATGAGTCTAGAACTACTCGCACAATTACTTTCATGTTCTCGTAATCAACTCAATCAACGTATAAAAAATATCAAGCAAGAACGTACACAAATTTTTACTGAATTATCACAACACAGCAGGTGTGCAAAAGAACTAATCGATTGCTCTGATAGTTGCATAACTGCAGAAAAAATTTGGAGATCTTGATGTTTAACGAACTAAACGAGCATATTGATTTACCCGTTATTTCACTACAAAAAACGATTGAAAAACTGTTCAATGATGAGCAATTTGAACGTGCACAACATATTAACTTTATAATTAAATTATTATCTTCTCAACAGACTGACAACTTTTTAGATGGTCTCAATCTCGATTACTTTAACGCCGATATAAAATTTCAGTCAGATTTACCAAAGCCGTCGGTAATCTCTTTTTCTAAAAAAGTTAAGATCAGCAATCTGCCAATCACGTCATATATCAATTCAATTGCGCAACTATCTGAATCACAAACTCATGCGCAGCATTGGAATATTTTAGTTTTAAAAGCGGCAATTTATTTAATTGCTCTTCCTGAGCTTAAACCAGAGCTTTTTAAACAAGCACACACAGAACACTTCAATACCGTAAAGCGCTTATTCCAGCGCTTTAGGACTGCAAATAAAAATTTAGATACTGAAAAAAAATATCATAATACAGAAGAATATAAACGCCTCTGGAATGTCTATCTTAAAGATCTAACGCTGAGCTTAGAGCAATTTATTCAACATCTGATCACATTAGATACGGATGAATTGCCTGAGTTTGATCGCAATCTACTCAATGATATTCGCATTACTTTTAACTATGTTTTAAAAAACAAAGCGAAGATTGCACGTGCCAGTATCGATACACAGCTTCAACATCAGTTTCTTGATGAAGAACAATTCATTGAAGAAAGTATCGAAATCAAAAAAGGGGCTAAATCTAAAGCACTGAATATAGAAACATTAATTGATGAACCAGTTGATCGACAGATAGTTGTTGATCCAATTCGCGTTACACCACTCGCAGCACATTCAGAAACAAGTCAAAGCTATGTTCTACCGCTTGTTGCAAAACATATTCAACGCAAAGAACATTTATTCACGTCGAGTAGTTTTTTCCCGAATCCATCTAGCGTGAATCATCTACTGAAAAGACTTCATGTGGACTACTCTGAACATCAAAGCAAAAGTGCCTTGATCCTGCTGCTCGCATTTTTAACAGGCAACAGTGTGAATGAGTGGCTATATATACAAAGCAAGCGAGCTAAAAACTTCAATAACCGCCAAAAATTGATTAATAAAAATGATCAATTTTTCTTAAGCAGTAAATTTAATGTATTTGAGAACCGAGATTTTGAGTACTCAGATAGCCTGCTCAACCAGACCATCTATTTAGACATTCCAATACCCAATATATTTATTACGGATCTACGTGAGATGGATTCGGTTAGTTTCGATGATATACAGCAATATTTACGCAAATTAAGACAAGAATTATTAATTCCAAAACTGTCTGTCGTAAAGGTGAGTTCTCTACTGCATCATACGGTTCTTGCAAAAATAGGGAATAAACAACTCGCAGATTTAATCACAGGGATTGATGCCAATCAGTCATCATCTGTTTCTTATTGTCATCAGAATATCCCACGATTACATGCACAATATATTGATATTCTAAAATCACTTTGTGCAGATGTAGCAAGCACATATGAAAGCTGTGTACCTTTGCTCTCTGATTCCATAACTCATTTTGGTAGTCGTAAAGCTCCAAAACCACAGGTAATTACAGAGATTTTTGCTGTATTGAAATTTAATATTTTTTCACAAGCCGAAGATGACCTAATTTCAATCTTTAATCATTACAACATCTGGCTATGGCATATCCTCCTTCTTTTTACAGCAGCACGCCCCGTTGCTGAATTCCCTGGATTTCTTAAAAACTTTAATTTAAAACGCCAAATTTTGATGGTTTCTGACAAAGAAGTAGGCGGCCGCAATGGATTCGGACGTCTAATCCCACTTTGTTCATTTTTAGTTGAAGAGATAAAAAAATTCCTTAAATTTTTAGAATATTTTTCGACTCAAATCATGATGAGTCATCCAGCTTTAAGTGATGTTATACAACAAATAGAAGCAAGTAAGCTGCCCTTTTTGGGAATCATCCAAGATGATGAGTGGAAACCACTAAGTCCTTCTACAGTCAAAGATTTCCATCCTGAATTAGGACTTGATCATGCAAATTGGCATCGCCATACAGCTCGTGCATTTTTGACTCATAAAATTACTGAACCTGAGATTTTAGCTCTCTTTGGACATGAGCTCATGCAACAAGAAGCAGCACATCCTTTTTCCAGTTTATCACTATCTCAATTTTCTAAAATTGCGAATGTTTTAGAGCAAATGAAAGATCAATTTAAAATTAGCGGGATTGAAGTTCATGTCATCATTCAATAAAAAAATCCCAAAAAAACGCTATGCTGAAGATAGACGTCAACTTCAACGTAATAAATTAGAAAAGAACCTACGAGCTAATGCAGAACAAGAGCTCCGACAGTACTTTGATGAGCAAAAATTCTCAAATGAAGACTTAATTCAAGCTTATCCTGCAATTTATGAGTTTATTAAACGTAAAGCACCGAATCTTGCCTGGAAAAAATATGCTCATGAATTCTTCCGAACATATATCAAAGACCTTAATAAAAGCAATAGCCTAGACCTCCCACTACCTTATCTCACCTTTGAGATGAAACGCGATGAACCAATTTTCACCCTAGATTGGATCCAAGCCGGTCATGAAATTGACATCATCCTCGAAAAACTGTGGGATTACTGGATTCTTGCTCAAGATAGTTCCGCTTTTTCTGATGATGAAATTATCGGGAATATTCTACTTTGCTCAATGTTATACGGTGGATTAAATCAAACAGCTTCATTAAATGCTTTGCTTGAACATTTAAAAAACCCTGAAAAAATCCAAAAAATTTTCGATTTTAATATCATCTTTTTAGAGCCACTTTCTCCAAGCTATGGCGATCTATTTGTTGATGAAAAAACAATACGAAAATCGCGTAATTTTGTTCCAGATCAACTCACACGACTCTGGCTCATTCACTTCAATACAAGACAAATTCGTGACATCAGTCTAGACGTGAATGCGTATCTGCACCTCATTTTTCAAAAAATAAAACATCCATACACCAACAAGACTTTTAAGTTTTTACGTGACTACGCCAATTTTAATTGGCTACAACTGCAGAATGCAGATGTTGATCCTGCCCTCTCACAATGTTTGTTAGAAAATACACTCACGTGTGGTTTATCAGAACATGAGTTTGAAAACTTTGCATTCCCAAAATTTAAAACTCAATTAAGTGATGAAATCGAACGAAATGTCTCTTCTACAGCCAAAGTCCTACCAGATCTCAATACGTCTGAAGCGGTAGAGAATGTGATATTTATTCATAAAAACTTGCTGAAAATAATTCGCACATCATCAACGGAACAACCTATTGCTGAACTCATTATTGATTTTTGCCTGCGTCACCAAGAGCAGTTTAATGAGTTTTCTAAACGTATTATTTTGTGGCTCATCAGTCTCTATCGACCAAGTTCAGCGCAAATAAAAAAATTATCAGCCACCTTTGATTTTGATACAACTCAGTACACGAAGGCATTTCAAGACAATCAAAAACTCGCAGATAGTTCAATCTATACATATTACACCCGGATCGCAGAACCGTTTTTAACTCATGCCTTACAATACTTCGATGCCGACGATGACATTAATGATCTGCTGAACAAAATCTATCAACAAATCATTAGTAATACACGACTTGCTGATGAAGCAGATCGACCTGAGTTTAAAAAATCTAAAGACCAAACAATCCGCATGTTGAAACGCTTTCACACCTTTCAACAAATTGTTTTTCAAGCAGAAGATTTTGAACTTGAATTTATTGCATCGCAAAGTCGACCACGGGCACGCATCATAGGTCATACAGCCTTCCAGGTCATATTAAAGAAGTTAAATCAGCTCTTACATGACCAATCCATCTCAGACCATCACTATAAATTATTAAAAATCATTTATATTTTGGCTTACCGTACTGGTATGCGTATTAACGAAATACTCGGGTTACGTGTAAAAGATATCGAGGGTTTAAATCAATTTTCTATCTGGGTTCAACCTTATGGTTCAAAAAAACAAGGGAATCAACATCTGCTCAAAACTGATAGTGCGGAACGGATTGTGCCTGCCTACGCTTTGCTTAAAGATGATGAGTACCAATTTTTTAGCGATTTTGTTGTTGAAAAACGTTTAGAGAATAAGAAAAGTTTATATTTATTCAGCAACTTGAATGAAAATGAAAAACTGAATAAACACACTGTCACCGTGCCCCTAAAACTGATATTGAATCAGGTCTTTAAAGAGCATCATTATTCATTTCACTCTTTTCGTCACACTACAGCGAATCACTTATCACTGTTACTCAACTGCGAATATGCACCACTTGTGCAAAAGCTGACTGACTATAGCGAAGACGAATATCAAAAAATTCGAGCTGAGCTACTTCAGAATCAACATGGACAAAACCATTGGTTTGTTATTGCACATCTCTTAGGACATATAGAGCCAGTTGAAACTTTCAAAAGCTATATTCATTTAAGTTATCTAATAGCTGGTCAAAAACTACTAAAACATCATCCAGATATGCCTAATGAACTGGCTAAAAAAATCATGGGCCACAATGCAACGTTTAAAAATTTGAAAATAACAAATGATGAAAAAGACTTTAATTTTGAAAAAAACCAGGCAGTTCTAGCAACTATGTTATTGAACGATCAAACAAACTGGCTCCAAAGTAATGCTACTGACATTCTTAACGAACTGTCAGTACAAACAAATCAACCCCATGACTTTTTTGCTTTCTTCGCCGGCACAGAAGATTCTAAAATTTCACTTCAACGCTTTTATGAAACACTCAACTTATTAGAGACTACTCACGATCCTAAAAGTGCAGCTCAACGTATATGCTTACCAGAAGAGCTCGTAAATTATTGGTATGAAAATGCCCTAAATTTAGCAGACATTAAATCAAAAAAAGGGAATCCTCGTTTATTTAGTATTGATAGCTCAACCCTTTTAAAGCCAGCGATGCTTGATACCGCTGAAGAGCTTCACGCTGTGACTTATTTTTTTGAACATCTACAGAAAATAACTCGCAAAAATCCAATACAAATTGAATTCATTTTGAATGTATTTTTGAGTCGAGTGACCGCATCACACACAGGTATCCATTATCGCTGGAAGGATATCAATCAACTCGAACATTTTTATTCCCAGGTTAAGGCTTTATTTCCTGCCAAATTTTGGCACTTACTTGGACAAGATTTGCAAACAAAGTTAGATGCTAAACAACAGCCTCAACTTTTCAAATTAGCAAAAGCATCAACAGATAAACATCCATCGACTCTAGAGGAGTTTCCTCGTCTGCAACTCTATTCAGTAAAAGATGGTCATGCTCTTGCGGCATTTAAGTTTTGCTTACATATAGCATGTATTGGTCGCCCACGATCTGTTCAGCTTAATGACTTAGATGACATATCTCCTGCTACCCTACATAAGCCTATGGCTGTATTACACCAAGAGGAACTTTTTAAAACTGATTAAATCACCGTTAGATTGCCTAAAGCATTTCACTTTAATGGCAACGAAGTTACTATTAAACGTTTTACTCGTGGTGTCTTGTTACTACCTATCGATTTTCCGTAATCGTGACTTTCGTATTGAACCGTACCGGGTTTGTCGGAGACTCAATATTCTGAGAGACTATTCCGATGAAAAAACCAACCTATACCCCCGAAATTAGAGAAAGAGCGGTTCAATTACTAATTGAATCTGAAAAAGATTATCCTTCTACTTGGGCTGCAATCACAGCAATTGCGCCTAAGATTGGTTGTACTCCTGAAACACTTCGTGCCTGGCATCAAAAGCATTTAGATCAGCAAAATCCTATTAAAGTACAACAGATATCTGATCAAGAAAAAATGAAGCAAATGGAACGTGAAATTAAAGAATTAAAGCGTGCCAATGAAATTCTACGTAAAGCAGCCGCTTTTTTCGCCCAGGCGGAGCTCGACCGCCCACACAAATAATGGTGGATTTCATCCATAACAATAAAGACTTATATGGTGTTGATGCGATTTGTAGGATTTTACCGATCGCAGCTTCAACCTATTACCGAACTTTAGATCTCGCTGACAATCCAGAACATCGAGCGAAACGAGATCTACATGATGAGCATCATGCTGAACAAATTAAACGAATTTGGAAGGAAAGTTTAGGGTAAGCGTCCGCTGATCCCCACTTTTTCTAACTCATTAATACCGCGATAGTGTCCACTAAAATTTAAGTGGACACCTATCTATGGATTTAAAGTAAGCGTCCGCTGAACCCCACTTTTCTTATTTTCTCAATATCCCGATAGTGTCCATTATTTATTAAATGGACATTATGTTTATGGCCTTAGACACTTTTATAGACACTGAACAAACGACAGAAAGAACCCGCAGAATCTTCGCAACTGATTTTAAACAGCACCTGGTCGAGCTTTGCCTGCAGCCAGACACATCGGTGGCCAAGGTGGCAATGCAACATCAGGTCAATGCCAATCTGCTACATAAATGGATTCGCCAGTCCAGATCAATGGTCCCGGCACTAAAAAGCCCACCCAGTCCACAGACCGACTTTCTTCCCGTCATTCTTCACCCGACTCCAGTCAGACAAGAAGCACCTCTGCCACCTGACGCAACTAAACAAGAAACACCTCCACCACCTGTGCCGGAGAAGAAAGCTACCGCCCATATCAGGATTCCACTGCATGAGGAACAAGGTTCCGTAAGGGATCAGATGATCGAAATCGAATGGCCGGTGGAGTCTGCAACTGAATTACTGTTGCTGATCCAGGGTTTGACTCAATGATCCGCATCGAAGAAATTTGGCTTGCTACCCAACCCATGGACATGCGTGCAGGGATGGATACTGTCATGGCTCAGGTGCTGAGAGCCTTTGGCTACATCAAACCGCATTGCGCTTACCTGTTCTGTAATAAACGTGGCCATCGCATGAAAGTAATGGTGCATGATGGACTGGGCATCTGGCTCTGTGCCCGGCGTTTGGAACAGGGAAAATTTCACTGGGCTCAAGTTCACCAAGGTGAAACCGTGGCCCTCAGCCCGGAACAGTTACAGGCATTAATCCAGGGTTTGCCCTGGCAGAGAATTGGATTGCAGCAAGTGGTGACTATGCTCTAAACCAAGCTCGGCCATTCTGCCATCCTCCAAACGTTCTATTTCATTCTATTCATGACCTCAGGCATACTGCGGTCATGAATACACTGCCTGACTTAAGCCAACTGACCCATGAACAACTGCTGGAATTCACCAGACAGTTGGCGCTGCAGCATCAACAACTCGCAGAAGATAAACAACAATTAGATGCCAAAGTTCAGCATCTTGAAGTATCCAATCAGCAATTAGATGCCAAAGTTCAGCAACTTGAAGTATCCAATCAGCAATTAGATTCTAAAGTTAAATCTCTCTCTATTCTCAATCAAAAATACGAGCATGAACTTGCGCAGTTTAAACGGCATAAGTTCGCCAAGAAGAATGAACACTTAACAGCCAAACAAATCCATCTGTGGGATGAAGCGGTCGAAGAAGATATTGCCGCTGTTGATCTGGAATTAGAACGATTAAATGCAGGTAAAACTGATGCATCCGCGCAGAAAGCCACAGCAAACAAACCTAAACGTCGACCACTGCCAGATCACCTGCCAACCCTCCGTATTGAGCACGAACCTGCCTCAACGCAATGCAGCTGTGGCTGTACATTGCGTCGTATCGGCGAAGATATCAGTGAAAAACTGAATTTCAGGCCGGCACAGTTCTATAAGGAACAACATATCCGTGGTAAATGGGTCTGTGATCAGTGTGACATCCTGACTCAACAAGCGATGCCTGCCCATGTCATTGATAAAGGCATTGCCAGTGCAGAATTGCTGAGTCATGTGCTGGTGTCGAAATATGCTGATCATTTACCCTTGTACCGTCAACGCCAGATTTTTCTACGTGCGGGAATTGATTTATCCAGATCCACTCTGTCAGATTGGGTTGGTCGCTGTGGGGTTGAACTTGAACCCCTGGCAGATGCCTTAAAACATGTAGTGTTGCAACAACAGGTGATGCATGCGGATGAAACGCCAGTAACGGTGATGCAGATCGGTGAGAAAAAGCCGAAAAAGGGTTATGTCTGGGCCTATGCCACCACACAGAATAATCCAGTTCAGGCGGTGATCTATGACTTTCAGGATAGCCGTTCTGGCCAGCATGCTGAAGACTTCCTGAAAGGCTGGCAGGGTTATCTGGTCTGTGATGATTACAGTGGTTATAAAGCACGCTTTAAATCTGGTCAGATCATTGAAGTGGGCTGCATGGCACATGCACGTCGTAAATTTCATGAACTGCATGTGACCGGGAAAAGTCAGATCGCTGAACAGGCATTAGTGCTGATTCAGAAATTATATGCGATAGAAGCAGAATTAAGAAAAAAGACCGATGGTACAGCGCAACAACGCTGCGAATACCGGCAACAGCATAGTCGACCTGTCATGCAACAACTGTATGAGTGGCTCAACCAACATCATCTGACGGTGCCATCGAGTTCCGCCACCGCCAAGGCAATCAATTACAGGCTAAAACGTTGGACTGCTTTAAGCCGCTATCTGGATGATGGCAATCTACCCATTGACAATAATTGGATAGAGAACCAAATGCGTCCCTGGGCCTTGGGGCGTAAGAACTGGCTGTTTGCTGGCTCGCTGCGCAGTGGTCAGCGAGCGGCGAACATCATGACGCTGATTCAGTCAGCAAAGCTGAATGGGCTTGATCCGTATGCCTATTTAAGTAATGTGCTAAAAAGGCTGCCGACACATAAAGTGACCCAAATAGAAGAATTACTTCCACACCGCTGGAAACCCAACTCAAATTAAAAAATAGCTATGGGGCTCAGCGGACGCTTACTTAGATCGTTTACGGATGAGCCATGCTTATAGTGTTACTTTTGATAATGGTAAGGAATTTGCCGAACACAAAAGAATCACTGATGCCGGCATAGATACGTATTTTGCTGATCCTTACAAGTCTATTCAACGAGCAAGGAATGAAAATACGAATGGTTTAATCCGGCAATATCTGCCAAAATCATCATCGTTTGATGACGTGTCAAACGAACAAATAGAGCAGATAGAATTTGCACTCAACCATCGTCCTAGAAAAACACTAGGTTGGTATACGCCTAGTGAAGTTATGGCTGGTTTTTATACTGTTGCACTTGCCGCTTGAATCCGCCAATATTAATGGAATGACTTTAAATTCACTTTTATAACTAAGCAAAGCCACAATTAATCAGAAATTATGATAAGATCAGCTTTCTTAAAAATGTGTTTTTTATAAAGATGAATTGCTTAGGTAATTTTTACTGTCTTTAGCACATTTTATTATTTTTTCTTTTTTTTAATTCACATCCTATTTTGAACAGATTTTTAATCGCTCAATTTAGGATTGTATTTGCTTATCTTTATAATGCTTATATTTCAAATCCTAAATTGTGACACTCAAAATTGGAGAGGTAATTAAGAACTCAAAACTAATGGAGATAGCAATGGATCGAATTGCAATTATTGGTGCTGGCCCAAGTGGCATGGCCCAATTAAGAGCGTTTCAGTCAGCAAAGGCCAAAGGTCTACAAGTTCCTGAAATTGTATGTTTCGAAAAACAAAATGATTGGGGCGGGCTATGGAACTATACTTGGCGCACTGGTATAGATGAACATGGGGAACCTGTCCACGGCAGTATGTACCGCTATTTATGGTCAAATGGCCCCAAAGAAGCGCTAGAATTTGCCGATTATACTTTTGATGAACATTTCAAAAAACCAATCGCTTCATATCCGCCACGTGCAGTACTGTGGGATTACATCAAAGGCCGTGCAGAAAAAGCACAGGTCAAAGATTTAGTCCGTTTCAATAGTGCCGTTCAGCATATTGCCTATGATGAAACAACGCAAAAATTCACGGTAGATGTCGAAGATTATGCACAACAACAGCACTATTCAGAACAATTTGATTATGTTGTCGTTGCATCTGGACACTTCTCTACCCCACGTGTTCCTGTTTATGAAGGCTTTGATCAATTCCATGGTCGCATTTTGCACGCACACGACTTCCGTGATGCGCTGGAATTTAAAGGTAAGTCTGTGTTATTGGTTGGCAGCAGCTACTCTGCCGAAGACATTGGTTCACAATGTTATAAATACGGTGCTAAGCAAATTTACAGTTGCTATCGCAGTAAAGCCATGGGTTTTAAATGGCCTAAAAACTGGTCTGAAAAGCCACAATTACTGCGTGTAGATGAAAATACTGCTTATTTTGGTGATGGAACATCTGCCAAAATTGATGCCATTATTTTATGCACAGGCTATTTGCACCACTTCCCATTTATTGAAGATAACCTACGCCTCAGAACACATAACTGCCTTTATCCGCAGGGTTTATATCAGGGTGTGGTGTGGGAAAAGAATCCTCGCTTGTTCTACTTGGGCATGCAAGATCAATGGTACACCTTCAATATGTTCGATGCGCAAGCATGGTTTGTCCGTGATGTGATTTTGGGCAAAATTACTTTACCAAGCACGGCAGAAATGCAGAGCCATACGCAGACCTTACATGAAAAAGAGCAGCGCCTATTGAACGATGAACAATCTGCCCGCTTCCAAGGCGATTACATCAAACGCCTGATTGCGCAGACGGACTATCCATCATTCAATATTGATGCAGTGCATGATATTTTCATGCAATGGAAAAAGCATAAAAAAGAAAACATTATGGGCTTTAGAGATAAAGTCTATCGCTCAGTAATGACTGGAAAAATGGCTAAGCCACATCACACGCCATGGTTATATGCGCTAGATGATTCTTTAGAAAGCTATTTGGAAGATGAAGCGCAGCGTGGAGCGATGTAAGGCTTAATCACAAAAAGCCACACAATACGCAGCAAAATAGCCAACAAGCCCCATAAGTTATGGTCATGGGGTTTGTTGTTTGGACTGCCACCACTCTCCGAGACAAATAAGGCCGTACAGCCTTTACGACGTAACAACCCTGATGAACATGAACCTCTCGAAGCAAAGAAAGAAATCCTTTGCCTTAAAGCACCGAACGTTTCAATTGCTTCGGTCGCTTTGCAACATGGATTGAATACAAATCTTGTATCCAAATGGATTCGCTTAATTGATGCTAAGCCAGGGAATGATCGCTCACCACTACCGAATAAACCTGCATTTATTGCCTTATCTTGCTCTGCACCATTAGATCCTACTCCTACTGACATGTTAACGGTTCAAATTACTTTACCCCACTCAAAAGCAGAAATTGACTTGAAATGGCAAGTATCAGAAATATCTGCTTTAGCAGAATTACTCAAGGCACTTGCAACATGATCCATATCGATGAAATCTGGCTCTCTACCCAGCCGATGGACATGCGTGCGGGTATGGATACTGCCATGGCTCAGGTGCTGAGAGCCTTTGGCTCGATCAAACCGCATTGCGCCTACCTGTTCTGTAATAAGCGTGGCCATCGCATGAAAGTGCTGGTGCATGATGGATTGGGCATCTGGCTGTGTGCCCGGCGGCTGGAACAGGGAAAATTCCACTGGGCTAAAGTTCACCAGGGTGAAAATGTAGCCCTCAGCCCAGAGCAGTTGCAGGCACTGATCCAGGGTTTACCCTGGCAGAGAATTGGACGACAGCAGGTGGTGACGATGCTCTAAACCAGGCTCGTACATTCTGCTATTCTCCAAACGTTCTATTTCATTCTCTTCATGACCTCAGGCATACTGCGGTCATGAAAACGCTGCCTGATTTAAACCAACTGACCCATGAGCAACTGCTGGAATTTACCCGGCAATTAGCGATGCAGCATCAGTCTTTGGCACAATCAAATCAGCAATTAGATGCCAAAGTTCAACATCTGGAAGTCACCAATCAACAATTAGATGGCAAAGTTCAACATCTGGAAGCATGCAACCAACATCTCTCTATTCTCACTCAAAAATACGAGCATGAACTGGCGCTGTTTAAACAGCACAAATTCGGCAATAAAAATGAACATCTCACCGCAAAACAAATCCATCTCTGGGATGAGGCGGTTGAAGAAGATATCGCAGCGGTTGATCTGGAACTGGAACGGCTGAATGCAGATAAAACCAATGCAGCTGCACAGAAAGCCCCAGTCAACAAACCTAAACGTCGACTGCTGCCAGATCATCTACACACCATCCGTATTGAGCATGAACCTGCATCAACCCAATGCAGCTGTGGCTGCACCTTGCGTCGTATCGGTGAAGATGTCAGCGAGAAACTGAATTTCAGACCGGCACAGTTCTATAAGGAACAGCATGTGCGTGGCAAATGGGTCTGTGATGAGTGTGACACCCTGACTCAGCAAGCGATGCCCGCCTATGTGATTGATAAAGGCATTGCTTCACCTGAATTGCTTAGCCATGTACTGGTATCGAAATATGCCGATCATTTACCGCTGTACCGTCAACGTCAAATCTTTCTACGCGCAGGTGTTGATCTGTCCAGATCAACCTTATCTGACTGGATTGGCCGCTGTGGGGTGGAACTGGAACCTCTGGCCAATGCCTTAAAACAGGTGGTACTGCAACAGCAGGTGATCCATGCAGATGAAACACCGGTGACGGTCATGCAGATGGGTGAAAATGAGAAAAAGCCCAAAAAAGGTTATGTCTGGGCCTATGCCAGCACACAGTACAATCCAGTTCAGGCAGTGATCTATGACTTTCAAGATAGCCGTTCTGGCCAGCATGCTGAAGACTTCCTGAAAGGCTGGCAGGGTCATTTGGTCTGTGATGATTACAGTGGTTATAAAGCACGCTTTAAATCTGGTCAGATCATTGAAGTGGGCTGCATGGCACATGCACGTCGTAAATTCCATGAACTACATGTGACCAAGAAAAGTCAGGTCGCTGAACAGGCATTAGTGCTGATTCAGAAACTGTATGCTATAGAAGCAGAACTCAGGAAAAAGATTGATGGTACGGCAGAACAACGCCGGGAATACCGACAACAGTATAGTCAACCAGTGATGCAACAACTGTATGAATGGCTTAACCAACATTATCTGACGGTGCCGTCGAGTTCTCCAATCGCCAAGGCTATTCATTATACGCTGAAGCGTTGGCCAGCCTTAAGCCGCTATCTGGATGATGGCAATCTACCTATTTGCAATAACTGGGTCGAGAACCAAATGCGACCTTGGGCGTTAGGACGCAAGAACTGGCTGTTTGCGGGCTCGCTGCGTAGTGGTCAACGAGCTGCCAATATCATGACTTTAATCCAGTCAGCAAAGCTGAATGGACTGGATCCGTATGCTTATTTAAGTGATGTGCTGAAAAGGTTACCGACACATAAAGTGACTCAAATAGAAGAATTACTGCCACACTGCTGGAAACCTGAACCGAATTAAAAAATAGCGATGGGGTTTAGCGGACGCTTACGATTTAAAGACAGTTATAGACACTGCACCAACGCTAAAAAAGCCCCGTCGAACCTTCACGGCTGAATTTAAACATCAACTTATTCAGCAATGCCACCGAACTTAAAAATCGAGGGGTACAAGATATTCTTGTTGCGTGTGTAGATGGACTAAAAGGCTTTCCTGATGCAATAGCCTCTGTTTACCCCCATACCGATATTCAACTGTGTATCGTGCATGTTGTGCGTAATAGCTTGAGATTTGTAAGTTGGAAAGACTACAAGGCTGTTACATCTGGACTAAAAGCAATTTATCAGGCCAGTACAGAAGAAAATGCATTAAAGTCCCTAGAACTCTTTTGTGATCAATGGAATCATCAATATCCAAAAATTGGAGAATCCTGGCGAGCAAATTGGGAAAACATACGGACAATCTTTAGCTATCCAGCTGAAATACGTCATGCTATTTATACGACGAATGCGATTGAATCACTGAATAGCGTAATCCGCCATTCAACAAAAAAGAGAAAGATCTTCTCTTCAGATGATTCAGTAAAAAAGGTCATTTATTTAGCAACATCAAACGCTGCTAAAAAATGGACGATGCCAATCCAAAATTGGCGTTTAGCGATGAATTGGTTTACGATTCATTTCGATGATCGATTAAAAGATCATTTATAAAAAATGGAACTTACACAAAATAATTTACAGGCTCGATTGGACCGCTTTGAGCGAATTGCGGAAATTTCTCTTCGTATCATAGTGCTCATTCAAAAGTATGCTTTGTTTGATATAGCGGACATTACCTTTTCGGATTTTATTGCCCATAAACTACTAAATTAAAACCCGCTTAATGTACCTTACTAATTATCTTTTAAAAATGCAGCTCTTCTATCCGACACGGTTTTCCGTATAAATAGCCTTGATAGGTGTGACACCCCATACTCTGCAATAACGCGCGCTGGGCTTCTGTTTCAACACCCTCAGCTATGACTTGCAGTTCCATTGAGTTGGCTAATGTTATAACTGCCTGAGCTATGGCCCTATCATTACTGCTATTGATAATATCTCGAACAAACCCTTGGTCAATTTTCAACTGATTTATAGGCAATTGTTTTAAGTAGGATAAGGATGAATAGCCTGTACCAAAATCATCGATTGAAAAAGTCACGCCGTGCTGCTGCAACTCTTTCATCTTAGCTTTAACATCAGGAATGTTATTTGCGAGCAACGTTTCCGTAATTTCCAGCTTTAGCAACTGTGGATTTGCACCTGAGGTTTTCAATGCATTTAAAACAGTCTGAACAAAATTATCTTTGCTAAATTGAACTACGCTTATGTTAACCGCAATGCTTAGGTGTTGTTTTTCGGATTCTAAAGACCATTTTGCCAGAGTGGAGCAAGCTTCCTCTAGCACCCACTCGCCAATCGGTACAATAAGACCTGTTTCCTCCGCTAATGGGATAAATTGCAGTGGCGACACCATGCCTTTTTCTGGGTGTATCCAGCGTAACAATACCTCAACACCAATACACTGCTTCAGGTGATTGACCTGTTTTTGATAGAAAAGTACAAATTGCTGGCTTTGTATTGCAGAGTATAAGTCGCTAATAATCGCTGCTCTTGAGCTTACTGCAACTTGCATTTGCGGGTCAAAAAACTGCACACCATTTCGGCCAGCATATTTAGCCTTGTACATAGCCATATCAGCTTGCTTTAACAAATCTTCTTTTGACAGATTTTCACTGTTAAAAAGTGTTACACCAATGCTTGCCGAACTATTGTAAGTTAGACCGTCAAGATTATATTCCCTTGTTAAATTACTCACGATTTTTTGTGCAAGTCTCTCAGCCTGGTTCGCTGCTAATGTTGGTTCATGACTTAAATCTGATGCAATAATAACAAACTCATCGCCGCCTAAACGCGCTACGGTATCACCTTGTCTCACTGAGTTGACAAGACGCTCAGCGACCTGACACAACAGCAAATCACCTTTATTATGACCAGCACTATCATTAAGGTTTTTAAAGTTATCTAAATCAAGAAAAAATAATGCTGAGAAGTTCCTTGTACGAACGCTATGATTTATAGCTCCCGTCAATCTGTCCAACAACAGACGTCGATTAGGTAGCAATGTTAATGGGTCATAAAATGCTAACTTGTGAATTTCATTTTCACGTTGTTTACGCTCAGTGATATCCCTGACAACACCGATAAAGTTAACTTCACCAGCCATTTGAACTTCAACTACACCAAGCTCGATTGGAAACATAGAACCATCTTTGCGCAAGGCCTCAAGCTCACGAATACGCCCAGTAATGTCACTGACACCACGTTCTATATAATTTGATAAGTAGCTATCGTGATGCTCTCGATGAGGTGACCCCATCAACATGCTAATATTTTTGCCAAGCGTTTCATCTTCCGTATAGCCGAAGATTTCCTGTGCGGCTTGGTTAAATGTCAGAATTTTACCACGACCATCAATAGTAATAATGCCATCAAGCAACCCTTCAACAACAGCTTCCATCTGCCTTGACTTATCACTAAGCGCTTTTTCTGCAATTATTTGGTCATTGATATCAAAGTGTGTACCCAATAACCATAGAGCTTTGCCATCATATGTCCTTGAAGAAATACGCCCTCTGGTGTTTATCCATTTCCATTCACCATTTTTGTGTTTCATACGAAGATTGGCTTCATATATGGGTATTAGGCCTGACATGTGCTTTTCAAGAATAGTTGCACAATAAGCCAGGTCATCAGGATGCGTTAGCCTTTCCCACGTGTATCTGTTTCCCGGTAATAACTCAGAAAGTGTGTAACCCAGTAATGCGGCCCATTCATCATTGATAATCAACTCGCCTGTTTGAATATTAAAATGCCATGTGCCTATATTGTTAGCGTCTATTACGGCCTTAAGTAAATTCTGACTGTTCCTTATGAGCTCTTCATCCTGTTTCTCTTTTGTAATATCTGTTTCAATTGCAATATAGCCGCTCAAACTACCACTTTCACTAAACAGAGGGTTACAAGCTATTCTCACCCAGTAGGAATTTTGCGCTTTTGAATAATTTACAACATCAACATTAAAGCCGTTCTGTTGAGCAAGCGCATCTCTCATTATTGCAACAGTGGCAGGATCAGTGTCGGGCCTTTGTAATAACTCCCCAGGCTTTTTACCCTGCATTTCTTCAATGCTATATCCTGTAAGAAAGGAGAAGGCTTCATTAATCCATATAATTCGACCTTTGACATCAGTTATTACCACACCATTGGTTGTCTGCCTTGCAACTTCAGAAAGGCGTCTTATTTCTGACTGCGCTTCAACTTGTGCAGAGGTATTACGAATGACCACTAATACTTCATTATCATCAATCTTTTTGTATCGGGCTTCGAACGATTGATTTGACTTTTCAAACGTGTAGTTATGATGAATCACATCGTTGTTACAAAAGGCTTGCTTGAGGCACTCTACGAGTTGATGACCTAGCTCATTGGGTAGTATCTCATGAACGGTACGCCCCAAAATCGCTTGTTGAGGTTTAAGTAAGTCAGGATGCTCTTTGCAAACCAAAAAACGAAAGTTTCGGTCAATAACAAATACCATATCAGGCAGTGTTGCCAGTATTGAGGTTGTTTTTGCCATGCCTTTTAAAAACTGCTCTTGAAGTCGAGCTTGATCTTCTTTGGCAATTTCATACTCAACCATGTCTGCAAATTCGCGCAGTTCTTGCTGCTCTTTTGCTGAAAAGTCTCTGGCCACGGAGTCAATGAGACATAGAGTGCCGATGAGTTGCCCACTTGTCTCTCGCAGCGGTGCACCCGCATAAAAACGAATATGCGGCGCGTGGGTTACTAAAGGATTTGACGAAAAGCGCTCATCTTTTGTTGCATCTGAAACAATTAAAATATCCTCATGCAATATCGCATGGCCACAAAATGAGATATCACGGCCTGTTTCACAAGCGTCAAGACCCACTTTAGATTTAAACCATTGCCGGTCACTATCCACCAAAGAGATAAGGCATATTGGCACTTTAAATACAGACGCTGCTAATCTTGTAATGCGGTCAAAGCGCTTCTCTGCTGGCGTATCCAGCAAATTAGTTCGCTGTAATGCAAGTAAACGAGCAGCTTCATCAACAGGGAATTCAGGTGCGTTCAAAACGTTACTCCAATAATTTGCTGCTTAATCGATTATTATCAAGGCTCTAGACTAGCAGAATAGATATATTAGTCTAGAATCATGATAGAAAACAGTAAATTAAGTCACTATAAGATTAAAAAAATTATTCAGTGCTTTTGCATTGATATTCCTGCTTCTAAAACAGCCTTATTGCTTAACTTGAACCGTAATACCATCAACTATTGGTACATGCTTTTTAGAGAAGCAATCTACGATCATCAAACAGATTTAAGAGCAAAGTTTGTAGGTTCTATTGAAGTTGATGAGAGCTATTTTGGAGCAAAAAGACAACGTGGTTTTCATGGGAAATTGAAGCGAGGTCGAGGTGATGTGTGCTGAGAAAACAGGAGGTTTTAACTTGGTAAACTATAGACACTCATCAGGAGTTTACCATGAGCAAGAAACAGAAGACTTACACCGCAGAATTTAAAGTTGAAGCAATAAAATTGATTGAAGCCAATCAAGGCAATGTATCGGAAACAGCCAGACAACTTGGCATTTCAATGCAAACTCTTTCAAATTGGAATAATAAAGCAAAGACTGGCACCTTAGCAGGCACTAAACAATATTCACCTGATCTAAATGCCTTACTCGAAGAAAATAAAAAGCTCAAACAACAGCTCAAAACAGCTGAAATGGAACGTGAATTTCTAAAAAAGGCAGCAGCGTACTTTGCGAAAGAAAGTCAGTAAGGTACGCCTATATGAAACAGCAAAGACATTTATTCCCGATTAGCTTTATGGCTAGATTACTTCACGTTTCAGTGTCACGATTTTATGATTGGCTAAAACGAGGCATGAATAAAAGATTGGTTCAGCGAAATCAACAGACAATTTTGGTCAAAATAGCTCATGAGGAAACTAAACAAAGCTATGGCTATATTCGATTAACTAAACATTTACAAGCGCAAGGTATCAAAATCAGTACGTATGCTGTACGTCAAATAAAAAAGCTCAACCAGCTGTATTGTAAGCGTCATAAGCGTTTCAAAAGAACTACGAAGAGTGATCATAATCGAGCGATCTACGCAAATTTACTAGAGCAACAGTTTTCAATGACTAAGCCCAATCTTGCATGGTCAAGCGATATTACATACATTTGGACTGCTGAAGGTTGGTTATACTTGGCAGCAGTAAAAGACCTGTACACGAAACAAGTGGTTGGCTATAGCTTAAATGAGCGTATGACCGCACAACTTGTTTGCAATGCACTGACTATGGCGATTCGTAATCAAAAACCAACGAAAGGCTTAATTGTTCATTCGGACAGAGGCAGCCAATATTGCAGCCATGAATATCGAAAGATACTGGAAAAATGTGATTTTCAAGGTTCAATGAGCAAACGTGGGGACTGTTACGATAATGCACCGATTGAAAGTTTCTGGGGCATACTCAAGAATGAATTAGTGCATCATTGCAACTATAAAACCAGAGATGAAGCTAAAGCAGATATTACAAAATACATTGTGTTATTTTATAATCAGCGAAGAATTCAAAAGAGTTTGGATTTTAAAACGCCAAATCAAATAGCAGAGAACTTTTATCGGTTAGCTGCCTAGCATATCCCAAGTGAAAGTCTCCTGCTAATTCAGCACATATCAGTGTTCTGAACCGACGGTTAATGTTTCTAAAGTATTAAAACTATTGATATTACTATACTTAGCCGTCTAGTTTCCCTCCAGCTTGATATGCTATTTTCATGATCACAGTCAACCATTCCTTTACTTACTCTATACTAACTGCACGGCGGGTTTGTTATTATTTAGGCGCTAGGCAGTTAAATGCAGGGCTGCCAGGGAATTTTGCCAGAGAGTTGCCAACAGTTCAGATCTGGCTGCCAATTACGTAAGGAGATTAAGGTAAATTGAACCGCGTATTTTAACTGTATTTTCAGAGTGATTTCAGATCACTACGTAGCTAAGGCTTTTATAGATCGAAATGATAAATTCATAAATTGCTTTTCAAAAAAAAAGAAACTAATATGTTTCTTATATGACCTAAAAGCAATAAATGTATCTACAATGAATAAGTCTTTACTTCAGCAAATCAAAAAAAGACGAACCCAATTAGGCTTAAAGCAAGTTGATATGCAATCCCGTACAGGCATTTCAAGACAGCAATACCAAAAGCTGGAAAGTCAGGGTAACCCTCGATTAGAGACCTTAGAAATTATCGCGGCAGGATTAAATGCTCAACTGATGCTCATCCCTGATGATAAGGTTCATTTGATTAGACAATTATTGAATGATGAAATTAAAGTCACTATTGAAGATCAGGATAACTTAATGACTAACCCATGGAAGGGTCTTCTCGGAGGAGAGGAACCATGAATACTGTTGCCGTCCTGAAATTAACATTACATCACGCTGTCGTTGGATACTTGGCAGGATTTCAGAGTGGAAAAAATATTCTGGTTTTTACAGATTCTTTCCGCTTTGATCAGCAACGTCCGACCTTGAGCCTGCTGACTTCCCCCTTGTATCCTCAAGCGGATAAAATTTTAGAAAAGACCTATGTTACACATCAGCGCTTACACCCCTTGCTATCAAACTTGCTACCAGAAGGGGCATTACGTGAACTGATTGCACAAAGCCTCAAAGTACATATAGACAATGAATTTCAGTTATTGGCAGATTTAGGTCATGATTTACCTGGAGCACTCATTGCGACTCCATTAGATCCAGAAGAAATTCCAGATGAAATAAAATTCAAACTGCAGATCTCGAATCCAGATCAAATTTTAAAGCAAGAGATTCGAACAGATAATAAGTTTTCCTTGGCCGGCGTCCAAATGAAGTTTTCCATGAAAGCCAAAGATGGGCGTTTTACACTAGCACAGGCAACGGAAACGACTCTACTCGGGGACTGGATTATCAAAACTCCTTCTTCCAGACATGCTTTTGTTCCGCTAAATGAATATTCTATGATGACCCTTGCCAAAACGGTCGGAATAGATGTCCCTGAGATTCGCTTGGTGGATATGGCCCTTTTACAAGACCTTCCACCATTAAATTTACCCCAAGAGCAATATGCTTTCGCAATCAAAAGATTTGATAGACAGAGTACTGCTGATACTACAGAGCTTATTCACATCGAAGATTTTGCTCAGATCTTCGGCGCATATCCACATCAGAAATACAGCACCACAAATTATGAGCAGATAGGAAAGATCATTTATCAATTTTCAGATAACAAAATTTTTGATATTCAGCAATTTGCTAGCCGTTTACTCATAAATATTTTACTCGCCAATGGAGATGCACACTTAAAGAACTGGAGTATGATTTATCACGATAAAAGAATCCCAAGATTATCTCCCGCATACGATATATTAATGACCAGTGTATATATTGAAAATGAGCGTCATTTCGCATTAAATCTTGCCAAAAATAAAGATTGGTATCTAGCTGAGATGAAGCATTTTAAGCAATGGGCAGAAAAAGTCGGCGTTCCATGGCGTGTTATTGAAAAACAACTTCACGCGATCATGGACAAAGCACGGTCAGTATGGCCAGTGCTATTACTAGACTTACCTATGATTTCCGCTCATAAAGAAAAATTAAGAGCACATTGGAAAAAATTGCATCCAGACTTTCAGATACTTACAGATGATTAGGGTAATCTGAAACCAAACTAAAATTTCTCAAACAAGTTCATCACGTCATTTTCCGTCAGTTTCGCTTCGCCCTCATGATCGGTACTTAGAATAGACTGTGCCAGTTCTGCTTTATTTTGCTGTAAGGCAAGAATTTTTTCTTCTATGCTTTTATTGGTAATCAGCTTATACACAAATACTGGCTTGTCCTGTCCAATCCGCCATGCACGATCTGAAGCTTGATCTTCAGCAGCAGGGTTCCACCATGGATCATAGTGAATGACTGTATCTGCGGCGGTTAAATTCAGACCGACCCCTCCTGCTTTCAGACTGATTAAAAATACCGGCACTTGTCCAGACTGAAATGCTGTAATGACTTCATCTCGCTTTTTGGTCTTTCCAGTCAGCTTCACATAGCCAATTTCTGCGTGATGGAGCTGTTGCTCAATCAGTTCCAACATTGAGGTAAACTGAGAGAAGATCAGAATTTTTCGCCCCTCCTCCACCATTGGAACGACCATATCCATCAACTGTTCAAGTTTGGCAGAGTGTGCCTGCCCGGTTTTCACTGAATCCAGCTTTAGTAAGCTAGGATGGCAGCACACCTGACGTAGCTTCAGTAAGGCATCTAAAATTTGAATTTGACTACGTTTAAAGCCTTTTTCTGCCACAATTTTCTGAATATTTTCCTGCATCGTGGCACGAACAGCCTCATATAACTTGGATTGCTGGTCATTCATATCAATATTGACTTCAATCGTAGTTTTTTCTGGCAATTCTTTGGCTACGTCAGTTTTCAAGCGACGTAAAATGAAGGGCTTAATCCGGTTGACCAGCTTTTGCCTTAACTGCTGATCACCGCGTTTTTCAATCGGATGACGGTACTTTTTATTAAAAATTTCTTGTGAATATAAAAATCCTGGCATCAGGAAATAAAATAGTGCCCACAGTTCACCCAAATGATTTTCCATCGGGGTACCTGTTAGACACAAACGATGTCGTGCTTTTAATTGGCGTACTACCTGTGCAGCTTTGGCACGCGGATTTTTGATATTCTGCGCCTCATCCAAAATGAGTTGATGATATTCATATTGCTTTAGTTGTTCTTCATCTCTCGCTAGAAGCGGATAGGTGGTTAACACAATATCATAGTGCGGAATCTGCTCAAAATTCTGATGGCGGTCGGGCCCCTGTAGCAGCAATACCTTGAGCTCAGGGGTAAATTTCTCCGCTTCTTTGAACCAGTTATGCATCAGCGATGTGGGTGCAACAATTAAGGCGGGACTGTCCTGCAAATATCCAGCCTGCTTTTCCATGAGTAAATGGGCTAAAGTTTGTGCTGTTTTCCCCAAGCCCATATCATCTGCCAGAATCCCGCCATGCTGGGTTTCCCTTAAAAACTGTAACCAGCCTAAGCCCTGCTGCTGGTATGGACGCAACTCCCCCTGAAAACCTTGTGGTGTCGGCAGTTGTTGCTGATAGCCTTGTTTGAATTTCTGTACAAATTGCTGCAGGCGATCACTGACCTGCCATGTCATCCCAAGATTATGCTGTAATTCTAATAATTGACTCGCATCATAGCGATCAATACTGCGCTCTTCTTGCTGTAAAATGCTCTGCAGATGTAACAATACCGGCTTAATATCCCTAGCGGATAGAGCCAAATCAGGTTGATCAACTGCAGTTTTCACGGTGAAAATTTGACTGTCATGCAGATGAATAAACGTCCGCGGATCAAGTAAATCAGGATTTACTCGCACCAAAGCTACGAGCGCATCAAGCAAATTATAAGAATTGCCTGCACTGTCTTGAACCGTCGCCCCGATATTGAACCAGTCCTGCTGACCTTCAGATTCAGTGATAGAAATATTTAAATTTTCAACATATTGCAGATTAAAGGGGCTGTTATTCAGATGCTCTATCTGCCAGCCCATCAACTCAATTTGATTGATGGGCATCAGCTGTTTGATCCAATCTCCATAGAAAGCAAAAACCATAGAATCAAGACGTTGTTTATTCAGTTTTAATTGATGGTCATAACTAAGATCTTTCACCCACTTCAGTGATTCGACCAATAGCTGTAAACGTTGGATTGACTGTTGTTCCTGAACTAAGTCCCGAAGCTGTCGTACCATTTTGTCATGCTGCTCACCAATAAAACTGTCGCCTGATGTACCTGCTTTTATTCTTCCACCTGCATAGGAGAATTCAATTTCAGCACAAACAGACTCTTCCCATTTCCAATCAAATTTATCTAAAACACCGAAGCGTAAAATTGGCTGGGGACTACCCTCAAGGACATCAATATGCTGAATAGACTCGGGCTGAGGCAGATTTTTCACGTCTGAATATTGATGAGTCAGTTTCTCAAACTCTGGCAAGAGCATAGATGGAAGATCAGGCATCTGTAAAAAATGGTACAGAAGATTTGCCGTATATTCACCATATAACTGGCCCACCGTGTTCTGTTGAATATCCACATAACATGGTGGATGACTCGCGAGAATCTGAATATGTGGATTTGATTTCAAATCGAGTCGAATATCACCATTGACCAATTCAATGTTTAAATGCTCTGTCTGTTTGTTTACACCTTGTTGCCAGATCAGTTCGATGTGATAGCCTTGTTCTGACCATTGAAGTGCAGTATGGCTCTTTTTTTGCCAGTACACATCGCCACTTTGAATAAAAGATTTGAAATGCTCCAATAAAATTCCGGAGATATCAAGATTGCTTTGATAAAATCGTTCGTCACTGTTTATTTTGGCATAATAATAAATCTGGTTAAATAATTGTCGTTTTTGTTCAGGTAAAGTCAGATGCTTTCTGGTGATATTTTCATATTGGGTATAATAACTTTCCCCCGCAATTGAGCCGTTTTTATTGCGTCTGGCCTTCTGAACATCAACTGTCAATTTCTTTAAGCTGACCGACTGATCTAGCAGGTAAATTAAATAATTGTTTGTTTTGACAGATTGCTCTGGTTCAGTCTGTTGTAAATACCGTTTAAAATCATTCAACCAGCGCTGCGCCTGATCATCCCCCCATCGGCGTTTTGCGATTCCCTGCGGAGATTGAGATTCAGCATAACGCTGTTGAAATTCCTGACGATATTCTTGAAAGAATAACCGCGCTAAAGCAGCAGCATGTTTACAGTTATATCCAACTGGACAAGTGCAGTCATCATCGATTAAACGGTCTTTTTTAAGATTATAGGTAATCGCGGTATCGTAATAATCTGTCCCTTCAATTTGAGCATACATCGTGACATCATCATTTTCCTCAAAGAACTCAATTGTTTCCCTATCAATGTGTTTAGCATAGCTCAGACTGCGCTGAAGAGTTGCAGTACTAAAGCGAGATAGAAAATTGATCAATAAGGACATAATTACCAGACACCAAAATGTTTATACAATTATAACGGACAAAGCTGTCATTTCAGAATAGTAGCCGAACTGCTCAACCTGAGCACAGATTCGACTCACTCAATAGGAATATTGTGAGTAAAGACAATCAAATCAGAGAAGTTAAACAGATCATTGAGGTCGAAAATATCCTGATAGAAAGTTCTCATTTCTTCACGACAGTTAATTTTAAACCAAATGGGGTTAAAAGTTTTAGCATTGTTTCTAAGGTTGGATTTGCATCTGATCGCTCGAGCTTCTGTAAAGTCTGAAGCGAAATTTTAGTGATCTTGGACATTTCATGTAATGTCAGATGCAGCTCTGTTCTAATGAATTTTGCAATGACATGTATCGGCCAGTCTGGATTAAGCTGAATCATTTCTAAGACATATTGTCTTTTTCTAATTTGCTCTATTTGAGAGAGTGGAATAAAACGTTTATCCATAACAAATCTCCTTTAATTGTGCGCAAATACCTTCAATGCGATATGCACAATTTTCTAGAATTTCATCATCTATCCCGATAGATTTCATATGGGTTAAAAGCCCTTGATACAAAGGTAATTGTTCAGAAAATACAGATTTTATTTGTTCTATGGTTAAAGAACTGCATTCTACAATTTGATGAGCAATTGAAGCCCAGTTGTTATCGTCTTTTTCCCATCGAGTAGATCTCGCGATTCCATCAGGATGTAGCCACATAGGGGCAAAATCAAATAAAGGCGTTAATTGAATATCGCCATTGTTAAGCCTTTGAAATGCCGTATTACGGGTATGATTATCTTTATTTCCTAAAGCGATATTGGCTAAATCTCTTTTTACATATTCAAGAATTTCTGTTTCTGGATCCGTACAATAATTCATGATAATTTTGCAGACTTCGTTATGAGACATTTTTACTCCGAAGCCCGCTTTTCCACTAAAAGAAGCTAAACTTTCTTGGGCTATTCTTTCAACACGGTTATCAACCACTTGCCGATCAAAACGTGGAATAAATAAAGTTCTTCCATGTAATTCTAGAGGTCTAAACACTCGCAATCCTAAATATGCTGCTATTTGCATATATAAGGGTTCTTGATTCAAAATTTTGTTTAGACGTTGATCCGTTCCTCGGCTAAATTTAACCAACCAGTGCTGTTTAGCCATTTCATCAGGTAACGTATGATCAAGATAAAATAACTCATCATGACCTTGTGTGAGTAATAGTTTTGGCCACTCACCTTGAACACCCGATGATCCAGAGATAAATAGTCCAAAAGATGATAATGACTCAAGAAACTCTTCACTACGTTCGATAATTTCCTGTATTGAAAATCCTTGTACTAACTGATCTGACTGTTGAGTTAAAAGCCATTCATGAGCTTCTTTTATTCTTAAGTTACCAATAGGGTTGCTCGCTCCTACTTTAAGCAATGACCAATCTGCCGACTCTTCTTCATACTCAGGGCGACCAAGTTTTTTTAATAGTTCTTTTCGACCATATCCTTGAGGTAATAGATCAATTAGAAAAGCTGGCCACGTAGGCTCAATATTGCTTTCTAAATTAATCGGATAATGGTTTGAAACAGCATGACCATCTCGTAACCCCATATGTTCAATTGCATAATCCATTGAATAATATGTTCCGCAGCTAGCTTTCCAACCTTTAGCTTTTTCACCTATTACTTCAATAGTGGCACAATCGATCCATTGATTATTCAGAAATATTTGGACAGAGCAAAAATCATTCATAATTCTATTTAAATAGTAAAGTATAGGCAGTTTTGCCTATTATATACTTATTATAGTAGTAAAGTATTATTTTTATCCAAGTGAGTTTTCAAAATTATGCTTCATCCATAATCCATTCTTTAAAAAGAGCATCCTCGATTTCATAAGTACCATTTTCTGGTTTAAAAATAATTTGTTTTTTTGATAAAGAACGTAGGGCCGATTGAATACTTGATACCGCAATGTTATCTACACCAATGGAATCAGCCAGATGTTGTCTAAATTGACTACTATAAAGTTCAACTTGTGATTCCGCTATGGCTTTTAAAATTAGCTGTTCTAATAACTTAAACTCTCCCCATAATCCCGAAAAGTCACGATGCCCCATTGTATCGGCTATAAGCTGTTCCTTGGCAAAATCTATAGCCAGCATTGGGTTTAAGGCTAAACGCTCCACTAATGATCTTGCTAGTTGAGGACTTTGCTTCATATCTAAAAAAGCGTGCCATAAAATTTCTTTATTCAAACTACGTCCTGTTGTCTGATTAAATACATCTGCCAGATAATCTGTAAATGCTTTTGTTAGATTTGCAAAAGGTAAATTCTGTCCATAATGAAAAAATGGAGCACTACTCACAGAAAACATTTGTCTCAGGCCTTCTCGACTTGAACCAGTAAAAATCACCTTTATTGTTTCTTTATGCATATCTAAAGCGGTACGTAAACTGGCAATCGTGGTTTTATATTTTGAACTAGCTAAAGCCTGAATCTCATCAAGTAACAGTAAAATAGGTTTCCCCTGCTGAGCCAGTTTAGTAATGCTAGACAAAATACTGGAATTCACTTGTCCTTGTAGAAGTGTCACTTCAGCTTTTACCTCTGCCACCTCTGTACTTAAAGAACCAATATTTTTAATCCAATGTGTGGCTTTCCCCATTAAGCCATTTTGTTTTGAAAACTCATCAAGAGCTTTTACAAACTGCCCTTCACTATGCAGGCCTGCATCTAAATGATATACGCTGAATTATCAGGAGACTTTCCCTTGGGAGATTCTAGGCAGCCAACTTATAAAAGTCTTCGGCCATTTGATTTGGTGTCTTAAAACCCAAACCCTTTTGAATTCTTCGATGATTATAAAATAACTCAATGTATTTTATAATATCTGCTTTGGCTTCTTCTCTGGTTTGATAGTTGTAATGATGCACTAACTCATTTTTCAGTATTCCCCAAAAGTGAACTGTACCGGGTTTGTCGGAGACTTTTTTATTTAAGTTAGGCCACCTGACCTAACGGATTAATCTTATCATAGTACATTGCTTCAAACTCAATCAGCCAAAGCATTATCGTATGAATCACCCGTTGTACCGACTGATGCTCGTAAATTTGCTGCTTCTAAACGATTGGTATAGCGAATAGAAAGATATTGAACACCTCTATCGGAATGATGAATTACATTCTTTGGCATGCCTCGATCGTGCAATGCTTGCTCCAATGCATCGAGCACCATATCTGTATTCATCCGTGTAGATACTTTCCATCCAACAATTGCTCGTGAGAACACATCAATAATAAATGCGGTGTAGACCCAGCCAGAATTGGTTTGAATATACGTAAAGTCACTGACCTGAGAAGCACTGCTTCGCAAGGGTCAGGTCGATCAGCACTAAAATTCCGTTTCACTAAATCACTTGCCCGTTTTTGATCATCTCGGCTGCGGGTAGTTTGTTTGTTCTTACCACGCCAAACACCTTGTATATCTAGCTTTTGCATCAATCGAGCAACTGTACAACGTGCAATAACATAACCCTCACGTTTCAATTGTTGCCAAACTTTACGTACACCATATCGACCTGAACTTTCTTTCCAAATACGTTTGATTTGCTCGATGTTCTGGGTTATCAACGAGATCTAAAGCCCTATAATAGGTCGAAGCTGCAATCGGTAAAATTCTACAAATCGCTTCAACACCATATCGATCTTTATTGTTATGGATAAAATCCACCATTATTTGTGTGGGCGGTCGAGCTCCGCCTGGGCGAAAAAAGCGGCTGCTTTACGTAGAATTTCATTGGCACGTTTTAATTCTTTAATTTCACGTTCCATTTGCTTCATTTTTTCTTGGTCAGATACCTGTTGTACTTTGGCTGGATTTTGTTGATCTAAGTATTTTTGATACCAAACACGTAGTGTTTCAGGAGTACAGCCAATTTTAGGAGCAATTGCGGAAACTGCTGCCCAATTCGATGGATAATCTTTTTCAGATTCAATTAGTAATTGAACCGCTCTTTCTCTAATTTCGGGGGTATAGTTTGGTTTTTTCATCGGAATAGTCTCTCAGAATATTGACTCTCCGACAAACCCGGTACGGTTCACAATAAAAACTGCCTAATCCTGGATCGTAGAGACTTCATTTTTGAGAAAACGGAAGACCTAAAAGGCTTCAATGGCATCCATTGATTATTCGCCAAAGCTAAACAAAACCGTGGAACATTGATTGTTTTTTGATCGTGGAACATAAAAAATCACTAAAACAGCCTGAGCGTGACTGCTCAGGCTGTTTTTACATTTATAAGATATTGTTTTTAAATGGTTTTTACAAAATATTTCGTATAAGGTGTATTATGTTAATTTTAGCGAAACTCAATAATTATGTTGAAAAAGACCATATTTTAAATTTATGAGATAAATCTAATATTTTAATGTATAATTTATGTTCACTTATTAACTCCAAAAATATTTAAATATTCATGTATTTTTTAGAGTTAAGGTCAAAAATCTGAGACTAGGCTTGATATTTCTAAAATAAAAAAGCTCTGACAAAAAGTGTGCCTACTACAATGCCTCCTACTGAAGTAAACGTAAAAAATAATCAAAAGTCAAAATCTTGGTTTTATATTTCTGTACGTCAAAAATTTGTTATAGCAATCTTATTTGCCTGCCTATGGACTTGGTTCTCTCTTTGGATGGCAGAAAGTTGGATACATGACTTAAGTACTCTTATAGGTGAGATTCCAGCTCTTTTCTTTATTTATGGTTGTAAGCCCAAAATAGAAATGTCCGGTTTCTCCAAAGTAAAAATGTCCGCTTTTAGAATATGCACTTTTGCGATTATTGAAGCGGACGGTTTGATATGTTGGTGTCTATGTCGGATAAAGAACTTAAACGATTGTCGGTCTTGCAGGAAATCTGCGATCAACGCATAACTCAATCCCAGGCTGCTCAGCTACTTCATATTTCAGAACGTCAGATCAGACGCTTACTGCAGAAATACAAAGCTCAAGGCCCAGCTGCATTAGCCCATGCTGGTCGTGGCCAAACCAGCAACTGCAAACTTCCTGAAGAACTCAGACTCAAGTGCCTCAATATTGTTTCGGATCAACTCCATGGTTTCGGACCCACTTTAGCGCATGAAAAGCTCACTACCGTTCATGGATTCGATCTTTCAGTGGAAACCCTGCGTTGCTGGATGATTGCAGCCGATTTATGGATTCCTCGCTCCAAGCGCCTGAAACGCCCATATCAGCCTCGATATAACCGAGATTGTTATGGTGAACTGGTACAAATCGATGGCTCACACCATGACTGGTTTGAAGGAAGAGCCGCTAAATGCTGTCTGCTAGTCTTTATCGATGATGCCACAGGCAAATTGCAGCATTTACGCTTCTGTGAATCAGAATCAGCCTTTGACTATATGATTTCGACACGCTTGTATGTTGAACAGCATGGTAAGCCTTTAGCGTTTTACAGCGACAAACATTCAGTCTTTAGGGTGAATCAAAGCAGCAAGAAAGACAGCAAGATTACCCAGTTTGGACGCGTACTCAGTACCCTCAATATCGATATCATCTTCGCTAACTCACCCCAGGCCAAAGGTCGCGTAGAACGTGCCAACAGAACCCTTCAGGACCGTCTGATCAAGGAAATGCGCCTGGAGGGTATCAATTCGATTGCAGATGCGAATAAGTGGTTACCCTACTTTATCGAGCAGTTTAATCGTAAATTTGCCAAGATGGCTTTTAATCCCAAGGATCTACACCGGACTGTCACTGAAACAGCTGAGGAATTAGATGATGTTTTTACCTGGCGTGAACCCCGTAGAGTCACGAATAGCTTGACCATTACTTATGATAAATGCGTATATCTCCTGGAGAATACAGAGGAAAATCAGAGGCTAATCGGTAAATATCTTGAATTTCTGGAATACCCTGATGGTACGGTAGCGATTGAGCATCAAGGTCGGAAGATCAATTACAGCATCTTCGATAAGTTAAGTCAGCTCAACCAGCGAGAGATCGTTGAGAATAAACGTTTGGGTTCAGTCTTGGCTCATATCCAGCAACAGCATGAAGAATTGGAACAGCAAAACAAACGTAATCGTTCTCAAAAGATGCCACGTAGACGTGCACAGAAAACAGCAATCAAAGAACGAAATCTGAATCCTGTGCTTGACTTGGAAAGTCCTGTATAGGACATTTCTATTTGGTTATTAGGTAGGACATTTCTACTTGGGAATAACAGTTTTTGTTAGAACCCATTTAAAGTGTCTATATTCTCACCAATAAAAATGTCTGGTTTATGATGGTTTTTATCACCATGGACTGGATATAAAATATAGATGCTGATCACTATGTCTGACAAAGAAATTCAACGTCTTGCAGTTCTGCAAGACGTTCGAGATCATCGTATTACCCAAGTCCGTGCTGCTGAAATCCTGAATCTTTCCACCCGTCAAATTACCCGGTTATTGCAGAAGCTCAATCAAGATGGTGTTTCAGGCATGACGCATGCCAGTCGTGGTCAACCGGGCCATCATCGCCATGACGATTTATTAAAATCGCAATGTCTTTCCATTATTTCTGAACATCTGCTGGGCTTTGGACCTACCTTGGCGCATGAGAAGCTCAGCAGCATGTTTGACCTGAATATCCCGGTAGAAACGGTTCGGCGCTGGATGACTGCAAATGACCTTTGGATTCCGCGATCCAAACGTCTAAAACGCCCATACCAGCCACGCTATAACCGTGATTGCTTCGGTGAGCTGATCCAGATTGATGGCTCATATCATGACTGGTTTGAAGGAAGAGCCACCAAATGCTGTTTGCTGGTTTATATCGATGATGCTACCGGCAAGCTGTTGCATCTACGCTTTTGTGAGGCTGAAACGACCTTTGACTATATGCTTTCAACCCGAGCCTACATTGAGCAATACGGCAAGCCCTTGGCCTTTTATAGCGATAAACACTCGGTATTTAGAGTCAACCAGAAATCCAGGCAAGACAGCCAGATCACGCAATTTGGGCGGATTCTGAATGAGTTAAACATTGATATTATCTTCGCCAATTCACCCCAGGCCAAAGGTCGCGTAGAGCGAGCGAATAGAACCCTTCAGGACCGTTTGATCAAGGAGATGCGCCTGGAAGGCATCTGTTCGATTGCAGAAGCAAATGCCTGGTTGCCCTGCTTTATTGAGCAGTTCAATCAGAAGTTCGCCAAATGTGCGCGAAACTCAAAGAACCTGCATCGACCATTAACCGAATCTGATCTTGAACTGGATGATATTTTTACCTGGCAGGAACCGCGTAAGGTCACCAAGAACCTGACGATTACCTATGACAAATGTATTTATCTGCTTGAACCGACAGAGCTGAATCATAAGCTTGCTGGGCAATACGTTTCATTTCTGGAGTATCCGGATGGCACTGTGGCCCTCATGCATGAAGGACGAAAGCTCAACTACAGCATCTTCAATAAATTGGCTGGGCTGCAGCAAAATGAGATTGTTGAGAATAAACGGTTAGGTTCAGTCCTGGCGCATATCCAGCAACAACATGAAGTGATATGTGCTGAATTAGCAGGAGACTTTCACTTGGGATATGCTAGGCAGCTAACCGATAAAAGTTCTCTGCTATTTGATTTGGCGTTTTAAAATCCAAACTCTTTTGAATTCTTCGCTGATTATAAAATAACACAATGTATTTTGTAATATCTGCTTTAGCTTCATCTCTGGTTTTATAGTTGCAATGATGCACTAATTCATTCTTGAGTATGCCCCAGAAACTTTCAATCGGTGCATTATCGTAACAGTCCCCACGTTTGCTCATTGAACCTTGAAAATCACATTTTTCCAGTATCTTTCGATATTCATGGCTGCAATATTGGCTGCCTCTGTCCGAATGAACAATTAAGCCTTTCGTTGGTTTTTGATTACGAATCGCCATAGTCAGTGCATTGCAAACAAGTTGTGCGGTCATACGCTCATTTAAGCTATAGCCAACCACTTGTTTCGTGTACAGGTCTTTTACTGCTGCCAAGTATAACCAACCTTCAGCAGTCCAAATGTATGTAATATCGCTTGACCATGCAAGATTGGGCTTAGTCATTGAAAACTGTTGCTCTAGTAAATTTGCGTAGATCGCTCGATTATGATCACTCTTCGTAGTTCTTTTGAAACGCTTATGACGCTTACAATACAGCTGGTTGAGCTTTTTTATTTGACGTACAGCATACGTACTGATTTTGATACCTTGCGCTTGTAAATGTTTAGTTAATCGAATATAGCCATAGCTTTGTTTAGTTTCCTCATGAGCTATTTTGACCAAAATTGTCTGTTGATTTCGCTGAACCAATCTTTTATTCATGCCTCGTTTTAGCCAATCATAAAATCGTGACACTGAAACGTGAAGTAATCTAGCCATAAAGCTAATCGGGAATAAATGTCTTTGCTGTTTCATATAGGCGTACCTTACTGACTTTCTTTCGCAAAGTACGCTGCTGCCTTTTTTAGAAATTCACGTTCCATTTCAGCTGTTTTGAGCTGTTGTTTGAGCTTTTTATTTTCTTCGAGTAAGGCATTTAGATCAGGTGAATATTGTTTAGTGCCTGCTAAGGTGCCAGTCTTTGCTTTATTATTCCAATTTGAAAGAGTTTGCATTGAAATGCCAAGTTGTCTGGCTGTTTCCGATACATTGCCTTGATTGGCTTCAATCAATTTTATTGCTTCAACTTTAAATTCTGCGGTGTAAGTCTTCTGTTTCTTGCTCATGGTAAACTCCTGATGAGTGTCTATAGTTTACCAAGTTAAAACCTCCTGTTTTCTCAGCACACATCAGGTTCTGCAGAGGTGACTATTGCTGGCGATCTACCAGCAAAATTTGTCATTCATGCAGTAGGTCCTCGATGGTTAGACGGAACTAAGGATGAACCTCAATTGCTCTGCGATACCTATAGTAATGCACTACTTAGAGCTGAAAAAATCACAGCAAAAACCGTTTCTTTTCCAAACATTTCCACAGGAATTTATTCTTTTCCACCGCAACTTGCTGCTGAAATTGCGATAGGAACTGTTTTATCAACCTTGATGACATATAGAACAGTAGAACATGTTTTCTTCGTTTCTAAGGAAAGAGAACATTATGAAACGTACAGGAATATACTGCTGCAACTAGAAGATCCCCATATCGATATTTTGCTTTAAACAATCAAGGCAACTTTAGAGTTTTTACCGCATTCAATACTATCTGCTTTCATTTTAATTGGCTAATGACCAAAGCTCATTAACGCTAGTTCTAATAATTTAGTCTATGAATTTTAAATATCGGTAAACAGCCTGCCGGCTGATACCAAACGCTTTTGCCAGATCAGCTTTGGATGAATACTTCCCTTCTTTCCAGGCTTGTTGTAACGCTTTGGCCTGATCAGTGGACTGCCACCACTCTCCTAGACAAATTTCGTCTATTCTTGGACTGCCATCACTTTCCTTACCAAATAGATTGATCCAATATGAAAACATCAAAGACCCCTTACACGGCAAAAAGCTTGCTGATATTTTGGATGAGTTGCTAGATTACTATAGTGGCTTTGAAGGCTTGAATCGTAAAATTGAAATTAGATGCTTTTGGCATAGACCCAAGTTTTAAATCATCATTACGATTCTTGCGTACCACACCATAAGCACGTGAAAAAGTAGAAAGCTTATATTTGTACGTCTTACGCCAAAAGGCAAAACAGAAACCGTAGACCCAGGCACCCCCTCTCTCATCATAAAATTATACCAGTCAGTAAAATACCTTTAGATTAAGCATTTCTATGTTGGTTATTATTGTTGATTACTATATTGCAATTAGTGACCAAAAATCAAAGTACCCTACCCCACCTTAAATTACACCACACAAAATAAAAACCCTATATAACTGTTATATATAGGGTTTATTAAAATATAAATTATGTTATTTAGTGTATTTTATGTCGGTGACTCTTGCCAAGGTTGGGGTCATTAATTATACGAGAAACGCTTCAACCACCTATTCAAAACAGAAATACATCCACTAATTTCAATAGTGAATATCCATCTAAAATATTCTGCAAACCAACTGATTAAACATTCAACACAATTACATCTTTCAAAAGAATGTTCGCTTTTCAATATTTTGAAGACTGTGTATAACAATGAACAAGTAAGTAAAAATCAGAAGCATAGGCAAAATGCTGTAAAAAGCGTTAAACTATGCAACCATTTAATGAATTTAAACGTCATTAGTGACTTAAAAAAGGTGAAGGTTGATGCCGCTCAATACTGTTGAAGAGCTTGTAGCAGATATCCGTGCAGGAAAAATGGTTATCCTAATGGATGACGAAGATCGTGAAAATGAAGGCGACTTAGTTATTGCTGCTACTCACGTTCGTCCAGAAGATATCAACTTCATGATTACGCATGCGCGTGGTCTTGTATGTTTAACGTTAAGTAAAGAACGCTGCCAACAGCTTAATCTACCACTTATGGTCGATGCGAACGGCGCTCAGCATGGTACAAACTTCACTTTATCTATTGAAGCAGCTCAAGGTATTTCGACAGGTATTTCACCTGCTGAACGAGCGCATACAATTCAGACTGCAGTAGCAGCACATGCAAAGCCTGCTGACATTGTTCAACCAGGTCATATTTTCCCACTGATGGCTCAGCCAGGTGGTGTATTACACCGTGCAGGTCATACAGAAGCAGGCTGCGATTTATCTCGTTTAGCTGGCTTAGAGCCTGCATCTGTAATTTGTGAAATTATCAATGAAGATGGCACGATGGCACGTCGTCCTGACCTTGAAGTTTTTGCAGAAAAACATGGTTTAAAAATTGGTACAATTGCCGATCTTATTCACTACCGCATGACCAATGAGCAAACGGTAGAACGTATTGATCAACAAACACTTGATACTGAATACGGTACATTTGAACTTTTCCGCTATCGTGAATTAGGTAATCCTGATATTCATTTAGCATTAGTAAAAGGCGAGCCAAAAGAAGGCGTGACCACTGTTCGTGTTCATGGTTTTAATCCAACACGTGATTTACTTAAAATCAATAAGCAAGATGGCGAGCCTGCTTGGAACTTAGATCGTGCTTTAAAAGAAATTTCGAACAGCGATCGTGGTGTTTTAGTTTGGATTGGTCAGCGTCATTTACAAGATTTAGGTCCAGCACTTGATGTGTTAACAACACCTAAAAATGTGAAATCGAATTCTGCTCTTTCACAGCAATATCAAACAATTGGTGTGGGTGCACAAATTCTTCGCGATTTAGGCGTAGAAAAAATGAAGTTATTAAGTTCGCCTTTACGCTTCAACGCATTATCAGGTTTTAATTTAGAAGTGGTGGAATACATCACAGCACAACAAACATCTTAAGAAATAATCGAGGTTGTTATGGCTATTCGCCGTATTGAAGGTATGTTACATCTCGCTAGCGAAGGCCGTTACGCGATTTTAGTTGGGCGTTTTAACAGTTTTGTTGTTGAACATCTGTTAGAAGGTGCAATTGATACATTGAAACGTCATGGCGTATCAGAGGATAATATCACTGTTGTTCATGCACCAGGTGCTTGGGAACTTCCTGTTGTTGCGAAGAAACTTGCAGCTTCAAATGGTTTCGATGCAATTATTGCACTAGGTGCCGTGATTCGTGGTAGCACGCCTCACTTCGATTTTGTTGCTGGTGAATGTGCCAAAGGTTTAGGCGTTGTTGGCCTAGACACAGGCTTACCAGTAATTAATGGTGTATTAACTACGGATAGTATTGAACAAGCGATTGAACGCTCTGGTACAAAAGCAGGTAATAAAGGTGGTGAAGCTGCCCTTACTGCAATTGAAATGGTTAACTTGTTAAAGGCTATTTAAAGCATGTCGCAAACACTTCAAGCTACTTATGCAGCAAAACGTAAAGCACGTCGCTTTGCTGTACAAGGCATTTATGAATGGCAAATGAGCCACAATCCAGTACATGAAATTGAGGCACGTACACGTGTTGAAAATGCCATGCACAAAGTGGATCTTAGCTATTATCATGAATTGCTCACTCAAGTGGTTGCAAATCATGAAGCGTTAGATGCGCTATTAATTCCTGTATTGGATCGTGAACTTAGCGCATTAGATGGCGTTGAACTTGCGACCCTTCGTCTTGGCGCATATGAATTGAAAGAACATCTTGAAATTCCATACCGCGTTGTTTTAGATGAAGCAATTGAGCTTGCTAAACACTTTGGTGGTGCAGACAGTCATAAATACATCAATGGTGTATTGGATCGTTTAGCAACTACTTTACGTGAAGCAGAAAAACAACAAGCTAATTAATTTTAAGTAGTTTAGTTGTATGGCTGAGTTCTCTATCATTGACACTTATTTTAATCGAAAGGCTTTCTCGTCAGTCGATTTAGGTGTGGGTGATGACTCAGCCTTGCTCTCCCCTCCTCCACAGCAACAATTGGTCATTTGTGCCGATACACTTGTTGCAGGAAGACATTTCCCTCTAGATACAGATCCACATGCTATTGGTTGGAAATCTGTCGCAGTCAATTTATCTGATATTGCTGCTATGGGTGCAAAACCTCACAGCATCTTACTCGCATTGAGTTTACCCCAAATTGATCATGACTGGCTCAAAGGCTTTAGTCAGGGTTTATACGATTGTTGCGATCAATTTGGTGTAAGTTTAATTGGTGGTGATACCACTCAAAGTCCTCATCTAACTATTTCCGTAACGGCCCTTGGTTGGGTAGATACAGGGAAAGGCGTTCTACGTTCAGGTGCCCAAGTTGGCGACTACATTTGTGTGAGTGGTCAAGTTGGCGATGCTGCTTTTGGCTTAAATCATCGTGATCATCCACTAAAAAAACGTTTAGATTATCCAACACCTCGTTGTGCCTTAGGACAAAGCTTAAAAGACTTAGCTAATAGCATGATTGATGTTTCTGACGGCTTAGCTCAAGATCTTGGGCATATATTAAAAGCATCAAATGTTGGCGCTCAAGTTGAACTAAATCAACTACCAATCGATATTGCATTAAAAGAATTAGCACAAGAACAGCGATGGAAATATGCACTTTCTGGTGGCGATGACTATGAATTATGTTTTACAATCAGCCCCGCAAATCATACAAAACTATTGCAACAACAACTCGATATAAATATCAGTACCATTGGGCAAATTACAGAAAACAAAGAATTATGCTTTGTGCAAAATGGTAAAACTAAAATGTTAAAATTTAATGGATATCAACACTTTGCATAAGCCTGCAATCAAGTTTAAAGAGATGTCTTGGGGAAATCGCTTTATCGTCTTTTGTGGCGTCGGTTTTGGTTCAGGATTATCACCCAAAGCACCCGGCACAGCAGGTTCCGCTTTCGCTTTATTATTTGTGCCTATTTGGCTTGCAATTGGTTTTTTTAACTCCATTGTAGCCATCACAATTATGTCATTTATTGGCATTTATATTTGCGGACAAACTGCTAAAGTGATGGGCGTTCATGATGATGGTCGTATTGTCTGGGATGAATTTGCAGGTCAATCAATTACATTCTTGCCACTCATTTATTTGGGGCAAATGAGTTGGTTATGGTTATTAGTTGGTTTTGCACTATTCCGCTTATTCGATGTTTGGAAACCATGGCCAATACGTATAATTGATCGCCAAGTCGGTGGTGGTTTTGGTATCATGTTTGACGATATTATTGCAGGCCTATGGGCAGCAATCTGTATTGTTTTATACCTATATATTTCAATAGCTTAAGCCAATTTTCAAGGTGTATTATGTCAACTTCTGTGATTATTCTTGCTGCAGGCAAAGGCACTCGAATGCGTTCGAGCTTACCTAAAGTATTGCAGCCACTCGCAGGATGTCCTTTACTTGGTCATGTCATTGAAACTGCAAAAAAATTAGATGCAAAAAACATCATCACCATTTATGGTCATGGTGGTGACTTAGTACAACAAGCATTTACACATGAAAATGTTCAATGGGTAGAACAAACCGAACAGCTTGGCACAGGTCATGCAGTAAAAGTTACGTTACCAGTACTTCCTAAAAATGGTATTTCACTTATTCTTTCAGGTGACGTACCTTGCATTACCCAAGAAACACTTGAGAAGCTTCTTAATGTTTCACGTGAAACAGGTATTGGACTTGTAACACTTACACTTCCAGATGCAACTGGCTACGGTCGTATTGTGCGTGAAAATGGTAAAATTCAAGCCATTGTTGAACATAAAGATGCATCTAGTGAACAACATAAAATTAAAGAAATTAACACAGGTATTTACTGTGTTAGCAATGCGAAATTACATGAATGGTTGCCTCGCTTAAGTAACAACAATGCTCAAGGTGAATATTACCTGACTGATATTGTTGCTATGGCAATTGCAGATGGTTTAGAAGTTGCATCAGTTGAACCACTTATGCCATTTGAAGTTGAAGGCGTAAATGATCGACTTCAACTTGCGGCCTTAGAACGCGAGTATCAAGCAGACCAAGCTAAAAAATTGATGCAACAAGGTGTTCATTTAATTGACCCTACTCGCTTTGATTTGCGTGGTTCACTAAAAGTTGGTCAAGATGTTCGTATTGACATTAACGTGATTATTGAAGGTGATTGCGAGCTTGGCAACAATGTAGAAATTGGCGCGGGTTGCATCATTAAAAATACTAAAATTGCTTCAGGTACTAAAGTTCAACCATATAGCGTATTTGATAATGCTGTTGTGGGTGAAGATGCTCAAATTGGTCCATTTGCACGTTTACGCCCAGGTGCGAAACTGGCTGCCGAGGTTCATATTGGCAACTTTGTTGAAGTTAAAAATTCAAGCATTGGATTAGGTTCAAAAGCAAACCACTTTACTTACCTTGGCGATGCTGAGGTTGGCGCAGGTTCAAATATTGGTGCAGGTACAATTACCTGTAACTACGATGGCGCAAATAAATTCAAAACCATTATTGGCGATAATGCCTTTATTGGTTCAAATAGCTCGCTTGTTGCCCCTGTTCATATAGCAAATGGCGCAACAGTTGGTGCTGGCTCTACAATCACTCAAGATGTTGCGGAAAATAGCTTAGCTGTAGAACGTTCTAAGCAATTTGCTAAAGAAAATTATCAACGTCCACAAAAGATTAAGAAATAAGAGGAATTCACTATGTGTGGTATTGTCGGTGGCGTTGCAGAACGTAATATTAGTAATATCCTTATTGAAGGTTTAAAGCGATTAGAATACCGTGGCTACGATTCAGCAGGTTTAGCTTTAATTAATCAAGGGCAAGTGCTTCGTGAACGTCGGGTTGGTAAAGTTGCCAATTTAGCAGATGCTGTTTCAGAATCTCAAATTTCAGGTTCGCTTGGTATTGCGCACACACGTTGGGCAACGCACGGTAAACCAACCGAAGAAAATGCACATCCTCATATTTCAGGCAATGTCGCTGTTGTACATAACGGTATTATCGAAAATTACCAAGAATTAAAAGATGATTTAGAAGCGCTTGGTTATGTATTTACATCGCAAACAGATACTGAAGTTGTTGCTCATTTAGTGAATGATGCACTAAAAACTGCGCCAAGTTTATTAGAAGCTGTACGCAAAGTTGTACCCCAGCTTAAAGGTGCTTATGCGCTTGGTATCGTACATACAGATCATCCTGATGAATTAATTACAGTTCGTGAAGGTTCACCGCTTGTAATTGGTGTAGGTATTGGTGAAAACTTTATTAGCTCTGACCAACTGGCACTTCTTCCAATTACAAACCGTTTTATTTACCTTGAAGAAGGTGATATTGCACGCTTAACACGTCATACAATTGAAGTGTTTGTAGATGGTCAATTGGTTGAACGCCCTGTTAAGGAGCTAGATGCAACAGTAAGCAATGCGTCTAAAGGTGAGTATAAGCACTACATGCTCAAAGAAATTTATGAGCAACCTGAAGCAATTAAGCAAACGATTTCACAAGCGTTAAATGGCAATGCACTTCGTGAAGATTTCTTAGCTTCTGCAATTGAAGATTTCTCGAATATTCAGCAAGTTCAAATTATTGCTTGTGGTACAAGTTACCACGCAGGCATGATCGCAAAATATTGGTTCGAGCAACTGATTGATATGCCTTGCCAAGTTGAAATTGCGAGTGAATTCCGCTATCGCTCACCTGTGATTGTGAACAACACGCTTTATGTTTGTATTTCTCAATCTGGTGAAACAGCAGATACTTTAGCGGCACTTCGTGACACACAAAAACGTGCTGTTGCTAAAAACTTAAATATCACCACCATGACGATTTGCAACGTTGCAACATCTTCAATGGTACGTGAAACAAATCACAGCTTATTGACGCTTGCAGGCCCTGAAATTGGCGTTGCATCAACAAAAGCATTTACCACTCAACTTGCAGCATTAATGCTTCTTGTATTGAAAATTGGTCAAATTAAGCAAACAATTTCAGAAGATCAAATTGCAAAAATTGTGACTGAACTTTGGCATACACCAAAAGTTATTTTAGATACTTTGCAAAACGATAAAGAAATTTTACGTTTATCTGAACTCTTTGTTGAAAAGCAGCACTGCCTATTCTTAGGTCGTGGCACACACTTCCCTATTGCATTGGAAGGCGCTTTAAAACTTAAAGAAATTTCATATATTCATGCTGAAGGTTATGCAGCAGGTGAGCTTAAACATGGTCCACTTGCACTTGTAGATAATGACATGCCTGTTGTTATTCTTGCACCTAAAGATGACATGCTTGATAAGTTAAAATCGAATATGGAAGAAGTTCAAGCACGTGGTGGTGAACTTTTTGTGTTCGCAGATGAACATAGTGGTATTAAAGGCAAAGACCGTCAACATGTAGTGAATGTGCCAACAGTTGACCCAATTCTTGCGCCAATTGTTTACAGTATTCCTGTGCAATTACTGTCTTATCATGTTGCAGTACTTCGTGGTACGGATGTCGACCAACCACGTAACCTTGCAAAATCTGTGACTGTTGAATAATTGAATAAAGGGCTGGATTTTCCAGCCTTTTTTCTAAAGTTGGAAATAAAATGACAAAGCTTACTTGTTTTAAAGCCTACGATATTCGAGGCAAACTTGGCACAGAACTCAATGAAGAGATCGCATATAAAATTGGTCGTGCCTATGGTGAAATTTACCAACCAAAATCGGTTGTTGTTGGCTGTGATGTCCGTTTAACGAGTGAAGATCTAAAACAGGCAACCATCAAAGGTTTGAATGATGCAGGCGTAAATGTTTTAGATTTAGGCATGACAGGCACTGAAGAAGTTTATTTCGGTGCTTTCCATCTTGATGTTCAAGGTGGTATTGAGGTGACTGCAAGCCATAATCCAATGGACTATAACGGAATGAAATTAGTCCGTGAAAATGCACGTCCAATTAGTGCCGATACAGGTCTAAAAGAAATTCAATTACTTGCTGAATCAGGTCAATTTAAAGATGTTGCTGTAAAAGGCACTTCTGAAAAATATAATATTTTGCCTGAATTTATCGATCATTTGATGACGTATATTGATCCTGCAAAAATCAGCTCATTAAAGCTCGTTGTAAATGCTGGTAATGGCGCAGCAGGTCATGTAATTGATGCAATTGAAGAAAAATTCAAAGCATTAAATCTCCCTGTAGAATTTATCAAAATTCATCATGAAGCAGATGGCACGTTCCCAAATGGTATTCCCAACCCGATCTTAGTAGAAAACCGTGATAGCACACGTAATGCAGTTCTTGAGCATGGTGCAGATATGGGGATTGCTTGGGATGGTGACTTCGATCGTTGTTTCCTTTTTGATGAAAAAGGGCAATTCATTGAAGGCTATTACATTGTTGGTTTACTTGCACAAGCATTCTTATTGAAACAATCTGGTGAGAAAATTGTTCATGACCCACGTTTAGTTTGGAACACTTTTGATATTGTTGAACAGTTCAATGGTGAAGCAATCCAATCTAAATCTGGCCATTCATTCATTAAAGAAAAAATGCGTGAACATAATGCAGTATATGGCGGTGAAATGAGTGCTCATCACTATTTCCGTGATTTTGCCTATTGTGATAGCGGTATGATTCCTTGGTTATTGGCGGTTTCTGTACTATCAGAAACTCAAAAACCACTCTCATCACTTGTTGAAGAAATGATTGATAAATTCCCTTGTTCAGGTGAAATCAATTTTAAAGTTGCAAATACTCAAGTCACCATTCAAAAGATTTTCGATCATTTTGCAGAGCAAAATCCAACAATTGATAAAACAGATGGTGTGAGTTTAGATTTTGGTTCGTGGCGTTTAAACGTTCGTGCATCAAATACAGAACCACTGTTACGCTTGAACATTGAAAGCCGTAAAGATCAAAATCCTAAGCCTATGCAAGCTTATATAGATGAACTTACACAACTCATTCAGTCTTAATTTCTAGATTGATGTAGAAAATAAAAAAGAGCCTTAAAGGCTCTTTTTTTATTGCTAACATTTAATCACGATATCCATTTGGGTTTTGTTTTTGCCAGTTCCAACTATCAGCCAACATATCTTCCAAACCAAATTTTGCTGTCCAACCCAACTCTTGCACAGCACGTGCATTATTGGCAAAAGACGTTGCAACATCACCCTCACGTCGTGGTGCAAATTCAAATGGAATTTCTATACCATTCACTCTTTCAAATGTATTTTTAATTTCTAAAACTGAACAACCATTGCCTGTACCAATATTCCAAGCACGACAACCTTGAGCATTTAAACGATTATTCAATGCACATAGGTGCGCATTTGCTAAATCAACAACATGAATATAATCACGTACACCTGTGCCATCAACCGTGTCATAATCATTACCAAAAATAGAGAGTTTTTCACGACGACCAACAGCAACTTGTGTCACATAAGGCATTAAGTTATTTGGAATACCTTGTGGGTCTTCACCCATTAAGCCACTTTTATGTGCGCCTACAGGATTAAAATAACGTAATAGTGCAATTGACCAACGCTCATCGGCTTGAGCAAGTTTTTCTAATAATTGTTCAACAATCAGTTTGGTATAACCATAATTATTACTTGGCATCCCTGTTGGCATATCTTCATTCAGCGGAGAGATATTTGCCTCATCATATACAGTTGCAGATGAACTAAAGACCAAATTAAAAACATTGGCGCGTTCCATCGCTTGAACTAAGCTAATTGAACCCGAAATATTATTTTCAAAATACTTTAAAGGAATTTTCTGACTTTCACCCACGGCTTTTAAGCCTGCAAAATGAATCACTGCATCAATCTGATGATTCTGAAAAATTTGGTCTAAAACAACCTCATCAAGAATATCACCCTCTACAAAATCAACTGATTTTGCAGTAAGTGTTTGAACTCGATTTAATGCTTCTTTTGAACTGTTTGATAAATTATCTAATACAACAACATCATGTCCTGCATTTAAGAGTTCTACACAAGTATGCGAACCAATGTAGCCCGCGCCACCTGTTACCAAAACCTTAGACATGTTCTTTCCCCATTAAAATATGTATTAAACCTTGTGTAGATGCATCAAGTGTCGACAAATCAGTTTGCTCACCATTCAAAATTGGCAGTAATTGATTGGCGATTTCTTTGCCCTTTTCTACACCCCATTGATCAAATGGGTTGATATTCCATAATACAGACTGTACAAAAACTTTGTGCTCATACATCGCAATGAGCATGCCTAAACTATAAGGATTCAACTCTTGCATCAAAATAGTCGAGCTTGGTTGATTACCCTCATATTTTTTATATTCAGGTAAATCTGCAACTTCGTTTTGATCTAGTGCTTCATTACCAAAAGCCAAAAGCCGAGATTGTGCCAAGCAATTAGACAGCGCTAAATGATGTTGTTGAATAAGCGCTTCAGCGTTATCCACATAAGTAAATTGCTGACTGTTATAACGCTTTACAGGCGCAATAAAGTCACTACTTACCGACTGCGTCCCTTGATGTAGCAACTGATAAAATGCATGTTGGGCATTTGGGCCCACTTCACCCCAAACAATTGGGCAAGTATCCCATGCAACTTTTTCGCCATCTCGCTGAATCGACTTACCATTCGATTCCATTTCCAATTGCTGTAAATATGAAGCAAAGTATTTTAAGCGACCATCATAAGGCAGCACCGCATGAGTTTGAATATCTAAAAAATTATTATTCCAAGCACCCAACAGCCCCATCAAAACAGGAATATTTTGATCAAAAGAAGCCGTTTGAAAATGCTGATCAATTGCATAAGCACCTGCCAACAATTGCTTAAAGCCTTCCACACCAATCGTCAATGCAATGGGTAAACCAATACAAGACCATAATGAATAACGACCACCCACCCAATCCCACAATAAGAATTGATTTTCAGGTGCAATCCCCCAAGCGGTCATTTTCTCAGGCTTTGTTGAAACACCAATAAAGTGATGCTTTAAAATTTGTTGATCTTGACCCAGTGCTTTTTCTAGCCATAAACGTACAGTTTGTGCATTAGATAAAGTATCAATCGTGCCAAAAGACTTCGATGAAATAATAAATAGCGTTGTTTCAGGTCGTAGCTTATGCAATAAATCTGAGAGCTGACTTCCATCAATGGTCGAAACAAAATGTGTATTTAACGGCTTTGCTGTGGTTTTCTTAAAATCCGAAAGCGCATGACTCACCATGAGTGGACCTAAGTCAGAACCACCCACACCAATATTGACGACATCTTGAATGACTTCACCCGTTGCACCACGGTATTGCCCATCATGAATTTTATTCACTAAGGCATACATGCGATCTAACTGTTCATGTACTTGAGATGCTAATTCAGGATGCACTTGATCATTTTTAGGCAAACGAAGTGCCCAATGCATCGCAGCACGATTTTCTGTGTAATTGATTTGTTCAGTTGAAAATAAGCGTTTAATCCACGGCGTTAGATCTTGTGCATTTGCCCAAGCGGCCAAACCTTTTAATACATTTTGATTAATACGATGTTTACTAAAATCGAAAACAATTGGAGATAAAGACACAGAAAAATTTTGAAAACGTGTCGTTTCTTCAGCAAATAATTCTGTTAAATGCTTTTTCTCAAATTCAGTTTTTAACGCCTGTAAATTCTGAATCACCGAATCTAAACTTTCGACTGGATAAGGATGAATTTTACCAACCATTAGCGCCCCACCCCCATATATGCAAACCCTTGAGCTTTAACATAACTTGGGTCATAAATATTTCGACCATCCAAAATAAGCGGATGATTCATTGTTTTTAATAATATTGAATAATCTGGACTCCAATATTGCTTCCAAGCAGTCAATAAACAAAGTGCATGTGCATTTTGAGTCGCTTCATATTGGTCTGTACAATAAATTAAATCTGCACGCTGACCATATTCTTTTTCAATTTCAGCCAAAGCTTGGGGATCATGTAATTTTACAGTAACACCCTGTGCCCATAACGCTTTTAACATGGCATGAATTGGAGATTGTTGAATACGGGCTGTATTTTCTTTAAATGCCGCCCCCCAAATTGCAACCGTTTTACCGCTTAAATCACCATGGAAATAGTTCCACAATTTGCGGAATAAAATTTCTTTTTGTTGCTCGTTAATGTCCCAAACTTGTGCCAATAACTGACTTTTCGTGCCTGTATCGGACACTGTATTCGACAAAGTTAAAATATCATGTGAAAAGTTTTCACCACCAAAACCCGCTCCTGGATATAAATACGATGTACCAATGCGACTATCTGCCGCCATACCTTGGCGGACATGTTCAATATCAATCCCTAGTTTTTCTGCAACCACAGCTAAATCATTAATATAACTAATGCGCGTTGCCAACATGCCAGAAACACTAAGTTTGGTAAACTCAGCATCAAGTACAGGCATAAATAAATACTGATGTGCACGTGGAAAAAGCGGTCTTAAAAGCTCTTTAATCTTATTTTCACTACGTTCAGAAGAGCTACCAACAATCAATTGTTTAATTTGAATTAAACTTTGTAAAGCATTACCTTCTTGAATAATATCGGGTAAATAGACCCAATCATCTTCCGACAATACTTTTTCAAATTTCTCTGTACCATGAAGCCCTAAAGTTGAAGCATTAATCATTAATTTAGGGTGAATGATTGGACGTAATTTCAACTCTTTTAGAATTTCAATGCTTTTCGCTTCTTCCGTTGGATTAAAACTAAAGAAGTAAGCATCAATATCTAAAGGGATATGTGAAAAGTTGCAATAGGTCAAAAAACCGTTTTCTTGTTGCGTATCAAGCAAACGTTTTACCGCTTCATCTTGCGTATAAGCTTGTTCTGTTATTGGCTTTTTTAGTACATCACACCAAAATACTTGATGCCCACACTCAGCCAACAAAGCCGAAAACACACCTGAATAAAGGGTTTGTCCAAATACTGCAACTTTCATAAAAGGTCCTTTTCTATAGTTTTAATTCTTTGATGAGATCCTTAAATGCATCACCAAGTTTAGGATGATCTACACCATAATGAAGTACAGCTTTTAAATAGCCAAGCTTACTACCACAGTCAAAGGTTTGACCTTTCATACGATAAGCTTCAACAGTATCTGTTTCTTGCAACATCGCAATTGCATCGGTCAATTGAATTTCATTACCTGCACCTTTTGGTGTTTGTTCAAGTAATTGCATAATTTTTGCAGGTAAAATATATCGACCAACCACTGATAGATTAGATGGTGCCGTACCCACAGCAGGCTTTTCAACAATACCTTGCATTTGAATGCTATGACCTTCCGCAGGTGTAGACGCAACATCTACAATACCGTATTGATCAACTAAGTTATCAGGAACAGCTTCCACCATAATTTGAGAAGCTTGTGTTTCATTAAAACGCTGAATCATCAAACTCAAATCATTGGTTTCAGATGGATCTTTCACTAAAACATCGGGTAGTAGAACTGCAAAATCATCATTACCCACCACAGCTTTTGCGCATAATACTGCATGTCCCAAACCTAGCGCTTGTGGCTGACGTACACTAATGACGCTGACATGAGGCGGTAAAATTTCAGTAATTTCTTTAAGTAAATCAATTTTCTTTTTATTTTCTAACGTTGTTTCTAATTCAAAATTACGGTCAAAATAATTTTCAATAGATGCCTTTGAAGAATGCGTCACTAAAATAATTTGTTCAATACCAGCAGCAACAGCTTCTTTCACCACATACTCAATTGCAGGACGGTCAACAACGGTCACCATCTCTTTTGGAATTGACTTACTTGCAGGTAAAAAACGTGTACCCAAACCTGCAACAGGAAGAATGGCTTTTTTAATGCTCATAACTTAACTCAAATATATTTATAGGATTAGTTTACCTGAATCTGATTACCACGGTGATAACCATCGACATAATGTTCTAATTGAGTCAGCGCCCAGTTCACATCATCTTCAACAGCTGTGAGTGATTCAATTCGTTCAAATGTTTTTAAAATGTCTTCTAAAAGGTAATGCTTTTCATACGATCTTAAAATACGGCTATGTTCTGTTGTTTCCGTATTTTCTTGATCAATAAGTAATTCCTCATATAATTTTTCACCCGGACGTAAGCCTGTATATTGAATTTCAATATCACCATCTTGAGTATTTGCATCTTTCACTTTTAAACCGCTGAGTGAAATCATTTGGCGTGCTAAATCCTGAATACGTACAGGTTGCCCCATATCTAGCAAGAAAACATCCCCACCTTTACCCATCGCACCTGCTTGAATAACCAACTGAGATGCTTCAGGTATGGTCATAAAGTAACGTGTCACTTCAGGGTGAGTCACGGTAATTGGTCCACCTTTGGCAATTTGCTGTCTAAATAAAGGAACAACTGAACCAGATGAACCCAAAACATTACCAAAACGAACAATGCTAATTTGCGTTGTATTTTGTGCCTCAGCCATTGCCTGACAATATAACTCTGCCAAACGTTTTGAAGCACCCATGACATTGGTCGGACGCACCGCTTTATCTGTCGAGATTAAAACAAAGGTTTCAACGCCCTGTTTGACTGCTGCATTTAAGCTAAAAGCTGTACCCACTGCGTTATTTTTCAAGCCTGCAATTGGGTTGCATTCTACCAATGGCACATGCTTATATGCCGCTGCGTGATAGACTGTTTGTACTTGATATTGCTGAATCACACGTTCCAGTTTCCGCTGATCAAGCACTGTGCCCAAAATTGGTACAATGTCTTCATTCGACAATAAACGTAATTCTTTTTCAATTTGATACAGTGCAAACTCTGTCATTTCATAAATAATCAACATTTTCGGCTGATTTTTAATAATTTGACGACACAGCTCCGAACCAATAGAACCGCCTGCACCTGTGACCATCACCACTTTATGATGAATATTTTTGGCTAAAAGCTCTGATACAGGTGGAACAGGATCACGTCCCAATAAGTCAATAATATCAACTTCCTGAATATCTGAAATGCGGACTTCACCATCTACAAGACGGGTTAAACTAGGTAGCTCGGTAATTTTCAGATGCGTAGGTTCTAAGAATTTAATAATTTCACTTTTACGTTCACGACCGACCGATGGCAACGCAATTAAAATTTCATCAACCGTGTCTTTCTTTAAAATTTTAAGCGCATGTCGAGGATGATAAACTTTTAAACGCCCGACCATTTGACCCGATAAAGATGAATTGTCATCAATAAAAAATACAGGTAAATGTTCATCTGACTTATTTAAAAGTGCAGCAATTTGCTGTCCTGCGAAACCCGCACCATAAATCGCCACACGTTTACGTAGTACATCTGACTGGAAATGCGAACGTACCACAAAACGAATTACACCGCGGCTAAACCAAATCCATGCAAACATCATGAAACCAAACATGAGCGGAATAGACATTGGAATAAATGCAGGCGTTAAATATGCCAAAAGATATAAAGCAAAAACAGTTAAAGATGTCGCAAGTGCTAATTTAGCAATAAGTGCTTCATTAAAGGTGCGAACAATAAACTTATAAACACCACATGCCACCAAAATCAAACTGGCAATCGCAGCAACCCACAGCGGACCAAATGGGATATTTGGCACAGCTTCTACACCTAAATTCACCAAACGAATGGCATAACATAGCCAAATCAGGATGGGGAAAATAAGAAAATCCATCAGCACCAAGAAGCTTTGCTTCACAATACGAGGTGCTGTAGATAGTGGCAGAATGATTGATTTCACAGAGTAAGATTCGATCCAAGCATGTGTTGTTTTAGGGAAATAAACTCTCTAGCTTTAAACACTATTTTAAATGTTATACGCCAAATGATTATACCTGAGTTCATCATTTGGCGAATCTTTTTAGATTTGAGCAATCACCTGTTGAATCGCATTCACAGTTTTCTGAATACTGTCTTCAGATAATGTCGGATGAACCAAAAACATTAAACTTGTTTCGCCTAATGCTTTTGCATTTTTTAACGGTTTTTCAGGACGCCAATTTGTGTCATCGAATGCTTTTTCTAAATAAACTTCAGAACAAGAACCACTAAAGCACGGCACATTGAGCGCACTAATTTCTGCCATGATGCGATCACGTGACCAGCCTTCAGGTAAAACATCAACATTCACTTGCACATAACATTTATATGCTGCATGCACATAATCAGAAGATGGTTTTGCTACAGTAAAATATGGATTATTTTCAAATATGGCTTGAATACGTGCCATATTGGCATTACGTTTTGCAGTCCACTTCGGCATCTCAACAAGCTGTAAACGACCAATGACCGCTTGCATTTCCATCATGCGCCAGTTTGTACCAAATGAATCATGCAACCAACGGAAACCCGGTGGATGTTGTTTGTTATAAATACTGTCGTAGTTTTTACCATGATCTTTATAAGACCACATTTTTCTCCAAAGCATTTCATCATTGGTGGTGACCATACCACCTTCACCACCTGTGGTCATAATCTTATCTTGGCAGAAAGACCATGCACCAATATGACCAATTGAACCCGCAGGCTGACCTTTGTACATTGCACCATGCGCTTGGGCACAATCTTCAATCACGAAAATGCCTTTTTCTTCTGCCAATTGCATGATTGGATCCATATTACACATCCAACCTGCCAAATGTACACAAATAATGGCTTTAGTCTTTGGCGTAAGCATCGCTTCAATCGTACGACGTGAAATATTTTGTGAATCAAGTTCAACATCCGCAAAAATTGGATTTGCCCCTGCGGTCACAATTGAACTTGCTGATGCTAAGAAAGTACGTGATGTCACAATCACATCATCGCCTGCACCTACGCCCAATGCTTTTAGGGCTAAATCTAGGGCAACCGTACCATTAGCTACAGCTACTGCATGTTTCGTTCCTGCAAATTGAGCAAATTCCTTTTCAAATTCGCGACATTCTTGACCTGTCCAATAATTCACTTTATTCGACAACAGAACTTTTGATACCGCGTCTGCTTCAGCTTGAGTAAAGCTTGGCCACGGTTCAAATGCAGTATTTAACATGGATTTTTCCTAGTTTAAAATTTATTTTGGTTCGACAATGCGAGCCGGATTGCCGACTACAGTGACACCTGCAGGTACACTTTTCGTCACGACAGCGCCCATACCTACAATTGCACCTTTTCCAATCACCAAAGGCTTTTCAGGTGTTCCCTGTTTAATTACAGCACCTGCACCTATATAAGCATGATCTTCAATATGAATATTGCCGTTACATTTTACGCCTGGTGCAAAGGTAACGAAATCACCAATAACACAATCATGCTCAACATAACTATATAAATTGGCGTGGAAGCATTTTCCAATTTTAATATTTGAAGTAATGCTGACAAATGGACTAATTGCACAACCTTCGGCAATGTCTGTTTCATCCATCAACACGGCGTTATCTGCAACTACAGACCACAATGCAATACCATCTTCACTTAAGCGATTTGCTAATTTTTCACGCACACGACTATTTGCAATCGCGATGAGAACCGATTTTTCTGATGTTTGTTCTTTTAGAAATTGCGCATAGTTCATTGCACGATGACCATTTACCATGGCAATGTCCGTCAGTGCATCATCAATAAAGACAATTTCTGATGCATCTTGTTCTCGTGCTAATTGCTGACGGGCAATGGGCATAAGACTACGTCCACACCCTGAAACACCATACACAGCACAAAGTTTAGTCATTTTTATGTTCCACAGTACCTGTGAATTTACTCATAGTCACTTCGCCTTCAGCACTAATATCGTCTTTTGCGAGTACTTTCTTCACTGTTTTTAACATGATTTTGAAATCAAGCCAAAGTGATTGATTTTCAACATACCATGTATCAAGTTCAAATTTCTTTTCCCAAGAAATCGCATTGCGCCCATTCACTTGCGCATAACCTGTAATGCCTGGACGTACATGATGACGTTTGGCTTGTTCTTCGTTATACAAAGGTAAATATTCCACAAGTAATGGACGTGGTCCAACTATGCTCATATCGCCTTTAATCACGTTCCAAAGTTCAGGCATTTCATCCAAACTTGTTGCGCGAAGCATTTTCCCAAAAGGAGTTAAACGCTCGCTATCTGGTAACGGATTGCTATTTGCGTCAACAGCATCTTTCATGGTTCGAAACTTAATCATTTCAAATGGTTTACCATGCAAACCCGGACGCACTTGACGGAAAAGCACAGGCGAACCCAAATTCTTTTTAACTTTGCGAGCCACAATAAAATAAACAGGCGACAATAAAATCAATGCGATAGATGCAATCACAATATCAAGTAATCGTTTGATCATGGCAAAATTCCCATCTCTGTCATCATATGCTTATTCACTTGATGCACATCATATTTATTCAATGCAATTTCACGTGAACGCTGTCCCATGTAACGAATGAGTTTCGGATCTTCTATGAAATACTGCATGGTTTGTACCAAATCATCGACCGATTTTACCCCAACCAAATAGCCATTTTGACCATTGATTACCGTTTCACGACAACCCGGTGCATCTGTGGTAATAATCGCTCGACCCATTGCCATTGCTTCTAAAACTGTGCGTGGCGTGCCTTCGCGGTAAGATGGTAATACATACACAGAACTTGCCTGAATCGTAGGACGTACATCACTCAACTTGCCCCAATAATTTACCGTTTTATCTGCCACCCAAGCATCGAGTTCGGCTTGTGAAATTGCAGATGGATTATCATCAATCCAACCCACCAAATGAAACTCTGCTTCAGAATGCTTCGCTTTTACAATACGTGCAGCTTCTGCATATTCACGTACGCCTTTATCTCCAAGTAAACGAGCAATCAGTAAAAAAGATGCTTTAGCTTCGCCTTCATCATTTTCAGGCAAAGGCATAACATCAAAATCTTGAACATTCACACCTGAGCCGTTCACGACAACCGCAGGTTTTTTGGCATCGAGTAATTTCATGTCGTGAAAAAGCTTTAAATCATCAGGGTTTTGAAAAAAGACTTTATCGGCAAATTTCAAAGCTTGGCCATATAAATGATGCACCATTTTTTGGAAAATACTGCGCTTACCCGATTCCACATTTTGAAATGCATAACCTAGCCCTGTAATCAGCGCAAAGCTATGTGGAACTTGCGCTAAACGAGCTGCGAATGTGCCATAAATGACAGGTTTAATCGTATAAGAAAGCACATAATCGGGCTGAATGTGACGCATCAATGCAACCAAAGCCAATAAGGTTTTTAAGTCCTGAATAGGATTGGTTCCTGTGCGTTGCATGGGTACCGAATGAACCTGATAGCCCATATTTTTGAGTTGTTCAAGCTCATGAGGAAAGTCTGTTAAATCGGGCGCGCAAATATGTATTTCATAACCTTTGGCATGAATGGCTTCTAATAATTTGCCACGGAAATTCAAGACAGATGGTAAAAAGCTACTCACCATTAAAAATTTCATCTGCTTTTACTCCACATTGCCAAATATTGTTGGCTCACACTTTCAATGCCAAAATTCTGCTCTACACGTAATCGTGTTGCTTGTTTCAATTGCTGTTTTTCTTCAATTGATGAATGTACGTAAGTCAAAATTGCTTGTGCTAATGCATCTGCATCGCGTGGTGGAACAATCCAACCGTGATCATTCACAATATATTTTGCATCACCAACATCGGTACTAATACATGGTAAGCCCGAAGCCATTGCTTCAACCAAAACATTCGGAAAACCTTCCGTAATCGAAGTCATTAAAAAGGCATCAATTGACTGATAAAACTCAGGCATATTTGAAACTTGATCAAGCAATTGAACTTGGTTTTTATCTAAGTTGTATTGTTCAAAATATTGCTTAATTTCAGGGTTTTCTAAATTCGCCCCTGCACCTGCAATTTTAAAAATGATCGGCTGATCTTTTAATTTAGTAATCGTTTCAAATAAATATGGATAGCCTTTTGCAGTGTGATAACGCCCTGCAAAGCCAATGACAATAGGCTCGTGAAGCTCTGAATTCGGCTGATATTTTTCTAGAACCACGCCATTGGCTATAACAGCAGAATTGGCATTTTTAAAACCAAATTTTTCATGCTGTTCTAAAGATGAATGCGCACAATAAATAATGCCTTCAGGCTTTTTCGCTAAAAATTTACTGAAAGCTAAAGCCACTTTTGTGCTAATGGACTCATCTTTTGGAGATGCCAACGAATGATGAATACCCCAAAAAACCTGAGGCTTATTATTCATTTTCAATGTCGCAAGAGAAGTCAGTGCATTGGCGTGATACATCCAACATTGCACAGTTTCAGGCACTAAACTTTCAAGTAAATTACGTAATTTCCCTACAACAGAAATACTATTTAAACCATTCCAACCCAAAGCATAATGAGATGAGCACATTGCCAAAGCATCTGCATAAACTTCTGAGGTTTTCATTAATGAAATAATGATGTGTTCACATTCATGCTGAGTTTGCTGAATCAAGCGAGACAGCATCATTTCTGCACCACCAACGCCTGCAAAATTGGTAATCACATGAACAACTTTCTGTTTTTTCAAGATGGATTCTCCATCATGTTCAAATAGCGTTGAAGTACATTTTGCTTATGAAATTGACTGCAATGTTGTTCAAACTCAGCTTCGCTATAATCGACATAATTTTCGAATAATGCCTTTTTCATGGCTGAAGTCATTGCAGTTTCATCATTACATTCGACCAATAAGCCGAATTTCGAATTCACTAAAATTTCCATTGGACCACTTGGGCAATTGGTACTGACCACTTTAATTTTTGAAGCCAATGCCTGAATTAGCACACCCGGCAAACCTTCCCAATTTGAACTTAAAACAAATAAATCAGCATATTTAAAATACGCATATGGATTTGGGTCAAAACCTGCTAAATCGACCACATCGACCAGATTTAAGTCTCGAATGAGTTGTTCAAGTTCGCTACGTAACTCCCCCTCACCCAAAATAAGTAATCGAGTTTCAGGATGCTCTTGATTCAACTTTGCAAATGATTGAATAAGAAAACTAAAATTTTTCGCTTCGGTCAAACGCCCGACTGCCATCACCACTTTCGTGTTTGCTTGATTGTCTGCTTGGAAAAAATGATGTGATGTTGGTGCTTTTAGTTTTTCAAAATAAGCATCATCAATAACAGGGTTATAAATGGTGATTAAATTTTGTTTTTGATATGCATAATATTCACGAAAATCATCCAATACCCCATTAGAAACACAGACCACTTGATCTGCCATTGGGTAGGTAAAATTCACTAAACTTTTTAAAATAAATTTCGATAGCCCTTCATTTTTCATATTTTTAGAAGGTGTCGAAACTTCACGAAAAATCATTTTTGTTTTTACCCCTGCTAATTTTTTAGCAAAGGCACAAATCACATTGGTATGTGTTTGAGTTGCAACAACACAATCGTAGTTTTCAGTTTGAAATCTTTTTTTCAAAGGAAATAAGGCATTCACTACACGCCCACAGTCAAAATTCACCAATTGAATTTTCGGGTTTACCTCAGGTAGTAACTTTCCTTTTTCACCATGAATATTACAGACAGCTAAATGAATATTTAGACCTTGTTCAACGAAACTATTTGCAAGTTGAATGACGGTACGCTCTGCCCCACCGCCCCCAAGCGTAGGTAAAAAGAACATGACTTTATTCAGCATAACAAGACCTAAAAAATATGAAATTAAGAGTGTTTTTGATTTTGCAATTCAATGGCACACTGCACACGTTCAGCATAGCCGTGAACATCCGCCAAGTCTGTATCACTTGCACAGGTTGCTTTAATTTTGGCTTGGTAATCTTCAAAACTTGATACCACTTTTGCAGGTACACCAATTGCCACAGAATTATCTGAAATGTCTTTGGTGACAACCGAGCCTGCACCAATCACCACGTCTGAGCCAATTGTGACACCCGGCATAATAATGGTATTCACCCCAATAAAAACGCGTGAACCCACTGTAATCGGTGCAAACTTTTGATAGCGCTTACCGTGTTCATCTTTAACCAAACACGTACTACCATCATGGGTAATAAATTTTACGCCCGATGTCACCGTTACATCATCACCAATATTCACTAAAAATGGTTCTGACCCCCAACTTCTAATATAAATTCGGCAACGCTCACCAACAACCACGCCTTTCTTACGTGCGTAAGCGACACTACCTTTTATAAAGAAATAAACTAAATCAAAAACTTGGCATAAAATAGCTTTTATAAATTTCATGACGAAAAACCTTTGATTTAGTGAGGGGAATTGAATTGAAACGGGTGATGTATCAATAAATACAATACAAAATCGAATGCACTTATTTTAACTGAAAATCTACTTTTCAGATATGACATGACCATTGAGGATATATGTATTGATGTCCGTTTGAATCGAATTATTCTTTTGACTTTTGTTGCAGTTTTTTCGCAGGTGTTCCCACATACACGCCTGCTTCCGTAATGTTTTTACTGACCAATGAGCAAGCCCCAACCACTACATCATCGCTAATATGCACACCATCTAGTACAGTAACACGTGCGCCAAACCAAACATTTTGACCAATCTCAATGCCTTCTTTGGTAATAGCATCTTTAAACAAAATATCAGGATCATCAAATTTATGATTACTCGCAATCATAATACTTTGTGTGCCTATACGCGTGTTATCACCAATTTTTAAGCCGCCACAACCATTTAAAAATGACTTGGAATTGATACTCACATCACATCCAATTTCCACTTTTCCGCCAAAGCATTTGATATAACAACTTTCCCCAATAAAGCTGTTATCACCAATGACCAATGATGCTCCATTTTCTACAATCAGCGTTACATCATCGCCAATATAGACATTTTTACCAATGCGAACTTGCCCTGAAATATCTAATTTCGTACGTTTTCCAAAGTATTTAAACTGGCTAGAAAATGCCATGTTATATAGGCTTTTTCGGCACAAGGTAGAAAACCAATTGAGTACTTTTAAGCATTTAAAAAAGATCACTTTGGGTTTCTCCAAACCACGTACAAAATGGCAAAATTGTAAAAAATTAAAGACGCTGGCACAGCCAAAAGCATATACATTTTATTGTCTATCAACATATACAATGCTGCAAACAATGTAAATTTTATAATCAGTTCAACAATTTGCAATTTAAATAATTGTTGGCTATTTCGTTTTGCAATTAAATACGCAGAACTTGGCGGGTTACAGAATACTGCCCAATATCCTAAAGCTAAAATTTGGAAATAGAGCGAAATACCCACCCAATGCTGACCAAAAATCATTAAATATAATGATTCAGGTAACACAAAAAAAAGCGCAAAAAATGGCAACGAAATGAGACTTAAAAAGACACTACTTTTTAAGGCTTCGCGTGGTGAATCTGCATGTTTAAATTTACGAATGAAAAACTGACGAATAGTTTGCGACATCAAATTAATAGGTACGCGTAATGTCCGCTCAACAATTGCATAAAAACCAACGGCTTGATAACCAATAAAATGCGACACCACGTAATACGGCAAATTATGTGAAAAGCTGTTTAATAATGCATGTGGCGTATTGGAAAAAATGAAATCTTTGTAATTTTTATAACTACTCCAACTCACTTGGTATAAACCGTGAATTGCAATATAAAGTAACACGGTAAATAGCATAATCACCGAGCTAACAGCATAGCTACACACCAAGCTAATACTCATCAATAATGGCAAACTTAGCTGTGCCACCACCACAATTAAACTACGGTAAATATTTAAGCCAGCACAAAAAACTTCTGCTTCATGGGCAAATTTATAGTTATATAAACTTTGTAAAACAGTATTCGATAACACACCAAAACAAATGGCAAGAATCATCGAACTATCAAAAAAGAAGCTCAGAACACCTGCCGACAAGACGCAAAAAATAAGGGAAAAAACCGAACCCTCAAATATTAAACTTTTTTGATCTGCATCGTCTGCGACAAGTTGAGCTTGATCTAAACGTAAATTGGCAATGGTTGAAAGCACACTCACTATTGCAAGTGCCACACCATATTGACCAAAATCGTGAACAGAATATAGGCGCGTTAAAAAAGGAAGTGCGATAAATGTAATTATCGCACCCACTAATAAACTGGATGTAATCAATCCAATTGATTGATATTTTGAAACAAGCGCTTTTATCCTCATTTCAGATTTTTAACGTACCACTGCATTGCAAGTTGAATCCCTTCTGCAATTTTAAATTTCGGATCATAAGCTAAATGATTTTCGATTTTCGCAATGCTTGCTTGAGAATGACGCACATCCCCTGCTCGGAATTCACGATAAACCACATCTTTCTGATAATTCACTGAATTTTCAGCCAATGCAACTTTAATTGCGTTGAACAAGTCATTCAATGTTGTACGATCGCCCACAGCCACGTTATAGACTTGATTTTTCGCTTCATCATTCATGGTTGTTGCTGCCAAAATATTGGCTTGAACCGTATTATCAATAAAGCAGAAATCGCGACTTGTTTCGCCATCACCATTAATGAATACGTCATCGCCTGCAATCATCGCTGCTGTCCATTTTGGAATAACCGCAGCGTATGCACCGTTTGGATCTTGGCGTTGACCAAATACATTAAAGTAACGTAAACCAATGGTTTTAAAACCGTACGTACGTGCAAATACGTCAGCATAAAGCTCATTGACGTATTTTGTTACCGCATATGGTGATAATGGATTACCAATATGTTCTTCAACTTTTGGCAATGCGGGATGATCACCATAAGTCGAGCTACTTGCAGCATAAGTAAAACTTGAAACGCCTGCATCACGCGCAGCAGTCAACATGTTCAAGAAACCGCTAATATTGGTTTCATTGGTTGCAATTGGGTCTGCTATAGAACGTGGAACAGAACCTAAAGCCGCTTCATGTAGCACATAGTCCACGCCTGAACACGCTTTTTGGCAATCTTCAAATTTACGAATATCACCTTCAATGAAGCTAAAACCCGCCCACTGTTCTGCCGATACTAAGCTTTTTACTTCATCTAAATTGTGCTGATGACCTGTTGCAAAGTTATCTAAACCCACCACTTTTTGGTTGAGCTTTAATAAAGTTTCTAACAAATTCGAGCCGATAAAGCCAGCAACACCTGTCACTAACCAAGTTTTTGGTGTTTGTTTTAATTGCTCACAAACCACTTCAAATTGGTTCATTGTTTCTTTCCTAATTTCTATTTCAATTACAGACGAATATCTGACGCAGTTTGCGGTAAAACATATTTCAAGTCGTACAACACGTGGCTTTCTTTACCTAACGCACGAATTTTCTCTGCACCTAAAGCCACAAATTGCTCGTGTGCAACAGCTAAAATTACAGCATCGTAAATACCATTTTGCAGCGCATCCGTGGTACGAATGCCATATTCATGTTCAGCTTCGTCCGCATTTACCCAAGGGTCATAAATGTCTACATCAATATGATATTCTTGAAGTTCTTTCACAATATCAATAATTTTAGTATTGCGAATATCTGGACAGTTTTCTTTAAAACTCAAACCAAGCACAAGAACTTTCGCACCTTCAACCTGAATTTTTTTCTTAATCATGCTCTTCACAAGTTGAGTCACAACATAAGCGCCCATCGCATCATTTAAACGACGACCTGCCAAAATAATTTCAGGATGATAACCAATCGCTTGTGCTTTATAAGTCAAGTAATACGGGTCAACACCAATACAGTGACCACCGACTAAACCCGGACGGAACGGAAGAAAGTTCCACTTTGTACCCGCAGCTTTTAACACTGATTCAGTATCGATGCCCATTTTATTAAAGATGAGTGCTAACTCATTAATGAGAGCAATGTTTACATCACGTTGCGTATTTTCAATTACTTTTGCAGCCTCAGCCACTTTAATGCTTTCCGCTTTGTGCGTGCCTGCTTCAATCACTAATTTATAAACTTGATCGACAAATTCAGCCACTTCAGGTGTAGAACCTGATGTTACTTTTAGAATATTGCTTACGCGGTGCAGTTTATCGCCCGGGTTAATACGTTCAGGGCTATAGCCTGCGTAAAAATCTTGGTTAAATATTAAACCCGACACTTTTTCTAATACTGGAATACAGACTTCTTCAGTTGCACCCGGATAAACTGTTGATTCATACACCACGATATCACCTGCATTTAACACCTGACCAATGCTTGTAGACGCTTTTACAAGCGGTGTTAAATCGGGTTGTTTGAATTCATCAATAGGCGTTGGAACAGTCACAATAAAGAAGTTACAGTCTTTTAAATCTTCTAAATTTGCGGTGTAACTTAATTGAGCTGCTTGTGCTAATTCTTCAGGTGACACTTCTAATGTATGGTCATGTCCTGATGTTAATTCATCAATTCGTTTTTGATGGATATCAAATCCCACAACTGGCACTTTCTTACCGAACTCAACGGCCAAAGGAAGACCAACATAACCCAATCCAATAATTGCGATTTTTAGTTCAGCGAGTTGCAACATACAGAGCCTTATGGTTTTGTGTATATAATAAAAAAGAGCCTTTTAGAGGCTCTCTTTATTATAACAGAAATGGAGTTTTTCCCGTTATTAAAAGGTTTTGTAAATTTGTTTCTAATAAGATATTTATCCGATTGAACATATTCATATTACAAAACCTATTGTGCTTTAAACTTGAATATCATTAAAGCCTAAAACATCTTTCATATCGTATTTTTTAGCGTCACGACCCACCACCCAAGCAGCAGCACGTACTGCGCCCGATGCAAAGTTCATGCGGTTTGTTGCTTTATGGGTAATTTCAACACGTTCGCCATCTGCAATAAACATTGCTGTGTGTTCACCCACAATGTCGCCACCACGAATAGTTTGGAAGCCAATGCTTTGACGTTCACGTGCACCTGTATGACCTTCACGGCAATAGACTGCATCTTCTTTAAGGTCACGACCTAATGTGTCTGCAATTGCCTCACCCCACATTAAAGCAGTACCCGATGGTGCATCTACTTTATGACGGTGATGTGCTTCAATAATTTCGATATCTACAGTATCGCCAAATACTTTTGAAGCAAGTTCAAGCAGTTTAATTGATACGTTTACACCAACTGAGTAGTTTGCAGCATAAACCACAGGTGTTTGGGTTGCTGTTTCTTCTAAATATGCTTTTTGCTCGTCATTCATACCTGTAGTACCAATCACGATTGCAACGCCAGCTTCACGACAAAGTTTTAGGTGATTTGCTGTTGCCACAGGTGCTGTGAAGTCAATCACGACGTCACAGTCTTTTAATACTTCTTCTAGGCTACCTGAAACTTTTACGCCAACTGCTCCAATTCCTGCAAGTTCGCCCGCATCTGAACCAATCAAACTGCTTTCAGGGCGTTCTACTGCTGCTGCAAGTTGGTAGCCTGCTTGTTGAACGGCTTGAATTAGAATGCGTCCCATACGACCGCCTGCACCTAATACACCAATGCGTGGAGCTGCTGACATATCATTTTCCTAAAGATGATTCAAAATTGTTCTTACTATAGCAAATGTCGTGCTGAACTCTAAGATGCTGTCTATAAAATTGTGTGTTATTTGAAATTTGTTTTGCTGATGATTTTTTATTTTGTCTTATTTAATTTGTGGAACATTAGACTTCCTTCATAAATCATTTTTCAACCAATTTAATTGTTTATCTTTCACCCAATCTAAATTGTATATGCCAGCAAGTAAATTAAACCGCAGGTTTAATCGTTTACGACGATTTCTATATACACAAGATAAAATCTTAAAACATTTCATCCTTCCAAATACATGCTCTACTTGAATTCGTCTACGACCAATCTCTTTATTTAACTTTTTTAATTCAGAATCTAGTTTTTCAGTTTTCTTTGCTTTAGATGGCATGAGGCATCCAAAACCCAATTTCTTTATCCCTAAATACCCCTTATCAACGATAAAAAAGGGCTTAAATTTTAATTTCCTCATGCTTTTTTTAAATATTTTAGGCTCTAGACTAGCAGATTTGCACTTAGTTTTACCTAATGAGGTCCCACAACTCTGTTGCTAGCTCATTAGGCTCCCTCATCCAACGCCATTCTGTTTCTTTAAGATGATAATCAAAATACTCTTTTGATATACCGTTGAACTTTGCTAGCCTTCTTTTACAAAAGCTCCAGAATGATTCTATTCCATTTATATGACATTGTCCTCTGGCAAATTCATTCGCTCCATGATTTACTCTAAAATGCTTTGAGTAACCAACATCTACCAAACCATTGTATCCACGCCAACCATCACTATAAATTACACTTTCAAGTGCAACTTTACCTAAGATAACTTGTTGTAATGTAGTCTTTTTACAATCAGGGACTATTTCTGTATAAACTCGACCATTCCTTTCAAATATTCCAAATACAGGTTGTTTTAAAGTACCTCGACCTCGCTTCAATTTCCCATGAAAACCACGTTGTCTTTTTGCTCCAAAATAGCTCTCATCAACTTCAATAGAACCTACAAACTTTGCTCTTAAATCTGTTTGATGATCGTAGATTGCTTCTCTAAAAAGCATGTACCAATAGTTGATGGTATTACGGTTCAAGTTAAGCAATAAGGCTGTTTTAGAAGCAGGAATATCAATGCAAAAGCACTGAATAATTTTTTTAATCTTATAGTGACTTAATTTACTGTTTTCTATCATGATTCTAGACTAACATATCTATTCTGCTAGTCTAGAGCCTATTTTAAAATCATGCATGCTTCCATGACTTCCACATACACTCAGTATTTCACCTGTTGTATAGTGCATAGATAGCTGAAATTTAAAGGTATGTCGCTTTTTTTTACCGCTATACCATTTCTTCTGTTTTTTTTGGACGTTGAACTAATATTTCAGTTGCATCAATCACAACAACTTCCCAATCCACTTCATCTCGATTAGGAAGTTGTTTTGGCAAGTTAAATTTTCCAGAACGGATTAAGGTATCTTCAATAACGCGTGTGATACGAATTGCACTCGTTTCAGATACACCGTAACTCATACCAAGATGGAAAAATGTTCGATATTCTCTCCAATATTCTATACATAAGAGCAAACGATCTTCCAACGGTAATTTATGTGGTCGTCCTTTACCAATATGACAAGGTAACTCCTTATTTAGCTCGGCCAACATGAGGTTAAATGTAGCCCAACTAACACCGGTAAGCCTACGAAACTTAACGTCTGATAATTTTTGAATATCTTTGAATTTCATCCAAGGATTATCCCTTGGATTAAATAATTTTGCTGATTAATTTAAGATCAAATAAATTGTACGTTTTTTGATTTATGACGGAAGTCTATTGATTATTTAAGAGGCTTGAAATATGAAAAATTATAAAAAAAGCCCAATCGATTGAGATTGGGCTTTTTACTATGCGATAAAGCTATGAATTATAATGAATAAAAAATAGCTGTTATTCACCCAAAAACAAAAAAGGACGCCTCAGCGTCCTTTTTATTCAACTTCAAATTAGTCAAACAAACCAAAGAAAGACTTTTTCTTCGGAGAAGATTTATTGTCATCTCCATCCATAGAAGCTTGAAGCTCTTCTAATAATTCACGCTGACGTGCAGTTAAATTCACAGGCGTTTCAACCACAATACGGCAAAGCAAATCACCCGTCATGCTTGTACGAACAGGTTTTACACCTTTACCACGTAAGCGGAATAACTTACCAGTTTGCGTACCTTCAGGCACTTTCAAACTTACACGACCATCAAGCGTCGGAATTTCTATTTCTTTACCTAAAGCAGCATCAGCAATGCTTACAGGTACATCCATATAAAGGTCTGCGCCATCACGTTGGAAAATCTCATGCTCACGCACTTGAACTTCTACGTATAAATCACCCGATTGACCATCACGAATCGCCTCACCTTTACCAGATAAACGAACGCGATCACCATTATCTACACCCGCAGGAATAGTCACTTCAAGTGTTTGTTGACGGTCTGCTACGCCAGAACCATGACAAGACTTACATGGGTTCTTAATGGTTTTACCTTGTCCACGACAAGTACTACATGTTTGCTGAACAGAGAAGAAACCTTGTTGCATACGTACTTGACCAGCACCATGACATGTTTTACAGGTTTCAACATCTTTCGGATCTTTAGCACCCTTGCCATCACATGGTTCACATGGTGCAGGAGCAGTAAAAGTAATGGTCTTTTTAACGCCTTTCACAGCTTCTTCAAGCGTAAGATCCATTACATAACGTAAGTCAGATCCACGGCGCGCGCGTTGTTGCTGACGACCACCGCCACCAAACGCACCACCAAAAATATCGCCAAACTGGCTAAAGATATCTTCTGCGCTAAAACCACCACCAAAGCCGCCACCGCCGCCCATACCACCTTCAAAAGCTTGATGCCCCATACGGTCGTACATGCTGCGTTTTTCGCTATCAGATAAAATTTCATAAGCTTCTGCAGCTTCTTTAAATTTCTCTTCAGCTTCAGCATTGTCAGGATTTCTATCTGGATGATATTTCATCGCCAACTTGCGGTAGGCTTTCTTAATTTCATCATCACTAGCAGTTTTAGAAACGCCTAAAACCTCATAATAATCACGTTTAGCCATGTCAGGCGATGCTCCTCACGGAATTTTATTAATACTTAACTGTGGTCTGAATTGGGGGTCAAACCAAATTTTACAAGAGGGTGTTTGAAAAAAAATTATACCTAATTTAAAAAACAGCTTTGTTTTTGAAAAACTTAGACATGCCTTTTAACCATGCATTTAATAAGAACAGGAAGGCAATAATGGCAAAAACCACACCAATAACGGTACAAGCGGTTACCCACATGTAGGTATCCCAATAGTAAAAATACAGTGGAATGAACCATACAGAAGTAAACAGAGAAAGAAGTATATAAATAACGATGTTACGCATTACCCAAAAGGAATGTGTTTGTAACCAAACTTCCACACCTTGGGCTAAGGAGATTTTTCTAGCAAAAAGATAGGCAAATAGACCAAATACGATTGTAAATAAAGTAAGAAACATAAACACATATGAAATCGCGATGCTTCGGCGACTCTTCGTTATGCTGTCCTTTGCCATATTGGTTACTACCCCATTCTATACATATTTCGTTTTATGATTTTTAGCAAAATTATGTATTAAATATCTTAAATTTATTAAGGCGCTACTATAGTTAATTTTACAGTGTTTCGCACTTAATATTGACAGAAAATCATGCACAAATGTTATTTTTTTTTACTTTAAACTGCTGTCTGTATAAAGGTCGTAAGGAAATTGCGTTAAAAGTGACATAAGTATTGCTTAACCCTAAATTCATACACCATTACGTTCTCTATAAAATGATGTATAACACAACTTCTTTGTATTTTTATCTTCAATTTTTAGCCTTAATTTTTCATAAAGTTTTACTATATTTTTCATTTAAACGAAAAATCCCTTCAGCAATTTAGTCTTTATTTATTTCATTATTTTTATGTTCCACGTGAAGTCGATTTTCTTATATTTATTTTCATGATTAATATTGGCTATTTTTTCCATTTTATTTATAAGCTCACTTGCTCATTTTAAATAGAAATTCATTCGCAGGTTTTATCATCAACATTTGTGCTACTTTTGTCTGTAAATACCTAGAAATGTCATCTATTCACGGTATATTCAAATCAAGAACAAGCGGGGAATGATTAAAATGATTCAACAAATTGCTGCTCCATTACGCGAAGACGTACGTTTACTTGGAAACTTGTTGGGTGAAACACTCAAGGAGCAAGCAGGACAAGATTTGTTTAATCAAGTCGAGCAAATTCGTGCTTTATCTAAAGGTGCGAGAGATGGACAAGTTGAAGCTGAAAGAGAATTAGAAAAATTATTATCTAGCTTAGGTGATGAAGAAATTTTACCTCTCACCCGAGCATTCACCCACTTTTTAAACTTCTCCAATATTGCCGAACAATATCATGTGGTTCGTAGCCGTCGCCAAAGTGAGTTTGATGAGTCTTTACCATCACCAAATCCACTCGATCATTTATTTGAAAAATTTAAACAACATCAAATTTCCGCAGAAACCTTATATAAGCAAGTTTGCGAACTTAAAATTGAACTGGTTCTAACAGCTCACCCCACAGAAGTAAGCCGTCGTACGCTTATTCAAAAGTACGATGGTATTAACGATTGTCTACATAAATTTGATCAGCAAAAACTGACACCACATGAACGCCAAACGGTTTTAGATGACTTAAAACAACTGATTTGTTCTGCATGGCAAACAGATGAAATTCGTCAAAACAAGCCAACGCCAATTGATGAAGCAAAGTGGGGCTTTACAACCATCGAACAAACTTTATGGAATGCTGTTCCAAAGTTTGTGCGTGAATTAAATGGCATGGTGCAAGATCAATGCGGTAAAAGTTTGCCTTTAACTATTGCGCCTGTTCGCTTCGCATCTTGGATGGGTGGTGACCGTGACGGAAATCCAAATGTAACGCATAACGTTACTCAAGAAGTTTTGTGGCTTTCTCGCTGGCAAGCATCTGAATTATATTTACGTGATATTGAAGATTTACGTTGGGAACTTTCAATTCAGCAATGTTCAGATGAATTAAAACAAGCTTTAGGCAAAAATCATGCAGAACCATATCGTGAATATTTACGTGACACTCGTGAGCGTTTAAAAGCAACACGCCATTGGCTATCAGAAAAGCTTGCAGGTCGTGATGCAGATAGCAGCCGTGTTATTCAAAGTAAAGAGGAACTTCTGCAACCTCTTCTTTTATGCTATCGCTCTTTAATTGATTGTAATTTGCCTGAAATTGCCAATGGTAAATTGCTCGATTACATTCACCGTGTAAATTGTTTTGGTATTGAACTTTTAAAACTCGATATTCGCCAAGAATCTGGTCGTCATCGCCAAGCGATTTCAGCAATTACGGAATATTTAGGTTTAGGTAATTTTGAAACGTGGACAGAACAAGCGCGTCAAAATTTCTTATTGCAAGAATTACAAAGCAAACGCCCTCTTTTACCTAAATATTTAAATGAGCCTGCAGGTAGCCTCATTGAACATCCAGATGTTCAGGAAGTGTTTGCAACTATGCGCACTTTGGCAAAACAGCCTCAAGAAAGTTTAGGTGCCTATATTATTTCTATGGCGGAATATCCAAGTGATGTTTTAGCTGTTCTACTTTTGCAAAAAGAAGCAGACATTAAGCATTCTTTACGTGTAGTTCCGCTATTTGAAACTTTAAAAGATTTAGATGGTGCTGCATCAACTATGAATACCCTGTTTGGTATGCATTGGTATAAGCAACATATTCAAGGCAAACACGAAGTCATGATTGGTTATTCTGACTCTGCAAAAGATGCAGGTTTCATGTCTGCAAACTGGGCACAATATCGTGCTCAAGAAGAATTAACTGCTGTCGCACAAACGCATGGCGTTCAATTAACACTATTCCATGGTCGTGGTGGTTCAATCAGCCGTGGTGGTGCACCAACTCAACAAGCTTTATTCTCTCAACCACCTGGTTCAATTTCAGGTGCAATTCGTGTGACTGAACAAGGTGAAATGATTCGCTTCAAATTTGGTTTAGAAGGTATTGCGCTCCAAAACTTAGAGGTTTATACGGCTGCAACTTTAGAAGCAACACTTCTACCACCGCCTGTGCCAAAAGATGAATGGCGTGCGCTTATGGATGAAATGACCGATTTATCTGTACAGGTATATCGTCAAACCGTTCGTGAAAACCCTCATTTTGTGAAATATTTACGTACGGTAACGCCTGAGTTAGAACTTCAAATGCTGCCACTTGGTTCTCGCCCTGCAAAACGTAAAGTCAGTGGTGGCATAGAATCTTTACGTGCTATTCCATGGGTATTTGCTTGGACACAAATTCGCTTAATGCTTCCTGCTTGGTTAGGAACAGGTGCTGCAATTAATCAAGTCATTGCAAATGACCAAAAAGGATTGCTAGATGAAATGCTTCAAGAATGGCCTTACTTCCAAACACTTATTGATATGCTCGAAATGGTACTTTCAAAAGCAGATGGTCATGTAGCACTTTATTACGAAGCACACCTTACAGATGATGAAGATTTAAAAGTTTTAGGTGAACAACTACGCCAACGCTTAAAAGATGCTGTAAAAACATTATTGGCACTTAAAGGCGAATCTAAACTTTTAAGTAGTAATGAAGTTTTAGATCAGTCCATGAAAGTGCGTAAACCATACTTATTACCGTTGCATCTATTACAAGCCGAACTTATGAAACGTCGTCGTTTATATATGAATGAAAAACAGGCTGAAAATACCCCTGTCGATCATGCATTAATGGTTACTATTGCAGGTATTGCTGCTGGCTTACGCAATACAGGCTAATTTATAAACACCTACAAAAAAGCACACTATTATGTGTGCTTTTTTAATAAACGTTCATTAAAAATAATTATTATATATATAAGTAAAATTACAAACTTTAAACACTACAAAAACATATAAATTTTAGCGGTTAAGTGCTGATTTTATGCCATTTTTTAGTAAAAAAACTTTTATCACTCGTTAAAAAAACAAATAAAGTCATGCAATTAGTTTGAATTTTTTTTTTGTTAAAGACATTAAAACTTTTTTACAACAAGAGTATGATGTGTTCAATTTATCTTTTGAGTGCTCATTTTATGTCCAATTGGTTTCCAAAATGGCGCGCATACGAAGGCAGTATTGATGCTCGTCCTGTAGGTACAAACGAATATTTACCTCCTGCACAAAGTATTGTATTAGGCATACAGCATGCTTTTGCTATGTTTGGTGCGACCGTTTTAGCTCCGTTTTTAATGGGCTTCGATGCAAACCTTGCCATTTTAATGTCAGGTATTTGTACCATCCTGTTTTTCTTTATGACAGGTGGTCGTGTTCCTAGTTATTTAGGTTCTAGTTTTGCATTTATTGGTGTTGTTATTGCCGCAACAGGCTATGCAGCCTCAGGTACAGGCGCGCCAAATGCAAATATCGCCCTTGCTGCTGGCGGTATTATGGCATGTGGTGTTTTATATGCCATTTTCGGTTTTATTGTTATGGCAACGGGTACCCGTTGGATCGAAAAGCTCATGCCACCTGTTGTAACAGGTGCTGTGGTGATGATTATTGGTCTAAATTTAGCACCAATCACCATTAAAGGTGTTGCAGGTAATAACTTTAATATGTGGATGGCTTTAGTGACTGTGCTTTGCATGGGTTCAATTGCAGTATTCACTAAAGGCTTACTACAACGTCTATTATTATTAGTTGGCTTATTATTGGCTTACTTAACGTATTACATTATTTCAAATGTAATGGGTTATGGCACACCAATTAACTTTGCACCTATCCAACAAGCATCTTGGTTTGGTTTACCACAGTTCCATGCACCTGAATTTAGCGCAAATGCAATGCTCATTATTGCCCCTATCGCGCTTATTTTAGTGGCAGAAAACTTAGGTCATATTAAAGCTGTTGGCGCAATGACAGGTGAAAACCTAGATCCACATATTGGTAAAGCATTTGTTGCCGATGGTATTGCAACTACGCTTTCTGGCGGTGTTGGCGCTCCAGGTATGACAACTTACGGCGAAAATATTGGTGTAATGGCGGTTACTCGTGTTTACTCTACTATTATCTTTGTTTTTGCAGGTGTATTTGCTATTTTCCTAGGCTTCTCGCCTAAGTTTGGCGCAATCATTCATACCATTCCAACTGCAATTTTAACAGGTGCCTCAATTGTGGTATTTGGTTTAATTACTATTGCTGGTGCAAAAATTTGGATTGAAAACAAAGTCGATTTTTCTAAGAACAAAAACCTAATGGTTGCTGCAGTAACTATTATTTTAGGTACTGGCGACTTTGCACTTCAATTTGGTAGCTTTAACCTTGGTGGTATTGGTACCGCTACATTTGCTGCACTTATTTTGAACTGGTTCTTCAGTTTAGGCGACAAATCATAATAAAAGTTATTAAATATTTATAGCAGTCTTCGGACTGCTTTTTTTATGCTTCATTTTTTCATAAGATAAAGCTACATATAGAATGATTATTTACTATGCGCTTAGATTTGTTCGACCTACAACTCGTGCTTCATATTGTTGATACAGGTAGTCTCACCAAAGGTGCAGAACGTTCTGCTATTTCACTTCAAGCCTGTAGTGAGCGCATTAAAAAGCTCGAAAAATTACTTTCTGTTAGTTTGTTTACGCGTCACTCTTCTGGCGTTCAACTCACTTTAGCAGGGCAAACTTTTGTAGAACATGCACAACAAATTTTGCAACAAACTAAGCAGATGCAACAAGCGATGGCACCTTTTTCTGAGGGTTTAAGTTCTAGTATTACGCTTTGGTGTAACTCTTCTGCGCAAAGTGAATATTTACCTTTATTATTACCGCAATATTTAGTTGAAAACCCGAATACTCAAATAGATTTAAAAGAGGCGGAATCGAATGATATTGTGCAAGCAATTGAATCGGGTGTTGCTAAACTAGGTTTAATTTCAAGTTTTTTTAAGTCACACGAATTGCAAACTTTGGAATTTTCAGATGATCCTTTGGTGCTCATTTGCCCTATTCATCATGAACTTGCAACACAAAATCAACTACAGCTTTCAGACCTACTTTCACATGCTTTTGTGGGGCTCATGCAATACCACTCTTTACAGCAGTCGATTGAAACTCAAGCGAAGTTATTAGGCTGTACAATCCAATACCGTTTACGTCTACCCAATTTTGCGGCAATTGCGCAAGTTGTTGCCAATGGTGTTGGAATTGCGATTATGCCTAAACGTGCCGCTTTACGTTTAAAGGAGTTATATGCTTTTCAACATGTGGAATTGACAGGTGAATGGGCGAATCGGAAGTTATTACTAACTGCTAAAATTTTTGATGATCTGCCTGTAACATATCAGCACTTTGCACAGTTTTTAATATCGCAGAATAGTCAGTTAAAATTGGAATGAGTTATTAAAATATTAGCTCAAGCACATATTCTTAGATTTTATATATTCAAAATTAATTTATCTGAAAATTGCGATTACCGTAAAATCATATAACTACCCAAAGCAATTAAGCCAAAGAAAAATACTTTACGAAACTTTTGCTCAGAAATTCGGTAACGAATTTTTGTACCTAACCACATACCTATCAAAGCAGGAATCAATGCAATCATAGACATTACATAATCAATTGGCATATTTTCAACAGGATTTTGATGTAAAAATATCGCTAAACATATGGTCGATGTTGTAAATGCTAACCCAAGCGATTGAACTAAATCATCACGTTGTAAATTCAAGGTCTGTAAATACGGTACAACAGGAATAACTACAACTCCCGTCGCAACAGTTAAAGCACCGCCTAAATACCCCATAATTGGCGACAACCAATTTTCATACTTTGATAAATTAGGCATACTTTTGGCAAACAAACCATACAAACCATAGAGAGCAAGCATTCCGCCCAACAAAGCTTCACTATTAAAATCGCTATGGCCTAAAGTTGGGAAAACACTCCAAATAGAACCAACAATAATACCAATCAACAATAACCAAAATCGACGAATTAGCTGTAATACACGACCTTCAGCAAAAAGTTGCCAAATATTCGTCACCATAGATGGAATAATCAATAACGTTGCCGCTTGAAATGGACTAATCACCATGGTCAATAATCCCATAGATACAGCAGGTAAACCTAAACCAATTGTGCCTTTGATCATGCCTGCAAGTGCAAATACGGTAATTACAAACCAAACCATGTGATAAATCCTTCAATACGTTTGGCTATGCTAAATAAAATTTCATCTTTTAAAAATCAGGGTTTAATGTAGCAAGCCTCAATAAAATATTGAGGCTTGCTTTAAAATACACCTATAAAAAAAGGCATGTTAAACATGCCTTTTTTTATAGGTGTATTTCTTTTAATTCACGACGAATAAAATGCTGAATCATTTCTCTATAAATATTTTCAATTAACTCAGGATCTAAACCTTGTTCAGATGCTTGCACGCAAACTTTTTCGATCACTTCTTCAATACGTGGTGACTTTATATCTTCCGATTTACGCTTAAAACGAATGACCTGATCTACATAAAATTGACGCGTTGCAATGAGTTCAATCAATGCATCATCTATTGCATCTACTCGATTACGTGCATCTTCTAGCGATTCCACTTTTTCTCTTTTCATTTTAATTCGCTATCCGTATTACTTTCACTTTTATATCTATGTTCTAACACGTTACTGAAAATACTTTCAATCATCCAAACACGATATAAGCTATTAAATACATAACTTTGCTCGTCAACTCTTAAATCAAGCACAGGAAAGTTCGGTTGAGATTTCATTTCACAATGAATATCATTTTCTTGAAGCTTTGACCTTACATCTAAATCTGTAAGTTCTTTAATATCTAAATCATGCATTAATTCATTTAAATGAGATGCATAAGACAAGTCTTTTCCTTCAGTCCAAACTGCTTTTAAAATATGATAAATAGCATCTATTTGTTGTTCTTCAGGTACACTATAAAACAACTTCGCCATATTGATTGTGCTTGTTTCAGTTGGGCGACAAAATGGTGTAAAAGCAACTTCTGTACGCTTCGATAAGCGTGTTGCCAGACTCCAATCAAATTGATCTCGCCCTTGATAACTTAAAGGATAGATCTTCAATTGAATATTATAATAATTCGCCAATTCTTCTTTTATATATGCCAATAGCAACCACGAAATTGGGTCTTCTAAAGCAATATATAAATCTAATTCAGGATCTAATCCCTGAATTTCATTTAGCTCTTCTGCATCACTAATTAAATGCTCACGCCATTCAATATGATTAATTAAGAAAATTGGATTATCTGTAAGTAAATTTTGACGTTTTAAACGGCGCGTTAACCTTAATAAATCATCTACAGCATGATACTTTCGGTCAGCAAATTGAAAATAACCAGTAAGAACTTCATCATTATTAAAAATACGCTCTTCAAAATTTTGGACTTTATGATGTTGGCTTGCCATCGCATAGAGCGTACGTAATTTTCCATACTGCTTTTGCCAAAGCATGTGAAATACATCTTCCAATAAATATAGAAAATCCTGCCCTCTTAATGGCGTATTTTTTAAGATAACTTCAGCTTGTTTTAAAGCCTCTTCTGTTGGCTGTTCAGGTGCTTCATGAAAGCTAAAACGGTGCTGTTTAGACAAAATTTTGGCATCATTTAAACAATAATTTTGCCATTCCATTGCAGACATATTATTCGGTGGTTCTGCCGCTTTATCTGAAATTATGACTTTTAAAGGTTTTAATTCTTCTATTAATATTTCTTCTAATTGTGGTAATTGCTGAACCGCTAAATAGCTATAAACATCATCCAAACGCAAATGAATAGTCAATCCCTGATCTATAGATAACACCTCTTGGCGAATTGGTTTTTGATAAAACCAACTCGATCGAATTGGATCGAACCAACGGCGTAGCAATGACATGAGATAAACCTCGAAGAATGTTTGATATTCAACGTTTACATTGAATCAACATGCAACATAAAAAATTAAAAGTAAAAATAATTAAAATAGTATAAGCCTGATGAAAAAGTTATAGCAATTCGAAATGAAATGTTCAATCTTTAGATAAATTTCAGGTGGTGTTTCAAAAAGTATGCTGAAAAAAAACAGGTTGGCTTTTGATAAAATAGTGAGATGCAAATAACACTAGAAATCAAATGTCCAACCTGTCGAAGTGACAGTATAAAGAAAAATGGCTTCAAACTAAATGGTAAGCAAAACTATCAATGTAAAAACTGCAAGCGTCAGTTTATTGGGGATCATGCTCTTAGTTACCGAGGTTGTCATTCTGGTATAACAAATAAAATACTCCACCTGATGGTTAGAGGGGGTGGTATAAGAGATATTGCAGAAACCGAGCGTGTCAGCATAGGTAAGGTTTTACGAACATTAAGTAAATCCACTTATAAAATTCGCCCTAAGCAAAATTATTATGAATCTATTGAGGTTGATGAGTTTTGGACTTTTGTAGGAAATAAAAAGAATAAACAATGGCTTATTTACGCATACCATAGAGAAACAGGTGAAATTGTTGCTTATGTTTGGGGTAAACGAGATCTGGCGACAGTCCAACGATTGAAGGCAAAGTTAAAGCAATTAGGTGTTCACTACACCCGAATTTCAAGTGATCACTGGGATAGTTTTGTGACTGCCTTTAAAAACTGTAAGCAAAGTATTGGTAAGTTTTTTACTGTAGGTATTGAAGGAAATAATTGTAAAATAAGGCATCGAATTAGACGTAGTTTTAGGAAAAGTTGTAATTTTTCGAAAAAGCTTGAAAACCATTTTAAAGCCTTCGACTTAACCTTCTTTTATATCAATAATGGCTTCATTTAATTTCAGCATACTTTTGGAAACACCACCAAATTTCATTTTGAAAAATCCAGCAATATTTAACCAATTTCATGAATTTATTTCATAAAAAAGCACTCAAAAAATGAGTGCTTTTTTTGTGCTAATCTAATAATAAATACTTAGATTTCGCGTACTGCACCTTTCGCAGCACTTGTTGTGTGCATTGCATAGGCTTTTAAAGCTTTTGAAATTTTACGTGGACGTTCTTTTGCAGGCTTCCAACCTTTTGCTTCCTGAACTTCACGACGTTGTGCCAATACATCATCCGCAACTGCTAAATGAATTGTACGGTTTGGAATATCAATTTCGATACGGTCGCCATCTTCAACTAAAGCAATTGTACCGCCTTCAGCCGCTTCTGGTGAAACGTGACCAATTGAAAGACCTGAAGAACCACCCGAGAAACGACCATCTGTTACCAATGCACAATCTTTACCTAAACCTTTCGATTTTAAGTAACTTGTTGGGTACAACATTTCTTGCATACCCGGACCACCTTGTGGGCCTTCGTAACGGATCAGAACCACATCACCCGCAACAATTTTGCCACCAAGAATTGCCTCTACTGCATCATCTTGGCTTTCAAATACGCGTGCTGTACCGTTAAATTTAAGGATAGAGTCATCTACACCCGCAGTTTTTACGATACAGCCATCAAGTGCGATGTTACCGTAAAGTACTGCTAAACCACCATCTTTAGAGAAGGCATGTTCTGCATTACGAATCACACCATTTTCACGGTCACCATCAAGGCGTGAATAGTAACGATCTTGCGAAAATGCTGTTTGAGTTGGCACACCGCCCGGTGCAGATTTAAAGAATTTATATACGTCTTCATCTTCAGTGCGGATAATATCCCACTTGTCTAAAGCATCTTTTAATGTTGCCTCATGTACGGTTGGAACTGATGTATCTAGTAAGCCTGCACGATCTAACTCACCTAAGATTGACATAATGCCGCCAGCGCGGTGAATATCTTCCATATGGACATTTTTTACCGCAGGTGCAACTTTACATAGCACTGGCACTTTACGAGATAAACGATCGATATCGTCCATTGTAAAATCAACTTCTGCTTCGTGTGCAGCCGCCAACAAGTGAAGTACAGTATTGGTTGAACCGCCCATAGCAATGTCCAAAGTCATTGCATTTTCATACGATGCTTTAGTGGCTACATTACGTGGCAATACGCTGTAATCATTTTGTTCATAATGACGTTTAGTAATTTCAACGATCAATTGACCAGCTTTTTCAAATAACTTTTTACGGTTTGCATGTGTTGCAAGCGTAGAACCATTACCTGGTAAAGATAAACCTAAAGCTTCAGTTAAGCAGTTCATTGAGTTGGCAGTGAACATACCTGAACACGAACCACAAGTTGGACATGCAGAACGTTCATACGCTTTTACTTCTTCATCTGTAAAGTTGTCATCTGCTGCCACAATCATGGCATCAACAAGGTCAATTGCTTGTTCATTACCACGGATTTGGACTTTACCCGCTTCCATTGGACCGCCAGATACAAATACCACTGGAATGTTTAAGCGCATAGATGCCATTAACATCCCAGGTGTAATTTTGTCACAGTTTGAAATACACACCATTGCATCGGCGCAATGTGCATTCACCATGTATTCAACTGAGTCTGCAATTAAGTCACGTGATGGCAGTGAATACAGCATGCCGTCATGTCCCATTGCAATACCATCATCCACGGCAATGGTATTAAATTCTTTTGCCACACCACCAGATGCCTGAATTTGTTCAGCAACCAACTGACCTAAATCTTTTAGGTGTACATGACCCGGTACAAATTGAGTAAATGAGTTAACCACGGCAATAATTGGCTTACCGAAATCTTCATCTTTCATACCTGTTGCACGCCATAAGCCACGTGCGCCGGCCATATTTCTTCCGTGTGTTGATGTTTTTGAACGATAATCTGGCATGGTGTTTTCCAACAATGTATATGCTTGAATAAGTACTTAGCCTATTCTGGCGAAATATTCCTATTAATATTCAATATATCAGCCAAAGACTGAGTTTTCATACTATAACTTGTGTTTACAGTATGATCACTGAAATTTTCATTATCTATATGAAATTTCTTAATCAATCTTCAATTCAATACATGATTCTTTTTCTACTATACCGCTATATCGATAGAGAAAATATAAAAATTATATGAATAATTTTTCAATTTTGCATAAATAAAAGCTATAAAAAAGAGCTCCTCAGAACTCTTTTTTATAGCTTTTATATTATCTTTTATTGAAATATAAACCTGTACATTGTTTACCAATTTCATCCATACAAATTTCTGCTGCTATAGGAGAATGATATACGCTGAATTATCAGGAGACTTTCCCTTGGAAGATTCTAGGCAGCCAACTTATAAAAGTCTTCGGCCATTTGATTTGGTGTCTTAAAACCCAAACCCTTTTGAATTCTTCGATGATTATAAAATAACTCAATGTATTTTATAATATCTGCTTTGGCTTCTTCTCTGGTTTGATAGTTGTAATGATGCACTAACTCATTTTTCAGTATTCCCCAAAAGCTTTCAATCGGTGCATTATCGTAACAGTCTCCGCGCTTGCTCATTGAACCTTGAAAACCATATTGCTCAAGTATATTTCGATATTCATGGCTGCTATATTGACTTCCTCTGTCTGAATGCACAATCAGTTCTTTGGTTGGTTTTTGATTGTGAATAGCCATATTTAGCGCATTACAAACAAGCTGTGTTGTCATGCGCTCATTTAAGCTATAGCCAACCACTTGCTTCGTGTAAAGGTCTTTTACCGCTGCTAAATACAGCCATCCTTCAACAGTCCATATGTACGTAATATCACTTGACCATGCTTGATTTGGTCTAGTCATTGAGAATTGTTGCTCCAGCAGGTTTTCATAGATCGCTCGATTATGGTCACTATTCGTAGTCCTTTTAAAACGCTTGTGTCGCTTACAATACAGGTGGTTCAGCGCTTTTATCTGACGTACAGCGTACATACTCATTTTTATACCCTGAGCTTGTAAGTATTTGGTTAATCGAATATAACCATAGCTCTGCCTTGTCTCCTCATGGGCTATTTTCACCAATATCGTCTGTTGATTTCGTTGAATCGTTCTTTTGCTCACGCCTCTCTTGAGCCAATCATAAAAACATGAAACTGAAACATGAAGTAATCGAGCCATTAAGGTAATTGGAAAAGAATATCTTTTTTGTTTAATATAGGCGTACCTTACTGACTTTCTTTGGCAAAGTACGCTGCTGCCTTTTTTAAAAATTCACGTTCCATTTCAGCTATTTTGAGCTGTTGTTTGAGTTTTTTATTTTCTTCGAGTAGAGCGTTTAGATCAGGTGAATACTGTTTTGTACCTGCTAAAGTTCCAGCCTTTGCTTTGGTATTCCAATTTGAAAGAGTTTGCATTGAAATGCTAAGTTGTCTAGCTGTTTCCGAGACATTGCCTTGATTGGCTTCAATTAATTTGATGGCTTCAGCTTTAAATTCTGTGGTGTAAGTCTTGTGTTTCTTGCTCATGGTAAACTCCTGATGAGTGTGTTTAGTTTACCAAGTTAAAACCTCCTGTTTTTTCAGCACACATCATTTTCTTTTTAGTAAATAAAATCGCATATAATAAATGCAATTTTTCATTGGACTTGGTGTGTGAAAATCATCTTTGCAGGAACTCCTGAGTTTGCAGCATCTGCTTTGGCTGCTTTAATAAATACAAATCACGAAATTGTTGCGGTATATACTCAACCAGATCGTAAAGCTGGTCGTGGACAAAAACTCACAGCATCTGCTGTTAAACAACTTGCTTTAGAGCACAACATTCCCGTTTATCAACCTTTACATTTTAAGTCTTCGACTGAAGAAGGTTTAGCAGCACAAGCAGAGCTCAAAGCATTAAATGCTGACGTAATGGTCGTTGCCGCTTATGGTCTAATTTTGCCGCAAGTAGTTTTAGACACTCCTAAATACGGTTGTTTGAATATTCATGGTTCATTGTTACCCCGTTGGCGTGGTGCAGCGCCTATTCAGCGTGCTATTGCAACAGGTGATTCTGAAACTGGCGTAACCATTATGAAAATGGCAGCGGGTTTAGATACTGGCGATATGATGTTCAAAACAGTCTGTCCAATAGAAGCAACTGACACATCAGCAAGTTTGCATGACAAATTAGCAGAACAAGGTGCACAGGCAATTGTTGACGTATTAGAAACAGAAGAAAAATTACAACACTATTTAGATATTCGTGAAGTTCAAGATGAAGCTTTAACTGTTTATGCACATAAGCTTTCAAAAGCTGAAGCTGAAATAAATTGGGATGTTAATGCAAAGCAAATTGATTTAAATATTCGTGCTTTTAATCCGTGGCCTGTTGCCTTTATTGCTTTAGATGAAAAAAATAACTTGCGTGTTTGGAATTCACAAATCTCAACTCTAAGTGCAAACAATGCTAAAATAGGTGAAATTCTTGCCATAGATAAACACGGTGTACATGTTGCATGTGCAAATAATACCGTGATTACCCTTACATCTCTCCAATGGCCGGGGGGTAAACCTCTGAATGCCGTGCAAATTATGCAAACCCAAAAATTGAATCTTGGACAAATTTTATAATGAAGCAATCTTCCCACGCCTCGGGTAAAAACCTCAACTTACGTGCTCAGGTTGTGAAAACGTTATTGGCTGTCCAAAATGGTCAGTCATTACAATCTGTATTGGCTCAACACATGAATATTGTGTCGGATAAAGACCGTGCGCTTTATCATGAGCTAGTACTTGGTTGTTTACGTCAATGGCATTCGCTTAAACAGTTAACCCTACCTTTACTTTCTAAGCCTTTAGAAAATCAAGTTGTTGAAACTTGTCTTTATCTTGGTTTATATCAATTATTGTGTACTAGAGTTGCAGCACATGCGGCAATTTCAGAAACTGTAGAAGCTGCTAAACAACTTGGTATGGAAAGTTTAAGTGGCGTGGTGAATGCGATTTTACGTCGTGCTACACGTGAAACTGAAGAATTTTACGACGTACTTGAACAAGCACCTGGTTTACCAAGTTGGTTATCTAAGCGCTTGAAAAAAGACTGGCCAGAACAACTTGCTGAAATTAGTTATGAACTCAAGCAAGTTGCTCCTCTTACTTTACGTGTAAATACACGCCAAGTGGGTCGCGATGAATATCTTGATATTTTAGAAGATGAAGGTATTGATGCACATCGTTGTGAAATTTCAGAAGTTGGTATTGTGATGGACGAAAGTTTACACATTCCAAGCTTGCCTGGTTTCGAAGCGGGCGGTTTTTCTGTTCAAGATGAACATGCTCAACTTTGCGCAACTTTATTACCTAATTTAGATGGTAAGTTTGTGATTGATGCATGTTCTGCGCCTGGCGGTAAAACAGCGCATATTTTAGAAACATTCCAACCTAAAAAATTAATTGCACTCGATCAAGATGAAAAGCGCTTAAAACGTGTTTCTGAAAACTTAGAGCGTTTAATTTTAGATGGTAAGCATGTTGAAATTATTACTGCCAATGCAGTAACTTGGACTGCACCTGAACAAGCGGACTGTATTGTTTTAGATGCGCCATGTTCTGCTGTTGGTGTAATGCGTCGTCATCCTGATATTCGTTTACTTCGTCAATCTACAGATATTGCTAAAACTGTAGAATTGCAAAAGCAAATTCTTGAAAATATGTGGCAACAACTGAAAGCTGGTGGAACATTGCTTTACATTACCTGCTCAATTTTAAAAGCAGAAAATGAACAGCAGATGATTGAATTTTTCAAAAATCATTCTGATGCTCAAGAAGTTAAAATTGATGCAGATTGGGGTATTGAACAAATTCATGGTCGCCAACTTTTACCACAAGTTGGTCGTGGCGATGGTTTCTACTACTGCCGTATTCAAAAAGTTTAATTTCAGATTTATTTAAATTAAGCCATAAAAAAAGGAACCTTTGCGGTTCCTTTTTTTATGTTTATTCGTCTTCGTCAGGATGTTTAATTAAGTGAACTGTTGCCAAAATTAAACCACCCCAAAGTAAAACCGTTGAAATAATCAACATAATTGTTGCCGATGTATTCATCTTAGTTCTCCTCAGAATCTTTATCTTTTAAGCAACTAAATGCAATTGCACCAATAATAAATACAGCAAGAACAGCGCCTGCAATTGGCCATAGCACTTCAGGTGCGTATCCACCGTAACCTTCAGTTACTACAGCTTTAAGTGTTAAACCTAAAGCAACTAATAATGACAGTGGTGTAACTACTGTTAATAAGAAATCCCAACCTTTACCCAATTTAATACTTGAGTATTGGTTAATATGATCTTTTAACTGAGCCAATAAAGGACGACGGAACCAAGTTACCAATACAATAGAAAGTAAGCCACCCAATACAATACCAATGTTATTGGCAAAGTAATCGATAATATCTACAAAGGTGATTGCACTTTTTGTCGAGAAAATTAAAGTAGAAACAATAGCAGAACCACCAGCAACAATGGTTACGGCTTTCTTACGTGACCAACCCAATTTATCTTGGAAAGATGCAATTGGCACTTCTAAAATACTTACCATAGAGGTGATACCTGCTACAGCAAGAGATGAGAAGAATAAGAAACCAAATAAATCACCACCCGCACCTAAACTTGAAATAATTTTAGGGAATGCAATGAAGGCTAAGCCAATACCACCAGATACCACTTCATTTACAGGTACGCCTGCGCTAAATGCCATAAAACCTAGTGCAGCAAAAATACCAATACCTGCCAAAATTTCAAATGATGAGTTTGCTAATGCGACCACAACACCTGAACCGGTTAAGTTGGTTTTTACTTTTAAGTAAGATGCATAGGTCAACATGATCCCGAAGCCAATAGATAACGAGAAGAAGATATGACCAAAAGCAGCTAACCATACTTTATAGTTCGCCATTGCTTCCCAGTTTGGTGTAAAGAATGCATTTAAGCCCTCTACAGCACCTGGTAAACGCACAGCTTGAATCACTAAAATAGTAAATAAAATAACAAGTAATGGAATAAAAATCTTATTTGAAAGTTCTACACCTTTTTTCACACCACCATACAGAATGAACATGGTAATTGCCCAAACAATCACTAATCCAAAGAATAGTATTGGAACAAAACCAAATTCCAAACCTGTACCATTTTGTAAATAGGTATTAAAGAAGAAGCCTTGTGTATCTTCGCCCCATTTTTGACCAATGGAATAGAAGATATAACTACCAGCCCAAGATAGTACGCTTGCATAGTAAATACCAATGATTAGCGTAACCATTACTTGCCACCAACCTAAAGCTTCACTGTTCATAAGCTTTTTATAGGCTGTTGGTGGTGCTTTTCGGAACTTATGCCCTACAGCATAATCCAAGAATAATAATGGTAGCCCTGCTGCAAAAATAGCAACTAAGTATGGAATTAAAAATGCACCTCCACCATTTTCATAGGCAACATATGGAAAGCGCCAAATATTACCAAGGCCAACGGCAGATCCAATTGCGGCAATAATGAAGCCTGATCGTGCAGACCAATTTTCACGAGAATTTGTCATAAAACACCTAAATTTTGGGTACTCAATTGCTGCTTGTTATTAGGATGTATACGCAAGCAAGAAAGCGACCACTTAAAATATTTTTTGTCCGATTTAGTTTTATGCCTTTTGAGCATGCTGTTCTAAATATCAAACAGAACACCGTCAAAAATGCCTTGGTTAAAGTCCATTTTTAAATACGTGTCTTATATGAAAACAACAATAACGAGTTTTTACTTCTTTTTGTGTATTTTTTGCAAATTTTTTAGTTTTTATAATCTATATATTAATAAAGGATTAAAAATTAATCATATTTTGCAAAATAACTTAAAAATTATAATGTAATTTAAGTATCAACAATAGTATTCGCTATGCAAATGAGAAACAGAGAATAGAAATAGATTTTCATTTACTTGAATTGTCATTTATTCTTATGATCTGCAACCATATATTTATAGTTGCAGGTTTAAATTACACAAATGAAATATTAAAGCTTAATTGCTAAAACGCGTTCTTCTTGCATATCACGAATTGCTGACTGAATACCTTCACGCCCTAGTCCTGAGTCTTTGACACCACCATAAGGCATGTTATCTACCCGAAAAGATGGAATATCATTAATAATCACACCACCAACATGTAAGTTATTCCATGCATACATCATCTTATTTAAGTTTTGAGTATATACACCTGCTTGTAAACCAAATCGACTTGAATTGATTTTATCTATGCCCTGCTCAAAGGATTTATATTTCTCAATCACGGCAACAGGTCCAAAGACTTCATCTTTATATACTTCAAGTGATTCATCTACATTTTCAAGCAAAGTTGGTTCAAACATCACGCCTTGAACATCTCCACCTGAAAGCACTTTCGCTCCTTTTTTAATTGCTTTATCGACCCATTTTTTTAGTCGAATGGCTTCAGCATCCTTAATCATTGGACCCACCAATGTTGTGTCTAAAGATGGATCTGCGGCTTTAATTTTTTTCAGTTTTGAAATTAACTTTTTCTTCACATCTACATAAATATCCGCATGTACTAAAATGCGCTGTACGCTAATACACACCTGCCCTGCATGGTTATATGCTCCACCAATCAACCGATCAATAAATGCATCTGTAATTTCTGTGTCAGGTTCAACCAATACTGCGGCATTTCCACCCAATTCTAAGGTGACTTTTTTACGACCTGCACGGGCTTTCATATCCCAGCCCACAACATCTGAGCCTGTAAAACTCAAAAGCTTAAAGCGGTCATCTGTAACTAAGATATCTGCATGTTCTCTTGGGCAAGGTAAGACTGAAAATGCACCTTTAGGTAAGTCTGTTTCGGCTAAAACTTCAGCAATTTTAATTGCTGAAATTGGCGTTAAACTTGCAGGTTTTAATACAAATGGACAACCTGCTGCAATGGCTGGCGCAATTTTATGAGCCGTTAAATTAAGTGGAAAATTAAATGGGCTAATTAAAGAAACAACACCAATCGGAACTTGTTTTACGAAACCTTGATAACCTGATGATGATGCTGTGACCGCCAAAGGAATGAGCTTACCTTCATCTAGTTGTGTCACCGCATCTGCTGCAATTTGAAAGGTATTTATTAAACGTTCAACTTCTGCGGCTGCGGCTTTTCGAGGTTTTCCACCTTCTGCAATTAAAATTTCAATTAGTTCATCACGCATTTCATTAAAACGTTTTACGCAATGTAATAGTATTTTTTGTTTTTGAAATGGTTCTAATTTTGCCATTTCCTTTTCTGCTTTAACCGCAGATTGAATCGCTTTTTGTAATGTTTTCTCATCTGCTAATGCCACACGTGCAAATGTAGTTTGCTTGTATTTATCTTGCACATCTAACCATTTTTCGGTTTTGTAAGCCTTACCTGCAACATAAAGTGGATAGTCTTTAATGTGTTGATTGCTTTCGGTCATTACAGCATCCTCATTCTATAAAGCGTTTATATTTACTTGCCTTATATAATGCGCTTAGTTGGCTCAAGCTTCACTGTTTTTAAGTAACAATTTGATGTTTCCACTATGTACGCTATTTCGTACATTTAATGAGGAGAATGCCGAATATGCATCATTTTTTATTTATTTTATATTAGGTTCATACAGAGACAGGTAGGTCTCAATATAAGAAACAATAAAAAGAAGAAAATAATAGACAGCAGGATGCTAGGTACAACAGGAGTTTTACTTTTCATTGAATACAAAGAAACCCCGTCAGGATGATGGGGTATCTTTTTTATAAATTACACATTTTATTCTTATAATAAAAATATAGCATATTGAATTTTGTCTTTACTTCTTACAACTCATTTCTATAAGTAATTTTAATTTATCCATTTTCACTAATAGTTACTAAAACGTTAATTATCATTAGCTTAAAAAATATAATCCATCATTATTTATTCTAGAGGAAATTTGATTTTACCTTCTTTAACTAATTTACTCATACCTTTCATTCTCCGATAATGAGCCAATAATAGTTTAGAAACTTCTTCTTCATCTCCAAAATTATCATACATATCCTTCAAACTATTAAATCCTAAGCCTTTTGCTAGCTCTTCATTTAACTTTCTAACATGTTTTATAGTTTCTACATCAAGTTTTAAAAGATGATTCTGCTTCTCTTTACGCTTTCGTCCAAGTTCAATAAGTATACTATGCAACTTATTATAAGTTTCAGCAGTAGCCGTTAATCCCTTAATAAATGCAGCAATGCTTAAAGCTATATTTATCGCTACTTCATAATTTAAAATCAGCTCTATAAATCCAGGTGACGCATAAGATATAGCACGTACTTTTGGACGCTCCTTACTTGGTATATGCTTAATAAATAAAGAATATATATTTACATACGTTAATCCATCACGAAGCTTATATTCATTTAGCTCATTAAATAAAGCTGCTGCTCTTGAATTATTTATATTATTTTCAAGGCAATATAAAAATGCATAATTCTGCATATATAGTCTTGTAAAATCATTTAAATTTTCTAATGTCCACCTTTCATCTAAAAGCACTCTATAATTCTCTGCATCATACTTTTTAAGTATCATTAAAACTTCCCTATTATTAATACCTTAATTTGATAAATAATATTTTATTTTTCCTAATATTTTCATTCTTAAAATTCCATTTTTATTATTTCTTTTATTTCCCCCGCCCATAAAAAAACCCCCTCCAATACGGAGGGGGTTTTAGAATTAATGAGCTGGCGATGACTTACTCTCACATGGGTAACCCCACACTACCATCAGCGCAAAGAGGTTTCACTTCTGAGTTCGGGAAGGGATCAGGTGGTTCACTCTTGCTATTGTCGCCAGCACAACTGTTTATGGACTTATTCGGGTCTTATTTACATCATTTGATGTATGCCTTACTTCGTACCAAATAGAATACATTAACAGGTATATCTGAGTTGAACATTGTCTTACTAACTTTCTTCTGAATCAAGCTATTTTGCTTAATATCGAATCAATTGAGCTTTATACAACAACTGTTTGGGTGTTGTATAGTCAAGCCTCACGAGCAATTAGTATTGGTCAGCTTCACATATCACTATGCTTCCACATCCAACCTATCAACGTCGTAGTCTTCAACGGCTCTTTAGAGGACATAAAGTCCTAGGGAAATCTTATCTTGAGGTAGGCTTCCCGCTTAGATGCTTTCAGCGGTTATCCCTTCCGAACATAGCTACCCGGCGATGCGACTGGCGTCACAACCGGTACACCAGAGGTTCGTCCACTCTGGTCCTCTCGTACTAGGAGCAGATCCTCTCAAATTTCCAACGCCCACGGTAGATAGGGACCGAACTGTCTCACGACGTTCTAAACCCAGCTCGCGTACCTCTTTAAATGGCGAACAGCCATACCCTTGGGACCTGCTTCAGCCCCAGGATGAGATGAGCCGACATCGAGGTGCCAAACACCGCCGTCGATATGAACTCTTGGGCGGTATCAGCCTGTTATCCCCAGAGTACCTTTTATCCGTTGAGCGATGGCCCTTCCATACAGAACCACCGGATCACTAAGACCTACTTTCGTACCTGCTCGACTTGTGGGTCTCGCAGTTAAGCGCGCTTTTGCCTTTATACTCTACGCGTGATTTCCGACCACGCTGAGCGCACCTTCGTACTCCTCCGTTACTCTTTAGGAGGAGACCGCCCCAGTCAAACTACCCACCAGACATGGTCCTCGCTCCAGATTATGGAGCAGAGTTAGAACCTCAATATTACCAGGGTGGTATTTCAAGATTGGCTCCACCGCAACTAGCGTCGCGGTTTCAAAGCCTCCCACCTATCCTACACAAGTAAGATCAAAGTTCAATGTCAAGCTGCAGTAAAGGTTCACGGGGTCTTTCCGTCTAGCCGCGGGTACACCGCATCTTCACGGCGAATTCGATTTCACTGAGCCTCTGCTGGAGACAGCGCCCCCATCATTATGCCATTCGTGCAGGTCGGAACTTACCCGACAAGGAATTTCGCTACCTTAGGACCGTTATAGTTACGGCCGCCGTTTACTGGGGCTTCGATCAAGAGCTTCGCTTACGCTAACCCCATCAATTAACCTTCCAGCACCGGGCAGGCATCACACCCTATACGTCCACTTTCGTGTTTGCAGAGTGCTATGTTTTTAATAAACAGTTGCAGGGGCCTGGTTTCTGTGGCTGCCGATAGCTCAGGAAGCAAGTTCCATCACCGTCAGCAGCGTACCTTCTCCCGAAGTTACGGTACCATTTTGCCTAGTTCCTTCAGCAGAGTTCTCTCAAGCGCTTTGGTCTACTCGACCTGACCACCTGTGTCGGTTTCGGGTACGATTCCTGTGTAACTGAAGCTTAGAGACTTTTCCTGGAAGTATAGTATCAGCCACTTCGCTAATAAATTAGCTTGCTATCAGTTCTCAGCATAGAGTACCCCGGATTTGCCTAAGATACATGCCTACAACCTTTCACCTGGACAACCAACGCCAGGCTGACTTAACTTTCTCCGTCCTCTCATCGCATTACACAGAAGTATTGGAATATTAACCAATTTCCCATCGACTACGCCTCTCGGCCTCGCCTTAGGGGTCGACTCACCCAGCCCCGATTAACGTTGGACTGGAACCCTTGGTCTTTCAGCGAACGGGTTTTTCACCCGTTTTGTCGTTACTCACGTCAGCATTCGCACTTCTGATACCTCCAGCAGACTTCTCAATCCACCTTCATCGGCTTACAGAACGCTCCCCTACCACTTGCAATAAATTGCAAATCCGCAGCTTCGGCATATAGTTTTAGCCCCGTTACATCTTCCGCGCAGGCCGACTCGACTAGTGAGCTATTACGCTTTCTTTAAAGGGTGGCTGCTTCTAAGCCAACCTCCTAGCTGTCTATGCCTTCCCACATCGTTTCCCACTTAACTATAATTTTGGGGCCTTAGCTGGCGGTCTGGATTGTTTTCCTCTTGACTACGGACGTTAGCACCCGCAGTCTGTCTCCCGGATAGTACTCATTGGTATTCGGAGTTTGCATCGGTTTGGTAAGTCGGGATGACCCCCTAGCCGAAACAGTGCTCTACCCCCAATGGTATTCGTCCGAGGCGCTACCTAAATAGCTTTCGGGGAGAACCAGCTATCACCAAGTTTGATTAGCCTTTCACCCCTATCCACAAGTCATCCCCTGGCTTTTCAACGACAGTGGGTTCGGTCCTCCAGTTAGTGTTACCCAACCTTCAACCTGCTCATGGATAGATCACCTGGTTTCGGGTCTATGCCCAGCAACTAAACGCCCTATTAAGACTCGATTTCTCTACGGCTCCCCTATTCGGTTAACCTTGCTACTGAACATAAGTCGCTGACCCATTATACAAAAGGTACGCAGTCACCGGACACAATGCCGGCTCCCACTGCTTGTATGCATGCGGTTTCAGGATCTATTTCACTCCCCTCACAGGGGTTCTTTTCGCCTTTCCCTCACGGTACTGGTTCACTATCGGTCAGTCAGGAGTATTTAGCCTTGGAGGATGGTCCCCCCATATTCAGACAAGGTTTCACGTGCCCCGCCCTACTCGACATCATCATATAAGCCCTTTCGTGTACAGGACTATCACCCACTATGGTTGCACTTCCCAGAGCATTCCACTAGAACTTATATGACTTAATGGGCTGTTCCCCTTTCGCTCGCCGCTACTGAGGGAATCTCAATTGATTTCTTTTCCTAAGGGTACTGAGATGTTTCACTTCCCCTCGTTCGCCTTGCAACACTATGTATTCATGTTGCAATACCTACCTTATGGTAAGTGGGTTTCCCCATTCAGAAATCTCCGGATCACAGGATATTTGCCGCCTCCCCGGAGCTTATCGCAGGCTATTACGTCTTTCATCGCCTCTGACTGCCAAGGCATCCACCACATGCACTTAATTACTTGACTATACAACCCCAAACAGTCGTTAATCCCTACAAGTAGGATTAGCAACAGATCAACTAACAAGTTAGTCAATCATACAGTTGGCGTCTGTGCACTTAAGCACTGTACAGCTTCAATTAGATTCATATACCAAAACGCTTGATTCAGTTTAATCGCTAGTAAATCATCATTCTCGTAAACTCAGAATTGCTTCTTCGTTTTTAAGTTTGATGAGTTATGAACAAATTATTTCAACTCAAATATATTCTGTTAATGATTTTTCTAGCCTTCGTCAGGTCTAGAAACTGTGATAAATCACAGAACTTAATAAACTTAAACTCTATCGTTTAATTTACTAAATTCTATAATCTCTCAGCTTATATATCGTAAACGATATATGGTGGAGACTAGGAGAGTCGAACTCCTGACCTCCTGCGTGCAAAGCAGGCGCTCTACCAACTAAGCTAAGTCCCCAGCTTATCATATAGATTCAATGTCTCTGATTCTCTGTCTTACTCTGCAATTAATTGCTTCGTCAGTAGTGGTGGGTCTGACAAGACTTGAACTTGTGACCCCACGCTTATCAAGCGTGTGCTCTAACCAACTGAGCTACAGACCCTCAGGTACATCGTATGAAGAACAACTTGTTGTGGATTCTTACCAATCGTCAATCTTTCGTTAAGGAGGTGATCCAGCCGCAGGTTCCCCTACGGCTACCTTGTTACGACTTCACCCCAGTCGTCGGCCACACCGTGGTAAGCGTCCTCCTTGCGGTTAGACTACCTACTTCTGGTGCAACAAACTCCCATGGTGTGACGGGCGGTGTGTACAAGGCCCGGGAACGTATTCACCGCGGCATTCTGATCCGCGATTACTAGCGATTCCGACTTCACGCAGTCGAGTTGCAGACTGCGATCCGGACTACGATCGGCTTTTTGAGATTAGCATCCTCTCGCGAGGTAGCAACCCTTTGTACCGACCATTGTAGCACGTGTGTAGCCCTGGTCGTAAGGGCCATGATGACTTGACGTCGTCCCCGCCTTCCTCCAGTTTGTCACTGGCAGTATCCTTAAAGTTCCCACCCGAAGTGCTGGCAAATAAGGAAAAGGGTTGCGCTCGTTGCGGGACTTAACCCAACATCTCACGACACGAGCTGACGACAGCCATGCAGCACCTGTATGTAAGCTCCCGAAGGCACCAATCCATCTCTGGAAAGTTCTTACTATGTCAAGACCAGGTAAGGTTCTTCGCGTTGCATCGAATTAAACCACATGCTCCACCGCTTGTGCGGGCCCCCGTCAATTCATTTGAGTTTTAGTCTTGCGACCGTACTCCCCAGGCGGTCTACTTATCGCGTTAGCTGCGCCACTAAAGCCTCAAAGGCCCCAACGGCTAGTAGACATCGTTTACGGCATGGACTACCAGGGTATCTAATCCTGTTTGCTCCCCATGCTTTCGTGCCTCAGTGTCAGTATTAGGCCAGATGGCTGCCTTCGCCATCGGTATTCCTCCAGATCTCTACGCATTTCACCGCTACACCTGGAATTCTACCATCCTCTCCCATACTCTAGTCTCCCAGTATCGAATGCAATTCCTAAGTTAAGCTCAGGGATTTCACATCCGACTTAAAAGACCACCTACGCACGCTTTACGCCCAGTAAATCCGATTAACGCTCGCACCCTCTGTATTACCGCGGCTGCTGGCACAGAGTTAGCCGGTGCTTATTCTGCGAGTAACGTCCACTATCCAAGAGTATTAATCTCGGTAGCCTCCTCCTCGCTTAAAGTGCTTTACAACCAAAAGGCCTTCTTCACACACGCGGCATGGCTGGATCAGGGTTCCCCCCATTGTCCAATATTCCCCACTGCTGCCTCCCGTAGGAGTCTGGGCCGTGTCTCAGTCCCAGTGTGGCGGATCATCCTCTCAGACCCGCTACAGATCGTCGCCTTGGTAGGCCTTTACCCCACCAACTAGCTAATCTGACTTAGGCTCATCTATTAACGCAAGGTCCGAAGATCCCCTGCTTTCCCCCGTAGGGCGTATGCGGTATTAGCAGCCGTTTCCAACTGTTGTCCCCCATTAATAGGTAGATTCCTAAGCATTACTCACCCGTCCGCCGCTGAATCCTGTAGCAAGCTACTTTCATCCGCTCGACTTGCATGTGTTAAGCCTGCCGCCAGCGTTCAATCTGAGCCATGATCAAACTCTTCAGTTTAAAATCAGTAGTACCTTTAAAGGGTACCAATCTTGGCTCATCAATTTTCTGACAAATATTTCTCAAATAAACTTCGAGTAATTTCTACCTTCAAATCAATGAAAATAATTTCGATTGATCAATCAGTAAAAATCCACACAAGTTGTTCTTCATAATCTCTTAATGATCTTTCTAACACCTCGTCAGTGCTAGAAGCTGGACTTCAATAAACTTAACAACTCAGCACTTCGTGCTTCGTTCGTTTCCGTCTATCTCGTCGGTATGGGTGCATTCTAGAGGATTCCTTAAGCTTTGCAAGCGCTTTTAACCTCTTGTTTTCACGAGTGTTGTATTTTTACGCACCATTTTGAATCAAAAATACACAACTTAGCACCCAACCCATTAATATTTCACACAAATATGTATTTTTAATTAAAACACATTTTTATATGCATTTTTTTAATTCGTTGGTGCTTTTATCTTCATATTGATAATTTCAACAGCTTCTACAGGTACATCTTGATGTGTTAGTTTATTTTGCGTTGGCACATTTGCTATTTTATCTACTATATCCATACCTTTAATGACCTTGCCAAATACGGCATAGCCTGCATTTCTTTCTGCTTTATTCAAAAAAGCATTGTCCTCTAAATTAATAAAGAACTGGCTTGATGCAGAATTAGGATCATTACGACGCGCCATTGCTAAAGTGCCACGGCTATTTAACAGACCATTGCTAGATTCATTACGAATAGTTTCATTAGTTTGTTTTTCTGAAAGATCTTTAGTCATACCACCACCCTGAATCATGAATCCTGGGATTACACGATGGAAAACAGTTCCGTTATAAAAACTACTATCTATATAGCGCTTAAAGTTATCTACTGTAATAGGCGCTTTATCATCATAAAGCTCGAGTTCCACCACACCTACGGACGTTTTCATTTCAACAATAGTATTTGCAGCCATCACACTAATAGTAGCGAAGCCCATTGTCGTTGCTAAAATAATTTGCTTTAACATTTGATACCTATATTCAGATTCACATCACTTGCGTTGCATCATATGCATCTATAGCTATTAAATCTGTTTAAGAAACATAATTTGTTTAAAGTTTACGCTAAAAAACCACACGCATATATTTTTTACTTTTTAGACATAGATCTTAGTTGTTCATCATTTATCTTATCTATACGTTATTCACTACATATATAGTCAAAAAGCTGCTTTATCTTTATTTATATTATTTGTTTCACGTGGAACATTTTTTAGACAAATTATTTAATGATTGAGGTTTGCCTATATAGCCATTCTATCGATGTCTTAAAATGATGGCTTCTAACAAAGTTACTAAAATCAATGTAGCCCTTCTATCCTTTATTCTTCATCCGAAGAACCTAATATAGTTTTTATAAGAAATACTGCAACTCAACCAATTATACAAAACCTTAAATACGGTGATGAAATGCCGAAATGAAATAAACCCAAAGATAAAATGTATCTTTGGGTTTATTTTTGGGAGAGATCAACTATTGAGAATGCCGCTTTTTGTTTAACAACAAAGCGTATTAAATTAATTAAAAATAATATAAAAAAAAGGCCCACCCATAGGACGGGTAAGCCTTGAAAACTAAATAATAAAATAAGAAGAAACATACAGCGATATGAATCTGAGTAAATAATATTCAACTTATCACATCTTGTGAAATATAATTTTAATCGATATTAATAGGTTTTAAATCTTAATAAAATTTTAAGTATAAAAAAAGCTGACCATGGGGATGATCAGCCAAAAACAAGAATTGAGTTGCAGTAACCATATTTAGCTCTCTCCTCAAAATATAGCCACTGCGTATATAGACATAATAGCGATGAAATCTCGCTTCGTAAAAACGATATATTTCATAATATTAATCAACTATTACGATCAATCATTATTTTCTATTACTGATTAACAACTTAAGGCCACTTCACCTCACCTTTTACAACTTTTGCGCCAAGTTCAAGACTAGAATCCCCTGCTAATTCAGGATATTTCTTTTTCATTTGTGCAATAAGTTCTGCTGAATTTTTTGATGCTGTAACTGCTTTTTCATATTGAGCTAAATAGTCCAATGAAAAGTTCACTGCTGCTAAATTTTGCGGTGCATTTACAGAGGTATGTGCAGGAACAACAACTTCAGGATTCAGTTTTTTAATATCGTTTAAAGTGGCTGCCACGCTTGCACGATCTTGTTTTGTCGCAGAATCTGCCATCCACAAATGAGAACCCGAAGTTACAGGAATACCACCTACAACTGCTTTTTGTTGTGGAATCCACAAATAAGTCAGTTCATTTTTACCTTTAATCTCAATATTCACATCTTCGAGTCTTAACTTTTTAGATGTGTAAGCTTCTGGCACAATAATTTTGCTTGGTGCATTTGCGCCCATTTGCGGTGCCCAATAATCCACTTTCAATTGATATGTAGATTGAATATGTTTAACAGTTTCAGGGGTTGCAACAATTTGAACATTTGGGAAATATGTTTTAAATACGTCTAAAGCGAAGTAAAAATCTGGATCGCCATAACTAACAAAAATAGTTTTTAAATTTTTACCAGAATCGATAATATCTGCTGCAATACGTAATGCTTCTGATTTTGAAAATTGAGCATTTACTAAAATTGCATCTTTATCGCCTTCTAATAATGTTGATGTCACACCAAAATGTTCTGGTGCAGCAACATAGTTTTTAATTTTTAAATCTTGCGCCATTGCAGTATGCATACCAAGTGCAAGCGTTGTTAAAGTAATCGCTGTTGTTTTCAAAGATTTCATTTTTTGTATGTCTCTATATTTGATAGATACACTTTAAATTGCAATCATGTTTAATAAACACACAAAATTAAGATAAACTATTGCATAAATTGCAACAATCATAAAAATTATGGATACATTAAAAGCAATACAAGTTTTTGTTTGCATTGAAAAAAATGGTAGTTTAACCAAAGCAGCAGATCAGCTTGGCTATTCACGTGCAATGGTTTCTCGCTATTTAGAACATTTAGAAAACCACTTTTCGACACGTTTATTTCATAGAAGTACGCGTAATATCTCCTTAACAAGCGCAGGAGAAAAAGCACTTTTATATTGTCAAAATATTCTCCAGCAACAAAAACTTCTTCAAGAACTCTCTTTAGAAGAACAATATACGGGTACGATTCGTTTAACTTGCGGTTTATTTATTTTAGAAAATGGATTGGTTCAAGCTATTCAAGCTTTCCAAAAAAAATACACGCATATTCGATTTGATATTTTAATTACAGAAGAAACGCTAGATTTGGTTGAAGCTCAAATTGATGTTGCTTTTCGAATTACAGCAAAAGTGTCTGACAGTTTAATTGCACGACCTTTATTACAAGTGCATTCTGTACTGTGTGCTCACCGTGAATATTTAGAAGCACTACCTAAAATTGTGCATCCAGATCAACTCATTCAATATGCATGTATTACACATCACAGCATGCAAAATACTTGGACACTTTCCACACAAGAACAACAGCCTCAAAACTACCCTATTCGTATTGTTGCTCAAAGTAATGATGCGCATGCATTACATCAAATGTGTCGCAATAAAATGGGCATTGCAATGTTGCCTTATACAATAGTGAAAGATGACTTAGAAAATAGAACTTTAATTGAAGTTTTAAGCAATTATGAAGCACCTCAAATGACACTTTCTGCGGTGTATTCTTCACGACGCTATCTACCTAAAAAGACACAAGAATTTATCGCTTTTGTGATTGAGCATCTTAAAAAATAGTTCAACTTTCAAAATTTAAGTAAATTTAATTATTCATATCGCTTGAATTTTTCTAGCTCGCCCCGATTTCTGTATTAATCATGACACTTAACAAACGCATGGCAGTTCAGTAGTAACAGAGTTCAATCTGACGCCAAAAGGACTGTACATGTTTAAGAACCCATTTAAACGGAGTAAATCAATGGCGACTGATCAGAATCAAGAAGCTCAAGACCTTCAACAAGAGCCAGCCGAACAGCAAACTCAAGCTGAAAATGAGCAAGCTGAAGTTTCAGTTGAAGATTTACAAGAGCAAATTAAAACATTAGCAGAAAGCTTAAAACTTGAAAAAGCACGTACTGCAAATGCGGTATATGAAGCTCAAAAAAGCGTAGAACGTATTCAACGTGAATCTGAAAAGCATAAAGATACTGTGCTTGAAAAATTCTCTAAAGAATTATTAGACACTGTAGATAATCTTGAACGTGCAATTGCTGCCGTTGGTAAAGATAAATCAGCATTATCTGAAGGTGTAGAACTTACCCTTAAATCACTCCTTACAACTTTAGAAAAGTTTGGTGTTGTGGTTGTAGATACAGCAAATGGCTTCAATGCAGATTTACATCAAGCAGTAGGTATTGCTCCTGAAGCAAAAGCAAATGAAATTGGCACTGTATTGCAAAAAGGCTACACATTAAAAGGTCGTTTATTACGCCCTGCAATGGTGTTAGTTGGCGCATAAGGCCTAAAAATTCGGGAGTTTTTTAATTTTTTTTGAAAACAATACTTGAAAAAAATTGAACGGCTCTCATATCGGATAACAAGCGAAAACATTGTAAAAGAAATTCAGAGGAAACATCCAAATGGCTAAAATCATTGGTATTGACTTAGGTACTACAAACTCTTGCGTAGCAGTACTTGAAGGCGACACAGTTAAAGTTATCGAAAACGCTGAAGGCGCTCGTACAACTCCATCTATTATTGCGTATAAAGATGGCGAAATTCTTGTTGGTCAATCTGCTAAGCGTCAAGCGGTAACTAACCCGAAAAACACATTATTCGCAATCAAACGTTTAATTGGTCGTAAGTACCAAGACCAAGCAGTTCAAAAAGATATTGGTCTTGTACCTTACAAAATCATCAAAGCAGACAACGGTGATGCTTGGGTTGATGTAAACGACAAAAAATTAGCGCCACAACAAATCTCTGCTGAAATCTTGAAAAAGATGAAAAAAACAGCTGAAGATTACTTAGGCGAAACAGTAACTGAAGCAGTTATTACTGTTCCTGCTTACTTCAACGATGCTCAACGTCAAGCAACTAAAGATGCGGGTAAAATTGCTGGTTTAGAAGTTAAACGTATCATCAACGAACCTACAGCTGCTGCTTTAGCGTTTGGTATGGATAAGAAAGAAGGCGACCGTAAAATCGCTGTTTACGACCTTGGTGGTGGTACTTTCGACGTATCAATCATTGAAATTGCTGACCTTGATGGCGACCAACAAATTGAAGTGTTATCTACAAACGGTGACACATTCCTTGGTGGTGAAGACTTCGATAACGCATTAATTGAATTCCTTGTTGAAGAATTCAAAAAAGAGCAAAACGTAAACTTGAAACAAGATCCTCTTGCTCTTCAACGTTTAAAAGAAGCTGCTGAAAAAGCGAAGATCGAACTTTCATCTTCTAATGCAACTGAAATTAACCTTCCGTACATCACTGCTGATGCAACCGGCCCTAAACACTTAGTAATTAACGTTACTCGTGCAAAATTAGAAGGTTTAGTTGCTGATTTAGTTGCTCGTACAATTGAGCCATGTAAGATTGCGCTTAAAGATGCTGGTCTTTCGACTTCTGACATCTCTGACGTAATTTTAGTTGGTGGTCAGTCTCGTATGCCACTTGTACAACAAAAAGTACAAGAATTCTTTGGTCGTGAGCCACGTAAAGACGTAAACCCTGACGAAGCTGTAGCAATGGGTGCTGGTATTCAAGGTGCGGTACTTTCAGGTGACAAAACTGACGTACTTTTACTTGACGTTACACCGCTTACACTTGGTATTGAAACAATGGGTGGCGTGTTAACAGCAATTATTGAGAAAAACACAACGATTCCTGCGAAGAAATCTCAAGTGTTCTCAACTGCTGCTGACAACCAACCTGCTGTAGACATTTCGGTTTACCAAGGTGAACGTAAAATGGCTCAGCAAAACAAATTATTGGGTAACTTCCAATTAGGCGACATTCCACCTGCTCCACGTGGTGTGCCACAAATTGAAGTATCTTTCGACATCAATGCTGATGGTATTTTGAAAGTATCTGCTAAAGATAAGAGCACTGGTAAAGAGCAATCTATCCAAATTAAAGCAAACTCAGGTTTGTCTGATGCTGAAATCGAAGCAATGATTAAAGATGCTGAAGCGAATGCTGAAGAAGACCGCAAATTTGAAGAGTTAGCAAAAGCACGTAACGAAGCTGATGCACTTGTATCTTCTGCTCAAAAAGCAGTTAAAGATCTTGGCGAGCAAGTAACTGCAGATGAAAAAACTGCAATCGAAACTGCTGTAGCTGAACTTGAAGCTTCTACAAAAGAAAATGATGTAGAAGAAATTAAAGCGAAAACTGAAGCGCTTCAAAACATCATCATGCCTATTAGCCAACGTGCTTATGAAGCTGCACAAGGTCAAGGCGGTGCTGAAGGCTTTGATCCGAATGCATTCGGTGGCGATGCTGGTCAAAAAGCTGACGATGGCGTTGTAGATGCTGAGTTTAAAGAAGTTAAAGACGACAAAAAATAATTTGTCACTTTAGAAAAAACCGCGCGAAAGCGCGGTTTTTTTATGACTTTGATTCAATATATTTTCACTTTTAAAATAGAATAATCATTTAAATGATAAATTTAATTGTTCTAAATTTAACTTAAATCTTATACAGTTAAAGCACAATAATTCTTCGATTTAAAAATGCGTGTATTTATTCTGGTCTTTGTAAGCTTAGTTTTTATTTTATTGATTGTTCAAAATAAAAAACATCCTCAAGTGATATTAAATAGCCCCATTGATAGAGTTTTACACCCTACAGATACTCGACTCAGATATAAAATTTCAGAAATAGATTCTAGATTTAATATTTCACATGAACGAGCTATTCAATTAAGCCAAGAAGCAGCTGCAATTTGGACAGCAGGCACAGGAAAAGAATTTTTTATTTATGACCCAAAAGCAAAATTAACTATAAATTTTCACTACGATGAACGTCAAGAAGACAGTTCAGCTCGTTTAGCACATCAAAAAAATATTCAGAATGAGCAAACACAATGGGAAGCAAAAAATAACGAAGTAAACTCACTTCACAATGAAATTGATCGGATTAATGCCCTTTTAAATGCCAAGAAAATTGAATACGAAACACAAGTTCAAAATCATAATCAACAAATTGCACACATTAACCAAAATGGCGGAGCACATGCTTCACAACGCGAAGCTTTCAATCAACAAAGAGTATTTCTAGAACAAAAATTGCAGAATTTAAAATTTGAAATAGATAGCTATAATTCAAAAATCCATCAGCTCAATATGCAAATAGATGAGTTAAATCAAATCAACCAAAATATTAATGCATCTATCCAGCATTTTAATTCGAAATTTAAACCTTATTTATTCGATAAAGGTAATTTTGATGGACGTAATATTAATATTTTTGAGTTTCAATCTGAAGATGACTTACGTTTAACACTTGCACATGAATTTGGTCATGCATTAGGTTTAAAACATCATGAAGACCCTAAAGGTCTCATGCACCCAATGATGCAAGATCAAGAACAAACTAATTTTAGATTATTACATTCAGATTTAATGCTATTTCAAAATCGTGCTTATTCAAGGGAATAATCAATAAAATAATGTATCTAACAAATATCACTTATTAAAAGCTTTTTGCTTTAAAAAAACTCAACCAATCTGCCAATTTCTTGAATATCACGATTCATGCTATTGTATAGATAGATCACTTAGAGGAAAAAGCTGTGAGTTACTATCATATTATTTTGGAAGTAAACGATCATATCAGCACGATTGAAGAAACACGTGATATTGAACTATTTGATATTGTTGAACTTCAACCGTATCTTCACTCAATTTTATTACCTTATTTCAATGAACAAATACTTGAATTAGATGATGATAATATTGAGTTTAAAGATGTTCTTCACCTTGAAATTAAGCAAACATTATTACCAATAAATGACTTAATTGAAGAAGAACAGCGACTTCTTCCTAGTGATACAGACGTGACCATCACAGCGTATGAAATTTTTAATAATCGTGATTTAAGTATTGATATCACAACAGCTGTTTTTGACTTATTAGAAGCTGTAAAAATTGATCCGAATGCGACAATTTAACTAGCTCTAATTATAAAAAAGGTCTGCAAATGCAGACCTTTTTTATTTGTATCATTTGTTATTTCATTATCTTTTTTGCATTTTCATCACGAATAGCATTCAAAAATAATTGCCCTGCTCTACCCGTTGGACTCAAACCAAAACGTAATTGTTCCTGACGAATTGCTTGGCGAGTTCTATCTCCAATCAAACCATCAACATCACCAATTGAATAACCTCGGCTTAATAAATAAGCTTGAATTTGACGACGTTCAGTTCTAGATGTTCCTGCATCGTTGGTTGGCCATTCTGCTACAAAACCTTCTGCACCTTGTAAACGATCAGATAAATGTGCAATTGCAAGTGCATAACTTTCTGCTGCATTGTAGCTATAAATGGCATCAAAGTTTTTAAAGACTAAGAATAATGGTCCACTTGCACCCGCTGGTGACATTAAACCTGCTTGCGATAATTCGGTTAAGTTACCTTGAATTAAAGGTGTACCATCTACTCGAACAACGCCACGCTCCACCCATGAAGCAAGTGTCTTTTTATTACGACGTCCTTCGCCAGCAATAGACATACCTTCAGGCACTTTAATTTCAAAACCCCATGGTTGACCTGTTTGCCATCCACGTTTTTTCAGAAAATTAGCTGTAGAGGCTAAAGCATCTGTCGTACTTGAAACTAAATCACGACGACCATCACCATCAAAATCTACCGCAAGTTCTTCATAAGTTGATGGCATAAATTGAGTATGACCAAATGCCCCAGCCCAAGATCCTTTTAGCTGATCTTGTGTTAAATCGCCACGTTGAAGAATTCGCATTGCCGCAAAAAACTCTCCTCGGAAAAAGTTTTGACGACGACCTTCACAGCTTAATGTTCCCAATGACTGTAATAAATCATTTTTACCGGAAATATTACCGTAGTTACTTTCAACTCCCCAAACGGCAACTACTGTTTCAATAGACACGCCGTAAGTTGTAGAAACTTTCTTTAGCACATCTGCATGTTGTCGAATTTTTATTTTTCCTAATTCAACGCGCTCAACATCAACCAAGCCAGATAAATAATCCCAAATGGGTGTCGAAAATTCTGGCTGATAATTAAGTTTTTCAATAACCGAATAATCTGGCGTTAAATTTTGTGTATAGCGATCAAAAGTTAAACTTGAAACACCAGACTGCATTGCCTGATTTTTTAAGTTCGAAATACAGATTTGAAAAGGACTTGGAGAATTGGAGTCAGAAATATTTTGCCCAGCAGTAATTACTGGAACCGTTTGACCATTAATAATGAGCTCAGCTTGAACCTGAGTTGTGATAAATAAAGCTGAACCAAAAAGAAAAGCAATATTACGCATATTATCCCGATGCTTTTTTGAATTTAAATTATGACTTAAACATACCACTAACAAAGCCAAATAATATAAGTAAATCGTAAATTTAAATTCATTTTCCTTCACTTTAAATTCATATTTTTACTTTTAAATTCAAAATATAGTTTTAAAGTGGATTTTTTGAATTTAAAACTATAAATATGCATAAAACTTTGAATTTAAAAACCATAAAATAGGTGCGTTTTAAATTTAAAATAAGGTTTTTAAATTTAAATTAGTGAGATATAAATTCAAAATAACCAAGTTACCCACAATGAAAACAACCCAAGGAGCTTTTAACTCACTAATTTTGAATTTAAATTGATGTTTTTAAATTCAAAATATCAGTTTTAAATTCATTTTTAGATAATTTAAATTCAAAGACAGCCTTTTGAATTCATTTTGATGGATTTTAAATTCAAAACTTTAAATTCAAACTACTTAATTTCTTATTTTTATGAATACCTCTCATATAACCATCTATTTTTATTCTTTAATTTTTATATAACTACTTTAATATATTGATTATTTTTAGATCAATAATCTTCCGATAAATGGTGCCAAACTCGAAAGAGGCGCAATCATGCCCGAACTACACGCATAAAAAAAGCGGTCATTTGCATGACCGCTTTTTTAACATTCAAACTTTGGTTTAAATGCTCATATCTTCGCTAAGTGCGAGTGGATTCGGTAAAATCTTCGCCAACTTACGACATAAAGTTGTCAATTCAGCACTGTCATTTGGCATAAGGGTAATATGACCAATTTTACGACCTTCACGCTCAGTTTTATTGTACAGGTGAAGATGTACACCGTCTAAAGCAAGTACGTCTTCAGATTTAGGATATTGACCAATGATATTGATCATCACTATTGGACGTACCACAGCTGTTGAACCTAATGGTAAACCTGCAACTGCACGAATATGATTTTCGAATTGTGAGCAAACAGCACCTTCAATAGACCAGTGTCCAGAATTATGAACTCGTGGTGCCATTTCATTGGCATATAAGCCTTTATCTGTCACAAACAACTCAAGCGTTAACACACCCACATAGTTCAAGTGATTGAGCAAGCGAGTAATGTAGTCTTGTGCAACAGGCTGTAAATCTGCGCTGTTTGGTGCAGGTACAATTGAATGCGACAAAATACCATTGTGGTGATGGTTTTCAGCCAATGGCCAAGTTTTTACATCACCGTTTTGACCACGTACCGCAATAATCGAAACTTCACGTGAGAAAATCACAAAGCTTTCTGCAATTAATGAACCAGCAGGACCAAGTTCCGCCCATGCTTGATCAATTTGATCTGCGCTGCGTAAAACAAATTGACCTTTACCGTCGTAACCGCCTGTCGCTGTTTTTAAAACAATAGGCAAACCAAGTTCAGCAACTGCTGACTTTAAGCTTTCTAATGAATCTACAGCTTTATACGGCGCAACAGGAATATCTAATTCATCGAATAATGCTTTTTCAGAAAGACGATGCTGTGCAATAGCTAATGCTTGACGCGGAGGATGCATATCTTTGTTTTGCGTTAAAACATCAACATCTGCCAACGGCGTATTTTCAAATTCAAGGCTAAAAACATCTGCACTTTCAATGAATTGTTGTAATCCATTTTCAGCTTTAGTCGAAATAACCTGACCCAAAGCTGCTGAAGGGCAATCTGTACTTGCTTCAAAGAAAGTACATTGAATGTTTAAAGGCAATGCCGCTTGCGCCATCATTCGACCAAGCTGACCACCACCAAAAATACCAATGGTTTTATCCATGATAAAAATTCCTTAATTAAGCTTGGCTTTAGATTTGACCAGGAATATTTTTGCTTGCGACTTTTTCAGTTTGTGCAGCACGGAAATCTGCAACATTTTTAGCAATTTCAGGACGTGTTAAACCTAGAATTTGCGCTGCCATAATTGCAGCATTTGTTGCGCCCGCTGGACCAATTGCAAGTGTACCTACAGCAATACCTGCTGGCATTTGTACAATTGAAAGTAATGAATCTACGCCATTTAAAATAGATGACTTCACTGGTACACCAAGCACAGGTAAATCAGTTTTTGCCGCACACATACCTGGTAAATGCGCTGCGCCACCTGCACCTGCAATAATGACTTGAATACCACGATCACGTGCTTGTTCAGCATATTCGAATAAGCGATCTGGAGTACGGTGTGCAGACACAACCTCAGCTTCAAAAGGGACACCAAGTTGCTTAAGCATATTGGCAGTGTGTTCTAGAGTAGCCCAGTCAGACTGAGAACCCATGATAATTCCAACGAGAGGAGTGTCTTGTGAAGCGGCCGCATTCATTGCAATGTTTCCAGAGATTAAAGTAAGAGAGATAAATCTCGACTATAGCCAAGCTTTAATAAGAGCCACATATTATAGACTGATTTTTCAACTCAATAAAATTTAACGCTTCATTCAAAGCATGATTTTTATTATTTTCTATAAATATTACAAAAAATGAAGCAAAAATAGGGCAGTAGTAAATTTCTGTTTTTACTACTGACTGCGGAATACAAAATAAACACAACCACATAAGCATAATGCTGCCCAAATATAGTCAAGTTTGAACGGTTGTTTAAATAGGAAAATCATAAAGGGCACAAATACCAATAAAGTTACAACTTCTTGGGTAATTTTCATTTGCCCAACAACCCAACCATTTTGAGCCAGCATTTTGGTCGCAGGAATCATCAGACCATATTCAAATAGCGCAATAAACCAACTGAATAAAATAGCCTGCCACAACGGAGCATCGTGCGGTAAAAATTTTAAATGACCGTACCATGCAAGTGTCATAAAACAATTGGCAAGAATTAGAAGTAATATTGGTACAAACATCTAAGAAATAACCTAAAAAAGATTTCGCTATTGTACAAATTTATTTCCAAATTTGATGCAAATTTATGAATCATTTTTTTTGAACAAAATTAGGTATTTTCATTGCGAAAAACGTCTTAATTGATACAAGAAAAACTATCTTTTCAGGTATAGCCTTGCTATCGTTGCTTACAAATCGAATAAATCATGACAACACCACCAAAAACAACGTGATGTGTCAAAAAAAGAAGTGGAGTTAAACGTATTATGCATCTGCATATTTTAGGTATCTGTGGCACATTCATGGGTTCTTTAGCATTACTTGCGCGTGACCTTGGTCATACAGTTACAGGCTCAGATCAAAACGTTTATCCACCTATGTCTACGCAGTTAGAAAATGCGGGTATTACCTTAATGCAAGGCTATGACCGTAGCCACTTACAACCACATCCAGATTTAGTGATTGTTGGTAATGCCATGAAACGTGGTATTGATGCTGTGGAATATATGCTGAATGAAGGCTTACCGTATATTTCGGGTCCTCAATTCCTTGCAGATCATGTATTACAAGGCAAACATGTACTTGGTGTTGCAGGTACACATGGTAAAACAACAACAACAACAATGCTGGCTTGGGTGCTTGATCAAGCAGGTTTAGAACCAGGCTTCTTAATTGGTGGCGTACCTTTAGGTTTTAGCGAAAGTGCTCGTTTAGGCGGTGGAAAATACTTCTGTGTAGAAGCAGATGAATACGATTCTGCATTCTTCGACAAGCGCTCTAAGTTCGTGCATTACCATCCTAAAACAGCCATTTTAAATAACTTAGAATTTGACCATGCCGATATTTTTGATGATTTGGCGGCAATTCAAAAACAATTCCATCATTTAGTTCGTACCATTCCAAGTGAAGGTCGCATTATTGCGCCTATTACTGAAACCAATATTGATGAAGTTTTAGAACAAGGTTGTTGGACACCTGTTGTGCGTACAAGCTTAGATGCGAACGAAAAATCCGAGCTTTATGCAGAGCAATTATCTGCCGATGGTTCTCACTTTAAAGTGTTACAACACGGCGTTGTAAAAGGCGAAGTGAAATGGACAATGACAGGTCAGCATTCTGTGGCGAATGCTTTAGCGACCATTGCTGCCGCAGAACATGTTGGCGTTTCAATTGAAACGGCATGTGAAGCTTTATCTAATTTTGGTGGTGTAAAACGCCGTATGGAGCTTTTAGGCACTGTACGTGGTATTGAAGTTTATGATGACTTTGCACATCACCCAACGGCAATTGATACGACACTTGAAGGTGCACGTAAGCGTTTAGGCGAACGTAAACTTTGGGCAATTATTGAACCACGTTCAAACACCATGCGTATGGGTAGCCATAAAGATGGTTTAGCATATTCTGCTCGTTTGGCAGATGAAGTGATTTGGTATCAACCTGAAGGTTTAGATTGGGACTTACAACCTGTAATTGATGCTGCGCCAAATAAAGCTGTAATTGCACGTACTTTAAATGACATCATTCAAACTGTAGTCAGCCAAGCAGGTGAGGGCGATGCTGTTGTGATTATGTCGAATGGCGGTTTTGGTGGATTACATCAAAAGTTAATTACAGCGTTAAAAGCTTAACTTATTGCTTAAAAAAAGCCCGCAAATGCGTAATGCCAGTCAGTTAAGCAAAAAAAGTTAAAATGCTGTAAAAAGAGCGTATGTAAATACGCTCTTTTTTTATGAATTTATCTCAGAATCTAGATTTAACATTAAAACAAACCCTACCTTCACTTTCACAATTCAGTGAATTGATTGATTTAAACTGGATTGAAGATTGCTTAAACCAAACAGGTAAAGCATCAATTCGAAAAAGAAAACTGCCTGCTGAACATGTTGTTTGGCTGGTGATCGGACTTGCTCTATTTCGAAATCAGCCGATTTGGTATGTGGTTCAACAATTGCAACTTGTTTTCGGTACGGCAGAATACTGTGTACCGAGTGCATCCGTACAAGCAAGACAGCGCTTAGGATTAGAACCCATGAGTGCTTTATTTTCGACATTAAGTCAGGCATGGTTTAAAGACTCACAACAACAATATAGCAACTTTCACGGTCTATGCGTTTGTGCTGTAGATGGTGTGGTTTGGTCTATGCCTCATACAGAAGAAAACTTTAAGCACTTTGGTTCATCCAAAGGCAAAACAGCAGCTGCCCCTTACCCACAAGTCAGAGCGACTTGCCTAGTGAATACCAATACACATGAAATGATTGATGCCCAAATTGGCAGTATGGATCAAGGTGAATTAACCTTAGCCAGTCAATTAAAAGCACCAGTTCGCAGTATTACCCTATTTGATCGTGCTTACTTCTCTGCTGATTTTTTAGTGAGTTGGCAATCTCAGGCAGAAGAGAGTCATTGGTTGATGCGAGCAAAGGACAACCTGCGTTATGAAGTGATTCATCATAATGCGGCCCATGACTTTCAGATCAAAATGCCTGTTTCAGCAAGAGCAAAAAAGATAAATCCGTCATTGGGTGACTATTGGGAAGCACGTTTAATTGAAGTTGAATATGCAGGGAAAATAAGATGTTACATTACATCATTAACAGATTCTAAAGTTTATCCATTCAAAGACCTTGCAATGCTTTATATCCAGCGTTGGGAAATAGAAATGTGTTATCGGGAAATTAAAAGTGATTTACAGGATGCAAGGATTTTAAGAAGCAAACAACCTGATTTGGTCTATCAAGAATTGTGGGGGGTATTTATTGCATATAATATCTTAAGAAGACAGATGAGGTTTATCGCTGAACATGCAAAGGTGAGTCCTTTAAGGATCAGTTTCCATATTGCATCCATGAGTATTATCAATATCTTAAGGCACACACCTTTAGAATCAGCAGGAAACCTACCCAAACATTTAGCGCAATTATTTGAACAATCTAAAATATTTGTATTACCTGAAAAAAGGCAAAGGCAATGTCCGCGAGTAGTGAAAATTAAAGCACAAAAATATCCAAGAAAATGCCAGTCAATTTCTTAACTGACTGGCATTACGCAAATGCGGGCTTTTTTATTATTGAAAGATCAAAACTAAGGTTTAAAAATTTAAGCCTTCACATCTGAAAAGCTTTCATCTCGTCTAAACATTACTTCAACATAAGAACAAGTAGGCAAAATTTTAAGGTTCTTTTCACGTGCAAACTCGACTAAAACATCAAGTAATTGGCGCGCAACGCCTTGACCACGTAAAGAGTCATCTACCCATGTATGGTTTGCAATAACAGTATATTCACTGCTCCACACATAGGTGATTTCAGCAACTCTTTCCCCAGCAGCATCCACTGCAAAAAACTCACCCAATTGACCATTGTCTTCATGTTGAAATTGCATAGCAAATCTCTAATATTTCTATTTAAATAATAAACATGAATATTTTAACCGAATAAAACATCACGAATAGAAGAATCTTTATTAAAAACAGATTTTGCAAAAGGGCATAACGGTAAAATTTTCACACCCTTGCTACGCGCAAACTCTACAGCACTATTCACTAAATGCACGCCTACGTTTTGTCCACGCAATTCATCTTCCACATGCGTATGGTCAATAATAAATTTATCATCACCTGCCCAAGAATATGTCATTTCAGCTAAACGCTGACCATCTTCACCAATATAAAACTCACCTTTAGAGCCATTTTCTTTATGTTTAATTTCTAACACTTTTCTGTCCTTTAAATTATTCTTAATCTAAAAAATGCCACGTTTTTTTTGGGCATACTGTTAATTTTTATTACCCGCAACATATTTAGGTCACATACAAAATCTATGATGAGAAGGCAAACACATAACTTAACTTCATATTGAATTAAGCCTACAATTCCCCCAAATATTCTTTGCTATTTTTATATGAAAACTTCTCCCATAGAAGCAGATACCACTCCTACCAAGCAGTGGATTTGTGTGATTACACTTGCCTTTGGTGCTTTTATTTTTAACACCACAGAATTTATACCCATCGCCTTATTAAGTGATATAGGTAATAGTTTTGGAATGCCTGCAACAGATGTCGGCATGATGATTACGCTTTACGCATGGGTTGTTGCACCAATCTCTTTACCAATTATGTTACTCACGAAAAATATCGAAAGACGGTTTTTACTGACGGTTTTATTTGTTGTTTTTATTGTAAGTCACGTTTTATCTTATTTTGCATGGAGTTTTACGGTTCTGCTAATTAGCCGTATTGGTATTGCATTTTCACATGCTTTATTTTGGGCAATTACTGCATCTTTAGCCGTTCGTGTTGCACCTAAAGGCAAAGAATTTCAAGCTTTAGGTTTACTTGCAACAGGTACAGCTTTAGCCATGGTTTTAGGTATTCCATTTGGTCGCATGATTGGTGAAACTTACGGATGGCGAAATACCTTTGGGCTTATAGCCATTTGTGCAACTTTTGTCTGTATTACGCTTGCCAAAACTTTGCCATTATTACCAAGTGTCAATTCAGGTTCTATTCGAAGTTTATCTAGCTTTATAAAACGTCCAAGTTTAATGATGGTTTTTGCTTTAACCATTATTGTGATTACAGCCCAATTTACGGCATATAGTTATATAGAACCTTTTTCACTCAATATTGCTCAATTTAGTTCTGCACAAACCACAACTTTACTGCTTATTTTTGGTGGCGCTGGTTTCTTTGGTTCATATCTTTTTGGCAAATTTAGTGCTCGCTATCCAAAACTTGCAATTCCTTTAAGTACTTTTTGTTTAGCTACTTCAATGCTTCTTTTACTGCCGTTTTCGAGTGGCTTTTTAAGCTTAAGTGCTGTGTGTTTACTATGGGGCGTTGGCATTATTGGATTTAGCCTTGCACTTCAAGCCAAAACACTCAACCTCGCTTCCGATGCAACCGATGTCGCGATGGCAATTTACTCTGGCTTATACAATGTTGGTATTGGTGGCGGTGCATTATTGGGTGGACTTGTTAGCACACATATAGGGTTAAGCTATATTGGAATTATTGGCGGTGTTCTTGCTGTTTTAGGAACATTACTCACATTAATTTTGGTACGCCGTGCAGACTTTATGCCAAATAAAGTTTAATTGTTTTAACATTTACGTATTTGCAGATTCAGTCAAAATCTGTCATGCTTCGCGCATATTTGGATTTATCCAAAACAAAATTTAGTTGAACAAGGGGAGTAGCCTCCTCCAAACGTTAAACACTCTTTATGAATATTTAACGTGTCAGAATATCGTCATTACACTTTGCAAAAAGTCGGTATCTGAGCATCTTGAGTTTAAATACAAAGATGTAGGCAAGACCTTGATCATGTTGTTACAGATGTTTTATTTCATCTGACGACTGGTCAAGGTTTTTTTATGGCTGGTTGTTAGATGTGGAGAATTCCCCTATGGAAACAATCGGCACTTTATGGCTGTATTTAGCATTCTTCGGTATTGTTACTGTTATGCTCATCATCGACTTTTTAGGCTTTAAACAAAAGCAAGGTCAAGAAGTTAAAGTTAAAACCGCAGCATACTGGAGTATTGCTTGGGTTACAGTCGCGACTTTATTTGGTGGTGGCTTGTGGTTATACCTAGAACAAACCGCAGGCGCGACAGTCGCGAATACCAAAGTGATGGAATACTTTGCAGGTTATTTACTCGAAAAATCACTCGCAATTGATAACGTATTCGTTTGGCTGATGATTTTTGCCGCTTTTGCAATTCCTCCTGCATTACAACGTAAATTGCTTTTATACGGCGTATTAGGCGCAATTGTTTTACGTACCATCTTTATTTTTATTGGTGCATGGTTTGTTCAAGAATTCTCTTGGATTCTCTACATTTTCGGTGCGTTCTTAGTTTATACAGGCTTCAAGTTCTTAAAAGGTCAAGATGACGATCCGAATATTGAAGATATGGCGATTCTAAAATGGCTACGTAAACACATGCGTATTACACCAAAGCTAGAAGGCGATAAATTCTTTGTTCGTCAAAATGGTATGCTTTGGGCAACACCACTTTTCTTGGTTTTAATTTTAGTAGAAGCATCTGACGTTATTTTCGCAGTCGACTCTATTCCTGCTATTTTTGCGGTAACCACAGACCCGTTCATTGTATTAACTGCAAACTTAATGGCAATTTTAGGCTTACGTGCAATGTTCTTCTTATTGTCGGGCGCTGCATCTAAAATGCATTACTTACCGTATGGCTTAGGTCTTATTTTAGTGTTCATTGGCTTTAAAATGCTGATGCTTGACGTATTCCACATGCCAATTTGGATTTCATTAGGCTTTATTGTCATTACCCTGACAATTACAGCAATTCTGTCGATTCGACACAGCAAAAAATATAACGAAACAACCTTATAAGCTTAAAATATGAATGATAAAAGCCTTCCTTTGGGAGGGCTTTTTTAATCTATTAATTTTAACTTTGACCATTTCCCTAAAAAATCCTTTGTTTTTAATCTATATAAAAACACATCATGACTGACTAAATTTTTATTCCAACGTAGCTTCAATTCAAATAAGTCCGACAGTCCAAAGGGTGCGATATATTCGATTTCATTCATTGCATTCAAACGTACCGCAACAGATGTTGCTGTTTCAGGCCATAACGACAACGCATGCTCAATAGACCTTAATGGCGCAATATTTTCACCGGTATCGGTTTTATACCAAGTATGAACCAAAGCTTGATTGGTGATATCCCACTGTATATTTGGAAAGATTTTCGACATTTCTTTTTCTAAATTTTCTGCATAACAATCATCAGATACATCATAAAAAATAACATCAACTTCGGTATTTTCTAAAGCGTACTCTTGATCATGTAAATGTGCCCAAACCGTATTACGAATAATGCCTGCTGCAATATATGCTTGTGATTCTATAGCTTTTAAAGCCTTTAAAATTTGCATGATATTCGTATTTTTAAGCAGAATATTTTTCAAATTTTCAGCATACTTTTCTTCCATATTGATCATTTTCATATTCACACTCGTTTTTAAATAATGATCCTAAATTCAAAATTGGTAAAGATTATGTGATGAATCATGGAAGAGTTGATTTTTTACGTTACAATCAAGCGAAAAAAGTACAACCATAGGTTTTCTAATGTCTTCAATTTTATCTCCTATTGCCATTCGTGGTCGTTTTCTCGATATTCAAAATACAGTTTCAAAAGCATCCGATATCGACCAAGCTGTTCGATATATTGAAGATGGCTTACTCATTAGTCATGAAGGAAAAATTTCATGGTTTGGTACGTGGGAAGAAGGGCAATCTCAACTTAATGCAGATATGAATGTTCAGCATTATCCTGATCAACTCATTGTTCCTGGTTTTATTGACACGCACATTCATTTTCCACAATCAGAAATGATTGGTGCATATGGCGAACAACTTTTAGAGTGGTTAAACACTTATACATTCCCAACTGAAATTCAGTTTGAAAACAAAGCATATGCAGACAAAATTGCTCAATTCTTTGTAAACGAACTTCTTAAAAACGGCACAACAACTGCACTGGTTTTTTGTACGGTTCATCCTCAATCTGTAGATGCTTTATTTGAAGTTGCAGAACAGCACCAAATGCGCTTAATTGCAGGTAAAGTGATGATGGATCGTCATGCACCTGAAGCTCTTTGTGACACAGCAGAAAGTGCATACACAGACTCTAAAGCACTTATTGAAAAGTGGCACGGAAAAGGTCGTAACTTATATGCAATCACTCCACGTTTCGCACCAACATCTACACCTGAACAACTTTCTGCAGCAGGTAAACTAAAAGCTGAATTCCCAGATGTTTATGTGCATACGCATTTAAGTGAAAATAAAAATGAAATTGCATGGGTAAAAGATTTATTCCCAGAACAAAAGGGCTATTTAGATGTTTATCATCATTATGGTTTAACAGGATCGCGTTCTGTATTTGCACACTGCGTTCACTTGAAAGATGAAGAGTGGGATTGCATGCATCAAACTGATTCTGCAATTGCGTTTTGTCCAACTTCAAACTTGTTCTTAGGTAGCGGTTTATTCCCTTTGAAAAAGACATGGGAAAAACAAGTAAAAGTGGGCTTAGGCACAGATGTAGGCGCAGGAACTTCATTTAACCAACTACAAACGCTAAATGAAGCTTACAAAGTTCAACAACTGCAAGGCGATAAACTCTCTGCATTTGAAGCGCTTTATCATGCAACAATTGGTGGGGCAAAAGCCTTAGATTTAGATGAAAAGTTAGGTAATTTCAACATTGGAAAAGAAGCCGACTTTGTTGTTTTAGATTTAAAACCAACAGCAATTCAGGCTTTACGCCAAGAACGTGCAAAAGGTATTGATGATGCTTTCTTTGCACTCATGACCATGGGCGATGACCGCAACATTCACAGTACTTATGTATTTGGTCAATTGGCTTATAGCAAAAGTAATGCTCAATAAATAATTGCGCTTCGCTTTTTTTATGTGAGAAATTTACTATTTGTTATATTTTTATTTGTGCTTAATTCACAAATTGAAAAACAATGACTACACTCTACATAGCCAAAAGGGATGCATCTCATCTTCAGATGTATTAAAATTAAGATAATATGAGGTGTTGCTGGTCAACGCCTTTTTTATTTTTAACTTTTTTCTTTAGGTATCTACCCATGACCGTTCAAATGAGCGTAATGATTTCCACAGAAGAAATCCAAGCTAAAGTTAAAGAGCTTGGTGCAATTATTGATGCACACTACGCAAACAGTGACAAAGAATTAGTACTTGTAGGTTTATTACGTGGTTCTGTAATTTTCATGTCAGATTTATGCCGCGCAATCACAAAACCACACGAACTAGATTTTATGACGGTATCAAGTTATGGCGGTGGAACCGTATCTTCAAAAGACGTTAAAATTTTGAAAGATTTAGACGGTGAAATTCGTGGTAAAGATATTCTTGTTGTTGAAGATATTATCGACTCAGGTAATACCTTAAGCAAAGTTTTAGAAATTTTAAGTACGCGCGAGCCTAATTCAATTGAGCTTTGCACTTTAGTGAGCAAGCCTTCACGCCGTGAAATTGACTTAGAAGTTAAATTTTTAGGCTTTGAAGTAGAAGACAAATTCATTGTAGGTTATGGCTTAGATTACGATCAAAAATATCGCCATCTTCCATTTATTGGTGAAATTGGTCTTTAATCAGTTTCATTTTAAAAAGTGGCGTAAGCCACTTTTTTTATTTTCATAAAAAAATTAAAGAACAAAAAAACAACAACTTTTAGCCAAACTTTTCTTTCCTCTTCATGTTTTTTATTTAATGATAGATTTACAAGTTTTTATAATACAAAGATAAATAACAAGGAGATTCATTATGTGGTCACTCATCGTTGCAATTGTTATTGGTTTTGTTGCAGGCTTAATTGCTCGTGCTATTCACCCCGGTGAAGATAAGGCAGGTTTTTTTGTTACCGCTGCATTAGGTATTGCAGGCTCATTACTTGCAACATACGGCGGACGTTTCCTTGGTTTATATCTAGAAGGGTCTAGTGCAGGCTTTATTGCTTCTATTATTGGCGCAATTATCATTCTATTTATTTATAATTTAATTGCGAAAAAATCGTAAATTAATGAATAAAAAAAGCACCGAATATGGTGCTTTTTTTAGCTTTAAACTTAACTTATAAACCAAATTCTTTAAAAATTTGTTCAATTTGTTCAGCAGGGTATGCACCTGAAACTTTGAATCCATTCGAGAAAATAATGGTCGGTGTACCACTAATTCCCAAAGTACGTGCCAAAGAAAGGTTACGATCAATTGGGTTTTCACAGGTCTTTTGACCTGTTGGCTCATAGCCTTTTGAAATTAAATCATCCCATGCTTGTGCAGGATTTTTCTCACAGAAAATTTTCTTAGATGGTGCAACAGATTGTGGTTTAAATGCCAAAATAAAAGTATTGATTGTAACATTATCTAGCTTTTTAAGTTCTGCTTCTAACTGCTTACAGAAAGGGCAGTTTGGGTCTGTAAATACCGCAATTTGACGTTTACCATTTCCCTTAACTATTTTAATTGCATCATTAAATGGAAGTTTATTCCAATCTAGTGAATTCTGCTGAACCAACAAGCTTTTAGTTAAATTTTGCTTATCTTTCAAACGAACCATTGAACCAGCAAGAATATGTTGAGCATCATCATTTAAATAAACAACTTGCCCATTTAATGAACCGCTGTAAATTCCTTTCATTTCTGTAACTTGAATATTTTGAATATTCACATCGGGATTATTTTTAGCCAAATTTGTTTTTACTGTTTCTACATTTGCAAATGCAAACGTAGACATAAATGCTGTTGCTATAAGTATGGCTTTTTTCATTTTAAATTTTCACATTTATTAAATTGCCTTAATTCTACGCTTTTCACTTTACAAAAGTGTTTGATTTTCTTTAACTCAAACCACAAACACTATAAATTGTTCCACGTGAAACAACTTATATTTTATTAATTTCAACTGATATATGTGCAATTTCATCATGAATTGAAAGCGCATGACGAACATTATCTGCTGTTAAGTTTTCATTGGTTTCTAAAGATAAAATACAAGAAAACTTGCCTTTAGCCACTTTCCACACATGAATATCTGTAATATTTACATTAGCAGATAATTCATCAATCACTTCTCTAATTTCATCTACAACAGGATGATCCATTTCAGCATCTAATAATGTTTTTCCAGCTTCTTTCATTAATCCTAAAGCCCATTTAGCCACAAGAATTGAACCTACAATACCCAATAAAGCATCAAGAAAATCCCACCCCATATACTTACCTGCAATTAATGCAACAATTGCAAATACAGAGGTCACAGCATCTGCAACCACATGCAAAAAGGCAGCTTTTTGGTTTAAATCATGATGATCATTTTCCTGAGCATGATTATGTGAATACTCATGCGAATGGTGATGGTGATGGTGATGGTGATGGTGATGGTGATGGTGATGGTCGCCATCATGAAGTAACCAAGCACAAATAAGGTTGATCGTTAAACCTAAAATCGCAATTGGAATAGCTTCGTTATAATGAATTTCAACAGGATTTATAATTCGAATAACAGATTGAACAGCCATAAAAACGGCAACAACCATTAATAAAATAGCGCTGCTATAACCCGCTAAAATTTCTATTTTCCATGTACCAAAACAAAATCTAGATTCTTTTGCATAGTGCCTAGCTGCTCTGTAAGCAAAATAAGCTAAACCCAATGCAAGCATATGTGAACTCATATGCCATCCATCGGCAAGTAAAGCCATTGAATTAAAAATCCATCCCCCAATGACTTCTAACAGCATCATAATTGCCGTTAAAATTGTCGCGATTAAAATTCGCTTTTGAGCTAATGGATTGCCCTCATCAAATTGATGTGAATGTATTCTTTTAGATTGAAAATTTTGCATAATAATAGGGGAACAATATACTCCCCTATAGTATATTTAGTTTTTGGAGTGTTGTGTGAGTCATCTACATCAAGATAAGAAAATTTTAAACCGTGTAAAGCGTTTACAGGGGCAACTTAAAGCTGTTGAAGCATCTTTAAGTGAACCAGAAACAGAATGTATTGATGTTTTACAACAAGTCGCAGCAATTAAAGGTGCTGTTAATGGTTTAATGAACGAATTAACCGAGGCGCATTTACGCCATCATGTTTTAGCCGATGCTGAACAAGTCAATGAAGAAGAGTTAACTGAGTTTTTAAAATTATTAAAGCGGTATGGGTAGTCTGATATAGTATTGTTTTTATTCATTATAATATCAGGGGGAATAATGCTAAAACGGATCTTAATATTAGGGCTTTTAATATCACTCAGCGCTTGTACGTCTATTCAAGTTAATAATACGCAAGGATTTCAAACAAAAAATATCAAACACATTTGTATTATAAAAAATGCAAAAGTTACCATCGGTGATTTTGAAAATATGATTGTAAGAAGCCTAGCGAGATATAGTATTAGAGCTGAGGTTTATCCTGAACAATCTAAACCTTTGTTCTGCGATGTCACAATGACCTATACCGCGTTAAGAAGTTGGGATATGGCAACCTATTTAAGTTCTGCAAAATTTGTGCTCTACCAAAACAATCAACAAGTTTCTGAAGCGACATTCCACTTAAAAGGAAAAGGTGGTTTAGCTTTAAATAAATGGCGTTCAACGGAAACAAAAGTAAATGAATTAGTTGATGAATTACTAAAATAAAAAAAGCCCTCATTTGAGGGCTTTTAAAATATCGAATTACTTTCCAATACAGAACGATCCGAAAATCTTTCCTAATAAATCATCTGCACTAAAATCACCCGTAATTTCACCTAAGGCATTTTGCGCTAAACGAAGAGATTCTGCGACCAATTCGCCTGCGTTATAAACCACAAGTTGCTCACGAGCTTCTGCTAAATATTCCTGTGTGCGCTTCATTGCGTCTAAATGACGTGTTCTTGCAATAAATGTATCTTCTTCAGGTTGGAAGCCTGCATGCGCTGTAATCGCATCTATGAGCGATTGAACGCCTGTTTCTTGCTTAGCAGACACAGCTATATGACGGAAACCTTGATAATCTAAAATTTCAGCACGTTTCCCTGTTAAATCACACTTGTTACCAATCAATATTAAACGCTTTGGCTCAATATGATCTGCAAAATATTCTTGTGCTAATGCAAGCGGATCTTCACCTTGGCTTAAGTCATAAACAAGCAGTAATAAATCCGCTTGTTCAATTTCTTTAATTGCACGACGAATACCTTCTTTCTCAACAATATCACCAGTTTCACGTAAACCTGCGGTATCGGTTAAGGTAATTGGTAAACCATTTAAGGTAATTTTTTCATGTAAAACATCACGTGTTGTACCTGCAATATCCGTCACAATTGCACGCTCAATGCCCGCCAAAGCATTTAATAATGAAGATTTACCTGCATTCGGTTTCCCCGCAATAACAACTTGCAAACCTTCACGTAGCAATTGCCCCTGACGCGCAGATTGTTGAACAGCAGTTACCGCATTAGCAACACCATCTAACAGGTTTAAAATTTTGCCGTCAGCTAGGAAATCAATTTCTTCTTCAGGAAAATCAATTGCAGCTTCCACATGCAAACGCAAATGAATGAGCTGTTCTAAAACTGCATTTACTTTTGTTGAAAATGCACCTTGTAAAGAACGTACAGCGGAGCGTGCAGCAGCTTGTGATGTTGCATCGATTAAATCTGCAATAGCTTCTGCTTGAACTAAATCTAATTTGCCATTTTCAAAGGCACGCATAGAAAATTCACCAGCTTTAGCAGCAATAGCACCAAGCTCAAATAAGCGTCCTAAAAGTGCATTTTGAATAACAGGACCACCATGACCTTGTAACTCAACAACATCTTCACCAGTAAATGAGTGTGGATTTGGAAAGCAAATTGCTAAACCTTCATCCATCACTTCATTATTTGCATCGTAGAACTTACGAAAACCAGCATAACGTGCTTGGTCTAATTCTTTTTTTGTTAGTACTTCTGCAATTTCATAAGCTTTTGGACCCGATAGGCGAATCACCCCGACACCACCACGACCTGGTGGTGTGGCAATAGCAGCAATAGTGGTTCGGTTTTGCATAAAATTCACCTAAAAAATTAAAAGTACATACAAATAAAAATCCGCCTAAGATTACCATCTTAAGCGGATTTATTCAGCTATTCAGCAAGTCTTACTTTGCTGCGTTCGCTTCTTCACGTTTTACACGGTCTTTTTCAACAGATTTGTTGATTAAACCTTGCTGTAAAATCGTAATACTGTTGTTACAGATCCAGTAAAGTACAAGACCTGCTGGGAAGAACAACATAAATACAGTGAAGATAATTGGCATAAATTTAAATACTTTCGCTTGCATAGGATCTGCAGGCTGAGGGTTTAAACTTTGCTGAACATACATGGTTACACCCATTAATAATGGAAGAATAAACCATGGGTCCATTGCCGATAAATCTTGAATCCAAGCTAACCATGGTGCATGGCGAAGCTCAACAGATTCCATCAATACCCAATACAACGCAAGGAAGATTGGCATTTGAAGCAATAATGGTAAACAACCAGAAAGCGGGTTTACTTGTTCACGTTTGTAAAGCGCCATCATTTCTTGAGAGAAACGCATGCGGTCTTCACCAAACTCTTCTTTCATGCGTTGCATTTCTGGTGCAATCACACGCATTTTCGCCATTGAGCGGTAGCTCTTAGACGATAAAGGCCAAAGAATAAGTTTAACAAGAATCGTCAATAAAATAATTGACCAACCCCAGTTTCCAACAATTCCGTGGAAGAATTGCAAACCTAAGAATAGAAGTTTAGCAATTGGCCACAACCAACCGTAATCTACAGTTTGGTTTAAACCAACAGCCAAATCTTTCAATTCAGATTGAATTTTAGGACCTGAATAGAATGTCGCATCCACCTCAGCAACAGTGCCAGCAGGAACTGTGATTGTCGGAGATGTAAAACCAATGATGTTCATATCATCAGCAGATTTACGAGATTCTAATTTTGCTGTGAAAGCTTGACCTTCACCTTGTGTTAACTTGATATCACCAGGAATCCAAGCACTTACAAAGTAATGCTGAACCATAGCAACCCAAGCATCTTTCGCATCTACACTTAACTTTTCTTCACTAAAGTTAGCAAATTTAAGTTTATTGTAGTGCTCATCAGGCGTACCCCAAGCTCCACCTAAGAATGTTCCTAAAGTAAATATACCTTGGTCAGACTTACCTGGATCTTCTGAGTTGTCACGCTTAAGCTGACCAAACATTTGACCTTGCCAAGCGCCTGCACTGCGGTTAATCACTTTATGATTAACAACAACTGGGTAATTACCTTCTTTAAACGTGAAGGTTTTGATAATTTCAATACCATCAGTTGTTTTGTATACCATTGGAACAGTTAAAACTTTAACTGCTTTTCCATCTTTATCTTGTGTCGCTTTAGCATCGGCTAAGCTATAAGTTGTTTTTTCAAACTCATATACAGGACGACCATTACGACTACTATCTGGACCATTTAGACCAATTAAACCAGATTGTGCGACATAAGTACGTTTTGCATCGCTCTCAAGCATTACAAAAGGATCATCGCTATCTTTATTTTTGTCATGATTGAGTAATTCAATACGAACAATATCACCGCCTTTAGGATTAATCCAAAGGTGATAAAGGTCAGTTTGTACTGAAATAAGTTGTTGACTTACAGGTGCTGTGGCATCGGTAGTCTGTTGCGTAGTTGCAATATTTGCTTGCGGCACATCAGTCGTTGCTGTAGCCGTTTGACCATTTGGCAAGTCTGCGGACACATCTTTAGAAACAGCGACAGCTTCTTGCTGTACTTTAGGTTCTACGTGTCCATAATCTTTTTGCCAAGCCAAAATGAGCAAATATGCGACAACGAACATAGCTCCTAGAATGGCAATCCTGGCCCATTGTTGCATATCAATTACCCCAAGTGGTTAGAGTGATTTTGGTTCATTAAACGATCACGAAAGGGTACAACAACGTGAAGCGTTTGAGAATCTATTTGCTGAAATGAAATAAAACGAATTACCTTTGGAGGGATAGGGTCATAACCCGATCCTCCCCAGGGGTGACAACGACAAATACGTCTAGTCGCCAGCCACACACCACGCACAGCACCATGTGTATGGACTGCTTCCAATGAATATTGAGAACAAGTGGGAATATAACGACAGCGAGGTCCTAATAAAGGACTAAGCGCAATCTGATAGAAACGAATAAACCAATGCAGTAAACGAACCATTGGCCATCTCTACTTTTGTGGGGATGGAACTATTTTTGAATGCTTTTTGGCAAGGCGTTGCAGTTTTTGCCAAGCACTTTGTAATTGCTGATGCAATTCAGCGTTTGGAATTGTATCAATACCTACTTTAGGCATAACAACAATATCTAAATCATCTAATTGCTGTTGATGCAGGCGAAAACTTTCGCGAGCAAGACGTTTTACTCTATTTCTTTCATGTGCACGACGCACTTTCTTTTTAGCAACGACAATACCCAAACGGCTGTTAGGCAATTCGGAACGTTTTGCTAAAAATAAGAAATGGGGCTGATGCACTTTAAAAAGCGCACCATCAAACACACCTTTATAATCTGCAGCACAGCGTAATCGAACCTCTGTGCTGAAGCTATAAAGTTTTGTTATAACACCCAAGGTTATAATAACTTAACTGATTAAACAGTTAAGCTATGACGACCTTTTGCACGACGGCGAGCTAATACTTGACGACCAGCTTTAGTAGCCATACGAGCACGGAAACCATGAACGCGCTTACGCTTTAATTCAGATGGTTGGAATGTACGTTTCATATTGAAACTCCAAAAATGATCTTGCTATGAAGGTTCGCGATTTTAGTGCTCATTGCTTGAGCTGTCAATGAAAAACGCTACTTGTAACAAAAATGATGTCTTTTTTTAAAATTAAGTCTTTTATAGAATATATTTTTTAAAATATACTTATTAACAACTTAACATACTAATTAGAATGAATATTTAAAACTTAATAACATGTTTATCAACAAATTTTTTTAATTCAATTAAGCCAACTTAATTATTTTGGTTTTAAATTTGAATTTAAATAAGTTTAGAAATATACCCACAAATTTAAAGCCTCTTATTAATAAATTCAAATTTATAAATTTAAATTTATTACTATTAGCGTTGATTATTTCTGTGGAAATCACATTTTTCTATTATAAAAACAAGTATTTATATTGTGGATATTTATGTTCTAATAAAAAGAATACTTTGTGGATAACTTTGTGATATATTTTATCCACACCTTATTTATTATCTTATCCACAGGTGAGAGAATTTAAATTTATTTGCTTGTTTTACGTTTTTTTGTACAAATGAGCTTTAATTTGCCATGACAGATGTGGATAACTTCGTTAGAATGGCGACCCGCTTTTGCGGTCTTGAATATTTTTAATACATCATATTATGTAACGAACAGGGGGTTCGC
>NZ_CP096125.1 GCF_023158935.1 Acinetobacter portensis
ATTAAATGCTGTCGTCACTGTACCTACCACCCATTTAAACGGACGGTATTAATTATTTGAACGAATTAAGAACGAAAGAGGGATTTATTTTAATTCTACGAACGTTATAATCATATAACAGCACGGAGATTTAATCTTGAATCTTATATCGAGTTGGTAGCTCATATAACTTTCGTTATTAATTATTGTTAGTAATTAATAACCGTGCATCCAATATAAAACTAAAGCCGATCATAAATCAATATGGTCGGTTTTTTTATTTAAATATTTTTAATCTTTTTTGCACAAAAATGGATTTGGTGATTTATCGGATACCGTTTCCCCCATCTTATTAAGGGGGGAGGCATAAAGCAGAATTGATCAAGGAAAATCCATTCCCCCCTAAAAAACTCGTACTATTGATTATTTTTTGATCTATTTTTCTCATTATCTTAAATACACAGTACTAATAAAATATTGCTCGGTCAATCGGTGCGTCGTCGTCGTTCCTCCTCCTCCTCCCTCATTCCATCGCATATAAATATCATTGCGACGGACAAAGCCTAAATTTTACCGATTTAAGACAAACGGGAGATTGTAACCAGGGAAAAAACGTCTTTAATTAAATTATGGCTGCGACACTCGTAGACACTCGTTAAAGGTGTACTCACTACGCTTTAAGAAAGTACGTTCAAAAAAAATGCCCTCAAAGGTAAATAAAAGGGCATTAAAAGGGGTGTAAGCTTATATTTAGTCTAAAACTTTAAAATCAACATGTGGCTACAGGGTAGGTTTGCTTAATGAATCAATAAAATCTTTGTTATCAGTAATAAGAGCTTCAAAGGCATCAGCAACAGGATCGGAATCTAAAATCTTAAATTCTGTCAGTTCAGAAAAAGAATAATAATCCCCATCATCTACAGAAAACTCATGATCACCATGAAGATTTAAAACAACCGAAGTGACCTCACCATCACTCTGATAAGTTGTTCCACCCAAACAAAAACTATATGAAACTTGTTTGCCTAACAAATCTTTAAAGTCTTTAACTATTTGATTAATATCAATATTTTTCATTTAAAGCACCTCTATTTATTTAACTATTCAAGTATTAGTGATTTATCATTATGGTGAGAGTTAGAGAAGATCAGGTAATACTCACCCTAGAGCACTAAAAGCACCCTAAGCAGTATTACCCGAACAATGTAAGGCATCACTACGGAGCCGAGCCATCGCTTCACAGGGACATATCACGGTATAACGCTATGTCTGTCTTAATTACGGCTTATATCACCGCCTGAACGCATTTAAGACCGCTTAGAGCCTATGTAGACCATCACAAGGGACAAACCCAATATATTCACGATCAAGGCTTAAACTACTCATTCTGCTGTGTGCTTTGTTCAGTTCCCCCAGTAGCACACTGAAAATCACCGA
>NZ_CP096124.1 GCF_023158935.1 Acinetobacter portensis
GGCAATTTCATATTCTCGATAGGTACTGCCATTTTTTCGCTCATAAAGGTCGGCAGACTGCCAAAAGGTTATCGGATTATGTTCAGCCCATTTCGGCATATTCCCATAGGCACTATGTTCAAGGTCGGTTTCTGCCTGTTCTTGTTTCAGCTTTTTTTCTTCATCCCTATCAATATATTCGGCATGCGGTGCTGCTTTACCTGCCTTACCGACTTTGACACTTAAACGAGCAATCGCCATTAGGTCTTATCCTGTTCCTTTTTTCGGTTACGTTCTTTTTTAAACGCTCTTTGATCAAGTATCGAAGCCCACATCATAATGATGATAATTAGCGGTGCTGCGATCACGCCAAAACTAATATCTTTGATTTTTCCCAATACCTGTTTTAGTTGCATGCTGTTGCTCCTAGCTTTGGTACTTCTTTTTTTCATTCAATTTTCAATTGAACGAAAAAAAGAAGTTTCAGGGTTTTAGGGATGAAGTCCCTAACGTGCTTAGGTTTCTCAATGAAATTGAGAAACGTCTAAGCGCGCCATCAAATTTTTGATGGAAGTGCAGGCGACAATCTCTAGAACGACTTTAACAAAATTACGTTACTCGAACGTAAAAATTTTGTTATCGTTCTTTGAGTATTGAGCCTGTACTTTTGCAGTATATGAATTAATGGAATTGAATATGAATAATGATTGGCTGTCTGAAAAAATCACCTATATTTCTGCTTTAAAGAATCCTAGTGATGCTCAAAAACTTTTATTGGAATTAGCCAAAACCCAATACCGTACTCCCGACCAAGAGAAAAAACTGAATGCCTTGATCAAAGCTGAAAAAGCCATAGATCGAGCGAATAAACAAAAAGTAGCAGTTAGAAAATTACTGAATGCAGAAAAGGAAGCTGAACGAAAAGCTCGTACACGTCATCTCATTCAATTAGGCGCACTATTTGAAATTGCTAATCTAGATCAGCGTGACCCAGCCGAATTACTTGGTGTACTACTTAAAACAGCTGAAATCGACCCAAATGATATGAAGTGGCAGATTTGGAAAGATTTAGGACAAGAAATGTTAAATCAACGCAAAAAGTCATAATTTTCGAGTAAGTTAAAAATTACTCGTAATTTCATTTCCAAGAGTCTTGTTTTTGATTAGAAACATAATTAGCAATAGCTGCTAAAGCATTTTCACGTGTATAAAAGTTACCATCAGTATGAACGCCTTCAAAATATAATCGACAAATACAGTTATATAAATATATCTTTGCTGGCAGTGAATCACGTAATTCAAATTCATTCTGAACACATAAAGAAAGTTTCTCTTGCATTTCAACAGCAACTAAAATTAGTTTTACGAAATTTGATGCATAAACTTTTGAACTAGCATAATTAGCAAATAATTTGTCAAAATCCTTTTTTTTAATAACATTAAATCTTTCTAATAAAGCCGATGTCTCTAGTAACAATGTATGTGACATTACTTCTAACTGTCTATTATTTTGACTTTTCGCTATTATCAACCATTCATTAAATGGTTTTATAGTTAATTCAATCCCATTCTTAAAATTGAAAAAAGCTTTCATAATGAAAAAAATAACTATCGCTATTACAACTATTATTAAAAAAGTGGTCATACAAAATCATCCTAAAATAGCCTAAGCAGAAAGCAGTAGTAAAAAGCATCCCTATGATACATATAAAAATATATACATAAGTAATTAATAAAGTGCTCAACTTCTCAACCGTTCCCAAAACGTCGCACTTCGTGCTTTGGCTTTGGAAACGGTTGAGAGAGTTTCGGCAATACTTTCCCTAAAGGCGGTCATTTAAAAAAATGACACATCCTTTAAGTATTGCCGATTTACCATATATTCTTTTGGCTTCGGAGCCACGTATATCGGTCGTATCCGCACATAGTTTTGCTGACTATGCAGACAAGGACTAAAGGTCTTGCACCTTCTCCCACACGCTCCCTGTCGAAGTATGGCGATATCTCTGCGAGGGTTTCCCCAACATGCAACTTAACCGACCTATACAACTACTTCCAACGCTCCGCCTTTGTGAGAATCCCCTGTAAGCGGTTTAGCCTTTCGACTATCGCTACGTTGCACCAGTGACACTTAATCCCTCCACATGCAACGCATGCCAATCCGTAAAACGGACACGCAGGAGCAGGCAAAGCTCGATCTATGATGCTTATTTGATGAATAAAAACACGTATTAACGAAGACTTATCATTTTGAGTCTTGATCTAAACACTGTTTATTGTGAAAATAGAGTTCAGGTACAAGCCTTGTGGTGAAATCTGCACGAGTTGGTAGCTCTGCTGATCTTCGTTATTCGATGGTTCGAAGCATCAAATAACTGCGTACCGCTGAATATAAAGCGAAAGCCCATTTAGTTTCAATACTGAATGGGCTTTTTCTTTATCAAGTACTTATCATTTTGGATCTATGACGCAAAAATCGCCATTTTTTCCATATCCGCACTGCTTTTTCATCACTCGGACACACGGTTTAGATTCTCCATCAACTTTACAACTTCCAATATCAAACTGGATGCCTTGCTGTCTCAGGCTCTCGATCTGCGGGATATTGCCTAAAGGTTTGATATAAACACTAAACAGCCAAATGATACCAAGCATCAGAATGGCAAAGATGCCTAGAACAATGGTAATGAGCTTCCATGACAACTGATCACGGGCTGATTCAATTGAATTATTCAAGCGTCCAAGTGCTTTAGCGGTCTTAATAAGCTCCGCTGTACCCTCCTGTAAGCCCGTATTTAGCGATTTTGATACAGTATGGTGGGTTTGCTCAGCAATAGTGCTTTGAATGTGTTCTTTCGTGATTTGAAGCTCTTTAACGGCCTGATTGACTAGGTTCTGCTGTTGTTCTGCAACTGCCATCAGTGCATATAACTTTTTTTCATCAGGTGTCATCGGCTCATCCCTCTAAACTTCATTGTTTTCTGTTGCTCTCGTTCTAATTTCTGCTGTGCTTTGTACTGCTCTAAAGCAAGCTGTTTGAAGCTGTCAAAATCAGCCTTAAAGCTCTCAATACCCTGCTTAATTTCTTTGTCTGAAATTGGGCTGTCTTTGAGTTCTTTCAGGTCTTTTTTCGGGTCGCCTAAGTCCAGTCGCTCAAGCTCTTTATAGGCTGTGCGTGACTGTTGCAGGGCTTCCCTGATTTCAGGATCTTTAGCTTGGCTTGGTAACAGTTTCTTTTCAGGTTCTTTCTCTATGCCTTGCTCTTTATAGCTTCGCATATCAATACGGCTGTCAATTTGGTGTTTTTCTAAATGGCTGTTGCATAAATCTGCCCATCTTTGGCGTAGGTCTTTAATATCGGTTTTTCGTTCCTGGTAACTTTTACCCGTATTGTCTTTTTTAGCTCCGCCACGTTCAGGATTTTTGCTGTTATAGCGCTTAAAATATTGCTCTGGATCTCGCTCAATTCCATCTTGCAGACGTTCATTAAACATGAGGTGGACATGGGGCTGATCGTTGCCGTCCATTGCTTTAGGGTTATGAATCGCAAACTGATATGGATATTTTGAGCCAATCTCGGACTGAATGAAGTCCTCAACCAGTTCTAGACGTTGCTCTGCATTCATCTCTCTAGGTAG
>NZ_CP096122.1 GCF_023158935.1 Acinetobacter portensis
AATCTATTGAGCAATTCGAACACCACTTAAAAGGCAACCTGTATAAACTATGGAATCGACTTTGTTCAGGCAGTTATTTTCCATCGCCAGTCAAAGGTGTTCCGATTCCAAAGAAATCAGGTGGGGTACGTATGTTAGGCATTCCAACAGTAGCGGATCGAGTAGCACAAACAGCTGTCAAGCTTATATTGGAGCCACGGATTGATCCTCTATTTCATCCAAACTCTTATGGCTATCGTCCAGGGCGTTCTGCCCATGATGCGATAGCTATGGTGAGGCGACGAAGTTGGGAGTATGACTGGGTTGTGGAATTTGATATCAAAGGTTTATTTGATAACATTGATCATAATCTACTCATGCGTGCACTTAAGAAACACTGCGAAATTCCATGGATTCTTCTCTATGAACCGTACCGGGTCAGCGGCACCATTAATCCACCCGCTCCTTCAAGCAGAACCCGGTCATAACGCTCGGCCAGTATAGTGGCTGCCTACTGAATTTTTTCGAAATCGATTGAACGCCGATCCAGTTCAGATGCCAGATGCGGTGAGGCCGGATAGCTAAAGATTTCTGGCATGGTCAGCTTGCCACCTGAGTGCAACTTAATTTAAAAAATAATTGAGGATGTTGTTAAATAAGCTCAAAAAAATAGAAGTGATTACTGGTACGCTTTCACAAGTCCCTTTTTGCTCCGTTCTATATGATAAATCCCGGTCATTGCACTGAATCACTGCTAAAATCTTTTCTTCTATTTGAGTAATGGCCTGCCATACTTAGGCTATTTAGCATACAAAATAAATAAGGAGGCATCATGCCTCTTTGAGCTGTTACTATTTACTTTCTTTTTCCGTTGGCATAAGTCAATCGATTGCTTTTAGACACTATATGGCTGGCAAAATTCCTGTAAATCGAAGGAGTCTTTCAACTGACATAAGCGCTGATACCTTCAGTTAAATCCATGAACTGAGATGCCTCCAGATAATCATTCACTGCTGTAACATGATCCCATCCTGTCCCGGATCACATCACGGGCTGTTTTTAAAACTCCACATAAAACTTTTCAATCAACTGCTGTGTTCTAATCAGCAGATGTTTAAACACATTATCCCGTTCAAATAGCTTCACCTTATAATTTGGCGAGTCTTTAAGTTCTTCCTTGCGCAACAAATGCTTGGAGAACTCGTAATATTCCAGTACATTTTTTATCGTCTCTGGCTTCAAATTCTCCCTCTATGATGCCAGTCAAGGTATTGGCAATATTCCAGATTTTTTGTAGCTGTTGCACCTGGGCATGATTATGACAGTCCAAATCACGAACTCATTAATCCAGTGATTTCGCCTAAAATTTTCAATCATGCCATCGTAAGAAGGTGGCAAAAGACATAGTTTTTCATGGGATTATGGCGTGAATAATAGTAAGTTTTTGACCCCAAGAAAAAAGTGTAGCAACTTACTACACTTTTTAGATATTCAGAATTTAGGTATTTTCACTTGTATTTTAGACAAGATGTAGCAAGTCCGAACTGCGACATTTTCCCAATGAGCGCCCGCTAATCTCACTAAAAAGATGTACCAGAAATATTCTAGTTATTTGCGAAAAATGTCAGACATGCAAAAAAAAATCATTCACCCGGAATATTTTCAATGCGCTGTAGCAATTTGCTACACTTTTTAAATAATTTCTTTACCAAAAATCTCATTCAAACGCTCGCGATTTTCCTGAACAAAAGTCGGATCATTTTTGAGCTTATATTTCATCTCTTTCTTGAAATCATTCATGGATGCACCGGCCACAGCAAAATCCATTTGAAACATAATATCGTTCACAATAACATTCGCCTGAGAATCGGTTAAACAGCCTTCGGTCTTAAACCACTTGCTGAACTGCGTATAATTCGGATCATTGGCATAGATATACCAGGAACGTACGGTCATATCAAACTTTGCCCCCAGCTCTTTCACGATGGCATTATCATCAAAATCTACATCCAGATAGATTTGAGTTTTTTCGTTAAATTGTGGAAGAGCTGCTTCAGTATGTCCACTCACAATTTTAAACCGCACACCCACAATAGGACGGCCTTTCTTAATGGTGTCATATTCTAGTTGCAGACTGGTTTTAGTATTAATTTCTTCAACAATTTTATCCAGAATATAACGCCTAAAATCTACCCAGCGGTCATATTTTTTTTCACCGATGTCAATCAACGCTTTTAAATTCTCTAAGGTGAGCTCAACTTCATAGGTGTCGAGATTCGCGTACTTAAATTCATTTTTAACAATATAAGAATATAGACTCATACTTGTGACAGAGTCTAAAGCAAATAAATCTTTCAACTGGTAAGTGGTAAAATTTCCACTGGCCAGACGGGTGAAGTAAGGCAGCACTTCACTGGTAAAGCGAATCTGCAAGGCATTTTTGGCATCATCTTCCCAGCGCAGTTCCCGGATAATCGGTACCACAGAATGGACTTTTTTTACTTTACGCTTGACGTCATCTACAGGCTCTTCAATTACAAAATGAGCAACCCGAGATGAAAGTTCCCTATAAATCCGGTCAATAGCCACATTAATGGAATTCTTCTTATTGAGTCCTAACAATTCCCCCAAATCTTCTTTATGCAGATAGATATAGGTTTGCTCGGTAATTTCACGATCTTGGTTATTTTTTTCACCATAGTTTGCAACCGCCATTGCATAAAGCAGTGCCTTATATTCATTAGAAGACAATTCAATAGGGCGAATTAAGCGGTTACTGGTACTCACCACTCCATTCTGTCGAATATTGCCGATACAATAAGGTAAATATTCTATTTCTTGTTTTTCGTTAAAATCGCTCATAAGTGAAAAATTAAAAGTTATTCCCCCTATTTATACATAAAAGTGGAATAACATTCAACATCTTCACCTTACAGATTCATTTTAAGTGCTTATCCCTTTAAAAGGATGTGCTAAAGATCAAGATTGGAAAGCATGTCATCATTTTTTTAGATTTAGCCTAATCCTCAACCTAAAAGTGGAAGCTTTTAAAAAATTTCCACTTATTAATGACAAGCTTTCCACTTTTATCAACTGAGAAGAGCTTAAATCATTTTCTTTGCATTTTTTTGTGGCCAAAAATACCGTTATAAGTGAAAAAAACATTTGGTTTAGCACTTTTCAGTGACAAAGCTTCCACCTTTAGAGAGAATCAAGTACTAAATCGGACTTTTTTTTGCAATTTTTAAGGGGAAAACACAACTTATCCACAAGTAGAAAAATAAGCGTGACAAGTCTTCCACCTTTAAAGCCAGATCATGATACTTATCAACAGATTAAAGTTTTGAATTTAAATAATTTTATAACTTAATTTCATGTTTTTTTTTAAACCAGTGACAAGTCTTCCACCATAGTGACAAGTCTTCCACCTTTCAGTGATAAGTCTTCCACCTTTCAGTGACAAGTCTTCCACCTTTCAGTGACAAGTCTTCCACCTTTCAGTGACAAACCTTCCACTTTTTGGTGACAAACCTTCCACCTTTAAAGATATAAGCTATTGTTTTAAAAAGGAAAAAATTGTCCTAATTATAATTACTTAATTATATTAATTAATACTAATTATAATTAGCTAGCTATATTTTATATAAAACTTTAATTTGTTTTCTTTGTTAGCAGATATTGATTCGTACTTTAATATCATTCAAATAAAGTGTAGCAACTTGCTACAAGTTCTACTATATTAGGATCATTCGAATGGGGTCTGATATGACAAATAAATCGACTAAAATTATTGCTGTAGCAAACCATAAGGGTGGTTGCGGGAAGACCACCACGGTTGTTCATCTGGCTGCAGAGCTAGCAGACTTGGGGCATAAAGTATTGGTGATTGATTTAGATCCACAAGCCAATGCAAGTTTACATATCGGATTAAGACATCCGAGTGAGGTTGAAACCACTTCTGCTGAATTACTGTTAGGTGATTTGAGCCTATTGTCTGATGCCTTACAAGAAGAAACCAATTTTAAAAATGTTTCTTTAATTTATGGTTCACTTACTTTAGGTAAAACAGAAGACCAACTTAAAGATGATGCCCCAAGACCCTCTGAAGAGCTCTCTAACAAGTTGGAATTATTAAAAGGATTATATGATTTCATCCTGATTGACTGTCCTCCAAGCCTAAAACTTCTGACCAGTAATGCCTTGGCTGCATCTACCCATGTTATGGTGCCGATTGAATCCGGTTCACAATATGGCTTATATGGTGTCACGGACTTAATTAACCATTTAAGTAAAATAAGACGGGTCAATCCCGAATTGAAACTGTTAGGTGCTTTGCTGATTAAACATGATGAACGTCAAAACGTCTGTAAACTGATACGAGATGAAGCTTTAAGCCAGGTCGGCGAATTGTTAAAAACGACCATTCCAATGAGTACGAAAGTCAATCAAGCAGCAATTTTACAACAGCCATTATTGGGCGTAGATAAAAATTCTAAAGTTCGTAAAGCGTTCCAAGATTTAGCGAAAGAAATCATCAATCGTGTTGAATAAAAGCACTCTGAGAATCCTATGGTAAGTACAAAAGAATTGTTGGCACAACGTCTTCAGCAAAATACTCAAAAGCATCAACAAGCTCAGCAAGAGCATGTCAACGATGTGAAAGAATTACGTCGTAATGTCCAAATTACAGACATTCAACCTAGTCCCAATCAGCCACGAAAAATATTCAATCAGCAAGATATTGAAGATTTAGCGGCCTCAATTGAGGAGATTGGATTATTGCAGCCGATTGCAGTTCGGCGAGTACAGGACAAATATGAGTTAATTGCAGGTGAACGACGCTTGAAAGCGCATCAAGTTCTCAATAAAAACACTATTGAAGTGATTGTCATCGATGCATCAGATGAAGAAGTTGCACTGTTAACCTTGGCTGAGAATTTAAAACGGGAAGACTTAACAGATTATGAAATTTATGTCGGTCTGAGTTCTCTGGATGAGAAATTAAAAAAGAACAAGCAAAAGCTGGCAAAATCATTAGGCATGAATCGAGAGGATATGTATAAATATCTATCTTTCGAAAAAATACCGAAAGAACTGATTGCCGATTTAGAACAACAACCGACATTGTTGGCACGCACTGCCGCCACAGCTGTGAAAAAGTTTCTTTCAGATTACGAAGAGAATTACAGTAATGCTAAAAAAGCACTGCTAGAAGCTTGGGCGAAATTACTGAAAAAAGAAGTTGAGCAAACAAAACTGGCCTTATTGGCAGAAAAAATTTTAAAGTCGAAAGAAAACAAAGAGCCAATTAAAACGTCAATCGTGCATAAAATTGAATATGATGGAAAAGTCGCAGGGAATATCAAGTTTGATCACAACATTTTAAAAGTGTCATTAAAAATGAGTGAATTTGATGAGCAAAATTTACAAGAGCTGGAAAATTTGCTGAAAAAAATGCTGAAAAAATAAAATGAAGGCACTGTAGCAACTTGCTACAGTGCTTTGTTCAATTGAAATTTCGCCGATTTTTATACTTTTTGAATTTATATGTTATAAATATTGCTTGTTTTTTACTCGAGAATAAAAAATGTTAATTCAATTAAAAAAAGATTTTTTCCTTAACGCTGATCATATTGTTTCGGCAGAAATTATCCCACTTGAATCGAATTCTTTTTCAGTCATGATGGCTTTGTTGCACAAAGCTATTCTTGAGGGCTTCTTTAGCAATATAATTTCCAGATGAAGAAGCCTGCACCTAAAACTTACCGTACAACCAATTGGTCCTCGTATAACCAAGCTTTAATCAAGCGAGGAAATATTTCAATCTGGTTTGATCCTAAGACCCAATGGTATGCACAACCACAAGGCAAGCACGGACGAAATCAAACTTATTCCGATACAGCGATTCAATGCTGTTTAATGATCAAATCTCTATTCCGTCTTTCTTTACGTATGGTCACTGGCTTTGCTCAAAGCCTGATTAAACTCTGTGGCTGAGCAGCCCCGAATATCAGTGATATTCGTACTCCACCCTCTGTAGACGACAAAAGCATATTGATATTGCGATAAGCTATCAGAAAAGTCGTGATGGGTTACACCTACTCGTCGACTCTACGGGTTTAAAATTTTTAGGTGAAGGTGAATGGAAGCGTAAGAAACATCAGCCTGAATACCGTCGGCAATGGCGTAAACTGCATATTGGTATAGATGCTGAAACACTGCAAATACGTGCCGTTCAGCTTACGACAAATAATGTCAGTGATTCACAAGTACTAGGTGATTTACTGGATCAAATCCCACCAAATGAGCGAATAGATTCTGTCTATACCGATGGGGCGTACGACACGAAGTGCTGCAGACAAGTGATTTCAGATCGTCAAGCACATGCAGTAATTCCACCCAGGAAGAATGCCAAGCCCTGGAAAGATTCTAAAATCAGTTCAATAGAACGAAATGAGTTACTTCAAACGGTTAAGCATTTAGGCAGAACCCTATGGAAAAAATGGTCGGGCTATCACCGTCGCAGTTTGGTGGAAATCAAGATGCATTGCATCAAATTATTAGGAGATAAGCTGACGGCAAGACATTTTCAAAGTCAGGTCAATGAAGTTCATGCGCGTGTGGCAGTTCTGAATAGATTTACGGAATTAGGTAGACCTCACACCCAAGTTGTCACTTAAATTTGAATGGATTGGGGAAAACTCAGCTTTTGAATGTTTATGCAACAAAGCCTGAAATACTTAAAAGTGGGCGATGAAGTGAATATTGAACGCTCTGCAAAAGTAGGTGCTGAAAATGGTGGTCATAACTTATATGGTCATATTGAAGGGACTGCCAAAGTTAATAATTTGAGTAAAAATGGCGATACGCTACATCTCGACATTGAGATCCCAAATGGCGATATTAAGTACTTTTTCTTAAAAGGTTTTATTGGTTTAAATGGCTGTAGTCTGACGGTAAACCGAGTTGATCGAGCAAATCATGAAATTTCAATTGATTTAATACCTGAAACTTTACGTTTAACCACATGGAAAGACATACATATAGGCGATGAAGTAAATTATGAAATCGATCAAACCACACGAACTTTGGTCGATACTTTAGAAAATATTCATCAAAAATAAATTCCAGTGCATTTTACACGGCTCAATTCAGATAAAAATATTGATTGAGTCCATGTAAAACAATGTCCATAATTTGAATTTTAGCTTTTCCTACGAATAAAAACTTGGACCAGGTATTTTTCCTGTTAAAACTCATTCGCCAATTTCTTGATATTTATAATCGACTGGATCATATAAAGTTTGTGTTCTGACATTTCGCCAAAAACGATCTAAATTCAATTTTGCTGTTGTTGCTCTTGCTCCCTTTTTCTGGGTATACAAGCCTAAATTTTATGGAAGGGATTCATATGCTGCACCTTTAGCTAAAAGAGTATTCAGCTTACTATTCGTGGTTATTTGCAACAGTGCCTTCTGGTAAGGGTCGGCACCGGCACATCAAAAAAATCTCTCCCTTAGTACGGTTGTTTCTATCGGGAGCAGAATATTCATTTCGTTACTTTAGACCGTACCCTAAAGTAACAATATAAAAGTTCTTAAAACTATGTAACATTTAAATGATTTTTAACCATATATAACATGTAACTTTGATATTTAAGATTTATAATTTACGAAATTGTTCATTTTTATCTAATTGGGGCGTGAAAGAGTGAAAGGCCAAAAAGTAGGTTATGTGCGAGTGAGTTCGGTCGAGCAAAATACAGGGCGTCAACTTGAGGGAATTGAAGTCGACCGGATTTTTGTTGACCGTGCTTCGGGTAAAAATACCGACCGACCGAAATTTCAAGAAATGTTGAACTATGTCCGGGAAGGGGACAGGGTGATTGTACATTCCATGGATCGTTTTGCACGAAGTCTAAAAGATTTGGTCACTGAAGTAGATAAACTGGTCAAAAGAGGGATCGCTATCCAGTTTGTAAAAGAGAATATTACTTTTACTGCCCAATCCACGCCGATGGATAATTTGATGCTGCAACTGATGGGTGCTTTTGCGCAATTTGAACGTGAAATCATTCTGGAAAGGCAAAAGGAAGGAATTAAACTCGCCTCTGTTCAAGGGAAGTACAAAGGCCGGGTACATAAATTGAAGCCTGATAAAGCTGAAGCTTTGCGACAAGCATGGAAGGAAGGGCAGTATCCTTCAAAAATGGCATTAGGCCAGGCATTTGGAATTAGCCGCCAAGCGGTATACCGCTATTTAAAAGCCGGAGAGGAACTCAGTTGAAATTGGCGACTATAATTATTTATCTTATGAAAACTGTGGAACACTGACCCGGTACGGTTCATCTACGAGTTTCCATAAATCTTTATCAGTAAAGAGTTTGAAGCAATCTACTATGATAAGATGAACCCGTTAGGTCAAGTAGCCTAACTTAAATAAAAAAGTCTCCGACAAACCCGGTACGGTTCACACAGGGAACAATGTCACACCCCCTTGTGGGGTTTACATTGGTCACGCTTAAAATAAAGTTCAATGATGTTGGTTGTCGTAGATAAGTTAGTGAGTAGGTGTGTAACTAAACATAGTCCAAGCTTTTGTTTTTGGGATATTACCCACATGAAACACATATATTTTAGATTTATAGATATACAGTACAGTTATCTACATAAAATAATTTAAGTTTTTTTTGTCGAGATTCGATGCTAGCAGTGTCACCAAGTCTATAAAACTGGTCATCAATAGTATTAGTAATACTCGAAACTATCATACCTTTAATAATATCCCTCCCTTTAACATAAGGGGGTTTGGCATAACGTATTATTGAATTATATAAAGTTGATCCCTCACCTCTTACGTTTAATTTTTCCGCATAACTATCCAAATTTACTAATCCTTTTTGATAAAGTTCATTAGCTTCAACATATTTTTTTAAAATATTTGCCGTATGAGCACAGTAGATTTTTCTTGCACCTAGTATTAGTTCTCTATCATATTCTTCTGTAGGTATACCCAACCAAGAGTAACCAATATTTGAGCTAAACAAGTCATTCCTATAGTTTAGCCTCCACTCTTGGCTATCGTTATCAAAAGTCACTTTCTCTGCATGTGTAGTAGAAAAAATTAAACTAAGTGTGCTAACAACTAAAAGTAAAATATATTTCACATTACCCCCCATCATATAAATAACGATAATTATGTTTATATTACTTTCAAATACCATACTGATTCTATATTTAAAAATATGATACATAGGCTTAAGTAATCAGTATTTTAATCATAAAGAGTTGGCATAAACTACCAAAACAGCCTAAAAACAGCTCAAATTTCGTGGAACAAAAAAGCAGCTTAAAAATTAAACTACGGATACTTCGTAACTAATTGATATACCTTAATGGCTTTGTTGCACAAAGATTTGAAATGCAAAGCGCCCCTAATTGAGCCAAATTTAAGGCGTAACTTGGGTAAGTGGTCGACCTAATTCCGTAAATCTGTTAAGGACTGCTACACGTGCATGGATCTCATTCACTTGGCTATCAAAACTCCTTGCACTGAGTTTATCTCCTAATAATTTGATGCAATGCATCTTAGTTTCAACCAAACTTCGCCGATGATAGCCTGACCATTTTTTCCATAGTGTCCTGCCTAAACGTTTAATTGTTCGAAGTAATTCATTTCGCTCTAGCGAGCTACTCTTTGTATCTTTCCATGGTTTCGCATTTTTTCTAGGTGGAATCACCGCATGCGCTTGCCGATCTGCAATGACCTGACGGCATTGCTTGGTGTCATAAGCTCCATCGGTATAAACAGAGTTAATCTGCTCATCTTGTGGAATCTGATTAAGTAAATCACCAAGCACCTGTGAATCACTGACATTATTGGTTGTAAGCTGAACTGCTCGTATTTGTAGGGTTTTAGCATCTATACCAATATGAAGTTTACGCCATTGGCGACGATATTCAGGTCCATGTTTCTTGCGTTTCCATTCGCCCTCACCTAGAAACTTCATGCCTGTAGAGTCCATGAGTAGATGCAGCCCATCGCTACTTTTTTGGTAGCTGATTACAATATCAATATGCTTTTGTCTTCTACAAAGTGGTGGTAATCTGGAGCTATCCAATTTAATCCGCAAAGTTTAATCAGACTTTGCACAAAGCCAGTGACCATACGTAAAGACAGACGGAATAAGGATTTAATCATTAAGCAGCATTGGATGGCTGCGTCGGAGTAGGTTTGATTTCGCCCTTGTTTGCCTTTTGATGGCGCATACCATTGCGTAGCAGGATCAAACCAAATGGCAATATTTCCGCGACTCATGAGTGCTCGGTTATATGCGGGCCAATTGGTTGTGCGGTAGATTTTGTGTGTAGGCTTCTTCATTTGAAAATTATATCGCTGAAAAACCCTTTACAGATAGGTTTGTGCAACAAAGCCTTTGTATATTAATATTAAAAACAGCTCTAAATATTCTTAGTGCGATAGAACTTAAATAGGAGCTTTCAATTTGTTAATTTAGTCTTTTTAACCTCAATATTGAATAGAAAATATTCTAGATAGGTTCTTAGTAAGTTTTTAAGTTATAAATGTAAAAATCACATCTAAATAGTAGAGAGAGTATGTTTTGCAAGATTTAATTTTTATTAAAAACATTCAAGAATGGTCTGATCAATATCCTTGGTTAGAAATGCTTACATCATTAAGTATTCTTATTGTTGTTGCCGTTATAGCAACTTTTGTTGCAAAACAATTTATTGTTAAAGGAATACGTAAAGTTATCTACAAAATTTCAGCAGGTAGGAGTGATATTGTTGCACAATATAGTGTAATTAGGCGTATTTCTAATATTGTTCCTGCTCTAATTATTATGAACGGAATTGTGACAGTTCCGCATCTATCAGATCGAGCAGAAAGCTTTATTCAAGTAGGTGCTCAAGCTTTCATTTTTTTAACGATTGCATTAGCTATTGCCGAATTTTTAAATATTTTTAATATCATTTATGAAAAAAATCCACATTCACGAAATAAGCCAATTAAAGGTTATCTTCAATTAATAAAACTTCTTGTTTTTGTTGTATGTGGATTGATGGTTATCGGAACATTTTTACAAAGATGTTTTTACATTACTTGCTGGCTTTGGTGCAATGGCCGCAGTATTAATGTTAGTTTTTCAGAATACAATTTTATCTTTAGTTGCTTCTGTTCAAATTGCATCTTATAACATGGTTCGAATAGGAGACTGGATTGAGATGCCATCTTTGAATGCTGATGGAGATGTAATTGATATTTCATTACATACTGTTACTGTTCAGAATTGGGATAAAACACTAACCACTATTCCAACGAATAAGTTGATTACAGATACATTTAAAACTGGCGTGGTATGCAAAATACAGGAGCACGACGAATTAAGCGCTGTTTATTGATCGATCAAACTACAGTACGCTTCATGACTAAAGAAGAGCAAAAAAAACTTAAAGAATTTCTTTTACTAGATCAGTATCTAAACTTGAAAGAAGAAGAGCTTGAAAAATTTAATAATCAATTAATAAATCAATCAAAATATAACCATAGACGATTAACAAATTTAGGCACTTTTCGTGCTTATGTTGAATTTTATCTAAAACAACATCCAGGTATTAGCAAAACTCAAACTTTAATTGTTCGCCAGTTAGAACTAACTAGTGAAGGCTTACCACTCGAAATATATACGTTCACTAATACCACAGTATGGAAAGAGTATGAGAGTATTCAATCAGATATTTTTGATCACCTCATTGCAATTTTGCCAGAGTTTGGTTTAGGCCTATATATGGCACCATCAAGTAATGATTTAAGAAAACTATTTGAAACTAAGTATTAGTTTAAGAAATAAATTTTAGAAATTTATGGTTGAAAAATAAAGATTATGTCGTCTTAATATATTAAGGAAACCCAGAATTAACATAATACACGTTATACGAAGTTGAAAAAGGGAGCTTAAAGCTCACTGCTGTCCCACAATTTTTATAAGAGGAAGCTCACATGAGCTTCCTCTTGTTTGATGGGGATTTTATCGGGTGAAAATAACGCTTTTAAGGTTTTTATTTCAAATAAATTCACCTGAATTATTCTGAGTAAGCGCTGAACTGTCCAGCCTTTTTTCCCTAAATGTTGAGCGAAACTTACTAGTAAATAGGCGATCATCGCAATCCAGATTTGTGTCTGAATTGCGTTCCTGCTGCGGCCTAGAAACGCTTTTAATTTGAGATTTTGCTTAATCGCCTTAAAGAACAGCTCAACTTTCCAACGATCTTTATAAATCGCCGCAATGGTGGAGGCGGCTAAATGAAAGTTATTGCTGAGAAAGCTAAAGTGCTTGCCACTTTGCTGATCTCTATATTCAATTCTTCTTAACTGGGGCTTTTCTTTTAGGGCATGTGCTATTCAGCTGAATGGTTTCATCTTTTAGAATACCTTTGGATTCAAGCACTGGATGTTGCTGGATCACCTGATACACAGATTTAGGCCTAAAAAACGTGACAAATCCAATGTTTTGAGCAGTCAGATTTGCATACCATTGGTAATCGACATAGCCTTTATCAAAAACTACAATGCTGCCAGCAGGAAACTGGAATTTGCGGCCTTGTACCATGTCATTTTCTTTGCCATTTTCAACTGCAACAAACTCAGGAATATCATTGCTGTGATTCAATCCTATGCTGAGTTTCATGCTGGCTTTTGAGTCGTGAACTTTGGCCCATTCACATAAGGAAAGCGACAGGTCAATATGACTGGCATCCAAGGAATACAAGGGATTCTTAAAGCGAAATTTATGAGCTACTTTTGAGTGTTCATAGTATTTAAGCAACTTGTAAAATAGCTGTTGATACAAGGCAGCAGGCTGCTGCTCATTGATTCGTGCCAGTGTACTTCGGGGTATAGACTTTGCTGAGATGACTCAGTTTTCCTGCTGGCACTCCAGATTGGATTGAATATCTCAGACTTTGCCTGCAGGAAAGTTGAGACATCAATATGGCAATAAACTGATCCCATCTTGAGGCCGCTCTAAATTTCTGTCCAACATGGTGTACTTTAGCAAGTTGTTCAAAATCCTGTCGCACGACGGGTTTAATCAGCTGATGAAATACGGTATTCTGATGTGACAAAACCTGAATCCTGGTCGTTAAAGTGTTGGTTCGTACTCATATTTTAACTGTTAGGACTCAGGTTTTTTATTTAAATCAAACTATGGGACAGCAGTGGCTTAAAGCTCCCTTTTTTACTAGTTTTTTTTAAATTGCTAAGCGTAAATTCAGTGCTTTTACGACTTTAATAACAGTATCAAAGCTTGGATTTACATCGCCAGAAAGTGCTTTATAAAGACTTTCTCGACCTAAACCAGTGTCTCTTGATAATTGAGCCATTCCTTTAGCTTTAGCAATATTACCTAAAGCTTTTGCAATGAATGCCGCATCACCATTAGATTCATCGATACAGGCTTGTAGGTAAGCTTGCATATCTTCTTCTGTTTTAAGATGTTCAGCACTGTCCCATTTACGAAGTTTGATAGCCATTTACAGCTCCTCCTCTAAATCTTGTGCTAATTGTAGGGCAAGTTTTATATCTTTACTTTGCGTAGACTTGTCTCCGCCTGCTAAAAGAATAACGACCCTTTGCCCTTGCTTACAGTAATAGATCCTGTAGCCAGGTCCAAAGAAGAAACGTAATTCAGAAACACCTTCACCTACTGGTTCAGTATCTCCAAAGTTTCCATCTTCAACCCGATCAATTCGGACTTGTATACGTCTTTTTGCCTGCTGGTCTTTTAACTTAGTAAACCAGTCATCAAAGACTTCAGTGGTATATATTGAGTACATAAGAGTAATGTATCCTATAGGATACATTCATGCAAGAAATAAACTTGAATGTATGGGGCTACAACAGATGTTATTCACCAATTAAAATGTCTATGCGATAAACCATTTAAAATGTCCTGTTTTTAACCACAAGAGTCAAGCACAGGATTCAGATTTCGTTGTTGAATTGCTGTTTTCTGTGCACGTCTGCTTGGCATCTTTTGAGAACGATTGCGTTTGTTTTGTTGTTCCAGTTCTTCATGCTGTTGTTGGATATGATTCAGAACAGCACCCAACCGTTTATTCTCAACAATCTCTCGCTGGTTGAGCTGACTTAATTTATCGAAGATGCTGTAATTGATCTTCCGGCCTTCATGCATGATGGCTACAGTACCATCCGGGTATTCTAGAAACTCAAGATATTTACCAATCAGCCTCTGGTTTTCTTCTGTACTCTCCAGGAGATATACACATTTATCATAAGTAATGGTCAGGCTATTGGTGACTCTACGTGGCTCTCGCCAGGTAAAAATATCATCTAATTGCTCAGCTGTTTCGGTGGCAGAGCGGTGTAAGTTCTTAGGATTAAAGGCCATCTTTGCAAACTTGAGATTGAACTGCTCAATAAAGCAGGGTAACCACTTATTCGCATCTGCAATCGAACTGATACCTTCCAGGCGCATCTCCTTAATCAGACGGTCCTGAAGGGTTCTGTTGGCCCGTCCACCCGTCCTTTGGCCTGAGGGAGTTAGCGAAGATGATATCGATATTGAGGGTACTGAGTACGCGTCCAAACTGGGTAATCTTGCTGTCTTTCTTGCTGCTTTGATTCACCCTAAAGACTGAATGTTTGTCGCTGTAAAACGCTAAAGGCTTACCATGCTGTTCAACATACAAGCGTGTCGAAATCATATAGTCAAAGGCTGATTCTGATTCACAGAAGCGTAAATGCTGCAATTTGCCTGTGGCATCATCGATAAAGACTAGCAGACAGCATTTAGCGGCTCTTCCTTCAAACCAGTCATGGTGTGAGCCATCGATTGTACCAGTTCACCATAACAATCTCGGTTATATCGAGGCTGATATGGGCGTTTCGGCGCTTGGAGCGAGGAATCCATAAATCGGCTGCAATCATCCAGCAACGCAGGGTTTCCACTGAAGATCGAATCCATGAACGGTAGTGAGCTTTTCATGCGCTAAAGTGGGTCCGAAACCATGGAGTTGATCCGAAACAATATTGAGGCACTTGAGTCTGAGTTCTTCAGGAAGTTTGCAGTTGCTGGTTTGGCCACGACCAGCATGGGCTAATGCAGCTGGGCCTTGAGCTTTGTATTTCTGCAGTAAGCGTCTGATCTGACGTTCTGAAATATGAAGTAGCTGAGCAGCCTGGGATTGAGTTATGCGTTGATCGCAGATTTCCTGCAAGACCGACAATCGTTTAAGTTCTTTATCCGACATAGACACCAACATATCAAACCGTCCGCTTCAATAATCGCAAAAGTGCATATTCTAAAAGCGGACATTTTTACTTTGGAGAAACCGGACATTTCTATTTTGGGCTTACAATCGCGTTTCGTATAACGCCAATTATGTTAAATATGGTAATTAGATGAATAATAATGCTTTCAATTGGGTAAAGCTTGCAGAATCCTGCTGAATTTGTAATCCTTGCGCCCAAGGGTGTCTAGCTGAGTTAAGACAGGTGTTTGTTGTAGTCGGGCCGCTACAATACTGATAAAGAGCACCTGCATGTTTAATTTAAAGAGTTGTAATAAAGCCTCTACGGAAGTATTGACTATAAAAAATGATCTCGAGCTTAATTCTGAGCTGCAATTAATTAATAAATATAAAACTTCTACTTCTGAAGATTACAGACAGGCTATTGTTTTGATCTTTAAAGAACGTGGTTACACAAGGTTAGAAATAGGTCAATTATTTGAAAGTGAATATTAACGGTTATTCTTTGCTAGTATATAAGGGAAATATGATTTCGATAGTAAAGCTCTTTATTTCTAAAAATTTAAAGAGTAATTTTCTTCCCCCATGAAATCACCCATAGTTATTAAGTCTGTTAGCGTAATTTAACAGTTTATTATTTTTTAAAATTCTAAAATGGTTCAAAGTTTAGCTAAACAATTTAACTTGTTCTGATCATTTTTAATTAATAATAACTAGTTGATTTTATTTTATCTCTTTTTTCTTTAAAAACGGAGGATATATGCCTTCTAATAAATCATCTTGGTTTTCTAATATTAATCCAAATGTTTTTCTCAGTACTGTAGCAATTATTGCTATTTTCTTGGCTTTAGTTATTTTTGCCCCAAATTCATTCGAACTGTTAACCCAAAAAATGAACCAGTGGGTTATTAACTCATTTAGCTGGTTTTATGTCCTTTCAGTAGCAGTATTTTTGGTCATGCTGATTTATATTGCCTTGTCTGATATGGGGAAAATCAAACTAGGACCCGATCATAGTGAGCCGAAATACGGCAATACTTCCTGGTTTGCAATGTTATTCACTGCCGGTATGGGGATCGGGCTGATGTTCTTTGGGGTGGCAGAACCAGTAATGCATTATGTCACACCACCAGCGGGTGAACCAGAAACAGTACTAGCTGCGCAACAATCGCTTAGAGTGACTTTTTTCCATTGGGGCTTACATGCCTGGGCCATTTATACCTTGGTTGGTCTGTCACTGGCTTATTTTGCTTATCGGCATCAGTTGCCTTTAAAAATTCGTTCGGCACTATATCCACTGATTGGAAAAAAGATTTATGGTCCAATTGGAGATAGCGTAGATACTTTCGCTACCATTGGAACTGTATTTGGTGTTGCTACGACATTGGGTTTTGGGGTCACTCAGATTAATTCAGGGCTAAATTACCTATTTGGAATTGAACAAGCACCAAGCACCCAAGTAGTTCTGATTATTGTAGTCAGTACTATGGCAGCTATATCGGTATTTTTTGGCTTGGATAAGGGAGTTAAACGTCTCGCTGAATTGAACCTGGTACTTGCACTTTTACTCTTAATATTTGTGTTTATTACTGGTCCAAGTATCTACCTGCTCCAGACCACGATTCAGAATGCTGGACAGTATGTTTCTAATCTTTTTGTGATGACATTTAATCTTTATGCTTATCAGCCAAGTGGTTGGATTGGTGGTTGGACCATTATGTATTGGGCTTGGTGGATTTCTTGGTCACCATTTGTAGGCATGTTTATTGCCCGAGTATCTGAAGGACGCAGTATCCGTGAATTTATCGTCGGTGTACTACTGATTCCGACTGGATTTACTCTTATATGGATGGGCTTTATGGGTAATGCTGCGCTCTTCAGTATTATGCATGAAGCAAATACTACTTTATTAGATGCGGTTCAGCGTGATTCTTCAGTTGCCTTATTTGAATTTCTCAACAACCTACCCCTCAATTCAGTAACTAGCGTTATTGCGACTTTACTAGTAATGCTATTTTTCGTTACCTCAGCCGATTCTGGATCATTAGTCATAGATTATCTGACTGCAAAAAATGAGAACTCACCAACTTGGCAGCGGTTATTCTGGACAGTACTCATAGCATTATTGGCGATTATACTATTGTTGGTTGGTGGGCTTGAAGCTTTACAGTCAGCCACCATTATGAGTGCACTGCCCTTCACCATAATCATGTTATTGATTTGTTGGGGATTAATTAAAGCTTTGCATCTAGATGTTACCAAAATGCATGCTCTGCAGGCAGCGAGAATTACCCCACGTGCAATTCAAAATCCACGTAGCTGGCAGCAGCGATTGGGCCTTATTATGCATTATTCGCATACTGAAGAAGAGGTACAGGCATATATTCAATCTACTGTGAATAAAGCATTTGTCAGCTTTCAAAGTGAACTAAAACGTCGACAGTTACAGGTCAAGCTGACTAAGTTAGAAAATGGTATGCAGCTGCGAGTGGATCACCAGAATGAAATGAATTTTATCTATCAGGTCATTGCGACTAAGACTTTAAGTCCAAGCTTTATGTCTGATATGGGTACTAATGAAGATAACTCCTATCAAGCTGAAGTTTTTTTAAGAGAAGGTGGTCAGGGCTATGATGTAATGAAGTGGACTGAAGAAGACTTATTACAGGACATCATCGATCAATATGAACGTCATTTACACTTTTTGAGTTTGGTACGCATATCGGAATAAACTTTTATAAAAAAAGACGCTACATTGATAACTTCCCCCCTATATTTTTAATGAAAGAGGGGGGAGGTAATCCCGCGTAAAAATTGATTATTTTTCTATAAACACAACATATGAAGCTGGACTGCTCCCAGTATCCTAGACATTAGACAGCCTCATTTTGAAGCTGCCTCAAAGGCTTCTGGACTCATCCCATCGAGATGCGAATGACGCCTGATTCGATTGTAAAACATCTCGATATAATCAAACACATCTGCACGTGCCATTTCTCGTGTTTTATAGATCAAGTGCAAAGTCTTAATGATGAGATACAGGTTAAGTAAAATAGTTAAGAGTTTCTATTATTAACATAATACACGTTATACGAATCCAAAAATGGGAGCCTTTAGCTCCCATTTTTCTTGTTAAACATTGAATCCTATATGTTTTCCTGTTGGAAGCTCTACATCAATACGGAGCTTCCCGCCCATTGCCTCAACATACTTTTTCATGGTTGAAATCTTAAGATCATTGCCACGATTTTCTATTGCTGAAAGCGATGGCTGTTTTATTCCCAAAGTTTCAGCAAGCTCTTTTTGAGAAATTTCGAGTTCTTCACGAATAAGATGAAGCTGATTTTCTAGCAGTAATTCATCTGCCATTTTTTGAATACGGGCTTGGCTCTCTGGAGAGCGGTTAGCTAATAATTCTTGCAAAGTTTTAGCCATTAGATTGTTCTCCTAATGTTGAGAGATGAAGTTCATATTGTTGGTCTGCAATTGCCAGCATCTCTGTATAGAATCGTTTTTTACCGCCTTTATCAGCAATACATAGCACAATGGCCTGACGTAATGGATCAAATGCGAAGAAAGCTCTCAGTGGTTTACCTCGATGTTGAACACGAAGCTCTTTCATGTTGGTAAATTTAGAGTCATAGACGGTATCTACTAAAGGGCGGCCTAAACTTGGTCCTTGCTGCTGTAGAACAACCAGGGCAGCCAGAACCTTCTCTTGTGTTGATTCGTCTTGCTGTTCAAGCCACTGATTAAATAGATCTGTCGTAATGACTGTCCACATACCACAACCAAAATATAGATTATAGTCTATATTTTAGGAGCATTATGCTTGTTTTGCAAATGAGAAATGATAGGCAATAAAAAACCCCAGCATCCTGCCGGGGTTTTTTATCGTTGCTGATTGTGCTGTTGTACCCTCTGGTCCATGTGCAATAACTTATAATTTTTGTTTTATGTTATGGAACATCCTGTTCCTGATGACTTGATCATAGGAAAATTCCAGTATGCCGCATAGCAGCAAAGGGCCGAGATTGATGTGAGCCTAAGCGTACAAAATAGCCTAAATTTTTTCCACAGCAATTGGGGATAGTTTCGCAACCTAGATCCGCATGAAATAGGCATTGATCCCAAAATGATCACTTATTAATCAATTCTCTTGGCAAAATATTACAGATTTGCCTAAAAACTCACCAACTTATTACAAAAGCAGATTTTTTGTGCATTTTGTGGTCAGGGTGAATTTTTTAAGTTATTGATATTTAAATTAATATACAAGTGTACTTCGTATAATGCCCATTATGTTAAATGGAGATTTATTTCAAACATTATTCAACTAAATATGCCTAAAAAATCCATTTAAAATTAATTAAGCTGTTGTAATTTTTCATATAAATAATCAATAAATAATCTAACTCTCTTAGGTATATAATTTTTTTTGTAATAGACAGCATGGATTTTTTGCTCATGAATCTTTATTTCATCTTCAAACAAAGCAATTAATTTACCTTCTTTTATATCCTTTAAAATTAAAAATTCAGAGAGACAAGCAATTCCTACGCCTTGTAAAGCAAGTTGACGAACACTTTCGCCATTAGAAGCTGTAATAGATGGTGAAGTTTTATATAGTTGATCATTTATATAAATTGGCCAATTATTTAAATGCAAAGGATGGCTAAATCCTAATAATCTATGTTGATTTAACTCAATAATAGATTTTGGTAAGTTATTTTTTTTGAGATATTCAGCGCTAGCAACGATATACAAACGACTTTTACATAATAATTTTGCATAGAGACTTGAATCTTCTAGATCACCAAACCGTATAGCAACATCTATTTTATGCTCTAATAAATTAATTACATGATCATGACTAGTTAGTTCAATACTGATTTTTGGATATCGTTCTATAAACTCTGGTATTAATGGAATAATTACATGCAATACAAACGGTGTTGCTGAATCTATTTTAATTAAGCCTGTAGGTTCAGTACCTGGATTAATTAACAACTCTTCAGCTTCATTCAAATCAGAAAGTAATTTTCTTGCTCTTTCTAAAAAAATTTTTCCATCATAGGTAAGATTAAGGCTACGGGTTGTACGTTCGATTAATTTAACATTTAATTTTTTTTCGAGGCGTTGTAATGTGCGACTGATAGCAGATGTTGTTTGATTTAATTGTTCTGCTGTTTTCACTATAGAGCCACAATCAGCGATCGTAACAAATACTAAAAGTTCATCAAATGTAGATTTCATATCTAAGTAAATCATTAATAAAAAATCATTTTTAATTATATATTAATTTTAATTATTAACAATTAATCAATAATGTTTTGTTAATAATTGCATTTATGTTGATGAATCTTAAATTTATATTGTACCTCTCTATTCAATTTGGGATGAAGATGAATAATATTTTAATTATCAATGGTGCTAAAACTTTTGCTCATTCTAATGGTGAATTGAATGATACCTTGACGATTTTGGCAGAAGAAGTATTAACCGAATTAGGTCATAAAGTTAAAGTTACGCGTGCTGATAGTGCTTTTGATCCAAAAGAGGAGGTAAAAAAATATCTTTGGGCTGATGCTATTATTTATCAAATGCCAGGCTGGTGGATGGGTGCACCATGGACAGTAAAAAAATATATTGATGATGTATTTACTGAAGGTCATGGTCATATATACGCTAATGATGGTCGTTCACGTTCGGATACTTCTAAAAAATATGGTTCGGGAGGTTTAATGCATGGCAAAAAATTTATGCTGTCATTAACTTGGAATGCACCTGCTGAAGCATTTACTGATCCAAAACAATTTTTTGAGGGGAGAGGTGTAGATGGGGTTTATTTACCTTTTCGAAAAGCCAATGAGTTTCTTGGTATGCAAAGCATGTCAACATTTATTGCTCATGACGTCATCAAAGCACCAAACGTACCACAAATAAAAGATGATTATCGCCAACATTTGATCCGTAATTTTTCTGCATCAGTGATATAGAGGTAAATGATGTTAACAATTATTGCTGAAATTAAAATAAAACCCGGTTCAGAGCATCTGCAACATGTAATCAATTCATTCAAGGAGATCACACCAACAGTGCTTGAAGAAGATGGTTGTTTTAGTTACGAATTACTTATTAATCATGAGAGTCATGCGTCTTATCAGGCGCCATTGAAAAATACAGTCGTTATGTTGGAAAAATGGAAAAGTATCAAACATTTAGATGCCCACCTTGCAACCGTACATATGCAAGAACATCACTTTAAGATAAAAGATGATGTTCTTGGTGTTGATATCCGAATTTTAGAGAATGGATTTTAATCAAATTATTATATTCATTTATGAGTTTCTCTAAAATTAACATAATACACGTTATGCAAAGTTAAAAATGGGAGCTATAAGCTCACTGCTGTCCCATAGTTTGATTTAAATAAAAAACCTGAGTCCTAACAGTTAAAATATGAGTACGAACCAACACTTTAACGACCAGGATTCAGGTTTTGTCACATCAGAATACCGTATTTCATCAGCTGATTAAACCCGTCGTGCGACAGGATTTTGAACAACTTGCTAAAGTACACCATGTTGGACAGAAATTTAGAGCGGCCTCAAGATGGGATCAGTTTATTGCCATATTGATGTCTCAACTTTCCTGCAGGCAAAGTCTGAGAGATATTCAATCCAATCTGGAGTGCCAGCAGGAAAAACTGAGTCATCTCGGAGCAAAGTCTATACCCCGAAGTACACTGGCACGAATCAATGAGCAGCAGCCTGCTGCCTTGTATCAACAGCTATTTTACAAGTTGCTTAAATACTATGAACACTCAAAAGTAGCTCATAAATTTCGCTTTAAGAATCCCTTGTATTCCTTGGATGCCAGTCATATTGACCTGTCGCTTTCCTTATGTGAATGGGCCAAAGTTCACGACTCAAAAGCCAGCATGAAACTCAGCATAGGATTGAATCACAGCAATGATATTCCTGAGTTTGTTGCAGTTGAAAATGGCAAAGAAAATGACATGGTACAAGGCCGCAAATTCCAGTTTCCTGCTGGCAGCATTGTAGTTTTTGATAAAGGCTATGTCGATTACCAATGGTATGCAAATCTGACTGCTCAAAACATTGGATTTGTCACACGTTTTAGGCCTAAATCTGTGTATCAGGTGATCCAGCAACATCCAGTGCTTGAATCCAAAGGTATTCTAAAAGATGAAACCATTCAGCTGAATAGCGCACATGCCCTAAAAAGAAAAGCCCCAGTGTTAAGAAGAATTGAATATAGAGATCAGCAAAGTGGCAAGCACTTTAGCTTTCTCAGCAATAACTTTCATTTAGCCGCCTCCACCATTGCGGCGATTTATAAAGATCGTTGGAAAGTTGAGCTGTTCTTTAAGGCGATTAAGCAAAATCTCAAATTAAAAGCGTTTCTAGGCCGCAGCAGGAACGCAATTCAGACACAAATCTGGATTGCGATGATCGCCTATTTACTAGTAAGTTTCGCTCAACATTTAGGGAAAAAAGGCTGGACAGTTCAGCGCTTACTCAGAATAATTCAGGTGAATTTATTTGAAATAAAAACCTTAAAAGCGTTATTTTCACCCGATAAAATCCCCATCAAACAAGAGGAAGCTCATGTGAGCTTCCTCTTATAAAAATTGTGGGACAGCAGTGGCTATAAGCTCCCATTTTTAATCTTTAATTCGCTTTTTCGCTTCGTCATAAACTATGCTATCAGCTCGTTTTCTGACGGTAATGAGCAGGATAACTACCTGATCATCTTTAACTTGATAGACAAGTCGGACACCAGCTTTTAATAATTTGATTTTATAGCAACCTGCAAGATCGCCTCTAAGCATGTTCTTTGGAATATGTGGCTGCTCTATGACTTTAGCTAGTTTCTTTTTAAATTGATCTCGTATAGCAACAGGGAGTTTTTCCCATTCTGCTGTAAAGTCCTTGTGACGTAAAAGCTTATAAGTCATCTAATGTGACTTCCTCAAACATCTCTTTAGGATCGTTAATGCGCTTACGGACAAGAGCTAATAATTCTTCATCTTCTTCCGAAAGCAAAGCTTTTTTGACGGGCAGTTTCCCAGTCGTAGCAACATACTCAAGAATACTAGTGAAGAAATCCGTAGGTGCAATACCTTGCTCTTTAAGGATTGAATAAGATTTTTCTTTAAGGGCTTCATCGACCCTGAAGTTAACAGTAGCCATCATATTTCCCAAGTGTTTAATGTACTAGGAATAGTGTAATGCAAATTGCATTACAAGTCGACTTCGCATAACAACCATTATGTTAAATAGGAGTTATTTGATTGAAAATAGCTTAAATTTTTAGATAACGAATTTCTTCAATTTTATTAAGAGCCTCATTAGGTGGAATATTGTAAAGATCATATAGTTTAGGATTGGCTTTAAAGCGTTTGTAACTCCAATGATAATGTGCAGGATATCGTTGAATAAGGCTTTCTAGTTTTTGGTGAATAATGGCAGTACCATCATCAGCTGAACTTGTATATATTGCTTCATTTATCGTTTCGATATGTATATCAAATCCACCATCTTTATTACGCATTGCATATAAGAATAATGCTTCAGCTTTCGTTTTTTGAATGAGCTTTGAACTAAGATTACTAGATGAAAGTGGTATGCCAAAATAAGGAATCAAAGTACTTGGATGGCGTGGACTATGATCTGGAAGAATCATGGTTGTACCATTATTTTTTAAAGCTTTAAAAATTTGTCTAACACCATTTTCATCTGTTGGAACTAAGTTTGCGGGTTCTCTGTTCCGTGCTTGACGTAAAAAATGATCTGCTGTTTGATTTTTTACAGGTTTATACATGATAGTTAATTCAGTAAATTGAGAAATATAAGTGGTTAGAATTTCCCAAGTACCAAAATGAGGAAGGAGGACTACAAGCCCTTGTTTCTTTTCTAAAGCTTGTATTAGTAAATTTTCTCCATATATATTTGAAATACGAGAGAGGTTTTTTTCAGAGCTAGCTCCCCAAATATTAAAAAACTCAAAATAAGAAGTCATTTCATTATGAATAGCTTTTTGAATAATTTTTTCACGCTCTGTTTTACTTAGTTCAGGAAAAGTAATATTTAAATTTAATCTAATTGTTTGTGATGTTTTACTTATTTTTAATAGATTAACTAACTTTGCTAAAAAGCTAGAAAAAATACGTAAAACATAGATTGGTTGGTTACTTATAAATATTAATAAGTAATAAAAAAGGCTTTTGCTTTGTGAAATAGTCATAAAAATACATGTATGTCTGTTATATAGAATGATGACATATATGTAAGTAGAAAAGGAGGATCTTCTAAAATTAACATAATACGAAATAAAAAATGGGAGCTTAAGCTCCCATTTTTGAAGATAATTTTAAAAATTTCCTGTTGAAAATTAGGTCACTTAAATTTCCAATTCACTATGACTACCTAACCTAACTAATTTCAAAATTAGTAGTTCGCCTTCCTCTGTTTTTTTATAGATCAAAACAAGATCTGGTTTGATATGGCAGTCACGATGACCTACCCAATTACTGACCAAAGCATGGTCACGATACTTTTCAGGCAAGGCTTCATCAGCTTGCAATAACTCTAAAACAGTTTGTAGTTCAGCATCTACTGTATTTCGATGCTGCCCTTTTTTCTCACGTTTATAGTCTTTCTTGAATGCTGATGTGTACTTAATCGTCCGCATTTAGATCAGCCATCAAATCTTTTACAGAAGTGAAGCTCTTTGCTTTGCTTAGATCTTCTTCCATTGCAGCAATGGTTTCAGCACTGGGCTGCCAAATTTCAAAAGGCAGAGCCTTTTCTTTCGCTACCTTGGTTAACAACAAGCGAACTGCATCTGAGACAGTTAAGCCCATTGTTGCAAGAACTTCAGTTGCTTCATGCTTAATGTTTTCGTTAATGCGAGTAGTTACTAGTGCATTTGAAGCCATGTTAAGCTCCTATGATTAACATTGTTAATCACACTATATTCTTAGATGAAGAAAAGTTCAATTCGTATAATCGCCATTATGTTAATTTTAGGAAAACTGAATAAAAATAATGATTCATTGATACCCTTTCGTTTGTTATCAATAAATTGAAACTTCATAATGAAAATTTTCAGCTAGACCATACGACTGGCGATACTCAATTACAGTTCCCTCTAGGTTTTTGGCGATACGACATACTCTAGCTAATGGTTCCGAAATACTATTTTTTAAGTATTCATCTTCAATATTAGTTTCAAAAGATAATTGCTCTACAGCAGAAAATACAAACTGAGAACAATGTTCATAATAGAAAGGATAAAGTAAGTTACTGAAACTTGTTAAAGGTATGTTTTTTAAATTAAAAAATAAGCTATCTGGCAACCAGATTCTTTCACTTAAAACTACTATATCTTCATTTTTACGTATGCGTTCGATATAAATTAATTTAGCCGTGCTTTCAATTTTTAACTTGGCATTAATATCTGGAATAGCATCAATTACTACTAACTTCTTAATCTCACCTTGTGGCTGAATATAGTCTCCTTGCTTATTCCTTAGTCTAAAAAAGCGCATTAAAGAAGACTCAAAATTAGGCTGTTTTAAAAAAGTTCCTTTTCCTGGACACTTAACTAATAAACCCTCTTCAACCAAACCTTCAACCGCCTTCCTCACTGTACCTATTGAAACACAGTACATATTAGCCAATTCGTGTTCGCTAGGAATAGGCTTTTCGACATTCCATTTTGATTGAATAAGTAATTTTTGAATTTCCCATCGAACTTTTTCATAACGAGGTAATTTTAAATTTTTAAATGTACTTTCATCAAGCATTTGCGTAGTACGACATAAATAGATTTGACAATATTAGCATAGAGAGATGTAATATATAAAACCAAACATATATATGTTTATATGTCTTCAAGGAACGATGAACATGACCTTACTTATTCTAATGGCTTTAGCTCTTTCTATCGGGCTAGGCTACATTACGAAAATCAATATTGGCTTTTTCACTATAGTCTTTGCATATCTAATTGGCTGCTTTGGTATGGGATTAAAGCCTGCAGAAGTCATTGAGTTATGGCCTGTTAAAATTTTCTTTATTATTTTATCAGTAACACTATTTTATAATTTTGCTTTAGCTAATGGCGCATTAGAAAAACTCGCAAGCCATCTCCTGTATAAATGCCGTCGATTCCCACAGTTTTTACCCTTAGCAATCTTTCTGGCTTCAACTGTTATTGCTGGCTTAGGTGCAGGTTTTTATACTGTACTTGCTTTTATGGCACCTATTACATTACTACTATGCAAAAAAACCAACATGAGCATGATTATTGGTGGAATGGCAGTGAATTATGGTGCTTTAGCTGGCGCAAACTTCATGACATCTCAGAGTGGCATTATTTTTCGAAGTTTAATGGAAAATGTAGGAATCAATGCTCAAACAAGTTTTTCATATAGTCTAGGGATTTTTGTCGTAACTTTAATTATTCCAGTCGTAGTATTAGGTCTTTATACTTTCTGGAATAGAAATAGCAATTCTATTTTTATTGAAGATCAAAAGCCTGAAGGTTTTGACCTTAAACAAAAGAAATCATTATTCTTAATTGTTTTAATGATGTCCATTGTATTAATTTTTCCTATATTACATCTTCTTTTCCCTGAAGCTCAGACAATTAGTTTCTTAAATTCTAAGGTTGATATTGCATTCATTGCTATTATTTTTTCTTTAATAAGTTTACTCATGAAACTTGCAGATGAGAAAAAAGTGATAGCACTTGTCCCTTGGGGAACACTTATCATGATTTGCGGTGTTGGTATGCTTATCGCTCTGGGTGTGAAGTTAGGGATTATTACTATACTTTCTGAATGGTTAGCAAATAATGTTCCTATTTGGCTAATTCCTTTTCTGTTGTGTCTAATCAGTGCAATTATGTCCGTATTTTCAAGTACTCTTGGCGTTGTTGCTCCCACATTATTCCCAATCGTCCCAGCACTCGCACTTGCATCCGGTCTTAATCCGCTAGTACTTTTCATTTGTATTATTGTCGGTGCTCAATCCTCTGCCATTTCTCCCTTCTCTTCAGGTGGTAGTCTCATCATGGCTTCAGCACCCGCAGATGTCGATAAGTCTCAGCTCTTTAATCAGTTATTATTTAAAGCAGTTCCGATAGGTATGACTGCTGCATTAATCGCTCTTTTAATTTTAAAATTTGTAATGTGAGATAAAAATGAACAGTATAGATACTCATGCACATGTATTTTCAGCCCATGATCAATTCATTGCTACAGCACGTTATACTCCTAATTACGATGCTCCAGTACAAAGCTTTATTTCTCATTTAGATAAACATAATCTGACGCATGGTATTTTGATTCAACCAAGCTTCTTTGGAACAAATAACGATGTAATGCTCAAAGCCATTCGACAATTCCCTGAACGATTAAAAGGTATTGCTGTAGTTGATACAACAGCTACTTTAGAAGAACTATCTCAATTAAAAGAACAAGGTATTGTTGGTATTCGCTTAAATCTATTTGGTCTTCCAATACCTTCTCTAGATACAGCGGAATGGAAAAGATTTCTAACAAACTTAGAAATCTTGGAATGGCAAATTGAACTACATGCCCCACCAGAATATTTAGTTTCTCTTTTACCTTTATTAAATCAATATAGTTTAGATATTGTCATTGATCATTTTGGGCGTGTTGATTCTATTCCTGATATTACGGGGTCAGATTATCAAGAATTCTTGAAGCTATTAAATGTAGATCGCCATTGGATTAAGATTTCTGGATTTTATCGTTTAGGACATTCCTCAGAAAATCTCGAAATTGCTAAAAAAGCATATGCCTTGTTAAAAGAAAAGGGATTAATAAGTAAATTAATTTGGGGAAGTGACTGGCCACACACTCAATTTGAATCAACTATTTCTTATGAATTAGCATTCAATGCTTTAAAGAAAATTGTAGTAGATAAGCAAGAACAGCATATGATTTTAAGTAGTAATGCACTTAAACTTTTTAAATTCTAATGTGTAATTCCACTCCCCATTTAACATAATAGAGCTTATACGAAGTACACTTGTAAGCCCAAAATAGAAATGTCCGGTTTCTCCAAAGTAAAAATGTCCGCTTTTAGAATATGCACTTTTGCGATTATTGAAGCGGACGGTTTGATATGTTGGTGTCTATGTCGGATAAAGAACTTAAACGATTGTCGGTCTTGCAGGAAATCTGCGATCAACGCATAACTCAATCCCAGGCTGCTCAGCTACTTCATATTTCAGAACGTCAGATCAGACGCTTACTGCAGAAATACAAAGCTCAAGGCCCAGCTGCATTAGCCCATGCTGGTCGTGGCCAAACCAGCAACTGCAAACTTCCTGAAGAACTCAGACTCAAGTGCCTCAATATTGTTTCGGATCAACTCCATGGTTTCGGACCCACTTTAGCGCATGAAAAGCTCACTACCGTTCATGGATTCGATCTTTCAGTGGAAACCCTGCGTTGCTGGATGATTGCAGCCGATTTATGGATTCCTCGCTCCAAGCGCCTGAAACGCCCATATCAGCCTCGATATAACCGAGATTGTTATGGTGAACTGGTACAAATCGATGGCTCACACCATGACTGGTTTGAAGGAAGAGCCGCTAAATGCTGTCTGCTAGTCTTTATCGATGATGCCACAGGCAAATTGCAGCATTTACGCTTCTGTGAATCAGAATCAGCCTTTGACTATATGATTTCGACACGCTTGTATGTTGAACAGCATGGTAAGCCTTTAGCGTTTTACAGCGACAAACATTCAGTCTTTAGGGTGAATCAAAGCAGCAAGAAAGACAGCAAGATTACCCAGTTTGGACGCGTACTCAGTACCCTCAATATCGATATCATCTTCGCTAACTCACCCCAGGCCAAAGGTCGCGTAGAACGTGCCAACAGAACCCTTCAGGACCGTCTGATCAAGGAAATGCGCCTGGAGGGTATCAATTCGATTGCAGATGCGAATAAGTGGTTACCCTACTTTATCGAGCAGTTTAATCGTAAATTTGCCAAGATGGCTTTTAATCCCAAGGATCTACACCGGACTGTCACTGAAACAGCTGAGGAATTAGATGATGTTTTTACCTGGCGTGAACCCCGTAGAGTCACGAATAGCTTGACCATTACTTATGATAAATGCGTATATCTCCTGGAGAATACAGAGGAAAATCAGAGGCTAATCGGTAAATATCTTGAATTTCTGGAATACCCTGATGGTACGGTAGCGATTGAGCATCAAGGTCGGAAGATCAATTACAGCATCTTCGATAAGTTAAGTCAGCTCAACCAGCGAGAGATCGTTGAGAATAAACGTTTGGGTTCAGTCTTGGCTCATATCCAGCAACAGCATGAAGAATTGGAACAGCAAAACAAACGTAATCGTTCTCAAAAGATGCCACGTAGACGTGCACAGAAAACAGCAATCAAAGAACGAAATCTGAATCCTGTGCTTGACTTGGAAAGTCCTGTATAGGACATTTCTATTTGGTTATTAGGTAGGACATTTCTACTTGGGAATAACAACACTTGTTAGAACCCATTTAAAGTGTCTATATTCTCACCAATAAAAATGTCTGGTTTATGATGGTTTTTATCACCATGGACTGGATATAAAATATAGATGCTGATCACTATGTCTGACAAAGAAATTCAACGTCTTGCAGTTCTGCAAGACGTTCGAGATCATCGTATTACCCAGGTCCGTGCTGCTGAAATCCTGAATCTTTCCACCCGTCAAATTACTCGGTTAGCCACTGATGTATCTGGCTGCTGGCATTGCTGAATAAGTTGATGTTTAAATTCAGCCGTGAAGGTTCGACGGGGCTTTTTTAGCGTTGGTGTGCTGTCTATAACTGTCTTTAAATCCATAAATAGGTGTCCACTTAAAATTTAGTGGACACTATCGTGGTATTAATGAGTTAGAAAAAGTGGGGCTCAGCGGACGCTTACCATTAAACAGCTGTATTTAGCTGCTTATGATCCAGAACTGATTGCCCTACATTGGGTTATGTATCGCCTTTTGAGTTTGAAGCAATGTACTATGATAAGATTAACCGGTTAGGTCAGGTGGCCTAACTTAAATAAAAAAGTCTCCGACAAACCCGGTACGGTTCAATACAGGCATTTTATTCCCTTTCGTCTGCAATTCTAGACTAGCAAGACCCGCCTTTTAAAGGCAGTTTTCCTATGTAATAACATGATAAATCAGAATTAGGACTGTAAATTTTTCACCCACCGATTTTTTTTGTGCTAGCTGTTATAATGCACCAAATTGCTGCCAAGTCTCATCATTATGTAAAGAGTCATAATAATTTTGCAGTTCTACTAAATCATAATATTGAATATAAGCTAATAGCAATAGGCCGAGGATTAGTCCAACTTTAAGACAACTAAGTCTATTTGGCTTTCTATATAAATTATCTATTCCAAAGGCAGTTAAAATTAAAGCTGGAACCAATACAATTGTTTTTAAATGGTTTAGAAAGTGAATTCCATGTGTATACAATAACCCAATAATAAGCAAAACTATCCCTAAACTGGTGTAAATACGGTCATGGAGAGAAGTGCGTAACGCGAAATTACATTGAAAAGCTAAAATAAAAGTTGCAAATAAATAAAAACCAGTTCCACCAATAATGAACGTATAAATTGAATTGAATAGGCAATAAGCCAACAACACTGATAGTACGAAAGAATAGAGTTTGGTATAGAGAATATGTGAAAAGGGGAAAATCTGTTTCATAATTTGCTCTATTGAAAACTCACATCATATTAAAAGAAGATTTGAAGCTTAACATGCTATTCACTTTTTGCCACTGTGGCATGTTTTTTTAGTGTTGGAGATGGCTTGAATAAATGTCGCGTACGAGTAGAGCTTAGACCACAGATTATTAAACACAGCGTCCCTCCAATAAGTACTGCTGGCACCACAGAAAAATAGCGCGTCATCAGGCTCATGTGTAGGGCACCGAGCTGATTGCCTGAAGTGACTAATATGCCATTTAAAGCCGCTACACGCCCTAATAGTGCTTTTGGGGGGAGTTGCTGTAATAAAGTTTGTCGAATGACCATGCTGATGCTATCAAAGGCACCGATTAGAACAAGGAAGAAGACTGAGAGCCAAACATGGGAGGATAGTGCAAAGGCTAAAGTACACAAAGCAATTGCAAAACTACTATAGAGCATATTTCTCCATGCATTTTGCATCGGAGAATAACAGGTCAACATCAACATCATGATACAGGCGCCAATAGCTGGTGCAGCTCTGAGTATACCTAAGCCTTCAACACCAAGATGCAGGATATCGTGTGCAAAAATAGGCAGTAAGATAATGACACTACAAAAAAGCATGGCGCTGAGATCCAGCAACATACTCCAAAACATTAGTGGATGTTTAAAAATAAACAAATAGGCTTCTTTCAAACTTTTGCTTAAATGCTGTTTATGGGGGCTAGGGAATTGACGAGGACTTAATCCGAATAAGCAGATGCTACCCACGCAACACAAGAAAAAAACAATAAAGAGGGTTTTTTCAAGCCCAAGTTGGCCGAGTAAAAGTCCTGCGCATAAAGGCGCTAAAATGCCGCCTATTTGCCAAATGAGCGCGGTCCATGTGGCTGCATTGCTATAGACTGACTCGGGGGTTAGAAAAGGGCGTAATGAATTAAATGATGGGCTGTAGATGCCTCTAAGTATGCCTAAGCAAAAGATGAGGCTATAAATGCCGCATAAAAGTGTATTTTGTTGAATGTGCTGTTGTTGGTACTGAGAAAAAAGAACAATAAATAATAATGGAATTAAAGTGCTACAGCTAAAACTCCACTGCACAATTTTTTGTCGGTTATAGCGATCAGCCCAGTCGCCACTGATCAGGGAGAGGCAAATAAAGGGGAGTAACTCAATTAAGGCAATCATGCCAAGGCTGAGTGGATTTTGAGTGAGTTGATAGATACTATAGGCAATGACGACTTCTTGAATCATGATGGCTAGAATTAAGCACAACTGATTGACACTCAGAAGTGAAAAATCACGTGAATGAAAAGCCAAAAAAGCATCGGAATGGAAAAGCGACATAAACAGAATAGTTTCAAATATGAATTAAAAAAGGATGGCGCAAAGTCCATCCTTTTTAGGGTTTAAAGCAGATTACTGTGCTTTTGCTACCGCAATAGTTTCGTCATTTGCAGCTTTAGCCATAGGTGTATATTTCAAACCAAGGGTTGCGCTGGTGTATTGGCGAACTTGGTCAAGAAGCACAGGATTAGTGCTGAGTTCTTGTTGGTACGATTTTACAATTTCATGTAATTTCGGATTCCATTTACCTGCTACTTGCTGAGGGAATGCTTTTTCAAGCAAGCTCAACATAATATAAGGGGAAGTTGAAGCACCAGGAGACGCACCTAATAGGGCAGTCACAGCACCATCTTGTGATGCAAAAATCTCGGTACCAAATTGCAAGCTTGCAGGTTTGCCTGGTTCTTTCTTAATGATTTGAACACGTTGACCACCTTGATTCATGCGCCAGTCTTCTGGTTTTGCATCAGGATAGTATTTTTTCAACTCATTAAAACGGTCTTCATCGGTCATCATGACTTGGCTAACTAAGTATTTCACCAAATCAAGATTTTCCATACCCACAGCGGTCATTGGTAAAACGTTGTTCTTAGTGGTTGATTTCAATAAATCAAGCTGAGAACCTTGTTTTAAGAACTTGTTTGAATAAGTTGCAAATGGACCAAACAACACATATTTTTTACCGTCGATATAACGTGTATCAATATGTGGAACAGACATTGGCGGTGCGCCTAATTCAGCACGACCATAAACTTTTGCAGTATGACCTTCAGTGACTTTTGGGTTGTCGGTCATTAAGAACACGCCACCTACAGGGAAGCCAGCATATTGCTTCGCTTCTGGTAAGCCTGTCATTTGTAAAAGTTTAACCGCTGCACCGCCTCCACCAATAAAGACAAAGCGCGTTTTCACGTGATCTGTTTTCCCTGTAGTGAGGTTTTTAAATGCAACAGTCCACGTTTTATCATCGTTTTGGCTAATGCCAGTCACTTCAGTCGATGTTTGTAACTGGAAATTAGATTGTTTTTTAAGGTGATCGACCAATTGAGTGGTGATCGAACCATAGTTCACATCCGAACCTACATCCATGCGTGTTGCAGCTACTTTTTGTGCAGCATCACGACCATTCATCACCAATGGTGCCCATTGTTTAATTTCAGCAGGATTCTCAGATAATTTCATGCCATAAAACATTGGGTTTTTAACCATTGCAGCGTAACGTTTTTCGAGGAAATTCACGTTATCGCCCCAAACGAAAGCAATGTGCGGTACAGGGTTGATGAAACTATTTGGTCGTCCCAAAACACCTTCTTTGACTTGATAAGACCAGAACTGTTTTGCAACTTCAAATTGTTCAGCCACTTTTACAGCTTTGGTAATGTCCATTTTCCCATCTTTTTCAGAGGTGTAGTTCATTTCCATAAAGCCAGAGTGACCTGTGCCTGCATTATTGAAGCCGTTAGAGCTTTCTTGTGCAACTTTGTCTAGGCGTTCATACATGCGAATTTGCCAGTTTGGCTCAAGTTCACTAAGATATGTGCCTAGGGTTGCACTCATGATGCCACCACCAACTAAGACTGCGTCAACGACAGGCTCATTGCTGGTGTTTTGAATTTTCTTAGACGCGATAGGTCTAAATAAAAAGATTAGTGCTGCAATAATAAGCAGAACGATGAATACCAATAGGTATTTTAAAAATTTGTTCATGCGATTATGACCATGGAGGGCAGGTTTGGATCGCTTTATAGCGAAGACAAGAATAACAATTATGGTGATAGGAACACTTGTAAAAAATTAGCTTAGAGAATTGAAGTAATACTCAAAATTACAAGTATGCAAAGATTAACGTTCGAAGCTATCACACATTTTTGATTGATGGATATTTTAGACTAAATATGTATTGACTTAGTAATTTTTATTGTAAATGAATATAATTAAAATATAAATACCAATGATGTTTGTTTTTGTTTATTGGTTTTTATTTTAATTCAATATCTGGGTTAAAAAAAAATCAGATGTTAAATATTTATACAAATACTCAGTAATTTATGAAAAAGAAGCTTATAACTTGTTTCAAGGTTACTTTCCAACGGCTTTATTGCACAAATATTTGAAAGGCAAAGCGCCCCTAATTGAGCCAAATTTAAGGCGTAACTTGGGTAAGTGGTCGACCTAATTCTGTAAATCTGTTAAGGACTGCTACACGTGCATGAAGCTCATTGACTTGGCTATCAAAACTCCTTGTACTGAGTTTATCTCCTAATAATTTAATGCAGCGCATCTTAGTTTCAACGTAAGCGTCCGCTGAATCCCATGCCTATTTTTTAATTTTGGTCGGATTTCCAGCGGTGTGGCAGTAATTCTTCTATTTGGGTCACTTTATGCGTCGGCAGCCTTTTCAGCACATCACTTAAATAGGCATACGGATCCAGTCCATTCAGCTTTGCTGACTGGATTAAAGTCATGATATTGGCAGCTCGTTGGCCGCTGCGCAGCGAGCCAGCAAACAGCCAGTTCTTACGTCCCAACGCCCAGGGGCGCATCTGATTTTCAATCCAGTTATTATCTATAGGCAAATTGCCATCATTCAGATAGCGGCAGAGTGCCTGCCAACGTTTTAGGCTGTAATTGATCGCCTTGGCAGTTGGAGAACTCGATGGCACCGCCAGATAATGTTGGCTGAGCCATTCATACAGTTGTTGCATCACCGTTTGGCTATGCTGTTGCCGGTATTCGCGGCGATGTTCTGCTGTACCATCGGTCTTTTTCCTGAGTTCTGCTTCTATGGCATACAGTTTCTGAATCAGCACTAATGCCTGTTCAGCGATCTGACTTTTCTTGGTCACATGTAGTTCATGGAATTTACGACGTGCATGTGCCATGCAGCCCACCTCAATGACCTGACCTGATCTAAAGCGTGCTTTATAACCACTGTAATCATCACAGACCAAATGACCCTGCCAGCCATTCAGGAACGCTTCAGCATGCTGACCTGAACGGCTATCCTGAAAGTCATAGATCACCGCTTGAACTGGATTGTACTGTGTGGTGGCATAGGCCCAGACATAACCTTTCTTCGGTTTTTTCTCATTCTCACCCATCCGCATGATGGTGACCGGCGTTTCATCGGCATGGATTACCCGCTGTTGCAGCACCACCTGTTTTAAGGCATTGGCCAGAGGTTCCAGTTCCACACCGCAGCGACCAATCCAGTCAGATAAAGTAGATCTGGACAGATCAATGCCCGCCCGCTGATAGATCAGGCGCTGACGGTACAGCGGCAAATGATCGGCATACTTCGATACCAGCACATGGCTGAGCAATTCAGGTGAAGCAATGCCTTTATCAATCACATAGGCAGGCATCGCTTGCTGAGTCAGAGTGTCGCACTGATCACAGACCCATTTGCCACGGACATGCTGTTCCTTGTAGAACTGTGCCGGTCTGAAATGCAGTTTTTCACTGATATCTTCGCCGATACGACGTAACTGGCAGCCACAACTGCATTGGGTTGATGCAGGTTCATGCCCAATACGGATGGTGTGTAGATGATCTGGCAGCAGTCGACGTTTAGGTTTGTTGACTGTGGCTTTCTGTGTCGCTGCATCGGTTTTATCTGCATTTAATCGTTCTAATTCTAGATCAACGGCTGCGATATCTTCTTCGACCGCTTCGTCCCATAGATGGATTTGTTTTGCGGTGAGATGTTCGTTTTTACTGCCGAATTTATGCTTTTTTAAACAGCGCCAGTTCATACTCGTATTTTTGATTGAGAATAGAAAGATGCTGAACTTTGGCATCCAATTGCTGGTTTGATTTTTCTAATTCTTGATTTGATTGTGCCAGAGACTGATGCTGCATCGCCAACTGCCGGGTAAATTCCAGCAGTTGTTCATGGGTCAGTTGGCTTAAATCAGGCAGCATTTTCATGACCGCAGTATGCCTGAGGTCATGACGCAGAGGAAATAGAACGTTTGGAGAATAGCACAATGTAGCAGCCTAGTTTAGAGCATTGTGACCACTTGCTGTCGTCCAATGCGCTGCCAGGGCAAACCCTGAATGAGTGCCTGTAACTGTTCTGGACTGAGAGCTACGTTTTCACCCTGGTGAACTTTAGCCCAGTGGAATTTTCCCTGTTCCAGCCGCCTGGCACACAGCCAGATGCCCAGTCCATCATGTACCAGCACTTTCATACGATGGCCACGTTTATTACAGAACAGGTAGGCGCAATGCGGTTTGATTGAGCCAAAGGCTTTCATAATCTGCGCCATGGCCGTATCCATACCCGCACGCATGTCCATGGGCTGGGTAGACAACCAGATTTCATCGATACGGATCATTTGATCAAGCCCTGAAGTAAAAGCAGTAATTCAGTTGCAGACTCCACCGGCCATTCGATTTCGATCATCTGATCCCTTACGGAACCTTGTTCATCATGTAATGGAATCCTGATATGAGCGGTAGCTTTCTTCTCTGGCACAGGTGGCCGAGGTGCTTCTTGTTTGACTGGCGTCGGGTGAAGAATGACGGGAAGGAAGTCGGTCTGTGGAATGGATGAGATTGTTAATGATGGAACCATTGATCTGGACTGACGAATCCATTTATGCAACAGATTGGCATTGATCTGATGTTGCATTGCGACCTTAGCCACCGATGTATCTGGCTGCTGGCATTGCTGAATAAGTTGATGTTTAAATTCAGCCGTGAAGGTTCGACGGGGCTTTTTTAGCGTTGGTGCAGTGTCTATAACTGTCTTTAAATCCATAAATAGGTGTCCACTTAAATTTTAGTGGACACTATCGCGGTATTAATGAGTTAGAAAAAGTGGGGCTCAGCGGACGCTTACGATAGAAGTAGTGGAGAAATTGTCGCTTTCGTATGGGGTGGAAGAGATGTTGTTACAGCACAAAAACTAAAAATGCGTATGGAAGAACTGAATATTACTTATGATTGTATAGCGAGTGACCATTGGGAAAGCTTCATCAAAATCTTTAAGCCAAATCACCAAGGTAAATATCATACAGTTGGAATAGAGGGTAACAATTGCCGATTAAGACATCGAATAAAGAGAGCAGTAAGAAGAACCTGCTGTTTTTCGAAGAAAGTTTTGAATCATATAAAAGCTTTTGATCTGGGTTCTTTTACATTAATCATGGTTTTATATAGTGGTGTTAAAATGAGCGGCATACATTTTGAAACACCACCATATATTTTAATTATGCTTAGGTAGGTTTTGAGTCATACGGACATGGTTACGTCCATTATTTTTTACTTCGTACAGTTTATTATCTGCCATTCTACAAACTTGTTTTATATCTTTTGAATCTATCGGCCAAAATGCGATACCTACCGAAATCGTAATTTTTTCTATTTCATCAACTTGACTTGCTTGCATACTCTTTCTCAGTCGTTCTGCAACATTAAAAGCAATTTGTACATCAGAAGTCATCATCAATACGATAAATTCTTCTCCACCAGTACGGCAGCAAAAATCATGACTTCTGAAGTTTTGCTGCATTAAAAGAGCCAATCTCTTTAAAACTTCATCCCCTCGGTCATGCCCATACGTATCATTAATCTTTTTAAAAAAATCTATATCGATAGCGAGTACAGCAAAATGAGTATTCGTACTTATTAATTCATCTAGGAAATATTGCATACCACGACGATTATAGAGGCCAGTCAGTGGATCAATATTGATGTGTTGGCGTAGTTCTGAAACCTTTTTATCAAATGCTTTGGAACTCAAAAGTAATGATGTTCTAAATTTAAATACCTCAAAATACCAAGGGTCTACTTGACTAATTTTATCTTGAGTACCATTTTTACTCAGCATACTTGCCATTTTTGCTAAGTGATTAAGAGGTGAGGAAATAAAGTGAGATATCCGCCAGACAATAAAAAAAATAAATAGATAAAAAATAAATATACCAATAGAAACTTTTAGAATTAATGCATTGGCCTCTTCAAGTAATTGATCAGTAGGCTGTTGCGAAACTACAATCCAATTTACACTAGGAACATGTGCAAAACCAGCTAAGTTATCAACCTCTAAACTATTACTTAGACGCACTGATCCACTTTTATTTTCATTTATATAATTCAGCCCACTATTATTTATAATTTTTTCACCAATTCGGCTAGGATCTGGATGAGAAATGATACGACTCTGCTGGTCTATGACATACATATAACTTTTTTTAAAATCAAATTGATTAAATAGCATTTCACTGATTAAGTTTTTCTTCTGCAGATAAATCGTCCCGCTGATAAAACCCTTATAATTTTGATTCACATCATAAATAGGTTGAGACATCAATACGACTAGATTATTTACCGATGACCAATACGGAGCTGAAATGTAAGTTTTTTTAATTTTAAGTGACTCTACAATACCTAGTGTAGTATAAGGGGTATAGAATTTCAGACCTAATGCAGATGGTGCATAAGCAACTATATGGTTTTTCTGATCTACTATAAAAACACTGTTAAAGTTATTTGACTGATTTTTGAGTCGTTTGACTTCTGCCTGTCTTAATGAAGTACTAGAGAAGTTTTGTCCTAGTTGCTTAGAACTATATTGCAATTCCTGTAGCATATTACTGACATCACGATTTACACCAGTAGCGATTTTTGATGAATATTTTTCATTTATAGAGAGCGAATTCTGTATTAGTTGCTGTTTAACCACATAATTCAGAATAAATAAACTGACCAAAAATAAACAAGAAACACTAAGAATTGTTAAAATTAAAATTAGCTTGCGTAAATTCAGATTCAAAAACAATAGTAGTTTATATAACAACTTAAAACCTCAGGCTTCACATATCGTATTATTTTGTTTAATTTAGAATAAAGTAACTTTTATACTTAAAATACTATACAAACCTAAAAGTCAATATGGTTTGAAAAAATCAAATTCATACATATGAGACATACGCCCTTGTTTTGTTTCTAAATAATTTTTATTAAAAATATTTAACCCCCCACTAACTACAATATTTAGATTCCTCAATGCACTAATTTTAAGTGGATTATTCGTAATTAATTTTACCTCTTTAACTTGTAAATAATCTAGCATTATAGTGCACATGTCATAATAACGAGCATCTGCTGGTAAATTTAACAACAAGTTTGCATCAAGAGTATCATGTCCTTGATCTTGGAGTGTATATGCACGAATTTTATTGGTCAATCCTATTCCGCGACCTTCTTGGCGTAGATATAGAATAACTACTTGCCCCACATCATCAAACATTTTCATTGTAGAATGTAGTTGTGATCCACAATCACATTTTAGCGAACCAAAAGCATCACCTGTCAAGCACTCTGAATGAATTCTGACTAATACAGGTTTTGTAGGAACACTCTCTAGCCCTTTGGCTAAGGCAATGTGTTCTTCCCCCTGTATTTTGATCTTGAAATGCTATAATTTCAAAATTACCAAAAGCTGTAGGTAACTTAGATTTAGCAATAAATTTTATAGCCATTTGTGTATCCAATTATATTTATTAAAATTGGGTAAAATTTCTGGTGGTGTTTCCAAAAGTATGCTGAAATTAAATGAAGCCATTATTGATATAAAAGAAGGTTAAGTCGAAGGCTTTAAAATGGTTTTCAAGCTTTTTCGAAAAATTACAACTTTTCCTAAAACTACGTCTAATTCGATGCCTTATTTTACAATTATTTCCTTCAATACCTACAGTAAAAAACTTACCAATACTTTGCTTACAGTTTTTAAAGGCAGTCACAAAACTATCCCAGTGATCACTTGAAATTCGGGTGTAGTGAACACCTAATTGCTTTAACTTTGCCTTCAATCGTTGGACTGTCGCCAGATCTCGTTTACCCCAAACATAAGCAACAATTTCACCTGTTTCTCTATGGTATGCGTAAATAAGCCATTGTTTATTCTTTTTATTTCCTACAAAAGTCCAAAACTCATCAACCTCAATAGATTCATAATAATTTTGCTTAGGGCGAATTTTATAAGTGGATTTACTTAATGTTCGTAAAACCTTACCTATGCTGACACGCTCGGTTTCTGCAATATCTCTTATACCACCCCCTCTAACCATCAGGTGGAGTATTTTATTTGTTATACCAGAATGACAACCTCGGTAACTAAGAGCATGATCCCCAATAAACTGACGCTTGCAGTTTTTACATTGATAGTTTTGCTTACCATTTAGTTTGAAGCCATTTTTCTTTATACTGTCACTTCGACAGGTTGGACATTTGATTTCTAGTGTTATTTGCATCTCACTATTTTATCAAAAGCCAACCTGTTTTTTTTCAGCATACTTTTTGAAACACCACCCAAAACTTAAATATTTTAAAAAATGGAGTCGGCTTGTTAAATTTATCCTTGGGAAATTATTGTACACATGAGGTCAAGCATGCTTGACCTCATAAATATGAGTTTATTCTATTCTGGTTAAATCCTATGACACAATCAGGTCAGGCTATGATCCATTTGCTTTGCTAGGTCTACACAATGAGGATTGTGCGTCTTATGTTTAGCCGGGAGCAATTGAGCTAACTGTGTTTCAATATTTCGCTGTAGGGTTTGCTGATGTTGCTCGTTTAATCCAGATTGCCCTAACTGAATTTTAAGATGTTCAATTGCTTCACCATAGCTAATATCTTTTTGCTGAATAGAGTAGTAGTAACCATATAAGGCACCTTGACTTAAGTTCTGGTAAGGTAAGCCCTGCTGAATATTACAAGCAATTGATCCCAAGACGCGTTCTGAAGCGGCTAACTTTCGTAAAGGATCACGTGCTACACGTTCACACGGATCTTTGTAGGCATTGACACAAGAATTAATAAAGCTTTTTGCCAGATCATCAAGATCATTTTTGCGATGTGGTAGGGTAAGGGTAAGCCCAGCCTTCACTTCTTCAAGAAGCCCCTCCATAAACTCTCTCACTTTTGGGTCTGCCATAGCTAAACCAATCGTTTCGTAGCCGAGGCGTGTTGCGTACCAGGTAGTCATGGCATGAACACCATTCCATAACCTGTTTTTTATCAACTGAATTTCCTGAATATCATCCACCAACACCATCTGACGCATTTTGCCTAGCAAGGGACTGTTATTTTCTACGTAAATCGGCATGTCCACTTCTGCATGGAATAGAATCAAGTCCATGGTCTGCAAAATATGGCTGGGTTTAAAGTTACTGCACATCTCTTCGACATACATTGAAGCTAACCTTTCCTGTTCAGGATTCAAACGGGTAGCATCTTCAATATCAGCATGATCAAGGTCGTGATCGAGTTGGTATTGCTTAAAAATGTTGTACTTAATACGCAACTGACGGTAAAGGTTTTGGTCGGTCAATTTGGAAACCATTCGGTTAACGACCGTATCACAGAAATAATGCTGCTCTAAAATCTGCTCAGCAATGTCTGGAGCTGTAATTTCAACCAAAGCGCTATGCACATGTTCAAGCAATAAGTGTTTAGCACCGATTTTATTTAAGATAATGAGGACGGTTAAAGGATTCGTGAACTGTTCATTATTGGCAATATGACGGGCATATAAGCCTTGGGCAATTGTTCTGGCCTCAGTTGCAATCGCCTGTTCCGGCAAGCAAACAGCTATCATGCTTGAGGCAATATACATCTCCTGCATCTGTTCAATATTACCCGCATCAATGATATGCATATTTTCAATACGTTCATCATAGGAAAGCTGGCCATAACGAATACAGTAACTGCCAAAGGCATTCACTGCTGAACGATACAAGAAATTATGGGTTGAGGCATAGATTCGCTTTGGACGTGTATAGCCATCCCAGTGGGACAGGATCTGTGCCATGAAGCCACCGCCAATCGCACCAAATCCATGAATGCCAACGGTCAATTGATTCAGACTTTGTGGAAAAGACTCTTGAAGTGTTGGCATTTCCAAGTTTAGTGTATGTTGATCCAATTGATGCAGGCAGTCATACATACTTTCAAAAAAGTAATCTGTTTTGGCCAGCATGTTGGAATTAGGTTCCTTGATGTCTTGTAGCAAGATGGTAACCCCACCAGCATTATAGGCTGAAGTAATACCATTTTCCGAATCCTCGAACATTAAGCATTCTGATGTAGGTAAATTGAGTTTTTCAGCAGCGGAAAGAAAAATTTCCGGATGTGGTTTACCTTTCTGTACTTCATCACCACACACCAGTACATCAAAGAATTTATAAACGTTGGCATTGATCAGATATTCTTCAGCAATTAAGCGACGACTTGATGTCGCAACTGCCATGCGTAAACCAGATTTACGTAAACGTTCTAGTACCTGTACCAACCCTTTTTTAATGGGTACACCTAAACTTCTGACACTTTCGAGTTCAAGCTCATCAGCTCGTTGTCGGATCTCTGCATAAGGGATATCGTCCCCATACTGCTGTTTGGCTAGTTGATGTGCACTACTTGCACTGAGTCCCAGACAAGCCATTAAATAAGCATCACTAAATGAAACACCGATCAATTCCTGAGATGCTTGCTTCAAGGTTTGAAAACGTAAACGTTCAGTATCAAACATGGTTCCATCCATGTCGAAAATTGCCCCATGAATAATATCATTATTAAATTTAAGCACTTATAATCCCTCTTACTGTAACACTACAATCTGACAAATCATAAGGAGAACTGATAACTTGATGAAACGATTATAAGAAATGAAACATTTATGTTTATTAATTAATCAATCGCAGGAGATATTAAGACTTTTTTGTAATTTTGAGTAAAGTTAGTTTTCTGGAATGTTTCATTTTCTCACTCTAAGGTAATCACGAGGACCAAAAATCGACTGAGATTAAAGGTCTTTCCACAGATGGATAAAAAGTAGGATGTTAAATTGACTAACACCTCTAATAAACACAACTCCTCCTTTAATTATACAAGTAGATTAAGACGTGCACGCCATCGCTTTAGTCTGCTGGCAGATAAGGCAGAAGATGATGAAATCGAGCGTCGTATTCGTGATGGGATTGAGCTATCAGGAGCCATTCCCTGGATTTTAATATTCGCTATTTTTATTGCATCAGTCGGATTAAATATCAATTCAACAGCCGTGGTTATTGGCGCAATGCTAATTTCTCCACTTATGGGACCGATCATGGGGGTGGGGCTGGGTGTAGCAGTTTATGACTTTAAACTGGTAAAACGGGCACTCTTCAACCTAGGTATTGCAACACTGATCAGCTTGGTCGTATCCACTCTATATTTCTCGATATCACCCCTCGATAATGCACAATCTGAACTTTTATCACGAACTAGCCCAACCGTTTGGGATGTGCTCATCGCATTATTTGGTGGATTGGCAGGAATCATTGGGATCACTCGAGAAGAAAAATCAAATGTTATTCCAGGGGTGGCGATTGCTACAGCATTGATGCCACCTGTCTGTACTGCTGGATTTGGTATTGCAACTGGACAGTGGAGCTTTGTTGGTGGTGCACTGTATTTATATACCATCAATTGTGTGTTCATCAGTTTGGCAACTATTATCGGTATCCGGATTTTAAGGTTAAAGCCACATAGTTTTGCTGACGAAAAAGTAGAAAGATGTGTAAAAATATCTTTGCTGATGATCGCAATGGTGACCGCAATTCCAAGTGCCTATCTGGCGACTAAATTAGTTAATGAAGAAGTTTTTAAATCAACTGCCAACAAATTCATTACACAAGAATTTACCTTTAAAGAAACACAAGTCGCCAGTTCAAAAATAAAAGAATCCATGGAATTTCACAGTGTTTCTTGAGTGCACGCATGAGTAAATCATGGTCGATGTTATCAAAGAGACCTTTGATATCAAATTCCACAACCCAGTCATAATCCCAACTTCGTCTCCTCACTATCGCAATTGCATCATGGGCAGAACGCCCCGGACGATATCCATATGAGTTTGGATGAAATAATGGATCAATTTTCGGCTCTAATAAGAGCTTAACTGCTGTTTGCGCGACTCGATCTGCAACTGTTGGAATACCTAGTATACGCACGCCACCTGACTTCTTTGGAATCGGAACAGCCTTAACTGGCGGTGGAAAATAACTGCCAGAACAAAGTCGATTCCATAGTTTGTATAGGTTGTTCTTTAAATGCTTTTCGAATTGCTCAATAGATTCATGATCAACGCCTGGAGCGCCACCATTCTCTTTGACTTTTTTTAAATGCCTCCCAGATTAACGCTTTAGGAATGTTAAATGGTTTGGTCATAAAGTTTTGCTCCTCCTGCTTGCACAGTTGACAAATCCGTAGACCTGGATAATGCAACCCCTTCGCTCCATTACCATTACAGTAACTTCAACACTACTACGAGTTGCTCCGCCCCTTGGTGACGCATTGCTATTATCAGCCTTGCCTTTTGAGCTTGTGCCTTTCGCTTGACATCGCCACCGAAGGTTCCCGCAGTTCAACGTAAGAGCCTGAATTAGGATCGCGCTGCCTCTACGCCGGACACCGAATGGCCCGTAAGCAGGTAACGGCCAAACTAATCGCGGGGTAACTTCCATCCCCGGTTTTGATGTCATTTGAGTACTTTCGACACTTGAACGGCAGTTCACTGTTGTTCGCCTTCCTAATTCTTACCTGACATCTCTACGATGCCTTTTCCATAACGCTCACGACCGGGACTTTTGATCCAAGCCGCTTATGGTGGTTTGCTACCTGCTCCTGCAAGCCGATAGCGAGGGGCCATACCCTCATCTCTTACGCCGCTTGCTGCGGCACACTAAAGTCACTGACCTGAGAAGCACTGCTTCGCAAGGGTCAGGATGATCAGCAGTAAAATTACGTTTCACTAAATCATCTGCTCGTTTTTGGTCATCTCGGCTACGGGTGGTTTGTTTATTCGGCACTGTTGCAAATAGTGATTTGAGTCGATGATGTTCCCTTTAAAAAGTGCTTAGAGACCGAAAACCCTGTTGATTAGACACACTTCACCCTGAGGCTGACCATAATAAAATGACGATGCTTGTCCTTTACGTAGTGCACGCATGACTTCAATACCTTTAATTGTGGCATAAGCAGTCTTCATAGATTTGAATCCTAATGTGGCCCTGATGATTCGCTTTAACTTACCATGATCACATTCAATCACGTTATTTTTATACTTAATCTGCCTGTGCTCAAGGTCTGGTGGACATTTACCTTCCCGTTTTAACCGTGATAAAGCACGTCCATATGTGGGTGCTTTATCCGTGTTGATCACTTGTGGAATTTGCCACTTCTTCACATTATTTAAAATTTTTCCAAGAAAACAATATGCTGATTTGGTATTACGTCTAGAAGAAAGATAAAAATCAATGGTATCGCCACGTTGATCGACTGCACGATACAGATAAGACCATCGTCCATTCACTTTTACATAGGTTTCATCAATATGCCACGAGCTCAGATCTGTAGGATTACGCCAATACCAGCGTAAACGTTTTTCTATTTCAGGAGCATAACGTTGAACTCAACGGTAAATAGTCGTGTGATCAACATTCACACCCCGTTCGGCCAGCATTTCCTGCAGTTCACGATAGCTAATGCCATATTTACAATACCAGCGCACAGCCCAAAGAATGATTTCGCCCTGAAAATGCCGACCATGGAAAGGATTCATATGCTGCACCTTTAGCTAAAACAGTCTTCAGCTTACCATTCGTGGTTATTTGCAACAGTGCCAAAAAAAGAACCTCCTGTACAAACTGAGATTCAAACTCAGGCGAAAGATGACGGATTGACTACTCCGGTTGAAACAGAAAATAAGCGGATTCCGGTGCCTGAACACATTGAACCAGAGCCTGAGAAAAGAGGCTTTTGGAGCCGTTTTTTTAGACCCCATGATTAACCACGATTGTTTAACTGATATGAACAAAGTTGTGGAACATTGATCAAATAATAGGCGTGGAACGTGAAAAATCATAAAAAAAGCCCAATCAGGTGTGATTGGGCTTTTTTGTGGAGTCTAAGATTATGATTTATAAGAAATAAAAAATAGCATTTCGTATAAGGTGTATTATGTTAATTTTAGAAATATTGAATAATTAATCATTTATCCCATAAGTACTGAATAAATTAAATACATAGCAACTCCGATCACAGTCGTTGCAAAAATCTTTTGCACTCGATTAGCATCTATCCGATGTATTAAACTGCGCCCAATTAACATCCCCACAATACACGCCATAAAGAAAGTGAGCGTGATGGAAACAGGATATTGAAAGCCGTCCAACACGTGGGCAGAAATACTAACCCCACCAATTAGAAAAATAATCATCAAGGAGGTCGCAACGATACTGCGCATATCGAGGTCTGTCACTTTACGTAGTGCTGGAACAATCACAAAACCACCACCCACTCCAAGCAAGCCAGTTAACAAACCTGCCACCATACCAATAATACCGAGAGATAAAGCAGTTTTCATATTCCAGATCAGGCGACCTGTAGTTTGATTAACCTTGCACAGTGTATTTTCATGATCATGGACTTTATTAAAGAATATCCGGTAAGCGACGAGCAGCATCACTAGACTGAATGCTAGGGTTAGCCATACTGGAGATATAATTCCTGCTAGATGCACACCATAACGTGCTGATGGAATGCTGATGAGAGCAATCCAAAGCGCAGCACGATAACGCACTATACGTTTGAATAAACCTTCAAATGTTCCAACCAAGGCGGATAGAGTGACTGCAAGTAGGCCCACAGGGGCAGCCTGTGCTACAGTCCACCCTTGACTCGCCATGAGTGCCGGCACAGCGAGAATACCTCCACCAGCACCTGTTAACCCTAGCAAGCCACCAATGGCCAAGCCTTCCAGTATCAACATCCACATAGCCCACACCCCTCTTTAAATCAAGCAATTCAACAAAAGACAAACCTTGTTGTTTAATGTTGAAACTTGTTTATCTGAAATAGTTAAGTGGAAGTTTCAAATAAGAAACTCCATTCTCTTCTGGCTCAGGGAACTGTCCGGCTTTCATGTTGATCTGTATCGAAGGTAAAATTAGTTTTGGCATACTCAAACCCGCATCGCGCTTATTACGCATTTCTACAAATTCAGCTTTGGTCGTACCATGATGAATATGAATATTTCGGTTTTTTTGAGTCTGAAGATCCGTCTCACATACATAGCGATCACGGGTTTGTGGTAAATAGTCATGGCATAGAAATACTCGGGTACTCTCTGGCAGTTCAAACAGGCGCTGTACCGAATCAAAAAGTATTGCTGCACTTCCCCGCGGAAAGTCACAACGTGCCGTACCATAATCCGGCATAAACAAAGTATCCCCGACAAAGACAGCATCACCGATGACATAACTTAAGCAGGCCGGTGTATGTCCGGGGGTGGGAATGTTATATGCTTCGATTGAACCAATCTGAAATTTCTCATCATCTTCAAATAGGTAATCAAATAACTGCTGGGCATTCCATTGCTTAATATCCAAATGATAGATCGCAGCAAAGGTCTCCTGTACCACAGCAATTTTTTGACTCATGGCAATCTTGCCGCCCAATTCAACTTTGAGATACTGCGCTGCGGTCAAGTGATCTGCATGGACATGGGTTTCCAGAATCCACTCGACTGTTAAACCCTGTGCTTTGACATAGGCAATAATCTGATCGGCATGTGTGGTCGAAGTGGTTGCAGATGCAGCATCATAATCCAACACACTGTCAATAATTGCGCATGCCTGAGTTGTAGGATCACTCACCACATAACTAAAAGTATTGGTATCTTCATGAAAAAAATCTTTTACAACAGGGAAATTTGACATCATTAAGCTCCTGCCCACTTACGGTGAATCAACACGCCTACAAGCATTGCGACAATAAAATACAGGACCTGATAATGTCCAAGACCAATCAAAGTAAAACTTGGTGCAGGACATACACCAGCAACTCCCCAACCGATACCAAACAGCAGGCTGCCAATGATTAAGCGTGGGTCAAGTTTTTGACTGGTTGGCAATAAAATAGGTTCGTTAAAAACGGTTTTCGGTGCTGCAGAACGTATGGCTTTTTGAAAGGGAATAAATGCTACGGCAATTGCACCCATCATGACAAAGGCTAGACTGGCATCCCAGTCACCAAACAGATCTAGGAAATCCAGCACTTTTTCTGGATTCGACATACCTGATACCATCAGCCCCACAGAAAACAAACCACCAAAAATAAAAGCGAGAAACTTTTTCATTTAGAAAGCTCCTGTGATATGGCGAATCATATAAACAGTGACAAAACCAGCAAACATGAAACTCATGGTGGCCACGATGGAACGTTTAGACAAACGACTCATCCCGCAAATGCCGTGACCGCTGGTACAACCTGAACCTAAGCGTGTACCAAAGCCAACCAAGAGACCCGCAACCACCATCATCAGCGGACTCGCATTCAATTCAATTTCTGGCTGAACAAACAGTCCATAGATAAATGGCACCGTGATTAAGCCCAACAGAAACCAAATTGCAGGTGTTTTAAACATCGTTGCAGGGTTCAGCACCTGTTCGATTAAACCACTGATTCCAGCGATACGACCATGCACATAAAGATAGCCGACCACGGCTACGCCAAGAAGCAATCCGCCTAAAAATGCGATCAGAAAATCATGCATAGTAAATATACCCACTTACAATATATTTTTTTATATTATATAATAATTTTAATTATTCAAGTAGAAGATCTTAATTTTTTATCTCATTATTAGGACGCATTCATGAACACTACTCAGTTAAAAACGCGAATAGACTTCTCACAAGTTGATCTTGTTAGTGATTGTCTAAAAGTTTTATCAAACCCAGATCGTCTTAAAATTCTATGTGTTTTGGTGGAAGGTGAACTCAATGTGCAGCAAATTGAAATACGCACTAATATCTACCAACCCACCTTGTCACAACAACTAACAGTTTTAAGAAACAATCAGATCGTATCGACACGACGGGAGGGTAAACAGATTTTTTATCAATTAAGCGATATGCGCGTGTTAAAAATCATGCAGACACTCTATGAAATTTATTGCAGTCACGATTAAGGTTCTGTCGCATTTCACCCTTTACAGTATCTAATCTAGTTCTTAATGCGATAGAACCATTTAACATAATGGGCATTATACGAAGTACACTTGTAAGCCCAAAATAGAAATGTCCGGTTTCTCCAAAGTAAAAATGTCCGCTTTTAGAATATGCACTTTTGCGATTATTGAAGCGGACGGTTTGATATGTTGGTGTCTATGTCGGATAAAGAACTTAAACGATTGTCGGTCTTGCAGGAAATCTGCGATCAACGCATAACTCAATCCCAGGCTGCTCAGCTACTTCATATTTCAGAACGTCAGATCAGACGCTTACTGCAGAAATACAAAGCTCAAGGCCCAGCTGCATTAGCCCATGCTGGTCGTGGCCAAACCAGCAACTGCAAACTTCCTGAAGAACTCAGACTCAAGTGCCTCAATATTGTTTCGGATCAACTCCATGGTTTCGGACCCACTTTAGCGCATGAAAAGCTCACTACCGTTCATGGATTCGATCTTTCAGTGGAAACCTGCGTTGCTGGATGATTGCAGCCGATTTATGGATTCCTCGCTCCAAGCGCCTGAAACGCCCATATCAGCCTCGATATAACCGAGATTGTTATGGTGAACTGGTACAAATCGATGGCTCACACCATGACTGGTTTGAAGGAAGAGCCGCTAAATGCTGTCTGCTAGTCTTTATCGATGATGCCACAGGCAAATTGCAGCATTTACGCTTCTGTGAATCAGAATCAGCCTTTGACTATGATTTCGACACGCTTGTATGTTGAACAGCATGGTAAGCCTTTAGCGTTTTACAGCGACAAACATTCAGTCTTTAGGGTGAATCAAAGCAGCAAGAAAGACAGCAAGATTACCCAGTTTGGACGCGTACTCAGTACCTCAATATCGATATCATCTTCGCTAACTCACCCCAGGCCAAAGGTCGCGTAGAACGTGCCAACAGAACCCTTCAGGACCGTCTGATCAAGGAAATGCGCCTGGAGGTATCAATTCGATTGCAGATGCGAATAAGTGGTTACCCTACTTTATCGAGCAGTTTAATCGTAAATTTGCCAAGATGGCTTTTAATCCCAAGGATCTACACCGGACTGTCACTGAAACAGCTGAGGAATTAGATGATGTTTTTACCTGGCGTGAACCCCGTAGAGTCACGAATAGCTTGACCATTACTTATGATAAATGCGTATATCTCCTGGAGAATACAGAGGAAAATCAGAGGCTAATCGGTAAATATCTTGAATTTCTGGAATACCCTGATGGTACGGTAGCGATTGAGCATCAAGGTCGGAAGATCAATTACAGCATCTTCGATAAGTTAAGTCAGCTCAACCAGCGAGAGATCGTTGAGAATAAACGTTTGGGTTCAGTCTTGGCTCATATCCAGCAACAGCATGAAGAATTGGAACAGCAAAACAAACGTAATCGTTCTCAAAAGATGCCACGTAGACGTGCACAGAAAACAGCAATCAAAGAACGAAATCTGAATCCTGTGCTTGACTTGGAAAGTCCTGTATAGGACATTTCTATTTGGTTATTAGGTAGGACATTTCTACTTGGGAATAACAACACTTGTATATTAATTTAAATATCAATAACTTAAAAATTTAGTCATGACCGAAAAATCAGCAAAAAGTCGACTTTGAAACAAGTCGGCTTTTTTATGAGCAGTTTTGATACTTCTTGCCAAGAAAATCGATTAGTAAATAATCAAAGTGATAATACAAAGCATAATCCCATATGTTTTATATGCCTTTTTTATACAGAAATAATCCCCAATTTCTGCGGATAAATCTTGGGATAAAATTTAAGCAAATTTGTATGTCTTTACTCACATTCATCTAAGTACTTGAAACAAAAAAAAGCCCAACATTCTGTTGAGCTTTTTTTATATTTAAGTATTAAATCACACTTGGATGTGCATCTAAGATACGGATAAGCGTTGCTGCTGGCCCAGTTGGATAGCGACGACCTTGTTCCCAATTTTGTAGCGTTCTTGCACTGATATGAAGACGTGCTGCAAACTCGACTTGGCTTAACCCTGTCTTTTCACGTACTTCTTTAATATTGGGTAGTTCAAGCTCTATCACTCGGCTTGCTTGGATCTCTTTACGTTTAATTGAACCTGCTTCTTTAATTGAAGAAACGAGGCTATCAAATAGGTTGTTATCCATGAAATTGCTCCTTCACGAGTTGACGCAGAATCGTTGTCTCCTTATCAGTCAATGTGTCTTTTACTGATTTAGGATAAGCGATGAGAAAAAAGATCTGGTCATCCTCTGTAACCCAATAATAGATCACACGGATACCACCACTTTTCCCCTTATTTCCTTGGGCACATCGCACTTTACGAATGCCACCACCATTTTTTATCAAGTCACCTTTATCAGGCTGAACCAATAAATCTTGTTGAAGCTGACGATATTCTTCATCAGTTACAAGATCTTTGATTTGCTTGGTAAAAATGCTAGTTTCTATAAATAACATGTATCAATATACGTCAATGGCGTATATTGATTTTACCACCCTTAATATAAAAAAACGAGAGCTAAAAGCTCTCTGTTATTCCCAAGTAGAAATGTCCTACCTAATAACCAAATAGAAATGTCCTATACAGGACTTTCCAAGTCAAGCACAGGATTCAGATTTCGTTCTTTGATTGCTGTTTTCTGTGCACGTCTACGTGGCATCTTTTGAGAACGATTACGTTTGTTTTGCTGTTCCAATTCTTCATGCTGTTGCTGGATATGAGCCAAGACTGAACCCAAACGTTTATTCTCAACGATCTCTCGCTGGTTGAGCTGACTTAACTTATCGAAGATGCTGTAATTGATCTTCCGACCTTGATGCTCAATCGCTACCGTACCATCAGGGTATTCCAGAAATTCAAGATATTTACCGATTAGCCTCTGATTTTCCTCTGTATTCTCCAGGAGATATACGCATTTATCATAAGTAATGGTCAAGCTATTCGTGACTCTACGGGGTTCACGCCAGGTAAAAACATCATCTAATTCCTCAGCTGTTTCAGTGACAGTCCGGTGTAGATCCTTGGGATTAAAGCCATCTTGGCAAATTTACGATTAAACTGCTCGATAAAGTAGGGTAACCACTTATTCGCATCTGCAATCGAATTGATACCCTCCAGGCGCATTTCCTTGATCAGACGGTCCTGAAGGGTTCTGTTGGCACGTTCTACGCGACCTTTGGCCTGGGGTGAGTTAGCGAAGATGATATCGATATTGAGGGTACTGAGTACGCGTCCAAACTGGGTAATCTTGCTGTCTTTCTTGCTGCTTTGATTCACCCTAAAGACTGAATGTTTGTCGCTGTAAAACGCTAAAGGCTTACCATGCTGTTCAACATACAAGCGTGTCGAAATCATATAGTCAAAGGCTGATTCTGATTCACAGAAGCGTAAATGCTGCAATTTGCCTGTGGCATCATCGATAAAGACTAGCAGACAGCATTTAGCGGCTCTTCCTTCAAACCAGTCATGGTGTGAGCCATCGATTTGTACCAGTTCACCATAACAATCTCGGTTATATCGAGGCTGATATGGGCGTTTCAGGCGCTTGGAGCGAGGAATCCATAAATCGGCTGCAATCATCCAGCAACGCAGGGTTTCCACTGAAAGATCGAATCCATGAACGGTAGTGAGCTTTTCATGCGCTAAAGTGGGTCCGAAACCATGGAGTTGATCCGAAACAATATTGAGGCACTTGAGTCTGAGTTCTTCAGGAAGTTTGCAGTTGCTGGTTTGGCCACGACCAGCATGGGCTAATGCAGCTGGGCCTTGAGCTTTGTATTTCTGCAGTAAGCGTCTGATCTGACGTTCTGAAATATGAAGTAGCTGAGCAGCCTGGGATTGAGTTATGCGTTGATCGCAGATTTCCTGCAAGACCGACAATCGTTTAAGTTCTTTATCCGACATAGACACCAACATATCAAACCGTCCGCTTCAATAATCGCAAAAGTGCATATTCTAAAAGCGGACATTTTTACTTTGGAGAAACCGGACATTTCTATTTTGGGCTTACACTCTCGTTTCGTATAATCCGTATTATGTTAATTCTGGGTTTCCTTAATATATTAAGACGACATAATCTTTATTTTTCAACCATAAATTTCTAAAATTTATTTCTTAAACTAACACTTAGTTTCAAATAGTTTTCTTAAATCATTACTTGATGGTGCCATATATAGGCCTAAACCAAACTCTGGCAAAATTGCAATGAGGTGATCAAAAATATCTGATTGAATACTCTCATACTCTTTCCATACTGTGGTATTAGTGAACGTATATATTTCGAGTGGTAAGCCTTCACTAGTTAGTTCTAACTGGCGAACAATTAAAGTTTGAGTTTTGCTAATACCTGGATGTTGTTTTAGATAAAATTCAACATAAGCACGAAAAGTGCCTAAATTTGTTAATCGTCTATGGTTATATTTTGATTGATTTATTAATTGATTATTAAATTTTTCAAGCTCTTCTTCTTTCAAGTTTAGATACTGATCTAGTAAAAGAAATTCTTTAAGTTTTTTTTGCTCTTCTTTAGTCATGAAGCGTACTGTAGTTTGATCGATCAATAAACAGCGCTTAATTCGTCGTGCTCCTGTATTTTGCATACCACGCCAGTTTTTAAATGTATCTGTAATCAACTTATTCGTTGGAATAGTGGTTAGTGTTTTATCCCAATTCTGAACAGTAACAGTATGTAATGAAATATCAATTACATCTCCATCAGCATTCAAAGATGGCATCTCAATCCAGTCTCCTATTCGAACCATGTTATAAGATGCAATTTGAACAGAAGCAACTAAAGATAAAATTGTATTCTGAAAAACTAACATTAATACTGCGGCCATTGCACCAAAGCCAGCAAGTAATGTAAAAACATCTTTTTGTAAAAATGTTCCGATAACCATCAATCCACATACAACAAAAACAAGAAGTTTTATTAATTGAAGATAACCTTTAATTGGCTTATTTCGTGAATGTGGATTTTTTTCATAAATGATATTAAAAATATTTAAAAATTCGGCAATAGCTAATGCAATCGTTAAAAAAATGAAAGCTTGAGCACCTACTTGAATAAAGCTTTCTGCTCGATCTGATAGATGCGGAACTGTCACAATTCCATTCATAATAATTAGAGCAGGAACAATATTAGAAATACGCCTAATTACACTATATTGTGCAACAATATCACTCCTACCTGCTGAAATTTTGTAGATAACTTTACGTATTCCTTTAACAATAAATTGTTTTGCAACAAAAGTTGCTATAACGGCAACAACAATAAGAATACTTAATGATGTAAGCATTTCTAACCAAGGATATTGATCAGACCATTCTTGAATGTTTTTAATAAAAATTAAATCTTGCAAAACATACTCTCTCTACTATTTAGATGTGATTTTTACATTTATAACTTAAAACTTACTAAGAACCTATCTAGAATATTTTCTATTCAATATTGAGGTTAAAAAGACTAAATTAACAAATTGAAAGCTCCTATTTAAGTTCTATCGCACTAAGAATATTTAGAGCTGTTTTTAATATTAATATACAAATACTTATGAATAATAATTTATTTAACATAATGGTGCTTATGCGAAGCCTGGGTGTAAGCCCAAAATAGAAATGTCCGGTTTCTCCAAAGTAAAAATGTCCGCTTTTAGAATATGCACTTTTGCGATTATTGAAGCGGACGGTTTGATATGTTGGTGTCTATGTCGGATAAAGAACTTAAACGATTGTCGGTCTTGCAGGAAATCTGCGATCAACGCATAACTCAATCCCAGGCTGCTCAGCTACTTCATATTTCAGAACGTCAGATCAGACGCTTACTGCAGAAATACAAAGCTCAAGGCCCAGCTGCATTAGCCCATGCTGGTCGTGGCCAAACCAGCAACTGCAAACTTCCTGAAGAACTCAGACTCAAGTGCCTCAATATTGTTTCGGATCAACTCCATGGTTTCGGACCCACTTTAGCGCATGAAAAGCTCACTACCGTTCATGGATTCGATCTTTCAGTGGAAACCCTGCGTTGCTGGATGATTGCAGCCGATTTATGGATTCCTCGCTCCAAGCGCCTGAAACGCCCATATCAGCCTCGATATAACCGAGATTGTTATGGTGAACTGGTACAAATCGATGGCTCACACCATGACTGGTTTGAAGGAAGAGCCGCTAAATGCTGTCTGCTAGTCTTTATCGATGATGCCACAGGCAAATTGCAGCATTTACGCTTCTGTGAATCAGAATCAGCCTTTGACTATATGATTTCGACACGCTTGTATGTTGAACAGCATGGTAAGCCTTTAGCGTTTTACAGCGACAAACATTCAGTCTTTAGGGTGAATCAAAGCAGCAAGAAAGACAGCAAGATTACCCAGTTTGGACGCGTACTCAGTACCCTCAATATCGATATCATCTTCGCTAACTCACCCCAGGCCAAAGGTCGCGTAGAACGTGCCAACAGAACCCTTCAGGACCGTCTGATCAAGGAAATGCGCCTGGAGGGTATCAATTCGATTGCAGATGCGAATAAGTGGTTACCCTACTTTATCGAGCAGTTTAATCGTAAATTTGCCAAGATGGCTTTTAATCCCAAGGATCTACACCGGACTGTCACTGAAACAGCTGAGGAATTAGATGATGTTTTTACCTGGCGTGAACCCCGTAGAGTCACGAATAGCTTGACCATTACTTATGATAAATGCGTATATCTCCTGGAGAATACAGAGGAAAATCAGAGGCTAATCGGTAAATATCTTGAATTTCTGGAATACCCTGATGGTACGGTAGCGATTGAGCATCAAGGTCGGAAGATCAATTACAGCATCTTCGATAAGTTAAGTCAGCTCAACCAGCGAGAGATCGTTGAGAATAAACGTTTGGGTTCAGTCTTGGCTCATATCCAGCAACAGCATGAAGAATTGGAACAGCAAAACAAACGTAATCGTTCTCAAAAGATGCCACGTAGACGTGCACAGAAAACAGCAATCAAAGAACGAAATCTGAATCCTGTGCTTGACTTGGAAAGTCCTGTATAGGACATTTCTATTTGGTTATTAGGTAGGACATTTCTACTTGGGAATAACACTGGGTGTTATTCACCAATTAAAATGTCTATGCGATAAACCATTTAAAATGTCCTGTTTTTAACTACAAGAGTCAAGCACAGGATTTACTTTCTTTGTTCAATATCGGCTTTCTGAGCTTTACGGCTTGGCATATTTTTCTTGGCCCGGGAACGTTTATTCTGTTTCTCCAACTCTTCATGCTGTTGCTGGATATGCGCCAGAACTGAACCTAATCTTTTATTATCAACGACTTCATTCTGCTGTAGCCCAGCCAATTTATTGAGGATGCTGTATAGGCATTTACTCATCGATACTGGTTTTGCTAAGATTGGGTTTATAAGAATTAAAATGTTCAAAAAATCTAATAAAATTAATGGATATATTTATGAATAAACGGACTGCTTTAGAAATTACCCAAAAGTTACGATCTATTTATGCTCATCAAGTCAGAGTGGCAGAGCTATTCTTAAAAATAGGCGAAGTCTCTAATCTTACCCCTCTAATCCTCACAGGAAATAAAACCGTTTTTTCTTTTAAAGAAACTGGGAAATCTCTCACTAAAATTAAAAAGGAAATTTCTTCTGTGAAAAGTACTTCGCAAGCAGACGAAGTATTGGCAGATATTATTTCTGAGCTGGTATAGTCCCGACAGTAAATAATGAAAAAAGCTGAATTTCCTAATAGGAAATTCAGCTTTTTTTTTTACTTTCTAGTGAGACTAATTCTCACTATTACTTCTGTTTTTTAAGCTGCTTTTTGAGCTTATTTAACTTGTTTTTGTGTTTTGAAATCTTTTCAAGACGTGCTTTGATCTTCTGTTTCAAGATTTTAACTTGCTTCGACATGATGTCACTCCTTGGTATGAATATCCGCTGACTGATTTTTTTTCATAAAACTACGGATAAATTTTCTTAATTCTCTAGCGGCACTGGTGTCCATAGCTTCACACAATTGAATGAACTCATCACGTTCAGTGCTGTTAATGCGAATTAAGAGTTGCCCATCTTTTTTGTTGGCCTTTATTTTTTTGGGTTGATCAGTCATAAGATATTTATTCCCAAAGGCACTAAAACAATAAAATGTATATACACTATATATACATTATGAAAACTAAGCAACTATTTAATTTATTGTTTTTTATTAATAATATTGTTATCCCTGATCGGATGGAAAACTGGACATTTCTATTTATGGTTTACAACTTTAATGAATGGCCTAATGTAATTTTAGAGCACACGCCAAAGTAAGGTCATGCCAGTCAAAATCCTGAACTTTAAATCAATGGTTTAGAAGCCGTGAAACATCATCTTAGCAACGATTAAAACAATTCTTAGATTTATATACGTGACACTAAAAAGCCAGTACATATTGAACTGAACCGTACCGGGTTTGTCGGAGACTTTTTTATTTAAGTTAGGCCACCTGACCTAACGGGTTAATCTTATCATAGTACATTGCTTCAAACTCAAAAGGCGATACATAACCCAGTGCACCGTGTACACGCTTTTTGTTGAACCAATCTACCCAATTTAATGTCGCAAGTTGTACATCTGCTAAACCTTGCCAATCTGCTTTTAAATATTCAATCACCTCTGTTTTGTATAAGCCATTCACCGTTTCAGCCAAAGCATTATCGTATGAATCACCCGTTGTACCGACTGATGCTCGTAAATTTGCTGCTTCTAAACGATTGGTATAGCGAATAGAAAGATATTGAACACCTCTATCGGAATGATGAATTACATTCTTTGGCATGCCTCGATCGTGCAATGCTTGCTCCAATGCATCGAGCACCATATCTGTATTCATCCGTGTAGATACTTTCCATCCAACAATTGCTCGTGAGAACACATCAATAATAAATGCGGTGTAGACCCAGCCAGAATTGGTTTGAATATACGTAAAGTCACTGACCTGAGAAGCACTGCTTCGCAAGGGTCAGGTCGATCAGCACTAAAATTCCGTTTCACTAAATCACTTGCCCGTTTTTGATCATCTCGGCTGCGGGTAGTTTGTTTGTTCTTACCACGCCAAACACCTTGTATATCTAGCTTTTGCATCAATCGAGCAACTGTACAACGTGCAATAACATAACCCTCACGTTTCAATTGTTGCCAAACTTTACGTACACCATATCGACCTGAACTTTCTTTCCAAATACGTTTGATTTGCTCTGCATGATGTAAATCATGCAGAGCACGTTTCGCTCGATGTTCTGGGTTATCAACGAGATCTAAAGCCCGATAATAGGTCGAAGCTGCAATCGGTAAAATTCTACAAATCGCTTCAACACCATATCGATCTTTATTGTTATGGATAAAATCCACCATTATTTGTGTGGGCGGTCGAGCTCCGCCTGGGCGAAAAAAGCGGCTGCTTTACGTAGAATTTCATTGGCACGTTTTAATTCTTTAATTTCACGTTCCATTTGCTTCATTTTTTCTTGGTCAGATACCTGTTGTACTTTGGCTGGATTTTGTTGATCTAAGTATTTTTGATACCAAACACGTAGTGTTTCAGGAGTACAGCCAATTTTAGGAGCAATTGCGGAAACTGCTGCCCAATTCGATGGATAATCTTTTTCAGATTCAATTAGTAATTGAACCGCTCTTTCTCTAATTTCGGGGGTATAGTTTGGTTTTTTCATCGGAATAGTCTCTCAGAATATTGACTCTCCGACAAACCCGGTACGGTTCAGTGAAGTAATTTCATATGCACTCGTATCAACTTGATCTTACTTCACATTCAATAATTTATTTTTTCTTCTTCAAAAATTCTTTTAAATTTTCTTCAGAAATACTCGTGAAATTGTTTTCTTTTAGAAAAGTCACTACTTCTTCTACAGTTGCACCAAGGCTGAAAAGTTCAAGTAAGGTTTGCTTGTGTTGAGTAAGTAACTGATTACGTGTGATCGTCTTTTCATTCATTTTTTCTATATGACGAAAAAGAATATCTTCAAATTTTTTAGAATCATTGACACTATAAATTTTTTGATTTTTCTCAACAATTTTTGAATGCTTTTCTTCTTTTGTCGATACAGTTTCAGAAGTATTTTCTGTTGAGGATGCTAAATTTGTATTAGCTAGATTCTGAATATCAAGTTCTGAAACATTCTGGTCTTGTATCATGTTTTTTCCTAAGAATAAATATATAAGCCAATTATTCTGAATATCTTCTCTTACAGAAATGGCAAAATATGACCATTTTCTGATTTTTGAATTACTGAAAAATGTAACTTTTTGCGCTAATAAAAAAAATATAAATCAACCATGATTTTCATCATCTTCAGTTTATTCACTGACCGTTAAAAATTTACAGGATGGGACGATGTATATCACATCGTCCATTTCACAAATCTCGAGCTCGCTCCGCTCGGTCTCAATTTGCATACAGTAGAAAAAATGAAAGACAAAGCATTAAGAAAAAAACAAATCATTATTCGCATTACAGAAGATGAATATCAACAGATGAAGAATGCCTATGAGACGTTGCATATGAGTCAATCGGACTATATACGCTTGAAAATTTTCACTGATGCTCAACCCAAGTTTTTAGATCAACGAAACATTCATGCTGTGAGAGTCCTCGGAATTATGCTGACAAAAATTTTGGAAAAACTCAAAGATACACGACTCATTTTGAATGAATTAGAGGAAATAGAACAGCTCATCACTGAGATCAAAATGACTATACGTAAACTCAATGATAGATTGGATAAAGTATGATTATTAAAGTCATTCCGAATATGATCGGGTCTTCAGTAGAAGAACGGGTGACTGGATTATCGGATTATATTCACCATCCGAAGCAGACACGTGCTCACCATTTGTCTGAATATATTCATCAGCTTCATCCTGGTTTTGATGAAAATTTACTCTCTGAAAAATGTGTCTATTCAAACTCGAGAAATTTTTTAGATGATGATCCTCACTATCAAAAAATAGAAATGTCACAAACGGCCAGTTTGAACTCTCGTGTGATTGACCCAATCGTACATATGGTCGGAAGTTTTAAAAAATTTGAAGTTCCAACCACTGAACAATTAGAAGAACAAATTGATATTTTGGTGAAGCATCTGGGTGCAGAAGAACTGCAAATGCAATATGCAATGCATATAGATACAGACAACGTGCACTTTCATTTAATCGTCAATAAAGTTCATCCCTACAAAAAAAATAAACACAGTGAAAATGAAGCTATCGATTTAGGAGGTGGTTGGATTTATAATGCTGTACATCGAGCTGCTGCAGAAATTGAAGCCAAACAGGGCTGGGAACCAGAGCCTAATCCAATGTTTATCTATAAGCATGACACGGGACAATGTGAAAAAAATCCAGATTATTTACCTCAGCCTGATGCTGAAAAAATTTATTCAAAAATTAGAGATCAAGAATATCGACATCAACAAAAAAGTCGAATAAGTAGTGAAATCGCAGAGTCAACAAACTATCAATACGATATTGAACGTGATATTCAGCAGGTAATGAGCAGTGCTAAAAACTGGCAAGACTGGCACCAACGATTAGCCAAAATTGGAATTTTGTATGAAAAAAAACGCAGTGGTAGTATTTTTAAAATTCAGACAAATGAAAAACGAACACTCACCTTTAAAGCCTCTTTATTTTGTAATAAACAAGTCACTCTAAAAAGCTTAGAAAAACAATGGGGGGATTTTACTCATCATGATGTCGATCACAAAATAATTCCTCTGATCAAATTAAGCAATACTGTTCAGCACGTGCAATTAGCAAAAGCAACGCTACATTCTTACCATTTATTTAAAAATGAAGATTTTCTAGTTAAAGATCTTCATGACGTTTATCTAAAACTAAAAGTAGAAAAAGATTCAATCAGTAAAAATCGTAAAAATGAATATCAAGAAATTGTATTTGAAAATGAAATTTATAAGCACAATAAAAATTATTTTTTAAAACAATGGCAGCAGAAATTTCCAGAGCAATCATCTGATGTCATTTCTACTCTGCTGCATTACCAGCACTATGCTGATCAAATAAATTCAAGAGTATTACAAAGAGAAGAATATAACGATCAACATAAAAGCTTGAGTAAAGAGACATCTGAAGCACTACAAAAAAACTTTTCACTTTCTCCAAACTTTGATTCCTCGAAAATAACGTCTTACGCAGATTTTTTAAAACTTTTTCCCCTCTCACATCACTTGCTTATGCAACAACAATTTTTATTTGATCAGCGTCAATCTAAAAATTTTATTTGCCAAGATAACCCTAAGATTGAAAAAGCAAAAATCCTCTTTGATCAGAATGAACCGATAGCCATTCAAAATAGATATGGGATCCTGGTGTTCAGTAATTATTCCGTGACCCGACTACAACAATGTATAAAAGCACTTGATTCTAAAAAGAAAGGAACGCTCAGGGGTACGTCGGAATTTAAAGAATTGTTCCACGCCACTGTAAAAGATCTCAAAGAAAAAGAACAGATTATCGACACAAACCATGAGAGAGTATTACCAAGTTTCGAACGTCTTTCTCAAAACAATATCGAGTCGTGTTTTACTGAACTCTTTAAAAAATTTAGATCCACGCACACAAATCAAAGTACAGCCATTATTAAAACTTGTTTGCTCTTAAATTGTTGCGGTTTACCAATGGAGTCACTGCAATCAACATTAAAAAAATGTGTTGATGAAAAGAAATTGCCTGATATTAATAAGCAAGATCAGGATCTCCTCATGCTTAGGATCCAAAATCTGATTTATACTCAGCATAAAGAACTAAATAAGCAATATTTCAATTCATCTGAGATTGAACAATGTTGGCAACTTTATTTTAATCTACATATTTCTCCACTCAAGCAGCCAAAAGAACAGAAGCACAACTCTCAGTCTTCATCTTCAACACTAGAATTAGAGCTCGTGCCTAAGGTTGAGAAAAAAAGAACAATCAAACTTCCTGAAAATTTAGCTGAATCTGAGTTTGAGCAAATGCTGCAATACTTTGAATACACTCGAAGACTCAAGCTTCAGAAAAAACAAGAAGGAGAACGCTTGAATACATTAGAATCTTCAAAGAAAATGTCTATACCTCATAAGCAATCCCAAATGACATCTCTTTTTAGAAAAGACTATGTAATCGAATACAAATTTGGACAAAAATTTTATCTGGACCAAAAAAAAGTTGCATTTTTTGAAACGAAAAACACATCAGAAATTACAGTTGTTAGTCATCAACATGAGCATATCCGTGATGCCTTATTCCTAGCGAGAGCAAAGTTTGGTGTTGTTTTAGTTTTTGGAACAGATGAGTTTAAAAAGCAAGTACAACAAATTGCTGATTCAGAGGATATCAAAATTAAATTTGAAACTACCCTTCAGCAAAAAGTGAATACGTCAATTGAAAATAGTCCAGCTGTTGATTCGGCTGCTAAAAATGACAGTGCTTCACCAAAATCTCCAATGAAAGGATTAAGTTTAGAACCTAAAGATCCTAGTATATTAAATAAGGAAGATAGAGCTGATAATTTCTATAAAAATCAATCGGAGCAATCAAGTGGCAGTCGCAAAGAGTCCACGCCAGAAAATAGTTACGATTACGGACCTAGTTTTTAAGACAATTGCCTAATCAGTTTTTTATGAAATTTGGATTATGGTTTATAAAAATAGCCTAAGAATTATACTTAGGCTATCTCATAAGAAAACTCAGGAAAATGCTTAAGAAATTCGATATTAAATGGATGAACCGTACCGGGTTTGTCGGAGACCAAGCTTTCTGAGAGAATGTCCCGATGAAAAAAGTAAAATATACCCCTGAAATTAGAGATAGAGCGGTTCAACTTGTGATTGAATCCGAAAAAGATTATCCATCGAATTGGGCTGCGATCACCGCTATTGCTCCCTGAGCAGTATACTGCGCAAGGGTTGTACTCCTGAAACACTACGTGTTTGGTATCAAAAATATTTAGATAAACAAAATCCAGCCAAAGTACAACAGGTATCTGACCAAGAAAAAATGAAGCAAATGGAACGTGAAATTAAAGAATTAAAACGTGCCAATGAAATTCTACGTAAAGCAGCCGCTTTTTTCGCCCAGGCGGAGCTCGACCGCCCACACAAATAATGGTGGATTTTATCCATAATAATAAAGAGCTGTACGGAGTCGAGGCGATTTGTAGAATTTTACCGATCGCACCTTCAACCTATTACCGGACTCTAGATCTCTGTGAAAATCCAGAACATCGAGCAAAGCGAGATTTACATGACTTGCATCATGCTGAGGAGATTAAACAAATTTGGAAGGAAAGTTCAGGTCGGTATGGTGTACGTAAAGTCTGGCAAAAACTGAAACGTGAAGGCTATATTATTGCACGTTGTACAGTTGCTCGATTAATGCAAAAGCTAGGTATACAAGGTGTTTGGCGTGGTAAGAACAAACAAACCACCCGTAGCCGAGATGACCAAAAACGAGCAGATGATTTAGTGAAACGTAATTTTACTGCTGATCATCCTGACCAACTGTGGGTGAGTGACTTTAGTGTGCCGCAGCAAGCGGCGTAAGAGATGAGGGTATGGCCCCTCGCTATCGGCTTGCAGGAGCAGGTAGCAAACCACCATAAGCGGCTTGGATCAAAAGTCCCGGTCGTGAGCGTTATGGAAAAGGCATCGTAGAGATGTCAGGTAAGAATTAGGAAGGCGAACAACAATGAACTGCCGTTCAAGTGTCGAAAGTACTCAAATGACATCAAAACCGGGGATGGAAGTTACCCCGCGATTAGTTTGGCCGTTACCTGCTTACGGGCCATTCGGTGTCCGGCGTAGAGGCAGCGCGATCCTAATTCAGGCTCTTACGTTGAACTGCGGGAACCTTCGGTGGCGATGTCAAGCGAAAAGCACAAGCTCAAAAGGCAAGGCTGATAATAGCAATGCGTCACCAAGGGGCGGAGCAACTCGTAGTAGTGTTGAAGTTACTGTAATGGTAATGGAGCGAAGGGGTTGCATTATCCAGGTCTACGGATTTGTCAACTGTGCAAGCAGGAGGAGCAAAACTTTATGACCAAACCATTTAACATTCCTAAAGCGTTAATCTGGGAGGCATTTAAGAAAGTCAAAGAGAATGGCGGTGCTGCAGGCATCGATCATG
>NZ_CP096123.1 GCF_023158935.1 Acinetobacter portensis
TGGGAAATTAAATGGAGTAATACCTGCAACGACACCTAAAGGCTGGAACTCACTCCATGAATCGATACTTGGACCTACGTTTTTACTGAATTCACCTTTTAAAAATTCAGGGGCACTGCAAGCATACTCAACATTTTCAATACCACGCTGTAATTCACCGGCAGCATCATGCACAATTTTTCCGTGTTCTTCGCCAATAAGTTTGCAAATTTTTTCAGCATTGTCCTCAAGAAGTTCTTTGAATTTAAACATGACGCGGGCGCGTTTAATGACAGGAGTATTACGCCATTCAGGAAAAGCAGCTTCGGCAGCAGAAATAGCTTCTTCAACGGTTGCTTTACCGGCTAGCCCTACTTCTTTACTTTGTTCACCTGTTGATGGATTGTAAACAGGCTGCGTTCTTGTATGATTGGTATTCAATACGCCGTTAATAAAATGTCCGATTAATTCCATGTGAATCTGTCCTCTTTATATAAAAAATAATTAAAGCTAATTGAAAAATGCATTACCACAATTGCTTATAGAGCGAAATCATTTCAGCAATTGTAGGAGTTATTGGGTTATTAGATGGAGAGCCAGATGCTATTGCCTGCTCAGCCATTGTTTGTACAACTTCATCAAAATATTTTCTATCCACCCCAAACTCAGCCAGAGTTGGAACTTTTAAATCTTTATTAATTTCAGCCAATGCTTGTACTAGCTTTTGATTTGCGACTTCATGGGAATCATCAATATGTGCAACACCCATTGCTTTTGCACAGTCTGCATAACGTTCAGGTGCAGCTTGTATTGAAAACTCAGTAATCATAGGAAGTAACATTGCATTCGATAGGCCATGAGGTACATGGAAAAAAGCACCGATCGGTCGACTCATCCCATGAACCAATGCAACAGAAGCATTTGAAAATGCAATGCCTGCAAATGTGGAACCAAGCATCATCTTTTCACGTGCAGATTCATTACCCGGCTCATGATAAGCAATTTGTAAGTTAGGTCCGATTAGTTTCATCGCTGCAATTGCTTGGGCATCACTATATGGACTTGCTTTTTTACTAACATATGCTTCAATTGCATGTGTTAGTGCATCAATCCCAGTATCTGCCGTAGTTCTAGCAGGTAAAGACATCGTTAACTCATAGTCGATAATTGCTGCAATGGGTAAGAATCCAAGCCCAGCACAAAGCATTTTTTCACTGGTCTTATCATCAGTAATGATTGTAAAACGAGTACATTCAGAACCTGTTCCCGCTGTAGTTGGGATTGCAATAATTGGCAGTCCGATCTCGTTGACCTGTCTGGGAAATTTATAATCTCTTATCTCTCCCCCAAACTTACTTAAAATACTGATAGCCTTAGCACTGTCGATAGGGCTTCCGCCACCTACAGCAATAATGGCATCATATTGGTGCGTTTTGACATGATTCACTCCAGCTTCAATTGAAGCTGAAGTCGGCTCAGGAATCGTTTCATCAAAATAGTCACTCTCGATGTTTTCTGCCTTAAGTAAATTTTGAATCTGATCAATATATCCCAGTGAAACCATCATTTTATCAGTGATGATTAATGGTCTTTTCGCTCCTAAGCTATTCAAAATCTCAGGAAGATGACTTCTAGCATTTTTCCCGACTTGCATAATTCGTGGAAGGTTAATTGAATGAGACATTTTAAATTCACCATAAATTATTGAAGTAATTAACTTTCTAGAATGATCCGAACATAGTTCCGAGGGTAATTACCCCTGCTAAAGCAATGAGTGGAATTACAACAGCGACAATAAACATGTCGTAATAAGATTGTTTATGCGTTAATCCACATAATGTGATAATGGTAATTACTGCACCATTATGGGGAAGCGAATCTAAGGCACCAGATGCCATAGAGGCTACTCTGTGCATAAGTTCTAATGAAATACCATTATCTATTGCTAAATTTTTATAGGTTTCCCCCATAGTATTTAAAGCAATACTTAAGCCGCCTGATGCTGAGCCTGTAATCCCAGCCAGTACATTAATAACAATAGCTTCAGAGATAAGAGGATTGTCTGGTGCAATACCAACTAAGAAATCACGTAGAATAATGAAGCCAGCCAATGATGCTATAACTGAACCATAACCAACTTCTGATGCTGTATTAAAAATAGGTAAGAACGAAGATGAGACCCCTTGTTGTATTGAGTCTTTAATATTTACGATCGCTTTCCAATTTAAAATAATGATAGTTAAACATGCTAAGACCAGAGCACAAATAATTGCCCAAAGCCCTACAACTGAGTTTAATGAAACATTACCGAATTTATCAGTTGCTAAATATGCTGTATCGAGTGAAGGTAAGATTATTTTAGTAAGAACCAAGTTAGTAATTATTACTACTAAAATGGGAGCAAAAGCAATGGTAAGGCTTGGACCCGAAGTGGTCAATGCACCGTCATTGTTATGGATTTCAACATGATTGCCATAACCTTCTTTTAGAGAATCTGCTTTGGCAATACGCTTATTTAACCACCACATTCCTGTAATTATAATAAAGATAGAGGATAAAACTCCTAAGCCAGGTGCAGCGTATAAATCAGTATTAAAAAACGGCATTGGAATTGCATTTTGAATTGCAGGCGTTCCGGGTAATGCTGTCATTGTAAAAGTTAAAGCACCCAACATAATTGCAGCTGGAATTAATCTTTTCGGAATTCCAAGTTTTTTGAATAGTGCTGATGCTATCGGGAAAACTGCAAAACCAACAACAAATAGTGATACACCACCATAAGTTAAAATTGCACATGAGAGCACAATCGAAAGCATAGCTCTTTTATGCCCTAATTTTTCGACGAAAAAATTGGCAATAGTTCGTGCAGAGCCAGAGTCATCCATTAGCTTCCCAAATATTGCACCTAGCAAAAAAAGTGGGAAATATTTAATTATGTACCCGCCTAAGCCGGTCATAAAAATTTGAGAATAAAATCCAAGTAATTCATTACTCAATCCACTCCAAGCAACAGCAAACAGTGCAAGCAGTGGAGCCAGAACAATTACGCTAAATCCTTTATATGCCAGATACATCAGCAGTATTAGGGACAAGACTATTCCAATTAGTCCTACCATTTTTTATACATCCCATTCTTATATTCTTCGTATAATGATACGTTTCGTATCATTATTAATATATATAATTTAATCTAAACCAAGTCAATATAAAATTTAAATTCTAGACCTTAGTTGTATAAATTAATGATTCTGAGAGCTCTTAAGAAGGATATTTGCATGCTCTACATATTAAAATAATAATAATTTCATAAACTTATAAATTATTAATTAATTCATGACTTAACTAATTTTTTTAATATTCAAGATAGTTTTGGTTAAAAATCATTTGGCTTAGTACAACAGATATCTGACCAAGAAAAAATGAAGCAAATGGAACGTGAAATTAAAGAATTAAAGCGTGCCAATGAAATTCTACGCAAAGCAGCCGCTTTTTTCGCCCAGGCGGAGCTCGACCGCCCACACAAATAATGGTGGATTTTATCCATAACAATAAAGATCGATATGGTGTTGAAGCGATTTGTAGAATTTTACCGATTGCAGCTTCGACCTATTATCGGGCTTTAGATCTCGTTGATAACCCAGAACATCGAGCGAAACGTGCTCAGCATGATTTACATCATGCAGAACAAATCAAACGTATTTGGAAAGAAAGTTCAGGTCGATATGGTGTACGTAAAGTTTGGCAAAAATTGAAACGTGAAGGCTATGTTATTGCACGTTGTACAGTTGCTCGATTGATGCAGAAGCTAGATATACAAGGTGTTTGGCGTGGTAAGAACAAACAAACTACCCGCAGCCGAGATGATCAAAAACGAGCAGATGATTTAGTGAAACGGAATTTTAGTGCTGATCGACCTGACCCTTGCGAAGCAGTGCTCAGGTCAGTGACTTTACGTATATTCAAACCAATTCTGGCTGGGTCTACACCGCATTTGTTATTGATGTGTTCTCACGAGCAATTGTTGGATGGAAAGTATCTACACGGATGAATACAGATATGGTGCTCGATGCATTGGAGCAAGCATTGCACGATCGAGGTATGCCTAAGAATGTGATTCATCATTCAGATAGAGGTGTTCAATATCTTTCTATTCGCTATACCAATCGTTTAGAAGCAGCAAATTTACGAGCATCAGTCGGTACAACGGGTGATTCATACGATAATGCTCTGGCTGAAACGGTGAATGGCTTATACAAAACAGAGGTGATTGAATATTTAAAAGCAGATTGGCAAGGTTTAGCAGATGTACGACTTGCGACACTAAACTGGGTCGATTGGTTCAATAAAGAACGTGTACACAGCGCACTGGGTTATGTATCGCCTTTTGAGTTTGAAGCAATGTACTATGATAAGATTAACACGTTAGGTCAGGTGGCCTAACTTAAATAAAAAAGTCTCCGACAAACCCGGTACGGTTCAAACTTACACCGCTCTGCCACCGAAACAGCTGAGCAATTAGATGATATTTTTACCTGGCGAGAGCCACGTAGAGTCACCAATAGCCTGACCATTACTTATGATAAATGTGTATATCTCCTGGAGAGTACAGAAGAAAACCAGAGGCTGATTGGTAAATATCTTGAGTTTCTAGAATACCCGGATGGTACTGTAGCCATCATGCATGAAGGCCGGAAGATCAATTACAGCATCTTCGATAAATTAAGTCAGCTCAACCAGCGAGAGATTGTTGAGAATAAACGGTTGGGTGCTGTTCTGAATCATATCCAACAACAGCATGAAGAACTGGAACAACAAAACAAACGCAATCGTTCTCAAAAGATGCCAAGCAGACGTGCACAGAAAACAGCAATTCAACAACGAAATCTGAATCCTGTGCTTGACTTGGAAATGTCCATATAGGACATTTCTATTTGGTTATTAGGTAGGACATTTCTACTTGGGAATAACAGCGTTCTAATTCTCTTTAGAAATCAATGCTGTAGTTTCTAGTTGATAGCCCATCTACCCCAAGGTGGGCTTTTTTTATGATTTTTCACGTTCCACGCTTATTATTTAATCAAAAGACCTCTTGAGAAAGTATAGTTTTATCTAATTTTTGAATTGGCTAAAACCTCATAGAATATAGCTTTTGGCTGCTTAAAATTTGACTAACGCAAGAATTCTAAAGTTTCTCAACTTTGATTAGCTCAAATAAATACCATTTCTCTTTTTCTAGGTCTCTTTAAATCACGAATTATGTAACTTTAGAGTATACCCTAAAGTTACAATCTGAAAGTTCATGAAATTATGTATCATTTAAATGATTTTTAATCATAAGTAACATGTAACTTTAGTGTTAAAGAATTATAATTTACGAAATTGTTCATTTTTATCCAATTGGGGCGTGAAAAAGTGAAAGGCCAAAAAGTAGGGTATGTCCGGGTAAGTTCTGTCGAGCAAAACACTGGACGTCAACTTGAAGGAATTGAGGTCGACCGGATTTTTGTTGACCGTGCTTCAGGTAAAAATACTGACCGACCTAAATTTCAGGAAATGTTGAACTATGTCCGGGAAGGGGACAGGGTGATTGTACATTCAATGGATCGTTTTGCGCGAAGCCTAAAAGATTTGGTCACTGAAGTAGATAAACTGGTCAAACGAGGGATCGCCATCCAGTTTGTAAAAGAAAATATTACTTTTACAGCCGAATCCACCCCGATGGATAATTTGATGCTTCAAATGATGGGTGCTTTTGCACAGTTCGAACGTGAGATCATTTTAGAGCGGCAAAAGGAAGGAATAAAACTCGCCTCTGCTCAGGGGAAGTACAAAGGTCGGGTGCATAAACTAAAGCCTGACCAAGCTGAAGCTTTACGACAAGCATGGAAGGAGGGGACGTATCCATCGAAAATGGCATTAGGGAAAGCTTTTGGGATTAGTCGTCAGGCGGTATACCGATATTTACAAGTTAGTGAATAGCTTATTGGGATTAGCAACTAAATTTAGTTTAACTTATAAAAATCATGAAACACTGTTCGAATTTTAAGCGTGGAACGTGAAAAATCACAAAAAAAGCTCACCTTGGGGAAGGTGGGCTATCAACTAGAAACTACAGCATTGATTTCTAAGTGGAATTATAACACATTACGTATAAGGTGTATTATGTTAATTTTAGAAATTCTAAAAAAGGGATAGTTTTTAACTATCCCTTTATCTTGTAAAAATTATCTTAGTAATAATACTGGTTTTGTAGAACTTGATAACAATTTGGTCGTCGTACTACCAATAAAAAACTGGCGTATCTTTGAATGACCATATGCACCAATCACAATCATATCAATAACGTTTTTTTCTTGATAATCCAATATAGATTTCTCAACATCACCTTCAAGCACACTATCAATGACATCAAAACCATTATTTGCAAGTAGCTCTTTTGCCCAAGTGACTTGTGATGTCATATCACTATTTGGCTTACCAACATATACCACATGAGCTGTCAGGGTTTTTAATAAAGGGCTATTTGCAATTTTGTCTACACAAATACGTGCAGTAGGACTTCCATCAAAAGCAATTAAAAATGACTGAGGTGGACTAAACGGTGAGGATGTGATTAACACGGGTTTATGAAGAGCACGAACAACATTTTCAATATGGGTTCCAACTTTACTGGAATTGTGCTCGGTTTCAGTTCCATGCTTACCCATAACAAGAACTCGAATATCCTCTTCCATTCCCATGATTGTTTCTAAAAGACTGCCATGGCGTTGAAAGCTTTGAGCATCAATAGAGAACTTCTCCAATAGATAGTTTTTTGCTTCCCGAAGAAGAATTTGGCCATGCTCTAGCTCAATTTTCCCCTTACGTTCTTCCAGTTCAACCAACTCGTTTAGCAAGGTTTCTCGACTTCCTAGACCAATTGCACCACTTAAATCTTGTGGTGCTTTCGCTTTTGGCTTATCAATGACATGCAATAACTGAAGAGGTGAATTCAATTTATCGCTAAACCAAGCTGCATAATCACAAACGGTATTTGTTGCTAATGATCCATCAATACATGCAATAATTTTTGACATAATTCATCCCTCTTAGTGGCTATTTAAGCGATCTAAAGCATCTGGCTTATCATGGATACCAAACTTATCGACTAACGTTTTACTGGCTTCATTCATTCCAATCAGTTCGACTTCTGTTCCTTCACGTCTAAACTTAATGACCACTTTATCTACGGCAGCGACCGCAGACACATCCCAAAAGTGAGCCTGACTAACATCAATCACAACTTTTGAAAGTGCTTCTTTGAAATCAAATGCAGACGTAAATTTATCTGCCGAGCTGAAGAACACTTGACCCGTCACCGTATAAGTACGGGTACTTTCAGGTTCATTAAATTCGGACTGAATTGCCATGTAGCGTTCAATTTTGTTAGCAAAAAATAATGCAGAAAGAAGAACACCGACTAATACGCCATAAGCCAGGTTATGTGTGGCAACAACCACAACCACTGTCGCTATCATTACGATATTGCTAGAGAAGGGATATTGGCGAATATTGCGCAGTGAATCCCAGTTAAATGTTCCGATTGAAACCATGATCATTACGGCAACCAGTGCAGCCATTGGAATGACTTTGAGCCAGTCACTGATAAACACCACCATAATTAACAGGAAGACCCCCGCACTAAAGGTAGATAAACGGGTACGACCACCAGATTTCACATTAATAATTGATTGACCGATCATGGCACAGCCTGCCATTCCGCCTAAGAAGCCTGAAGCGACATTGGCAACGCCTTGTCCTTTACACTCACGGTTTTTATCACTGGTGGTATCTGTTAAATCGTCGACAATCGTTGCTGTCATCATAGATTCAAGCAAACCGACGGCTGCTAATCCCAGTGAATAAGGCAAAATAATAGCTAAAGTTTCAAGATTTAAAGGAATATCAGGAAGCAAGAAAATTGGAAGAGTATCTGGTAATTGCCCCATATCACCTACGGTTCTTACATCTAAACCAATGAACAAGGCAAAGAGCGTGAGGAGTACAATACAGATGAGGGGAGAGGGTAAAAGCTTGCCTATTACTGGGATATAGGGGAATAGATAAATAATGGCTAAACCACCAATTGTCATCGCATAGACATGCCATGTCACATTGGTGAGTTCAGGCAATTGGGCCATAAAAATTAGAATAGCCAAGGCATTCACAAAGCCAATCACAACCGACTTTGACACAAAGCGCATCAATGCACCTAATTTTAGATAGCCTGCTAGGATTTGAATAAATCCTGTCAAAATTGTGGCTGCTAATAAGTATTGCAGACCATGCTCTTTAACCAGTGTGACCATTAATAAAGCCATAGCACCAGTTGCAGCAGAAATCATCCCTGGACGACCGCCTACGAAAGAAATCACCACGGCAATACAGAATGAAGCATATAACCCTACCTTAGGGTCGACACCTGCAATAATTGAAAAGGCAATTGCTTCAGGAATTAGAGCCAAAGCAACAACAATACCCGCAAGAACATCCCCGCGAATATTGGAGAACCATTGTTCTCGAATAGTGGATAACATGAAAATAGCCTATTTTTTTAAATTTTAGGAAAGGCTAGTGATGTGATATATGACACACAAGCTACTACACCACATCACTAGACAGTGATGAGTTATTTACTGTTTTAAGAGATAAATAAACTTATGGTGGCGTAAGTGTCATATTAAGAAAGATATCTATTTTGGAGGGTTTCGGGGGCAATGATAGCAGTTAGGCCCTTTTCTATCCACCCTAACCGCAGTACTGAAGTAAAAGTAAGAATGATCATAGATAATTTTAGAATTGATTTATGTCCATTTAACATAATGGCTGTTATACGAAACGAGAGTGTTAGAACCCATTTAAAGTGTCTATATTCTCACCAATAAAAATGTCCGGTTTCTCCGAGGTAAAATATGACTTTTGAACAAAAATAAGCCATTGTTTATTCTTTTTATTTCCAACAAAATTCCAGAACTCATCTACTTCGAGAGATTCATAATGACTTTGCTGAGGCTGAATTTCATAGGTTGATTCAGTTAAAGTACGTAAAACTTTACCGATACTGATGCGCTCAACTTCAGCAATATCTCGTATACCGCTGCCTCTGACCATCAACTGTAATATTTTACGAGTAATACCTGACTTACATCCTAGATAGCTCAGTGCATGATCACCAATAAACTGACGTTTACAGTCTTTGCACTGATAGTTTTGTTTCCCATCTACTTTGATACCATTTTTCTTTATACTATCACTGAGGCAGGTTGGACATTTGATTGCTAGAGTTATTTGCATTTCTCTATTTTATCAAAATCCAATCGGCTTTTTCTTCAGCATACTTTTTGAAACACTACCAAATTTTAAAGTTGTATATCATGAAATTATTAAAAATATTGAGTTTAGTTTGCTTAAGCATAAGTATTGGGGCTTGTGCTGAGCATAGTATGAGTCGAGCAAAAACAAGTACAATTCCACAAGTGAATAACTCAATCATCGATCAGAATGTTCAAGCGCTTTTTAATGAAATCTCAGCTGATGCTGTGTTTGTCACATATGATGGTCAAAATATTAAAAAATATGGCACGCATTTAGACCGAGCAAAAACAGCTTATATTCCTGCATCTACATTTAAAATTGCCAATGCACTAATTGGTTTAGAAAATCATAAAGCAACATCTACAGAAATATTTAAGTGGGATGGAAAGCCACGTTTTTTTAAAGCATGGGACAAAGATTTTACTTTGGGCGAAGCCATGCAAGCATCTACAGTGCCTGTATATCAAGAATTGGCACGTCGTATTGGTCCAAGCTTAATGCAAAGTGAATTGCAACGTATTGGTTATGGCAATATGCAAATAGGCACGGAAGTTGATCAATTTTGGTTGAAAGGGCCTTTGACAATTACACCTATACAAGAAGTAAAGTTTGTGTATGATTTAGCCCAAGGGCAATTGCCTTTTAAACCTGAAGTTCAGCAACAAGTGAAAGAGATGTTGTATGTAGAGCGCAGAGGGGAGAATCGTCTATATGCTAAAAGTGGCTGGGGAATGGCTGTAGACCCGCAAGTGGGTTGGTATGTGGGTTTTGTTGAAAAGGCAGATGGGCAAGTGGTGGCATTTGCTTTAAATATGCAAATGAAAGCTGGTGATGATATTGCTCTACGTAAACAATTGTCTTTAGATGTGCTAGATAAGTTGGGTGTTTTTCATTATTTATAAGAATTAGAAGTTTGAGGTTAATCTATTTTTGGTAGTGTTTCAAAAAGTATGCTGAAGAAAAAGCCGATTGGATTTTGATAAAATAGAGAAATGCAAATAACTCTAGCAATCAAATGTCCAACCTGCCTCAGTGATAGTATAAAGAAAAATGGTATCAAAGTAGATGGGAAACAAAACTATCAGTGCAAAGACTGTAAACGTCAGTTTATTGGTGATCATGCACTGAGCTATCTAGGATGTAAGTCAGGTATTACTCGTAAAATATTACAGTTGATGGTCAGAGGCAGCGGTATACGAGATATTGCTGAAGTTGAGCGCATCAGTATCGGTAAAGTTTTACGTACTTTAACTGAATCAACCTATGAAATTCAGCCTCAGCAAAGTCATTATGAATCTCTCGAAGTAGATGAGTTCTGGAATTTTGTTGGAAATAAAAAGAATAAACAATGGCTTATTTACGCCTATCATCGAGAAACAGGTGAAATTGTTGCTTATGTTTGGGGTAAACGAGATTTAGCTACAGTCTAACAATTGAAGACAAAGCTTAAACAATTAGATATTCACTACACCCGAATTGCAAGTGATCATTGGGACAGTTTCATCACTGCTTTTAAAAATGGTAAGCAAAGTATTGGTAAATTTTTTACTGTAGGTATTGAAGGCAATAATTGCAAAATAAGGCATAGAATTAGGCGTAGCTTCAGAAGAAGCTGTAATTTTTCAAAAAAGCTTGAAAACCATTTTAAAGCTTTTGATTTAGCCTTCTTTTCTTTTACATCAATAATGGCTTCATTTAAAGGCAGCATACTTTTTGAAGCACCACCAAAATTTTATGTTAAGTAGAGACTAAAAATGCCCTTGATTAAGGGCTTACAAGGGCATTTTGTATAAGGTGTATTATGTTAATTTTAGAATTTCTTCATCTCGATAGGTATAGTAGAGTGATATCTCGATAGGTATAGTGTTTTGCAGTTTAGAGGAGATATCGCGATGCATACGCGGAAGGCAATAACGGAGGCGCTTCAAAAACTCGGAGTCCAAACCGGTGACCTCTTGATGGTGCATGCCTCACTTAAAGCGATTGGTCCGGTCGAAGGAGGAGCGGAGACGGTCGTTGCCGCGTTACGCTCCGCGGTTGGGCCGACTGGCACTGTGATGGGATACGCGTCGTGGGACCGATCACCCTACGAGGAGACTCTGAATGGCGCTCGGCTGGATGACGAAGCCCGCCGTACCTGGCTGCCGTTCGATCCGCAACAGCCGGACTTACCGTGGGTTCGGCCTGCTGAATCAATTTCTGGTTCAAGCCCCGGCGCGCGGCGCAGCGCGCACCCCGATGCATCGATGGTCGCGGTTGGTCCGCTGGCTGAAACGCTGACGGAGCCTCACGAACTCGGTCACGCCTTGGGGAAGGATCGCCCGTCGAGCGGTTCGTTCGCCTTGGCGGGAAGGCCCTGCTGTTGGTGCGCCGCTAAACTCCGTTACCGCATTGCACTACGCCGAGGCGGTTGCCGATATCCCCAACAAACGGTGGGTGACGTATGAGATGCCGATGCTTGGAAGAGACGGTGAAGTCGCCTGGAAAACGGCATCGGATTACGATTCAAACGGCATTCTCGATTGCTTTGCTATCGAAGGAAAGCCGGATGCGGTTGAAACTATAGCAAATGCTTACGTGAAGCTCGGTCGCCATCGAGAAGGTGTCGTGGGCTTTGCTCAGTGCTACCTGTTCGACGCGCAGGACATCGTGACGTTCGGCGTCACCTATCTTGAGAAGCATTTCGGAACCACTCCGATCGTGCCTCCGCACGAGGCCGTCGAGCGCTCTTGCGAGCCTTCAGGTTAGAGGCCGTCGACAATGATAATCTGGATCAACGGACCTTTCGGCCGGAAAGACGACGCTCGCTAAGCGGCTGCGCGATCGGCGTTCCAAATCGCTGATCTTTGACCCCGAGGAAATCGGGTTCGTGGTGAAAGAAACGGTCCCCATGCCAGCGAGCGGAGACTATCAGGATCTCCCCTTGTGGAGGGGGACTTACGATCGCGGCGGTCAGGGAGATTCGAAGGAATTACTCGCAGGACATCATCATCCCAATGACGCTCGTGCACCCGGACTATCTGACTGAGATACTCGACGGGGTAAGGCGGATCGACGATCAGCTGCTGCACATCTTTCTGACGCTCAACGAGGACCTATTGCGTCACCGGATCGCGAACCAGACCATGCATCCTGACCCGAATCGAAATGCGGAGATTCGAGAGTGGCGATTAGCGAATGTCGCCCGATGCTTGGCCGCAAGGGAACGGCTTCCATGCACAACCCGTGTTCTCGATAGTGGTGTGCACACCAGCGATGAACTCGCAGCGATGGTGCTCGACGGAATCGATGGGCGCACCTGATCGCCTTCGACGCCTGCGCAAAGCGTAGCGCGAGGTGGCGGGCTCACGACCAAACGCCCAGAGGTCGATCATCGCAGGGATGTTTGGCTTTGTGGTGCGGACGACGGGACTCGAACCCGTACTCTCACAGAGAAGCAGATTTTCGTACCACCTCGACTTTCGCCGCCGTCTGATGACGTTCGTGGTCTGGACTGTCCCTTCGCCATTGCCCGAAGGCTTTAGCGCCGCCCGTCCAGTCTCTACACCTTCCCCCGAAGGGGCTTGGCTCGGGATTGGCTTAGGGTATTGCCCGTTAGCGTTCCCCGACTTTGAGCGGTTCTACTCCGCGGATTTCCCCGCGGGCACTCCAATTTTAAAGTCTGCTGCGTCTACCGATTTCGCCACGTCCGCCTTTTTTCGCCGTTCCTAGCGCTCGTGCGATGCACCTATGTTGCACCTAGCGCCGAATCGTTCTTCGTCATCCTGAAAAACCACGTCTCCTAAAGCCTTGCATAGCTTATCTTTTCTCCACCACGAACTTTTTTGGGCACTGTTGCAAATAGTCGGTGGTGATAAACTTATCATCCCCTTTTGCTGATGGAGCTGCACATGAACCCATTCAAAGGCCGGCATTTTCAGCGTGACATCATTCTGTGGGCCGTACGCTGGTACTGCAAATACGGCATCAGTTACCGTGAGCTGCAGGAGATGCTGGCTGAACGCGGAGTGAATGTCGATCACTCCACGATTTACCGCTGGGTTCAGCGTTATGCGCCTGAAATGGAAAAACGGCTGCGCTGGTACTGGCGTAACCCTTCCGATCTTTGCCCGTGGCACATGGATGAAACCTACGTGAAGGTCAATGGCCGCTGGGCGTATCTGTACCGGGCCGTCGACAGCCGGGCCGCACTGTCGATTTTTATCTCTCCTCCCGTCGTAACAGCAAAGCTGCATACCGGTTTCTGGGTAAAATCCTCAACAACGTGAAGAAGTGGCAGATCCCACGATTCATCAACACGGATAAAGCGCCCGCCTGGTCGCGCGCTTGCTCTGCTCAAACGCGAAGGCCGGTGCCCGTCTGACGTTGAACACCGACAGATTAAGTACCGGAACAACGTGATTGAATGCGATCATGGCAAACTGAAACGGATAATCAACGCCACGCTGGGATTTAAATCCATGAAGACGGCTTACGCCACCATCAAAGGTATTGAGGTGATGCGTGCACTACGCAAAGGCCAGGCCTCAGCATTTTATTATGGTGATCCCCTGGGCGAAATGCGCCTGGTAAGCAGAGTTTTTGAAATGTAAGGCCTTTGAATAAGACAAAAGGCTGCCTCATCGCTAACTTTGCAACAGTGCCATTTAGTTTAACTTATAAAAATCATGAAACACTGTTCGAATTTTAAGCGTGGAACATGAATAATCAATAAAAAGCCGCTCTGGTGCCCTATATTCCAGAACTGACTGCCCTACTATCTTGTTTTGAGTTTGTTTATTTCTTAATACCATTTAAGATAGGTTCTATTCTAATTCAAGAATTTATTAGTATGAAAAAGACTGCTTTACTCTTTGCTTTGTTAAGTACGACTACAGCCAATGCTGGAGATGATAAGAATCTTCCATATCATATTTGCTCTGTATCAGCAGCCATAGCTAAAGAAGCAATGTACCAATTTCAAGAAGGTGGTGTTTCTAAATATGATGTAATTGAAGGGATAAGTGATGCAATAAAAAGTGACCTAAAAGAAGATTTTCCTTATGCATACAAACACTATAAATATAAAAAATTAGTTGAAGAGATTGTTCAACAAGCTTGGGAAGGTAGAAGGTATGAAAAAGAAGCTCGACCAAGTCAGATTCAAGGTTTTACAGATGTGGTCCTAGTCAATTGCTATGAGATGGTAGAAGGAAGTGCATTTAAAGACTACAAATACGAATAGCCTATGCAGAATAGGTATTCTTATTCCTAAAAGTTATAAGGATTGACAATATAATAAAAATATGTTATATATGTATCTGTTTTCTATAACTAAAACTTATATATAAACAAGCATTCAATAAGAACAAAAACAACTTCAAATAAAAAGAGATATAACTATGTATTCAGTATTTATCATTACTAACAAAAAGAAATTTGTATTAGCAACATATAATGACTTCAACCCAGAATTGTCAGATCAAACAAAGCTACAGCTTATTCTAAATGGACCTACTGTTCCTGTAACTGTATTTGAACAATACTTCAAAGCTCCTGAAGACTTTGAAATTAAAACTTTTAAAAGTGGTATCGACAATGCTTTAGAAGCAAGCCTAGAAGTCAACAACATTAATCTGGTACAAGCCAATAAGAAAGCAACAGCAGATGCACGTGTACCTGTATTACCAAAAACAAGAAAGCCACGTACTAAGAAGACAACAAATGAAGATCAAGGGCTGTAAGCGTCAAGCTTTCCTAGATCAAGCTGTACTGAATGGCGGTCAACCAATCTTCTACCTAATCAAATGCTGGAATAAGGAAGAGTCATTTTACAAACTCGGCATAACCATGAATAACATACTCACCAGATACGGTACAGTTCGCTCTATGCCATACGAATGGGAGATCCTATTAGAACTACCCGATACAGCAGAAGCAGTCTATGACATGGAAGTAGCGTTCAAAACAGAAATGAATGACTACCACTATAAGCCTAAAATGTCATTTAACGGATCAGGTACAGAATGCTACACTGAACTATCTTCATCTTTACAACAACTTATACAATGAAACTAAGAACTGCCCTATTTGCTGTATTTTCTATTTTTAGTACATCAACAATATCTTTTGCTCAACTTACTCATAAAGAGCAAGTATTTCAAACTGTTAAAAACTATGCGTTAGCAACAGCTTGTAGAACAACTTTTGAAGAATCTGAAGAAAATAACTATGGTAATCCTGAAGATACGATCTATATCAGTTATACAACGACTGACCATGTTTATTTAGGTAATAACAGATATTTTGTTCTTTGGGGTGGTTTCGATGGCTGTAGTATTGCTGCAACTGGAGAGAATTATACTTACCAATTGACAGAGGTTGAATATAATGAAAATGCGAATAGATTTTTAATTAGTTTTCCAACAATTATAGAAGGCGTGACTGGAGAAGGTTTTTTTACTTTAGCTAATATAGATAGATTTGAGGAACTAAATGATGGAATTCGCCGAACTTTTGAACTTTATCTTTATATGTTTAATGAGCACGATGTGGATAATGAAGGTTACTTAAAAAAATCTGCACAACCTGGATACTATCGCATGGTTATAACTGAAGACGTTCCAAATGAATTTTCAAATATGTATAAAGTTGTAGAAAAAAATCGCATTGATAGAACAAATTAAAATACTATATATAGTGTCATTTTTAACAAAAAGCACAATATATGGCCTTAACTCTTGACATTTATCAATTTTTCTGATATAGTTCTCATTACTTATTTAGAACGACTTAGGCTAAGTAATATGTAATAACAATCAAACTAGGTCAGTCATTTATATATCCTTTATGGCACTGTTGCAAATAGAGATTTGAGTCGATGATGTTCCCTTTAAAAAGTACTTAGAGACCGAAAACCCTGTTGATTAGACACACTTCACCCTGAGGCTGACCATAATAAAATGACGATGCTTGTCCTTTGCGTAGAGCACGCATAACCTCAATACCTTTAATTGTGGCATAAGCCGTTTTCATAGACTTGAATCCCAACGTAGCCTTGATGATCCGTTTGAGCTTGCCATGATCACATTCAATCACGTTATTCTTGTATTTAATCTGTCGATGCTCCAGGTCTTCAGGACACTTTCCTTCCTGTTTTAGTCGCGACAAAGCACGGCCATAGGTATGAGCCTTATCAGTGTTTATGACTCGTGGAATCTGCCATTTTTTGACATGATTCAAAATCTTACCAAGAAAACAATAAGCTGAATGGGTATTTCGTCTAGCAGAAAGATAGAAATCAAGAGTATGGCCACGTTGGTCAACTGCACGGTATAGATATGCCCATTTGCCATTCACTTTTACGTAAGTTTCATCCAGATGCCATAAATGTCGATCTGTAGGATTACGCCAATACCAACGTAAACGTTTTTCCATTTCTGGAGCATAACGCTGAACCCAGCGATAAATCGTGGTGTGATCGACATTCACACCACGTTCGGCCAACATTTCCTGAAGTTCACGATAGCTGATGCCATATTTACAATACCAACGAACAGCCCAAAGAATGATTTCACCTTGAAAGTGCCGACCGTGGAAGGGATTCATCTGCTGTATCTCGAAATAAATAAGATATTTAGCTTATCATGTCAGCCTATTTGCAACAGTGCCCTACAGAATCCTCATAATGTGATGGCCAAGGGCTATGCAATTGTCCGTAGCTAAGGCAAAGCCATCCGTTCCATCCAGCAGATTACTGACCAGGAATTACAGATTGAACTTAAGGATGGCACCATTGATGCCACCGTGACACAGGTAAACGCACATGAACAATGAAGAACTAAGTTTCAAAAAAGGTTATGAAATTCTCAAGAAAAATGCCGAATTTCTTGAATCTCAGGAAGAACCGGATATTGATAACCTGATGGCGATCGTTGAAGAGTCCATGACTGCCTATAAAGCCTGTAAGTTACGTATTGATGCTGTGCAACAGGCGTTGAATGACACCTTTAAAGAATAAAAATTCTAGGTCGAGAAAAGTCTAGAATGTTCTAGAAATAAAGGACATGAGATGGTGAAAACTGACAGTTAACCCAATAAATTTGCTTGAGCAGAGTTTTATTACTAACCACCTTTTTCCTCTAGAGGTGTTACATGGATCCCAAACAACATACTTAAGTTGTTAAATGGTTGACTGAAGATCAAGCCTGTGTCGATGTGCCGAGTTCTTCATTAAGTTGGCTTAGAGCAAATAGGTGGGGCTAATGAATTTAATGGCCGATCTTTAATAATCCCTGCCAGCTGAAATAGTTCTGGGTCAAATGGGTACGATTCATGGACCACTTTCGTTGTGGCAAGTAGCAGCTGCCAACAGCTAATTTAGTTTTCCCATATCTCGCCTGTACCGCTTCTAAAGTCTGCATGAGGCTTTCATTACTTTCACGCTGGCCGTGGTCTGTCAGCAGGTCAGGAGTAAAGCGCTGCTTAGCGATTAAATCCGTCAGAATTACACCACACTTTTTATATTTCACGTCAGATTTATAAATGTGTTCCAGCAGTTGCATGGCTGTATTAATTACATCCAAAACACAATCCGTCGGTTCAGGAAACTCAAAAGCCAACGATTTACTGTAATAGGGAACCTTTGAATCAAAAGGATTCGATTGCACAAAAGCAATGACACATCCACATAAGGAAGCGTCTGCTCGTAAACGTATGACCGCATCCTGTACATATTTGCCCATAGCCTCTTTGAGATCATCTAGCTCGGTAACTTTTTCACCAAATGAACGACTGGCTATGATTTGCTGTTTGGGGGGAGGGGTATCATCCAACTGCATGCAAGAAACGCCTTGTAGCTCCAATACAGTTCTTTGCATTACCACAGAAAAAAGACTCGCCATGCGATGTGCATCTTGCATCACTAAATCTAGCACTGAATAGATTCCCATAGCATTTAGTTTTTTTACCAACTTACGACCAACGCCCCAAACTTCACCGACCTCAATGTCTGAATAAAGCATTTCCTGATCTAGGAAATCCATATTGAGTAAGTTACACACACCCTTGAAACCCTGTCTTTTTTTGGCAAGATGGTTGGCCATTTTGGCTTCAGTTTTACTACGCCCGATACCAATCGAGACGGGTAAGCCAATCCAATCCAACAATCGTTGTTTCATGTGATGCGCATACTGAGTTAAGTCAAAATTTTGTGCATAACTGGTCAGGTCTAAAAAACACTCATCAATTGAATAGATTTCCTGTTCATGTGGCGCAACAAAACTAGCCAAAATTGAATGAAAACGTTTGGACATTTCAGCATATAAAGCATAGTTACTGGATAACACCACGACCTGATGTTGTTGAACAATATCCTGTATTTGAAAGAGAGGAACGCCCATTTTGATGCCTAGCGCTTTGGCTTCATTACTTCTTGCCACAGCACAGCCATCGTTATTGCTGAGCACAATCACAGGTTTATTGTTTAGACTGGGATTAAATACCCGCTCACAACTGACATAACAGTTGTTAATATCAATCAGGGCATAAATCCGCTCGTAACTGCTCATCTGAACTTCTTGATCACACTGGTAACCACACCCCAAATCAGCATGGTTTGATTATCTTTCAAATGGATATCAGCAAAATCAGGATTAGCCGCCTGCAACCAGCATTGATTACCCTCAATCATCAAACGTTTAATCGTAAAATCATTGTCAATCAATGCCAGAACAATATCCCCATGCTTGGCTTCAATACTACGGTCAACGATTAGCTTGTCATTCAGATCAATCCCTGCATCACGCATGGATAAGGATTCCACTTCAACGATAAAGGTTGCCTGTTGGTTTTGAATAAGAAACTCGTTTAGATCAAGGGTCTTATCGATATAGTCCTGAGCAGGGGAAGGGAAGCCTGCAGCAACTTTTTGCAAAGCAACAGGAATCTCATAATGTGTTTTTGTCTCAAGCAATGTAATAGAGGAAATATCGTTAAACTTTGGAGCGTCATTTTTCTTCAGGTATTGTTTGATTTCCAATACACGAGACTCTGGCACCCGAATGACCTTGGTCGGTTCGTTATAGACAAAAGGACGGCCAGAACCTTTGCGTGCACCACCATGCTTATTTTGCGTCATTTTTATTATCAATCTTGATTATGTAACATAATTAAGATTATAGAAAACTCAGAATATAAAAACAAGATTGTCCGTTCTTTAATAAAGTATTATCCCAAATCTTGGGATTGCCATGATATTAGCAAAGCCACAAGATCAATCAGACGACACAATAAAGATTGTCTAATCCTTGATCGTAGAGACTTTATATTTGAAGCAACAGAAGACCTAAAGGGCTTTACTGGTATCCATTGATTGTTCAGCAACATTAAATAAAACCGTGGAACATTGATCAAAGAATAGGCGTGGAACGTGAAAAATCATAAAAAAAACCCACCTTGGGGAAGATGGGCTATCAACTAGAAACTACAGCATTGATTTCTAAGTGGAATTATAACGTTGTAAGCCCAAAGTAGAAATGTCAGTTGATACCTACTTAAAAGGGCAAAATGTCAGTTGATACCTACCTAAAAGAGTCGAAATGTCAGTTGATACCTACCTAAAAGGGTCGAAATGTCAGTTGATACCTACCTAAAAGGGTCAAAATGTCAGTTGATACCTACCTAAAATGGGCAAAATGTCAGTTTTTACCTACCTAAAAGGGCAAAATGTCAGTTGATACCTACCTAAAAGGGTCGAAATGTCAGTTGATACCTACCTAAAAGAGTCGAAATGTCAGTTGATACCTACCTAAAAGGGTCGAAATGTCAGTTGATACCTACCTAAAAGAGTCGAAATGTCAGTTGATACCTACCTAAAATGGGCAAAATGTCAGTTGATACCTACCTAAAAGGGCAAAATGTCAGTTGATACCTACCTAAAAGGGTCGAAATGTCAGTTGATACCTACCTAAAAGGGTCAAAATGTCAGTTGATACCTACCTAAAAGAGTCGAAATGTCAGTTGATACCTACCTAAAATGGGCAAAATGTCAGTTTTTACCTACCTAAAATGGGCAAAATGTCAGTTGATACCTACCTAAAAGGGCAAAATGTCAGTTGATACCTACCTAAAATGGGCAAAATGTCAGTTGATACCTACCTAAAGATAGTTTTTTACAGTTATATGCCATCCTCCGGACATTTCTATTTTGGACTTACAGATGAACTGCGTATAAGGTGTATTATGTTAATTTTAGGTAAGTAAAATTTTTATATGGATTACACAATATGCTTCTTAATAAAAAAATAACTTTTCAAATACTAATTTTTTTTCTTTCTATATTAAATATTAATTCGGCCTATGCTGATAAAGAATTAATTTTTATAAATATAAATGAGAAGTTAGGTTCCATCGAATTATTAGATAAAAATTCAATAAAACCTTATAAAATAAAAGGTTATAAAGTTTTAGATAGATGGTCTTACTTTTATAAAAAACACTACAATAATGTATCTTATGCAAAAGGTAGTTATATCATTGATTGTCTTAATAAGGATCCAGTAGAAAAAGTTATCAATCTTTATTATTTAACATCAACCAGCTATACACCAGATAATTCTGTTCGTTTTAATCCTACATCACCATATGAATCAAATCCAATTACCGATAAAAATATGGGAAGAGTATACAAGTACCATGGTGATGGTACTGAGAATCCTCTATATAGTGTTTTGAGTAATTATGTGTGTAAATAAGATCCCAAAGAAATTAAATCCCCCCATTTAACATAATGGTGGTTATACGCAATACACTTGTATATTAATACAAATATCAAATACTTAATAAAACCAGAAAAATCTAAAAATGCCCCAAAAGCCGATTTTGAAACAAGTCGGCTTTTTTATGAGCAGTTTTGATAGTTCTTGCCAATAAATTTGTTTAAAAAGTAGTCGATTTTGAGATTTTTTAAATTTTATCAATGCGTGAATGTTCAAAATTATCCCCATTTCTTGTGGATAAAACTTAGGCTGTTTTGTACGCTTTAGCTTACGTAAATTCCGGTCCTTTGCGGCTATTCGGAATAGTAGAATTTTCATATGATTAATTGGTCAGGAACAGGAAGTTCCTTAGAATTACAAAGAATGAGCACCAGGATGGGGCCAGATACGACAAGCACTAAGCCAGCACAGACCTAAAGTTCCAATAAAAAACCCCGGCAGGATGCCGGGGTTTTTTATTGTCTACATTTAAGGTCTAATCAGTCTTAGCCAATTCATTTTGGTTGATAAGTTTAATCAGCGCATTTTGAACAAACTCATCAAGTTCAATCCCTTTTTCTTTTATGATGGTTTCTATCTTTGCTAGCGTTTCACTTTCTAATTCGAACTCGATTTCTGCTGATGTTTCCATGAGTAAATCATAGTTATTTTCGACTATCTTTTTAAAGGTTTCTTCTAGATCTTTTGTTGATGGAATATTGAAAGATAAGCGTAATGAGCTATTGATAATTTCAATATGGGTATACCCTAAATATTCAGTACTTTTTCCCACAAATCCTAAGTGCTTCATAAAAAACCTTAAATAAATATAGTAGAGAGCTGTCTAAATTAAGCCAGACTCTCTTTTACAAATTTTGGATCAACAATAAATAATCGAATAAGGGATGTTGCTGCTCCTGATGGTCTTCTCGCACCTTGTTCCCATGATTCAAGAGTACGTCTTGATACGCCAAGAATCTTAGCAAACTGATCTTGTGTTAGTTGAGCCTTTCTACGAGCTAACGCTACATCTGTCTCAGTGATTACGGTTCTTTTCGCTGCATTACTAGTAAGCATATCGTCGATGCCTTGTAATATTTCAGCTTCAATATCCCTAGTTGCTTCAAAAGCCTCAAGTTCTTTTTCAGTCATTAAACGAGTCATTTAGTTTCTCCACTAATGCTTGAAGAGTCTTCTTACTAAGCTGTACAGTTTGCTTTTTACTGTACAAGGTTAATAACCAAATCTATCCATTTGCTAAACGATTAAAGTAGATGACTCTGACACCACCACTTTTACCTCTACCACCGCTAGTCCATCTAATCTTACGAATACCACCTGCATTAGGCTCTACATCTCCTGCTTCAGGATTTAATGCTAAGAATGTTTTGAATTCCTCATATTCTTCCTGAGTCCAATAAACAAGACAGTATTTAGTAAATAATGGAGTCTCACATATTGTATACATTGATTGCATTCATACTACCTTGTAGTAGTTTATTTTATACTACTTTGTGGTATTTTTAAATGATAATTCTTAGTTCACAGGATTAAAGACGATGTACTATTTTGCAGAGGATCCCTTCTAGGTAATGTTACCTAGGAGGAACAATGAAAAAACTGAAACATCAGTACAGGCAATCAATACAGAGTACTCACCATGACTACTTTTGGGAAATCTATCCCAATGTCAGAAGCTCTGTATTTAAAAATTTAGCACTCTGAACCGTACCGGGTTTGTCGGAGACTTTTTATTTAAGTTAGGCCACCTGACCTAACGGATTAATCTTATCATAGTAGATTGCTTCAAACTCAAAAGGTGATACATAACCCAGTGCACTATGTACACGTTCTTTATTGAACCAATCTACCCAGTTTAGTGTCGCAAGTTGTACATCTGCTAAACCTTGCCAATCTGCTTTTAAATATTCAATCACCTCTGTTTTGTATAAGCCATTCACCGTTTCAGCCAAAGCATTATCGTATGAATCACCAGTCGTACCGACTGATGCTCGTAAATTTGCTGCTTCTAAACGATTGGTATAACGAATGGAAAGATATTGCACACCTCTGTCGGAATGATGAATCACATTCTTTGGCATACCTCGGTCATGCAATGCTTGCTCCAATGCATCGAGCACCATGTCTGTATTCATCCGTGTTGATACTTTCCATCCAACAATTGCTCGTGAGAACACATCAATAATAAAGGCGGTATAGACCCAACCTGAATTGGTTTGAATATACGGGTGAGTTTTAGCTAGTCATAATTCATAAAAAATATCGATTGTGTACTGTACTGTAATGTACTAAAATACGATACAGTACAGTACACAGTAGGAAGTAAACCCATGGCAATCACTAAATCAGATGTGGCAAAAGCCATCGAATCCCTTGCAGCACAAGGCTCAAACCCAACTAACGATAATATCCTTGCGGTTCTTGGTAGCGGCTCAAAGACCACTATCAACAAATACCGCAAAGAGATCCTTGAAGAGCAACTGGCGGCAGCCGTTACTACGGCAAAAACTCTGAAAGATGCGGAACTTGTTACCGTGTCACAAGTCATTGCAACCCTATTGCAAGAACGGATTGATGCAGTACAAGGCGGATATGCGGAAACAGTGCAACAACTGGAAAAGCAGCTTGCAGATACCACAGAAAAACTGGAACAGGTGCAAATCAAACTTGATGAACAGGTCAAACAAACTGATGACACCACCGACAAGCTGAAAGTCGCTCTTGCTAGTACAGATAAGGCAAAAGAAGACTACAACGCCTTGCAAGCCAAATATGAACAGCTACTCGAAAAATCAGGCTCGATCAAATATGTGGAATCACAACTCACTAATGCAAATGCACGGATAGCTGAATTAGAAAAACAGATTACAATGTAAAAAGACAAGTAACTGACGATGAAGCTCCCGCACACTTACTCAAACTTGAACTTACCGAAAGCGCCTTAGTGATGCGGGTAGAAGACATTATTGAAAAAATGACGGTTCTTAAACGTTACGGGGTGATGTTCTCTCTAGATGATTTTGGTACAGGATATTCTTCTTTAACTTATTTACAGCGGATTCCGATTGATCAATTAAAAATCGATCAAGGTTTTGTTCGGGATATTATGGTGAGTGCCAATGATGCTAAAATTGCCAAAATGATCATTGTTTTGGCAAAAACTTTGGGAATTTCTGTGCTGGCTGAAGGTGTAGAAACCGAAGCTCAACGGGATGTATTAGAAAAACATGGTTGTTATCATTACCAGGGCTATCTGTTTGGTAGACCGATGCCGATTGATGAATTTGAGCAGTATCTCATACTTCAGCAAACTCCGCATTGAATAGCCTTAGTTAAACTATATTGATGGCTTTAGATCAATTTGTCCCAACATATTGTTAAGAACCTAAAGTAATTTACCTAATAACTAATAGAGCAGAAAATGTGGTGTTTCTCGGGGCTAGCGGAGTAGGAAAAACGCACTTATCTATGGCATTAGGCTATAAGGCCATCATGAACAACATTAAGATCAAGTTCATTACCGCCGCCGATCTCATGCTGCAACTGAGTACAGCCTATCAGCAAGGTAAATTGAAAACCTATGTGCAGCGTGCGGTACTGGGACCAAAGTTACTGATTATCGATGAAATTGGTTATTTACCGTTTGGACGTGAAGAAGCGAATCTGTTCTTTAACGTGATTGCCAAGCGTTATGAAAAAGGCAGTACGATATTGACGAGTAACTTACCCTTTAGCCAGTGGTCCAAATCCTTTGCAGATGATGTCACGTTGACCGCTGCGATGTTAGATCGGTTATTGCATCACTGTCATGTGGTACAAATATCGGGGGAGAGTTATCGTTTGAAGGATAAAAAAAGAATTGGGATTCAGCCCCAGGTTGAAATTTAATACGAGATCAAAGGGGTCAATTTTAGAATGCCGTTGACAACTTAAATAAAAAGTCTCCGACAAACCTGGTACGGTTCAGTCTGGTGAATTCCAGCAGTTGTTCATGGGTCAGTTGGCTTAAGTCAGGCAGCGTATTCATGACCGCAGTATGCCTGAGGTCATGAGAAGAATGAAATAGAACGTTTGGAGGATGGCAGAATGGTCGAGCTTGGTTTAGAGCATATTCACCACTTGCTGCAATCCAATTCTCTGCCAGGGCAAACCTTGGATCAGTGCCTGTAACTGTTCCGGGCTGAGGGCCACGGTTTCACCTTGGTGAACTTGAGCCCAGTGAAATTTGCCCTGTTCCAGCCGCCGGGCACACAGCCAGATGCCCAATCCATCATGTACCAACACTTTCATGCGATGGCCACGTTTATTACAGAACGGGTAAGCACAATGCGGTTTGATGTAGCCAAAGGCTCTCACCACCTGAGCCATGGTCGTATCCATACCTGCACGCATGTCCATGGGCTGAGTAGACAACCAGATTTCATCAATGCGGATCATGTTGCAAGTGCCTTGAGTAATTCTGCCAAGACAGGTATTTCTGATGTCTGCCATTTTAGCTGAATATCATTATTCGTATGAGGCACGGTGATACACAACGTGATCCTCTCATCAATAGGTTGGCTGATTGCAGCAGTGTAAGGCAAAGCAATAAATGCTGGATTCACATGAGTAGGATCCTGCACGGCACCCTCATGATGGCTGAAGATCCTGATCCAACGACTGACAAGGTTGGCATTAATACTATGTTGCAGTGCGACCGAAGCGATCGAGGTATTAGGATTTTTACAGGCATTGACAATACTGAGTTTGAATTCTTTGCTGTATGTTCTGCGTTTTTTAGCAACAGGAGGTGTTGCTGAATATATATCCATGTTCATGGATTAAGTCCCCACTTGTTTTTAGGTGGGAACTAAATTAAGGCTTATAGGATCGCTTGGTAAGGCTGTGTTAGCCGGATGCTTACATTTGATCATTGAGCAGCATTGAATCGCTGTATCGGAGTAGGTTTGATTTCGACCTTGCTTGCCTTGTGATTGTGCATACCACTGAGTCTTTGGATCAAACCAAATGGAAATATTACCTCGGTTAATTAAGGCTCGGTTATAGGATGACCAATTGGTTGTACGGTAGATTTTAGAGGCAGGCTTATTCATTTTGAAATTATATTGCTGAATAAGCTTTTGATGCTAGGTTTGTGCAACACAGCCCTTCTCAATTAAGACCTAGTCATAAGTTCATAAGTTATGTAACTTTATAATTTCATCTTCCTGGCAAATCAATCCAGAGCAGTTCTTCGTACTAGTGGAACCTGTAATTTTCAGTGCTGCGCTTCCATATATGGACAAATCCCTGACAAGCATTACCGGGAGAGGTTTCCATCGCATCACTCTCCTCAGGATTGCGTAAGTTATGTAAGTTATGTAAGTTATGTAACTTTATAATTTCATCTTCCTGGCTAATTAATCCAGATCAGTTCTTCGTACTAGTGGAACATGTAATTTTAGTGCTGCACTTCCATATATGGACAAATCCCTGACAAGCATTACCGGGAGGTTTCCATCGCATCACTCTCCTCAGGATTACATAAGATTGTAAGTTGTGTAAGTTACATAACTTATGTAACTTTATAATTTCATCTTCCTGGCTAATTAATCCAGATCAGTTCTTCGTACTAGTGGAACATGTAATTTTAGTGCTGCACTTCCATATATGGACAAATCCCTGACAAGCATTACCGGGAGGTTTCCATCGCATCACTCTCCTCAGGATTACATAAGATTGTAAGTTGTGTAAGTTACATAACTTATGTAACTTTATAATTTCATCTTCCTGGCTAATTAATCCAGATCAGTTCTTCGTACTAGTGGAACCTGTAATTTTCAGTGCTGCACTTCCATATATGGACAAATCCCTGACAAGCATTACCGGGAGAGGTTTCGATCGCATCACTCTCCTCAGGATTACATAAGATTGTAAGTTACATAACTTATGTAACTTTATAATTTCATCTTCCTGGCTAATTAATCCAGATCAGTTCTTCGTACTAGTGGAACCTGTAATTTTCAGTGCTGCACTTCCATATATGGACAAATCCCTGACAAGCATTACCGGGAGAGGTTTCCATCGCATCACTCTCCTCAGGATTACATAAGATTGTAAGTTGTGTAAGTTACATAACTTATGCAACTTTATAATTTCATCTTCCTGGCTAATTAATCCAGATCAGTTCTTCGTACTAGTGGAACCTGTAATTTTCAGTGCTGCGCTTCCATATATGGACAAATCCCTGACAAGCATTACCGGGAGAGGTTTCGATCGCATCACTCTACTCAGGATTACATAAGATCGTAAGTTGTGTAAGTTGCATAAGTTATGTAACTTTATAATTTCATCTTTCTGGCAAATTAATCCAGATCAGTTCTTCGTACTAGTGGAACCTGTAATTTTCAGTGCTGCACTTCCATATATGGACAAATCCCTGACAAGCATTACCGGGAGAGGTTTCCATCGCATCACTCTCCTCAGGATTACATAAGATTGTAAGTTGTGTAAGTTACATAACTTATGTAACTTTATAATTTCATCTTCCTGGCTAATTAATCCAGATCAGTTCTTCGTACTAGTGGAACCTGTAATTTTCAGTGCTGCGCTTCCATATATGGACAAATCCCTGACAAGCATTACCGGGAGAGGTTTCGATCGCATCACTCTACTCAGGATTACATAAGATCGTAAGTTGTGTAAGTTGCATAACTTATGTAACTTTATAATTTCATCTTTCTGGCAAATTAATCCAGATCAGTTCTTCGTACTAGTGGAACATATAATTTTCAGTTTATAAAACTAGGGCGTGTCCTCATTTGGCTTTACACCAAATAAACATGCAAGCAATGTAAATCATAGACTGGTAATTTCGTGCAAGCTTATCAAATCGGGTTGCAATCGCTCGGAAATGCTTCAATCTCGCAAACACATTTTCAACTAAATGTCTTAATTTATATAGATATTTATCAAACACCTTATTCGATCTCTTACTGTTTGATCTCAATGGAATAATGGGAATCATATCCTTGTTCTGGGCATATATTCTAATGTGCTCAGCATCATCCCCCTTATCAGCAATGAGATAAGTTGCCTCGCCTACAGTATCAATCAGTTGTTTTGCAACTTGACTGTCGTGGACGCCACCCCCAGTGATTTTAAAATCAATCGGTAATCCATTCGCGTCGGTTGCAAGATGTATTTTTGTTGTTCGTCCACCACGTGATTGTTCAATTGCTCTTTCGAAACCATTCCGAGCTCCACTTGCATGTTGATGCACGCGTATGTAGCTTCCGTCAATGAATACCCATTCTTGATCCAAGACGCCTCGTAATCTAAAAAAAATTTATTCCACAATCCCTTGCTTGCCCAACGATTAAAACGATTATAAGCAGTTTGCCAAGGACAAAATTCTTGAGGAATATCACGCCATGTGGCGCCTGTACGCAGTTTCCATAAGATCACTTCCATGATATTTCTACTATTCTTTGAACGGTAGCAACCATGTAATCGCATAGTATCTTGAATTTGCTGCCAGATATCATCGGTAAGAAGAGTACGTGCCATTGAAAATATAGAAATAAAAATAACTCAAAGGAGGATTTTAAGTATTTAAAACCAATTCTTCAAATGAGGACACGCCCTAGGGTTACCAGGGCAGACTAAATTTTTCCTATAGGTTTGTAGTGTTCAAAATAAAAATTTCTATTATTCAGGTTATGATAACTTTTCTGATTTATATTTTTCTTTATAGCCCACTTTTAACAAATCAGAATAATACTTTTTTACCTTTTCAGGGTCGAGGAGTTCAAGTGAAATCCTTTCTTTAAACGCTTCGATCTCTTCGCCTACATTGGCATATTTCCCCCCGAATTCGGGATATTTGATAAGATCACACAATTTTTGAGCGAAAAATATAGATTGTTTTGGTGTCAGCTGATATGCAGGTTCCAGTACCTTATCACTAACAATTAAGGAAGCTTTTTGATTAAAAGAAAATTCGATATGTGTAATTGTTCTCCCTTCTTTTTTCTGCTCATAACTTACGTCGATATCAGTAAGTTTATTAATTTGATCTATGGCAACCGTCAATACACGCTTTTTGAAATCTCCCATGGTTTTATATTCATTTTCAAGTAGACCTAACTTATCACGCAATTCAACCATACTAATATATAGCTTGCCTTTGCTACGCCATCTAATCAAAAGTTCATACAGCCGTATAGCGTATACACTAGATAATTGAGAAATTTGCTTTAATTCATAACGAGTAAACTTTTCTTCAAGTTTTACAAAAAGCTGTAAAATATCAGGAGCAAAAATTAGTTGAGCACATGCAGCTTCTTTAACATAGCCAACTTTTGATACCCAACGGCTTTTGTAGACCGCTGGCTTACCTGTAACAGGATCTATGGCCTTATAGGTGAGTCTACGTTCAAATAAGTTATCACACGCTCCCTGAAGAGCCTCATAGGCGGCTTGACGACCCAAATTAAAGTGCTTCATGTATTCAGACGCATGTATTGTTAGCAATGTATCCGATGTAAGCTCTTTTTCAATTTCCCTAGCTGCAATAATTGCAACTAAAATTAAGCGTTGTTCAGACAGAGTCAATGCATAAGATGCTTCAATCAAGTTATTGTCTTTATAAATTAGATTTGCCATATTGTGATTAAAGAAATAAATTCCATTAATAGACATTAACACTTAATGTCCATTAATGGAAGATCTATTTATGCCAGGAAAACGTCCATTTAAATAAAGGAAAACGTCCATTTAAATAAAGGAAAACGTCCACTTATTGTCAGGAAAACGTCCATTTAAATAAAGGAAAGTGTCCACTTATTGTCAGGAAAACGTCCATATAAAACCTCTGAAAACTAGACTTCATAAGGCATTCAGAGTTTCTATAAATATAAATTTATAAAATATATATAAAATTAAAAAAGAACATTACTTGTGGATAACTTTTTTTTAACTTTATTTTTCACAATAGTTGATTCATGAGATTGAAACTTGTACATTATTTTCAACAAAATTACGTAACTTACATAACTTATGATTATTTTAGTAGGTGGTGAAAAAGGCGGAGCTGGTAAAAGCTGCCTTGCCCAAAACTTAGCAGTTTATTTACAAGAAAAGAATAGAGATATTCTGCTTCTAGATGCAGATCCTCAAGGCACAACAACTGACTGGATTAAAGAACGTGATGAGAATGAGGATTTAAAAAATATTCCATCTGTACAAGCTTCAGGCAATATTCGTCAAGTTTTAAAAGATTTATCAAAAAGATATGAAGATATTATCATTGATGCTGGTGGACAAGATTCGGAAGCATTACGTTCTGCTATGACTATAGCAACACATATGCTCTTGCCTTTTAGGCCTAAACGTAGAGATCTAAAGACTTTGGATCATATGGAACAAGTATTAAAACTGGCACGAGCAGTGAATCCAGATTTGAATGCAAGAGCAATCATTACACAATGCCCAACATTACCGTCACAAGTACAGCGAATTTTAGATGCTAAAGAAGCCTGTGTATCGTTCGGAATAAAAGCATTAGACCACATCACGACAAATCGAAATGTTTATGATGATGCAGATGAAAATGGCTTATCTGTTTTTGAAGTAACAAGTGATCCTAAGGCAAAAGCAGAAATTGAAGGGATAGCTCAAGAGTTTTTAGGAGTATAACTATGGCAGGTCTTAGCGGTTTAAAAAAGAAAACTGACGAGCTTTCAGATCAGGATAAACTGGTTGAAAATTTCATATCTGGAGCTGATAAAAGAGTTAAGGATCTAGAAGTTTCACAAAAGAAATTCGTTCGTTGTACCTTTTCTTTGAACCAAGAATTAAGTGAATTAATTGATGAGTTAATTATCAAAAGTAATAACGCTCGTGTTAACAGATCTAGTATTGTAAGAATAGCTTTAGAGTCACTGGCAGAGCAGAATTTAGAAGATTTTAAGCAGCTCGTTGATAAAAGTTTTAAATAAAATAGAGAATGGAAGAGGTTATTCAATCTATAAGATTAAATAACCTAACTTCATAACTTCATAACTTCATAACTTCATAACTTCATAACTTCATAACTTCATAACTTCATAACTTCATAACTTCATAACTTCATAACTTTACTGGCAAATAATTTAAATATTTTGATTTGTTGATAAACCTTATATAGACATCGCGATACTTTGATATTGGAAAATCAAATGGTAGAGTTATTACGTGATATATCACGTTAACTCATTGAGCTGTTCTGTGTTAGCTGGATAGAAACATATAACATCATAATCGGTATTTTTAGGCTAAAGATAGATTGGTGTAAAAATAAAGTTAGTAAATAAATCATATAAATCAAATATTTTTTGATTAAAGATAAATTTTATTTGATTGAATTCTATTGATTTTGGGACTATGTTATTCTATTGCTTTAACGGGTTTTATTGCACAACCTAGCCTTTGACATACTCCCACCACTTTCGTTTTTCCTCAAGTGGGGGATTCTAAAAGCAAAAGCTCTTAGGTGACCTTCCTCACGGATTTCAGTTGCTTTCTGCTTCACAGGGCGACCTTTACCTCATCCTCCCTCGACAGACAAAACGGTATGTCCTGCCGCCAAAATATTGCGAGAAGCGTTAATATCCGCATTCTCGCTAAAGCCACATTCAACACACTCAAACTTAGTTTGAGTAAGTCTATTTTCTTTGGCTACATGACCGCATGAGCTACACGTTTGACTTGTATATCTAAGGTCAATTTTGACGAGCAAACCACCTCGCCATAGCTGTTTGTACTCCAACATATCGACAAGCATCGACAAACCTTGATCAAGAATTGATTTGTTTAAGCCCGATTTGGCTTTAACATTCTTTCCTTTTTTCTCGATTGAGCCTTTCGCTGATTTCGACATATTGGCTACCTTTAAGTCCTCAACTACGATCATTGCGTGGTTTTTGCTGAGAGTTGTAGTGACTTTGTGCAAGTAATCATGCCGAATATTGGCAATATGATGGTGTAATTTATTGATCTTTAGATTCAGTTTTTTCCAGTTTTGACTAGTGCAAAATCAATAAGTATTTGGACACCCATTCTTCTTTAAGTTGGACACTTTAATAAACGTATTCATTAATTTTTGCAGTGTTCCTCAGTTGGTAATGTGAATACCATGCCACTCACCAACGAGCTAATACGATTACTTTCAGCCTTACGTTGCTTGGTATTCACCGACAGGGCATAAATGATCATTGTGTCCCGATACATTTTTTCAGGCTCAACTTTATAGTCAATTTCCGCAGCACAAACCATTTTTCTACTAACTTCGTGTGACGCTCTACGATAGGCCTCACGATCATCACTAGCCAAAGTCAGCTTTCTTCGTAATTCTTGTGCATACTGCATATATACGCTAACAAATTCAGGGTTATTCCCATATTTGAGCTTTATGTATCCCTCAATATCATCACGCACACCATTACTATTTGCATCAATCCCACCAATGGTTTTTGTTTTATCTTCATTTTTTAGGAATTTTGATGTTCTCACTTCTTTTAGTGAATTCTGAATACTTGGATTAAGAAGCGAGGAACAGGCCATCAAAAGTATACTTAAGCAACTCAGTGCAATAACCGCTTTTTTCATAGGAATCATTTTACTTTTTTCGTTTAAATTTCGTTTTAGATGCAAAGAGTGTCTGAAAATAAGAGTGTCCAATTAAAAGAAGAATCTGTGTCCAGTACGATATACTATTAAGTGTCCAATTGGGCAAGAATATGCAACTAGGATCAGTCTTTCCAATCTTTGTGTAATAAAGCAGTTTTATATACTGAAAAATTTAGTTTTATAGAGGGCTGAATATCAAAATCAAAAAATAGGACAAAAGACGTAAATGTGATATAATTCAATTGGTTAAATCATTTTTGGGTTTGCGCTTGTTAAAAATATAAATTATACTTTTTAAATTAATTCTCAAAAGATATTTGTATGATCAGTGTTTCAGGAAAGGCTGTTTGTCGTGACGAATTAACTTATATTGAAAATAAGTTGATGGATTTTTTAAAAGAAAGGCTTTCTAACGTTAATAAGAAGTTCCCAGGTACGGCTATTTTTAGAAAATTTGATCATGCCGCTACGTTTTATTATTGTTCTGGATCAAGTAATAAGCCAAGATGTATGCTATATCTCAAGTTCGGTTATAATTTATTTTATGATGATGGTAGAAAAGAAATTTTTGTTTCAACTTTAGGTTTTAATACTAAGAATAAAAGAGAAGATGGAATAGGATTACTTGATGTTTTGAATGAGATAGCTCAAAAATTTGAATATGAGATCATCTCTTTTGAGGCTGACTATTCAGTTCAAGGATGGACTAAAAGACTTCGATTACCGCAAATAGTTGATATTTTCCCAAACGAATTTAATAAGGTTTTACTAGACTACAAGAACAGTTTTACTGAGTATAATTTTTAGTAGCTGAATATAAAAAAGCCAGATGTACTATCTGGTTTTTTTATATGAATTGGTGTAACAATAAAGTTAGTAAATAAATTATATAAATCAAATATTTTTTATTAAATACAGAGTTTTTTTTGATTGAATTTTATTCATTTTGGGACTGTGTTATTCTATTGTTTTAACGCTAAAAATAACTTACCTGTGAGAAAAAATGATGACACCATTGCTCATTGATGCATTAACAATATCTGAAGGTAGGTTTGAAAAACCATGCCCAGCTTTAGTTTTGAAAATGATGTTACTCAATGGGGAAATAAGCAGTGAGTTTTCAGAAAAAATTAAAAATCAAGCATTACTACTGCTCGCGATATATCGTAAGTTACTGCTTGCTGTCGATAGGGATTTATGTAAGGTAAAAATTCTAAAGGACAGTGTGAAAAGAAGACACTGGGCTAAAGTGGATAAAGCACAGAATAAGATGGTGGTTGCAGACCAACTTCGACTAAAGCATTTAGATCTAGAAGAAATGATTCTATTTTTAAATACACAGAATTTGTTAAAAAAGCTACCGATTACCTTTGTTCAAAAATTGATAAGTTGGGCACCACCAGTGGTGAGTGGTACTTTTTTAATCGAAAATGTTTTAGCTGGTTATATCGCCCAGAAGCTTTTGCCGTTAGAAAAAATTAAAGTAAAAGAGCTTGGAAAATCTGTACAACCATATTTTCACTTAGCTGACTTTTTTGTATTTTTACCTCGTCTGGAAGAACTTTATCAAAAACATCAGCAGCAAATTGTTTGTGCGGCACCAACTGCAGAAGTTGCTTTGGCTTTAACAGACTTGAAGAAGGCGTGGATTTATCGTATTCGGAGTAGTTCATGAATAGGTATTTGGAGCAGCTCCTAGAATGGATTAATCAGAATGAAAATATAGAAGAACAACAACTGATCCAAGCATTATTTTTGTTGCGTGCACACTATAGCTTAGCTGGCATTGTTGTCATTTGTCAGCGAATCTTCACATTGATTGCGGATGATGAATTACTAGAATTTCGTGATGAGCTTAATACGTTAAAGATCATTAGTAGATTACAGGATTCTAGTAAATATCCACATTTTTTCTCAGAAACAACAGATAGAAACAAACATAAACTCACGCCATTGCGTCCATACACTGGAGACAGTGGAATTTGTGACTTGCTATTAATTCAAGCAGGAATAAGTCGAAATAATCAGTCTTTTGATACTGTAATCACGTGGTTTTTAGAGCAAATCTTTTACTTTCAAAAAAACGTACATACTCTAGAAATCTATAGTAATTATTTAAGTGGTGATGGAAGCATAAAGCTGAAAGCTCAAAAGGGATCTCGTGTGTATAATGCCTTTTTAGCGATTAGGCAGTTGGGTGATCCAAGTCATGAGGATATTTTAGAACGAGTCAAAGACTTAGTGACTCAAAACGAACCGGAACAATGGATTCGTTCGATGTCAGCTGGTTCTGAAGATAAACGATTAAATGAAGTTTTTTATGCATTAAAACTGTTTTTATCACAAATTTGGGATAATAATCGATTAAAAAATAAGAAGAAACGCCGAGAATTTTTACACCGTATAGGGTTAAAGCATCAAAAACTTATCTTGCAACGATACGGCTCATTAAGTATTGCCATCCAACCTTTGCAGGAGATTGATGAGATTCATCGTGGTCTGATTTCTGAAGTATTTGCGGATGATGAGATTGAAGAAGATGAAACACCATTGGAGCCATTGTTTACACTTTTTTTGGCAGAACAATCCGATTTAATTCGAGGGCTTTATGCATCTAAGTCTATTTTTCAGCATGTTGAAGCTACAAATGTTGGTTTAGTTTGGACAAAATGGCGATTGTCATTAAATTCGATTCAACAAGTGTTGAGGCTCTGTCAACCATCTCCGGCGGATAGCAGCTTAATTTTACGCGCAAAATTAGCTTTAATATTGAGTTTACTCACTGGACGTTCGGTTACTGAATTAACAGCGCCGTGTTTTAGTCAAAATACTGATCAGAATAATATTGCTATTCAGTATGATCATACTTTATCTGCATATGTATTGAGTGTTTTAGCAGGGACACCGACACTCAAAACAAAGCCAGAAGATTCTAAATTTCATGTGCCATGGACTAAGAAATTACATTTGGTTTTACCAAGTGAGCTCAATGATTTGGTGAATCAAGTCAAAAATCTTGGGATTAGGACCCGTCAACTGGCAGTTGAACGCGAAGTTAGAAGATTAATTAACAGTGTACCTCAAGAGCTAGAAGTCAGCCTCAAAAGCATTCGAGATATTCTTCCACGGTTGTTATATGAGCATAGCCAAGGTGATTTAGCTGTCGTTAAAGCAGTGACTAATGAATCAGGTCGAAATTATGATAACTTGATTCATTATGCCTCTTTTGAACAGAAGAAACTTGAGCAATTATGGTCTGATTGTTTAAGAACGATAAAAATTGATATTCCTCAATACATACACACTTCAAGTGAACGCGTGGGTAGCCCGATTGGAATAAAGATTGTTGAAATACAAAATGAAATTACACGAATAAAAAACAGAATAAATCAGGCTTATGAACAGAAAAATTGGCAGGTGCTCTTTGATAACTTAACGTTGTATACAGCATTGTGGATGAATCTTGCAACTGCAGGACGAGGAATTAAGCAACCCTTTCCAAAGTGGATCAGTCAGCCCGGATGGGCATTGATTCAAGATAAACATCATCAAGATGAATCAACCGATCGTTATGTACCATTGACGCCAGCGTTGATCAAACAGATTCAAGGTTTACGTGGTTTGATGCGAATGCTGGGGGAGCAAGTTGAACCACGTGTTGATTTATCATCTTATGCTCTGCAACTTTTTGATTCTCATCAGATTGAAGGTTTAGTTAGAAATTGGGCACGGAAGTTGGTTCGCTCTGATCATAATCAGTTACCTGGACGGTTCAAGGACGCTGGACTTGGGCACTGGATACGGGGGCGTCATCCATGGGATATGTTATCAGTATTTCCTGTATCAGTTTTTAAACAACAGTGGCTTGATGTACAAGAAAACCTGCAAAAACAATTAGGTTTCGAATATTTTGAAGGTTTTGATTTTTTTAAAATCAAGCATATTCCAACATTTGTTTTAACCCAAGAGACTAAAACAGCTCAAGTAGAGACGAAGCCGAGAATACAATATTCAGAAAATGATGTAAAAGAATGGCTGAAAAACTCAGAGTATGAGTCCTATTTTCCGTTGATTTTTGAGGAAAATCCTGAGCCACAAGTAGCTTTAGAGCTTGGACATCTATTAGCTTCCCATTTAGCTAAAAATACAAACATTGATTTGCCAGAAGCGATCAAGGCATATTGTGCTTATATTCGCGATAAAACGAAAATTCCTTTATTCGTTCAACTTCCTCAAAAAGCTAATCGTACATGGCTGACATCTGAAAATAGTTTTAGTACATGGTGTTATATTGAACAAAACTTACTTGATCTTATTCAGAAGGATTTAGAACATTTACCTGAACATCAAAATTGTGATGTTGAAATAGGACGTTTGCTGGTTGTACTCTCCATGTATTCACAACTGTGCAGAGTGAGCCATTTACAAGCGATGTTGGAGTTTATTGCTTCTGATCAACATATAGTCGCTATGGGGAATAGTCGGCTCGTTGAACTGACAGTGAATAATGATAGATCTGTGACGAAGATACGCCGTACAGTACTGTTAAGTCCTTATGTCTCGACGTTGATTTTAGTAGGCCGACAGTATCTACAGCCCCGATTAAAAGAGATTTTAGCACAGCCAAGAAATCAACAAAGAACGGCTTGGCAAAAGTGTTTTAATACATATTTAAAACAAATAGGGGTTAAGTCAACTCTATCGTTAGCTCAATGGTTGAAAGCTTTACAGCAAAATGTGATGTTAAATAGCACTCCGTTGATTGCAGGTTATATATCAGGCCAAGTCCTGACTGAAGATCTTTCAATAAATGAATTATTACGCTTATCCGAATATGAAAAATTAACCACAAATTTAGATAGCACTGAGCCAGAAAGTGAAATAGAAATAGACGATGAGCAACTACATTTGTCTGATATTTTAGCGATGATTCAGCAACTAAAAGGTGAATCTAGATCAAGCATTTGGCTTAAACAGCTTGCCAATAATGAAACGAATCACTACTCAGTCAATTTATTAACGTGCTTTGTGCGATGGTTGATTTTACGCTGTGATGCAGAAGAGTTAAGTCTACAGAATCGAAATATGATTCATCTACATTTGGCCATCGTCAGTGCAGGTATATTGGGGTTTTCAGAAGATTTAACAAAAGATAGCCAGATTGATGAAGATGTATTTCAAAAATGGATGGAGTTGACGCAAGAGCATTTTCCACACCGTAAGCATCTCGCTGCGTGGAATCGCTTTAGAGATTTTTTAATTCAGTTAAATGATAATCGTATAAAGTTACACAAGCGTACAGCGCATCAAGCAAGTGCTAAAGTTTTTTCAAAAAATGAAGTGCAGCAGATCGTTCAAATATTACAATCTGTAGAATCCGGGGTGAATGATGCTGCTTTACGTCTAGAGATTCAGCGTCATTTTCGTTTATCTGCAGCGATGGGTGTACGCCGTTCAGAGACACTTCATTTACGGCCCTTAGATATTGATGAAGATATGCTCCGAATTCGTCCTTATGGTGAGCATCAGTTAAAAACACTTGGATCAGAACGTGTTGTTCCGATGAATTTATTAAGTCAGACGATTCAAAATGGATTAGATGATATTTATAAGAATAAAAAATATTCGATATTAATGTCTGATGAAAACAGTGAGCATAGGCCTTTTTTTGATCAAATATCTAAAATATTAAAGAAAGTCACTGGAGATGTTGATCTCAGTTTACATCATTTAAGACATACGTTTGCAAGTACATATGCTTTAAAGTGTTTGCAAACAGTGGTGGATTTTAAAGCGCTCACGCTAGAACTGCCATGGCTACAAACTTGGATGCCATCGAATGAGCAATTTAATACGCTAGTAGGTAATGAAGGACAAGTTGGGCAAGGGATTAAGGCGATTAGTCGAGTGCTTGGACATTTACATGAATCGACCACATTAAAGCATTATGTTCATATCTTATTTCTGGCTACTTATGCCTATAGCATGCAACAACAGCAACCCAATTTACATACTGCATTTTTTAAGCGAGTCATGAGTCGGAGTAATTTATTCAGGCATTTCCAAGCGATTCATCAACAGGATGGTAATCTAAAATATGAGTTGAGAGATACCATCGAAAAATATGTACTCAAAAAAAGACAAAGTCAGAGGTGGGTCATCTATGCTCAAAAAATAGAGAATTCGACGGGAAAAGTAATTAAACACGAATTATTTCAAAAGTTTGAAGATGTTGAGCGGTATCTTATTTCTGGGCGGGGGCAGCCACGAGTAGATATTGAGTCCTGGAAGAGGGCTTTAATTACGATGGCAAACATTCCGTCAGGTAAACGTGGTTCAAATATAGGAAGACATCCATTATCGACACAAGGAAAGTTAGCGCGTTTGCCTGAATTACTAAGTGCTGTAGATTTTAATTCTGCACAAGAGATTTTAGAGCGATTTGATTATTTAGAACAAAATCAATCAGAAACTTATAATTGGTTAATAAAAAAATGGTTGTATGAAAGTAATGTAACAAAAGTATTGATGCATTTTACGGCAGAGGATGAACCTATGCTTTCAATCCTTACAGAACATCAGTTTTTTCCGATAGTGATGAAACATAATAAATATGATTATTTTAGAATTATGTCTCAACAAGCGTCATTAAGCGCTGTGCGATGGGTACTTGCGTGGTTGAGTGTACGATATTTGGTGATTAGAGATCATAAGTTTAGTGTTTAAAGTAAACATGTAAAAAGTTCTTTTAGACCATTAGCCTTAACTTATCTATAGGATAAAACCAAACAAACATATATATGTTTACTTTTTAAGGGCAACTTATCAGAATCTAAGTAAATATGACTTACGCACGCTTTATTACACAAAGGTTTGAACAAATTTAGTGGCGCATTCTCGCTATTTTAAGGGCGAGTCAAGCCCTACGTGTGCATGAATATCATTTACCTGAATAGGAAACTTCTTGCAGCTCATTTATCAATTAATAATAGAGACTTAGGTATCAATAGTGCCAAAAAAAATCACATCATACCTTGCATTTAATATGCTACTAGAAGCCGTATAGCATCCTTCCTTGAGCAAATAGCCTAAGCATATATCGTTCAACCTAAGGGGCCCAGGCCTTGGCTTTGTCAAATATCTGATTTGCCAAGCCAAGGCCTGGGAATCCGCGAATTTGATTTTTTTCTTTACTTTCAATTTGATCCATACGTTATCGATTGATAGGACCAGCGTTTTCAGATTACTTCTTTTCTTGCATGGTTTTCAATTGTGTATGAAATTCATGAAAGCCTCATGCAGATTCATCATCGAACGATTATTTTCAAAGACTTCACCCGGGTACGCCGTAGTATTGAGTTCTTGATCGCCAATTTCCCCGTGGCGACCACCGAAACGGTTGGAAAGTTCGGCAGTGGTATCAAGGGCTATGATCGGCTACAAATTGTCTATAAAGCCTTTATTTGCTTAAGCTTGGAAATGGAGGTTGATTTTGATGATGAGGAATGCCTGAATACCTTTATTCTGTCCATGTCTAAGGCCTTCAAGTACATCAACTTTAACGAGTTCTATGTCGAAAGATTTTTGGGCGGTTATGATGATGCAGTCGTCAAGCATGTGGTGGGATATGTGGAGTCGATTAGTCCAATTTCTCGGTCAAATCCCAAGGCCTTTTCGACATTAACCAAGAGTCTGCTTAAGCACAATTTTTTGGTGGGTAATCATAATTTTTGCCTCATTTGTGATGGATTGATCTATCTTGATTCTACTGAATCGGATCATCGGATTGCCAAAGCCGTAGGTGGGCAAGGTGTTCTAGAGAATGGTCTGCTGGTTCATCCCATCTGTAATAGGATGAAATCAGATCTGAGTCTGGAAGAGATTAGAGCGGATTTGTTTGGTGAATTACTGTATTAATCAACAGAGCGATGAGCTCATTTTTGCAGATGTATCAATGATTAATCACATGATTTAACTTTTGATACATTCAGCCAATGTGGTTATTTTTAATTCAGTCCAGAATCACAACCAGAAACTAGCTGTAGTTTCTGAATGACCGTCAAGGTCCTTAGTTTCGCCCATAGATTCCCTCTGTGGGCTTTTTTTTGATCAAAAATTGTATAGATGCTCTAAAATAAACCTTTTAGCATTTCATAAGCAATTAGGATTAAGGCTGAGACCATTAGCACAACAAAAATGAGTTCCACTCTAGTTAACATATTAATTCCTTTTACTTTTCACTTAATTTATATAGCAGTTAACTCGTAGCATCAATGAAATAACATGACATGGAAAATAATCAAAAAAAGATAGAATCTAGATTTTTATTACATTTACTATCCGTATACTTCAACAGCAGCTTTGAATGTTTCACTTAACCTTTAAACTTTTATTAAAATTAAATATATTCACACATGTATTCTAAAATTTGATAGAATTTATTAAAACTTTAGATTCTAAGTGTAAATAATGAGAAGCGCTAATATTCGACGTGATGGCTACTTAAAATTTCTGAATACATGGCAAGACCGTGATGTCATTAAAGTACTTTCAGGTGTGCGTCGCTCTGGAAAATCCACCTTATTGGCGATGTTTCAACAAGACCTGAAAGCACAGGGTGTACAAGCCGAAAACATCATTGCCATCAACTTCGAATTTATGGAATTTGAAGAACTCACCGATTACCGTAAACTACATGATTATGTATTGTCCAAAGTTGATAAAAGTAAAAAAAATTATGTTTTTTTAGATGAAATACAACATGTTAAAAATTTTGAGAAAGTAGTCGACTCTTTATATGTTCGGGATTATATCGATTTATATATTACAGGCTCAAATGCATTCTTTCTAAGTGGAGAACTTGCGACTTTACTTACAGGACGCTATATCGAGCAACACGTTCTACCTCTGTCATTCCAAGAATTTAAACAGTGGCATATTGAAAATAATCCGATCATCCAACAATTATCCAATCGTGATTTGTATGCCATGTATACGCGCAGTAGTTTCCCTTATACGCTTGCCATGACTAGCCAGCAGGAAACTTATGATTACTTGCAAGCGGTCTATGCCAGTGTAATGTTTAAAGATGTTATTCCCCGTTTGAATACTGCCGATATTAACTCTCTCGAGCGTGTCGCAAGATATTTGGCAAGCGTGACAGGCTCACCTATTTCCATCAATAAAATTAAAAATACCTTTGTTTCAAGTGGGGTTAAAATTTCATTTGAAACAGTAAAACGCTATATTCAGGGCTTACAGGACAGTTTGTTATTTTATAGTGCTGCACAATTTAAAGTACGCGGGCGTGAGTTATTACAATCCTCTGAAAAATACTATTTAGTTGATGTCGGATTGCGCCGGATTATGTTGCCTGATGCTAATGCTGATCAAGGTCATATCTTAGAAAATGTAATTTATCTTGAGCTTATCAGACGAGGTTATACGGTCTATGTAGGGCGGGTTGATGAATATGAAATTGATTTTGTTGCTGTCGATACTTTACAGAATTTAACTTATTATCAGGTGGCATTAGAAACGCTCAATGAGGAGACACTCAGCCGAGAGTTACGTCCATTACAGAAAATTTCTGATTCGTATCCCAAATATTTACTTACCTTAGACACGATAGGGGCTGAAGCAAATTATAATGGTATTGTAAAAATGAGTGCTCTCGATTGGTTGCTATCTGAAAATAAGTAAAGTTGAGGGTAGACATGAATACTCTTATTTATTGATTAAAACTCAAAGACTTTTCAGCATCATCCAAGAATGTATTCAAGCATAATTTCTGCTCCAATTGTGATGGATCGATTTACCTCGATTCGATTGAGTCAGACCCTCATGATTGAGCCAGAGTCGCTTACTGAAAGTAGCGAGAATTGCGCTGGAGTTTCTGAAGGATATTAATTCCTTAGTTTGCCCATTCATCCATGTGGGCATTTTTTTTGATCAAAATACAATGCTGTTCTTGCTAAAAAATGACGGCACCCACCATAAAACACAATATTCCAAAAATAATCCAAGGCCAGATCTTTGTCTTCGGTTGTTCTAAATTCTGAGGATTATATTCCGTGTGTTCTAGCGATGTCGGTTGTGGAACACGGGTCTTTTTAGAGTAAGGCTGGTGTTTAGAGTAAGATAGTCCCGTACCTGGAATACCGACACTGGTTCGCGTACCTTTTTTCCCAATATTTAGAGAAGCACCAGGTTTGCCAATGCTGGCACTGCTGATGCCTTTATGGGTCAGATTAATTTTAAAACCCGGGAATAATTTAATACTTTTACGAAATCTAAAACCCATATTTCTCTCATTCTAAAACTTAGCTCAATTCACGCGCTATACCAGGATCCATGATCTGCTAGAGATCGTACTTTGACGGCTATCATCAGGATACTAGTATATTTTTTATCTGGTGATTGCAATACTACCTTTAAATACCGTCAAAAATGTTTACTGTATATTTGCTGTAGGGTAATCTTAAAACTACTATTTATTGACTGATTGGTATATGACGACAGATAAGCATGAAGTCCTGCTACGAATGCGAGCCATCGAGCTGCTTGCTTACTGGGAAGGTCGTTTGGTTACCAATCGTTTGATGAGTTGGTTTGGACTTAGTCGACAGCAGGCTTCTGCGGATATCAAGCGTTACAATACGCTTTACAACCCCGATGCCTTGATTCATGATCCATCGGTAAAAGGCTATGTGCCTAAAGCCAGTTTTCAACCAGTACTGACTACAGCGCATATCAATGAGTATCTCAATATGCTCTCGGGCTTGGTCAGTGAATCGCATACCCTGATTGCGATGCCAGAACCGAATCTTGCAGCAGTTCAATTACCTGATCGCAGTGTACGTCCTGAAGTGATTCGGGAAGTTTTGCGTGCCTGCCGCAACCAAAGTACTTTAAAAATGATTTATGCCTCCATGCAGAATCCGCAGTGGCATGAACGCATGATTTCCCCACATACCCTGGTGTATACCGGTTTTCGCTGGCATGTCCGTGCCTATTGCCATCAGAGCAAGCAGTTTAAGGACTTTTTACTCTCCAGAATTGATCGCACACCTGTTGTGGTGGCGATTGAGTCAGTAGACCCTGCTCAGGATCAGCAATGGCATGAGGAAATTGTACTGACGCTGATCCCTAATCCAAAATTGAATGAAGCTCAAAAAGCGCTGGTCGAAAAAGACTTCGGCATGCCTGATGGCAGATTACAGATTCCGGTGAAAAAAGCCCTGGCTCACTATACCTTGCAGCGCTATCAGGCCGCGATCACGCTGGCTGAGGCGGAAGATGCCTTGAAATATCCCTTGGTGTTACAAGGTTCAGATATCGAAAAGCTGTCGTCTTACCTATTTGATCAAGCTTCATAGGAGATTGGCTATGTTAGAACAATTTCATTATGACAGTGACCTAATTGGTGGCTCACTGATGGTGCGTGAAAGCCGGCTGATCGCGGATCTGTTATTACGAGAGGCGACTCCAGAACAATGGCATCAGGCCATTCAGGTTGACAATATTCTGCAAAAAAGAACCGCAGCCTCAGCTCAACGCAATGCCACCGCTATTCGTAAGCGTCTGGAGCGCTTAGAGCCTGATTTCTGGAAAGCTTTGCGTGATGGGGATGATGAGCTGGCGACCCAGGTGGCTTTTTGTGGCGCATTGGAACGCAACCTGTTGCTGCTTGAGTTTATGGAAACGGTGATGAGAGAGGCCTATATCTCTCAGGCTCAATACCTGGACAGTTATATCTGGTCAGATTTTCTGGATGAGCGTTCACAACGCGATCTTGATATCTGTGATTGGAAAGAGTCCAGCAAGAAAAAAATGGGGCAGGTGGTATTTCGCATGCTGGCAGAAGCCGGTTACTTAAAAAGTACCCGTAAGTTGGAGTTGCAGCGTGTGATCGTCAGAGCAGAGCTGCGTAGCCTGTTGGAAGAACATTATAAACAACGCATTAAAAGATCTATGGAAGTGTCGCTATGGACGCGGTAGTTGTAGAGGGGCAGCAATGAATCAAAAAATACATGAGCGTCTGAACCAGATTCCAGAGCGAATTCTTTCCACCGAGTTTCTCACCGGGCAAGGACTGGGCAATGAAATTGGCTTCTGGATTTTTGATTATGCACCTGAAGATGAGTTGAAAGTGCGCGAATATCTGCATTTTCTAGACGGGATGCTGGAGAAAAAACACAGTCAGCTGAAGGTGGTGAATATCAACCTGCTACAAGCCGTGGTGGATTATCTGGCTGAGCGTAACTTCATCGATAAAGCCATTCAAATGCAAAAAGCCAAAGGCGATGAAGCGCTGCTCAAAGCGCTGAAAGGTCCACTGCATATGGATAAGTTCGCGCCGTATCTGGTGAGTAAATATGCCACCAATGCGCAAGATATTGTGTTGATGACTGGGGTAGGGTCGGTTTGGCCACTGTTACGTGCCCATCACTTATTGAATAGTTTGCATTCGTTACTGGGACATAAGCCAGTGGTGCTGTTTTACCCAGGCTATTACGACGGTCAAGCGATGAGTTTATTTGGAAAAATTCCAAGCAATAATTACTACAGAGCATTCAGATTAGTGCCTTAAACACGGCAAATAGAAATAAGAATTCGGGGGGATTGATTGAGATGAACATTAAAGAACTTTTTTACAAGCCATTAGATCGTGCAATTAACGGGGTGGTGAAGGCAGATCAGGATGATAATGCCACGGTTTACCAGGAGCTGGATGAGTACGTGGTCACCAATGAACTGGAAAAGCATTTTCGGGACTTTTTCCAGTCTTATGGTACAGACCTAAGCGATCCTTCGATTGCCAACCGAGTCGGTGTGTGGATTTCAGGCTTCTTTGGTTCAGGTAAATCACACTTCCTGAAAACCTTGTCGTATATTCTGGCCAATAAAGTGGTACGCGATGCGGAAGGTAACGAACGCAGTGCTGCAGAATTCTTTGATGAAACTAAAATCCGCGATGCATTTATCCGTGCCGATATTGGCAAGGCCGTTAGCCATCATGCCGATGTCATCCTATTTAACATCGACAGTAAAGCCAGTTCCAATGACGATGGCAATCCGATCCTGAATGTGTTTTTACGTGTGTTTAACGAGTATCAGGGTTTTAGTGCTGACCATCCACATATTGCCCATATGGAACGTCACCTGAGCCAGAAAGGTGTCTATGAACGCTTTAAACAGGCTTTTGAAGAATCCAGCGGCATGTCTTGGTTAGAAGAACGTGACGGATATCAGTTCTATCAGGATGATGTCGAAACTGCGATTTCTCAGGCACTCAACCTATCAGCAGAAGCTGCACACAAGTGGTTTGAGGATTCTGAGCAGACCTTTAGTGTTTCGGTCGAAAACTTCTGTCAGTGGGTGAAAGAATACCTGGACAGCAAAGGACCCCAGCAACGCATGTTGTTTCTGGTGGATGAAGTGGGGCAGTTTATTGGCAGTGATACCCGCTTGATGCTGACATTGCAAACCATTACTGAAAACCTGGGTACGATCTGTAAAGGCCGCGCTTGGATTATCGTCACCTCACAGGCAGACATCGACGCGGTTCTAGGTGAGATGTCTTCTTCCAAAGCCAATGACTTCTCCAAGATTGCTGGACGTTTTAAAACCCGGTTATCACTGTCCAGTTCAAATACCGATGAAGTCATCCAGAAACGTTTATTACGAAAAACCCCGGAAGCTGAAGCACTGCTCAGATCGGTGTTTGAGCAAAAGGGCGATATCTTAAAAAACCAGATCACCTTTGACCGTTCAGGCCCAACACTCAAGAACTATGAGGGTCCAGACAGCTTTATCAATAACTATCCTTTTGCGCCGTACCATTTCCAGCTGGTGCAGAAAGTTTTTGAAGAAATCCGTAAGGTCGGTGCGACCGGTGCACACCTGGCCTATGGTGAGCGATCTATGTTGGATGCGTTCCAGATGGCCGCGAATGCGATTGCTACAGATGAAGTCGGTGCCCTGGTTCCTTTCCACCGCTTCTATACTTCAGTGGAAGGCTTCCTGGATACAGCAGTGAAGCGTACCATCGACCAGGCAGGGCAAAATAAAACCCTGGATGGTTTTGATGTGCAGATGCTGCGTACCCTGTTCATGATCCGCTATGTCGATATCATCAAAGGTACGCTGGATAACCTGGTGACTTTGTCGATTGAGAAAATTGATGAAGACAAGCTGGCATTGCGCAAGCGGATTGAAGAAAGTCTCCTGCGTCTGGAAAAAGAGAGCCTGATTACCCGCAATGGTGATGAGTTCCTGTTCCTGACCAATGAAGAACGCGATATCACCCGCAAAATTAAAGCCACAGACTTAGCGGCTTCAGAAGAAAATAAAGAGTTAGCCAATCTGATTTTTAAAGATTTACTGCGCGATCAGAACAAATACCGCCATCAAGCCAACAAGATGGACTATCAGATTGGTCGTTTTCTGGATGGTCATAGCTTGGATGGCAAGTATGAGAGCGATTTGAAAGTTGAAATCATTTCTCCACTGGATACGGAATACAACCTCTACACTGAAGCTTACTGTATTGGTAAAAGTACTCAGGCCGAAGGACAAGTGCTGTTTAAACTGGCAGACGATAAACAGTTCTTTAATGAACTGCGCACCTGGCTGAAAACCAATAAATTTATTCGGTTAAATGATGATGGCACCCAATCGGATATCAGCCGTATCCTGGCAGACCGTGGCCGTGAGAATCAGGAGCGTAAAAAACGCCTGCGTGCCCGGGTCGAAGAAATGCTGCTGGACGCGGAAAGTTATGCCTTGGGTCAACATCTACAACTTTCATCTTCAAGTCCAACCACCAAGCTGGATGAGGCTTGTCGTTATTTGCTGGAAAATACCTATACCAAACTGAGCTATCTGCAAGTCTATCAGCAGGATGCCTGGCGCGAACTGAACGCCGTATTGACTGTGGATGATATGGCGCAGCTGGGCTTGTCTTTGGATGGTGGGCAGAGCAATCCGAAAGCCCTACAGGATGTCGAACAGTACATCTCGCTGCGTGCAACCGGTACCGAACGTATTCTGGTATCGGATGTGGTGGATCGTTTTGCCAAACGTCCTTATGGCTGGCCAGATGCCGAGATTTTACTATTGGTGGGTCAGCTGGCTGCGATGGGGCGGATTTCTCTGCAGTTAAATGGCGGCAGCTTACAGTTAAAAGATGCCTTTGAGCCTTTACAAAACAGCCGCCGTCGCCGTGATGTGTCGATCATTAAAAAGCGCCAGACTGATGATCAGGTATTGAAACAGGCACGCCAACTTACCCAAGAACTGTTCTCGGCTATGGGACCAGCGACTGAGAAAGAGCTGTTTGAATTCTATACCCAGAATTTTAAGACATGGTTAGGTAACTTTAAGTCGTACAAAAGCAAAACAGATGTCGGACAGTTCCCGGGCAAGAAAGTGATTGAAAAATCGATTCTGACTTTGGAGCGTTTGCTGGCCAATAGCGACAGCTTCGATTTCTTTAAGGCCGTGGTTGAGAACAAGGACGACTATCTGGATCTGGAAGAAGACTATCGTGACATTCATGAATTCTTCAGCAACCAGATGCCAAGCTGGCAACAACTGCAACAGGCCTTACGTCATTTTGAGAAAAACAAACAGGCGCTGGGCAGTGATGATGTGGCAAAAAAAGCCCTGTCTGAATTACATCGTATTTCCACCCTTGAATCGCCCTATGGCCTGTTAAATAAAGTCGCTGATTTGGTTCGCACCGTGGAAAGTGTCAATCAACGCTTGCTGACTGAAAAGCGCAGTCAGGCGATAGAACACATTGATGACAAGATCAAACAGCTGGAAGCCGAGATTAAAAACAGTGGTATCGCTACCGCTGAATTGAGTAACAAGCTATTACGCCCACTACAACTGCTGAAAACGGATATTGAAGTGGAAACTAGCCTGTCCACCATCTATATGCTGCAAACCCAAACCGCCGTCGAGCGTTTTGATGAAGGCTTGTATGAGTTGGAAAGCGAAGTTCAGGCGGAAATCCAGCGTCAGGCCAAAGCGGCACAACTGGCTCAGAGCAAAGCAGAGAGTGTAACCAACACTGCAACCACCGCCAGCCCAGCAACATCAGAACCTGCTGCGAGTCCTGTAAAGCCTGCGATCGCGGTAGTGCCACCGAAACCAGTGGTAGAAGTTGATGTTGCTAGCATTTACAGCAAAACCTCCAGCAGTGTCTATCTGGAAACAGAAGAATCAGTGGATCAGTTTGTAGACGCACTCAAAGCTGAATTGAAAAAAATTGTGAGTGATAAAAAGCGTGTGCGTATCCGCTAACAGGGCTTAGGGATATCGGCATCAGTCATTGATTAAAGGTTTAAAGATGAATACCAGTAATATTAAAAAATACGCACCGCAAGCACGTAACGATTTTATCGCAGCGATGCGCAAGCAGGCCGCCAAATACGGCATCACCGCAGACAGCATTTTACCGGCAGAACAGAAAGGGGACTTGCTGCTGATTGGCGATCAGGTTTTTCCGCTATCCGTCATGAAACCTCGTGAGAAGCTGATCAAGCGCATTCAAACCAGCAGTTTTGAGCAGACGATTGATTATATCGCTTATAGCTGGTTTAACCGTCTCTGTGCCATTCGCTACATGGAATGCAAAGGCTTACTGGATCATGGTCGCCGTGTGCTGAGCAGTGCCGATGGTAGTGCAGGCTTGCCGCAGATTTTGGAAGAATGTCTGGACATTGAGCTACCGGGTTTAGATGCCAGCCGTGTGGCTGAACTCAAGCTGGATGGCAATAAAGACGAAGAGCTGTATCGGGAACTGTTACTGGCTCAGTGTCATGCGTTGAATCAGGTCATGCCACTCCTGTTCGAACAGGTGTCTGATGAATCTGAACTGTTATTACCGGATAACCTGACCAAAACCGACTCCTTGATTCGTGATCTGGTCAGCAGCATTCCTGAAGAAGACTGGTCGGATGTACAGATTATTGGCTGGCTGTATCAGTTCTATATTTCTGAAAAGAAAGACCAGGTGATTGGCAAAGTTGTCAAAAGTGAAGACATTCCTGCAGCGACGCAACTCTTCACTCCAAACTGGATTGTAAAGTATTTGGTGCAAAACAGTGTCGGTCGTTTATGGATGATGGCACAGCCTGATAGTACGCTTGCCAGTGAGTGGGAATACTATATTCAGCCAGCGGAACAGACCGATGAAGTCAATGCCCAGTTAAAACAGCTGATTGATGTCCGGATTAGTGAAGATGGCGATACTTTAAACCCTGAAAGCATTACGGTACTGGATCCTGCCTGTGGTTCGGGGCATATTCTGGTGGAAGCTTATGATTGCCTCAAAGCGATTTACTTAGAACGTGGTTACCGTAGCCGCGATATTCCACGTTTGATTTTAGAAAAGAATTTATACGGGATTGATATTGATACCCGTGCAGCACAGTTGGCCAGTTTTGCACTGTTAATGAAAGCGCGTGAGGATGACCGCCGTTTATTTAGCAATCCACCGAAGCTTAATATTATTGCACTGCAAGATAGTCAGCCAGAACGACTAGAAGCATTTGCTCAGGATTTGGCAAGTACAGGCCTAGAAAAGGCAGATTTAAAAGAGTTACTAGATCTATTTGAGCATGCTTCGACCTTTGGTTCTTTGATTCAAATCCCTGCAGCATTCGCGAAGAAATTATCTGACTTAGAAAGCAAGCTGAATACAGCATTAGTTTCAGGGGATATTTTTGCACAGCAGTCAGCACAAGAGTTATTGCCTTTAGTACAGCAAGCTAAATTACTGGCTAAACAATATGATGCTGTAATTGCCAATCCACCTTATATGGGTGGAGGAAAAATGAATGCAATCTTAAAAGATTTTGCTAAGAAAAAGTTCCCAGATAGTAAATCTGATTTATTCAGCATGTTTATTGAGCGTGGTTTTGTATGGTGTAAAGACAGTGGCTTTAATAGCATGGTCACTATGCAAAGCTGGATGTTCTTATCATCTTATGAAGCAATGCGTGAAAAGCTGTTACAAGATCGCACGATTCAAACCATGGCTCATTTAGGCGCTCGTGCGTTCCCTGAAATATCAGGGGAAGTCGTACAAACAACAGCTTTTGTGATGCAAGGCAAGCATTTACAAGGTTTTAAGCCAGTATTTTTTAGGCTTGTTGATACAGCACAAGATTCTAAAGAAGTTGAACTAAAAGCAGGCTTAAATCGATTTGATTTAACTGTTCAAGATGACTTTAAGAAAATTCCAGGTAGTCCTATAGCTTATTGGTTATCAAGTTTAATGCTTAATATGTTTGAAAAGCATGTAAAGGCTATGACAATAGCAAGTTCAAGAGCTGGGATGACTAGTGGGAATAATGATTTCTTTACTAAACAATGGTTTGAAGTTGTTTCAAAAGATATAAAAATAGATTCAAAAGATGTAAGTGATGCTCTGAACTCCAAGAAAAAATGGTTTCCATATAATAAAGGTGGAGCTTATCGTAAATGGTATGGAAATATTTCTTTGGTAATAAAATATGACTCTAAAAGTCGTGATTTATTAAAAAATACGGGAAATCACTGTGCATCTGAAGATTGTTATTTTAAAGAGGCAATGACATGGACTGACTTAACCTCTGGAAATTTAGGTGCTAGATTTTTACCTAGGGGTAATATTTTTGATATTGCAGGTCACTGTGCATATCCTGTTATTGAAAATGGACATATTTTAGCTCTAGGAATGTTTAATACGAAATTTATTAATAAAATTTCAACAGTTATCAATGCCACGATGCATTTTCAACCAGGAGACTTTAGAAAACTTCCTTTTCCAAAGATATTTAACAATTCAGATATTGTTATTGATTTGGTCAGAAAGTGTATTGGTCTAGCAAAATTGGATTGGGACTCTTACGAAACCTCATGGGACTTTACACAAAACCCAATTATTTGTACCCAGCAGCCAAACTTAAAACAAGCCTTTAACACATGGCAACAGCAAAATACTGAAGCCGTTGCTGAGATGAAACGTTTGGAAGAAGAAAACAACAAGCTGTTTATTGATGCTTATGGTTTACAGGACGAACTTACGCCTGATGTACCCGATGAGCAAATTACGCTGACTCGTGCTGACCGTCAAAAAGACAGCCAACGTTTAGTCTCTTATGCTCTTGGCTGTATGATGGGACGTTATAGCTTGGACGAACCAGGTCTGATTTATGCTCATGCAAGCAATCAAGACTTTGATGCTAGCCGTTATCAAAAATTCCCAGCCGATGCGGATGGCATTATTCCACTGACCGAAATGCACTGGTTTGAAGATGACGCAACCCATCGTATCCAAGAGTTCTTAACTGCTGTTTGGGGTAAAGACTCACTGGATGCCAATATGCAGTGGCTCGCAGAAAGCTTAGATAAAAAAGCCAGTGAAACGGCTGAAGACACGATTCGCCGTTACCTCGCCAGCAAGTTCTATAAAGACCACATGCAGACCTATAAAAAGCGCCCGATCTACTGGTTATTCAGCAGTGGTAAACAGGGCGCTTTCCAGGCGTTGGTATACTTGCATCGCTATAACGAAAGTACCCTGGCACGTATGCGTACCGAATATGTAATGCCGCTGATTTCTAAAATGGCTGCCTATGCTAATTCTCTGGAAACAGCAAAAGAAAGCAGTGACTCTGCGGCTGAAATCAAACGCATCGAGAAAAAACTGCAAGACTTGCATAAGCAACAGGCTGAACTCAGTAGCTTTGAGGAAAAACTGCGTCATTATGCCGATCAGCGTATTACTTTAGATCTGGATGATGGGGTGAAAGTCAATTATGGCAAGTTTGGGGACTTGTTGGCTGAAGTTAAAGCAGTGACGGGGGAGAAATGATGAATAGCTTTTCTTCCACACTAGATCATGCAGAGGTGGTTGCATGAACTTAAGTCAACTTCAACAAGGCCTGGAACAAGCCTTTTATACTGAACAGCATCGAATTGTCTTTTGGTACGATGCACAACAGTCATTTACTGAAGAAATCAAAGCCCTAGAGCTAAATGATGTCCATATTTTAAATATGGCAGAAGAATCCAGCCTTGCGATCAAGCTTAAACTGGAACTGGAAGACCAGCAGGGCAAATACTTGCTGTATTTCCCAAGCTCTGAGCCTGAAACCGAAAAAGACTGGTTACTGGACATCAAGCTCTATTCACGCAGCTTCTATGCCGATCGTTTCTCGATTATTTTCAATGAGCTCGGTTTACAACAACAAAGTTTAAGAGAACATCTGGCCAAACGTGAAGAGTTCCTCAAAGCCAAAGCCCGTCTGAGCACCTTAAAACGCTATATCCAGCCTGATGCAGATGCACAGGATCTGGATATGGCCATGATTGCAGCTGTGGTCAAGGCCGACAGTGCCGAGCTGATGCATATTGTCCTGGCGTTGGCAGATGAAATGGTACAGCAGAACCTGGCTCTGGAAGTCAATCCAGAATCCTTTGCTGAACTGGAAAAATTCCAACTGGTGCCAGCTTTAGTCACCGCATTACAGGCGGAAATTGGTTATCCAGCATCGGTTGAAGAATTGAATGGGGAAGCACCATTCAAGCTCGGTACGTTCTTTATCCGTTTGATGAGCACAGGTTTCTGTGAAAGCCTGGGCGATATACCGCTATGGGCTCAAGAACTGGTGATGTCATCTGTCAGTTCACGTGCGACGGCTAGAGCCTTCTTGTCACGCTGGAGAGACAGCTCCAAATACTACCCAACCTTCGATACACTCTCCCAGAGCGTGGCCAATGCACTGCGGATCCAAGAAAAGGTCGGGGCTTTTGATCTGGAGCAGCTGCTCGATGTCATGACCTTTGAAGTGATTGAACAAAAGATCATTGTTGATTTGGCCAGTCATATCCCCGCAGCAGCCAAAGCTGAACTGGAACATTTCAGAACGGTTATTTCTACCCGTCTGGATGGCTATTGGGCGTCCAAACATAAGGACGATGCAACCCGCCGTAAATACCGTACCGTCTATACAGCGTTGCAGGCAGCGATTGAGCTGTTCAGTCTGCGATTGCAGTTTGATTCTGGGTTCTATTTCGACTCTAGTGAAGCCTTGTATAAAGCCTACGAGCAGGAGTTGTATCGCTTTGATATGGCCTATCGCCACTACAGTGCTGCTTCTCAACGCGCTCATGTCGATATCCTGAAAAAACTTGATGAAGAAGTCGAAAATTGCTATTCCTACTGGTTTATTGACCACTTGGCACGAAACTGGGGAGAGCGGGTTGAAGCTGAGCAACGCTTGAATGTCTGGAAAGTGGCAGATATCCCAAACCAGCAGAACTTCTACGATACCCACGTCAGACCCTTACTCAATTCTGCAACGAAACGCCGTATTGTGGTAATTATCAGTGATGCTTTCCGCTATGAAGCTGCAGTAGAGCTGCGTGATCGTATTAATGAAAAGCGTTATTCCGAAGCGACCTTGTCTTCACAGCTGGGCGTTGTCCCAAGTTACACCACACTGGGCATGGCCTCGTTATTGCCGCATCAGACTTTGGAGTACAAAGAGGCCGCAGGGGATGATGTATGGGTGGATGGGCAGTCCAGCAAAGGGACTGCAGCACGATCAAAAATTCTCGCGGCCTATAATGGATTGGCGGTTACCGCTGAAATGGTAAAAGGCTGGTCGCGTGATGAAGGTCGTGAAGCACTGAAAGACCATGAGTTGATTTACGTTTATCACAACGTGATTGATGCTCGGGGAGACAGTGCCTCGACAGAATCAGAAACCTTTATGGCGGTAGAACATGCTATTGAAGAGCTGACCGAACTCAGCCGCAAAATCTTAATGCACTTCAATATCTCTACCCTGTTGATTACAGCCGACCATGGCTTCCTGTTCCAGCAAAGTAAACTGGAGTCTGCGGATCGTTCAAGCTTGACTGAAAAACCTACCAATACATTGAAGAGCAAAAAACGCTATGTGATTGGGCATGGTTTACCAGAGAGCAAGGAAGCATGGAAAGGCTCAACCCAAGCTACGGCAGGCACATTATCTGCGACTGATTTCTGGATTCCAAAAGGGGCGAACCGTTTCCATTTTGTAGGAGGCTCACGTTTCGTGCATGGCGGCATCATGCCTCAGGAAATCGTAGTGCCTGTACTAATGGTAAAACAGCTACGTGGTGAAAAGGCTGGACAGCGCACCAAGCGTAAAGTTGAGGTCATTTCTACCAAATCCACGCTGAAGATGGTCAATAACATCCAGAAGTTTGATTTGATGCAAACTGAAGCTGTCAGTGAGCTGGTCATGCCAGTGACTTTATCCATTGCCATTTATGATGGGGATCTTAAAGTTTCCAGTGAAGAAACTTTGACTTTTGATAGCAGTACCGACTCTGTTGCCGATCGGGTCAAACAGGTCAGGCTGTCATTGTCTGGCACTGATTTTGACCGTAAGAAAGATTACTTCCTGGTACTGAAGGACAAAGACCTGAATATCGAGATGCAACGCTATAAGGTCACCATTGATTTGGCATTTACCGATGACTTCTTCTAATAACGAATTAACGATAGAGCGTAGCCTACATGGAATCTGCTAACGATAAAGAACTGGATCAGCTGCTGAATGAACACTTTGCCGGGCGGGTGGTACGTAAGGATCTGACTAAACTGATCAAAGAAGGGGCCAATGTCCCTGTCTATGTACTCGAATACCTGCTGGGGATGTACTGTGCCTCGGATGATCCAGAGATCATTGAACAGGGACTACGTAACGTAAAGACCGTACTGGCTGAGAACTACGTCCGTCCTGATGAAGCTGAGAAGGTGAAATCCCTGGTTCGTGAACGGGGCAGTTATAAGGTCATTGATCGGGTGACCGTAAAGCTGAATGAGCGTAAGGACAAATACGAAGCATCATTTAGTAATCTGGGTATCAAAGATGCCGAAATCTCGGCAGGCATCGTCAAAGAGTATGAAAAATTACTTGTTGGTGGTATCTGGGTCATTGCTACGCTCAGTTATTATTTTGAAGAAGGACAGACTAGTTCTCCATTTGGGGTGAGTTTACTCAAGCCGATTCAAATGCCGAATATGAATATGGATGAACTCTTCAGTGGCAGAGCAGCGTTAAGCACTGATCAGTGGCGCGAGAGTTTAATCCGTTCGATTGGCATGGAACCGGCTTCGCTAAAAGAGGACGTGCAATGGCACCTATTAGCGCGTATGGTTCCGTTCGTTGAAAATAACTATAACGTCTGTGAACTGGGACCACGCGGTACCGGGAAAAGCCATATTTACAAAGAGTGTTCACCAAATAGTATTTTAGTCTCCGGTGGGCAAACGACTGTCGCCAACCTGTTCTATAACATGAGTAGCCGCCGTATTGGTCTGGTGGGCTTATGGGATGTGGTAGCTTTTGATGAAGTCGCCGGTATTTCCTTTAAGGACAAAGATGGCGTACAGATCATGAAAGACTACATGGCTTCAGGATCTTTTGCCCGTGGTCGTGAACAGATGGAAGCCTCAGCTTCGATGGTTTTTGTGGGTAATATTAACCAAAGTGTTGAATCTTTGGTGAAGACTAGCCACTTATTGGCTCCGTTTCCTGAAGCTATGATCGATTCAGCATTCTTTGATCGCTTTCATGCCTATATCCCAGGTTGGGAAATTCCGAAAATGCGCCCGGAATTCTTTACCAACCGTTATGGCCTGATTGTTGATTATCTGGCTGAATTCTTCCGGGAAATGCGCAAGCGCAGTTTTGCGGATGCCATTGAGAAGTACTTCAAGCTAGGGAATAACCTGAATCAGCGTGATGTGATCGCCGTTCGCAAGACGGTTTCTGGATTGATGAAGCTGCTTTACCCACACGGTCAGTTTAATAAAGAAGATGTACGGCAATGCCTGGAATATGCACTGCAGGTGCGTCGTCGGGTCAAAGAACAGCTGAAGAAAATTGGAGGGATGGAATTCTATGATGTGCATTTTAGCTATATCGACAATGACACTCTAGAAGAGCATTTTGTTTCGGTAAAAGAGCAGGGTGGAGGTGGACTTATTCCCGAAGGTCCTGCTAAACCAGGCTTCCTGTATACCATTGGCCTCAGTAATAAGGGCATGCCAGGCTTATACCGCTTAGAACTGCAAGTCACCAAAGGTTCAGGAAAATTGGCGACATCTGGCTTATGGAATTCAAGTAGTGCCAAAGAACAGGTCAAGATTGCTTTTGATTACTTCAAAGCCAATGCATCCCGGATCTCGGGGGGGAGTAAGGTGCTGGAACATGATTTCCATTTACATGTGGTGGAATTACAGAATACCGGCCCGCTCAGCCATCTTGCTCTGCCAAGTTTAGTGGCTTTCGCTTCTGGCCTCTTAGGACGATCGGTTCAAAGTCAGATGGTGGTACTGGGTGATATGAGCTTGGGTGGTTCTGTGACACCGGTGGAAAGTATTGCCGAATGTCTGCAAGTTGCTTTTGATGCGGGTGCCAAGAAGGTTGCTTTGCCAATGAGTAGTGCGGCAGATATCCCAACGATTCCTGTGGAACTGTTTACCAAGTTCCAGACCAGCTTCTATGCAGATCCGGTAGATGCTGTGTTTAAGGGGCTAGGGGTGGATTAATTTCATATCTGTCTGGAAGAGTTACAGTAGATTGTTTTAAATTCAGTTTCTCAAGTTAAACACCATGTTGTAAAAGCATAATACTGCCTCTTTTAAAGAGCTAGTATTTTAGGGGGGGATTACCGATGGCTTACGGAAAAACTGAAGCTTTTATTCAATTGGTTTCGGATGCTGTATTAGAAGGGTTTAAACCTTATCAGGTGGTTTTAGGAATATAGTTATTCTATAGCTATTTATTTAATGATAATAATATTATAACTCTCATGACTTAATGATGACTATGGACTTAAAATTCTTCTAGTAAAGAAACTTATACTTTATCTCTAATTTTCGTAGAACTAATTATTTTAGGTTTTTCCTGCATATGCACTTGATTATACTAGGTTTTCGATATGAATAAGAAAGGCTCATCAATTACCAGAGTTTTAGATATTATTGAGGCTATCTCAACCGCAAAGCATCCTCCTACACCTTTGGACCTTTCTATTGAGCTAGATATTCCAAAACCAAGTATCCATCGTTTACTTCAAACTTTGGAGCAAGAAAAATTCATTAAATTAGATATTTACGGTGGTTATATTGTAGGTGATAGGACTTACAAGTTGCTAATGAGCGCTTGGGAGCAAGAACCTAAAAAAATAGAAAGACTAGCAATTCTGCAAAAACTATCAGATCAAACTAATGAAACTTGTGGAATTGCCATCCTTAATAATAATCAAATGCTTTATACAGATCGAGTACAAGCAAATTGGCCATTACAAGTGTACTTACCTATTGGATCTACCGTACCATTATGGTGTACGTCTAGTGGAAAACTTTTTTTAAGTTTTCAACCGGAAAGTCGAAGAAAAAATATAATAAAACACCTTCCTATTACACAGCTTACTAAAAATACTATTACTGATCCTGTGATGCTTGAAGAAAATTTGAATCATATTTTCTTAAATAAACTTGGAACTGATAATGAAGAGTTTATTTCAGGAATGGTCGCATGCTCTGTTCCCATCCACAAGGGAGATACAATCATTGCATGCTTATATGTCCATGCCCCAACGATACGAAAATCTCTTGATGATTTATTAAGTTTTGAATCGATACTACGTCAGGCTGCGAACGATTTAAGTAAATTGATTAATATTGATTAAAAAAAAGCAAGTCATGATGACTTGCTTTTTGTTCAGCATAAAAACATTAGTTCAGCGTTGGCATTGAGAATTGAGCACCCTCACGAACATTAGCGGTTGGCCAACGTTGTGTAATCGTTTTACGACGGGTGTAAAAACGTGCACCATCTGGACCATAAGCATTTAAATCACCAAATAATGAGCGCTTCCAGCCACCAAAACTATGATAAGCCACAGGGACTGGCAATGGGATATTAATTCCTACCATTCCGACCTTAATATTGTCACTGAAGTAACGAGCTGCTTCCCCATCACGTGTATAAATACAAGTACCATTGCCGTATTCATGATCATCAATCAGATTCATAGCTTCTTGCATGGTTTTTACACGTATAACCTGTAGTACAGGACCGAAAATTTCTTCTTTATAACTAGTCATTTCAGGAGTCACTTGATCGATTAGCGTGGCCCCCACATAGAATCCCTTTTCGTAACCAACTGGAGCTGCATCTCGACCATCAACAACAATCGTTGCACCTTGCTCTTCTGCACTGTTGATATAACCCACAACTTTAGCTTTATGCTGGGCTGTAATCACAGGACCGAAATCATTTTCTTTTTCTGAATATGCCCCATATTTTAACGATGCCATAGCTTCAGAGAGCTTAGAAATCATCAAATCAGCAACATCATCACCTACGGCAACAGCGACTGAAAGAGCCATACAACGCTCACCTGATGAACCAAAAGCAGCACCTAATAAAGAGCTTACTACATTATCAATATCAGCATCAGGCATAACAATCGCATGGTTTTTTGCACCGCCAAGTGCTTGGCATCTTTTCCCAGTAGCAGTTGCTGTCTTATAAATATATTCAGCTATCGGTGTCGAGCCAACGAAGCTTATAGCCTGTACTCGAGAATCTAAAAGTAAGGTATCAACAGCCTCTTTATCTCCATTTACAACATTTAGTACGCCATCAGGTAGACCAGCTTCTTTCAGTAATTGTGCAATATACAAAGTTGATGATGGATCACGCTCAGATGGTTTAAGAACAAAAGTATTTCCACAAACAATTGCCATCGGGAACATCCAAAGTGGAACCATGAC
>NZ_CP096121.1 GCF_023158935.1 Acinetobacter portensis
TTATGGTGAGAAAAAGTTTGTTGATGAATATCTTGCACAATGGATGGACTTTTATCAAAAAGCATTAGAACTTTCTAATCCTTTTGGTGATCCTATTGATTTGTCCGAAATAAATGAAATTCATTTGCCTGTGCATTTTAATTTGCCCGTGTTTGCTCGTAATGTCACTCGCATGATTTTAAATAAAACACTGGCCAAGGAATCTATTACTTTTCGTTCAAGTGCAGATCTGTTTGAGAAGTGCGGATACTTCAATCGTGAATATACGGATTTAATTTATGAGTACTTTGATCGTGATGAAGATAACGTATTGGTCGGGCATCGACCGTATAACGATATTCGTGCGTACTTGTTTTATGCCGGCGATGAAGAGCGTCATCGCACGAGATTTTATAACTCTGGCCTGGTGCTCGGTTATCCCGAAGGTTGGAATAGCATTGAGATCTTAGATAATCGTAACAACACCCGAAAACAGCGTAGTGATGCTTATACAAACCCTTTAGCGAAAAATAACACATGGTTCATCTACAAGAAGCTGTAATTAGCCAAAGCGCCGTGCGAGATCGCAATAAAGCCTTGGATCTATTGAAGTGGATTGCGATTGTGACCATGGTTATTGACCACGCATCAATATTATTTCCTCAATATAATCTGTTGTTGAGGACGATTGGCCGTTGGGCTTTTCCTATTTTTTGTATCATGCTTGCATTCAATTTGAACCAAGCTATTTCTAAAAAGAAAACCCATACATTAAAAAACTATTTTAAAAATTTGGCGTTGTTTTGTGTGCTATCAGAAGTACCGTATCAACTATTCAACCAAGAGCCATTTACAACTCTGAACGTCATGCCTACGTTGCTTTTAGGATTTTTGCTTGTTGTATTAGGAGAATCTAAACATAAATATGCAACGCTGCAGTTTGTCTCTCTGTTAGTCGTGATCACATTGCTATCTAATTTTATTATGTATAGCGTGTGGGGCGTTTTATTAATTGTATTCCTGTATTTATTCTTTAAAACAACCAACGTTCATTCTAAGAAATACTTTTTAATGATCAGCGTCTTGCTCACTTCATTGGCCAACATTTTCAACTGGTTGATTGGTGGCTACTATACGGATATGACTACATATTCTTTGGCATTCTCATTTGCTGTCAGTAGCGCCATTGCAACGTGTATTGGTGCACAATTCCTACTGAAAGGACAGCACATGAATTTACCTTTTGAATTACCGCCAGTGGGGAAGTGGGCGTACTGGTTCTATCCAGTACATCTCGTCATCATTTGGATTCTTTTTAAATTTGCATAATAAATTTAGGCATAAAAAAAGCACCAAAGTATTTATGACTAAGGTGCTTTTTTATTGCTTAATCAGCGTCATTCGCTAGATCCAGCATCTAAACCGAATGAGCTAATTTCTTGCTGTCTTTCTTGCTCAGCTGCTTGTTCTGGTGATGCTTGTGGAGTAGGTGCACCAGATTGGTTATTTTGTTGATCATATTGATTCAGCAATTGCTTTAATGCTTCAGGATCTTGAGCAATTTGATTCGCAATTTCTAATGTTGGGTCCTGTTGTTTTTTACCAGCAGCATAACCAAAAATAGCCAAACCAATGAAAGCAGCAAAGAAAGTGGCAAGTACGATCAGTACAAATTTACAAATAATGCTACCTTTGAAGCGTTCAAACCAAGTTTCATCTTCATAGTGGTAAGGTTGGTTAATGTTTTGGCAACCATAGCTAAATGCATCCATCCACGCATTACGAACCAATTGTTTAATTTGTTCTGTTTGCGGTAAATGACCTTTTTTAGCCACGTTTACTTTGATTTTTGGCTCTGCTAATACAAAACGTTTTTCTTCACCATTACCTAGTGTATTAACGAGCTCTACGGTACCAGAACAAGTGAAATAACGACCAACATCATTGTTTTCTAAAGTATCAAAACCACTGATTTGTATTGTTAACTCTTTAAGATCGGCATTCGGGATTTTTATATTTTTAGGTTGACGATTCAAATCTTCAGAATCCGTATCAACTGAGATTGTTAAAAGGTCATTGTTACTAAAAATTGAAACAAGAGGGTCGTGAGATAGAATGTCTTTTTGCTTCTTAATTAAACTCACAATGTATCACCAGTTAAAATAGAAATTAAAAGTATTATATTTTAAAAAAGGGTTTTAGTGATAGTTTATTTTATGTTTAACGTAAAAAAAGCCACTTTTAAGAAAGTGGCTTTTAGGTTTAAGGGAGATAGTTATTATTTATAAAATATTCCTTTTTAATTCTCTTAATCTCCATGCCTTTGTCTAAAAGCAATTTAAACTCATTAAAATCATCACGCATAAGCTTATGAACCTTTAATGATTTTTGACTCTTAGCTTTGATGGCACTGTTGTATTGTACTGCAGCAACCAGATCGTAATGCTTATTTAGATCCAAACCATAAAGTGATGTTAATTTTTCAGAAATATAATCAAATATAACGGTCAAACAGATGACCTTATTGTTAGTGTTAGTCAGTATCTCTTCTGGAAATTCATTATTTCCCGAAGCTGCACTGGCTAAACGTGCCCATTCTGTCATGGGTAGGGAACCATCTTCACCAATCACGTTGATTAAGTTGTTTAAAAAGATAAAGCGGTGATTAAAAAACTTCACTTTGCTTTTTTGCAAAATTCTAAATGTATAAACGTTTGCCCAATACACAACATAGTTTTTAATCTTTAGACCATTGATTGAGTCTTGTGTTATTAAATCTTCATTGGTGATGCCATGATATTGAGTTGCTTCTTCAGTGACTTGTTTTTTTGGCTTCCAGTAGCTCTCTTCAGCATTATAAAGATACTGAACCTGTTCTATTGATGATGTGCGGCACTTTTTAATACGCGTCAAAATAGACGACTTAATAATGTCAGGCACATCAACTGGATTCTTGACTTTGGCGGTAAATTCCAGTGTGAGAAAACATAATGGTGCTGGCATAGCTTGGCCTTTCTAATATCCCTTAATTTATAACTTAAAACGTTCTATTTTCTGAATTGATATTCGCGAAATAAGGAACTAATTGCTTTTCTCGGTCATGAATGTATGCAGTTGATGACATATCCAATACCGCACCTGGTACATAAGTTAGGTTTAGATTGATATTTTCACCGTTACCATCGATCAAGACGCCATTAAACCGCGCTTTGTCTGGATCTCCTTTTACAAATAGCTGTTGGCCAACATAACCGGACAAGCTATTGATATAGAGGTTTTTCATTTTTTCCGAAGATTGCAAAGCATTTATATAGAGAAGATCCATAATTTTTTCTTCTCCATTTTGATTTCTAATTTTTACTGTTTTTGGACCAACAACATCCACAATTGTAGCAATCCATAAGTCATGATGTTCAACTTCCCAACCATTGTAGCGACTTTCAATCCAATCGGGGCTTAAGAGTCTTGGCTTAAAGGGGTAGGAGTAGATTTTGAATATTAAGATCGAAACCACAATTATGATTGGTAAGCCAAAACATATTTTTATTTTATGTTTCTTAAAAGCACTGTTAAACATAACCGTATATACCAAAAAATTTAAAATCATTTTAACTTAAAATAATAAGTTTGTATTGGTTAAAACCATTGATATATCAATTATTCATCACTGTTATAGGTATAACCATCATCACTACTGCGATCTTTACCTACTAATAATTCTTCAATACGCTTAGCTTCAGCTATTGTTCTGAGTGCATTTTCCTTTTTTTCTTGTCGTTCTGTATTTTCACGAATCGCTTCAAGAATCTCAGGAGATAAGGCCTTTTCAGGTTGTTGTTCTTGGGCTTCAGGCTCGGAAGCACTTGCTTCTTCAGCCTTTATAGGTTGGTCTTTTTTCTTAGGATCTACCAAGTCATAAAACACAAGTTCTTTTGATTCACTCGTTGCGGATTCGTCTAAAAACTTCTTTTCTTGACCTTTTAATGGATCTTGTTCATTTGGAGTATTAGAGTTATTACAGGCACTTAAAAGGGTGGAAATTAAAATAACCGTTGCGAAGTTGAAAAGGGTTTTAGACACGTTGAAAATCCTTTAATATAATAACGTATTCTACATAATAAAAGTCCGTAGGTAAAAGTATGTCTTCAGATAAAAATAGTTCTGATAGTGCTACACAAAAGGTAAATATTACCAATGAGGTTTTAGATGAAGCTGCCATTAAACAGGCAATTGAAGCTAATCAACCCCGTAAATCAGGTATTTTAAAGCGAATCTTTTTTGATTTCGGGCGTAAAAGCCACTGGAGTTCAGCTAGAAAAGGGTTTTTACCGCATTTATCTAATATTAGATCAATGCTGTCTCCAACATGCCCCGAATGCGGTAAATCGATTTTAATGCATGACAACAGGATTCCACGTTCTTATAAAGGCAACGTGAATTGGGTATGTGCACACCCTTTATGTGAATATGAAATTGTCGCACCTAACAATTTTAAACAACTGAAAAGACTCATAGCTAATACTCACTACCCAAGAGGGCAAGAACGTTTAGCTTCAATGAGTAATGATGAAATAGACAAGCTTGTTAAAAACCATCAATTTTCGTCTTATTTGTATTTAGCATTATCTATGTTTACAGGCTTGTACGTAGTTTATATGTTCTTTAAAGCGCTATATCCAATGCTTGTTGTACCAGGTGTATTATTGGTGTTTTATCTATACATGGTTAGCATCAATTCAGCTTATCGTGCGTGGCAAGTCCGTACTGGTCTTTTATTTTTACCGAATGCGCCATTCTTGGCATGGTTCCGCTATGCGCCAAAAAAATATAGCTTATCGTGGTATGACGGCAAAAACCCATTGCCAGTTGAAACACTGAATAAGTTAGCTGACCGTAAACAGCACCTAATCGACAATTTCAACAACAACGATAAAGGTGCTGATTAATATGCTGTTAAAACCAACGCTATTTGCGACTCTATTAGGATCAAGCGTTGCTTATGCTCAATTGCCTCAAAGTTCTGAGGCTCTAGGTGCATATGCAAACCATGTCAATTCTAATGGATCAAGTACACCATATCGACCATTTCAGGTCATGACCAACACTCAGCAAGAAACGGCGCCAGCAAAGCCAAGAGGATTTACGAGTCGTTACTTGGGCGTGAAGTACACACCGCAAAAAACTGAAGAAACTCCGACTAGCACTGAGCGCACGGCAGTTGCACAAAATGGACCACAACCTAGTGGCCAGCAAGCACCAGCACCACAACAACAACCCGTTCGCCAGAATATCCGTCCTGTTTCTTATACCTATCCAACTACGCAATACAATCAATACAACCAAGCGAGTGCATCTTACGATCAAACCGTACCGGGTAGAGTCGCTACTTTGAGTTGTGTTATTCATGCTGCGCGGTCAGAAGGTGTTCCGCTGTATGTTTTATTGGGTATACATAGCAAAGAGCGTGGTACCAATGGACAAACAGCGCAAAACAAAAACCGTTCATTGGATATGGGGCAATTCCAAATCAATTCCATGCACTTTAAACGTGGCGGTATGTTTGAAAATTATAACAGCCATTATGTGCGTACTGATGGATGTCTGAATGCGCGACTTGCAGCCAAGATCTTGCGAAATCGATTAACCACAAAACCGTCAACCGATTTTTGGGTTAGAGCAGCTGCTTACCACTCATGGACGCCATCTTTTAATGCGATATATCGCAATGGCACGACAAAACAACCTGGTTTAGTTGCGTATGCACTTCAATGGAAAAAATGGCTTGAGAGAAAGGGGATAAATCCTAACTAATCAGCTGAATATATTTTTTAAGAAAAAAATTGCAGTTACGTAATGCGATATAATTCACCTATTCTTTACCCACTAAGGATTCAAAATGAACCTTAATACAACTTTAAAAAGTTTAGCTTTAACCTTATCCATGTCTATTGTTGCTACTGCAGCTCAAGCCGATTTTGTTGGCAAAGTTGTACGTATTTCTGACGGCGACACTATCACCGTTTTAAACAACAACAATGAGCAGATCCGTGTTCGCTTCAACCAGATTGATGCACCAGAAAAAAGTCAAGCTTTTGGTCAGAAATCGCGTCAGAACATCAGTTTCTTGCATGAAACGATTGTGTATGTGCAAGAAAATAGTAAGGACCGCTACGGTCGTACTCTTGGTACCATTTTTCAGATGCGTACAAACCAAGTGCCCAACTTAAACATCGTGAATAGTGTTAACTATAAGCAAGTTAAAGATGGCTATGCATGGGCTTATCGTGAATATCTCAAAGATAAAATTATTTTGAGTGCTGAAAGCAACGCACGTTCTCAACGCCTTGGTTTATGGGCTGATCCAAACCCTGTTTATCCAAGCCAGTACCGTCACAATAAGTAATATTGATGAACGGTGAATTAAATACCGCTAAAGCCGTAGCGGTATTAAATAAATATCTACTGCAACAACAATGTGGTAATCGTATGGAACTGCAGTTTTTCAGTGAAGAACTGCAAGCTCAGATTGAAGCTCTCAGCTTGGCTTCTGTACGAAATGAGTTGGTTACTCAGTTGGCAAATTTGGGAAAATGTCTTTGTGATGAAAAGTTGGTGAATTGTTCAGCCAACGCAAATTACTCAGAAGTGGCAATAGATTTCCTTGAAATGCACTTAGAGTCGCTGGAAGGGCGACAGTTCAAAGAAGGTTTTATATGACATCTATTGTCATATCCACGGAATCCAATTAATCACCAGATCAGAACGAACCACTAAGCAATTAGTGGTTTTTTTCCTAAGGGAACTAGATCAATTGTAGATTTTTAAAAGGTAATGTTATGCCGAACAAAGATGATGAACATGCAACTAAATAAAGCTTTCTACCTTTACCTTACTTTTGTAGCGATTCTTTGGGCTATTATCTGGTGGTGTTTACTGATTAATATGCACCAGTACTTTAGTGCGGTTTTTTATGTTTTAACGGGGTACTATTTTATTAATAAAATTTTGATGAAAATTAGTCCTTATTCATCAAAAATACTTTTTACAGTTTTATGGCCAATTGCTTATCCAGTTTTATTCTTAATACTCTTGTTCAAGAGGTGGGATACTGTCAATGCTCCAGACGAACGTGCGATCGCACAATCGTTGCACCCAAATGAACAACTGAAGTTTAATGTTGAGGGTGCCGATTGGTATGCTTATAGTGAAAACTACGGTACGAGTGAAGAGAAGCTATTCGTAAAATTCATTTCGACTCAAATTGATGCCCTTAAACGTCAATATAAAGATGCTGAAATTTACTTAATACGTAATGAGCTAGACTACTGGTTATTTAGTCCTGTTGATGGCCGTAGATTCAGTCCAGACTATATGTTGATCGTGAATGATACGGTGAACCAAGAGATGTACTATCAATGTTTGATTGAGCCTAAAGGCGGTCATTTGTTGGTGAATGACGAGTGGAAGGAAGAAGTACTGATCAGCTTGAGTGACGAGAGTTCTGTAATTTTTGATCCAGATGAAGAGGATGACGAAGGTTATAAGAGCTTCTTAAAAGAGGTGGAGAGTATGGGCTATAAAGAGATTAAGTGTTTAGGCTTCAAGTTCTTTAATAGCGATCCTCGTGGTGAAACTGATTTTGCACTGGATTTTAGGGCAACATTGCCACACTAATCTTGAAAACATTGACTCAAAAAGAAGCCCCGATATTCGGGGCTTTTTCATATCTGCTTTTACATATCGAACGACTGTCCACGTTCGTTAGTTTTGTTTAAATTCTGCGGTTCTATACCATACAGCTTTAGACCATCACCTAGAACGAGATCATCTACACGCTTTTCAAAACGAGTAAAGAAATCGTTCAGTCTTTGGAAGACTGGTGGTTCATCTAATAGTTTGGCCATGTTGTTTAATGTTTTACTTAGACCGTTCACAAGATTGAACTTTTGTTGACGGTCCAAAGACAAGCTGTTCGATGTATCTAAAAGGGTGGTGAGGCTTTCTTGAACCTTTTGATAGTTTTGATCATTGGTTACATTACTGACAATCAAATGCACTACTTTGTTTTTGATCTTCAATGTATCCAGATTCAATTGATCAAATGCAATGGTCCTATCAGTAAGATTTTCTCTAAATGTTTTGAGATTCTGCCACTCTGGATGTGCAGCCTCTAAATCAGATAAAACTTTCATGATTGACGCACGGTATTCGCTATCAGACGCACTAATCACAAAAAGTTCAGGATACGACCGCTTCTTAGAAACTTCTTCCTGAGCTTTATTGAGCTTATCTTCAGCGACAGCAATTGAACCCTCAACATCGGCATTACTAATACCAGCTTCATGAATTAACTTTCTAGCTTTATACATTTCTGCTGAATGAAGCCAAAAAGCGGTAAAGATAGCTGACTTAGCGTAGCTTTGATGATCGATACCTTGCTGAAGGTTTTGTTCGGGAATTGTCGAACGATCCACACTCTGCAATTTAACTGTATCTTTGTTGATGTCCTTGGATACATCAATATGTACTTTGGTATTTTGCATGCTATCCATACTTGGGTTTGTGCTAGTGGTTGGTTCTTTGGCACCCATTTTCTCGAATTCAATATCACCGGCTTTAATCTTTTGATGGCCATCTGCAGTAGCGACAACTTTCAAAACATCATTTTGAACTTTGGTGACATCAATTTCAGAAAGGATCTCCATGTAAGACTTAATGCCCTCAAGAGTCATGACGGGCGAAGATACGGGTGCCGTAGCGGTTGGAGTTGATTTATCATCAAATGCTTTATCAAATGACGGCGGTTGGTACTTTGGTTTTGCATAGGATTTCGTGCTACCTGTACCAGCTGGTCCATCATAGTTAGCTTTTGATAGATCTTGTTTACGCTTTTCAATATTTGCGTTGTAATTTTCAATATTTGCTTGGTTTTTAGCTCGTATGTTCTGCAATTCCAGATATTTTTCATCTGATTGTGCAATCACAATGCCGTAATTCGGTTGGTATTCTTTATTAGGGAACTTGGCTGCATAAGCTTCGCGTTGACGGTTGTAACGGTTAATTGCATACGCAACTTCAGGGATCTTGTTGTCTATACGTTTGACGGCGTTATTTAGTTCTTTTGCCAACTCTGCAGCTAAACGTTCAACACCTAAATATTGACGAGCATCATCCCAATCAGAAACAGATAATTTATTTTGGAAAACTGGGGGCAGGGTGATACGTGTTTTTTCATGTTTGCTCACATCACCTAACACACCACTTAATGAAAAGTTGTGACAAGCTTCTTGTAAGCCAGGATTCAAACCAGACTCAAGCGTTTGGCCAGCATCGTTATCATAACCAACAAATATATTGGCTTCAGGATTGATGCTGCGGATAAGCTCAGCAACACTTGAGATATTGGATTTACTGTATGACGCTAAAACTTGTGTGTTTTCTGCAGTAAAACCCTCACCCAATAAACCAAGCTCTAAACCGGCATCCAACGCCTTACGTGCGCTGATCGCTGTTGCCCAACCCTCCTTGATCAAATAGTTCTTTGCATTCGGGTTAAAGACTTCATAGCCAACATCAGGATTTTTGCTAACAGGCAAGAATGCATCTTTCGTTTTGGCTTTATCAAAAAAGTACTTGCCCTTATGCAGTACTTCTTCAAGCTTGTTGGTTTCCTTGTTGCGCTTTTTTTGGCGATGGTGGGTGATACGCTGTAAATTGACGACTTTGTTATTAGTGTCAATTAACGGTGCAAGAATGACAGCTCTGCTTTTACGTAAATCAAAGCCTTTTTTCTTTTCGCCCTCAATCTCAGGTTCAAAGTTGATGAAATGCTTTTGATACGCTAATACATTCTCTACTGTTTCAACGAGAAGCTGTTGATTGGTAGCTGATTCAGGAAGTTCACGCTTTACTGCTTCAATGGCTTCATCACGGGTAAAGTTATCTTTACGCATGATTTTAGCGCCGTATGGCTCTAGGTTCTTTTCAACCATATACGGCATTTGTCGAATGTCGCGTTTAAAGGTCTGAATGCTTCCAGTTTTATTATTAAAAAATGAATCGTCAATAACTTTACCAGCACGTTGCCACTCAATACGGATAGCGATTTGTGCAGCTAAGAGCTCTTTTTCTTGTTGAAGTAGATGCTTCTTTTGAGCTTCTTCAAACTCACGTACACGGCGATCAACATCTTCTTTACTTGGTGGTTTGTAGTTAGGGTTTGAATCTCGTTGAGGCTTGATTACGTTCTTATAGTGGTCAGCAAAAGCAATTGAGATTTCAATGTCAGTTACACCAAAGCGGTGTCCTTTGAGCACTGGCCAGTATTCACCAGTATCACGGTTCATGTTTGGATAGATCCAATACATCCCTCGTGGTTTGACATTATTGCTACTTGATTTACTAGGGTTATCTGATTCGGTGAGGCAAGGCACTTTTTCATCAAATACGGTCACGAATTGATATTTACCAGATGACTTGAATACGAATCCGTAGTTTCGCTCCAGTTCTTCTTGGAAAAACTGAAACATCGTATTTAAATCACAATTATGTCGGGCGTTCGGTACTTTCTCAGCCATAACAATTCCAATTTCTAATATATATTCAGGTGCAATGTGCTACCCAGGTTGCATAGGACTATTAATCATATGCTTAAGAAAATTTATACTTTTAGTATATACCGATTCTAAAAACATTTCTGTTTAATCTTTAATATAAGCTATGTCTAATAAAGGTTTAAAGAAAAATTAAAAGTTTTAATTTATTATTTTAATAAAAAGGTCTAAGCCCTCAATGTTATAATTTACAGACAATAAATAGGTTATGAATGACCACTTATTTAGGGTTAAATTACTTTTATTAATTTGAGGTTTATATGTCAAAACAGTTTTTTTCGGGTTCTGTTGTAATCAATGGCAACGCCAATGTATACAGTTCAGGTTCAAACAAACAAATCGTTGGAAGTGGAAAACCAGTGACTAAGCAAGTACCTGTAAGCCCATTTAACGAAATCTGTATGAATGGTCCAATGAGTCTGAAGTTTTTTGCTTCAAGTGATTCTAAAATGGAAATTACTGCAGACGATAATATTGTGGATCTTATTAGTGCTACTTTTCAGGGTGGTGTATTGGTTTTAGCTATTCAGGACAATGTGAGTTTTAGTACTCGTTCACCGTTAGAAGTATCGATCACTTACCCAACTTTAAAAGCTATTGATTTAAAAGGTTCAGGCAATATCCAGATCTTAAATCTAAATGAAGATAAATTTACCGCAAGTATTAGTGGATCTGGAAATATGGATTTAGACGGTACCATTGAACACTGTGTCTTATCTTTGAAAGGATCAGGCAATTTTGATGCGTTACCACTGAAAAGCACCAATTTAGAAGTGGCGCTATCTGGTTCAGGCAATATCTTTTGTACAGCTATCAATTCAGCTCAAGTACAGCTTTCAGGCTCAGGCAACGTTAAAGTTTATGGAAACCCAATCCATAAGACACAAAACCGAACTGGCTCAGGACAAATTAGTTTTAAATAGGTCGATAAACCTAGTTCAATGAAAGTTTAGAGAAAAATAAACCCCAAAAGTTTGCTACCTTTGGGGGGCTATGTTTGACATTCAAATTATCGAAATAAAAATATTATTAATGAAGTTTTCGGACCATTCAGGATCGTTCGATTTACTCAAAATATCCTTGAGCCAAACCTTTAATGTTTCAATTGGATAATCTGCATTTTTGTATAAATTAATCACGGTGATAATCTGTTGATTCAGTGCTGTTGTTGAATCATTACGTGCGATCATTTCTACAAGTTTTGTGTAGGCCTGAAGGAGTTCTGGTTCTTCAGCTCCAGTGACTTTACGGGGTTGCTTGCTAATCTGGCCAAGAATCTCAATAAATTGTTCTTTGACCAGCTCAATCGGGTGGATCTGACTAAATCCCTGTTGAGTCAGTAAGGCATATGCGCGTAAAACCAAGCTAAACCAATTCCTTTTGGTCATGCTATCAGGATAGAGGCCTATATCATCCAACTGTTGTTTGATGCCAAAGAATAGGGCACTGATAGAGTAGTTCGGGTTGACCGTGCTTTGAACTGCAGTCGTCCACACGGCATTTTGCATTTTATGACGTATAACATCACGAGTGTAATCAACGCCGTATAAACATTTAAAGTCGTTCCAGTCACTTAGATCTAACTGTTCTTCAGTAAATTCAGGTCCAATCATGGCTGCGTTTACAGCTCGGCATGCTTCTGTTGCGTAATAGATACCGGGATTGCGCTTAATTTTGCTTTCTAATGCTGTTTTATGGTCATTATCATTGAAGATATAGAAGCGTGAAAATGGGAATTCGGCACGGAAATCACGTACTACATTCATGATGTTGCCAGCCACGTACACGACAATGACTGGAATAGAGTATTGAATTGATTCTGCAATTGCTTCACCAGTGGCGTAGCCCTCACAAAAGATTATCCGATCTTGGTTCCATGCATCCAATGGATCTTTAAATAAGATTTTGAAAGCGCCGTTTGCAAGTACACCACGTAATGTAAACTTATCTTCACCACGCTTGTTTTTATGTTCAGCGATGGTCTGAAGGAAAATGATTTGATTTTTGAGGTTTTGCCCCTCAACTAAAAGCTTGTTCTGACGTAGCGACTGTTGATCTAGATCTGGTTGCAGATCAATAATACGGTTCAGAATAATAGTGCTGTTCTTGTGTTGAGGGTAGTACTGGCTGACATAATCAATCAGCTCATTTTTAGTGAAGTTGCTTGGATTGTACAATCTAGCATGACTGAAGCTAATCTGCTTTTTCACATTGTAGTTGTGTGGACGGTTTGGCAAGGGTAGGCTTCTGGCCCATTCAAAACCCATATAGATTTGAGCCAATATCTCTTGGTCTTTTTTGTTCTTCTCAGCACTTTTGCATGAGCTTAAGAAGCGTTTAAGATCTTCTTCTTGCTGTTCCTTGGTATATACGGTATCACCAGGTTGCAGATCCATTTCTTGAATGTATTCATACAAGCTGTAAGTGAAGTTTGCACCGCCAGCATGAAACCAACCATAAGACATACGTGCGTTATCTAGATCTACAAGATACCAGGCCGTTTTTTTCTTATTTTTTGTGGCGTCATTGTGGTGATTGGTTCTGAGGTAAATACGTTTAGAGCTTCGTTCAAGCTGAAAGTCACTCTCACGATCAAATACAATGCCCTCATTTTCAAGATGCGATCTAAATATTTTAGATAGCGTACCAATATCGATACCATACTTGATCATGAGGGGGTTCATAAATAAAGAAACTCACTTATAAATATTTTATAACCAGCGGTTGAGCGACTACATATTTTGATGGGTTGTTGGTTTGCAACGTAATTTCGTGAGCGTAATGCCATGCCTTAGTGATACGGTTTAGGATGACACTTTCAAGGTCGTCTTCTAAGAATTCGTAAAGATTAAATCGCACGTTGTTTAAGATCAGTTTTTTATAACCTTTCACAAGGGTATTTAAAAAATTCTGAGATTGGTCCATAAAGGCGTTAACGTCAGCATCATAACTTATTGTGTTATTCACGACTGCATTATAAAAGTACTGCTCAGAATCAATTTTAATAATATGCATCTGCTCTAAGAATGACTCTAAATAAGCTGGATGCATATTTTTACTTAAAAACTTACAGATCCGCTTATTCTTGTTGTCGTTAAAATAGATGTATTTAGAGGTTAGCTCAGTATTAATCACTGTGACATATTCGCCGTCCACACGAAACTTCACGGTATTATTGTTGGTGAACTGCAGCATTAATTCTGTGAAGATATAGCTATCTAACGTTTTTTCATGCTTAAACGTCTGCTTGTCCAAGAAATTACTGTTGTACTGAAGATCTGCAACATTGGCATAGCTTTGAACGAATTGAGCGATGTCATTGTGCATGTTTTGGGTGTCGAGATCCGATACTTCAGTTGAAACCGATTGAAAGGCACTATTTTTATAAAGATGCCCTAATAATTCTGTTTGATTGTGGTTTTTAGGTTTAACTTTCAATCCAACTGTAAAATCGTCTTGCTCATAATTCCCTTTAATTAGATTGCTTAAATAACTTTCAGCTTCTTGAAAAGATACGTTTCCAAGGTTGTCTAAAAATGATTTTAAGGAAGTGCCATCTAATCGTACTGCAACATGAGATATAAATGATGGATCGAACTCGAAACGCATAATACTTCATTGATTGAAATGGGTATTAAAAGTATATAACAGGTTTAAGGAAAAAAGAATGAAAACCTTTAAGTATTATTACCATAAAAGTAATTTTGAATTGATTTAATAAGTTTAGTTTCGGTTTCTTGAGTATATAAACTACCTGAAATTAGTTTTAAGCCAGTATCAGTTTTAAGCCAATGTAGTGTATTAAAATGGTCATTAGCGATATGGCTACTCTTGTGCATGCGCGACACAAAACCAGTGTTCAGACCAGTATCAAACAGGCGTGGACAGCTTGGTGCGTGGACATGATAGAGGACTTCACGGCGTTGATTGCTAGAGGGTGATTTACCTACGCCACGGCGTACTGGCATACCTTTGTGCTTTCTATAACTACTGAGAAATGAATCAATCGTATCGTTATACGTGGGTTGCATCAGGTAGCCACGGTGATTGTAGATGTCAGTTTTAGGATGAATAGAGAAATTAAATAAGCTAAGCATTTTACCAAGTAAGATTAATAGCTCAGGACTACTTTTAAGGTTGGTACCAATCAAACTATCTTTAATAGTTTTAATAGTATCCGTGCGATACTCTAAAACCACATAGTCACCCCAATTAGAGGTTAAGCTTAAAGCATCTTCATCAGATATGTTGGCTTCAGTATCTTCATAGCAAAACACAATGATCAATACTTTAACGTTGTTGCCGTTAAACAAAACTTCGTTTTGATGCGCGAAAAAACCATATAAAGGTTTGTCGTTGTGTCCTAGACCTGGTGTATGAATAAAGTTGGTCCACTGAAAGTAGTAATTCAGCAAATGACCATCGACATAGCGACCGTTTTCATCATTCAATAGGGTGCGATATACATCATTTTCAAGCTTTAGCACGGGTTGGCTGTACCGCCAAGCGCTCAACGCTGCAGTCGTAAATGCAAAGTCATAAAAGTTAAACTCAGGGTTCATATTTTTATAGAACAATGCATAAGGCTGTAACACACTTTCCCATACCTGTAATGGGATAAAGATGTTGGAACCCCACTTAGGAATCTCCGCAAAATAACCAGTGCCATAGGTATGATTTACGTTATCCCAAAACAGGCGTTCTAGCTGTTTATAGTCTGGAATGTCTACGCTTTTAACCAATGATGCTGTACATAATGCTAACTTTTTCTCCAGTGCCAATAATTGACTGACAGGAGGGTATAAGCGACCAGCTTTTTGCGTAAAAACTTCCGCATTCAACTTTGATATAACATCAGCAAAGATTGAATCTTTCACTATACTGGTCTTCCATAAAAGGTGTGTGAGGGTGGCTAATTAGTATAAGGCATTCTAACAAGTTGTATGTATTCTATAAGGCGTAAAACTCTAAAAAGTTGATAATATATATCAGTTTTTAAAGCATTCACATTTCATACATAATTCTAACCTTGCTCAAATATAACATCATATTGTTTGCGATTTCTAAACAACAGTTTAACTAATCTGCAATATATCAGGGTAGAGCTGAGTATAGGGCTTAATCATTACTTTTGTTCAGCATGAGATAATAGTTTGTGGAATTTCCGTGAATATGATTAAAAAAGCTTTAAAACTTATTAGAGATCGGTTATATTACGAATCAAGGGATATTACCCTATTTAATAAACTATTAGACTGAGATTGTTCTAATAGTTTTTTTTTGCCCTTTTTTTGACATTTCCTGTTTTTTCTTCTATAGCTTCTGCTATATTTCTCCATATTTTACTCTATTTTTCGTTATTTTGATTAATTTTTAATCAATGTTAAAAGCTTAAATAATCAGCAACTTAGCCATTTATACCCACTACTATCCACAAAAACCTGTGCATAAAAAAACCAAATATTAAATCCCAAAATGGAATTTCTTCAATTTTAAGCTATAATTATGCTCATAGTTTTAATCATTGTAGTGGACTTAGTTATGAGCCATGTAGACCAAATAGAAACGATTAAAATTACTAACCGCGAAATCGGAATATTGCCTAACAATGTGCCAGTAGTAGATCAGTTTTTGAATAACTACCGCACACATAAAGCATCAACGACTCATTCAGTGGCTAGTAATTCACCTTTAATGAACATTACCAATTCAATGCATGTGCATCGAGTAGAAGATTCCCCCTATACTCAACCTATTCGTAAACTTCATTAGAAATAAAAAAAGCAGCGATTTCGCTGCTTTTTTATTGCCTATTGCATTTCTTTAGTGCTGATCCATATAGCTTTGAGTGAGCTTCTTACGCTCGTAATTCTCTTTGAGCTGTATGCCAATACCAATAATTATTATAGGTAAAATGGCTAGGGCAAAAAGAATGCAGATCGAATCAAAAATTGGCCTGGGCATATGAGCGCATTATTGCGGATTCGCATTGGTTAATTCCTCCAGTGTTGGTGGTTTTGTGGCGACTGGTTCATTTGCTGGTGCTTCAGGTGACACTTCTGGTACTTCAGGTGATACTTCTGGTGTTGAATTTGGTTCTTGTTGTGGATCTAACTTGTCTTCATAAGACTCTTGTGGAAGGCTATTGCTTGCAACAAAGTTATCTAGAATATCCTGAGCCTTATATGCCTTATTGCATTCGTCATTTGAGGCGTACATTTCTTTTTGTACGCTATCGTCTAAATACTTTTCTCGGCCATCACTAACATCATCGCTGTAATAACCAGCTTTCTTAGCAGAATCTATATAAATGGAATAACAAATATTTAAAACATTACTACGCTCGTAATCATGTTTGTAATACCAGTCAATACTACGTTCCTTTGCATCAGTTTTCGTATCTTCAAGGTATTGATCTAAGCGTTTCTCTTGTGGCGTAGACGAACACCCGATGATTAACAATGAGGTGCTTAAAACTATAAGTTTTTTAATCATGGTTTTAGCTTAAAACAAACGATACCTTTATAGTACAACATTAATTCGTTAAATAATATTTTTGGAATTTTAATTTGTGACGGTTAAACAGTGCATTTTCAAACAATTAAGCCATTTTTTCCCATAATTTTAGATAAATATTGTTGTCTTTTTTCGCGTAGATTATTGAAAACAGGAAGTAATTTAACCACTTGAAATGTTCATCCAACTAAAGATTAAGAAATAAGCCCTTAAAAGTGTTTGTTTATCAACCCTTAAACCTATTTAAACATTTTAAAATTGTATATACTTAAACCATTACTAGATTAACTTCAGTAATTATTACTAAAGAAAGTTAAAAATTGGATGAATTTTAATGAGTAGTTTGTTCATAGTAGAGTCACCCGGAAAGGTCGAAAAAATTCAACATATCTTGGATGACCTGTATCCGCACGAATTCGTTGTACGCGCTTCAGTTGGCCATGTATGTGATTTACCTAATCATGAGATCGGTTTCTCATATCCAGCCTTTGTTCCTAAATACGAAATATCTCAAAATAAAACACGCGTTGTTCAAGAATTAAGACAGGCTGCTAAAAATGCAGATACGGTTTTCCTCGCAACTGACTTGGACCGTGAAGGTGAAGCCATTGCATATCACTTAAAACGTATCCTGAACTTATCTGACGATCAGTATATTCGCGTCAAATATAACGCTATTGATAAAACTACGATCGCTAATGCACTTCAAAATGGTGAAGAGCTGGATCAAGGTATGGTGGCATCTCAAGAAACACGCCGTTTCCTTGACCGTATGATCGGTTTTTACTTGTATGAGCCAATTTCAAATATTTTAAAAGGCAAATTTCCTGTTGGCCGTGTTCAATCTGCCGTACTCGTTGTGCTTGGTGATTTAGAAGATCTACTGAAAAACTTCAAATCACATGAACATTACAACCTTGAAGTAACTCTAAAACAAGGTTGGGCTGCGAAATGGGATTTTTCTAAGTGGCTTAATCCTGAAATGAAGGATGTGCACAATAACCAGTGGTTAGATAAAGCTTCAATTACCCGTCTACAAAGCGAAATTGATAAAAAAGACTTAACCATTACCAGTGTTGAAACTAAGCCATCTTTCCGTAGTGCTCCAGCGCCGTTTATTACTGTTGATCTGCAAGCTGCAGCTGCAGCGCGTCTTGGTTTGGATCTAAAACAAACTATGGATGCAGCGCAAAAGTTATATGAAGGTGGTTATATCACTTACCATCGTACTGATGCTGCCGTAATTTCGCCTGAGGGCATGCAAGCTCTAGAAGCTTTTGGTGAGAGAGAGGGCATTGCGATTATCGGCAATAAAGCCAAATCTCGCGATGGTGCTCAAGAAGCACATGAATGTATTCGTCCTAGTGACTTCTTTACCTTTGAAGCTGGTGAGGACAAAGTTCAAAAGGATCTATACCGTCTAATCTGGTTGCGTACTGTTGCATCGCAAATGGCTCCAGCTGAATACGAAGTTAAATCCGTTGTAGGTGTCTATAAAGATGTCACGCTCAATGTAGATGGTGAAAGCATTACTAAAGATGCTGAATTCAAAGCTTCTAGCCGTATCTTAAAGGAAGATGGTTGGTTGGGTTTATTAAAGACCTACAGTATTGATGAAAATGCACTTGAATACGTGGACGGTGAAGAAGATTCAGAAAAAGAACCTGAACATACGCTACCTATGGATATTGAGGTCGGTCAAAACCACAATGTTATTGCTGGTAAAGTTATCGCGACCAAAACCAAACCACGTTCACGCTACACCGTACCATCATTGGTCAAATTACTTGAGAAAAAAGGAATTGGTCGTCCTAGTACTTATCAATCAATCTTTGAACGTTTAATCAAGCACGGCTATATCAAGCTTGTTAAAAAGAAAATTGAAGTTACACCGCATGGATTGACCTTGATTCAAAACATTAGAGGTAAGTTTAGTTTTGCAGATCCGCTTTACACCAAAGAAATTGAAGAAACACTGGATCTAATCGCTACTGGTGATGCCGATTACAAACAAGAACTCCAAAAGTTCCATTTAGGGATTGAAAGTGAATTAGGACAGTTCTCAAAACATTGGCTTGATTCATTCCCTATCTACAAATGTAATAACTGTGATGACGGACGCATGTTGCCGAAAATCGGTACCAATCGCGACAAAACAACATCGGTCTACTGGTCATGTAATTCATGCAAAAGTTCAGCGCCAAACAGAAATGTTGATGGTAAAGATGAACCGGGTAAGCCAACTGTACGTGAGCCAACTACTCATTTATGTTTATGTGGCAAAACACTGACTCAGGTTACAACTGATAAATCTGTATTTTTTGAGTGCTCTCAACGTGCGTTCGTAGATGGCACCTGTAAAGAAACATACCGTTCTACAAATGACGAAAGCGGTAACTTGGTTCCTGATTTTGACGAATATCGCCGTAACCATACATACAAATGTCAGCTTGAAGGGTGTGGCGGTTGGTTGCGTGAGTTAAAAGGTATTTCAACTTCTTCAGGTAAGCCGTATCACTTCTTTTCTTGTGAAAAATCCAATCCAAACCTGAAAGGCAAAAAATGTAAGTCGGGTCCATTAGAGGTGTTCCCTGATGGTAGTCCTAACTACGAGCCAAGATTCCAAGTGACCAAAACAGAGTATCCATGTATCTGTAAAAAGCCTCTTATACATACCAAGTACCGCAAAGAACCTGGTGTTTACGAAGAGCGATACAGTTGTGAAGCTGCATCATGTAAACGTTATTTCGACATATTGCCAGATGGATCACCAGATACCCAACTTACAAAATCTCGCACTGGCAACGAAGCCAAGTGTTTTGAGTGTGGTCAGACCATGATTCAGTCTGCATTTAATTTACGTGGTGAACGTAAGTTTAAATGGGATTGCTTTAGCTGTGGTGCAAGTGGATACGACAACAACGGTGAGCCAGTTCAACGTGGTAAAAAGAAAGCCAAGTCTAAATCGACCTCTACAAAAGCTAAATCAAGTAAATAATTGAATAGGTGAATAAATGAGTAATCACGAACCAGATGATATGGACAACATCGGGAAGGAAGCTGAAGAAGCGCTCAAACCCCAACCCGATGATGAACATGTAAGTGAGCCTGAACAGCCGGCCAAAACAGCAAAAAAGGGCAAAAAAGTAGACATTGATGAAAACTTTTTTGCTAAGCATAAAAAGCTAATCTTGATTGGCGGTGGTGTTCTTTTCTTTTTGTTAGTTGCTGTGGTTATTTTTGGCAATCAAAACATCGAAGTTGAACGTCCACAACAAAGCGATGTTGAACTTGAAGCTCGACTGCAGAGTGAAGTTGCAAGACGAGTAAAAGAAGAAAGTATGAAATTGGCTGCTCAGCGCAATGAAATTATCGACCGTATTAGTCGTAACTTTGACTGTAACGCACCACAAGTATTCTGTCATGCACAAGATACGTCAGAACCGTATTCAACTGTCGTTTCTAGTTTGCAGAACTTCCAATTTAAGCCAGATACGCCGTATGAAGTTTACATTGAAGTCTACCCCTTGAAAGTGGATGCCCAAAACCCACAATCAAGTCAGCGTAAAGGAAGTGTTTGTAGCCCGAACAACGTGCACCTTTTCTTATGCCAAAAAATCGTAATGAAAAATCCTGCGCTTATGGCCAATCAGATCCGCGAACTATATGCGCTGCTAACGCCGTCTATGACTTATCGCTTGCAGATCAGCAGTCGTCCAATTACGCCAAGTGACATCGATCTGACATTGATTTCTACCGAACTGGACAAAATGAATGCCGATTCTGCAACTGCTAGTGAACCTGAATTGGAGTGTGTACCGCCAGATCCTAAAAAAGATCCTGTTGCGTACAACTTATACGAAACAGGGGGCATGTCTTGTCAAGACATCATGAAGGACTTAGCTTTACGTAAGACTACTACTCCAGCTGGTCAACCTGGTCAAGCTCAACAAAGTGGTGGTGAGCAACCACAATATCAACCGCAAAGTCCTGATGCATTTGGTACGCCAGAAGCAACACATTAAACATACCAATAAGAAACGGATTGATTTTGGTTAATCCGCTATTAATTGGCTTTTGGTTGAGAATACTAATTTAAGCATCTGTTTATCAAATAGATCTTAAAAAAATGAAACAATAAAATGCAGATTTATTCTGCATTTTTTAATTTTCACATTACAATAGTTTAAATTCGCAACTTTTAAGCAACCGGGTACGCTATGAACAACCCAATCAAAATTCAAGATCTGCAAGTGGCAGATTTGCCGTCCACGTTTAAGCTGAAGAAAAAACATAAAGAAGAAGTTTTTCTGAAGTACAAAGAGTTGAATGAGGCACTATTCAAAGTAGGGTACATTCCAGTGACGTTCTCAGACTTTGTGCATGCACTTATAGAAACTGGCGTAAAGGGATTTTCTGTCGAAGAATATGTCAATGCTCAATTAAACTCTTAATTTTAGAAGTCTAATTATTTTTTTGATGTCAAAAAAAAGTGGACCACATTCGTAATCCACTCCTTTATTTTTTTAACGATTAACTTTCTTTTTTGGTACCACACTGAGGGCAAAACAGCATATTGTCCTGAAGTGGTTCACCACATTTCACACAAAACATATTCTTTTTCGGCTTGATGATCACGGGTACTTGATCTGATAGATCCTGACCGTGTGTTTCAGGGTTATTCATCAATCCAAGATGTGTACCATGTGTTCTTGGTGAGCTTTTATTGATTGCGCTATTCATCTGGTTCATAGATGACATGCGGTTAATATCTGCTTCAGACGTTGGGGCAACCACAATGCTTTGGCTTTTGGCAAAGTCGGCTAAATGCTCTTTCAGTACAACAGCATCATCAGTACAAGCAGTCATGCTCAAGATCGCACGGTTTTGATATTTACCGAAGGTCGTTGTGCTAATTTCAGCGTACCAGACACGTAACGTCATGGTTTCAACATTGATGACTTCTTTTTGTGATTTCACGCTGTCGTCAAGGTAACGGCCAAAGTTTATTTGAGACAATTGATAGCTACCTTTAGCCTCAACCCATATTAGTTTTGATACAAAGTCAAAACGGCTCCATAGGTAATTACCGTGCTCAAAACAAAACTTCCCTAAGATCCACATCGATACACCAAAGAAACCATAAGTGAAGTCGCTAAAATCCAGATAGCTTCCGTTATATAGACCTTTGGCAAAAATAGTCATTAAAACGACTGAAGCAATAAAACTTAACAATCCAAAACTATTGAGGATGAGAGGTGGTCCCACTTGTTTGAACAACTAAAAGCGTATTTATAAGTGATATTCCGCTCTAGTTAAGCCACCTTGTTTTGTTGGGGTAGCTGATCATAGTAAAACTCATTTGGTGTCATTTTGTCTAGACTCGAATGAGGTCGTTTCAAATTATAAAACTCAAAATATGCACTTAATTGCTTTTTCGCATCTGTGACACTGCTATAAGCTTTGAGATACACCTCTTCATATTTAACGCTCCGCCATAATCGTTCAACCATCACATTATCTACCCATCGACCTTTACCATCCATACTGATTTGAATGCCATTTGATTTCAATACATCAATAAATGCATCACTGGTAAACTGGCTGCCTTGGTCTGTATTAAATATTTCAGGTCGACCATATTTTTCAATCGCTTCATTTAAAGCCGAAATACAAAAATCCACCTCCATACTAATCGATACCCTATGCGCAAGTACCTTGCGGCTATGCCAATCAATCACAGCACATAAATAAACAAAGCCTTTTGCCATAGGGATATACGTTATATCCGTAGACCACACTTGATTACTGCGCTGAATAGCCAACCCTTTGAGCAGATATGGATATTTACGGTGAGCTTGATTAGCCTGGCTTAAATTTGGTTTGCAATATAACGCCTGAATACCCATTTTCTTCATTAAAGTACGTGTATGACGTCGTCCTATATGATGTCCTTGACGATTCAACAAATCACGCATCATACGGCTACCTGCAAAAGGGTATTGCATATGTAATTCATCAATACAGCGCATCAGCTTCAGATCTGATGCACTCACAGGTTTTGGGCGATAGTAATAACAACCACGGGAGACTTTCAGCAGCTGAGCTTGCTTAGATACTGAAATCTGAAGTGAGTCATCGATTAACTTTTGTGGTTGAAGCGGCCCAGTTTCTTCAACACACCTTCTAAAAAATCAATTTCTAATGCCTGCTCACCGATTTTTGCATGTAGTTTTTTTAGATCGATGGGTGGTTCTGTTGGAGCTTTTGATTGATCGAAAGCTTGCGAGGAAGCTGAAATCAGTTGATTTTTCCAGTCGATAATTTGGTTTTGATGAACATCAAATTCAGCACTCAATTCAGCAAGTGTTTTTTCTGCTTTAATCGCAGCAAGTGCTACCTTAGCTTTAAAATCATTTGAATGATTTCTTCTTGGTCTACGTGCCATAAAATACTCCATATATTGATGTTTATAACATCATTTGGGGAGCAAAATATCACTTATAAGTGTTGTTCAAATTTCCTGATCCACCTCTGATGGCTAACCAGCGATACTTTTCTTCTTTGAAGCATGAGCTCAATGTCATATCACGAAGGGTATTGATTGGCACTGGTTGAGTTTCTTCTAAGATCTCACCCTCAAAAGCACCGTTTTTACTGCTAGAGTTGATAACTGGCAACTGGCGTGAATAGATTCTGTTAGGAATAGCACTTTCCCAATTCTTTTGTAGATGGCGTTCAAGTTCATCAAACAATTGCATTGGTTGGCAATTCATACTCAAACTATCCTGAACGACTCCAGCACTGGCTTGTGGTGGCTGTTTTACCATTTGAGCAACCACGGCCAAGAAGAATATCGCAATCGCAATCAGCGCTGCAATTAACGTAAAAATGGCTTTATCCATGCTTGGCAACCAAATAGGCGCAACTGCATGTTGGGTAAGGATAGGTACCAATACAGGTCCAAGAATGGCAACTAAAACCAAACCAATGACCTTAGATAAACCAATTTCTTGTGCACCTGTGTTCGGATTAGCCATAGGACGCAATAAAACAATCAAAATAATGGCGTTGTAAACAATCCCAAGCCAAGCACCTGTATTGGGGGATGCGGAGCTATTTGCTGGAGCTGGCGGCTTGGCACTTGGACTTGAGCAAGCAGGGTTTAAGTCAATCTTACTTAATGAAAAAGACAAATATGCTTGTGATACCCTTCGTACCAATCGCCCAGACTGGAACGTGGTTGAAGACGATATTGCAAATGTAGATTTCACCCACTTAAAGGATAAAGTTGACTTACTCACTGGCGGCTTTCCTTGTCAGCCGTTTTCCTATGCGGGCAAGAGTTTGGGCTTTGAAGACCTTCGAGGAACGCTCGTTTTTGAGATGGCTCGTGCCATTAAAGAGATTCAACCCAAAGTGTTTTTAGCCGAAAACGTTAAAGGCCTAAAAGAGAATGATAAGGGTAGAACGCTCAGCACCATTATCAAGGTCTTAGAAGATCTTGGCTATAAAATCATTGAAAATGATATTTATAAAGCCTTATTCTATAAAGTCCCTCAAAAGCGTGAACGCCTTATCATTATAGGGGTTCGAGCCGATATTTATGACAAGCTTACCTTTAAAAAACCTTCAGTCTACCATCAAGTATTAACTGTAAAAGACGCCCTTAAAGCTGGTGAGCTTTATGACAATGACGTTCCTGAGTCCTCTGGTCAAAAATACCCAAAACGCAAAGCAGAAATCATGTCATTCGTCCCTGAAGGCGGCTATTGGCGAGATTTGCCGATAGAGCTACAAAAAGAGTATATGATGAAAAGCTTCTATCTTGGTGGCGGCAAAACCGGAATGGCAAGACGACTGTCTTGGGATGAACCAAGCCTAACCTTAGTATGCACTCCCGCACAAAAGCAAACAGAGCGATGTCATCCTAGTGACAGCCGTCCTTTGACGACTCGTGAATATGCCAGAATTCAAACATTTCCTGACAATTGGAAGTTCGCTGGATCAGACAGTCAGGTCTATAAACAAATTGGAAATGCTGTTCCTGTAAATCTAGCCCTAGCAATAGGTAAAGCATTAGTTAGAATGTTAAACGAGGCTTGAGCCAAGGCTTTATATACCTTCAAAGCTTATATAAGTATGGCTTGTCCCAAATTAGTATTACAATCAACACACCAAAACAAGATCAAGGGCTATAGATATGACTACCTCAGGATCAAATACACAGGATTTTATTAAGGAATTTGGACAGCATGAACTTGTAAGTGATTTTAGCGCAGAAGCTATTAAAGCTATTCTAAGCCAATATAAGCGTGTGCAAAGTGAAAGTGCTGACCCAGCATCTATTGATTGGAAGCCGCTTTTTAATGACGCCTTAGAGTGGGATGCGCTAGGTGTCGTTTATGAGCTTAGTGGTGAAGTAAAAGAGCATGCTAGTGAAGTTATCACTATGATCCGTAATGCTGAGATTAGCATCAGTACCGACGCAAAAGAGAATTTTGACAACTTGGAGCATGATTTAAACGATGAGGAGTTGCTACAATTTATGTGGCCTGAGTTGATGAAGTCCCCCGATTATTCCAGTAAAGTTGCAGCCTTACTAGCTCGCAAAAACAACTTCATAAAACTTAATAATGGTAATTATCTCATTTTAGGCGCTTATTAATTTCTGGTTGCCATTAAAAATCCTTACGTGGCAAAGTCGTCACCCTTTTTTCTCACACTAATAGCAAATCAATTAAGTGTTCTCACTGGTTCGGTTCCCTAGTGAGGACTTGAACCTTTTGCTGTAGGCTATATACGCTAGTAAATACATCTATTAAAATAATGGAAGTGTACTTCGTGGTGTACATGAGCCGAGATCTTCGAACATAAATATTAACTGAAGGCTTTCTGTTAACAAATTATGATAAGTACTATATTTACATCAAAGATTGATTTTTGGTTGGCGTTTTTAATATTGGGTTCTAGTTTACTACTCGTTTTGGTGCCTGTATGGGAATGGATGTATAACAATAGTTCTGTTAAAAGAATAATATTTATTAGCCTTTTTACCATACCAACTGCGTTACTGCTATTGGTACTGTTTTTTAATATAAAGTACACTTTGACAGCTGACACATTGTTAGTGAAAAATGGTTTTTCTACTCAGAGCATTTCATTGAAAGACATTACCAATATCACTCCTACCAGTAGTACTTTATCTGCTCCAGCACTGTCTTTAGATAGGATTGAGATAGGATATGAAGGTGGTAGCATAGTGATATCACCAAAAGACAAAGATAGGTTCTATCATGCAATACAAGAACGTGTACCAGCATTAAAAACCGATGATAATAATGGGCTGATAAAGAATTAGCCTATAGATCGATGCGCTATACAGGCATCGAACTATAAATAAATCAGTTACGGCTATTCTCCATTAATACTGTCTTCGCTATTTGCTCACCAATTTTTGCAATGACAGCATTTCTTTCTTCAAACGAGGCGTCTGTCTCTGTAATGTATAGAGCGGCTACGATAGGCTTGCGATTTGGAGGCCACATCACCGCAGTAATAGCACGCGACCCATAACCACCAGCGCCTGTTCTATCTGCTACTATCCAGTCACTTGGAACGCCTTTACGAAACAATGCATCGCCAACCTCATTACCTTTAAGCCAAGATTCTAGTTGTTGACGAGATTTGATAGATAGTGTTTCGTCAATTAGTAACTTTTCAAGTGTCGTTACCATTGCAATTGGTGTTGTCGTGTCTCGCTTATCTCCAGGCACCGCTTCGTTAAGTTCTGTTTCCCAGCGATCAAGGCGCGTAGTATCGTCGCCAATGGAACGCAAAAATTTCGTTAGAGCCTTAGGTCCACCAATCGCTTGTAGAATAAAATTGGCAGCTGAATTATCACTGGTTGATAATGTGGCCTGACACAGCTCTGCGAGCGACATCCCTTTTTTACCCACATGTTTTTCTGTTACAGGTGAGTATGTAACGAGATTGCTTTCAGAGAATCTCACAACTCTATCAATTCTTTCTTTACCTAGATCAACTCTTTGAAGAACGTTTGCACAGGCAAGTGTTTTAAAGGTACTACTTAGAGGAAAACGTTCATTAGATTTATGTTCCCAACGTTTTCCCGTTTCCAAATCATGCACAGCTAGACCAATTCTAGCGCCTAATTCAGTTTCAGCATTGGTAACCGCTTCAAGTACTGAGTCTGTTGCATTAGCATTTAATGATAGCGTGAGACATAAAAAAGTAATTACTACGCTAAAAAAACTAGCCTTGTGTTTACGTACGTCCATGATGAGTTAACTTTCCTTCTGGATCAAATTTTTAGATTATATAATATGTATTTAACAAGAGCTATAGTCATTTGTGGTGTATGAGGGGAAAAGAGGGTGGCGTATCCTGTTGATTGTTTCCTCCAAGAAATAATTAACAGTAGAGCGATACGCCATGACAAATATTACCCTGAATGTTCTTTCACAACCAGATGAAACTGGCACTGATGTGCTAACTGCTTTATTGCGTAATGGTGCTCGTCAGCTCATTGCGCAAGCAGTTGAAGTAGAGCTGCAGCAACTGCTGCAAGCTCATGAAGAACTGCGTTTACCCGATGGCCGCAAAGCTGTGGTGCGTAACGGCTATTTGCCTGAGCGCAGCATCCAAACGGGCATTGGCGATGTTGATATCAAGGTGACAAAAGTGCGTGATCGTAGCGGCTCTGGTATTCGTTTTACCAGCGCACTGCTACCGCCATACCTCAAGCGTGCCCGCAGCGTTGAAGAGTTATTACCGTGGCTGTATCTCAAAGGTATTTCCACTGGAGACTACCAAGAAGCCCTTGCAGCCTTGCTGGGTGAGAATGCCAAAGGTCTGTCAGCTAACACCATTTCCAGGCTCAAGGAACGCTGGATTGATGAGCACCGAGAGTGGCGACAGCGCGATTTGAGTGACAAGCGCTACGCGTACCTTTGGGTTGACGGTATTTACAGCAACGTCCGCCTCGATGACCGTTTGTGCTTGCTGGTGGTGATGGGCGTGACAGAGCATGGTCGCAAGGAGCTGATTGCCGTTGAGGAAGGCTATCGCGAGTCTGAAGCCAGCTGGCTTGAGCTGCTGAATGGCCTGGTTGCGCGTGGGCTTACGACCTGCCCAAAGCTGGCAATAGCTGACGGCGCCTTGGGCTTCTGGAAAGCCCTGAGTAAGGTCTATCCGCAGACCAAACAACAACGCTGTTGGGTGCATAAAACGGCCAATGTGCTCAACAAACTGCCCAAAGCAGTACAGCCCAAAGTAAAAGAAGCACTGCATGATATCTGGATGGCAGAGACGCGTGAGAAGGCTCATAAAGCCTTTGATATAGCGCTGGAAAGGTTTACTGCTAAGTACCCACGCGCAATGGAATGCTTAGCTAAAGACCGTGAGAGCATGTTGGCTTTCTACGATTTTCCAGCAGAACATTGGGTGAGTATACGCACCACCAACCCAATTGAATCTGCCTTCGCTACAGTACGTTTAAGAACCAGCAAAACCCGCAATTGCGGTTCAAGAAACACAACCCTAGCAATGGTTTATAAATTGCTGCAATCAGCGCAGAAGCGCTGGAACCGCCTGAAAGGATTTCAACTGCTAACCCTCGTGGTCAATAACGTTAAATTCCAAGACGGCGAACAAGTAATGGAGCAATCAGACAGGAAAACCGCCTGATGCTCGTACACCAGATTTGACCATAACTCGGTGATTGCGCCCACATACGCGATTAGAGCACTCACTAAGGTAATCAGAAAAACAATCGCATTTTGAAATTGAGCTTCTGCAGCGTTACGGATGAATAATGGCGAAAAAATAAGATTAGGGAACAGTGAATATAGAATCCCGTTCACTGAGCCTTTTGGTTCTTCATAAATCAAAGCGCTTTGGCGTAGGATCTCTTTAATATCGGTTGCACCAGGATAAGCACCAGTTTCTTGAATGGATAACTCCTGTGCAAGTCCGGCTGGTTGATCACGACCAAAGTAGAACTTTAGGTTTGATAAGCCTGTGGTCAGCAGTAGAGCGCCATAACTGAACATTGCTAGACCAACTATAAGCGGTGGTAGTGCAACAAATACACCGTTACTGAATAGACCTTTTGCACTGAAAATTAAGCTTAGGCCAGCCAGCATAAAAACGATGGCACCGATCACTTTAAAAATGTTTTCTATTCGGTAGGGATTAGGGAATTCAAACCGCTTATCTTGCGAGTTATATTCATATGCCATTTTTAATACTCCTTAACGCATTTATCTAATTACGTTTTAATTGGTTAATTATAACTAAGTCGTGGGGTATAAAGTTTTTTTAGTTAAAATGAATCACTGTTTTAGTTAAGTTTTAATAAGGGAATTTAAAAAGTATTTTAAAGGCGCATTAAAAAAGGGGATAACGAATCCCCTTTAAAGATGTACCAAGCTTATGTGCTGTTATTTGTTTTGATCTGCTTGTTTTTGAGCATCTGCAGCTGCAGCGTTCAGCATAGAAGACATATCATTTTGCTCGACCTCTTTTGGTGGATTTTGTTCTGCAGTTTTTTGATGTGCATCAAAATCGTGGCCCTCAACTTTTGAAGGTTTTTCATTATCGACATAAGTTTCACGCGCTGCTTGTAAGTCTGCAGATGGATCTACTTTGTCAATTTGTTCATCTGGTTGAATAGGTTTTGATTGAGATGTTGATTCTTCTTTTTTACTACAACCAACTAAAACCAAACCTACAGATAATAAGCCAGTTAATAATAGAGTTTTGAATGACATTTAATCGCCTCCAGCGAAACATAAGCAAAGGTATAGTCACATATACTTATAATGTATATACCAAAATTTAACTAAAACTAGTCCGTTGTATAACGTGACCTTTATAAAAACGGTTTAAGTATATACCAATTGCAAATTTTCTTGTTATGGGCTGAAAGCTAATAGACTAGGGTATCGCTTAAGGACACTATATAGTGGCAAAAAAAAACCACCTTTTACGGTGGTTTCACTAGTTTTAAAGATTAAATCTCTTTAAGGTCTAGATTTTGTTCGCAATAACTACGTACTGCTTCTTTATCTGTAGGATCAAAACCCTTTTCAGTCATTTCTTCACGTAACCATTTGATTACTTGACCGCGACCAGCCCAACGTAAGCTGTTGTTCTCACGGTGAACCCATTCATGCGTAAGCTTACGTTTTTGACGTCTTACAGGCTCAACTTTTGTGGTTTCAATGTGGTTGTTTTTTAGATATTCGCTAAGTGTATGGATGTCCACAACACCATCGGCAGTAATTTTTTCTGAAATGATTGCATTAATGGCACTAACAGCATCGTGAAAAGCTTGGTTTTCTTTAACGACTAGTTGTTGTTGAAGTTCTTCAATATAAGTCTGAAGTTCAACAGGTGACATTTGAGCAACATTTTCTGGTTTTGATACATTTAACATGTCATTAGTTCCAGTATTGCGAGTTAAGTTGTTCATGATTAAACCTTTAGAAATATATTTGAAAATTAATTCAAAATATCTCTTACGACAAAACCATTTTTACACAATTACATTATTAAAATCAATTAGAGTTAATCGTATTTATACCTAAATATACCTTGAAATGGTTTTTCTTATAACTTTTATGTCGGGAATTTCCTTAAACCTAATGACAGGAATGCCAGCACTCTTCAAAAGCTCGTCACGCCTTTTATCTTTATCCTGGGTATATTTATGATAATGCCCATCAAGCTCAATAGATAATATAGGATTGTAGTCTTCATCAACGATCAAATAATCCACGTAAAGCCTAGAAAACTGATTTCGGATACTTATGTTTTGCGTGGTCATAAAAGCACTCATGCTTACTTGCACCAAAATGTTGCGTGATGGAATGACCTGTTCTAGTGCATCAAGCATTATAATCTCGTCTTTTATAAGGACTTTTTTAGATACAAGCTCCTGATTCTTTTGAGGCTTACGATAGCCTTTTGGTGAATTCTTTTTGGCTTTAGTTTTAGGTTTGCGAAATACGCCACATAAAGCAAAAATGAACTTAAACACTATATAAAACAATAAACCTCTTGCGAAAGTAAAAACCACCTCAATATAAATTTCATGAGATATCAGAAATTAAATCGTTTTTCAGATTCTGAATTCAAACGCTTGGTTGGCGTACCTCGACAAGTTTTTACTGAAATGGTCGAGGTTTTAGAAAAAGCAGAATCACTCAAAAAGAAATCAGGTCGTCCTCATACTTTAGATATAGAGGATCAGTTGTTATTAACTCTCAATTACTTACGGAACTACAGCACTCAACTGGAATTAGCGGCAAATTACCATATCGCTGAAAGTAATGTGAATCGAACCATTAAAAAGGTTGAAGATGCATTGATGAAATCAAGACGTTTTACTCTGCCAAAACGAAGCATTACCACAGCAGACGAACACTTTAACTGGGTCATTATTGATGCGACAGAATGTTCAATAGAACGTCCGAAAAAAAAATCAGAGTAAGTTCTACAGTGGTAAAAAGAAGAAACATACGCTAAAAGCACAAGTGATCTATCATCCGAACAGCAAACAAATCATAGGGCTAGATATATCGAATGGCAGTCAGCATGATATTAAATTGGCAAGAAAAACGGTTAAGAAATTCAAACATTGTGAATATGTTATGACCGATTTAGGGTACTACGGATTAGAGCAGGATGGTTTTAAATTATTGATGCCCATAAAGAAAAAGAAGAATTCCCCCTTATTTAAGGCTGAGAAAAAGTACAATAGAATGATTGGAAAAATACGAGTTGTGATCGAACATATCAATAGTCAATTGAAAAGATTTAGAATATTAAGTGAACGCTATCGAAATAGACGGAAAAGATTCGGTTTACGCATTAATTTAATCGCTGCATTGGTAAACCGGATAAACTTGCAATAATGACTTTCGCAAGAGATCTAATAATGAATAAATTAAGAATTTTAACAATAAGGAATTTAAAATCGTTTCCATAAACCTAATACATAACAAATTTTAAAGGGTGCTTAAACTTCTTAAACATATTAGATAGTTTTAACGGTGATTGATACGAATTAACTAAAAATGTTTAAGGACTATTAGTGATGCAATGTTAAAAATAGTATAATCTTGTAAAGACAGCTTAGAACCAGTTTTAAAAGTAAAACTGGTTCTCACAAATAACACCGACTATTTCACTGGAAAAGTTTAAAATGGTATTTAATAAACGTACTTTAGCTTTACTGATTGGTACAATCTCGCTATCAGCACACATCTATGCCAACAACACAACCGTTAAAGTCACTCAAACTCCAATTGTATCATCTTCACCAATTCCCTTAGTTAAAGCTAATGCAATTGAACAATACTATATCAACGTTAAACATCGCTTTAACGGTGCGGAATTTGAACAACCGCCTCGTAAAATTAAGAGCATTAAACTTAACTTGAATGTTATTAATAACGGGGAAGTGGTTTTAACGGCGCACGAAGCTGATAAATCCAAGCTAGAAGACTATTTACAGCAAAACCCTAAAAACTCGGAACTATTGGCCAGTTACGTTGCTCGTATGATCAATTACAACCACGGCTATACGGTTCCTGAAAACAAGGGTAAATACAGCAAGTATGCAAGTACGACTGTATATGAAGCTCTACTTGATGAATTGAACTATAACTTTGCAACTACGCCAGTAGTATCAGTAGATAACTATGCAAGCCAACAACAGCTTGAATCTGCTTATCTATACATCCTTTCTCGTTTAGATCCACAAGAAAAAGCGGTGTTTTGGCAATTTGTGAACACATACAAAGTAGGGGATAAGATTGAGATCCCTGAAGGTACTGTTATAGCAGATGTCTTGAACACTTATAAAATCCAATTGAATTTTAAAGCGCCTTAATCACTAAACAGGTAAGGAATATTTAGGAACAAACTATATTATTTTTTAAAGTTATTTTTTACCTGTTCCTATATGTATTCGCCTTTTTATGTTTCCTCATGGTATAGGGTGTTTTTATTAAGCTGGTGATGTATGTTGCAGCGCTATTTGGCGTCAATACAGCTTCTATGGGTGCTTTATTCATTATTTTGGGGGTCCATTACAGCATCAGCAATAGTTGGATCATGAAATTGCTCAAACCATAAATTTCGGAACTTGACTTTTAATCAACCAATATATTGCTCGAAAATTAGAAGCATTGGGTTGATGTGATTATTTCGGATTTGTTATTAGAAATTAATTGAAAGCAGTATTTTTTAACTTTAGGTGGAATGAAAAGGTGATTTTTTCAAGTATATTCACTGGTCTTTTTATGACGGTGGGTTTCACAGCGTTAATTTATAACTACGTGTTGATGGGTGGTAATTCTGGTTTGTTCTTTTTGGTTTGGGGTGGTGCTTTCTCTCTAGCAGGATTGTATTTCCATTACCACGGAACAATTGGGCAAATTGGGTGGCAGAGACAGCGCTTTGTTCGTAACACGCAAACACTTGAATGGTATAAGACTGAATACCCTCAATGTGTTGTGACTACAAATATCGTGAAATGTTGTTTTTGCGAAAGTACATCAATTCGCAGATATGCCTTAAAAAACAATACTTACAAAATTCGCAACTCTTGTGCTAAATGCGGTGAAGTTTTGTTTTATACGGATGAGGATTAATAATGACTATTCATGCGTATTATGGTGATATTAGCCACCTGAAAAATGAACAAAAAATGTTTGATGACTTATTAACCCAATTGAAGCTTCATTGGGGTAATAGTGAAGATTGGATTTATTTGTTCTATAACACAATGTGGTCAGGTCAGGAAATTGATGTTATTGCTTTCACCAAGGAAGCAATCGTTGTTATTGACCTAAAAAACTATTCCGGCAATCTAGTTGGGTCGGAAAATGGGGAATGGCTGATTAATGGTGAGCTTGAGGTTCAGGGTGGTTCTCAGATTAATCCATTTGTTCAGATTCGGAAGAACAGATTTGCTGTTTTAGAGTGGTTCAAAAGTGCTGAATTGTTTACCGACCAAAACTTAGGTTTTATTAGTGGTTGCATCATCCTGAATGAGTTATCTAGTACGCAAATGGATTTGTCTCATTCGGTAAGAAAGTGGTTTTATGTTACCGATATTGCTAATTCAGTGGATACTTTGTCTAGGCTCCATACCAAGGGGATTAGTCTTGCTAGTGATGATATTTTATACCTAGTAAACAAGTTAAAACTTAAAGAATATTCTTGGGATCAGGGTGTTGCTCCTAGAGTGCGTAATCTTATTCAGTCAGATGATCGTGATACTCCAAGTGATAATAGTCGTGATCAAAGTTCCGCTCCGATCAAATACACATTACATGATCAAATGGAAAAGAAATTCAAAGGTGTTTTAGCACCGTACCTATTTTTCTATGGAACGGTCATCATCTGTTTAGCTTTTGCTTTTCATATTGCAAATGGTATGAAAGTTGGAGGGATTTTTTACTTATTTGGTTTGTTCTTTGGTCGCTAAAAATATCATCTAGATAGATGTTATTCAGGTTGGGATTCCGTAATTATTAAACCTTTTTCTTTTTGCATTAAAAAAGCCTACATTGTAGGCTTTTAGCTTTCTTAGATCTGTATTACTGAATTAAGTCGTCAACGGCTTCACCAAGGTAGGTTGGATCGTATTGCTTATACAAATAGTTTTCCAGAATTGGTAAATCTGGTGCTAAAACCATTCGCGTAATTTTAGGACGATCTTCTTCAAGGTTAAGCTTCACATGTACGGCGAAGAAATCAATGTTGTTCGTGATGAAGTCATATTCTTTACGACCAGTACTTTTGAGTTGATCAACCATACGCGAAAAGTAGTGGTTATTCGTAATAGAGCAATTCAAGAACTCTAACGCATCTTTTTCAGTAACATTAATTTCAATAATGTTATTAAGGAAGGCCAGCTCTGGTTTAATTAAGTTGCCGTTACGGTCTGCAGTTAGACATTTTGTAGAAAAGGTACCAATACCAGCCATACGACCATCATATTTCACAAAACCGTGCTCTTCAGATGCAACTAAGTTTGACGCATGAACGTATAGAGTAGGGTGGTGCTTTGTATTCCACTCTAAATCAATAACGTCAGTTTCATTTTCTGCATAGTGAGATTGTAAAAGAGATCTATTGAGGTTGGTATAGAGGACTTGATCAAGCTCTAATACTTTACGGCGATATAGCTCAGCGAAGGCAATACCGTACTGAGACAAGATATTACATGTTGTATTGAAGCTATTGCAGTAAATCGCACGGTTATCGTTACCGCCGTCACGATCCTCACTGACTACAATTACATGGTTCCCTAAAACACCATTGATTTTATAAACCACAATTGAGCCTAATGCGAAGTTTTGGGTAAGTAGTTCTTCACCCTCAAATCGTACTGCCGTGCAGTTTTTAATATTTTCTGCGCTTAAAGGATAATTACCCGGTGTGATGGACCACAATGTTGATACTGGTACAAATAGAGGCTCAATAGCACTACTTAAGTCAACTCGACCAATCGTGATGATGCTTGTGCCGTTAAAACTATCGCCCTTGTGTTCTGCAACGGCTGATGTTCCGATCGTACCTGGTATTTGTGCGTTCTCTGAAGCGCTATTATTTGGTACAACTGATTCTGTCATGAAACAACTCACTAAAAGTTTTATCTTTGTTTAAAAATACCACATGATAAATAGTATTAAAACTTATACTAGTATTATAAGATGATCTTTAAGATTCATAAAGGTATATTTATGCTAAACCATAAAACCCAAGTTTGTTTTTTTAATAACCTGATTGGACGTTTTTATAAAAATCATTTGATCATTGATGTTAAAACTTTAAACCTAGATTTTATTTTAGATGTTATTGAATTCCCGACATCAATTGAAGGTTTCAAAAAAGCACCTAAAGTATCAAAAATTAAAATACCTTTTACGCAACTTGCTCAGGATCTTCAGCCACAAAATTACCTAGATTTAGTCCAATCTGATGCCAAAAATCTGTATCTGCAGATTGGGCAAAAAAGACGTTATATTCACGGCGAACAAACTAATTTTTCATATGCTACATCGGTGTTTCAGCAGATCGGTGATGATGAAGTGCTCCAGCTTGAGGCTTTGAACTATGCACTGAAGCTCCAAAGCATTACTAATGGTATTCAGCAGCATACAACAGCGATTGAGACATATATCGAGCTAAAGCCTTTACGATATGCGTTTAGCTTAGATACGTTCATAAGTGCAACTGCAGATCTAGATCAACCTTTCGATACTCGTGAAGCGCTTTCTGGCCATATCGTTAACCATTGGGAAAAATGGGTTAAAGCAAACAATATCACCAGTGAAAGTTCTTATGATGCGGTGCTATTAAATGCCGATAAATTAATACTGATTCGAGTCGGTATTCACTCATTCTCAGTGAAGATTACAGACCTTGAAGTGGCTAACGGCATTATCTATTCTTCTCTTTGTGATTTAGAGCTCTTACAAGTGCTTCTACCAACGTTCTTTGATGGTATGCCTTGCCGTATTACTGCATATGCCGATATGAACATTCAATATGCTGTATCGCAATATAAGACTTGGCTATCAAGTCAAAACCTGAAGAAGATCCAGTCCGTTCGCAAACAAGGTATTGAGAAGTACTTGCGTAAAAAATTAGAAGATGAAAGTGACTTAATCGGTAACGCGCAACTTGCCAAAACCCTAATGAATACCAGCTATACAGAACAAACAGTCTCATTTTTTTCTGACGCTTGGGGATTATCGTACGCAAACCATTTTGAGAAGAAAATTCGTCATGCTTTTGATCTGGTCATACAGGCTTTGGATCATGAAGGGATCTCATTAGAGCAGCTGCAGTTCATCAATAGCCTAACAAAAGGGGCAATTGAGAATGCTATTAACGAGATGCTGAACAAGACTGGTTCACCGTTAAACGTGGTACCAACACTCACTCAAGAATTACTGTTAATTTGCGATGAATTCAATGCCAAAAAACTCAACATATCAAGTGAGCTCTTAGATGCAATCACTCAGTTTGCAGAACAATATGCAGTATCACCACTGTTGGCCATTAAGCGTGATAGCGCCGTGTATTTGCTGTATGAACCATTAGATGCCGATAATCAGTTAATTGATTATGAATGGTTTTCTACTGCGGTATATACCAAAAATCAGTTTGTGCCTGAAGCAGATGAACAACATAAAACAAATGTAGCGGATCTTCTTAAATCGGTTGAAGTACTGCATGTATTCAAGCCGAATATCCTGTCGTGGACCAATGGCAAGGTATTTGAAACGCCAGAAGAAAAGAAAAATGCTTTTATGTTATGTCTCACACCTGAAGCATTTGAAAATCAAATAGAATTCTTAAGCACGAAGAACGCAATACCAGGATATTTTAAAAACCTGATTACATCCTTAGGTGGTTTAAATTCAGTGGCCACGGAACAAGATAAATACGGTGTATTTTTGATTGAGTCGATCGCTAAAAATTTGACTGGTTTTGCATATCAAGGACAACTCTTTCCTATCGATCAAAATGCCCAAATTGACTTAGATCAATGCTCAAATTTAACGCTTAATTCTAAACTACTACCAAAAAACTACCTGACCTTTAAAAGACTAATGAGATTAAGCGATAGTTTAACGAATGGCGTTAAATAGGTTTAAGGAATATTATTATTTTTACTTTAAGTTTAAATAGTGGTTTTTTAAATGCACAAAAATAAAGTATTATAGTTTCAAACTTAAAACCCTTTTTAAAGTTATATAGAGAATACTGAATGAAACTATTAAAAACTGCGATGGTGGGTATCCTTGGTACTGTATTAGCGCATACAGCTTTCGCATTTGAGGATGAAACTATCCCAACACCGAACTTTAAGGAAGCGTATGTAGGACTTTTAACGCCATCTAAAAGCTTTAATGTTGTTGCTGGTGGTCTTAGACCTGAGATTAGCGAATACAAACTGTCTGATAGCTATTTTGAAAACAATTCAAATCAGCGTTATAAAGCGACAGCTCACCTTTACCAGCAAATGAATACTCAGCAACGTGCGATGTATATATTGCTTCAACATACAGCGTACTTAAACGATATTTTCTATCCTCAACGTAATCCGCTGACCAATCCGAACGTATCTGACGAACAATTAAATGTAGAGCCGGTACTTAAAAAGCTCCAGTCATTCCGTACTGATAATGGCCTGGTTGAAAAAGTTGTAGACCGTGAAACGATGCTCCAAGCATTAAAAGCACATTATGACTATTACATGCGTGACCAATTCACCGTGCGTTTTTATGGCAAAAACCAAAATACCTTTACCTATGGCATTGATAACTTTTCAGGTTTAAAAATTCGTTCGGTAGAAGGGAATATTCGCATTGTCGATCGCAAAACAGGTACATTGTTGGGTGATTCAATGATTAAGTTAAACCACTGGATTCCATCTAACCGTGCCAAAGAGCGCCGTACTATTGATTTGCCGTCTACCATGCCTGAGTGGAAGGACGTAGACATTAAAGATCTTGCAATCAAATTCCAACCAACTGCAATCACTACCATGCAGGGTAAACGCATTGATATTAATAAGATCTATGCGTACAACACTGAAAAATTCAATTTTTAATGCATAAAGCGGTCTATCTCGACCGCTATTTTTTTTGCTTATGTACAATTATTAACCGTAGCCTAAGCAAAAGTTATAAGTTACTTTTCCCACGAATCAAACTAAGGTTGAACCTATGAAAAAAGCTCTCCTATCAATTGCCACTGTAATCATGGTCGGGGATGCTCAGAAGTGCCGAATGATATGTCACATATCGATGTTTTTTCTTCCGATCGCTACCTATCAACTGCACATCAATTTAATAAGCTTGTTGATGATACGTTTAAGTATCCGTATTCTAAAATACCGTTTTTTCTAGTGACGAAAGGGTGGAGTGTTAGTGGTCCAAAAGAGCCAGTATCGCAAATTGTGTATAGTTGCTTAACTTCTAATGAAGTGGAATTAGTGACAAAAATTAAGCCACTCATGCCCGAAGTGACCTACATCAAAACACCTGAAAATCAGGTGAAAAATTGCATCATTAAACATTCAAATGACTCAATTAATGCTGATGCATTGAATGACCTTAAAGCTTTCCCTTTATTCCAAAAATATGCAGACAACCCATTTTTACGTAAGACCGTGGATGCTGCGAAAGCAGATGGCAAAATCTCAGTAAAAGAATATATGGATATTGTGCAAATTGTCATAAAATTAATTGGGGCTGACAAACAGGTTCAGCTAGAGAAAACTATCCAAGAGCTTTAAGTATTCATATGTCGGAAAATCTATCCATGCATAGCATGACGAACGAAGAATTGATTCAAGAATGGCTTGATAGCCTGAAGCTTGAAAACAAATCCGACATGACGATTAATGAATACAAAAAGTGCATACTTTTGATGTTGGAAATGCCTTTTTTTAAAGGCAAACATCTCTTGGATCTCAACCGTGAATATATCTCTTTATTTCGCTTACACCGGGCAGATGTGGATGCTGTTTCCGCACGAACACTGAATAAAAACTTATCTGGCATCAAAAATTTTCTGAGCTATTGCTTGCGAAGAAAATACATACTGGAAAACTTCTTTACTGATATTCAGGTGAAGTACAAAAATAATTCCTTACCGCGACCAATCGCCGTGGACACATTGAATGAGATCCTTGATAACAAGGCTCCATTAAATCCTAAATACAACAACCAAAAATTAAGAGATCTAGCAGCTGCAGAAATTGCATATTCTGGCGGTTTACGTATCTCTGAATTACATGCCATCAAACTAAGTGATATCAACCTCAGTGCTATGCAACTAAAGGTATTGGGTAAAGGAAATAATGAACGGATTGTTTTTTTAGGAAAAAAATCACTAGAGGCTATTTCTACTTGGCTTTTAGTTCGTAATCGTTGGATTTCAAAAGCTGGAGTAGAAGACTGCGGATATTTATTCATTGCACCATCTGGCAAACATATTGCGAAAAACCATTTAGGTGCATGCATTACAGCTCTGTTAAAGGCGCATGGTTCTGGAAATATTGGTAGTACTCATGCTTTGAGACATAGTTTTGCATCGCACTTGTATAACAAAACAAAAAATATTCGCGCCGTTCAGGAAATGCTAGGTCATAAATCACTATCTTCGACACAAGTATATATTCTTGTAGATCACGAAACGTTGATTAGTTCTTATAAAGATGCACATCCACGCGCTAGAGCGAACCAAGATTAATAATTTATTCGCTTCTTGTACTTCTAAAGATATATCGTAAACGATCGAAATAATTAACTTTTGATGGTGCCCGTAATGGCTAAGACTTTTGAACAAGTAAAAAAAGAATTTTTCAATACAAGGGTCATCACAAACAATCGACTACCTAAGCGTGGTGAAAGCCACAAAATTGCTGTGAAACTTGGTTTAATAGACCAAAAACAATCAACATATGTTAAAAAACAGAAACTTTCATATGTTGGCTTATCTGTAATTGAGTGTTTTGAAGAAGCTGGTTTAGATGATGTCTATATCAATGAAAAAATTGAAGAGTTTTCAGAGCTAAAAAACTATACTTCATTACATAAGGCATTAAGAATACTTGATGACGGCCACATGGCCCGTTTAGCAAAAAAATTAGAGGTTTCAGTCGATATGCTCAATGCGACATTGGCTGTGCTGAATAAAATATAAAAAACGGATTGAACCAACCCATGAATGCAAATGAGCTTTATGAAAAGTTACAGCAAATTGGTAAGCCACTGGTCCACGTAGAAAGCCTCGTATCTACAATGCAGTTGGAAATCCCTGTTGAGGAGATTGAAAAACACATTGAACTTTTCGGGGTTAATTTTTTACTGGTAGAAGTTGTTCGATATACCTTTGACGGTTTTCTATCTCCAGAGTACCAACACTATATAGACGAATTCATTGCAGAAAATGAACTGGATGAAGATGTCATTTTGAATATCAGAAATAAAACATCATCAGATATAGGCCTGGTTAATGTTGGCTTTAATCTAAATGGTTGCATCCTTGGCTTAACCCATACGGATGAATGGATGGAACATTTATTCCACTTGGTTAAGTTCATTACTGACAGTGAAAAACGCGAGAAAAGTAGGAACTTTTTGTCTGAACAAGACAAAATCAAGGAACAAAAAGTTTTAGAAAAACAAGCCAAAGAAAAAGAAAGGGAAGTGATGATTCAACAGGTAGAGGATCTCACCAATACCGATGATTTTAAATTATGCAAAACGAAGGGTGAAATATTGTTGTTTTGGGAAAAGAACATTCCTGACCTATACAAAACTCTATCCAGAACTTTTATGGAAACAATGTCTAAGAAATATATCTCTATATTGCGTGGCTCATGAAGTGATACGATATGAGGAAGAACAACGAGTAGTGCATAAATCAGCGTTCTTGAACAACGCAAACAACAATAAAAATTAGTACTCAGCATTCACCAAAGTTTTGTATTGAGAATATTTCGTCAAATTTACTGTGTCACGTACTTGGCCATATTGAATACTGCCTAGATCTGAGTAGGTAAGGTTTTTCTTTTGAGATACTGCAACCAATAATTCATAGTTATTTCTTTGATTGAGTTCAATTGCTGAAGCGATATTTTTGTCTTGGCTCACTTGAGAAGTAATGCTTTGGATCTCCTTTCTATCTGAAGCAGATACATCCAATGTAGTTAAATAAAATCCGATCGATAGAAATATTGTGGCGGTTAAAGTGAATAGGGATGCACCAGTAAGATAAACGGCGCGTAGAGTTCTATACTTTGTATAAACCACAACTGAAGATATGCAGATTGCCAAACATAGCGCAAGAATAACGGCATGTTGGTCTAGATAATCTGAGAAAAGCATTGTAAAGCCTGAAGTACAAAAACATGTTATATCACTTAGCTACCAAGCCATTTGTAGTATTTGAGACTTATCGTATATATGAAATATAAATAGCAAACCTTTGGTATATACTGAATCGGTTTAAAGTGCTGAAACAATAGGCTTTAGAAATAAAATACTAGTCAAAATGTGAATAATCAGGGGGTACACATGGGGCAAGCTAAGCAAAGAGGTACAGCTCAAGAACGTGCTGAAAGTGCAATTCAAAGTACGATTGATGCAACCTTGGCAAAGATTAAGACCGTACTTGATGGATACTATCAAGACATGCCGAATAACTTCTCGCAAGCTGAAAATTACTTTACTGGATATGTCGCTGCATTTGATATTAAAGATGGGATGGAACTTGAAGGTAAAGAGTCTGAATGGGCTTATGATGGTTTACCTACGCCTACCGCTTTACTCAAACTCGTTGAAACTGAGTTAAACGAAGTGATACGTGAAGATAAAGAGTTTTTGGATGACTTTGATCCTGAAATGTATATTGAAGAACTAGGCGAAAACTTGATGTTCTTCCGCTATATAGGTGCTTCTAGTTTCGATACGCCAGATGATGTTTTGCATAATATTCAAACAGTGTCATTTTGGGCGCCACACTTGGTCATGATTAATGGCGTATGGCATAACACTTATGATGCTGGTGCGGTCAATGATGATGGTGAAACGGTCGGCATAAGATTCTAATTCTAGAGGGGTGCATATTGATTACTGCAGCATGCACCTTATTGGTTTAAACATTGCTGTATCGACTGAGCAATATTTTCAGATATTTTCCAGATTACAGAGATGGATCCGTAAATTTGAACAACTCCTATAAGTGATATTCTGCTCCTCAAATGATGTTATAAACATCAATATATGGAGTATTTTATGGCACGTAGACCAAGAAGAAATCATTCAAATGATTTTAAAGCTAAGGTAGCACTTGCTGCGATTAAAGCAGAAAAAACACTTGCTGAATTGAGTGCTGAGTTTGATGTTCATCAAAACCAAATTATTGACTGGAAAAATCAATTGATCTCAGCTTCCTCGCAAGCTTTCGATCAATCAAAAGCTCCAACAGAACCACCCATCGATCTAAAAAAACTACATGCAAAAATCGGTGAGCAGGCATTAGAAATTGATTTTTTAGAAGGTGTGTTGAAGAAACTGGGCCGCTTCAACCACAAAAGTTAATCGACGACTCACTTCAGATTTCAGTATCTAAGCAAGCTAAGCTGCTGAAAGTCTCCCGTGGTTGTTATTACTATCGCCCAAAACCTGTGAGTGCATCAGATCTGAAGCTGATGCGATGTATTGATGAATTACATATGCAATATCCTTTTGCAGGCAGTCGTATGATGCGTGATTTGTTGAATCGTCAAGGACATCATATAGGACGACGTCATACACGTACTTTAATGAAGAAAATGGGTATTCAGGCGTTATATTGCAAACCAAATTTAAGCCAGGCTAATCAAGCTCACCGTAAATATCCATATCTGCTCAAAGGGTTGGCTATTCAGCGCAGTAATCAAGTGTGGTCTACGGATATAACGTATATCCCTATGGCAAAAGGCTTTGTTTATTTATGTGCTGTGATTGATTGGCATAGCCGCAAGGTACTTGCGCATAGGGTATCGATTAGTATGGAGGTGGATTTTTGTATTTCGGCTTTAAATGAAGCGATTGAAAAATATGGTCGACCTGAAATATTTAATACAGACCAAGGCAGCCAGTTTACCAGTGATGCATTTATTGATGTATTGAAATCAAATGGCATTCAAATCAGTATGGATGGTAAAGGTCGATGGGTAGATAATGTGATGGTTGAACGATTATGGCGGAGCGTTAAATATGAAGAGGTGTATCTCAAAGCTTATAGCAGTGTCACAGATGCGAAAAAGCAATTAAGTGCATATTTTGAGTTTTATAATTTGAAACGACCTCATTCGAGTCTAGACAAAATGACACCAAATGAGTTTTACTATGATCAGCTACCCCAACAAAACAAGGTGGCTTAACTAGAGCGGAATATCACTTATAAATACGCTTTTAGTTGTTCAAACAAGTGGGACCACCTCTATATCTCGATAGGTATAGTAGAGTGATATCTCGATAGGTATAGTGTTTTGCAGTTTAGAGGAGATATCGCGATGCATACGCGGAAGGCAATAACGGAGGCGCTTCAAAAACTCGGAGTCCAAACCGGTGACCTCTTGATGGTGCATGCCTCACTTAAAGCGATTGGTCCGGTCGAAGGAGGAGCGGAGACGGTCGTTGCCGCGTTACGCTCCGCGGTTGGGCCGACTGGCACTGTGATGGGATACGCGTCGTGGGACCGATCACCCTACGAGGAGACTCTGAATGGCGCTCGGCTGGATGACGAAGCCCGCCGTACCTGGCTGCCGTTCGATCCCGCAACAGCCGGGACTTACCGTGGGTTCGGCCTGCTGAATCAATTTCTGGTTCAAGCCCCCGGCGCGCGGCGCAGCGCGCACCCCGATGCATCGATGGTCGCGGTTGGTCCGCTGGCTGAAACGCTGACGGAGCCTCACGAACTCGGTCACGCCTTGGGGGAAGGATCGCCCGTCGAGCGGTTCGTTCGCCTTGGCGGGAAGGCCCTGCTGTTGGGTGCGCCGCTAAACTCCGTTACCGCATTGCACTACGCCGAGGCGGTTGCCGATATCCCCAACAAACGGTGGGTGACGTATGAGATGCCGATGCTTGGAAGAGACGGTGAAGTCGCCTGGAAAACGGCATCGGATTACGATTCAAACGGCATTCTCGATTGCTTTGCTATCGAAGGAAAGCCGGATGCGGTTGAAACTATAGCAAATGCTTACGTGAAGCTCGGTCGCCATCGAGAAGGTGTCGTGGGCTTTGCTCAGTGCTACCTGTTCGACGCGCAGGACATCGTGACGTTCGGCGTCACCTATCTTGAGAAGCATTTCGGAACCACTCCGATCGTGCCTCCGCACGAGGCCGTCGAGCGCTCTTGCGAGCCTTCAGGTTAGAGGCCGTCGACAATGATAATCTGGATCAACGGACCTTTCGGCGCCGGAAAGACGACGCTCGCTAAGCGGCTGCGCGATCGGCGTTCCAAATCGCTGATCTTTGACCCCGAGGAAATCGGGTTCGTGGTGAAAGAAACGGTCCCCATGCCAGCGAGCGGAGACTATCAGGATCTCCCCTTGTGGAGGGGACTTACGATCGCGGCGGTCAGGGAGATTCGAAGGAATTACTCGCAGGACATCATCATCCCAATGACGCTCGTGCACCCGGACTATCTGACTGAGATACTCGACGGGGTAAGGCGGATCGACGATCAGCTGCTGCACATCTTTCTGACGCTCAACGAGGACCTATTGCGTCACCGGATCGCGAACCAGACCATGCATCCTGACCCGAATCGAAATGCGGAGATTCGAGAGTGGCGATTAGCGAATGTCGCCCGATGCTTGGCCGCAAGGGAACGGCTTCCATGCACAACCCGTGTTCTCGATAGTGGTGCACACACCAGCGATGAACTCGCAGCGATGGTGCTCGACGGAATCGATGGGCGCACCTGATCGCCTTCGACGCCTGCGCAAAGCGTAGCGCGAGGGTGGCGGGCTCACGACCAAACGCCCAGAGGTCGATCATCGCAGGGATGTTTGGCTTTGTGGTGCGGACGACGGGACTCGAACCCGTACTCTCACAGAGAAGCAGATTTTCGTACCACCTCGACTTTCGCCGCCGTCTGATGACGTTCGTGGTCTGGACTGTCCCTTCGCCATTGCCCGAAGGCTTTAGGCGCCGCCCGTCCAGTCTCTACACCTTCCCCCGAAGGGGCTTGGCTCGGGATTGGCTTAGGGTATTGCCCGTTAGCGTTCCCCGACTTTGAGCGGTTCTACTCCGCGGATTTCCCCGCGGGCACTCCAATTTTAAAGTCTGCTGCGTCTACCGATTTCGCCACGTCCGCCTTTTTTCGCCGTTCCTAGCGCTCGTGCGATGCACCTATGTTGCACCTAGCGCCGAATCGTTCTTCGTCATCCTGAAAAACCACGTCTCCTAAAGCCTTGCATAGCTTATCTTTTCTCCACCACGAACTTTTTTGTGGGATGGTAGAAAAAAAGACTTTTTAAGTCCGCTGGCTTGCCAGGCCTTGTTAGCTTGTACGGTCATGGTTATCGGGTAAAGAATATTGACGGCATCGCTGGTGTCGGTGGCTGAAAAGCCGGCTCCCATCAGGGCAATAGCCATTTCAGATGCAGGCGTACAGGGCAATGGTCAACAGCTACAGCCTGTCTGACGATTCCGGCGTCATGGCTGCGGCGGCTATCACGCATTTTTTGTTCGGTCAGGCGGTGTTTTCGTACCTCAATGGTTGGAGCGTGTTGATCGGACCTGGTACAGGTTTGGACAGCACGGGCTGCAAATACGCAAGGGATTTAATGGGCCTGGTGGCGTTCACGGCTTTTATCGTGACGTTTCTGTTCAGGGGCTACTCATAATCTCGTGGCTCGGCGGTTCCCGGCACACCATGACAGTAAGGAAGGACCCTGTGTCTCAACTCTCCCAGCTTCGAAGCCCCGCCGCCGTGCAGGCTGCCATCGATGAGTTCGTGCAACTGGGCCGCACGAAATTCCTGGCGCGCCACGGCTACGGCAAGTCCCGCGACTTCCTGGTACGTGATCCGAAGACCGGCACCGATTGCGATTCCAAGGCCATCGCCGGTGTGGCCTTCGGCAAGCAATTTCCCGAGCAGGGCCCGCTCACTGCTGACAGCTTCTCCGGTGGCGAGGCGACCGTCGTTCCGGCGCTGACGCGGCTCGGGTTTCGCATCATTCGCATCGGCGAAGACTGGTCCGAAGAAGAGGTCTTGGCCACGGTCGAAGACTATTTCGACATGCTGCGTGCCGAGGCGGCTGGGGAGCCGTACAACAAGTCCGAGCACAACCAGGCACTGCGCCAACTGCTGAACGGTCGCAGCAAGTCTTCAGTCGAGCTCAAGCACCAGAACATTAGCGCCGTACTCGATGCCCTGGGCCTGCCCTATATCAACGGCTACAAGCCACGCGGCAACAGCCAACTGCTGCTGCGTAAATCCGTACACGCCTACGTTCTGGAACATCAGCAGACGGTCGGCGCTCTTGTCGATGCCCTGGAGGAGGTAAAACTTCCGGGTGACAAAACCTACCGAGCGGCTTTGGTAGAACCACCCGCCCGTGAAGTGCTTGTGCGTACCCCGGCATCTCTACGGCAACGCCTACCGCGAAAGTTCGATTATGCCGCTCGCGATGAAGCCAACCGCAAGCTGGGCCGGGCAGGGGAGCAGTGGGTGATTGGCTACGAACAGCAACGCCTGACCGAGCTCGGCCACCCAGAGCTTTTTCAGCGGCTGGATTGGGTGTCCGACACCCAGGGAGACGGTGCGGGGTTCGACATCCTGTCGTTCGAAGAGGACGCCCATGAGCGCTTCATCGAGGTGAAAACCACCAATGGCGGGGTAGGCTCGTCTTTCTTGGTCAGCCACAACGAACTCGAATTCTCCAAGGAGGCGGGCGATCAATTCCATCTGTATCGCGTGTTCCAGTTTCGGGACGGTCCGCGCCTGTTCACGCTACCCGGCGACCTCAGCCAACATGTGCATCTCAAGCCGACGGACTACCGGGCGAGTTTCCGGAGTTTGGTGGGGTAAAGGCAGGGTTCTGTTGAGCCGAATGGCTGTGTGCGGCCGATTCTGTTGAAAAAGTAGCGGCCTCCCCATGCCGTTGGCAAAATTGCTTTGTCAGCGAGCGTGGGGGCGAACAGCATGATGGGACAGTTACCGGGAGGACAGCAGCGCCTGTTCTACTCGTTCAATCTGGAAGATCACGTCCCGGCCCAACATCTCCTGCGCAGCATCGACCAGTGCTTGGATCTCAGTGATCTACGTGCCTACCTGGCAGATTTCTATAGCCCCATCGGGCGTCCCTCGATTGACCCGGAGTTGATGGTGCGCATGCTGGTCGTCGGCTACTTGCTATGGCATTCGTTCCGAGCGGCGATTGTGCGAAGAGGTGCACCTGAACCTGGCCTATCGCTGGTTCTGCCGGTTGGGTCTGGAAGACGAAGTCCCCAATCACTCGACCTTCTCGAAGAATCGCCATGGGCGTTTTCGTGACAGCGATCTATTCCGCTGGTTATTCAATGAGGTGCTGCGGCGCTGCATGGCAGCCGGCCTAGTCAAGGGTGAAGGTTTCGCCGTCGACGCCAGCATCATTAAGGCGGATGCCAGCCGGCAACGTGGGGTGGCGGGAGATGAGGTCGATTGGAACGATCCAAAGCTCAGCAGCCGCGCAGTGCGCGAGTACCTCGAAGCCCTTGATGAAGAGGCGCTGGCTGAGGCTCTTCCCAAGAAAATTTCGCTCACTGATCCTCAGTCCCGTTGGACAGCAGCGCCAGGTGGCCCGGCCTTTTTTGCCTACTCCACGAATTACCTGATCGACACTGAGCACGGTGTGATCATGGACGTGGAAGCTACCCCGGCGCACCGTACCGCCGAAGTCGATTCGACTAGGACGATGGTCGAGCGTGTCGAGGCGCAGTTCGATCTCACACCGGAACGCCTTATCGGCGATACCGCTTATGGCACCGCCCCGATGCTGGCCTGGATGGTCGAAGAAAAGGACATCGAACCGCATGTGCCGGTGTGGGACAAGACCGAGCGCAAGGACGACAGCCTCTCCAGTAACGACTTTCACTGGAGTCAGGACGCCAATGAATATCGCTGCCCAGCCGGCAAACCGCTACGCAGTGAATGGCGCGCCTTCACCCAGCAAAGGTCGCGGGTAACTAAGGCCAAAACCGTCATTTACCGCTCCAGCCAAACCGACTGCGCCACCTGCCCGTTGAAAGCGAAATGCTGCCCCAACACGCCGAATCGGAAGATCGTCCGCAGCATCCATGAGGCTGCCCGCGACGTGGCTCGACGCATCGCCAAGACACCGGAGTACCTCGTCTCTCGCTGCGAACGAAAGAAGGTGGAGATGCTTTTCGCCCACCTCAAACGGATCATGAAACTCGACCGTTTACGACTGCGTGGCCTAACGGGTGCCACTGACGAATTCACCTTGGCTGCGATGGTGCAGAACCTGCGCCGCATGGCCAAGCTTTTGCCTCAAGGGCCACCGCTGACGGGATAGGTATGCCTGCTACGAGCAGAAACCCTCAAATTAACCCTTAAACCTGAGCAAGGACGCTCAGTGAAACGCCGGAAGGCAACTTGAAGTGGCTTGCAGCCACTTCGACAGCAGGCACACCTGATCGGCAGGCTGCCGCTAAAGCTACTTTTTCAACAGAATCGGCCGATTTGTGCCGGTCGTCAAGGACCGCTTCGGATCACTCTCAACCGGATCGCGGGCCAGCTGATTTGCTAAAACCCGCGCCAAACTCAACGAAGGATTTCGCATGATCCGTTTTTTTTGGCGATCACGCTCGGCCTGATGGTTGGCTGCTCGTCGAGTTCAAGTTCGATCTGATCAGTGAGCGGTAGCGCAAGTGGATCGCCTCAGCCAAGCAGCGTTGTTGCCGGCGGCCGGAAGAAAGCCTTGAACTAGTAGCGGAAAGGATGAAACTTTATTTTTACGATTCTCAGCATTTTCCAAGGTTGAGCGAAAATTAGGATGATACTTTAATGATTCCGGCCTCCATCCCCACAAAACGCTTGCAGATGGCAGAATTGAAATAAGTCATTGTTTTAAATGGATTTTTGCAGGAATTGCTACGTTGCAGGGTCCTGTAGTTAGGATGACACTTTATTTTCCTCCCACAATCAAAGCATCCATCCATGCATTTGTGAAATCAGAACCCATTGAACGCATTGAGTTTGAAAAAAACTTGCTGAACTTAGGTATCGTGAACAATTATGAAAAATATATAGACTACAATAATTTGCTGTTTCACGTTTTGTTTAGCAAATGGATTAACAGTCCAGTTGACTTTGGATATTTTGTCGATCAAAACTTTTACGGTGCCAGCTAAGCTCACTCAAAACATCTACGGTGTAATACACCGTAAAAAGAATTGCACCTGGTACTTGCCACTAAAAAATGACAGTGAATGACATTTTGAGAGAAAAAAATTGTGGGGTAGTGCCTTTTCTACTCCTTTGAGAATTTTAATTATGACAATTCCGATACACCTAACAATAACTTCATATTTTTCTTTCTTGAACTAAGATTCAATAACTTAACTAATTTCTATTTCAATCATAAAATATGATATGTTGACCTTAAGAATAATTCATAAACTTTACTATGTTTGCTTTAAAAACAATTCATTTAGAAAAGAAAGTCTCAAACGAAAATCAAATTATTCTTTTATTTGATTTAGATTCATTCTGTCCATGTATGTACCCTATGCTGTACACCATGAAATTTCTTAGATTTCAAAGTATCTCTACGCAGCATGCAGATTTAATCGCAATAAAATTTTGGTATGAATTTTGGTTTGAAAAGTTTGCCACGTCCTTTTGTGAGTCGTTCTATTCGACATCCTATAATTTTGAGATCATTCAATGTGAAATTGATAATTTCATTGTTTACTTAGAAAATAATAAAAAACTTGAAAGTAATCTTATACGGCTAAGCAATTCAGAACATATTAATTACACAACAATTGGTCATAGAGTTAGATCCTTCTTAAAGTTTTACAACTTCTTGATTAATGAATACTTAAGCATGCAATCACAGCCACAACTTACGTTGAAGGAAATTCAAAAAATTAAAGAAAACTTGAATAAATATATGACAATAAAGAAAAAAATTATAAATAATTTTTCAAAAGCCAATAAGACAATTAAAAGTGAGATAAATCATAATTTTAAGAGCATGAATCAGGAAATGATTAAAGGATTGTATTCAGTCATTTCACCAAGTAACTCTAATAAATACAATGAATTAAATCCTTTTAGATCTAAAAATGTACAACTCAGAAACTTTCTGATCATACATCTCATGCTCAACTATGGTCTTAGAATTGGTGAGCTTATGCTACTAACAACCAACTCTATTAAAAAATCAATTCAGAATCATAGTTTTAGTTTAATTATTACAAATACAGATGATGAGTTCGATGATCGATCAAAAAAGCCAAAAATCAAAAATGAATATTCGTACCGAGTAATTAAACTGCAGGAACGAGACTACAGAATTCTTCAAATCTATATAAATGAAATCCGAAAAGAAATTCCTTCACATATCTTATTTACATCCTTAAAGCCTCCCTATTCTGCTTTAAGTTATGGTAATCCTCCCATAAATAACCGAAGTTAAAAGTAGAGGTTAAGCAGCCCTTAGAGGTGGCTTTCCTTTGTTAGCTTGATGTGGTCTTTCATGGTTGTAATGCCACAACCAGTTTGTTGCATAATCTTGTACTTCTTCCAGTGTGTCAAATAGATGCTTGCTTAGCCAGCTATAACGTATAGTCCGATTATAACGTTCAATATACGCATTCTGCTGTGGCTTACCTGGTTGAATATATTCAATACGAATACCGTGCTCAGTAGCCCAGCGTACAAATTCATGACTGATAAACTCCGGGCCATTGTCACACCGAATAACTAACGGCTTTTCTCGCCACTCCAGCAACTGATTCAACGTACGAATAACTCGGATTGTAGGTAATGAGAATCCTGCTTCAATCGCTAAGCCTTCTCGACGGTAGTCATCAATCACATTTAATAATCGGAACTTTCGACCATCGATCAGCTGATCATGCATAAAATCTAATGACCAGACCTGATTTTCTCGGATTGGTTCTTTCAATGGTTCAGGCGCGTGCCGTTTTAGTCTTCTTCTCGGTTTAATACGCAGATTTAGTGCCAACTCACAGTAAATGCGGTAAACCCGCTTGTGATTCCAGCAGTATTTAGCATTAATTGAAGCAGAAGATTCTCTTTTTAAAAGACAATTTACGATTACCAATGAAGATGGAACTTTAACAAAAAGTCGCTGGATTCAAGATGCTAATTATCGGAAAGGTGAAGGAAGAATTTTAGTTACCTTAACTCGTGTGGTAATTGAACATGTCACTAAAATAGATGGGTTTGAACAGTATTTTACTAGTTATCATTTGAAAAAAACTGCTGACTTCAAAAGCGTTTATGCAGTACGTCTTTATGAGCTCTTAATGCAATGGAAGTCTGTAGGGAAAACGCCTGTTTATGAATTAAATAAATTTCGTAGCCAACTTGGTATAGGTGTTAACGAATACACTCGAATGGAAGCATTTAAGAGACGTGTTTTAGATATTGCAGTAGATCAAATCAACGAATTTTCAGATATAACTGTTAAATACGAACAGCATAAAAAAGGTCGTTCAATCTCAGGATTTTCTTTTAGCTTTAAGCCAAAGAAAGCAACTATTCGATCTATAGAAACTAATAGAGACCCTAATACAACTGATCTGTTCTCGAGAATGACAGATAAGCAACGCCACTTATTCGCTACTAAACTTTCCGAACTACCAGAAATGGGTAAGTATTCTCAGGGTACAGAAAGCTATCCACAATTCGCTATACGTATTGCTGAAATGCTTCAAGATAGTGAAAAATTCCAAGAATTATTCCCTTATCTTCAAAAAGTTGGCTATCAAGCTGCCTAAAATTTATACTTGATCATTTGTCTATTAGGCAGTCTAATAGACAACAACTTTTGACAGAGTTAGGCATAGATTTACAGCATGAAAAGCCTTACAGTTCTTGAGCTTTCTAAGCTTTACAATATCAATAGACAAACGATTTACAACAACATAAAGAAAGGAATTTTAAGTAAAAATTCTGATAATAAAATTGATCTGGCTGAAGCTATCCGTGTTTTTGGCGAACCTTCAAAAAAACTAGATGTAAAAGAATCTGTAAAAATAGACAGTCCAAATTCGGCAGAAGTTTTACTACTTAGGCAACAGATAGACATGCTGAAAAATCAGCTTGATGATGCAAAAGAGCGTGAATCCTTTTATCAAAATCAAATTGAGACGATGCAACGTCTACTGGAAGCACCCAAACCAAAGATTCAAGACCCTAGTGAACTCGAACTCCCTCAATCAGCTCCCATTGTAGAAATGAAGGAAGAGGTAATAGTCGTTCCACCTAAAGATGACGGATTGACTACTCCAGAGAACAAACGTATCCCTGTCCCAGAACACGTTGAGCCTGAACCTAAAAAGAGAGGCTTCCTGAGCCGTTTTTTCCTTCCTTATGGTTAGCCAGGACTCCAATTTTTTGATGAGCCAATTTCAGTGCAAGCACATGAAATAATGACTCATCAAAAAACCGGATGAGGTTTATTAAAACTGAATAAAACCGTGGAACATTGCTTACTTATTGAGCGTGGAACAAGAAAAATTGCTAAAACAGCCTAAGAGAGCGTGCTTAGGCTGTTTTTACAGATATAAAACATTGTTTTAAAAGGAAATTTTTTGGACGTTTCGTATAAGGTGTATTATGTTAATTTTAGAGAAACTTATGAATTAAATGCATGCTCTATTTCTAATTTTTTTTACATTCCTATTCATTAAGTGTCTAACGATATAGATATACATCAATTTTTTGAAAAAACTTAATTCTTGTCTATGTTTTTTATAAAAATCATCAGGGCTCTCAAAAATACCGAAATCCTGATTTATCCCTTTATCTTGAATGTATGTATCATTTAGATTCCATTCAATAGGAGGATTTAAAAAATTGTCCGTATATACGCCATATCCACAGAAAGTAGCTGTTTTATGACTATTGATACTTTGCAATTTTTGAAGATATATTTTATCTAATATTACGCCTTCAAGATTGAACCATTTTTCCTCAATATATATTTCTACCCAAGTATGTAAAATATTTGATGGTGATAATTCATACCATATTCCAGTAATTGCTCCTTTTTGCAAAGCCTTATCAATTGTAAAGCCATGTAGTCTATTAGGAATATTTACAGCTCTTAATAAAGCCATTAGTAATGTAGATTTAGTATTACATTGACCATACCCATCTTTCAGTACTTGAGAAGCTCTTATATCATCACTGGAGTTATACCCAAATTTAATCTCATCTCGAACAAAATTATAAATACTCTTAACTTTCTCAACATCATTCAACTCTTTCCATTGTCTAGAATTAATTAAATCTTGTATAACGTAAGCATCCGCTGAACGCCATCGCCAAGTTTTAACGGGGTTCAGGTTTCCAGCGGTGAGGTAGTAATTCTTCTATTTGGGGCACTTTATGTGTTGGCAACCTTTTCAGCACATCACTTAAATAGGCATACGGATCCAAGCCATTCAGCTTTGCTGACTGGATTAAAGTCATGATATTGGCAGCTCGTTGACCACTGCGCAGCGAACCTGCAAATAGCCAGTTCTTACGCCCCAAGGCCCAGGGACGCATTTGGTTCTCTATCCAATTATTGTCAATGGGTAGATTGCCATCATCCAGATAGCGGCTTAAAGCAGTCCAACGTTTTAGGCTGTAATTGATCGCCCGGGCGGTTGGAGAACTCGATGGCACCGTCAGCTGATGTTGGTTGAGCCATTCATATAGTTGTTGCATGACCGGTTGACTATGCTGTTGTCGGTATTCGCAGCGGTCTTCCGCTGTACCATCCGTCTTTTTTCTTAATTCTGCTTCTATCGCATATAATTTCTGAATCAGCACTAATGCCTGTTCAGCGACCTGACTTTTCCCAGTTACATGCAGTTCATGGAATTTACGACGTGCATGGGCCATGCAGCCCACCTCTATGACCTGGCCTGATTTAAAGCGTGCTTTATAACCACTGTAATCATCACAGACTAGATAACCCTGCCAGCCTTTCAAGAACTCTGCAGCATGCTGGCCTGAACGACTATCCTGAAAGTCATAGATCACCGCCTGAACTGGATTGTACTGTGTAGTGGCATAGGCCCAGACATAACCTTTCTTCGGTTTTTTATCATTCTCACCCATCCGCATGATGGTGACCGGTGTTTCATCTGCATGCAGCACCTGCTGTTGTAGTACCACCTCTTTTAAGGCATTGGCCAGAGGTTCCAGTTCTACACCGCAGCGACCTATCCAGTCAGATAAAGTTGATCTAGAAAGTTCGATTCCCGCCCGCTGATAGATCAGACGTTGACGGTACAGCGGCAAATGATCGGCATATTTCGATACCAAAACATGGCTGAGCAGTTCAGGTGAAGCAATGCCTTTATCAATCACATAGGCGGGCATCGCTTGCTGAGTCAGGGTGTCACACTGATCACAGACCCATTTACCACGCACATGCTGTTCCTTATAGAACTGTGCCGGTCTGAAATGCAGTTTTTCACTGACATCTTCGCCGATACGCCGGAGTTGGCATCCACAAGCACATTGGGTTGATGCAGGTTCATGCTCAATACGGATGGTGTGTAGATGATCTGGCAGTGGTCGACGTTTAGGTTTATTGGTTTTGGCTTTGTGTGTCGCTGCATTGGTTTTATCTGCATTTAGCCGTTCCAGTTCTAGATCAACCGCGGCAATATCTTCTTCAACCGCTTCATCCCACAGATGGATTTGTTTTGCCGTTAAGTGTTCATTCTTTTGGGCGAATTTGTGCTTTTTAAACAGCGCCAGTTCATGCTCGTATTTTTGATTGAGAATAGAAAGATGTTGAACTTTAGAATCTAATTGCTGATTGGTGACTTCAAGATGTTGAACTCTGGCATCTAATTGCTGGTTTGATTGTGCTAGAGACTGATGCTGCATCGCCAACTGCCGGGTAAATTCCAGCAGTTGTTCATGGGTCAGTTGGCTTAAGTCAGGCAGCGTATTCATGACCGCAGTATGCCTGAGGTCATGATGCAGAGGAAATAGAACGTTTGGAGAATAGCAGAATGGATGAGCCTGGTTTAGAGCATTGTTACCACTTGCTGCAGTCCGATTCTTTGCCAGGGCAAACCCTGGATCAGTGCCTGTAACTGCTCCGGGCTGATCGCCATACTTTCACCCTGGTGAACTTTAGCCCAGTGGAATTTCCCCTGTTCCAGCCGCCGGGCACACAGCCAGATACCCAGTCCATCATGCACCAGCACTTTCATACGATGGCCACGCTTATTACAGAACAGGTAAGCGCAATGCGGTTTGATGTAGCCAAAGGCTCTCAGCACCTGAGCCATGGCTGTATCCATCCCTGCACGCATGTCCATCGGCTGGGTAGACAACCAGATCTCATCAATACGAATCATTGAGTCAAACCCTGGATCAGCAACAGTAATTCAGTTACTGACTCCACCGGCCAGTCGATCTCGATCATCTGATCCCTTGCGGAACTTGGTGCCTCATGTAATGGAATCCTGATATGAGCGACAGCTTTCTTCTCTGGCACAGGTGGTAGAGGTGCTTCTTGTTTGACTGGAGTCGGGTGAAGAATGACCGGAAGAAAGTCAGTCTGTGGAATGGATGGGGTTTTTAATGCAGGGGGCATTGATCTGGACTGACGAATCCATTTATGTAGCAGATTGGCATTGATCTGATGTTGCATTGCTACCTTGGCCACTGATGTATCTGGCTGCTGGCATTGCTGAATAAGTTGATGTTTAAATTCAGCTGTGAAGGTTCGACGGGGCTTTTTTAGCGTTGGTGCACTGTCTATAACTGTCTTTAAATCCATAAATAGGTGTCCACTTAAATTTAAGTGGACACTATCGCGGTATTAATGAGTTAGAAAAAGTGGGGTTCAGCGGACGCTTACTGTATAACTAAGCTATTGTAATCTAGTATTAAAGTTTCTTTGATTAAGTTATTCATACCTATCTCTCACTAGTTTTTTTAGATTAAAAACTATGGTTCAAGACTAAGGTCAATGGTGTATAGAATGTTAAGTATCTCCCAATTAGCAAAGAAAGCAGAAACAACTATAGACACTATAAGATTTTATGAAAAAAAGGGGCTTTTATTGCCAAAAATGAAGGCTATCAATAATTATAGGTATTATGATCAAGGTTCATTAGATAAATTAAGTTTTATATTAAATTGTAGAAGTTTAGGTATCTCTATTAAAGATATAGAGTCTCTATGTGAGGAGTTAGTGATGTGGTTCCGTTAATTAGACCACTCAATCTAGTTTTATAAGTGATAAATCCGCTCTAAATATTTAAATTATGCTGCCATTACTTTTGGTAAATGTCGATCATAAAATTCATTTGGTGTTGCCTTATTCAAGCTTGAATGAGGACGTATCGTGTTATAAAAATCCAAATATTCAGCAATTGATTGTTTTGCTTGTTTAACCGTATCGTAAGCCTTCAAATAGACTTCCTCATGCTTCACACTGCGCCATAAACGCTCAATCATTACATTATCCATCCATCGTCCTTTCCCATCCATACTGATACGGATATTTCGCAATTTTAACTCATTCAAAAATGCCTCGCTTGTGAATTGACTGCCTTGGTCTGTATTAAACACCTCTGGACAACCATATTTCACAATGATGTGGTTCCGTTAATTAGACCACTCAATCTAGTTTTATAAGTGATAAATCCGCTCTAAATATTTAAATTATGCTGCCATTACTTTTGGTAAATGTCGATCATAAAATTCATTTGGTGTTGCCTTATTCAAGCTTGAATGAGGACGTATCGTGTTATAAAAATCCAAATATTCAGCAATTGATTGTTTTGCTTGTTTAACCGTATCGTAAGCCTTCAAATAGACTTCCTCATGCTTCACACTGCGCCATAAACGCTCAATCATTACATTATCCATCCATCGTCCTTTCCCATCCATACTGATACGGATATTTCGCAATTTTAACTCATTCAAAAATGCCTCGCTTGTGAATTGACTGCCTTGGTCTGTATTAAACACCTCTGGACAACCATATTTCACAATTGCTTCTTGCAACGCATCTATGCAAAAGTCTGTTTCCATACTGATCGATACACGATGAGCCAGTACTTTACGACTATGCCAATCTATAATTGCACACAGATAGACAAAGCCTTTAGCCATAGGAATGTACGTGATATCTGTACACCAGACTTGATTAGAGTGATCGATGACCATGTTTTTCAACAGATATGGGAAAATACGGTGTGCAAGATTAGGCTTACTGGTATTGGGTTTTGGATACAAGGCATGTATTCCCATCAAGCGCATTAAACGTCGGACTTTACGCCGACCTATTTTATGTCCTTGACGCTGTAGCATATCTCTTATCATTCGACTGCCCATAAATGGGTAGTCGAGATGAATTTCATCGATTAGACGCATCAAACTCAAATCAGTTGATGAAATCTCTTTGGGCTTGTAATACAACGTACTGCGATTGATTTGAATCAATTGCGATTGTTGTCGTACCGAAAGTTGATGGGTCTTATCGATCATTTTTTGCCGCTCAGCTGCCCTATTTTTCTGAGCGCACCTTCTAAAAAATCAATTTGCAATGCCTGATGTCCTATCTTGGCATGTAGAGCTTTGAGGTCAATCTCAGGTTCTTGTTGTGCTGTTGGTCGTGAAAAAATATTGATTGATTGCTCAAGCAGTTGATTTTTCCAATCAATTATTTGGTTTTGATGTAAGTCGAATTGAGTAGAAAGTTCAGCGAGTGTGTGGTCGCCTTTAATTGCTGCGAGAGCAACTTTAACTTTAAACTCTGCTGAATGATTACGACGTTTTCTTCGTGTCATGGTTGACTCCAAAAACAAGCATTTCCCATGCTTATTGGGGAGTAGATTATCACTTATAGGCGTGGTCTAAAATCCTAGAACCACATCACAATTGCTTCTTGCAACGCATCTATGCAAAAGTCTGTTTCCATACTGATCGATACACGATGAGCCAGTACTTTACGACTATGCCAATCTATAATTGCACACAGATAGACAAAGCCTTTAGCCATAGGAATGTACGTGATATCTGTACACCAGACTTGATTAGAGTGATCGATGACCATGTTTTTCAACAGATATGGGAAAATACGGTGTGCAAGATTAGGCTTACTGGTATTGGGTTTTGGATACAAGGCATGTATTCCCATCAAGCGCATTAAACGTCGGACTTTACGCCGACCTATTTTATGTCCTTGACGCTGTAGCATATCTCTTATCATTCGACTGCCCATAAATGGGTAGTCGAGATGAATTTCATCGATTAGACGCATCAAACTCAAATCAGTTGATGAAATCTCTTTGGGCTTGTAATACAACGTACTGCGATTGATTTGAATCAATTGCGATTGTTGTCGTACCGAAAGTTGATGGGTCTTATCGATCATTTTTTGCCGCTCAGCTGCCCTATTTTTCTGAGCGCACCTTCTAAAAAATCAATTTGCAATGCCTGATGTCCTATCTTGGCATGTAGAGCTTTGAGGTCAATCTCAGGTTCTTGTTGTGCTGTTGGTCGTGAAAAAATATTGATTGATTGCTCAAGCAGTTGATTTTTCCAATCAATTATTTGGTTTTGATGTAAGTCGAATTGAGTAGAAAGTTCAGCGAGTGTGTGGTCGCCTTTAATTGCTGCGAGAGCAACTTTAACTTTAAACTCTGCTGAATGATTACGACGTTTTCTTCGTGTCATGGTTGACTCCAAAAACAAGCATTTCCCATGCTTATTGGGGAGTAGATTATCACTTATAGGCGTGGTCTAAAATCCTAGAACCACATCATTAGAAACTCCTAATCAAAATTGTACTAAAGTAAATAACCTTATAAAAAAACATACAAAAGAATTAGATAATAGAATTAAGCAATTAACCTCCTTCAAGAAACAATTAGATGACTTAGAAAATCTTTGTGGGGATAATCGTAAAATTGAGAACTGTTATATCATCAAAAAATTAGAAATGAATAGCTGAAATTCCCCTCAATTTAACATAATGGGCGTTATGCGAAGTCAAAAATGGGAGCTTAAGCTCCCATTTTTATTGATGATTTTTTAATTCTTTCAGCATAGCATCCCGTAAAATTTCATTCATTCGTGTTTGATAACCTTTGCCTTGTGCTTTGAACCAAGCAAGTACATCAGCATCTAACCGAATTGAAGTTTGTTGCTTCACTGGGCGGTAAAATTGATTTTGGCGTACAGCACTGCTCCAATCGGTAATTTCAGGAATATCTGATAGATCTAGCTGATCATCAGGAACCGTGCCTTTAGCAAGCAAGCGTTGAATTTCAGCATCTTGCTTCTCACCAAATTTCTCATTCAGCTCTTTGCGTGAGTATCTAACCATGCTCATATTTGTTTCGCTCCGCTTTAGTCACTTGCCTTGCACTAATGATTCGTATGATTTCACAGTCATCTTCATCAAAAATGGTGTGAGCCACCAATAACATTAGTACGCCTTTAACTCGTCCAATGGTTTGCCAACGTTCTTCACCATCGGTATGTCTGTCTTGGATTGAGATCCGTAATGGATCTTCAAAAACAAGGCTTGCAGTTTCGAAAGAGATATCATGCTTTTTCTGATTCTTTCGATTCTTAGCCTCATCCCATTCAAAATACTGTTCCATAAAAAACATTCAAATTTGTATATACAATAATGTATCACAAAATTGTATAACTCAAGTTGAGAAGCGTAATTTTTAGTCAAATTTATTGGCAAGAACTATCAAAACTGCTCATAAAAAAGCCGACTTGTTTCCAAGTCGGCTTTTGAACATCATCGAGCAAATAATTTATATCATAAGTTTTTGATTTTTATATTTTTCAATTTGTGCATTTCGTATAACGCCCATTATGTTAATTTTAGTTTTCCTTAATACGACAAAAATATCTACTTCATTTCACGAGAATTTCTTTTGCTAAAAGTTCTTCTTTCGTTACACCGAAATATCTTATTTCTAATTTAGGCCTGCCTAACATCTTTAAAAGATTGTTTTCATCATTTATATTTTTTATAGCTTTGCTTACACAATCAATTACGTCATTAGTTTTAGAAATAGTGATGTGGTTCTAGGATTTTAGACCACGCCTATAAGTGATAATCTACTCCCCAATAAGCATGGGAAATGCTTGTTTTTGGAGTCAACCATGACACGAAGAAAACGTCGTAATCATTCAGCAGAGTTTAAAGTTAAAGTTGCTCTCGCAGCAATTAAAGGCGACCACACACTCGCTGAACTTTCTACTCAATTCGACTTACATCAAAACCAAATAATTGATTGGAAAAATCAACTGCTTGAGCAATCAATCAATATTTTTTCACGACCAACAGCACAACAAGAACCTGAGATTGACCTCAAAGCTCTACATGCCAAGATAGGACATCAGGCATTGCAAATTGATTTTTTAGAAGGTGCGCTCAGAAAAATAGGGCAGCTGAGCGGCAAAAAATGATCGATAAGACCCATCAACTTTCGGTACGACAACAATCGCAATTGATTCAAATCAATCGCAGTACGTTGTATTACAAGCCCAAAGAGATTTCATCAACTGATTTGAGTTTGATGCGTCTAATCGATGAAATTCATCTCGACTACCCATTTATGGGCAGTCGAATGATAAGAGATATGCTACAGCGTCAAGGACATAAAATAGGTCGGCGTAAAGTCCGACGTTTAATGCGCTTGATGGGAATACATGCCTTGTATCCAAAACCCAATACCAGTAAGCCTAATCTTGCACACCGTATTTTCCCATATCTGTTGAAAAACATGGTCATCGATCACTCTAATCAAGTCTGGTGTACAGATATCACGTACATTCCTATGGCTAAAGGCTTTGTCTATCTGTGTGCAATTATAGATTGGCATAGTCGTAAAGTACTGGCTCATCGTGTATCGATCAGTATGGAAACAGACTTTTGCATAGATGCGTTGCAAGAAGCAATTGTGAAATATGGTTGTCCAGAGGTGTTTAATACAGACCAAGGCAGTCAATTCACAAGCGAGGCATTTTTGAATGAGTTAAAATTGCGAAATATCCGTATCAGTATGGATGGGAAAGGACGATGGATGGATAATGTAATGATTGAGCGTTTATGGCGCAGTGTGAAGCATGAGGAAGTCTATTTGAAGGCTTACGATACGGTTAAACAAGCAAAACAATCAATTGCTGAATATTTGGATTTTTATAACACGATACGTCCTCATTCAAGCTTGAATAAGGCAACACCAAATGAATTTTATGATCGACATTTACCAAAAGTAATGGCAGCATAATTTAAATATTTAGAGCGGATTTATCACTTATAAAACTAGATTGAGTGGTCTAATTAACGGAACCACATCAATAGCTTCTTTTTCAGATACTTGATCGCTTACTTTTCGAGATATTAAGTCATCAAAATATATCCTATATTCTTCACAAACTAGATAAAAATAAGGGTCTAATCTATCTAAATCATATTCAGATTCAAAGGGTTTACGATCTAATAAATCTTTTTCAGGATAAATAATCAATTGTCCTGCATCGAACCAAAACTCCACAGAAAAATTATCAAACTCAATTCCATTTAAATCATTACTAAAATTTTGAAAATACTGTAATAAAAGATTTTCTATATCCTCTAAAAACTCTTTATTCTTAATATCAAATATTAAAGATTCATTAGAAATAGCTTTGATACAATCTTCTTGAATATCTAACCCCTTTAAAGTCATTTTTACTCCATTTAAATTTTTAGGTTTTGGTGCATTAAGAATTTTGATTAACTTAACATAATGGCGGTTATACGCAATACACTTGTATATTAATATAAATATCAGATACTTAATAAAAACTTAAAAAGCCAAAAATGCCCAAAAAGCCGATTTTGAAACAAAGCGGCTTTTTTATGTTCGATTCTGTAATATTTTGCCAATAAAAAATGGAACAACTTTGCAAAATTTACAATTTTGTATTAACATTTTTGTATTAACAAAAAGCGATGCAACTATGGAAATTGAGTTTTCATGGGATGAGCATAAAGCAGAAACAAACCTCAAAAAACATGGTGTAGCTTTTGAAGATGCAACCTTAGTTTTTTATGATGCTCATGCCGTCTTCAAACAGGATCGCTTTGAAAATGGTGAATATCGTTGGCAAGCGATAGGTCTCGTACACGGGCAGACAGTTTTATTGGTGGCTCATACTGTACAAGATCATAATGGGATTGATCATATCCGTATTATTTCAGCACGACAGGCAGAGAAAAAAGAGAGGAAACAATATGAGCAAAACCGTTACCTACAAAATGGATTTGAATAATCCTCCTGTTTTGTCTGAAGAACAAAAGGCAAGACTGGAAGCGTTAGCTAAACGTCCAGACAGTGAAATCGATTTTTCAGATATTCCTGAACTTGATGACAGCTTCTGGAAAAATGCAGTGCAAAATCCATTTTACAAGCCGACTAAACAAGTAACTACGGTTCGCATCGATGCAGATGTCATGCAGTGGCTAAAAGCCCAAGGCAAAGGCTATCAAACACGAATGAATAAAATTTTACGGGATGCCATGCTTAAAGAATTAAAAAATCATCAATAAAAATGGGAGCTTAGGCTCCCATTTTTGTGTTGTTGTTGTGTTTCGCATAAGAGATTTTATGTTAAATAGCCCTCAACAGAGGGCTATTTTTAATACTAAAAATTACATGCTTTTAAGACATAAGGATTCATATGCTGCACCTTTAGCTAAAACAGTCTTCAGCTTACCATTCGTGGTTATTTGCAATAGTGCCAAATAGATTCATTTTCGATACTCTTACTTCAAAGCCAAAATCTTTCGGGCACCATTAAGTACGAATAAAGAAACCAGTATGCCAATGATTAAGTCTGGATAAGCTGATCCCGTCCACGCCACGAGTACACCGGCAAATATAACGCCCATATTTACGACAACGTCATTCGCCGAGAAAATCCAACTGGCTTTCATATGTGCGCCATCTTCTCGATGACCAGAAATAAGATATAAGCATGTCACGTTAGCTATAAGTGCGAGCAGGCCAATAACAATCATGAGCGTTGATTCTGGCTCGCTTCCAAACATGAATCGTCTAATGACATCAACAATCACGATAACAGCAAGTAATAACTGAATCCAACCTGCGAAATGGGCTGCTTTTATTTGATATTTCGCAGCTTTTCCGACGGCATATAGCGCAATACCATAAACGGCTGCATCGGCAAACATATCTAGAGAATCAGCAATCAATCCTGTAGACGCAGCAATAATACCGCTGATGAATTCTATAAAGAAAAGTAGAGCATTAATACCTAATAACAGTTTAAGTACTTTAGCTTGTCTCACAGGATCAGGTTCATTAGGTATATCGCCTGAAGAAAGCTGTGTTTCATCAAGTTTCGCCCCAAAACCCAGTCCTTCGAGTTTAGCCGTAATTTGCTGAATCCCTTCATTATGGAAGACTTTCAGTTTTCGATTGGGAAGATCAAAAGTAAGACCTTTAACTGCTTCAATATCTGCAAGAGCCATACGGACCATTTGCTCTTCAGCAGAGCAATCCATTTTAGGAATGGTGTAGGTACTTGTTTGCTTAGCCTGTTGATTGCTTATATAAGTTTCAGTCTTCACAAGCTTTGCACCAAAACCCAAAGCTTCAAGTTTGGTGGTTATATTTTCATCTTTTTGATTATGTAGAACCTTTAAATAACGGTTAGGTAAATCAAAGATGAGTTTTTGAACACCATCAATTGAAGATAGCGCCATACGAACCATCTGTTCTTCCGCAGAACAATCCATTTTGGGAACTAAGTATTCACTCATGTAGTGCGAATTTTTTAAAACGTCTTCAGTGCTTAAATTTTCTTTGGGATCAGAACCACAACAGGATTGAGCGGTATCTTCACAACTGTTTGAAGTGTTACAGCAAGGAGATGAAGATTTTTTTTCTTCCTCTTCACCACAACAGCTAAGCGTATTATCACAATTCTTTGAATTGTTTGCTTCTGCAATTGATGGATGATTTTCTTGTTGAGATTTCTTATCTTCGCATGGTGTTTCTTTACTACATCCACAACCACTCATAATTATACCCATTAAAAAAATTATAAACTTTGAATATTAGAATCCCTATAGTTACTATAGAGTCAAGAATCTTTGGAAATACTAACTCAATGCATTTAAAAATTGGTGAACTCTCTAAAAAAACCTCATGTTCAGTATTAACAATTAGGTTTTATGAAAAGGAAGGTTTAATTCCGGAACCGGAAAGAACGGAAGGAAATTACCGCCTTTACGATGTAGGCTATGTTGAGCGAATTAAATTTATTTTGAATTGCCGAACTTTAAATATGAGTTTGAATGAAATTCGTCAATTACTTACCTATAAAGACAAACCTGAGAAAAATTGTTCAGATGTGAATGAATTAATTGACTTACATGTCAGTGCTATCAGAGAAAATATAATCAAGCAACAAAAGCTTATTGAACAACTATCTGATTTAAGAGGTACTTGTGATGGTTTATGTACAATTGACCAATGTGGAGTTTTAAAAAATCTAGCTTGATTATCTAGACCTATGCTTTTTTCAAAAAATCGGCACTGTTGCAAATAACCACGAATGGTAAGCTGAAGACTGTTTTAGCTAAAGGTGCAGCATATGAATCCTTTCCATGGTCGGCATTTTCAGGGCGAAATCATTCTTTGGGCTGTGCGCTGGTATTGGCGTAATCCTACAGATCTGAGCTCGTGGCATATTGATGAAACCTATGTAAAAGTGAATGGACGATGGTCTTATCTGTATCGTGCAGTCGATCAACGTGGCGATACCATTGATTTTTATCTTTCTTCTAGACGTAATACCAAATCAGCATATTGTTTTCTTGGAAAAATTTTAAATAATGTGAAGAAGTGGCAAATTCCACAAGTGATCAACACGGATAAAGCACCCACATATGGACGTGCTTTATCACGGTTAAAACGGGAAGGTAAATGTCCACCAGACCTTGAGCACAGGCAGATTAAGTATAAAAATAACGTTGTCAACGGCATTCTAAAATTGACCCCTTTCACCTTACAAATGGCAAAGTAAAATTGACCCCTTTGATCGCGTATTAAGTTTCAACCTGGGGCTGAATCCCAATTCTTTTTTTATCCTTCAAACGATAACTCTCACCCGATATTTGTACCACATGACAGTGATGTAATAACCGATCTAACATCGCAGCGGTCAACGTGACATCATCTGCAAAGGATTTGGACCACTGGCTAAAGGGTAAGTTACTCGTCAATATCGTACTGCCTTTTTCATAACGCTTGGCAATCACGTTAAAGAACAGATTCGCTTCTTCACGTCCAAACGGTAAATAACCAATTTCATCGATAATCAGTAACTTTGGTCCCAGTACCGCACGTTGCATATAGGTTTTCAGTTTACCTTGCTGATAGGCTGTACTCAGTTGCAGCATGAGATCGGCGGCGGTAATGAACTTGATCTTAATGTTGTTCATGATGGCCTTATAGCCTAATGCCATAGATAAGTGCGTTTTTCCTACTCCGCTAGCCCCCAGAAACACCACATTTTCTGCTCTAGCAATAAAGCTCAGATTGAACAGTTCAATCACCTGTGATTTAGGGGCCCCTAGGGCATAATTAAAATCATAGTCTTCCAGGGTTTTGACTTGAGGCAGGCCTGAGAGTTTCATCAGTACCTGCTGGCTGCGCTGTTGCCTGGCAGCATATTCATGCGTCAAGATAGCTTCAACAAAGTCGGCATAACTTCCATCTTGACCTAATGTTTGTTGTGCATGATGTGACCATTGTGATGCGATGGCAGGCAGATTGAGCTTTTGGCAAAGCTGCTCTATACGGTCGTATTGCAGATTCATCAGGAAACTCCCAGCAACTGGTCATATACAGATAAGGGATGCTGCAAACTCTCGTAGGGCATGACATGCTGTGCTGCTGCAACAGGTACAGTGCTGGAACCTGTATCTGATTGCGGTAATGGCGTAAATTTTTGCTGCTCCTGTTGCAGTCGAACAGCCGGTTTTTCTTGCGTGGTGGCATGAATCCGCTGATTGGCGGTTTCATGCAGCCACCGGCCAATGTGGGCATTGGCGACATCAACATCTAACAGTAAACCCGAAGTCTTCAGGCTTGCTTTCAATGGCACAATAAAGCTTGATTTGAGGTATCCATTAAAGCGTTCAACTTTGCCTTTGGTCTGTGCACGGTAGGGCTTACATACGCGAGGACGAAAGCTGTATTTCTTGGCGCAGTCGAGCAGTTTGGGATTCCATTTATGCTGCCCCTCCTGATAGGCATCCCGTTCAATCATGATCGTTTTAGCGTTATCAAACAGGATTTCCTGAGGTACTCCTGCAAAGAACTGAAATGCATTTTCCAGACCATCGATCCATGCATCGGTACGTTCATGATCATAAAATTTCACGAAAGTCGCTCTGGAATACCCTAATGTTGCGACAAAGGCTTTTAAAGTCGAGTTGTTGCGTCGAATCGTGGTGAAATCTACCTGCATTTGTTGGCCAGGTTGGGTTTCAAAACGAATGATCGGTTCCGGTTTAGCAACTGGTTTTAATGTTGCAAGATATTCCCTCAAGATCCTGATCTTTCCTGGATATCCCAACCTTAAAATTTCCTGGTAGAGCACAACAGCAGGAATCCATTCAGGATGAGCTGCGTTTACACGTTTGAGTAAATAGGGTTTATATGGATCAAGAATACTTGTTCTAGGTTGTGTACGCCGATACTGAGGTGTTTCCTTCTGCCGTAAATATTTACGTACGGTATTTCGGGACACCCCCAGTTCACGACTAATGGCTTTAATAGATTTACCTTGTTGATGAAGTATTTGGATTGTCACTGCTTGCTCCAAAGTTAACATGTTGAGCAGTCCAAAATGACCGCTATATTAACCAAGGGGGTCAGTTTTTAAATGCCATTAGGGGGTCATTTTGGCACTGTTGCAAATAGAGATTTGAGTCGATGATGTTCCCTTTAAAAAGTACTTAGAGACCGAAAACCCTGTTGATTAGACACACTTCACCCTGAGGCTGACCATAATAAAATGACGATGCTTGTCCTTTACGTAGTGCACGCATGACTTCAATACCTTTAATTGTGGCATAAGCCGTCTTCATAGATTTGAATCCTAATGTGGCCCTGATGATCCGCTTTAGCTTGCCATGATCACATTCAATCACGTTATTTTTATACTTAATCTGCCTGTGCTCAAGGTCTGGTGGACATTTACCTTCCCGTTTTAACCGTGATAAAGCACGTCCATATGTGGGTGCTTTATCCGTGTTGATCACTTGTGGAATTTGCCACTTCTTCACATTATTTAAAATTTTTCCAAGAAAACAATAAGCTGAATGGGTATTTCGTCTAGCAGAAAGATAGAAATCAAGAGTATGGCCACGTTGGTCAACTGCACGGTATAGATATGCCCATTTGCCATTCACTTTTACGTAAGTTTCATCCAGATGCCATAAATGTCGATCTGTAGGATTACGCCAATACCAACGTAAACGTTTTTCCATTTCTGGAGCATAACGCTGAACCCAGCGATAAATTGTGGTGTGATCAACATTCACTCCACGTTCGGCCAGCATTTCCTGAAGTTCACGATAGCTGATGCCATATTTACAATACCAACGAACAGCCCAAAGAATGATTTCACCTTGAAAGTGCCGACCGTGGAAGGGATTCATCTGCTGTATCTCGAAATAAATAAGATATTTAGCTTATCATGTCAGCCTATTTGCAACAGTGCCATTTATCATAAGTAATCGTCAGACTATTCGTGACTCTGCGGGGTTCACGCCAAGTAAAAATATCATCTAATTCTTCGGCTGTTTCAGTGATAGACCGATGTAGATTCTTAGGATTAAAAGCCATCTTGGCGAACTTCTGATTGAACTCCTCAATGAAGCAGGGTAGCCAGACATTAGCTTGCTCAATCGAACAGATGCCTTTCAGGCGCATCTCCTTGATCAGACGGTCCTGAAGGGTTCTGTTGGCCCGTTCCACACGGCCTTTGGCCTGCGGTGAATTAGCGAAGATGATATCGATATTCAGGGTGCTGAGTACACGTCCAAACTGGGTAATCTTGGTGTCTTTCTTGCTGCTTTGATTCACTCTAAAGACTGAATGTTTGTCGCTGTAAAACGCTAAAGGCTTACCGTGCTGTTCGACATATAAGCGTGTTGAAATCATATAGTCAAAGGTTGATTCTGACTCACAGAAGCGTAAATGCTGCAATTTTCCTGTAGCATCATCGATAAACACCAGCAGACAGCATTTAGCAGCGCGTCCTTCAAACCAGTCATGGTGTGAGCCATCAATTTGGATCAGTTCACCAAAGCAATCCCGGTTGTAACGAGGCTGATACGGTCGTTTCAGGCGCTTGGATCTAGGCATCCATAAGTCAGCTGCAATCATCCAAGAACGCAGGGTTTCTACTGAAAGATCGAATCCATGTACGGTGGTAAGCTTTTCATGCGCTAAAGTGGGTCCGAAACCATGCAGTTGGTCAGAAACAATATTGAGGCACTTGAGTCTGAGTTCTTCAGGAAGTTTAGAATTGCTGATTTGGCCACGACCGGCATGGGCTAATGCAGATGGACCTTGAGCTTTGTATTTCTGCAGTAAGCGTCTGATCTGACGTTCTGAAATATGAAGTAGCTGAGCAGCCTGGGATTGAGTTATGCGTTGATCGCAGATTTCCTGCAAGACCGACAATCGTTTAAGTTCTTTATCCGACATAGACACCAACATATCAAACCGTCCGCTAAGGAAATTGCAGAAGTGCATATTCTAAAAGCGGACATTTTTACTTTGGAGAAACCGGACATTTCTATTTTGGAGTTACATATGTAATTTCGCATAAGAAATTTTATGTTAAATGATTGTTAGAAATGCCCCTTGATCGAGGCATTTTCTATAAAGAATACTAAAAACTAATTAAAGCCAACCAAGTTTCAAAACAAGGCAGTTCTCAGCAATCATATTTTTAAATTATATAACTCCCAACTGAGCTTTTGCTCCAACGATAAGGCTTTCATTTTGAGTTTCTAAGGCAAATAAACCATACATCAAAGGAGAGGCCGCTGCTCTTTCTAAAGTCTGTTCATATAGTTTATTCCAAACTTTACCCCCTAGTTTTTCATACTCGATGATTAGAGTTTTGAGGCTTTCTTCTCCAAACAAAGTTACATGCCCAGCAAAATCAATCGCTGGGTCATCTATATGGGCTGTTGACCAATCAATAACGCCTGAAACAGCTCCATCCTTTGAAGCTAGTACATGCCCAGCATATAAATCGCCATGTATAAATTGGGTGAAATCTGCCCATAGAACATCATTATCCAACCATTTTCTGTAGCGGGTTTCCAATTGCTCACTTATACCAATTTCAGATTTTACTAACTGCAAATTGTTTGCTATTTCAGGTCTTAAATCTGAAGGTTTCATAATTTTCAAATCATTTTCCCGAACTTCTTTTTCAGGAATACTATGGATTTCAAATAAGGTTTTTGCCAAAGATGTTATGTATTTCGGGCTATCTTTGTCCATATTCCAAATTATTTCATAGGTTTCAGCATCCAAATTTAAAACAGGATTATCTTTAAGTATGGGATAAGCCACTAATTCTGTAGATGAAATTCTCCAATCAGGAACCTCTACAGAAAGATGTTTTTTTACCAATTCTAAAATGCGTTTTTCTTTCTTGATTTGTTCCCTCATGCCATCACGACGAGGAATACGCAGCAACCATTGTTGCCCCTTTGTATCAAGAGCAAAAACGACCTTAAAATCAATGCCCATTTCATTGAAATTCATTTTGTCCGTAAGCAACAAGCCGTGTGCTTCAGCAAGTGATTGAATATCTTGAATTGTCATTTTTAATTTCCTTTAAAGAGTTCAATAATTAATGTTCGGATTAGATTGGCTATCATTAACAATCTCTCTCAAAAGTCTTGATGATTTTGTGGTCTTTGATCTCGTAGATAATGTCAGCAATATTATCGACCAATTGCTTGTCATGAGATACGAAGATAATAGTTCCTGCATAGGACTTCATCATTGTTTCTAATGCGGCAATACTTTTTAGGTCAAGATAGTTTCCTGGTTCATCCATAAGCAAAATATTATATTTTCCTAAAAGCATTTTGGATAAAAGCAGTTTGATGATTTCACCTCCCGATAAGTCGGATAAGTTTTTTTGAATATCATTCGCTCCGATCCCCATTGAAGCCAATACTGCACGAATTTCCGCAACTGTGTACTCGCACTCTTCCTGCATAAAGGAGAGCACAGATTTATGCGTGTTAAATTTATATCCTGTTTGTGTAAAGTAGCCAATTTCAGCTTTTGGAGATATGGTTAATCCATCAGCACGTTCTGATATCATTTTTAACAAGGACGTTTTCCCTGTTCCATTCGATCCAGTTATAGCGACTTTAGCGCCAAGCGGTATTATAAAGTTAGCGTCATCAAAGATAGTACGGCTACCAAATTTTAAGCTCAGACCATCTGCCGTAATCGGGAACTTATTGTGCAGTTCTAGGGCTGAACTTTGACGAAAACGAATAGAACGCAAATGCTCTGGTGCTTGAATATCTTCTAATGCAGCCAAACGCTTTTCCATACTCTTAGCTGCCTGATACAGTTTTCTTTGCTTGGTGCCAGTCATTTTTGCATGCCCAAGTCGTCCAGCACTTTCGGTAGAGTTTTTGGATTTTTCTCCTTTTTTCTTATTGTCTAATCGATTAGCTTGCTGGCGTTTTTCTTGCACAGCAGATTCTAATCGCTCCCGTTCCTTCATCATCAGCTCATATTCTACGGCTTGGTGTTGTCGCTCTTCTTCTTTTTGACGCAAGTAATCCGAGTAACCACCCCAATATTCCGTAATTTTACCGTCTTTTAACTCCCATATCTTGTCTACAACCATATCAAGAAAATATCGGTCATGACTGATAACAAGTAATGCTCCATCAAATGCTTTAAGTTGACCAATAAGTAGATCTATTCCATTGAGATCAAGGTGGCTGGTTGGTTCATCCGCTAGAATGCCATGTACTTGTTGGGAAAATGCGGCAGCAATTTTTGCACGAGTTTCCTCTCCGCCACTCATTGTGTCGTTTTGTACATTGGAAACACCAAGGCGAGATAACATTGCCCGGTCTTCGACCGTTTCTATTTCGATTCCGCCCAGTTGGCTGATATGTGCAAAATCACCAAAACGCTGTAATGTCGCTTCGGCTAAAACAATTTCGCCATTAAGTACTTTGAGTAAACTACTCTTTCCTGCTCCGTTATCACCCACAAGACCAATACGGTCATAAGAGTGAATTTCCAATTCATCAATATCCAAAACATCACGCCCAGCATAATCCAAGCGTATGTTTCTCGCTTTAATAATTAAACTCATTTTTATTTACTCCTGTTTAGCTCTTGAAATTTTTTATGCAGCAAACAGGATTTAGGTGAAAACAAAAGCTAGCATCACAGTGTCCTCCCAAAAAAAAAGCTATTCATCCACAGGGTGGACAAATAGCTAGTCAATTAAGTTATAACTGGAAACTATGCACTAAAAGCATACTTATAAATTAAGCATACTTTTACTTTATATATCCGCATATATTCTTAAAGACACAACAAAAGCCCACCATTATAAAATAGTGTCACTATGCAAATAGTTGTGTCTTAACGAATGCGGATAGAATGCATAAACTTACCTAAAAAATAAAATTCAGTTTTATGATAACTTTACTGTTAAAAGAAGTCTAGACAACCTTGTTTTATGCTTGGATATAAGTAAGCATCCGGCTAACACAGCCTTACCAAGCGATCCTATAAGCCTTAATTTAGTTCCCACCTAAAAACAAGTGGGGACTTAATCCATGAACATGGATATATATTCAGCAACACCTCCTGTTGCTAAAAAACGCAGAACATACAGCAAAGAATTCAAACTCAGTATTGTCAATGCCTGTAAAAATCCTAATACCTCGATCGCTTCGGTCGCACTGCAACATAGTATTAATGCCAACCTTGTCAGTCGTTGGATCAGGATCTTCAGCCATCATGATGGTGCCGTGCAAGATCCTACTCATGTGAATCCAGCATTTATTGCTTTGCCTTACACTGCTGCAATCAGCCAACCTATTGATGAGAGGATCACGTTGTGTATCACCGTGCCTCATACGAATAATGATATTCAGCTAAAATGGCAGACATCAGAAATACCTGCCTTGGCAGAATTACTCAAGGCACTTGCAACATGATCCGCATTGATGAAATCTGGTTGTCTACTCAGCCCATGGACATGCGTGCAGGTATGGATACGACCATGGCCCAGGTGGTGAGAGCCTTTGGCTACATCAAACCGCATTGTGCTTACCTGTTCTGTAATAAACGTGGCCATCGCATGAAAGTGTTGGTACATGATGGACTGGGCATCTGGCTGTGTGCCCGGCGTTTGGAACAGGGTAAATTTCACTGGGCTCAAGTTCACCAAGGTGAAACCGTGGCCCTCAGTCCGGAACAGTTACAGGCATTAATCCAAGGTTTGCCCTGGCAGAGAATTGGATTGCAGCAAGTGGTGAATATGCTCTAAACCAAGCTCGACCATTCTGCCATCCTCCAAACGTTCTATTTCATTCTCTTCATGACCTCAGGCATACTGCGGTCATGAATACACTGCCTGACTTAAACCAACTGACCCATGAACAACTGCTGGAATTTACCAGACAGTTGGCAATGCAGCATCAGTCTCTGGCACAATCAAATCAAGAATTAGAAAAATCAAACCAGCAATTGGATGCCAAAGTTCAGCATCTTTCTATTCTCAATCAAAAATACGAGCATGAACTGGCGCTGTTTAAAAAGCACAAATTCGCCCAAAAGAATGAACACTTAACGGCAAAACAAATCCATCTGTGGGATGAAGCGGTTGAAGAAGATATTGCCGCGGTTGATCTAGAACTGGAACGGCTAAATGCAGATAAAACCAATGCAGCGACACACAAAGCAACAGTCAACAAACCTAAACGTCGACCACTGCCAGATCATCTACACACCATCCGTATTGAGCATGAACCTGCATCAACCCAATGTGCTTGTGGCTGCCAACTCCGTCGTATCGGCGAAGATGTCAGTGAAAAACTGCATTTCAGACCGGCACAGTTCTATAAGGAACAGCATGTGCGTGGTAAATGGGTCTGTGATCAGTGTGACACTCTGACTCAGCAAGCGATGCCCGCCTATGTGATTGATAAAGGCATTGCTTCACCTGAATTGCTCAGCCATGTGCTGGTATCGAAGTATGCCGATCATTTGCCGCTGTACCGTCAATGTCTGATCTATCAGCGGGCGGGAATCGAACTTTCTAGATCAACTTTATCTGACTGGATAGGTCGCTGCGGTGTAGAACTGGAACCTCTGGCCAATGCCTTAAAAGAGGTGGTACTACAACAGCAGGTGCTGCATGCAGATGAAACACCGGTCACCATCATGCGGATGGGTGAGAATAATAAAAAACCGAAGAAAGGTTATGTCTGGGCCTATGCCACTACACAGTACAATCCAGTTCAGGCGGTGATCTATGACTTTCAGGATAGTCGTTCAGGCCAGCATGCTGAAGAGTTCTTGAAAGGCTGGCAGGGCTATCTAGTCTGTGATGATTACAGTGGTTATAAAGCACGCTTTAAATCAGGCGATGTCATTGAGGTGGGCTGCATGGCGCATGCACGTCGTAAATTCCATGAACTGCATGTAACTGGGAAAAGTCAGGTCGCTGAACAGGCATTAGTGCTGATTCAGAAACTGTATGCGATAGAAGCAGAGCTCAGGAAAAAGACCGATGGTACAGCGGAAGACCGCCGCGAATACCGACAACAGCATAGTCAACCAGTGATGCAACAACTATATGAATGGCTCAACCAACATCATCTGACAGTGCCATCGAGTTCTCCCACCGCCAAGGCCATCAATTACACTCTGAAGCGTTGGCCAGCTTTAAGCCGCTATCTGGATGATGGCAATCTACCGATTTGCAATAATTGGGTCGAGAATCAGATGCGTCCCTGGGCATTGGGCCGTAAGAACTGGTTGTTTGCAGGTTCGCTGCGCAGTGGACAGCGAGCGGCAAACATCATGACGTTAATCCAGTCAGCAAAGCTGAATGGCTTGGATCCGTATGCCTATTTAAGTGATGTGCTGAAAAGGCTGCCGACACATAAAGTGACCCAGATTGAAGAATTGCTGCCGCACTGCTGGAAACCTAAATCGAATTAAAAAATAGGTATGGGATTCAGCGGACGCTTACGGATATAAGGCTTATTTTAAAATAATAGTAGTGAAGATTTTCTAAAATTAACATAATACACCTTATACGAAATAAAAATGGGAGCCTTAAGCTCCCATTTTTTAAGTAATTTTTTCAAATAAGGCTTGGGTGAGCATCTAAAATTCGAATCAATGTAGCTGCTGGTCCAGTTGGATAGCGTCGTCCCTGTTCCCAATTTTGCAGGGTACGGGGGCTAATATGTAGACGTGCAGCAAATTCATTTTGGCTCAAGCCAGTTTTTTCACGTACTTCTTTAATATCAGGCAATTCGAGTTCTGTAACTCGGCTTGCTTTAACTTCTTTACGTTTGATAGCTCCAGCTTCTTTGATTGAAGCAACCAAGTCATCAAATAAGTTGTTATCCATGAAATTGCTCCTTCACGAGTTGGTGCAGAATGGCGGTTTCCTTATCTGTTAAATTATCTTTTACTGATTTTGGATAAGCCACTAAGAAAAAGATCTGATCATCCTCGGTGACCCAATAATAAATCACCCGTATCCCACCACTTTTCCCTTTGTTACCTTGAGCACAACGTACTTTGCGAATACCACCGCCATTCTTGATTAGGTCACCTCTATCAGGCTGTACCAAAAGATCTTGCTGAAGTTGACGATATTCCTCATCAGATACAAGGTCTTTAATTTGCTTGGTAAAGATGCTGGTTTCAATAAATAACATGGACTCTTTATACGTCAATGGCGTATTTGAATTTTAGCAGTTTCCATAACAAAAAACGAGAGCTGGTAGATCTCTGTTATTCCCAAGTAGAAATGTCCTACCTAATAACCAAATAGAAATGTCCTATATGGACATTTCCAAGTCAAGCACAGGATTCAGATTTCGTTGTTGAATTGCTGTTTTCTGTGCACGTCTGCTTGGCATCTTTTGAGAACGATTGCGTTTGTTTTGTTGTTCCAGTTCTTCATGCTGTTGTTGGATATGATTCAGAACAGCACCCAACCGTTTATTCTCAACAATCTCTCGCTGGTTGAGCTGACTTAATTTATCGAAGATGCTGTAATTGATCTTCCGGCCTTCATGCATGATGGCTACAGTACCATCCGGGTATTCTAGAAACTCAAGATATTTACCAATCAGCCTCTGGTTTTCTTCTGTACTCTCCAGGAGATATACACATTTATCATAAGTAATGGTCAGGCTATTGGTGACTCTACGTGGCTCTCGCCAGGTAAAAATATCATCTAATTGCTCAGCTGTTTCGGTGGCAGAGCGGTGTAAGTTCTTAGGATTAAAGGCCATCTTTGCAAACTTGAGATTGAACTGCTCAATAAAGCAGGGTAACCACTTATTCGCATCTGCAATCGAACTGATACCTTCCAGGCGCATCTCCTTGATCAGACGGTCCTGAAGGGTTCTGTTGGCCCGTTCCACCCGTCCTTTGGCCTGAGGGGAGTTAGCGAAGATGATATCGATATTGAGGGTACTGAGTACGCGTCCAAACTGGGTAATCTTGCTGTCTTTCTTGCTGCTTTGATTCACCCTAAAGACTGAATGTTTGTCGCTGTAAAACGCTAAAGGCTTACCATGCTGTTCAACATACAAGCGTGTCGAAATCATATAGTCAAAGGCTGATTCTGATTCACAGAAGCGTAAATGCTGCAATTTGCCTGTGGCATCATCGATAAAGACTAGCAGACAGCATTTAGCGGCTCTTCCTTCAAACCAGTCATGGTGTGAGCCATCGATTTGTACCAGTTCACCATAACAATCTCGGTTATATCGAGGCTGATATGGGCGTTTCAGGCGCTTGGAGCGAGGAATCCATAAATCGGCTGCAATCATCCAGCAACGCAGGGTTTCCACTGAAAGATCGAATCCATGAACGGTAGTGAGCTTTTCATGCGCTAAAGTGGGTCCGAAACCATGGAGTTGATCCGAAACAATATTGAGGCACTTGAGTCTGAGTTCTTCAGGAAGTTTGCAGTTGCTGGTTTGGCCACGACCAGCATGGGCTAATGCAGCTGGGCCTTGAGCTTTGTATTTCTGCAGTAAGCGTCTGATCTGACGTTCTGAAATATGAAGTAGCTGAGCAGCCTGGGATTGAGTTATGCGTTGATCGCAGATTTCCTGCAAGACCGACAATCGTTTAAGTTCTTTATCCGACATAGACACCAACATATCAAACCGTCCGCTTCAATAATCGCAAAAGTGCATATTCTAAAAGCGGACATTTTTACTTTGGAGAAACCGGACATTTCTATTTTGGGCTTACAATCTCGTTTCGCATAACAGCCATTATGTTAAATTGTAGTAAGAACTTTAATGCGATAGAGCAGAATGTATATGCAAAATAAGCTTGATAACATTATTCAAGAATTAAAAGAACTATCTGGGAATAGTCGTCTAAACATAGAACTACCTGATGATATTTTCATATCTGCTTATGAACGAAAAATAGGTTTTATTTTTCCAAAAGATTATAAAAAAGTTTTGAAAGAGATTAGCAATATCTTTTATGGAAAAATTGAATTAGCGTCTCTTACAGATGAGAAAGAATGCTATCGAGGGCTATCTCAGATATTAAATGATGCTAGGGAGCAAGGTCTGCCAGAAGATTGGCTACCTATTTGTGAAGATAATGGTAGTTATTATTGCCTATCTCCTAATCATAAAATTAGATATTGGACAGCAGATGGATATAGCGATGAGCAGTGGGAAGATTTAGCAGATTGGATCAAGCAAGTTTGGATAGATGGAAATTAAGAATTTCTAAAATTAACATAATACACCTTATACGAAATTAAAAAATGGAGCCTAAAGCTCCATTTTTTAATAACTTTTTTTAAATTGCTAAGCGTAAATTCAGTGCTTTTACAACTTTAATCACAGTATCAAAACTAGGGTTAACATCACCAGAAAGTGCTTTATAAAGACTTTCTCGGCCTAAGCCTGTATCTCGTGATAATTGAGCCATTCCTTTAGCTTTTGCAATGTTACCTAAAGCCTTTGCAATGAATGCGGCATCGCCATTAGATTCTTCAATACATGCTTGTAAGTAAGCCTGCATATCATCCTCTGTTTTAAGATGCTCAGCACTGTCCCATTTGCGAAGTTTAATAGCCATTTATAGCTCCTCCTCTAAATCTTGTGCCAATTGCAGGGCAAGTTTTATATCTTTACTTTGCGTAGACTTATCTCCGCCTGCTAAAAGAATAACAACCCTTTGCCCTTGCTTGCAGTAATAAATCCTATAGCCTGGCCCAAAGAAGAAACGTAATTCAGAAACACCTTCACCGACCGGCTCAGTATCTCCAAAGTTTCCATCTTCAACCCGATCAATTCGGACTTGTATGCGTCTTTTTGCCTGCTGGTCTTTTAACTTGGTGAACCAGTCATCAAAGACTTCAGTGGTATATATTGAGTACATAAGTAGAATGTATCCTATAGGATACATTTATGCAAGAAATAAACTTGATATTTGGGGGGTAATCCTCCCATAAATAACCGAAGTTAAAAGTAGAGGTTAAGCAGCCATTAGAGGTGGCTTTCCTTTGTTAGCTTGATGTGGTCTTTCATGGTTGTAATGCCACAACCAGTTTGTTGCATAATCTTGTACTTCATCCAAAGTATCAAATAAATGCTTGCTCAGCCAACTATAACGTATGGTCCGATTATAGCGTTCAATATACGCATTCTGCTGTGGCTTACCCGGTTGAATATATTCAATACGAATACCGTGCTCAGTAGCCCAGCGCACAAATTCGTGACTGATAAACTCCGGGCCATTGTCACACCGAATAACTAACGGCTTTTCTCGCCACTCCAGCAATTGATTCAACGTACGAATAACCCTGATTGTGGGCAATGAGAACCCTGCTTCAATGGCTAGGCCTTCGCGGCGGTAATCATCAATCACATTCAATAATCGAAACTTGCGACCATCGGAAAGCTGATCATGCATAAAATCTAATGACCAAACCTGATTTTCTCGGATTGGTTCTTTCAATGGTTCAGGCGCATGCCGTTTTAGTCTTCTTCTCGGTTTAATACGCAGATTCAGTGCCAACTCACAGTAAATGCGGTAAACCCGCTTGTGATTCCAGCAGCAACTCTCAACATGCCGTAAATACGAGAAGCACAAACCAAAGCCCCAATCGGAATTTTCCTCAGTGAGTTCAATGAGCTGTTCAGCAATGAGTGCATTGTCATCGCTGAGATTGGCTTGATAGCGGTAGCAGGTTTCACTAATACCAAATGCTTTACAAGCCAAACGAATACTAATGGCATGCTGGGCAACTGCCTGTTGTGCCATCTTACGCCGGCAAGATGGCTTTACCACTTTTTTGCCATCGCTTCCTGGATGATTTCGGCCTTTAATCGCTCTTCCGCATACATCTTTTTAAGTCTGGTATTTTCGGCTTCTAGCTCTTTCAGTCGAGCCATTAATGATGTATCCATACCACCATATTTGGCACGCCATTTATAAAAGGTAGCATTACTCATGCCGTGTTCACGGCAAAGGGTCGCTACAGGTGTGCCAGATTCTGCCTGTTTCAAGATGGACATGATCTGACTGTCAGTAAATTTAGATGTTTTCATGCAGAATCTCCTGCTCGTATCTTAAGAGAAAATTCTACTTTTAGATCCTATTATTTTTAGGGGGGATTACCGGGGCTCGAAACGGTGAATTTCGTATAACCGCCATTATGTTAAATGAATGATAATTGACATTTTGTTCATTAATACTGATATGCAACGAATTTTATTATATGTCACCCCTCAATTACAAATATAAATGACTGCTCGTCTAATCATCTCCATTACACAATTAAATGTTAAAATGCATAGCTACTTCATCTAAGATAAAATATATGTATCCAAATCTACAGCACAGCTTCGAAAACAGCGTCATTCTCGTTGTAGAAGATGATTATGATATTGGTGACATTCTTGAAAAATACATAAAAAATGAAAACATGCAGGTCATCCGTGCATTGGATGGACAACAAGCTTTAGAGTGCCTAAAAGCCAACTCTATCGACCTGATTCTCCTTGATATTAAATTACCCAAACTAAATGGCTGGGAAATTCTACAAATCATCCGTCAAACAAGTCATTTACCTGTCATTATGCTGACTGCCTTAGATGATCAAGTGAATAAGATCATGGGGCTAAAAATGGGTGCTGATGACTTTATTATTAAGCCATTTAACCCAAACGAAGTGATTGCACGAATACAAGCCGTACTTAGACGAAGTACAAGCCAAAATATGGAAATAACTAATATTATTCGTTATAGAAATATTGAAATTAATCCAGATCATCATCAAGTTTACATTTCAAATGGTCAAAGAAATCAGTTGCTCAACCTTACGTTAACTGAGTATAAGATACTGTTTTTGATGGCAAAAACACCGAATAAAGTCTTTACACGTAATGAATTGATCCAAAACTGTATGCCTGAAAGTGATGCTTTAGATCGCACTGTAGATAGCCATATCAGCAAATTACGCAAAAAACTTGAAGAAAATGATGTAAATGGCTTATTAATCAATGTCCGTGGCGTGGGGTATCGCTTAGATCAAAATCATGAAATTTAACTTTTTTAAAAATTCTGTTGGAATTAACTTCCAGTTTATTATCATGATGAGCCTATTCAATTTAGGCATTACGCTGTTATCTTTCATGATTGGCTATTTTGTTTATAGCTGGGCGATAAAAATAGGTTTTCTAAATACACAAGTTATTAATTCAAATGAATTTTCAGTTACCTCCGTTGACTTTATCTGGCTGTTTTTAGTGCTATTAACAGGCTTTTTTCTTTCTACTATCCTCGCCTTTAAATATGGAAAACGCTATACACAGCCAATTAGTGATTTAGCAGATGTTATTCAACAAATTCAACAAGGCAATTTAGCACTCAGAATTAAACAGCCACATCATGATATTCCACATGAAATCAAGTCTCTTATTGAGAACTTCAATGAAATGGCAAACCAACTTGAAGTATCAGTTAAGAATTCAACTGTTTGGAATGCTGCAATTGCACATGAATTACGAACACCTGTGACAATATTACAAGGTCGCTTGCAAGGTATTGTCGATGGTATATTTATTGCCGATAAAGCTTTACACCTAAGCTTATTGAACCAAGTCGAAGGCTTATCTTACCTTGTGGAAGATTTACGGACACTGACACTTATTGAAAATAAACAATTACGATTAGAACTAGAAAAGACCAATTTAAAAAATAGTATTGAAAAATGTCTGCAGATGTTTAATGAACGGTTTCATGTTAAAGGTTTAACTATTGTTTTAAATTTGACGGATAAATTGGTTTGCGTTGATATAAGAAGGATGGAACAGGTCTTTATTGCATTGTTCTCTAACTTTCTAAGATATTCGAATGCTGGAAAAATAAATATTACATCTGTAACCACAGCAGAACATTGGGTATTGACGTTTGAAGATGAAGGTCCTGGTATTGATGAATCGCATCTTAAACACCTGTTCAAACCCTTCTATCGACTGGAAGACTCTAGATCATGTCTAGATGGCGGTACTGGATTAGGCTTGGCAGTGATTGATGCAATTATTGAAGCACACCAAGGTCATATTTATTATTCTAAATCCAAAAACTTAGGTGGCAGCTGTTTTACTATTCAACTAAATCGTAAGACATCAACTCATTTATAATGTGTTAAGTTCAGATTAATACGGCTTAATTTAAACCATAAATTTAAGATAAATTGATGTCTGAACTTAACCATTCTGTTTGATGATCCTCAAATAAATTTCATCACAATGAATTCTCATCTCGATATTTAGCTAGCATAAAAAATACCACAATGGAGAGTATCCCGATGATAATCCCTGCTGTTAATAATAAATTAACATGAGCTGAACTGAAGGCAATTTTACCTGCGTTAATCAATGCTGTACCTTGTTCAACGGGTAACTGGCTCGCCACTAAATAGGTATCACCAATCGAAAGTCTGGCTTTTTCTGCTAAAACAGCAGTTAAATCTGACGGCACTTGAAGATGACTGCCAAATATATAGGCCATGAAAACACCAAATAAAGTAATACCTAGTCCTGTACCCAGTTCATAACCTGTACTTTCAAGTGAACCTGCCGCACCGCCCTTTTCTGCAGGTACTGAGCCCATGATCGCAATGGATGAAGCTGTTAAACCAATACTCAGTGTTAATCCAATCGAAGCTAAAATAAAGGGAACGATGATTCCCGGATGATGAAAATCTGAATAACTCAAACTGACCAACGCAATTGCTGCCAATATTAATGACATGGTCGCAACCAGACGGAGTCCAAATTTATTGGATAAAAAACCAGCAATAGGCCCGCCAATAGCGGCCGCAACCATAATCGGAACCATAAAAAGACCGGCTTGCAGCGGTGTTAAACGAATGACATATTGCAGCTCCATTGCCAAAGTTAACTCAACCCCTGCCAAAGCGCCTGCAGCAACCATTGCCATAATAATGCCGGCTAAAATAGCAGGACGTGAAAATAGCGAAAGATCTAGCATCGGCTGAGGAGAATTCAGCTGTTTGCGTACAAATATGGTTAATAAGCCGATAGATAAAACGACCAAAGGCAAGACAATCAACAACGACTGTTTACCGCCTAAGCCTGCTTTTAGTGCATATACAAACGAAATCAAACCGACAATCAGCAATAGCGCTTGACCAAATGCCCAATGTCCAGGGGTTATAGCTTCTTTTCGGGACAATAAGAAATAGCACATTGGTGCGACAACCAGCATGATTGGGACGTTAATCAGGAAAACTGAACCCCACCAGAAATATTCTAACAATCCCCCACCAATGAGCGGTCCAATGGCGGCACCGGCTGATCCGATTGTGCCCCAAATACCCAGCGCAATGGCACGTTCGCGACTGTCTTCGAAGGTTCTGCGAATAATACCCAATACACAGGGCATAATCATGGCACCGCCTAATGCTAATAAAGCACGTGCGGCAATCAGCATAGAAGCCGTTTGGGAAAATGCCGCAAGGACTGAGGCAATTCCAAATATAACCAAGCCAATCAGCAGAATCTTACGATTGCCGACACGATCAGCCAAAGTTCCCATCGGAACTAAAAGTCCAGCCATAAGTAATGGATAAATATCAATAATCCATAAGACTTGGTTACTTGTGGCACTCAGCGATTGGGTTAATGAGGGAACCGCAACATGCAGTACAGTCATATCAATCACAATCGGCAGAAATGCAAGCACGACAGCGAGCAATATCCACCAGCGTTTCGGATCAAGATTGGTAGCTTTCATGATTAAACCTATATTGATGGTTTATTAAATCAATTCTGAAATAAAGATGTAAATGAAAGATTTGTTGTGGGCTAAACTCGTTAACCCACAGCTTTTATTCTCAGTTTTGATGCTTAATGTGCCGCTTTACGTTTCGAGAATTTCTCAACCATGCTCATGACGACAATAAAGAAAATCGGTACAAAAATAACAGCTAGAATTGTTGCGCTGATCATGCCGCCAAAGACGCCTGTACCAATCGCTTTTTGAGTTTCAGAACTAGCGCCACTGGCAATGACTAAAGGAATAACGCCACAGGTAAATGCCAAAGATGTCATTAGGATTGGACGTAAGCGCAATTTAGCGGCTGCAACGGTTGCCTCCACTAAACCCATTCCTTCTTCTCTTAGTGCTTTTGCAAACTCAACAATCAAAATAGCATTCTTTGCAGATAGACCAATAATCGTGATCATGCCGACCTTAAAGAAAATATCATTTGGCATACCACGTAACATTACTGCTAAAAAGGCGCCAATCAACCCTAGAGGGACAACTAGCATCACAGAGAATGGAATTGACCAGCTTTCATAAAGCGCTGCCAAGACAAGGAAAACGACTAACATCGACAACAGTAATAAAAACAAGGTTTGTGATTCCGACTGTTTTTCTTCTAGAGAAATCCCAGTCCACTCATAACCCACACCTTTCGGAAGTTGTTCAATCAAATTTTCCATCTCAGTCATGGCTTGTCCTGAAGATATACCTGCTGCTGGACTGCCAGAAATACTCAATGATGGACGACCGTTGTAACGATTGTATTGTTGTGGGGAATGTTGCCAAATTGGAGTAATTATTTCAGACATTGAAACCAATTTACCGCTTTGACTGTTCACCTTAATCTGAAGAATATCTTCAATACTCATGCGTGATTTGGCATCAAGTTGCACAATGACTTGCTGCATACGGTCATGATTTGGAAAATCATTGATATACATCGAACCCATTGAGGTTGAAATAATATCGGTCACATCACTGAAATTAACACCTAATGCCTGCAATTTATCTCTATCAATTTTAAGCTGTACAGAACTGCCATCTGGCAAACCTTCAGGATAGACCTCCGCCACGATTTTACTTTGTGCTGCTAATGCTAAAAGCTGATCTTGTGCTTCTCTTAAAGCAGGCATGCCAATATTGCCACGATCTAATAATCTCAGTGAAAAACCAGATGAGTTACCCAATTCATCAATTGCTGGTGGTAACACAGACATGGTTTGACCTTCTGAACTTTCAGCCATCGCTATATTGGCATTATTCACGACTTCTTGTGCCGTAATAGTACGCTCTTCGAATGGCAATAGATTGGTAAAATACATCGCTGTATTCTGACCAGATCCACTAAAACCAAAACCTAAGACCGCCATATTGTCTTTAATCCCCGTTTCTTGGTCTAAATAATTTTGAAACTCAGCAACGACTTTACGGGTACGTTCTTGAGTTGCATCCGCAGGAAGTTGAATCGAAGTCATAAACCACCCCTGATCTTCTTCTGGCATAAACGCAGTCGGAACGTGTTTAAAACTAAAAATCAGCACAATGACAATGCCTAAGAAACATAACATTGCGAGGGTTTTATGTTTAATTACTTTAAATAAACTGCGTTCATAGCGATTGTTCAGCTTCTCAAAACTGCGATCAAACGATGCAAAAACACCCTTTTTCTGATGGTCTTGATCAATCGGTTTTAACATCGTTGCACATAACGCAGGGGTTAATGTCAGTGCAAGGAAAGCTGAGAATAAAATTGAAACCGACATGGTAATGGTGAACTGACGATAGATAATCCCCACTGAGCCTGACGCCAATGCCATCGGCAAGAATACAGCGGCTAACACTAAGGTGATGCCAATAATCGGATTGGTAATTTCCTTCATGGCTTTAGATGTGGCTTCAACTGGAGATAAGCCTTCTGTCGCCATAATGCGTTCAACATTCTCAATGACCACAATCGCATCATCGACAATAATCCCGATCGCAAGCACCATACCGAACATGGTCAGCACATTAATCGAAAAACCAGCAAGCAGCATGACTGAGAATGTGCCAAGCAATGCAATCGGTGCAACAATCGCCGGAATTAAGGTGTATCGAACATTGTGTAAAAAGATAAACATGACAATAAAAACTAATGCCATAGCTTCAAGCAATGTCATGATTACTTTTTCAATCGAGATTTTTACAAAAGGTGCAGTGTCGTAAGGTATAGAGAATTTCATACCATCAGGCAGTGCTGAACCTAACTGTTCAATTTTCGCTTTAACACCTTCTGCAGTCTTGACAGCGTTGGCACCAGGACTCATTTGTATCGCCACAGCTGTAGAGGCTTTGCCATTTTCTAAAATCGCAAAGTTATACATCTGTGCCCCGATTTCGACACGAGCGACATCCGACAGTCGAACATTGGCGCCATTTTGTTGAGCACGTAAACTAATTTTCTTGAATTGCTCTACAGTTTCTAATTGACCTTGAGCAGTTAAAGGAATAGTAATTTGTTGCCCCGTCAAAGCAGGAACATCACCAATACGACCTGGTGATATCGGCAAGTTTTGGTTTTGGATGGCTGTATTCACATCTTGAATACTCAATCCATAAGAAACCAAACGATCTGGATCGACCCAAATCCGCATGGCTTTTTCAGCACCAAAATTTTGGACTTTACCAACACCGTCAACCCGCTTTAATTCTTCAATCACATAGCGAGTCATATAGTCACTGACATCAATTTCACTATATTTGCCATTCGGTGAACTTAAGCCCACCATCATTAAAAAACCAGACGACGCAGCATCGACCATCAGCCCTTGTTGTCGCACTGTTTGAGGTAAGCGTGACTCAATGGCTTTAATTTTGTTTTGCACATCAATTTGTGCAAGTTCTACATCTGTACCTGGTTTAAATGTTGCGGTGATTGTTGCTGTTCCAGAACTATCTGAACTTGAACTGTAATAAAGTAAGTTTTTGACACCTGACATTTCCCGCTCAATCAAGGTCACAACACTATCATTCAATGTTTTTGGCGTAGCACCTGGATAGATTGCCGTAATACTAATCTGTGGTGGCGCAACACTTGGGAATCGTGCAATAGGTAACTTGGGGATGCTTAGTACACCCAACAGAATAATAAATAAAGCAATCACCCATGCAAAAATAGGACGCCTAATGAAAAATTGGGACATTATTGCTGTCCTCCATTTTCCTTAATATTTGTAGGTTGCCACTGCTTAATTTTTAATTTTTGCTCAGGCTGTATACGATCAGCCCCTTCAACAATGACTTTCTCACCTGCTTGTAACCCTTGTTTGATCACATAGTTATTTTGATAACGTTGACCAAGCTGAACAGGCTTGCTTTGCGCTAAACCTTTTTGATTAACAATCGTAACATTGGCTTTACCACTAATATCATGTTGAATCGCTTGTTCTGGAACTAGGAGCGCATTTTCAACTTGAGCTCGGCTCATATTGACTCGAACATACATGCCTGGCAAAAGTTTTTGATTTTCATTATTGGCTAAAATACGGATTGTGACATCACCCGTATCAGGATCAACTTTAGTATCCGAAAATAGGATTTCACCTGTAACGTTATAAGGTTTACCCTGACTATTTAGGATTTCAACCGTATGTTTGGTATTTGACACGTCACCTTGCTGTAAAGCTTCCTGTAGTTTTTCATAATCACTAATTGATTGCTTTACATCAACATAGACTTTATTAATCTGTTGTATTACGGCCATTGCATTAGTATCACCTTGACCAACTAATGCACCCTCAGTCACTAAGATTTCACCAATCGTTCCCGAGATAGGGGCTGTAACAGTCGCATATTTAAGATTAAGTTGTTGTCTGCTTAACATGGCTTGCATTTGCGCCACATCGGCTTTTGCTTTTTGATAATCTGCTTCGGTATTGTTGTATTCCTGCTGACTAACCGCATTTACTTTTACTAATTCAGTGTAGCGTTTTAACAGCACCTGCAAACGTGTCACCTCAGCTTGTGCACGGTTTAAAGTGGCTTGATTGCTTTTTACATCTGCCTGAAATATTTCAGAATTCAATTTAAAAAGCGGTTGACCTGCTTGCACATAAGAGCCTTGCTTAAAAAGTACTTTATCAACAATTCCACCTACTTGCGGGCGAATTTCAGCAATACGGTAAGCGACAACACGGCCTGGAAGATTTTCAATTAAATTCATGGAATGCGGTAATACCGTGATGGTACTGACAACCGCTGGTGGCATTTCTGTTGGGGACTGTTCAGCATCTTTGGCTTGTGTACAGCCGATTAAAAGTACAGTTGTAATAAGTATTGAACCTATTAAATGATAATGTGTTGACATGCTTTTTCAGAGGGGGGGTTTTAGATACTACTATTTTGAAATAGCAGTGTTTATGAATTGCTGATGTTGTGTGGAGATTGTGTGGAGATTGTGTGGAGAGATTAAAAGATTTATTTTTTAATGACACGCTTAAACAGCGTGGCTTGTAAATTAGTATAAATAATTTTGTTGTTCTACAATTTTGATCGTATCTTAGTTTTTTCTCATAGTTCATGAACTTTAAAATTCTAAACCAAGACTAATATTTATATAAGCAATTGAAAATACAATACATAGTTTCTTTATACACTTATGAAGTGAACTTTAGGTGAACATAAGTTAAATAGAAATTTTTAATTAGTTCAGCACAAACGTACAATCTTTAAGGCCTATAACTCGATACCGTTCTCTCTTTGATGTTTATTGCTATCTAATTGAGTGAACTCTGTGGAAATATTTCTTTATACATTAAGCGTTATGTATAGCCCAGGCCCTGTAAATTTTATGGGGCTAAATTCTGGCCTTACAGGTCAATTAAAAAAGACTATAGGATTTTACCTAGGCATTGGTTTCGCCATGTTGATCTTATTCGTATTGTTTGGCTATATAGGTGAAGCTGTTATTCCACATGGATTGATTCATTATATTGCTGGCACTGTTGCAAATAGTCGGTGGTGATAAACTTATCATCCCCTTTTGCTGATGGAGCTGCACATGAACCCATTCAAAGGCCGGCATTTTCAGCGTGACATCATTCTGTGGGCCGTACGCTGGTACTGCAAATACGGCATCAGTTACCGTGAGCTGCAGGAGATGCTGGCTGAACGCGGAGTGAATGTCGATCACTCCACGATTTACCGCTGGGTTCAGCGTTATGCGCCTGAAATGGAAAAACGGCTGCGCTGGTACTGGCGTAACCCTTCCGATCTTTGCCCGTGGCACATGGATGAAACCTACGTGAAGGTCAATGGCCGCTGGGCGTATCTGTACCGGGCCGTCGACAGCCGGGGCCGCACTGTCGATTTTTATCTCTCCTCCCGTCGTAACAGCAAAGCTGCATACCGGTTTCTGGGTAAAATCCTCAACAACGTGAAGAAGTGGCAGATCCCACGATTCATCAACACGGATAAAGCGCCCGCCTATGGTCGCGCGCTTGCTCTGCTCAAACGCGAAGGCCGGTGCCCGTCTGACGTTGAACACCGACAGATTAAGTACCGGAACAACGTGATTGAATGCGATCATGGCAAACTGAAACGGATAATCAACGCCACGCTGGGATTTAAATCCATGAAGACGGCTTACGCCACCATCAAAGGTATTGAGGTGATGCGTGCACTACGCAAAGGCCAGGCCTCAGCATTTTATTATGGTGATCCCCTGGGCGAAATGCGCCTGGTAAGCAGAGTTTTTGAAATGTAAGGCCTTTGAATAAGACAAAAGGCTGCCTCATCGCTAACTTTGCAACAGTGCCTTTTTATCTTGTGCAATATAACATGGGTTAACTTCATCCAAAGTAAAAAACTGCGCTGAATGGGCCAGAGCAGAATCCCGGGATGGTTAACTGAGTTCTGATCAAAACAGCATAATCTTGCTGCCTCTACACAAAAATGGGAGCTATAAGCTCCCATTTTTAGTCTTTAATTCGCTTTTTCGCTTCGTCATAAACTATGCTATCAGCTCGTTTTCCGACGGTAATGAGCAGGATAACTACCTGATCATCTTTAACTTGATAGACAAGTCGGACACCAGCTTTTAATAATTTGATTTTATAGCAACCTGCAAGATCGCCTCTAAGCATATTCTTTGGAATATGTGGCTGCTCTATGACTTTGGCTAGTTTCTTTTTAAATTGATCTCGTATAGCAACAGGGAGTTTTTCCCATTCTGCTGTAAAGTCCTTGTGACGTAAAAGCTTATAAGTCATCTAATGTGACTTCCTCAAACATCTCTTTAGGATCATTAATGCGCTTACGGACAAGAGCTAATAATTCTTCATCTTCTTCCGAAAGCAAAGCTTTTTTGACAGGCAGTTTCCCAGTCGTAGCAACATACTCAAGAATACTAGTGAAGAAATCAGTAGGTGCAATACCTTGCTCTTTAAGGATTGAATAAGATTTTTCTTTAAGGGCTTCATCGATCCTGAAGTTAACAGTAGCCATCATATTTCCCAAGTATTTAATGTACTAGGAATATTGTAATGCAAATTGCATTACAAGTCGACTTCGCATAACCACCATTATGTTAAATGGTGAGTGATTTAGTGGAATATTCTTTAATTTTTTATATGAAAGAAGATACCTTGAATCGTGTCAAAAGAAGCATAGATTTTTTATCCATACCTCTAGTGTTCATTCTTTATAGTAAAATTTTAATCGTTAAACCCACTAAAGCAGAACCGATGATGACTCTGAGCACACTTTGATTAAATTTAAATAATGCGACTACAGCTAAAATTGCAATAATGGCAGAGATATAATCAAAATTCCCTTCAAAACCCTGTGGCCAAAGCACGTGGTAACATAAAAAGAGTGCCAAATTTAAAATTACGCCCACCACGGCAGCGGTAATGGCGGTTAAAGGGGCAGTAAATTTAATTTGATTGTGTGTGGACTCTATAACAGGTGCTCCGGCTAAGATAAAGAAAAATGAGAAAATAAAAGTAAACCACGTGACGATGATTGCACCTAATGCACCTGCAATAAATTGATATTCAGCACCCAACAGCGAATGGTTATAAGCTGCTAAGAAGCCGACAAAAGCCACCACCATGATCAATGGGCCGGGAGTACTTTCACCTAGGGCTAAACCATCGATCATTTGAGTTGGGGTGAGCCAGTGATAAAAACCGACAGCGCCTTGATAAACGTAAGGCAGAACAGCATAAGCACCACCAAATGTCAGAAGTGCAGCTTTAGTAAAGAACCAAGCCAGTTGAGTATAAGAATGACTCCATCCCAAAACTGCTGTTAAAGAGATGAGTGGAATTGCCCATAAAAGTGCTGAAATTACAGTTATTTTGATCAGATGAGACCATTTAAAAACAGCATGTTCAGGTGTAGGGGTATCATCATCAATAATTGCACGTCCATAGGATTTTTGACTGGACTGATGTGCATTTAGCTTAAATAAATCAGGATACTTTTTACCGACCAAATAACCCGATATCGCTGCACATAAAACGATTAAAGGGAAAGGAATATTAAAAATAAATATTGCAAGAAAAGCGATAACTGCAATCGCCCATAGAAATTTATTCTTTAATGAACGACTGCCAATACGATACGTGGCATGAAATACAATTGCGGCAACTGCGGGCTTAATGCCATAAAACAAACCGGCAATGATCGGGACGTTGCCATATTTCACATAGACCCAAGACAGCCCAATGAGGATAAAAAGAGAAGGTAGAATAAATAAAACCCCTGCAACGATGCCACCTTTGGTTTTATGCATTAACCAGCCAATATAAGTTGCAAGTTGTTGAGCTTCGGGGCCGGGTAAGAGCATGCAATAATTCAATGCGTGCATAAAACGCTGTTCTGAAATCCATTTTTTTTCTTCAACTAACTCTTGGTGCATAACAGCGATTTGCCCGGCAGGACCACCAAAGCTAATGAATCCCAGTTTTAACCAAAATTTGAATGCTTGCCAAAAGCTGATAGATTCAATTTCTGTTTCATCTATTAAAGATGGCTTATTATTCATGTTAAATTCCTTTGAAAGTCTGCATATAAGCCATCAAAAATATGGTTTGAAAGATGGAGTAATTGATCATCATCTGTGATCGTGCTTCTTAAGCCTTGCAAGATTTTTTCAATGCCTAAGGCTTCGGCAGGCTCATTTCCCCCAACATCTAAAAAATGAACAATTTCAGCGATTTTATTTAAAGCAGGGTTTTGTAATTCAAAGCTATGCATTAACACTTCAAAAGTGACTAGATGATTGATATGGGTAAATTGGGCATCATCAAAATCAAAACCTAAGGTATCTTTGGGGCAATCATTGGGATGCTCTAACCAAATAAATTTTGCCTGAGGGTCTACAAATTTCTGAATGATCCATGCCGATGCCAAACGGTCAACCCAAGGACGCTTTCTGGTTGCCCAGATTTTATTTTGAAAATCTTGCTTGCATAGGACTTTTAATTGCTGTTCAAAATTATTGGGTTCATCGTATTCACCTAACCGGGCAATAACTTGTTCTAATCGGGTGAGTTCATTCAGTGTTTTGCTTTGATGAGTATTTGGGAAAAAATCTATTTCTATCAGTGAATTGAGGTTTTTTCTTAATTTTCGAATCTGTTTGAGATGTTCTTTTTTCTTATTTTCCTCAAGCGTATTTTGTATTTGTGAAATTTCAGTTCTCAGTTCTTCATATTCTCCAGTTCTGTCGAAAAGTTGAGCAAGGTCTAAATGTGCAGGAGGTTCAGTCTGAAAGATATAGGCATGCCCATGTTCATTAAGATGATCATGAACAACAGACTCAAATTTTTCAGAATGTGCTTCGGGTAAGAGGTAAACACCATCTCTTAAAGTTGCTGCACCATTTGACTTTAATGAACGCCAAATTCGCATTCTTGCGGTTGTGCTTTGACTGGGAAGTGATGAGATCAGTAATGATATTTTCATGTTATAAAATCAACAAATTTTGTTTATCTTATAACTATTTTAAAAGATTAAAAATAGTTTTCCTTTAATAAGAATATATGTAAAAGTCATAAAAGATTTGCTAATCCCAATAAGCTATTCACTAACTTGTAAATATCGGTATACCGCCTGACGACTAATCCCAAAAGCTTTCCCTAATGCCATTTTCGATGGATACTTCCCCTCCTTCCATGCTTGTCGTAAAGCTTCAGCTTGGTCAGGCTTTAGTTTATGCACCCGACCTTTGTACTTCCCCTGAGCAGAGGCGAGTTTTATTCCTTCCTTTTGCCGCTCTAAAATGATCTCACGTTCGAACTGTGCAAAAGCACCCATCATTTGAAGCATCAAATTATCCATCGGGGTGGATTCGGCTGTAAAAGTAATATTTTCTTTTACAAACTGGATGGCGATCCCTCGTTTGACCAGTTTATCTACTTCAGTGACCAAATCTTTTAGGCTTCGCGCAAAACGATCCATTGAATGTACAATCACCCTGTCCCCTTCCCGGACATAGTTCAACATTTCCTGAAATTTAGGTCGGTCAGTATTTTTACCTGAAGCACGGTCAACAAAAATCCGGTCGACCTCAATTCCTTCAAGTTGACGTCCAGTGTTTTGCTCGACAGAACTTACCCGGACATACCCTACTTTTTGGCCTTTCACTTTTTCACGCCCCAATTGGATAAAAATGAACAATTTCGTAAATTATAATTCTTTAACACTAAAGTTACATGTTACTTATGATTAAAAATCATTTAAATGATACATAATTTCATGAACTTTCAGATTGTAACTTTAGGGTATAGTCTAAAGTAACAGAATGAATATTCTACCCCCGATAGAAACAGCCGTACTCTGGGGGGAGATTTTTTTGATGTGCAGGTGCCGACCCTTACCAGAAGGCACTGTTGAAAATAACCACGAATCGTAAGCTGAATACTCTTTTAGCTAAAGGAGCAGCATATGAATTCTTTCCATAAAATTTAGGCTTGTATACCCAGAAAAATGTGGAACTTCTTAGGTTTCATACATGAGGATTTTGATAGGCTCACTGACTATTTTAAATTGTGTGCCTTAACTCTCTGTTCTAAAAGGCTATTCAGAATTTTTAGACTGTTTATTTTGAACATTCTTTTTACTCTGTGGTGGCGATGCCGTAATTGGACCTTGCAAGATGCATGGTCGTGTATGGGCGATGTCCAGAAAGAATTTGACTCAAAACTATTTTAGTTGGGAAGGAATGCTAAAAATTGGAGATTGATACATCTCATCGTTTGTTTAAATATTTTTTGATTAAATTTTCCCTTTAAAAATTCTATTTTTTTTAATGTCTTAACTTGTATTTAATATAGGAGATCCCCATAACAACAAAAGCACTACAGGAATACAACAATATGGCGAATCCACAAAAACACTATGCTAAGTTCCACACAAATATTCGATTAGGTCGTTATGACGAAGAAAGTACATTACGTGAAAAACGTGACCTTTTGATTAGCACCTTAAAAGATGAACTCAAAAAGGATCCAAATGGTCCTCAATTTGTTGAATACTTTAATCAAGGTAGTTATGCCTTGGGCACAGGGATTAAGCCTAAGAATGGAGATTATGATATTGATGTAGGAGTTTTATTAGATTGTGACAAAGAGGAATATGGCTCAGTAGAAATTAAAAAAATTGTTAGAGATGCTTTAACTCATTCAAATAGAACTGTAACGATCAAACGACCTTGCGTAACTGTCACTTATCTCAAAAATGGTAGTCCCGATTATCATGTAGATCTGCCCATCTACGCTGAAGACGACAAAGGCAATATGTATCTAGCTCGAGGTAAGGAATTCTCCTCTGAAGACCTTAAGACTTGGGATATTTCAAATCCTACTGAACTTACCGATACAATTTTGGGAAAATTTGAAGATGATTCAGATTTACGTCATCAGTTTAGACGATGTACTCGCTACTTGAAACAATGGCGAAATGAGAAAGGTCTAGATTTTTTTAAGAGTATTGCTATCACTACAGCTGTATATGAGCATATAACAGCTGAAGATTATGAGAATGATAATAAGGTATTACTTTCTATAGTAAATAATGTATTAGATCAATTCACTACCTTTAGCATTGATCCAGAAAATAACGAGTATTACTTCAGACTCGTAATTAATTTACCTGCACATCAAGGTGTAGACTTACTCGAAAAATTGACCCGAAAACAAATGGAGCACTTAAAATCAAAACTTGAAGATTTAAAATCATCTTTAGAAGCTGTAAATGAGGAAACTGATACAGTAGAAGCTTGCAAAATTTTAAATAAAACTTTTGGAAGACAATTCCCTATCCCTGAAATACAAGAAGTGTCCGAACCAGTAGTACAAACTTATTACACTCAAGAAGGAAAATCTGCTTAGGAAAACTCAATGTTTTTTGATAACCCAAAGTTAGACAATATTGAAAAGCTATTAAGTGAACATGGAGCTCAAAATATCCATGTCACTTCTATTACTAAGGATTGGGTTAATCTAAAATTTGATTTTCTCATTAATACACAACAGGTTTGCCTTGGTCTAATTTTTCAAAATAGAGCTAATTGGACGATACCTCCCATTTTTAGAATATTGACACGACCAATGTCTGCCTTAGATCATGTGAGTCAAAGTGGGGAAATTTGTACTACGGATCATCAAGGTGAAAACTTTGAAGGCTATAGACATAAAGAACTTATTACTGAATTCTTTGAAAGGGCTATAGATATACTCAAGCAATCTTTTATTAATTTTCAATTAAACAACCGAGTAAGCTTGTATAACGAACTAGAAGGATATTTAGGCAGCACTCAAAATATAAATGAGGATGTAATATTACATTGCGACCCTACTTCTACATTTAATTTATATGGTTGGTTAAGAAAATCATCAAAAGGGAATCATCAAATATTAGAGCATATTGATGATGGCGATAGTTCTTACATAAACCACAACCAGCTCACAAAAGTAAAAATTCATAAGATATTATTAGAAGATGCTTCTGTTTTCCCCATACCAGATATAGGAGATTATTTTAATGAGGACTATTTTCTAAAAATTGTTAATACCCTCTCTAATGAGAACAAACGATCTTTGTTAAAACAAGGCAATCATTATGCCCTAGTGGGAATTCCAAATGAACATGGATTTGCTTATGTGATTTTTTATTATGCCATTTGGTATTCTTTCAAAGAAAAAGTATCCTTCAAAGGCTTTAAAGTCTCTTTAACACAAAGAGCGTGGATAGATTATTTATTAAATAGAACGGGGCAAGAGAAAAAAACAAGACATATAGCGATTATCGGATGTGGGGCTTTAGGCTCAAAGATTGCAGAGATATTAGCTCAAACAGGCGTAAATAAATTTTCTTTCATAGATCCAGAGCTTTTAAAAACAGATAATATTTATCGTCATTCTTTAGGTTTGCAGTATGTTAATACCTATAAATCTACTTCTTTAGCTAATAAGTTTTTAATAGAAAGGCCCGGATTAACTATTTTTCCATTCGTAAGCCATGGTGAAAGCTGGATAAAATCAAAAATTACTGAAGATATTGATACTATCATCATAGCAATTGGCCATACTCCTACTGAGATTTCTCTCGTAAAAACTATTTATGAAATAAGTGCAAACATTCAAGTAATAATAGGCTGGTTAGAACCTTATGATTTAGGTGGACATTTTATTTCTTTCAATAATAAACATGTAGGATGTTTAAACTGCTTATATTTTGATGAAAAATCAAATAAAAGTCTTACCCCTATGTATAAATATGTACAATCTGGACAGCTAATTGCTAAAAATATTACAGGGTGTGCTGGTGCATTTACCCCCTTCTCTTCTTTAAATTGCATGAAGCTAGCAAGCTATATTTCTGAATATGTCCTGAATCAACAATTAGGATTTGTTTCTATTTCTGGCGACAATCAGAATGCAAATAAAAATGGAATAATTACTACCCCTTTTTATAATTCAGTAAATAATTCAAATGGAATTAATATATTGAATTTAAAAGAAATTTATAAAGAAGTATGCCCATGTTGCAATACATAACTCAAGGGAGGATTAAATGTGACACACCTACAGGCCAAGTCTTTATTATTCAAGCAAATGTTTTAAAGAGTTTAAAGCAATTTATACAATTAGAATCAGATTCTCCAGAATCGGGTGGCATTCTAATTGGAAGAACAGACATAGAAACTAAAGCTAAAATCATTGAAAGCTTTACCTCTCCTATGGAAGGAGACTGTCAAACACGTATGTCTTTCTTTAGGTCAAAGTCCCACCAATATGCTTTAATACAAGCTTGGAACGAATCTAAAAAATTCTATAATTTTCAAGGCCTATGGCATACACATCCTGAAGATGTACCAACACCCTCTCCAACCGATTTAAGGGATATAGATACTGTTCTAAATGGCATTACCAATCTTAATGACCCAGTTTTATATTTAATAATCGGAAGAGTAAAAACTGGAATCTGGATTGGTAGAAAAAATTTTAAAATCAAACTGTTAGGTTATATTGAGTTAAATTGAAAATGCAACTAGACCCATCCCTAAGTTTACAGACTTCTTTATCAGCAATAGATGATTTATCAAATGCAAATAAATATATAGAAGAAATTTTAAAGCATATTTGTATAGATTCATTAGGTGTATTAGTTGATGAAGAACGTAAAAATATAATTTTTGTCTTATTGAAAAATAAAAGCCCTGAAAGTTTTTTCCGTATAATTCTCAATTATGATGATACTTTAACTTTTGTCCGAAGATTGCTTGCCAAAAAAATTTCCATTTATGCACGCTTTCTTCAAGGTCACATAATTGATGCCCACACTCTACATGATTTTGAAAAGTTAAAAGAAACATGGAATTTAACCTCCTCTCAAGAGAGCGAAGTTAAAGATGTAGATTTTGTTCCTAGAAAGATTCCTAAACAAAAACCAAACCCTGTAAACCAATTAGAATATTTCATAAAAAGAATTTTTGATTTTGAGCATCTTACAGGTAGGGGTAACGATTTATCTGAAAAAGATAAAAACCAGATTTATCTCTCAAGTCATGGCCGATGTATGTTTAAAGGATGTGGTGCAAAATTAAACATAGATGAAATAACTGGATTTGAAGGTACATATGGCGTTTTAGCTCATAATGTTGCAGCATCAGAAAATTCTACTCGCGGTATCCCCTTCTTCTCATATCAACTATCAGATGATCCAACGAATATTTTATTATTATGTGAAAAACATCATAGGTTAATTGATAAAGTTGCTGGCGCAGAATATACAGCTTCAAGACTCTCGCAAATGAGAAGTAATTTCACAGCACAATGCGAAGATTTATTAGATTCTTTAAGCTTTACTCCTATGCCAGTGTATTTATTTTTCTGGCCCGTGAATCGCAATATTCCTCAGTCTCCTTCACGACGTGATATTGCAAGCTGCCTTCTCCCATTAAAATCTATTTTGCATAAAGATAAGACACTAATTCATGAACCATTACCAGCTCATTTAAGAGCTTCAGCTGATGAGTTCTATAAAAAGTATTTTTTAGAAGAATTTGAAGTTCAAACAGAACAATTACTTAGGGAAACTAAATTTGATGATAAGAGAGTAGCTATTTTTGGCTTCGGCCCTATGCCATGCCTAATAGCATTAGGAAGTAAATTAGGAAATAAAGGGAAATTTATACCTATGCTTATGTATAGGGATGGAAGTTGTTGGATGTGGCCTGATCTTATATGTACAACCAAAGCGTATGAAATTAATAATTTCAGTGAAATAGAAGATTGTACTGAAATTACTATTAGATTGAATCTCACTGCTGATCCAGAAACCTCTAAAAATAAGGCTGTTGAATTAGGACATCCGGTAATTAATATTACTGCTAAACCAGAATATATGGGGAATGGAGCAATAAGAAATCCTGAACGAGGACTAAGTTTCATGCAAGATATTCATGCGTTATTTCATAGTCTAACAGATAAAGGAATTACCAAAATTCATGTCTTACCATGTGCATCCAATGCTGCTTGTATATGGTTTGGACAAGCATTTGATCTGCATCATCCTGAAATGGTTATTTATGATTACTTAAATAATTCAATGGTTCCAAGACTTCAAATTCGAAATAATGGAAGCAAGAATGAAATCGCTGTAATTTAAACAGTATATTTGATAGTACTTTCATACCATTAGATTTAAATATGACATTAGTAAATGGAGTTTAGCTCTAATGGGGCTTTGTTGCATAAATATCTAAGACTATGATTTTGTTTAATTTATTTTTGGATTAAAATTTAAACAAATCCTTAAAAATCAGTATCTTGAAGAATGTTTATACAACAAAGCCGTTTTAAACTAAAAAATGTTTGTAATACTATTTTATTTAAATCACTCTGCGATCTAGGTATTAAATTTAAGACTTTCCATGGTTTTAAATAATCTTGCAGATTTTTTTGTGGTTCGAGAATATTTAAATCTTTATTAATATCAAAATTTGAGGGAATTCCATTTGTATTTTTTGCTAATAATTCCTTAACTAAATTTGTTGGAATAGCTCCATTTAAATGAACGTGTAAATCACCCTTAGGAAGATTCACTATCATATCTTCATTAATTTTTTGTAGTGCAGACATAAGTGTAGAAATTAATATAGCTGATTGAATTTTATCATAAAATCTATTTCCAAGTTATTTATTTTTAAATTTTTCTATTTCAATTCTGAATGGCTTTGTTGCACAAACCTATCTGTAAAGGGTTTTTCAGCGATATAATTTTCAAATGAAGAAGCCTACACACAAAATCTACCGCACAACCAATTGGCCCGCATATAACCGAGCACTCATGAGTCGAGGAAATATTGCCATTTGGTTTGATCCTGCTACGCAATGATATGCTCCATCAAAAGGCAAACAAGGGCGAAATCAAATCTACTCCGACGCAGCCATCCAATGCTGCTTAATGATTAAATCCTTATTCCGTCTGTCTTTACGTATGGTCACTGGCTTTGTGCAAAGTCTGATTAAACTTTGCGGATTAAATTGGATAGCTCCAGATTACACCACGCTTTGTAGAAGACAAAAGCATATTGATATTGTAATCAGTTACCAAAAAAGTAGCGATGGGCTGCATCTACTCATGGACTCTACAGGCATGAAGTTTCTAGGTGAGGGCGAATGGAAACGCAAGAAACATGGACCTGAATATCGTCGCCAATGGCGTAAACTTCATATTGGTATAGATGCTAAAACCCTACAAATACGAGCAGTTCAGCTTACAACCAATAATGTCAGTGATTCACAGGTGCTTGGTGATTTACTTAATCAGATTCCACAAGATGAGCGGATTGACTCTGTTTATACCGATGGGGCTTATGACACCAAGCAATGCCGTCAGGTCATTGCAGATCGGCAAGCGCATGCGGTGATTCCACCTAGAAAAAATGGAAAGATACAAAGAGTAGCTCGCTAGAGCGAAATGAATTACTTCGAACAATTAAACGTTTAGGCAGGACACTATGGAAAAAATGGTCAGGCTATCATCGGCGAAGTTTGGTTGAAACTAAGATGCATTGCATCAAATTATTAGGAGATAAACTCAGTGCAAGGAGTTTTGATAGCCAAGTGAATGAGATCCATGCACGTGTAGCAGTCCTTAACAGATTTACGGAATTAGGTCGACCACTTACCCAAGTTACGCCTTAAATTTGGCTCAATTAGGGGCGCTTTGCATTTCAAATCTTTGGTAAGCGTCCGCTGAACCCCACTTTTTCTAACTCATTAATACCGCGATAGTGTCCACTTAAATTTAAGTGGACACCTATTTATGGATTTAAAGACAGTTATAGACAGTGCACCAACGCTAAAAAAGCCCCGTCGAACCTTCACAGCTGAATTTAAACATCAACTTATTCAGCAATGCCAGCAGCCAGATACATCAGTGGCCAAGGTAGCAATGCAACATCAGATCAATGCCAATCTGCTACATAAATGGATTCGTCAGTCCAGATCAATGCCCCCTGCATTAAAAACCCCATCCATTCCACAGACTGACTTTCTTCCGGTCATTCTTCACCCGACTCCAGTCAAACAAGAAGCACCTCTACCACCTGTGCCAGAGAAGAAAGCTGTCGCTCATATCAGGATTCCATTACATGAGGCACCAAGTTCCGCAAGGGATCAGATGATCGAGATCGACTGGCCGGTGGAGTCAGTAACTGAATTACTGTTGCTGATCCAGGGTTTGACTCAATGATTCGTATTGATGAGATCTGGTTGTCTACCCAGCCGATGGACATGCGTGCAGGGATGGATACAGCCATGGCTCAGGTGCTGAGAGCCTTTGGCTACATCAAACCGCATTGCGCTTACCTGTTCTGTAATAAGCGTGGCCATCGTATGAAAGTGCTGGTGCATGATGGACTGGGTATCTGGCTGTGTGCCCGGCGGCTGGAACAGGGGAAATTCCACTGGGCTAAAGTTCACCAGGGTGAAAGTATGGCGATCAGCCCGGAGCAGTTACAGGCACTGATCCAGGGTTTGCCCTGGCAAAGAATCGGACTGCAGCAAGTGGTAACAATGCTCTAAACCAGGCTCATCCATTCTGCTATTCTCCAAACGTTCTATTTCCTCTGCATCATGACCTCAGGCATACTGCGGTCATGAATACGCTGCCTGACTTAAGCCAACTGACCCATGAACAACTGCTGGAATTTACCCGGCAGTTGGCGATGCAGCATCAGTCTCTAGCACAATCAAACCAGCAATTAGATGCCAGAGTTCAACATCTTGAAGTCACCAATCAGCAATTAGATTCTAAAGTTCAACATCTTTCTATTCTCAATCAAAAATACGAGCATGAACTGGCGCTGTTTAAAAAGCACAAATTCGCCCAAAAGAATGAACACTTAACGGCAAAACAAATCCATCTGTGGGATGAAGCGGTTGAAGAAGATATTGCCGCGGTTGATCTAGAACTGGAACGGCTAAATGCAGATAAAACCAATGCAGCGACACACAAAGCCAAAACCAATAAACCTAAACGTCGACCACTGCCAGATCATCTACACACCATCCGTATTGAGCATGAACCTGCATCAACCCAATGTGCTTGTGGATGCCAACTCCGGCGTATCGGCGAAGATGTCAGTGAAAAACTGCATTTCAGACCGGCACAGTTCTATAAGGAACAGCATGTGCGTGGTAAATGGGTCTGTGATCAGTGTGACACCCTGACTCAGCAAGCGATGCCCGCCTATGTGATTGATAAAGGCATTGCTTCACCTGAACTGCTCAGCCATGTTTTGGTATCGAAATATGCCGATCATTTGCCGCTGTACCGTCAACGTCTGATCTATCAGCGGGCGGGAATCGAACTTTCTAGATCAACTTTATCTGACTGGATAGGTCGCTGCGGTGTAGAACTGGAACCTCTGGCCAATGCCTTAAAAGAGGTGGTACTACAACAGCAGGTGCTGCATGCAGATGAAACACCGGTCACCATCATGCGGATGGGTGAGAATGATAAAAAACCGAAGAAAGGTTATGTCTGGGCCTATGCCACTACACAGTACAATCCAGTTCAGGCGGTGATCTATGACTTTCAGGATAGTCGTTCAGGCCAGCATGCTGCAGAGTTCTTGAAAGGCTGGCAGGGTTATCTAGTCTGTGATGATTACAGTGGTTATAAAGCACGCTTTAAATCAGGCCAGGTCATAGAGGTGGGCTGCATGGCCCATGCACGTCGTAAATTCCATGAACTGCATGTAACTGGGAAAAGTCAGGTCGCTGAACAGGCATTAGTGCTGATTCAGAAATTATATGCGATAGAAGCAGAATTAAGAAAAAAGACGGATGGTACAGCGGAAGACCGCTGCGAATACCGACAACAGCATAGTCAACCGGTCATGCAACAACTATATGAATGGCTCAACCAACATCAGCTGACGGTGCCATCGAGTTCTCCAACCGCCCGGGCGATCAATTACAGCCTAAAACGTTGGACTGCTTTAAGCCGCTATCTGGATGATGGCAATCTACCCATTGACAATAATTGGATAGAGAACCAAATGCGTCCCTGGGCCTTGGGGCGTAAGAACTGGCTATTTGCAGGTTCGCTGCGCAGTGGTCAACGAGCTGCCAATATCATGACTTTAATCCAGTCAGCAAAGCTGAATGGCTTGGATCCGTATGCCTATTTAAGTGATGTGCTGAAAAGGTTGCCAACACATAAAGTGCCCCAAATAGAAGAATTACTACCTCACCGCTGGAAACCTGAACCCCGTTAAAACTTGGCGATGGCGTTCAGCGGATGCTTACAATCTTTGTGCAACAAAGCCACTTCAAAGTAGAAATGTCTGGTCTGGATTGTTGCCACTCTAATTTGAGTTTAAAAAAGCTAGCAAATCTGCTAGCTTTTTAAGATGATTATTCTATTTTTTAGAATTTAATAAACCAAAGAAGTTCTCTCCATCGTTCTCTAAGTCTTCAAAAAACTTATAAAACGATTGGGCAATAGCCTTATTTTTGACAATAATACCCACAGGCACTGTTGTTAAAATATTTGTGGATGAATCACTAACGTGAATAATCAAAACACAAAAAGAGTCTTTCATAACCAAAAGCTCAAAATTACCGTCAAAAACTACACTACTTTCCTTAAACGTTAGAAAGTGCTTGGCTCCTGCCTCAGCTGTGATTAGTTTTTTATAACTTGCGATTGATTGTTTATCATTTCTGTATGCCACTGGTAAGAAGCATTTAAAGTTTTTGGTAATTGTGGTTGTCGATAAACGATCAATAAAATCACTAAATCTATCTGACTTACCCCAAAATTCATCTGATGGAGCTAACCAATACAGCTGTTTATCATCATTATTCTGGTCTTGATATTGTTTGATTGTTTTGAAAAACAGGTCTGAATTTTCCTTAGAATATATTGGCCCGATAAAGTATTCATTGGATTTGTGTTCTAGCTTAAATAAGCGATCTAAATTAAGCTTATTCTCGCTAAAAATAGATTCAACTGAAAAAGTATCCTCCATATCTAATTCATGGAGTACCTTTAGAATATCCTCAATATTTTGTGGCTTCTTAGCTGATCTAAGAGCAGCGTAAAGAGAATCTTCGATTTTGTTAAGATTTTCCATGTGATTAAAATCACTAATCTCTGTAGGTGTATAATTCTCATCAAGCGTCAATGGTAATGTAAAACGACGAGAATGGTCTCGCAATTTTTCCACTTGGCTCATTTTATACAGTTGCAGCTTCTTTTCATCCACTGATGGATTCAACTTAACTAATCCTTGGCTGAAATAAAATCGAAAATTTTTCTGAAACTCCTTACTAACCAAAGACTCACCATTTGAAAGGTATTGGTTAGAAGCATCTAATTTAATTGAATTTGCCCCATTGTCAGATGCGTTGGGATTAACTGGCTCAGGATTCAAGCCAATCATCTCAAAACTCATCTTTTGAATATTGTCCTCAATCTTATTTACATAAGGAATTGCACAAACATCCGAGAATGCTTTCTCAAGTCGCTGAGTCAGAGCAAATCGATCATCTTCAAGATGTTTTATCTGCATTTGTTTTAATAATTTAGTTAATAGCACATCTGTTTCATGATTAGATAACCCTAAGAACCGCGCTATTTTTTCAGCAGAAAGTGGTGCAATTACCAATAGGCGCAATACCATAGAATCAATAAAATCTAAGGTATCTGTTGTGGTATAGCTAAATGCCACATTGAATAGTTGTGATGGCAATGTAACATCTACGTCATGATAGCTTCTTAGTGAATTTTCCATGAGTTATACCCCTGCCTTTCTATATTTTTTTGATCTATTTTTATTAATGTGCGGATTGTTTTGTACTATTTTGACAATGGCGCGTTTTGAAATATATCGATATTCTAAAGTCTGATTTTCACGGCACTTGATGTAATTTAATACGCGTCCTAAAGGTAAGTTACTGTTGACTCCTTGCCACATTTCTGACGCACCAAAGATTACAAGACGATCCATTGCGCGAGATAAAGCCACGTTCACACGATTTGGTGACTTCAAAAATGCAGGAAACTTAGTTGGATCATTTCGCGTAACTGAGAGAATGATGATCTTATTCTGTTTACCTTGATAACTATCCACCGTATCAATACGCACAATTGATCTCAATGCATCTGACACTTCACACAAAGAGAAGGCTTTTCTTAACCGGTTTTTTTGCTCAGCATAGGTACAAATTACACCAATAGCAGGCTCTTTAAGGGAATCAGGCTCTGGCACTAATTTATTTAACAAGAGTTTGTCTTGGTCAATCCGCTGAAGAAAATCGATAATTTCATTAATTTCATGTGGGTTATAAATACTACTACCTTTCTCCATTTTGAAATGCTCAGCATTCCCAGTATCCACCCAAGTAACTGTTGAATTCAATTCTATTACGATGTCGGATGCATAGTTATCAGGCACAATCCGCTTTAACTTAATTTCTTTCAGCTCTTCATCACTTAAACCACGAGAATCGACAACTTCAGTTTCAAGTTTTCCTTCATAAAAACAGTCTGAAACTAATTCGCCGATGCTCGGACTCATTCGGTACTGTGACAAGAGTTCTGAACTAGCCTTTAGTCCATAATGTGAATTAAAGATACGGCCAAAGTCGCTTTGTAATTTATCTTCCAAATCATCATCTGATATCTTAAGTTGCTTAGCTAAAGCCTTTATATGATCGCTCGAATATAGTGGAGGAAGTTGGTCTTGATCCCCAACTAATAAAATACGTGCACCTGACTGCATTGCAATTGCCAATTCTGAAGCGATTGAACGTGCTGCTTCATCAATAATCACCCAATCAAATACGTGATTGGCGATTCCAATACTTTGTTGGCCAACACCAACGCATGTGCCACAGACTAATTGCCTTGTTTTGACCAGAAAACTTTCATAATTAGCATTTTGGCTTTCAATTAATGGTTCATAATCTAGGGCAATATTGATCAAGGCTTTCGCTTTAAGTCCTTCCTCATTAGATACCCCGTAGTATTGATTAAGTGCTGCGAACGTAATCATGTCGATCTTATTTAACTGGTTTAATACTGTTATCTCTTTATCATTGATACAGTCTTCCAGTTGATCCCAAAAGTCTTGATTTCCGTCAAACATGCTCTTCAGCTTATGCATTGCTGATTTGAAAGCCTGGGTATACTCTTCTAATGAGAAACTAAACTTTTGATCAAGATCATCTTGGTCGATTGACTGATACGCAGATTTAAGACTATTTAAAATAGTGACTCTGATTTCATAAAGATCGCTCAAGTATTCAGCTTCAAGTGATAAATCTTTTGCAAGCTCAAGCACTCTTTCTTTAATATTAGACTTAAACAGCTCTATCTGGCTCGTAATAATTGAGCCTGTATAGACATCTTTTAATTCAGGAGACACAGCACTCTCTTTATTGCTTATTCGAGCAATACTTAATGGTGTGTCATACTCTGTGCATAGCTGACGTATACGCTCAACACTTGTATTTACAGCTTCGTGCGACTGACTAACAATTAAGATGTTAGATACATTTTGTTTATCATAGAGATAGTGAGCCAGTATAGAGATAAATTCAGTTTTGCCGGTTCCTGGTGGTCCCTTTAATAGTGATACAGGTCCATACTTAAGCACATTACGGAACGCTTTACGTTGTAATGGATTGAGGGCTTTAACCAATTCCCCATTTTTGTATTTGTTATAGTGATCTAGATCTTCATCAGGCACTTCAATCTCATAATCTTTTGCTTCAATCACTAATGATGGTTCAAAGTAATCTACGAGATTTTCAATGACAGCCTTATTACTCAGAATATTTGTCAGAGCATCTGCACGTTTCCGATTAGATGACTTATCTGCCTTGCTTTGTAGAAACAGTGTTGCTTCTTCAGGAACTTCATTTGTTTTTTTACAAAAATCGATCCACAATTCTCCGACTTTTGATTGCGCAATATTCACCGTACCTATGCAGAAAGTGTAATCACCTCCCGCCCCAGTTTCTTTAGTGCACATTACATCGACTTTATCGGTCTTTGAAAATTTAGCTGAAACATCTTCTGCAGAGTCATAGTATGCAATAGCACTCTTTGAATCTTTAAAATGTTTGCTCGAAACTATCTTTAACGGCTCAGACAGAGTGATTGTAGGATGTGCATGACGCTCAGTCGCCATGACTTTTTTCCACAACTCTTTCGTTTCAATATCAATTAAGTGGCTATGTGTAGGCAGATGACTCATTGGCTGTGCCATAAGCTCATCAGTAGCTATAACATCGCCTATCTCTTCTTGTAATGCTTTTTGTTCACGCAGAGCCCGTAATGTTTCCTCTTTCTCTTGAGTCCTTTTGAGCTGTGCTTGCTTAAACTGTTCAATAGCATCCTTAAAGTTTTGATCTTTTGCTAAGAAGTCATTTAACTCTACAATGTTGTCACGCTTACTCATCCCAGATATCGGGTGGACTTCAATGCTAACATCAATAGTCAGATCTGCATCCCTACTAGCCTTCCACCACAGGTCTTGTTTTTTGACAAAATCAAGGAAACTTAATTGATTTTCATGGGGCTTATAAAACCCTTTTAACATGCCATTGATTCCGCTAAGTGTAAATCGAAAATCCCCCTCACTTGCTGCCTCAAGTTGGATATAAACTTTGCCGTTTTCGGGATAAATCGTAAAGGGCGTCTCAACCTTACTTGTATAAATACTAATCTGAGGAGCTTCTTTTACAATAGCACCCTTACATTCAAATGCCTCTATAAAGCGAGAATTATCAATATAGCGTACACTTGGATCTTCCATTCCTTCTATGCTCAAGGCTGTATTTAGCCAGGATAAAGTAGGATCCATTGAAGCCACATCATCCACAGCCAAGTCTATATCGTATAGATCTGCGATTAATTTCAATGCAGTAAAGTTGTCACACTGAATGACTGTTGGATCTTCAATATCAGATGGGAAATAAGCATTAGAAGAATCAGGTTGTGGTACTTCAGGATGGAAGCAATCATTAAAACTAACTTTCAAGTTTGTTTTATCTACTAGAATCTTTTCATCATCCAAGTTTCCATGTTGAAAGCCATGCTCATGAAATTTTTTCAGAGAATGCAATAACTGAAGTGAAAGTTCATTTTTTTCATCCTCAGTTAAGCCCTCAATAACCGTTGACCAAGCTTCACCCTTTACCATTTCAGTTACTAGATACACACATGCTGTGCTAGTTGATAAACCAAAATCAATAATCTTAGGAAGGTATGGCAAATTGAGAGCCTGCGTCATTTTAAGTTCTTCAAAGAATCGCTTAAAACAACTCTTTTGATAAGTTGTCATTGCAGATGCAACTTTACCCATCCATGTTTTGACTAACATGTTGCCTGATGCATAGAGTGTAAAATTTTGGTTAGCATCAATAGGCGCGCCAAATATCGGGTAACTGATATAGGTATTTGTCTGATTTAAATATGGATTCAGTACATCTGCATCAAGTTCATAACTAACTTGTTCAGCAGGTTTTTGAGCTAAGAAATCTTGGAATACTGCACATGCATTATCATATTTCCCTGTCAAAGCTCGTGTTAAAATACGCTCTAACCAGTGGTTCTGATCTCGCTCCTCAAGACTAAATTTTTTCAATGAACGTGGGCTCAGTCGAGCATTCTTCCAAATATGAAGGATTAACTGCCCTAACCAATACACATCCTTTTGTGCAGCTGTCAGCGCAAGATTCGGAAGATGAGCTGTTGTATTCAAAAATGGGAGTTCGTTAGCCAGTTCAGGGTCAATTTTCGAGGGCTGTGTTTGATCATTTGCTGCCGAAAAATTGGATAGCAATATCTCCTTTTTATAAGAGATCCACACACTATGATCACCCACATCACCATGAGTAATTCCCATTTGATGTAGGTGATTAAATTTACCAAGCAAAATCTGGAATAAATCCAATTTCTCAGATTCAGACATTTTCTCAGCATAAGCGCCGATGAATTCGTTGACTCGATAGCTGTTCTCAGGCAACTCATACAACTCATTATATTTTGATGTCATGTCATCAAGACTTGGGTTTGTAATCGGGTGCAAACAACTTTGATAAAGATCAGGCTTTTCTGTTTTAATTTTTTGGAAAACCCGGCGCTCATTGCAGATCAAGTTGAATCGATGTTGAGGCTGACTCATTCTTGAGTTACTCAACTTGAATTCATTAAAATCCCAACAACGCATTAAAGATTTTTCACCAACGATGGTCAATGAATGCGCTTTATACTCGCTATAAATCTTTTTAGGATGCGGTAAGATCAAGTCACCTCGTTCATGATTATTAATAATCAAAGAGCGTGGTTGAATTTGGTCAGGCGCAAAAATTTCATCAATAATGGCGTGATATTCTTTTTTAATATCATATATGCGACCATCACGTTCCAGATGCTTGCGGAACATATTATTAAAATTCTTCTGTTGAGCTAATTGTATAAACTCATCTATCGAAAGAATGTGCTCTAAATCTTCTGGAGGCAGGCGCGAATAATCTGCTTTACCACACATGACAACAAAGTGAGAAACACTTTGGTAATGAAATGTAATGCCCTTAGCTTTCTTTTCTGAAACTTTATCCTTTAGTTTATTAACTATAATTTGCATTTTTTTTACATTTTTAGCTACAGGGCATGAATCTTGCTCTTTATTACCTACGTACCATTTTCCTGCAACTTTTGTAATTTCCTTACCGTTCCAGTCCTTGAATTCAATGACCAAAATGTTTGCATGAGTAATAATTAGGAGATCATATTCAAATTTCTCAGAACTACCTTTCGCTACTGCTTTTTTTCCATTTTTATGCATAAATTCAAAACCAGCATATGCTCGCCAGTTTTTAGTTTTTTCGCCACGATCAAAGACCTTTTTAATCTTATCAATTGCTTTGAGTTCGTGCTCGTATATACCTGTCTCTGGATATGTAACTTTCATATTAAAAGATTCTTTATTTAAAATGTCTTGCTTTTGCACATACAACAAATAAGCGTCAAAAATGATGCTAAATTTTTATTAACATAAAGTAATGCTATATGTACGGTGTCTTTTAGAAAAAATACTTAGCGTAAGAATTTAGTTTTTTCAGGTTGATGGTTAGTTTGGCCAAATAAGCCCTCCGAAGGTTTTTTATATTCAGTTTAGGATTGTATTTAAAATAAAGTCTGCCAAATATTTTGGTGTAAAACCTGAGTCTTCTAGCACGATCATCATTTAGATGATCTAACTCAATCATTCGTTTAAGCAAAACGTATTTCACTTAACGGTTCATAATGTGACTTATATTACATTTAATTTTTGAGTATTCAAAATTATTTTATTGAATTATAAGAAAAAAACTTAAGGAATTCCTTAAAATTTGATGACAATGGTCATATCTCTAATCACTAAAAAGACCAAAAATAGATATCTACCCATATCTCTCGGACAAATTAACTCTATTTTATAAAAGTATCAATAAATTCATTAGGTTCATGAACCAAAAATTTATAATTATTTTTTTATTTATATAAGTTATTGAAAATAATAAATAAAATTATTAAAAGTTTTATTAACTAGACTTCAGGTGAACATAAGTTAAAGTTCGAATTAAAATGAATAGGGTAGTCGCAATTTCCAAAAAATGACAGCTCATGTGTCGTTTAGATACTAACAATTTGTTTATTATAACAAATCTTAAGCATGTTAGCTGTCGTCATTCTTTGATACGGTCTACGTACTACCGTACAATCATCAGCTATATTCATGGTGTTACTTTGCATAATTTACATTTTCTGCATTCAAACCAATCAATCCAAAATTACGTGCACGTTCGAGACACATAAGCTGTCATTGACGACACATGTAATGTCACTGGTTGCGTTCGTGCGTCTATTTCCGTTGAACTATGCTATACCTTGAATAGCCAGCTACTCGGTTCACTGAAATACTGACCGACACGTTAGATTTCAGTTTTAAATCAAAATAGCGATCAATCGTCACAATTAGATGTTTTACATAATCAAAAACTACATATGTTAAATCCTTTAAATCATTGTTCTGGTGTGCAACTTCAATAAATTCTGAAAACAACGCTACACCTGTTTCGTTGGCCAGATTCGCTAACTGATTATCCAATCCGGCAATTGCCGTTAATTCTGATGCAATCACCACTTTATGCATTGCTGTTTCCGCTTCAATGCCTTTGTACTCAATCCCCTTGTATATATAGACATCGTTTTCTCGTTTGCCTTGGTTCCAAGGGTTATCCGTACCATCCAGTCTAGGCATGCTGTACGGTCGTTTTAGTTTTGCTGGAGGTGTTTGTTTAGCGGTGACTTCATAAAGGTTAAATACGCAATCTGTGTAGCGTTTAAGGCTATGGTATGTCAAAGCTTGCTGTTTGGCGGTCAACTCCCGTGGTGATACATGATTCACCAAGGTTTTGAACATTTCTAATGATTCTGGTGTGAACGATCCATCTTTTTTTGCATTGTCCATCAGGTCTTTTTTAGCCCATTTATGCTTTAGTTTTTCCGCTTCAGCATCAGATATTTTCTCTCCCCGATACACGTATCCACGCGCTGCGTTTGAATACTCAAAATCTGCTCGTTTTACTGCCTTGTAGACCATTGTTTTTGTCATTTGTTTTGCACCAGTTTTTCCCATAGTTGTGGCGACCGCTTGAGGGCTTAACACGTACCCATTCTTTTTCGCTTCGGTCGTAACACCAAAACTCGTACCCTAAACAACAACGTTTATTCACGACATAGCGGTAGGTGTTGCAGATCGTAAGCATATTCTCAGTGGCGTTAACTTCCCAAGGTTTAAACGCAATAAGCTCTGTTATTGCTTCCCTGTAAAGTCGTGTTGCTTTGGGATTATTGAATAAGATCCGTTCTTTTTTTGAGGTCTTAGTGATTGCATTCATTTCGTCCACGACCTCACTAATGCTTTTAGCCAATCATCCATCAAATCAACTAAAATTGCCCGTTCTCTGCCTGTTGGATATGCGCTTAACTTCATATTCCAACTATTTGCCGACTCTTCTGTGCCGTGCACCAAAAACCCATTTTGTTGATCATTTTCAGCCAGCTTATCCGTCACCCAACATTCAAACAGTCTGGCAAAGATTTCTGTTGGCTGTGACCAATACATTGACCGTGATTGATCTAGGTGCATGGCGTTATTCATAAAGCCCGTACCGCCTTGTCTTTCTTCGTAATCAAGGTATTTGGTTGACTTAAAAGTAAGATAATTAACCAGCTTGATAAACTTATCTGCAGTCTGGCCATCTTTAAGATGTTTGTATGCTGACTCTTGATGATTCTGTACTGAGTAACGCCCTTTACTGGTGTAAAGAAAGTATTCGCTAAAAAAGTTATTATTGAGTCCGTTTCGTTTTGCCAAAACACAATCAAATCCGTGCGCGAACTCATGGGCTAGTGCTCCAACACCTTGCGTCTTGGTCAAATGAATAAGCATATTACCTGGTTCAAAGTGAGCTGCTGCGCTATCAACGCCTGTGCCACGCGAACCGAATGCTATTCCTAGCTTACCGCCTAAAGATGCGAACGTAACGGGTAGACCTAGAAGTTCGACAAGATCCATTAGTGAGTCATACGTGCAATTCAGAAACCATGCACGTTCCTTTTGATTTACCCAATTGCCGAACTCGACTCCAGAAAATTTGAAATAGTCCATAAGCAACTGGCTATCGATGTTTTCACCCTTTCGATGGTCCTTACCCTCGCGCACTTCAACTCTGTCGTAGCGCGGTCTTTTGGGTGGTTTTGCGCGTCCTTTTTTGGGTTCTATGACTCGTTCATCTAAAATTGGCTGAAAAAATGTTTTTACTTTTTCTAGTGCTGCATTGAATGTGTCGTATTCCGTCCAATCATCTAGTGTTTGAAACCGCTTTGCTGAAATGGATTTAACGGCATACCACTTATGTTGACCAGTCTCAGTGTTTAATAATTTTTTGGCACCATAATTATCCGTATCAAGTACACGATCGTCTGGCCATCCTAAAGGGATTAAGTTTTTTAAGCGTAAACGTGTGTCTGAACTAAATGATAGTGGGTGTTTAACTCTGCGATTGGTATGTCGTCCAGCTGAGTAGCGTTCTAAAATATCTTTTTCACTTCGTCCAGCACCAAACTTAACGGTCATGTACGCATTAAAGTCGTCTGTCAGTTGTTCTAAACGTTCGTAGTGTGAGCTTTCATATTTGTTTTTTAAGAAGTGTAGCGTAGCAATGTAGGCATCATCCCATTGCTTTTGACCTATGCTAAACCAACCGCCCCCTAAAGGCTTGTTGGTTAAGTTTGCATAGACCAAAGAAAATAATAGTGCATGTTTTACAGGTTTATGGCCAGATTGGGCATCAGCTCTAAAATCAGGCTTTTGCCAATATTCCTTTTTAGTCACTAGGCTGTCAGACTTAATTCCATTCATGTTGCCTGAGAAGTCTGGTGATGGGTTGTCTTTACGTGCACCAGCAAACTTTTTACCTACATCCGTAATAGGACCATCTTTTTTTTCATTACTATTTATTTCTTCAGTCATAGCTAAACCACATAATTGTTAGTTGCGTATATCGTCCAAGATTTCTGACAGATCAAACAGATTAATATCTTTGAGTTTTGCTTCAGCATTGATGCACTCAAGTAAATTCATAAAACCAACAAAAATAATGTGTGGTATTGGTCTATTGTTGATATGCACGGGTGTTGACCAAGTGCGTACACGCGTTTCGCATATTTCAAGCCCTTGTTCTTCAAAAAGCTTGATCAATGTCGGGATGTCTTTGTCTAGTTGAGTAAGGGCTAATAACGACCGAAATACATCATTTAAGCTAATAGAGTGGTGACGATGGTTCGGATTGTGCTGTTTTCTATTGTCGCCCTGTTGTTGATTAAAGTAATGATGTTTTTCGCGATCTTGAGATGTTCTGTTTAAATATTTCATTTGGTATTAAGCTCCAAAGAGATAGCTGTAAATCAGGTACAAAATAAAAGTTATTGTTAATCCCGACACCAATAGAGAATTGATCGGGTAATTTTCTAAGTTAAAAGGTTTTCTGTGATAGCTCACTCCCCAATCTGAAACAGATCCTCGCTCTACGGCACTATAAAAGTTAGTTTGTGAGGCGTTTAAACGGTTGTTGTCTACTGATATGAATTCCAGTTTGCACAGCAATTCGTCACTCAGGTAGTTAAAGAAAGTCGTTGGTGTACCATTTGATAGGATGTGTATATAACCGACCTGTTTTTGGGTATAACCCATTCGCTCATACGCTTTTTGAAATTCGTGCGTTAAAGTCGCACTAAACTTATCCCCCTTATTTTTGGCAATCAGTTCAATTGGTGGCTCAGCTCCAGCCTGAATAAGCTTGGTGAATTTAGGACTACCACAACCCCAATTTTGAGAGATCCAAACACCGCGTTTTGTGTCGTGAATCAAACCATCAACAATGACCACGGCTGCATCACCGATGTCGCCGTTTTCTTTTTCTGTAAATTCGGTGTTATCAACGTCTTTTCTGAATTCTTCAGGCATTGGCCTTAAAACTTCTAAAAGATTGGTACTGTCACTTTGTACATGACCAGTAGCCAAAATCATCGACTCAATTTTTTTTAGGGCATGTTCAGGTACTATCAATACTGAATGTACACGCTGGTCATACGCATCAGATTGAATGTCTTGAGCTTCGGTATTCTTTTCAATAGTGCTTAATTCCATATTATTTCTCTGCCTGGGCTTTCTGGTATTCAACTGCAGTCTTCATTGAATATTCGGTATCATCTTCGTGCTCTGTACCAACCATGCTTTGCTGACCTTGGTATATACCTTTAACAGCATTGACGAATGCGTTATGCGCCGTAGCGTTGTAATACGTTAAGTTTCCAGCACTGGTCGAATCATTGAATGTCAAAGTATTAGGAACATGCCAAACTGCTGAATAAGCCTTGCCATCGATAACAACAATAGGTTCAAACTCGACCGCTTCACGGTGCTTGGTTTCATTCCATGGTGTATAGAAAACAGTATTGTTTTTGAGGTTGTAGACCTTGAATACGATCTGGCCAAGATTCCGTATTTTGGCCTCTTTGTTGTATGCCTCTAAAACCTTGTCTTTTTGGAAGTCTGTAATTTCAAGCTCAGGGTTCTTCGTAATCACCAGTGTTTCATCAGTCGTTTTAATCTCAGATGGAACGTAGATTTTTGAACCTTTAGGGAAACGTCCTGATTTCTCCAATGCGGATCTAAACTTGTTATTTGCATCCAAGAAGTTGCCAAACTCACTACTGAAGTAGCTGTAAAAATTTGATGCACTGGTGAACATGCCAAACTGATTCACCCGAACAATTTGCTCAGATACAGTGGATGCTAAACTTGCATATGGTTTGCCCGACACATCAATTTCGCGCCATTTGTAGTTACGTACACCTACTTCTTTGTCGCATGCATCATTAAACATAGATGTAGAAACAATATCGCCGTCCAAGCGCTTCACATAAGCAACCGGGTAACTGCGGATAGGTGCCATACGAACAGCTTTGTTTGAATTGGTGTAAAAGCCAGATGACGAAATGATATTTTGTTCAGATGATTTAATTTGATAACTTCGTAATGTATTTAACTGTCGATCAAAGCTATCAATTTCAGATTCATATAAAACATCACCCTCAACAGATGTCGCGATTGAATAAGGGGCATACATCACATCGCCCTGAACTTTATCCATGATCTGCTCAGCTTCAATACGATATAACGGCTGTGAGAACATGCCATTTGATGCCAAAGCTGGTAGATCTCCCCCTACACCAAAATTACACGCTACTTTGTGGCTGGTGGTAGAAAGGCTTGATTGAGGTAATTTGTAGTTAGATGGATTGTAAGTGGTAACACGTTCATCATATTTGCGAACTTGTTCCTCAACTTTCTTTTCAATGGGATCTATTTGTTCTTCTTGAGATGCAGTATCAGTATTTGAAGGCTTTAACTTATCACAACCAAATAGCAAAACTGACAATATCGCTATGGTAAGGGTTTTCTTATTCACTAATTAATGACCTAACTTAAAACTACTAATACCCCACATTATAATTAAAAATAAGTATTAATGAAGTGGTATTTAATAGTTTAAGGACTTTTAAGCGAAAAACCCAATATCATTAATTAGTTTTAACGAACATTCTTTTAATGCAACTTCATAACCGCCGTTATTATTAAATGTAAAAGCAAATGGTAGCATTTTATCAATCGCAAATATCTTCTCTAATAAGTCGTTGTTTTCTGCAGATGGCTTATCCTTTAAGGCATATTGCATGGAAAACTTAGCATTTATACCCGTGCTTTTATATAAAGCATTTATTTGTTCTTTAAGGCTTTTTTCCACTTCTTGCACAGTATTGAAAATAAAATTCTGATTAACAGTGAATTTATCAGTTTTCAAAGATCCAAAGGTCCACGCCAGACTCTCCGAAACCACATACCCTAGAACAGTCTGCAATTCTTCATCTTCAAATTTGTGATAATGAACGTATGATTTAGTTTTACCGTTAAAATATAAAATAGAAATGGAGAACAACACCTCTTTGTGAGCATATTTAAAAGGTACTTTAACAAGACTATAAAAGTTTAAGAGCTCAACGTTGGAGGCTTTAGACATATTTTTTAAAAAAATTTTAAAGACATTAAAGTGATTATACTAAAAATATCAAAGAAATGTTAAAGGGTTTTAAAATGGATACAGTTGTTCTAAAAAATAGTTTAATTGCTAGTTTAGTTTTTGTATGTGTGTTCCTGGTGTTCCAAAACATCGACCATAGAGTTTCTGAACGTATACAGCTTGAGTCAACCAGTGCAGCATTCGAGTCGCTTGATAAAGACTTTTCTGCGATCAAAAGAAATGTGGATACTGAATTCAATAAGCTCCCGAAGTACGTGAAGCCAAGCAAAGAGCAATCGATCAATGATGCATTGGAATTCATTAAATTCTCGAAACAGACCTTTACTGACACAATGGCCCAAAATGAAGAACTTTTAGCAGAAGTTAAGGGTTTTGAGAAAAAGGCAAATGATGTTTTAGAAAAATAATAGTTATTTTAAAAAGAAAAATGGGAAGCTATAAGCCTCCCATTCTTTTAATGTCGTAAGAAACATTTAAATTTTGTTCTTAAAAGTATTATAGTAAAACTAATAATTTATGCAAATACTTTTAACAGAAATATCTAAAAGGTCTTTAACACTCAACGAATCCGAATAACTTAGACAGTGTGAATAAATTGTTAAAGTAGTCGAGTGTATATGTAAAACATTGGTATACCCATTAGAGATATGCGAATTATTATATATGTAAAACCTAACATACTTTTTAGTCGTATCTTGCGTAAAACTTACCAGATAATCTTTTGTGTTTTCATTTATGTTATCTTCGTATTGCTCTGTTATGCTCAGGATCTCTTTGCTGTTCAGCCAATAACTGCCTGTTTTATCTTGTTTAATCTGTTCCAAAATCAAATTATTTAATGACTGGTACTCTTTCGTTATTGCTTTGGCATATCGTTTTGATGACTGATGTTCTTTCCAGTCAATTTTTGCTTTCTTAAACAGTTTGAAAGCTGTAACCGCGCACAATATAGCTGAGATGGTACATAATATTATTCTACTACTATCACCTATAATGCCAATCATTCCTAAATGCACATCTTTTGAGAATAAACCGTTCAAAGATAGGTATACGCCAAAGATACAAAAACTTAACGCAAAAACCACAACTAAAATTAAAGTTGCTCTAATTAAAAGCTCATTAAAAGTAATTTTTCTTAAACTTTTGGTATAAAGCTTAATCTTATCTTTTTCAGATTTTAACATTTTAGCCAAGAACTTATGTTCTCTTTTTCCTCTGCTAAAAGGTGGTGTTACAGCATCTTTAAAAGTCATGTATAATCAAAAGTATTTTAACGTTCCATTAAATATACACTACACCTGGGCCTATTTAAAATGAAACATTATAGAATTATCGCTATTTTAATACCTTTAATATTTTCAGGTTGTGCAGCAAGCCACTCAGACAAAGAGCTTGTTGACTCTTATTACAATGACCAACAAAAAACAATAGAAAGCGATGTAGATCAACTCGTTAATTCCTACTCCGCTAAAGTCGTTACTCAGTACTACCCTGAACCATACTTCAATCCAACCAAGCCAATACCGCATTATTACGCTTTAAAGCTTGATGAAATGGGTATCCCTTACCCAAAAGAGCTTGTATACGACAATGCCGACTATAATTTTTATAAAGAGCAGGCTAAGTTTAATGCAAACAATAATGACGTAATTGATACAGATCACCACGATCACTAAAACTTTTTTATCGTAGGTGTTTTGTTGAGGGGCGTTTCTTGCCGAAACCTTTCTTAACCCCTTAGTGTATGAGGGTAAAAGATTCATACTATATTTTAGAAAATACACTTGATGGAGATAAAGACCAAAAAATCAAAGTGTTGAGAGTAAGCCAGTATGATACTTTTTATTACCCTCATACATTATCTTCTGAACTATCTTCACTCCTTTTTTGATTGGCTTCTTTGATAACATTTTCAATAAAACAGATAAAGAGGTGGTCCCACTTGTTTGAACAACTAAAAGCGTATTTATAAGTGATATTCCGCTCTAGTTAAGCCACCTTGTTTTGTTGGGGTAGCTGATCATAGTAAAACTCATTTGGTGTCATTTTGTCTAGACTCGAATGAGGTCGTTTCAAATTATAAAACTCAAAATATGCACTTAATTGCTTTTTCGCATCTGTGACACTGCTATAAGCTTTGAGATACACCTCTTCATATTTAACGCTCCGCCATAATCGTTCAACCATCACATTATCTACCCATCGACCTTTACCATCCATACTGATTTGAATGCCATTTGATTTCAATACATCAATAAATGCATCACTGGTAAACTGGCTGCCTTGGTCTGTATTAAATATTTCAGGTCGACCATATTTTTCAATCGCTTCATTTAAAGCCGAAATACAAAAATCCACCTCCATACTAATCGATACCCTATGCGCAAGTACCTTGCGGCTATGCCAATCAATCACAGCACATAAATAAACAAAGCCTTTTGCCATAGGGATATACGTTATATCCGTAGACCACACTTGATTACTGCGCTGAATAGCCAACCCTTTGAGCAGATATGGATATTTACGGTGAGCTTGATTAGCCTGGCTTAAATTTGGTTTGCAATATAACGCCTGAATACCCATTTTCTTCATTAAAGTACGTGTATGACGTCGTCCTATATGATGTCCTTGACGATTCAACAAATCACGCATCATACGACTGCCTGCAAAAGGATATTGCATATGTAATTCATCAATACATCGCATCAGCTTCAGATCTGATGCACTCACAGGTTTTGGGCGATAGTAATAACAACCACGGGAGACTTTCAGCAGCTTAGCTTGCTTAGATACTGAAATCTGAAGTGAGTCGTCGATTAACTTTTGTGGTTGAAGCGGCCCAGTTTCTTCAACACACCTTCTAAAAAATCAATTTCTAATGCCTGCTCACCGATTTTTGCATGTAGTTTTTTTAGATCGATGGGTGGTTCTGTTGGAGCTTTTGATTGATCGAAAGCTTGCGAGGAAGCTGAGATCAATTGATTTTTCCAGTCAATAATTTGGTTTTGATGAACATCAAACTCAGCACTCAATTCAGCAAGTGTTTTTTCTGCTTTAATCGCAGCAAGTGCTACCTTAGCTTTAAAATCATTTGAATGATTTCTTCTTGGTCTACGTGCCATAAAATACTCCATATATTGATGTTTATAACATCATTTGAGGAGCAGAATATCACTTATAGGAGTTGTTCAAATTTACGGATCCATCTCTTAACTAAATTTAAAGCGATTAAAAATAATACGATATAGCCAATAGTTTTTAGAGTTAGTACAAAGTTATTGAATACATAAGTTGATGCTTTTCCTATTCCTATATAAACCACATAACATGCAAATATAACCAATGCTATTGCACTAATTGAAATTATTGCAAGTCCAGTATTTTTTAAAAATGAGCGCAATAAGTATTTATCGAATTTAGAATTATTCATAGCCATATACTATCCTTCATAAAAATTTCATTTTCTAACATTGAACGAAGCGCAACTATTGCTGCACCACCGCCAACAATAATTATGATAAAGCCGAATAAAAAATTGAGATTCATGTTTGCAGCTATGTTTAATTATTTAGATTTAAGCAACTTAATTAGTAGCATTACAATAGTTATTGTACGAGAGTACTTTAGAACCTAAGAATGTGGCTCGTGAGATTCGTTCTGCTTGTAGTGATTTAATCAAAAGAACAGTAATAATAGAAACACCTATTGGTGACTTGGAAACGCATTGGCTTCACAATGTATTGCACTTTAAAAGCGAAACTTTTGAACGCTTAAAAAAGCAATATCCTGATGCCAAGAATGACGAAGAATTTATTAATGCACTTAGACTGCATAATCTTTTAGATAGCCTGCCAATCGTTGTAAATAGCGATGATAATGTCGTGGCACGAATTGTTTTCCATGAAGATATGATGCCTTATTTGAGTGATCTGAAAAGTCATTTCACACAGTATTTTCTTTCAGACTGCAAAGGTTTTAGTGGTGCTTATAGCTTCCGAATATATCAATTAATGATGCAATTTAAGTCGACAGGTTATTGCAACATTCCCCTTAAAGAATTGCGTAAAATACTTTCTTTAGAAAGTCTATATTCAAATGCTGCTGATTTAAAAAGGCGTGTGATTGATGCTGCATGTACTGAAATTAATGAAAAATCCCCTTATACGGTTAAATATGAGCTAATTAAAAAGGGCAATAAATTTCATAGTCTTGAGCTAAAATTTAAGAAGAAAAATGCAGAAAAAGAGCAATTAAGATGCCCTGACACAATTGATATGTTTGAAGAACAGAAAAATAACTTCCTTAAACTGTCTGATGCTCAGGTTGATAGTTTTGGTAATCAATTATCAGAACTTTCTGAATTAAGTTATTTAGCTAGAGAGGGTGAAAGCTACAAAGATTTAGCATTAAGGCTTAAAACAATGCTTCGAGATCCTGACCAACAACCACAGCTTCTTCCATATTTAAAAAAACTAGGATTTAAACCATGATTGAGTTAGATAATTTTAATTTTGATGAAGAAGTTGCCAAATTCAATGATGTTATTTTCAATCAGAGTAATGAAGTAAAAGCAAAGATATTGACTGGATATTTAAGCTCTATTATTGATGTTGAGATTAAACATTTTGATGATTTCAATGATCATAAAACAGTGCTTAAAGATATTGAAAGCAAAGTAACCTTTGCTATCAATATGCTAAAAACAATACAAAATTAATTATGGCAGATTAAATAATTTTCTATCCCGATCTTCTGTTAAATACTCGTTGATGCCAGCGAGTATTTTTTGTTTCTCTGCTTCATCTTCCATTTTCTTGAGCAAGTAAGAACCCAGTAAAATTTTACGTCTGGTATCGTTTTTTCGATCTTGTTCTTTCTGTTTTGCCTTTTCACGAGCGTCTTTAGCCTGCTTTTGAGCTTTAAGCTGCTTTAAGCGTTCTTCCTGTTGCTTTAAGCGTTCTTCCTGCTTAGCAATTCTCTGTTCTAAAGATTCATTTGTCATTGTAATTCCCATACCTAAAAAACCATTCAAGCATAGGATACCTGCCATTGAGATTCAATGCCTTCCTAAGCTATAATGGTTTTCCAGAATGGCGCACTTTACCAAACTAATTTCATTAAGTTTGGAAGTCCGAAAGGGGATACCCCTTTACCCCATAAAATTATTTTGTTGTTGTTGAGAAAAGACAAATGAGCCACCTCCGCGCTTCATCAGAAAACTGAAGGAACCTCCATTGAATCGAACTAATATTTTTTTTGGTGAATCGCATTCTGACTGGTTGCCTGTCAGAGGCGGAGAATCTGGTGATTTTGTTTTTCGACGTGGTGACGGGCATGCCTTCGCGAAAATCGCACCTGCTTCCCGCCGCGGTGAGCTCGCTGGAGAGCGTGACCGCCTCATTTGGCTCAAAGGTCGAGGTGTGGCTTGCCCCGAGGTGATCAACTGGCAGGAGGAACAGGAGGGTGCATGCTTGGTGATAACGGCAATTCCGGGAGTACCGGCGGCTGATCTGTCTGGAGCGGATTTGCTCAAAGCGTGGCCGTCAATGGGGCAGCAACTTGGCGCTGTTCACAGCCTATCGGTTGATCAATGTCCGTTTGAGCGCAGGCTGTCGCGAATGTTCGGACGCGCCGTTGATGTGGTGTCCCGCAATGCCGTCAATCCCGACTTCTTACCGGACGAGGACAAGAGTACGCCGCAGCTCGATCTTTTGGCTCGTGTCGAACGAGAGCTACCGGTGCGGCTCGACCAAGAGCGCACCGATATGGTTGTTTGCCATGGTGATCCCTGCATGCCGAACTTCATGGTGGACCCTAAAACTCTTCAATGCACGGGTCTGATCGACCTTGGGCGGCTCGGAACAGCAGATCGCTATGCCGATTTGGCACTCATGATTGCTAACGCCGAAGAGAACTGGGCAGCGCCAGATGAAGCAGAGCGCGCCTTCGCTGTCCTATTCAATGTATTGGGGATCGAAGCCCCCGACCGCGAACGCCTTGCCTTCTATCTGCGATTGGACCCTCTGACTTGGGGTTGATGTTCATGCCGCCTGTTTTTCCTGCTCATTGGCACGTTTCGCAACCTGTTCTCATTGCGGACACCTTTTCCAGCCTCGTTTGGAAAGTTTCATTGCCAGACGGGACTCCTGCAATCGTCAAGGGATTGAAACCTATAGAAGACATTGCTGATGAACTGCGCGGGGCCGACTATCTGGTATGGCGCAATGGGAGGGGAGCAGTCCGGTTGCTCGGTCGTGAGAACAATCTGATGTTGCTCGAATATGCCGGGGAGCGAATGCTCTCTCACATCGTTGCCGAGCACGGCGACTACCAGGCGACCGAAATTGCAGCGGAACTAATGGCGAAGCTGTATGCCGCATCTGAGGAACCCCTGCCTTCTGCCCTTCTCCCGATCCGGGATCGCTTTGCAGCTTTGTTTCAGCGGGCGCGCGATGATCAAAACGCAGGTTGTCAAACTGACTACGTCCACGCGGCGATTATAGCCGATCAAATGATGAGCAATGCCTCGGAACTGCGTGGGCTACATGGCGATCTGCATCATGAAAACATCATGTTCTCCAGTCGCGGCTGGCTGGTGATAGATCCCGTCGGTCTGGTCGGTGAAGTGGGCTTTGGCGCCGCCAATATGTTCTACGATCCGGCTGACAGAGACGACCTTTGTCTCGATCCTAGACGCATTGCACAGATGGCGGACGCATTCTCTCGTGCGCTGGACGTCGATCCGCGTCGCCTGCTCGACCAGGCGTACGCTTATGGGTGCCTTTCCGCAGCTTGGAACGCGGATGGAGAAGAGGAGCAACGCGATCTAGCTATCGCGGCCGCGATCAAGCAGGTGCGACAGACGTCATACTAGATATCAAGCGACTTCTCCTATCCCCTGGGAACACATCAATCTTACCGGAGAATATCGTTGGCCAAAGCCTTAGCGTAGGATTTCGCCCTCTCCCGCAAACGACCCCAAGAAAAACAGGCGTAGAGTTTAAAAAAATCTATGCCCCTGACAATGCAAAAGCAGAACTTTTAGACCGTCAAAGCCTTTGGAACATCGTTGAAAAAGTTGAAAACCGTAAAAACTCAGTCCTAGCAAGAGAGTTTGAAATTGCCTTTCCCCAAGAGCTAAACGCAGAACAACGCCAACAGCTCCTAGATGATTTATGCAAAAAGATTGTAGAGCGTCATAACGTCATCGTTGATGCTGTCATTCATGCCCCGCATACAAGGGGTGGAAGTGATGAACGAAACTATCATGCTCATATTCTGTTTACGAGCCGACAGCTAGACAAAGACACAGGCGAGTTTTCTAAAAATAAATTTCGTGATTTCAACAAAGAGAAATCATCCGAAACGGTTGCAGCTTGGCGTAAAGACTTTGCCGATCTTGCAAATCACTACCTAGAAAAAAATAACTTTGATGCCCGTATAGATCACCGCAGCTATGCAGACCGAGGAATTGATTTAGAAGCTACCTTGCATGAAGGAAGCGCAGTTACAGCCATGAAGCGTAAATATGAGCGTGAACAATTAAAACCAGTTGAAGAACGAAATCCAAAAATCATCATGCCGATCATTGCCCTAGAAAATAATGCAATCAAGGCTAGAAACGCTGAAAAACAGCAGATTTTAAAAGGATTAGAGCAAGAAATTGTCCTATCCAAAAAGGTTTTAGATGGTTTAAAGCAACTGGAACGGACTCAAAAAGCAAAAGATCAGCATGAAGCCGAGATTAGAGCCACAAAACAAGCTCATACAGCCACGGAAGCAAAAATACGTACAGAACCACCAAAACCTCAAGAAAATCGCTTAGAGCGCAAATCAGCGCAATCTAGCCCTATTGTTCAAGACACTTCGATAAGTGATAAAAAAATTGCTGTTCGTCTTTTTGAAACTAAAGTTCGCGCTTTAGCTGAAAAAATCCACCATCAGGAACTAGAAAACATCAAACAAAAAATGGGTGAATACATGGAATTGAGTAAAAATTTACTCAATCAGATAGAAACCCATAAAGAAAATAAGCCATTCAACCCCTTTAAAATCAAGGCATGGACAAAAGAATTAGATGATTTAGTCCATAAACATGACAATGGTATCAAAGCCCAGTATGACAACCTGAAAACCGATTATCAGAGAATAAAAAATCTTGGTGTTACACATGAACATTGGAAAAAAGCAGATGCTCAAATGTACCAGCTTGATAAAAACGCATATCAGAAGATCAAAGCGTTTGAGATAGAACTCAATGAGCGTAATTCAGCTATCAACATTAAAAAATCTTTAGAACAAGACAACGATAAGGGTCGTTAAATCTATCCTTTTTGTCTTTTAATTAAGAATATTTAAACAATATCAATATTTTATTAGCGAGTGTCTACGAGCGACACAACGAAAAGTTGCGCCTAGACTCCCTGAAAAACCGTTTTTAAGTGCCTTGAATCCTAGAAAACTCATATTTCCATGCAGACATTAGCACCTAGACCGAGCGAAGCGAGTGAAAAAACTATGAGCGAAGCGAATCCATAGTCGCTTTTGCTTTTTGAAGTCACAAACAGGATTAGAAAATAACTGCCCCCACGACCGAGCAAAGCGAGGTCAAAAAGTACGAGCAAAGCGAGTACATAGGGCAGTTATCCACAGTTTTTTTTAAATTTTTTCTTTTTTTAATATTTTTTAATATTTTTAAATATTTTTAGCTCCTCGCTATGCCTTGCTCTACGTGGCTTTGACGGGGGTAACTATGACAGATTGACGCACAACTATGACAGATTGACGCACAACTATGACAGATTGACGCACTAACTATGACAGATTGACGCACTTTTATGACATTTACAAACTTGTCATAGTATGACAATATAAAACTATGTCATAATTATAAGGTAATGTATAAAAGTGAATAGTGATTTAATCGTGATGGACAATAAGCTGATCAGAGCTTCTTACCGACTTACCACAAATGAATTGCGCTTAATTTACTGCGCTATATCCAAAATGCCCAAGAATGAACCTATCGACCATAAAACGCCTTACTATGTGACCAAAGAGGACTTTATTAAGCTGGGGGTAGAGAGGTGGTCCCACTTGTTTGAACAACTAAAAGCGTATTTATAAGTGATATTCCGCTCTAGTTAAGCCACCTTGTTTTGTTGGGGTAGCTGATCATAGTAAAACTCATTTGGTGTCATTTTGTCTAGACTCGAATGAGGTCGTTTCAAATTATAAAACTCAAAATATGCACTTAATTGCTTTTTCGCATCTGTGACACTGCTATAAGCTTTGAGATACACCTCTTCATATTTAACGCTCCGCCATAATCGTTCAACCATCACATTATCTACCCATCGACCTTTACCATCCATACTGATTTGAATGCCATTTGATTTCAATACATCAATAAATGCATCACTGGTAAACTGGCTGCCTTGGTCTGTATTAAATATTTCAGGTCGACCATATTTTTCAATCGCTTCATTTAAAGCCGAAATACAAAAATCCACCTCCATACTAATCGATACCCTATGCGCAAGTACCTTGCGGCTATGCCAATCAATCACAGCACATAAATAAACAAAGCCTTTTGCCATAGGGATATACGTTATATCCGTAGACCACACTTGATTACTGCGCTGAATAGCCAACCCTTTGAGCAGATATGGATATTTACGGTGAGCTTGATTAGCCTGGCTTAAATTTGGTTTGCAATATAACGCCTGTGTCAGTTCCACAAATAAATCAGAGTTTACACAAATAAACTAGAGCAAGAATCAAAAGTATATTATCTATATGCTTTAATTTTTCCTTTTCTAAAAATATATGCCTGTTAATAATGACAAAATAACGACTATTGATTGCTTCCCAAACGATAATATTAGTCGAGTGGTTTATAGATATGGTGGACTTGTTCGAAATGAAGATAACGACTCAACTAATCCTTTTGTTGAAGTGTTATTAATTGAGATTAGAAAAAGTGATCAATGGTTGTTTTTAGATAAGTGCTCAACATTCCTTGTTCCAGTACTTGATCTTGATGCTGTTCAACATGGCAGTATTTGGGATGGAAATATTTTAACCGATCAATCCTATAGATTTTCAGGAAAACTCATCACAAAACGATTTTCTTTCGACTTAACCAATAATAAACCTAAGAACATAAAACTTACGGACAGAATCCCCAATACGTCAGAGTACTACATTCCATTAAAAAACTATTTTCTCCCCAATAAAGTTGATTATGTTCTACAAGGCTATCCATTCACTAAATACACCAATGACTCATATCGTAAAGTGAATCACTGCTTAATGCATTCTAATGATGGAACTCAAGTCATCACTTCCTCAATTCATGTTTTGCATAGCTTATTCGTCAATCGTAAGGATATTCGCGGACTCTTATTAGGAACTTCAAGCCAATCCATCATTAATCGCTTTTTAGAATCTTATACAACAGAAGTTGAGAATGATAATATTGAATATAAAATAAAAATCAGAAAGCCCTATGAAGATATTGGCGAGACTGCAATTATTTTTCTTGCCAATCTAGCCTTAAATCAGCATGTTCAGACGATAGTTGATAAAATCCAAAGAAGTATGGAGATTACTGAGTTTAATCATCTTCAGCATGGCACAGGCACACGATATCCAATTGTATTTCCGCCACACCCTACAAAGCTTTTTCTTGAAGCAGAAGGAATTTGGCTAGATGACAATAAGACACGCTTTTTTATTACTAGAGTGAAAAAATGTGATCCTATTAACGATCACATGATTGATGTCAATAAAGACCTTACTAATACTATTTCAAAACCTGATGAAAAAAACCCTCGTCCTCGTGAAAAAAGTCAAAATAAAAATGAGCATATCAATACACAAAAACCACCATCAAGAACAAGCGGTGAATACCGTAAGCGTTCTGATGTGGAAACTGGAAATACACAAGATATTTTGAAGTATTCTTTTAATGAACCAAACAATGATCCAATTGAAGTTGGCACACCCAATCATCCATATTCAGATAAATCAGAAGAGGTTGAAACGTCATCTGATAAACCTTATGGCAATAAAAATACTAAGATTAAAAAATCTGAAACTACAGATACACCACCTAGCAGAGATGAGCGCTTTGATATTCAATATATTATTCAATCCCTCCAAGAACTTGCTTCTGAAATGGGTTCTCCTCTAGAACATCTGTCTGCAATTAATGAACATGGTGAAATGATAGCGAGTATTAATTTGCTTCAAATCAAAAAACTTGTGCCTGAACCCAAGCATCCTTCATGGATTGATTATGATAAAGGGCGAAAATTATTGTTCTTAAAATTAGACTTAAAAGATCAAAATGGATTTTCCTATCTCATCGATATACATAAAAATAAAAATCATGAAGCATTTTGTGCATTTCTTATTTTTACTCAGAATAAGTTAACAAGCGAACAAATTAAAAAAATCTGTATTGAACTAGAAAGTGCCAAGGGAATAAAAAAATGGGCACTCTACTGTGATAGTTTCATTCATAAAATGATTGCAATAAAACATTTATACGCAACACCAGATGAATGGAAAAATCGCTTTAAAAACTTGTTCATCAGCTTACAGAAGTAGGTGGTTTTCTAATTAAAGAATATTTTTATACAACCATATATGCATGAAATTACTTGGTATTTACTTTTTTCTATAAATTTGCGAAATAGAAAAGAGTGAAATTGTTGTCTATTTCGCCTATACTAGAAGTTCAGTTTACATTTCCATTCGTATTCACACACTTATGTTTTTGACTCCACCCTAGTTTATTTACCCATTTTTTTGTAAATAACTCATCACTGTCTAGTGATGTGGTGTAGTCGCTTGTGTGTTGTTTATATCACATCACTAGCCTTTATCTAAAACTATATAAATAGGCTATTTTTTATGTTTTCCAATGTACGAGAGCAATGGTTCTCGAATATCCGTGGTGATGTACTTTCGGGTATTGTCGTTGCTTTAGCACTCATTCCAGAGGCAATTGCTTTCTCTATTATTGCAGGTGTCGACCCCAAAGTCGGGCTATATGCTTCATTCTGTATTGCAGTCGTGATCTCATTTGTGGGTGGAAGACCTGGGATGATTTCCGCAGCAACAGGTGCGATGGCATTACTCATGGTCACACTCGTTAAAGAGCACGGACTTGAGTATCTACTTGCTGCAACAATTTTGACTGGTGTTATTCAAATTGTCGCAGGCTTCCTAAAATTAGGCGCTTTGATGCGGTTTGTGTCTAAATCTGTTGTTATTGGATTTGTGAATGCGCTTGCAATTCTCATTTTCATGGCTCAACTACCCGAATTAACCAATGTAACTTGGCATGTCTATGCAATGACTGCTGTTGGTTTGGGTATCATTTATTTATTCCCATTAATTCCTAAAATTGGTTCTTTAATTCCTTCTCCTTTAGTAACTATTGTTGTTCTAACTATTGCAGCAATATTCTTGGGCTTAGATATTCGTACAGTAGGTGATATGGGACAATTGCCTGACACACTTCCAGTATTTTTACTCCCTGATATTCCATTAAACCTTGAAACCTTAACAATTATTTTTCCATATGCAACAGCTTTAGCGGCTGTTGGTTTACTTGAATCAATGATGACAGCAACGATTGTTGATGATTTAACTGATACATCGAGTGATAAAAATCGTGAGTGTAAAGGTCAAGGGGTTGCCAATATTGCTTCAGGATTTATGGGTGGTATGGCTGGTTGCGCCATGATTGGACAATCCATTATTAACGTCAAATCAGGGGGGCGTACCCGATTATCAACGTTTTGTGCAGGAATATTCTTACTCATCATGGTAGTTTTTATCAGTGATTGGTTAAAAGTCATTCCTATGGCTGCTTTAGTTGCTGTGATGATCATGGTGTCAATTGGTACATTTAACTGGGATTCACTCAGAAATATTCGCCAGTATCCTCTCTCAAGTAATATCGTGATGATTGCTACAGTGGTTGTCGTAGTGGCGACACATAACTTAGCTTACGGAGTCTTGATTGGGGTATTGCTTTCAGCTCTATTCTTCGCCAACAAAATCGAACGATATATGGCGGTTCAATCTGTATTGGATGATGCTGAAAATACGAGAACTTACATTGTTAAGGGACAAGTCTTCTTCAGCTCTGCTGATAAATTTACAGCAGCATTTGACTTTAAAGAAGCCATCTCAAAAGTCGTGATTGATGTGAGCCAAGCACATTTTTGGGATGTTTCAGCCGTTGCAGCAGTTGATAAAGTTGTCATTAAGTTTAAACGAGAAGGCACTGACGTTGAATTAATCGGTATGAATGAAGCAAGTCAAACAATGGTTGAAAAGTTTGGTATTCACGATAAACCAGATGCTTTGGATCGCTTGGGTAATCACTAATAGGAGTTGGAACAATGTCAAAAATAATTGCATGCATAGATGGCGCACTCGGTACAAATACCGTATGTGATTATGCAGCTTGGTTTAGTCAAAAACTTAACGCACCTCTTGAACTTTTACACGTAATCGATACCCCCAAAGCTCAAGCACCTCAAGATTTGAGTGGCGCAATTGGCTTAGGTAGCCGCGAAACACTTTTGCAAGAGTTGGTTGAGCTTGAAGAACGCAAGGGCAAAATTGAAATTGAACATGGAAAAATCTTGCTCAGAGAGGCAAAAAAATATGTACTCGACAAGTTCAGTATCGATGCTCATAGTTTTCAACGTCATGGTAGTTTATTAGAAACAGTTATTGCACTAGAAGAAGATATTCGTGTGTTGATTATGGGTAAACACGGCACTCAGACTGAATATCGTTCTGACAAAATTGGTTCGCAGATCGAAAGTGTTGTCCGTGCTATTCATAAACCCGTATTGATTACATCCTCTCCATTCCAAAAGCCACTATCCTTTTTAGTTGCTTTTGATGGTAGTCCAACTGCAAGAAAATGTGTTGAACGAATTGTGTCAAGCCCATTACTTAAAGGTCTTGCAGTACATTTGGTTTATATAGGAAATCCTAATAGTGAAATGCAAAATCAGCTCTCTTGGGCAAAAGAGCAACTTGAATCACAAGGTTTTAATATCACCTTGAATACGTTGGATGGTGAAGTTGATAAAGCAATTATCAATTACGCTGAACAGCATCAAATCGATTTGATTGTGGTTGGGGCTTATGGTCATTCAAAGATACGTCAATTTTTTATTGGTAGTACCACTACAAAAGTGATCACAAGCGCTAATAAGCCTGTCTTATTACTAAGATAGTTAAAGAAGGGAATAGATTCACAATCTATTCTCTAAATTTCTTATAAATTATAAAAAGGAAAAATGATGAATACATTGCTCTTTAATTAAGCTCCAACAATCTCTTCGTTCTTTGGCATAACTCAGGAAAAAGCTGATTGTAAAGGCGCAGATTTACTTTTACAATTAAGAGATAGGTACTTTAGAAAAATGAGTATTCAGATTTCATTAAAACTAATTATCTTCCTATTTTATAACTATGAAATCATAAGATTATTTAAACTTCAGTAGTGGCTCAATTAATTTAATGTACAAACACCAAACTTCAGAAATTCATAAGCATTATTTTGATAATCTCGTTTCAAACATTAAAGTTCAAGCGAGTGTGTATTTCACTGGTGATATTTGTGGTACACATGACTTTGAACAAGATGATAGGGAAAGCCACATTCACCTCATCAAAGATGGAAACGTCAGAGTTACAAATAATCTTGGTAAGGAAATCCCAATTGAAGAACCAAGTCTTGTTTTTTTACCAAGACCGTTTGCTCATCAATTGATTGTAAATGATCATAGCAATGCCACTGTAATATGCGGCACTATCAAATTAGGAATCGGTGGTAAAAACCCAATTACAACTTCACTGCCCGATTTAATTATTGTTAAATTAACTGAATTAAATGGAATAGAAAAGTATATTGATCTTATTTTTTTAGAGTCAATTTTAAATAAAAATGGTAATCAAGCTGTTCAAAATCGGCTATGTGAAATACTCATTATTAAAGTATTAAGCTATTGCTCTCAATATCCACTCACCTCCAAAGGAGTTTTTTCTGGTTTAAATGAACCAAGAATTGCTAAAGCTCTTCATGCAATCCACTCCGATCCTGCTGAACCATGGACTGTTGAACGTTTAGCATACGAGTCAAATTTATCTCGTGCCCATTTTTCCAATTTATTTCATCAAATTGTGGGCAATACCCCCCTCGAATATTTAACCATATGGAGGTTACTTATGGCACAAAAATTCCTTTGTCAGGGTGTAACGCTAGAAAGAATTGCATCAGAGGTTGGATACTCAAGTGCGAGTGCTTTAACACGTGCATTTTCTAAACATTTAGGAATCTCTCCAACCCAATGGCTGAAATTGACAGCAGAAAACTCTCTATAACCATACGCTCAGTATAGATTTCAAGACTATTAGTATAATCATGACGAATGAATCGGGCTAAGCTTTCTCTAACCATTCATTCTTTAATTGAGTACATACTGATGAATTCACCTTATCTAAAAAATCTTGGTCCTATAAACTACGACTCTGCTGAAGGTCAACAAAAGCAACTCTTAGAGAAGGCTCTAAACCAAGTGGGCTTTATTCCAAATATGTATGCCAACATGGTCAATGTCCCTGCGATCCTTAGCACTTATCTACATGGATATGATGCGTTTAGGAGTAATTCTGGTTTTAGTCCTGTCGAGCAAGAAATTATTTTCTTAGCAATCAGCCAAGTAAATGGTTGTAATTATTGTACAGCAGCCCACAGTATGTTGGCGGATAAAGTATCTGGTGTTCCAAAAGACATTTTAAATTCGATCAGAACCAATCAACCAATCCAAGATAAAAAATTGAAAGCATTATTCGAGGTTGCTCAAGATATTGTCACTCACTATGGCCAACCCTCTTCCGATATAGTTAAAGCTTTTTTTGATATAGGTTACTCTGAATTACAGTTATTAAACATTATCTTAGCTACATCAGTGAAAGTGCTTAGTAATTATACTAATCACGCCTTTGCAACTGAGATTGATACACAATTTTCTAAGTACCGTATCGATTGAATGACCAATTTTTGATTTCACACAAAACTTTAATTCGTTGCGTCAGATACTCAATCTATAGGCTACTTAAATGAAAAATTTTATTTTTAAATTAGTTGCTTGCTTAAATATTTTTCTAGTTACGATCGGACAGGTCTCAGCTAAAACACAGGATCACATAATGGAACATACCACTACACCTCGTGTGATCTTTTTTGATGTCAATGAAACTCTTCTTGATTTAGAACCACTTAAAAAATCGGTAAGTAATGTACTCAATAACAATTCTGATCTCATGAAATTGTGGTTTACAACAATGTTGCAATACTCTTTAGTAGAAACCTCGACTAAACAATATCATGACTTTGGTCAGGTTGGCTTAGCATCATTAGTCATGGTAGCTAACAACCAAGGAATTACTCTGTCTGAAGAAAAAGCTCGTCAAGCACTCATACCTATCCTTCATTTGCCAGCTCATCAGGATGTAAGAAGCGGACTTAAACTTCTAAAACAAAAAGGATATAAAATCTATGCTCTAACAAACTCTTCTAAATCCTCAGTTGAGAAACAATTAACTAATGCGAATATAATTGACCTATTTGATGGATACCTGAGCGCTGGGGAATTGGAAAGCTATAAACCTAATTTAAAGGTCTATCAATGGGCTGCTCAGAAGGTACAAACACCAATAGAAAATTCCATGTTAGTCGCCGCACATGGTTGGGATATTACTGGTGCGCAAAATGCTAATATGAAAACCGCATTCATTTCAAGAAAAGGACAATCCTTATACCCATTGGCGCAAAAACCTAATTATATTTTTGCAAATATTGTAGATTTAGCAAATGCGTTACCCAGTATAAAGCATTAAGTATAAATGTTATATTCTTCAGCAAGATGAATATAACATTTAAATTAACCTCCCCAGAGTTCTACAAACGGCCTCAATATTATTTTAGAAATAAATATTAAGTGAAAATGGAATAAAGATCATGACTTTTCAAAACACATCGGTCTTTGACGATCCTAAATTTATTGCTCATTTACGATCTCAGATGCTTCATTTTGCGACTTTACAACTTTCTGACTTCCATTTAGCAGAAGATGCCGTTCAAGATGCACTGATCAGTGCTTATGAATATGCTGATTCTTTTTCTGGTCGATCGGCCTATAGAACGTGGGTATTTGCAATTCTTAAAAATAAAATAATTGATCTGCTTCGGAAGCATAAAAGAACCACTTCTATTTCAAGCCTATGTGATGATGATGAATCAGAACAACTTTTTTTAGACAGGCTATTTGATCATAAAGGACTATGGCACATCAACCAAAGACCAGTTTCTTGGAGACTACCTGATGAAAGCATTGAAGATCAGGATTTTTGGAAAATATTTGAAGCCTGTTTAGAACACTTACCTGCTAAACAAGCACAAGTGTTTATGATGAGAGAATTTTTAGAATTAGAATCTGTTGAGATCTGTAATCAGTTAACAATGACTGTTAGCAATTTAAATGTACTCATTTATCGTGCTCGTCTAAAACTACGTGAATGTTTTGAAAATAAATGGGTAATGGAAGGAGAATGTGAATGCTAAATTGCCATCAAACGACTCAAATTCTTTCTGAAAAAATGGATAGACCTCTGAGTATGAAGGAAAAAATGTCAGTATTTATGCACACATCTATGTGCTCTGCATGTCGTAATTTTGAAAAGCAAATGGGGGAAATCAGGCACTTATCTAAGGAATTTCTAAAACAAGATTTTGTAGATGATAAGGAAAATAGAAAATAGCTAAATCTACTCAAGAACGAATCTTGAGTAGATAATTTGATTTTAAACAATCAGATCATAATTGCCCAATCAGGCAATAATCCTAATGCCATGATTTCAAGTTGCTTATCTAACCCTGTTAAAACAAGCAAGCCTAGAATAAGAATGATCCATCCCAAGATTTTTTTTACTTTAACAGCATTTTGCAATGAATCAGGCTTCACTTTTTTTAGTACTTTAGCAGATAACATACCTGCAACTAAGAGGACTAAAGCTGTACCCAAACCAAAACTCAACATAATCATAAAAGCTAATGACATTTGTTGCCCCATAGAGGCTAGGGCAATTGCAGCGCCTAAAGTTGGCCCAACACACGGCAACCAAACTAATCCCAATAACAAACCAAGGTTAAACTGACCCAGCCAGCCTCCGTGCCCACTATCTTGAGGATTAAAACGAGAAGTCAGCATAGATAGTTTTACACTTAGCCATTCTCCTAGCTGATGATGAATGAGCAAAATCGCAGTGAAGATCAATAGAATAGCGGCAAAATAACGAAATAACTCCGGATCAAGACCAGTATTAACTAAAATGAAACTGAGTAGTGTTCCTGCTACCGCAAATGAAATACTTAAACCTAAAGCAAGCGCATAAGGTCCAAATTTACTTTTACCTGCTGCGGAACCCATCACTATAGGTATTAATGGCCAAACGCAGGGTGAAAGAACTCCTAAAACACCTGCTATAAATGCTAAAGGAATTGCAGCTAATTCTAAAGCCATTTTATTTACTCACCACCTTGACTGCATCAAGTTGTTTAAAAATGGCTTCAGACTTGGTTTCTGCTACAGCAAACCAGATTTGCTTATTTCCTTTATAAAGTGCGAACGTCGACTGACGTGGTGCTTTAAAATATTTCACCCATTGCTTTTGTTTATCAAAATCAACTTCTAGCACTGTTATTCCACTGTTAGGATTTAGCGTTTGATAGTCTTTTAATATCTCATGTTGTTTTTTACATGTTGGACACCAATCTGCCCTTACATCAATTAGAAAAGCACTATTACTCTTTTTAAGCGTATTAAACTTTGCTTCAGTAAAAGGTTCAAATGTTAAAGCATAAACTGAACTTAATGAGCCCAACAAAGATAAAGTTGCAATTGCAACAGATTTTTTTAAGACATTGGCCATCAACATAAAAATTACCTCACAAATATTATAGAATTGCTATGCTCGATCAATATCTAGCATTTAATTTTATAGACGAGGTAGTATCTAGATCCCTTACACTTCTAGTGTAAACAATTGTAAATTTCACGTATGTCAGAATTAATGAAATTAAATACTTAATTATTGTAATAATTAGAGGTTCATCTATGTCTAAGCAATTATTTAACTGAGTAACTAATCGTGAGACTGAAACAAGGAAATAAGGGGCCAAACTTTGAACTACCTGATATCACAGGCATACAAGTAAATTTAGATGACTACAAGGGACAAAAAATCTTAGTTTCGTTTCAACGCTTTGCTGGCTGCCCATTTTGCAACTTAAGACTGCATCAAATGATTACTCGCTTTCCTCAGTGGCAGGAAGATTTAGCTGTGCTTGTCATCTTTGATTCTACTTTAGAAAACTTGCAACAGCATGCAAATGAACATAAACCACCATTCCCTGTTCTAGCGGATGAAAAGAATACTGCTTATCAAGATTATGGAGTTGAATACTCTTGGTTGGGTGTTTTGAAAGGGTCAATATGTCGCTTCCCAACAATGATCAAAGCTCTTGCTAAAGGCTATGTACCGAAATCAATGAGTGGAAAAAAGGATACAATGCCTGCAAGCTTTCTAATTGACGAAGATGGCATCATCCAAGTCAGTTATTATGGCCAAGATGAAGGCGACTATATTCCATTTGATATTATTGAAAGTTTTATTCAAAATAAATGAAAATGAGGAGCTATGACTCCTCATGCCATTTTATACTCCTATAATCCAAATTCAAGTCACTTTCCCATTTAATAATTTGAAAATACGGTGATAAATCAAAGTCTCTAGGTACAAAAAGACTATAATGTCTGACTTTGAAAATTTCGTTAACACAACCTAGACAATAGTGCTCGGTATGTGAGTGAATGATAGGTAATATTGGATATTTAATAGATTGAAATGCTTGAGCAATCAAAGTTGAACATATCGCTTTCGTTGGCTCACCACTCCCTAAAAATAGAGTCCTACTCTTTGAAATAAAGGGTGCAATCAAACTTACTGGAAATAAATATCTCGCTAAATCAATAATATTTTTTAGATCATATTCAATTCCGACACGTTCTAATGCAAATTGTACAACTTGCAGGCATTCTTGGTCAGTTAAAGCTATCGGACGACAAATTCTTAGATTATGGTTAAGATAATGGTCGAGTGAAATAAGTCTTACCCCCTCCTCAATATCTGCTTCAACTAATGCATGCATATCCACACCATTAATTTTTTTGATACCGATATAAAGCGCTGCATGAGACCAATTGGATTGTGTTAAGTATTTAATATAATTACTAATCCGACTATCACCTTCAACAAGTAGAACATCTGCTACTCTCAAACTTGAAATCAATTTAGCTTTTGAATCGGGCAAATTCGGTCGATGCTGATGGCTTGGTTTAGCTAAAACTTTTACAATACATTTACTCAGAGATACGAGTATTCCATGTCCCATTTTATACTCCCAATTTTTTAGAACTTAATTTAATTATTTTAGTCTTGGCTATTAATTAGACGTACACTCCAATATTTATATTACAACTATTTTTTTCATCAAATGTAAGATAAAAACAGGTCAAACCGACTAAACAATAACGACAACAATGGGATAAAAAATGAAATCTACAATTGAAATGCTTGAAATAACAGATTTCCCCATCATTCAACGTGATCAGCTCCTAACACTTCAAGTAAATTTAGGGTATCGATGTAATTTATCTTGCGTACATTGTCACGTCGCAGCTGGCCCACATCGCACTGAAATGATGTCAGAAGAATTAGTCGAACTCGTTATAGAAGTTTTAAAGAAAAAAAATATTCAGAGCTTAGACTTAACAGGGGGGGCACCAGAAATGCATCCTCAGTTTAAACGACTCGTAAAAGTTGCTAGATCATTAGATGTCACTGTCATAGATCGATGTAACCTCACAATCTTGATGGAGCCAGACTATATTGATATGGCTGAATTTTTAGCAGATCAAAGTGTTGAGATCGTTGCATCACTACCTTGTTATTCAGCAACAAATGTCGATAAACAACGCGGTAAAGGCGTTTTCGAGCATAGTATTGATGCTCTTAAACAACTCAATCGCTTGGGCTATGGTCATCATAATTCAAATCTCATCTTAAATCTCGTTTATAACCCTTTGGGGGCAACACTTCCTCCTGACCAAAAAAAACTTGAGCAACAGTATAAAAAAGAATTATTTGATCAGTTTGGTATTGAGTTTAATCAATTATTTACGATTACCAATATGCCTATTCAGCGATTCGGAGCCATCCTGCTCGCAAAAAATGAATTTTCATCCTATATGACTTTATTAAAACAAAATTATTCGGCTGCAAACCTAGAACATGTGATGTGTAAATCAACGATTAGTGTCGATTGGCAAGGAAATTTATATGATTGTGATTTTAATCAACAGCTTAAGTTAAAGACACTCAATCCAAAACTTAGATACCTTAAAGATCTTCTTCACTCAACTTTAAGTCATTCAGATATTCATATTGCTGATCATTGCTATGGATGTACAGCAGGTCAAGGTAGTAGTTGTGGCGGTGCTTTGAGTGAAAAGGAGCAATAAAATGAAAAAAATGATAATTATAGCCGTTATTATTTCTGCGATTTTTGCATTCTTTGCGTTTAATGGTCAGCAATATTTCAATCTAGAGTATATTCAAAGCCAATTACAGCTTTTCCATTCGTGGCGAGATGAAAATCCAATTCTTTCTGCATCCATATTTTTCCTCATATATGTCCTAGTGGCGGCTTTGTCTCTACCCGGAGCAGCTGTAATGACACTGCTTGCTGGTGCGTTATTTGGCATTTTGTGGGGCACAATTCTCGTTTCATTTGCTTCTAGTATCGGTGCATTATTTGCATTCTTAATCGCGCGATTTGTTCTGCGTGATTATATTGAACAACGCTTCCCGAGCTATCTTAAAAAGATCAATAAAGGGATTGAGAAAGATGGTGCAATGTATTTATTCACCTTACGTCTTGTTCCAGTGATTGCTTTTTTTATTATTAACCTTGTGATGGGGATTACTCGCATTAAAGCACGTACATTTTATATTGTCAGTCAAATAGGGATGCTGGCTGGAACGATAGTCTATGTAAATGCGGGTACACAACTCGCTAAAATTGAGGACCTTTCTGATATTGTTTCTTTACCTATTTTACTGTCTTTTGCATTATTAGCCACTTTTCCATGGATTATTAAAATAATACTTTCAATTTTTCAAAAAAGAAAAATATATCAGAAATGGAGCAAACCAAAGCATTTTGATCGTAACTTGATTGTTATTGGTGCTGGTGCTGCTGGGTTAGTATCCTCGTATATTGCTGCAACTGTAAAAGCAAAAGTGACTTTAGTCGAAGCACATAAAATGGGAGGTGATTGCCTAAACTATGGCTGCGTCCCAAGTAAGGCATTGATTAGTTGTGCGAAAACAGTCAAAACAATTAAAGATGCCGAAATAAATGATATTAGTTGCTCAAAGTTTTCGGTGAATTTCAAAGCCGTCATGAATCGTGTTCATCAAGCTATAAAAAAAATTGAGCCTCACGACAGTATTGATAGATACACACAGCTTGGCGTAGATGTCAAAACAGGTTATGCCACAATAATTTCTCCTTGGGAGGTAGAAATTAAAGATGAAAAAGGCATTGTCGAACGATTAACGACAAGAAGTATTATCATTGCGACGGGTGCTCATCCTTTTGTTCCTCCCTTATCTGGACTTGAAGATGTTGGTTATCTAACGAGTGATACATTATGGGACAAATTTTCTACCTACGAACAAGCTCCTTCACGTTTGATTGTGCTTGGTGGAGGACCAATCGGATGTGAACTATCACAAGCTTTTTCAAGATTGGGATCAACAGTATTTCAAATTGAAATGTCTAATCTCATTCTTTCTCGTGAAGATAGCGAAGTATCTCAATATATCAAACAAAATCTTGAACAAGACGGTGTTCAAGTCTTAACACAACATAAAGCAATTCGTTGTGAATGCAAAAATGGAGTTAAACAACTTTGGGTAGAACATCAAAACCAAGAATATGCGATTGAATTCGATGAAATTATTGTCGCTGTAGGCCGTAGTGCGCGATTAACTGGATATGGCCTAGAACAACTAGGCATCGAAACACAGCGAACCGTAATCACTAACGACTACCTAGAAACATTATATCCCAATATTTTTGCAGCAGGTGATGTGGCTGGCCCTTATCAGTTTACACACACCGCGGCACATCAAGCATGGTATGCCACTGTTAATGCTTTATTTGGAACGTTCAAAAAATTTAAAACTGATTATCGTGTTATTCCATGGATCACTTTTGTCGATCCAGAAGTTGCTCGTGTAGGTTTAAATGAACAAGAAGCCAAAGAAAAAAATATCCCGTATGAAGTGACAACATATGGCATTGATGATCTCGATCGCGCAATCACGGATGGACATGATGCTGGCTGGATAAAAGTACTGACTGTACCCAATAAAGATAAAATCTTAGGTGTCACTATCGTTGGGTATCATGGTGGCGAACTTCTCGCTGAATTTGTTCTGGCGATGAAGCATGGTTTAGGACTTAACAAAATACTTGGCACGATACACCCTTATCCAACCTTAAATGAAGCAAATAAATATGTTGCAGGTGAATGGAAACGTGCGCATGCACCGCAAAAGCTTTTAAAGCTGGCTGAGCGATATCATGCGTGGAGAAGAAAATGAACCTTATTTTATCACGCCTTTTCGTAGGTTTCTTTGGCTTATCTGTGACCCTCAGTTTTGCTAACGTTGATCATCAAGCATTTGATCAATTACTTAAGAAAAATGTACTTAGTTTAAAAGGCGGTCAAGTTACACAAGTAAAGTATGATCAGCTTAAATTATCTACCGAACATCAACAGCTTCGTTCGTATTTAAAAAGAATAGAGCAAATTAGAAAATCAGAGTTTGATGCATGGTCCAAAGCAGAGCAAATGACTTTTTTGATTAATGCATACAATGCTTGGACGATTGAACTCATTTTAAGCAAATACCCTGATTTATCTTCAATTCGTGACTTAGGATCATTAATACAAACACCATGGAAAAAGAAATTCATACCATTGCTTGATAAGAAATATTCATTGGATGAAATCGAAGATCAGTTAAGAAAGTACAATGATCCTCGAATTCATTTTGCAGTAAATTGTGCCAGCATTGGCTGTCCAGCTTTACGCCCTGAAGCATATCAATCATCAAAATTAGATCAACAATTAGAACAAGCCACCTATTTATTTCTTTCAGATAAGAAACGTAACTATATTGAAAATGATACGATTTATATCTCTAGTATTTTTAAATGGTACAAAAAAGACTTTGAGTTGGGATGGAAACAAACTCATAGCGTATCTCAATTCTTAAGTATGTACCCCAAAGCTTTAAGCCTAAATTCAGTTCAAACAAATGCATTAAAACAGCAAAAAATTAAAATCAAATATTTAGAATATGATTGGAGGCTTAACAAAACACCATGAAGATAGCAATCATTATTCCCATTTTAAATGAAGCAGAAAATTTGCATGACTTAGCTGCCAACCTACATGCCCTATCACCTCCCGCTGATGAAGTCATCATCATAGATGGTGGCAGTACTGATATGAGTGTTTCGATTGCCCAATATTTCGGATTCAAAGTCACCCAGAGTGCTTCAGGTCGAGCACAGCAGATGAATCAAGGTGCATCTATCAGTACAGCGGATACATTTTTGTTTTTACATGCTGATACACGCTTACCTTCCAATGCACTAAGCAAAATTCGGCAGGTAAACCCACCATTTTGGGGGCGCTTCGATGTACAAATTGATCGCCCTCGATTTATTTTCCGACTGATCAGCTTCATGATGAATCTTCGCTCTCGTATCACTGGTATCGCAACAGGAGATCAAGCCATTTTCATCTCACGACAATTATTTGAAAAGATCGGTGGCTATCCAGATCAACCATTAATGGAAGATATTGAACTGTCTAAACAGCTCAAATCAGATCACCCACCACTTTGTTTAAAAAATAGAGTGATGACCTCAGCAAGACGATGGGAAAAATATGGGGTATGGAGGACGATTTGGTTGATGTGGCGGTTACGATTTTTATATTGGCGAGGCGTACCTACTCATAAATTGATAGGGGAATATCACTATGACTAACGCCACACGAATCATTATTTTTGCCAAGTATCCTCAAGCTGGAAATGTAAAAACACGCTTAATTCCCGAATTAGGTGCTGATCGTGCAGCACTTTTAGCACTTCAACTTCTCAATCATGCCGTTCATGAGGCTTTAAAAACAAATTTAGAAGTTGAGCTGTGTGTCTCCCCCAATCATGATCATCCTTGCTGGGAAGCACTGGATATTTGCCATAATTCAAGATTGATTTGGTCCAATCAAAGTTCTGGTGACTTAGGCGAACGCATGGCAACGGCTGTCCGTAACAACCTTATATCTCAGCCGAATCGTCATGTCATTTTGATTGGTACAGATTGTCCAGCTTTAGATCAAGATAAACTTCTTCAAGCTGCTGAGCAATTGAACTTTCATGACTCTGTACTCACTCCTGCTTTGGATGGAGGCTATGTCTTGATGGGAGTCAAAGCCTACAGCATCACTTTATTTGAAGGCATTGAATGGAGTACTTCTACTGTTTACAAAAGTACAAAAAATAAAATCCAGCAACTCGGTTGGTCTTGTTATCACTTCCCACAAGAGGCTGATATTGATACATCAGCGGATTTACACTATTTACCCGCGACTTGGATTTACTAAACTTTGTAAGATTTTGACTGGATTAACGTCTAAAGAGAATAAATCATATTTTGGAGCTAAATATAATGCATGACATTGTACAAGATTATTATGGAAAACAATTACAAAATTCTACTGATTTAAAAACCAGTGCCTGCTGTGATATCAGCCAGATACCTGAGTGGTTAAAGCCAATTTTAAGCAATATTCATGATGAGGTACAAAGTCGATACTATGGTTGCGGACTTGTTTGCCCACAACAACTCGAAGGTTGTCGTGTGCTCGATCTTGGCTGTGGTGCAGGTCGAGATGTCTACGCTTTAGCTCAATTGGTGGGTCCTACCGGTCATGTCACTGGTATTGATATGACCAAAGAACAACTTGCCGTTGCTCAGAAATATCAGCCTTATCATGCCGAAAAATTCGGATTCGATAATGTGAGCTTTATAGAAGGTTACATTGAGAAATTAGATGAGTTAAATCTAGAACCCAATAGCTTTGATGTGATTGTCTCAAATTGTGTGATCAATTTGTCACCAGATAAAGCATCTGTACTAAAAGAACTTTATAAGTTACTCAAAGTTGGCGGTGAGTTTTATTTTTCGGATGTCTATGCCAATCGACGTATTCCGTCACCACTACGAACAGATCCTGTACTCTACGGTGAATGTTTAGCTGGCGCGTTGTACTGGAATGACTTTATCCATTTGGCGCATCAAACAGGATTTATTGATCCACGTTTAGTGACTGATCGTCCTTTGGAAATAACTGATTCGGCTTTGGCTAATAAGATCGAAAATATTCAATTTTACTCAGCAACTTATCGCTTATTTAAATTACCAGTATTAGAGCATGCTTGTGAGGATTATGGTCAAGCTGTCATTTATCGTGGTGGTATTCAGCATGCACCGCAACGATTTAGCTTAGATAAGCATCATCACATCGAAAAAAATAAAGTTTTTCCTGTCTGTGGTAATACTTGGCACATGCTACACGATAGTCGTTTCGCTCCTTATTTTGAATTTATTGGTAACTTTGATCAGCACTTTGGAATTTTTGATGGATGTGGTAGTTCAATACCATTTTCACAAAATAATAATGAACAATCAGGTGATTGTTGCTAAATAAGAATAAGGACGAAAAAACATGGAGTTTATTGTTTTTATTGCTGCCCTATCTGTGGCATTCAGTAATGGTGCTAATGACAACTTTAAAGGTTTTGCAACAGTCTGGGGAGCTGGTTTATTATCTTATCGATCAGCACTTATGCTTGCAACTTTTGCGACTTTAGCAGGAAGCTTAGCATCCTTACTACTTTCTCAGACTTTAGTTCAGCAATTCTCTGGAAAAGGATTAGTTCCTGATGTAATTGTGAGTAATTTATCATTTATTGCGAGTGTTGCTAGTGCTGGGGCAATAACAGTTTTCTTGGCTACTCGGCTTGGTTTTCCTGTATCAACTACACATGCATTGTTGGGTGGATTGATTGGCTCAGGGCTATTTTACGGCTTCGATCATGTAAACCTCACACAACTTTTAAATTCATTTTTATTACCAATGCTGGTCAGTCCAATACTAGCTGTGCTACTAGGTATCGTGTTATTCAAATTATTTCATTTTTTACGGTTAGACAATAAACAACTTAACAAGGACTGTATTTGTGGACCTGTATTCAAGCCTATCGTACAGGTAGAACAAACTCATTCCCTAGGTTCAAATCTTGTTCAACAACCCAACTTGACTAGTACGATGTATATAGATACTCAGGAAAATTGCCAAAATCTAGTTACTCCTATTCACTTGTCTATATCAAAATCATTAGACCGATTACATATTGGATCAGCAATAGCAATCTGTTTTGCCCGTGGTTTAAATGATACACCGAAACTGGTTGCACTCCTCATTGCCGCTAAGATGTTAGATCAGTCTCATGCTGTTGTATTCATTGCAATCATCATGGGAGTAGGCGGTCTTTTGTTTGCTCGTAAAGTCGCACAAACCATGAGCCAACGCATTACTCAAATAGACCATGCTTCTGGCTTGGTCGCAAATCTGATCACAGCTTCTTTAGTTTTGTTTGCCAGTAAATTTGGTTTACCTGTATCAACAACCCATGTTGCAGTTGGTGCAATTGCTGGGGTAGGTGCAAGCTCAAAGCGTATTGATTGGTCTGCTTTGCGAAATGTATTGCTCTCTTGGGTGGTCACCCTGCCTTTCGCAGCAGGGATTGCATGGTTAAGTATGTGGGTTTTCTTATGATATCGGTAAAATCGCTTTTAAGCGTTTATAGGTCTCATCACTCATTTGCTCAATTGGCGTAACCAGTGCTGATGCTAAGGCCTGATGGGCAATCGACGCAGGTTGCTGTATCGCAAGTAATGCAACCGCATGCTGAATCACTTTTGCCGCATTGGTAACATTCCGTTTTAAATTTTGAATCGCATAATCAGCACTCACATCTTGTTCATGTGGATGCCAACAATCGAAATCAGTGACTAATGCTAATGTAGCATATGCGATACTTGCTTCCCGCGCCAATTTTGCCTCAGGCATATTTGTCATTCCCACAATATCTGCCATTTGTCGATACCAATTTGATTCAGCCCGACTCGAAAACTGAGGGCCTTCAATACAAACATATGTTGCTTGTGGATGGCATGTGTGTTCAGGTAAAGCTTGCTCACAAGCCGTACTTAGAATATGCGCTAAAGCTGGGCAAACAGGGTCAGCCATAGATACATGTGCAACTGCACCTTGACCAAAAAATGTTCCTGCTCGCTGTTTAGTTAAGTCAATAAATTGATTTGGAATCACTAGATCAAGTGGTTTAAGTTGTTCTTGCAAAGAACCAACAGCTGAAATCGAAATAATATATTTAACCCCTAGTGATTTGAGCGCATATATATTGGCACAATACGGTACTTCTGATGGAAGGAATTGATGTCCCTGACCATGTCGAGCTAGAAAGGCAATATGTACACTATTTATTTCACCAACCACAATTTCATCTGAAGGGAGACCATAAGGTGTCTCTATACGAAGACGTTCAACCTGTTGTAAATCTGTGAGCTGATATAAGCCACTACCACCAATGACTGCAATATCTATTTTTTTCATGTTTTCTTCCATTCGTATAGTCAAATTATTCTGTTAGACGTTATTGATTTAAAATTATTACATTTTAAAGAATTTATCACATCGAGAATAAGCTTTACGTATTATGTTATTTTTTCTTATTGAAAGGCATGAGCAACATATGTGTTAAGGATATCGTTTGTTCTGGCTGTTGATGCGACAAACCAATTTCCATCCTTTCATGGCCCAATTTCGGTTGATCAATATAAGTGCCGAACAACCGATCCCAACAAGACAAATTAAAACCAAAATTTCGATTCATTTCTGAATAATCTGTTGAATGATGCACTCGATGCATATCTGGTGTGATAATGAACCAACGTACCCATTTATCGACAGTACACGGCAATCTAATGTTACTATGATTAAACATAGCTGTCGCATTTAATAAAATTTCAAATATTAATACTGCTATGGCAGGTATACCCAATAAGACAATAACAGCGAACTTGATCAACATAGAAAGTAAAATTTCAATAGGATGAAATCTAATACCCGTAGACACATCAAAATCAGGATCAGCGTGATGCACACGATGAAATTTCCATAACCATGGTACAGCATGAAAAATCACATGCTGTGCATAAATTGCAACGTCTAATAGAGCAATACCTAAAATGACTGACACAGCTTGGTTCAAATGTAAAAAATTGAATAAACCTACACCATACTGATGACTTAGATAAGCAATACCTGTAGCACTGATCGGCAATAGCAAACGCACAAATACACTACCCAATAAAGCCATGCTTAGGTTGGTAGCCCAGCGTTTATGCTTATTAAACCGCAACTGTCGACGACTCCAGTATTTTTCTCCTATATATATAAGAAATAAGATGCTAAGGAAGCACCCCAATCGTAATATCGATTCATGCTGAAAGACTGAAATATTCATCATTTGCTATTTTTCTTATCCTTAAAAAAGTATTCTGAATTTTAATCGACATATTATTTTTCTGTTCTGCTTGGTTTTGAAAAAAAAATTGATAACATTCTAATCCACAGGAATTTAAAAGATATTCACCACCTTCATCCGTCAATGCAATGTCTAATGAAATGCTCTTTTGGCACTCATACAGAGCTTTATTGTTATCATACCTTAATATTCTTTCTATACGCATATTTATTAGGTGATAGTCATGCAGCACAATCTGACAGTCAAAAAAATGTTTATCATCTCTTTACTAATTGATTTAATTACCAAATATATTTTTTAAAGCTCGCTATAATCTATTTTTGGGTAACCAATAAGACTGTCCATTGAATACAACAGTGAAACCATCCTCGATCTCAGTAATCATTTCCGTTTTAATCTTTAGGGCATCAATGTAAGGAAGTTGATGAAAATATCTAAGTCCACTTCTGACCCAACTTAGAATAAATTCACTGTCTCTTAAATCAGTTTGGGTAAGTGCAATAAGTTCCATTTCTAGTTTTTTCTTTTGTTTAGTCTTTAAAAAATCAGATTTTTTCAATTTTAAATAATCAATGGAAGCACCGTAATTCTCATTTAAAAAGTTAATGAATCCAGTGAGTGCAGCAGCTTGACCCGAATAGTCAGCCAAATACGCTTTGATATGCTCCAAATTTGGTAATTGGGTACTTTCTTGCCCCATTGATAACATCAACGCCACAGCAGGCTTTACTGCCAACCGAGCTGAACGTATTGAAGTCTCACCTCGTTTGATTTTTTCTTCTAATTTATTCTTGTATTCCAGTACAACATCATAAGCCAAAGATGGTTGAAAAATACTTTGCACAAGCTTTTCCATCTGATCTCGTTCTGAACAACTTTTTTTGATATCCATATCTATTTGAATGTCATGAACTTCTTTAAGCCATTGTGATGTGGTTCCGTTAATTAGACCACTCAATCTAGTTTTATAAGTGATAAATCCGCTCTAAATATTTAAATTATGCTGCCATTACTTTTGGTAAATGTCGATCATAAAATTCATTTGGTGTTGCCTTATTCAAGCTTGAATGAGGACGTATCGTGTTATAAAAATCCAAATATTCAGCAATTGATTGTTTTGCTTGTTTAACCGTATCGTAAGCCTTCAAATAGACTTCCTCATGCTTCACACTGCGCCATAAACGCTCAATCATTACATTATCCATCCATCGTCCTTTCCCATCCATACTGATACGGATATTTCGCAATTTTAACTCATTCAAAAATGCCTCGCTTGTGAATTGACTGCCTTGGTCTGTATTAAACACCTCTGGACAACCATATTTCACAATTGCTTCTTGCAACGCATCTATGCAAAAGTCTGTTTCCATACTGATCGATACACGATGAGCCAGTACTTTACGACTATGCCAATCTATAATTGCACACAGATAGACAAAGCCTTTAGCCATAGGAATGTACGTGATATCTGTACACCAGACTTGATTAGAGTGATCGATGACCATGTTTTTCAACAGATATGGGAAAATACGGTGTGCAAGATTAGGCTTACTGGTATTGGGTTTTGGATACAAGGCATGTATTCCCATCAAGCGCATTAAACGTCGGACTTTACGCCGACCTATTTTATGTCCTTGACGCTGTAGCATATCTCTTATCATTCGACTGCCCATAAATGGGTAGTCGAGATGAATTTCATCGATTAGACGCATCAAACTCAAATCAGTTGATGAAATCTCTTTGGGCTTGTAATACAACGTACTGCGATTGATTTGAATCAATTGCGATTGTTGTCGTACCGAAAGTTGATGGGTCTTATCGATCATTTTTTGCCGCTCAGCTGCCCTATTTTTCTGAGCGCACCTTCTAAAAAATCAATTTGCAATGCCTGATGTCCTATCTTGGCATGTAGAGCTTTGAGGTCAATCTCAGGTTCTTGTTGTGCTGTTGGTCGTGAAAAAATATTGATTGATTGCTCAAGCAGTTGATTTTTCCAATCAATTATTTGGTTTTGATGTAAGTCGAATTGAGTAGAAAGTTCAGCGAGTGTGTGGTCGCCTTTAATTGCTGCGAGAGCAACTTTAACTTTAAACTCTGCTGAATGATTACGACGTTTTCTTCGTGTCATGGTTGACTCCAAAAACAAGCATTTCCCATGCTTATTGGGGAGTAGATTATCACTTATAGGCGTGGTCTAAAATCCTAGAACCACATCATAGCATCACCAATTCAAATTTTCTAAGTCCACTACTTCGTAACCTTACTAATAACTGCTTTGGGGTAGGCACAGATTGATTCCAATCTATTTCGGTTTTCATAAAGAAATGGGTATGTTTATTTATATATAATGCAGCTTTATGTGATCCAACTTTCTTTTCTAACCAGCCTATATAGTTTTCATACTGCTGTTTTAAGTCACTAGACTCAAATACTTTCTGATTTTGATCAAATTTATTCCATAAATTTTGATGCCAATAACAATCATCGCATAAATCAGCACAACCTGCTGCAATCATACAATGACATGCTTTACAGGATTTCTGAGGCTTATCTCTACATTTTTTACACGTTCTTTGTCCTGATGTATCAGACTCCAATAAACGATGCTTCTGGCACGATGGACATGTCTCATAATCTCGTGTCGCACATTTTGGACATACCCGTAGATCATCATTAAATCGTGAAATTCGGGTCAATTTTTGTGATGGTGTACCACATCGCTCACAAGGCTCAATAGGTCTAAAATACACGGAACAACTATTACAGACCACACCATACTCTGTTAGCTTACCTATTGGTTTATTTGTCTGATTACATCGAATACAGGGTTGTTTCTTAATACATTCATTACAAATGGCTTGTTCATCATCTCTAGGGAGTCGGGCAAAGTCACCACAACTTGGGCATAATCGTTTTTTAAAGTTACGAGCATAACAAGTCGAACAATATTTCTTGCCTTTATATCGTTTTTTTATGAAAGAAACAGACTGGTTGCATCCATGACAGTCATGTTCAATAACATTTTCAGTCAATATGCCTCGCTCCACTATTATTGCTTCTTCTTAATAAATTTAACCATTGACGTTGTACACTTGCTTTAGATTTTGGCTTAGTAACAGTTATTGCTGCACGAGAGACAGGATAATGTCTTGTAGGCTTAATCATTAAATCTTTCATCTGTTGGAGCTGAACAGGCAGCTTCTTACGCTTATCCCAAAAGTTTGCATGACTAATTCCGTATTCCTTTGAACGCTGTATTAGTAAATTACAGGGAATATCCATAATCTGATCCAATATTGAAAGCAAAACTATTCGCTCTTGAGTATTCAGATATTCAAATGCCAAAGGAGTAATTGGATTTGGAAGATGTAAATTTACGTCAAAACTTTCAAACAATTGAATCACATTTTTATTTGGCGTATTGACCAAAAATCTGATCTCACTGAGCCATGCACGAGCAATTTCAAACCATACTTGAGAAGTTACACGTGATTGATTATAAAAACCAAATTTTTGATTTAAGACTTGCTCTGCTTTATCTTGGAAGTTTAAAGCGTTTAAATTGATATTTTTGCTTCCCTCAAAATACCTTAAATCAAAACCACATACTGTACAGATCGCCAAGCAACCATGTTCTAAATCCGCTTTAAATGGTTGAATCGTCGCACCACATTCAAGGCAATGGTCAATTAAATAGACTCGATGTCGATCACAATGATAATGCCACCCCATACGCCACATTAAACGCAAATAAGGCGGATTTTCACGACTTTTCAAGCATTCAACACACACTTGTCGACCTGATATATTTGAACGGTTTCGTGTGCCCAAGGATAAAACCCAAGGGATATTTTGCTTTGGATCATAATTTGGGTGTATCTGAGAAACAATGCTACTCAACATCGATTGCTGTATATTCTGTTTTGACTCAATACTATGAGATAACAGAGCATCGAACCTTTCTGCATCTACTCCTTTATCTAAATCAATTGTTAAAGCTCTCCATTTCCCCCATAAAGCCTCAACGAGAACCATAGGTGAGCATCCTACATCTAATGCAGAACGGATCAGCCACGATGAAAATATTTCCCCCTGTTGAATGGGAGTTCTGATATACCAACATTGTTCAGGTTGACTCATCTCTACCTCCCTATAATGATTTCGCAGAATTAACTCAGGCTGAGATTTATATTTCTAATATTTCTTAAACCCTCCGTAGGTTTAAGCCATTTAAACTTATGTACGATGTCATAGGTAATTTCTTCATCACCTTGTAAAATGGCTTCTTTGGCACACTCCACTAGTAATCGATTTAAATCTCCCAGATTTCCACCTGACACTTCAAAAATCAACGTAGCAATCTCTTTGGATGCAAGATTAGACTGTTTTTTTAATGGCAATAGTCGAACATAGCTGACTAATAATCTTAAAAAATCTTGATTGAGTTCCCATTTAGGTAAATTCACCACATCAAAGCGACTGGCATATTGCGGATCAGTATGCAGTATGGTGATTGCTTCACGAGTACCGACACCTACGATATTCAGACTCAATTCATTGCTGAGGTTCTTGAGCGTATTCATGACTTCGGGAAGCAATTTGGCTGAACCTGTCAGACAATTATGAATTTCATCGATAATCAACATTTTTGTTTCATACTTACGCATCAAGTGTACGGCTTGATTTCGTAATTTGGCTTCAGGATCACTTGCCCGAAATGGCACAAAGAAGTGATTTAAAATATTAATATAGAGTTCTTTAACATTCGCTTTTGCTGGAGCAAGTATCGGCAAAACAGGCTTGGTCACGGACAACAAATCCATGTCGGCATCACTTACGGTTTTTGTATAATACTGTCTAGCAAACTCATGAATGATGGTTGTTTTGCCCATATTGGAGTCGCCAACAATCAACAAGCATTCTGGTCTTAGTTTCCTAGGGCGATTCAGAATATCAGTCAATGTATTCATGATGGTAATAGCTTTCTTATAGCCAATCCATCGATCAGTAAATAATGTCTCAATCCGTTCACTATCGCTTAATTGCATGATTTCAAGTACATGCTCTGCAAGATGTTCATATTTTTCCATCACATCACCTCAAATCATCAAATGCAGTTAAAGGGGTACTCCACAAATCATCACTTGTCTGAATGCTTTCAGAAACTACAGCCTTTTTAGACTGATTCTGTTCGGAAAGCTGAGTGATGGCTTTTTCATTTTCCTTTTTTCTTTGGTTTGAGCGACGTTGCTTTCGAGTCAAGCTTCGAGCCTGATTAAGCTGTTCACGTAGATGTAAAATCGCCTTGTAAATCTCATCTTGATTCTGAACATCCTGACGCTCACTTTTGAGATAGTTCTGAACCTGCTTATATTCAAATAAGCTAATCGGTGGTATCTCTCGCTTTGCAGTAGGTACTTTAAAATAGGTATTAGAAAATGGCTCATAAAACCAAATCTGTGAAATATCCCTCGGATCACGTTTAAACAAGAATTTTCTTTTACGCTTTCGATTATTGTCCTCTGGATCAATAGAATTAACCCATTGTCTTAAACAGTCGGCAAAATAGAATAAGTTATCTTTTTGCACCCCTGTACGCTGAATAGTCGCTTCAAATTCAGGTAGAAAGTCAATAAACAAGGTATCTTCATCTGATACACGTTCTTTCAAACCTGTACCTGCTGTCGTCTTCGTCCCCCAAATACCTTCTTCCCATTTAACTATTGGGGATGTTCCTAAAGCGGAATGTTTCTTCTGGTGATAAACTTTAGTAATCCAATAAACGATATAGTATTCAAGCTCTTTTAATGTCATACAGGCTTGTTTCGCGGAATCATAAGTTCCACGCTGCTGCACATTTGAAAAAGTTGTACCATCCAAGACATGCATTTCAAGATTGACGATACCAAGCATACGCTCGATGTGACCGCCAAACCTTGCCCCACCAATTGGTCGGTATTCCCAATGAATCCCATACTTTAGACAAGCTTTACTGATGTGATTGGTTCTAAAATCGGGTCCATTATCTGTATGCACCGAGTCCATGATCCCTTCGACCTGCCATTCAGCATCAATATCTAGTTCGATTAACTTACGTTTTTTTGACAAAATACAAGATGCTATACACATCGCCACTGAAGTCGTACTTGGCGCTTCTAGTGATAGGTAATACCCTACGATCATCCGACTGAAAACATCGATTGCCAAGGTTAAGTGAGGTTTTCCAATCGCTTCTCTGAACTCGTCATCCACGATTTCAATATCTAGAGGTGTATGATCAATCTGCACATATGCCAAAGGGTAATCAGCATTTGGAAATGAACCCGCAGCAGCCTTAAATTTATCTATTGCAGCTTTAGATCCAAGACGTGCTTTCGTTACTTGGTAATCATTTAAAGCCTCGATTCTTCTACGAATAGAGTTTTCATGTGGTGCTTCAAGCTGAAGTCGTGAACACTCTGCTTTTACAATTTCAATCGTTTTGGAAATACTGGGTTTCTTCGCATTCAAATATTCATCATTGATAGCTTGTTTAATGATATTGCTCACTTGAGGTGACAACCTTGATTTTTCAGTTGTCCAACCTCGTTTTTTGGGAATCAACGCCATTAGAGAATTATTTTCTCGATAATCTTTAAGCCACTTCCACAATGTTGAACGATTTACATCATATTCATTCGCCCTATTTTCGACCAGTTCAGTGGTTGAATACTCAATCAAAGGCTTAATAATCTCATAACGTTGTAAAGCAATCTGCCAAGCTTCATTACTGATATCCTTATCACCTTTGTTTAGGTTTTCAGTTAGCGTATTTTCCCCATCAAAAACGGTCAAACTTTTAGCATTGACCTGTAAACTACGTACCGAATCAAGACTTGATATAACAATGTCATTGGCATTTAAAACATTAACAATTTTATAAGGTTTTCCCTCATAACCAACAACCACATTGGGTTTTAGAATGATACGACTACGATCAATACTGACAGCATTAGATTCAATCATTTAGATATTCCTCACAAACGCATCATTTTGGTTCACCCATATCACTGTTTTAGCCGTTAAAGGGCAATACAAGTCACAAGCAATCATTCGCTTTGCCACTAGTGCCCAAACTTGGTGAATCCCTTTTAAAACATTGGTTTTATCTTTAAAAAGATGAGCAGGTAACTGATTAATTGTTGATTGACCTAATTTTTGCAGAGTATCGAGTAATAATTGTTGATCAACGGCATCTACATGAGAGCGTCTAAATTTTTTTAAGAAATTAATATTTTCCCAATACTGATCATATAATCTTGTTTCACTGATAATCTTAAATTTCCACCCTTTATCAACAGCAAAACGATGGGCTGCTCTAAATTTTGGTTTTAACTTATCCCAGTCCTCAACAAGCTTTTTCTTAGGTTTAATTTCGATGAGCATTGGTACTGGAAAATCCTCAAAATCATCACAATTCGAGCTTAAAAACTGCACTAAAAAGTCAGGGGTGTAGGTTGATTGATTACCCAATTCAGTGATGTAGGGGATAACTACAGGTTGACCTATAACATCAATCACATTGTTATTAAATTCTTGCTTAAGTATGAAATCACGCTCAAGTGTGGATTCAAACCATATGGTTTTTTCACCTCTAAAAGCATAATTGCCTGAAATACTCCCGTAAACAGTTTGGGCTTTTCTAACAGGTGAGTATTCATCACTCAATTTTTTCATAAAAAATTCACCATTCAGCCAATCGTGCGTATTAATGTAATTTTGTAAGCCACTCTTATCTATTTGTATAAATAATCTAATTTAATTGTGTGAAATTAGAGTGACAACCTATTGATTATCTATAATGCCACTCTATTATATTGCTGTAAATGACAGCCTGAATACCCATTTTCTTCATTAAAGTACGTGTATGACGTCGTCCTATATGATGTCCTTGACGATTCAACAAATCACGCATCATACGACTGCCTGCAAAAGGATATTGCATATGTAATTCATCAATACATCGCATCAGCTTCAGATCTGATGCACTCACAGGTTTTGGGCGATAGTAATAACAACCACGGGAGACTTTCAGCAGCTTAGCTTGCTTAGATACTGAAATCTGAAGTGAGTCGTCGATTAACTTTTGTGGTTGAAGCGGCCCAGTTTCTTCAACACACCTTCTAAAAAATCAATTTCTAATGCCTGCTCACCGATTTTTGCATGTAGTTTTTTTAGATCGATGGGTGGTTCTGTTGGAGCTTTTGATTGATCGAAAGCTTGCGAGGAAGCTGAGATCAATTGATTTTTCCAGTCAATAATTTGGTTTTGATGAACATCAAACTCAGCACTCAATTCAGCAAGTGTTTTTTCTGCTTTAATCGCAGCAAGTGCTACCTTAGCTTTAAAATCATTTGAATGATTTCTTCTTGGTCTACGTGCCATAAAATACTCCATATATTGATGTTTATAACATCATTTGAGGAGCAGAATATCACTTATAGGAGTTGTTCAAATTTACGGATCCATCTCTCTCTCGTACACTTAGAAGATAAGCATCTGGATTCGTTTTTAATTCTTTATCTAACATTATTAGCTTATTCAACATATCTTGGTTTGTCGTCTTGGGAATGATCCAACCGCCAAAACTAATATTGTTTAATTTGATGTTAGGTAGTGGATCTTGTCTATTTTGTTCCAGTAACCAAAGATAGTTTTCACTACAAACAAATAAGACTTTTAATTCCTGATCAATGCGCCGTAAATCACAATATCTGAATAGGTTTACGTTACCTGGTGCTTCAGCATTGATAATTGGTTTTTTTCTTGTTTTTTCACCATGTAACTTAAAGTATTTAACACAACTTTCAATGTCACTTTTTAAATTGATTGGTGCAGTTTCTATTGGTGCCTCTGATAATTGTTCTTCAGCATATTCAAAATAGATCCAACATACATCTTGGTCTTTTAGCTTTTCAAAAAGCCAATCTGGAACGTCATGCAATTTTTGTTTTAGTACAAATGGTTTTCCTACATTCGTAATCTTGACGCTTCTTTTCTTGTACGTGTCCAGCTCCCCTATCTTCTTCACGCCACTTTTATATAAATAACGGTTTTTGAGAACTACTTTACTCTTTTTTACCTCTTTTTCAGGTTTAGGATCAGTACTGGATTTTTCAGGCTCAACATTCAAACAAAAGTAATCTATTCCTTTGGTAAACAATTGAAACTTCCCCTCCTTTTCAATTAAGGCAAAATTCCCTCTGATTTCAGCACCTACTATATCTTTAGATATTAGAAATCGATCATCAACGGTTTGTTCATTTAAGAGCAGTAAAGCCGATTTAAAATCTACTTTGTGTTCTGGTATTACAACATAACCGTGGTCAAACAACTTTTTGCTCACTCGGATAACTGTGTAAATATCCATAACCAGCTCCTTATATTATTTCCTGTAATTTTGGTTGATGTATTCTTGGATCGCTACAATTCTTTTTTCTGAAGTAGGATGCGTTGATAAGAAATCAATTTTAGTGCCCTGTTTTTCTTGGGCTACTACTTTATTCCAAAAGCTGACTGCGCCCTGTGGGTTGTAACCAGCACGAACCATAATATCAACACCTAGAAGATCCGCTTCACTTTCAAGTTTGCGCGAACCAGGTAAGTTAACCCCATAATCGCCTAGTAAACTTGTGCCAGATACAACCATGTCACCAAGACCAGCCGAACTAGCTGCAAGCACACCTAAACCAGTTAAAAGCTTTTTACTTACCTTTTCACGCCCATGATCACGTAAAGCATGTGCAATTTCGTGGCCGATCAGTGCAGCCAATTCATCATCAGTTGCATTAATTTTTGTGATAGAACCAGTCAACACACCGATCTTGCCTCCAGATAGACAAAACGCGTTGATTTCATTATCTCGGATTGTATTAACTTCCCAATTCCAATTTGCTGCGTCAGCTCGATAATGTGGAACTTGTGCGATAAGACGTTTTGCTACTCTATTTACTTGAGCGTTATTCACAATCAATCCACGCTGTTTAGCAGTCGTGATGATGTTGTTGTAAGACTGAGTACTTTGCTGAAGATATTCTTTTTCAGAATACAACATGATTTGTTTGCGTTTAGAACCCATTCCATCAATAGTACTAGATACGCAACCAGTTAAAAGAGATCCGGCAACAGCCAAAACACACAAAGATTTCATCTTAAAATCAAACATTTTGTTTTCCTTTATGTTTAAAAACATTTAACAAGTTAAAACTGCGCTTATTAAGCTTGTTTTTATCTTCCAAATCAGTAATACATTTAAACTCTTTTAAGATGTTTTTGTAATGCTCTTTTTGTTCATTTTCTGACTTATTAAAACCTTTCAAAGCTAACTGTTCAATAGTTTTAGGGCTGAATAATTTCAGAAGAACTATATTTAATATTAAAGTACCAGCCAGTAAGCCCAACGCATAAAGCTGAACAACTGAAGTACTGTATTTAGGTTCCATCGGACCAAGTGAACCAAAGCATATAAAGCTAAATACAGATAAAGTAACTGCAGCTATAAAACTAGATACCGTAACTCTAATCTTGAACTTATATCGTGCAATTAAAGCGACAATTAAAAAACCAAAAAGTATGGTACCAATTGCCGTAGCCATTATGACTAAAAAGAGCCCAGGGTTTGTGTTTGATGGATCTAACATTTCCATAGAATATCCTTAAATAAAACCCTTGCTTTCTAATAGGGTGAAACGATCTTTAAACAGTACAAAGAATGTTTTTTTAACGCTTTCGTACTGGTGTTTGATAATGTCTAAAGCACTATCATATGCACCTAGTTTCACGTAATTAACAAAATTGGCATGATCAAAACCTTTAAGTTTGTGACGTTTAATAAAGCCCTTAAAGTCTTGCTCTTTTTCTTTAAATTGATTCTCAAATTCAAAGAAAAGTTTGCCTAATTTCATGCTGTATAGTTTTAAATTGACAATAAATTCGACTAAAGGTGTTTCATTTCCTCTAATCGTAACCAGCATGTCTTTATCTTTTGTGATTTCGAGCGATGGTAAAAAATTAGAAAAATTAACCAGTAGATCACTTAATAAAACTTGTTTATTAAAGTATGTGACCAAAACAGGTGCGCTATCTGGCACATACGCTTTGATACGTTCAAATTTACTTAAAGCTTCTGGAGAAGCATGACCACTAAGGGCTAATTTCACTAACATATAATTCACTCGACATCTAATTCATTTTTTAAAACCAATTTGTATTTTGGATGAACCCCAAGTCTAAGTTGAAGTAATGTCCACGCTTGCTTTGTTATTAACTTTTCGCCACTTTCAAACTTTGACCACTGTATATTGTTGTACAATCCTGTGTGACTAGACATTTTGGTTTTACTTAAACCACTCCAGACTCTTAGTTGTTTTCCTAAGACTGGTATTGGAACCAGCATTAAACCATTGTCCTCTTGTTCCTTTAAAATCTTTAAAGCTGCCTTTTTACCTACTAATTGACCGCCATCTTCACAAATATAAGTAATACGAGCTGTATATTGTTCAGAGTTTAAGCACTCTTCTAACAATGCTAGAACTTCATCCTGAGGATTCGTTAAACCCCCTCCAACCGTATCGCCTGTATCAGTTTTAATCACGAGTTATACCTTTTAAGATAGATATTCTTATAGTATATACGAAAAACATTTAAAAGATTTTTTTAAAAAAACAAAATGTTCATTTTTTGTATTTTAGCTAAAACCACTTATAATATGATTATTGGTATTAACCAAGGTTTAAAACATATTGAAAGGTGTTTAAAATGACTAACTCTAAAACTAACGCTAAAACCAAAGAGAACCGCTTAAACCAAAATGGCAGTTTAAGCAAAACCGACCAACGCAAGCTTAAACCTATTTCTTTTTGCTTATTAGATACAGAACAAGTGACAATGCTGGAGAAAATTGAAAAGTTTCAATATGGCAATTTCTTTAAAAACATTATAGCTTCTATGACTGATGAAGAAGTTGAACAGATCGCGAATAGCAACAAGAAAAGCGATCCAATCATTCCTCAAAAATTACTAGATCTAAACATCACAAAAGGTTTCTTATCTTGTCGTTCAATTGCAAAGGTGCTTTTTAAACACAATAAAGTTGAATCTATGCTGCATGAGCTACGTAACTTTATCTCTGACGAATTCATTTTAAAGTTAGCTGAAGACCGCAACTTAACACTATCTATAAGCGACTCAGAAGTCGATTCTAATACCTCTTCAGGTATGTTTGATGATCGCTATGCGATGGCTGATACTGGCTATAAGAGCCGTACAACACCTGTTTTCAATCAGCAAAATATTGAATCTATAAAATCCATTGTTCGTGAACATGAGAAGCTTCCAAAACATGTCGAATTAGACAATGATTTCATTGAACAGTTTATGAATGACAATCCTGAAGTATTCGCAAAATTATAAAAACACAAACAAAAAAAACCATCTAATTTTTAGATGGTTTTTTTATGTCTTAATTATTTCTAGAATCAGCTATAAAGCTTCGCTGGCTCGTCTGCAACTGGTATCACTGGCTGTACTTCTTGCATAAGAATTTTAGTCACTTCATCCAGTGGTGCAATGTTGGAAGGTAAAAACTCTATTGCTTCAGGAAATTGTGATTTAAGGTAAGCATCTATGGCTTTGTGAATAGCTCGGTACCATTCTCGCGATTCGCTCTCTAAATTAAACATGCTTGAAATTGAAGCTTCTAGATCCGCAATATATTTACTTGGTAGTAAAGCTTTACGCTCCATATAAGCTTGATGTGCCATAGCAAGCCAGATAAAGCGATTTAATTCCTTACTACTTCCCTCTACGCTATTATCTTTAAAGTTCAACGTTCTAAATTTGCAAATGTGAAAATGTTGCTCACTAAAATATTTAAAGAAATCTTCATACTCAATTACAGAAATGGATTTTTGTAGCACCAATGGTATATCTAATGCGAGATCCACTTCGACTTTACGTGTACCAATGCCATTTTTAATAACAAATTTCATATTCACCTCAAAATAAATTAAATTGTTTAAAGGTGTCTTTATCATTAAAAGTAACCAGGTGATGCGATTCAATTAACGATTTAAGGTCCTTAGCCTGAGCAACTGGCTGTATTTCAATGCTGGCGATTTGTGCAGCTTCATGAATTAACCCTATGATTTGAGCACGGCTTTCTAAATATGCAGATAGATCGCGAGTTTCTTTGAATGAAGAAATGACAAAGTTAATATTCTTTTCTAAATTCTCACTCAAACTGCTTAGTGTTTGGTTAATTGGTGCATACTTTTCTATATGCTCTAAGACTGTTGCATGATCTAGAAAAAAACTAACTTCCAGCAATAATGAATTGTAAAAATCAATAAAGTTCGTTTCTTTTTCAAAGATGAAAATTTCTTGGCCATCTTCGTCATTAGGTATCTCAATTGAACCTTTTGAGATCTCAAAACTTTCATCCCCCAACAATGTATGCAGAATTCGGCCTAAGTGTTCTGCATGTGGTTTGCTGTTAGTAAAGTTGATTTTCAAGTTTTCATTTGAATCAGCAATACGGACTAAAATATAGTTTGTTGTGTGAAATAATTCATCTGCATTGTCAGTAAAATTTAACATTGAAATCTGATTATCTGTTCCAGCATCAGAATCAAGTTGCTTATCCAAAAATTCATGGTTATCAATAAAAAGCTTAGCTACACCGTTTGTAATAATGCTTTCGTATTCACCAAAGTTTTGTGCAAGGTATTCGCTCATTAAATTTGGCAGAACTTCTAATAAACTTTTTTTAAGATCCGATAATTCAATAGCAGAATTGAATAACGAATCTGGCACAAGGTTCTCTACCTCTTCATCAAGTGCTTCATCGTTTGGTGACAACCCTTTTTGCTGTGCAATTGCATTACGGAAGGAAGCCATAATTGAGATTGTCAAAATTGAAAGTGTTACCGTTTTAACCCATTCACTTTTCACATCGTTAGGCACGTAAAAAGCGCAATTACTAACCCACTGGTGGTTATGATTAAGAATCCGCTTTAAAGGGGTTTTAGTGGCTGGAAAAATTTCAAAGACAGTATTTAAGATTGGGTTTTTACCCAATTTGATGCTTTTATTATTACCGTAAAAATAGATGCTGCGAATATCAGACATAATATACTTTCTTAAACTTAACGTTGGTTACATATTATCACTGATTTAGTTTTAAAAAATATTTTTTAAAACTATTAATTTTATTTTTTTGTGTTTTAATTCTGCCCTTGTTCACTGCTTTTAAAACCCAAAAAAACAGGTAACTTTTGCTTAGGCTACGGTGGGAACTTGGTATTACAGTGTTATTTGGTAGCTAAAAAATTAAACATTGATAAACTATTGATAGTAAAAGAGATAAGGAATAGATAGATTTCTTTGCGTGTAGGGATATACTTTTCATCAAACATTTTGTTTATCGCATACAGAAGTGAAGAAAAACATAAAATGAATATGATGATTTGCAATATATATGATGGAGTATTGAGGGTTTCTGGTAGATATTTAATCTTGTATATCGTTGTATTTAAAAACATTTCAAACACAAAGAATACAACTACAAAGATGTAGCAAATATTGAAAATGGCAACTAAGTTGTATGCCGATTTGAGTACCAGGCCTGTCATCGATTGTTCACTTGAATCAATCTCACCCGTTTTTGGAATTTTAAAAAGCACAACGCATTCCAGTTTTAAGAGTGTATCTATTATACTTTTAGAATACCTTTTATCAACTATAAAACTTTGTTATTAAAATAAAAAAATGGCCTTTTAAGACCATTTTAAAACACCCTACCCTCCTTTTAAGACTAGCCGTTGTGCTTATCTTTAGAATCACGGTAAGTAGAGATATGGTAGAAGAAAAAGCACGATAAAAGTGAGAAAAGCACCACCCCGAACGTGTTCCAAAATCTGCTATTTGATAGTTCAGAAATACGTTTATTGATTTCTGAGATAACACATGGATTCGCTTTTGCAACTTCAACATTTACATTGCAGACTTCAGCATATTGGAATAGGAATGTTTTATGGCCAATATCATACATTTCTTGGATCTGGTTAATATTGGTCGTATTCAGAAGAACCATAACAAGAGAGATCAGTGCTACAAATATAGAGATAACAAGAAAGCACTTCACAATGATTTCACGAGCCACATCATCAACACCACTTAAATATCTTTCGAGCAATATATTTAGCTTAGTTCGACCATCAAGGATAATGTTATAGTCATGTTTTACTTCATTATTTCCTGTATGGTTTTGATTTGTTGGTTCAACAGGAATGTCAGATAATTCGGCTGGTAAAGTGACTGCAATTACATCTTTTTGTTCTTCAGGTGCTAAACTTTTATTGCTGCTGTTTGATACAAAATCTTTTAATAAGGGTACTGGCTCACTTTTAAGGTGTTCTGTTTTTACAACCTCGTGAGCCGACTCATTTGCATCGAATAAGATCTTGTCTGTTCTTTCTGGATGCTTGAGATGTATATATTGATAAATAAAATAATTGATCTTTTGCTGTAAGACCGGGCTTTTATCAACTTCACTTTCCACATCTGCACCAAAAGTCTCAGTTATAGATGATTTTAATTCTTGTACTTCGGATTGATTCAGCAATTGATATAGTTCATATATTGTTTTAGAACTGATCATGATAAAACCCACATTAATATTCATTAAACTGTTAGTAGTATATAGAATGTGGTTTTAAAATAAATAGGTATGTTTTAAGAATAAAAAAAACCGCCTTTTAAGGACGGTTTTAAAAGGGGGTTTAATTAGTATAAACAGTTGCCGTTTGCACCAATAGAGCGTCCATTCTGGCTTAAATACCGTTGTACGGTGTTAGCAACATCTCTTGGGAGTTGATTATTCACTTTTTGTATAACATCGACTTTGTATTTATTCTGACAACTCACAATACCAGCCAACATGTTATTGATCAGTGATGTATTGTCTTTACCATCCAATTTACGTGTTTCTTCGTTTATCACTATGAATTGAACAATATTTAGATAGTTATTCGTGAGGTTGTCACCACTTTTTGATGACTTGTTTAGATTCTCAATGGTCGAATTCAAGTTATTCATTCGTGCTTCAAGGCCAGAATCACCAGTGACATTTGCATTATTGTTTTGGTAACGCGTAGCTGTGGTGTTCCGATTAGAATTATATTGTCTTTGCTGTATCGGCTGTTGCTGAACCTGAACTGGTGCTTGCTGTTGAATTTGACCAGGTGCTTGCTGTTGTTGAGCTGGCACTTGCTGAGTTGAATCTTCATTTGAAGTTGCTTTTTTATACCAATCACTAAAATCGGCATTTGCACTACTACTCAATATAGTAGCCGTAAAAATTGCACATAAATAAAGTTTATTATTCATTGTCTGAACTCTCTTTACCGTTGTAGTTCGCTGGACTAATAGCTTTTAAACTGAACTCATTTGCAAGTTTCCACAACCGCATAAATGTCTTTTGCTTTTCTTGTACCCAATAGTCCTTATCTTTTTTTAGAAGATTCTTTAATACATCTGAGTTCAAGTGGAAATTATCATCAAAAAAATGTTCAAACAGGAGTTCTGTTAAATAGTTTTGAGTTAACGTTTTTTTATTTTCATTACCCGTACCAAAGAATATTTGGCAAAGCTTTGTGCTTTCACACACGAGATCTATGTATTTTTTCTCGTCTGCATTTCGCTGGTGGCGCAAATGAGGATGTGTAATAAAAATAGAATTACGTATGAAAGCATAATCAATAATTACAGTAGCTTCCGTTTTCTTTGAAATGTACTCAGCGTTTGTAAGAATTTCACAAGTGGTAACATCAACTTTGTCGCGAATATTAATGAATTCGCTTGAGAAAGTAGATGCACTTTTGTTTTCGATCTCAACTTTCTTATCACGATTTCTCAGATAAAGTAAATTATCTGCTTGCTTCATATCGTTTAGGAATCTTTCAAAGAAGTGATTACTTTTATATAGATCTTCTAGAGCTCGCGTAACATAAGACGCAACCAAATTAAGATTTTTAGCTAAATATGATGGTCCATTCTTAGTTGTATAAGCAGCTAAACGATCCTTAACAAGTTCTATTACTTTTTCAGGTTCACCATTATTCAATCGAATTGCTGAAGTGAAGAGCGCATTACTGATTTTAAGCTCATTGCCCTGTTCATCCTGAACCTTTGCACACATTTCATTTAATGTATTAAGCGCTTTACGATAGTTGGACTTCAACTGAATCTGAAAACGATAATTGCAAAAATTGTCACGATCTGGTGTACGCTTATTGCATGGTTCATACTTAACAGAAATAAATAATTCAATAGATGGATTGTTATTCAGTCTTTCTAATGAAACAAGAAGTCGTTTACGGTAAAAATCACTTGCTTTGTATTTAAATTCTACTGAAAACTCGGTTAATGCTTTGAAGTCAATGTAAGGAATAACCACTTCGCCACGAAACTCATTGATCTTCATCAAGTTATACATATAAAGATCAAAACGGTCCTTAAATCCAAGAACCGTTAAAGTGTCGAGAACTGTGTAGCGCCCCTTTTTATCAAAATCTAATTCAGATAGATTGGCAATCAACGTTTCTTCAAGCTGATAGCAAATAAACGCATTGTTATCTAATTCAAAATAGCCCGTACTGGCAAACATTCTTTTATGAGTTACGCTGTCTACGTCATTTCTTGAAAATGGTTCGCTGTCCATTTGGCGTAAAGAGCTCATTGGTAGCATCACTTTACCAACACTATTTAGCGTATTCCATGCCAAAGATTTGATACGGCCATTGCTAAGGTAATTAGCTTTATTTTTGAATAAAAGAATTTGACGGATGTATTCAAAATTCAGAACAAAGTTGTTCGCTAGTTGTAATGCTTCAATTTGGGATAATTCAGGTTTTTCAGCGATAACGCGCTGCAGCTGATGTGCATACTTATTTTTGGCATTCACCAACATTAAGTAAAAAATGAATTGATCAACAACTGGAATATCTAGATAACATTCGACTATGAAATTACTGATTTTGTTGCCGTAACCCAAGAGATCCATGGTTTTTGTTTCGGCATTAATAATTGAGTCTTTGATTGACTGCGATAGTCCAAAAATTTCATCTTCTGAAATTCCTTTACTTATGCAGACTTGTGAAGAATCTTGCATAACTGCTCCACTTTAGACAACGTACAACGTACATTGCCTGAGATTGAATTAAAAAATAAAAATAAAAATATATTTGCAACCCAACTAACGTTGTAGTCTTTTCGCTTTAAAGCTGTGTATATACTAACTAAATTTTAGACAATAAAAAAGCCTCGTCAGAGGCTTAATTACGCAATTAACATTATTTGTTGACCGATCTGCGGTAACTCTAGTTTAGAAGTAGTGAACCTGTATGGTAGCTTCTCATATATGCTTTTAAAACTAAGAGAATTTCTAAAAAAATCAAAGCTTTTAGTGAGTTTAAAAGTAATATCGCCACTTGATAAGATTTGAATTTCGTCAATCATAGGTGCTGCAGCTTGCTTCGCATCTGTATCAATCATAAATGATAAATCACAAGCTTCACGCATGATCTGGTTGATAGTTTTCTTATTAAAATCTAGACCTGTAACGTGGTTAACTTTTTCAGCTGATACAACGTATCTACCGTCTTCTGCAGAATAAAATGCATTTAAATTATCAACTAGAATAAGCAATTCGGCAGATAAAACACCTTTTAGCAAAATATCAGACGAGCCAGAGCTAAACACATTGAAGTCAATGAGTATTTTTTGATGTCTAAGACTAAATGATTGATATTGCATATCTCGAATTCCCATAGGCATTCTGAGTAGACATTATAGCATCAATTCGTTAATTAGACTACGATTAAAAGCATTTTTAACAGTAATTTCTTAATAAATAAGACTATGAAAAACAGTGCCTTATATGAGTAATATTCACAATTACAATGTAAGTTAACCAATGTAATACTTGATCAAATAAATATGTGCTCAAGATAGGCACCCAGCGAAACTTTTTTATAAATGGTTTGTAAACTTTCTTCCGTCCTAATGACGTAAGTTATTGTTTTATAGTGGTGCCAAAATACGAGCGAAACTTTTTTATAAATGGGTTGTAAACTTTCTTCCGTCCTAATGATGTAAGTTGTTGATTTATAGTGCTGGCAAATTTCGAGCGAAACTTTTTTATAAATGGGTTGTAAACTTTCTTCCGTCCTAATGATGTAAGTTGTTGATTTATAGTGCTGGCAAATTTCGAGCGAAAGTTTTTTATAAATGGGTTGTAAACTTTCTTCCGTCCTAATGATGTAAGTTGTTGATTTATATTGCTGGCAAATTTCGAGCGAAAGTTTTTTATAAGTGGGTGTAAACTTTCTTCCGTCCTAATGATGTAAGTTGTTGATTTATAGTGGTGCCAAAATACGAGCGAAAGTTTTTTATAAATGGGTTGTAAACTTTCTTCCGTCCTAATAGCGTAAGTTATTGATTTTACTTTTTTGTCCAGATCCAATAGCTCAACTATCATAGATAGTATGTTTAGTATGTTTTAAGGTTAGGTTATAACTTTTTGGCTGTACCTAACTTCCAGCGAAAGTTTTTTATAAATGGGTTGTAAACTTTCTTCCGTCCTAATGACGTAAGTTATTGATTTATAGTTGTGTCAAAATACGAGCGAAAGTTTTTTATAAGTGGATGTAAACTTTCTTCCGTCCTAATGGCGTAACTCATTGATTTTCTGTTATAGTCTGAACTCAGCGAAAGTTTTTTATAAATGGGTTGTAAACTTTCTTCCGTCCTAATGGCGTAAGTTATTGATTTGTCGTAAAACAAGCTAAATAGCGATCGTTGGGTCATATATAAGGGCTATTCCTCATAAAATCTGAAAGTCTTTATTATCAAGGCTCTCAGGAAATTGGAGAAGTTATCCGCAACGTTTTGAATTTAATTTGCGCTCAAATGAATTTAATTTGCGCTGGAAGTATTTTTTATTCTATTTAATTTTATTATAAACAGCGACTTACAACACTTGCTAGTTTGCAAATTTCCAATATTGCAAAAAGCTAAAAAATGAACAATATTTTACTCATATTTTTAAATTCATTCTAATATACAAGAACTTAATTTGTGGATAGAATTTAATAGGAAAGTGGATAAAAACATCAAAAACCAGCTAAAAACGCCTTATTTTCTAAAAATTCAAATTCAATTTGCGCTCAAATGAATTTGATTTTCGCTCGTACCATTTGTGTTTTTCCGTACTAATCCTGTAATATCATGAAAAATAAGCATAAAAAATGTCCCTAATTAACTTCCCTTAATTAGAAAGATAATAAACAAAAAATTTCTTTTTAAAAATTTACTCTTAAACTTTTTAATATATTTTTTAATTTTTTATTTGCCTCCTTAGTATATACCAATGAGGTTTTGTAGTATTTTATAAATAGCTTGAGTCAATGACCAGCAATCAAAAATATAAAGCGTGGAATTTAAGAAATGAGTAAAAGTGATAATACGATTAAACGTATCGTCATGACTGTAGATCAATTTTACAAACATGATGAACAAGACGAGCTGTATGCATACGGCTTTGATATGTCTACCAATGAACCAGTTCGCATACGAATGAGTTCATCTGAAGAATTCACGAAGATCATTAATAAACTCAACAAGCATCATACTGAGAATGTTTCAGTAGATGAAGTCCACGCAAAATTTGATTCTGGACGTAACCAACGTACTTCATTAGACACACATAATCGCGGTGCTAACCGTGGTCGAATTATCTGTTTTGACAAATGTGTTGACTCACCCTACGAATCTCTTGACGGTTATAAAACTTATGTTGCTCAGTGGTGCAACGTAATGAGTAACAACCCGAATTCACAATTAATCAAAGCAGTCACTTCTATCAATGTGCATCAACAAAAAAACGGCGATTTCTTTGTTAAAGCTCAAATCATTGAAGATGCAGCACATATGCAAGTGCCCAATGTAAAAATTAATTCTCCAGCACTTCATAACGCTATTATTAAAAATAATTTACAGCTTCTTGTTAAATCTTTATCGAATAGTACTGACAACCAACCTGAGCGCATTCCATTTTCAAAAATTGTTGTGCGCTATGAGTCTGGTTCTGTATTAACTACAATCCCATTGATTCCAACCTATGACAGTGCTGATCGTGAAAGTGTTAAGCAATTCGCTAAGCCAGATCCGTTGATGCAACGTGGCGGTATTGATAAAACTAAAAAGTCTTATCGGGTTGCTAAAGATCCGATTGAAAGTATCAAAGATATTTTGAACGGCAATGACTTTCACACCGCAACTTTTGATCCAAATTTTGTACCATCCAACCAGCATGAAAAAGACCAGTTCGATAAACAGGCTCAGAACGTTTATGTTATGGACCAGGCCCGTATTGCCCTGTTTGCATTACTTGGCGATCGACAAATTAAAGTGTTCTACAATGAAGATGTAGACAAAGAAAAAAATCAAAATTTAAAACGTCTTTACGCTGGCTTGGTGAGTCAAAAATTACTGCCTGAGGTTTATCATGGCCAACAACTACAACTAGGTGCGCTTTACAAAGACACGTTCTTAAAGAAATTTTTCAACAATAAAACGCCTCACGCTGGTTTTCGCAAGGTAGATCCAGAAATAGATTTACGTACTGGTGAGGGTGTTCGTGGTGTTGGTGCACCTCCCCTAGTGAATCAATTTACCGATGACTACGGCAATCCAAAACCGCACGACTTAAATCCTCAATTTTTAAGTCAAGTTGATCGTCAGACCATGAATAAATTGACGCATGCAAAACAGCAATTTGCTGAAGCGTTTATTGTTATTCAACCACACCAACGGAACTCGAATAATTGTTTTGTCTCGTTTATCGAGCCTGTTGAACTTACTCAAACCCGTATGAATGCGTTGAACTTTTCAGAAATTACGGTAGAGCATGTACAGCAACATAAAGCTTCAATCGATAGTCCGTTATCTAAGAACTTCAACCACGATCTTTTACCTGATCCACAAGAGTTAATGATGAAAGTCAGACAGCCAGAAATGGATGTTAAGAAAAGCCAAGAAAAGGCTGCGACTTCTGATGTCTATAACGACATGACTTTTTAATCAAATTTAATAATTCTTCTTCAGGTTCGCTATGACTACTCATGATTTAAACGAAAAAATTAAATGGATCGACTTATCACAAGCTGGTGTATATCTCGATGTACGGCGTGTTGGCCAGACGGATAGCCAATTACTCTTATTGGACGTTCAAAAAAAACTATCTAAAGAAAATTTGAATAACATTGGTTTTACACCGATGAAGTTTGAGGCTTATCCTCACTTTGACGGTCACTTGTATCAATACAATTTGAATGAAACGATCAAACCAAGACTGTTTCATGAAGTTTTGGGTATTCCAAAAGAATTTATCCGTAGTGTGCTTGCGACTCGCCAAGAATTGCATGATTTGTTCAATGCCCAAGCAAAAACATTGGTGCCACAACGATTGAACGTTGCGTTGAATAGTGCAACTCCACTCGGTTATAACTCTGATGGCAACAAAATCTATGCTTCAGCTCATAACCGTTTTTACGTGAATGCCCAAGGTACGCAAATACCTGAAGGTCCTAATGATCAGCCGTCTAGTCTGTACTTACGTGCGACCAAGCAAAAAGATTTAAAAGAATGCTTAAGAGGCTATATCTATCAATTAGAACATGAAACAAAGAGCCATAATCACCAGGACTTTTTAAAGTTTTTAGCTCTAATCACGCAAGCCAAAAATGCTGACGTTGATGTATCCAAGGTAACAGATAAACAGATCCATACTGCAGAAGAAGCGCTTGAAACAGTGATGGTCGAAAAGTTAGGTGAGCTTGATTTTACTGAGAGCTCATTTAAAACGAGTTTAGCGTTATACAATCGCATGCCGACTAAGACCATGCGAAACAATACGATTCGTATGTTACAGCAATATTCGACTCCAATCCCGATGTCACTTGTGGCTCAGCGCTTATTGATTGAGGGTGATAACCGAACAAAACAAAACTTTTCCGTGCTCGAGCCAACTGTGGGTAATGGATCTTTAATCGGTTTATTAACCCAAGAGCGTAATGCTTCTGTCTATGCGGTTGAGTTAGATCCCAAACGTGCTGAACGTACAAAAGCACTGACTCAAAATTATGAATGCACGGTTGTTACTGCAGATGCTACACAAATTGATTTTGAGCAAACGTTTAAGCAAAAAGTTGACTATGTGATTGCCAACCCTCCTTTTGGTGCTATGGATAAACTAGAACGTGTTGCACCAATTTTGGTTCAACAGCGTAACGGCGTAGATCCAAACCCATTATTGGTAGATCCATCAGAAAACGTCTGGTTCAGTACGGATAAATTGGACCATGCCATTCTGGTTAAATCACTAAACGCACGAAACGATCAAGGGCGTTCAGTTTTCATTATTGGCTCAGATAAACAGATTTCAGATGGTACGGTTGAGCGTAAATCAAAGAATTTACTTAATTATCTCTATAAGCATTATGAAGTTGAGGCGGTTGTAGAAATCCACGGCAATGCATATGCACGAAACGGCGCTAATCAAAATGTTCGTATGTTAGTGGTAGGCAATCGTAAAAACGAACAAGCGTTACTACAAACTTACCAATCTTCTGTGGTACCAGATAAGTTGAAAGTCATTACGGACTATGACGAACTTTGGGGATGGGCTAATAACGTAATCTATAATCGTTTGAATCCGAATAAGGATCTATACTTCAAGCCAACTACTCCGACTCCAGTTGAGCAACAAGCACAACAAGCACCAGTGGTTGAACCTGTTGTTGAGGTTAAGCCTGTTGAAAAAGAAAATGACGATTTGTTTGCCAGTCTAGGTGATGAACAGCCTGTTTCGCCACTTGAAGATATTGCATCAAGTGTAACGCCTACGTCTGCAGTCACTATGTTTGATGAAGTCGTGGTCGCTAAAGAAGAAGAGATTAAGCAAGAGGAAGCTGTCAAACCAAAACCGATGTTTGGTCGTAAACCTAAATCAAAACCGAATAAAGTTTCTTTTGACTTCGGAACCGTTGAAGTTAGTACGCAAACAACCAGTTCAGATGATGATGTACCTACACCAACTGAAGCTACACCAACGTTTGAAAATGAAAATGACAATGATTTCGTGCCTGAGGTAAAGAATCCGCACGAGAACCAAAATCTGGATGAAGACCTTGACGATGACGTTAATCTTCAAGTAGGTGATACCACGGCGACCAATGAGGGTGAAACACCTGAACAAACACCAGCTGAAGAACCAGCGGTAGAGCAAGTAAAACAGGAACCGGGTTTAACTGCTGAAGAGATTGCTAAGTTAAATTCTGAATTAGCGATCGGTACTGAGCAAAAAGAAGAACCGACTGTTGAATCTGACCAATCAAATTTACAGCCGATTGTTCCTGTTCCTAATGCTGAAAACACAACAGAACCAACTCCGGAAAATATATACCAAGTTAAGTATATACCGATGTCTATGGCATCTGAGCCAATTGCTTTAGTGGCTAAAAACCAGATTAAAGCGATTAATCAGGCAAATGCTCAATTGACTACACACATCCAAAATGTATTAGGTTTTGGGGGTATCAATTTCCAAGCTGAAGTCGATAATGGTAACTACCCTACTCTTGTTGATGCCTATGTCGCTAAGAAATTGCAATATGACAATTTTGATGCACTAAAGTCCGCTTTTGCATGTGAACAGGTCGATGCGGTTGCCCATATCATTTTACGTTTTGACCAAAACTTACCTGTGCTTATTGGCGACCAGACGGGTTTAGGTAAAGGTCGTATTGCAGCTGCGTGTTTACGATATAGTGCGTTAAGAGGAAAGCCCCCTGTTTTCCTTACAGATACAACGCAACTCTTGAACGACATTTGGCGTGATATTGTTGCTACAGACAGTGACAAGTTCTTTAAAGATCCGTTTATCTTTAACTCGGATGCTGTGATTAACCGCTTTGGTACTGAAGAGGTTTTATTCACTGGCCAAGATCTACCTAAGGAAATTGAAGATATTCCAGCGCAACATGACTTGGTATTGGCAACGTATAGCCAATTTAACCGACCAAACCGGAAACGTGCGTTATTGACTCGTTTTATTAATCAAGACACTGTTTTGGTGATGGATGAAACGCACCGTGCAGCATCCTTGAAATCAGCTACAAGTCAATTTTTCTTAGATGTTATTGATCAGACCAATCTAATTAATTTCCAGTCTGCATCGGCAATTAAGAAACCTGAAAATCTTGAATTCTTCCATAAATTGTTCCCTCGATCCGTATCTCGTAATGACTTACAAAAGGTTATCGATAATGCAGATGGTCCAATTTTGGAGTTTATTTCTGAAGGTTTGGTAGACAGCTCTGCCATGATTCGTAGAGAGCAAGATCTCTCGCACATTACCATTCAAACCTTTGTGCCAACTGAAGAGGAAATTAAGAAATTTCACAATTACTCAGATGTTCTTTCTGACATCTTGACGGACATGGTGAAATTTTCTAAAGATATTCGCCTCGATGCGCTAGAAAACATTGCCAATGATGATGATGCTGTTGCCAATTTAGACTTTCATCAGGATTCAGACGATCCGAAAAACCGTTTAAGTTTGAGTGTGATGAACTTTGGATCTCGAATGTACCAGATCCAAAAGCAATTCCTATTGGCATTGAAAACTGACTCTACAAGTGATGCTGTGATTCAGGCATTACATGAGGGTAGAAAGCCCGTGATTGGTTTGGAAAATACGGGTGAGAGTCTATTCAACATTTTGATGCAAAGTCGCATGGAAGCGATTTTAAAAGCAGATACGGCGCAAGACGTTACCGCTGATTCGCCTGAAAAAGAAAAAGCGTTTAATAACTTCAAGTCGGTATCGTCAGAAATTGAATTTCTTGAAAATGAGCTTCAAAAACTCATGATCAAAGAAAACCGTGACGCTGGCGATGAAAAAGCAGCGAAAAATATTCAAAAGGAATTGACTAAGCTTGAATATAAGCGCGGTAGCTATCTGCAAAGTCAAATTTCTGTTTTAGATGAACTCCCACAATTCCGTGACTTGCTTGAAGTGATGTTAGATCGCATCGATGTGGTGAAAGCTGAAGATAACTACGGTAACTCGTTCGTTAAGAAGCTCAGTACGGAAGTGACATTTAATGAAAACGGCGATCCAGTGGTAAGTCCGTATAAAATCATTTTGGATCGTATCAAAGAAAAGATTCAAAAGTTCCCTGACCTACCTTTGATGCCTTTGGACGTACTACGTAACAAGGTGACAAAAGCTGGCTTCAAGATTGATGAAATCTCTGGCCGTCAGATCCACTTAACGGAAACAAGAGACGGCAAATGGAAGGTTAATAAACAAGAGAACAATACGACACAAGGTAAGATTTTGGTTCAATCAAAATTCCAATCTGGTGAAATCGATGTTGTTATTGTGACTCGCTCTGGTTGTACGGGTATTTCTCTACATGCAGCCAAAAACCCTGATCCTACAATTCCATCGGATCACTTGCGCCAACGTGAGTTGTTTTTCTTGCAAAAACCTGAGAACTCTACCGATACGATTCAGATGATCGGTCGTGTGGGTCGCCGTGGTGAAGAATCACATCCGATTATGACGACAGTAGATTCGGGTATTCCAGCAGAAACACGTATGCACTTAATGATGATGCGTAAACTGTCTACCCTATCAGCGAACGTCTCTGCCAACTCAGAAACCAAGTTTAACGAAAACGATTATCCTGACATGCTCAACTACATTGGCAACCGGGTAGCGTTGGACTATTTAAAAAATAACGTAAACTTGGCGAACACACTTGATATTGATATTTCGGATGATGAAAAAGGACCATCATATCGCACGGCGCAAAACTATCATGTGAACCAGTTGCTATCTAAACTGATTTTGATGCCGATTAGTCAGCAAGAACAGGTTTATCAAGACTTGGTTGTTGACTATAACGATAAGATCCGTGAATTAGACTTGTTGGGTCGTAACCCTCTCAAGACCAACTTTTTAGACTGGAAAGCTAAAAAAGTCCGTGAGTTTGAAGTGAAGGACAACTTCTTTACCGTGACTTCAGAAACAGAAGCAGCCAAGATCAATACCTTTGATCTACCTGTGCGTTTTGAAGGTCTGCAATACATTGAACATGTTGAGCCATTACGTGCTGACAATCTAAAACTCATGTTCAAAGAAAGTGATGATTATCTGGTGCGTCAATTTAAACGTATCAATGAAAACATCAATGAAACGGTACACGGACTACTACACTATGCCTATAACTTTGAGGCATTGATGTACCAAAAATATGAAGGCTTTGCTAAGCAAAAGTTATTTTTCAAAAATGGGCAAATGCGTGGTGAAGTGATTCGTGATTATCGACACGAAGTATTTGATCATTTCGGTGTTGTTGAAGCCAATGTAAAACACATTGATGATATTCAATTTCGTAAACCTGATGATCACTCTGCAGATGCTTTTGAAAAAGTAGCTGAAGCGGTTTATCTTGCCAATGATCCTATTTTGACCTCTAACTTTGATCGCATGTATCGAATTGTTCAGGATCTAAAATTCTTGGCTCGTTCTATGGAAAGGAACGAAAAAGAAGGTCATTCAGCGCATGGGTTATTGTTCCTTATCTCAAAACCTAGTCTTTTTGATGATGAAGTGACGCCAGATCACAAAACAGGTGCTTTGCTACGTCTAGACCTACCGCCGTTACGTGTAGGTGCAATCACACCGAATGCGGTTAAGCTTGATTTGGTTTACCCTGGTGATAAGAAGTCGTTTAAAGTTCCACTGATCAATTACACCATGCAAAATGCCAAGCAAGACTTGGATTGGGTAGCTCCAGTGAGTGAAAAAGGACGTATTATCCTAAAACGCTTCAATCCTGAATTTTATTCTTATGCTGATGTGAATAGACGTCATGTTGAGGATCGTCAACCCTTGGTGAACTTATTTACTGAACAAAACAATTATTCCCGTTATACGCGTACCTATTTTGAGAAAGCGCCGTCTGGTGATGTCACACGACAAGCGATTACCTTAACGGGCAATATGTTCAAGGCACATAAGATTGTCAGCTCACTAGATCTACGACATTCAACCGTTATATTTACCGATGCTGATGGTATGCGTAACCGTGCGTTATTATTGCCATCAAATACACCAACTGACTTGTTTGAAAGCTCTCTTGAAAACCAAGTGACGTTTAAGCAAGTTAAAGAGATTGCGAACTTCTTTAATCAATTGCCTGTAAACATTGATTTCAACCGCAATAACTATGTGGGTACTAAGGTTAATTTCCCGTACAAGAAAGCAAGTATTGAGTTCTACTACAACGGGTCAGACTGCTTTAATGTGACGGTGAAATCTGTTGCAAAACAGTTCAATCGCTTTATGTCGAATACCAACGTATTCCATGATCCTAAAGGCGGTAAAACAGATGAATCGTTGAACATCCACTTTACTGAGCCAGGCCGTAATGAGTTTAGATTTGCGCTTGATCTCAAGGATGTTGAACGCTTTGTTGACGAGCTGGACAGTACAACCAAAATTGAAGCTGCCTTTTTGGATTTAAAATCTAAGCTTCCTGATGGTAATGATTACTTTTTAAATGAAATTAACCGTATGCTTAATCCTCCAGAAGAGCCAGCTTATAAGGCTGAGTTACCTAAGGGTAAAACCTTAGATAACGATCAAGAAATCCAGCAATTATCTTTCTAAAACCCTCCCTTAAAAGGTATATACCAGACCATACGTGAATAACAATTACGTGTGGTCTAGTTCGTATATACCATGTATCATATCCGTGACGATCACATTGACGTTTTAAAAAACAAATACAGGTATTTTATGTGCAACTCTAATCCCTTAGAGGAATCTTCTAATAACTCAGATTTAGTGGATTTTGACAGTGAATTAGACATCACAACTGGTTTTAATTCTGACTTTAAAGAAGACTTTATTTGGAATGTTGATACAGATTCTAAAAAGGACTCTTAAAACCAGGAAGGCCACCTGTCATAAGGATCAAATATGGACCAAAGCCCTAAACAAGATAATTTTGACGAGCAAACACTTGATCAACTGCAAGACGGCCAATCATTAACTTTCAATGAGGGCCTGGAACAGTGGGATGATTTAAGTTTGGACGGCGTGGAATTTCAATCCATCCAGCCTACGCCACAACAAAACAATGTTGCACAAGATCAATCGCAACAATACCAGTCTGAACCATATCCCAATGATCCCCTATCTGAACCTCCATTAATGGAAGAACCGCCAGTCATGCAAGATGATGGGTATCAAAATAATCAGTATGATCAGTATGATCAGTATGAACAATATGATCAGCCTATGGGCGGTAACTCTGTACCTCCTGGGCACCCAGATTATGATTACGCTCCCCCTCTTGAAGATACTCGGTTGAACGATGATGAACCGATGTTTTTTGACGAAGGTGATTATGAGCGTAGTAGTTACCCGAATTACGAGAATGAACGGTCCATCATTCCTGAAAACACGTTTGATCTTTCCGCTGTCACTGTCAATGATTTAGCTGAACTTGATCCTGTTCTGATTGGTAAAGTATTTGATGCACTTGAGCAAAGAGAGCCAGCCAGTCAATTAGAATTCTTTGCAGACATCGGGCTTGATCTGCAGAATGATGATGATCTTAAGTTTATTGCGGCTCTGAATAAAATCCAGACTAAAAACGCACTGGACCAAGGATTAGGCAATATTGCTGAAAATAACAGTTCATTGCCAGTTGAAGACCGTGTTTATACAACTGCAGACTCTAAATTATACCTATCAGACAATGATCCTGATTTCCTCCTTTCCAAAGAAGAGAATCCATTTGAAGCCGTTCAAGTGGCTGAAAAAACCCTCTTTAACTTTGAGACAAAATCTTTTATCACTCAGCCCTACTATGGTTTAAGCCTGAAGGGTGCAACTAAAGAAAATGCCCTCAACTTCCTGAGTAATCGTCAATTCGCGATTGAAGGCCTGATTAACCAAAACCAAGTCGTGCGTGAAGCAAAACAGCAGATCTACAACGAAGTTACGGGTGCACCGAATACCTATTTTTCAGGTGAATTAACCGATAAAAACCAAATTAACGCATTGATGCGCCAAGTGCGTGACTTTTGCTTAATTCGTGGGATTGAAGCTGAAGAACTTGGCTTAGTGCCAAAATCTATCGTCATGGATCAATGGCGTGTGAATAGCGACCATACAGCTGCTCGACTTGAACAACTTGAGATTCACTATCTTGAATTCAATACGGACACGTTAACCAAGGAAGTAATTCAGTTATTAGAAACCCGTGAACATAGCGACCAGTTACAAGCTGCTCTACTTTTGAAAGAACATAAAGAAAATCAGAAGACTAAAGAGACAGTAAAGGAAGATGTTGAATCAGCTGATCCGAATGCACCAAAAGGTACACCAAAGAGCACATTAAACATTGCTGGTGGTCCACAAGACAAAGCAAGTTTGGCTGCAAGTAGCGTTGCCTCTAAAAGCTTTAAGGATATGCGAAATGAGGAAGGTAACGAACGTCCTCCTTTAGCGCGTGAAAATAGCCACGGCCATCCACGAACGGTCGCTGATGAACTCGCTGCGCTCAGTGCAAAAATGATTGCAGTCATGATTGAACTGGTTAAGAAAACAATCAAGTTGATCATTGCAGCGATTATGGCCATGTTCAACAAGAACAAAAGCCTTGATAACCTGAAAAACATTTGGGATAAACCAATCAATCCTGATGTTACCGTTAAAAGTAACCATCCAGACGCACAACAACCCGAACAGCTTGCCAATACAGCCGATAAATCAAAATTGACTGAACTTGGTAAGAATGCCGATATTTTAAAACCGATCTCTAAAGAGCAAATGTTGCCTCTTTTAAACGATCCATATACCACTCAACTGAATAAAGACCGTGACGGCGTTACCTTAGAAGAATTCGATCTAAATGTCGGTAAAGTCTATGCCATTGACGGTGAACAATACATCGTGATTGATGTAGTCGGTAAGGATTCTGTCGAAGGTGTTGAATCCTCTACCCCATTTATCAAACTAGTTAAAGAAGCAGATTTACCGCCTCAAGTGGAAGGTAGCGATGCACCTACCCCGATTACGCCGTTCTATTTAGAAGCGATTGAAGACAAAGTAACGTTTCTCTCAATTGAAGAACTGCATGAAGGCATTAAGTCTGAAAAGATCCATGAGTTTGAAGGTCGCTTTTTTGAACCCATTTGTTCTCAGTACTTAGAACAAGCACGTATGTTCCTTGGTGCCGAATATCCATTAGGGCAAGATCCAGAACAAATGACTGAAGAAGCCAAAGCTTCATACAAAGATCAGTTTATTCAACGTGCCTATCAATCAGGTCAAATAATTTCGGATCAAGTAAAGAAAGTCAAATCTAAACTTTCAAACCTTTTGGGTAAGTTTAAAGGCAATACTGCAGAACAGTCGGCAACTCAATCAGCACCGCAAAGCCAAGACCAAAACAATGACGGTAAACCAATGAACCCTTATGACAGTATTTATGTTGATCATGATTCTGACTTAGAAGCATTCTTTAAAGACCGTCACAACAATGTTTCTTATGCTGAAATTGAACAGTTTGTCGGTATGGTTTATGAAGATGAAACAACCCAAACCAATATGGTTGTTTTGGATATAGCTTCCGATAATCTGGATAAACGTGCGATCGTTGTGCCTCTTTCGGTGATTGAAGATCTCGAAAATATCACTGAACAAGATGTGCTTTATCTTAAAGACATCGTGAATGAATCCTCTACCGTTCCACTGTATGAGCTGGAGTCTGTCGAGCCGATAGACGAGTTAAATGCGCTTGGTAAATTTTCAAGTGAATATTTAGACAAGCTCAAAGCCGATACCATCAACAATACTGCAGAACAGACTAATACTTATGCCAGATCTGCCGAACGTGAACTTGAACTTTCAAAAATGATTTTGGAAGGCAAGCTCAGTGTTGTAGGTGCCATGGTGAAAACGGATTACGGTCAATTCGTGGTACTGACTTCAGATTCGGAAGGTCATAAATCAATTGCACCCGAATACAACGCCGTGGCCATTACTAACCTTGATCGTCAAATTACCACGGAAGATATTATTAATGCCGGTATTACAACGATACCGCGTAAAGATATTTTAGAGTGGAATACTGTCACGGCGCTCAATGAAGAATCTGCCAATCAGGTGACTTATTTAGATCCTGAAGTTTACCAGGCAGTAAGTAATGCAATTCATCAAAATCGCGAAAAAGAATTGATTCAAACTTTGAGTACGTTACAACCCTCTGCAGCACTCAATAGCATCGGTTCAAAAATCATTACGCAAGATGGCAATACATATATTGGTCTATGCGCCAAAGATGATGGCAAATCAGGCGAGTACTACGCCGTAAAAGCTCCAGATAATCAACTCTCCCCGATTGGCGCAAGCTATATCAATGATGTTGGTGTTGAAGTCATTAGCCGTAGTCAAATTGCTGAATTTCAGAATGCGGAAAATAATCAGCAACAACTAATCAGCCATGATGTGTTTGTTACATTGCTAAATGCAGTCAATAACAGCAATGAACAAGAAGTACTTCACCTCTTCTCTAACTTGGACCAGGTGAAACAACAAATTAAAGATTCGTTATTCAGCGAAAAGGAAAGTGAAAAAGTGATTGAACAAAATCAATTTATTGAACAACTGAAAAACAATAACCTTGTGAAAGCCGATCACATTAACGCGCTTAATCAAATTGCTGATCAGATTCAAAATACGCAACTGAAAAATGTTGTTAAAGGTATGGCCTCAACCGTTGTTGCGCCTGAAAACTCTCAAAACGAGATGTATGTTCAAAGCTTTCTACATCTCAACCAACGCCTAGACACGTTACAACAAGATTTAAAGCTTCAAGCAGCATCAAATCTTATGAATGCTGAATATAAGCAACTTTTTGAATGTATGGATGATCATCTAGTACTACCTACTGCGTATGGTGATGCCAAGTTTGTAAACCTTAATAGTGTTGAGCCTCGTATTGTTGAATTTAGAAACTCGGCTGAAACAGGTCAAATCTTTGACAGCTTCAACGCCGTGATTGCCGAAACAGGAAACGTGGAAATTGCGCTTCAGCACTTAAAGCAAGAGATCTTAACCGATCACTATATCGCTGCGATTCATGAGGATGTGAAGTTACACCGTCTAGAACAGCAAGACATGGAAAAAATCAAAGAAGTGAATCAGATCCTTGAAGCTGATTTTGATAAAACTGGCCTACGCTTAGAAGCGCTCCAAGATGGTTTGAATCTCAATACTAAAAACTACTTAGACCAAGTAAAGCTTGAGAAAAATACGACATCTCAATTTTTGAGTGACCTTGATAAGCATATAGATTTAGAAGTCGCACGTAGAAACGATCATGACAATGATCAAACATTGGGGCGTTAATCATGGATCTCTATAAAAACGTAACTGGCGACATCGATGCGATGATTACTTTTGATAAAATCTTAGGTGGTTTTGGTCAAAATACAGTGAATACCACGCGTGAGCGTGTTCAAATCAACTCTAAGCATGAAAAGGTAGAGCGTGAGATTGAAGGTGCCAGTCCGTACCTTAAAAGCGATTATGAGCTATTTGTCGAGCATCACAATATGTTGATGCAAGAGTATCGGGCAACTCAGCTACATTTACGCAATATCTTAGAAAAGAAAAATGAGGTTAAAAGCATTCAAAAGCTTGCGGATCTCTGCGAACGGCACCAGTGCTCCAACATCGCTCAATTATTCGTTGAAAAAAATGAAGATGAATATGTATTGCAATGCTTTCAAGACTTTCAGCAAGACTTAGAAAACAATAATGCTCTCCGAAAAGACTTTAATCACTTTTCAGACTCGTTTGAAGCCTACCGATACAATATGGAGATCTGTAATAAGCTTTCTGGTATCGATCAGCCGTTTACCCTTGAACGTCCGAATGACAGACAGTTGAATTTCGTTATCCATAGTCATGAAAACATCAATAAAACATTGTTGGACTATCAGGCGAAGATCATTGAGCAACAAACAACTGTAGACCAGCTCAAGCAAGATGCTTCCTATACTGCCCTATTTCCGATCGCAACCAATGATAAGAACATGTTCTCAATTGCAGCGACCGAAGTTTATGTAGAACAGTCACCAAAATATCAAGACTATCTTAAGGTCATTAAAAATGAGCTTAAGAACATAAACGAAACGGGTAAAAATACGTTTAGTCAGCATTACAAAGATACTATTACGCAAAGCAATCTTGAAAACGTTAAAACTAAAGAAAGCGCTTCAACTTATAGCAATGGGTTTTAATTAATTTTAAATAAAAACATTTAGGGTGTTTTAAGATAGAATCTAAATACCCTTTAATGGAGTTAAACATGATTCAAACTAAAATCACTGAACCGACAAGAACGCCGTTTAATCCTCATGGTTTTGCAGATGCAACGCCTTTACATGCGTTTTACTTGGAATTATTAGAAAAGGGATTAATCCATAAAGCTCTTGAAGAAGGTAATTTGGAATTTGAAAACCAAAACTTGTTCATGACGATCGATTGGGAATCAATAGACGTTCAAATGGATGCTTATACGTTTGATGTGAAATTAGATATTGTATGTGGCGTCATACTTGATGAACAAAAAGTCACGAATAGCATTCAAGTGTTTATTAATGAGCAAACTTTGTTTATAGCTTCAGCTAAAACCTTTAACCCTAAATCTGGTCTAACGCAAAGTCTTAACTTTGATATTCCTTTACGTGTTTTAAGTCAAATGGGCTATTACGCCCTACCTCTCAAAGAGGACTAAATCGTGGGAATGAGCATAGAAAGCCAAAACATAGCATTGTCTCAAGAGCCTACAACCTTTGTACCAGAAGCTTTTGTACACTCTATTAACTACTTTTGTCAGACCTTAGAGAACACTTTTCATTTTGATAAGCGTTCACTCAATTTCTTTGAACCAGGTACACCAAAAGAATACGGCTTGTATCTTACTGAACAGCATTGCCTTGTTTTTTTGAATGCTTGCAGTAGTGGCTATCTTGGCGAAACACGCAAAGTTACCAGCTTCACCGCTTTTGTGCTTTTAAATCAAAAAAATAATGAATCTGAAATGCTCGACATCACGTTAAACGATCCAAAACGTGTAGAGGAACATTTCAAAACTGCGTCTAAAGATCAGATCAATATTTACTTAAAGAACGTGCATGAATTAAGTAATTTTCTGAAAAATAAGTACTCGGATTCAGGTTTTTTAAAAGATATTGTGACTGAGGAAGGTTTTTCTAAAACCCTAAAGCCATCGGTTTTACAGGAATGCTTAAAAGAGGAAGTAGAGCTAATTAATACTTTAATGTGTTTGGTTAGTACTCAGTTTATATATATTACGACAGCTATTATTTTTAAGCGTCCTATTTTAAAAGAATTCATAAAACTATGTTTAACCAATGAGAAGTATATACTACAATATGGTGAAGAATGGTATTATGATTCTATATATAAGTTCGCTAAAAGGATATATGAGTTAAAACACCTTATAGCTACCTTATATTTAAGTAGTGAAGCTGTAGTAAAAGATGTTGTAGTGCTTTGCGAACTTGCTTCTAAAAAACATTAATCATAACTCTTTTAAAGGGCTAGATATGCGTAACAATCACAAGAAAGCTAAAAGGCTACAACAAGTTCGGGGCAAGACTTTAAGGACTAACCCTAATCTACAAAATGTTAAGCCAGCTTTTAAAACTAAAAGTGCTTTAAGCATTTTTGTTGCTACCGTTATTGGGTGTTCAAGTGCTATTGCAGTTCAACAAAGTTCCGTTGCTTCTGTTACCAGTAATACTCAAAACATGGGTAACTTAAACATCGCAACATCATCGACCATTGCAAGTAGCTCTGGTGGTGATACGCCTTTGTCGAATTCAAATAGCGGATATTATTCGTCTACCAGTTCTAATTCGTCATTCAACTCTACTGCTGCTGAAAACAACTTCATGGCGGTTAAAAAAGGTGAACAAGCAGCTGCTCAAAACATTCAAACCAATATTGAATCATGTGCAACTGATGGGATCGGTAAAGTCGTTAAAGACAACTTAGATCTACAAATGACGGTTTGGGGTCGTCCAATCGATATTAACAAAATGTTCAGTCCAGCTAGTCAAGGTGGCTGTTTTGCTGACATCGGTAAAATCATTGACCTTTCTGTGACTATTCCATCACTTGATACAATCATCAATGCAGCGCAACAAATGGTTGTCGATTACGCGACTAAAAAAGCGTGTGACGCAATGAAAACTGCAAGTACTGAACTTGTTGGCCCATTGAATGATGTTATAGGTGAAATCAACAAAGCTGGTCAATATACTGATGTATCGGGTGCGCTTGGTACTGCTGTGAATGGTCAACTTGGTAAACTTGATCCTGGTCTAGTTATGCCTAGCGGTGCTTTTGAGGGTGGAGATACTTATACAATCAATGGTAGTAGCTCGACTAGTCCAGTTTCTTATTCAACTGATCAAAAAGCCAGTACTAGCACACCGTCTAACGCAAAAACTTCAAGTTCAGAATCTACTTCTGTCACCCAATCAATTAAAGACTTTTTCTCTTAAGTTGGGGGTGGTATGAAAAATAGAAATAATCTGCGTAAAAGAAGAATTACTGTTAATCAGTTTTCACCTGTTAAAGCAATTGCGGTGGGTACTTTAACGGTTGGTCTATTATCCGTACCACTTTTTACCAATGCTTTTAGTCTTGGCACTATCCTTTCTGAGCTTGCAATACAAGCTCAGCAATTGATGGTACGTTCTGCTGTGCGTGTATCTACTCAACAAACAGCGGTCAGTGCAAATCAAATTGTTGATAACCAAACGCGTGATTCAGAAATGATCGTTGCTGGTATTCAAAGTGTCGATAAAAATATTGAGATCAAAAAAGCGATTTTAAATTCTGGTACGAATGCTGCCCTCCCTGATTCAGCTTTTTGTACGGCTCTTGAAGAACGTGAACAAACCGATCTCAATAGAAACTTAAAAGACTTTAACGTTTCTAAATACATGCAAGATGTTTCAGGGAAACTTTTCTCAAATTCAACAGATGAAGCAACCTCACCATATGCGTTTCACTTGGCGACCTCGTGTGGCGTAGAAGAAGCAAAAATGGGTGTCTGTAATTTGATTCCAAATGGTCTGCAGTATGGCGACATTGATACTGCTTTTGTTTTTTCTCGTTCTCGACTTTCTGAACAGCAAGCGACTGTTGCATTGAACTACTCGTCAATTGCATCTAACAACGTTGTTCCAGTCGGATTGATGGAATGCTCTTCATCAACTTGCGTTGATTTTCAAAATAAATACATGGCTGGAAGTACTCTTTCATCACTGGCTAACTATTCGGTGGCTAATAATGTGATGCAACGCACTACACCAAACTCCAATGCTTCAGCCAAATTCTTTGAGTAATGACTATGAGAAAGCGTAAAAATACTTTAAGACAGCCTAAAGGAAAATCAAAGTTTGTACCTGTCATTTTAGGTGCAACTTTGGTGATTAGTAGTCCTGTTTTTGCTGAATGGGCTACGGTTGGTTTGGGTACGATTATGAGCGAGATGTCTTCTCAGATTCCTAAGCATGCAAGCAACCAAGCAAATGATATTCAACAAGTATCTCAAAGTACCCGTAGAAAGTTAGATGATTCGACTGAAAACATCGTTGCAGCGCTTAAAGTTGCGGTGAAGCAAAAGGCGCAAGCTGCTAACCAAATTACCGATGCGACAACTAAAAACACCCAAACTATTGCCTCTGGTATTCAAGCGCTTTTACAGTCAGATACCATGAAAAAAGCACAATTTGCTTATGGCGCCAATACTGGTCAAGGCTTTAAGTCTTGTGAGGTTTTGGCTGAAAATACAAATATGTCGAGTGCATCTGGTCAAGTGATTGATCAAGCAGCTGATATGGCGACTCAAACTTCTCAAGTCGGCGGTAAATTAGTTGGCTCTCAACAGGAAGTGATTAATCAACGCCTAAACGTGCATAAAGCTGAATTCTGTACGGTTGCTGAAGCACAAGCTGGTCAATGTACGTTGTCTAAATTACCGGGTGGCGATACCAATGCTTCCCTACTGTTTAAGTCTGTTGCACCTGGCTCAAAAGAAGCTCTTGCAAGACATTACGTGCGTGAAAACATTTTAGGTACACCAGATAAATCATTGTCTAATGCAACGGCACGTACTCCAGCTGGTCGAGATTATTTGCAAGCAACCAACCAAAAAACAGCTTTACTTGCTATGCCAGCGTATAGCTTGGCGGTTATTGACGCGCAAAATACAAAATCATTCAAAGATATTGACGGCAAAATGGTGTCTGCCAACGATTTGATCGACCAAACAATCGCACGTTACTACGGTGGTCCTGAAGCTAAAAAATGGCAAATGGCGATGGCGATGCAAGATCCACGCGGTCTACTTAAAGAAGCCAATATCATTAACGGCGTTTCTGTTTATTTAGATCTTCAAACTTACAAGCAAAGTTTGCGTGAAGAAGGTTTATTGTCTGCATTACTTTTAGCGAAATCTCAGCCGATAAAAGATGATGTGAAAACGAAATACGGCCAGTCAGTGAAAGTTAAGCTTTCACAAACTATGCCTCAATTTTAAGGAGACTAAATAATGCGTACTCCGAAAAGAACATCACGTAAAGTTATGAAAGCGCCACAAGCGCACGGCTCTCGTTCAAAAATTAGTGCACTCGGTTTAACCCTCGCCATTATTAGCGGTTCTGCATCTGCTTATTACTGTGCTTCCGTGGGCAACCCGATGGCAGTAAATACCTTGAATATGCTTATTCAACAGGCTGATGCGGTGGAAAGCGCTGCGTTACGTGCGTTGGACACAAACTTATCTTTGGGCATTAAAAAGCAACAAGATGATGTGACGGCAGCGATTAAGATCCTGACGAAACAAGAGGCTGTATCTGCTCAAGGTATTTCAGATAACGCACATAAAAACGCACAAAGTCTTGTAACGGCGTACCAAGCTGTTAAACAAAGTGAGCAAATGAAAAAAGCTCAATTTGAGTTTGGTGCACATGGCCAAGCATTTAAAGCGTGTGAAGTTTTAGGCGATCGTGAACAAGCTCAACAAGACAATAAATCTGCTGATAGTTCAATTTTAAATAAAGTTGGCTCTGAAGTGGTTGCTGCGCCTGGTGTCTACATGAACCCTCACAAAGCACAAGAAGCTATGTTACAAGCTCATAATGAGTTTTGTACCACTTCTCAGGCTGCGTCTGGACTATGTGGTGCTGCTGGTGAAAATGCTGGTCTAAGTTTACAAGCTTCAACTTTATTCACGACTGCAGCGCCAGACACGGCGATGGCTCGTGCTCAAAATGCATTGATCAACAACATGGTTGGTCTACCTGATGCTCCAATTGACGGTAGAATTGCGAAAACATCTGCTGGTCAAGATTATGTGATGGCTAAACTGGCGAAAGATGCTTTAACTTCTCCAGCAATTACCTCTTTGAAAGCAATTCAAGCGCAATACTCCCCTGTTGCTGGTGGTGGTACCAATAGTCATGATTCAAGTACCAAACTTGCACCGATGCAACACTTGGAAAAAAGTGTCTCTCGTTATTTAGGTTCAGGGCAAGATTACAAAGACTTTGCTAAATCACAAGCGATTAAAGATGAACGTGGTTTGATGGTCGATGGTTTAATTCAAAGTACTGAACGCTTGAACTTGCAATATCAACAATACAAGTCAAATGAACGTAAAGAAGCGGTATTGGCTGCGCTAGTTTCTGCTGAAAGCAAATTAACTGACGGCTCAATTGAAGTGACTGATCGTTCTAAGTCTACGGGTAACATTCGTAGGATTGCACTTTCACAAGCAATGGCAAGTAAATAGCCTGATTTTTTCATTATCAGGCTGATAATGAAAAAAACTTAAAAAAAAGGGATGGTTTTAAGCCATCCCTTTCTTTGTTTAAAACCCTTTTAGATAGTTTCTTTATATAAATTCTCTTATAATCTTTAGTATATACCGTTCAAAAGTAACCGATGGTGCTTTGATATTTTAATTAAAAGATGCTTATACATATTGCCATGGAGTTTATATGTCAACTAAAAAGAAATGGTTGGATCTGAGTAGCTTTGGCGCTCAACTTGTAGTAACCCCTAAAACTGATTTAAGAAACCAAGCAGCCATTATTAAGATTAAAGATGTTGAGCTTTTAGAGAAAAAGTTGAACACATCCTTAAACAGCTTCTTAACAGGTTTAAAAAAGACTGGAAAGTTTGTTTATATCACCAATGAGCAAAATAACGACCTTAGTTTTATGTATAAGAGTTCGCAAGATAGTCTCTCTCTTTCTGACATAAAATCTGTTTTTCCTTACGACTCTAAAAATGACCTCATTGAAATGGATATGTCAGATATATATCTGCAAAACCCAATGAGTAGTGCTGAAAAAAACCAGTGGCAATCCCTATTTGAACTCAATAATCAAAAGTCCGTTGTGCTTTACCAAGCAAAACAGCAAAAACCGTTTGCCCCAAATACAACCATTATGGGTGCGGTTAAACAATTCAATAAAGCAGATTTAGGCTGGAATAAGCTACCGACATTACTGCAGTCCGTAGATCCATTGCCGTTGGCTGATTTAGACAATTACGGGTACCAAGCAGATAAAACACTGACTCGTTATTATGTTGATAAAGAAGCAGCGCTAAATGCTGGACTCATAGAAGATACGATAGAGCCTATTGAACTAAGCAAACAGCTAGTGATTTCGGTTAATTCAGGCGGTGAAGTACTTGCCCTAAAAGATATTACGCAAATTCCTGAGCTGACCAATTATAAAATATCTTCACATCCAGCATGGCCAGCGTATAACAGCTTACCGAAGCAATTTATTGATATTCGAGAGCTGAATAAGGGGCTGAATACGAGCATTGATCCAATTGTGAATGCGCTTAGATCGGATGATCATGCCGTTAATCACCAAGGATTGATCAAGCTTCAAACCTTAGTCACGAAAATCAATGACTGTTTGTATTCATACGAAGAAAACAGCATCCCGTCAGCATTGGCACCATTTGGTATAGAAACAACTGCGTTACAGCTGGTGGACAATGATTGGAAAGTTTGGGAATACAACAACCAAACTTTAGATGTAGAAGAATTCGACCTTGCCGATAAGATTAAGGACCTGATCCAAAGCGTTCAAAATAATATTAATAATTTAAGAACATTTGATCCCTACTCAATTGGTGATAGCAGTTTTGATCGTGAATTAATTTATGAAAGTTTGGATGACATCGGTACAAGTTTAGAAAGCTTGGATCTCAATCAAATTAAGCAAACCATACCGCCTGAACCTAAGGTTCCAGTAAAACGTTTGTTCAATCGAATTGATCACTTTTTTAGACACACCAAGTTTAAGCCGAACATTCCAGAACCAGTCATTAAGGACTCTTTGACTAAACTCGCTTTAATGCGAAAAATTAAGCAAGAATACCTACAAAAAATTGCAAAGCTCAAAGAAGAACGTCAAGCGATTGTTGAAGCGAAAGCAACACATACCATCAGTGAGCGTATTGAAAAAGCGGTTGCGATTCAAGTCGCTGTTGCTACTGAAAATGCGTATGTTTTGGATCAGCAAGCCTATGACGATCAAGCTTATGAAATGGAATTGGCATTAAGTCAGTTAAACATTGCTTCTACGCGTCTGAACAATCTTTATGATAGTTTTTTTGATTCAGTGATAGACCGTGAAGAATACGGCACGGATCTGGATAACTTCCTACAAAGCGTTGTCACCGATGATGAATTGCAAGATGAAATGCAACGTCTATTGGATGAGGCGAACGAGTTTGAAGCTACTCACACCTCAAATGACATTGACATTTATCATTTCAACGTTGATCTAGGTGAAGAACCTAACGGGCTTTGGAATGAAGCTGTTAACCAGTTTGATGTGGTTCATTATTATGATGAACAAGATCAAGAGTTATCTGCAGTCGAAAAGTTTGAATATTCTATTTTGGGATATTCACCATCTCAAGAATCTGCAATGCCAGATTTTAACGATATGGTGTTCTCGAATGCTGTATCAGTGCTGGATAACAGTATTGAGGACATGATTGCGACCAGTGCTGAAAATGTAGGTAAAAACTACTTTTCATTTCATCAGCAAATGCCTCGTATTCTTCAACAACTGCATAGTATTAATAGCCAATTTACGGCGCTTGGTGATGGTGATGCCCATAGCATTGCATCACAATATTTATCGGATGAAAGCTTAGAGCGATTCTATAACCTGTTAGAACAGGACGGTAACTACAAGGGTTTTAATAAGCGTATCGATGTGGCTCATGTGCTTTCTGAGCTGAGTAGCAATATTGGCAACAATCCTGACTCCCCTATCCTTAACCGATTACCTGATATTAGGTCGCAACTCAATCATGCGATAAATGAGGAATTACGTGTACGCACGAATCCTGGTAATGCACTGGCCAACGCGATTGTTTTTGCTGCGACCAATGAAGTTTTGTCTTTAAAAGAAACACTCGAAAAAGATGAAATCTATGTGGTAGACAGCTTTCAAAACTATCTGCCTAAGGTGATACATAAAGACCACTTCAACTCAAATACACAAGAACAGCTTTTTGCCTTAAATAAAAAGGTCGCGGTAAGTATGGCGTATAAGCGCTATCTACAAGACTTTTATCAAAATGCCGTGGGTGAAGAGTCTAAATCTGAAGCGGTTACTGCCATTATTAATAATGAGCACAAGCATATTTTGATGGCACTAGGTTATCTAACACCGACCTACAATGAAGTCACGGCGCCAAAAGACTCGAAAATTGAAAATGTCGTCACGTTGACTGAAGAAGCGGTAAAAACCTACCTAGCTGAAGGTAACGCTTTGATGGTTGAGCCTGAAGTTAGCGCACGTTCTTTGGCGGTGTATAGCAGTACGATAGCATCTGATCAGAACTTCATTCGCTTACTGCCGATGGATCTAGGTCAAAAGGTTAGTTCATTACAAAAGCAAAAAACCATTATGATTAATGGTGCTTCTTCGTTTGAACATATCCTGAGCTCTAATCCGATCAGCAAAAACAAGCTGACCTATGATGACCTTAAGAATGTAATTCTTAATCGTATTTTGACCAAGGAAGCGGTACCGAAATATGAAAAAGGCTTAAAGCTTGATATTGAAGTTAAGAATGTCTATGAGCATGCATCAAGTTTCTTGCCACTTGAAAAGACCGATGTTAACAGTGAAAATGACTTTGGCAATCTCTTTAAACATGGGCTTGTGCTTGAAGCATTACAATCGACTCCAGACTCACTCAAGAATGGATTTAACCTCAACCGTGATTTAATCAATTCTGCCCTACTGCAGTCATTTGAAAATCGTTCTATTGAAGAATGGACGGCACTAAAAAATAAATCTCTCGAGACAAAAACGGGATCTCTTTTAAGCATTATCACCAATCCAGAACGTATCAAAGAGTTTGAGTTTCCTGAGATAAATTTTTATCTCACGGTTTCACCAGCTGATGAACAAAAGCACGGTGCGATTAACTTATATTTCAGCGGTGAACAGATTCCGTCTACCGATCGCTTAATCGTTAAATCAAGTCTGAATGACTTAGCTGCAGACGATAAGGCGCTGTTTAAAGCTTTGACGCTTAGCAATGATTCAGTTTTAAGTACGCAAGAGCAAATGCAGTACTTGATCGACTCATTAGAAAAACGCTATCAGATCTTCCAGTCGATCGAAAACCTACACCTTAAAGAAAAGGTATTGTTTAACCCTGAGTTGGACGATTACAAGGCATTAACTTTGCGTGATGCCGATAATCAATACATCGATCCAACGGCGAAACAAGATCTAATCGATTTTGTGAAAAGCAATGATGTGATGACCAATGTTGATTTGATGAACGTCTTTACCGACTACATCCATCAAAAAGAAATGGATCAAGCGTTTGAAAACGGCTCCAAAATTATTGTGGCCAATGACGGTGCTGATTTAGTGATTTCTGTCATAGATAAAGACACACCAGTTTTACAGCATGATCAATTACGGGTTTTTGATAATGTTGAGCAGTTTGCTAAATTCAACGAGCGTGGTGGATTGTTTAAAGACTTCCAGTTAAACGGGATAAAAGCGCATCTTGTGGACCAAGTATTAAATGATCTTGGGTTACGTGAAAACATACTGCAGACAATCAAGGTGCCATTATCACCCGGTTTTGAAAATATTGATGTTAAAGGCCTTAATGAGATTGTGGCTGTTAATATTTCAACATTGGTCAATAAAATTGATTTTACCTTTGGTGAAAAGCTACTTGAATCTAAAGACCGGTTCGATCTCGCGATTAAAGTTGCCGATGATCAATCTCCGTTAAAACTGGCCATTGTGAATAATGCCGAACATCAGCAATTTGTTGATCAAGGCTATAAAATTCTTCCTACGCCAAAGCACCCGAACTCTAAGAACTTCTTAATTACTGATTTTGCAAAATCATTCAAAAAAGCAGAATTATTTAAGTCTCGCGATCAAGTATATAAACCTGAACATATGGTTCAAAGCGCACCTGTTGTAGAAGTTGCCCAAGAACCATTGGTTGAAGAACCGATCGTAACTGAACCTGAAGTTCAAAAGCCTACTGAACCAGAAGTACAGGAAGCAACGGTAGAAGTTGTAGAGCCGACTGAGCCAGTTGCTCCAGAGCAAACATCACTGTTTGAGTCTGAGGGTAAGCCTGAAGCTGAAGCACCAAAAGAGCCAAAAACAACCAAACCGAAAGCCACTGAGTCACGTTCTGAAGTTGGACTTATTGAAGATACGGGTATGAAAATGCCTGGTGCGAAAAAGGATCTGTATGGTCCACGTTTATCGCTCAGTCAGATTCAAGATATGTCGCTTTTGCAAGTCAAAAACCTAATTACGCGTGACAAAATTTGGAAAAAGGAATCGGTTTTACAAGCAAAAGAAGCTGGTCGAGATATTTACATTCACTTGCTGACTGACGCTGTACGCAAGATGACGAATGATCAGCCACGTTATCCGCTTGAAAATGCCACTGAAGAACAGTTTAAAAAAGTAGGTGCTGGATACTATGACGCTGTTTTAAGTATGCGTGATGCTTTAATGGAAGCAAAAACAGTTCGTGAATTTATTCCTAATGCATGTGATTTATACGTTCGTTTGAATGAAGACAAAGATCTGTTCACGGCGTTTAAATCATTAGATCGGTCATTATTTTCATTGGTAGAAAGCTATGCTGAATATGCTGCCACTGACATGATTATTAGTTCTGAATTGGCGAAAACCGATAGTAGTGAAGCACGTAAAACGCTCACTGAAGCACTTCATCATTTACGGAAAGAGTTACCGCCAGTTAAAGGCACCTACTCTATCTATAAAAAAATACGTAGTGCGATTGATGCCAAACCGTTCCAAGACAAAGTAAAAGCGACTGTTACTTTTAGAAGTGGCAACATTATAGATTCGAGTACGCTATTTAGCAGATCTGATGCTGGTCTATCTGAACAAGTAATGGATCTGTTAACTGCTAAAAAAACCAAAGACGCAACTGCAGAGAATGATGATACTCAAGAAGTCTCGTTATCTGAAAAGAATGTATCGAACATTGTAGATGACACGGCGAGTACCTTAGATGCCCTATTCAAAGAGTATGCTAAGCCTCGTACTATGCGTAAGGCATTCAAGCTCAGTGATGTGGTTGTGACGGAAAACATTGCTTCACGTAATGGCCAAGATGTTACAGCACATACCTTGCAAGCGACCTTTGGATTTAAAGCCGTAGAGTTTGGCGAGTACTTGAACCAGAGCGATCGTCAAATCGCATTAAATAACGCATATGACGGTTGTTTCGCTCTTGCTAAGGCACTTGATATAGATCCGAAATTTGTTGGCTTTAACGGTATGTTGGGTGTTGCTTTTGGTTCGCGTGGACGTTCCGCTGCGATGGCACATTACGAGCCATCTAACCGTGTGATTAACTTAACCAAGAATTCAGGTTTTGGCTCGTTTGGTCATGAATTTTTCCATGCCTATGACCATCTCATTTTTAGTGCGATGACACGCAATCAACCAAAAATGATGATGGAAAACGTACAGCCTTATCTAACTCGTTTTGCAGAATTGAATAACATTAAGTCTGAGAAGTATGCCAACATTAACCAAGATTTGTTGCAAGCTGCAGCCAAAGTAAATCAAGCGATGTATTACTTGCCAATGAAAAAGGATGACTCGATAGAAGTACTTCGCACGAATCTTGAGAATCAAGTCAAGTTTTATGAAACCAGCATCAAAACGATTTTGGATAAAACATTGGTAGATCAACCTGACATTGTTGATTTGTTTACGCCAGATAGAGACAGCATAAAAGAGAAAATTAATACGTTTATTGCGGAACGTGGCAAGTTGCATACTGAACTATCTTCATTGATTAACTTCGCTAATCGTCATGAAGATCCTGAACTTTTCCAAAAGGACGCCATACAACATAGACGTTATATGCACGTTGCCCAAGGCTTGCATAAGTTCTTGTCTGAAAATGAGTATCCAATCCCACGGACTGAGCTCAACAAATATATCTCGCAATCTCGTTCTGAAATTGATCATGATCGTGTCTTTGCAGCGCAAGTACTTGGTGCAGCGAACAGTACAGTCTTTAGATCAGTTGTATTCCGTGATTATCGACAAATGTTGCGTAGTCAGTTTGCGATATGTGCACTCGACTTCATCAAAGAAAACAGCCCTAAACCATTGTCAGATGAACACTTAAAGTTAATTTCTTTAAGCTTACAGACGAACGATCGCTTAACATCAACTAATCAATCTCAGCTAAAAACTGATTTCTACAAAAATGCGATGGTATTAGAGGGCTTAACAAGTGCTAAGAAGCCGTATTGGACGACCGCACATGAAATGTTTGCCCGTAGTGGTGAGCAGTACTTACAAGTGACCTTAGCAGAAATGAACTTGCGTAATGATTGGCTTGTTTACCCATGTCCTGAAGGTGGTTCATCTTCTGTAACTCAACCGCATGGTATAGAAAAAGATGCAATCATGAAGGAGATTCGCGAATTTACGGTGAAAGGCCTGGACTATATTCAGGAAAATATTGCTGAACTGCGTTTTGCTGATCATCAGCAGTATGTCAGAAATGCAATGCACTTCTTCCAACCGGGTACAGATCAACATGAGAACCTAGTTAAATGGAATGAAGTCATTAATGAGATGTCACAAGCTGAATACGATGAATATTGGACTAAGCTCATGACCAACATTGAAGTACAAGCAGATCCAGAATTAAGCAAACAAAAGAATAGCGATCCTGAATTGGCACTATAAGCAATTTTGAGATCTTGGATGCTATCCCCTGTGGGTGGCATCTTTTTTTTATTTAAATCTTATAAATGGAATCAGGGGGCACTATGGCAATAGCAATTCCAAAGCAATTTGCTGGTTTTGGTCTAGCAGTTGCAATTATATCTGTGGCTAATCATTTCGGATTGGTCGATCTCTTTGCTCAAAGTGCTACACGGGCAATATCGAAACAAGCTCAATCAGTAGAGTCAGCCAATCCAGGCCAACCGAATGAACCTGAAAACGGTCTACAAATGGCAAAAGACTATGCTGAACATCAAAAAATGGTAGCCAATAGTGCAGCCATGCCATTTAAAAAAGAAGTGATTAATGTTTCCAGTATGGAAAACACACAACATTTTGGTCCTGTTTCAATGGAATCTCAAAATGTTGATACTGTGTTTATCATTCGAGATAAGGCCACTAAAAGGTTACGAGCCGTTGTTCAGGTACCCAAAAAGCAAACTGTCAATATATCTCTTCCAATTGGTCAATACACCATTCAATATGCCCAAAACAATTATATTAAGGATGCTCCATGGCAAGGATTAAATAAGTTTTGGGGATACGGCACTACCTTTTTAGAAAGTAACCTTGAGCATAATGTTACCTTGGTCCAATATCCGAATAATAGTGGCTACTTTATTCGTGGTACTGGAATTATTGTAGGTGTAGAAGATGGCACCCAACCAGACGAACTCGCTAAAAACGAATTTGTTAAAATGTAACCATCAGCTTTAAGCAAGATGTCACCTATACGGTGGCATTTTTATTTATAAAAAAAGAAAGAATAGTGCACGGTTTTAGATGGTTTTATTAAAAATGATAGGTATTTAAACAGTGCTATTTACTCGGTATATACTATTTTAAAGAATAACGCCTAAACCCTCCCTCAAAGTTAATTTTTTAGTTTAATATAAGCACATATAAGTACTCGTAAGAGTCGTTTTAAAGTCTTGGATCATGCTATGTGACCAAGTAGGAGACTATAAAGTGAATGAAGTTAAATGGCCTAATTTAACTGGTCTTGGTGCGCGTCTTGTAGTATCGCCAGCCAACAATTTTCGCCCAAAAACGGCGATGCTTGTTGTTAATGAATTTGAGCAATTCAAAAAATCTATTGAACAAAACAGTTCTAAGCAATTTGAACAAGTGTTAATGGATGCCCATTTTTATGAAGTGCAAAATGATGATGGTATTCATGCGTACTACTATAAGAACCCGGCAAAGTCTGGTATCGATCTAAACGATCTTCAGAAGGTCTTTCCAGCGTTTACCAACGATATGAAAGTACCGACTAAGCAAGAAGATATTTATCTCACCAATCTACCGTTTAAGAAGAACATTCCGAACTGGAAAAGTTACTTCGCATCAGCGACCGAACGCCTTTCTGCTTTCCCTGAAGTGTATGTCAGTAAGCTAAACAATGGATCTAATATCCTTGATACGCTGAAAACCAGTCTTCAGGAATCGAACAAATCCTACTTGGCTCAATTTCAGTCTTCAAAAATTCCTTTTAATCGTCTTCAAGATTATGGCTATGAAAATATCTTCTCTAAAGTCTATCTAGATGAAGAATCGGCGATGGCCAGTGGCGAAAGTCTAGATAATCTAGCCAAAATTAAGTTGTCTCCATTTGCAGTACCCGTCAATTACGAAAAAGATGGTTCGTTACTGATTATTGATGACTTGCGCCATATTCCTGAAATCTTTGCTCATGATCCGTATGAAGCATTGGGGTTAAATGACAATATTAACCTGGTGCATTTTGCTCATGAATACGAGTCCACTTTTAATCAGCTGATTGAGCATGGCCGTGGCAACAGAATGTTTAACATGAGCTTTAAAGATGTTGATGCTTATGTACAAAAATTAGCTTCTGATCTTGTTGTGATAGACCGTGTGTTTAATCAACAGCAATTGCCGTATCCAAAGCTATTAGAATCAGCTAAACAAGGTATTCCAGCTTTTTATAAAGATGAACACGGCACATGGATGGCGTCTAAACAAGGTATTGAAACACGCCTTGTAGATAAGATGGTGTATGACGCTGCCATGCTTCGCCATGATGTCTTACAACAAATGGTACGCCAGATGCCAACAGGTAAAGTTTTCTTTGCCGATCTGAGCCAAGAGTTCTCTGAATTCTCTGTAAACATCGTTCCTAAGTTTAATGCGCTCTATGATCACCAATCTGCTGAAATCAAACAGCGTAAACTAGAAGAACAACTCAATGAATCAAATGTTAACGAGATCTTGAATGACCTTGATGTTAATTTTGAGGCAACTGAGAAGGCATCTATTACTGAGTCTGATCTACTCAACATTGCAAATGACCTCCCTACTCCAGAAATTGATGATGTTGCCGTACTTAAAGAGCTCTTAAAGTTTCCTGAAGAATTATTGGATGCAAGAGGCAATGACAAGGTGCGTGATTTCGCGCCGTCTATGCTTGAAATTAGACAGATCTTGGATGTCTATGTCATTCCTAAGGCTACTGAACAAGCTCAACAAATTGAGAAGCAATATAGTGATTATCTAAATCAGAAATATGCTGAAATTCAAGATGTCGTGCGCTCAGCTACACAAACAAAAAACTTCAGCGTAGATGATATTCAAGCGATCTCTGACGAAATCGACACACACAATGTTGAGATCTCAAAACAGTACAATGAAGTTAAAAAAGTCTTATGGCAAAGTGAAACTTTGGTATCTGGCATTACGTCTGCAACAAATACCTTTTTGTTTAATAAAAACAGCTTCTACTACGCTAAAGATGAAAACGGCAAATTTGTAGGTTTTGAATCTGAAGTAGAAAGCAATCAACATAAAGCGGATCTGTTCAAATTACTATCTAAGCAATTCGACAATCAATTGGTTTCAATTAACACGCCTGAGCTTCAGGAATTTGTGAATAATGAAACTGCAGTTGATATGTTGATGTCACGCACGAACAATTATGTTGAGCAAAATATCAATGATTTTGTTGCTGGTGATTTTTCTGCGCCTTTAGAGCTAGAGCAAGATGTACAGCGTTTAGAGTTAAGCGATCTGTGCACGGCTGATCTTGCTAATAACGATAAATTAGCTTCAGCGTATTTTGAAGAGTTTACTCGGCTTCTTGATGAATCAAACTTTGATGAAGCATTTTTAAAACAATCTCTATCACAAACTAAAAGTGCGTCATTCTTAAAGAACGGTGTAAATGAGATTTTATTCCGTAATTTATTGGTGCCAAATGCAAGTGAAAACTTCAATCGTAAGACTAAATCTGATTCTGTTCCTGAGGATATTCTTGCTAAAACTTCATCACATACAGATGGGTTTAGTCTGGACCGTCAGTTCAATCGCTTTGTTGAAGTTCAAAGCTTCCAAAAGGCATTAACAGCCAAATATCCGCAACAAGACTGGTCATTTATCACAAAGGATGACCGTGGCGAAAACATCAAGTCGATTGCTGAAGATATGCAGTCTGACATGGAAGAAGACCGTAAAGATGCAAAGGATCTGTTGTCGAGTATCGAACGTCAGTTTTATTCTAAAAATTCGACCTTATTTGTCTCGAACATGGATCTCGCTGCAGATGAAATCTATGTTCAGATTAAACCAACGGGTGACATTGACGATTTAAAAGTTAAAACCGTTAAATCAAATGAATTTGATGAAAACAAACATTTTTCATTGTCTACCGATGGCTACAAAGCAACAAATCAAGCGTATGCGAACATTGCCAAGTATTTTGTTGAAAAAACCCTATATCTAGAAGATGGCGATTATGACAAGGCACAAAAACTAGCTGCCTTAGTGATTGCTGGTGAAGATAAAGAGCTCAAACAAGAAACTAAGAAAGTCTTTGGTGTAGAGCTGACTGCAGATGACTTGAAGCAAGTCCAAAGCATGCAGTTAGAAGATGGTAAGCTCCAGTTAAACAAAACTGCCCTACCGAACCACAACTACAACAACATTCAGCTATTCAACTATCTGAACCTGATTGATATTAATCAGCGTACAGTTTTTGGCAAATTTGATGTTGAAGTACAAAAAGAATTTGAGGTGATTAAGGATCTTCTCAAACCTAATGTAGCTTTTCAGAATAACGTTAAATATTTTTCTCTAACAGCTGAAGAAGAGAACGTACAGTTCAATAGTGAATCTGAATACTTTAACACTCAGCTAGAAAATGCTGTAAAGCACTATGAAGATCACCACGGCGCAATCAAGATCCCTGATCATGATTTGTTTATAACTGTGTTTCAAAAGAATGATCTTCAGTATATACGCCTCTACAATCATAAAGACAAAAATGCGCCGTTTATTGGGCATTCAGTTTCCCTAGATGCCAATATACATAAGGCTACTGGCTTTAATGATAGAGATGCGGTTAAAACGTCTGCGAATGCTTTGTTTAAGTTATCGACTTCACGCAACAGCATGACGTTTATGCCTCCAGCTAAGTTCACTTTTGAAAAATATTACGAGTCAGATCTCAACTTCTTCAAAGCTAAAGATAGTCAGCAAACTTTAATCAATAAAGTGTTTACGTCTTTACCAAACAAGATGTTCCAGTACATTTCTGATCATCCATCTAATTTCAACTCTAAATTAGATTTCATCAGCAATCTTAATTCTGCAACATACGAAAAGTTTGAGGATCTTAGCTACGATAAAAAACCGAATGAAGTCACTGAGCTTCTGAGCAACATCTCTCCAGCGTACACCTATGTTATCGCTCATGTAGATGGCCAGACAGCAATCATGCCTAAAAACTTAACCAAAGTTTTTGATGTTCAGGCATTTGAAGAAGTTCATCCGTTTGATTTGGTGAACTCTAAACTTCAGAAAAGTGATCTTAAAGAACTTTTTAGCAATGGTATCAATGGTGAACCTGATCCGTTCATTAATAAGCTCAAATTTAGTGTTGTATTAAACCGTGTAGGTAATCCAGAACTTGAGGATATTCAGCCTAGATTTATGTTAGAGCAGATCGCCGTGAATGAGGCGTTTGCAGAAAAATATAAAACCTTAACCGCTTTAAATGAAGTCAATGCCGTCATGCTTGAGCATGTCAAAGCATTACAAGATACGATTAAACAGGCTTATGCTGAGCATTTTGTAGGTTCCAACCCTAAAGTTCACCAATACAAGTTGCTAAACAAATCATCTCAACAAGATGAAACACCGCAATTGTTTATGGTTGATACGGACTATGAGCCTCAATTAACTGCCGTGCTTCTTCGTATACCGTCTCATGACTATCAGTATCAATTGATTACTGGTTTTGATGATGTAGACCAGTTTAGTCACGAAATCTTAAATGCTATCGAATCTAAGGTTAATTTCGGTACCACTTTAGAGCAATTAGCACTATCTAACTTGCCTGAAATTCAGATTAAACACAAAACTGACTTTGAGAATAAACAGTTAGCAAGTTTGCATTTCCAAACTTTGATTACGAATACGCTTGGTGCTCTATACGATCAAACCGCACACATAAAGCCGTATATCAAAACTGAAAATCACAAATTGTTTTTGGCCATCAAGCCATCGACCGACAATGAATATGCATCGGTTAAACTTTTTGGTGATAAGTCCGATATTCACGGTGATTACAAGTCTCTGTGCGTTTTTCCTGTTAAAAGTATGCGCTCAGTTGAAGATGTCTTACAACTTCAAAACCGTGTGTTTACTGACTTCACGTTTATCGATCAATTGGTACCAAAAGACAAATATGTGCCTGTTGATGTAAAGGTAGAGCCAAGTGACTCCCCTGCTATGTACTTAGGTGATGTAGGTGCCAAGTTTGGCGGTGCACATAAAGATCGCTACGGTGAATACATTTCATTGGAATATATTTCAGCGACATCAGCCGATCAAACAGCTACGGACTATCGAAAAGCAAAAATCGTTGCAAATAAAGAATTCCAAGCTTGGTACACCAATACGCCACTCGGTATTGATGACAAAATATTCGTAAAGGCAATGTATGACTACTGCCCAACTAAACCGTTATTCTCTAAAAATGCGTTGATGCTTGATAGCCAACGAGCGACAGAATTACGTGCGTATGTGGCTGTTGTTTCTAACATCAGAAATTTGATGGTAGATACTCAAGAAGAGTTGATTCATGCGGTAAGAAACAATAAAAGCTTATCTGCTGAAAGTCTTGGTATGACTGATCGCCAACGTAAAGACTATATCGGGCTTTATAGTAAAGGTACCAAGAACAACTACAAAAACTACTTCGAATTGCTTAGCAATTTGAATGAGTACTACATTATGCCAGAACATACAGGCGGTATCAGTGTTCAGCTTGAGAAAATCATCGAAAAAACGATTGATAAAGAACTCAGTGAGATTCTATCAACAGGTAAGATCTTTGATTTTTACGGTAAGTCGAAAGTCACTAAAGATGTGAGCGATGCGATCAGCAACATGCAACGTACTGGCTTATATTCAACTGTGCTTGAACCATACGTTCTGAAAAGTGCGATTGAAAGTGGTTTAGTTAAAGCTGAATCTGCACCTATTTATGTTAAAGATCCTGTTGCACCAGTTATAGAAGCAACGACTGAAGCTGTGAATACACCTAAAGCACCACGTTTGCCGTCATTTACCAGTGAAGTGAAAAAACTTGAAAATGGCTTTGTGACTGAAAAAGTCCAATCAAGTATTTACGGATTGTTAAATTACTCTCGTACTGGTCCTGATCATCGCCAAGGTGCCGATGTGGATTCATTCAAGCTTAAAGATGACTTTTCTATCCGTGGTGTTGAAGTAGGCAATAAAGTTAGTCCTGTGGCTCAACAGTTGGTTAATGCCGTGTATGACTCATTGGCTGACTTAAAACAACTCATGGGCTTTAAATCAAACAATGGTTTATTGAACTTGGGTGTTGCTTTGGCTTCACGCGGAATTAAAGGATCTGCAGCGCATTTTGAACTGTCTAAGAACGTGGTTAACTTAACTCGTGATAGCGGATCTGGAAGTTTGGCTCATGAGTATGGCCATGCGCTAGATGCACACTTGGGAATGTTGGAAAAAGCGGAAGTATATAAAAATCACGCTCAAATGAATCGTTCTGTACTTCAGGACTATTATGAAGACATCCCTAATTTTGAGATACCAGGTGCACGACACTTCTTATCAAATATGTTGGATGCTGGATACTCCCCTGTTACTGAGTCCGGTCGTGCTTTTGAAAAGGTACATCGTGCGATGATGAATGAGCCAGTTCAGCCAATGAAAAATTACGGTCAAGTACTTCATGAGAATGCTGAGACTGCAATCAAGGCGTACCACACTGTTGCTGATTCAATGCATGATGAAGTGATTAAGAATAAAGAGAATTATCCTAATTCTACGCGCAAAACCTTAAACAGCTTCTTTGACTGGCACCAAAAGCACTATGAAGATCTCATTCGCCGTCAGTTTGAGAAAATTGAAGAGTACTTGAAGAAGTATGAGCGTGAATATAAAGCTGATACAAACCTATCTTTCTTCAGTACAGTTCAAGACAAGGTGGATGTCATTGTCTCTAAAATTAACACTGACATTAATGCTATAAGCTTTAAGTCGTTTGAGCGCTATCAGCAAAAACTTAATGATATGCGCCAGCCAGAACATCATTTACCTACAACCGGTTTGGAAGAAAAAATTACAGGTGTTGCGAACGCAGCGAATGTGGATTTAAAAACACTATCGCAAAACCTATCTGAATACTTGATAGAGTCATCTAAATACAAGTTCTATAACCTGGTAGAGAAGTACATGCCTGAGGGAGTTAAAAATCCTCATACTCAAATGCAAAACTTCTTTGATAAGTCGCAAGACGTTGAAGTTAACGTAGGTGATATTCGTTTTAGTGACAATCTATCGCGTTATAAAAAGGACTGTTTAAATATCGACAGTGCTGAAAATCGTGCAACGCCGTATTACGCGACCAGTACCGAAATGTTTGCTCGTTATTTTGAGACTTATTTGTACTCTAAAGTTTCAAATGAAAATGAAATGAAAAACTCATTTTTAATTGACGGCTACCCTACCGTACAACCTAAAGGTTTAGAGTTTGAGATCTGCAGAAACTTGACTGAACAATTAGTCGAAACTTGTGTGAATGAAATATTTGATCAAGATCTGCAAAACGAAAATACCCAAAAAATTATTGCTGAAGTTTCGATTGAAAAAGAAAATGAAGCTGACCAATTAAGACTTGAGATGTGAGATAACTAAATGCAATACGAAAATATTCATGAAGCAAAAACGCCACTTAAAAGCATGATTACTCGTAGTCATGCCTATATTCGCCTGTTGGTAGAAAAAAGTATGGCTGATGGTATTAAGTTTAAATATCACAACGGTAGACGTTTAACTCAAATTGATGATCCTGAGCGTGTTGTTTCTCAAATCTTCCCTTATTTTTTCCGTTTAGTTTTCTTGGAAATATCAACTTATTACGGTCAAACATTTGATGGTCTTAAGTTTCATTCTAAGAAACGTGCAACAGGAACATTGCAATTAGAGGTCAGTATTCTTGAAGACAAAATACCGAACCAATTAGAGTTTTTCACCTTTATTAGTTACGTTTTTAACTATGGGTTTTTAAAAAATCAATTCCATGAAGACTTAACCCTTTTAACCAAAGCAACAAAGTTTGCCAGTTAAAAGTTAGATCCATTTTAAATCTTAGATTTAGGTATATACTAAAAATAATTTTTAAATATTTAAACTTTCAATGTGGCTTTATAATCAAATAAAGCCATATTGATTTAGAAACAAGTTAGATATTTCTGAATTAAAAGTGTGGCGAAAGTATCAGTTTTATAAGTCAAACAGTCTGCAGTCTTTTAAGTAACTGTTGTAACGAAATAGTCATAACTGAGTCGCTGTACATTTGATGTGTATGCCCTTTTATTAATCCCATTGGAGATGATCGAATGCAAAAACCATTGCATGAAAATCTTGAAAACTTTCTGCCTTACTTGAAAAGTGAACTCGCTGCCAAAGGTATTTTAAGTGCGTCACTCAAAACCATCTTTTTGAACTACATTGATCAGATCACAAAAGAGAATAGATTCGTCAGCCATACCAATACGACCGATCGACAAATTGTATATATAGAACGTGGCGATGATGCATTGATGTTGCGCTTTAAATATTTTGTTGAAAATAATGAGTACTTAGAAGTTGAGTTAATCATCACGGATACTCATGTAAAGTTGGTTTATGCTGAATCACCAGAATTACACTTGCTTTATGATGATGAAACACCAATTTGCTTAGATGCTGGCCAGTTAATCAAGTGTACCAATGACTATGGAACATCACTTGCTACTTTAATTAGCGCCCTATTCCAATGTTTACTCAGTGATGATCCACAAAAAAATATCCAAGACGTACTTAATCAAACTAATCTTTTTGACAAAGTTTCAGATGAAAATGCCGAATTAAACAAGGGTTCACATGATTTCGATAACCGACAAAATCAAGCAAATATCTGGGTTTTCTGATTCAGATTCAGAAGTTGTTAAGGATAGTGTTTTATCCTTATCTACTGCTTTGTGGATCATGAATATACTCATGTCTACAAATTTTGTTATTGGTTTAACCAAGAGAGATCAGAAGCTTTTTGATAATGCCAAAGAAACACTGATTACTGAAATGAAGCGGTTAAATTACAATCTTAGCGATTATAAAGTACTCCCTGTTTCAAAAAAGAATGAACCGCTTTTGCTTCAAATTAAACTTGAACAAAAATCAGATCGGATCATAGATTTAGTCAATGCCAATTTAAAGGATTTATCCAAAGACGAGTCCATGGTTATTGAAGTTCTTTATGCAAATTTAATGAATAGTAATAGTGGTGTTTGCATCACTATAAGCGATATTCATGATAAAACAGCGCTTCAAGTCAGTGAGATTCTTACTGACATTTCAAAAGAATTAAAGGTATCTACTTTATCCGATGTTCTTGATATTTATGCACGACCAATTGAACATAATAATGCCAAGGTGAGCTTTACCCTGGTGAACCCATGGGCATTATCAACCGATAGAAAAAAGACTCTTTGCATTGCTGCACCCATATTCAATGAATACAACAGTCCATTTAAATTAATTGCACTTCTTCAAAATATCATTTATCTAATTAATCAGAAGTGTACTAAAGAGACGGACCTTCTATTCGATTCCATTAACCTACCAAAATTTCAAAATAGACTTTTTGGCCAAAGCTTTTTTTATATTAATTAGGACTAACCATGAAAAACCAAACACGCCCATTTACTGTAGTGTTGTTGGCTCCTATTGCAGAACAACCTATTCATGCTTTAGTTGCGCCATCAGGTGATTCAATTCTGTTATCACAAGATACGAAAGTCTCTACTCTCGCAAATTGTCCAGATATGATCGAATCTGAGTTCGGTACATATGATGAATTTCTTATCGAACATCGCGATCAATTTATGCTGTTTAACCAAGTCGCATCTGATTTAGATCCTGATCTAATTTTTCCTAAAGTGCATTCAGACCTACTTGAAGATAGCTTATGTATTATTCGTTCTATTTTCGCTTTTGAACGTTTCAAATTAGAAGAAGAACAAAAGAATGCTACTCGTAAAGAGCCTAAAGAAATTAATCAAGAATATTTAATGAAACGTGCGATAGACCAGGCAATGACTTTAGAGCAAGATGTTTCTGACCTTTCATCAAATGTAGAGCGCTTACAAAGCCCCATGTCTTAAACTCCATTAAATATATTTAAAATTAACTTTAAACCCTCTCTTAAAACTTATATGCTTATTAGTAATAGTTTAAGGGTGTGGTTTAAAGTATTTTTAGATGGATACAAATTTAGTTTTTTTCGATGACTTTAACGCTACTTCTAACACCTCTTCTGGTGAAAATCACCGTTCTTTAAATAACGTACTATTCTTCTTTCTCAACTATCATAAAGGTACGTTTTTAGCTGATACGATATTTTTTGATACCCACTATCAAACAATTGACAACCGTAATATTGTCGGGGTTTTGCCTGTTCTTTTTAGTATCTGCCAGATTGACCGTTCAGAAGGTCACACCGGGCAAATAGTCGATATTCAACAGGATCTAAATAACGTAGATGAAGATGATTATGAACCTGTAATTGATATAGATGATACGCAAACATTTAACTTGTTCTACCACTTCCTTAAACCATCCAATGATGCACCTGTAAAACCACACCTTAATAAACTAAAAGTATTACCAGACAACTTAATCGATTCGATTAAACACCATGAGCTTTTAAATTACATTCTTGCTCTCATTGAGAATAAGATCTGGACCGATTCTGATGTATTTAAGTATGAGTACAAAAATAGGTTTTTGTTTTGCGTTTTTATCTATTTGTCCAAGACCGTAGATCTAAGTTTTAATAGCTCTCACGCTTCTTTCACGAGCTGGCTTGAACTGCGTAACCTATCTTGGTTTGGTGCTAATGAAGTTGATACCAGTAACTTTGCAACATTAGAGCTTTATATACATGCCCTATCCTACACGCTTAAACTGGCAAACCATATTGTAAAAGCAATCATCAATAATAATGTGACGCCGTTTAAAGTTGCACCGCAAGAAGAATTGTTTTACTTTTTTGCTGAACGTACAGACGCACGTTCTCCTAATGAAGAGACTACACCGCCGTATACGCCAGCGGAAGATGATGAAACTTTTTCCACTGAACTTTCTAGTGCTCCAGTACCAGCACCGTCAAATAAGGAAACACCAAAAGTAACCGATGCTTATTTATTGGTTGGTGCGGATCTTGAGGATTCTGAGTCCACAACATCAGAAAAGAATGTTATTACTCAAGACTTCAACTACCAAGCACGTTTAAATGAATTATATGAGCTGTCAAAATTCATCAAAGATGAAATTATAGATGCTCCAATCATTTCTATTAATCAAGCGTGGAATATAGTGCAAGATAAATGGAAGTTTTATCTCGATACTTTTTCAAGTAGCTACTTCAATATGAATGATTTTGAGAAGACGGCTATTCTTAAACAATTGAAATCACTCAAAGCCAGTATTTTTATGAACTGGTTTGATATTAAGTCGGGTGCTGGCCAGCAAGTATTTATTGATCTAGTGTCATACGACACGTTTAAGATTGAGTTTCTTTCTTCTGAAGCTAAGATGATCCAAACTTACATGAAGAACCGTATTAAAAATCAGATGTATTTTGAAACTACGGCGCCACAACCAAAGTTTTTGAGAAATCTAAACAACTTATTTAATGAACGTGTCGATACGCAAAAAATTAAAGACATAGAAAACACTGAACTTTTGTTGAAGGTGAATGGCATTCTTGACGGTGTTACCAAAGATCTCATTGACAATATCAATCTGCATTTATCAAATGACATTTATCTTGTGAACTACTTTTCTAATGTAGATAAGGAACTGGAACCGCCCAAATATCACTTATTAGATATTTTGCTTCGTACTTCAGTGCTTAACCTTATCTATGTTTGTCCTACAGCATCACTCAATGCAACCAAGGATCTTCTAAATGCAATCACTGATCCTGAAATTGAGGTTTCAGCTTTTGACACATTCGACCGCAAACAATATCAAAATCAAATTGTAAAAGAACTCGCATGTTCATTCCGTCAGCGCATAGATCCATCTGAACTTTTGAAGCTAGATATTACGTAGATATAAAAAATGCCCATCATTCGGGCATTTTCTTTTTAATGGTTAGGCTTACCAAGGTCTAGGCTCTGGTGGGCGTGATGTGTATTCATTATCCATATTGTTTTCAGATTCATTGTCTTGGTCCAATTCTGGATCTGTTTGTTTGTAGCGGTTTTGGTAATCTTGCTGCTCAATTAAATCTTCTAGAGCCATTTCTTTAAAGTGACCAACAAGTAATGAACGTGTTTCTTCTTGGTATTCTGGTTCTTGCGCTAATTGACGTCCAATTTCATTCGGTAGTTTATTGTCGTAGATATATTTTAGGTTGGTTCGTTGTGTTTGTAGTGTAGGTTGTGGGTTAAACTCGTCAGTAAGGGAAACTACTTTAGCTTCACTAAAACTAGTGCCACAATTAAAAACGGCTCTGGTCGCGTCTTGAAGTATATCTTCTTCGTTCTGTATGTTTTCCATTTGGCTTAAACCCTTTATTAAAGTCAGAATCTTAAAATTAAGAGATGTATTAAGATACCCAATTATACTTCAATAAATTTTCAATTTGTACCTTTAACGCTTCTTGCTCTAATCTGTCTAAACCTATTGTTGCGATGTTCTCTAAAAACTTGTCTTTATACTCGTTGTAACTTTCTATATCGTCTTTTTTAATGGTTTTGTCTAGATTTAACGTAAGCATGAGGTTTAATACTTTTAATATTTTTAGGTTCTTCCGTTTTTTGAGAACTTCAATAGGATCTAATTCAAAAGTATTTATTTTATCTAGTTTTTCTTTATAAGTTATTGCCATTAAAGGATTTATGCTTTGGTTGAGTATGTAGGATAACTCTAAAACAGTTATATCTTTCCCCATATCTTTAGATACAGATTTCTTAATTTCCGACAGTAAAATTAAGTGAGATGTAAACTTTGCTTTATCCATAATAGTCTCTTGTATTTAAACTAAATCTTTAAAACAATTAGCAAGTCATGTTTAAACTTTCTGTATATACCAATAACAGTTTTGTGGTACATTATTGCTAATTTAAAAACCATTGTTATTTGTAATAAAATGGTTTTAATGATTCTTTGGTTAAAAGGTATTAAGCCTTTTAGTTAAACGTCTAACTTGTAATTTATAACACTTTGCTTTTAGTCGTCTTAAGTAAGCGATGTATAAGAAGCATTAAGAAAAACGGTGAGTTAGCTATGAGTTTATTTTGTCAATCGACAAATCCGAATTGTGATGGCGACCAAGCCGTTACTCTTCTCTCATCTATCTTTGGACACGACTTCATCAATGCGTTTATCAATGCGTCTGGACCAGCCTCGACAGTACCATCATCAGGTTTACTCACTAATATATTATTAGGCGGTGTAGCTAGTGTGGCAATGTCGTTGGTTTTGGTTTTTGCGATCGGTATTGGTTTAACAGCACTTTTGAAAAGCGCCCAGGACGGTGAAGCTTTCGGGAAAGATTCAAAAGTCACTACGATGTTTTCCCGAATATTATATTCGATTATTTTACTTTTACCTACGGCGTCCGGCTACTGTTTCATTCAAGTAGTCGTGCTAGGTATGGTGCTATGGTCAAATAATGTATCCAATACAATTAATAATAGAACGTTAGGCGAATCCTTAATGGCTTCGGCTAGTTTGTCAGATACGCACGATCATCAGCGTGACATCTTTGGATTTAGGAAAAATGCGCCTGTTATGCTTCGCCAGTTGCATTGTATTAACGTTCTAAACCAAGAGTTTTATACTCTACCGCCAGCATTCGGGCGCTATTTTAGTGATGGTGCTTATGGGGCGAATGCTAATCCTGGTGTTAGCATGACTGCAGTAGAGAAAAAGCAAAACTACATTGATAAAACCGCTAAAACTGCAAGTAACTGGACATCTGTTACTTATAACTTCGCTTACGCTGACAGCCGTTTAGAAGTTGGGGGCAAAAAAGAGCCGATCTGTGGCGGTGCTTCAATGAACGTTGTTAATCCAGCTGCGGTTAATGCTGAGTTAATGGACATTCCTGTTTATAAACTTCGCCAATCAGATCAAAACAAGATCAACGTTGCTTTGGCAAATGTTCAAGCTAAGTTACAACAAGAAAAGAACAATCTATATCGTCAATTCTTTATCGATTTAGAAAAGTGGTATATCGCATATCAAGTAAGCCCTAATGCCACTGAACAGGAAGGAACATTCCCGATTAGTAAAGCTGCTATGGATGCTTTCAATGCGCTAGTTGATAATTATGTGAATAAGAGTCATACCGTAACGAATAATGTTCTGACTTCTGAAAATGGCTATACTGCGGTTCAAACTGTTGTTAATACGCTAAATCAGCGCGGTTGGATGATGACGCCTGAAGCTCGTATTAAAGTAGGTCAATATCGCGCTATTGTTGAGAAGTATATTACTGAACCTTTGTGGACGTTCAGCCCTCCTACACTGAATTCAGCAATCATGAGCAACTCAAAAGGTGAAGCAATTTATAACACCGTTTATGTTGCAATGGATAATGCTGTTGGTAGCATTACATCCAACAATAATTGGGTGGCAAACGGCGATATTGCCGACTCTACCAACTTAATATCAATGTCTACCGATGGTGGTGACTCAAACAAAGTATCCAACATCGATCAAAAGTTTTCGGCATATGGTTCTGCTTGGGCAACAAACATTACTAAATCATTGGTAATGGGTGTATTGGTCGGTGAAAAAGGCGATGCGGAATTATTAAATAATAATTCGTCAAGCTCAAATATCAGCCCTACTACATTGCACCGCAATACGAATGTTATCCGTAATATTCAAGATACTGGTGAAGCAATCTTAGTCTATAAAGCTGTGGCTCAAGGTACTGTTGTCGGCATGAAATTAGTCGTGCTTACTGCTCGTTCTGGTTCTGCTCTTGTTCAATGGGTACCAGGGCTTAAGGGCGTAACTGAAGAAGGCACCAACGCTTTAGAATATGCCGTTGAAAATATCTTTGCTCCTATCCTTGGTCAGTTAGTAACGTATTTGACGATTCTTGGTGTGTGGATGGCGGTTGTTATTCCATATATGCCAATGATCTTCTTTGGTCTAGCTTGTGTAGGTTGGATCATCCATATCCTATACGCTGTGTGTGGTTTGCCTTTATGGGCGCTAATGCACATGATCCCTGAGCGTACTTTTGTCGGTAGCCAAACACAAGGTTATGTCACGGTATTAACGTTGTTCATGCGACCAATATTTATCATTGTTGGTTTCTGGATGGCTGAAATTATTATCGGGCCAGCTCTTGTTACGCTTACTGATATGTTCTTTAGCTACCAAGGTGCAATGAGCATCGCTTATTCATCTAATACGTTTACAGTTATCTTTACTGAGCTGATTACGTTTATCTGGAAGTTCTTCTTATATCTATTCTTGATGACTTCAGCGATCTACCTGATTTACGGGTTGGTATTTAGTGTTGCTGACCAAGTACAACAATGGATTGGTTCTGGATTGAATGGCGGTCAGTGGGGTGAAACAAACTCAAAAGAAGCTATTCAAAAGTTTGGTGGCGCTGCAAGTACGTTGTCTGGTCCATCTCCAGCATCTCGCCGTCCTTTACCGCCTGGTAGACGTCCTGATGGTGGTAAGGGTGGTCCAAATAATCCGAAAGGTGGTGGTGGTGGCAATGGTGGTACAGGTGGTAATACATTAGGCGGTACTGGTAGTACGACTGCATATAGCCCTGTAAACATGCCAGCTAGATCCGCTTCTTTTGGCGCTGCAACTGGTGGTACAGGTGGTATTACTCCAAGTGGTGTCACTGGTGGTACGGGTGGTAGAACTGGTCTTGGTGCTAAACCAACATCACCTACCCCAAGCCAAGGTCAATCTACATTCGGTATGGGTGCTACAAGTGTAAGTGGTACAAATAATACGCCTACTACTGGTGGTGGTCTATATGGTGCAAATGCTTACGGAAAAACAGCTTCTACGTTTAATCGTGGTGTAGCTAAAGCATCAGCATCTAAGACTGGTTCTACTTTCGGTAGTGTGAATGTTGCAAGTGGTACTGGCTATACGTATGGTACTGGTTCGACTCCTAATGCACGTTTTGGTGCTAGTTCTAGTGCAACCAAGAAATCTAATATTTCTGGCCGTAGCACTATGACTAATCGTGTGCGTTCAGGTTTAAGTTCAACTCTGTCTAAGTTTAAAGGTAAACCTTAAAATCTAGACAATAAAAAATGGTGCTTTATAAGCACCATTTTTTTTATCAAAATATTCATAATTAAAAGTTGATTTTCTGAATGTTGTTTTTGTTTGTAGAGTTAAAAATAAATCTACGAACGCCGATATTAACAAGTTGCTGTTGATCTTTCTCTAGCTGACCAACTGCATGACTGTAAGCACGGTTCAAATTGTTATATGAACGGTTTTGCACAAGTAAGTCAAAGTTGTTGATACGCTCTTCTTCTAACTCAATTTGCTTGTTATTAAGCTCGATGTCTTTTGCTTTCATTTGGGCGCAAACATTGTTGTACTTGTTCGCCAGCTCATTGTGCTTGCTTGTAACGTCATCAATGTGTGCGTTCGCTTCAGTAACCAATTCGTTGTACTGATTTGTAATACCTTTGATTCTGTTTTCTAGCATTTCAATGTGAGCTAACAAGGCATTTTCATTCTTCATGTGTACTTTGTTTTGGATTAAAAAGTCTAATCCCATTGAAGCACGGTCAATCGCTTGGTCGAAAGTAGCGCTTAAAACGTGTGCGTGATTTAACATATTTAGATACCTCACTACTTTTATTAAATTAAAATATTAAAACCATGTAACCTTATTCTTAAACCTATCAATAAGATTAACGCTATATGTATATACTATCTTAAAACAAAACCTAAAAACTTTTTTTAAAGTATAAAATAAGTATTTAATCGTATATACTTAATCCGTCCACTTAGCTATTAGGGACATTTAATAAGAAGTTAATTTATTTTAAGAACTTCCTTTAAGCCTGGCGATTCACTTATGAAATTTAAACCCTCATTTCAATTAAAGCCCTTGAGCTGTGGCATTAAAGTCGCAATTTTAGTGACTTGTTCGGCTTTTATTTATACCGCTAACGCCGATCCTATTTCTGAAAACGTAACCGCTACAAATGCTAATACGGCAAAAGTTCCTAACAACGCTCAAAAAATGATTTTCCATAAATATTCGATCATGCCGAATGATGGGCGCCGTAGTGCTGGTCGTTTTGGTGAATTTCGTTTGCGAGGGGGCGCTGCTGGTAGTCATAACGGTATTGATATTAGTCGTGCGAATCCTAATGACCTTACACTTAAAGCAATTGGTTCAGGTTCTATTGTCTCTTATGACACACGTTCATCTGGTGCAAGCAACCAATCAACCACTAACCCACTAATTATGCAGATGGATACTGGCGATCGAATCATGTATCGCCATACTGATCCATCGTATCAAAAAAAATATAACGCTTACCCTGGTCAACGTATTCAAGCTGGTCAAAACATCGCACACATGTCAAATAAAGGCTGTGGTTCATGTGCCGTGCATTTGCACATTGAATATGGTGTAAAGGCAAAACGTGGGCTAGATGTTTGGCTGAATAAAAACTTAGATCAAGTTTTTAAAAATCCATCCATTGCACTTCAGCAACGCGTTAAAGGATCTGCGCCATATGTGGGTAGTTCTGAATATAAGTTAACAGATCCTACGCCATATTTACCTCAAGACGTTGTGATTAGTGTCTCGCCACAAGGACAAGCATTAGAAAACAAATACACACCGTACTTGGGTAACACCATTAGGACTCAATGGAATGCCTTATATTCATCATCAACAGGAATCACCCTCCCCGTTTCTTCATCGGTAGATGGCATTGCAGTAAAACAAGGCAAAAAGCTTCCAGCACTTGCATTTAGTGGCGATGTTTCGATGGATGCTTATGGATCTGCACAAGTGCAAGTCGCTCAAATGATTGCTGACGGTACTATCTCACCTGAAGCAGCTGCAAGCGGTACCATTTATGCAAATGATGTTGCTCAATATGCACCGCCTAGAACTATTTTTGGTGGTACGGCTGATGATGTGGGTTTTGATATTGGTGCACTTAATTCTACGCCAGCAGAATTAATTGAAAACATTGGTACTGGACGTTATGGCAACTCTAAATGGTTTAATGAATTAGCAACTATGTCGATGATGGGGCTTTTGATTGAAAAGCTAAACATTATCAATGCACAAAACTATTTGACTAAAGAGATCCATAAACAAAATGAACGCTTAGAGGCTCTTTTGGCAGCTTATACAGCGTCAGAAACTCAACGCTATTCTGGCCGTGTAGATGAACTTTATACGAAAGCTGAACAACCAACTGTTATTCCTGAAGTAGCAGTAGTTGAAATGAAACAGCTTTTTGAGGAAGGTGGAAACGGGCAAGTTTATTCAGATGCACAAATCTTAAAAGGTGGACAAGGTACTCCAGATCGTAAATGTGGTTGGGGTATACCAGGTGCTTTTGGTGCGGTTAAAGATGGTATTAAACGTGTTTCTTTAAAACATGGTTATAACCCTAATGACGTTGCAGCTATTCTTGGTTTTGAATCTGCCGGTTTTAATCTTAAAATTGACAACAACGCTGGTGCATATGGTTTAAGTCAATGGACTAAAATTGGTATAACAGATATTAATGCTTCAGATTTAACAGCGAGAGGAATACCAGCTTCAATTAAATCAAACCCTAAGCAAATCACTACACTGAGTGCTCAACAACAAGTCGAATTATTAGATTTATATCTTGCAGTAAAAGCACGACAACGTAAAAGCGACTATAATAATAAAACAATAGCTGGGTTTTATGCTCTAGTTTTAGGTGGACCATATAAAAGCCCTAGTCGTGAATATAATGCGAACAGAAACCTCGATAGAAACCCTCGAGATGGTGTTGTGACTTTAGCTGAAGCCGTTACATTTGAAGGTATTGTTATGCGTTTATGCCCTTACTATTCTGAATACCCTTAATAGAGCAATTAAAGGAAATATTATGAAAAACAGATTTTTGTCTTTATTGGGTTTTAGCCTTTTAGCATGTGCATCTTTTAATGCTAGTGCTAATACTAGCTCAGACTCTATTCGTGCTGAACTTGAAAAACTGCGCTTAGTAAACGTTAAATGTGCTGCGGTTTCTAACGATCCATTTGATGCAAAACACCTAAATTGCTATACAAATGTTTATAACCGCGCAAGTCAGCTTGGTAGCCTTGCTTCTAAATATATTAATAATGAAGAAGCTCCGCGTGTTCTAGCTGATCACAATCGAAACTTTACTCAGTTACTTGCTAACTGCGATCAGTTATACGCTGGCCAGACTGCAAAGTACAAAACACTAAGCATGCAATGTAAAGCGACCAATAAATTAGGTTGGGCAATGTTTATTCCGGCATTAATGAAGTAATAAAGGATCAGGTTATGAAAAAGTTTTTAAGTTTAGCTTTGTTATGTGCTGCTACCATTATTACGTCATCTGCCAACGCTGGTTATAAGACCAAAGCTGAAGCTATTCAAGCTTATAACAAGGTACAAGCTGAGTATCAAAAATGCGTGTTTAATTATAATGAAGCGCGTGATTCTGAGTACGGTTCACCAGAACTTAAGTGCAATACACCATACAACCAATCATTAACACGTTTCATCAAAGACGTTCGTGCGGAAAGTCAAAAGAATGCTGCAGCTTGGCAAGCAATCAATACACAACATATTAAATTTAGCCAAAACTGTGATAGTCAAACTATGGTGAGCTCATACAATCCATCGTTTTTTATTCGTCAATCTTTTATGTGTGAATCCTCTGCTTTTACATCTTTAGCACAAGTGGCAATCGACCTTTCTTATTAATTTCAAAACATAAAAAGGGCATCTATAAGATGCCCTTTTTTGTCGTTTGGTTTTAGACTTTTTCTATAATTGTTTCGGTATCTGGTGTTTCAACTTCAAACCCAAAGTGAAGATTACCGTATTCAATTGCTTCTTCTACCCAATGCAAGCCCATGTTTTGCTCATTTCCTACTTTGCTTGAATCATAAGCCTCAAGGGGCATCACCCTCTTAATATCATTTTCGATGAAAAAATATGTATAACAGTGAGGGTGCACATATATTCCATCAAAATAAAATGGAATTAAATATCTCCCCTTTAATTCCTTAAACTGCTCAATTGTATGTTTACTTGAAGCAATTCCACCGCCTGAATCTATGACAATGCTTCTAAAAGATCCTGAAGGAATATCAACGATAGCCAGGCCATCGAACGTTTCTACACCATTTAATATCTCTTTAGTTTTGAGATAAACACCTGGTTCAAAATGGCGTTGCTTGAAATTAAAATCTTCCGTGAAACTAAAGATTGACTTTGTTTCCTTTTCAATTAGATGAAACATTTCAAGAAGTGGTGTGATTATATCTGCGACCTGTGAGCCCTTTTTCTTAACAAGCTCCATGATATACGGTTCGTGATGAAACTCTCCGCGAATATAACTAGCATTGTGACATGCCTGAAACACTCTATTTTGCAGAACTTCAACTTGATTAGGCATTTGAAATCTCCGTATTTTTTGAATTTAAGTGTTCCAATAAATCATTAATGCCATCTGTAAATAATATGTTTTTGGCTCGTGTTACGGTCACATACAACAGCCGTTTTTCATCTGCAGAAATCATTAGCTTTTTATCGAGAATTTTATAGTTAAAGCCTTTTGCGATTAGGACATTATCCCACTCTAAACCTTTACTCTTGTGTGATGTGCTAATGACCAAAGTGTTTTTTGGGTCAGTTTCATCATCAGCCATACTATTTTCTAACGCCCACTCAATCACTTGCCATGAGTATTGGTTTGTTAGATTCAGAAAGGTTTTTAATTCTGTAGTTGCCCCCTCCACTTCTCCAAACACTTGTATATGGTCCACAAGCTCTTGGTAGGAAGAAAAGTTTTGAAGCTCTTTACACGTTGGCCGTTTATTTGCTCTCAGTTGAAAAATCCCACTGAAAATATCTTTACTGCGCTTTCCATCAACCTCAAGACGTATTTTCTTTTCGCCATTAAGGTAGCCATGAAACTTAAAAAAGTATTCAAAAGCCGTAGCATTTGTTCTACAAATAATCGCGTTCAATGAAGATGGTGCATAACTTGATGTACTGAAAGTGGTAACTTTTGACGTTTTACTTGGTAAACCTTTTAACTGTCTGGTTTCACCAAAAAGTTTATTGAGAAGTAGATTAGCTATATCTGCAACTGCATTACCAAACCGAAACGACTGTTCTAAGTACAATGCTTCAAGATCTAGGTTCTGTAAAATATCTTTCGCACCCCTAAAGCCATATATGCTTTGGTATGGATCTCCAACAAAAATAACTTTTGCTTTTTGACGTTTGAGTACGTCTAGTATTAATTGGTCACTATCTTGGCTTTCATCTACCATCACGTAATCAAAATCAAGTTGTGGTTTTTGCAGTACCCACCACTTGAGATAGTAATCGTGTGTAATACCATAATCACCGTTTGGATCAACTACATCATTCCAGATCATTTTCGCAATTGAAGTGATTTTATCTTCAAGAACGTCATTGCGCTTAATTGATGTTTGTTCTTTTAAAGCTATGTAAGCATGATCATTGGTAACAGTCTGATCCACTGTCATACAAAAATAACGTAATGTATTAAGGATAATCAGCGCTAATGTTAGATCGGTGAGTTGTCGGTTTTTCCCGTTGTACTGAAATCGAATGTTTTCAAGCTTAAACTTTTGAACAATATCTTTAGGAAGTAACGTAGGTTTGTTAATCTTATTTTTCAGCCAACCAGGTATATTTCTGTAAGCTAGAGAATGGAATGTAGAACATGTGACTGAATTCAGCCCATATTCAGCGAATTTTTGATTAGCTTCATCTGCCATCTTTTTATTAAATGATAGATATAGTCCAAGCTTACCTAGTTGTTGCAAAGCACTACTACAATGGATCAATGTCGTAGTCTTACCAGTACCAGCAAAAGCAATCAATTTAAAACTGGTTTTTAGTCGTGTTGCTTTATCAATTGCTCGTTGCTGTTCACTGGTAGGTTTTTGAGTAATTTTCTTCACAACCATTGCTTAATTTCGTGCTAAAAAAGAACTTGGTTTTTTGTTTTTCATTACAAGCACATCGCTTTCAACAATTTGCATCTGGCTTGCTAAAAAGTTAACTTGTTGCTTCAGTTCGTTTATATCGCTTTTTAGTTCAACTACTTGCACTTGCATCTCAAGGTTTGAATATTTGAGCTTGTTATTCTCAGTTTCTTTCTCTTTTAGTGCTGCCTGTAATCTTTTGATTTCCTGTTGGCTCTCTATGTTAGCCACATTAATATTGCTCTTGCTTTGAATATTTTGTGCTTGAGAAGATGTACTCTCAATTGCAACAGGTGTTGGCTTTGGTTGTACTGTGCCATTATATTTGGTTGTCTCTGAGATCTTATCCCATAGTGAATATGTGCGTAATGGCGCTGGTATATTTTGATTTGGTGTTGAAAAACTGGTGCGTAAAGCATTTGCACTGTCTTTAGATACAATGTCTCCAGAACTATTAATTTCAGTAAAGCCAGCATAAGCAAGTGAAACAACTGTTGAAACTGCTATTGCACCAATTACCTTAAAATAGTTTGATTTCTTCATTAGAATGCCCCTTTCAAGCGCTTATTTTTTGCCGTTTGATTTGATGATTTTCGAGTGATTGTGTTGTTTTCTAAATTGATAGAAACACCTACATTCATGACCTGATTTTTCTGTGGGTTGTATTGAATAAAGACCAGTTCTTTTGCATATTTCTTTGCGTGTGTTAAACGTTCAGCATGAATTTCATCAAGATTAAATCTGATTTGCATTCGCGATATATACAGCTTGAATAACTGATCATTTACTTCAGCTAAATTTAAAACTAAGCCTTTTTCATCTATAGAAGCAGACTCGAAAGTTAAATCATTTAAAAACCAATTTTCGGGTTGTATTAGTAAATAAAACTTTTCAACTTCGCTTGTGATTGCATATGAAAAACAAAACTCATTCACCTGATAGGTGCTTAAGCAAATGGTTTCATTGTTATAGCCACGTTTCATGTTTCGGTCATATGAGCTCAACCACCAAACTAAATAGTGTCGTGCTTCCAACTCTTTAACGGTTATTTGTGCTATTTCTGAGGCCTTTAGCTGTAATGCTTCAAGGTTTTCTATTCGTCTAGCTCTCATAGATATTTCACCTTATTTTTCTTGAAAGCATGAGTTATCAAAAGCCATTGAGTTAGGATCTAACCCCATGTTTTTAAGAGCCAAGGCTTTACCGTCAAGTTCAGGGTTATCAGATGTGCTTAGTTGTTGCGAACTTGTTTCTGAAGATGCATTTTTCTCATTAGTACCTGAACCTAAAAAGTAACCGCCTCCAGCAAAAACAACTACTGCAGCTACAATGCCCATAGCTGGCCAAGACGTTTTAAAACTAGAGAATCTATCTGCTAAAGATAAGCTGTATTTTTCTTCATTAGAACGTATAGGGCTGTCTGTAACATCAGCCTTATATTCATTTAGAGCTTGATGCCAAACTTCCTTTATGTAGCTCTGAAGTTCATATGTACTGAAACGAACCTTGCTTTTGTTTAAGTAATAGCATGGCTCACTTATAAGAATTTCTGTGTTTTCGTCAGACTTTAAGAAAACTTGTCCTCTAAACAAATTATTCTCGACCTGATCAAATCCTTTGATCGTTAATAGTAGATCCGTGGCCTTTGCATCTATATTGAAGATGCTCACCTGGCGATTTCTATCCGTATCTCCAGAAAGGTCAGAATCTAAAAACATAGACTCATTGTTTATCTTAGAGAAATAAGGTGAAAAGTTTCCGACAATCGATTGGAAAGCTTTCAATTGAGTTTTGTTCATCTCAATTCCCTCTTATTTGAAAATATAGTCAAGAGTGGCTGTTTCTGAAGTTCCTCTACGAGCTTCAACTTTTCCAGTCTTTTTATTTACAAAGATAGCAACTGGTACACCAGCAGTTAGTGGCTGTGGCTTTTGTCCAGCGCTACGAATTGCTTCTCGCTGTTCACGATCTTCTTTTGGCATTGCAACAATATCTTCGTGATAGAAGAAGATAGATTGAAGAGCGCCTAAGTGTTTATCCAACTCAGCAAGTTCCTGTGGTGTAGGAATCACTTTAATTGAGTTAATTTCTTCATCTGTTCCATTAAAGGTTTTATTAATAGTATCTTCAGATGGTTTACGAAGAATTCCAGCTGCTAATTGTTTTCCGTTTTCACTTTGGTTTAGAACTAAAGCTGGAATCCATTTAATAGTTGCACCGCTTTTAACGTATGAGCGAGAAAGGTTGAATGTTTCGTGACAATATTTACAGCGTGGATCGTAAATGATGTAAACAGTGTTGTTATCATTCGCTTTCCCCTCTTTAAACCCTGAAAGCGTTTTTACAGCTTTAAAGACTGGATGATTGTATGCACTGGCCAAATTCCCAACGGAAGCTGTTGGTTGTCGTGCTGGTGTATTCATTTTTTTTGCAGTTAATTTAAGAGGCTCAGATATATTTTTTTTAGTAGCAGAATCCCAAGCTGTACCATGTAAGATGACTTTTTCATCGGATGTTGTAAAAAACACCGCATTTTTCCCATTAGGTGCCTCAAGAATCCAAGAAGTTAAACCTCCACTAAAGGGTTTAACTTCTTTTACTTTGCCCATTTTTTGCATCTTAGAAGTAAGGTCCTGAGATGGTGCAGCGTAAGTAGAGATTGTAATAATACTAATAGCGCAACTTGCTACTATTTTAGTGAAATTATTTAAAAGCATTTTAGAGTATTACCTTTTAAGCCATGTTTTAGCAGTATAGTTAAAATATGGTTTTAAAAAAATAGTTAAATAAAAAAGACCGGTGTTTTAATACCGGTCAATTATAACTTATAAGTTTAAGACTAAAACCCTTTTTGCTTGTTTTTTTGTATTTCATCCTGTGGTATTTCTACGCTCACCATATCAAAAACATGATCGTCACTATACTTAAAATCATCTTTATCATTGTTTTTAGAGTTATAAGATCCGTTGTTTAATTCCTTGTCCGTAAACTCTACTACTCGAATAATACTGTTCACATCTTCAGCAGCTTTTTGTCTAGCTTCAGTCATGGCAAAACTCAATAATTCGTATTCAAAACCAACAAGGCCAATGTTAAAGTCTGGCTCTTCTAATGGCTTCCCTAATTTCACCTCAATTAGATAATGCGAGATTGGACCTAAACCCTCACTAAACAAAGACGGTCTACCAATATTCTGTATGAATGCGTATGCAGTTCGATTGTATAGTTTTAACCAGCGTATATCTGTTGGTGGCATTACACCTAGTTGTCTTGCTGTTAATACAACCTCACACAAAATAGTTCTTACATATGCATGGTTTTTAAAAATCTTAGTAGCAACGGGATGTTTAATGTATTTGTGAATTCTTTTTCTAAGGAAATCAAAATTAAACCCTACAAGCTTACGATCGCCCTCAACATACTGATTTTCAATTGCAAACAATGGGTTGTTAGGTATATTTTTTGTGCAAATATCCCAATAGTAATTAATTAATGTTGTTGAATCTTTTTTGATTTTACGGAACTCTTCATCATCCATAGATTCATCGGTTGCACATGCTACTGGTAAATACAAAGCTAGCAAAATTGTATCAACATCGGATAAATACGATAATTCATCGGGTGATGTTTCTTTTGAATTATCAAGGGTTATCCAAAGATCCCCTAGTTGTTCACGTAAGACATTTAAAAACTTCTCTTCATCTATGATAGGTACTGTTTCACTTTTATCATTATATTCTTTCGTTACTCCGTTGATTGTAATGTTCACAAGGCGCTCTTTAGTTCCTGTAATTAACTCATGCCTATTTGCAAACTCATAAGTTGAATCTAGCGCTTTAAAATGACCATTGTTCGTATCATATTTTGACAAGTCTAATGGACCAAAAACCTGTAAGTGTCTTTGGTTTGGAATTTGTTCCTCTATGAACTCTTCTAGGTTCATGCTTTTGATAAAGCCCCGTGCTGGATGCTCGCTGTTGAAGCGGTCATAAGCTTTCTTTATCCAAGGTGTTGCCAGCAAAAATATTAATAAATTCCATGCTTGACTGGCTTTTGAAATTTGAAAAATAGTGACTTCGCTAAACTTATTTTGACAAAATAATGGAAGCCAATTGTTTGTTGGTTTACATAGGTGTTCTGTTGAATACACCAACTCACTTAGTAAAGGCACGTAGTTAAGCCCGATAGCTTTGAATATGCTATGTATCCACCATAGAGGAATAATTAAAATGCCTTTTGTGTATACTAAAAACCCTACAATTTGAGGTTTATAAGCAAACCATACAGCCAAAAAAGCCACTAAAACCATAACAACAGTAAATATATAAATATGATTCTCATGTACAAGCTTATCTTTTGGATCTGCCATTTTATAGCCTATTAATATGTGTATTGTTGGGTATTATATAGTTAATATTGGTTTTAATCTAATTCCCCTTAAACCTTTTAAGGATTTTAAGTCTGGTTTTAAGCTCTTGACTAAAGTGGCATTTAATACCTTTTAAAGCTTAAATCAGGTCAATCTCAACACTAAGCCAGTATTCTTGGTCAAATACTAAAAAGAATGAATAAGAAGCCCTCCCCTACTAGACATTTAAGTGGATTAACCGCCTATATAATAAATTTCTCTATAAATATTGTTGGTAGTCTTTTTATTGAATAGGGCACTCCCCTACTCAGCTAATATAGATCATTTTCAGTTGTGCATTTCACAACGTCTACTCATTTATTTAACTGTAAGTAGTAGTAAGCCCTCCCCTCTTCTTGGCAACTCCATTTTTATCAGTCTGATAATGAATAAATCAACGATTTAGAATCGAAAAACCGTTATCAGCCTGATAATGAAAAAACCACGCCAAGGGATCTAAAGCTGTTATCAGTCTGATAATGAAAAAAACCATGCCAAGGAATCTAAAGCTGTTATCAGTCTGATAATGAAAAAAACCACGCCAAGGGATCTAAAGCTGTTATCAGTCTGATAATGAAAAAAACCACGCCAAGGAATCTAAAGCTGTTATCAGTCTGATAATGAAAAAAACCACGCCAAGGGATCTAAAGCTGTTATCAGTCTGATAATGAAAAAATCCACGCCAAGGGATCTAAAGCTGTTATCAGTCTGATAATGAAAAAATCCACGCCAAGGGATCTAAAGCTGTTATCAGTCTGATAATGAAAAAAACCACGCCAAGGAATCTAAAGCTGTTATCAGTCTGATAATGAAAAAAACCACGCCAAGGGATCTAAAGCTGTTATCAGTCTGATAATGAAAAAATCCACGCCAAGGGATCTAAAGCTGTTATCAGTCTGATAATGAAAAAATCCACGATTAAAAATCGAAAGCTGTTGTCAGTCTGATAATGATAAAATCCACGATTAAAAATCTAAAGCTGTTATCAGTCTGATAATGTAAAAAACCACGCCAAGGGATCTAAAGCTGTTATCAGTCTGATAATGAAAAAATCCACGCCAAGGAATCTAAAGCTGTTATCAGTCTGATAATGAAAAACACATAAGATATGGACACATGTTAGGCATATAGATTGAAAAAGTTGAAATATATTAAAAATAAAGTGAAAAAGTATTTTAAATATTTTTCAAATATTGTATTGTTTGACTTTACTTGAAAGGTGATTGAAAAATGGAAAAGAACTCAGGAAAAACTTATATTTGTACAAGCATCCACTTTAAAGGTGGTGTGGGCAAAACAACATCTACGGTGAATTGTGCTGCTAAGCTTGGAAAATTAGGTTATACGGTTTTAGTAATCGACTTAGATAGCCAACGTAATGCAACAAAACATATTTCAAATGTTCCAGATATTAACGATATAGATGGCACTCTAAAAGATATTTTTGAAAACTATAAAACAATTAACATTCACGATGTTATACAAGGTCCAGATAAAACCAACTTTGAAAATGTGTCTTTGATTGCTTGTGCTAATAACATTCGTGATGTTGAAATCAATATTCAGCGTTCTAGTCCAGTTCCTAATGAAATTATTAGAAGTGTATTAAGAAAGATAAAAGGGGATTTCGACTTTATTTTGTTAGATTGTCCACCGCGAATGGAAACTCTAACTTTTAATGCTTTGTTAGCATCAAACAGTTTATTAATTCCATTACAGGGTGAATACAGTATTCAGGGTTTGGAAGATATACTTAACTCTATGGATGACTTAGAGACAAGCAATCCAGATTTAAAAATTCTATCGCCAGTACTAAACTTTTATAACAAGCGTAATACAGTGGATCTTACCTTGGCTGAAGATATTCGCAATGAATATGCTCAACCAAAATTGCAAGAAAAACTGGTAAATAAGGAATTAATCTGTATTCCAAATGCTACGGTTTTTAGTCAAGCATCATATGTTAAGTGTTCCGTATTTGATCTGGATGCTGGAAAAGAAACACCAGCAAAACAAGCAATTAATCAACTTGTAGATCTAATGGTTTCTGAATACAAAAAATTATAAGGTGCTGATATGAACTTTAAAGATAAAGTAAAAAGCATGAAAAAAACATCTGTTGCTAATGCAACAGGGAGTGATGCTCAAGTTACTGATGTAAAAGAAAATACAGCGACTCCAACCATAGAAGAGGGGAGTCTTAACCCACTAGCTAAGCGAGAAACAAAAAATATTGTTAGCGGATCTCATTTAGAATCAATCGACATTGATTTAATTGATCCATCACCTTATCAACCACGTATCATGAATAAACGTGTATATGAGAAGTTGCCAATTTTGGCTGCTGATATAGAAACTAATGGACAAATTAACCCGATTACAGTTCGACAGAAGGGTAATCGTTACGAGTTAATTGCTGGTGAGAGACGTTTTAGAGCAATTAAAGAGATTTTAAAGCTCAAGAGAATTACTGCTTTAGTTAAAACATCTATGAATGATGATAAAGCTGCTATAACAGCTTTATTGGATAATACTGCTAGACAAAATCTTTCAGATTTTGAAAGCATATTAAAAATCAAGCAATTATGTGAAGAGTTTGGTTATCCTTTTGAAAGTTATGAATTTGTTACTGAAAAATTTGCGATTGATAAGTCGAAGTATTTCCGTCTCAAATATATTCTAGACTTACCTGAGTTCATTTTGGACTCTTTGAACGAAGATCCTGAGCTAATTTCTGGATATATTGCTCAAGAAGTGAATACCGCAATAAATAAAGCTTTAGAAACTAAAACTGAAAAAGCAATTTTCGACTTGTTAAGACCAGAATGGGATAAATACGTTGAAGAATTTAAATCCACGGGCAAGCGTCATAAAGGATTTATAGCTATTTTGAGTGAAGAAGAAAAAGCAAATAAGGCGACTAAGCCTGAAAAAACTGAAGAAGCTACTACTGAAGAACAACCGAGTAAGATTAAATTCGATTTTAAGACAGATAAGGGCGTTAAATTTGGTTCTATGAGTTCTGAATGTGGTACCAAAGGTAAGAGTGTACTTAAGTTGCGAGTAGCCTTGGATGCAGATATTACAGAAGAGAAAGCTAGAAAAATTGAAGAGTTTTTTAAGAGCTTGAATGATTGAAGTTTCAAAACTTTGAATGAAAAAAACTGGCATTGCCGGTTTTTTTTATAATAGATCTGGATTAAAAGTCTGGTTAAGCCAATCCGAACTACTTGGATTGGTTACTGGTTTTGATTCAGATACGTTTAGAGATGGATCCGTAAATTTGAACAACTCCTATAAGTGATATTCTGCTCCTCAAATGATGTTATAAACATCAATATATGGAGTATTTTATGGCACGTAGACCAAGAAGAAATCATTCAAATGATTTTAAAGCTAAGGTAGCACTTGCTGCGATTAAAGCAGAAAAAACACTTGCTGAATTGAGTGCTGAGTTTGATGTTCATCAAAACCAAATTATTGACTGGAAAAATCAATTGATCTCAGCTTCCTCGCAAGCTTTCGATCAATCAAAAGCTCCAACAGAACCACCCATCGATCTAAAAAAACTACATGCAAAAATCGGTGAGCAGGCATTAGAAATTGATTTTTTAGAAGGTGTGTTGAAGAAACTGGGCCGCTTCAACCACAAAAGTTAATCGACGACTCACTTCAGATTTCAGTATCTAAGCAAGCTAAGCTGCTGAAAGTCTCCCGTGGTTGTTATTACTATCGCCCAAAACCTGTGAGTGCATCAGATCTGAAGCTGATGCGATGTATTGATGAATTACATATGCAATATCCTTTTGCAGGCAGTCGTATGATGCGTGATTTGTTGAATCGTCAAGGACATCATATAGGACGACGTCATACACGTACTTTAATGAAGAAAATGGGTATTCAGGCGTTATATTGCAAACCAAATTTAAGCCAGGCTAATCAAGCTCACCGTAAATATCCATATCTGCTCAAAGGGTTGGCTATTCAGCGCAGTAATCAAGTGTGGTCTACGGATATAACGTATATCCCTATGGCAAAAGGCTTTGTTTATTTATGTGCTGTGATTGATTGGCATAGCCGCAAGGTACTTGCGCATAGGGTATCGATTAGTATGGAGGTGGATTTTTGTATTTCGGCTTTAAATGAAGCGATTGAAAAATATGGTCGACCTGAAATATTTAATACAGACCAAGGCAGCCAGTTTACCAGTGATGCATTTATTGATGTATTGAAATCAAATGGCATTCAAATCAGTATGGATGGTAAAGGTCGATGGGTAGATAATGTGATGGTTGAACGATTATGGCGGAGCGTTAAATATGAAGAGGTGTATCTCAAAGCTTATAGCAGTGTCACAGATGCGAAAAAGCAATTAAGTGCATATTTTGAGTTTTATAATTTGAAACGACCTCATTCGAGTCTAGACAAAATGACACCAAATGAGTTTTACTATGATCAGCTACCCCAACAAAACAAGGTGGCTTAACTAGAGCGGAATATCACTTATAAATACGCTTTTAGTTGTTCAAACAAGTGGGACCACCTCTTTTTGACTTGGTTTAGCATTGTTAATTTCGGACGTTTCGGTATTTTGAGATGTTTCAACGGTAGGGGAGTGGTCCTGAATGTTTTTATGTTCAGTATGTTTAGCTTCCTTTATCTTAACTGCTTTTTGAACAGGAACCTCCTTGCTCTTGATAGAATTAGTTACGGGCTTTTTAGGTGATTGTTCAATTTGCTCCTTACTACTTTCTGGTATTTGTATGGATATATGATCAAGATACTTTTTTTCAAGATATTCAATATCGTACACATAGTAAGCAGTATTAAACTTGGTGTATGTTTCAACACAAGTACTTAAGCCAAACCTTAATAGGAAAGAATTGACAGAATATAGGCTTGCCATATCCTCATTAACTTCATACAACTTATAAAGGTATGAAAGCTCAATTAGAACCGCTATACCAGCATGTAAAACAGCAGTTATGTAATTTCTACGAAGCTTTCCTTGAGGATGTTTTTTAATTGAATTAAATAGTTTTTGATTTGCATTTTTATCTATTTTCATTCGTACAGGCTGTGCAAACGTCTCGTCTATTTCATTTTGCACTGGCGCATTTAGAAAAATCTTCTGCTTGTCAGTACAAAAGATAAATCCTAAATACAGCAGACTTAAACTAAAAGCGTTTAAGTCTAGACCTGGTAGATTTCTATTAACATTACTAATCACATCAAGATCTTCTCTTGTTAAGTGAATTAATTGATAGGATAGTTGTATGTAGTTTGAATCTGTCATTTGATTTCTGCGTACATTTTATACATGTATTTAGCTAACTTATATAAACCTTTAGCATTGGCGTACTCTGGTGATTCAGCGATTCTTACGTTCGGTAAGTCGTACTTTTCTTTAATCTCTTTTTCAAGAAAAGCTGCACCGCCTCCACAAAATAATACTAATGCTAAATCATCGCCTCCACCGATCTGTTTAGAGATAAAGTTATTTAATTCGATCATGAATTCGTTTTTAGCTTGCTGAATTAAACCTGTAATATCTTTGGCTTGAGATCCTATACCATAAGTTCCAGATTTTAGTGCGAAATCTAGCCAGTTAGCGTTAACTGTTTTATAGCCAGATTCAAGAATTAAGCTAGTGATTCGTTCATAGATGGTAAGAATACCAAGGTTACGTGATGTAGAACGATGGCCATCAAGCATGTTTCCTCCATCTAATGTGACTACAATATCAGTGGTTTTACCGCCAATATCGATTACAGCACATTCAGAACTTATTAAAAGATCACTATCTTCTGAACCGTTTCCGTGTACATCAATAATCTCATTAAAATAAGCTGTTTGAGCTTCACATTTAACAATATGTCTTTTAATGATATTAAGCGGTTTACCAGCTTTATGATCTTTTAAGTTGAAGCAAACATCACCATTGAGTAGAAAATTAGTTTTCATATCAATAAGTGGCATGTTTTTGGTTTTTTCAGGTGTGTAATAGCGACTAACAGGAAGTGAAGTAGCGATTGCAAACGCTCTACCATCATATGTTCCGATATGGTCAATATAGGCCTTAATTGCCTGGTGTATTAGTGCCTTGTTATATTCAGATGTCGGGTATTCGTCTGTTCTGGTATCCAGAGGAACACTACTATTGATCTTCTTACCAACTGTATAAAAGTTTTCATTTACTTTAACCACATAATAGTCAGTAGAATCCTCTTCGCCAGTGAGGACTTTTCCTGAATAAGCAATACTAGGAATAGTCAGTTTGATTTCATTTCCATCTTGATCTAGACCAGCATAAAGCTTTGTACCGCCATGTCCATCATCAATACCTAGAACAATATAACGTTCTTCAATCGCTGGTTTTTCATTTTGAGTATTTTTCATAAGTTTACCTTTCAATTTTTCAAGATTTACAACGAGTAACGTCTTCTACCGCGTCTAGTGTATTTATTGCCCCCAAAAACTAAGCGTCTAAGAGCAGAGGGGATATAGCTGTATTTGTATTTAAATACTTTTTCAATAACCAATGTTGCTACTATCAAGCCGATGAAAAGCATAAGTTTGAACAAGGAAAACTTAATAACAACAGCTAGAAAAGGTATAAACAAATATCCGTTTAAACCGCCCCATAGGATTAGATTTAATCTAAATTGCGACCAGTGTGCATATTGATCATCCATATTCGCCTCTTAATAAATCAGTTTGTAATAGTAGTCTTCATGCAAACGACCAGCTTTGAGTAGATCGTCAGCTTGTTTCCTGAAACTCTTACTGATGTTTGGATCTGAACCATCAGAATTAATCATTAACTCTCGAATAAACTTCTGTTGAGCATGAATATCATCAATTAAAAGCAATTCTTCTTTCAGTTGAGGTGATAAAATTAAGTGTTCCCTTACAGCAAATACCTTGCCGTTCACATCTTTAACAAGACGTTGAGCAATCAATGTATAAACTGAACCAATAATGTCAGCTGCAGCCTGAAGATGTTCTTCATGCTTAAAGCGCTTCAACATACGTGGAATAATTTTGTCTACGGTGGTTGCGTGAACCGTTGCAAAAACAGGGTGGCCAGTTAAAGAAAGTTCTAGAGCTGCAGAAATTGTTTCTTTATCTCGCAATTCACCGATTTCAACTGCAGCAGGACGTCTACGCATCGCCTCTCTATTTGCATCCGCAAAAGTCTCGAAGTTATTGGGGATTTCGCTTTGACTAACAATACTGTGTGTGCTTTCAATTGCGTCATACTCGTATTCGATAGGCTCGTTGTGAGTCAAAATATTTCCACGAATATGAGTATTATTTTCCAACACATAGCGAATATTTGAAGCTAGTGTTGTACTTTTACCAGAACCAGTGATTCCGCCAATGATGTAGCAACCATTGTGAGGTAGCGATCTTTTAATGAAATCTTCATCTAAACCCACTTTTGAAAAGTGAGGGGGAATGCCAGAAATTGTACGTAACGTTATCTGAAAAGAATCTCCAGATCCACGATACGAAGTTCGAGATACGTTCACACGAAAGTTATAACGAGTTTCCTTACCTGAAGCGTCTTTCTGCAGAATACGATATGCCTTATTAATAAACTTATTATTAATAAGGACTAAGTAGGCATTTTCATCAGCAATCGTTCTTAGGATGTGTAGAGCTTCATCACGATTGATAATACGGTGTGTTAACGAATATAACTCCAAGTCTTTCATCATTGTGATGGGGCGATCTGGACTAATGAAAATATCTGAAGCACCATGAGCTAATGCTTCATATAGAAGACTTTCAAATTCATCGCGACTTTTAAACCCTTGTTTCGGATCTTTGTATGTCGTTATGGCTGTTAATGTAGCCAAACCAAAACCACGGCTAGAATCGTAGTCTTTGCGAATGTCTTTGGTAGCTGTCAGAATCTTATTTTCAGATCCTTTAATCTTGTTAACATCAAATAATGCAGATTTTGCTTTTAATGTCGAAACCTTCATTTGCATTTAAAACTTCCAATTGAGTTAGCGAACTTAAGGTTCGCTAACAAGGTTAATTTTTGGAATTTGATAGCTAGGTGCAATTTGTTCAGGTTGGAGAATTGGTTTCCAAGTTTCAATATTTGAATTGAACTGCGGTAATTGTTGGATTTGAAGCAATTTCATATCAAGAGCAATAGTGTCTTGTGTAGAAGAAACAGCCAGTGATTGACTGCTAATTGCTGGCATTGATAACTTGCCCTCTAAAACAAACTTATGGAAAGTAACCATCCCCAAATAATCTCGTTTAAGACGATCTACTGCATCTTCAACAATATTTCGGCCCTCAACTAAACCCATTTCATAAGACTTAGCAGCAGTCTCTTTCCATATTTTTCGTTCTTGTTCGTTAGCTGGTAACATTTCTTTCGGAATGAAAGTCACGTAATCAACATTGCTATCAAGTGTAGGGAAAACAAGGTACTGACGCCAATCAGGTGCACGAGTACTGAAACGAGCTTGTTTCAAGATTTTATAAGTCTGCTTAGTCGTCTTGTACGACATGGCATTAGGTGTCTCAGTTACATCTTTTGATTCAATAATAACCGGGGGAACAACAACATCTTTGATCATGTAAGGTTTAAAGTTAAAGATTGTATCAAGGTTACGCTCTTGGCTTTTGATGACCTCACGAGCGTTGCTTAAATAAGTATTGATCCCTAACTTAATACCTTTTTGCTTAACTAATTCAAGCATGGCTTCATAACGAGCTTGCTGTTCAACATTACTAACATGAACTTCTAAAGAAGACTGGTTAGATGGGTTTAGTAGCTCTTGTAATGAAGCATTATTAGAGTAGTCCATAAAAACTCCAGATATGTATAAAAGGATTTAAAGGGTATTAGTTATAAGTCAATAAAATACTTTTATTTTGATGATCTAGAGTTATCGAAGCAGTATTTAAATATGCAGAAACATCGCGTAAAGCTTCTACACCAGTAAGACGCTTTTTATTAAAATTAACAATTGGAAGCTCATGAGTAGGACCAGCTTCTACAAAACGGTATCCGTATTGGCTAGAAATACTTTTAATTAAAGGTATTGGATCGCCTATGTAGTCGATATTTAAAAGGTCATGGTTGATGCTACCTTGTTTCTTCTGAACAGTTTGCATTTGAATTGCAGAAGAGTTCTTTAAGTTCTGTTGTGCAATTAAAGCCTCTTGAGATGCTTCAGATATAATAGATAAAGGGCTTGCTACGTTTAATTGCGTTACATCACGACTAGCACACCCAGACATCATTAAACCAATTACAAGAACGCTTAAAAGCTTTTTATTGTGCTTCATTTTTACTCCGGATTAAGTGGGTATAAAGACAAAATGATTTTAGTCTAAAAACTATTAAAATGCACTTTATTAATTATAAAAAATCCCTTAAAAGGTATAAAGCCGACTTTTAGGCACTCGCTTAAACCTAATTTATAAGCTTTAACGTATATCTAAGGGCGTTCTTCAGGCAGTCGTACCTGGCCTAAACAAGACAAATCTGTAAAAAATACTCTTTTTAAGTGCATTGTCTGTCCAAAACAATGCTTTTTTTTAGTAGTACCTATCTGAAATGGAAATACAACGTACTTTTTTCAATCAATTATAGAGAGTAAATGAGCTCTTATAGTTTGCTAGACGTCTTTTATATTCCTTTATAGTCTTATTCTTTCTTTTTATTATCTTTTCTATTCTTTTTTGTTCTTTTTTTAGAATATAATTTATACAGAAAATAACAAAGTACATTTATTCTTTTTTTAATTAAAATATTATTAATACTGTAATTTATATTTTACAGTATAGAAGTATATTAATAAAGATGTTAATATGCTTTTTTTAATTAATATTAAAAATATTATTGGTGATAATGCAATTTATTTATAAGCCAGCTTCTTTAATATTAAATAAATTGATAAAAACTGTTTGAAGAAAAAATGCATCTTGGTATATACCATTCCTAATTTAAAAGTTTAAAGACATTAAAGCTGCTACTTATAAAAACCTATCTTATGGTTTAGTGCTGTGCATCTTAAATATAAAGATTTGACACCTTAAACACCAATTAAACTGCAATAATGATAGGCTTAGAGTCGTATTTTTCCCTAAAAATTTAAGGCATCGCAACTGGCAAAAGACTATTGAAACTATGCATATCAAGCACTTCACTGTAAAAAAGGACCACTGTGTTTTTATGATTTCTCAACTTCATTTTTTTGATTTTTCCACTGTACTAACAAGAGAGGAGTCAAAAAAGACATTCGCATTTATTGGGCTTAAAAGTGAAAAACATTTTGCTTAAAGTGAAAAACGTTTTAACGAGTACTTTTAGAAAGGTGTTTAACGTTGTAGTATGTGCTCATGTTTTGCATGTGGATAAAGGGTGGTAGTGGTGAGCAGTTTTGAGAATCCTAATAGCTATCCAAAGACATTAAAAGAATACACAAGTCGTATAGAAGATTTTCCGTATTCTACTAAGACCAAATATGATATTGAGCTTAAGCAAAAAATTGATAAACATTTAGATAGTTCAGAGCTAGATTTAAAAATGTTATATGAAAACATATATTCTGAATTTAAAACTAAATCTGAAAATGGTTATTACGCGGAATCTACATTTAGAACATATCGTGCATATTTAGTGTATGGAATCGGTCTAAAGCTTAATGAGCTAAATAATGGCTCTATTAATGATGAAGATATAGATGCTGGTTTTGATGAATATTTTTTAGAAGAATTATATTTAAGAATCATTAACACAAAATATACAGCTAATAAGGACAAACCTAAGCGTACTTCTGAGCTGAAAACAAAGTACTTTGAACGCACGTTTTACAACTACTTGGTAAGAGAATTCGAGCATAAGAACGAGAGTAACACCAGGGTTAGTGAGTTTGATCGGATGATGGTTGCTTTTGTTGATGCCAATCTTGTTGTTGGATTGCGTCCTGTTGAGTGGTTTTCCGTTTCATTCTGTTGTGCAGTAAAAGGACCAAAACTGATCATGATTGTGGAAAATGGCAAGGCTACACATGGTCGGGCTAATGGACTTAAAAGGTATTTAATACTTGATGACCTTAAACATGAAGATCAAGAAAAGATATACCTTTATTGGAACTTGCTAAATAGGTATGTGAGAAAGGTATCTAGTTTAAATAAAACTAGTGGCTATACCTTTGGATGGGATGAAAAACAGACTTTTATTAAAATACTGCAAGAGCGTTTACGTTTAAGTTATATCAATTACTTTAAGCTTAGAGGCAAGGTTTTAACTAATGAAGATCAACGACCTACTTTATACAGTACAAGGCATCAATGTATTGCAAATGCTAAGGTAAAGGGTATTGATAAGTTTGTGATAGCTGGTGCTTTTGGACATGCTGGTAAAGATACTGCTTCTAACTTTTATGGGCGAAAGTGGAGAGGCCATAGTGGTTTTAGTATAAAGCCTACTTTAGATTCTATTGAAAACGTTAATGGTAGCCATGAATTTGTTAAAACACTTTTAGCTAATAACCTAGATACCTTTTATTATTTTGATCTTAATATAGCAAATGAGTTTAATACCGACTATTATAAGGACGAATTAAAGTCGGGTTTAGTGATTGACTAAATGGATAACTCTAAAACTAATTTGACTACTTCAACATGGGGTTCTCCTTACGCTGAAGTATCAATAATAGGTAAAAGAAAATACGCAAGGCTTTTAAGAGTGTTGGTTAGTACGTTTGCCTCATTGTGCATTTTAACCGTTTTAACAACGCTTAGTTTTGTAGCTTTTAAACTCACCACAACAGATTTTGAATCTTTGGTTTTTGATGACGGCACACCAGTTAAGTGTGTGCTTAGCTCTAAATCAGATCGTCCAATTCCATCTGTTATATATCAGCCAGCGAAATAGGAGTGCTGTTGTGTCTAAAGACAAATCTAATGAAAACGCTGAAATAGGTTCTTGTGATCCTAGTCTTTGGCTCAGAAAACAGGTGGATGAAAAAGATAAGGAGATTGCAAAGTTAAGACGATGGCTTGTTTTCGTGTTTTTCGCTTTTATCGTGAGTGCTGTTCTTGCGATGATTATTTTTGCTGCCTTTAATGCATACCCAAAAGTCAAAGCTGTTCAAACAGTAGATAACTCGGTTATCTGTCCAATCGAAGCATCAAAAAACCCTCGCGTTACTGACGTTGTTATTTCTGAATTCGGTAAGAGTGCAATTCTTTCTGTCTACAACTTTGATTTCTTGAACTGGCGTGACGTTATTAACAATGCTGGTTCAATGTATTTCACTGAGGGCGGTAAAGATTCATTGATGAAGCAAATCGCTCAATCACAAACAGTTGGCACAATCGTACAAAACAACCTAACGATGCGAACTACTGCTACTGATGTTCCACAAATCGAAAACCGTGATTTACATGCTGCAGAACCTAGTTGGACTGTTCGTGTTCCTATCACTACTCAATTCTTCTTAGGTGACAAACAACCTAAAGAGACTCACCGCTTCATTGCGACAGTTACTATTGTTGAGCATCCACGTTCTTATCTGAACTACAACGGTATTGCTGTTAAGACAATTACGTTAACTCCAGCGCGTTAATTGGATGATACTTATGAAATTGAAAAAATTATCTTTGGCTCTTTTTGCTTCTACTGCATTAACTACAATAGTTAATGCTGCTGATATGCCTCCGAATACTTTTGCGGATGCTCAATCTCCTTTGGTTGCACCTGAGGTAGTTGATACAGCATCGGAAATTGACAGACAGGTTCACAATCTTGTTGGTTTGCAGTTCACACCTGAGCAAACAAAAATAGTTAAAGGACTTTTGTTGCAACAAAAACGAAGCCTTTCTAGTCCTTATGTAAATACGCCACAAGCGAAAACCCGTAGTTTGGGTATTTCATTAAACCCTGGTGAGGAACCGCCAGTAATTCGTTTAAGCGCTGGCATGCTATCTACTATTGTCTTTACCGATTCTTCAGGAAATCCATGGAACATTGAAAAGATTTCTTTGGACCGTGGACGTTTCTCAGATGGCTTAGGTGAGCAAAACGAAAAAGAGCCAGACGAAATCCCTGAAACTAACATCCTTTCAATCGAACCATTAGATCCAGCTGCTTTCGGAAACGTAACGGTCACATTAAAGGGATTGGGTGCTCCAGTAATTTTGATGTTAGCTACTGGCCAACGTGATTTAGATGTTCGTGTAGACGCACGTATACCTGGTCGAAGCCCAACAGCCAAAGCTATGTATTCAACAGGCAATCAAACATCGATTATTCCAGATGGTGTGAGTTTGCAATTTATGGATGGCTTAGCGCCTGAGGGTGCTGTTGAAATGCGAACCGATAGTCCTAATGTCCGTGCTTGGAAGTTTGGTGGCTATATATATGTGCGTAGTAACTTTGGTGTTATTCAACCAGCCTTTTTGAGTTCTTTCCGCGCTAACAACGGTATGAAGATCTTCCGTTATGAAGATTCTGAAGATCTGAAGTACATCACATTTTCAACGACTGGCGGTACACCTAAAACTGTTTACCTCGAAGACGCATTTTAAGTCATTAAGTGAGAATTAAAAATGGATTCAACGAACCAACAAAATAACCCGAATGACATTGAAGAGAATTCTAGTCGTAGCACTGAAGTAGGTACTACCGATGAAACTATTATTTCTGCAAACCAAGTTCATTCAGAAGAAGACCAACCTAAAAAACTGAAAAATACAAGTATTAAAACTGCTAACAAAAAACGTGTTTTTGCAGATACGCGCTTTCGCGTTGTTGCAATTATTGGTTTGGTAGTAGTTGGTGGATTAGGCTTTTTTATGTTTAACCCAATGGGGAAAAGTGACCAACTAGCTTTAGATAATCAGGTTGCTATTGCTACACCAGAAATCCAAGGACAGGGTACAAATGTTATCCCTCCTGAATATGTAGAATATGAACGTCAAAAACAAGCTGAAGAAGCTGCTCGAGCTGGCAAAAATGGTGAAAGCTATTTGCCCGAATTTAAAACAGTTGCAACACAAGATCCAAACGGCGATCTGAACGATCAGAATTTTATTACAGGTCCAAATGGGCAACCTGTAAACGGTTCTGCAACAGGTGGTACACCAAATATTACGCTTGAACTTGACCAGATGGCCAGAGCTAATATGGCAAATCAAGGTGGTGCATTACCTCAACCAACTAGCGGTGGTCTACCACAACAACCACAAACACAAAACGGTGCTAATCAAAACGCACCGATTTATCAAACTAACTACGCGCAACAATATGAACATGCTTCATCTGCTGCTAATGATGTTGCTAGTGTATATAGCCAACAAGCAGCTGCTTATGCAGAACGTAATGCTGCAACGCGTGAATTAAGTCAAACTGCTTTTGTTGATCAACTTGCTGCGTTTTCTAATACAAAGAACAAGGTCAACGGATATTCAACATATAAATATTCACACAACACTAAAGCATCGGAAGGGCAACAAAACCTTGGAAGCTTGAACGTTGCGAATACGACTAGCGAATCTACTAAAGGACTAGCAATCATTAAAGCTGGTACAACAATGAAAGCGCGTTTAGATACAGGTGTGAATACTGATAAAGGTAAAAACCTATTTGCTACTGTTATTGGCGGTAAATTTAACGGCGCAAAACTTATTGGTACTGTTGGTCTGAATACTGCGGATATTGAATTTAACTTTACCCGTATGTTGTTTAAGGGCGAAGAGTATGCAATCCAAGTACGAGCTTTAACTCTTGGAACAAAACAATCGGGCATGGCTGATAAAGTCCAAAAACACACTTTGCAAAAGCTTGGCGGTATGGTTACTGCTGGAATCTTTGAGGGTTACGGACAAGCCTATCAAAACATTGGTACAACCCAAATCACAAATACTGGCAATGTTGTAAGCACGAAGGAAGAGCCAAACGATAAAGAAATTGCCGGGAACATCATTGGTAACGTTGGTACGGAAATGGCGAACATGGCACGTACATCAACAGTTCGACCAACTACGTATATCGTTAACAGCGGAAAAGTATTTGAAGTCTTTTTTGATGCTGACGTAACAACACCGAAAAATAAGGGGTAAGCGAAATGTCTGATAATCAAATGACTGCTGAACAGGCAAAGAAAAATCTAAAAGATGCTGAAGGCAAACCCCAAAAAGGCGAAGGTAGTGCGAAGGGTGGTATTCCTCCAAAACTTCTTATTGTTATTGGTGTTATTGCCTTAATTATGATTGGTACTTTCTTTTGGATACAAATGAGTAAACCAAAAGACGTCAGCACGGCAGTTGCTCCAGAACAAACACCAGAATCCATTGATACTGTTGGTCAAGGCATTCAACAAACACAAGCAACATACAACCAAAATCAACAACCTTTAAAGGACAATAGTATTGCTGATGATACGGCGTTCATTGTTGATGAAAATATTGTGTTTAAAGATCCTACCACTGGTCAATACATGATTATGTACAAATCCATGTCGTATCCGATTGATTCTGATCTAGGAATAGAGGCAGTTAACTTCTATCAAAGTCAGGGTACGAATGCACTTATTTTATTACAACGTTTGAAAGAAAAAGAGCAAGCGCATGGGCAAGTACAAAACGGCGAACAAACTGCAGTTGCTCAATCAGAAACCATAATCAAAAATGAACAACTGAAAGCTGAAAATGACGATCTTAAAAACCTTGTTGAATTGCAAGAACAGGCAATTAAGGAATTAAAGACTAGTTTAATCAAAATAGCTAAAGACCAGACTAAGCAAAAGGCTTTAAGTACATCGGGATCTAAAACCTTATCAATTCCAAAAGGTGCAAAACGCTTGGATGCTTTTGCGGTTGTAGGCGATCGCGCTTGGATGACAGATTCTCAAAACCATACATATACAGTCTATGTAGGTCAGAAGATGCCAGACAATCGCACGGTCTATGCTGTTGACGAAAACGAACAAGCCATTTGGGTGAAATAAGGAAAATAGCGTGGATGCATTAGATATAGTTAAAGCGATATTAAACATATACGGTCCACTACTAAGCTTTATACGCATTTGCTTTGTTGTAACGGGGTTGGTGATTACTGGCACGGCGCTTTTTGACTTAGTGCAAGCATCATCACCTCAACAAAAGTTCTTTGGTCATGGAATGAAAGAGCCTACCACTGGTGGGGCATTGTTGAAGATTCTTATCGGTGGTGCTTTTGCATCACTTGGATATGACGGATATATCATTGGTGCACTAGGTTCTTCATTGTTTGGTGGTAATGGCATAGAACTTGTAACGGTACAAAGTTACTTGCCTAATGCTGGTGCTAATGATTTAGGTGCATATATCGTTACGGCGGTTGTAGGTTTTACGCAACTGGTAGGGATTATAGCGGTAGCTCGTGGCTTATATGGTTTTGTAGAGAAAATTGATGCTCAAGGCAATGCGACATACCGCAAAGCATGGGTTTTAATTATAACAGGTGTATTATGCGTATACGTTCAGGACGTACACGATGTCTTTGTTAATACCTTTGGAACACAAATAGGAGGAACCTTTTTTACAATATTTTAAACAATCTTCTTAAAATAGGGTGAGAGTTTCTTAAAAACCTTGTATAAGATATTGAAGATATTTAACGAGAAGTTTAAAATTAAGCAACTTAAAGCAATAGGGTTTTAAGAATGTTTAATTACAGTGCGGAGATTAGCTCCCGTATATTAAATAAAAGGAAAATGACAATGGTATCATTAGTAAAACACTCAGTTCGCACTGTAAAAGCGACTGCATTCCGCGCAAAAGTAATGTTTTTAGCTTTTGTTTCTGCATTAATGGGTCAAGTTGCATATGCAAACACTGGCACATGGAACCCAGGTGGTACAGCTTACGGAAAACACGCTGCTGGTTCTGATGCGAATGAAATCTTAGGCCGTGGTGAAACATTAGGTCAAAACGTTTATAAATTCTTAATCGTAGTGTTCATGGTGCTTGGTTTAGGCTTAGTTGGTACTGGTTTGTATATGATGTATACATCAGAAGAAGATCAACAAAAGAAAAAGAAAACTGCTTGGATCTGTATTGGTGTGGGTGGTGCGTTATCAATCGTAGGCTTCATCATGTTCTCTGCTGCGAACACTATTACTGGTAAAGCGTAATACAATAATAAATAAGTTTAAAAGCGTGGCTTAGGCTGCGCTTTTTTTATTTTAAAAATAGTATATACATGTTTTAATTAGACCTTACTTAATAGTATTAAGGGGTTTAAGTGAAACATATAAACCGTAAGTTTGGTATTTTAAGACCTATTAACGGCGTAAACGACAAGCAAGAGATACGTCAAGATAAAACTATCCATGATGGTTTTAAAACCAATGAGACAATAAAGCAAATAATGTCTTCACAACCAGCTAAATGCTATTTTTGTGATTTCTATGACGAATACTTTTTAGAGCCACATCACTTAGACGGCGATCATAGCAACCATACGGCTGAGAACATTGTAGCGGTCTGTACGCTATGCCATGCACAAAACCACATCTTTGCACTATCACTGGAAAAGAAAGCTGAAATATGCGTATTGAGTACGAACATACCTCAAGAGATCTTTAATCAATATCAACGTGCATTACTGGTGTTATCGCATAAGTCTGACAACCAAGATCCTGAGCTTGCTAAGTTCGCACGGCGACATCGCCAAAGCTTGCTTGTAGAGCCGTTAAAGCGCCATCAACGCCCTAATCCTACAAAGATGTCTGAAGCAGAATACGCACGTAATATGTTTGAGGATATACAGGCGTTTAATGCGATTAAGACACGAACCCAAACAATTGATACCCAACTGTACTTCACGGACATTAAGTTCAACACAATGGCTGAATATGAAGAAGCCAAGCAAGAAGATATGTTGGTAGCGAACGTTGATTACGTAGACCAGCTCCGCAAGTACAAAGAGTGGTATTTGAATGCCATCAAAGAGAACAAAAACTTTTCTTTGTATCAACTCGCAAAAGCTTTGGAAAAGGTATCAGACGAAGCATACGAGAGCTTTAATCTGCCAAACCACTACATAGTATTTTCCCCGAATATCTTTACTGACGAGCAGTATGAGTACTACCAAACACTAGATGTATTTAAGGGTTTGGGTGATAAGTGAGTTCACATAAATGACAGAATGCTTAACAGATACCGAATACATAGATATGAGCTTAGAAGACGTTATATCGGGCATAGTGTTACAGCCATTTAAGCCTGACATAGTGAATGATATAGCGGTATTGGATAGCGTATTTGAGACGGACATATTGAATGATGATGAATACTCATTTATTGGTCCATACATCTACAAATATTGGGAACTTGGGATAGATGCACTACCAAAGGAAACGCACGATCAGCTATCGATATTTCGCTTATGCGTTATAGGTACTGAGGCTTTCAACTTCCTGAACGATTTGTATATACCAACGACTCGCGACACTGGTCATACATCTAACACGCTAATGCTACTCCATGTTGTACATATAGCGATAGGGAATCAGACAACAACTGGTGAAGACTCAACGGGGCATTTTCAAGATCCACTGATTAAAGCGCTACTGTTGATGAATATCCCCGTTAACAGCGATTGTTTGCTGTTGGATGACACTTTGGTACACCTAAACAAAATAACGGCGCTGAGTGGCTTAGACGTTGAAATACAGGTTAAGCAAAGTGTGAGTGTGAAGCATAAGAAATTACTAAGCACCAACTTTGGATTTGACAATCCATTATCAATTATAAGCGTTTTGGAACAAAAGAAACTGTCTGAAGAACTGACACGCTACTTTCCGATGATACATCTACCAACGTCCGTAGAAGATGCGACAAACCAGATAGATACGGGCAACTTAAAAATGAGTTCGCTGCAATCTTTTTGTATATACCAAAACTTAAAGCTATCGGTGTCTAAAGTTTTCCACGAACAGGGCTTATACCAGAACAAAGAGATCTACATAGAGCTTGATAAGGTTCACTTCCAACTTAAAAATACAGGTTCCTTAAACTTCAAGGTGGGTACTTTAGGTGAAAGCCAAGAGGTTTTAGAAACGGCGTTTTGGCAACTGCTTAATAAGGGTTTAGTGTTTGACCTAAATAGTTTTAAGAAGTATGTCGAATTAAAAGAGGACGAAACCGTTAAAACTGATGTATTTACTAATTCAAAAAATGATAATATCCCTTTTAACAGTACCTACTATGAGCTTTTATTAAGGTTGGTTTTAGATACAAGCTTAAAACCCTCTGTAAAAAGTCTTGAGGTCGCAATTCAAAATAAGGATTTCGACAGTGCGATTAACGTTTTAAGAGAATTACCGTTTTTTAGTGCTTAATGCTTAAAGGCATGTCTAATCAAAGATAGACGTAGAAAGGTGAATAAAGGTGTTTAAATGAGTAAGAAGAAAGCTGAGAAGTCTGGTTATAAAAAGACTGGTTACTCCAAGATTGAAATTATATTGATGTTATTCCTACAAAGCATGAAAGCTGACGTAGAGGATTATTGCGATTTAGAAACAGTATCGGACGAACATACGTTTGTCACAAAAACTGGTACAATGATTACGATCATCGAATACAAGGGGATTAAGAGTTTAATTAGTGGTGATGCATTCAGCCGTCAAATTGGTTTGATGACGAGCAACATGCGTAACTACTTCAAAGACCGTGGACATACGATTCATCTAGCGTTCAAAGTAGACCATGAGACGCCATTCGCGATTCATGACTTGAATGCCATGCAAAAGGCGACCACGGCGCGTTGTGCGATGAATCTAGACATCATCATTGATGAAATGACAGAAACCATTTCAGGCGGTGTATTTAACGAAAGCTGTTATATCGCTTTAATCTCTGAGCCAACCTTACTATCGCCAATCGATAAGGCTCAAGACTCAAAAAACCGTAAAAAGCTACTGTCGCAAATTACAATGCCAAGTACGGTCAATGCTCAAGACATGCTTAAATCATCGGACAGCTTATACGTACACCATGAGTCTTTTGTCTCACAATTCTTAAACTCACTCTCAACTGAAGAATTTCCAGCAATCTATGAAGTATTGAATGTTGTTGAAGCTGGTCTAGCGATTAAAAAACAAATTGCCTCACATTCAACTTCAGATGACTTCACCTTGTCTGTGCCGATGCTGAATACACGCTTACCGATGCGTTGGAAAGAAATACCATCAGAACATGATGCGTCACACGTTTTGTATCAACCGATCTCAGAACAACTCATGACGAATGCGATCTTACCTGGTACAAGTCAAGGTTCATTCTATCCAGTGGGAAGTGTTATCACTGACGGCGTTGTATATGCTCCATTGATGGTAGATATATATCCAGCGAAGACGAATACGTTTGAAACGCTATTCCGCTTATTACACCAGGCCAAAACGCACGACACTAGCGGTAACATCCGTTCTATCCCATATGCGGTGAGTTACTGTATTACTGGTGATGGTATGGCTGGAACCATGATGAAACGCACGTTATCAAGCGTTATTCACTTTATGACGGCACAAAACAAAGCCATTCGTAATGCTGGTAACATTTTGATGGCCACTAAAAATGACCTAGATCAAGTAGACACTGTTGCTGGTCTGCAAATGACCATGATGACATGGGCACCAAATACCGAAGATGGTGTAAACATTCTTGTAGGACGGCGCCAAAAGCTTTGGAAGAGTTTTGAAGCGTGGGGCGGTGCAAAAGTCATGGAACAGGCTGGCGATCCTATTTTGACTTGGGCATCACATATACCGGGCTTGATGGTACGTAATCACGCACCTATTTCACCGGCACCGCTGTTTGATGTGTTCTACATGTTACCGCTGACACGTATTAACTCACCATTCCATAAAGGGCATCAGCTCAACAAAACCTTAGACGGTAAACTGATTATTCTTGATTCGTTCTCAAATGAAGTGACTGTATGGACGACTATTAACATTGGTAAACCGGGTACGGGTAAATCGGTCACAATGAACAAAGGCATGCTTGAGGACATCATGATGCCTGGTAACGAGCGTATCCCGTTGACCTATATTGTCGATGTGGGTGAGTCAAGCCGTGGGTTAGTAGAAACAGTGCAAGATTCATTGCCTGAAGAGCTACGTCACTATGCCATCTATAAGCGTATTAAAAACTCAAAAGAAGAAGCGATTAATCCGCTTGAATTCAGTATGGGCTTACGCTACCCGTTAAACTACGAAATGCGTCAAATGACAGCGTTTTTAAGTTCATTGGTAACACCGCCTGAATTGAAAGGGCAACCAGCCAAAAATACTTCTGACGTTATTGGTGCGGTCCTACGCCGTACATTCTATTTTGCTGATGATACGAATGCTGATCATAAAGCACGTAAGTACATGCGCTTTGCAGATCCAGAACTAGATCGCATCATGGAAAAACACGGACTGATTGAGCCACATTCTGAACAAGGTAAGGATATTTCTTATTACGCTCTACGTGACCTTTTCCATTCTTTGAATGAGATCCGTGGACGCACGTTGGCACACCGTTACGCAATGCCGACTATTGGCGATATGATTGAAACCCTTTCTGATTCATCAATTTTAGATGTTTGGAGTGATGTTCATATTGATAATGAACGAGCACTGGACTTTTTGGCGCATCAGATTATGGCTGCACAAAATACCTATCCAGCATTCTTCTATCACACTAACTTTGACATCGGTAACGCTCGTGTAGCTTCTATCGACTTAAACGAAGTTGCGACATCATCAGATCCTAAAACTACATCTCTATTCTTCCAGATTGTACGGATGTTCATTAAGCGTAAGTTCGCCGTGAGCCGTGACGATATTCCAAAATTCCCACAAGCTTATCGTGAATATGCAACCCAACTGATTAATGAGCTTCTTGAAGACCGCAAAATTATGTCTTATGACGAATTGCACGTTGCGAAAGGCGATCCAATCCTATTAGAAGAATTGGCTGAAGACGCACGTACATTGCGTAAATGGGGTGCTCGTCTTAACTTGGCATCACACAAAGTAGAAGACTTTAAAGACTTGGTTGGCTTTGCTACGGCGTATGTGATTGTCGATCCTGGTACACGCGAATCTCGTGAAGCTATTCGTGACAGTATCGGTCTAACTCAACTAGAAATGGATGCTCTTGGTTCAGGTAACGTAGGTTTCTCAGATCAAGGCTTAACGTACTTCAGTAAAATTAAACTCGAAAAAATGGAATGTTCGGGCTTATATACCGTTTCACTTGGTCCAATCCTTTTATGGTCACTCAGTACACATCCCGATGAACGTGCGCTCCGTAACTACACGTATGACCTTATCGGTGAACGTGGTAAGGCGTTGAAGGTCCTTGCACAATTTTACCCAAAAGGTGCGAAGAACCAGATTAAGACACGGCGTACCATGATTGAGAAAAATGCCAAAAATAAAGGCACGGACTTTGACGAAAACAAAGCAACTGCTTCAGTGATTTCTACCATGGCACAAGAGATGGTTGTTGAATATCAACGCTATGAACTTGAGCAAAACATGAAGAAAAAATTACTGAACCAACGTAAGTCTGAAGCTGTTTCTTCTTAACTCCAATCAGCTATATAGATTTGCGTTAATTGGTATATACATTGAAGTGCTTGGAAATGGGTAAGGTCGTTAAACAACGACTTTGCCTATTATCCTGAAGATAAAAGAGTAGGTCGCAAAGCATGGCTTCTACACAAAAATACGGCACACAAACAAAGTTCAGGCCAAGTTCGCTTAAGCGTGATACACGATCAGGCTTAGAGAAAATCCATTTAAAACTTACAGCGCCAGACGGCGCTAATTATTTGGTTGGCGTTCTTGGTGCTATTGCAGTTATTTTGTTTGTTGTTCCGTTTGGCGGTGAGATATTTATAGGGATCGCGTATTACCTATTAAAACGCTACACACATCCGAATGATTACTTTTTTGAGTGGCCATTCCGTGCGCCGTTGCATTCAAACTCACTGGATGCGTCAACTGACATTACATCACGCGTAAAAGATGACGTACTGGACAATCCAAAAGCCTTTTTGGAATACGCACGTACCAATCGCGATAAGCTACAAGGTGAGGGTGTGACTTACCTTGGTCGTTGCCGTGAAACTGGTCTACCTGTTTATGCATCTAACTCCGATGACCGTACACATCAAATTGTGTTAGGTACTACGGGTTCGGGTAAAACAGAATACATGCTAGGTAACTGTGCCAACCAGTACGTACAAAACTCAGGTTATATCTTTGTAGACGCAAAAGGTGATACCAAGGCTCAACAAGACCACTATCGTTTATGTAACCGCTTTGGGCGTAATGAGGATCTATTAACGATCAACTTCATTACCTCAGGTCGTAACATGCTACGTGCACAAACCGACAAGATGACCAACTCAATGAACCAAATGAGCAACACCAGCTCAGGGATGTTGATTGAATTCTTGATCAACTTGCTTGATGACTCAGGCGGTGGCGGTGGTGACATGTGGAAAGGTCGTGCGATGGCCTTTATCGCCGCACTTACACGAGTTTTGGTCTATCTACGTGACAATGGCTTCATTCAGCTTTCACCAAAAGTATTCACGCAATACATGGAACTTGAAGCACTTGAAGAATTGGTATTTTGTCATAACGATAAATACGGGATTGACTTTGAACGTGTGGCTGAACAACTTCAAGGCTACCTCGTTTCATTACCTGGTTATTCAAGCAACCCTAAAAAGTTAAAGAAACAAGAAACCAAAACCCGTGAGCAACACGGTTATATCACCATGCAGTTAACCAAAGCGATTAACGACTTGACGTTTAACTACGGTCACATCTTTGGTGTAGAGCATGGCGGTGATATTGATATTTTTGACGTTGTACTTAACCGCCGTATCTTAACTGTGCCATTACCAGCTCTTGAGCGTTCACCAGACTCACTCAAAATGCTCGGAAAATTAATCATTGGCTCAATTAAACAAATGATGGCTGGTTCCCTTGGTAACAAAATGGAAGGTTTACGCCGTGCCATTATTGACGCACGACCAACCAACGCCACTACTTCATTTAAGCTATTTTTGGACGAATGGGGCTACATCGTTATTGTCGGTGCTTCGGTTTTACCAGCTCAGGCACGTTCGCTTAACTTCTCTATTACGTTCGGTGCTCAAACATTTGAAGATATTGAACGTGGATCTAAAGAGGAAGCAGCTGCTACATGGGGTAACACGACCGTTAAAGCCATTGGACGTACTACTTCGGGTGCTGAAAGTACAACATACAAATTGGTTGATGGTTTTGCTGGTGAAGAGTGGCAAGGTAAAGTTAACTCAATCAATATGTATCAAGGTCTAGTATTCAACCGTTCGGTACCACAAACAGAAGTCCAGTTCGCCAAAGAAAAACGTGTGACAATTGAACAAATTGCCGGACAGCACAACGGCGAATTTACCTTGCTCATATCAACTAAAGGGGAAGGTGGTAAAACTTCAGACGTTAAAATCGTATCAATGTTGGCGTTCTATGTGGCTGGTGATCAACCCAAGTACTTACGCTTAAATGACCTTTGCCCAATCTTCAATATCCAAAAATCTGAAATCTACGATCCTACTTTAAAAATTGAAGACTTCATTCATGAGATTGAGGAAAAACACACGCTACTGACAGACAACAATTCATCTGCCAATGTCACGGCGCTTGGTGATTTTGAGATCTGCAGAAAGCTCAATAACACCTTGTACGAAAACAACAACACGGTAAAAGACTTTACTCAAGATTTTGTACATCAGATTCTTGAAGCAAGACGTCTTGAATCCATCACACCTGAAGGGATGGCACCTGGTCAAAGAACAGTAATGTCTTCGTCCACGGCGAAAGGTGAAATCTCCAAAGAACAAAAACACCGTGAAAGTATTGTTTCAGCACAAAAAGAAGCAAACATTAAAGACCAGATTATTGAGAAGCGAAAACAGTTCCAGTACTTCGGTAAAGATTCTGACATTTCACCTCAAGTACAAGCTGGTGCTTACAACAATGCGGATCTTGATGCTGAATTTAATATCTATGGTGAACGTATAAGCGAACCTGAACAGGCTCAACAGGAAAGTGATGTTGAAACTGTGACTCGCGCCGTTATCACACCAATGAACCTAGACAGCTACTATGATGAATTGAAAGAGATCCTAACAGGATATGACTTAACCGTTGCGCCAATTACTGAATATCAGCTTGTTCAGATACCACGCCATGTAAAACCTGAAGATCAGACACAATACATTGCGGAAAACAAAGCCAGTCTTGATCAAGCCATCTCACATAGCACTAAAAATGAAATGGAATTCGTAGAACAACAGTATGCAGCTAAGTTTGAAAAAGCTTTGATGAAAAACCCGTTCTCGCACGAATGCGTTACTTTTGAAAAATTGTTGGTGATACTTGGTTCAAAAAGTTCTTCAGCTTCATTACGATCAGGCATTACAATCAAAAAAAAGGATGACTAAACGCATCCATGTAGAAGACATAAGGCTGGTTATCCAGCCTTTAGTTTTTTTGGGTGAGCTGTTTGTACTTAATACGCCTTAATTCATCACTCGGCATGTATTGGGCTATTTCATATTCGCTCTTATACGGCGTTTCATTGAATATGGCCAATAACAACAACTGCGACAGCGGAATGGCTTCAGGCACCATCATTTCGATTAAGCGAAACTTTTCAGACGCATTCACATCAAATGCAACCAATAGCGCCGTATATGGAATGTGGCGATCTGCAAGTGATAAATCGGGGTAAATAGGTTGGTCCTAGTGCTAACGTTTGAAAGTCATACATATTCAAGCAAGAGATAGCTTTAGGTACATTGGATAGGTTCACGGCGTAAGATTCAATGTTTGAACACATATTGGCATCCAGTTTGGTTTTAACCCTAGTTTAGATGCATTTTAATATAATAACTTAGTTTTAACGTGCGTATTCTTAAACATAACTAAACCACTTCTTAAAACCTTGTTTTGTTTTAGGCTTAATCGGTATATACCATTTCATAAAAAGTTTAATGAACTGTGTTTTACCCTTTACAATCCTTAATACATCAATTAAATTGCCCTTAAATCACATCCAATATACAGGATATAGGCAATGACTAAAGAACAGCTAGACGACTTGCAAACACTTGGAATGACTGACTATAAAACACGTTTACACGTTAAAGGTGTGCGAATTGTTGAAGTGCAACAGTACTCAAAGTCTGTCGATAACAACGCCGTACAACCACTTGCAACTAATACCACTCAACCGCAATTCTTAAATTAATTTTCCAAAAAAATACTTATAAGCACTTTCTGTATTAATATATCTTTATTAGTTTTAATAAAGCATTAATCAATGGAGTGCTTAAAATGTTAGACACTTTACTTTCGGTATTTTCAGCAAAACATAAGCTTTATAAGAATCTCAAGTTAAAACCCTTTATTGATACCCGTTTAGTCAATTCTGACAGCATCGCCATGACCGATGTTTTCCCTTTTCATCAAATCAAAGATTCTCTTTGTATGACTGGTATATCTCCTACTAATTTTGTACCAGGCAAAAACATTGTTTTGAATCCACATGCCAAAGATAACGATTCCATCAGCTACCTTGGTCAAGATACGCAAAATCATAAGCCGTTCTACATCTCTACCTTTGCTGAAGAATTGGCTGAAGTATTTAATCCGATTTTTGCAGAAATCATTCATCTTGAAACACCATGCTTACTTGACCTATCTGAAATTGGGGGCTTCTCAAATTCCAAGTCGGATTTAAGCCAGTACCGTAGCATTGATGATTTTGTAAAAAACGCATGCCCTGATTACATTAGTGATGTGAGTATGGAAAATTTAGATCGAATGTTGTTATGGCCAGAAATCCGTTTATTGAACTCTCCAGATACAACCACTGATCAATTTTTTATCTATGGCTGGAGTCCTAAGATTTTTGTTCAAAATGCTGGTGGATCACATCACATGGCTGCTGCACATTACTTGGCTAAGAAACTGAGCCAATGTGTGCCGATTCAAGGCAAAGTAAGTTTGAATCTAATCTCAAGTAAAGCACTTCAAAACTTTGATTCAAAATACGCTGCGTTCGCCGTGCCAGATGATGCATTGATTGATATGGGGAATGATTTATCAGAATCAGGGCTTGAATATCAGCTGGTGTTTTTCCGTGAACGTGAAGTTAATTTTATCTTCTTCAAAAAGAATGATCAGAATGCCCGTGTTATTTCGCTATTCAACAATCTGCATGCTTCATTGAATGGTGCATTAAAGTCGGCGGTTCAAGCGCAATTCAAAAATGAAGCACTACTCACAGTCATGAGTGCTAACCTCTCTGATACATCAGAAGATCAATTCTTTAGCACACGACCTCACTTGGCTGAGATCTACAATCACGTTCAAAACGAAATTTGTTTGAGTGGTCCTAAACCGACTAGCCCGACAATCTAAGGGGTAGGGAATATGGATCACCAATCATCAACTACACCACATGCACTCATTCTCGGTCTGACACTTGAACAGGCCATTTCTGTTTTAGCAAAGAAACCCGTTGATGCTACCCACTACAACTATCTTGAAGATGACGAGTACAACACCTACGTCATGATGAAACCTGAGTGGACTAGCCTCAACAAACATGCCTACCTACATGTAGATGGCTTAACCCATGAGCGTAAATGGATGTTTATGCCGAATGCTTCAGGTGAGTACAACTTGCTAGAGGGCTGTATTGACCTGTTTGAACTTAACCAGGCCATCGAACAGCAATATCTTGTGTTTGAACAATTCCTGAATGGCCACGGCGCACCGTTCCGCAAAGTTGGTGAGAAGTTTTCTTTTGTCACTCAACTTCTCTTTGATGCATGGGTGATAGATCCAGAACGTGCGATTCAAAAACTTCATGAGATGAAGGAAACAAAAATCTCATTACAAGTGCCTTTGCTTCATGGGGATAGTCAGCATGATTGATACGCAAAATACTAATGAAAACATTGCTTCAGAAATTGAAGCTCGTAGCGCTTTTGAAAATAGATACGGCGTGGTCGGTAGTCTGTTGGCCAGTGGCAACTATTCTTCTTGGGTGCATCAGGCGAAATGGGAAGCTTTTCGTGATGGTTGGATGCAAAGTGAAGTAGAAACTAAAAAATCTATCTATCAAATGCAAACACCAGCCATCAGCGATGACCAATTGGAAGTGGAAAAATTACTGCAGTTGCTCGATGACTTTTGGAATAAGAAATGGGGCGATTGGAAATCATCTGCAGATATGGTGGCGCAAGGTGAGGCAAATGCCTATGAACATGCGAGAGGATTGCTTGAAACGGCGATAAAACAAGATGAAGCCACATGCCAGTGGTTACGCAATCAATTGGCAACGATTCAAACTGAATTGGATGCTTTTATCACATTCGTTAATGAACACCTTGTTTACCATGAAAGTGATGGTCCAGATTTAATGTCGAAGATCCAGAAGCTCAAACATTTGATAAAGGTTAAACCATGATTACGGTTCAAATAGAGATGTGTGGCTTTGGGATTAAACGGCGTTGGGAGTTTGGAGATCCGCGCCGTGCGCCAATTACAGTTTTAGAAATGGGCTTCATTAAGGTTTGTAAAATGCGTGGTGATAGCAAACTGGTTGAGTTCATGAGGGGTTATGCAGACGACAAAGAATTCAACTGGCATCCCAAAGTTCGCATTGCACGTAGAAAAGCAGAACGTAAAGCCTATTCGTACTATGACAACCACTACAAACAGCAGATTAGAGAACTTTTCGATCGCCAAAATGTAGACCGCCAAAAACAATATGAATTGGAACGCCAAAACAAAGCGTTATTGGCTGTTATTGAACTTAAAAAAGAACAATCGTAGGTATATACCATGACGGGAATTGAATATTTTCAGAAATATGGCTGGAGTCACGCCGTCCAGTCCGTTAGTCGAATTCCAAGTGAATACAACGAATATTCACCAGAACTCAAAACTGTTGTTGTAAACGGCAACTTTCGTTATGCGATGGCTGCGGAAATCAGCAAAAAGAAAACTGAAGTCTATGTCACTGAGCTCAAACAAATCATTGAGAGTGAAAAGCTACTAGAAGACTTCTTTAACTTGAATCTGGTTGGTATAGAAAAAGGCTTAAGTAATGCTAAGCGTGAAATGCAAGACATGGAAGAACAGGGGATTGTTGAATTCAACCATCGTTTTGATGACGACCTGACTTGCACCACGGAACGCATGAAACTTGCCATCGCTCAAATAGACCATCTTTATCAAAACAACATTACAAAAAGTGAGTAATGCCCATGTTAGAAATGTTCCAAAATCAAACTATGCGATATATCTCTATTGCCATTGGCGTGATTAGTATCTTTATATTCCTGTACCTACTTAAACTCGGTGAGGGGCTTGTCATTAGCCTTATGGTTGCTGTGTTCATATGTGGTTTGAGTTTACTCAAACTGAAAAACTACTATGAAAAAAATAACCCATACATCAGTGCAGAACACCTTGCTTGGCTGTATGGTGAATTGCAAGAATATGACCAGGATCTATTCACAACTGTTAGCAATCTGACCAAGAGTACTGGACGTTTAGAATTGAGCCAGCTTAAATCAATCCGTAACCGCTATGCTTCTTCCATGAACGAAACTCAACTACAAGCATTGGCCAGTGAACATACTGAAGAAAGCAAATATCGCTTAGACCAGTACAACTACTCAATTTATGTGATGGATGAAGTCATTAATCAATATTAATGGCTGTATGCAATCTCTATTAACATCGCCGTGTTATATATCTGCTATACGCGGTATCAAATGTATAAAGAGATATAAAACTATTGAAAGGTTTATAAAATGAACACAACTCTACCTATTCTTATTCATAGCGTTATTGGTGGTATTGGTGAACATCCAGATGCTAAAAAACGAAGCTTAGGATACGGCGCTATCATGCTGTATATACCGATTGAACATATGGTCGGTTCAGGTGTACTTAAGCTGATGATTGATGTGAATACACTGTCGATCTATGCGTCTGAAAATCCTAATTACCTAAAACAACCACATACCATCAATGAAGCTTCTCACTTGTGGAATGCATTGCGCTTTGACAGTGCTTCTAAAGCCAGCCGGAAGGTCATTCATGATAATGGGTATGTTGAGTGTTTGTTTTCCATTCCTATGAAGGTTCTTGAGCCATTTATGGATGCTGAATTGATTCAAAACGAATTAGGACTTCCATACATGGCCATCGATCAAACTGACAAGTCGAAATGCATGCCGATTTGGTATGATGATGTCAGTAAATCTACCAATCAATTTATTGATGGCAACTACAACGATTATCCTGGTGTGCAGGCATCTTAAATTTTTAAGAAAAGTTTTTAGCTTTGATGGTTTATTAATATATTTATATCGACCACATTGGCGATGATGAAGAGAACAGACTCAATATGGCCCGTTTAATGGGCCACATTTATTTTTATAGATTAGGGATGCCAACGGCGTGAAAACAAAAATCATTTTAAACATCATTTTGTGGACCTTAACCGTCCTAACTTGTTTTGCGTGGATTGCCTTTACGTTTATTCAACCAGTTGGCTACACCATGACTTTTCTTGTTATTTTAATCTTGATGACAGTAGTGCTCAGCTGGTGCTTGGCAACACCTTATATTAAGACCAAAGACCGAACCAAGCGACTAGACGAAAACTTTATGCTACTTATGCTCTCTGTTGCTGTTGTTCCATTCCTAATGTTTCTACTGTCATATGGTTTTATATGGTGTTTCAAAACGCTAGAAAAGAAACAGTTCAACCATGACCATATTGCTGCGATGGTACCGGGTAGTAACTTCAATCAACTACAAAAGTTTGCCAAGGAAAACTACAACGCGCCACTTGTGTTAGGTGACTTTAACGAAAGTTGGGCTTTAACTTCCTTAGATATACCGCAAGCTTCTCCAGCTTCATTAAGATCTAGTACAGGATATTGCCTGGTGAATATGTCTAAAACCAGCATGAACACCATGTATAAAGAAGCAAAAACCGATGTAAGCTACAACGATTGGGAAATGCTGATATTAGCGCACGAGTTATCTCACTGTTTAGATCGTGCGACCGATGTGCCTGGTGAACTTGGCCAGCCACTTAAAGCATTAAATTCAATTGCGCCGTCTGATCGGTCCAAAGTAAAGATGGATGATGTATCTACCTTTGTAACCGCTGAAAGTAGCGGTAAAACGCAACTATGGCGAGAATCTTATGCGGATCTGTTTGCGGTAGGTTTTATGTCACTTGATCCAAAATACGATACTGCAGCGTTAAGAGAAAGCCTGATTAAATTACGTGAAAAACGTAAGGCACAAGATCCAACCCATAATTCGGTGTGTTGGTTGCAGTATTCTAAGAGTCAGCCTTTCCCACAAAAAGGTTCGGATGTTTTTTCTTGGGCAAATAACATCAGAATTAAAGCGCCGTGCGAGTTGAAATAACTTGTCTTCAGACAAATTAAAAGCCCGAATTTCGGGCTACTTTTATACCAGCTAATTAACAATAAAAGCCAGGGCTTATAGTTGGTGCAGACATATCATCATAGACGCAATCTATACTGACTGCAGGTTTATCAATGTGGCTAAATAAGCTTGGATTGACCAATTGATTTGTTAGCTTAGATTTTTCTATACTAAAGCCAACCAGTTCAACTTCACAATCACACACGTAATGGAATTTTGCCTTACCGTGCAACACAAATACATTAGGTGACTTCTCATACATCTTGAAGTACTCGGCTTGAGTTTGTGACAATGGAACCTCCAGCACCACAAAGCCATTTGGTACGACAAAAACTGCAGATCCATCATTTACTGAGTAAACGATGGCTTGAACATCAGAAGCACGTTCAAAACCCACACTTTTTTTTATCATTTAGATTACCTTTTTATATTGTAGCGAATGAACGTTGTAAAACAGATTGTAGATCTGCTTCATTTGTAATATTCGCCTCGAGCGCAGCGTTTCGTACATCAGCTAGGTTTAACCAATGGCGGTGCTCAGCTTTAGTTTTTTCAATTTTGTGTGGTGTTCTTGGGTATTCCCAACTCCAGTAATGCTTTTTATAAATCTCCTTATCTTTCACAAGATACGCCTGTATAGATTGACTATCCTCATTAGTTGCATAGCCAACGCCAAAGTAAATATCTAAACCTTGCTTTAGTGCAGTTTGATAATCGGCTTCAAATTGAATAACAAGGGATTCAATCCTAGCTTCATGAGAAAAGATACTAGATAGTTTTAATATCACACGGCTCCAAGTTTAAGGCAATATGCCTCGAGATAAAACCATTATAACGGTCAAAATCCACTAAATTAGTTTATTTAAAAAAAATTTCATTAAAGTTAAACCATTGAAGATTAAAACATACGGCGAAAAACTTAGGTTTTTTATTCAATATTAATCAGACTTACTCAAATTTAGTCTAGATGAACTGGTATTTTTAAAATTAAGGCTGCTTCGCGTTCCCATTTGTGAACAGATTCTCATTTTTGAGAATGAATTATATTTCATTTTTTGACTGACACTGGAACAATTAGCCATAGACGAGTAGGGGGTGGGTAAAGCCATATACCACATTTAAGAAATAACGCCGTAGTGGTGTTAATTCATTGTTAATTGAATATGGTTTGAATTAAGGCTTGATGGAAATGCATTAGTAGAATTATGGGTGCTGAATTATCAAAATTAAGTTTTGGATTATTTTAATCAACTAAAAAAACATCGTTTGCGTTTATAAAGCCAGCAGTTGATCAATTAGCTGATCAACGCAAGGGTATTAACCTTTTTTATGGTTTAAATACTTTTGAGTACGTTCTAATAATTTCGGGATGGTTTTTTCTGCTTCTTCTTGGGTGAGATGCAAACCATAAAATTTATTAGTTGTTCCGTAGCTTTCATTAAGTACTGAATGGGAGTGACGGGCACTGGCTGGCAATGTCTAGCAACGGCAGGCATTTCGGCTGAGGGTAAAAGAACTTTCCGCTAAGCGATAGACTGTATGTAAACACAGTATTGCAAGGACGCGGAACATGCCTCATGTGGCGGCCAGGACGGCCAGCCGGGATCGGGATACTGGTCGTTACCAGAGCCACCGACCCGAGCAAACCCTTCTCTATCAGATCGTTGACGAGTATTACCCGGCATTCGCTGCGCTTATGGCAGAGCAGGGAAAGGAATTGCCGGGCTATGTGCAACGGGAATTTGAAGAATTTCTCCAATGCGGGCGGCTGGAGCATGGCTTTCTACGGGTTCGCTGCGAGTCTTGCCACGCCGAGCACCTGGTCGCTTTCAGCTGTAAGCGTCGCGGTTTCTGCCCGAGCTGTGGGGCGCGGCGGATGGCCGAAAGTGCCGCCTTGCTGGTTGATGAAGTACTGCCTGAACAACCCATGCGTCAGTGGGTGTTGAGCTTCCCGTTTCAGCTGCGTTTCCTGTTTGCCAGCCGGCCCGAGATCATGGGGTGGGTGCTGGGCATCGTTTACCGCGTCATTGCCACGCACCTGGTCAAGAAAGCGGGCCATACCCACCAAGTGGCCAAGACGGGCGCGGTCACCCTGATCCAGCGTTTTGGATCGGCGCTCAATCTGAATGTTCACTTCCACATGCTGTTTCTCGACGGTGTGTATGTCGAGCAATCCCACGGCTCAGCGCGTTTCCGCTGGGTCAAGGCGCCGACCAGCCCAGAGCTCACCCAGCTGACGCACACCATCGCCCACCGGGTGGGTCGCTATCTGGAACGGCAAGGCCTGCTGGAACGGGATGTCGAAAACAGCTATCTGGCCTCGGATGCGGTGGATGACGACCCGATGACACCCCTGCTGGGGCACTCGATCACTTACCGTATCGCTGTCGGTTCACAGGCGGGGCGAAAGGTGTTCACTTTGCAAACTCTGCCGACCAGTGGTGATCCGTTCGGTGACGGGATTGGCAAGGTAGCCGGGTCCAGCCTGCACGCCGGCGTGGCGGCCAGGGCCGATGAACGCAAGAAGCTCGAACGGCTGTGCCGGTACATCAGCCGCCCGGCGGTATCCGAGAAGCGGCTGTCGTTAACACGAGGCGGCAACGTGCGCTACCAGCTCAAGACGCCGTACCGGGACGGCACCACGCACGTCATTTTCGAACCATTGGATTTCATTGCAAGGCTGGCCGCCCTGGTACCGAAGCCCAGAGTCAACCTAACCCGCTTCCACGGGGTGTTCGCACCCAACAGTCGGCACCGGGCGTTGGTCACGCCGGCAAAACGGGGCAGGGGCAACAAGGTCAGGGTGGCTGATGAACCGGCAACACCAGCACAACGGCGAGCGTCGATGACATGGGCGCAACGGCTCAAGCGTGTTTTCAATATCGACATCGAGACCTGCAGCGGCTGCGGCGGCGCCATGAAAGTCATCGCCTGCATTGAAGACCCTATAGTGATCAAGCAGATCCTTGATCACCTGAAGCACAAAGCCGAAACCAGCGGGACCAGGGCGTTACCCGAAAGCCGGGCGCCACCGGCTGAGCTGCTCCTGGGTCTGTTTGACTGACGAGCCTGAAGGCCAACGATACCAATCAAAATGCTGCGTTCACAGCGCCGCGGCAGGGATCCGCCGTGCTGGTTGTCGGAAAAGGAGCCGCTAGTGGGAAAGAGGAGGGTAAATTTTCAGCGTTGCTGGCTCCCCGTCAGCCGGATTGGGTTGCATCGCAGGGGTGTCGAAAGAGTCAACTGCGGTCCAAAGCTGTTGGACTTGGGTGAAAAGGGCGTTTATTCTTCCTATACGTCGATCGATTGAATGAAGGACATATACAATCATTTCTCCGACATTTGGTTATGGAGCGAAAAGTTTCAATATCTTATCAAAACCAGGCAATCAATGCGATTAAGTTTTATTACGAACGTGTTTTGGGTGGACAACGGAAAACATATTTCATCGAAAGACCAAAAAAAGAAAAAACACTTCCTGTTGTGATGAGTGAAGAAGAAACCATTCGGGTACTACGCGCTATTGAAAACGTGAAACACAAGGCTATTCTGATGACTATTTATTCGGCAGGTTTGCGCATTTCTGAATGTATAAACCTGAAAATAAAAGACATTGACTCCAAGCGCATGCAAATTCGTATAGAACAGTCAAAAGGAAAAAGAGGTCGTTATACCATTTTATCTGAGAAAACATTAATTATTTTAAGAACATACTTTATGGAATATAAACCAAAAGATTATTTATTTGAAGGTCAAAAAGGTGGCGCATACTCAAGCCGAAGTATTCAAAACATTTTTAAAGCAGCTGTTTTAAAAGCAAAGATTCAAAAGGAAGTTACTGTACATACCTTACGACATAGCTTTGCAACGCATTTGCTTGAGAATGGTACGAGTTTACGTTATATTCAATCGTTGTTAGGTCATTCAAGCAGTAAAACAACTGAGGTTTATACACATATTACCACCAAGGGAATGGAACAATTAAAAAGTCCGATGGATTTGTTAGATATATAGAAAGGATTTGTATATTTGAGCAAAACTTAACAAAAAGCACTATGAATATAAATCCTTTTGAGAGAGTAGAAACGAACGGTAAACGGTTGAAAACGGATTTGTCACTGATAATGAAAGGTTTAGCAAAATAAGATATAGTGGATATATACGCCATTTGGCGTATAGCCACTTGTTATGTGCCATTTTTGAATGACAATGCGAATAGATACAGACAAACAAATGAATTTACTTAGTGATAAGAACGTTGCAATAATTGGTGGTGGACCCGTTGGACTGACTATGGCAAAATTATTACAGCAAAACGGCATAGACGTTTCAGTTTACGAAAGAGACAACGACCGAGAGGCAAGAATTTTTGGTGGAACCCTTGACCTACACAAAGGTTCAGGTCAGGAAGCAATGAAAAAAGCGGGATTGTTACAAACTTATTATGACTTAGCCTTACCAATGGGTGTAAATATTGCTGATGAAAAAGGCAATATTTTATCCACAAAAAATGTAAAGCCCGAAAATCGATTTGACAATCCTGAAATAAACAGAAATGACTTAAGGGCTATCTTGTTGAATAGTTTAGAAAACGACACGGTTATTTGGGATAGAAAACTTGTTATGCTTGAACCTGGTAAGAAGAAGTGGACACTAACTTTTGAGAATAAACCGAGTGAAACAGCAGATTTGGTTATTCTTGCCAATGGTGGAATGTCGAAAATAAGGAGCTTTGTTACCGACACGCAAGTTGAAGAAACCGGTACTTTCAACATCCAAGCTGATATTCTTCAACCGGAAATAAACTGTCCCGGATTTTTTCAGCTATGCAACGGCAACCGATTAATGGCGGGACATCAGGGCATTTTATTGTTTGCCAATCCCAATAATAATGGTGCATTGTATTTAGGAATTAGTTTTAAAACGCCCGATGAATGGAAAAATAAAATTCCCTTAGATTTTCAGGACAGAAACAGCGTTGCCGATTTTTTATTGAAAAGATTTTCCAAATGGAGTGAAGTTTACAAACAATTAATACGTTCGGTATCAACATTTCAATGCTTGCCCACAAGGAAATTTCCTTTGAACAATGATTGGAAAAGTAACCGTCCATTACCCATAACAATGATTGGCGATGCTGCTCATTTGATGTCGCCTTTTGCAGGACAGGGTGTAAATACGGGATTATTGGATGCTTTGATATTGTCTGAAAACCTTACAAACGGAGAATTTACAAGTATTGAAAATGCCATCGAAAACTACGAACAACAAATGTTTGTTTATGCAAAAGATACGCAGGACGAATCGACAGAAAACGAAACCGAAATGTTTAGTCCCAATTTTTCGTTTCAAAAATTATTGAATCTATAAACAGTAAGAAAAAACGGCTACTAACAAGCAGTTTTGCAATAGTGGGGCAGAAGTGCAAAATTGAACTTGTGTGCTTCTATCAACTTTTGTACATTAGCTGCCAGTTTAAGATGGGTGCATTTGAGTATGCCCAAAGGAGCCCGCAAGTATGCGCAGGACGAAGCCAGTAGCCGCGCCGATGGTGGCGCGGGTCTATCTGCGCGTCAGCACCGACGCGCAGGACTTGGAACGCCAAGAGGCGATCACTACGGCCGCGAAGGCCGCCGGCTACTACGTCGCCGGCATCTACCGTGAGAAGGCATCCGGCGCACGCGCCGACCGGCCTGAGCTGCTGCGCATGATCGGCGACCTACAGCCCGGCGAGGTGGTCATTGCCGAGAAGATCGACCGCATCAGCCGCCTACCTTTGCCCGAGGCCGAGCGCCTGGTGGCCTCGATACAGGCCAAAGGCGCACGCCTGGCCGTCCCTGGCGTGGTCGATCTATCCGACCTGGCGGCCGAGGCCCAGGGCGTCGCCAAGATCGTGCTGGAAGCCGTGCAGATCATGCTTTTTCGCCTGGCCTTGCAGATGGCCCGCGACGACTACGAGGACAGGCGCGAACGCCAGCGCCAAGGCATTGAGTTGGCCCGCCAGGCCGGGCGGTACAAGGGCCGCCGTGCTGATCCGAAGCGCCGCGCCCAAGTTGTCGCGCTGCGCAAGTCCGGCTACAGCATCAACAAGACCGCCGAGCTGGCCGGGTACAGTGCGGCCCAGGTGAAACGGATATGGGCCGAGGTCAGCCAGGCCGAAGCGAAGCAGCACGGCGCGTTCGTGGAGGACGCATTGACGGAAGCCGATGCCCTGGCCGCTGTCGGCCAGGATGAGCGCCAGGAGGAAAGGGCATGAAGAAGCCGAACCAAGACGACGAGCCGTTTTTCATCACCGAGGAGATTGCGGCCGAAATGATCGCCGGCGGCTATGAGTTCGAGCTGCCGCCCATTCCTTGCACCATCCGCCTACGCGACGTGCTGGAGCGCATGACCGATGCTGAGCTAGCATTGCAGCCGGGCGAGATCGCCGACCAGGAGCGTGAACGCTGCCGGCGCAAGCCGTGTTCAACCTCATGATCTGGTCATGGTATTTTTCATGGCACTGAGCCTGATAGTTCTTGCAAATTGTTGTCACTAAAGGGTTTTGTGTGCTTGTTTACAATCGAGTGGGAGTGACGGGCACTGGCTGGCAATGTCTAGCAACGGCAGGCATTTCGGCTGAGGGTAAAAGAACTTTCCGCTAAGCGATAGACTGTATGTAAACACAGTATTGCAAGGACGCGGAACATGCCTCATGTGGCGGCCAGGACGGCCAGCCGGGATCGGGATACTGGTCGTTACCAGAGCCACCGACCCGAGCAAACCCTTCTGTGCTTTGACAATATATTTCTAAACTGAACATTAAAGTTCTAAACTAGAATCTTGAAATTTACATTATAGTTGTAAACTGAAAAGATAAAACCAATTAAAACAATGGTTTGATAATCTTGGTTTACAACTATTTTGTCAAAAATCATAGTTGGTTTAGAGCAATGTTCCTGTTGAGTTTAAGACTTTAATGTAAAAACTGGAACATATTAAATTTTTAAATAATTGAATTTATTGAACTATTAGTTTACAACTTTATTGTTCAAACACATAAGTTTCAACTCCATGTATTAGGCGCTGTAGCTGAACTTGAAAGGGGTATTATTAGTGAGAATCAAGCAGAGGGAATTAAATTAGCTAAAAAAAAGAAAGGTAAATACAAGGGAAGATCGCCTGCGATTACAGAAGAAAAACTAAAAGAGTTAATTCATACCCTTAAAAATAAGGACGATTCATACCCTTTCACTCAAATAGCTAAAGATTATGGTGTTAGTTATATGACTTTAATTCGATATAGGAAAAAGTATGCAAAACAAATTAACGCCCAGTCTGATTGACCTTTTTGACAATTTTCTCGCACTCATAACAAAAAATAAAGGAAAATTTTAAGATCAATTGGATTTAAGATATACAACAATTATGTTTAAACCTATATAAGAAAACACATTAAGCTTCTTTTATAAGGCATTTTTAAAATGATAATTCAACATAAAAGTCCCTCATCCTCGCCTTCTTTCAAAGTGAGAAGGCGATTTCAATAGCAATATGAATCACTCATTATAAACATTCATTCAGTTTAGAAATAATCTAGAGATATTATGATTAACAGCAGAATTATCGATAAAATCAAATAAGTATTGATATTATTAAAGCTCTTAAGATAATTTAACATTCGTCATTTCCCATAAGAATTTAATAAAATACTATATCCCTACGAACTCCCGGAGCTGCTCGCGGTCGAAGCCGCGTCCGGCCTGCCCGAATACCTGCAATGGCTGGCCGCCGAGAGCCGACCGGTAAACTGAGCCAATGACCGCATCCACGATCCGCCTGCGCCGCTGGCTGGCCGGGCTCGCCCTGCTGCTTGCGCTGCCCGCGACCTCGGCCGTCGCCCAGGACTTCGAACTGCCGCCGGTCGACGAGGTCTTCGTCCTGTCCGCGCAGGCCACCGCGCCGGACCGCATCGAGGTGCGCTGGCGGATCGCCGACGGCTATTACCTGTACCGGCACCGCACCTCGGTCAAGGCCGATGCCGCCTTCACCGGCGCGACCATGGCGCTGCCGAAGGGCAAGGCCTACCGCGACGAATTCTTCGGCGACGTCGAAACCTACCGCAAGGAATTGCTCGGCACCCTCACCGGCACGCCCGCGGCCGGCGCGAGCGCGACCACCCTGACCGTGAAGTACCAGGGCTGCGCCGATGCCGGCGTGTGCTACCCGCCGCAGACCCGCACCCTGAAGGTCGCGTTGCCGGGCGAAGCGGGCGCTGGCGGCTTCGGCTGTAAGGCGCGCGGGCTGCATGATTATGTCGTCAAGAACGGCTCTGCCGATCATCCCAACGCCGAGGTGAAATTCGCACTGGGTGATGTGGTCAACACCATGATCGGCTGCACTAATGGTGAAACGATCATGCTGTGCCACGACACCTCGCTGCCGCGCCCCTATTCTCTCGGCTTTCGGGTGCAAGGCACCGAGGGGCTGTGGATGGACGTCAACAAGTCGATCTATCTGGAGGGCAAGAGCCCACAGCCGCACCGCTGGGAGCCTGCCGAGGGCTGGTTTGCGAAATACGATCACCCGCTATGGAAACGCTACGCCGATCTGGCGGCAGGGGCCGGGCATGGCGGGATGGACTGGTTCGTGATCCACGCTTTTGTCGAGGCGCTGAAGGCCAAGGCCCCGATGCCAATCGACATTTACGACGCGCTGGCCTGGAGCGCGATCACGCCTCTGTCGGAACAATCGATTGCTGAGGGCAATCGCACGTTAGATTTTCCCGACTTCACCCGAGGGCAGTGGCGCACCCGCAAGCCGATCTTTGCGCTGAACGACGCCTATTGATCGACGCGATTTAGGCCAAGCGCACCGCAAAGGCGAAATTGGTAATCTTGTCGGTATCCTTGACGCCCGGCGCGCTTTCGACGCCGCTGGAGGTATCGACCAGCGGCGCTCCGGTGCGCGCAATCGCCTCGGCAACATTCGTCGGATTTAGCCCGCCTGCCAGCCCCCACGGCAAGGCACCGCGATATCCGGCCAGCAGCGACCAGTCGAACGCCAACCCCATGCCGCCGGGCAGCGCGCCTTTGGGGGTCTTGGCGTCGAACAAGATCAAGTCCGCCGCCCCGGCATAGGCTGCGGCGCGTGCGACATCGCTGGCGCTGGCGACGGGCAGCGCCTTCCACACCGGCTTGCCAAACCGCGCGCGCAACTGGGCCACGCGTTCGGGCGATTCCGAACCGTGCAGCTGCAGCGCGTTCAGCTTGGCTGCCACCAGTGCGTCGGCGATGACAGCATCATCCGCATCGACGAACAAACCGACCATGGCGATCTGGCCAGCTGCGCGCGATGTCAAAGCGCCCGCGACATTCGACGTAACCGCACGGGGCGACGCTGGATAGAACACCAACCCGGCATAGTCCGCCCGCGCCGCGATGGTCGCATCGAGCGCCTCGGGTGTGCTGATCCCGCAAATCTTGATTTTCGCGGGCATGCGGTCAGTCGGGGTTCTGGATCAGCCGCACCAGCGTGCAGTCGGGATCGATCAGGTAGCCGATCCTCAGGCCGCTCGCCTCCAGTTGCGGAGCTTTGAAGCGCGGCCAGCCGGTGCTTTTTTCCTCGGCTCCCGCCGCGTTCACCAATGCCACCATGGCATCGAGATCATCCAACCGCAGGCAACAGCCGAACGAGCTCGTAGCTGGGTCGAGGTCAGGATAGGGGAAGAATTCGAGCTGCAAACCGCCGCGCTGCAGGATCATCCAGCCGCGATCCTTCCAACTCGTCGCAAAGCCCAGCTTCGCATAAAACGCCTCTGTCACATCGAAATCGCGCGATGGCAGATTGGGGGTGACGTGGTCAGCCATGGCTCAGCGCAGCTTGTCGGCCATGCGGGCCGTATGAGTGATTGCGGCGCGGCTATCGGGGGCGGAATGGCTCATCACGATCATGCTGGCCTTGGGGAACGCCGCACCAAACGCGCGCGCTGACGCGGCGTAGTGCTCAGTGTCGGCATCACCGAGATTGCCGAGCGACTTGGCCTTGCTGTCCTTGATCAGGCAGCCACCAAAAGCGATGTCGGTGCCGTCGATCCCAACGGTGATATTGTCACTGGTGTGGCCGGGGCCGGGGTAAAATACCTTGAGCGGGCCAAAGTTGGGCGCGGTTGCTGGTTCGACCCAGCCATTGGCGGCGAAAGTCAGGCTGTGTTGCGCCGCAACCATCCCCTCTTGCGGGGCAAGCTGGTTCGACAACGCATTGGCATAAGTCGCAATCCCCGCCGCATGCAGCGCGTCCATACCGCCCATCTTGTCCTGATGCGCGTGAGTCACCACCGCCAGCGCGACCGGCAGGTTGATCTCCTGCTTGATCCAGTTGAGGATCTGGGCGGTCTGGTCATCGGTCCAGGCGGTATCGACCACCAGCACGCGGCCGCCATCCCTGACGATCAAACCGTTGGAAGCGACTGCCCCGAAACCCGGCATGTCGAGATAGGAAGTGTGCTGCCAGACATTCGGTGCGAGCTGGCGGAAAACCAGATCGCCAAACCGTTGGTCGCCAGTTTCCATTTGCTGGCCAATCGTCGGGCGGATTTCACCGGGCATGCACCCGCTCAGCATCAATGCAGCGGCTAATGCGGTGCTCAGCTTCGCGACCGGGTGCATAATATTGGGCAATTCCATCAAGTTTTCCTTTTATTCAGCATTAAAAACCCCGCAAATGCGAGGCCTAGTAAATAGATGATCTTAATTTGGTTCACTGTAGCAAAAATATGGGGCGAATTCAAACATGAGGTGCGACAGTTTCAAAAGCCATATGATAATCAACAAGCTGAGCAAATTTCTCTAATGGTGTAAGCCAATCTAACGCCTTTCTAGGACGAGTATTCAGTGACATGGCAACTTGATTTAAATAATGCTGATCTGCCTGATTTAAATCAATCCCTTTAGGTAAATATTGCCTAATTAAACCATTCATATTTTCGCATGTGCCTTTTTGCCAGGGTGAATGTGGGTCACAGAAATATACATCTATGCCTAAATCTTCTTCGAGTATTTTATGTTCTGACATCTCACGTCCACGGTCATAGGTCAACGTTTTACGCAGTTCTGCAGGTAAATATTTCAGAGCTTCAGTTAAAGCCTTGCGCACTGATTCTGCCTTTGCATCAGGTAATGTTGCCAAGATACAGAGCCGTGTATTTCGTTCAATAAGTGTTGCTATCGAACTTTTATTGTCTTTACCTTTAATTAAATCAGCTTCCCAATGACCCGGTATTTTTCTTTCTTGAACTTCGGCTGGGCGCTCATGAATAGTTTTAATATCCTGTAATATAGAATCTTTTTTAGGTTCACTGTGCTTTGACAATATATTTCTAAACTGAACATTAAAGTTCTAAACTAGAATCTTGAAATTTACATTATAGTTGTAAACTGAAAAGATAAAACCAATTAAAACAATGGTTTGATAATCTTGGTTTACAACTATTTTGTCAAAAATCATAGTTGGTTTAGAGCAATGTTCCTGTTGAGTTTAAGACTTTAATGTAAAAACTGGAACATATTAAATTTTTAAATAATTGAATTTATTGAACTATTAGTTTACAACTTTATTGTTCAAACACACCTGGTACCGAAGCCCAGAGTCAACCTAACCCGCTTCCACGGGGTGTTCGCACCCAACAGTCGGCACCGGGCGTTGGTCACGCCGGCAAAACGGGGCAGGGGCAACAAGGTCAGGGTGGCTGATGAACCGGCAACACCAGCACAACGGCGAGCGTCGATGACATGGGCGCAACGGCTCAAGCGTGTTTTCAATATCGACATCGAGACCTGCAGCGGCTGCGGCGGCGCCATGAAAGTCATCGCCTGCATTGAAGACCCTATAGTGATCAAGCAGATCCTTGATCACCTGAAGCACAAAGCCGAAACCAGCGGGACCAGGGCGTTACCCGAAAGCCGGGCGCCACCGGCTGAGCTGCTCCTGGGTCTGTTTGACTGACGAGCCTGAAGGCCAACGATACCAATCAAAATGCTGCGTTCACAGCGCCGCGGCAGGGATCCGCCGTGCTGGTTGTCGGAAAAGGAGCCGCTAGTGGGAAAGAGGAGGGTAAATTTTCAGCGTTGCTGGCTCCCCGTCAGCCGGATTGGGTTGCATCGCAGGGGTGTCGAAAGAGTCAACTGCGGTCCAAAGCTGTTGGACTTGGGTGAAAAGGGCGTTTATTCTTCCTATACGTTGTCGGCAGCGGGCCAAAAAGGAATACGTCCATGCCCATCGAGGTGAAACCGGCTGTGAGCGCGGGTTCAAGCATATAGCCCGACAGGCGCGTATCCTTGCCGATCACGACACGATGGCGGTGGTCACCGCGACGAAAGACACGGCCAGCCGCCATGCCGACGCGCAAGGCGGTTTCCGCCGTCATCGCGCCTTCGTTGGCTTTGCCACGAATACCGTCTGTGCCGAAATATTTGCGCACCATAAGGTCGATTATCCTGTCGTCGGGTCGCCCTCAAAGGGGACATGCCTGCTGAACCGCGAATATAGAGAAATATCCCGAATGTGCAGTTAACGAATTCTTGCGGTTTCTTTCAGCGCCGCCAATACCGCCAGCCCGTCGCGCAAGGGGCGCGGCTCGTGTGTGCGGATGAAGTCAGCTCCACCTGCGGCGGCGGCAAGCTCTGCAGCGAGTGTCGCGGCCCCGACATCCCCCGGACCACGGCCTGTGAGCGCGCGCAGAAAGGATTTGCGCGAAACAGACAGAAGCACCGGCAAATCGAAGCGCAGCCGCAATTCATCGAACCGCGCCAGCACCGAGAGCGAGGTTTCGGGAGCAGCCCCCAGAAAAAACCCCATGCCGGGATCAAGGACAAGGCGGTTGCGTTTGATACCGGCACCCGTCAGCGCCGCGATGCGCGCGTCAAAGAACGCCGCAATGTGATCCATGATGTCGCCAGCGGGTGCCTCGCGCCGATCTGCCTGCCCGTCTTGCACCGAATGCATAACGACGAGTTTGGCAGATGATTTCGCCAATTGCGGATAGAACGCAGCGTCTGGAAAACCGCGAATATCATTGAGATAGGCCACACCACGCGACAAGGCATAGGCTTGCGTCGCGGGTTGATAACTGTCGAGCGAGACGGGAATGCCATCTGCCTTGAGCGCGTCCAGCACCGGCGCGATACGCGCGATTTCTGTGTCGGACGAAACAGGCGCGGCGTCGGGATTGCTGGATGCCGGACCGAGGTCGATCACATCTGCCCCCTCGGCCATCAGCTTACGCGCCTGCGCAATGGCTGCGTCTGGCGCCAGATACCGGCCTCCATCGGAGAAACTGTCCGAGGTTATGTTGACGATGCCGAAAATGATGAGCGATTTATTCATGGGGGCTTCTATAATAATCTCTGTACACGACAAAAATAGATAACTCATTGAAATAATGTCACAATAATTGTTTTCTAACGACGAATACTATGACACATCTCAATGAGTTATATCTTATCTTAAACAAATCTCTAAAATGGAACAAGTCACATTTAAAGTGCTTTGCGCTCATCATGCTTGTGATTATTTTAAAGCAAACATGTAATCTTTCTTCTGCATCTAAAGCCTTGCCCATCAAGTGTTTACCACAATCATTTTATCGACGTATGCAGCGCTTCTTTGCAGGTCAGTATTTTGATTATCGTCAAATTTCTCAGTTGATTTTCAATATGTTTTCATTCGACCAAGTGCAACTGACTTTAGATAGAACCAATTGGAAATGGGGAAAACGAAATATTAATATCCTGATGCTCGCAATCGTTTATCGTGGAATAGCGATACCTATCCTTTGGACATTGCTTAATAAACGTGGAAATTCAGATACGAAAGAGCGTATTGCTTTGATTCAACGCTTTATAGCCATTTTTGGTAAAGACCGTATTGTGAATGTGTTCGCAGACAGAGAGTTTATCGGTGAGCAGTGGTTTACATGGTTAATTGAACAAGACATCAACTTCTGCATTCGTGTTAAAAAAACTTCATTGTCACCAATCATTTAGGAAAGAATCATAAAATTAGTGATTTATTTCGCCATCTTAAAGTTGGTCAAATTGAATGTCGTAAACGACGGATTTTGGTTGGTCGGGTGAAACTATATATAAGTGCACTACAGTTAGAAAATGGAGAGCTTTTACTCGTCGTTTCTCCTCAGTTTAATGCCAATGCTATTCAGGATTATGCATTACGCTGGGAAATTGAAACCTTATTCAGTTGTCTCAAAGGACGCGGGTTTAATCTTGAAAATACGCGCTTGACAGACCCTAGACGAGTGAAAAAATTGATTGCGGTGTTAGCTATAAGCTTCTGTTGGTGTTACTTAACGGGTGAATGGCAACATAATCAAAAAAAAGCGATAAAAATAAAGAAGCATGGACGACTCTCAATGAGTTTATTTCGCTATGGTTTAGACTATGTTCAAATGGCGATTCAGCGTTTAATTGGTTTTGGGAAAAAAGAAGAGTTTAAGGAAATTTTGGCAATTTTAAGAAAGCAGAATCCTGATAGGATAAGGGTTCTGTGAAATTTGTCGTGTACAGAGTATAATAATAATAATCGAGCATGAGTCTCATACGGATGCTCGGGTCGAAAGGGAATCCCCAGGCGAGTAACCTGTTTGCGGTGATCCATTAGCTGCAGGAGCAGAAGAGCATACATCTGGAAGCAAAGCCAGGAAAGCGGCCTATGGAGCTGTACGGCAGCGCTCAGTAGGCAATTTTTCAAAATATTGTTAAGCCTTTTCTGAGCATGGTATTTTTCATGGTATTACCAATTAGCAGGAAAATAAGCCATTGAATATAAAAGATAAAAATGTCTTGTTTACAATAAAGTGGGAGTAGTAATTTCGTTACTTTGTTTAGAATTTCTTCAGAAATATTTCTTAATAAATCGTGTTTTTCAACAAGCGTAAAATTACTTTCTAAAATCGGGTATACGGATTTAATGGTTGATGGGGCACCTTTACCCCACCAACCTGATACCATTATCAGATGGTTGATAGATCGACCCCGTAGTTGAGTTCCTCTGCGAAGTCCGGCAGTCCGTAACCGATGGTTTTCTTGTAGAACGGAGAGACCTTCGCGGTCGGGGCCTTCTTCTTGTGCTTCGTGGTGTAGAGCATTCGTGCCCGCATCACCTCGAAGGAGTAACCACGTCCTTCACGGTTCTTGTCCTTGGCCAGTCGGTTGATGGACTCCGTGTAAGCGTTGGTGACGGGCATGTCCGTCTCGAAGTAGGTCATGATCTCTTCGCGCCAGTTGCCTACAGCCCTGACCAGATCGCTCCAGACTTCCTTCTGGCCCTTCGGGATGGTGGCTATCCACTCGTCCAGGGCGGCTTCTGCCTGGGGCCGTGTGGTAGCGTCCCAGATGCCGTAGAAACGTTCCTTGTGCTCGTAGGCGGCCAGCAGTTGTGGGAATGCGCCGGTCCAGGTCTCCATGATGAGGCGTTCCCGGTTTGAGACTTCGTGAGCGCGTTTCAGCAGGATTTTCCGGTCACCCTTGAGGGTTCGGCTCTGGGAGGGCATCAGCTCCTTCCTGAGGCCCTTGCGCACCTTCTCCAGGGCATCGTTGGCCATGCGCACCACATGGAACTTATCGACCACGATGCGGGCCTGTGGCAGCACCGCCTTGACCGCTGCTCGGTAGGGATTCCACATGTCCATGCTGACGATCTTGACCTTCTGCCGGTCTTTCATCTTCATCAGGTAGTTGGTCATCACGTCCTGACGGCGGGTGGCCAGCAGGTCGAGCAGGGTCCTCTCCTCGATGTTGGTCAGGATGCAGCGGTAGCGCTTGTTCAGGTACAACTCGTCAATGCCGAGAATGCGGGGCGTCTCGAAGCGGTGCCAGCGCCCCAGGAATTCGGCGCGGGCGTTGAAAATGTCGCGTACCGTCTTCTCGTCCAGGCCCGCAATATTATCAAGAGTAAACTATTAAAAATCCATTAAAATCAATACTTTCACTTTGAGAACATGTATTTAAAGTAAATAACAATTAAAGCCTGTATCTTAGTTATCACTTGAGATACAGGCTTTTTATTTATTCGTTCATATAATTAAACAGTTTGCCTAAAAAATCATCGCTAATGGTTAATTGATACTGTTTTTCAACGAGATTTCGAAGTTCCATAACGAGAAGCAAAGAGTTCTTATAGGCTTCATATAGTTCTAATTCATTTAATCGGGCAGTAGTCTTTTTAAACTTTTCATAGTTTTCAGGACTAATTTCTTTTTCAAGATTCTTTGTCATATTAAACCAATTATCGGCATTTTCTTCCGCAATTCGAATGAGTTGTAGTATATTTTTTTGTAATTGAGATAAAAGTTCCAGTGAACGTGCATTTTCCCCTCTTTTAAGAACATTAATCCCCATTAACCATAGGTTGGAAAAATTATTCAATAAAAAATTTACGTTTTCTTCTGTAAGTCTATTTGGTCCCGGACCTTCCAACTCTGATAAATACAATTCTAGTTGTCCTGTTTCATCATAAATAAACATTGCTTTTGTGTCAGGAATGTAGCCTGATTCTTTGAATGAAGGAATAATATTCATTTCGTTTTCGGAAAGGAAATGAAATTCACCACGTATTAGATTTTCAAAAATTACTACTTCCGTACCGTACTCATTTTGATAGAGTAAAGTGTAGGAAGCGACTTCATTTAGCCATTTTGCTGAATCAAAGGTGGAAATTGTATCATCTTTTAGAAAAACGTAATATTCTATATCAGAGTATTGATCTCCCTCTCCTTTTGTAAAAGAGCCATACATCATACAAGCAGATATTCGTTCATCTGACTGGACAAGTTCCTTAACCCTTGCCATTAGTTCCTTTTGTTTTAACAATTCGATTCCTTCTTTCTTTATTTTGATTCAGGGAGAAATAAAAAATCCTCCCACCTCTCTTTAACCACTTTAACTACTATAAATTATAGACCTTGTTAATTTTTATTTAAAGTAAAAACCTCCCTAATATCCCCCTCCTAAACTACTTTAACTACTATTATTCATTATACTATGGATAAGTGGTATCAGCCACGTAGGCGTAGGGGTGATTGAAGGCTTCCTTCTCCACGTACTCATGCAACCGCAGCGTCATGCGGAAGCCGTCCACCATCTCCGGTAGCTGGGGCCTGAAGGTGGTCTTGCAGGCCCGGCAGGTGTACCGGCGACGAACTACCCAGAGGGTGACCCGCTTGCCGTGGATGGGCAGGTCACGATAGGGAACATCACGCTTGCCGAACCGCACGAACTCACCCTGCACGCAGCACCCCTCGCAGGCTACTGGTGTAGGTGCTTCAAGCCGAAAATGTATGTCTTCATTCTGCTCATCAGAATCCACCAACTGGTAACCAGGAAGGCTTAACGAATTAATCATCTCCCGCCTTGATCAGAAAAACAGGTAGGTGGCGTAACCGGCAATCATCGCCATAGCAAAAATGACTGCTAAAAACGCCGCTAAAAGCTTCAGCGTGAACAAAGAGCGCAACAGAATGAGCTCAGTCAGGCTGGCTCCGGCACTGCCGATGATCAACGCAAGCACCGTCCCGGCACCCACGCCTTTGGCCATCAGAGCCGCTGCCAGAGGTATGACGGCTTCAGCGCGAATATACAACGGCACGCCGATGACAGCGGCAACTGGAATGGCAAAGGGATTATCTGGGCCTGCATACTGCTCCAATAAGTCAGTGGGCATGAAACCATAGATCACGCTGCCAATCGCAATAGCGATGAGCAGGTAAGGCAACACATCGATAAAGTCCGACCAAGCTTCCCGCCACACACCATTGTACTTCCCTTCTTTCTTAACCGTGACAGTGGGTTGACTGTCACAGCATTCGCTAGACGTAGAGACTGTTGTCTTCCTATCAGCCCCGCAAGAAGCCGTCTTCGGAGTGGTGTCGCAGCTGTTGGTGCCGCAACTCGATGCGGTCGATGTAGCACTGCACGGGCTTGCTGATGAACTACATCCACTGCTCTCTTGTGTCGCCGTCCGGCGCACATAACGCTCGAAGCCAAGCGTGTGAAGCAGCCATCCGGCACCTACCGCGACCACCAAAGCGGCGAGCACATAGATAGCAGTAAGTGTCCATCCAAACGTGGCAACCAGCAGGCCGACGACGATAGGATTCAGCAACGGAGATGTGAAAAGAAACACCATCATCGGCCCAAAACCGGCCCGTGCCTGAATCAACCCTTTCAACATGGGGATAGTCGAGCAACTACAGAAGGGCGTTATAGCTCCTAAACCAGCAGCAAGAAAATAGCCTCGCTTCCCACTGGAAGTCAGTAACGCTTCCACCTTGGATGGTGGGATGTGACGTTGAAGAACTCCGACCAGCAAGCTAATGCCAATGAATAAAACCGATAGCTCGATAGCGAGAAAGGCGAACATGCCTAGAGCGTCTTGGAGTTGAGGTGACATTCAATATTACTCCTATATTTCTAGTTTTATCGAAATGATGTACGCAGCCTACTTGCGTTTATCCGACCTGTCAACTATAATTCTAGAAACATCGAATTATTGGGGCGTGCTATGGATCACGAAAAGGTTGCAGCCAGCTTAGCTGAGCTAGGGAATAGTCACCGACTGTCCGTGTTCCGCTTTCTGGTCAAAGCTGGCCATGATGGGGCTTCGGTCGGAGATATCCAGAAGGGGCTGGGTATTCCTGCTTCGACGCTATCACATCACCTTGCGCGCATGGCCAAGGTAGGGCTGATCCGGCAGGAGAAACATAGCCGCACGATTGTCTGTATACCCGAGTATGGGCACCTAGAGAATTTGATCGGTTTCTTACAAGAGGAATGTTGTGCAGGTGTCCGGATTGCGCATGAACCAGAACCGCTTTGACGCTTGCCCAGCTCTCGCTGTCCTCCCTAGTCAGCATCGCTATGAAGACTCAGGCGAAGGTGGAAACAGAAAATTGGCAGTAGAGTAGGCTGAAGAGGATCAATCAGATAATCCGCTGAGAAAGATTTTCTTCTTTACATCTTTGGCATTTTATCAACCAGAAATTCCGGATACCCCTAAAATCTCTTGTTGTTTAGCTCGAGTTTGGGTATAAGCCCCATAATAAAATTGACGAGGATCTTTAAGCACGTACCAATCTTTCATTTGGATTACAGTACGGCCCTTATCGTAAAGATCAAATTCAGGCTGCCATAAAGGTTTGTAATGAAAATTAATTTCTTCCTGAATATCGTAGGTCGCTTCTTGATAACGTGAAGCTGGTTTATCACCAAATCTTTTTTCAATATAAGCATAAGTATTTCTTAAAGGCTTAACTGAAGATGTTTTAATATCAATTTGCATATAAATCTTCCTGATTTTTTAATAAAGACTAGAGTTTTTATTCTCTAATACCGGCCTGTCCAAATCGCCACTTCATGCGGTCATATTCAATCTTTGCAAAATCATCCGTACTTAGGTGCTGTACTTGATGGTGTGCGCAGAATTCTTCAAAAGCCTTGACTGGCATAATCATTTCTACAGCTAACTCTGGATCACCTATCGAAAATTCAAATTCGATATATTTGTCACGCTGAGTCCCTGTAACATGAATAAAGCAAGGAGGCTGTTCTACATTGAGTTGCTGCATACCAAAATCCTCATATTCTCCATAAGATTATTGCAACTTGCATGCCAATTTTATTTATTATTATTTTTCAAATATTTATGATTTTCTCTTTTTTATTTCATACAATGTTCTTTATCAAATTCTTAAGTCACAATGTATGACTTAAGAAAATTCTCAAGTGTTTTATATTTTCTCAGTTGTATAAGCACTTATAGATGATCAAAAAAAAAGAAGCCAAAGCTTCTTTTTTTGATTTTCCAACTCGCATTGATAGCCCCTATAATTCAATCAACTGAACCGTACCGGGTTTGTCGGAGAGTTTTTTATTTAAGTTAGGCCACCTGACCTAACGGGTTAATCTTATCATAGTACATTGCTTCAAAATCAAAAGGTGATACATAACCTAGTGCACTATGTACACGCTCTTTATTGAACCAATCTACCCAATTTAGTGTCGCAAGTTGTACATCCGCTAAACCTTGCCAATCTGCTTTTAGATATTCAATCACCTCTGTTTTGTATAAGCCATTCACCGTTTCAGCCAAAGCATTATCGTATGAATCACCAGTCGTACCGACTGATGCTCGTAAATTTGCTGCTTCTAAACGATTGGTATAGCGAATGGAAAGATATTGCACACCTCTGTCGGAATGATGAATCACATTCTTTGGCATGCCTCGATCATGCAATGCTTGCTCCAATGCATCGAGCACCATATCTGTATTCATCCGTGTCGATACTTTCCATCCAACAATTGCTCGTGAGAACACATCAATAATAAATGCAGTATAAACCCAGCCTGAATTTGTTTGAATATACGTAAAGTCACTCACCCACAGTTGGTCAGGATGATCAGCAGTAAAATTACGTTTCACTAAATCATCTGCTCGTTTTTGGTCATCTCGGCTACGGGTGGTTTGTTTGTTCTTACCACGCCAAACACCTTGTATACCTAGCTTTTGCATTAATCGAGCAACAGTACAGCGCGCAATAATATAGCCTTCACGTTTCAGTTTTTGCCAGACTTTACGTACACCATACCGACCTGAACTTTCCTTCCAAATTTGTTTAATCTCCTCAGCATGATGCAAGTCATGTAAATCTCGCTTTGCTCGATGTTCTGGATTTTCACAGAGATCTAGAGTCCGGTAATAGGTTGAAGGTGCGATCGGTAAAATTCTACAAATCGCCTCGACTCCGTACAGCTCTTTATTATTATGGATAAAATCCACCATTATTTGTGTGGGCGGTCGAGCTCCGCCTGGGCGAAAAAAGCGGCTGCTTTACGTAGAATTTCATTGGCGCGTTGCAGTTCTTTATTTTCGCGTTCGAGTTGTTTGATACGTTCTTGGTCTGAAAGCTGCTGTACTTTAACTGGATTTTGTTTATCTAAATATTTTTGATACCAAACACGTAGTGTTTCAGGAGTACAACCCTTGCGCAGTATACTGCTCAGGGAGCAATAGCGGTGATCGCAGCCCAATTCGATGGATAATCTTTCTCGGATTCAATCAATAATTGAACCGCTCTTTCTCTGATTTCAGGGGTATATTTTACTTTTTTCATCGGGACATTCTCTCAGAAAGCTTGGTCTCCGACAAACCCGGTACGGTTCAAAAATCTTCCATTGATTTATTTATATCTGTTAAACCAGTCGCATTATGAAATGTAATATAAGTAGAAATTTCAGTATAAATGGTCATGATCTTTTCTAAATTTGAATATCTAAGCGTCTTCATTAATCAACCTTATTGATTATTAGTTTCTTCTTTTAAAGCTCTTTGTACTGTTGCTATCCCTACTTTAAACTTTTCTGCAACACCTCTAAATGTTGAATTTTCTTCAGCCATTGCTTTTCGTATTTCAACATAGTCAACCTTCCGCTTTCTTCCCTTATATAAGCCCTTCGCTTTGGCTTTTGCAATTCCTTCCTTTTGACGCTCACGGATCATGGAGCGTTCAAACTCTGCAAATGCAGCAAGCATCTGAAACATGAGTTTATTTATTGCCGATTGTGCTACATCATGACTGAAGGTCAAATTCTCTTTATGAAAAATAATGGTTATACCACGATCATTCAGACTATTCACAATTTCGTTCAGATCATTTGTATTACGTGCCAGACGATCAATACTATGAACATGCACCGTATCACCTTCACGCAGATAGTCGAGCATTGCATTTAACTGAGGACGTTCACGGCTACCACCGCTTGCCTTTTCAGTAAAGGTCTTATCCAGGCTGATTCCATCTAATTGACGTTCAGTATTTTGTTCAGTTGAACTGACTCGAATATATCCGACCTGATTAGACATTCTGTACCGTTAGAGTTTAGATAATTAAATACATATTGTACCGAAATTAAATATTAAGTCTATAAATACGGTTTTTGAGTTGCTTTTTAAGACTTTATTTTGTTCCGTTAGGCTATACTAATCGATACCCTATGCGCAAGTACCTTGCGGCTATGCCAATCAATCACAGCACATAAATAAACAAAGCCTTTTGCCATAGGGATATACGTTATATCAGTAGACCACACTTGATTACTGCGCTGAATAGCCAATCCTTTGAGCAGATATGGATATTTACGGTGAGCTTGATTAGCCTGGCTTAAATTTGGTTTGCAATATAACGCCTGAATACCCATTTTCTTCATTAAAGTACGTGTATGACGTCGTCCTATATGATGCCCTTGACGATTCAACAAATCACGCATCATACGACTGCCTGCAAAAGGATATTGCATATGTAATTCATCAATACATCGCATCAGCTTCAGATCTGATGAGCTAACAGGTTTTGGGCGATAATAATAACAACCACGAGAGACTTTCAGTAACTTAGCTTGTTTAGATACTGAAATCTGAAGTGAGTGATCGATTAACTTTTGTGGTTGAAGCGGCCCAGTTTCTTCAACACACCTTCTAAAAAATCAATTTCTAATGCCTGCTCACCGATTTTTGCATGTAACTTTTTAAGATCAATGGGAGGTTCTGATGGAGCTTTTGATTGATCGAAAGCTTGTGAGGAAGCTGAGATCAATTGATTTTTCCAGTCAATAATTTGGTTTTGATGAACATCAAACTCAGAACTCAATTCAGCAAGTGTTTTTTCTGCTTTGATCGCAGCAAGTGCTACCTTAGCCTTAAAGTCGTTTGAATGATTTCTTCTTGGTCTACGTGCCATAAAATACTCCATATATTGATGTTTATAACATCATTTGAGGAGCAGAGTATCACTTATAGGAGTTGTTCAAATTTCCGGATCCATCTCTCTTTTATTGGATGCAAGAAGTAGTTTTATTGATGCTGAGTTTAAGATTTCAAACATCTTTGATGCACCGCATAAGAATGAAGTTGTTCGCTTAAATAAGAAATCACAAGCATATGTTGAAGCTAATGGCTGGATGTCCAGATCTTCCGCATTAGAACGTTTAGAACAATGGAAAAACGTTGCGTTTAACCAATATCTAGATCCAACGATCCGCAACCAAAACAACCAAAAAATTGTCCTTTCTCTTTTTGATTTGTCTGGCACATGGTCACAACCATGGGTTGATGCTGGCTATCAAGTATTTCGGTTTGATATACAGGCAGATCCTTATTTTGGCGATATTAATAACTTCAGCGTGGAATTCTTTAACGAGCTTTTTGCATGCTTTGATGGTTTGGACGTTCATGCGATTTTAGCTGCATGCCCATGTACAGACTTTGCTGTTTCTGGTGCAAGACATTTTACTGCCAAAGATGCTGATGGTCGCACGTTAAGCAGTATTGAGCTGGTGTACCAAACTTTAAGAACAATTGAATTTTTTAAACCGAATATTTGGGCAATTGAGAATCCAGTAGGGCGTATTGCGAGCTTAACCGGGTTGTCGCCGTGGCGTCTGTCGTTTGATCCGTTTCATTTTGGTGATACATACACAAAGAAAACATTATTGTGGGGCCGTTTCAATGCCGACCTACCAATTGCACCTGTTGAACCTGTTGAGGGCTCTAAAATGCACCGCCTATACGGTGGCAATAGTATTGCGACTAAGAATGCTAGAAGCGTAACGCCTGAAGGTTTTGCATACTCATTTTTCACGGCAAACAACGCACATAGCAATTCGTTAATGACGATTTGCAACAAGTATGATCGTTTAGATCCTGAGCTTTTGAGTCGCTGTTTAAATAGCGGTTTGAGTGACTACGACATCTCTAATTTGATCGATGACGATTATTACGACTGTGATGATTATTCAGCACATCAAACATTAGAAAGTGCCGTTGAAAGCATGGGGGTGGCTGTATGAATCTGAGCAAGGTTATTCATGCTTATAGGTATCTGTCTCCAGAAGATGTACCGCATGAATTAAGAGATCTAAGCCATAAAGGGGCATTTGTAAGAGGGAATTTCTATGTATAACTTGCTTCCACATGAATTAATCGTTGATAACTTTGCTGGCGGTGGCGGTACATCAACTGGTTTAGAACGTGCGTTCGGTAGACCGATTGATATTGCAATTAATCATGATCCGAAAGCCTTGGCCATGCATCGCATCAATCATCCAAAAACAAAGCACTACTGCGAGAGTGTTTGGGATGTTAACCCTGTAAAGATTACGGGCAATCAACCTGTTGGCTTGGTTTGGCTTAGTCCAGACTGTAAACATCATAGCCGTGCGAAAGGTGGCAAGCCGTTAAACAAGAAGATCCGCGGTTTAGCTTGGATTGCTTTAAGGTGGGCTGCAACAGTTCGACCACGAATCATCATGCTTGAAAACGTGGTTGAGTTTGTTGAATGGGGTGATTTGGATAAGAACGGTAAACCGATTTTAAAGCGGAAAGGGCGAACGTTTAACTGTTTCGTGAATGCGCTCAGGTACCAAGGGTACACGGTCGAATATCGTGAACTACGAGCATGCGACTATGGTGCACCGACATTGAGAAATAGATTTTTCTTAATTGCTCGGCGTGACAATTTACCGATCGTCTGGCCAGAACCCACACATGCTGAATTTGACTTTTTTGCACCTCAAAAAACGAAAAAACAACCATGGAAGACAGCTGCTCAATGTGTGGACCTTAATTATGAATGTTTAAGTTGTGTGCCCACCTGCGTAACCGCTGACGACTTGCTGAACTCCCTGAATCTGTAAAAATACGGCTTCAGTACACCAAAAGCATCCCCCACCGAAAAGTGCCTGTTGCATGGTTGATTCCTCATTCAATTAAATAACTCAATCGGGCTGATGGTTAAATTCCAGCTCATCAGTATGAAAGATAAAAAAGCCTGTCCATACAGGCTTTTTGTAGGGAAGTATTAACGCGGCTGAACAGCACTTTCCAGCTGGATCAAGAGATTTCCATGGCGATCCAGTAATTTTAAGGTTTTAGCAAATACCTGATAATGCGTCACTTTAGCTAAAGCTTCATTAAATTTCTGATCAAGCTGATCGTTGTTCATGCAAGCCATACGGGTAGTAGCCATTTGACTCAGGGTCAGCGTATCTTTTGCTGCTGTGTAGCTGCCCATAATCCGGTTACAGCTATCTGAACCTGAAACGCGCTGGGTACTGGCATCAAATTGCAGACTCGGAACATTGCGTGCGGTTGGCGCAGTCTTGATTTCAGTATTACCAATCTGGGTCGCAATCCAAGTACGATTTTGCAAAAGTTGTAAATGATTCGCGGTTTGTGTCGTGGCTGTATTGGGCACAGTTTCGCAGCCCATGACCGTTAGAACCGAGCCTAAAATCGCGATTGCAGTTAATTTTTTTAGCATGAGAGATACTCTGATCATTGACTAGCTATTTGTATATAAACAAAAAAATGATCAAGGTTCCAGTTGATTTTGTATCTTTATTGAAGTGGATTTGCTACACAGTTATCGCATGTCGGGTTTTGGTAGGCCCTGCCGGATCAGGCGTGAATAGTCCTGACTGGAGAGATTAGCGGTGCGTTCTACCCGTGGATTGACATGTGCCCGTTGATACCAAGTGTGCATATCCCAAGACTGTTCTAGTACTTTAAGATCATAGAGATAATTCGGTAAATAGCCGGAGGCCAGCAACCGGTAATCTGAGGGTAGCTGTTGTTGCGATATCGCCTGAACCATATCAAAGACTAGTGTGGTGCAATTACTGGTCAGGGTATTGTACCATTTTGGCTTTTGGGCCAGCTCATCGGCCTGACGCAGATATTCCTTGAATAGCGCTTTAGCCTGAGCTTGCGGCATTTTGACTGGGAAAAAATAGACCTGTTCACCACGGACATTGCTACGGGTATAGACAATATCCTTTTCATCCGATGCGACCAGACTCAGTTCATATTTTCGGAAAAAGCCACCAATCGCTGAAAACTCTTCATTCTTTTCCTTGCGGATTTCAATCGAGAAGGTGAGTGGCTTTTGATTGGCAAAATCGAAGCTGACCAGGGTATGGGCAATTTTAGGCCCCATCCAGTAGGAAGTAATGATGTTCACGCCAGTAATCTGATTCAGATCAAAACTGCGGCTTTCCCAGCGTTCGATATAGCGACCATCGGCCTGCCAGTCAAAGTTGCGGATATTGTGTAAGGTAACCTGATCGCCTTGCTGCTCATAATGCAGAAGCTGGGAAACCTCAGGATTCCACTCTCGATCCTGACGCGCTTCCAGACTGAAATATCCTAGCAAACAGAATAAAAAGGCCAGAAGATAAAGAACGCTATCCACTTGGCGGGAGATCAGATGCCGGGTGAAATAAATCCCGAGAACGACCAGCGCAAAGGTCAGCCAGAGTCCAATCAGTATCAAGCTGCCGATTTTGCCGATGGGAAGATGAACCCACAGCATGAGGCTGAGCCACAGGCTCGACAGAATGACGAATAAAGTAAACAGGCTGCCCAGCAGCCACAGACTCCAATGTCTGGAGATATATTCGCGTCCCTGCATCATCACTTTTTCATGAGAAATAGGTTTTATTTTCTGTAGGTTGCGAACTCAAAAGCAATGCCGGTTTTGTCATCAATATGTTGTTCTGACGCTATCTTCACAAAATCATTTGGAATTTTAGGATAAAAAATATCACCTTCAACATTTAAATCAACATGAGTAAGCTCTAGTCGATCCACAATATTGATGGTTTGCTTGAAAATCTCACCACCACCAATAATAAAAATTGTATTTGGTTTCTCTGATGCTTGAACGTCAGGAATAGATTTCTCTAAGGCTTCTTCGATTGAATGTGCAACTTTAACGCCGTCAAAATTCCAATTATGGTTTCGAGTAATTACCCAATTTACACGTTTAGGAAGCGGACGACCAATCGAATCAAAATTTTTACGACCAAGGATAATTACCCCACCTTGGGTAATTTCTTTAAAGTGTTTTAAATCAGGAGAAATATGCCAAGGCAGATCGTTATCCTTACCAATACAACGTTGGTTGTCCATAGCAACCACATGTACTACTTCAAAACTTTGGAAAGTCATAACTTAATTGTCCGGAACATATTGAATATCACATATAACAAAATCCCGCTTTATAAAAAGCAGGATTTGGTCATGGTAACTATAAAGGAAAATAAAGCTAATTTCAGCTTAATTTAAAAATCCATTAAAGCTAAAGAATTTTTAAGTAGGGTCTGTTGACATTTACTGTTCATAATTAACCCTATAAAGGTAGCCATAAAAATATACAGGCTAAAGCAACAGAACTTTGATAATTTCTTTTGAGCTTGTCATATCGAGTAGCTATTCCTCTAAATTGCTTTAATCTACAAAACATATTTTCAACTAAATGCCTGATTTTATATAAATACCAGTCCATATGGTCATTGTTCGATTGGCTATTTGTTTTCTTTGGTATATTCGCTTTAGTCCCTGTTTTCCTGATCTGTTCATGCAGTGGTTCTGAATCATAGCCTTTATCTGCACATACCACTTTTGTCTCTTTTAAATCTAATGTTGATATTAAATCAGGTGCAACTTTAACATCATGTGTGGTTCCATCGGTAATCATGAAATCAATAGGATTGCCATGTGCATCAACAATCAAATGTATTTTTGAGGAGTTTCCTCCTACACTTTTAGAAATAGATTGATTCGCTATACCGGCAGAATGTTGATGAGCACGTACATGAGAGCCATCAATAAAAATCCACTCCATATCGGGGCATGAGGCTAGTAATTTGAATAATCTAAGTAACTTACCGCTGCTTGACCAACGATTAAAACGTTTGAAAATAGAGTTGGAATGACCAAAACAAGAAGGAATATCTCGCCACGGACAGCCTGTTCTAATTCTATAGAGAATAGCTTCAATAAAATTGCGTAAATTTGAGTTGTGGTGAATGGATAAATTACGCAGAATAACTTTCAACTTTTGCCAGTGTTGATCTGTCAGCATGGTACGAGGCATAGCGAATAGTAAAATTGGGTTTGGCGATTTGATTTTACTACTTCGCTATTTTTTTAAACTAAAAGTGTCAACACACCCTAAGCATATTCAAGCGTAAAAAACCTTTAGCACCAGCTACATTAGAGCGAATTGTGAGGGGGATTTTAAAATATATCGTTCACAACCCAAAACCTTACATCGTGGACAATGTGGCGCCAATTCTTACTGAGTGTGCCAATGGTTCAAGTCGTAGATCCATGCCAATAAATGAGCCATTACGTACAATTACAGCAGAAACAAAAGGCGGTACACATGCGCTATACGTGTGTCACCTATCTAAAATGAAAAAGGGGTGCACTGGCCAAGAGCTATCAGAACCATTTCACACGTTAACGACCGTGAATCAGTTTGCGGAAGTACGTGCGCTACTTTTGAAATTTACCGGGCAATTCAACTTTAAGAATGACTTGTTTGAACGTTTCGGCTTAATCGAAATCAATAATAGACTTCCTTCATAAATCATTTTTCAACCAATTTAATTGTTTATCTTTCACCCAATCTAAATTGTATATGCCAGCAAGTAAATTAAACCGCAGGTTTAATCGTTTACGACGATTTCTATATACACAAGATAAAATCTTAAAACATTTCATCCTTCCAAATACATGCTCTACTTGAATTCGTCTACGACCAATCTCTTTATTTAACTTTTTTAATTCAGAATCTAGTTTTTCAGTTTTCTTTGCTTTAGATGGCATGAGGCATCCAAAACCCAATTTCTTTATCCCTAAATACCCCTTATCAACGATAAAAAAGGGCTTAAATTTTAATTTCCTCATGCTTTTTTTAAATATTTTAAAATCATGCATGCTTCCATGACTTCCACATACACTCAGTATTTCACCTGTTGTATAGTGCATAGATAGCTGAAATTTAAAGGTATGTCGCTTTTTTTTACCGCTATACCATTTCTTCTGTTTTTTTTGGACGTTGAACTAATATTTCAGTTGCATCAATCACAACAACTTCCCAATCCACTTCATCTCGATTAGGAAGTTGTTTTGGCAAGTTAAATTTTCCAGAACGGATTAAGGTATCTTCAATAACGCGTGTGATACGAATTGCACTCGTTTCAGATACACCGTAACTCATACCAAGATGGAAAAATGTTCGATATTCTCTCCAATATTCTATACATAAGAGTAAACGATCTTCCAACGGTAATTTATGTGGTCGTCCTTTACCAATATGACAAGGTAACTCCTTATTTAGCTCGGCCAACATGAGGTTAAATGTAGCCCAACTAACACCGGTAAGCCTACGAAACTTAACGTCTGATAATTTTTGAATATCTTTGAATTTCATCCAAAGATTATCCCTTGGATTAAATAATTTTGCTGATTAATTTAAGATCAAATAAATTGTACGTTTTTTGATTTATGACGGAAGTCTAATGAACATTATTATATTGAAGACATTGGTTTTAGGATGATTCAACCATTTGAGTTGTATAAGGCTCAGGGCTTTCCAAGCAATTACATCTTTACTCATGGTGTAGATGAAAATAACCAAAAAATTAAGCTGACGAAAACTGAGCAATACAGAATGGTAGGTAACTCAGTACCTCCAGATCTATCCCATGCACTTGTCAAAGCAAACTTTAAACATGAAATGAAATATCAAATTGCATCGTAAAAAAAACCTAGCATTGATTGGTCAATGCTAGGTGGGTATAAGACTTTTCAGGGGCTCTTATATTGCAAATGCTAACTGTGCTACTGGTGGCTTTAACATGCCCATTGATGTTAATACATCAGTGTATGTACGTACAGACCAGGTATTCGTTGATATATCAAAATAGATACAACTAAAAATAGTTTTGTACTCAGCGTACAGGGTAATCAAGTCAAAGCTATCGATATTGGCATTTTCAACCCGTTCGCTATATGTTGTACTGTAAGAGACACGCGTTAGATCTTCAGGTGCAAAATAGACAATACGTGCTTTGTCGCCGTGTCGTTCGTGGTTGTATTTGATCGTATTACACTTTGATAATCTCTCAATGTAACGGTCAAAAGATGCAGAATTTTGAACCTCTTTGTAGAGTATTTCCGCTGCATGGTAAATAAAGCAGTTGCTTAACCCAATGCCGTGCGAACTAAGGACTTTTTCTCCATCTGTTTTAAACATCGTGTAGCGTAGATACATCTTGAATACTCCAGGTTTTAAGCAATGAGCTTGATGTATTCATTTTAAAGACTGTTTGGGCTTTAAAATTTTTTCAAAAAAAAACCTAGCTAGGCTAGGTCAAAAGGGTAGAAGTTAATTAAATAACCTGAAGATCCAAAGTCCTAATGCTAAAAATGCTTCTTCCAGCACTTCAATCTTGGTTGTGTATTCAAGTGAATATAGATGTCCAACTTCAGTAACACTCAGTTTCATACGATTAGATAGGTCCAAGTCACTCACATTTAATTTGATCAGTGCATTAAACAAATAAATTAACGAAAAAAAGTTTTTTGATAAAGTTTTTGTGGCTAATAGATTTAATATAATTATCTAATTGGTTAGGTTATAAAAGGTAAAAATTTTGTCTAAATCTGATAATGACAACCCGTGTAAAACCAAAGAGAAACCGTTTTGGAACCATGTCAATACAGATGACTACGAAGAAGAAAACGAATATAAACACCAAGCGCCATCGTTCTTTAAGTATTTATTCAATATGTGCAGAAGCTGGCTAATAGTCATTATCGAAGTGCATATTCTTATTGGTTTTATTCTACTGGTTTTGTACATGTGGAAAGGCGTTTTAGTTTTTAATTAATAACGCTGTTTTTGAACAAACCCAATTCATGAATCTGAAAGCAGTTTGCCGTAGATATTTAACATTCAACGCTATTAAATGCTCAATCTGTTTATGCGATGAATTCCCTCTAAACCATCTGCATATACAAGTGAGTCGGTTCCTGATCTCTGGCCATGGTCTGACCAGGCCTGGAAACCAAAATCACCGCGTCAAAATTTAGTACGCGCAACAGCCTTATATCACTTGAGTTTTTCTAAGATCTAAGTCAATTTTGAACTTCCAATACGACCAGTAGGCAAGTGGCATGCCTACTGGTTTTTATTTTTTGATTGATCATCAGACATGCAAGAAATAGAATTGGTATATATATTCTTTCACCGGTCTTGAGATGTCAGAAAAATCAGAAATACCGCTTAAAGCTGGTGATTTAGTTGAAATTGAAGCTCTTGCTCCTGGTGCACCTAAACGCATTCCAGTGGCGTTAGAGCTGCTGTCGGCTGGATTTGCATCACCAGCACAAGATTTTATTGAAAAGTCGGTCGATCTCAACGAAATGCTGATCACCAATGAGTACTCTACGTTTATTGGTAAAGTAGGCTCTCGTTCCATGCTAAATGCCGGTATAGATATTAACGATAAGCTCATAATCGATAGAAGCTTAGACGCCAAGCATCTAGATATTATTGTTGCTCAGCTAGAAACAGACTTTACCGTTAAGCGGTTGATGATCACCAAGCAAATGTCAGCTGGTGAAATTAATGAAATTTTTGGTCCAGATGCAAAATCTATCCCTCCAGTTTGGCTTAAAGCAGAAAACCAAGAGCACTCACATATTTTTCTAAAACCTGAACAGGAATTGATTGTGTGGGGCGTAGTGACTTACATCATTAAAGACGCACGAAAATGACAAACCGGGTATTTATTCATGTTGATATAAATTCGGCATATTGTTCGATGGAAGCATTTTGGAACCCTAAGTTAAAGGGTAAACCATGCGTTGTCTTAAGCTCTAATGATGGAACAATCATCGCGAGAAGCGCTGAAGCTAAACTCTTAAAAATCCCGATGGGTGCGCCACTCTTTAAGGTCCAAGACATCATCAATAAACATAACGTTCATGTGCTATCGAGCAATTTTGCGCTATATGGCGAAATGTCACGCCGTTTTCATGGAATATTATCTGGTTTTGTAGATCCAAGCTGTTACAGCATTTACAGCATTGATGAAGGCTTTATAGAATTTACTCAATTTACTAAAAACTTTGATGCTACTGAAATGGCACGGGAGATTCGGCATCAAGTATATAAGTTTATTGGCTTAACAACGTGCGTGGGTGTTGGTAGAACACTGACTGAAAGTAAAATGGCCAACAACCTTGCCAAAAAGAATCCAGAATTAAATGGAATCTGTAATTTAGTGACAATGAGCCTGGTAGATGTCGAAAGCTACTATCAAAGCATGCCAGTTGATGAAATATGGGGTGTAGGGCGAAAGTACGCTAAAAAGCTTAATGACATGGGGATTTTAAGTGTGCTGGATCTTGCAACATCCAACCCGAATCGAATGCGTGAACTCTTCAATGTGAATATGCAAAGTACGATTTTAGAATTGCTTGGCCAGCCATGCTTTGAATTTGAAAGTTCACCTAAGGCGAAACAACAGATTGTCTCGAGCAAATCTTTCGGCCAGAAAATTACTGAGCTCTCAATTCTTCAAGAAGCCGTCAGCAAATATACCCATAATGCATTCAATCGGCTTGTTGCTGAACACCAGCTATGCGGATCTCTGATTGTTTTCTTGCAATCCAACCCATTTGACCAGTCAAAACCGTATTACAGCAAGTCGTTAACATACACGTTTACCCAACCTACAAACAATTTGATGCAACTGGTTAAAGCTGCCACATCACTGATTGATAAATTGTACAAAGAGGGGATAGAGTTTAAGAAATGTGGCGTGATGTTGTGTGAATTGATAAAAGAAGAACATCGCACGATCGGCCTACTAACTGACGTAGAGCAGCTTGAAAAAGAGCAAGCGTTAATGACGGCGTTTCAAAACATTCAAAGTAAGTTTGGCAAGGCTAAAATTGCTGCTGGATCATGTAATCTGAAAAATAGAGATTGGGAACCTAAGTCAGAACGTCAAAGCCGTAACTATTTTAGTGAGGCTGGTATGATTGTCTTCAATTGATTCATTTGAGGGAATTTGTTGGCAATGACGGGGATGGTCAGACTCGAACTGGCATTCAAGGAATCAAACCTTTGCCTTAAAGAGATTGATCAAATCTCAAAATCAATTGGCTACACCCTCGGAAATATAAGAAATTAAGATTGCTGATAGCTTCTTGGTGATTCAGCTGGTGTACCATCATCATATCGCCAAAATAAGAAGCTTCCACTCCATTCGACTTCACCTGAAGCATAGTCACGGATCTTATCGCTCCAGCGGATAGGTTTAATTTCATGGTCTAAGAATTCATCCCACACAATAAACGCCGTGCCATCTTTGTTTGGGATTTGGTCCTCTATGAAGAACCAGGGTGACTTCACATCAACAGAACAGCGTTTTGTCATTTTGTCTCTCTCACTCTTTTGAGTCGTATGCATATTCATATAAGCCTCAAATCAATTGAAAAGATCCTGGAAACTGTTTTGAACGTCAGATCGTGCGATCGGCGCTGTTTCTTGTTGCACAACTTCATCAATCAAATAAGCAACAGGACTTACAGATTGGCTTTTTGTGAAAGTCGGTGCACCAGCTTCAGCGATAAACTTCTCGCTAATCGGTTTTTTGATTTCTAAGCGATACACACGGCGCAGCTTGTTTAAGCAATCAGACATTGAGCCATCGCCAATACCGTGACGGGCTTTCTTGTTATCACGAGTCTTAAACGTGAAGTATGGAAAATGTTTGGCCATGACTGCAGTAATGTCTTTACCAACCAAGTAAATGTGGCTGTGTGTTTCGTAGAAGTGGGTAAATGACGTCTCTACGTGATAAGCAGCCAACAAGCTTTTTGCTTGAGGGTCAGTGATAACCGATTTAACTTGGTTAATCATTTTTTTGGCAATTGTTTTGTTATTCATGATGAACACCCTATAAATTTGATTAATTAGATTGAGTTAATGCAAGTTGCGTAAAAATACGTTTTAGGCACACTTTACATGTAACAAGGTGCGGTACCGTGTCCACGGTAACTTCACCTACTTTCATTTTGAATTCTTTCTTTGCTTCATCTGCAGGGAATAAGCCTCCAGCTGAGCACAAGTACTGGTTTTTCTCACGAACCAATTTAGATCCTGAGTAGTCTTCATCAAAAACCAAGTGAGTCACTGTATTTGATTTTTCACCATCGCCCCATGATCCAGCTGACAAGCCTGACATTACAATTTTTACACCAGTGAACCATTTGAACGGTAAAGCACTGAAGTTTTTCTTCTGATCGATAGCATCAAAGATCGGTTTAGCTTGTTGCAGCGCATTGAATAATTCAAACAATGCAGTAATTTTTTTCTTAGCATCCTGTTCAGCCTGGTTCCACTTGGTTTGCGCCTCATACTCAGCACGGGTATACCAGACCACTTGCCCATTTTTTGCATATAGCCAAAGTTTTTTACCAGTCATGAGATGGTTCACCATCGCATCGGGCATATCAAACATGAGGTTGTTAAATGACATAACTTTGTCATTCAGGTTGATAAAAGACTTTTTATCTTCAGGTAGTAGCACCGGCACTAACGTAGAGCGTACTAATGCTTCGTAGTTGTCAGTAGACATGCTAGAACGTGGGAAACTATGACCTGTAAACACTGGCTTAAGATAAGGGTTGTATGGCAACTCAGTTGCTAAAACCTTGGTGGACCATTCTTCCCACAAATTGAACTTTTTAGCTTGTTCAACCATATGGTGCAGATCTGCAGTAGAAATTCTAACTGATGGCATTGAAGGGTTATTTACGGATTCTGGCGCACGAGTTACACGAACAAGTTCTATAACTTCATGCGCTTCAATTGGACCATATTTGCGATCAAGGTTTTTGTTCAGTAATTCATTAATAGAAACCATTTCAACTCCAAGTTTTAAGCTTTCTGCTTCAATATGTTTATTTTAAGATAGAACCTAACCCAAAAACTTTTTTAAAATTATTTATTATTGTTTTACTGGTCCTTGCTGCGACTTTTAACAGATAGCAGCTAAAAATAGTAATGAGGATGCTATTAGAATGATGGAAGCAATTAACGAACCATACAAATAAGCATTGATCCTGGTGCGCCAGATCTAGCGCTGGCCACAACCAAATTTCTAAACCTTTTTTTAATCAACTAAAAAAACATCGAATGCGGTTTTCAACTGCCAAAAAGTGAAGCAATAGACATGCTTCACTGGTTGTTGTTATTAAGCTTCAGTCAATTCATTAATATCTAGGATATGAACGCCGTTTGATGTCAGTAGCCAACATGGGAGGGTATGTGCTTCAGTGACTTGAAGTATGAGGCTGTTAAGAGTGTCACTAGATTTTTTGCAGTAAAGGCAATCAGGTTCAGGATTGCTACCATCATCATCAATCAATGGCGTGTCAGCAATTAAGCGGTATGAAGCATACTTAATGATGTCAATATCATCGGCATTGATTGGCTCTTTTGAGCTTAGGAGTACTTGCTCTAAGCTGAATGCTTCAGGTTCAATCCATTTAACCTTGCTGGTGTTTTCAATCTGGTAACTTAACTGAGTGCCATCAGCAAAAAACACGACAAATTGACCATCTTCAATGTGCTGTACTTTAAAATTGCATGGAATGGTGAATGTGTTGTAGTAATTCATGGGGTTTCTCCAAGTTGTAGGCGTTGAGCCTAAGTTGATTAATCGTTTAAAACAGATTCGATAAAAGAGAGTATTTCAGCTTTAAGAGATGCTGAAATGGTTGCAGTATTTAACTGGCTTAAATACATATCAGCTTTGTCTTTTATTTCTTTTGACGTTGCGGTTTTACGAATTAAAACTAATGTATTCCACATATTAAAAGCCCTTAAGGATAGTGATTAAATCTATATTCATTATACAAAGCGCAATAGCTGTTTAATTTTTCTTAAAATTTAAAATTTAAAAATTCAAAACCTTTTTAATCAATTAAAAAACATCGAATGCGTTTTAAAAAATGCCCAAAAGAAAAGGGATAAGGGTTTACGCTTATCCCTGTTTGGGTTTTAGATATGGCAATCAACAATCGTGACTATATAGTCGCTTGGAAAGCTCTTCAGCAATGCTTGGTTTTTGGATTCCCAATTTTCCTCTTTGTATAAGTCTTCTCCAAACAATCCACATTCTGAACCTGTCCAATCTCCGATTTCTGCATCAGTGGTAGCATCTAAGAAACAGTACGTACCGAATGGGTTTGCTGATTTTTTAGCTAGGAATTCTTCACGGCTCACCAAAAATTCATCAAATTCATGTCCGAATATGCCAAACAGGTTATCCGTATCACTGGCTTTCATTAATAAGATTGCATCTTGGTTATGATAGAAATTACGCTTATCGTTCACTGATTCGATTGATTCATCAGACCAAACATCAGCCCATGACCGCCAAGTACGTGAAGCATCACCGATACACTTCTCAAAATAGTCATAAACACGGTTAGCTTCGGTTTTTAAGCGGTTGATTTCGGTTTCAAAATCTAGCTCACCAATCGGACAGCTATCCACTTTTCGTCCATCAAGACGCAACAGCATGTTTTTCCAACGTCCTCCGATTTCATACCAATCGTATTTCGGATTCGGGTTGGTGGTGGTGAAGTAATCGACCACTTTACCGTCAGCATCAAGCTCTATCCATTCTGTCCAACTTTCATCAGGTTTTTCACCTGTCAAAACAGTCGGCGTAACTTTTTCGTTATACCAGTTAATGAACTGTTGAAGCTCAAACACTTCAGTACATGGCACATCTTTTTGATGCCATTGAATGAACATGCCTAAATCACGAATGCGACTTGAGTACGTACCATCATCGTTTTTGACCTGTACCACTGATAAATGTTTACCGCCGTTCGGGAAGTCAGCAAAAATATCACCTTTGTTGTTTTTGATGGCATCAAGCTCGAAGTCTGTTGCATCACGCACGAAACGAGGGTCGTCAAGAAACGCATAGCGTTCTTCACCATCATCTATGATAGGCTTTGAGTTTTTCATCAAAGTGATTTCTGTCGATTCGTATTGGTCTTTAATTTCGTCCAATGATGATTCTGAAATGCAATATTTGTTTTTAATGCCTGAGCATTCAAATTCGTAAAATGGTTCTAGGGCATCTACAACATCACCATCAGGGGTGGTAACTACTGCAACTGTGAAATGTGACATTTTAAAATCTCCAAGTTTTGAGCCGTGTGCTCTACATCTGAGATTCCATAATAGTTATTAAGTGGCGTTTATAATTTTTTCCTTAAAATATTAATGAAGCTGAATTTAACAACGGTAGTGGTTCAGTAATTAAAATATTTTAATCAATTAAAATCACCGTATACGTTGAATAAAACTAATATCAATTATTTATATTTAATTAAATAAAATAAGGCTCACATATTAAAATAACCTGATTACATAGATCTATATCAAAAAAAGATGGCAATAATTAATAGTTGCCATGGCAGAGTAAAACTTGAAGTGCGACATAAACCACCTAATTAATTTAAAGGGTTTATGGAGTATATAAAATTGTCATACCATCATCTTAACTTTGAAGATCGTACTGCATTAATGCTTGAGTCAAGAAAAGAAGGCTTTTCAGCCAGAAAATTTGCTGAACTTATTAAAAGACATCCTAGTACGATCTATCGTGAGCTTAAAAGAAATAGCATCAATGACGTTTATCAAGCTCAATATGCTTCTGATAACACTTTTGCTAGACGTAGACGTGGTCACAGAAAACTCAAAATCGATTCAATCCTCTGGAAATTTATTGTTGAAGCGATCCGTTGTTTATGGTCTCCTCAGCAAATAGCAAAGCGTTTAAAGACATTTCCTGATTTGGATCAAACAATGAATGTAAGCCATACAACGATTTATTCAACGATACGAGCATTACCCAAGGGTGAGTTGAAAAAAGACTTATTATCCTGTCTACGTCATGAAAATAAAAAGCGAAAAGCTAACGGTGAACCTAAAAAAGATTCTATATTACAGGATATTAAAACTATTCATGAGCGCCCAGCCGAAGTTCAAGAAAGAAAAATACCGGGTCATTGGGAAGCTGATTTAATTAAAGGTAAAGACAATAAAAGTTCGATAGCAACACTTATTGAACGAAATACACGGCTCTGTATCTTGGCAACATTACCTGATGCAAAGGCAGAATCAGTGCGCAAGGCTTTAACTGAAGCTCTGAAATATTTACCTGCAGAACTGCGTAAAACGTTGACCTATGACCGTGGACGTGAGATGTCAGAACATAAAATACTCGAAGAAGATTTAGGCATAGATGTATATTTCTGTGACCCACATTCACCCTGGCAAAAAGGCACATGCGAAAATATGAATGGTTTAATTAGGCAATATTTACCTAAAGGGATTGATTTAAATCAGGCAGATCAGCATTATTTAAATCAAGTTGCCATGTCACTGAATACTCGTCCTAGAAAGGCGTTAGATTGGCTTACACCATTAGAGAAATTTGCTCAGCTTGTTGATTATCATATGGCTTTTGAAACTGTCGCACCTCATGTTTGAATTCGCCCCATATTTTTGCTACAGTGAACCAAATTAAGATCATCTATTTACTAGGCCTCGCATTTGCGGGGTTTTTAATGCTGAATAAAAGGAAAACTTGATGGAATTGCCCAATATTATTCAACAATTTATCGGAAACAGCGTTTTAGAGCCAAATAAAATTGGTCAGTCGCCATCGGATGTTTATTCTTTTAATCGAAATAATGAAACTTTTTTTCTTAAGCGATCTAGCACTTTATATACAGAGACCACATACAGTGTCTCTCGTGAAGCGAAAATGTTGAGTTGGCTCTCTGAGAAATTAAAGGTGCCTGAACTCATCATGACTTTTCAGGATGAGCAGTTTGAATTCATGATCACTAAAGCGATCAATGCAAAACCAATTTCAGCGCTTTTTTTAACAGACCAAGAATTGCTTGCTATCTATAAGGAGGCACTCAATCTGTTAAATTCAATTGCTATTATTGATTGTCCATTTATTTCAAACATTGATCATCGGTTAAAAGAGTCAAAATTTTTTATTGATAACCAACTCCTTGACGATATAGATCAAGATGATTTTGACACTGAATTATGGGGAGACCATAAAACTTACCTAAGTCTATGGAATGAGTTAACCGAGACTCGTGTTGAAGAAAGATTGGTTTTTTCTCATGGCGATATCACGGATAGTAATATTTTTATAGATAAATTCAATGAAATTTATTTTTTAGATCTTGGTCGTGCTGGGTTAGCAGATGAATTTGTAGATATATCCTTTGTTGAACGTTGCCTAAGAGAGGATGCATCGGAGGAAACTGCGAAAATATTTTTAAAGCATTTAAAAAATGATAGACCTGACAAAAGGAATTATTTTTTAAAACTTGATGAATTGAATTGATTCCAAGCATTATCTAAAAATACTTGGCAGAGTAAAACTTGAAGTGCGACATAAACCACCTAATTAATTTAAAGGGTTTATGGAGTATATAAAATTGTCATACCATCATCTTAACTTTGAAGATCGTACTGCATTAATGCTTGAGTCAAGAAAAGAAGGCTTTTCAGCCAGAAAATTTGCTGAACTTATTAAAAGACATCCTAGTACGATCTATCGTGAGCTTAAAAGAAATAGCATCAATGACGTTTATCAAGCTCAATATGCTTCTGATAACACTTTTGCTAGACGTAGACGTGGTCACAGAAAACTCAAAATCGATTCAATCCTCTGGAAATTTATTGTTGAAGCGATCCGTTGTTTATGGTCTCCTCAGCAAATAGCAAAGCGTTTAAAGACATTTCCTGATTTGGATCAAACAATGAATGTAAGCCATACAACGATTTATTCAACGATACGAGCATTACCCAAGGGTGAGTTGAAAAAAGACTTATTATCCTGTCTACGTCATGAAAATAAAAAGCGAAAAGCTAACGGTGAACCTAAAAAAGATTCTATATTACAGGATATTAAAACTATTCATGAGCGCCCAGCCGAAGTTCAAGAAAGAAAAATACCGGGTCATTGGGAAGCTGATTTAATTAAAGGTAAAGACAATAAAAGTTCGATAGCAACACTTATTGAACGAAATACACGGCTCTGTATCTTGGCAACATTACCTGATGCAAAGGCAGAATCAGTGCGCAAGGCTTTAACTGAAGCTCTGAAATATTTACCTGCAGAACTGCGTAAAACGTTGACCTATGACCGTGGACGTGAGATGTCAGAACATAAAATACTCGAAGAAGATTTAGGCATAGATGTATATTTCTGTGACCCACATTCACCCTGGCAAAAAGGCACATGCGAAAATATGAATGGTTTAATTAGGCAATATTTACCTAAAGGGATTGATTTAAATCAGGCAGATCAGCATTATTTAAATCAAGTTGCCATGTCACTGAATACTCGTCCTAGAAAGGCGTTAGATTGGCTTACACCATTAGAGAAATTTGCTCAGCTTGTTGATTATCATATGGCTTTTGAAACTGTCGCACCTCATGTTTGAATTCGCCCATCTTTTTGAGTTCTAGTTAATGATTAAATTAGGACTTACGCATTGACGGATTCAAAAAAGTATTAAAATACTTTATAAAGTATCTGTGATCAGACGAATTAAAAATGCTTCTACAGCAACTTGTACTCTACCCATTTATATGGGCTTTCTCATGACAGAACCGAACTCTATTAGCTGCACACAACTTGCCGAGACTTATAACATCTCGCATGATAGTGTAAATCGCTTTCTAGAACGTGAAGACTACACACCTCACGACCTATATCAAGAAGCAATTCAACATATTGATAATAATAAACTTATAGTCAGTATTGATGATACTGTTTTAGATAAACCATATAGTCAGCATATGGACTTAGTTAGCTATTTTTGGTCAGGCAAACACCACCGATCCGTCAAGGGTATTAATCTCATTACCTTGTATGCGACAGATCAAAATGGTCAAAATATTCCAATTAATTTCCGAATTTATGACAAATCTGAAGGTAAAACCAAGAATGATTACTTTATGGATATGTTAAGTGAAGTACTCAGTTGGGGTGCAAAGATTCAATTTATTACAGGTGATAGTTGGTATTCATCGACTGGAAATCTAAAAACCATAAGAAAACATGGTATTCGATTTATGTTTGGTATCGACTGTAACCGTAAGGTTTCCCCAGAAAAAGGACAATGGTTTCAACTGCGTTTATTGCCAAATTTCCATCAGGGTCAAGTGGTCTGGCTCAAAGATTTTGGCTTTGTACAATTATTTAAGACTCAGTTAAAAGAACAGCAGAGGTTTTATATTGTGCATCAAGATGAAGATGATTTATTGTCCTTTGAGGATTTTCATGAATTACATTCAAGTCATTGGAAAATAGAGCAATATCACCGAGTGATTAAACAGGTTTGTCATATTGAAAAGTTTCAAGTAAGACGATCTAAACTGATTTCGAATCATATTTTTTCAGCCTTGATGGCCTATGTTGAGATACAAAAGAACCAGTTTGAGCGGATCTTTGAAAATGTATATCGTTGGCAGAAGAAGTTATTTAGACCAATGATCAAAAACTTCATTGATGACTTTATTCTCGATAAAAATCATCTGCTACCACAGAGAGTCTATAAATAACAGTGCGTAAGTCCTATAAATATATTCTTCAACCGTACTGGTCATACGTTTTTTCATTTTGTAAGGCTTGTAATGAGGAACATAACAAGGCTTGCAAACTGCTTCATAGGTTTTGGTATCAGAATGATAATAAAAGCGATCCAGTGGTTCATAGCCATTGCAATGATGGCAATAACGCTCAAAACCCAATGAAGTGAAGATCATCTTCTGCACAAATGCTTGTTTTTTATGTTTTGCTTTAAGTGTAGGTGAGTTTTTGACTTCACAAGAACAGATATAATCTTGGTAGTTATCGAACTCTGGTGCTTCTTGGTGTATGTGAACAAACCGATTTATAACTTTTGGATCAAAAATATTCCATTGTTGGTCATGTTCTGAAAATAGGAAATATCCATCTGCACCTGATGGCATTTCTTTACTGTATTTCGAGTAATGGATAACATGTTTTTCCGTTGGCTCAAAGTCATTCAGGAACATTCTCAAGGTATTGAGGTTCGGGAATTGGACTTTCATTAACTGTGCTTGAGTCACCAGATTGGATCTTGATTCGTAGTTCACCAGAACCATAATTTTACGGCTTTTGTCGATTCTGCCGATGATGTAATTATAGATATGATCAGACATTGTATTTTCTCCTATTCTATAGAGATCCATGTTAAGAACATGGATCATTCCCAAAAAATGCAATGAGATCGTTGCTCTGGTAGCTAAACTGCAATTCGGTGTAGTCCATTTTCAGTGTGCTATCTAAGTACGGTGTAATGTCGAGTTGCACGAATGAATCAATAAATTCACTTTCTGCGCCATACGCATCTATTGAGCCTTTGAACAGCTCCAGTACATTGCATGTTACATAGTCGCCAATTTCTGATTTATGTGTCTTACATGATGGTAGTAGTGCCAAGTCATTCAGGATCACTTGAACATGAGTGCCATCATATGAGCCTTGATATAGGCTGTAATATTTTTCAGGATTCAAGATACATTCAAGAACTAAATCAAAGTTGTTGCTGTAAGAGTTACGCGTAGCGACATATACACTTTCTGCTACTGGCTTTTCGACTTTGGTGAGTGTGATTGAGTCTGAATGCTCATGAGCGAACAAAATAGGGTCGTCTACGTCTTGTTCTTCATCTGGCTCAATGTCCATTAACGCCAAGCGTCTATCTTTGGTTTCTTGGTCGAGAATTTCCCAACCATCGATAGATAAAGTACCGCCGTCAGCAAGTTGAATGAGAACAGGGGTTTCTTTGTCCTGATCTGTATTGTCCAGAATGGTGAAGATCCCTAGTAATCGAACCCATGAAGTGATTAACTGGCAAATGGGTAGGTTTTCATTAATTTCATGGCGATTCTTGCAAGACTCGCTAAACATCGCCAGATTTTCAGGGTGATTAATATCAATATAGACATTGTGCAAAACAGCATCAGCACTGGTGTTGTTTGGTGCTTCGTAGCTCAATTCAATCAATAAGTATTTTTTAGACATGATCAATATTCCTTAGTACAAAACTTCAGTGCCAACAACGCAATCCAAAAACTTACCTTGCAGATCAAATACTAAAAATTGTTGCAGTTCTTTTTGTGTCGAGTGGATGTTAAAAACAGGCACAATCAAGCTGTCTTTTTCAAATAGGTTATGGTTGTTAATGACGAAATCATGAGCTGAATAGCAATGACCTTGCAGATATACACCGCAACGCATCAGCTTATCTAAATCAAAAGATTGAGAGATGTAGTGAACATCTTCTGGTGCATATTCACTGGCAATATCTCGGCTATATGCAAGATTGACTTGCTTGACCAAGCTTTGTTGAAAAAAGTCGCTGTCATGCACTTCTGAACGTGCGATGTCAGTAACAACTAAAATGGGTTGTGTTTCCCAAAAAATGCTGAGTAATTGATTAAAATCAAGATGTTCAGGGAATTGAACTTTTGAAGTAATCACGCCCCAATCATCAAGGGTTAAAGATAGAAAGTTTCCGTAATGATCACGCGGAATAACCGTTAATACATTAAGGTCTTGATGCAATTCTTCGTTATACGAAAAATCAGCAAGGGAATGACCTGTATTTAATTCAGGATTCACAATAATGTTTAATGTTTTAGAACGGTTTGTAAAAAAATCAAGTACGCTTTTCATATCTTCAACTCCAAGTTTTAAGCAATTGCTTAGGTATGAATTAATTATATCTGTGAAATATCCCTTAAAAACTTTTCTCAAATTACTTATGGAACTGGCAATGAAAAATTTCAATATTTTTTTAATCAATTAAAAAACATCGTATACGTCATTAAATCTAATGGCATAAAAAAAGAGGGTAGACCTTTATTGGATCTCCCTCTATTTGTTTAATGGTTTCTTATGACAGGTTGTTTTTAAAGTACTCAATCAGTCTTAAATAAACAGTGTTCGCCATAAAATGTGAGCTATGCAGCGCATTAAAATCTGCGACATCTTCAAAACATTCAGTCAGTAATGCACTGGCGAAACCTTTATTCCATGTATTGAACTTTTCCAGTTCTGCATCTGACAGCAAATCATATTGAATCATGTCATTAATGGCTTGGTGTTGTAAATTTATCGCCACATCCATGACTTCGCCCTCAATCAATGCATGAGAATCATCAGGACTGAATCTAAATGATTCGTGAGCGTCTGCGATGGCTTGAACCTGTAACGGTGCATTGACTTCAATGCAGTAGGCTTGTGACTTATGTTGGTGAAATAAAACGACATCCAGTTCAATGTTAAAAATAAACTGCGGATCTGCTTTGGTTGCTAAGCCAATCACATTGATGACGCAACTTGGTAAACCGTCATACGCTTGGGTGAAGCTTTGTAGCAAGTGGCGCACATTAGCAGTACCAGTATTAAATTTTTGTAGTTGCATTGTCGTATCTCCAAGTTTTAAGCAATGAGCTTTGATGTATTCATTATATCGGTGCATGTGGCCTGTATAACTTTTCAGTAAAAGTATTTCGGCTGATAGGCTCATGATTTCAAGTTATTTTTAATCAATTAAAAACACCGTTTACGGCCATCATCTTATGAAAGGAATAAGCTATGGGTGCTTATTCCTGGTGGGTGTGATTAGTGCGGTTCTACGTCATACGTGTTTTCATTTTCTTTAAGTCTGGCTTTTTCACGCTTCAGTCTTAAACGCTCTTGATGTTCCCTGTACAGGTTGGTGAGTTGACCGACTGGCAAATGTAGAAACTTTAGATCAATGTTTCTTACCCAGCTATTAACAGCAAACTTTTTGCTTTTTTTAACGTCTGGTATTTCGTAATGATCACCCTTGATTGCGCCTTTTACGGCATTTAACACGAGATCCGCGGTAGCTTCATTCCAGCACTTGAATAATTTAATGCCTTTAAACGCCTTATATTTAGCTGGTACTTTTTCACTGTACTTAAACAGCTCTCCAGTAGATGTCACGGCGATAAACCAGTCACAACGGACAAGCTTCATCGTTTCTATACGTTTTAATTCGTTTTTTTCTCTTTGTTGTTCTATTGCTTGCATATTTGCAAAGCCGAATAGGTCAAGGTTGTCAATTTTCATAGTAGCCATTTGCATTTTTAATACCTCTCAATGAACGTTCGGATCTCAAAAAACCTAGCATTGGTTGGTCAATGCTAGGTGTTGTGTTTATTGGTCTTCAGGCATCATAAAAGTAATGATAGGCTCACCATTCACGCCAGGCCCAACCGTAGCAATATTGGTGATTAAGGTGTCAGAAAAGGTATGCGGTGTATCTTGTAGAGCATATTTAAACTTAACGCTTTGGTCATTAAGTGCAACTGAACCACGAACGCTCATGTTCAACATATCAAAGATGGTATATCCCATTAAATCATTGATTTTTTCAGCATCAGCTTCCGTACCATTCGGAAAAATTGCTTTTGCAGCTGTCAGGTGCTTGTTATACAAGTTGCTTGTAATATAAACAGGGAACTTATAGAACTGTTTGCAATCTTTGGCATGTTCTTCTTTATCGCTAAGGCAAAGAATCACGCCCTCTTCTAAAGCGTCTTGTAAAGAAAAAACAGTGATGACTTCAGCACCAGCGAAAAAATTATTCATAATAGCTACTCCAAGTTTTAAGCAATTGCTTTTGATGTTTTAATTATAATAAATCCATAAACCTTAAAACTTTTTTTTAAAAAAAAGATAGTATTTATTCAGGTTTAATAATTATAATTAATATAGCTTTTAATATATATTTGAGGTTTTAGGTGGTACTAACAGGAACAATTAAAAATTATAATATTGAGCGTGGTTTTGGTTTTATATCCACGAGTAATTTTGGTGATGTATTTTTCCATATTAAGGATTTTCAGAAAGGTGAACAGCCAATACCAGGTCGAGAGGTTTATTTCGAGGTAGTTAAAAAAGAAAATAAAAATAGGGCAATCCATGTTTACTATTCCGACCATGAACAAACGCAAGACAAGCAAAAACCATTGCCAATATATCTATGGATAATTTTTATTAGCATAGCTATTGGGGTGGCATATCCAGGTAGCATTCAATTAAAGAAATATCTATATAAAGATAATCAAACTACAAATGCTATATATCAAAAGCCAGTAGCCTATAAATGCGATGGTCGTAAGCATTGCTCTCAAATGCGATCTAAAGAAGAAGCTGATTGGTTTGTGAAAAACTGCCCAGATACCATGATGGATGGTGACGGCGATGGCGATGCCTGTGAAAATGATTCAAGGTGGTAGTTGTATAGTTTCAGACAATAAAAAATGAGCTATTAATACTTAATTAATAACTCATTCCTTAGGTTGATTTTAGATTTCTGCCAGTGTTTTACCGTCTTGTAATTCATTAATCTGCGCCAGTGTGACAGCTTGAGCGTCATATTCTTCTGTCACATACGATACAATTTCTTCTATTGAGCATTCACCAACTACACCCCAAAGCGTAAAATTGGTATGGGTTTTTTCATTCCAGATCTGCTCAACTTGTTCTAGATCCAGATGTCCAATACTCACCAAAAGGTCATAAGCCAATGCCCAATTTTCGTAACGGCTGACAGATTCATCAATGATAGGATCATCAGACATTAAATAGGTCATCATTGCCTTAGCTTTACAGAACTTTTGCATTGTTTCGTTTAAAGTTGTCATAAACATCATCTCATATTGATTGGTTTAAAATCATTTTATGCTGACAGGTGGTGTCAAAAACTTATTCAAAAACAAAATTATTCCAAACCATTTTTAATCAATTAAAAAACATCGCTTGCGGTTTTCATCCTAAAAAGGTGCCAAATGGCACCCTAATTTACAGCGATCCACAACCCTCCTTGTTGAATGCGCCTGGTGGAACCGTCCAGTTATCCGTGAACACTGGTAGGTAATAACTTTCAATTTTGGACTGTACCAGTGCTTCCATATCCTGAATGTCGAATGGCTCAATGCGATTGCTCAGACTGACGACATCGATCTTTGAGCGACTGATCGTACAGTCAAACTTTTGTTCATAACCAGCGATCAGCTGAGCGCGTTCAGGGTAGTAGGTGCTGATGGTTGACCAGATTTTAGGACTGTTGAAGATACAGGTCATGCATGAGCTACGGCCCCAACCTAAGCGATATGGCACTGGTGGCGTAACCTTGTACTTCTCCAGTAACGCCCATACTTGCTCTTCAGTGAAGTGAAGCACGTTCTTCCACCAGTCAACGCGTCTTGCTTTCTTACCGCTTCTACGGTCGCATGGGTGCGGTTCTAGCTGGTTGTACTTACTGCGGTTTGGTGACTCTTCACGGCGTTCACCAGTGATAAAACAAATGTTCTTGCCGTCAAAACGTTCTTGGTTGTTCAATGCTCTGCGTCCGACATCGATCTTTAACGCTGAAGAACACCAGCGCGTCATGAGGCTGGCTGCTTGTTGTGGGAACTTCAAGCGTGTGCCTGGTTTACTGCGGTTGTTATCGCGTTCAAGCTTAATTAAGCCCTCTGGTGTTTCTACGAAGTGGGGTTTTGAGTAGCTGTTTTCTTTGAGCATTTCGCCAAGGAAACCGCCCTCGAGCCAACTGAAGTACAATGGTGTGTCGAATGCCTGAGCGAATGCTTTGGTATAGTTTTCCATGAACACCCAATCCATGAACGGCTGGTTTTCTTCATCAATTTTGTGGTGCCAAAGCTCAATTTTGCTTTTATCTACTCCAGCATCCAGTAAGCGTAAATACGCTGCAATCGAATCCTTACCGCCACTTAAGCAGACAATAAAAATGTCATAGATACTTAGATCGATGTCTGGTGCTTCATGAAAAACATGCTCAGCCAGTTCTTTGTTTAGATCGGTACCAGACAGCAACTCCAGTTGCCCGGCTATTGTGGGGATGATGACTTGATCATCGTACTTATGCGCTGTATTCATTCGACTTACTCCAGATTTAAGGCTTTGTGCCTTGCTTGCTATGGATTAAGTATAGAGGGGTGTACCAGGGGAAAACTTTTCTCAAAATTTAAAAATATCGAGATATTTTAATCAAATAAAATCCATCGTAAGCGGTTATAACGCCTAGCAAAACGGCATTGCGCCGTTTCGGTGGTTACTTATATTTTTGGATGATGCGTTCAATAAATCGAATCATTGTGTCCTTATCAATTTTGGCCTGGTCGTAATTGTCATAGCTAAACATCACCAAAGCATCTTCCTGAGTGATGCCAAAAAACTCACGTACTGCTTTCCACTGGTAAACGACTGGTACAGTGACAACAGGCGCATCTTTTAGCTCTTCATTGCTGAGTATTTTTTCATACATGAAGATTGGCCCAACAGAACCATGAAAATTGAAACCTAGATTTTGGAAATACTCGACAGACGTAGCCCAACCAATCAGGCATCCTACAATATTTTTATCTAACAATTCTTCAGTGGTGAAACCTGAAAAGAAATCGGTGTGTTGTTCTGTATGGCTTGCGTCATAATCACGCCAAATGTCGAAATCAAAGCTTTCATCAGGAATGACCTCGATCACTAGCTCAATCAGCTTTTCTAAACGCTCAACGGTCGTTGCTTTGTTCATATCTGCTCCAAGTTTTAGGCGGTGTGCCAAAAGGGGTAGCGGTACATACTGGCGCACGTACCGCTGTTGGACTTACAAATCCAGTTGAATTAAGAACAGTGGTAAAGGTGCATCACTGTCTTGTGTAATGAGCATAGGCAAGAAGAAACTAAATCCCTCAAAAAACACGCCCATGTCGTAATCATCTTGAAAAGAAAAGGGCTGTGAAGTGATACTGACATTCTCAATAGCACTAATTAGTGCCTCGATGTTGGTATGTTTTGCTGTATCGATCACATACACACGAAAACCGGCTTCTGTGGTGTTCGGTATCTGTTGTACTTGCTGTGGCAAGTAAAAGCCAAGTTCGTTGATGGCACTGACGAGTTGCGGATTTTCAATTGTCATGGGTAGGTTTCCTTATTGAACTACTTTTGCGCTATTTAAATTTTGCAATGCGATATGCGTTAAACGTTGATTAATGATTTCGTCATACGGCGAAATGAAATCCTCTTGCCAGTTATGCATGAGATGTTCGATCGGGTATGTTTCCAGATATTCTTCTAATGCTTCATTCGGCTTAGGAACGAAAGCTAATGGCTCTTTAATGTTGTAATTGCTGGCGATGTATTCCAGTGGATCACAATCACCTGGTACGTTGACCGTAGCAACAAACTCAAGATAAGCACCATCGGGGAAAAACTTATTGAAGCAATCAACCACAACAGATATTTCACGGACTTCATCATCATTTAAAGTGAACTCACGGACTTCTTTATCCAGTGCAACAATTGAGCTAGATAACAAATGGTCAAGGTCTTGTGGACGGATGTTTACACGATCAATAACATGGTTGATATGATCAATAATCTCGTCTTTGATTGGGTCTTCAAAAGCGTAATTGCTCTCAAAAATAATATGATCGACATCTTCATAATTGAGTCCAAAAAACTCACGTACTGCTTCAGAACCGCGATAAACAACATTTGTTTTGAGTTCTTCATAAGTGAATGGCTCACCAGTATTCGCACGGAATGGTGCATAAAGGGGAACGCCGTCTAACATCATGAAGTTAAGTCTTTTAAATGTTTCATCAGCTGTCGCCCAACCTATAACGCAACAATTAGCATCACTATTTATAAGTTGAGCAAAAGTCATATTGTCGGTACCAGGTATCGTGCGCCATAAATCCAGATCAAAACGTTCATGTGGTACTTGCTTGATGATATTTTTTAAATGATTTAGCTTATCTAGTTGATGCATTAGAGGACTCCAAGTTTTAAGCAATTGCTTTCGATAGAGTCATTTTATTTAAAAAATACTAATGAATAACTTTATTGGAATTAATTAACCGACCTAAAACACGTAAAGGATATTTAAAATATTTTAATCAATTAAAATCATCGTATACGTTTTAAGCCATGCTTAGACAGCGTATATACCGGTCTATTTTTCTAATGCAAAAAAAAGAGTACTTAAGTTCGGACTTAAATACTCTTAATGAGTTGGGGCATTATTCCCGATTGGCTAAGTTGAAAAATAGTGAATACATTGCATTCTTAAATAACCAAAAGGTGAGGGGATTATCCGCTTCATCTTTAGACTGGTGGCGAATGATATTCCAGTTGAAATACTTTTCTGAATAGCCCATGTGAGTGACATAAGCAAAATTACGAACGTCATTTTCTGAAACGTATTGGAATGCTTGTTTAAGCTCATTTTGGGTGTTTTGTTCGCCGTCATGGTCAAAAGCATCAGCTTCTAAGATAAGTTCGCGCATGCCGACCATAGCAAGGTATATGACTGCTTCAAAGTCATAGTTCATCATGCGTAGGAAGTGTTTTTTCAAAAAGGCTTCGTCAATGTGTTCAACTTCTTTGTAATTTTTAAGTGCGCTTAGACCATGCACACCAAAGATATATTTAAGTACACGAAATTGAGCGCATAACGGCAAGTTTTCACCCTCCACATGTGAGCAAAGGGCGGTGTAGCGGTTCATGTCGATGACTGAGCTTAGAGATTGTTTTAAAGCGCCTAATAGCATTGTTATATCCTTTTTCGGGTTTTGTTTATTGTATGGTGTACGGTTAAGCAAGAAATGTGTTAACTAAATGAGTTGTGTCATGGTGTTGAGATAACTTTTCGGCATCCATGTCGTTATGTTCTTCATAGATAGTTTTTAAGGTTTTGATGGTTTCATGCATCAAGGTTTCATGATGCTCAGTATTGAATTTGAACTTGTGGCACTCTTTAGCAAGGGATACACGAACTTTGAATTTTTCTAAAAATTCGATGGTTTTATTGGTGGTGTCGCTTTCACATCCAAAGTAACAAACATTATCAATATGCAATGTGGTTGTTTTCAGCATTAATGGATTTTTATCAAACACAAAATAAGCAAAAATGCAGTTTTCACGACTGTTGTAAGTAATGTAAGACTTCTCAACATTAATTGCGTCCACTGATTTAAACCAAACAACGCCATCGTCATAGGTTTCAGCATGGCTTGAGAAAAGCATATAAATTAAGGTGTCGATAATTTCTGCGGTGCTGTTGCCGATAATTAAATGATTCAGACTTGAATCACTTCCGTTTGTAAATTGGTATTGAGCGACCACTTTATTTGCAAATTGATGTGCTGCGTTATTCATTATTCATCTCCAAGTTTCGGACAATATTTTCCTAAGGTTTTATTTTAATCTGAGTCACTTCATTATAAATTTTTCTCAAAAAAAAGATTCTTTTTTCAAGAATCTTTTAATCAATTAAAAGCTATCGTATACAGATTAATCTAATTATCCGTAACTCGGTGAATCATCATCATTTGATTTATCCTGGTCATTTTCCTGTTCTTGCTCTTGTTCTTCAGTATTTTCAAGCTTCAGGACTAGATCGTATGGTTCAATGATATTGTCCATGACTTTTAAAAGGTAAGAGAGGTCTTGTTCCATCGGTTCTAGGTTTTCATAGTTTTCACCGACATAAAGCTCTTGATCTGTCAGTGAACGTTTAAACGCATAGTTCCAATCTGATACGGCGACCTTGCTATATACCATGGTGTAACCAGCATCATTCGCCAGCTGGTTCATCATCAGTTTAGCAGCGCGACCGTTACCCTCTTCAAAAGGGTGAGCTTCATTTAACTTGGCATAAAGCTGAGTGAACTCTTGCACAAACTGGTCTTTGTCCAAACCTTTCAGGTGGTCTTTTTCTTTAACCGCCTGTGAGAACTTATTCAGTTCATCAGGGATCAGGTTTTTATCTAGGAAATGACCGATTTCATAATTACCGTTCGGGTCGATCGCACGTTTAGAAATGTCGTCCAGACGCACTTCTCCAGCCCAATCGTAAATATGCTCAAAGATTTTTTCATGGATTTTAGAGAGGTGGTCGAGATCGTAATTGCCACGTAACGGCGAAATTTCCATTTTCGCTATTCGATGTTCCGTGATTTCTTTTTCCAGTGCCTTTTTATAGTCGCCTTGCGCTTGGCAACTGGTAGGTTGAGATAAGATGTCTTTCGCATCTAAATAAAACTCAAGTTTATCGTCCATATTGTTCTACTTATGAGTGATTGGGTTTGGTAATCCGCTGTAAGCTAGATTAGGTTGTATTCGCGATCATTAGGCTTTGTTTTTAAGTGCATTCCATTTCTTCATCAATGCAGCTTCTTCCTCGTCAAATGTTGTTTGACCAGTTGCTAAGCGCTCCATACGTGCGTTTGATGATGCTTCACATGCTTTAACAATGTGAGGGGAGAACTCTTGAGCTACATTGCCTTGAGCAGAACGGTATGCAGCACGTACACGGTCTTCGTATTTTACTTCTTCAGACATATCGGTTTCCTGTATCAACAATCTGTAAATTACAATAATTGTAAACCCAAACAAGGGGGCGATTCTTGCTAAATTGCGTATAAACAATCTTATTGGTATATACCGATTAACAAAATCAAATAAGATTAAAATTCCAAAAAAATCAAATATCGTATATTAAGTATATAATTTAAGTATATACAGGAAAGTCGTTAAACATGAACGTATTCAAAACACTAAAACTATCTGCAGTTGCAATAATCTCAGTGTCTATGTCGTGCGCTGTTTTAGCTAATAGTTCTTTAAATAACCTGAATACAAACAGCTTAAAATCTGCTGTTGCGCTTTCTCCTACTGCTGAAAACAAACGTAAAGTTGAGCGTTTACTTAACACTAAAACACCGTACCAGATTGAAACTGGTGCGGTACTTAAAAAAGTGAAGTATTCAAAACACTTTAATATGAACGTTCAGATGTCTAGCAAAACTGCAGATAAATACTCTTCTGATGAAACTGACTCTTTAAACCGCTTTGTGAATGAAAAGATTCATCCGTTTTATTGCTCTGTATTCGCCAATGCTCCAGTTAAACCAGATCTGTATGTAGACATCGTGGACAATCAGGGTAAATCATTCTTTGGAAGTGCTGAGCGTTATTCAGATACTTGCCAATAGTTTTAAGGGCTAAATATTACATAGATCTGTTAACGCCGTTTTAGGCAAAAACAAATAGACCGCTTAATTGCGGTCTATTTGTTTTTATACTGACACCTAAAACCTTATGGAAAGGTCTTAGGTAGCACCGCTGTATAGCCTACGATCTTGCGTATTTTGATCTGCATATCAAGATGCAACGGCTGTACTGTCAAACGATTGAAGTAAGACTTAATCTCGCGCATCCACGCATGGAAACGATCATCGCAATGACGCATAAGCTTCTTAAGGTGATTGCGGTCAGCTTCTTGTAAGAAACTGAGTTCGCTGTCGATTGACCAAAGATCAATATCCTGATCATCTATACATAACAAGTACTGCGTATCAACGACCAATGAAGATACCAACTTGCCTTGGTCTTGCTTGTAGATCAGCTCAAAATTAACTTGTGCATCTAAAGCGCCGTTGATGTTTTCGATTTGAATGTCACGGCGTAAACGTACTGGTAGCTCCAGCAGTACAGTATTCTTATTTGACTGGTAATAATCAGCACGGACTTGGCTATCCCATGCAATATTTTCTAACATAAAATTTTGAAAAGAGGTGAGAGAATCTTCTTGTAGACCGACAACTTTTGTTTTAGATAAGATTTCAAAGTTCATATAATTTCTCCAAATGGTAAGCATTGAGCTCATACATTCATTATATTTCACTGTACATTTTTAAAACTTTTTTCAAAAAATATAGATTGTTTTAATGCTGTCCACTTTTACATTACATAGACAAGGGCAAAAAATCTAATTAAACTGACCTTGAATAAGAAATGCGTTCAAGTGTTTTGTGTTTTTTTATTCACCTTTCAATTTTAAAGAGCCAGGCGTTTTGCGTCTGGTTCTTTGCTTTCTGGTATATACCAAGCACATTTTGGTAATGTGCATTGACCAATCTCAATCATAAAGTTTCAGTTTTAAACCTTATTTATCGCTACGATTAAGCCAGTTGCTAGATGGGCTTTAAGATATGAATGCATCAAGTACAATAGCTTTAATGGCTGTATCTATTGGTTTTCCAGTGGTATTAAACTTTGACTTTGCTTTTACTTATTTAATTGGTTTTACCTTATTCGCCTGCACGATCGGTTTAATGTTTATGATTGTGTTTTTTGTTTATAACAGTGCTGTGACGGAAAAGATTAGCGCAATAATTAAAAGGATGTTCTTTTTTGCTGGTTATTGCGCTTGTGTATTAGGTGCGGTTTTCCTTACAAGATGTCTAGTTTAGTACGTTAATGTTTAATGCATATTTGCTAAATAAGTAATACCCAAACATACAGATCGCTAATGTAATTACCGTCACTTTACGCGTTGAGTTCACAACTTCAGCACTGTCTTTCTTGCTATTAAAAATACCAACTTTGATCAACTTAAACACTGAGTCTAAAAGGGTGATTGCAAACCACGTTCCTAAAAAGTAAATTGCCATGGTCAAATATTCCTGTTTGTGCAACACATACTTATATAAATAGACCTGTGTAGTGACCACAATTAATGAAAATGAAGCGCCATAGTGCAAGGTTTTGACGGTATTGCGATGTTGTTTTTCATTGTTGATGTTAATCGCTGCGTTGATAAAACAAAAAATTGCCAATTGTCCAATGATGATGACAATCCCCATTGCAAATAATTGGATGTTAAGACCATAAGCCTTTTTCACTAAAATTACGGCGCTTGCAAACGCAAGGAACATTAAATATATGAGATATGGCATGATTTTCTTGGTATGAAGCGATGATATTGGATGATTCTAGGCTAAGGTTCAAAAAAAAAGAAGTATGCTGGTCGCAACATACTTCCGATCTGATCAGGCTTCTACGTTCTGATTGATATAGTTTTTGTAGGCTAACTTCACTTCACTTAAAAGGGCTTCTTTCAAAACACCTTTGTCTTTTATCGTTGGATTGTGCATACCAAGTGACGCACGGCGCTGTTGAGTGGTGTTTTTATTGGCATCTGTTACCCAAACTGAGTCGATATAATCATCAACTAAAGCATGCAATTCGTTTGGTTTTACTGCATTGTCTAAATTGGAAAGTATAGCCTTATTGTTTACGATCGCTAAACTTTCATCATATTCTCGATAGCTTGTACGTAAAGTATTCTTAAAATGAAGCAATTGATCTTCAATTTTTAATTTACCGCCATCAAGCTCGATGTCGATTACAAATGTCGTGATTTTAGATGATAGACCTAAAACACCAACTGATTTAACGCGAACAATAGTATCCATAACAACTCCAAGGTTTTGAGCAATGAGCTCAAGTAAAACGGTTAAACTTTTGTGAGATCTGCTTCAATATCTATCAGCAATTCTTTTACTGCTTTCATGTGTGGCAATAAAGTATAGGTGTTCATTTCGCTATTAAATGCACCAGCTTCAAGTTGTACACCAGCAATAAACGGCTCATTGATTAAGTTGTTGCCAATGAGATGACTTAAGCAAGCCTGTACCAGTTCGTTATTTTCTTCAGACTTAACCAGTAGGGGATACAAAACCACGAGTATTGGTAAATCACAAAACTCCATGTTGTTTGCATCAAGTAGCTGTTTAAGTGCATCCTTAATATCTTCGTTGAGAACCAACAGTTCTAAACCTTTTTTCATGTCTTTATAGGCGTTATCAATGGTCACTTCGGAAAAGTAAAACCAATCGCGCTGGTCATCGAGCATGAAGCTATCTAATGCAGCGATTTTCTGTAAGATCTGCAATTGTTCAGGGTTGAACGTGCGAATCGCTGTTCCATTGATTTTATGCTGTAACAACAGCTTTAACGCCTTTTGCGCTTGATCGTTTAACTGCTGTACTTCTTGATTGAAGAAACTGCATAACTGATTCGACAGATCTACAAAGATAGAATTGTCATAGCAATCAGGTACCACGTTTTGAGTGGATAGCAACATAAAGCCATTTTCTGACAGCTCAGGATTCATATAGATACAAAGATTATGATCTTCGGTCAGCTCTGCAAAACCTTTTAAAGTGGTATATGCAATTTCATGATTAGGCAATTCAATGCCAGCATGGATATTAATGTGAAAGCTTGGGCTTTGGTCGCCGTGGTCTTGATCTGCAGTACTGATCATAGATAACAGGGTTTCCAAAAGCGCCGTATTCTTACGAATAGGCGCCATAGCTTCATTAATTAAGATAAAGCTACTATTCATTAAAGTGCCTCCAAGAATAGTGAGCCCACAATATCAGTATTGAGTGGGTTAATTTCAATGAATTCGACTAGCTCCAGCGCTTTATCAAGTGTGAGTTCCTTAGCGCGGAAATCAAAAAGTGTATCCACGCCAACGCCATCAATCACACCATATGAAGACATCAACTCTTCCAATTCAGGGATATTTTGATAATTTTCTTCAGCCAAGTTTTCCAAGGTCAAAAGGGCATTATCTACATGTGATTTGAACATGTGAGCAAGGAAGAAAGCTAAACGGTGCTCATGAGGTGCTCGAATGAAGAAATACTCACTATGCTCGTCATCGTTAGAATCCTGGCGTGACGCTTTAACCAAGAACAAAGGTAAATTGTCAGTACTGCCGTAAACTTCGTTAAAATCGATCGGGCAAAAATTAGGGTTTAAATTCATGAGCTTTCTCCAAGTTTTAAGCTATTTGCTTGATTTGGTTTCATTATATTAAGAATATGAACGGATAAAGTTTTTTTAAAAAATACTTATTTAAGCATCCAGAAAGAATTAATAATGACGAGCGCCATTGCAGCGCTAAAAATTCAAAACCTTTTTTAATCAATTAAAAAAACATCGTTTACGTTTTTAAGCGCAACTTTAAGAGATTTCTCTCTTAAAGGCTTGGTTTATTCAAAAGTGTTGGTGTATAAGTCGGTCTTAATAAGATTAAACACATACTCGCATTCAACAACGAGATTTGCATATTCATCATCAAAACATTGTTCATCTTCAAGCATAATTTCAAGATTTAAAGGCTCAATCACTGAATAAGGGTTTTTGACGCCAGTTTCTTTGTAATTTGAAATAATGACCTGAATAGCTCCAGATGCGAAGTCACCCTCAAGCGTATGGCTAAAGTAGAAACGGTTTCTTGTATCGCTGTGAGTGCTGTCGATAGGTTCTAAAGCTGTACCAAACTTGTAGGTAGTCAGCAACTCTATAACGTCTTGAGCAAATGTCGAGTTTAAAGGGGCATCACTTTTTAGGTTGAATGCAATGTCTTTAAACTGCTTCAAGATTTCTTGCTCTTTAGACTCGTTAAAGTTTTTGAAAAATTCGTCAAACTTATGCTCACCATGATTCGACAAAAGTTTATGGTGGTAGTTGTATTCGTCTACCACGGTCAACAGGTCAAGTTTTTGCAATAATTCAAACTCGTCTTTTGTAATTTCTTTAAAACCTAAAACGTAAAAAGAATCACCGCTGATTTCCCAAGAGTCATAGCGAGTTTTAAAATCATGTTCTTCTAATAAGGTTTCAATGTCTTCAAGTTCTTCACTCTCATAGCTTGAATACTTAAACAGGGTGTAATTAACCAATGCCATTAAAGCTGGCACTTCTGAAATTTTCTTAGAGGCATATAAGCCGATATTAAAATCACAAATACGGATACCAATTGGTAGTGCTGATGTTCCGTTAATCGCAAGATTCATCATGAGATACTTGTGCATATTAATTTACCTAACAGGTTGAATGTATTTTTAGATTAATGGATTTAAAGTGGGAATAACTTATGCTTAAAAATTAGAATAGCCATGGAATAAGTCGAATATTTTAATCAATTAAAAGTACCGTATGCGGTTGTAAACAAAACGCACTGGTGTATATTTGATATATCCAAATTTTCGAGATTAGTTATGGAAGTTGAAAACCTAAGTAAAGACCAGTTAGAAGACCTAATTAAAAAGGCACAAAACCAAATTGTTGTAGTAGAGAATAAGAAACTTGATGACGGTTATCTCAAAATGTTTGAGATCGCAAAAGAATTAGGCTTAACTATTCTTGAATTAAATGAGCACGGCGAAAATCGTAAATTAAATAAAAAGCCAGTGGTTAAAGCAGATCCTAAATATCGCAACCCGAATAACCACAAAGAAGTGTGGGCCGGTCGTGGTAAACGTCCATCCTGGTTAAATCGTGAGATTGAATCTGGTAAAACATTAGAAAGTTTTCTTATCGTATAAATATTAAAAGGGCTTAAATGATTTAAGCCCTTTTTTTAAATGCCATTGTCAGTGTTGTTTAGAGCAGGTGCGCGATTACTTAACAAAGTTCAGCTTTGATGTGTTCTAACACATCATCTTCAACACCCTCATTAGAAAATGCTTCAATGAATTCATTCAGGTTTTCATTGCTTAATGGCAAACTTCCGTATTGATCTACTGCAATCATTTGTGAGTTATGCACCAGATATTCAATACTGCAGTCAACAGAACAAAAGGTTTCTTGAATTACATCATTCACCTGATGGCCAGACTTTTTATCGTTAGTATCAATATCACTATTACAGTGAGGGCAAGTAAATAATCCCATTACGCAACTCCTTTCTCAATTAAGCTAATTACACCGTGTTCTAATTGATCATCAAACCAGTGCCAGATAATGAAGCGGTCTGTACCTTTGCCCCATAGATGAAAGTCTTCTTCGATTTCATCATCATTGTTTATCGGGGTGTTGCCAAACTCTTCCCATAATGTTTTATGGGTTTTGCCTTGCAAGCTTAATACGCCATTTTCAGAATTTGCTTCAAACCAATCTAGGATCTGATAGCGATATGTACCTTTATTCCAGATATGGAATTCGCATGGTAAGGAATTAGATTCATCAAATTGAATCTGCTGTAATTCACTCCATAACTGGTCTATTGATTTAGCCATGCTTTATAACTCCTTGCTTAATAATTCAATTTTAATAAATAAAAGCGCTCAAAAACTTTTCTTAAAAAACATATAAAATCTGCTAATAATTCCTTTTGGAAAAATACTATCTAAGCAAAACTATTGTTATTATCGAGTGAGCTTATTAAGAGGTTTAAGCATGAATCTAGATAAATACGTTAAAACAGATATAGACGATGGCAATGGTCACATTTGGCTTAAATTTACGAATGATTCAGGTAATGATACTTTTGCTTGTAGTCAATGTGGCTATTTGAGACGGGTAGATAGTAATAATCGCCCACTAAACAAAAAGTGTGTTGGTAAAGTGAAAATCACGCTGCGTTAAAATTGAGATTTACAAAAACAAAATAAGAGCCAACATAGGGCTCTTTCTTATTTCATGGGGCTTTTACTGGCTTTACGGAATCAGTGTTGGAATCCAATATTTTTTAGACTACCCAACCATTGCGTAATTAATAACTTATTCCTTAGAGCCCTTTTTCTTTAGGCACACCGCCAACAATCTGAAATGGTATCCAATGGTTAACCCATTTTTCTTTGGTACCACGTTTGCCCAACCAGTAAAAGTTCCAGTGAGGAACCCGTGGATGTGGTTTTTTGGTACCTTTGTAGTTGCCAGACTTTAGATCTTCATCGCGCTTTAGGATCGCTTCATTGATCTTTTTATTTGTTTCGGTACCAACAATAGTCGGCTTGTACTTATTGGCCTCAAATAAACGCAATTCACGCTTAATCAGCTCTAATTTAGGCCTGGCTTGTGTTGTTTCTGGTGTTAATGGTCTGAGATCTGGTTCTTTTTGGCTGAACCATAGAATCAAATTGATTAGCTTCTTCTGCAGTTCCATGAACGTGTTAATTTCTTGTTCATCTGGCAAGTTCTTTTCATCAAAAAACGTATCAATGAAATCGGTCATGCAGTCCTCAACAGTTGATTCAAAATCATCATCATCAGGGAAGTGCATGGTAATGGTTTTTGCTAAGCCAGTATCGGTATATACCGTGGTAAATAGCACCTTGCGATCGTTCAACGTGTTTTTCGCAAAAATAACACCGACCACTTGTTCATTTTGCACGTAGAGATTGGCATTGTCGGTTTGAACGTAGATCGCAATATCAGGTAGGTTTAATAGGAAACCGGGGATACTGCGGTTGTACTCGGTCTTTACAAGCATTTGAATGACTTGATCTTCAAACCGATAAATATTTTTGGTTAGGCTCCATGAGCCAAGAGTAATGATTTCACCAATGTTGCAAGGTAGCTGATTGATAAATGAGAGTGGGATTTCTTGGCCAGTGGCTTGAACACCCATAATGGTACTGGTGCGTTTCATTCGTTCACGCCAGATAGGATCTCGACAATCTAGTGCAGCATATGTCCATTCATCACCACTGATTAGGCATTCGTGCAGATCTTTACTGTTTTGTCGTGCGATCGCATAAGCTTCTACACTTTTCATTAAGCCATTGAGGTTAAGCTTCACATGTTCTAATCGCGCTGTGATGACTTTAAGTGGTATTCCTATCTTTGGATCTAAATCTTTATTTCTCATGTTGAGCAACCAGGATCTACATCAGATCAATATCTGAAAAAATTTCGTTGAAAAAAGGACTTTAAAAGTCCTTTCGATTAGGCGTGAGCACTATTATTACAAGGCGGTGTAAACAAAGTACCATCTAAGCGGATCATTCCAAAGCCGTAGGTTTTATCACGACCAATACCATTGAGCCATGCTGTTTTAAATAGCTCTAAATCACCAACAGTCGCACTAAATGAAATATCTATGGTCTGGACTGGAATATTCAAAATGCTGAGCTGTGGTCCACATTGTTGCTCAATTATAGTGACATCCAATAGACCTTTGCTACTAAGAGCGTTTTTGGTGAATTCGGCTGCTTCATCTCCAGTTAGATTTTTACGCTTCTTACCTGAATTGCCTTTGGGTTTTTCGCCGTGGACCGAAATGTATTCTTCAATTTCTTGGCGGTTAAAGCTACATTCACGGTTAAGAGGAACCATGATTTTTCCAGTGATTTGCTGACCGTGCGAAATTTCAATGTATTCTTTGGCCATTGGGATTTTGACGTCCGATACGCACGTTCTTAAATAGATGTGCTTGCCATCTGAAAAAAATATGACTTTTGCGGAACAGAATGTCTCGACCTTATTTCGTTTAAACATTTCTCTAAAAATGTACTTGAACAAGTTCTTTTCATTTTCAGGATGTGTAAGGGCAAAACAATTGGCTGTTAGTTTTATGTTATTCAGACTCATTTCGATATCCAGTTTTCTATAAACAGCATTATTAAGAACCTGTGTGGAAGTAAAGCGTAACACTCATATTATGAAAACCAACCACAATTTATTAAACCTACACTTTAATGATACTTATTTTTTGTGTTGTAATTTTTTTTTAAAAAAATATATGCTTTGCTGATTATTTTAAACTATTGACTGTATTTTAAGCTGTGCGTAAACTTTAAACGTTGTTTTGTACAATCCACACCTAGTTTGATCCTGTTTGGACGACTGAAAAATGAACATAAAGAATAGAACTACGTTGCAGTTTTATGAAGAACTGCAGTTGGTGTATGACCGTTTCAATGAAAGGCTATTCAAAAATGAATTACCAGATTGTTTGATTACGCTTCAACGTATCAACAAAAATACCGGTTATTGGTCTGAGAATAGATTTGCTTCGACAGAAGATGATACGGCGTATACGCACGAACTGGCCCTTAACCCTGATTACTTTGGCACCCAACCATTGCTTAACATTTTTAAATGCTATGCACATGAGATGTGTCATATGAAACAAAGCATTTTTGGTGAGCCATCTAAACGCTCATATCACAATGCTGAGTTTGCGGCATTTATGCTTGAGATCGGTTTGATTATGACTGATGACGGCACAAAAGAAGGTCGCACGACAGGCGAGAAGATGACCGAAATCGTTGTACCTGATGGCTTGTTTATTCAAGTGTGCAATGAGCTAGTCGATGAAGGGCGTATCATCAAATGGTATGACAAGTACGCACCCAAAACGATTTCAAGTCTAGAAATGATTCAAGAGCAAGTGCAGTTGTTGGAGTCCATTCCGACTGCTTCTCCAAAGCTATTTCATATTGCCTTACTTGGCAATGAAATCAATTCAGCTTTGAAATCACCTAAAAAAGAGAAGCCAGTTGCCGAACCGTCAAAAGCACAAGATTCCCTCACTGGATATGCCATCCCAACAAGTGATGAAGAAGAGGAACCGACTCCCACTACAATGAATCCCTTTGATGTAGCGATCGGACTAATCGACATATCAAATACCGGTGCAAACCTTGGCGGTTATTATCCAACGGCTTTTGATGAAGATCCGTTAGATGATGACGACAAACCAATACCAGAACCTAAGGTTGTTAAACTTTATAAGGGTGAACAACCAAACGGCGATGATAACGAGTTTATTGTACTCAAAGAAACTATGATCGGTGGAACACTCTATCAAGAGCTTGGTTTAGCCAATTTTGAAGAGCCTGAGCCTGAGCCTAAGAAACAGACTAGGGCATCTTTTGCGTGTCCTGAGTGTGGCCGTGGTGCAACGTGTAGTCCTACTTTTAGATTATCGTGTACTGAATGTGAAGTTGAACTGGTACCATCAAAATCCATTGATAAAAACCAGGTGAAGAAAAACAAAAAGGCTGCTAAAGCTGACCAAGGGGATGCAGAATGAAAACGATTGAAGAGCTTGGAATTCTGTTTTCTTCACACAAATACCGTTTTTATAACGAAAAAGACTTACAATTCGCGATTGAGCAAATGTTTATTGCCAATGAGATTCCGTATGAACGTGAGGTTCGTCTATCAAATAAAGACATCATTGATTTTACTGTTGAGCTTGATGTCGGCAAGGTGGGTGTTGAATTAAAAATAGATGGTGCACGTAACGCATTATTGCGTCAGATCAATCGCTATTTAAGCCATGACAGCATAAAAGCGCTCTATGTGGTTGGTACACCGTATTGGGTGAATAACATTCCAATCCAACTGAACAATAAATTTATTTACCGCCATCGTATTTTAGTGGGGGTCTTCTAATGTCTAAATCTTACGGCACCATTTCTCGTCAAGAAAAAAACTGGCACATTGAATGTGAACCACATGTTAAAACACGACTTAAGCGTGTATTCCCACAAGTCAGCCAACATGCATCAAAATTTATTGAGTTAAGCGATACGCCGTCTAATTGTCACGACCTACTTTGGTTTATTGAACGTTATCCAATGCATGTTGATGATCTTAAATACATGAAAGCGCAATCTAAGGCTTATGTGTCGCTAAAAGAAGATATTTTGGATGTGATGGACTATAAACGTCCGATCAAAACATTTGATCTTGCCGTGCCTCCATATGAGTATCAAAGAGCAGCTGCAGATCTACTACTTAATGTTAAAGGTTTGCTCTTGGGGGATGATTTGGGCCTTGGCAAAACAGCGAGTGGAATATGTCCGATGATTCTACCTGAATCGCTCCCGGCGCTTTTTGTGACAATGACACATCTTCCAATGCAAATTAAGAATGAAATTGAACGCTTTGCTCCGCACCTAAAATGTCACATCCTAAAGAAAGCATCGCCTTATCCATTGCACAAAGAGGGTGAAGCAGCACCCGATGTCATTATCACCAGTTATTCAAAGTTGAACGGTTGGGCTGAATATCTTGCCGGAAAGATTAAGTACGTAGTGTTTGACGAGATCCAAGAGTTACGGACTGGCTATACATCGCAAAAGTATTCCGCTGCTAAACTCATTAGTGACCAAGCTGAATTACGCCTCGGTCTATCAGCTACACCGATTTATAACTACGGTGATGAATTCTACAACATCATTGAAATATTGCGTCCAGATAGCTTAGGTACCGCTACTGAATTCGCTCGTGAGTGGTGTTCACAAGAAAAACGTATTAATGATCCTAAAGCGTTTGGGATGTTTTTACGTGATGAAGGTCTAATGTTGCGCCGTACTCGAGCAGATGTAAATCGAGAGTTACCGCCAGTACAAATCATCCCTCAATATGTCGAAAGCGATCCTAAAGTACTGGATCAAATTAAGGGCAAGGCAATGGAACTGGCAAAAGTAATTTTAAGCTCTACTCAGGAATTCCAAGGGCAAAAGCTTCGTGCGACAGAAGAATTCAATATTATGATGCGCCAAGCAACAGGTATCGCCAAAGCGCCGTATGTCGCTGAGTTCGTGCGTATGCTTGTTGAGTCTGGTGAATCAGTCATGCTTTATGGTTGGCATCGAGATGTGTACAACATTTGGCTAGAACGCTTGGCTGAATTCAATCCTGTTATGTATACAGGCACGGAAGGACCTGCAGCTAAGGAACGTTCTAAACAAGCATTCTTGAATGATGAAAGCAAAGTCTTCATTAGTTCATTACGTTCATCTGCCGGGCTTGATGGCTTGCAGTACCACTCAAAATGCAAAACATTTGTGTTTGGTGAGTTGGATTGGTCGCCTGGTGTTCATGATCAATGTATTGGTCGCTTAGACCGTGACGGTCAAATCAAACAGATCTCGGCATATTACTTGTTGGCTGATTCGGGTTCAGATCCAATTATTTCTGATGTCTTAGGCATCAAAAAAGGCCAGTTGGAAGGAGTTAAAAACCCGAATGGCGAATTATTTGAACATTTAATTACGGACGGTGGCGGTATCAAGCGCTTAGCCGAACACATACTGAATAAGAAAGTAGCTTAAGAGAAACTTTATGACTGAACTTTACCTAGCTTGTTTTAGACATAATGTCGGCTCAAATATTGGGTGGCCTGGTTTTAACGGAAAGGGCTATACAACGAATGTTGATCAAGCGCACGTTGTGATTTGACAACACAAACGTAAACTGGACATTAAAGTCCTAAACTTTAACAATATAGTTGTAAACAAAGAGAGATTAAAAAAAATGTCAAATTTTACAGAAGCATATATTCCAAGTTTTGGATATGGTTGGTATAACGAATCTATTTCTTATGATGCTTTAACAGGTGTACATACATAAAAATCTATATGTAAAAACAGATCAAAAAGCTACTAATGGCAACCAACGAACAGATAATTCAAGTAACCCAAGTGGGTATCGTGTTAGAGCAGGGTTTGTTGATCCTAAAAGTGATAAAAGATTTTAGAATGTATCCGGTACACACTATGAAACCCTAGATAATGGGTGAGCTGTTTCTCAATACACATCTGCAAAAGATTGCAATTTTAAATTTGGGCAGTTTTTATAAAATCTTATGAAAAAGAATAAAATTCTATTAATAGTTCTTGTGGTTGGTATTATTGTTTTAGGTATTGTAATTTTTATAAAATCTCAAGCAGTTACAGAAACAAAAAGATTGGGTAACGGTGAAAATACCAACCATAATGAAACGAGTTCATCTTCCAAACCATCTATCTAGTTTCCTTTGAAGAAGTTTTACCAATTTGGAAAGGCTAGGTTTACAACTATATTGTAAAAAACCGCTATTTTTCTAAACTGAAAAATCCATTGAGTTTAGAACTGTAATGTGGATTTATTCAATTAGATTTGATGTAAGTTGTTGATTTTACATTTTGCCAGTTTAAGACATTAATGTAAAAAGACAGGAACGGCTGGCTAACGCCACTATACAAGGCATCACACCTATACACTTTTTAAATGGGCTAACTTTACTTTGGATTTGAGGCATGTATAGGGTTGTTATACTGTTATAATTTCTCATCTTTTTATATTTCACCCCTAATCTCTTATGAAACTCATTGATAACCTCAACAATACTTTAGGTTCAGATATAGGGGAAAATCTCAGTAGCAAATCCAGATTAAAGATTGCCGCTTCATACTTTTCAATCTATGCCTATGCTGCTTTAAAAAAAGAATTAGAAAAGATCGAAGAGCTGCAATTTGTTTTTACATCTCCAACCTTTGTCGCTGATAACGTCACAGATAAGCTAAAAAAGGAAAAACGTGAGTTTGTTATTCCTAAACAAGACCGTGAAAGCAGCCTGTATGGAACAGAATTTGAAATTCACTTAAAAAATCAGTTATCACAAAAAGCAATTGCTAAAGAATGTGCAGATTGGATACGACGAAAAGCAAAATTTAAGTCAAATAATAGCAATGCACCGATGCAGGAATTCATCAGTATTCAGAAACCTGAGCAGTCATTGACTTATATGCCTATTCAGGGGTTTACCCCAATGGGTCTTGGCTTCGAGAAAGGTAACGCCATTTCAAATATGGTGAACTGTTTTGATGAACAGCCGATGGTGCAAACCTATATTCAGCTATTCAATCAAATTTGGAATGACCCCTCAAAAGTTGAAGATGTCACCAGTGAAATTATTCGACACATTGAGTCTGTCTATCAGGAAAATCCACCTGAACGTATTTACTTCTTAATGCTTTACAACATCTTCAAAGACTTCTTGGAAGATATCAATGCAGATGTGATGCCTAATGACCTGACAGGTTATCAAGATACCTTAGTATGGAATAAGCTGTTCAATTTCCAAAAGGATGCAGCCGTAGGCATTATCAATAAACTTGAAACCTACAATGGCTGTATCTTGGCGGATAGTGTGGGTTTAGGTAAGACCTTCACTGCATTGGCAGTGATCAAATACTACGAATTACGAAACAAGAGTGTTCTGGTTTTATGCCCTAAGAAATTGGGAGCGAACTGGACGAATTATAACGCCAATCTAGTCACGAACATTTTTGCCAAAGACCGTTTTAGCTACGATGTGTTGTATCACACCGATCTCTCTCGTAAAGGTGGTGAAACCCTAGGTATAGATTTAGCGAAAATCAATTGGGGCAACTATGACTTAGTTGTGATTGATGAATCGCATAACTTCCGTAACCGTGGCACGTTTAAGGATCGTGAAACACGTTATGACCGCTTAATGAATCAAGTGATTCGTCAGGGTGTGAAAACTAAAGTGTTAATGTTATCTGCTACGCCAGTAAATAATCACTTTACTGACCTTAAGAATCAGCTCGCCCTTGCTTATGAAGGGAATGCAGCGTTATTGGAAAATAAGCTCGATACTGAACGTGATATCGAAACCATATTCCGTAGAGCACAGGCCAGCTTTAATGCCTGGGCAAAACTAGATCCTGCCCAACGGACAACTCAAGCGATTCTGAACCTTCTAGATTTCGATTTCTTTAAGCTGTTAGATAGCGTGACTATTGCTCGTTCAAGAAAACACATTCAAACCTTCTATGACACCAAAGATATTGGACAGTTCCCTCAACGACTCAAGCCGATTTCATTCCGTTGTGCATTATCAAACGATCAGGATAGTGTTTCTCTGAATCAAATTTATGCAGATCTGTCTTTAATCAAGATGTCAGTTTATGCACCAGTCAGTTATATCTTTCCAAGTGCTTTAAAAAAGTATGAAGAAATTTTTGATACTCGTGTAGAAGGCAAAGGTAAATTAAGACAGGTAGACCGTGAAAAAAGTTTACAGGCCTTGATGACGGTCAACTTGCTGAAACGCCTAGAAAGTTCTGTCCATGCGTTTAGGCTGACGCTCAACGTTTTAAAGAAAAATATTGAAAATGTACTCGCTAAAATTGCGGACTTTGAAGCTCGTCAGGCGGATGATGAAGTCAGTATTTCACCCGACTTTGGCTATGATGAGGATGAGAATGGTGAGTTACTCAATACCGAAGATCTAATCGGAAATAAGCTCAAAATTCATTTGGCTGATATGGATCTGTTGAGCTGGAAAACGGATCTAGACGGTGATTACCACATTATTCTCGGTTTATTGCGAATGATTCAGCCAATTAATGCTGAAAAGGATGCCAAATTACAACATCTTAAAGCGCATGTTGTTGAGAAAATTCAGAACCCAATTAATGCCAATAACCGTAAAGTCATCATATTTACTGCCTTTGCGGATACAGCGAATTATATCTATGAGCATATTGCTCCGATTTTGCTTGAAACCTACGGTCTGCACAGTGCCAAAGTGATCGGCAGTGATAATACTTCAACGATCAAGACCAGAGTGGGAAGCCGTCAAAGTTATGATATGCAGGGCTTGCTCACCCTATTCTCTCCACAATCAAAGCAAAAAGCAGACATATTCCCTGAAGAGTCCAGAGAAATTGATGTGCTCATTGCAACGGACTGTATTTCTGAAGGTCAAAACTTACAGGACTGTGATTATCTAATTAATTTCGATATTCACTGGAATCCTGTACGCATCATTCAACGTTTTGGGCGTGTGGATCGTATTGGCTCATCAAACAGCGTCATTCAGCTCGTTAATTACTGGCCTGACATTAGCCTAGATGAATATATTAACTTGCGGGAACGGGTCGAGAATCGCATGGTGATCGTCGATATGACCAGTACGGGAGATGACAACGTTCTCAGTGCTCAAGCCAATGATATTGCCTATCGTCGTGAACAATTGCAAAAGCTACAAACTGAAGTTTTAGACTTGGAAGATGCCAACACAGGGGTTTCGATTACTGATTTAGGTTTGAATGACTTCCGTATGGATTTGCTTGGCTATATGGAAGAGCATCCTGAATTGGAGCGATTACCGAATGGACTACATACTGTTGTGCCTGCACAGCCAGAACTCGGTTTAAATGCGGGAGTCATTTTCACCCTAAGAGCACGACATCCTGAGTCGCCTAACAGCCAAAGCAACCGCTTATATCCATATTACTTAGTTTATATTAATCAAGGCGGTGAAGTCGTTTATGACTACACCCAAGCCAAATATTTATTGGATGTAGCACGTAAAGCATGTCGAGGAAAAGATCATCCGATTCCTGAAGCGTATGAAAAGTTTAATGAGAAAACCAATGATGGACGAGATATGAGCCAATATTCAGAATTGTTGGATATTGTGATTCATACCATTCAGGACGTAAAAGCTGAGAAGGATATTGATAGCTTGTTTTCAGGCTTGACTACATCAGCGTTGGTAGATGTGGTTTCTGGATTAAACGACTTTGAGCTGATTAGCTTTATTGTGATTGAAGAACGTTAAGCATGAAGTTATACAAGTTTCCGCAGCAGGCTAAAGTGGATCGGTTAATTCCGAAAAATAAGTTTTATGAACAAGGAAAAGCCAATACCAAGATCGAACAGCTATTTGTTGATCAAGTGGAAAATATACGGTGGGCTTACAAGTTGGCTTCATCTACAATTCACCTCCAAGATCAGGAAGATTTGAAGGAAATTCAAATCTTTCGAGTAAAAAGTCGGGTTGAAGATTTAGATGTGTCAATACTATCTTTCATTGATAAGCTCATTCTCACTCCAATTATTTTTGAAGTTGTTTATCAAGATAAAGTGAAAGTTGTTGCAAGCTATAAACGTTTGAATCAAGCAGATAAAACTAAAGCAGTGATAGGTCAATATTATGCTTCTGAGTGGCTAGAAGATCATGATCGTGTTGAATTGCCCCTTTACTTAAAACTAGCTGATCTATATGAACATTTCATCGCACAGATATTGCCGATTACATCAAGCGAAGATTCAGGAGACGATGATGAATCTGTTTCCATTGAACTTCAATTGCAAAAAGCTCAACAGCTTGAAAGCTTACAAAAGCAGCTTGATAAGCTGAAATCCAAGTTGAGAACTGAAAAACAGTTTAATCGTAAGGTTGAACTCAATAAGCATATTCATGCACTTGAATCTGATTTAAACAAATTAGTGAATTAAATATAAAGGTATATTGATGGATAAGTTAAAAATGCACAGCCCGAACCTTGTTGATAGCAACATCGAAAAAATTGCAGCACTGTTTCCAAACTGTGTGACGGAAGCACAAGGTGAAAATGGCGAACTGAAAAAAGCCATTGATTTTGATTTGCTTAAACAAGAACTTTCACAAATTTTGGTTGAAGGTGAGCAAGAACGCTATCGGCTAGATTGGGTCGGTAAAAAAGAAGCCATTCTAACCGCCAATGCACCGATTGCGAAAACTTTGCGCCCGTGCCGTGAGGAGAGTGTAAATTTTGATAGAACAGAAAACTTGTTTATTGAAGGTGATAACCTCGAAGCCCTGAAACTTCTGCAAGAGAATTACTTGGGTAAGGTCAAAATGATTTATATTGACCCACCATACAACACAGGTAATGATTTTATTTATGAAGATGACTTCGCTGAAAGTACGGATGCTTTTTTTGAAAAATCAAACCAAGTGGATGAAGAAGGTAATCGCTTAATTGCGAATACAGATAGTAATGGGCGTTTCCATTCAGATTGGTTAAGTATGATGTATAGTCGTTTAAAGTTGGCTAGAAATCTACTATCGGATGAAGGGGTAATTTATTTAAGTATTGATGATAATGAGGTGCATAACTTAAGAAAAGTTTGCGATGAAATATTTGGTAGTTCCAATTTTATCTCACAAATTTCGGTTGTTAATAATATTGCTGGTAGAAGTGACAGAAAGCATATCGCTACAGCACATGAATACGTTTTAATGTATCAAAAAAGTGTGAAATTTAACTCTACTGGTCTCCCATTATCTGATGAGCAAAAGTCAGAGTATAAGTTCGAGGATGAGAAAGGCCGATATAGATTACAAGGTCTACGAAAACGTGGCTCAGGAGCATTAAGAATAGATAGACCAAATATGTATTATCCTGTTTATTATTCAGAGCTAAATAATACAATAAGCCTTGATCCTATAGATGAAAACAGCATCGTAATTACACCTAAATTATCAGATGGGCAAGATGGTCGATGGAGATGGGGAAAAGATACTTTCAATAAAAAGAAGGATTTCTTGCTAGCTAAACAGGTTTCGGGCAGGAATGAATTTGATTTATTTGAAAAAGTATATTTAGGTCTTGATGGAAATGAAAAATCTACAAAATTAAAATCTTTTATTTTGGAAAAAGATTGTACATCTGATAATGCATCTTCTAACTTAAGAGCACTTTTTGATGGTATTAAACCATTTGATACCCCTAAACCTTTAAAGCTTATTGAACTATTACTAACCATAAGTAATTTAGAAGATAATGATGTCGTTTTGGACTTTTTCTGCGGTTCTGGAACTTTAGCTCATGCTGTATTGAATTATAATTATGGAAACTCATTAAAACTTAAAAATATTTTAGTTCAGTTGCCAGAGTTAGTGGAAGAATCATCAGATGCATATAAGGGTGGTTATAAAACTATTGCTGATGTATCTAAAGATCGTATCCGTCGTGCAGGTCAGAAAATCCTAACCGAAAATGAAGAAAAAGAAGACATTGAAAATTTAGATATTGGCTTCCGTGTTTTAAAAATTGACTCAACCAATATGAAGGATGTGTATTACACACCTGACGCTTTAAAACAAGCTGATATGCTGGATTTAGCTTCAAATATTAAAGAAGACCGTACATCTGAAGATCTGTTATTCCAAGTCATGTTGGATTGGGGGCTTGAACTTTCTTTACCGATTGAACGTAAAACTATTGCAGGAAAAGAAGTCTTTTACGTTGCAGGCAATAGCCTTGTCGCTTGTTTTGATGATTTGACCTTTGAAGTAGTTGATGAAGTTGCCAAAGATCATCCTTTACGCTTCGTTTCAGCAGAAAAAGCCATTCATCTGGACCATGATAAAACCAATATCAAAGAACGCTTTAAACAGCTCTCTCCTGATACCGAAGTTAAGTTTCTTTAAGGGGGGTTAAATAATGGAAATCCGTTTTAAAACCCTTGGGTATCAGAAAGACTCTGTACAAGCGATTGTGGATTGCTTTAAAGGACAACCACGTTCTGAAGGTCGTCGTTATATGATTGACCAAGGTGCAGCCAAAGCAAAAAAAGCAACGGCACAAGTTGATATGCTTGAAGAATCCTTGGATTTACAAGGTGGTAAGGCTAAAAAAGTGATTGCAGACGTTGGTTTTGAGAATGACCATATTTTTGATCTGCAAACTGTACTGAAAAACATTCAGGACGTACAAGCAGCAAGTGGATTACAAAGATCATCTCAACTCATCACGGATGATAATGGCAAAGGCAAGAACCTGACCAAAAGTCCATTAAACCTTGATATTGAAATGGAAACAGGTACAGGTAAAACCTACTGTTATATTCGTACTATGTTTGAACTGCATAAGCAGTATGGCTGGTCGAAATTTATTGTGGTCGTACCGAGCATTGCTATTCGTGAGGGCGTTTACAAAAGCCTGAATATGATGGCTGATCACTTTCAAGAGCAATACGGCAAAAAGGCCCGTTTCTTTATCTATGATTCCAAAGCATTACACCATTTGGAAAGCTTTAGCTCGAATGGTGGCATTAATGTCATGGTGATTAACGTTCAAGCGTTTAATGCGACAGGTAAAGATAACCGTCGTATTTATGGTCAAGTCAAGATGCGGAATGGGCTGCCAGTAATTGATCCTAAAACAGGTCAACCTATCATGGAAGGACTTGATGAATTTAATAGTCGTATTCCAATAGAAATTGTGAGCCGAAACCGTCCAATTTTGATCTTAGATGAACCGCAAAAAATGGGGGCGGATAAAACCCTAGAGTCTTTATCTAACTTCAATCCGTTATTTATTTTACGCTATTCTGCAACGCATAAGCGCAATTATAACCTTGTCTATCGTTTAGATGCTTTGGATGCCTATAACCAAAAACTTGTGAAAAAAATCACTGTAAAAGGTGTGGAAGTACAAGGTTTAACAGGTACACATGGGTATTTATACTTACAGGACATCATCGTATCTAAATCTGCACCTGTCGCTCGCTTGGAAATTGAGATAGAAACCAAGAATGGTTTTAAGCGTGAAGTCAGAAAGGTTAGTAAAGGCGATAACCTTTACGATATTTCCAATAAGGCTGAACAATACAATGACCGTTATGTCGTCTCAGACATTGATGCACGAGATAACTCGGTTACTTTTTTGAATGGTACCAAAATTCATGTAGGTGAAGCATTGGGGCATGTTGATGAAAAGATCATGCGTACCATTCAGATCCGTGAAACGATTCGTGCACACATTCAAAAAGAGCGTCAGTTATACAATCAGGGTATTAAAGTCCTGAGTCTTTTCTTCATTGATGAAGTGGCAAAATATCGTCAATATGATGAGGATAATAATCCTGTAGATGGCGAATATGTTCAAATTTTCAAGGAACAGTATCAACAGGTACTCAATGAAATTGAGGATCTAAACTTAGAAAATGACCCATATTTTGACTATCTGAAAGCAATTGAGGTAGACCGTACTCACAACGGTTATTTCTCAATTGATAAGAAATCAAAACGTCTTGCCAATCCAGCAATTGATAAGAAAGCTGAAGAAGCTCAGGTATCCAATGATACAGACGCTTATGACCTCATTTTAAAAGATAAAGAACGCCTACTTTCCTTTGAAGAGCCAACTCGTTTTATTTTCTCTCACTCAGCCTTACGGGAAGGTTGGGATAACCCGAACGTGTTTGTGATCTGTACTTTAAAGCATTCAGATAATGTAATTTCTCGTCGCCAAGAAGTTGGCCGTGGTATGCGCCTTGCAGTGAATAAATTTGGCGAACGTATGGATGCCAACCATTTCCAAGGGGCCTTAGGAGAAATTCATAAACTGAATAATCTCACAGTTGTGACCAATGAAAGTTACAAAGAGTTTGTGTCGAATCTACAATCAGAAATTCTGAATACGATTCAGAATCGCCCCACACAAGCTACCCCTGATTACTTTAAAGGGAAAATCTTTAAGTTATCTGATGGGTCTAGTGTTGAAGTCACTGAATTGATGGCAAAGCAGATTAATAAGCATTTGTCTAAGCACGATTATATTGATGACAATGATCAGTTAACACCAAAGTATCACGAAGCGAAAGATCAAGGCACGTTAGCAGAATTACCTGAAAGTTTAGTGGCTTATACTGAGCAAATTCACAAGCTGATTGATGGGCTGTTTGATCCTAAAGCTCTGGAAGGCATTGCAGACGATGGCAATAAGAAGCTGACCAATAACATCAATCAAACCAATTTAGAACGTAAAGAATTCCAGGCTTTATGGTCTCGTATTAACCGTAAAGCAGTTTATCAAATTCATCTAGATTCTGAAAAACTCATTCAGGAAAGCATTAGTGCTGTTGAACGTACGGCTAAAGAGCGCAACAACAAATTTGTGGAAACGTTGAGTTATAAACTTGCGGAAGCAACGCAGAATGATGAATCCACCTATGAGCAAGTCAAAGCCAAAGAAATGTTTGGGAAAGTGACATCAAAAACTGAAGTTGCAAATATTTCTATTCAGTCTCAAGTGACCTATGACCTGATTGGTAATATTGCTGAAGATACGAAACTGACTCGTAAAACGGTTGCACGTATCTTACAGGGAATTAACGCTGCGGTATTTGCACAGTTTAAGTTGAATCCAGAAGCTTTCATTCGTGAAATAAGTCGTATCATCAGCGAACAGCAAGCAAAAATGGTCATTCAAGGACTGAAATATAATCCATTAGATAGCACTTATCCTGACAATGAAATCTTTGTGAGTAATGAGAATATTCCACTACAGTCGTACAAGGCAGAACGTCATATCTGGGATTACGTAGTCACCGATTCTGATAATGAACGTAAGTTTGTCGAAGAGCTGGATGGTGCAGATGAGGTGGTCGTCTACGCTAAACTCCCTGATCGCTTCCTGATCCCCACGCCTTTCGGTAGCTATAATCCCGACTGGGCAATTGCTTTCAATAAAGACAAAGTACGCCAAATCTATTTCGTTGCAGAAACTAAAGGTTCAATGCTGGACAGTGACCTACGGGAAAAGGAGCAACGTAAAATTGAAAGTGCTAAAAAGTTCTTTGCTACTTTAAATCAAGAAAATCAATCATTGGAGGATGTAGTTCATTATTCGGTGATTGATAGTTTTGGTAGTTTGATGAAATTAGTTCAATAAATATTAACTGTAAAAAGATGGTGAAGCTCCTTATTAAACATATAAAGCTTCACCAGCTTGTGAAAGGGGAGAGAGCATAACAAATCAAATGCAGTAAACGCCTGACACGCGCCACTATACAAGGCATCATACCAATACACCTTTCCTGAAATACCCTTTAATAGTATCAATGGATAGATTTAGTTCTAATGCGATTTCCTTATATTTTAAACCTTGGGCTTTTAATTTAATCGCTTTAGATTTATTGGTCTGAAGACTTTCACGATAGATGGCCCGTTCAGCTATCCCTTTTTCTCGTCTTGATTCCAACGTTCTTTCCAACTTCCTTTCTCTTGCCAATTCATTTGGAATAATAGCCCTTAAGCGTGGTAAGACTTCTTCAGGAATAAGTGATGTGGTTCCGTTAATTAGACCACTCAATCTAGTTTTATAAGTGATAAATCCGCTCTAAATATTTAAATTATGCTGCCATTACTTTTGGTAAATGTCGATCATAAAATTCATTTGGTGTTGCCTTATTCAAGCTTGAATGAGGACGTATCGTGTTATAAAAATCCAAATATTCAGCAATTGATTGTTTTGCTTGTTTAACCGTATCGTAAGCCTTCAAATAGACTTCCTCATGCTTCACACTGCGCCATAAACGCTCAATCATTACATTATCCATCCATCGTCCTTTCCCATCCATACTGATACGGATATTTCGCAATTTTAACTCATTCAAAAATGCCTCGCTTGTGAATTGACTGCCTTGGTCTGTATTAAACACCTCTGGACAACCATATTTCACAATTGCTTCTTGCAACGCATCTATGCAAAAGTCTGTTTCCATACTGATCGATACACGATGAGCCAGTACTTTACGACTATGCCAATCTATAATTGCACACAGATAGACAAAGCCTTTAGCCATAGGAATGTACGTGATATCTGTACACCAGACTTGATTAGAGTGATCGATGACCATGTTTTTCAACAGATATGGGAAAATACGGTGTGCAAGATTAGGCTTACTGGTATTGGGTTTTGGATACAAGGCATGTATTCCCATCAAGCGCATTAAACGTCGGACTTTACGCCGACCTATTTTATGTCCTTGACGCTGTAGCATATCTCTTATCATTCGACTGCCCATAAATGGGTAGTCGAGATGAATTTCATCGATTAGACGCATCAAACTCAAATCAGTTGATGAAATCTCTTTGGGCTTGTAATACAACGTACTGCGATTGATTTGAATCAATTGCGATTGTTGTCGTACCGAAAGTTGATGGGTCTTATCGATCATTTTTTGCCGCTCAGCTGCCCTATTTTTCTGAGCGCACCTTCTAAAAAATCAATTTGCAATGCCTGATGTCCTATCTTGGCATGTAGAGCTTTGAGGTCAATCTCAGGTTCTTGTTGTGCTGTTGGTCGTGAAAAAATATTGATTGATTGCTCAAGCAGTTGATTTTTCCAATCAATTATTTGGTTTTGATGTAAGTCGAATTGAGTAGAAAGTTCAGCGAGTGTGTGGTCGCCTTTAATTGCTGCGAGAGCAACTTTAACTTTAAACTCTGCTGAATGATTACGACGTTTTCTTCGTGTCATGGTTGACTCCAAAAACAAGCATTTCCCATGCTTATTGGGGAGTAGATTATCACTTATAGGCGTGGTCTAAAATCCTAGAACCACATCAAAGATCCTCTAACTCACGATAAATCGTTTCTCGTCTGTAGCGATAACGATGTTCTTTACCTTCAATTTGGGTCTTTTTGGCTCGGTTGATTACACTTGAACAATAAGAAAGAGCTTCTTGATGTGACAAGCTTGGAGTAAATTTTCTTGCACACTCAGCGACTTCATTTTCTAGTGCATCTGATATAGTAAACCAACTTAAAGCGTTTGCTAGATGGTACAACAATAGGTCACGCATACCAGCTGGTAGACCTGGGCCTTTTTTATTTAAAGCCACTTGGCACTCAATGATGATTAAAAGATCCTGATAAACAAGATACCAACGAGCATAAATACTGCCAGCTGTATTTGCTTTTCTGACAGGTTTTAATCCTTTATTAGCTCGAAGAACATTAATATCTCGGATCTTATCTTTATATGTGATTTGACAACACAAACGTAAACTGGACATTAAAGTCCTAAACTTTAACAATATAGTTGCAAACAAAGAGAGATTAAAAAAAATGTCAAATTTTACAGAAGCATATATTCCAAGTTTTGGATATGGTTGGTATAACGAATCTATTTCTTATGATGCTTTAACAGGTGTACATACATAAAAATCTATATGTAAAAACAGATCAAAAAGCTACTAATGGCAACCAACGAACAGATAATTCAAGTAACCCAAGTGGGTATCGTGTTAGAGCAGGGTTTGTTGATCCTAAAAGTGATAAAAGATTTTAGAATGTATCCGGTACACACTATGAAACCCTAGATAATGGGTGAGCTGTTTCTCAATACACATCTGCAAAAGATTGCAATTTTAAATTTGGGCAGTTTTTATAAAATCTTATGAAAAAGAATAAAATTCTATTAATAGTTCTTGTGGTTGGTATTATTGTTTTAGGTATTGTAATTTTTATAAAATCTCAAGCAGTTACAGAAACAAAAAGATTGGGTAACGGTGAAAATACCAACCATAATGAAACGAGTTCATCTTCCAAACCATCTATCTAGTTTCCTTTGAAGAAGTTTTACCAATTTGGAAAGGCTAGGTTTACAACTATATTGTAAAAAACCGCTATTTTTCTAAACTGAAAAATCCATTGAGTTTAGAACTGTAATGTGGATTTATTCAATTAGATTTGATGTAAGTTGTTGATTTTACATTTTGCCAGTTTAAGACATTAATGTAAAAAGACACACGTATATACTTTAGAGCAAGCTCAGGTAGCATGGGATATGATGTGGTTCTAGGATTTTAGACCACGCCTATAAGTGATAATCTACTCCCCAATAAGCATGGGAAATGCTTGTTTTTGGAGTCAACCATGACACGAAGAAAACGTCGTAATCATTCAGCAGAGTTTAAAGTTAAAGTTGCTCTCGCAGCAATTAAAGGCGACCACACACTCGCTGAACTTTCTACTCAATTCGACTTACATCAAAACCAAATAATTGATTGGAAAAATCAACTGCTTGAGCAATCAATCAATATTTTTTCACGACCAACAGCACAACAAGAACCTGAGATTGACCTCAAAGCTCTACATGCCAAGATAGGACATCAGGCATTGCAAATTGATTTTTTAGAAGGTGCGCTCAGAAAAATAGGGCAGCTGAGCGGCAAAAAATGATCGATAAGACCCATCAACTTTCGGTACGACAACAATCGCAATTGATTCAAATCAATCGCAGTACGTTGTATTACAAGCCCAAAGAGATTTCATCAACTGATTTGAGTTTGATGCGTCTAATCGATGAAATTCATCTCGACTACCCATTTATGGGCAGTCGAATGATAAGAGATATGCTACAGCGTCAAGGACATAAAATAGGTCGGCGTAAAGTCCGACGTTTAATGCGCTTGATGGGAATACATGCCTTGTATCCAAAACCCAATACCAGTAAGCCTAATCTTGCACACCGTATTTTCCCATATCTGTTGAAAAACATGGTCATCGATCACTCTAATCAAGTCTGGTGTACAGATATCACGTACATTCCTATGGCTAAAGGCTTTGTCTATCTGTGTGCAATTATAGATTGGCATAGTCGTAAAGTACTGGCTCATCGTGTATCGATCAGTATGGAAACAGACTTTTGCATAGATGCGTTGCAAGAAGCAATTGTGAAATATGGTTGTCCAGAGGTGTTTAATACAGACCAAGGCAGTCAATTCACAAGCGAGGCATTTTTGAATGAGTTAAAATTGCGAAATATCCGTATCAGTATGGATGGGAAAGGACGATGGATGGATAATGTAATGATTGAGCGTTTATGGCGCAGTGTGAAGCATGAGGAAGTCTATTTGAAGGCTTACGATACGGTTAAACAAGCAAAACAATCAATTGCTGAATATTTGGATTTTTATAACACGATACGTCCTCATTCAAGCTTGAATAAGGCAACACCAAATGAATTTTATGATCGACATTTACCAAAAGTAATGGCAGCATAATTTAAATATTTAGAGCGGATTTATCACTTATAAAACTAGATTGAGTGGTCTAATTAACGGAACCACATCAATAACGCACGGTCCATAGATCAACCGATCGCCGTGCACCACGTTCGCAAACATATTGTATGAAAGGTGGACTATCAATATATCCCCTCGATCTCACAAATAGATGATCCTTATATCAAGTATGTGGCGCTTGAAAAGGATAATTTAGGTTTATTGTGCGATGGAAATGACGTCTTTTGGTTAGACTTTGCCACGGGCAAAACCAGTACAGATTTTTCTTCTGCTACAAAACTTCGGTATGACCAGGCCCTTTCGTTAAAAGATCGCTATATTCTTCTTCCTTTTAATATAGCCGATGCACATAAACGACTGCTTTTGTGTATGTCCAACTTAAATTGACCAACAAATTAGGTTCTTTATCCATAGCGAATAGATCTGAATAAACATTAAAGTTTTTACCCAAAAATGCATTGTGTAAGAAGTGAATAAGGTCTAGATCCACGTAGTTAACCGTAGACACAATCTTTAAGTATTCAGACAAAGCTTTAAACATCGGTGTTAGCTCTGCGATGGCACGGCTAAACCGCTGTTCTGATTTATGCTCTCTATATTTTTCAAAGCCATTTTTCAAAATCCTTTTGAGCTCTGCATCATCAAATGGAATATTTGAATAAAACTCACCAGTACTAAGATCTCCAAAATTAGACATAAAGTTATCAATCACGGGTAATTTACGTTCTAGAGATAAGCGCTGCGTTGATCTGATTAATTTAATGAATGAATAGAAAAACGGTAAGAAGCGTCTGTAGTAATCATAAATGACCTCTGCAAGCTTACGATCGCGAACATCAGCATTGATGGGTACACATTTAGGATATTGCGTAACAAAATTGGGTTTCTGCAGATAAATGGTTAGGTCCTTAAACACCTCAGCACCATTTAGGCGATTAGATTTAAGAAATGACCAATCTACCAAGTCATAATCTACTGCACGAATCTCTCTTAGATTTAATTCATCAAACTTAAAGTTGAGTAGGCGTAGGTAATCTACAAAATTAGCCAAGTACCATGGCTGAGTTTTATCGATGTTGTATTCAGGATGACTATCAATGTCCAAGTGATTTAATAAATTGGTCCACGACTGGTCAATTCCAGCCAAATTAACTTGTTTGTCTATTCGATCAGGGGTAAGCATAGTAATCCCAATTGTATATACTAATTCGTAAGAAATTAGATACATTGTATCAATAATTCCTAGAATAAATATTCTTTTAAATTTTTTAACAATTCTAATTCGCCACACAACAAAAATGCTTATTTACTGAGCTAAAAACTTATATCCAATTAATTAAAACCCTATATAATTATTTTAATACTCTAATTCGTGTGAGTTGTTATGATTAGTGATCCAATCGAAATCGCAAAATTAAAACAAAGCATCTTAGATTTAAGAAACAATATTTTTCCTCCACAAAACCTTTTAACGGTTGATGGATTACCAATTTA